>NZ_LMQU01000010.1:7500-741712 GCF_001425445.1 Devosia sp. Leaf420 | reverse complement strand
TGTTGATTGCCACTGAGAAGTGACCCGTTAGGCGGGACTATTTCCATCGAGATTTGACCCATGTTCCAACCGTGCCCTGGCTGTTTTCAGCGGGGGCTGTGGAGTGATCGACATGGCGTTACTGAGCGTTATCCGACGCTGGCATTTTCGAGAGCATCTATCGATCCGGGAGATCGGCCGCAGGACCGGTCTTTCCCGGAACACCATTCGCAAATATCTTCGATCCGACGGCGTCGAGCCGCAGTTCAAGGTCCCCGATAGACCGAGCAAACTGGATCCCTTCGCGGATCGGCTGGCGGCATGGTTGAAGACGGAAGCCAATAGGCCGCGCAAGCAAAAGCAAACCCTCAAACAGCTTCACGCCAATCTGGTGAGCCTGGGGTTCGAGGGGTCCTACAATCGAGTGGCAGCCTTTGCCCGAGAGTGGCGAGCGGACCGGCAGCGTGAGCTGCAGACCACAGGTCGCGGGACATTCGTGCCGCTGAGCTTTGCCCCTGGGGAGGCCTTCCAGTTTGACTGGTCCGAAGACTGGGCTATCATCGGCAGTGAGCGTACCAAGCTGCAGGTGGCGCATACCAAGCTCAGTTATAGCCGAGCCTTCATCGTCCGGGCCTATCTGCTGCAAACCCACGAGATGCTGTTCGATGCTCATACCCATGCCTTCCGGGTACTTGGCGGCATTCCGCAGCGTGGCATCTATGACAACATGCGGACCGCCATCGACAGGGTCGGCCGCGGCAAGGAGCGGGACGTCAATGCTCGGTTCCTGGCCATGGCGAGCCACTATCTGTTCGAACCTGAGTTCTGCAATCCCGCCTCAGGCTGGGAGAAGGGTCAGGTCGAAAAGAACGTGCAGGACGCTCGCCACCGGCTCTGGCAGCCCATCCCCCGCTTTCCAACGCTGGACGCGCTCAACGACTGGTTGGAGAGTCGTTGCAAGGAACTCTGGTCCCAGACCGCTCACGGCAGAATGGGTGGCACTATTGCCGATCTCTGGGCGGAGGAAGTGCCAAGCCTCATGCCGGCATCGCGGCCGTTTGATGGCTTTGTCGAATATACCAAGCGGGTCACGCCAACCTGCCTCGTGCACCTGGACCGCAACCGCTACAGCGTGCCGGCCTCGTTTGCCAATCGACCGGTCAGTCTCAGGGTCTATCCCGATCGGATCGTTGTCGCGGCCGAGGGCATGGTCATCTGCGAGCACCATCGCATCATCGATCGCTCCCATGATCAGCCCGGCCGGACAGTTTACGATTGGCGCCACTATCTCGCTGTGGTGCAGCGCAAACCGGGCGCGCTACGCAATGGCGCGCCTTTTGCCGAACTGCCAGATGCCTTCAGAACTCTGCAGCAGCACCTGCTCAAGAAGCCGGGCGGTGATCGGGAGATGGTCGAGATCCTGGCGCTGGTGCTGCAGCACGACGAGAATGCCGTGCTCGTGGCCGTGGAGATGGCGCTGACGGCGGGTGTGCCCACCAAGACCCACGTGTTGAACCTGCTGCATCGTCTGGTTGACGGCAAGGCCATTACACCGCCGACCATCAATGCGCCCCAGGCTCTGGTGCTGACCAAGGAGCCCAAGGCCAATGTCGAGCGCTATGACGCGCTGCGCAAAGCAGCGGAGACCCGTCATGCGTCATAACCCTGCCGCCGGCGCCGTTATCATCATGCTCAAAAGCCTCAAGATGCATGGCATGGCCCAGGCCGTGGGCGAGTTGACCGAGCAAGGTGCTCCCGCCTTCGAGGCTGCCATCCCGATCCTGTCGCAACTGCTCAAGGCCGAGACGGCAGAGAGGGAGGTTCGATCGACCGCTTACCAGCTCAAGACCGCTCGCTTCCCTGCCTATCGCGACCTCAATGGCTTCGACTTCTCTAGCAGCGAGATCAACGAGGCACTGGTGCGCCAGCTTCATCGCTGCGACTTCATCGAACAGGCCAACAATATCGTGCTGGTTGGCGGACCAGGAACAGGCAAGACCCACATTGCCACTGCCATCGGTGTGCAGGCGATCGAGCACCATCAAAAGCGTGTTCGCTTCTTCTCGACCGTCGAATTGGTCAACGCGCTCGAGCAGGAGAAAATGCAGGGTCGAGCTGGTCAGATTGCCGGTCGACTTGCCCACGCCGATCTCGTCATTCTCGACGAGCTGGGATATCTGCCATTCAGTGCTTCAGGTGGCGCCTTGCTCTTCCACCTGCTCAGCAGGCTCTACGAGCACACCAGCGTGATCATCACCACCAATCTCAGCTTCAGCGAATGGGCCAGCGTCTTCGGCGATGCCAAGATGACCACTGCGCTGCTCGACCGGCTCACCCATCACTGCCACATTCTGGAGACCGGAAACGACAGCTTCCGCTTCAAGAACATGGGCTTCGTCGACGCCNATAGGAGCAGACATAGAAACTCACACCGTCATCAAATCAGACGTGCAAATAATCCAACTCAAGCCAATGCGTCAGACGGGGGCGCCTTGGCGCTTACGCTTCAGCGAATGGGCCAGCGTCTTCGGCGATGCCAAGATGACCACTGCGCTGCTCGACCGGCTCACCCATCACTGCCACATTCTGGAGACCGGAAACGACAGCTTCCGCTTCAAGAACAGCTCAGCCCATCCGCCGCCAAAACCAAAGGAGAAACCTAGACCCTTGACCGCAGCAGCCGACCCGAAACAAAACTAACAGGCGGGTCACTTCTCAATGGAAAACCCGGGGCACTTCTCGGCGGAAATCAACATCTAGACCCTTGACCGCAGCAGCCGACCCGAAACAAAACTAACAGGCGGGTCACTTCTCAATGGAAAACCCGGGGCACTTCTCGGCGGAAATCAACAGCCTGGGCGGCAGTGGTTGTGGAAGACTTCGTTTTTCGCCGAACGAGGTCTTCCTCGCCGTTCTTCTCGTCACGACATCCTGCCAGATGAGGAATTGCCGAGCGAGCTGTGGTTGTCCACGCCGTGGCAGAGCTCGTCAACACGAGATGTCGCGGCTTAGGACATGGAACGAAGAACAATGCGCTCGATTGATTTTTGAAGGATCGCCATGACGACCGATGTCAATGATTTCGGCGGTTTAGGCTTTGGACCGTGGGCATCACCGCATTGCTTGTGAAGCGCGAGGGCGGGACCGAGTCGAGTCAATCAGGCCGCTCTCCTATGGACAGCAGTGGCACTTGGCGAACTACGCACGTTGAGGGCTCTGGAAGGATTTAGCCGAACACATCGGGCCGGACATGGAAGCGCAACACGACCCCGCTCAACGCCGTCAGATCGGACCCGACCACAGAAGCGGTGGTGTCGAGTCGTCGTGGAAGCCATGAACCGATCAGTTCAGTTCTACGAGACTTGCGGCGATGGTCTCGTCGAGGTGATCCTCGATCTCCGCGAACATCGCGTCGATGATGGCGAGGCGTTCCGCACTCGTGATCGCATCTGCAGCGCCAATCTTGAAGACTCGGGTGTGAAGCTTGCTGTCATGGCGCAAAGAGTATCCGAACCGAAATCCGATCGCCCTTTTGTCGTTCCAGACGTCGATCATGAAGGTCTGCAGGTAGAGCTTGTATCGCTCGGTCAGTGCACCGCTCAATTCATCGACGTAGTCTTGCATTGCGCCTCCCTGGCATGCTGCGGCGTCTATCTGATCCGACGGTAACGCTTGAGACGAGAGGACAGCGATAGACAGGATGCTTTTGAAGCTACTCTCGACTTGCCTCCTTACAACGACAATTTCGGTCCGACCACCGCTGCCTTGCCTTCGCACGGTATCAAGTGGAGCAAAGATCATCGGCGATGTCGTGGCGCGGCTTCTTCTCGATTGCCTGTGACAACGTTTGCACCAGATAGTCGCAGTACTTTCTGGAGATGTCCTCTCCGGAGTGGCCCGTGATGTGCGACTGTCGTTGCTCCTGAACGATCGGGACGACCGATCCAGGAACTGGTTTCCGAGTATGAGGCATTTTCTGGAAAGATCGCTGGATCGCAACCAAGGCGCGGAATGGAGCGGCGATGATGTGCAGCCCGCTGATTTCCGACAAGGAAGAGGAATGCCTGCGGTTGCGGCAGCAGGTCCTCATCGAGCGAAGGTCTGCCAACGCCGCCATGCAAAATGTCTTCAAGAGCTGGATGGCTCTTTGAAACATCCAACCAGGCTCAATACCGAAGACTCGTTCTCACGCCACAGTGCCTGTTCATTGAGTGGATAGTCGAACTGGATCACCAACGACCCATCTTGAACATAATGCTTGCAGTACGGGGTGGGAACCAAACCACTGCGATGGCAATGCACGATTCGAACTATCTTGCCGTTGGAATTCAACTGCCAGTATAAATCTGTAGCAAGGGGATGCTCCTTAGGAACCGATGGCTTCCGTTCCGCAGTCGTGAGGAAGCCGTTCGGGTCCATCTTCGCTTGCAATATTTCGTCGGAGTTGATCGAGAAGCCATATGTCCACGCTATTGCGTCGAGTCTAGCGCGCAGGCTGTTGGTGGCATAGATGGTGATCTGGTAGTCAAGTATCCTCCCACTTTTCGCTGCCTCCCGCGCGATTTGGGAAGACGACAGAGAAGCGCTCATTGGGAGGAGGTTGTCTCGCAATGCGCTCAGGGCCAAGGAATAACGACTTCGACCGGAGGTAATGGACGCTACGTATTCGTACGGAATTAAAAGGAGTGTTACCTCGCCTTCGCCTGAGGTCATCTCATACGTGTAGACAGGCCCAGGAATTCTCGAGAAGTCGCACGAAGCTGCGACTTCTGTTGATTTGACGTTGGCCCCTCCGCAGAACACGAGGAAGATCAGCGCAATACCGAGTGCTCGCATTTTGCATCTTTCAATAAAACTAGAAGCCCGAGATGCGAAAGAACGGTGATCTATGCGATCAACAAGTATTCAGAGCTGATATTCGACAAAGCAACACCATAAAGTACAATCGTGTTCCCGCCAACGTTTAGCCAGCTATTGCCGCCCCATTCATTTGAGGCGTCGATGATGGAATCGAATGTCAACCCAGCGTGATTGCTAATACGCAGACTGTCGACCCCCAGTTCGAAATCGGCTACGCCGTCCGTGCCAAAAGTGCCGTCGAACACAAAAGTGTCGGCTCCCGCACCGCCGACGAGCCAATCGTTCCCTCTTCCTCCGTCGAGTGTGTCGACGCCCATACCACCAAAAAGCTCATCGGTACCATCGCCTCCGTACAGCTCGTCGTCATCCGCATCGCCGTAAAGGTAATCGTTGCCGGATCCTCCATTGAGTTTGTCTCTTCCGGAGCCACCATAGACCGTGTCATTGTCCGCGCCCCCCTCAATCAGGTCGTCTCCGCCGTATCCGAAAAGCGTATCATCTCCCGCATCGCCATAAATGCTGTCAGCGCCGCCGCTCCCAAAAACGGAATCATGTCCCGATTCGCCGAAAACGAACCCGCCGTCCCCTGCTAGAGTGACCGTGTCATCTCCTCCGCCGCCGAAGACATAAGCCCCATTCTCAACCAGGATGAGTTCGTCCGCATGCTCACTACCACGGATGGCTTCGAAATTCAGTATTCTGTCGCCCGCCGCATCGCCGGTATTTGCTTGAGGGTTGCCGGAATGAATGTAGATGCCCGCACCGGCACTGGCGTATGAAACGGTATCGAAACCGTCCCCTCCATCCATATAGTCCCCACCGGCGCCGCCAATGATTGTGTCATCGCCCGCATGACCCCAAATCCTGTCGTCGCCATTGTTTCCAACCAGAATGTCGTTCCCAGCGCCACCGACAATATTATCGTTTAAAGCCCCGCCGATCAGCGTATCGCTGTCAGCAGTTCCCTGCAGAATGTCTCCTGCACCATTCCCAGATGGCGGCGCGTTGCGCATCTCCCCATAGCCATCGATAAGGATGCCGAAGTCACCTTGGTAAAAGTTTCTGATGACGTACGATACCGTCACATACTCACTATGCTGGGCCAAAACCAGATCAAGAGCGTTAACGCCGTCATCCGGGTACAGATCAAGCAAGAACGCGTACATTCTCGTGCCATCGGACAGCTCTGTATAGAAACTGGAGGCATTGTTCGCCCATCTATCCGAGCTCGCCGCAAAGCTTGTTATTGTGCCGGTCTCGAACCAAACTGAATAAAAATAACCTTGCGCGTCGTCGAAGTAAGCGGAAGGATAGTAGATACTGCCGATGCCATCTTCATCGAAAATGTGGTCGACCTGGCTTGTGACCTCAGGGTTGAGGTCCCCAAACTGCCCCAACTCGGTCCAATAGTCGTCAACTAGGGCGAAAACCGTGCCTCCACCGCCATGATAGTGGTCGTGACCAGTTCCCCCGACCAGCCAATCAGCATCATCGTCGCTCGAGTGAAAGCCATCGCTTTCCATCGCTCCCGACCAGAGTTGGTCGTCGCCTTGGCCGCCATACAATCGATCTGCTCCATAGCCTCCATACAGGGTATCATTTCCCGCATACCCCATCAGCGTGTCCGCGAAAGCGGTGCCTGTGCCGACGTCAGGCGTGTTCATCAGGGCAATCAGCTTGCCGTCGCCAATCGAACGCTCAAAGCCACCAAGCTCGCCGGAGTCTCCGAGCAGACCTTCCAGAGAGGCATAACCGAGATCCCACGCATATTGAGCAAGTCTTTCAAGTGCTTGAGCCCCTGTTTCATTAGGGTTCAGCTCAAGCCAAGGGAGCGGTTGGAGCAGGGATGCGCCGCTGGACAATTCTCCGCTCGTTAGAAGCGAGATCCACAACGCACCGCGGTCTTCTTCATCAAGTTCATTTAATGCTCTGGTCGGCGTCCACGCATCGATATTGGCCCCAACCAGTTCGAACGCTTCCCGATGATATTCTGAGATTGCATGGTAGCCGATGTCGTTGCCATTGGCATCACGACGCGCTTCGAGGTCAAAGTTCATCAATGCAAGGCTTACCGTGGCCAGATCGTCTGGCTCAAAGACGCCCGATTGGTTTATGAAGAAGCGATTGGCTGTTCGCCCGGACAGCGTTTCTTGGGTGACCACTCCGAGCGCAAGTGCGCCATAGGCGTAACCCCACGCCGAAAGTTGCGAGTAGTAAGCCACACGATCGCCTGCATCAGCATGACTTTTAAGCAAGTCCAGGTCTGAAGAACTCAATATTCTTGACAAATTTCCATACCCCTCAAAAAATCTATACAGACTTTGCATACAAAAAACCGCACATCAACCGCGTTGTTTGCAAAATACATGGTTGAAAAATGTTAGAAATATCGATGGAAGACCCAAAACCATTTGTTCTGTACGAGCTCTGTAATTACGCTTCCAGCCTGAGTAGGACGACGGCTACAACAGTACCAGTCCAGCTGCTCAGCAGCACAAGCCGACTGCAAGTCCCATTCTGACGAGCTCTCGTGATGGCCTGCCTGAAGCTGCTTGATGGATCCGCCGAGAAATTAGCAGGATTCATCAGGGCTTTCCGCGCTCACTCCTCGCGCAGCGCCAGCCTCAAATGGTCCCAGAATGGCTGAAACATGTAGCTCAACACTGCGCGGTCCGAGAGCTGCACATAGGCTTCAACCGGCATGCCGGCTACCAACACGATATCTTCCGGAAGTTTCGCCAACTCATCGTCTGCTATCACCACTCGGACCGAGTAGAAGACAGCACCGGTGGCGGGATCGCGGGTAACGTCCGGAGCGACCGCACTGATTGCTCCAATCAGTTCTGGAGTGGTCCGAGGGTTCAGACCGGAGAACCGGAGAACAACCTCCTGGCCGACATGAACCTTATCAATATCGACGATCTCGATCCTGGAATTCACGATCAGAGGGTCATCGCTTGGCACGACGAGCATCAACGTTTGGCCGGCTTGAACGACGCCGCCTTCAGTGTGGATGGCAAGCTCGTGAATTATTCCGCTTTGGGGCGCACGTATCTCCGTGCGCTTGAGCCGATCCTGTTCTGCCAGCCTTCTCTGCGAAACCTCATTGATGCTTCTGCGAACCTGCGCCAATTCGTTCAGAGCGGCATTCAGGTGTTCATAGTCGATCTGAGAGATTTGCAACGTTTTCTCGGCGGATGCGGCGCGTCCCTCGGCTATGGATGCCGTGATCTGACCCAATTGCCCTTGTGCGACCGCCAGCTCTTTGTGCAACGCGGTTCCGCGACTCTCATTGACGAGTTGGCTGGCGAACAGGTGATCGAAGTCCGCTAGCTCGCTTTTAAGAATGCCAATTTGGTCAGAGATCGCCTTCTGCTGCTGAACCAGCCCATCTTCCTGACGATCGAGCTGGACCACCTGTTCCTGAAGTTGGGCGATGCTTCCCTTACGCGTGGCTTGACGAGCCCCGAGGATTCGCTCTTCGAGCAATTGCACGGGTCGCAAATCGTCCTCGGAGAAGGATTTGGTCGCACTCTCTGGAATTTCGAAAGTGGCGTCTCCAGACGCTTCGGCCAAGAGACGCGCTTCTTGCATCAGAAGCTGACGAAGTTGCGCGTCTGACGATTCCAAGGCCGCAGCAGCTGACGTTTGATCGATCGACGCAAGCAGTTGGCCAGCCTGCACCTTGTCCTCATTTTGCACGAGAAGCTGAGAGATGACGCCGCCTTCAGGGTGTTGGACCTGCTTGGCGCTGGATTGGACCATCAAGGACCCGTGGGAAATGATCGCACCTGAAACTTCTGTTGTGGCGCCCCAAGCGATCAACGCTCCGAACAGACCCACGATCGAAATCAAGCCGATCCAGCCATGAAGCTTGAGGCTCGCCAAGTCGTTTCGGTTTTGCACTGCATCGCTCATTGGGCGGGCACTTTGATCGGGAGGACGTTCTGTGCCGGCTGCATGATTTTCTTCAGGACTTCGTCCTTGGGTCCAAAGGCGGCTTGTCGCCCGTTCTGAACGAAAAGAACCTTATCGACCGTGTTCAACGCACTTGGTCTGTGTGCGACGATGATGACGACAGAACCACGTTCTTTCATCTTCTGGATGGCTGCTGAAAGAGCTGCTTCTCCCTCTGAATCCAGATTGGAGTTTGGTTCATCGAGCACGATGAGAAACGGAGAGCCGAACACTGCTCTAGCAAGGCCGATGCGCTGACGCTGTCCTGCGCTGAGCAGATCGCCTTGTTCGCCCACACGCGTGTTGTAGCCATCCGGAAGCGAGCTGATCAATTCGTGCGCACCGGCAGTCATCGCGGCCGCGATGATCTGCTCGCTGTCGGCTCCCGCTGCGAAACGCGAAATGTTCTCCGCGACCGAACCGTCGAACAACTCCACTCGCTGCGGGAGATAACCGCATATCCGCCCGATCTGACCGGACCGGTAGTGGGAGAGCAGCGCTCCATCGAAGCGCACCTCGCCTGCCAAATGGGGCCATATGTCGAGAAGACCTTTCGCCAGGGACGATTTCCCCGATCCGGATGGTCCCAGAACACCAACTGCCTCTCCGGCGGAAAGGTCAAAAGAGACGCCACCGACAAGAGCAGATTTTGAACCCTGAGGTGCCGTGGCCAACCCTCTGACTGTCAGCGTCTGTCGCGGCAAAGACAACTCGACTTCACGCTCGTTTCGTTCGGCATTACTCAAAACGGCCTTGATCCTTGACCAAGATTGCCGAGCCGTAACGAAAGCACGCCACTGACCCACGATTTGCTCCACGGGAGCGAGTCCGCGAGCCGTGACGACCGAAGCGGCGATCATTAGGCCGGCGGTCATCGAACCCTGGATGACAAGGTAAGCGCCGAGAGCAAGGACTGCCGACTGCAGAAAAAAGCGGAGACCTTTTGTTGTGGCTGAGAAGAAGGCTGCTCTGTCGCCGGCAGTAACCTGGGCCGAGAGCATTCGATCGGTCTGTTTGGACCATCGATGCTGAAGGGCCTCACCCATTCCCATCGCAACCACGGTTTCGGCATTGAGCCGAACGTCGTCGGCCTGCCTTTGCCGCAACTGCTGCTGCGACGTGGTCTCTTTGGCCGGATGCTTCGACAGAACTTCATTGGCGATCATGAGCATCACGACTACCAGGCTACCGCCCACCGCCAGCCATCCGAGCCAGGGATGAAAAAGGAAGACCAGACCCAAATAGAAAGGCACCCAAGGCAGATCCAGCAGCGTAAGTGGGACGGGACTTGCCAAAAATTGCCGCACGGCGTCTCCATCGCGTACGGGGTCGAGGTTGGACCGACTTCCGGCTGAGAGACGCATGCGGATGCCAGCCGAGAGGAGTCGCCCCGAGATCTTGGAATCGAGCACGTTGGCAAACCGTGCGGACATTCGCGATCGCATTGCATCTAAGAATGCGTAGAAAGCGAACAGCCCGGCTATCAAGATTGTGAGCACGACCAATGTGGGCACCGAACGACTGGCCAGCACCCGATCGTATACCTGCAGCATGAACAGTGGTCCGGTCAGCATCAGCAGGTTGGACACCACGCTGAGCACAACCATTGCCGCTATTGGGCCACGAAGGCCCTTCGTCAGAGACTTTGCGTTGGTAGTCAACTCATACACTCGGGCTGAAGCCTAGATGGTATTGCAGCGGGCATGCCCGCTGCAATTGCTGGATCGACTTCAGACGAAGCGGAAATCGCTGGCCGACAGATCGCTCAAGCTGATGTTGATGAGGGAAATCGTTCCGCCATCGTTCAGATGCAGCCAGGAATAGCCGCCGTACTCTTCGGCATTCGCGATCAGGCTGGCGAAGTTCATGCTTCCCTGATCCCGGATTTCAATGGTGTCGATCCCGAGCTGGAAATCGCCGATCAGATCTTCACCCATTCCGGAACGGAAAACGAACGTGTCCGCGCCAGATCCACCGTAGTGCGTATCGTCTCCCGCATCGCCGGATAGCGTGTCGTCGCCGTCCCCGCCGAAGAGAGTGTCGTTGCCAGCCCCACCAAAGATGATGTCGTTGCCGGCGTAGCCTTCGACGAGATCGTTTCCGATGCCACCATCTAGGTAGTCCGCACCATAATCGGACATCAGGTGGTCGTCACCGGCCTCTCCATACAGAGTTACGGCTGGCCCGTGCCAGATATTAATCAGGTCATTGCCAGCGCCGCCGTAAACGGTGACTCCAACATCCATGAGTTGGATGCTGTCGTCGAAGGCGGTACCAACGAAGATCTCGATGGAGTCGAATGTGTCGCCGGCGGCGTCGCCGGTGTATGTGCTCGGCGCCTTCTGATAGTCGATCGAAACAGCTGCAAGCGAACCTGCATACGAGACGGTATCTGTTCCGGCTCCGCCGAAGTGAGCGTCGGCGCCTGAACCACCTTTGAGGATGTCGTTCCCATCGCCGCCGTTCAACGTGTCATTGCCGGCACCGCCGTCGATGGTGTCGTTTCCGCCAAGACCGTTTAAGACGTTCGCCATGGCGTTGCCGGTCAGGACGTTGGCGAACTGATTGCCCGTTCCGTTGATCGACGCGTTGTCCGTGAGGATCAAGTCCTCAAGGTTCGTACTCAACGTGTAGGTGATCGAGCTTCTGACGACATCTGTGCCTTCGTTCGCATTTTCAACGATGACGTCGCCGACAGTATCGACGGTATAGGTATCGTTTCCGGTCCCACCCATCATCGTGTCATTGCCGGCAAAGCCATTGATTGTGTCGTTGCCAGTGCCCCCGTTCAGGTAGTCGTCGCCATAGTCGCCCCAGAGCGTGTCGTCTCCCGCTTCGCCATAGAAACTGACCGCCGGACCTGACCAGATATTGATAAGGTCGTTGCCGTTTCCGCCGTAGACCGTCGCCCCTTGTCCAATGAGATGGATGGTGTCGTCAAAGCCGGACCCAATGAAGATCTCGATCGAGTCGAAGGTATCGTTCGCTGCGTCCCCCGAATAAGTGCTCGGGTTCTGATTGCGATCAAACGCGATGGCAGCGGCAGCGTCGGCATATGTCACGGTGTCCACGCCATCTCCACCGAAGAAGGCATCTCCACCTGTCCCGCCCGACAAAAGATCGTTTCCATCACCGCCATAAAGCGTGTCGTTGCCGCCGCCCCCTATGAGCGTATCGTTGCCACCATTACCTCTCAGGGTATCGTTGTCGCCGCCGCCATCGAGATAGTCGTTGCCGGCATCGCCTCGTAGCGTGTCGTTCCCGGCTTCGCCGTAGAAGGCAATTGCTTGCCCGGACAGAATTTCGATGGTGTCGTCGCCAGCACCGCCTCTGACGGTCTGCCCTACGTTCAAAAGCGTGATCTGATCGTTGAAGGCTGAACCTTTTATCTCCTCGATGCTGCTGTAGGTGTCGCCTGCGGCATCGCCGGCGTTGGAGCTCGGTGTACCTGTGTGAATCGTCACCCCAGCGGTCGACGTCTCGTAGCTGGCGATATCGTAGCCTGCTCCACCGATCAGAACGTCCGCGCCGCCGCCGCCGATCAGCGTGTCATTCCCATCGCCGCCATTGAGCGTATTGGCGCCTGATGTGCCGGTGATGGTGTTGCTCAGGCCGTTGCCCGTGCCATTGAGCCCGGCCGAGCCCGTCAACGTGAGGTTTTCGACATTTGCAGAAAGGGTATAGGTGACTGACGAGAGGACCGTATCCATGCCTTCGCCCGAATTCTCGACGACGACGTCTCCGCTGTTGTCGACGACGTAGGTGTCGTTTCCGGAGCCGCCGAGCATAGTGTCGCTGCCCGTACCCCCGATCATCATGTCGTTGCCGCCGTAACCGTACATCTCGTCGTTGTCGGCTCCACCGTCGATGACATCGTCGCCGCCGGCGAGCGGGTTGCTGCCATTCATGGCGTGGATCACGTCGCTGCCAGTGCCGCCGTAGATGGTCGCACCGTTGCCCGATGTTCTCAGAACGTCGTTGCCGTCGTTTCCGTAGAGCGTCACCGCATCACCGTTGAGCGTGATGTTGTCGTTGAATGACGTGCCCTTGATCACCTCGATGCCGCTGAACGTATCGCCTGCTGCTTCGCCCGCACTCGATGTTGTGGTCGAAGTATTGAGGGTCACGCCCGCCGTCGCCGCCTCGTAGCTGACAGTGTCAATGCCATTGCCGCCATTCAGGACATCAGCACCGATTCCACCAATCAACACGTCATTGCCATCGCCGCCGTTGAGGGTGTCATTCCCGGCGCCACCATTGAGCGTGTTGGCTCCGGAATTTCCGGTGATGACGTTGTTGAGGTCGTTGCCCGATCCATTCAGCGAAGCCGAACCGGTCAAGGTGAGATTCTCGACGTTTGCCGTAAGCACGTAGCTGATCAAAGACTGGACGAGGTCCGTGCCTTCAGACGCTGCCTCTGTGACGACGTCGCCCGAGTTATCGACGACATAGGTATCATTCCCTGTGCCGCCCAACATGGTGTCGGAACCAGTTCCGCCATTCAGAGTGTCGTTACCGCCGCCACCGGTCAGCGTGTTGGCGCCAGAGTTCCCGGTAAGAACGTTGTCCAGGCTGTTGCCGGTGCCGTTGATGGCCGCCGAACCAGTCAAAGTCAGGTTTTCGACGTTCGAGGCGAGTGTGTAGGTGACCGAAGACTGGACGCTGTCCGTTCCTTCGCCGGTGAGCTCGTTCACGACATCGCCAATGTTGTCGACGACGTAAAGATCGTTGCCGCCACCCCCAGACATCGTGTCGGCGCCGCCTGCGCCATTCAGCGTATTTGCCCCAGCATTGCCTAGCAAAACGTTGG
Source organism: Devosia sp. Leaf420 (assembly GCF_001425445.1). Lineage (GTDB taxonomy): Bacteria > Pseudomonadota > Alphaproteobacteria > Rhizobiales > Devosiaceae > Devosia. The sequence continues at coordinate 728,106 of NZ_LMQU01000010.1, read as the reverse complement.
AGAGAGCATTGCCGGTAGCGTTGATCGAACCGGACCCAAGCAAGGTCATGTTCTCTACGTTGTCAGCGAGCGTGTACGACACGGTGGTCTGCACCAGGTCGGTGCCTTCTCCCGCATTTTCGACAACCAAATCACTGGCGCTATCAACAACGTAGGTGTCATTTCCCATCCCACCCATCATTGCGTCGTCGCCAGTGCCCCCAATCATCATGTCGTTGCCACCGAGGCCGTACATTTCGTCGTTGCCGGATCCGCCATCGAGGACGTCGTTCCCGCCGTTGAGGACATCGGGACCATCCTTTGCGCGCATCAGGTCATTGCCGGCACCGCCATAGATCGTGTTGCCGATACCATCTGCGATCAGATTGTCGTTTCCGTCGCCACCATGAAGCGTAACACCGTCGCCGACAAAAACGATCTCATCGTCGAAAGCCGTACCCTTGAGAATTTCTATGCTTGAGAAGGTATCTCCAGCGGCGTCACCGGTGCTTGAACTCGGGGAAGCCGTTTTGATGGTCAGCCCTATGGACGAGGTTTCGTAGCTCGCTGTGTCGGTGCCGTTACCGCCGTTAAGAGAGTCAGCACCTGCACCGCCGATGAGAATATCGTTGCCATCTCCGCCGTTCAGAACATTGGCACCGCTGTTGCCAATGATCGTATTGTTTAGCTCATTGCCTCGGCCGGTTATCGCGGCCGATCCAGTCAGCGTGAGGTTCTCGACGTTGTTGCCCAACGTGTAGGTCACGGACGATTGAACAAGGTCGGTGCCCTCAGCCGAAAGTTCGGTGACACCGTCTCCGATGTTGTCGACGACGTAGGTGTCATCACCGGTGCCCCCCGACATCAGGTCTGCACCAGTCCCGCCATTGAGCGTGTCGTTCCCGCCACCTCCGCTTAGCGTGTCGTCGCCCCCGCCGCCGTTCAACGTATTCGAAGCAGAATTGCCAATGAGGATGTTGGATAAGGTGTTGCCGGTACCGTTTATAGCGGCGGCCCCGGTAAGGGTCATGTTCTCGACGTTGTTGGCCAAAGTGTAGGTGACGGAGGAATAAACGAGGTCGATACCTTCACCCGGATCGCTGTTCTCAAGGACGACGTCGCCGACACTGTCGACGTAATAAATATCGTCATCAGCACCACCCAGCATCGTGTCGTCGCCGGTCCCACCGATCATGATGTCCTTGCCGCCAAGTCCATACATCTCGTCGTTACCGGATCCGCCGTCGAGGACATCGTTGCCGCCATTGAGGGCGTTTTCACCGTCTTTCGCACGCATCAAGTCATGACCGGCGCCGCCATAGATTGTGTTTCCAAGCCCATCGGCCACGAGGTTGTCATTGCCATCACCCCCGTCGATGGTGATGCCGCTGCCAACGAACACGATATGGTCGTCGAACGCTGAGCCGCGGATGGTCTCGATGCTCGTGTACGTATCGCCGGTAGCATCTCCGGTATTCGACGATAAGACGCCTGTGTTGACGGTCACACCGGACGTCGAGGTTTCGTAGCTGGCCGTGTCGCTGCCGGCTCCGCCGTTCAAAGCATCTGCACCGGACCCGCCGATCAAGACGTCGTTGCCATCGCCGCCATTCAAAGCGTCGTTGCCGGCGCCGCCTGAAAGCGTGTTGGCAGCGGAATTGCCGGTGATGACATTGTTGAGGGTGTTACCGGTGCCGTTGATCGCCGCAGATCCGGTTAGCGTCAGATTCTCTACATTCGAGGTGAGGGTGTAGTTGATCGAGGACTGAACGAGATCCGTCCCTTCAGACGCCAGTTCTGTAACGACGTCTCCGGAATTGTCCACCACGTAGGTGTCGTTGCCGGTTCCGCCAGTGAGTTGATCTGCGCCCGCGCCACCACTTAGGGTGTCGTTGCCGCCCCCACCGATGAGAGTGTTGTTCGCACTGTTACCCGTGATCACATTGTTCAGGCTGTTGCCAGTGCCGTTGGTGGCAGCAGAGCCCGTGAGCGTAAGGTTCTCCAGGTTGGCGCCCAGGGCATAGCTGATCGAAGACTGAACCAGGTCCGTGCCTTCGGAAGCAAGCTCGGTGACGACGTCGCCGGCGCTGTCGACGATGTAGGTATCGTTGCCCGCACCACCGGACATGGTGTCATTGCCCGCTCCACCGTTGAGCGTATTGGCTCCCGAGTTGCCAATAAGAACGTTGTTCAGAGAGTTCCCTGTGCCGTTGATGGACGCTGTTCCGATAAGCGTCAGGTTCTCTAAGTTTGCTGCCAAAGAGTAAGTTGCGGATGAGCGCACCAAGTCCAGGCCATTGTTCGCATCCTCAACCACAACGTCGCCGCCATTGTCGACGATATAAATATCGTTGCCTGACCCGCCAATCAGTTGGTCGGCTCCCGCTCCACCATCGAGCGTATCGTCACCGCCGTTGCCCGCAATGACGTCGTTCCAACGGCCACCGATCAAAACATCGTTTCCGTCTGTACCGACGATATTTAGCGACTGCCCATTTGCGTGAGTTGTCGTGATCGAATTGATCGTAAAGCTGCCGCTTCCCACACGCGTTGCAGTCGTTTTCACGGCGCTCCCGTCGACTCGAACCGTCACGATTTCCCGATAGTCGGCCAAGCCGTCATTGTTGGAGTCGCGGTCCAGTTGAGTGATCAGCCCGTCTGAACTGATAGTCATTACGCCACTCGCAACAACAGCTCCGGAAGCGTCCTTGTCTGACAGCAGACCTCTCTGAGAGCCATCGATACGCGTCGTCCAGATTTCACTGTGCTCGTAAGATCCGTTGCCATCGTAGTCGGCTCGCACCGTCTTCACCACGCCGTCCGCGGACACAACGACCTCGGTCGCGGCGGCCGCTGTAGCGCCCGTCACAATCGCAGAAACCCACTTCACCTCACTGGCAAGTGCCGGCTCACTTCTCGCCAGAGACGTAGTAGTCACAACCGTTCGACTTGAGCCGTCCAAATTGGAGGTTACTTGTGTGACCTCATCGAAGGTGCCATCGGCATTGAGATCGACCGAGGAAGTTTGCTCGCGACCATCAGCACTTGCCGTGACCTTTGCGGTTTGCAGCAGGAACGGCGTAATGACAACCACCGTGCCATCGCTCGCTCGAGCGCTGATTTGGTGGATTTGAATTGTCTCTTCGGTCGCACCATCGGCCCTATCGCGCCACGTATGTGTGGTCGAAAGATCGAAGATGCCATCCCCATCGATATCCTGCTGGGCAGTGCTCAAGCTACCATCGGCGGTCTTGGTAGTGGTTGTTCTGCTCGTCAGAACGCCAGCCGTGTTGAAGTCGCGAACATCGATGGTGGTGCTGCCATCTACATGCTGCACCATGTCCTTTATCTGATCATTTGCGCCATCACCATTCGTGTCGCGGCTGAACTTGACAATACGACCATCCGCACTGGTCTCGTTGACAGTGCGCTCCAGAAGTGTGGTGCCGGCTCCGTCGAATTTGGAAACCGTCACCACCGTCGAGCCGTCAGAAAGCGTAACGGTTTTGGTTGTTTTAGAGCGGTCGAAACCGCCCATGCCATCGGCGTCTTCTTTGACCGTGATGGTTCGACCGTCAGCACTGGTGGTGGTCACTGTCTGCGAGAGGGCCGCACCTCCAAAGGTTGTGTTGGTGACGGTTTCGCTGACGGCACCATTGGTATTCTTTTCTAGAAGCCGGACCGACACCTCGTCGAAATTGCCGTCACCGTTGGTGTCCCATTCCTGAGTTTCGCTGAGGCCATCCGCGCTGGTAGTCACCGCAAAACGAGAAGTGACTGTGGTTCCAGTTAGGTGCGTTGTCGTTCTGGTAGACGACCCATCTGCGTTGAAGGTCGTTACATCCGTTCGGCTTGCCTCGTTAACGCCGTTACCGTCGGTATCCCATGCGGAAGTGATATTGCGGCCGTTCGCACTCGTTGTAATAACAGCACGCTCAACAAGTGCAGCGGTGTAAGAGGGGTTGGCGTCGCTTGCATTGCCCCCGCTCAGATTGGAGCGGGTGATTGTCTTCACCGAAGTGCCGTCTGTCCCCAAAACCACGGACTCCACCACCTCGCTTTCCGCTAATCCATCGCCGTTGGCGTCGAAACGCGTGGTCCTCACCAATCCATTGCCTGATTCCAAAACATACTTGCCACCAGCGGAGCCATATTCTCGTCCCGACACCGACGAGACTGCTCCATCCATGTAAGATGTCTGAACCGAACCATTCGGCAGATGGACCTTCAAAATGGTTTCATCGATCGCGCCGTTGCCATCAATGTCCGTCGCCGTTCGGATGTGCGTGCCATCCGCGCTCACCGCTGAAACCGTCCGGTCCAGGAGAACGCCAGCAGCATTTCGATTTTCAACCGTCCGAGTCGTCGACCCATCCGCATTGACAGTCGTCACTTCGCTTCTGGTCCGAGTAGCTCCAGCACCGAGACCTTCGAATGTGATGTTGATCGTCAGTCCGTCGCCACTGGTCTGTGTGGTCGTCCTTCCTTCGATGACGTTCCCAGTCTTGTAATGGGTTTCAACTCTGGTGCGGGAGCCGTCAGCGTTCAGCGTCGAAATGTCGGTTGTTTTGCGATCCGTTGTACCATTGCCGTCGAGATCGGTTTCGATAGTGATCGACAGGCCGTTCCCACTGACAGTGCGCAGAGAGCTGGACTGCAGAGTCACTCCGTCGAAGGTCCGTGTATCTGTGGTCACAGACCCGTTGGTAGCAGTGGTTGTGGCGATTACCTTATCGTTCGCGCCATCGCCATCCAGGTCGATGTATGTAGTAGCCGAAAGGCTGTCACGACTGACGGTCGTTACGCTGCGGCTGACAACTGTGTTGTTGGCGCTGAACACCGAAGTCGTAATCGTCCGCGACCCGTCCTGCCCTAGAACCGTTGCTTCCGTCTGCTTTGTGTTGTGTGTCGGTGAATTACCGAGATAATTCCAAGACATCTTCGTCAACCCGTCATCGCTGACAGTCATCACCGAACGTCCCGTCTGGATAGTCCCCGATCCATTAAAGTTTGTCGTGGTTCGCGTCGTCGAGCCATCATTGTTGAGGACTGTGGCCTCCGTGATGCGGCTGTCGATTATTCCATCGCCGTTTGCATCGCGTCGTGTCGCCACGGAAAGTCCGTTTCCGCTGGTGGTCGAGACCGAACTCTCAATGCGGTTTGCTGACGCCGTACCAGTGCCGGCATACATTGTCTTGGTGACTTGTACTGTGCCGTCGGCGTTCAATACCTTGGATTCAACGGACGTGCTATCAAAGTCCCCGTCGCCGTCTGTGTCGGTCTTTCGAGTTACAACCAGACCGTTTGCACTATATGTGGTGACAGTTCTTCCTAGAAGCGATGATCCATTAGATCCATAACCCGCTGTTGTTTCGGTCCGGGAGCCATCCTGCGCAATTAATGTTGTTGCCACAGTTTCAGGGTTTGTATTGGACCCCACATAAGTGGATGTCGTGGACGTCAGTCTATCAGCGCTGATCAAAGTCACTGCGCGCGCTACCAGTGCGAGGCCAGCGCCGGAATACGTCGTCACGGTTTCAGTCAACGACCCATCTGGATTCACAATTCGCACAGATGTCACGGTTTTGTATGGTGCCACTTCAGCACCGGTGTAGCTCTCCACCTTCCCCGTCAAACCATTGGCACCAGTAGTGGTCACTGTACGGCTGATATCGATTGTCCCTGCTCCATTGCGGAGAGCTTCGGTCTTCACCGACGAACCATCTGCATTTATGACGACGGTTGTTTGGCGAACTGCATCGTACGAACCGTTTCCATCGGCATCGACCTGTGCGCTACGTACCAGGCCATTGTTACTGGTCGTCGTGACAACTCGAGAGAGTAAGTTGGAGCCGTTGGCCGAGTAGACCTCGCTGGTTTCAGTCGAGGAAGAACCCGAAGTGACTACGGACTGAATCCGATCAAACAAACCGTCGCCATCGCTGTCGTAGGAGGTACTTCTGGTCTTGCCGTCGGCGCTCCATGTCGAGACAGATCGACTCAGCAGGCCGTTTGAGCCATCGCGCGACGTGGTTGTCAGCGTCGTTGCACCATTTGCGGCGAAGGTACGTACGTCGCTGGTGACGACATCAGTATCACCATCACCGTCGAGGTCGGCACTTGTCGTGCGTGTGAAACCGTCATCGCTCAACGCGGTGACTGTACGACTACGGAGACTATCGTCCGTATTGCGGAGTTCAAGAGTAGTGGTTGTGCTGCCGTCCGCATTATGAACAATAGCGCTCGCGGTTTTCAGATCGACATCGCCATCACCGTCAAGATCGACGGAAACTGTTTTCTGACTACCGTCGGCAGAGACCGTTGAGATGCTACTCCCTATCCGATGAGCGGAGGAGACACTGCTGCCCGCGAAGTTTGTCACCGTTTCCGTACGAGTGCCGTTTCCGGAAACCGAGGTAGACTCGACCTTAGTGGCATCTGTTATGCCATCCCCGTTCATATCGGTCTGCATGGTCTTGTTCAGACCATTGGCGCTGGTCGTTGTCGTCGTTTCCGTGCGCGTCGAACCATTGCTGTTTAGAGTCTCGACGGTGACGGTCAGGCTGCCGTCGAGGCCAGTTTGACGGGTCTCTACTCTATCGAACCGAACGCCGGAGCCTGCTTCATCTAACCTAACGACTATAGTCTTGCCATCAGCACTAGTCTCAGTCACCTGTCGGCGTTGCAGAATGGTGCCCGATCCATCATAGTCTGCACGCGTATCTGTGACGACGCCACTCGAAGATGTGGCTTTCGTCTCAACTATGAGGCGATCGTAAACACCGTCGCCGTTGTCGTCGAATTGGGTCCTGCGCGTATTGCCGTTGGCGGCTACAGTCAAGACGGTCTTGTTAGCAAGGCTTCCGTCAGCATTGGCCCCAGTATTCGTAACAGTGGTAGAGCCATCTCCATTTTGTGTAACTGTCTTCGTTACGACTAGGCCGTTAGCGTCGTAGCTTAGTCGGGTATCAGCGACCATGCCGGTCGTGCCATCCCCGCGCTTGAAGATCGAGCCGCCGAAAATAGCAGAGCCATCACTGAATTCCCGACTCTGATTATTGCTTATCAGAGTAATCTCAACAATATTGAGCTCACCCAATGTTTTTAGAGTGTTCGTTCCATTTGCATTCGTTACCATTATTTTGAACAGCGACCAGTCAGCGTCACCCGCGTCAAGTTTGCCGTTGTTGTTGGTATCGAACATCGAGAGCAAGGCTTGGAGGTCAGATTTTGACGTACCATCCCAGTCTGTGAAAACGACCTCGGCGCGCTGGTCGATAATTCCGTCATTGTTGGCGTCGCGCACCAACACGCCGTCGCCAGCGCCTGCCCAAGCGGTACGATTGAGAGTACCGTCCCCATCCATGTCAAAGAAAATGTTTGAGGCAGTCAACTCGGTGAAGTTGATGCCGCCCCCGTTCAGATCCACTAGGATAGGCTTATCGGAGTCATCACCTCCATTGCTATCACTGCCATTGTCGCTGTCCTGATCAGCGGGTCGGTAAACCACGCGATCCTCGAATTGCAATGTATCAGGATTGTAGGATCTGACGGTCTGTCTGTAGAGTGGCTCACCGGTAGTGCCGGAAACAAAATTTGTTGCGGGCAGCGTATTGCCGGTCGAGTGGTCGGTGAATGAACCGTCTTCGTTCCGAGTATAGCTATTGCTGTCGTAAGTTCCGTCTTCGTAAGAAGTTTTTGGGCCTGCATTGGCTGGATTGAGCGAACTGGCGGACAGCTTAGAGGGATCTATACGGGCCCCTGTTTGGGGATCTTTCGTTACGACATTTCCTTGGGCGTCTGTGTACTGGACCACCCATTGAGACGAACCATCCGCATTCGTCATCTGCTTCAACAAGTCAGAGCGCCAGGCCTTTTCCTGCTGCGAGTACAACTCGCTACTCGACCCCGCATTGAAGACGACCCTGTCCGGACCGAAAGGACGATCCCGGATGGTGTCATAACGATTTTCTTGGCCCAAGTTCAGGAGTTCGGCAGCAAAAGCGCCCGCAACGCCATTGCCGCCAAGAACATCACTCAGCGTTCCAACTGAAACAGACTGATTGTGGACACGGATACCTCCTGCAACGTACGTGTGATAATCCTCGACCTCAAAATTGTGAGTGCGCCATCCAAGTCTGTCAGAAAGCTTGAGGACTGTATTTCCTAAGAAATTATAATGCTCGCCGTAAGCATTCGGCAACTTAAGTTGTGCGCTAGATTTATATGAAACCGCCACACCCGAGATATCAATGGCCTCCCCCACTTCGTCGATGAAGGATTGTCCTGCTAGAAGTACATGGGAGACCGGCCTGAAATGTCCATCTTCAGTTAGAACATGATGATCCGGCGTAATGAAAACATCTCCATCCAATTGAATGAATTCGGAAGTGATGTTTTCGAACGTTCTGGTTACTCTTTTGGGAACCAGATCGCCTCGACCACCAAGTGTCGCCGGATCGAAAGACATGACAAAGTCCCCGACCGCCACCTGTTCAATCGGTTTTACTTTATTATCCCCCATCAGCACTTGCGTTCCAGGAGCAAAGCAAAAATGCGGCGTAATAGCTTCGAAAACTTCTGACAGCGTAGCTCCAGGTGACGCGCCCTCAAGAACCAGCGATTCTTCAGCTATTCTCGCATCAGGAAGGCCTAATATTCGTGCCCATTCGGGGCTTCCGCCGAAAATGGTGTTCAATACCACATCAATAGCGAGCGAGGGCGGCAATCCATTTTGTTGCAGCGCATCGACATAAGACTGCTCTATTTGCAGTGTATTTGGAAGTCTGTAGTAATTTTCAGCTCCGCCCGCGCCGCGGATCGGACTATTAAATATCAGCTCTAAATAGTTTTCTTGATGCTGCGCAGCAACAGCTAGCCATGACGTTGCGACGGATCCTGGAGCATTGCGCTCCCATACTGAATCTACAGCATATCCGAGAACATCGAACAGGCTCCTATCGTCTACAATGTACTGCGCCGAATTCGCGTACTGGTCCCCGGCGGCAGCAAGAACATTATATGCCCCAGAAACTTGGCCAGCGCTGTGCAACTCAATAGCCCTGTTGAGCACGCTTTCTGTAACTGAAAGTCCAGAATTTCTGAGCAACTTAGCCATTATCTCGTCCCCCACGAATCAATAATTGATCTAGCATTTTCATCCATGGCCAATACCGCAATATTGCCATTGTAAAGTTCAAATTTAGGATAATAATCTTTGCTGTATAGAGCAACTCTTCTAACTACTGATTTCATGTTTCTTATGAATGATTGCGCTGCGTCAGCCGCGATCGAACGTATAGATAAATTAATACTGTTGCCAGGAAGGTCCTGATCTGAGTCATCAACAACAAGGTTGAAATTGCAAGCACGGCCCTTACACTCTATCCAGGCCTGGACCGACCCAGATTGCCACAGCAAGATCAATTCTCTGTCGAACTCGTTAGTTACCAATCCTCCGGCAAAACATCTTGTAGCCTCTAAAGAGAGGCCGTTTGCATAGAATCCATCGTAAGCGGCAGAGTTTTTGCGAGCGACGGTCAGCTCCGAAAAAAGCACATGTCGCGAACATGTTTCGATCGCTGTTGAAGTAGTGAATATTACTGCATTCAGCAACTTATCCGGAAGAATCTTCAGGTATTCATCTCGTTTAGACACTAAATCTGCATCGTATTCAAAACTATATATACTTACAGCTAAATCATAACTGCATTGAAATTCATTAGGATTGCCACATTCTGGAAATACATAGCTAGTAGGCATCCTCGCAAAAAATAAATCGTCACCAAGCACTCTAACGGTCGGTATTAGGACGATTAGAGCAAAAAATAGGACTGCTGTTAAACGCACCAAAAGATTAACATTAATTTCTGTCGCGCCATGCAAATTCACTACTCCTTGAAAGAAGAATTGCCTTCATAATTTAATCGATTACCGAGCGAAGGGGAAATAATGAGATTATTGAAATCGATAGTAGCGACAGTAGCATATGTAGGGGTTATGCCAACGCATTTCAGTACTCAGAGTGGCGCCATCTAATCTTGCTTTTCCTGCGTATTACCTTAGATACGGGGCGAATGTGGCGATCAATCTAGAAAATTTCCGTCAACGTTTTTTTGCTCTATATTTGGTATTTTCATCTGTTGGCATTGGTGTTACGCATTGTCGATTTGAAGCTAGGACGCACTAGTACTTTCGTTTCAAAGAAGAGGTTGGAGGGGTCGCCAATTTGAGTATAGGTCGTGGTAAACTTGAAGTTCAGCAACTGACGAGTGGGGACCAGATATCCTTTCTTCTTCCGTTGGCTGAGGCATGGCATGCCGGAAGCCGTTACGCACACCTGCCATTCTCAAAGGAAAAATTCTTCCGATTAACTGCGCCAGTACTCGCGCGTCCACACAAAGCGACGGCGCTTTTTGTGAGCAAGGACGGACAGGCTGTGGGCGTGATCGCACTCGCAACTGGCGAGGCCGTCCTTGGGGAAGGGGGGTGCTTTGCGACCTGTCAAGCCCTTTTTGTACATCCCAGGATTCGCGCATCTTTCTTGGGAGGCAAAGTTACAACCTTGCTGCTGCAGACCGCTCGGGGCTGGGCCAAAGCACAAGGCGCCACCGAGTTGTTGATCCACGGTGTATATGGCGGCGATAACGGCCTTGCTAAGCGAGGGACAGTGCTTGGAGCAAACGTCGTATTAGCAGTGTAGGTAGAATTGCCTAGTCTTCGCGCGGCTCTGCGACATGCGCGATCCTACTATGCAGCATCGCTTGTCAGCTTTGAGCACGACATAAATGGTCCCAGCGGTACGCGAGTAGCTTGTTTAATTCTCGCCGTATGCAAAGCAAACCATAGTCCGCCGAGCGACGGATGAACCTGTGCATGTCAACTGATGGGCCCCTGTTTCACTGATAGGTTGATCGCAGTGTTTAGGCAGCGAGGCGAAGGCACCTGAGAGTGAGCGACGTGTGGCAAGAGTGCAGTTGGACTCACCGTTGTCCTCGATCCATTCTGGCAGCAAGGCGGCGATGTGGCAGCGGTTGTGAAAGACTTCGTTTTTCACCGGGCGAAGCCTCCCTCGCCTTTTGATCCGAAATGCATCCTCGGCGACGTCGTCCTTGCCTGCAAACCTAATCGGCATGCGTATCTTGCCTGACCAGCTCTTAATTGTCTTCGGTGCTGCCCCGCTGCCATTTAACGAAAATAGATGCCGCGACCGTTTTGCCGCGATGATCGAACCAGAGCTTGGACGTTTTGGAGTGCTGCGCATCACAGAGGCCGACATGCCCAGGTCCAAACGCGCCGACCTGGCGCTTGCAAAAGGGGCGATGCACCAGCCGATGGAAGTCAAAGGCCAGTGGATCGACGACGTCTGGGATGCGGCTACAGGTCAGTTGGACCGGCAGTACCTAATCGACTGGCGCTCGGAGGGCCGGGGCATCTACCTAGTGTTGTGGTTCGGAACCGTAAGGGCGGATAGCGGACGGCGATTGAAAGTGCATCCAGACGCGCATCCCGCTCCTGCCGACAAGGAAGAAATGCGCCGCATTATTATCGATCGCATTCCAGCATCTCGCAGGGACCGCATCGATGTTGTCGTGTTGGACCTTTGCTCGGGCCGAAAGTAGCCACCAAACGTCCACTGGTAAGCGCTTCTAGTCCAAACGGCAAATCGCGTAAGAGCAATGTGTCGGGGCCCGAAACTCTTTAGCAACCGAATATTTCTGGGCATCTCAAGAGAACTGGCCTTCAGAATTCGAGGCTGAGCGTTGTTAGGCTTCACTTGCCTACAACTAGGGAGATACGGGTCCTAGAATAATAGAATAATAGAATAATAGAATATGAGCCGAGCTCACCGATAGCCGAGCGGTCTGACGAACATCGACCAGAACCGGCCGCATGAGCTCCGATCCGAACGCTCGCCGTGGTGCTCTCTCCGGCGAAGCATGACGTGCACATTGGGTGTCCGATGCGATCGAAGTGCGCTCACCCCTCAAATCCACCGGCTGAAGTGCGTGAAATCGACATCAATGCCGTTTTCGACACTGACGTTGCGTCTTGAGGCGGCTCTCCAGAGCAAGATAGTGGCGAGTCGACTGCCTATCTATGCATAGAGCGCCAAGAGCTTGGTGTCGGCGCTGCCCCTTCAATCTGCGTATTCCGACAATCGCCGTAGACTGGCGGCAGACTGATGGGCATGCGGAGATGGGCTGTTGGATCTAAGACACAACCGACGTTGTGAAAGTCAAGCCGTTGTGACGAGGCATCGCTTCAATGGCGTCCGACAACGTCTCCACCAGATAGTCGCCGTACTTCCTGGAGATGTCCTCTCCCGAATGTCCAGTGATGTGATCGGTGATATCCTCTCTGATCTTGAGAGAGCGATGGAGGGTCTCGAAACGGTGCCTCCAGGCGTGGTTGGGCTGCACGCCGCGGATCTTGAGATCGTTCCGCACCCATTCTGCCAATCGTTCGCCGACCTTGTCGGCCTGTCGATGCATATCGGACCCTCCGTTCAGCTCGGGTTCGTAGAACAGCGGCTTGTCGAGCTTCTGACGCTTCTTCACGTAATTGAGGAAACCCTGCTCGATGATATGCGAGTGAATGGGGATAGTGCGGGCCTCGTTGTTCTTGGTGCTGCCGTCCTCGGGCGTGATCAGCATGCACCAGTACTTCCTGCCGTTCGGCGTAGCCTTCTCGAAGATCCTCGACGAGTGCATCTGACCGATCTCGCCGACACGAGCCCCGGTGTACGCGCAGATCCATGGCACCCAGCGCCGCGCGGCTCTCCGGGCCTCGGTGAAGCGCGGGGGCGACTCCATCAGCGTCGCGGACAGGATGGCGTGGGCCTCCTCGAACGTGAAGCTGCTCTCGCGCAGCTTGATGGTCTTCTTTCGGATCTTGAGCTTCACGTCGGCAGCGACATTCGTCCTGATGCTCGGAAAGGCGGTGTTCCCCGCAGCGAAACCCAGAATATTGCGAACGGCCGCGAGATCGCCGAGCGAGACGGTCTTTGGATTGATGCCGTCCTCTAGGCGCCGGTCGCGCCATCTCTCGACGTCGAGGCTGGTGAGCGTTGCGACATCGGTCTTCTTGGCAAATGCCATCAGCATGCGCAGCTTGCCGGACCAGCTCTTGTAGGTCTTGTCGGCGACCTTGGAGATAGTGCGCCACTTCTTCAGCAGCACCTCCGGATCGACCTCGCCACCGGCGTCCTTCGAATTGGCCATGGTCGGCGGAGGCGGCGCGGGTGGAAATCGGCCGGCCTTCGGGTCGTCCGTGAAATCGCCCATCGAATTGCGGAGAAGCTGTGCGTAGGCATCGCGTTTCGCCAGCGCTACGGCGCTGCACAGTTTCACGAACGATGGGGCATCGAGGTTGTCGTTCCTGGCATCGAGGAACGCCCGGACCTCTGCGCCGAGAATACGAGCAGCGCTGTTGGCCCCCACCGACCACGGTCCCATGATGACGAAATGAGCCCCCGGCGTCCTCTCGCGGGCCGGCAGCACGCGCTGCAGCTCCGCGATCTCCTTCTCCCATTGCTCCGGATGTCCGGGGTTCGCTCGATGGAGTTCGACGATCGATCGATAGATCTCGCCGGCGAGCCCATGCGCCTCCATCTGGCTCAGCGAGCGCTCGGGAAGATGTGGCTTCACGAACTCGGCAGCCTCTCGCATCTGCTGCCACTCGGCCTCGATCTCGGCGACGACTTGGGTGAACCGTCGCTTGGCCTCCGGGAGCTCCTTGGTGCGCAGACTGCGCCGGATCTCGTCCTTTTTTACGATGGGCTTGAACTCGACCGGCACCCATAGACGGGCGTACCAGACCTTGGTCGTCGGATGCATCCAGGGGAGAGTCATTTTCGGGGCCATCCTGTATCACCTTCCTGTATCACTCGGACCTTATGAAGTCCTTGCTACACGGTGCTTTTCAGGATCTCTGCGGCTCTTGGGCCGAAGTGGCGGAGAGAGAGGGATTCGAACCCTCGAGACGGTTACCCGCCTACACACTTTCCAGGCGTGCGCCTTCGACCACTCGGCCATCTCTCCGCATCGCCGTGCAAGTCCGGAACCGGACTGCGCGCGACCACGTTGGGCCGTTGCGAGCGTGGCGCAATATAGCGATGAACTTTGCGGGCGCAAGCCAGAGATTGGACCTGTTACCCATGTTTTTCGATATGGCGCCAATCTCTTGTGGAGCGAAGGCAGGACGTGGCACAATCATTGAGTGCAGGGGCGGAGCGGTCGCCGCCCGCGAGCACGGGACGGGGTAAATGCGGATAGCCTTGCGTATCATAGGCACATGGCTCATCGGGCTTGCACTGGTGTTGCTGGTCATCGATGGCACAAAGACATTGGCAAGCAATGTCGCCACCTTCACGTCTCTGGGCGATGTGTGGATGCAGGTCAGCGCGCAAAACCTTGATGCGCTTCGACAATTTTTGCATAGCCGGTTCTTCGCGACGCTGCTCGACAATGCGCTCGATGTGCTTTTGACCTATCCGGCCTTTGCCGTCATCGGCTTGCCCGGCATTCTCTTTGCGCTGCTGGGCCGCTCGCCACGTCGTGAACGGTTTTTGCGCGCCGAAGAAATCTGAGCCTACAAAAGAGACCCGCAAATCCCCATATCATGGGGCGAAAGGAGCATTTCATGTTCTTCCGCACCAAGCCGACATCTATTCCTTCTGCTGCTGAGGCCCTGCCGGGCCGGACGGTGGAAATGCCTGTGGCACCTGAACATTTCGTCAATGGCAAGAGCCTAAAAGGCCCCTATCCCGAGGGGTTCGAGACCGTCTATTTCGGGCTCGGCTGCTTCTGGGGCGCCGAGCGGCTGTTCTGGAAACTGCCAGGCGTTTACGTGACCGCCGTGGGTTATCAGGGCGGACATACGCCGAACGCCTCTTATGAAGAGGTATGTTCAGGCAAGACTGGGCATACCGAGGCGGTCAAGGTGGTCTATGACCCCAAGGCTATCTCATTGGAAACACTGCTGAAAACCTTTTGGGAAGAGCACGATCCGACCCAGGGCATGCGGCAGGGCAATGATGTGGGGACCCAGTATCGGTCTGCCATCTATACGACGACGCCCGAGCAGGCAGACATCGTCGCCCGCAGCAAGGACGCTTACCAAAATGCCTTGCGTGAAAAGGGCTTAGGTCCGATCACGACGGAAATTGGTGAGGCTGGTCCGTTCTATTATGCCGAGACCTATCACCAGCAATACCTCGCCAAGAACCCGAACGGCTATTGCGGGTTGAATGGCACCGGCGTCTCTTGCCCGATCGGGCTGGGCGTCGCTGCCGAGTAGCATTTTTTCACGGCGTAGCGGTTATCCGCTGCGCCGTTTCTGTTAGCAGTCCGTTAACATTGAGCACCCCCTACCTCACTATCATGACCCGGCCGGGCTTCGAAGCCTTCGTCGCGCGCCTGCCCGCCGTTTCCGTGGTGCGGCAATGGCGTGACGATTCGGTCGCCAAGGTCGGGGATAAGATTTTTGCGCTGCTCGATCGCGACCCCGGCGAGGTGTGGTGCAAGGTGTCGGAGATGTCGTTCGATCTGCTCACCGAGATGCCAGGAATCCGACCGGCGCCTTATTTTGCGCGGGCGGGTTGGGTGGCGATTTCGGTCGATAGCCCGCTGACGGGTGACGAGGTGGAAGCCTATGTGGTCGAGGCGCACCGGATTATCGCGGCAAAGATGAGCGCGCGGAAACGACGTGCGCTCGGGCTTGATCATCTGGAGATCAAGGGGCTGGATTAAGGCCCCCTCACCCGCCGCGTTGCGGCGACCTCTCCCCCAGAGGGAGAGGTGCGCTTCGCGCTCCACCAGCTCTACTGCAGTTGCGGCTTGACCAGAAAATCGTTGCGGTCGGCGGTTTTGACGCGGACCCAGGATTCGCGGCCGGAGCGGACGATGCGGAGGGCGAATTCGGAGCCGGCCGGAGCCTTGGCCCAGAGTTTTCGGTAAAAATCGCCGAGGCCTTCGATTTCCTCGCCGTCGAGTTCGGAAATGATGTCGCCGCTCTTGAGGCCAGCTGTATCGGCCGGGCCGCCATCGGAAACGTTCATCACCACGACGCCATTGTTGCGCTCGGCAGAAAAGACGCCGAGCCATGGCCGTGCCTCGCGCGCGGCCTGGCCAGTCGTGACGAGATCATCGAGAATGGGTTTGAGGAGATCGATGGGCACGACCATGTTGATATCGGTCGTGTCGCCGGCATTCATCATCTGGAGGCGCAACGAGCCGATGCCGATGAGATTGTCATTGTTGTCGAGCAGCGCGGCCCCGCCCCAAGAGGGGTGGAAGGGCGAGGTGAAGATCGCCTCGTCGAGCATATATTCCCAATAGCCGGCAAATTCCTGGCGGGCGACGACCTCGTTGACGACCTCTTCGCCCTCGCCGTCGATGATGCGGCCGATATCGCTGACACGCGCGCCGGCCGAACTGCCAAGCCGCAGGGCCGGCAGGTCGAGATCGCCCATGGCCTGGACGAGGCCAAAGCCGGTGACCTGGTCGATGCCGACGACATGGGCGGGCACGACGCGCTCGTCATGGGTCGTCAGCCACACTTCCTCGGCTTCGGTGACCAGATAGCCGATGGTGACGATGAGACCCTTGTCGTTGATGACGGCGCCGCTGCCTTCGCGCACGGTGCCGAGGGTCGAGGCCGTGAACGCGGTTTCGGGGATTTGAGCCCGCAAGGCGACGACGGAATGGCGCGGATTGGTGGACATGGGGCACTCCCCTCGCTTTGGTGTTGCTCCATTAGATATGCCGCGATGCGGCCAAAGCAAGGTGAGCACACGGAGGGCTGATCTGCAGGACGGGTCAGCGAGGCATTCAAGAGTGAATAGCCAGCCGCCACATTTGGTCAATTCTATACGGGGATGGCGAGAACTATACCTTGTTCAACAGAACAGGAGCTTGCCATGACCATCGACGGAACGACGATGTCCCTTTCTCAGCCTGCCGCCAACCCAATCAAGGGCACCGCCTTGCTGCTCCGCCTCGAAGCCCTTGCGGCCGTGGTTTTTGGCGTGACCGCCTATGCCATGCTTGGCCAGTCATGGATCGTTTTCGCGGTTCTGTTTCTCGTGCCCGATGTCTTCATGGCCGGCTATCTGGTGTCACCGCGCGTTGGCGCGTGGAGCTATAATCTCGTCCATACCTATGTGACCCCGGCGCTTGTTGCGGCCAGCGGCTTTGTGTTCGGGCCGATCGCCTTTGGAATCGCGGCGATCTGGGTGGCGCATATCGGCATGGACCGCATGCTGGGCTATGGGCTCAAGAAGGAAACCGGCTTTCATGATACGCACTTGGGTCGTATTGGGAAGAAGTGAGTTTTCCAACGTCCACTGCGTCATTCCCGCGAAAGCAAGTATCCCTTGGATCTGGAATAGAGCTTCTCGCTTGCGCGGGGATGACCCGGAGGTGGGTTATTGGCTTGAGTTTGCCGGGGGGCCAAAATTCCTACTTCACCATCCGATAATCCACATGTGTGGCAAAGCGGGAGTGCCGGGCGCCGGTCGTTTCGAGCTTCGCGTTAAGCCCATCCCAGAGCCGTTCGCCGTCTTGGGCGATGAGCGGGACGAATTTGAGGTGCAGTGTGTCGACGAGGCCGAGATTGAGATAGTTGCGCAGTGTCGTGACGCCGCCGGCGATGGAGACATTGCGATCCCCGGCCGCAGCGCGAGCGCGTTCGAGGGCGACGGCTTCGCCTTCGGTGACGAAGTGGAAGGTGGTGCCGCCCTCCATTTCGATCGGGTCATGGGCGTGATGGGTGAGGACGAAGACCGGCGCGTGGTAGGGCGGGTTTTCATCCCACCAACCGCGCCAGGACTCTTCCCAGACAGTTTCGCCGGGGGCGGCGAACATGTTGCGCCCCATGATGAAGGCGCCGTAATCGGTGACGGCTTTGACCTCATCGGCATTGTTGGCGCCGTCTTCAAACATCCAGCGCGCGAGGTCACGCGGATTGATCGTGCCGAACGGATTTTCGCGGGTCTGGTTGAGCCCCGTGCCGAAACCGTCGAGCGTCAACATCATATGGGCGGAAACGGTCTGGGGCATGGCGCACTCCTCAATGTCTGCCTGTGAGGAAAGGACAGCGCTTCAAAACTGTCAAGGAACGGCTCTCCGCCCCCGCGCATTTCGGGCCTATGGCTTACGAACTTTATTATTGGACCGGCATCCAGGGCCGGGGCGAATATGTGCGGCTGGCGCTCGAAGAAGCGGGCGCGGCCTATGAGGACATGGCGCGGGTCGAGGGCGATGGTGTCATCGAGGCGCTGGCGGAAAAGATCGCTACGCCAAGCTTTGCGCCGCCAGTGCTGCGGCATGGCGATGTGGTGGTCGGGCAGACGAGCGCCATTCTGTTTTATCTCGGCGGCACGCTTGATCTGGCGCCAAGAGATGAGCGGCTCAAACTTTGGACGCACCAGATTCAACTCACCATCGTCGACTTCGCGCTTGAGGGGCATGACGTGCACCATCCGGTAGGGATGGGCAAATATTACGAGGAGCAGAAGCCGGAGGCGCGGCGTCGGGCCGCGGAATTTCGCGACGAGCGGGTGCCGAAGTTTCTAAAATGGTTCGAGATGATCTTGGCGCGCAATCCGGCGGGACCTGAGTTTCTGGTCGGGGAGCGGCTGAGCTATGCAGACCTCTCGCTGTTTCAAGTGATGGAGGGGTTGCATTATGCCTTCCCCAAACTGATGGGGCGGATCGCCGGGGAGTTTGAGCGGGTCGAGGACCTGCGCGAGCGCGTGCGGGCGCGGCCGAATGTGGCGGCGTATTTGCGGAGCGAGCGGCGGCTGGCGCCGAATGAGAGTGATTTGTTCCGGCATTATCCGGAGCTGGATGGGTAAGGCTGGTTAGGGTACATCGGGGCTCACCCTTTTCAAGAGCACAGCGTCATCCCCGCGAAAGCGGGGATCTCTCTTTGGCGCCTAACGGTAGGATTCCCGCTTTCGCGGGAATGACGTCGTGGGTGAGAAGATGCGGTTCGGCAACTTGCTGTCATCCCGGCGCAGGCCGGGATCCATCCTGAGATCTCAAGATGGGCCCCGGCCTTCGCCGGGGTGACACTCAATTGATTGGGGAGAATTCGACGCCTTCTATCCCTTCGGCCTAGGCGTCAGCCCGTGCAAGAAGAGCTGTTCCAGATATCGCGCTGCATCCTCGAAACGCCCTTCCCCGCCGCGGCCCTTGCCGAGGATTGCCCGCACCTGGACGTCGAAATCGGCATAGTGCTGGGTGGTCGCCCAGATCGAAAAGATCAGGTGATAGGGATCGGTGCGGGAAATCTTGCCCTGGTCCATCCAGGTCAGCAGCACCTGGGCTTTTTCCTCGACCAGGGCCTTCAAATCCACTTCGAGCATATCGATGATATGCGGCGCGCCGCGCAGCATTTCATTGGCAAAAAGCCGGCTTTGGCGCGGAAAATCGCGCGCCATTTCGAGCTTTCGCCGGATATAGGAGCGGATTTCGACGAAGGGATCGCCATCAGCGCGCATTTCTTCGAGGGGAGCGAGCCAGGTGACGAGGAGCTCGGACATCAGGCGGCGATGGATCTCTTCCTTCTTCGGGAAATAATAGAGCAGGTTGGGTTTGCTCATGCCGGCCACTTCGGCGATCTGATCAATCGTCGCGCCGCGAAAGCCGTGGACCGAAAAGACCTCGAGCGCGGCTTCGAGAATGATGTCCTGTTTTTCGCGCTGGATGCGCGTGACCGGCCGCGGCTTTGCGGGGGCCGTGGCGACTTTGGCGTCCGCCTTGTGCTGGCGCTTCGGAGCGGGCGATGAGCCATCCGTTGCCATCACCTTCGGTGACGCTGCGATCACCTTCTGTGACGCTGGAGATTTGTTTTTGGGCGCCATTTTCGTCTTGCGGGAATGAACAGGAGTGCTAACATTTTTCCAACTGGTCAAAAATCTGGCGAATGCGCTTCCCTGTCAAGCGCCCGCGCAAAATGACCGGACCATGCCAAGGGAGCGACTTCGCCGTGTCCACTTCAACCGTCGTGCCGAACGATCTCAACGCGTTCTGGATGCCGTTTACGGCGAACCGGCAATATAAGAAGGCGCCGCGCATGTTCGTGGCCGCCAAGGACATGCACTATACGACATCGGACGGCCGCCAGGTGCTCGACGGCACGGCCGGGCTCTGGTGCTGCAATGCAGGCCATGCGCGGCCAAAAATTGTCGAAGCGATCGCCAACCAGGCGGCCGAACTCGACTATGCGCCAGCTTTCCAGATGGGCCATCCCAAGGCATTCGAACTCGCCAATCGCATCATCGACATCGCGCCCACGGGGCTCGACCATGTGCTGTTCACGAATTCCGGTTCAGAATCGGTCGAGACGGCGCTCAAAGTGGCGCTCGCCTATCACAAGGTGAAGGGCGAAGGCTCGCGCACCCGCCTCATCGGGCGCGAACGCGGCTATCACGGCGTCAATTTCGGGGGCATTTCGGTGGGCGGCATCGTCACCAACCGCAAAATGTTCGGCACGCTCCTTACCGGCGTCGATCATCTGCCCCATACGCATAACCTTGCCAAGAACGCGTTTTCGAAGGGCCTACCGGAGCACGGCGTCGATCTTGCCGACGAACTCGAACGCATTGTCACTCTTCATGATGCCTCGACCATCGCGGCCGTCATCGTCGAGCCGGTGGCCGGGTCGACCGGCGTACTCATCCCGCCAGCGGGCTATCTGCAGCGCCTCCGCGACATCACCAAGAAGCACGGCATCCTGCTGATTTTCGACGAAGTGATCACCGGCTATGGCCGTTTGGGCACGCCGTTCGGAGCCGACTATTTTGGTGTCGTGCCCGACATCATGGTTACCGCCAAGGGCCTGACCAATGGCGTCATCCCGATGGGCGCGGTGTTGGTTTCGGCCGAAATCCACGACGCGTTCATGAACGGGCCGGAACACGTCATCGAATTTTTCCACGGCTATACCTATTCCGGCAATCCCATCGCGTCGGCCGCAGGGCTCGCCACGCTCGAAACTTATCGCGAAGAAGGCCTTCTCACCCGCGGTGCGGAACTGGCGCCGAAATTCGAGGCGGCGCTGCATTCGCTAAAAGGCCTGCCGCACGTGATCGACATTCGCAATATCGGTCTTGTCGGCGCCATCGAGCTCGAGCCAATCGCCGGCCAACCGACCAAGCGCGCCTTCTCGGCTTTCCTCAAGGCGTTCGAACAGGGTCTCCTCATTCGCACGACGGGCGACATCATCGCGCTCTCGCCGCCGCTGATCGTTTCGGAAAGCCAGATCGACGAAATCGTCACCAAGCTTGCAGGGATCCTCAAAACGCTTGAGTGAAATGGAACAAATATTCTACACACTCTAAAATAGAATTTTTGTTCCCAAGGAGGGGCGGCCAAAATGCAGATCATCGAGAATGCCGTAGGCGGCAAGCGCTACACATCGAGTTCGACGCGGCGCGTCCCCGTGTTCAATCCAGCAACGGGCGAGCAAAGCGCCGAACTGCCGCTCTCGACCCTCGACGAGCTGAACGCGGCCGTCGCCAATTCGGTCAAGGCGCAGGTCGCCTGGGGCAATACCCCGCCGATGAAGCGGGCGCGCGTCATGTTCAAGTTCAAGGCGCTGCTCGATCAGTATTCCGACGATATCGCGCGCGAAATTTCCAAAGAGCATGGCAAGGTGCATGACGATGCGCTGGGCGAAGTCGCGCGCGGCATCGACTGTGTCGATTTTGCCTGCGGCATTCCGCAACTGCTCAAGGGCGAATTCTCGCGCAATGTGGGCCCCTCGATCGATTCTTATTCCGATCGCCAGCCGCTCGGCGTCGTTGCGGGCATTACCCCGTTCAACTTCCCGGCCATGGTGCCGATGTGGATGTTCCCGGCAGCCATCGCCTGCGGCAATGCGTTTATCCTGAAACCATCCGAGCGCGATCCCTCGGCCTCGCTCCTGATCTGGAACCTCTTCATGGAAGCGGGTCTCCCCGAGGGCATTCTCAATATCGTCCATGGCGACAAGGAAATGGTCGATGGGATTCTCGACCATCCCGATGTGAAGGCCGTCAGTTTCGTCGGCTCTACCCCAATCGCCGAATATGTCTACCAGCGCGGCACCAAGGCCGGTAAGCGCATGCAGGCGCTCGGTGGCGCCAAGAACCACATGATCATCATGCCCGATGCCGATCTCGATCAGGCAGCCGATGCGCTGATGGGCGCGGGCTATGGTTCGGCCGGCGAGCGCTGCATGGCAATCTCGGTGGCGGTGCCGGTGGGTCAGAAGACGGCCGATGCACTGGTCGCCAAGCTCAAGCCACGCGTTGAAAGCCTCAAGATCGGCCCTTCGACCGACAGGGACGCCGAAATGGGTCCGGTGGTCACGAAAATGCACCGCGACAAGATCGTCGGCTATATCGACTCCGGTGTCGAACAGGGCGCCGAGCTCGTCGTCGATGGCCGCGGCTTCAAGCTGCAGGGATATGAAAACGGCTACTATGTCGGCGGCACGCTGTTCGACAATGTCACCGAAGACATGACCATCTATAAGGAAGAAATCTTTGGGCCCGTCCTCTCGGTCGTGCGCAAAAACTCGTTCCAAGAGGCGGTCGATCTGATCCACGGGCATGAATATGCCAATGGCACGGCGATCTTCACCCGCGATGGCGACGCGGCGCGTGAATTTGCCGACAAGATCGAAGTCGGGATGGTTGGCATCAACGTGCCGATCCCGGTGCCGGTGGCCTATCACTCCTTCGGCGGCTGGAAGCGATCGCTGTTCGGCGATCACTCCATCTATGGGCCCGAAGGGGTTCACTTTTATACGCGGCTCAAAACCGTCACCACCCGCTGGCCCGCCGGCATCAAGGGTGGAGCGGAGTTTACGTTCCCAAGCCTGAAATAGCATTCCCGGCCCTGCCCTCGCGCTGCGATGGCGGGGCCTTTTGTTTGACCACGAGACTAACGAGCGACACATGACCTCTCCCGGCGAAAACCTTCGGATCAATGGCGACCGGCTCTGGGAGAGCCTGATGGACATGGCCAAGATTGGTCCCGGGATTGCGGGCGGGAACAATCGGCAAACGCTGACCGATAGCGACAAGCAAGGCCGCGAGCTGTTTCAGCGCTGGTGCAACGCGGCCGGGCTCACCATGGGCGTCGACAAGATGGGCACCATGTTCATGACGCGCGCCGGGACCGACCCGGATGCTCTGCCGGTCTATATCGGCTCGCACCTCGATACGCAGCCGACGGGCGGCAAATATGATGGCGTACTGGGCGTCTTGGCAGGGCTCGAAGTCGTGCGTTCGATGAATGATCTCGGGATCAAGACCAAGCACCCGATCGTCGTGACCAACTGGACCAATGAAGAAGGCGCGCGGTTTGCGCCGGCCATGGTGGCGTCGGGCGTGTTCGCGGGGGTCCTCAGCCTCGACTATGCCTATAGCCGCAAGGACATGGACGGAAAGCTCTTCGGCGATGAGCTGAAGCGCATCGGCTGGCTCGGAGAGGAAGACGTCGGCGCGCGAAAGATGCACGCCTATTTCGAATATCACATCGAGCAGGGGCCGATTCTCGAGGCCGAGGAAAAGCAGATCGGCGTCGTCACCCATTGCCAGGGGCTGTGGTGGCTCGAATTTACCCTGACGGGCAAGGAAGCCCATACCGGCTCGACGCCGATGACCATGCGGGTGAATGCCGGCCTCGCCATGGCCCGCATCATGGAGATGGTGCAGGACGTGGCAATGGGCGAGCAGCCGGGGGCTGTGGCGGGCGTCGGACAGGTGAAATTCTCGCCCAACTCGCGAAACGTGTTGCCGGGGACGGTGGTGTTCACGGTCGATTTGCGCACGCCGAGCCAGGAAAAGCTCGACCGCATGCGCGCGACGATCGAAGCCAAGGCGGCGGAGATTGCGGCGGAGCTCGGGGTCGGGTGTTCGGTCGAGGCTGTGGGCCATTTCGATCCTGTCACCTTTGATCCGACGCTGGTGGGCCGCGTGCGCTCTGCAGCAGAAAAACTGGGTTACAGCCACATGAACATCATTTCCGGCGCCGGGCACGATGCGTGCTGGGCGGCGAAAGTGGCGCCGTCGACGATGATCATGTGTCCGTGTGTTGGCGGCTTGAGCCACAACGAGGCGGAAGAGATTTCGATTGAATGGGCAGCGGCCGGCTGTGACGTGCTGTTCCACGCGGTGGTGGAGACGGCGGAGATTGTGGAGTGAGAGCAGTGCGCTCCGACAGCCTCCCCTCACCGACTTGGCTCCGCCAAGCCACCTCTCCCCAATGGGGAGAGGAAAGGTTCGACCGGCCTGTCGGTTCTTCTCCCCATCGGGGAGAAGGTGCCCCGGTAGGGGCGGATGAGGGGGCGGACTGAATGACCACCCGCCCCCGCCAATTGCGCCGAAACGCTACCGATGCCGAG
Source organism: Devosia sp. Leaf420 (assembly GCF_001425445.1). Taxonomy (GTDB): domain Bacteria; phylum Pseudomonadota; class Alphaproteobacteria; order Rhizobiales; family Devosiaceae; genus Devosia. Next base: position 703,725 of record NZ_LMQU01000010.1, on the reverse strand, counting down.
AACCGGCTTTGGTATGTGCTGCGCAATCGCGGGTTGGATGGCCGTAAATTCGTTCGTCAGTTTCAGATCGGTCCTTACATCGCAGATTTTGCCTGTCGTGAGGCAGCCTTGATTGTCGAGCTGGATGGCGGGCAGCATGCTGACAACGCCAATGACCTCAGTCGAACGACGTATCTGAACGCCCAGGGTTATGGGGTATTGCGGTTTTGGAACAATGAGGTGCTGCAAAATCGCGATGGGGTTTTGGAAGCGATATCGCGCGTCATTGATAGTACCCCCTCACCCGACCTCCGCTTTGCTCCGGCCACCCTCTCCCCGAGAGGGAGAGGAATAAGAGGCGTGCGTGCGGCTAACGGCGCAAATTTCATCCATGAGGCACGTTCTATTCTTCTCCCTCTCGGGGAGAAGGTGGCTCGCCCAAAGGGCGAGACGGATGAGGGGGCCACTCCGGCTTAGAAATATAACAGACTCGCCGATGCGCTGAGGGGCGCGGGTGGGTTTTCGAGAAACTGCAAGGGAACGCAGAATGAGTAAAGTTATCAAGGGCGGGACGGTCGTTACGGCTGACTTGAGCTATGTCGCCGATGTCAAAATCGATGGCGATGTCATTGTCGAGATCGGGCAGAACCTGTCGGGCGATGAAGTTTTGGACGCGACCGGCTGTTACGTGATGCCTGGCGGCATCGATCCGCATACCCATCTCGAAATGCCGTTCATGGGCACCTATTCCGCCGACGATTTCGAAAGCGGCACGCGGGCTGGGCTTGCCGGTGGCACGACGATGGTCGTCGATTTCTGCCTGCCCAATCCCGATCAGTCGCTGCTTGAAGCGCTGCAGATGTGGGACAACAAGACGTCGAAAGCTTCGGCGGATTATTCGTTCCACATGGCGGTGACCTGGTGGGGCGAGCAGGTTTTTGATGAAATGGCCGAGGTAGTCGATCGCGGCATTACCTCGTTTAAGCATTTCATGGCCTATAAGGGCTCGCTGATGGTGAACGACGACGAGATGTTCGCATCGTTCCAGCGCTGCGCCGCGCTGGGCGCCCTGCCGCTGGTGCATGCCGAAAATGGCGATGTGGTTGCGGCGATGACGGCCAAGCTGCTTGCCGAGGGCAATAATGGGCCGGAGGGTCACGCCTATTCGCGCCCGCCGGAAGTGGAAGGCGAGGCAACCAATCGGGCGATCATGATCGCCGACATGGCTGGCGTGCCTCTTTACGTGGTGCACGTCTCCTGCGAGCAAGCGCACGAAGCCATTCGCCGGGCGCGGCAGAAGGGCATGCGCGTTTATGGCGAGCCGCTGGTGCAGCATCTGACGCTCGACGAGAGCGAGTACTTCAATGCCGATTGGGACCATGCAGCGCGGCGGGTGATGTCGCCGCCGTTCAGGAACAAGGCGAATCAAGATTCGCTTTGGGCAGGTTTGCAGGCGGGATCGCTGTCGTGTGTCGCGACGGATCACTGCGCCTTCACCACCGCGCAGAAGCGCAATGGCGTCGGCAATTTTGCGAAAATTCCGAATGGGACGGGTGGGCTTGAAGATCGATTGCCGGTGCTGTGGACGGCGGGGGTCAATACCGGGCGGCTGACGCCGAATGAGTTCGTGGCCGTCACGTCGACGAATATCGCCAAGATTCTCAATATGTACCCCAAGAAGGGTGCGGTGATGGTTGGTGCGGATGCCGACCTGATCGTCTGGGACCCGAAGCGCACGAAGACCATTACGGCGAAGAGCCAGCAATCGGTGATCGATTATAATGTGTTTGAGGGTTTTGAGGTGACTGGGATGCCGCGGTTCGTTCTATCCCGCGGCAAGGTTTCCATCATCGAGAACGAGGTGAAGGCCGAGCCGGGCCACGGCAAGTTCGTGGCCCGCGAGGCGACGAACCCGGTCAATCGGGCGCTGAGCCAGTGGAAGGACATCGTCGCGCCGCGCAAGGTGGAGCGCACGGGCATTCCGGCGACGGGGGTTTGATGCCTTTGGACTGTTCAACCCTGCAGAACGCCCCCTCACCCGTCTCGGCCTACGACCGATCCACCCTCTCCCCAAGTGGGAGAGGAATGGCGGGTCCCCTCTTTTCTTCTCCCTCTCGGGGAGAAGGTGGCGCGCAGCGCCGGATTAGGGGGCCCTTGGCATGACCCCCGTTGTCCAGGCCCAAAACCTTGGCCTCACCTTCCCCGCTGGCGACGGGGATATCGTTGCGCTCAGCGACGTCAACCTGACCATCGAGAAGGGCGATTTCGTTTCGTTCATCGGACCTTCGGGCTGCGGCAAGACAACCTTCCTCCGCACGATTGCCGATCTCGAACAGCCCACCTCGGGCACGCTGCGAATCAATGGCCAGACGCCGGAGAATGCGCGAAAAGACCGGGCCTATGGCTATGTGTTCCAGGCGCCGGCGCTGTATCCTTGGCGGACGATCGAGAAGAACATCGCGCTCCCCCTCGAAATCATGGGGCATTCGCAGGCTCAACAGGCCGAGCGGATCAAGCGGACGATGGATCTGGTGAACCTTTCGGGGTTCGAGAAGAAATATCCCTGGCAGCTTTCGGGGGGCATGCAGCAGCGGGCGTCGATTGCGCGGGCGCTGGCATTTGATGCCGATCTCTTGCTGATGGATGAGCCCTTTGGGGCGCTCGACGAGATCGTGCGGGATCACCTTAATTCTGAACTTTTGAAGCTGTGGGACCGGACCAAAAAAACGATCTGCTTTGTGACGCATTCGATTCCCGAGGCGGTTTATTTGTCGACGAAGATCGTGGTGATGTCGCCGCGGCCGGGGCGGGTGACAGATGTCATCGAGAGCAATCTGCCTCGCGAGCGCCCGCTCGATATCCGCGAGACGCCGGAGTTTTTGGCAATTGCGGCGCGGGTGCGCGATGGGCTGCGGGCCGGGCATAGTTATGAGGAGGTGGTGTGATGGGGCATCGTGGCTCACGTCACCCCCTCCCATCCTCCCCCATCAAGGGGGAGGTGCCACATCGCGTTTTTGGCACGATCCTGCCTCATGTGCTGTCCCTTCACCTCCCCCTTGATGGGGGAGGTCGGGAGGGGGTGATGGCAAGCGCGGGAGCGGCGACATGAACCGTGTCATCCCTATCCTCACCATTCTGCTCGCCATCTTCGTTTTCTGGTACGCGGCCGCCATATGGATGAACGCCCCCTGGCAGAGCATTCTCAATGGCCGCGCCAATCTCACCAATGTGCCGTTCCTCGAATTCGCCCAGCAGACCTGGGCGCAGGACAAACCGATCCTTCCGGCGCCGCATCAGGTGTTTTCGGAGATCTGGAATGCGACGATGGGGCTCGAATTTACCTCGCGGCGGTCGCTCGCGCTCCATGCCTGGATCACGCTGTCGGCGACCCTCCTCGGCTTTGTGCTCGGCACGGGGCTCGGGGTCATTCTTGCGGTCGCGATCATTCACAACGATGCGGCAGATCGCTCGCTGATGCCTTGGATCATTGCCAGCCAGACGATTCCCATCCTCGCCATCGCGCCGATGGTCGTCGTGGGGCTCGGCGCGATCGGGCTGACGGGGCTCGTGCCAAAATCGCTGATTTCGATGTATCTGAGTTTCTTCCCGGTCGTTGTCGGCATGGTGAAGGGGCTGCGCTCGCCGGAGGCCATTCAGCTCGATCTGATGCGGACCTACGATGCCAATCCCTGGCAGGTGTTCTGGAAGCTTCGCTGGCCGGCGGCGCTGCCGATGCTCTTTGCCTCGATGAAGGTGGGCATTGCCATTTCACTGATCGGCGCGGTGGTGGCTGAACTCTCCAATGCCGCCGGTGGCGGGCTTGGCGTGCGGCTGCTTACCGGCTCCTATAATGGACAAACCATTCAGATCTGGGCGGCTTTGTTCATTGCGGCGGGGCTGGCGGCTGTGCTGGTGGCGATCGTCGGTGCGGCTGAAAAGTTCGTCAATGCGCGCAATGGGGTGCGGGCATGAAGAGCGGGCTGACACTGTTGCAAATTGTGCTGGCAGGCCTTGCTGGCGGCATGGCGCTGTTGGGGCTGGTCGGCGCGGCGCTTTCTGCGGATGCACAGATCTTGCTGACACTTGCCTTCGGCCTTGGGGCGCTGACCCTAGTGCGGTTCGTGTTTCGGCCGGTCAATTTCTGGCTCGATGGTCTCGCCGCCGTGCTGATTGCGACGGCGCTGGTGCTGGCCTTGCCGCGCGGGACTGCTATGCCCGGCCATTATTGGTTTGGCATGGGCGCGGCCTGGGCCTTTGCCTGGCTGTTCGTCGATCAGCTTTCGGGCGAAATCCGCAAGGGCACGGTGCCGCGCCGGTCGATGGGGCTGCTCATTCCGGCCGTGTTCGGGGTGGCGTTGCTCGTCATGTGGGAGGTGATTGCGCGCGGGGCTAATGTGCCGCCCGTGATCCTGCCAGCGCCGTCAGCCATCGGCGCGCAATTGGCCAATTCGGGGACGATCCTCTGGGCCGATTTCGTCCAGACATTCGTGAAATCGGTCATTCCCGGCTATATCATGGGCTGCCTTGCCGGGCTCGTCGTCGCCATTGCCGTCGATCGCTCGCCTTTCCTCAAGGCCGGGCTGATGCCGATCGGCAATTTCATGTCTGCCCTACCGATCATCGGCATCGCGCCGATCATGGTCATGTGGTTCGGCTTCGATTGGCAATCGAAGGCCGCCGTCGTCGTCGCGATGACGTTCTTTCCCATGCTGGTCAATACGGTGGCGGGGCTCAATGCAGCCTCGAATATCGAGCGCGACCTAATGCGAACCTATGCTGCCTCCTATTGGCAGACGCTGCTTAAACTGCGCCTCCCCGCTGCGGGGCCGTTTATTTTCAATGCCCTCAAGATCAACTCGACACTGGCCTTGATCGGCGCAATCGTAGCGGAATTCTTCGGGACGCCTGTTGTGGGGATGGGCTTCCGAATTTCGACCGGGGTGGGGCGTCTCGCCATCGACCTGGTCTGGGCGGAGATCGCTGTTGCCGCGGTCGCGGGATCCGCCTTTTACGGGGTGCTCGCCCTCATCGAAAGGGGCGTCACCTTCTGGCATCCGTCAGTCCGTGGTGGACGGGCGTAAGTTGAGAAACAGGGAAAAGGGAACGACAGAATGAAAACTTTTATCACAGGGCTCCTCGCCGGAACCATGGCCTTGGCTGCTCTGCCTAGCGCCTTTGCTGCCGATGCACTCACTTTGCAATTGAAGTGGGTGACGCAGGCGCAGTTCGCCGGCTATCTCGTCGCCAAGGAAAAGGGCTTTTACGACGAAGAAGATATCGACCTGACCATCCTGCCCGGCGGCCCGAACATTGCCCCTGAGCAGGTAATCGCCGGCGGCGGTGCCGATATCATCGTCACCTGGATGGCCGCGGGTCTTGCCGCGCGCGATACCGGCGTGCCACTCGTCAATATCGCCCAGCCGTTCAAACGCTCGGGCCTGATGATGATCTGCCCCAAGGAAAAGGAGATCAACACGGTCGCCGACTTCCCGGGCCATACGCTCGGCGTCTGGTTCTTCGGCAATGAATATCCGTTCTTTGCCTGGATGAACAAGGAAGGCATCAAGACCGATGGCTCGCCCGAAGGCGTCACTGTCCTCCAGCAGAGCTTTGACATCCAGCCGATGATCCAGGGCCAGGCCGATTGTATCTCGGTGATGAGCTACAATGAATATGGCCAGGCGCTCGATGCCGGTTATGGGCCGGATAACCTGACCATTTTCAACTATACCGAAATGGGCAATGACCTTCTCGAAGACGGTCTCTATGTCATGGAAGACACCCTCGCCGATCCGGCCAAGGTCGATGCCTATACCCGCTTCGTCCGCGCCTCGATGAAGGGCTGGGATTATGCGCTGAAGAACCCCGAAGAAGCCGCCGAAATCGTTGTCGAGATGGACGAAACCGGCGCGGCCGAATTGGCGCATCAGCTTTACATGGTCGGCGAGGTGTCAAAGCTCGTCGATGCCAATGACGCGGCGCTCGATATGACGACCTATGATCGTACGGTGAAGGCGCTCCTTGATCAGAAGATCATCAAGGCTCAACCGGAAGGCGCTTACACCACCGCGGTGACCGACGCTCTCAAGTAGAGTTTTCCGGTTTTCTGTGAAGCGGGTGGGGAGCGATCCCTGCCCGTTTTCATTTGCATGGGCTTAACGCTAAAGCCCGATCAATCCGGCCTCGGTCGCCCGAAAGCCGCAGGCGCGATAAAACCCCGCCAGATGCGGTTCGAAATCGACATGCAGCCATTGCGCCCCGCGCGCCCGCGCCGCCTCTGTCGCAGCCTTCACCAGCCGTGTCGCAATACCCTGTCGCTGAAAGTCGCGATGGACAGAGGTATCGAGCAGAAAGGCATGGATGCCGCCATCCCAGGCGACATTGACATAGCCCACGAGCTGCTCGCCCTCATAGGCTCCGACATGCACAAGGCTCCGCGCCAGCACGGTCTGCCAGGTCGCCGGCCCCTCGTCGCCCCAGGCGGACCGCCAAAGCGCCCGCAAGGCATCGTCGCTCGGGAACGGATCGGTCAGAAGAGAAATGGTCATGGTCGCTTCCGGCGGGGTTTTTATCTTTTGAGCTGAACAGCTCCAAACGCGAATTCATCCACGCGCCAGCGGCACTTTTCTTTAAGCGTATTTAGCCAACCCACCGGCCTTCCCTCGGGCTTGACCCGAGGGTCACTCGCCTAAGCCCAAACACCTGTGGCTCCCGCACTGGCCCTCGGGTCAAGCCCGAGGGAAGGATAGTGGGCGGGGGATTTCGGAATGGGTCCCGGCCTGCGCCGGGGTGACAACCGTGGGTAGATCGGCCAGTACATCCAGCGATCAAAAAGTCAGCGCACAGCCAGCTTGCTCTTCTGCTGCCCGGCCGCATCAAAATTGTCCGGGTTCAGCCAGCGCTCATATTCGGCGCGCAGGGCCGACCATTCGCTATCAATCATCGAGAACCAGGCGGTATCCCGGCTTTCGCCCTTGAGGATCATGTCGTTGCGAAAGACGCCTTCGAATGTAAAGCCGAACCGCGTCGCCGCAGCTTTGGACGGTTCGTTGCGGTCGTTGCACTTCCATTCGAAGCGCCGGTAACCGAGGTCGTCGAAGGCGTGGCGCGCAAACAGATAAAGCGCTTCGGTCGCAAGACGGGTGCGTGCCATCGGCAGGCCCCAATAGACGCCGCCGATTTCGATGGAGCCGTGTTCAGGCCGAATGCGCATCCAGCCCTGTTGGCCCAGCGCCTTGCCGGTCGCCTTATCGACGATGGCGACATAGCGGTCCGGACCGGCACCCGCCTCGGCAATCCGCGCTTCGAGCTGGGCCAACGACGTCGGCGCGTCGCTGAAAAGCCAGCGATAGCGCTCGGCGCCGCCATCCATGGTGGAGACCGCGTAGAGATCGGCGGCATGCTTTTGCGCGAGCGGTTCGAGCCGCACATAACGGCCGTCGAGCACGATCTTTTCGGGCGCAGATTTAGCCGGCTGCAGCGTCATGACCGCGCCTCCCAGATGGCATCGAGCCCGGCGCGATAATTGGCATAGAGCATCTCGATCCCAAGCGCGGTCTTGATCGCCTTGTTCGAAACGCGCTTGTTGTCGCGATAAAAACTCTTGGCCATCGGCGACATTTCCGCCCGTTCGAACGGCACCTCGGGGGGCGGCTCAATGCCCATCTTGCCCGCCGCATAGTTGATCAAATCCTGCGGCGGCGCCGGCTCGTCGTCGGCAAGGTTGAAAACCCCATCGAGCCGTTGCTCTGCCGCGAGCTTGGTCACCCGCGCGATATCGGCCACATGGATGCGATTGAACACCTGCCCCGGCTTGATCACCCGCCGCGCCGTGCCGTCCGCGAGCTTGTCGAAACTCGACCGCCCGGGCCCATAAATACCGGCCAGCCGCAAAATGGTCAGCGGCACGCCACGCGCCTTGGCATAGGCGATCCATTCTTCCTCGGCCTTGACGCGAAAGTCAGAGCGGAGATTGCGGGGCACCAGTTCAGCCGTTTCGTCGATCCAGGCGCCGTCGAAATCCCCATAGACCCCAACCGTGGAATAATAGCAGAGCCACTGCAAATTCGGCATGGCGTCGAGATCGGCGCGGTGGTGGCGGAGCACCACATCGCCCTCGGCATCGGGGGCAATGGAGATGACGACATGGCTGGTCTCGCGCAGCGCTTCGGCCACTGCCGGACCCGGCTGCGTGCCATCAAAGACCACGGCTTCAAGCCCGCTTGCTTTTAGCCGATCCGCCTTGTCGGGCGTTCGAACCGTTCCCCAAATGCGAACAGCTTCGCCGCCATTCCGGAGCAGATGCGCACTTGCTTCCGAGGAATAACCCAGCCCGAAAAACCCCACGCGCATGATTTATCCCCGGCCGAAAATTCTAAAAGTCGAGGTCGGCATATCCCTTGCTCGGCTGCATGGCAACGACGCGATCGTTGAGCAGCGTGCGGAAGGCGGGACGAGACTTTAGGCGAGAATACCAGTCGGCGGTCTCGGCGGCCTTGGACCAATCGATATCGCCCATATAGTCGAGCGTCGAGAGATGCGCAGCGAGCGCAAAGTCGGCCAGCGTCATCTCTTCGCCGGCGAGCCACTTCCGGCTCGCGAGCAGCCAATTGAAATAGAGCATGTGCTCGGCAAGGTTGGCCTTGGCGGCGCGCAGCACGGAGGGCTCAGGCGTCGCGCCCTTCAGGTCGCGCTTGGAAATCTTTTCTTCAAAGAGATAGCGCGTCACTTCGTCGTTGAACTTGACCAGCATCCATTCGACTAGCCGCCACATTTCGGCGCGATCGAGCGGATGGGTCGGCACCAATCCGCCAACGGTTTCAAGCGTGTAGATATCTTCCACCGCATGGATCGCGGCCAGAATGCCGATGATCGGCACCTCGTCGTCAGTGACGAGAATGGGCAGCGTCGCGGCGGGATTAAGATCGAGCAGATGCGGCTCGCGCAGCCAGGGCTTTATTTCTTCGACATCCAGCGGCACCCCATATTCGGCACACATGAGCCGGATAAGGCGCGAGGCGGGATCGAGCGGATAATGCACGAGCGTTGGCATGTACGGAACCTGGTTGACGCGCAGCTGACTTGCTAGTCCCCCGCTTGGCGCTCAAGTCGAACACGGATAAGAGAGGGGCGCAAACCAGCCCATAAACGAGTTAGGGGATCAGATGAACGCCGATCAAGGTCTTTTTGTGCCGCTGATCTTGGGAATTCTGGAAGGCCTTACCGAATTCCTACCAGTCAGCTCCACCGGCCATCTCCTTCTGGCTGGTCATTTCTTCGGTTTGACGCAGCCGGCGACCTTCATCGTCCTCATTCAGCTTGGCGCCATTCTCGCGGTGGTCACTGTCTATTTCGCCAAACTCGGCATGCTCATTCGCGATGCGCTGACCGGCAAGCGCTATGCCTGGCAGTTCGCGCTCTCGGTCATTCTCGCCTGTTTCCCCGCCGTCATTGCCGGCGTGCTGCTGCGCGATTTCATCCAGGGCGATCTCTGGGAAACTGCTGCGCTGATCTGCTGGAGCCTGCTGATCGGCGGCTTCGTGCTGCTCATCGTCGACCGGCTCAATCTCAAGCCGAAATACGATGATATCTATACCTTCCCTTGGCATCTCGCTGTGATCATTGGTCTTTTCCAGATGATATCGCTGATACCCGGCGTCTCGCGCTCGGGCTCGACCGTGGTCGGCGGCATGCTGTTTGGTGCGTCGAAGCGCGCCGCGGCCGAATTCACCTTCTTCGTCGCGCTCCCCATCATGGTCGGAGCCTTCGGCTACGATCTCTACAAAAGCCGCGACCTGATCGACACGTCCATCGCCCTCAACGTCGCAATCGGCTTTGCCGCCGCCTTCGTCGTCGGCGCGGTGGTCGTGCGCTACCTCCTCAATTTCGTCTCCCGCTATGGCTTTGCCCCCTTTGCCTGGTGGCGCATTGCGGTCGGTGTTTTCGGCCTTGTCGGCATCTACTTCTTCGGCCGCTGAGACACGGTTGGTGCCAAACAAAAAGCCCTCCAGACGGAGGGCTTTTTTTATTCCAGTGATTGGAAAACTTAGCGGCGCGTCGAGGGATCGAGACCCGTATAGGTCGCGGGGATCGAGAAATAGGAGCGCGGAATTTCAACGCCCTTCTCAACATCGTAGAGCGAGAAGGTCAGCTCCGCACCGCTGGGCTCGACCAAGCTCCACTGCGCGAGATCCTTGGTCTCCGTATCGAAGACCAGCGACACCTGCACGGTGCCCGCTACCGTTTCATCGACCACGGTGATGGTCATATAGCCATCGGACGATGCCACATCGAGCACATTGGCATTGAGCAGGTCGATCTTGTCGCCGATGAACTGGCGCAGCGGGATCGTGTCCTGCGGATAGGCGTAATAGGTCTCGTCCTGGCGGTTGAGGACGTAGAAACCGCGGCCGACAGAAACGATCTCTTCGCGGCTCGGCGGATTATAGCGGAAGCGCACCTTGTCAGGGCGCTCGAGGAAGAACGTGCCTTCGGTGCGCCCGCCATTGGTATCGATCTGCAGGAACCGGCCGACCATGGTGCGGATGGCCGAATTGTGCGCGTTGATTTCGCCGATCAGCGTCTGCTCTTCGGGGGTCAGGGTGCGTCCCTGCGCAAAGGCTGGCATTACGGGCGCCAGGGCAGCAGCGACACCGAGCAAAAGAGCGTGGCGGCGAATCATGGACAGGGTATCCTCGCGGGTTTTTAGTCAGTCAAACTAGCGTAGGCAGCAATTGCGGCAAGAGGTGGAAAGTTCCACCAAAGGCGGGAGAAGAGACATGCTGAAGATCATGACGTGCTTAACGCTTCTCGTGGCAGCGACCACGCCGACCCTTGCCGCGTTGCCGCCGCAATATCAGCGGCAGGCCGAATTCACCGCCGTGCTGGATGCGGCGACTGAGGCGTTGGGGGTCAGCCGGTTGATCCAAGCGATCGAGATGACTGAGCCCGATGTTTTTGTCGTGAGATCGGGCGAGTGCTCGGTGACCGTCCGCATTGTGGATGCGCCGAGCAAGAGAGAGCCAGGCTGGGTGGGGCCAATGGCGTTCGAGGCTAAGGCTGATGCGGTGGTTTGTTGAGCTTGCCAGCCCTTGCACCGCGTCATTCCCGCGAAAGCGGGAATCTCAGTCTTGGTGCAAAGGGATTCCCGCTTTCGCGGGAATGACGCCGAGATTGTTGAGAACGTTGAGCAATCGATAACAAAAAGCCCCGGCTAAACACCGGGGCCTTCCGCTCAAATCGCAAAATTCTCAATACCCGTCGGCATTGTTCCCGACGAGGATTTCGCGCTTACCAGCATGGTTGGCCGCGCTGATGACGCCTTCGCGTTCCATCCGCTCGATCAGCGTTGCCGCCTTATTGTAGCCAATGGCGAGGCGTCGCTGGACGTAAGACGTGGACGCCTTCTTGTCGGTCAAGACGACATGGACGGCCTTATCGTAGAGTTCGTCGCCTGAGCCGGCATAGTCGTCGCCGCCACCTGCAGAGCCGGCATCGCTGCCGCCGTCTTCCTCGTCATCGATGACCGAGTCGAGATAATCCGGCGCGCCCTGGCTCTTGAGGTGATTGACCACGGCTTCGACTTCGGCGTCGGAGACGAAGGCGCCGTGGAGGCGCTTGGTGCGGCCGCCCGAGGCCATGTAGAGCATGTCGCCATTGCCCAGCAGCTGTTCGGCGCCCTGCTCGCCCAAAATGGTGCGCGAGTCGATCTTGGACGTCACCATGAAGGAGATACGCGTCGGGAAGTTGGCCTTGATCGTACCGGTGATGACGTCCACGGACGGACGCTGGGTGGCGGTGACGATGTGGATGCCGGCGGCACGGGCCATCTGCGCGAGGCGCTGGATGGCGCCTTCGATGTCCTTGCCCGCGACCATCATGAGGTCTGCCATTTCGTCGACGATGACGACGATATAGGGCAAGGGTTCGAGGTTGAACTCTTCGCTTTCGTAGATCGCTTCGCCGGTTTCGCGGTCAAAGCCGGTCTGGACCGTGCGCGAAATGACGCGGCCTTCCTTGGCGGCCTCGGTGACGCGCTGGTTGAAGCCGTCGATGTTACGCACACCGATCTTGCTCATCTTGCGATAGCGATCTTCCATCTCGCGAACGGCCCATTTGAGGGCCACGACAGCCTTCTGCGGATCGGTCACGACAGGCGTGAGCAGATGCGGAATGCCATCATAGATCGAGAGTTCGAGCATTTTGGGGTCGATCATGATCATGCGGCACTGCTCGGGCGTCATCTGGTAGAGCAGCGAGAGAATGAACGTGTTGATACCCACCGACTTACCCGAGCCGGTGGTACCGGCGATCAGCAAGTGCGGCATGCGCGCGAGGTCGGCGATGATCGGCTCGCCGCCAATGGTCTTGCCGAGGCAGATCGGCAGCTTGCCCTTCATCTTCTCGAAATCGGAAGAAGCCAGCATTTCGCGGAAATAGACGGTTTCGCGCGTCTGGTTTGGCAGTTCGATGCCGATGGCATTGCGGCCCGGCACCACAGCAACGCGGGCCGAGATCGCCGACATCGAGCGGGCGATATCGTCGGCGAGCGAAATGACGCGGCTCGATTTGATCCCTGGCGCCGGTTCGAGTTCGAAGAGGGTGACGACGGGGCCGGGGCGGACATTGATGATGTCGCCCTTGACGCCAAAATCGCTGAGGACCTCTTCAAGGCGGCGGGCCATGGCCTCCAGACGCTCCGGCGCATGTTCGGGCGATGGGCCCAAGCGCTTGGGTTCGGCAAGAAGGCTCAGCGCCGGCAGTTCAAAACCCTGCGGCTCATCGAGAAGGCTTGGCTGGGCTTCGCGGAACACGCGCTGGCCCTGGGCCGGGCGCGGTGCGGGCGCCGCAACGGCCGTGCGGGGCGCGGTGTGGTCGACCGGTTGAAAGCGCGAATCGCCGCGCTGGGTGTGATTGACGACAGCCGGATGCTGGACGATCGGCATTTCGGGCACGAAGGGCACCACGTCGTCTTCGGCTTCGTCGGGATAATCGATTTCGGTTTCGTCATAGGCCGGGCGCGCATTGACACGTGGCGACGCAACGATCGGCTCTTCATCGAATGCCGGCTCGACCGGCGCATGGATGCGGCGCTGGGCCGGCGCCATGACCGGCTCGACCTGCACGACGCCACGGCTTACGGGCGCGCCATCGAGATTGGGCTCGATATCGTGTTCGTGGTCCTGTTCGTCCTCGCGGCGGGCCGCATGTTCGGCCCGGGCACGGCGCCAGGCGGTGCGCAGCGAATAGCCCATGTGAAAGAGCGAACCGAGCGCCACTTCGACGAGCGGATTGGCTTCGCGCTCGTCATCCTCCTCGAGCGCAGCGGCCTTGCGGCCAGCCTTGGCCGGCTTTACGGCAACAGCAGTGCCGATGCCCATGGCGACCCAAAGCATGGCGAGCGAAGGCACGGCGAGAATAACGCCAAACAGTGCGCCGGTGATCGGCTGGGGGTCGGCGCCGGCGATCATGCCGGCAAGATTGGTGAAGAGCATGCCCGAGAGCCCGCCAATGCCCGTCGGCAGCGGCCAGGTGGCGGGCGCTGGCAGAAAGGCGAAGACGCCGGTCGAAACGACTGTCGCGCCGATCCAGCACAGCGTGCGCAACACCATATGCGTCGGGCGGCGCTTGCGCGCCATGGCCCAACCCCAAAGGGCAAGCGGCACGGACATGACGATGCCGCCGAGCCCTAAAAACTGGAAGACCAGATCAGCAATCACCGCGCCGGGATAGCCAAGCCAGTTTTCCGCGATCTTGCTCGTTGCATAGGAGAGCGATGGATCATCGACGCTCCAGGTGCTCAGCGACACCAGAATCACCGCCACGAGGCCGAGCATGATCATGCCGGCGATGCGGAGCGGGATGCGGATTGCGATGACGGGCGCCGGCTTTGGCATCGCCGCCGCCGTTTTCTGGCGGGCCGCACGGGGCGGCACGGGGCGAATATCGTCGAGCGTCGGGACGGGATGGCTGGGCATGACACGCATTACTGTTCCGGGGCAGCGACCCATTCGCGGCGCCCCGTATCGTCCTGCATGCTAAACTTGTGTGGTTAATCGGGTGCTAACCTTCGAACCGGCCCGGAGGGGCAAAATCGTCCCAGTGGGACGATTTTAGGTGAGAAGGCCATGAGAGCTACGCTCGAATGGCGCGGCCAGATGCACCGTTTACATAACCGGTGCGAAAAATCGGGATGTGCCCCTGCCACGCTTTTCCGAGGAGTGCGGCCCACCGGTGTGCGTGGGAAGCCTCTGTGGCGGGCCAAGAGGAAGTAGGCCGCACACCACGGAAAAGTGGGTGCAGGCGGCGCCGGAGCGCCGCCCACGGGGAGGATTAGTTGTAGGCGCGTTCGCCATGGCTCGAGAGATCGAGACCATCGCTTTCGGCAGCTTCGCTGACGCGAGCACCACCGAAGATCGCCTTGACGATGAGCATGGCAACGAAAGCCACGACACCGGACCAGACGACGGCGATGGCAACGCCGGTCAACTGCACCATGAACTGGCCGCCGATCGAGTAGGCTGCCGCATCGCCGAGCGGGTAACCGCCGAGGCCGGGCGCAGCAACGATGGCTGTACCAAGCGCGCCGATGATGCCGCCAACGCCGTGGATGCCGAACACGTCGAGCGAGTCGTCATACTTAAGGAGCGGCTTGAGCGTGACGACGGCCCAGAGACAGACGACGCCGGCAATCGCGCCGAGAACGATGGCGCCACCGACACCGGCAAAGCCGGCAGCCGGGGTGATGGCGACGAGACCGGCAACAGCACCGGAGACCGCACCAAGAGCCGACGCATGGCCACGGGTAATGCGTTCACCGAGGGCCCAGGCCAGAGCGCCGGCAGCGGGAGCGAGAACCGTGTTGATCAGGGCAACGGCGGTCAGCGCATTGGCTTCGAGGTTCGAACCGGCATTGAAGCCGAACCAGCCGAACCAGAGGAGGCCAGCACCAATATAGGTGAGGACGAGGTTATGGGGCGGGATCGGCTCTTTCATGAAGCCGAGGCGTGGCCCGAGAACGATGGCAGCGACGAGGGCGGCAACACCGGAATTGATGTGAACCACGGTACCGCCGGCAAAGTCATAGGCGCCCATGCCAAAGAGAAGGCCCGGACCCGACCAGACCATGTGGGCCATCGGGATATAGGAGAAGGTGAACCAGATGGCGAGGAAGGCCATCAGCGCGCCGAACTTCATGCGCTCGGCGATACCGCCGACGATGAGGGTCGAAGTGATGCAGGCAAAAGTGAGCTGGAACAC
The DNA here is from genome assembly GCF_001425445.1 of Devosia sp. Leaf420. Classification (GTDB taxonomy): domain Bacteria; phylum Pseudomonadota; class Alphaproteobacteria; order Rhizobiales; family Devosiaceae; genus Devosia. The sequence continues at coordinate 688,488 of NZ_LMQU01000010.1, read as the reverse complement.
CACGAACACCATTTCGGGCAGTTCGAAACCAGCCGAGAAGGTCGCCGCGCGCGAATCAAGCGTCACGCCATTGAGGAAGAACTTTGAGAGATCGCCGACAAAAGCCGAGAGACCGCCTTCGGTCGGGCCGGCAAAGGCGAGCGAGTAGCCATAGGCCACCCAGAGAATGGAGATCATCGAGAAGCCGAGGAACACCTGGGTCAGGACCGAAAGGATGTTCTTGGCGCGGACGAGACCGCCATAGAAGAGCGCGAGACCCGGAATGGTCATGACGATGACGACCATGGTCGAAACCAGCATCCAGGCGACGTCGCCCTTATCGACAACGGCAGTGACTTCAGCGGCAGCTTCGGCAGCCGGCGCGGCGGCGTCCTGGGCAAAGGCTGGCAGGGCCAGCAGCAGGGAGGCCAGTGCGGCGCCTCCGAGAACCTTGTTTAGCTTCATCTTGTTTCTCCCCAAGACACTTAAAGGGCGGACGCGCCGGTTTCACCGGTGCGGATGCGGGTCACGGCCAAGAGATCGAGCACGAAAATCTTTCCGTCGCCGATGCGGCCGGTCTGGGCCGAATCGCGGATGGCGTTGCTCACCGCGTCGGCGAGCGCGTCATCGACGGCGATTTCGAGTTTGAGCTTGGGCAGGAAGTGCACGGCATATTCGGTGCCGCGATAGATTTCGGAATGACCCTTTTGGCGCCCATAGCCTTTCACTTCGGTCACGGTCATGCCGTGCACATCGAGTGAATTGAGCGCCTGCCGGACCTCTTCCAGCCGGGACGGCTTGATGATGGCAACCACCAGTTTCATTTGACCCCCTTGGCGCCGCTCTGGCGCATTTTGGATGCACACTCAGAGTCAAACCGCGTGCCAAACTCGGCGAGGCCCAAAAAGCCAGCGTTTACAGAGCCTTAATCTTACCGCATTGAAACCGACTCAGAAATGGGCACGAAATTGCCCATTAAATGCGCAAATTCCGCCAAGCCTGCACACCAATTAAGCGCATGATGCCGACTGAGGCAGATCAGAGCTGTTTGCGCGCAAAGATGCAGCGCGTTGCGGCAACCCGCGCACTTGTTCTTCCCGTAGCCGCGCGCGAAAATGGCGCGCAACAGGAGACCGAACATGTCCAATGCGCAGCCCGAAAAATTCGACGTCGTCATCGTCGGCGCCGGGCCCGTGGGCATGACGCTAGCGCTGGCGCTTGCCCAATCCATGCGTGGCCTCCGCGTCGCGCTGGTCGATCGCCGCGAGCTTTCGGTACCCAAGGACAATCGCGCCTCGGCCATTGCCGCGGGTGTGCGCCGCATTTTCGATGCGCTTGGCGTCTGGTCGGACATGGCGGCTGAGGCTCAGCCGATCACCGCCATGCGCATCACCGATTCAGGCAATGGCGATATTTCCCGCCCGCTGTTTTTGACTTTTGAAGGCGAGGTCGCGCCGGGCGAACCCTTCGCCTATATGGTGCCCAATCAGGCCAGCTCCGCAGCGCTGATGGCCGGCATGGCCGATCTCGTCACCATCATTGCCCCCGCCGAAATCGCCGATTGGTCCGAAGGTCGCCTCACCCTCGCCGATGGCCGCGTGCTCACCGCGCCGCTGATCGTTGCCGCCGACAGCGCCCGCTCCGAATTGCGTGAGCGCTCCGGGATCGCCACCACGGGCCACGATTATCGTCAAACCGGACTTGTCGCGAGCATCACTCACCAACTGCCCCATGACGGCGTCGCCTATGAGCACTTTCGTCCGGCCGGCCCCTTTGCGAGCCTCCCCTTGCGCGGCAATCGCTCGTCCCTCGTCTGGACCGAAAGCGCCGAGGGCGCCAAGCGCTTTCTCGCCATGGACACGGCGAGCCAAGAGGCCGAAATCGAAGCGGCCATGGGCTCGACGCTCGGCAAGGTCACGCTCGAAGACGAGCTTAGGGGTTTTCCCTTGCATCTCCAGATCGCCCGCAGCTTTGTCGGGCCGCGCCTGGCGCTGGTCGGCGATGCGGCCCATGTCGTCCACCCGATCGCCGGGCAGGGGCTCAATCTTGGCCTTAAGGATGTGGCAGCTTTGGCCGAAGTCATCGTCGATGCCCTCCGCCTTGGCATGGATCACGGCAGTGGCGAGATTTTGGAACGGTATCAGGCCTGGCGCCGCCTCGACACGGCGAGCATGGTCGCTGTCACCGATGGCATGAACCGGCTCTTTTCCAACGACTTGCCCCCCGTCCGCGCTCTGCGCGACTTCGGCCTCGGCCTCGTCGACCGCGCCGAGCCGCTCAAGGGCGCCATGATCCGCGCCGCATCGGGATTGTCGCAAAGCGGTCCGAAACTGCTGAGCGGGCTTCCTATCTAGCCGATATGGCCCCCTCTATGACCTACGTGAAAGCGCCTGAACTTCTTCCGGCTCAACATTCCGCGCTTCATCCAAGCTCAGCAGCGGCACGCCCTTCACAATCGGGAATGCCAGCCGGGCCGCGATCGAAATCAGCTCCTTGCGATCTGCCGAGAGCGTCAGGCGGGTCTTGGTGAGCGGACAAACCAGCATCTCGAGCACCTGCCGCTCGATCGTGTGGCGCTTGTCTTCGGCCGTCTCGGCCATCAGTTGAGCGGAACGGCGCCTTTGCCGCCGCGCGCCATTTCATATTCGGTCATGGCGATCAGCGTCTCGGCCCGATCGTTGAGCGTCTGCGCTTCGAGCAAGAGCTGCTTTTCCTTGGGCCCATAGGGCGAGACCATGGCGCAGAAATTGACGAGATCCGCCGTGCCGGTGCGTTCGATTTCTTCCCAGTTGAGATCGATGCTGGCAAATTCGGCATAGTCGCGCATCATCCTAACGAAGCGCGCGCGATCGACAGCCTCCTCGCCGACATTGCGGGTGAAGTCCTCGGCGAATTCGCCGGTCGAAATCGCCGCCATGCGGTAAGGCGTGCCGCGATCGGCCTCTTCGCCGAGCCGGAAGCGCGAGAGACCTTCGAGGATGATGAAATAGCGGCCATCGCCGCTTTCCTCGAAATGCGTCAGGCGTCCGAGGCACCCGACCTTCTTGAGGGCTACCTGCCCCTGCGGGCTTTCTTCGCTCTCGTCCTCGGGCTGCACCAGACCGATCAGCCGATCGGTCGAGAGCGCGAAATCCACCATCTCGAGATAGCGCGGCTCGAAAATGTTGAGCGGACGATGCGAATAGGGCAGCAGCAGCGCCCCGCTCAGCGGAAAGATCGGGACGATATCGGGCACCTCGGCTGGGCTGGTCGGGCGCTGCGGCATAAAAAAGTCCTTTTACGAGAAAAGCGCGGCCGAGAGCAGGCGCCGGCCCTTGAGCGTTGCCGGATCCTTGGCGCCCCAAGCCTCGAAGAATTCGAGCAGCTTCTTGCGCGCGCCATCTTCATTCCAGGTGCGGTCGCGCTTGAAAATCGTCACGAGCGCTTCGGCAGCTTCGACACGCTTGCCCTCGGCATTGAGCACCACCGCAAGATCGAATCGCGCCTGATGATCATCCGGGTTCGCCGCGACGGCAGCTTCGAGCGCGGCCGATTCGGAAAGGCCCGAGGCCTCTTCCTTGAGGCGGATGGTGTTGGAAACAGCGGTATAGGCTTCGCCCTTCCGCTTGTCCTCGGGCACCATATCGAGCGTTGCCTGAGCCTGCTCGAATTCGCCGGCTTCGACATAGACACGGGCGAGCCCAATCAGGGCCACGTCGTTTTCCGGGGCATGCTGCAGCACCATGCCAAAGATCTGCGCCGCCTGGCCGAGATCACCGGCGCCAAAAGCCTCCTCGGCAACCTTGAGCGCATCGGCGATCTGGGCTTCGATCGAATCGGCAGGTGGGGCGCCAGCGGGGGCCGCCGAAATCACGCGATCGGCAAATTTGCGCACTTCGCCTTCCGGCATCGCGCCCATGAAACCGTCGACCGGACGGCCGCCCGAAAAAGCAAAGACGGCAGGAATCGACTGCACGCCCAACTGCCCGGCAACGCCGGGATGGTCGTCGATATTGATTTTGACGAGCTTAATCTTGCCCGCCTTCTCGTTGACGACCTTTTCAAGCGTCGGGGTCAATTGGCGGCATGGGCCGCACCAGGGCGCCCAGAAATCGACGAGAACCGGCGTGTCGCGCGAAGCCTCGAGCACATCGGTGCGGAAACCGGCATCCGACGATTCGCTGATCAGGGCGACTGGGGCGGCATTGGCAGCGCTTGGAGCGCCATTGAGAGAAATCGACATAAGGGGCTCTCGCGAATGAGCAAAGTGAGCAGTCGCGGGCCTTTTTGCGCCCGCACCATCCCGGTTGCAAGGTTTAACGCATATCTCTCGGGAAACCCTAGAGCTCCGATGAAAGAGACATGCGCCGAAACAGAGAGTTAGGGCGTTGTGGCGCGATCTTAAAGGGCGAGGCAGAGGTTAATTCCCACAGGCATTCAACAAGATGACATGAAAGCGCAAAACTGGGGTTGCAATCGCTCTGCTGATTGGGCATATAGCGCCTCGTTGACGCGCTGCACGGCGCTGCGACACGGATGCGGGTGTAGCTCAGGGGTAGAGCATAACCTTGCCAAGGTTAGGGTCGAGGGTTCGAATCCCTTCGCCCGCTCCAATTCTCTCAGGTTGGCAAGCCGAGAGAGAAACAAAGGGTCCTTCGGGACCCTTTTTGTTTTTCTGAGGTTTTGTTCGGTTCAAGCCGGTCTTGGCAGGCTCGTCATTTCGGCGCCCATGAAGGCGGCGTTGAGGTCGACCTGGGTGACCATGCCCGCCAGCGTGCCGTCGTCGTTGACCACCGGCAGATGGTGGTGGCCGGTTTCCAGCATCACGCGCAGCACCATGACGATGGGCATGGCGACGGGGACCATGGAGACGACAGGGGTCATCACGTCCTGCACCTTGCCGCGGAGGGGCCGGTCCGAATTGCTCATGGCCCGCAGGCGCCAGCCGAGACCGGACGAGGCATGGATAGGACCCCAGGTGGCTTTTTCGATGAGATCGGTCTGGGTCAGGATACCCACGACCCTTTCGCCTCCGTCAACGACCGGAAGAGCCTTGAGGTGATGCTCGCGCATCTGCCGCAGCGACACGCGCAGCGTCGTCTTGGGCGAGATGGTGATAACGAGCCGCTGCATGACCGCGCCTGCCGTTACACCGCCTGAGCGCCGCGCAAAGGCGAGCATGGCCGCCTGCTGCAACACCTCGTCGAGATCCCTTGGATCGACCGACAAGACTTCGTCCCGCGCTTCCATGGCGCCGCGGAGATCATCGACGGTGATCCCGAGCCCGGCATTGGGCGAAAAGGGCAGCACATTGGCGGCCATGGGCACTGCGGGCGCCGGCCGATGCGGATAGGTCTTGCCGGTCATGCGGTTGAAGAGAATCGCCGAGACCAAGAGCAGCAGCGAATTGATCCCCACGGGCCAGAGCACGAAGGCATAGCCAAGCGCCGAAATCACCGGCCCACCAATCACCGCCGTCAGCGCCACCGCCCCGCTTGGCGGATGGAGGCATCGAAAGGTCAGCATGAGCCCGATGCTGACGGAAACAGCGACCGCGGCAGCAAGCGTCACATCGCCGATCAGGAGATGGGCGGTGACGCCCGCGACTGCCGCAATGCCATTGCCGCCAAGGATCGACCATGGCTGCGCCAAGGGGCTCGATGGCACGGCAAAGAGCAGAACCGCCGATGCCCCGATCGGCGCCATCAGCAACGGTACGGCCGGCCCATGTCCGAGAATAAGCGTCGTGACAAAGGCCGTCACCATTATCCCGACAAAAGCGCCTATCGCGGCGCGTAACCGCTCCCGGGCGCTCACCGGCACAAGATTGGGGAGCCATTGACGGAAACGCGCCACTTTTAATGCACCTGCACCGAGCCGCGCTCGAAAAACACCGTCAGGAGCGGCGCGAGGACTGCCGGATCATATTCGTGCCCCTGATCGGCGAGCGTGACCCGCTCGACATTGTGGAGGGTGGAGGCGACCCAATCGGCCCCCGCGGCCATGAAGGGCAGGCTTTTGTCACCGTCGAGCACCAGCACGGGCATGATGGCATTCTGCCAGCGCTCGGGCGGGACATCGCTCGCCCGCGCATCGGCGAGAACCCGATAATCGTGCTCCAGCGTCAGGCCAGCGGCCGCATAGATCGGCCAGATCGGGTCATCCTGAAAGCCTTTGAGCACGTCCTCGCTCATCCCCATGCCAAGGACAAACCGGCTCATCATATCGCTCGCACGCCCCTCGGCCGCTAGCGTCGCCATGGTTTTGTGCTCATCCCGATAATGCGCGACGCTCGCCGCCGGATCGATCGGCGGCTCATAGAGCGCGAGGGATTTTATGACCCGCGGCATGGCAGCCGCCGCTTCCATGGCCAGGACGGCCCCGGACGACATGCCGAAAATCCGCGCCTCGCCACCATTTGCTGAAATCAGCGCGGCAATATCCTCGATCTCGCGCTGGACAGCATAGGGCCAGGTGTCGCTCGAATCGCCGCGGCCCCGCCGGTCGTAATTGATGACGGTAAATTGCCGCGCCAATTGCTTTTGGAGGTTCGGCGTTCGCGTCCGGTCGATGGCACGATACTGCGTCGCTCCGGCCACGAGAATGACGAGCGGCCCATGCCCCTCGATATCATAGCCGATCACCGTGCCGTCTTTTGAGATCACCTCAGGCATCTGCGCCTCCATTTGCCTTGGCACTAATCACGCGCGCTCAGCTTCGGCCAGCAAAAAGCCGGCCCCGGATGTCCGGAGCCGGCCATAAATCGAGACGCCGATCTTAGCGGATCACAGCGCCTTCGGCATTGAAGACCTGAACCTTGGCCGGATCGACATAGGCGGTAACGGTCGAGCCGAGTTCCACCTGCCGCTGGCCTTCGAGCACGACGGTCATGGCCTGGCCGTCCGATGTCGTTGCATAAACCACAGTCTGCCCGCCGAGATTTTCGACGAGATCAACGCGTAGATCGGCAAAGCGCACGCCCGAGCCTTCGGTCAGCGTGATGTGTTCGGGGCGCACGCCGAAGGTTGCCGCACCCGCCACATTGCGCCCGAGCGCCACGCTGGCGCCCGCCGTCTTGACCGTCTCACCCTCACCCGAAGCGGTAAGAAAGTTCATCTTCGGGGAGCCGATGAAGCCGGCGACGAAGAGATTGCGCGGATTGTTGTAGAGGTCGAGCGGCGCGCCGGCCTGTTCGATGATGCCTGCACGCAGCACCACGATCTTGTCGGCCATGGTCATGGCTTCGACCTGGTCGTGGGTCACGTAGATCATGGTGTTCCCAAGATCATTGTGCAGTTTGGCAATTTCGACGCGCATGGCGACGCGCAATTCGGCGTCGAGATTGGACAGCGGCTCGTCGAACAAAAAGATCTTCGGCTCGCGCACGATGGCGCGGCCGATGGCCACGCGCTGGCGCTGGCCGCCCGAGAGCTGCTTTGGCTTGCGCTTCAAGAGCGGCTCGATCTTCAGGATCTCGGCCGCGCGCTGCACGCGCTTTTCGATCTCTGCCTTCGGCATTTTGGCCGTTTCGAGCCCGAATGCCAGGTTCTGGTAAACCGACATATGCGGGTAAAGCGCATAGGACTGGAACACCATGGCAATGCCGCGCTTGGCTGCCGGCACTTCGTTCATGCGCTGACCGTCGATCAGGAGGTCGCCCCCGGTGATCGGCTCGAGGCCGGCGATCATGCGCAGAAGCGTAGATTTACCGCAGCCCGAAGGACCGACGAAAACGGTGAAATCGCCCGGCTCGATAGTGAGGTCGACGCCATGAATGACTTGGACATCGCCATAGGCCTTCTTGAGCTTATGCAGTTGAATGCTCGTCGCCATATCTGTTTCCTCAGCTTATCGGAACGCGGCCGGCACCCAGCTCTCATAGAGCGGATGATCCGGACCCAGGGGGAGAACGACCTCCTGGTGCGTCGATGATGAATGATAGAAGGCCGTGACCAGTTCGAGCGAGCGGCGCGAATCGGCCGACGTCACGGGCAGCGGGCGCTTGCCCTCGATGGCTTCATGGAAGCGCACCATTTGCGTCTGGAACCGGCTCGGCACATGCGTCCAATTGGCGAGCAGCGCGTCGATCTTGGCTTTCACCTCGTCATTGCGCGGCAGGATTTTCCAGAGTTCCTTGCCCGGATTATAGGGGGCGTGGTCGCTTTCGATGGTCACATGCTCGAACTGCAGGCGGATACGGGTGATTTCGTCGACCGACCCCAGCGTCGCCGTAAAGCTCGCCAGCGCCCCGCTCTGCATTTCGAGCGAGGCGGAAATCGTGTCTTCCACCTCGATCGGGTTCACCCGGGTCGCGACCCGCCCGAAGATGCGCGCGATATCGCCCATCAAATACGTAAAAATGTCGTGCGGATGGATGGCGTGACCCATGAGGACGCCACCGAGTTCGGTCTTCCACTTGCCGCGCCAGGGCACGGCGTAATAGGGCGCTTCGCGGCGCCACATGGTTTCGACGGTTCCGGCATAAGGCTTGCCCGCCAGCCCGGCATCGATGACGGCCTTGGCCTGTTCGATCCCGTCGCCGAAGCGATACTGGAAGACCGGCATAAGCAGGCCCTTGGCCTTCTTTTCCGCTTCCATGATTTCATCGACCTGGCGGAGCGAGCCGACCAGCGGCTTTTCGCAAACGACATGCTTGCCCGCTTCAAGCGCCTTGATCACCATCGAATAGTGCACGCCCGGCGGGGTGCAGACATCGATGATGTCGATATCGTCCATGGTGAGAAGATCGTCGAAATTGGTGATCCGGCGTTCGACACCGAATTCATCGCCGACCTTGGCCATGCGTTCCGCATCGAGATCGCAGAGCGCCAGAACCTTGAACTTATCCGAATTGGGCTGGTAGCCCTCGACGATATGCGAGCGGCCGATGCCGCAACCGACGATGGCGACGTTGAGGATACGGCTCATTTCACCCACTCCGTGCCGGCTTCGGCATTGGCCTGCGCGGTCAGCGCCATCTTCATGGCATTGTAGCAGCGCTCCTGCGGCATCGCGGTCTCGGTGCGGTTGCGCACATCATCGAGGAATTGACGGCCAAAGGGCAGATCGACGCCCGCGCAATCGATATGCTGCACGCCTTGTCTGTCGACGAGGAAGAGGTGATCCGTGCCGGGGCGCCCGGCAATGTCGATATATTTGCGGAGTTCGATATAGCCCTCCGTGCCCAAAATGGTCAGGCGGCCATCGCCCCAGGTCGGCAGACCTTCGGGGGTAAACCAATCGACGCGGATGTAGCCCGTAGTCTTGTCCGTACGGACATGGGCGTCGCCCACGTCTTGCAGGCCTGGACGGTTCGGGTGGTTGCGATTGGCAACGCTCGAGGAGACCACCTCGCCATCATTGGCACCCGAGAAGAACAGGAACTGTTCGAACTGGTGGCTGGCGATATCGCACAGGATGCCGCCATAGCGATTGCGGGTGAAGAACCAGTCGGGACGATTGTTGAGACGCAGCGAATGCGGCCCCATGCCGATAGTGTTGACCACCTGCCCAATGGCGCCCTGAGCAATCAGATTGCCCGCTTCGACGGCCGCCGGCACTTCGAAATGCTCGGAATAGAGCACGGAGAAAATCCGGCCCGTTTCCTTCTGCACTTTTTTGATCTCTTCGAGATCGGCCAGTGTCGTCATGCCGGGTTTGTCGGTCAGCACGTCCTTGCCGTGGCGCATGGCAGCAAGGCTGATCGCGGCACGGTCGCCCGGAATGGCGGCCGTCACGACGACCTGGATGGAAGTATCCTCAAGGATCGCCTTGGGATCCGAGACGCGTTTCGCCTCGGGATATTTTTCGCCAAAGGTTTTGGCCAGATCGTCTTCGACAGCGTGGAAGGCGACGAATTGTGCCCCTGCCCGCTTGAGACAGTCGACCTGTCCATAGATGTGCGCGTGATTGATGCCAATGGCGGCAAACTTCAGGTCAGTCATAGGTTTAACGCTTCATACCGGTCGTCGCGATGCCCTCGATGAGCAAGCGCTGGAAGATGAGGAAGAAGAGGAAGATCGGCACGAGGCTGAGAACGCTCATGGCGAACAGCCCGCCATAGTCCGAGGTGCCGGTCGAGTCGGTGAAGGTGCGCAGACCCAGCATCACCGTATAGTCGCTCATCTTGTTGAGATAGATGAGGGGCCCGAAGAAGTCGTCCCAGGTCCAGATGAAGGTGAAGATGGCGGCCGTCGCCAGAACAGGCGTCGAAAGCGGCAGCATGATCTTCCAATAGATGCGCCAGGGTCCGGCGCCGTCCATCATTGCGGCCTCATCGAGTTCTTTCGGGATGCCGCGGAAGAACTGGACCATGAGGAAGATGAAGAAGGCATCGGCCGCCAGGAATTTTGGCACCACGAGCGGCAGGAAAGTGTCGACCCAGCCGAGCTGGCGGAAGAGCACATATTGCGGGATCAGGGTCACCTGATAGGGCAGCATGAGCGTCATCAGCATCAGCGCGAACCAGATCTTGCGGCCGCGGAATTCGAGGCGAGAGAAGGCAAAGGCCGCCAGCGAACAGGCGAACACATTGCCGATCACCGAGAGGATCGAAATGATGAAGCTATTGGTGAAGAACACCGAAAAGCTGGTGCGGAGACCATTCCAGCCGCGGAAATAGGCGTCGATGCTCCAGGACGAGGGAATGAGGCTCGCCGAGGTGAAAATCTCGTTCTCCGGCCGGAACGAGGCCGCGAGCATCCAGAGCAGCGGATAGAGCATCAGGATCGATGCCCCGATCAGCAGCGCGTGGCTGACGACGGAGGTCAGTTGCTTGCGCCACTTCGGCGTCTCGACGCCGACCACGGTCAGTTTCATGGGGGCATCAGTCATCGTAGTGCACCCAGTATTTGGAGGTGAGGAACGAGAAGGCGGTAAAGAGGGCTACGAGCGCGAGCAGCACCCAGGCAAGCGCCGAAGCGTAGCCCATGCGGAAGAAGCCGAAGGCCTCCTGGTAGAGATAGAGCGTATAAAAGAGCGTCGAATTGATCGGGTTACCCGTGCCGCCCGAAATGATGAAGGCCGGGGTAAAGCTCTTGAAGGCTTCGATGGTCTGGATGATGGCGTTGAAGAAAACGACCGGCGTCAGGAGCGGCAGGGTGATTTTCCAGAACTGCCGCCATTTGCTGGCGCCATCCAGGCTTGCCGCCTCATACATATCCTGCGGAATCTGGCGAAGACCGGCAAGGAAGATGATCATGGGCGATCCGAACTGCCAGATCGAGAGCACGATCAGGGTCCAGAGCGAATAATTGGGGTTAGAAATCCAGCTTGGTCCGACAATGCCGAAGATGGAGAGGAACTTGTTGACGAGGCCGTCGCCGGCAAAGATCTGGCGCCAGAGAATGGCAATGGCCACCGACGCGCCGAGCAGGCTCGGTAAATAAAACAGCGAGCGATAGATCGTCAGGCCCTTCATGCCGCGATTGAGCAGCAGCGCCACGCCAAGCGCGAAGGCGAGCTTGAGCGGCACCGAGAACACGACGAAGAACAGCGTCACGCGCATCGATGCCGAGAATTTCGGATCGTTGGTGAACATGCGCATATAGTTGTCGAGGCCCGCCCAGCGCGGCGCCGTCAACAGGTCGAAATGGTTGAAGCTGAGATAGAACGAATAGATCATCGGCCCGAGCGTTAGGCCGAAAAACCCGATGAACCAGGGCAGGAGGAACAGGTAGCCGGGGGCATCCTGCTGCCAGATGCGCCGCCAGCCGGAGACTTTTTCAACCTCCGCTGACGGCGGTGCCGAAGCGACGTTTTGAATGCTCATGCTTTAGCTCGACCTCCCCAGGGTCTGGATGACCTGGTCGTAGAAAGCGGGACCGGCATCGGCGGGCGATTGCGCGCCGAAAGCGACTTCCTGGCTCTTGGTTTTGAGGGCAACTTCGATTTCGCCGGCCGAAGCAGGCGGCGTCGGTGGCACATCGCCGGCAATCTCGCCGAGATCGGCGATATATTTGACGACCATCTGGCTCCGCTCGTCGAGCGTCGGGGTCACCGCATCGCGCATGGCCGAGGAGGCCGGCACGCCGCGTTCGACGCCGAGAATGGTCGCGGCCTCGGGCGTGTTGACGAAGAAGTTGATGAACTTGATCGCAGCTTCGGGCGAAGCGCTCGTCGAAGAGAGCGCGAAATACTGCGAGGAATTGCGGTAATGGCCGCCCTTCGAATCCGGTGAAGTCGCGGGGAAAATCGCGATCCCGAGCGGATCGGGCACCAGCGTCTGATAGGCGACGAGCTGGTTGGACGTGGTGAAATTCATCGCCGACTTGCTGCGCACGAGCGGCGCGGTTTCAAGCTGCCCGGTATCGATCGCCTGCTCGTCGGGCGAGATGATCGCCTTGGCATTGCGCAATTCGGTCCAGAGCTCGAACCATTCGGTCACGTCTTCGGGAGCAAAGGCCGGCTGGCCATCGGCATAGAGCGCCTTGCCCTTCTGGCGGAGCCAGTTTTCAAACAGCAGTTCGATGCCGCTGCCATCGGGGGCCATCGCCATGGCGCCGCCAGTCGATTCCGACACTTTGGGGCCAAGGTTAAGGAGGTCGTCATAGGTCCAGCGCATCGGGTCGATCTCGACACCGGCGTCAGCCAGAACCTTGGTATTGAAAACGGTGGCGCCCGCAGCGACGCCAAGGCTGACGCCGATCAGCTTGCCATCGATCGTGCCATTGCGCAGTTGGTCTTCGTCAAAGGCCGAGAGGTCGAGGTCCTTGCCGACAAAAGCGTCGAGCGGGGCGAGCGAGCCGCGGCGCGCATATTCCCCGATATAGCGGTAGTCCATCTGGATGATGTCGGGCTGGTTGCCGCCGGCGGTCTGCGTCGCGACCTTGGGCCAATAGTCGGCCCAGCCCAAAAATTCGCCATCGATGGAAATGTCCGGATTTTCCGCCGTGAAGAGATCGACCACGCCATAGGTGCGGTCGGCACGGGCTTGTCCGCCCCAGAAGATCAGCCGCAGATTGGCGGCCTGTGCAAAGCTCGGGAGCGTTCCGAGAGCGCCAGCGGCAAGGGCTGCGGTGCTCGAGAGGAGGAACTGACGGCGGGAAAGCGGAAAAGTCATTTGGTCACCAATACAATAAGCCACGCGCCCCGGAATGGGGGCGCGTGGGGTCGTGATGTCAGGTCGCGCGTTCGAGAATGGCCGTTGCTTCGGAGACGAAGTACGGGCCAGCATCTTCCGGCGTACGGGCACCGAAGCCAACTTCCTGGCCGATGGTGCGCAGAAGCGAAGAATCGATTTCACCGGCAGCAGCCGGGGGCGGCGGCGGCAGTGGGCCAAGCAGATCGCCGAGATTGGACACGAAGTTGAGTGCAATCTGGTTCTGCTCGTCGAGGGTCGGAGCGACGATATCGCGGGTTGCCGGCAGGCAGGGAATGCCGCGCTCGACGCCGAGAATCTTTGCCGCTTCGGGGTTCGAAATGAAGAAGTTGAGGAATTCGGCTGCCGCTTCCTTGTTGGCGGAGGAGCCGCCGACCGAGAAGAACATCGACGGCTTGCGGTAGTGACCGCCGCCAACGCCAGCCGCGATCCGCGGATAACCGATCATGTCGAGCTTGTCGGGGACGAGGGTCTGGAACGCGACGAGCTGGTTCGAGTTCGACGGCATCATCGCCGCCTTGCCCGAAACGAGCATGGTGGTTTCGAGCGGGCCGGTGTCGAGCGCCTGGTTGTCAGGCGACACGATGATGCCGGCATCGCGCATGGTCTTCCACATGGTCAGCCATTCGACCATTTCGTCGGCGCCAAAACCGAGCTTGCCTTCGGCGGTATAGAGCTTGAGGCCCTTCTGGCGCAGCCAGTTATCGAGCATCGGCTCGGAATAGGAGGCGTCCATCATCATCTTCATGCCATTGCGGATATTGGCCTTGGCAAAGGCCTCACCCTTGGTCATGAGCTCGTCATAGGTCCAGGCATTGGTCGGGATCTCGACCCCGGCTTCCTGGAAGGCCACGGTGTTGACGAGCGTCGCGACCGAATTGGCACCGAGCGAAATGCCATAAAGCTTGCCGCCGACCTTGCCGCCTTCGAGCTGGTCAGCATCGAAATCGTCGAGCTTGAGGGCGCCGCCGACGAATTCATCGAGCGGGGCAATGGCGTTGCGCTTGGCGTATTCGACGATATAGCGGTAGTCCATCTGGACGATGTCCGGCGCATTGCCGCCCGCGGTCTGCGTCGCAAGCTTGGGCCAGTAGTCGTTCCAGGCGAGGAACTCGCCGTCGATCTTGTTGCCGGTATCGGCTTCGAACAGATCGGTCACGCCATAGGTGCGATCGGCACGGGCCTGGCCACCCCAGAAGATCAGTCGCAGGTTTGCCGCCTGGGCAAAGACCGGGCTGATGCCGGCGACGCCGGCTGCCATAAGGGCCGACGTTCCCATCAGGAACTGGCGGCGTCCAATACGAAATGTCATGTTTTTCCTCCCATGAACGATACAGCTTCGAAAACCCCGAAGCGAATAGGCTGAGCGACCTCCCCGTCGCTAAATCACCAACCAGTTACTAAAGTGAACAGATGCGCTACTTTGTCAACTGCGATCACGCAGTGGTTTAAAGTCGCTCTCGTTCTGCAAATAACCAGCCAGTTACCCTTTACCACACCGCGTCGCCGACCGGCAACAATCCTTGTATGGAAGATTTTGCGATATGGTGCGGCGTCTTTGAGTCCGAAAACGTGGCCCTTGGTCTGTTCTCCCCGTCTGCCGGTCATCGGGCTTTGCGCCGTCCGGACTTTATCGTTGCCCTGACAGTGGCCCAAAAAGCCCCGCTAGAAAACTACAAAATTACCGCTCATATTATAGAAAATATCTATAGCCCAAGGCGCAGAGCATATGGACAAGCTTTTGACCCAATTCCTCGCTGTCGCCGATGCCGGCTCGATGAGCGGGGCGGCCTCTACCCTGCTCGTCACCCAGCCGACCCTCACTTTCAACATGAAAAAGCTCGAGGAAAATATCGGCGCGCCGCTCTTCGAACGCTCCTCGCGCGGCGTGCGCCTCACCCGCTATGGCGAAACGCTTTATGAAAATGCCCGCCTCATGCAGCGGCTTTACGATAATACGCTGACCTCCATTGCCGGCCAGCAGCGCGGCAGCGACCGGGGCCTCGCGCTTGGCACCGGCTATTCCTGGTGGACCATGTTCCTCCGCGATCTCGTCGTCGCCTATCAGCGCGAATTTCCCATGGCACCGGTGCAGGTGAGCCTTGGCAACCAATTGCGCTTGATGGATCAATTGCTCTCGGGCGACGTCTCGATGTTTTTGGCCCACGAGATCGATGGCCTCAGCCCTGCCGTCGGCACCGACTTCGTGCCGCTCTCACGCGTCTACAATGCCTATTTCGTGCGCGCCGGCCATCCGCTCCTCGGCAAGCCCCGCTCTGGTGCGGAGGTCAGCGATTTCCCCTCGATCATTTCCTCGCTCGCCGAGAGCCGCCACAACCGGTTCTTCGATCCCTCGCGCCGCCGGGCTCGCGTCGAAACCGTGTTCGATCGCACCCACTTCGCCTTCCGCTCCAATTCGCTGGCCGCCTGCGTCGATTATGCCCTCGCGACCGACGCCGTCCTCGTCCACACCCATGTCATGCGCGAGGAATTCGCCGCCCGGGGCCTCCATGAGATCGAGCAGGCCGATCCCGTCCGCCAGATGATCGCGGGGCTGTACGTGCTGCGGGAACGCCGCGGCGAAGAGCGCGTAGAAGACATGATCGAGCGCATTTCCCGAGCGGCCAAGGCCAGCCTGCCGCCGCTCTAATAGTCGAGTTCTGAGAACTTTGCCTCGCGGCTATCATAAATGAGCAGCCGCCCGATCAGCGGCGTGCCGACCCCGGTCACGAGCTTGATCGCCTCCATGGCCATCAGCGTGCCGATCACCCCGGTCACCGGGCCCAAAATCCCATTGAGCTCGCAGGAGGGCAGGCTCGCATCATCCGCCTCCTCGGCAAAAACCGCGCTATGCGGCGGCCCGCCGAGATGGGGCGCAAACACCGTCACCTGCCCCGAAAACATCGACACCGCCCCCGAAACCAGCGGCTTTTTGAGCTTTTCGGCCGTGTCCGCCACGAGACGGCGCGTCACGAGATTATCCGAGCCATCGAGCACAATGTCATATGCCGCCATCAGCGCCTCTGCATTCTCCGACGTGATCCCATCCGTCAGCGGCTCGACCACCACATGCGGATTGATCCCTTCGGAAAACCCCTTGGCGCTCACGGCCTTGTTGGTGCCGATATCCCCAACCCCATGCACCACCTGCCGCTGCAGGTTCGAGACTGAAACCGTGTCAGGGTCGGCAATGCCCAGCCGACCCAGCCCCGCCGCTGCGAGATAGGCAATTGCCGGGCTCCCCAATCCTCCCGCGCCGATGACAAGCACGCTCCCGGCCTTGAGCGCCTGCTGCGCCCCGCCCCCAAAACCTTTCAGCACGAGATGGCGCGCATAGCGCTTGGTTTCGTCGGGAGACAAAGCAGGATCAGAAGGCAAAGGGCACCACGAGAAAGCGCCGGTCATTGCCTTCGAAACTGCCGGCATAGACCGCAACGATGACCGCTCCGGTTTCAGCCTCGCCATCGAGCGCCGGCAGGGCCACGCCATAAATCCTATAATCCATGGCGCAGCCGCGCGAAGCGGGCAGTTTTCCATCGTCGCGATGAAGAATTTTGGTCTCTCCGTCGGCCGTCATCGTCAGCTCGAAGCCGACCGGCGCCGTGCCGAAATAAGTCTCGCAGTCCTCGGTGGATTGGCTCTCAAAACTCGAAATCGTGAGGTCCCGCTCGTCGAGCACCGTGCCCTCATTATAGCCCGGCCGCCCGAAGGCCAGCGTCTTGCCATCTAGACCCGGCTGCCCATCGCCATTGAGCGCGACGAGATCGGCGGCCACCGCAATATCATTGCCTGTTATCAGCGGCAGTGCCGCATTCATTGCACCGGTGCGCACGGTCTGCAGGCTTTTGCTCTCGTCATCGGCCTCGCGCCGGATCGGCGAGCCGGACACCCACGCGTCCTCCGTCAGGTCGACGACGAAAATGCTCGAATAAGCGAGCCCGGACCCATCCCTGATCCCGAACTCTTCAAAGGCGAAATAGCGCGCATCGGGCGAAAAGCCGATGAGGTCGATCTGCGCCCGGTCCCCCGCCAAAGCCGGAGCGGCCAGAAAACCCAAAAGCCCGAAAAGACTAGCGGCCCGTCGAGCCGAAGCCACCGGTTCCACGCGCAGTTTCATCCAGAGTCTCCACCACCTGAAAAGCCGGCTGCACCACGGGCGCGATCACCATCTGCGCAATGCGCTCGCCGCGGGTAATGGTAAAAGTCTCGTCCCCGAGATTGATGAGGATGACTTTGACCTCGCCGCGATAGTCGGCGTCGATCGTACCGGGGGAATTGAGCACCGTCACCCCATGCTTTGCCGCAAGGCCCGAACGCGGCCGCACCTGCGCCTCGTAGCCCGGCGGCAAGGCCATGGCAAAGCCGCAGGGCACGATGGCGCGCTTGCCCGGCGCCAGTTCGAGCGGCGCATCGGCGGCAACGGCCGCGCAGAGATCAGCCCCCGCCGATTGCTCGGTCTGCACTTTTGGTACGGGCAGGCCCTGTCCATGCTCGAGCCAGAGAAGGTCGATTGCGAGAGAAACGGTCATGGAAGGCGCACCACAGCATAGAATTCTTGAGGCAATTCGGCTTTTCCCGTGACAAGGTCAAGCAGCGGATAGACCACCTCGGCGCTCTCCTTATCCTTGGAGAGCGTAAGATTGGTGTCGGTTACAGCGCCACCGCCGATGCGGATGGTCATGGTATGTCCGGCAAAATAGGCTTCGGCCATTTCCCGGGTTTCGCCGTCGACCGTCATCTCGACTTTAGCCCCGGCCATATCGCGGAGCCCCTTTGTGCTCATGCTGACCCGAACGAGACCATTGCCCGCCGGCTCGAACGTGAGGTCGCCGCTCGTGCCATTGAAATTGCGCAGCGTCGCAAACGACCCTTCCCTCACGACGGTACAGGTCGCCCCGCCATCTTCGGTCTCGGTGAGCTCGCCCACCGTGCAGAATTCATCGAGCGCCGAATAATCCACGTCCTCATCGGCACGCTTGAGCATGCCATAGGTATCGGCATTGATCACCTGCACCGCCTCGATCCGCGCCGTCGTCGCGCTCGTCACCGAAACCTCGATGGTCCCATCGAAACATGCGGCAAGCGGCAATGCGAGCAGAACAGTTGCCAGAAGTTTAGCAGCCAGTTTGAGCATCATATCGGGCCTCGCGCCCTCCTGGAAATCACGGCGTCATTCCCGCGAAAGCGGGAATCCCTTCGCCCACAAGCAGAGATTCCCGCTTTCGCGGGAATGACGCGGTGGAGGCTGGGAGACCTTTGAGCAAAAAATCTCAAAGCTCGCCCATCACCAATCGCCACCCAGCCAGCACCAGCACGATAAACGCCGCCACGAGCACGGCCATCAGCGCCCCATTGGCAAAGCGGTTCTGCGGTCTCGCCATCATGACGCGATGCTCGGCCAGCGCCAGTTCCGCTTCGGCGATCAGCACAGGCACCCGTCCCAGCGCCTCGGTCATCCGGTTGAAATGCCCCACAAAGTCTTCGATCCGCCCGACCGGGCCTTCCTCGCGCCGCAGCCAATCGCCGACAACGGGCTCGGCCACGGTCCAGATATCGAGGTCGGGGTCGAGATTGCGCGCCACCCCTTCCACCAGCACCATGCTCTTTTGCAGCAGCACCAGTTCTGGCCGCGTCTGCATGTTAAAAAGTTCGGTAATGGTGAAAAGCTGCCCCAAAACCTTGGCCATCGAAATGTCCGAGGCGGTGCGGCCATGCAGCGGCTCGCCGATCGAGCGGATGGCGAGCGCAAAATCCTCGACCGACTGGCCCTTGGGCACATAGCCGATATCGAAATGGCGCTGCGCGACGAGGCGATAATCGCGCGTGATAAAACCATAGAGAATATCGGCGAGGAAGCGGCGCTCGCGCATTGAGAGCCGGCCCATAATGCCGAAGTCGACCGCGATTACATCGCCCGATTTGCGATCGGCAAAGAGATTGCCCGGATGCATATCGGCATGGAAAAAGCCGTCGCGAATGGCGTGCCGCAAAAAGGACTGCAGCAGCTTTGACGCCAAAGCCTTGCGATCGATCCCGGCCGCGTCAATCGCGGCATGGTCGCGAATGGGGATGCCGTCGACCCAGGTCGTCGTCAGCACATTCTGCGCCACCTGATCCCATTGCACTTGCGGGATGATGAAGCCGGTGTCGTTCTTGATGTTTTCGGCCAGTTCGGAAATCGAGGCCGCCTCAAGGCGAAGGTCGAGTTCGAGCCGCATGGAATGGTCGAGCGTCCGCACCACATCGGTTGGCCGCAGGCGCCGCGCCGATGGCGCAAAGACTTCGGCGAGGCGAGCGCCGGCATAGAGCGCATTGGTATCGGCATGAAAGCGTTCAGCCACGCCCGGCCGCAGCATTTTGACCGCCACCGTCTTCGGCAATTGCCCCGGCTCGCGCAATTGCGCCCGATGCACCTGGGCAATCGAAGCCGCGGCGATCGGCGGGCTGATCTCGGTCAGGTTTTGGGCCTTGGGCCCGAGCGCGAGGTCGAGAATGCCCGGCACCAGTGTCGCATCGAATGGCGGCATGCGGTCCTGCAGGCCCGCAAGATCGGCGGCGGCCTGCGGCCCGACGATATCGGGGCGGGTCGCCAGCGTCTGGCCGAATTTCACATAAGATGGCCCAAGCTTATGCAGCGCAGCATTGAGCCGGTCGACATGGCCGGTCTTGCGCACGCTCGGCCGCTCGATCACCCGCGCCATTCCAATGCCGAGCTTCATCATCGGCGGCAGGGATTCCACCGGCAAAACCGAGAACGCCCCCTCCCGCGCCAGCACCCAGCCAGCCCGGAAGAAGCGGAAATAAGAGACAGGGCCCATTTTCTTACCTCTCCCTCTGGGGGAGAGGTCGACGGCAACGCCGGCGGGTGAGGGGGCCTTCAGCAACCATCTGCAAACTCACGGCCATCAAATCTTCCAGCCCGAAAACAGGGTCGCGATATTGCCCGAAAAGGCGGTGTGCTTGACCCTCGAAAACCCGGCCGTCGAAAGCATGGAATCGAATCGCGCCGGATCGGGGAATTTGCGGATGGATTCGACGAGATACTGATAGGGCTGCGAATCGCCCGTCACGGCCCGGCCGATCGGCGGAATGACGGCGTCGGAAAAACCGCGATAAACGGCATCGAACCCGGGCACATCGACCTGCGAAAATTCGAGCACCAGAATGCGCCCGCCGCGCTTCAAGACGCGAAACGCCTCGTTGAGCGCCTGCTGGATGCGCGGCACATTGCGGATGCCGAAAGCGATCGTATAGGCGTCAAAGCTCTTGTCGGGAAATGGCAGTTCTTCGGCATTGGCCTCGACGAAGCTCGCCTGGGCCGGAAAACGCCAGGATTTGGCGCGCTCGGCGCCGACCCGCAGCATGTCGCCATTGATGTCGGAAACCGTCACCTCGGCATAGCCGTGGCTTGAATTGACGATCCGCTCGGCGATGTCGCCGGTGCCGCCCGCCATGTCGAGGACCTGATAGCCGCGGCTGCCGGTGCGCGGTGGCGCGAGTTCGGCGACCATGGCGTCTTTCCAGAGCCGGTGAACCCCAAAGCTCATCAGGTCGTTCATCAGGTCGTAGCGATCGGCCACATCATGAAAGACCTTGTTGACCAGGCCCTGCTTGTCTTCGAGCGCCACTGTCTGCTCGCCGAAATGGGTGGTTTCGTGCGCTTCGGTCATGGCTCAAGCCTCTTTGCTGGTCTATGCAGACATCCAGATAGGATCGGCGCGCACCATATATAAGGCGTTATCAAAAGCCCATGGCGCAAGAGCGCGCAGGGCGAAGGAGTTTTGCTGTGCCTGAACTGCCCGAGGTTGAAACGGTGCGCCGTGGTCTTGAACCCTGGCTTGTGCATGCCCGCATCGAAGCAGTCGAGCAAAAGCGCCCCGATCTCCGCTTTCCGTTCCCGGAACACCTCGCCAAGAAAATCACCGGCGCCACTGTCACCAATGTCGGCCGCCGCGCCAAATACCTTCTTATTGCGCTCGACAATGGCCTGACCATTTTGAGCCATCTGGGCATGACCGGCTCCTGGCGCTTTGCCGAACACGGCATCGACAAGCCGCCGCGCTATTATGAGCCCGGCACCGAGCCCAAGCACGACCATCTCATCCTCTCGATCAGCCATCCCGAGCACGGCAAGAGCCACCTTATCTATGCCGACCCGCGCCGCTTCGGATTTCTAGACCTGTTCGAACATCCCGAGGACAGCCCCTATTTAAAAGGTCTTGGGCCCGAGCCGCTCGGCAATGATTTCAATGCCGAGGAAATGGCCCCCGCCTTCAAGGGCAAGAAGGCGCCGATCAAGGCAGCGCTCCTTGATCAACGCGTCGTCGCGGGGCTTGGCAATATCTATGTCGCCGAAGCCCTTCACCGGGCACATATCCTCCCCACTATCGAAGCGCGTACACTCCTCACCAAGGCGGAGAAGCCGAAAAAGGCGCTCGAGGATCTCTCCTACGCCGTGCGCGAGGTTTTGATCGAGGCCATCGAGGTCGGCGGCTCGACCCTCCGCGATTTTCGCAATGCCGAAGGTGGCTCGGGCTACTTTCAGCATCGCTTCGCAGTCTACGATCGGGAAGGCGATCCCTGCCCGACACCCCTTTGCACCGGCACTGTTGCCCGCATCGTCCAATCCGGGCGCTCGACCTTTTATTGCCCCGTGTGCCAGAAGCAGCCATAACCAATTCGCGTTCAGCGCGGCTCGATGGTAACGTGATGCTACCGGAACCGGGCCCGATGGACCAAAGCTGTTGACGCCCCGGTGCCTTTCCCCTATAGCACCACCGACTTGGCGGCAGCTTGCCGCCGCTTTCATTTCAACCCGGCTGGTTCAGGACGCCTCGAGCGGATTTTGACCTGCCGGCCGGACGTTTAAAGAGGACCGAAATGGCCAATACGCCGTCAGCCAAGAAGGCGACCCGCAAGATCGCTGCCCGCACCGCGGTCAACAAGTCGCGCCGCAGCCGCGTGCGCACCTTCATCCGCAAGGTTGAAGAAGCGATCACTGCCGGCGACCACGCCGTCGCCTTCGCTGCCCTCAAGGCTGCCGAGCCGGAAATCACCCGCGCTGCGACCAAGGGCATCGTTCATGCCAACCTCGCAGCCCGCAAGGTCAGCCGCCTCAATAGCCGCGTCAAGGCTCTCCAGGCCTAAGACACGCAAGGCTGCGGCGCCGCAAAAGGCAGACGCGGTCGGATAGGAAACAAGGCTCCGCAAGGGGCCTTTTTTCTTGGGCCAAATTTGGCAAGTTTTTCGTCGCCTCCCTGTCACATGATAGTTTCGTGACCGCACAAATAAAGCGGTGGATTTCCTCGATTCGACTTGAAAGCTCTTGAATCAGAAAGCGTTAGCCCCAAATCAGGGCCAAAGCTAAACTTCGATCAAGTCGACATAAAATCGGTGAGTTACGGCGACTAGAACATTTTTTTCACCGCCTCTTAACTCTGGGAAAAAGCGATTCTGTATGGAGTCACAGGCTCTTGTGGAAAGGCAATTTTGGCCCTCGCGGAAGGCTTAAATCTCTGCGTCTGAGTCAAGACCCTATTTCAACGATTCACCTGTTGCGGGGCTAAAACCAACCCCCTAAAGTAATCTGGTCAGCACGGAAAACGGGGCGTCCAAACGACCCCGGCACGGTGCAGGCAGTTCACTTCGGGGCAAGTATTGGGAGCTCTCTCGGACCCAAGGCGAGAGAGGGCATGGGCTGATTATGACCAATTTATTCAGTCGGTGTGCATCCGGTTTTCTCCGGGGTGGCACGACGAGATAGTTTTCGGCTCGCGCCGGATCCAATGACAATTCGATAGGCCAAAGGCAGCCATGCCGATGGTTCAATGCTCCCCTCTCCGGGGCGGCAGGGTGGTGCTCGTTCCCAAACGAGACAAACACAATAGTCACGACGGCATGCGGACCGATCGGACACAACGAAACAGGGCTGAGAAACCATGATGCGACAGGCAATTGCGGGAAGGGATGACTGGTCTTCGGCCACCACACCCTCCTCCTCTTCCGTTAACTCGAGCGGTGAACCTGTCATGGGCGATTCTGGATCTCAGCGTGATGTCTGGGAGCGCGTACGCGCCCGCCTCAAAGCCGGTGTAGGTGAGGATGTCTTTGCGTCCTGGTTCGCCCGTCTCGAGCTTGAAGAACTGGTCGACGACCTCGTTCATCTCTCGGCCCCAACCCGGTTTCTCTGCTCCTGGGTGCAATCCAATTATTCCGACCGGATCGTCGAAGCCTTCCGCCACGATGTGCCGGAAGCCGGCCGTCTTCAGGTCACACTTCGCGTCAATGGCCAAGCCCGCCCGCGCCTCAGCCCGACGCCGGTCGTTGCGGCAGAACCCGTTGAAGACGCTCCTGTCTTAAAATCTGCCGCGCCCGTTGCCGCTTTCGTCGAGCCGGCCAATGCCGCTCCGGTTGCGCGCCTCGTTCGCGAAGCAAGCAAGGGCGATGCCCTTGCCGGTAGCGCCATCGATTCTCGCATGACCTTCGACACATTCGTGTCGGGCGAAGCCAATGAAATGGCTTTCGGTGTCGCCAAGCAAATCGCCAATGCGGCGATCAACAACACCGTCACCTTCAACCCGGTCTATATCCACTCGACCGTTGGCCTCGGCAAATCGCACCTGCTCAACGCCATCGCCCACGCCGTCAGCCAGGCGGATAGTTCCAAGAACATCGTCTACCTGACCGCCGACCACTTTATGTACCACTTCATCACCGCCGTGCAGCGCCAGTCGGCGCTCGGCTTTAAGGAGTGGCTGCGCAAGGTCGATCTGCTCCTGATCGACGACATGCAGTTCCTGCAGGGCAAGTCGGCTACCGAATTCGGCCACACGCTCGGCGCGCTTCTTACTGGCGCCAAGCAGGTTGTCGTTGCTGGTGATGCACCGCCACGTGATCTTGAAATGCTGGATGAGCGTGTCCGCTCGCGCCTCTCCGGCGGTCTTGTCGTGCCGATCTCAACCTTCGACATGGATCTCCGCCGCGCCATCGTGCAGCGCCGTGCCGATCAGTCGACCGCCCGTTTCGGCATGCACTTCCCGCCTGCCGTGCTCGATTATGTCGCCCGCGCTGTCACCAGCCACGGTCGTGATCTCGACGGCGCCGTCAATCGCCTCGTCGCCGCCAACCAGTTGACCGGCGAACTGATTACGGTGCCGCTGGCCGAAAAGACCCTGGCCGACCTGATCCGTGCCCGCGACGCCAAGCGCGTCCGTATCGAGGACATCCTCAAAATCGTCTCGCGCCACTATAAGGTGCCGCGCAACGAACTGCTTTCGGCCCGCCGCTCGCGCGATGTCGTCCGTCCGCGCCAGATCGCCATGTATCTGGCCAAAGCCCTGACCTCGCGCTCGTTGCCCGAAATCGGCCGCCGCTTCGGTGGTCGCGATCACACCACGGTGCTTCACTCGGTCCGTAAGGTCGAGCAGATGATCAAGGACGATCTCGAACTCGGCCAGGAAATCGAACTCCTGAAGCGCATGCTGGAGGAGTAAGATTCGGGGGCGGGCTTGCCCGCCGCAAAATCGCTCCAGTGGAGCGATTTTAGGATTGAACGCCCGGAGAGCTATGCTCGCAGGGCCAAACGGCCGCGCGACCTTTTGGCCACGCGGCAGGTATGTTTCTCTTCAATCGGCTGTCCGCCACGTTTCAGCCTGAGATGGTTTGCAGGAGCGCGTGATGAATCAGTTTCTCGCTCTTGCCCTCGCCAGTGTTATGCTGGTCACACCAACTCTGGCCCAAGGCCTCTCGCCCGAGGCGATGGCCAAGCAAAACCAGGCCATTGCCGTACGCGTCCAGCAGCAGCTCATGGCGTGCTGGAATGTGCCGCCGGGTGAAACTGCGCAGCGTCTCGCGCTCGATATCGTCTTCTTCGGCGATGGACGGCTGAATGGCGCGGTGGCCTTTTCTGCCGATGATGCGAAGCTGGCGAGCAAGCACCCGATGCTTGCCAGCAGCATCCTTGCGGCGGTCGAGAAATGCGTGCCATTCGAGGGACTCGTGGCGCTCGGCGCGGAAACGGACGAGGAATTTTCAGTGACGATCTATTTCCAGAGCTAACCCCGCGCAAACAAGCGGTTTCCTGCGGAAAACCGGACAGGGAATTGGACCCAGACAGGCGAAACGCCGCAGCGCACTTGCCAATATCTTATGAAACTGTAAACGTCCCTCCCCGGCCCCGGCCGGGATTGTCGTTGCATATCGCCAGGATAGATGCCGATTATGAAAGTCACGCTCGAACGCAACCATCTGCTCAAGTCGCTGAGCCATGTGCATCGGGTGGTTGAACGCCGCAACACCTATCCGATCCTGGCCAATGTGCTGTTCAAGGCCAGCGACGACCATGTTGAATTGCGCGCCACCGACCTCGATATCGAGGTGACGGAATCGGTGCCTGCTATGGTCTCGACGCCCGGCACGACGACGGTTCCCGCCCATACGCTTTATGAAATCGTGCGCAAGCTTGCCGATGGCGCCGAAGTGCGGCTCGAAACCGATGGCGGCGAGAACATGGTTCTTACCTCCGGGCGCTCGCGCTTCAATCTCGCGTGTCTCTCGCCGGACTCGTTCCCGGATTTGAAATCAGGTGCCTTCGCGCATGAATTCGACGTGTCGGCATCGCTGCTGCGCGAGTTGATCGAGCGCACCCAGTTCGCAATCTCAAACGAAGAAACCCGCTACTATCTCAACGGCATCTATTTCCACGCCGTCGAAAACTCGCAAGTTGGCTCGCTCTTCCGTGCTGTCGCCACCGACGGCCATCGCATGGCGCGCGCTGAAATCGCGGCGCCCGAAGGCGCGGGCGGGATGAGCGGCATTATCGTGCCGAAAAAGACCGTCGGCGAAGTGCAAAAACTGCTCGATGGCGTCGATGGTGATGTCCATGTCGAAGTGTCCGACACAAAGATCCGCTTCACCGTCGGTCCCGTGGTGCTGCTTTCAAAGCTCATCGAAGGCACGTTCCCCGATTATGATCGCGTGACCCCGAAGAACAATGAAAAGCAGATGCTGGTCGATCGTGGCGCCTTCGCCGTGGCGGTCGATCGCGTCTCGACCATTGCCTCGGATCGCGGCGGCAAGGCTGTCAAGCTTTCGGCGCATGACGGCTTGCTCGAACTTTCGGTCACCAATCCCGATCACGGCACGGCCAGCGAAGAACTAGCCGTCGATTTCGATATCGAGGCCTTCGAGATCGGGTTCAATGCCCGCTATCTTCTCGACATCATCGGCCAGATCCGCTCGGAAAGCGCCGTTTTCCTCTTTAACGACGCCAATTCGCCGACGCTCGTGAAGGAAGAGGGCGAGGCCAACGCGCTTTACGTGCTGATGCCGATGCGCGTTTAGTTTCAGATTTTTCTTGAAGTGAAGGCCCCCTCACCCGGCCCTGCGGGCCGACCTCTCCGCCGGAGGGCGAGGTGTCGCTCCGCGACGTTAGCATCCTCCCACCTCTCTCTCTGGGGGAGAGGTCGACGGCAAAGCAGGCGGGTTAGGGGGGCTTCCCTAAGCGGACCAAAAAAATGATCCGCCACATATCCCGCCTTCGCCTCACCGCCTTCCGGAACTACGCCTCAGCGGCGCTCGATCTCGACGAGCGCCATGTCGTGCTGACCGGCCCCAATGGCTCGGGCAAGACCAATCTGCTTGAAGCCGTCTCAGTCCTCTCCCCCGGCCGCGGTCTCCGCGGCGCCAATTTCGAAACACTGCAGCAGCAGGGTTCAGATATTGGCTGGGCCGTTGCCGCAACAATCGAGACCGATAACGGGCCCGCCGATATCGGCACAGGCGCCACGCCTGATGGAGGCCGACGGGTACGCGTCAATGGCGCCAATGCCCGCTCCATTGAAGCCATGAGCGACTATCTGCGCGTGCTTTGGCTGACCCCTTCGATGGACGGGCTGTTCTCCGGGCCCGCAGGCGAGCGACGCAGGTTCTTGGATCGCTTGGTGACGACGCTTATCCCGTCGCACTCTTTGGCTGTCAGTGACTACGAAAAGGCCATGCGCCAGCGCAACAAGCTGCTCGAAGACAGTAGCGATCTGCGTTGGCTGTCGGCGGTCGAAGCACAGATGGCGGAATTCGGCGCTTCGATCCATCTCAACCGCACCGATAGCCTAGCCCATCTCCAGTTGCTGATCGTCGAGAGCCTCCATGATGACAGTTTTCCCGCAGCCATGCTGTCGCTGACGCCGCTCTTTGAGGATGGGGTGGAGCCACCGACCTCGGCCGAACTCGAGGCGGTGCTGGCGCAGCGCTGGCATGCGGCGCGCGGCCTTGATCGGGCAGCGGGACGCACCACATCAGGACCACACCGGGTCGATCTCGATGTGCTGCATGCGCAAAAGCACATGCCGGCGGCCCTTGGATCGACCGGCGAGCAAAAGGCGCTCCTTGTCGGCCTTATCCTTGCCCATGCGCGCCTCGTGCGGCTTCGCACCGGCATCGTGCCATTCCTGCTGCTCGATGAGATCGCGGCGCATCTCGATCCGGACCGGCGACGGGCGCTTTTTGCCGCGCTTGATGGACTTGAAACCCAGTGCTTTTTGACCGGCACTGACCCAGTGCTCTTCGAGGCTTTGGAAGGTCGGGCGCAGCGTTTTGTCGTGCGGGAGGGGCGCGTTGGGTTCGACTAGCGCGAGGCGAGCCCAAAGCGCCTGCTTTTGCCCACGATAAGCCGCAAAAACCGGCAATTTTCTTGGGGTTGCGGCCCCGTTCCGCTAGAACAAAACGACCAGAAATACGAGTGATTCGGACCCAATGAGCGATAGCGAAAATCCGACCCCGAACGAGTACGGCGCCGACAGCATCAAGGTGTTGAAGGGTCTCGACGCGGTGCGCAAGCGCCCCGGCATGTATATCGGGGATACGGATGACGGCTCAGGCCTTCATCACATGGTCTACGAAGTCGTCGACAACGCCATCGACGAAGCCCTGGCTGGCCACGCCGACCTCGTGACGGTGACGCTCAATGCCGACGGGTCTTGCTCGGTCAACGACAATGGCCGCGGTATTCCCACCGACATCCACAAGGAAGAGGGCGTTTCGGCCGCCGAGGTCATCATGACCCAGCTTCACGCCGGCGGTAAGTTCGACCAGAATTCCTATAAGGTTTCCGGTGGTCTCCACGGCGTCGGCGTTTCTGTCGTCAACGCGCTCTCAGTGTTCCTGAAACTCAATATCCGCCGCAATGGCTCGATCCACGAGATGAGCTTTACCCATGGCGATGCCGATGCACCGCTCAAGGTCGTCGGCTCCTATGTCGAGAACAAGCAGGCAGGGACCTATGAAGGCCGGTCGGGCTCGGAAATCACCTTCCTGCCCTCGACCGATACCTTCACCATGGTCGAGTTCGATTTCAAGACGCTCGAGCATCGCCTGCGCGAACTCGCGTTCTTGAATTCAGGCGTTCGCATTCACCTGCGCGATCATCGTCACCCGGAACATGTCGAGGTCGAGCTCTTCTACGAAGGCGGGCTGGAAGCGTTTGTTCGGTATCTCGACAAGTCCAAGGTGCCAGTGATCGAAACCCCGATCACCATGATCTCGGAAAAGGATGGGATCACTGTCGAGGTGGCGCTGCAGTGGAATGACAGCTACCATGAAAACGTGCTGTGCTTCACCAACAACATCCCGCAGCGCGATGGCGGCACGCACTTGGCCGGGCTTCGCGGCGCGCTGACGCGCCAGGTGACGGGCTACGCCGCATCGTCCGGCATCGCGAAAAAGGAAAAGGTCGAGCTTTCGGGTGACGATACGCGCGAAGGCCTGACCTGCGTTCTCTCGGTCAAGGTTCCGGACCCCAAATTCTCGTCCCAGACCAAGGACAAGCTGGTTTCGTCGGAAGTGCGTCCCGTCGTCGAAAACATCGTCAACGAGAAGCTCGGCCAATGGTTTGAAGAGCACCCGAACGAAGCCAAGGTCATCGTCGGCAAGGTGGTCGAAGCCGCGGCCGCCCGCGAAGCCGCGCGCAAGGCGCGTGAGCTGACCCGCCGCAAGGGCGCGCTCGAAATCTCCTCGCTCCCCGGCAAGCTTGCCGATTGCCAGGAACGCGATCCGGCCAAGTCCGAAATCTTCATCGTCGAGGGAGACTCGGCAGGTGGTTCGGCGAAGCAAGGCCGCGACCGGTCCAATCAAGCCGTGTTGCCGCTGCGGGGTAAAATCCTCAATGTGGAACGCGCGCGCTTTGATCGCATGATTTCGTCCGACCAGGTCGGTACGCTGATCACTGCACTCGGCACCGGCATCGGCCGCGAAGAGTTCAACGCCGACAAGCTGCGCTACCACAAGATCATCATCATGACGGACGCCGATGTCGACGGCGCCCATATCCGCACGCTGCTGCTCACGTTCTTCTTCCGCCAGACGCGCGAGCTGCTTGAGCGCGGGCATATCTATATCGCCCAGCCGCCGCTCTATAAGGCGACCCGTGGCCGCTCCGAACAATATCTCAAGGACGAGCGGGCGCTTGAAAACTACCTGCTCGATGCCGGTCTCGACGAAGCCGTGTTTACGACCCGCGATGGCGTCGAACATGCAGGCCCCGACCTCATGTCGATCCTGCAGCAGGCGCGCGATATCGACTATGCGATCAAGAACCTCAACCTGCGCTACAACCGTAATCTCGTCGAACAATCGGCAATCGTCGGTGCGCTCGATCCCGATGGCATGGCAGATCCCGAAAAGAGCGCCGAGACATTGAAGCGCGTTGCCAATCGCCTCGATCGCATTTCCGATGAACTGGAACGCGGCTGGAGCGGCACGATCACGGACGACGAAGCTTTGGCCTTTTCGCGCACGGTGCGCGGCGTCAACGAGACGCACCAGATCGATCGTGCGCTGCTTCAGTCGGCCGACGCGCGAAAACTCCGCCAGCTTGCAGGGCGGCTTGATGAACTGTTCGGCGGCGTGCCGACGCTCAAGCGCAAGGGCGAGACGATCAATATCTTTGGGCCAAGCACACTCTTCAAGGCCGTGACCGATGCCGGCCGCAAGGGCGTCAGCCTCCAGCGCTATAAGGGCCTTGGCGAGATGAACGCCGAGCAACTTTGGGAAACGACCCTCGACCCCAATGCCCGCACCCTGCTACGCGTCGAGATCGACCAGACCGACGAAGCCGACCAGATTTTTACCGCTCTGATGGGCGACCTCGTCGAGCCACGCCGCGATTTCATCCAGGACAATGCGCTCAATGTGAGCAACCTGGACGTCTAATCCCAAGGCCGCCTCCGGGCGGCCTTTTCTTTGCTAAGGTGGGAATTGACATGGTCGGATCGCCCGAACGCATCGCCATCATGTCCGACGTCCACGGCAATCTCACCGCACTTGAAGCCGTTCTCGCCGATATCGAAGCGCGTGGGATCACCCGCATTTTCAATCTCGGCGATCTGGTCGGCAAAGGGCCGCGGTCCGCCGAAGTCGTCGATCGCTGCCGGCAAGTTTGTGAGGTGGTCGTTCAAGGCAATTGGGACGCTGACGTCGCAAGCGGCCGAAAAGCAACCTCTGCAACGCTGTGGCACCAGAGCCAGCTCGGACCGGAGCGAAATCACTATCTGGCCAATCTGCCAGGAAGCGTGGATTGCATGTTCGGTGCACACCCGGCGCGGTTTTACCACGCCAGTCAGGTAAGCCCTTTTAACCGGGTCTATGAGACTGCCTCGCGCGAGGTCCATCGCCAGATGTTTGCCAATACCGACTTTACCGGACACGGCACGCCGCCGGTACTGGTCGGCTATGGCGATATTCACACGCCCTACATGGTCAGCTTCGAAGGCCACACGCTCTTTAATGCAGGGAGCGTTGGCAATTCGCTGGATGTGCCTCTGGCTTGTTACTGCATCATCGACGTCGGCCAAGATACCGCCGCAGGTTGGTCGCTGAGCTTCGTGCGCGTGCCTTATGACATCGAGGCCGAATTACAGATCGCGCAGCAGAGCGGCATGCCGCATTATGATTATTACGCCAGCGAACTGCGCACCGCGGTCTATCGCGGCATCACGAAGAAGCAGAAGGCAAAGCGGACCTAGTGCTTGAGTTCTTTCTCGACCGCCTTGCGCGAATTGCCGGCAGATTTCACCGCTGACTTTACCGCGCCCTTGCTCTTGCCGGTCTTATCCGCTTCGTAGCGGACTTCGTGATCCTGGTTTCCGGCAACCTTGGCGCGATCCTGGCTGCGGCCACGCGATGTCTGGGTAGTGTTGGCCATGATAGTTCTCCTTGGCGTTCTCTTCTGTAACGCCTCTCGACTCCATGGGTTCAATGCACCGCAAATCCAGTGTTCGGTGATCCTTTCCAGTCCGTCTCGCGAAACCTGGCTTTAATCTCGGCACACGAGCGCATAGCTAAGAGCCAAGGTATTCACGCGAGGCTCACATGAAAAAGATTGGTTTCTTGTCCTTTGGTCATTGGAGCCCTTCGCCGCAGTCCGGTACGCGGTCGGCCGGTGACGCGTTGCTACAATCCATCGACTTGGCGGTTGCTGCCGAAGAGTTGGGAGCCGATGGCGCCTATTTCCGCGTGCACCATTTTGCCCGCCAACTCGCCTCGCCCTTCCCGCTGCTTGCGGCAGCCGGCGCAAAAACCAAGAAGATCGAGCTCGGCACGGCCGTGATCGACATGCGCTACGAAAATCCGCTCTATATGGCTGAAGACGCTGGTGCAGCCGACCTGATCGCCGGTGGCCGCCTGCAGCTTGGCATTTCGCGCGGTTCGCCAGAGCAGGTCATCGACGGCTGGCGCTATTTTGGTTTTGGGCCCGAAGAGGGCAAGACCGACCAGGACATGGCGCGGCAGCACGCCGAAGTCTTTATGGAAGTGCTAAAGGGCAAGGGCTTTGCACAGCCCAATCCGCAGCCCATGTTCCCCAATCCGCCGGGCATGTTGCGGCTCGAGCCACATTCGGAAGGTCTGCGCGAACGTATCTGGTGGGGCGCCGCCAGCGACGCCACCGCGATCTGGGCGGCGCAGATGGGCATGAACTTGCAGTCCTCGACGCTCAAATTCGACGAGAGCGGCAAGCCATTCCACATCCAGCAGGCCGAACAGATCCGCGCCTATCGTGCCGCCTGGAAAGAAGCGGGACACAGCCGTGAGCCCCGCGTCTCAGTCAGCCGGTCGATCTTCGCGCTCGTCAACGATCAGGACCGCATGTATTTCGGCGCCGGCCGTCCGGAGCAGGACCAGTTCGGCTATATCGAGCCGGAAAAGCGCGCCGTGTTCGGTCGTGGCTATACCGCCGAGCCCGACAAGTTGATCGAAGAACTCAAGCGTGACGAAGCCATCGCCGAAGCCGACACACTGCTGCTCACGGTGCCCAACCAGCTTGGCGTCGACTACAATGCTCATGTGATCGAGAGCATCTTAACGCATGTTGCCCCGAGCCTTGGCTGGCGGTAAGAATTAGCGCGGCAGGCTGAACGCGCTTGCCGCGCAGTTATTGGCGGCCCAATAGCGGTCGACCGGTGTGAATGTACCGGTCGCGGCCTCTTCAACCCTAGCGGCGAAAGCCATGGCCCGGCATTCGTCTGGACCGGCCACCACATGAACCATTTCGTGGATGATTGTCAGGCGTCGCAATGCATCGGCGCCGGGCGTCGAAAACTGCGGGCAGAGCGTCAGTACGAGTTTGCCGTCTTGCGGCGGCAATCGTACGAAGGCGGCAAAGTCTTTGCAGGAGCGCTCGGCGCCCTCGCCGGCTTCGGCTACGTCTAGCGAAATGCTCCCGCCCCAGTAGGCGGACCGGAACTGCCGCAGAGTAAGCGCATCGCGATAGGTCGCAATATCGACGCTGACCATTTCGGCGGGCAGATTGGGTAATGCGGCCTCGAAGAGGTCGATCGCCTCGCTAAAGGCGGTCTGGGATGTTTCGGCTCGCGCCGAAAGGGCGCTGAAAACAAACACGAAAAAGACAAGGCAGAAGCGCATAGCGCTTTCTGCCCTGCCATTTCCGCTCCGGCAAGAAAAGATTGCCATGCTTCCAAGCCGCTTTAGCGCGCGAGGAAGTCCTTGATGTCGGCCATCAACTGATCCTTATGCGTCGCGAAAAGACCATGTGGGGCGCCGTCATATTCAATCAGCGTCGCATTGGCGATGCCGGCCGCAGCCGCACGTGCCGAGGCATCGATAGGCACGGTCTTGTCGGCTGTGCCGTGCACGATCAGCGTCGGGACGCGGAACGAAGCAAGGTCAGGGCGGAAGTCCGTCGTCGCAAAGGCTTTAGCGCAATCGAGGGTGGGTTTGAGACCCGCCTGCATCGCAACGACCCAGGCGTGATGCGCTTCATCGTCCGAGGTGGGATGATCCATCAGCGAAATGCCGAAAAAGGTCTTGAAGAAATGGGCGAAGAACTTTGCCCGGTCTTCCTTCATGCCCTTGGTCATTTCGTCGAACGTATCCTGCGGCGTGCCATCGGGATTGTCGTCAGTCTTGAGCATATAAGGCACGACCGAAGCGATAAGTCCGGCCTGGCTGATACCCTTGCCGCCATGACGCGACATGTAGCGCGCGACTTCTCCGCCGCCCATGGAGAACCCGATCAAGGCCGCATCTTCGGCGCCAGTGGCTTGAACGACATCGGCAAGGTCGTCGGCCAGAGTGTCATACTCATAGCCCGAATAGGGTTGCTCCGAGCGGCCAAAGCCACGGCGGTCATAGGCAATGGCGCGATAGCCGGCTTCCGCGAGAACGAGCGCGCCATCGTCCCAGCTATCGGCCGAAAGCGGCCAACCGTGCAGCAGGATCACCGAGCGCCCCTCGCCCCAATCCTTGGCGTAAAGGGATGTACCGTCGCGCGTTTTAATCATTGGCATGAGAAAGTCCTTAATTAACAATGCTCTCCCAATTCGTCACGCAGTGATCCTGTTCCCGCCGAAAGCTGCTGCCACTGCAAAGTGATCGATGTGTCGAACCGGACACACTTGCTTCAGGACTGTGCTTTCTCACATAAACCGGCCACATTTACTGCAGAGAACGGGTGCTATCCGAAATATGGACGCGTCAGGCACATTGGCATGAAGCGCACCGCCGGACTTTAACCGCTCACTTACCTTTTGTTTCCCTCCTTGGGCGAACAGGGTAGAAGCGGCATCAGACCCCCTGGATTAGGTTTGCTCGATGGACTTCCGCATTTCGGCCGATGACCGTGTTGGTGCCCAGCCCAAAAGAACGGCCAAGCCCCAAGCGCAGACCAAGAAGGGTGCTCGGGTCGAACCGAGCCTCGGGCAGTCCGTCGGCAGCTTTGTCGACGATGAACGCTCAGGCGGCCCGATCGGTGGTGGTGGTGGCGGTAAGCCGCCGAGCAACAAGAAGCCGCCCCGGGGCGAAAAGCAGCCGCGTCGCGGCAAGGCCGAAACCGCCAAGCCCAAAAAGCGCCGCTCCCGCAGTGGCGGCTTTCTCATGGGGCTTTTGTGGTGGGGTTTCGTCGCCTGCCTTTGGGGCGGGCTCGCCGTCATTGCGGTCGTCGTTTATTACGGCGCCCAGCTACCGTCCTCGACAAGTTGGGCTATTCCTGACCGCCCACCCAATATCCGTATTCTCGCGGCTGATGGCAGCCTGATTTCGAACCGTGGCCAGACGGGCGGCGAAGCCGTGACCTTCCGCGAATTGCCGGCCTATGTGCCCGCAGCTTTCATCGCTTCGGAAGACCGTCGCTTCATGACCCATTTCGGCGTCGATCCGATCGGCCTTTTGTCCGTGGCCATTGAATCGATCGAAGCGCGCGGCGTGACCCGCGGCGCATCGACCCTGACCCAGCAGGTCGCCAAAAACCTCTTCCTGACGCCGGACCAGACCCTTGGCCGTAAGGTGCAGGAAGCCATCCTCGCGGTGTGGCTCGAGCAGAACTACACCAAGGAAGAAATTCTCGAACTCTATATGAACCGCGTCTATTTCGGCGCCGGCGCCACCGGCATCGAGGCCGCAGCGCAGACCTATTTCGGCGTTTCCGCGCGCAATCTGTCGCTCGGCCAAGCCGCAATGCTTGTCGGCATTTTGCCCGCACCATCGGCCTATAATCCAAAGGCCAATCCGCAGCGCGCCATCGAGCGCCAGCGCATCGTTCTCAACCTGATGGCGCAAGAAGGCTATATTACCCGCGAAGAGGCCGATGCTGCGCAGATCGACTCCAGCCAGGAAACGGTGCGTACCGTGGTCGCCGGTTCGGAATCCTATGTGGCCGACTGGGTCGAAAGCTTGATGACGTCCTATATCGGCGACATCAAGGATGACGTGGTGGTGCAAACCACCATCGACTGGAAGATGCAGAAGGACGCCGAGTTCATCGTCAAGGAGGCCGTCGCCAACGAGGGCAAGAAGCGCGGCTTCAGCCAAGGCGCGCTCGTCTCCATGGATGTCGACGGGACCGTGCGCGCCATGGTGGGCGGTGTCGATTATCAGGCGAGCCAGTACAATCGTGCGGTTACCGCCAAGCGCCAGCCCGGTTCGACCTTCAAACCATTCGTTTATATGGCCGCCATGGAGAAGGGCTATACGCCCGACACCTTGGCAGAGGACGCCCAGTTCGAATATAATGGCTGGAGCCCCCGCAATGCCTCGGGCAAATATGCCGGCACGGTGACATTGCGCCAGGGCCTTGCCTATTCGCTCAACACCATTGCCGGACGTCTTGCCATCGACGTGACGCCTGAAAAGGTGATCGAAGTCGCAACGCGCATGGGCATTTCCTCGCCCATGACCCCGGTGCCGTCGATTGCCCTTGGCACGCAGGAAGTGAACCTTCTCGAACTCACCTCGGCTTATGCACCCTTTGCCAATGGCGGCATGGGCGTCATCCCCAATGTGATCACCAAGATCACCGGCAAGGATGGCACCGTGCTCTATGAGGCATCGGATGCCGGTCCTGGCCGCGTGGTCGACCCCAATGTGCTCGGCGAAATGAACGACATGCTCGAAACGGCGGTCGAAGTGGGCACCGGTCGCGGCGCCAATCTCGGCGGTTGGGAATTCGGCGGCAAGACGGGCACCAGCCAGAACGCTCGCGACGCACTCTTTGTCGGCTACACCTCCGCCATGGTCACTGGCGTTTGGCTTGGCAATGACAACGACACCAAGACGACGCTTTCAGGCGGCAATGTGCCGGCGCAGATCTGGTCCGAATATATGACCAAAGCCCATGCCGGCCGCTCGCCGCAAGCTATTCCGGGCGGCTCATACCAGGGACAGATGGTTGCCCAGCAGGTGATCGACCCCGCAACTGGCCAGCCAGTGATCGATCCAGCAACGGGGCAGCCACAGGTCCAGTATGTCGATGGCGGCACGGGCCAGCCCGTGCAGACCATGACCGACCCAGCGACCGGGCAGGTTGTGGCAATCGATCCGGCGACTGGTCAGCCCAATCCGGCATTGACGCTCAATGGCGGCGCGGCAACGATGAACCCGCCGATCCAGACCGGCACGATGACTGACCCAGCCACCGGCCTTCCGGTCGAAGCGACGCAGCCGCAATATGATGCGCAGGGCAATCAGATCGATCCGGTTACCGGCCTGCCCTTGCAGACCACGCAACCCAATGGGTTCGGCGCGGCGCCGGTGGACAATTCTGCGCCTATCGATCCGCAGACTGGGCTCCCCATGGTGCTGGTCGTTGATCCGGCAACGGGGCAGCAGGTCTGGGTGCCCAGCGCGCCGGCGGCCAATAATCAGCCGCAGCAGATCCAAGGCCAGCAGGTGCAACCGGTCGACCAATTCGCGCCACCTGCGCCTGTTGGTGGCCAGGAGCCAGCCTATCAGAACGAGCGCTCGCAGCGCACCTTGATGGATCTACTGTTCGGAAACTAAAAGAAGGCCCCTTATCGGGGCCTTTTTCTCAGCGTCACCTTTTCCAGGACCAACCCATGACGACCCTTGCCGATTTCACCCTGCCTCTGCTCTCGGGGGCAGCACAGCCGCTGGCCGATTTCGACGGCAAGGTCGTTCTTATCGTCAATGTCGCGAGCCAGTGTGGACTAACCCCGCAATATGCGGGGCTCGAAGCACTCTATAAGCAGTTTGGTGGGCGCGGCCTGGTCGTCCTCGGTTTTCCCTGCAATCAGTTTGCGGGCCAGGAGCCGGGCACCAATGAAGAAATCGCCAGCTTCTGCGAGGTCAATTACGGTGTGACCTTTCCGATCTTTTCGCGCATCGACGTCAATGGGGACGAAGCGCATCCGCTCTACAAATGGCTCAAGGAATCCGCTCCCGGCATTCTGGGCAGCGAGGCGATCAAATGGAATTTCACCAAGTTCCTTATTGATCGCTCGGGCGCCGTGGTCGAGCGCTATGCGCCAACGACAGAACCTGCCGATATTGCCGGCGATATCGAAAAGCTGCTTTGATCCCAGTGCTGGCCGTCTAAGCCTGGGGGCGCAACTCAACAATGTCGGAGCGGGGACGCATGACAACTGATGCGCCGAAGCTGGCGATCTCGATCACCTATTGCACGCAGTGTAACTGGATGCTGCGCTCCGCCTGGATGGCGCAGGAACTGCTCTCGACATTTTCGCTTGAATTGGGCTCCGTCACCCTCGTCCCCGGTACGGGTGGCATTTTTGAGATCAGTTTTGGCGAAGAGCTTGTTTGGGAACGCAAGCGCGATGGCGGATTTCCCGATAGCCGGGTGCTCAAGCAGATGGTGCGCGACAGGATCGATCCCGAACGTAGTCTCGGCCATGTCGATCGCGTGTAGGCGAGCGCGCAGGGCGCACTGAACGATTGGTCTTGTCAGGCGTTCGGTTGCGCCCCATGTCTTTGGGGTCTTGGAGGACCCTTATGAAGATTTTCGCGCGCATCGCCATGGTTTCGTTTGCCGTTCTCGCACTTGCCGCCTGTGGCAATCGCGATGAAGTGGGCAGTGTCGGCGTCGATTGGACGGGCAATGATATTTCGGTCGAAGCTGTGGCCGATCCAGACGTAGAGGGCGTCGTGTGCCACTTGGCCTTCTTCAACCGCTCCTTCATCGACCGGATCAGCCAGGGCAATTGGTTCGAAGACCCATCCTATTCGGCGCTCGATTGCTCGGCGGTTGGCCCGATCACCATTGGGGATATTAAGACCAGCGGCAGCCAAGAGATCTTCCAGCAGGCGCGGTCTCTGATCTGGAAATCCTTGCGCGTTACCCGCATCTACGACCCAGCCAACAATTCGCTGATCTATCTTGCCCATGCGCGGCAGATCCAGCAGGGCTCGGGCAAGATGAGTCTTTCCGTCGTGCCGCTTAATGGGCTCGATGTGACCTGGAAAAACGGCGCGCCCACAAGTGGCGCTGTCTCAGGATCGGTGATGGTGCAGTAGAAAAGAAGAAGGCCCGCCGAAGCGGGCCCCTCACACCATTAGTTGCCAGAATCCTCGGATTTCACAAGGTCTGGGCAGCCGCCTGGGTTTTGGTCATCAATGGCACGAGTGCCATTAGACGAAGAACCTGAGTCGTCGGATGTGGTTTCTGAAGATAGAGATTCATTTGGAGGTGTTGCGCCAGCCCCTTGATTAATAAGACATTTTTCTGGGTCGGCGGCCACCGAGTTGGTCGCATCCTGAGCAAAGGCGGCGGATGTGACGCCCAAAGTCAGAACGCAAGCCGTTGCAATAGTAAGAATAGACGTCTTCATTAGGATTCTCCGAAATGAATTTGAAAATATTAGAACTGCCAGAGGCGAACGCACGAATTCCAATTGGGTTTCGAAGCCAAGGATGAGTAAGTGCCGTAACGTCCTTTTTTGAACTGTAGCGCCCTCGAAAACGGCAGGAGCATATTGTTCCCTATTGTGCGAAAATACCGCCAAAGAGTTTCGCGATCTACCCCTTCATCGATCAGCT
Organism: Devosia sp. Leaf420; assembly: GCF_001425445.1. Classification (GTDB taxonomy): domain Bacteria; phylum Pseudomonadota; class Alphaproteobacteria; order Rhizobiales; family Devosiaceae; genus Devosia. The sequence goes on along the minus strand of NZ_LMQU01000010.1, from coordinate 649,634 downwards.
AGCAGTACGATATTCTTCATCGAACGATACGGCTGCGCCAACCGGCGAAGGAAGAGAACGATGGCAATTCTGATTGGCGATACCGCCCCCGATTTCACCCTCGAATCCACCGAGGGCACCATTCACTTCCACGATTATATCCAAGGGTCCTGGGCTGTGCTTTTCAGCCACCCCAAGAATTTTACCCCGGTCTGCACCACTGAACTTGGCTACACCGCCAAGCTCAAGCCGGAATTTGAGAAGCGTGGCGTAAAGGTGCTGGGCCTTTCCGTCGACAAGCTCGAAGATCACGGCGGCTGGGCCAAGGATATCGAAGAGACCCAAGGCGCTTCGCTCAACTTCCCGCTCCTCGCCGATACCGAAGGCAAGGTCGCGCGTCTCTATGACATGATCCACCCGAACGCCGACAACACGCTGACTGTCCGCTCAGTCTTCGTGATTGGCCCCGACAAGAAAGTGAAGCTCAAGATCGAATATCCGGCTTCGACGGGCCGCAACTTCGACGAGGTCATCCGCGTCATCGACAGCCTGCAACTGACGGCCAAGCACCAGGTGGCAACGCCCGTGAACTGGAAGAATGGGGAGGACGTCATTATCGTCCCGGCCGTGACCAACGAGGTCGCCAAGACCAAGTATCCCGAGGGCTGGAAGGAACTGAAGCCCTATCTGCGCATTGTGCCACAGCCTCGCTCCTGAGCGCTGGCACCTGTCTTCTCCCTGACTGACCTGGGCGATGGAGCTTCCATCGCCCTTTTTCTTGGCCGCAATCGCGCGGGAAATCCTGCCACATTCGCGGCTCGGAATGCCACAAATGGAGATTTCCGCGTTATTCACAGGCCAAAAGTCAGCAAATCCGGGTTTTTTCTTATCTTCTGCGGAACCGTTGCACTCAGGCCACAATGAACAATGTGGTTTCCCAAATCTTACCGATCAGCGGCTCATACGCGACGATTTGGCGAGTCTTGAGATTCAGTTTCTAAGAATCCGCCAAGTCTGGGCTAATGGTTAACAGTTCGCTATCGCCAATCTGCGGCATCAGGGCAACAATTAACCCCGTGATCGCAAAGCGCCCACAATCAGGCCGCTCCGCCACATTATTCACCAGTCCATCGAAAACTTCAGTGAGCATGGACCATTGGTAAGAAAAGCCGTTCTCGTCGCCGCAGCGGCGGCTGCCCTCGCACTCTCAACTTCGGCAGCTTACGCACAATGTGGTGGCGCTTCCTGGTACGGCCCCGGCTTCAACGGCAAGCGGGCAGCATCGGGAGATGTATTTAACGAGAACGCCATGACGGCGGCACATCGTTCCCTTCCCTTCGGCACGAAAGTGCAAGTCACCGATCAAAACAGTGGCAAGTCGATCGAAGTCGTCATCAACGACCGCGGTCCATTCCATGGCAAGCGCATCATCGATCTTTCCAAGGCTGCAGCGACTGCTCTCGGTTTCCGCAATCGCGGCACCACCACCGTCTGTCTTGCCCAGGATTGACGCGCCGTTGCTTCCAAACCCCATTACACGGCCGCCCTCTGGGCGGCCTTTGTTTTGTTCGGCTTAGACCCATCAGCATCTGACTTACAAATACTAGATAAGGCCAAATACTTTGGCGTCTGTTATCCAGTCGTTATCTACTCAGCTTTAACGTTCGCTCCGTGAACACGCGGGGGGCAGTTCTGATGAAGGCTTATGCCTATATCGTCGGACCACAAGACAAGACTTGGTCCTCTCTTTTCGGCACTGCCACGGACCTGGGCTTTACCGGCGTCTCAAGCTATCGCGGCCTCAGTCAGGTCGAGCAGCAGGCTGACGAGACGCCCCTCTGTTATTTCCTGTTTTCCGGCGTACCCAATATCGCCGAACTGCGGCAAGTGGCGCGCGATATTCGCTTTTCGGCCAATCCTGCCGTACGGTTTTCGCCGATGGTCTACTGTGCCGAGGATTTGTCGGTCGAAGCCACCATTGGCTGCATCAATCTCGGCTTCGACGATGTCATCGCTCTTCCACAAACCGAAGCGGCATTGCGCGCTAGGCTCGAACGGCAGGTGGGCCGGCACGTCGTCTTCTATGAGGCTGCGGGCTATTTCGGCCCAGACCGCCGCAACCGCGTTTCGACGCTGCCGGTGACCGGCCAATCCGGCCGGATGGGCGGCCCATTCCGCCGGCTTGAAGTCATGCGCCATGTGCGGGAAGGCATCTCGATCAAACGCGATGAGCTCTTCCAACCATTCGGTAGCGGACAGCCAATGCAAACGTTGCAATAAAGCCTTTCGGCCCTATTTCACTCAAAGCCGAAATCGCCTAGCGTCGCGCTGTCTGATCTTTCGAGCATTTTCCATCATGCGATTCGGCATCGATTTGCCGCCCCAGATCAAGGTCTTCGGGGCGTTTTTTGTTTATTCCTTCTGCATGGGCAGCATCTTCCCGCGCCTGCCCGATATTCAGGAGGCGATGCAGGTCGGCGAGGGTGCTCTCGGCCTCGCGCTGATCGGATCTGCTTGCGGTACGCTGATCTCGCTGACCTTTGCCGGCCACTTCGTCGAACGCATCGGTTATCGCCGCGTCCTACTGTTCGCTATTCCGTTGCTGTCCGCCCTCTATGCCCTCGCAAGTTGGGCGCAGACGCCGCTGGCCTTTTTCTTGCTGCTCGTGCCGGTGGGTCTCACCATCGGGGCCATCGAGATCATCATCAATGTCGAGGCCGATCGCGTCGAGCACGCCATCGGCAGGCGCATCATGAGCCGCGCCCACGCCTTCTGGTCGCTGGGCTTTTTCGCCGCCGGCATTGTTGGATCCTTCATCGCCCAAGCTGGCCTTGAGGTGCATTTCCACCTGATGCTGATGATCCCCGTGGTTATCCTCGCAACACTTCTGCTGCTCGGCCGCTTCCAACCCGCGCCGCACCGCGCCGGCGGCAGCGACGAAGAGCCGCCCCGCTTTGCTCGCCCAACCCTGCCGATCATGGCGCTTGTCGGCGTCTGTCTTTCCGCCATGCTCATGGAAGGCGCCGGGATCGACTGGTCCGCAATCTATATGCGCAATCTCTTTGACGCCGAGCCCTTCTTTGCCGGCCTTGCCGTGGCGACCGTTGCCGGGTCACAGGGCGTTGCCCGCTTCTTTGCCGATAGTTTCGTCGAACGGTTAAGCCCAGTCGTCGTGGCCCGCGTGCTGTTGACCCTTCTCGGCATCGGCGTTTTGCTGGCTTTCTTTGCCAGCGCCGCCTGGGTCGCTTACCTCGGATTTGCGCTGATCGGCGTCGGGTCGAGCGCGCTTTTCCCGCTCGCCATGTCGGCGGCCGCGCAGCAGACCGATCGCCCGGCTTCGGTCAATGTCGCTGCGCTGGCGCAGTTTTCTTTCACGGCCTTCCTCTTAGGCCCGCCGCTTCTGGGCTATATCGCTGAGCACTTCGGCATTCAGTGGGTTTTCGGCGTCGGTATTCCCCTTGTGCTTCTTGGCTTCTTCACGGCCCCCACCTTGGGCCGGAAGACGCTCGCTCATGAGGTTACGCCATGATGATCCAGGCCCAGCATCGCATCTATGCGAGCTTCTTTCTCTTCGCGGTCACGACCGGCGCGCTGATGGCGCGCCTGCCCGATATCCAGACACATCTACAGATCTCTGAGGGCCAGCTCGGTCTCACCATGATCGGCATGTCCATCGGTTCGCTGATTTCGCTGACCGTCGGCCCGCCCTATATCGAACGCCTCGGCTTCCGGAAGACGGCGCTGCTGACCGTCCTTGGTCCCGCCGTGCTCTTTGCCACCATTCCATGGCTACCCGTGGCTCCAGCCATGTTCGCCGTCCTGTTCTTTGCCGGCCTTCTGGCCGGGGCGCTCGAAATCAATCTCAATGTCGAGATCGACCGGCTAGAAATGCAGACCGGCAAGCGCTTCATGAACCGCGCCCACGGCTTCTGGAGCGTCGGCTTCTTCGTCACGGCCCTCTTTGGCGCCATGATCCGTCAGTCCGGTATCAGCGCCGCCTGGCATCAGGGTATCGTTGCCTTGATCGTGCTTCTCGTCGGTGGCTATCTCCTCTTCAGCGCCACCGAAGCCCCTAAGCCTGTGCGCGCCGAAGGCGATGCCGGTCATCGCTTCGCCTTCCCCAATTGGGGTCTTTTGCCGCTTTGCCTCATCGGCTTTGCCGCCTTCCTCGTCGAAGGCGCCGGGATCGATTGGTCGGCGATCTATATGCGCAACGTCTTTGCGGTTGAGCCGTTTGTCGGCGGCATGGGCCTTGCCCTCTTTGCTTTCTTCATGGCCGCGATGCGCCTCTCTGCCGATCCGATCGTCGCCCGCTTTGGCCCGCGCAATGTCGCTATGGTCATGCTGACCGCAGCAAGCGGCGGCGCCCTCCTCGTCGGCACCGCGCCCTCGCCGGAACTGGCGCTGGTGGGCTTTGCGCTGATGGGTGCCGGCTGTTCGGCGGTTTATCCGCTGGCCGTTTCCGCCGCCGCGCAGCGCACCGATCGTCCGGCTGCCGTCAACGTCGCGGCCATCGGCCAGGTGAGCTTCGTCGTCTTCTTCCTCGCCCCGCCGCTCCTCGGCTTCGTCGCCGAATATCTCGGCATCCGCATGTCTTACCTCATCTGTCTGCCGTTGCTGCTTGCCGGTCTCTGGGCCTCGAGCTTTGCGCTTGGCACTCGCAAGGTCGACGCGCCGCATGGCATGCCGCCAGAACCACTCGGGCCCAATGGCTGAGGACGGGCAGCACAGCGACCTGCCGCCGATTGTCGATCTCCGGCAATCGGCAACCGCCCTGCGGGTCCAGCGCGGCGTCATGCGCATGCTGCGCGAACGGCACGACATGGCCTGCTATGCCGAAGTGCCGCTCAGCAATGGCCGCCGCGCCGATGTATTGGCCGTGGGACCCAAAGGCGAGATCTGGATCATCGAGATCAAATCGAGCCTGATCGACTTTCAGGTCGATCGGAAATGGCCGGAATACCGGGAGTTTTCCGACAAGTTCTTCTTCGCCAAGCCGCCCGAGCTCGATGGCGAAATCTTTCCCGAGAGCGAGGGGCTGATCGTTGCCGATGGGCACGATGGCGCGATCCTCCGCGATAGTCCCGATACCCCGCTCGCTCCGGCGCGCCGCAAGGCCCTGATGCTCAAACTCGCCCGGCTTGGCGCCGACCGCATCCACGTGCTGCTGGACCCCGGTCCCCGCTGATCGAATGGCCATGAACTCCACCCGCTGGCGCATCGTCGCGCTGTTCTTCACTCATGCCCTTGCTGCCGGCGCTATCCACACGCGTATCCCAGATCTGCAGGAGGCGATGAATATTTCCGAGGGCCAACTCGGGCTTGTCCTCATGGGCCAGCCGCTTGGTGGCCTCGCCATGTTCCTCTTTTCGAGCGCCATCATCGAGCGCTTTGGACCGCGCCGCACCATCCTTGCCGTCCTGCCGATCGTCATCATCACAGCGGCGCTCTCGACGGTGTTGCTGACCCCCTTCGCTCTTTTCACCCTGCTCGCCATCAACGGCACCGGCTTTTCGCTGAGCAATATTGCGATGAATGTCGAAGCCGATCGCGTCGAGGCCGGTATGGACCAGCGCGTGATGAACACCTGCCACGGCGCCTGGAGCGTCGGGTTCTTGTTCACCTCGCTTCTCGGCGCGGCTCTGCGTGGTCTCGGCGTTTCGCCCGAAATCCACCTCTGGAGCATGGTGCCACTACTCCTGGCGCTGCTGCTCTTTGTCGTCGTGCCCATGGTGCCGATGCCGCCCCGCGCCTATACGGGCGAGAAGGCCAAGAGATTGGCTCTGCCGACCTTGGCCACGCTGGGGCTGGTAGCTTTCGGCCTTGGCGCGGGTCTCACCGAAGGCGCCTCGCGCGCCTGGTCGATCATCTATCTTCGCGATAGTTTCGACGTGCCCGCCTTTGTCGAATCCCTCGCGCTGCCATCTCTCCTTGTCGCCATGGCTGCCGGGCGTCTGGTTGCCGACCGGTTCATCGATCGATTCGGCCCCGTGGGTGTCGCGCGGACGCTATCCTCCGTTGCGATCGCGGGCATGGCGCTGACGGTGCTGGCGCCCAATGCCTATATCGCGCTCTTCGGTTTCCTCGCCGTCGGCATCGGCATTTGCGTGCTCTATCCGCTCATGCTCTCGGCTGCAGCGCGCCTTGGGGATCGTCCGGCGTCGCAGAACGTCGCGGCGACGACGCTGATTTTCCAGCTCGTCAATCTCGGTGCCCCCGCTCTTATTGGGGCTGTCGCACAGGGCGTGGGCGTGCGCCTGGCCTTTGCCATGCTCATCCCGCTTCTCATCCTTACCTTCACCATGGCAGGACGGTTGCAGCTGAAACCGGTTTGAATATCCGCTGTGTCGAACCGTGGTAGTCTCGTTCGTCGCGATGGCGACAGGCGCTGGTTCAGCGTCTGGCGCTCAGTCGAATATGGATCCAAAAGAAGAGACCGAATGACCTATGTCGATGGATTTGTCGCAGCCGTACCCAAGGCCAATAAGGAAAAGTACATCGCTCACGCCAAGGCCGCTGCCGTGCTGTTCAAGCAGTGGGGCGCAACCCGCGTCACCGAAAACTGGGGCGACGACGTGCCTAAGGGTGAACTCAACGATTTTTACACCGCCGTCCACGCCAAGGACGATGAAGTGGTCGTATTCTCCTGGATCGAATATCCCGACAAGGCAACGCGAGACGCCGTTCAGCAGAAGATGATGAGCGACCCGGAAATGGGCGCCATGGAAATGCCGTTCGACGGCAAGCGCATGATCTTTGCCGGTTTTACCAACCTGCTCGACGTCTAGGCCGAATTAGCGCGGCGCGCGCTTGGCGAGAATTCGCTGCAGCGTGCGCCGATGCATATTGAGCCGTCGCGCTGTTTCAGAGACGTTGCGATCGCAAAGCTCATAAACGCGCTGAATATGTTCCCAGCGCACCCGGTCGGCCGACATCGGATTTTCCGGCGGCTCGGGCTTGTCTTCGCCGGTTGCCAGAAGCGCATTGATGACATCGTCGGCGTCGGCGGGTTTTGAAAGATAATCCATCGCCCCGAGTTTCACAGCCGTGACGGCCGTCGCGATATTGCCATAGCCGGTCAAGACCACGGCGCGCGCATCGGGCCGCTTCTGATGCAGCGCCGAAACCACGTCGAGCCCGTTGCCGTCCTCGAGCCGCAAGTCCACCACCGCAAAGGCAGGCGGCTGTTCGTTCACCGCGGCGATGCCATCGGCGACCGTGCTGGCAATGCGCACGGAAAAGCCGCGCCGGTCCATGGCGCGTTCGAGGCGGGAAAGAAAGGCCGTGTCGTCATCGACGAGCAACAGGCTTGGATCGGCGGCCAACATGTCTTCGAGCGTGTTCATGACCATTTCCATAAGGGTTTGCTAGACTAACGTCAAAACCCAAGGCTTGGATCGGATCAGGCGGTTTGACGCGGCCATGTTACATGGACGCGCGCATGGCCACTTGCCTTTTCGTTGGCAAAGCTCAGCCGCGCCCCGGTGCGCTCGAGGAGGGTCTTGGCGATAAAGATACCGAGGCCAAGTCCGCCGGGTTGATGAGAGTCCGAACCATGTGGATCGCGCGGTCGGCTGGTCAGGTACGGCTCACCGAGCCGGGCGATCAATTCGGGCGCAAAGCCGGGGCCATCGTCGGTGATGGTGACGCTGATGCTCGATTGGTCCCAGGCCGTATCGATGCGCACCGTCTCCTTGGCAAAATCGCTGGCATTCTCGATGAGATTGCCAAGGCCATAGAGCAGGCCCACCGAGCGCGGAAACACTGGCGGCTCGCCCACGGCGCGCTCGGAATAAAAGAGGATGGCCTTGCCGCGCCCCTCATGCGGCCGCGAGACTTCAGCCAGAATATCCATCAGCGGCGCTTCGGCGAAGGGGTCTGCCGGATCACTGCCAAGATTGCGCAGTTTTGAGAGAATGGCGCGGCATCGCGCCGCTTGCGAAATAATGAGCTCCACGTCTTCGGCCAGTGCGCTGCCCTCCTCGGCTTCGGCGCGCATTTCCTTTGCCGCCAGGGCGATGGTGGAGAGCGGCGTGCCCAATTCGTGCGCTGCGGCTGCAGCGAGCCCATCAAGTGCGGTCAACTGCTCGCGATGCGACAGCGCCAGTTCCGTCGCGGCCAGAGCATCGGCGATTAGACGCGATTCATGCGCCACGCGGATCGTATAGGCGGCAATGAAGGCAATGCCGCAGACAATCGAGACCCAGATGCCGATCACATAGATGCGGTTGAACTCCAGCACTTCGCCCGGCAACCACGGAAGCGGCATGTGCATAATGGCGATGAGCGAGGCGACCATGGCCGCAAGGACGGAGATAAACAGCGTCTCGCGCGGCGGTAGCGTCGTCGCCGACACCGAAACCGGCGCGAGCAGCAGCAGCGAAAACGGATTGAGAAGGCCGCCGGTCAGCGCCAAGAGGCCACCCAACTGGCAAAGGTCGAAAGCAAGCTGGATCGCGGCAAAAGTCGGCGAGAGTTCGCCCTTGGCGCCATAGCGAAAATAGAGCCCGACATTGAGCGCTGCCGAGAGTGCGATCAGCAAGAGGCACTGCCAAAGCGGCAGCGGAAAGCCGAGCCCCATTTGCACGAATAAGACGCCGATGGTCTGACCGGCGACTGCCAACCAGCGCAAAAGCACGAGAGTCTGCAGGCGCAATGGGCGCCAATGGGAGATGTCTTCGCTGGGCGAAACGGCAAATGGGCTCATGCTGAACCGGAACGACTATGCGCCGCATAGGAAGAGAAAAACGTCATTTCAAGCCTAGAAATCCCATAGGCACATTCTTGATCCTGACCCAGGGAGGGCTACGTTATGCGCATCGTGACTGGGAGACTGAAACGACATGAACACAGCAATCATCAAACCGCAATGGTCGCCACTGACCATCGCCCTTATGGTTATGGGCTTCATCATCTTCTGGCCCTTGGGCTTGGCGGTGTTGGGCTACATCCTCTGGGGTGAAAAGTTCGGCGGCTCCGCCGAAAAGGCACAAACTTACTGGAACAAGGGATGCGGCTTTATGCGCTCGAACAAGAAGCATTTTTCCGGCTTTGGCCGTGACTATTCGACCTCGGGCAATGCCGCCTTCGACGACTACCGCGCCGACCAGCTTCGTCGTCTCGACGAAGAACGCGCTCGCCTCGATGCCGAAGTCGATGCGTTCCAAGACTATATGGCGAACCTGCGCAAGGCCAAGGATCGTGAAGAGTTTGACCGCTTCATGAGCGAGCACCGCGGCAATCGCCAGGGCTATGGCGACAACACCCCGCCGGCCAATAGCTGGGACAACAATAACGGCTAAAGCCGATCCCATTTCCTTCCTAAAACCTCCAAGTGAACTGGCGCCCGCAAGGGCGCCATTTTTGTTCGGATGAAAGGGGACGGGGATAAGTTTGATCAACTTTGCCAACAAACCGCACTAAGCTGACCCGAATTGATTCTGCGGCCCCATGTTTTCATTCCTGCGCCAAGCTACTAAACCGCCCAAAAGCGTCACCGTCGATCTCGACGGACGCTCGGTCGAGGTTGCAGTCAAACTCAGCAAGCGCGCCGCGAGTTTTCGCTTGTCGCTGCCGGCGACTGGGCCACTTCTTACTATTCCCGAACGCGCGCGCTGGGCCGATGCCGAAGCCTTTCTTCTTAAGCACCGCAACTGGCTTGCTGCGCGGCTTCCTCGCGCCGCCAAGCGGCAGACACTTGAAGCCGGCGCCGAAGTGCCGGTGCGCGGTGTGCCGCATCTTGTCGTCGGCACCGGCCAATCGCGCGGTCGGGTCGAGCGGGTGGAGTTGCTCGATCTGCCGGAGCTGCGGGTGCCAGGTCTTGTCGAGCATCAGCCGCGGCGGCTGTTTGACTGGCTGAAGGGCGAGGCCCTGGCCGATTTGACCGAGCGCAGCGCCTTTCATGCCGCCCGCCTCGGCGTCACGGTCAAGGATATTAAACTGCGCAGCCAATCGAGCCGCTGGGGATCCTGTTCTTCGACCGGCTCGATCAATTACAACTGGCGCCTGATCCTCGCACCGCCCTTCGTGCTGGATTATGTCGCGGCCCACGAAGTCGCCCATCTCGTCGAGATGAACCATTCCGATGCTTTCTGGTCGACCGTGAAGCGCACCTTGCCGGATATGGAGCGGGGGCGAGCGTGGCTAAAAGCACACGGTCGCGAATTGATGGCTTGGCAACCGCCGGGATCGGCAAGCTAGAGCCACCTCTGCCCCCATCCTGCCGCAATTGGGCGGCAGCACCGGATTGATATGCAGCGTCTTGCCCTTCTCATCGCAATTCTTCTCGCCTTTTCCGCTACGGCGGGAATGACGACGGGTCATGCGCATCGCTATGTGGCGACCCCGATCGTGGTGCTCAACCATGTCGATGCGGCAAACCAGCCGATCCGGGTGACGGTGCAGGTGCAGCGCGGCGAGATCGATCTTGGCCAGGGCATCATCATGCCTTGCGGCTCGCATCTAGCCATCGCGCCAGCCGCCCCAGTGTTACCCGCCGTGGCGGAACAAGAGGAAACCGCGCTTTTCCTCGCCAAGGTACTGACCACTTGGGAAGGCAGCATTTTCCTCCGCCCGCCGATAAAGATCCTCGCCTGAAACACGACGCTCTTTCCGCTCTGTTTTAGCGCCTCCGCGTGAGGCCGAGGATTATTATGACTGAACTTTCTTTGAGCGCGATGCCGTCGCGCCGCACCGTGCTGGCCGGGTTCGCCAGCCTTGCCGCGCTGGCGCTTGCCGGCTGTTCGACAACCGGTTCGTCGCGTCCGACCGTGGCGACGGCCGAGCCGCCGATGCGGGTGGTGCCGCCCGAGGTGCTAGCGATGTATGGCCCGCTGCCCGATGAGAATTTTCCCATTCCTGCAGCGCCGATCCATCTGCTCGATCCGGTCTATTGGCGGCAGGAGGTGGAGAATACGACCGGGGAGGCCGAGGGGACGGTGGTGGTCGATACCGCCAATCGGTTCCTCTATTGGACCGAGCCCAATGGCCGGGCCATGCGCTATGGCGTCGGTATCGGCCGGGCGGGGTTCGAGTGGAACGGGCGCGCGCATATTGCCTATAAGCGCAAGTGGCCGACCTGGACGCCGCCGAGCGAAATGATCGAGCGCCAGCCGGAAATCGAAAAATATCGCCATGGCCAGCCGCCGGGGCTCGATAATGCGCTGGGGCCGCGTGCGCTCTATATTCATCAGGGCAATACCGACACGCTCTATCGCGTGCATGGCAATATGGATGTGCATTCGATCGGCAAGGCGGTGTCGTCTGGCTGCGTGCGGCTGCTCTACCAAGACATCATCGATCTTTACGAACGCGTTCGCCCCGGCGCGCCGATCGTCGTGCTCGCCGATCCGGCAGCGGGGCTCGCGCTACCGCCGACGGCAGCCGTTTGACGTGCCAAAGCGCCCGCGGGGCCAGTTTCGGCCACGCGGGTGTTTTTTGGAAGTCAGGCAGTCCCGCGGTGGCATTTGCCCCCTCAGGGTAGTCAATACGGGGCAAAAGCCACCGCGGGAAACCGGCGTTTTAGGACAGCATCCACAGCGCCTCTTTGATCGCTCGTCGCGAGGCGGCCGATGCCCGAACCCGCGATCCATGCGAAGGGACCGCGACCGGCTCACCCCGCTCAGTTCGCATGCAGTCTGCCCGCGCGAGGTGATGGCTAAACTATAGCTGCGCCTGCCAAAGCGGGGATAAGTTTTATGCGTCAGGGTTGGCCGGGGACGGCGGCGGTCCGATGCGTGCGGCTAGCCCCGCCTTAAACCCCATCTCGAAAATGTGGCGATTGCGCTGTTCGAGGCGCTTGGCCAGCAGCTCGCGCATATTCTTGCCGTCATGGGTCTGGAGTTCATAGGGTTTGACCTCCTGGCGCAAACGCCCGACGGGCACGCCCACACCCTCTCCCGTGATGCGCCACACCCGGCAAAAGCGCTTGCCATCCCAATGGGCATGGCGATTTTCAAAATCCTCCAACCGCGCCATGAACTGCCCGAGCTGCACGGCAAGCCCGGCAAAATGCAGCGCCGCAGCCGGCAGCGGCTTGATGGGTTTTGAGAGAAAGGGCCGCATATCGTGGATCAGCCCTTCGGCGACGATCCGCTCGCTTTCGCCCACAAGCGCGTCGGGTTTTTTGGCGGCAATGGCGCAGATGTCCTTGTGGAGGGCATGAAAACGCAGCCAGAGCGCCTCATGGCGCATGGCGAGGGCGTGGCTGATTGTCTGGTTGAACGATGCGACGGGCATCGGTGTCTCCTGTCTTTCGGCGATGTGCCGGACAAGAGAGGGTAAGGCGGGCTGGAGGGGCGGGGATTAGTTTTTGGACAACGTATTGCAGCATCCATCGTGCAACCGGGGGTGCGACCGAGATAATTTGCTGAGGTTATTATATCTGAATATGACGATGGACTAAGTCTCACAATGTAAAATAGGGTAGCGAAAACGTGCTTCTACGAGACAGCATAATTTACATTTGAACGTGCCGATTGGGGATAGTTGGAGTGGGCCATGATCAGGGGAAGCAACCGAGAAGTGCAGGGCTTATTGATTTCGCGCAAGTAATGTCTGGAGCCTCACCGTTCAAAGATTCAGGCATCGCGAACGTTACGGACACATATCAAGGCCAAATTCTTACGCATGATCACGAGCTTAAGACTGCGATTCTAAAGGACCTTCCCGCGAAGGAGTTAGCGAACGAGATACTAGCAGCTAGCCTTGCGTCAGCACTGGGGCTCCCGGTACCTCCCTCTTTCATCAGGTACACTGAGCCAGGCAACCCTTGTGCAAAAAAGACTGTAATGCAAGACGGCCGTGGCCTAATGTTTGCAAGTGTACACGTCGGTAGCCCGTCCGTTGCCTCAATCGTCAAAAGGCCAGAAAATAGTGAAACTTTAAAATTACTTAGGCCGATCGTTGATTTCCTATCAAAAGAGTCTTGGCTGGGCGATCTATACGGCTTTGACGCCTGGGTTGCGAATGTTGACCGGCATATTGGTAACGTGCTGTTTTCCGCAGGAACTGGGGCGTGGATAATTGACCACGGTCGCTGTTTCACGGGGCCCGCTTGGACCGAAAGCGACTTGGTAGCGGACAAGCTATATCGACACAGACTGAGCGAATGGGTGACGCAGTTTTTGTCTTCTGACGCGCGAGCCAAGCTTGCCAATGAGGCATCGGTTTTGCCGGATAGACTCCGCACACTTGACGTGAGACAGGCGGGCACAGACAACAGAATCGCGGATTTGATAGGCCCAATGGACTTCGAGGCGCTAGTTCTGTTTCTGAACGACAGGATTCCACATGTGGCGCGCGCCGCTGGCGATGCACTCAATGATTTTAGGATAGCGTGAAATGATCTCGCTAGATGTCCCTATTTTCCGTGATTTCGCTCACCTTCAAAAGGCAATTTGGGCGCCGGTACTGTTTCGACCGATAATGGGTTCGCCCGAGCAATTTGTGATTGGCATTGCAGTTGCCAGTGACTCCGGCGTTCATCTGGAGCGCGCCAACCAACTCCAACGGCTCGAATGCATATTTTCAAATGCATCACAAATGGCAATCGCCATTGCGGAGACGGCGCTCAATATAATTGAAGCTGATTTGTCCCAACGATCAAAGTCGGCTTTGTCCGAATTTCGCCCCGGCATATCCGGCGTTTTGTTGGGAGACATCAATGAGGCTCAAGGGATCTCGCTTGAACAAATAGCTGCTTCTTGGATGTCTGCGCTTTCCTCATTATATGACCGAAACCTGACCCAATCGGTCACTGAGGACTTACCAGCAGTCTTGGAAGAGGCGATAGCAGCAAGAGAGGGCGGAGATCGCCTTCCGTCACTTGTTTTCGAATACGTGCGACAGCATCGTCAGGGGCTGGATCGGTTCTTTAGCAATGAGATAAGAAGCGGTACGCAAAGGCGACGGAACGCCCATGCGGTGGTCATTGACTTTGCTGGATCCAAGCTAGTGGCTAATTTTGGGACCCTCGCCAGTAGTAATTTCAATGCTTCCGTCGGTCGCATCAAGACGCGTCTTTGGGAGCTTAAAGTTGATCGTGATAAAGAGCCGTCGGCAATAGCAATGCGTGATCATGAGATGATCGTCCAACATCAATCGATGAACGATCCGCAACTAAGCTTTAAGCAAGTAGATCGTCTCAAAGATGCGCTTTCTGCGCTAGAAGCTCAAGCGGATCAGGAGGAGATCCGCCTACGGGCTTTGACCTCTGTGGATGAAATCGGCAGACATATTTTACATAAGGAAGCCGCCTAGAAAGCCGCTTAGTCGGTGACTACTGCATCCCCTTCCTGGCCTCCCCCTGATAGGGGAGGGACCGGGCGGTGGGTGTGGAGGGGTGAGGCTGGGTGCAGGCGTTGATCTTCTTATCAGGGCCTATGCGCTCTGGACTGTCGCTTGCCTTGGCCTTCCCATCCGCGGCGTCATTCCCGCGAAAGCGGGAATCCAGGGTCTGGCAATAGAGATCCCGCTTTTGCGGGAAAGACGCCGGGATTTTGGTAAGAATTGAGCGGCACAAGTTCAACAGCCCCCAGGCCATTACAGCCCTAGTCGCGCCACGGCGGCGACGGCGCGGGGATGGCCTGCGGCGGCCCGTTCGCGCAGTACTCTGGCCCAGGGTTCGAAGCTGATGCCGGCTTTCTGGGCGAGGGCATAGGCTTTGTCGTAATCGACATCGACGCAGGGTTTGCCCATGAAGACACCATGGAAGTAGGTCGATATGGCCAATTGGGCGCCGGCCTTACCATTTTCGGCATTGGCGAGAATGTTGGCGCAAGAGAGGACGATCTCTTGATTGCCTATGCGGGTGCCGACTTCGAGTGGCGGCGCTACGGCGCCGGGAGAGACGCGCGCCAGTAGCTTTTCGAGCGTCGTGCGGCGCTTTTCTAGGCGGAACGGCACGTCGGTGCGGCTCGAAAGTCCTAAAATGTCGCCCGGCATGCGTCGCTCGACGCTGCCCCAATAGATCCGGAAGGGTACGCATTCAAAACCGCCGCCGCTTTGACCGGTGGCGGGGTTATAAGTATTGGCGCCATAAGCAAACCACATTTGGTCGCCTTCGCGCTTCCAGCGGCCGGGCAGGATCGAGCGATTGCCGGGATACCAGAGGTAGCTGTTGCCGTTGGCGGCAAGATATTCGACCTGCGTACCATGCGCGGGGTCATAGGACATGTGCGTATGGTCGCCGATCTCCTGACCGAAGGCGGCAGAGGAGAAGGCGAGGAAAATAAGCGCGACTAACAGTCGATGCATTTTCAATCCTATCGCGGCTGGCAGGTGTATTTGGTGGGGCGGAGTTCGCCAAAATAGTCGGGTCCGTCGCCTTTGACG
Organism: Devosia sp. Leaf420; assembly: GCF_001425445.1. Lineage (GTDB taxonomy): Bacteria > Pseudomonadota > Alphaproteobacteria > Rhizobiales > Devosiaceae > Devosia. Next base: position 634,322 of record NZ_LMQU01000010.1, on the reverse strand, counting down.
TCGCAGGCGACGTTCTCCGCGGTGCCGCCATTGAGTGCAAATTGGCAGCCTAGGGTCTGCAGCGGGCGCTGGCCGGTGACTTTGTATTGGCAGCTGTCGATGCAGGCATAATTCTGGTCGGCAGAATTGGAGACGATCAGCTGAAGTTGCGACTTGTCTGCGTTGGGTACGCATTGAGCGGACGGAGCGGCCATGACATGGCCGATGCTGAGGACAGTCAAGACAAACGCGAGGCCGGCACTAGCATTGCGCAAAGGCATGTTTGTAATTCCCTCGAATACGCTTTGAGAGTATTTCAGCGCTGCTTATTGGCAATGGGGCTTTTTGGAATTTTTATTGAGGAAAAAGCCGATGGCCATGGATCCATCGCGGGATGGGCCCCGGCATGCGCCGGGGTGACGGCGGCCGGCTTGGCTGGAACTGAGAAAACCCCCACCTAGCCTCCCCCTGGGAGGGGGAGGGATCGGGCCGGGGGGTGGCGCCGGTATCGCATTGTGCGCCGAGGCGCTCCTCCCCTTTTGGGGGGAGGTTGGGTGGGGGCTATTCGTCGCCCATCTTCAGCGCCTTGATGAACGCTTCTTGCGGAATGTTGACGTTCCCATACTGACGCATCTTGGCCTTGCCCTTTTTCTGCTTGTCCAAGAGCTTTCGTTTACGCGTGGCGTCGCCACCGTAGCACTTCGCGGTAACATCCTTGCGCATGGCGCGGACGGTTTCGCGGGCGATGATCTTGCCGCCGATGGCGGCCTGGATCGGGATCACGAACAGATGGGGCGGAATAAGCTCCTTGAGCTTTTCGCACATCAGGCGGCCGCGGGATTCGGCGACTGACCTATGCACCAGCATCGAGAGGGCATCGACCGGCTCGGCATTGACGAGAATGGAGAGTTTTACGAGATCGCCCTCGCGATGGGTATCGAGGTGATAATCGAAGCTCGCATAGCCTTTCGAGATCGACTTGAGGCGATCGTAGAAATCGAAGACCACTTCATTGAGCGGCAGGTCGTATTCGACCATGGCGCGATTGCCGACATAGGACAAATTGTTCTGGATGCCGCGGCGGTCCTGGCAGAGTTTTAGGATCGCGCCGAGATATTCGTCGGGCGTGAGGATCGTCGCCTTGATCCAGGGCTCGCGGATTTCCTCGATCTTCATCACATCCGGCAAATCGGCCGGATTGTGCAGCATGATCTCTTCGCCATTGGTCATCTGGACCTCGTAGACCACCGAAGGGGCGGTGGCGATGAGATCGAGATCGAACTCGCGGGAGAGTCGCTCCTGGATGATTTCGAGGTGCAAGAGGCCCAAAAATCCGCAGCGGAAGCCGAAGCCCAATGCAGCGCTGGTTTCCATTTCGAAGGAGAAGCTGGCATCATTCAGACGCAGCTTGCCCATGGCGGCGCGCAGTTCGTCAAAGTCCGACGCATCGACGGGGAAGAGACCGCAGAACACGACCGGCTGGGCCGGACGGAAGTCGGGCAGCGCCTCGGCGGTGGGTTTGCGATCGTCGGTGATGGTATCGCCGACATTGGTATCGGCAACTTCCTTGATCGAGGCGGTGAACACGCCCAATTCGCCGGGGGTCAGCTCCTTGACCTCGACGAGCTTGGGGGTCTGCACGGCGACGCGATCGAGCTCATAGACGGCGCCCGAGGCCATCATGCGGATGCGTTGGCCCTTCTTCATCACCCCATCCATGATGCGGACGAGAACGACGACGCCGAGATAGGTATCGTACCAAGAGTCGACCAGCAGCGCCTTGAGCGGCGCATCGATATCGCCCTTGGGCGCGGGCAGGCGCGTGACGATGGCTTCGAGCACGGTGTCGATGCCGACACCGGTCTTGGCGGAAATTTCGAGCGCATCGGACGCGTCGATGCCGATGACATCCTCGATCTGCGTCTTGACGCGCGGGATATCGGCGGCGGGGAGATCGACCTTGTTGAGGACCGGGACGATCTCGTGATTGGCGTCGAGCGCATGGTAAACATTGGCGAGGGTCTGCGCCTCGACGCCCTGGGAGGCATCGACGACCAAGAGCGAGCCTTCGACGGCGGCCATGGAGCGGGAGACTTCATAGGCGAAGTCGACGTGGCCGGGCGTGTCGATGAGGTTGAGAACGTAGTTCTCGCCGTCCTGCGCCTTATAATTGAGGCGCACGGTCTGCGCCTTGATGGTGATGCCGCGCTCGCGCTCGATATCCATCGAGTCGAGGACCTGTTCCTTCATCTCGCGCAGATCGAGCCCGCCCGTCATCTGGATGAGGCGGTCGGCGAGCGTGGATTTGCCATGGTCGATATGGGCGACGATGGAAAAATTGCGGATATTCTTGATCGGCGTGGTCATGGCCGCGCTGATAGCAGAAGGCGGAGGGCGGAGAAAGATGGTTTCCGTTCGGTAAACGGCAGTTTCCCGCAAGGCGAACGGCAACGTTGGCCGGGGCGGCGCGTTTGTCTGCCCATGCGTCACACCCTTTCCATTCTCGCCCTTCTCGCCGCCCTGACCGGCCCCACGCTCGCGCAGGATTGGCTCGCGCCGCTGCAGAATTTCGCCAGGGAGCTTTCGCCGCAGCGGACTACGCCGAAACCGGCGCCGAAGGCGGAGGCGCCGGCGGCGGTACCGGTGGATGAGGACGAGGCGGAGACGCCAGCGGATGAAGCGCCGCCGCCGATCCCGCGGCCGCGGCCGGAGGGGTTGGGGGAAGAGGCAGAGCCGGTGCCTGTGCCGGATGTGGCGCCGGAAGCGGTTGAACCACCGGCGCCGGTAGAGACTAGGGATGAGGAACCTGCCGCGCCGACGAAGCCTGCGGATGATCGCGTCTATCAGACGGCCTGTCCGGCGCTGCTTTCGGGGCGCGTGGTTGGAAAAATGCTGCCGCCGATTGCGGAGGGAATGTGCGGAGAGCGCTCGCCGCTGTTGCTCGAGGCGATCAATGCCAATGGGCGGACTATTCCGCTTTCGAGCCCGGTGACGACCAATTGCGAAATGGCGGGGGCGCTGGCGGATTGGACGGCGCAGGTCGAAGCCTATGCCAAGGCCGCGATGGAGAGCCCGATCGCGGAATTGACCACCGGCACATCCTATATGTGTCGCGCCCGCGTTGGCGGCGATGAGGGCTTTACCTCGGAACACGGCTTTGCCAATGCGATCGATCTCGTCGGCTTTACGCTTGAAAACGGCGAAAGTGTTTCGGTGAAGGATAATTGGCTGCCAGCGACTGCGCCCGAGGGCAGGTTGCTGCGGCAATCACATGGCGCGGCCTGCGGGATATTTACGACGGTGCTGGGACCCGAGGCGAACGCCGATCATGAGGATCACCTGCATCTCGATCTCGGATGCCACGGGCAGACGTGCACGGCGCAGATTTGCGAGTGACGCCCGCCTCTAAGGAGACGGGCGTTCACGGTTGAATGCGTTAGCCGAGGAGGCTGCGGCGGGCTTCTTCGTCGGTCGTGGGGAAACGTCCGTCTGGGGTCAGACGATCGACGGCATCGGGAATGTTAGAGGACAGGCGTTTGAGCAGTTCTTCGTAGGAAAGACCGGTCGACTGGCTGAGTTCGGTCAGCGTGTCGCGGCCGATGGCGGCTTCAACTTCAGGCGGCGTCAGGCCTTTGGTCGGCACGCCGACAGTCGTCCAGGAGTCAGCCGTATCCTTTTGGCCATTGCCGCGAAAACTGTCGAGCAGATCGTTCAAACCGCCAGTCAGGACATTGCCGCTGCCTGGTTTGCCGCTGATGAGATCGCCGAGGCCACCGAGGACGCCACCGAGACCGCCCTGGCTGCCACCACCGCCAGTATTGTTGGACGCGCCCTTGAGGGCGTCCTGGATCTTATCGCGATGCTGAAATCCAGCGACCGCCAGTAAACCGAGCAATGCGACGAGAGAGGATGATTTGGCCATTGCAGTTGTCCTTGCTGGTGAATGTGAGACGTCGAACGATGGCGCGGAACCGATAGTTCCGAGTGCCATCGTCCGGCGCTCACCGTTTGCAAGATTACTGTGCAGGCGTGGCGGGGGTTGCCGGAGCCGCTGGGTCGGCGGGCGCGGCGCTTGGCGCCGGCGCTGCCGGGTCCATGGGCGAAGCCGGCTGGGCAGGGGTAGCGCCGGCGCCGGAATAGATGGCGATCACTTCGGCGGTCTGCTGGCGGTCCTTGCTGCCTTCAGCGCAATCGACGCCAGCTTTTTCGACATCGCCCTTGATGGCGGCATAGGCAGCGACCGAGGTGGCATCGTCCATCCGCATTTCGGATTCAAGCTGGCGGCGATGGGCATTCATGGCCGTGGTCGCGGGCTCGCCGGCTTCGACCGAGCAGAGCTCGATCGTGGCCTGCGTCGCATAAAGGCCGGTGAGCAGCGTGCCCTGTTGGGGCATGGAGTCGACGATGGCGCGCGGATCGACGGTGATCTTGGGCGAAGTGGCTGGCGCCGCCTCCTGCGCATAGGCAGCAGGAACGAGGACGGCGAGCAGGGACAGGGCGAGGGAAAGGCGGGGCAAAATGGCACTCCGAGCTCGTGAAGAATTTTCCCGCATTTTGAGCCCGATTATGGCTTCAGCACGGCGTGCACTCGGCCTTCGGGTGATGCGGGGGCAGGTCTGCCCAATCCCTGGGGGTCAGATCGGGTTCCAGGGTTGCAGCGGCAACGGGCGCATTGAGCCAGGCAAAGGCAAGGCGCAAAAGTTCGATCAGGCGGATCATGGCCTGTCTCCTCGCGATAGATTTTTGGGGCGGGTTGAAGTGTTCCCACACTGCGCCCCGCAGCGCTTCGCAGCAATGGACAAGGCTTTTGCGCGGGTATAGAAAATCTATATGAGCAATCCCTTTCCCATCCCGCTCAATGCCCTGCGCGCCATCGAGATCGTGGCGCGGGCCGGCGCACTCGCTCCGGCAGCAGAAGAATTGGGGGTGACGGTCGGGGCGGTTAGCCAGCATTTGCGGCGAGCCGAGGAGCGGCTGGGGATGGAGCTTTTCGCCCGCACGCCGCAGGGTTTGAAGCCGGTGCCGGAGTTGATTGAAATCCTGCCGCAGCTTTCAGCCGGCTTTGCCTCGTTGCGCGATGGCCTCGCGACGCTGACAGGCGCGCATGAGGGCGTGCTCAACGTTACCGTGGGATCGGTCTTTGCCTCGCGCTGGCTGATCTGTCGGGTCAACAAATTCTCTCTACGCCACCCGGGGCTCGAAGTGCGGCTGACCGTTACCGGCGCCATGCTCGACCTGACGCGGCCAGACCTTGATTGCGGCATTCGCTTTGGCGACGGCACCTGGCCGGGCGTCACGACGACGTTGATCGGCGGGCGCGCCTATCAACCGGTCTGCGCGCCTGAGCTTTTGCGCGCCCATCCCGATCTTTCGGACCTGACAAAAATCCCCGTGATCGCCGATCGCACCAGCATGCTCGATTGGCCTTTGTGGCTCAAACATGCCGGCTGCGATCCCAATATGAAGCTTTCGGGGCCCGTCTATTCCGACGCGTCGCTTGCCTTTGATGCCGCTATTTCGGGCCAGGGGCTTTTGCTGGCGGCGGACATGATGAGCGCCGATCCGGTATGCGACGGGCGGCTGGTGCGGCCCTTTGTGGCACCGGTCGATGGTGTGCATGGCTACTATCTCGCCACGGCAAAAGGCCGACGGGAATCGAAAAAACTGAAACTGTTTCGCGATTGGCTGGACGAGGAAGTGCCGGCCAGTGTCGGCGGCTATCTGGCCCAGCAGCAAGGCCATGTTCGAGTGGCCCACTGAGGGCAAAGGAGACCGCAATGCAAGACGTGTTGATCCTCGGAGCCGGTATTGTCGGCATCGCGACCGGCATTCATCTCCTGAAGCGCGGTCGCAGCGTGACCCTTGTCGACAAGAACCAGCCGGGGCGCGAGACGTCTTATGGCAATGCCGGGATCATTCAGCGCGAGGGCGTGCGCCCGCATCCGTTTCCCCGCGATTTGACAACGCTGATGCAGGTGGGGCTGCACCTCTCGACCGCCGCGCGTTACGAACCGCTGGCCCTGCCGCGCATCGCGCCGCCGCTCCTCAAATATTGGTGGGCCTCTTCGCCCGAGCATTATCGGCATGTGGTGGAGAGTTATGCGCCGCTCATCGGCCGTTCGATCGAAACGCATGAGGCGCTGATCAAGGAAGTTGGGCCGGAGGCGGAGAAGCTGATTTCCAAGGACGGCTGGTATCTGGTGTTCCGCACGGCAGAAAAGCTGCAGCGCGAGGCGGCCAAGGCCGAGGGCGACCGGGAAAAGTTCAATATCCACCATGAAGTGGTGGATTGGGCAGGATTGAAGGCGCTGGAGCCGGACCTGATCGGCGGACTGGTGGGCGGCATTCACTGGACCGATCCCTGGACGGTGCGCGACCCAGGCGCGCTGGTCGCCAGCTATTTTGCGCTATTTCAGAAGCTGGGGGGTACGTTTGTTTCGGGAGAGGCCGATGGGCTGACCCAATCGGGCGACACATGGCAGACCCGGATCGGCGGGACGCTGTATTCGGCAAAACAAGCCGTGGTGGCGCTGGGGCCCTGGGCGCCGGAAGTGCTCGATCGCCTGGGCTATCGCCTGCCGCTCTTTGTCAAGCGCGGTTACCATATGCATTATAAGCCGCAGCCCGGCGCGAAGCTCGACCATCTGCTGCTCGATGCAGAGGTGGGCTATGTTCTGGCGCCGATGGCGCAGGGCATTCGGCTGACGACTGGGGCAGAATTTGCGCTGCGCGATGCCTTGCCGACGCCGGTGCAGATCGGCAAGGCGGAAGCGGCGGCCAAAGAAGTCTTTCCGCTCGGCGATCGGGTCGATCCGCAGCCCTGGAAGGGCGCGCGGCCCTGTACGCCGGACATGATGCCGATCATTTCAAAAGCGCCGAAGCATGAGGGGTTGTTTGTCGGGGTCGGCCATGCGCATCACGGCTTTACGCTCGGGCCGGCGACGGGAGAGCTGTTGGCGCAGATGATGACGGGCGAAGCGACGGCGATAGATGTGAACCCGTTCCGGATGGGGCGGTTTTTGCACGGGTAGGGGCAAGGCCCCTCACCCGGCGCTTTGCGCCGACCTCGTTCTTAAGCGGTAGACGTGCTGGAGGAGCGCATGCATGCGGGCTCCCGCACCCCCTCCCGGCCTCCCCCGTCAAGGGGGAGGTGGAGGTCAGTGGTTGTTTCGTCTCTGTGCACGAAGTGAAATTCGGCTGAGGGGCAAGCGGCCTCACAGCACCAAAAGCGCGATCGCCATGGCGGCGAGCGCGCCAAAGATCAGAAATGTCCAAAAACCCGGGAAGCCGGAGCGCTTTCCCGGTAGCCGGGCCATGCCGCGCGATCCCTTGAACGCTTGCCGCGGGTCACCCCACTTCACCTTGCGAAAGGCATAGACGTTGGAGCGCGTGCGTTGCGTTTCGAGATTGGCGTGTTCGCGAATGTCCTGATCGTCGGTCATGGCAATCACATGGGCATGGACGAGCGGGGCCGCAACGGCCTGCGGCGGCGCGTCGCAAAGAGGGTTAATCCCGCGCGTTTGCCGCTTGCCCAAACTTTAGAACCGTTCTAATCATTGTTTGGAACAATTCTAATGTTGAGACGATCATGTTCACCCTTTGGCCGGACAATCGACGTGCGTTTATGAGCCTCTCCGAGCGCGAAATCCTGTCGCTGGCCATTGCGGCCGAGGAAGAAGATGGGCGCATCTATTCCGAACTGGCGGTACGGCTCGGCGACACCTATCCGGGCTCGGCATCCCTTTTGGAAGCCATGTCGGCCGAAGAGGATGACCATCGTCGGCGGTTGCTCGATATCTATGTCGATCGGTTCGGCAAGCGGCTCGTGCCGATCCGGCGCGAGCATGTCCGCGGATTCCTCAACCGCAAGCCGGTCTGGCTGCTCAAGACCCTGACGCTCGAACAGGCGCGCCAGCAGGTTTGGGAGATGGAGGAGAGCGCCTATCATTTCTATCTCGAAGCAGCCAAGCAGACCAATGACGTCGGCATCCGCAAGCTTCTGGGCGATCTGGCGCGGGCCGAACGCGGCCATGCGGCGACAGCGACCAAGCTCGATGAGAAACTGCTTGGCGAGGACGGTCGCGATACCGAGAAGGACGAGGCGCATCGCCAGTTTCTGCTGACCTATGTGCAGCCCGGCCTCGCGGGGCTGATGGATGGATCGGTGTCGACGCTGGCGCCGGTTTTTGCGGCAGCCTTTGCGACGGGCGACACGCACCAGACCTTTCTCGTTGGCCTCGCTGCCGCGATCGGCGCTGGCATTTCCATGGGCTTTACCGAGGCCGCATCGGACGATGGCAAGCTGACCGGGCGCGGTTCGCCCATCAAGCGCGGCTTTGCGGCCGGGATCATGACAGCGGTCGGCGGGCTCGGGCACGCCCTGCCCTATCTGATCCACGATTTCTGGACGGCGACCGGTATTGCCGCGGCGGTCGTGGTGCTCGAACTCTGGGCCATCGCCTATATCCAGAAGCGCTATATGCAGACCCCGTTCTGGCGCGCGGTCTTGCAGGTCGTCATCGGCGGCGCGCTGGTGTTCGGGGCCGGGGTGTTCATCGGCATGGCCTAGGCCGCTACCGGACGGCGCCAGCGCAGCCAGAGAAAAGCCGCGACAGCCAGAATCGAGCCAATCGCGAGCAGCGAGGGGGTCCAGCCGGCATCTGGCCCGAAGAGGACCGCGTTCATGCGCCGGCCAGGCAGCAGGGTGAAGGCGCCGGCGAGAAGCAATGCGCCGACATAGAGCCCCTGCATATTGCCGCGATGCCGCGCGACATCGTGGTGCACGATGATGGCGCGGAGGCCGTTGAAGAGCGCGACATAGGTGAAAATCGTAAAGAGATGGATCGGGCTGAATGGCCCGATCAGCCGGATTTCGTGGATGAAGAGTGCGCTGGTGGCGGCGATGAACATCAGGACCACCCAGACCCTTCCGAGCAGCTTGTGGAGCGCCGTGCCCTTCTTGCGCCAGAGCACGAAGCCGCCGACGGGCACGGCAAGGCTCGCGGTGAAGGCATGGATCTGGATGGCGAAATCGGCGGAGAGCAGCGGGGCAAGGGTCATGGCAAATGTCCGTCTGGGGTATGAAGCCAAGCCTTGTGCCGCTAGATTGACTCGCGCAAACGCCAATCCTTGAGCCGCATGTCCGCTTCGTGAACGACACCGCATTGCAATCCACGCTTCGCCAAATGCAGGCCCTCATGCGCGACGGTCGGAGCTGGATGCTGCTCGCGCTCATGGGTCTTATTGCCGGGCTGGTCGGTCCGTTCGGGACCTATGAAGCCGTGCCGCTTGTGCCAAGGGTGCTCTATTGGATCGCCGTGATCATCGGCACGGGGGCCATGGGCACTTTGGTGGCGGGGCTGGCCGAGCGCAGGCTCAAGACGTGGTTTCCCCTCTCCGTCGCTGCGCTGATCGGCGGCGCACTGGCCGGGCCGCCGATCACGGCAGTGGTGGCGCTGGTCAATCTTTTGGCATTCGGGCCGGACACGCCGATCGGGCTTCTGACATTGCTGGTTTATTGCACTGCCATTGCTGCGGCGGTGACATTGCTCAGTGCCTTACTCGGCATGCGGCCGAAGGCGGCGGGGGCGGAGGTTGCGGCGGCGATTGTGCCGGATGAACCTGCTCTGCTCGAGCGTTTGCCGCGACCGCAGCGCGGAAGGTTGCTGCATATTGCCGTGTCGGACCACTATGTCGATGTGAGTAAGGAGAAGGGCACGACGCTGGTGCTGATGCGGTTGTCCGACGCCATCCGCGAGACTGCGCCCGAGCCGGGGCTGCAGGTGCATCGCTCGCATTGGGTCGCGCTTGCCGCCGTGCACAGGGGATTTCGGCAGGGCGGCAAGCCAGTGCTTGAGCTCGAGAACGGCACGGTCGTGCCGGTGAGCCGGACGTTTGTGGATGCGGTGAAGGCGGCGGGGTTGCTGGGTTAGCGCCCCGCAACCAGGCTCGCCGCCTTGGATCCGATGGCCATGGCGGGGGCATTGGTATTGCCCGAGACGATCTGCGGCATGATCGAGCAGTCGATCACCCGCAGGCCGTCGATCCCGCGCACGCGCAGCTCGCTATCGACCACCGCCGTCGGATCATCCGCCCGTCCCATGCGCAGCGTGCCGACGGGGTGATAGTTGGTTTTGACCGTTTGCCCGCAATATTTTTCGAGCGCTTCTGGATCGTCTATCACCGCCGGGCCGGGCAGCAGTTCGGTGTCGATCTTTTCCGCGAGGGGTGACGATTTCAGCAGTTTTCGCGCTTCGTGCAGCGCCGCGATGGTGAGGCGAAGATCGTCGGGATGTCCGAAGAAGTTGCAGTCGACCACTGGCTGATCAGCTGGATTGGCCGAGCGCAGGGTGACGCTGCCGCGGGCCTTGGGGCGGAGAAGGCAGGAGGTGAAGGTGACGCCATAGGTGGGCTTGGAGGCCGAAACGTCGCGATCGAGATAGACGATTGGGGCGCAATAAAGCTGGATGGTCGGGCGTGGGCCGCCATCGGGATCAAAGAACATGCAGGCTTCGATGCCAGTGGTCGTGACGGGACCTGTATTGGTTAGCAGATATTGGAGGCCGTTGCGGATCATGTTCCAGCCGCGGTCCTGGCCGAAGTAGCCCGACTTGCCTTTGGTGGTGGCGATAACGGGGACTTCGTGGTGGTCCTGAAGGTTCTGGCCGACGCCGGGGATATCGGCCACGACGGCAATGCCATGCTGGCGGAGATGATCGGCCGGGCCGATGCCCGATAGCATCATCAGCTTGGCGCTGTTATAGGTGCCGGCGCCGACAAGCACTTCGCGCTCGGCGCGGACGGTGTGGCTTTCTCCGTTCCTGGTATAGCTGACGCCGGTCGCGCGACCGTTCTCGACAAGGATCTTGTCGACCCGCGCTTCGGAAATGATCGTCAGCCGCTCGTCGTCCTTGAGTGGATCGAGGAAGGCTTTGACGGCGTCCGAGCGCTCCTTATAGCGCCCCCATTGCGCATAGGTGTGCTGCATGATGCCGACGCCGAACTGGGTCGCGCCATTGAAATCGGGGTTCGGCTTATGGCCCAGCGCCTCGGCGGCGGCGATGAAATCATGCGTCGTCTGCGTCGTGTAACCGGGATCTGAGACCCGCAGCGGGCCACCCGCGCCGTGGAAGCGATCATGTAGCCGGGCATTGTCTTCGAGGCCGGTAAAGTGGGGCAATATGCCGTCATAGGACCACGATGGGTCATTGCCGAGGCTCTGGGCCCAGCCGTCATAGTCTTCCTTCTGGCCGCGCATATAAACCATGGCATTGACCGACGAGCCGCCGCCTAAAACCTTGGCCACCGGCACGATCGGGGCGCGGCCGCCAAGCTGAGGCTGCGGCACGGTCTTGTGCATTTCAAGGAAGGTGTCTTGCCCCAAATATTTCATATAGCCGGCGGGCATGGCCATGATGCGATTGGTCCGCGCCCTCCCGCGCTCGAGCATGAGCACGCGAAAACCGAATTCCTTGACCAGCCGCCAGGCGGCGACCGACGCGGCAGAGCCGCCGCCGGCAATGACGAAGTCGTATGTGGGCATAATATCTCCTCTTGCGTGGAGACTAAGCCGCAGGCAGCAAGTCTTCTAGTCGGCTATCGAGGATTGTGCCCACCCGCGCGCATTCGCCCGCAATTTCGCGGATGAAGTCGACCAGCATCGGGCGATCGAGCGCGGCAAGCGAGCGGACGACCATGGCCGTGTCGCGATGGAGCGGCTCGGCATCGACGGGCTGGATTTCGACCAGCCGCCCGGCCGCGAGATCGTCGGCAATGGCGGACTGGACGAAAAAGCCGGTGCCTTCGCCCTTGATCGCGAGACGCCGCGCCGGGCCCGTCGGCAATTCGACGCTGGTCTGCGCCATGCGGGTAAAGGCCGAGGCGCCTTCGGGCTCGACCTGCCACCAGCGGAGCGAAATGACGCGCGGCACGTGATCGAGAATGTTGGCCAGCGTTGGCCGCGCCGGGAGTTTGACGGCAATTTCGGGAGTGACCACCAGGGGTACGCGCTCGCGCATGGTCAAAAGTGGTACGAGATCGACGGCAAGCGGTTCGAGATTGGGCCAGCAGAGGATGCCAAGTTCGGACTGGCGCTCGTGTAGCATTTCGGCGATCTGCGCCTGACGCCCCTCGTTCACAACCACGTCGACCGATGGGTACTTTTCCTGAAAACGCAGGAGGCTCTCGGTAATCAGCGGGGACACCAGGCTCCGGAGCGAGGCGATGGTGATACGCCCGCGCTCGACCCGCCGCAGCGCTTCGCGCGCCTCCTGCGCCGTGCCGATCATGCGGCGCGCAAAGGGCAGGAAAGTCATGCCCTGATCGGTGAGCGTAACGGTGCGGCCGCGGACGAAGAGCGTAACACCCAAAAGCTGCTCCAGCGCCCGCATGCGCATCGAGGCTGTCGCCTGGGTAATATTGAGATAGGCCGCCGCCTTAGTAAAACTCTGCTCGCGAACGATGCGGTCAAAAGTGCGAAGCTGATCGAGGTCCATTGGATTGGCTTATGCGAATAGGTCGATAAGCCGGAATATCCGCCGTCGCATTGAAAGAGTCTATGCGTTGAATGGCGCAGGTGTTTCAGCCCGCTTTCTTCATTGCCCGCACATAGGCTTCCAGAACCGCGTTCATACGCGTCTGGTAGCCCTTGCCGTCGGCCTTGAATGCTTCGAGGACCGAGGTTTTGACGCGCAGAGTGACGGGTGTCGTCCCGGATGGTTCAACCAGTTTGGCATTCTTCCAGAATTCATCGTCGAGTTCCGGGATGTCGCTGAAGTCAATATCCTCGTCGGCAATGTTAGCCAGCTCTTCCATCGTCAAGGGCCGAGAGTAAGGCGGTTTCATATGTCATTCTTTCCTTGGCGGATGCGGGCCGCGCGGAAATCAAGCGCGTCGTGCCACCGCGGTGCGTATGGATGACGACAACGATCAGGACATCATGCATCTTACCCGTGCTGATCTTGCGCTCTTCGCCGTAATCGAAACGGGTATCGATGACGGTAAAAGTCCATCCGGAAAAGATGGTGACGGCATCGGCAAAATCGATGCCGTGCTTGATCAGGTTGGTCCGATACTTCGCCTCGTCCCACTCGAAGTCCATGACCGTATGTTAGTACATTTGTATGTACAATTCAATCTTGGCTATTTCGCGCCCGCGACTCCTCGGCGCGCGCGATTTTCTCCGCTTTCGCCCGTGCCGCGATTTCCTTTACGGCGTCGCCAAGGTGGGCTGTGCCGCGTTGTTTGGCGAGGTCCATCTGGTGCTGCCGTTCCGCGGCGGATTGGTGCTTGGCGGTGTCGCCGGCGCAATAGGGGCAGGAGAGGCCTTCGGCGAAATCCTTGTCGGCGCGGTCGGCCGCCGTCAGCGGATGGCGGCAGGCGCGGCATAAGGTGGCGTCGCCGAGTTCGAGGCCGTGGCCGACTGAGACGCGATCGTCGAACACGAAGCACTCGCCGGCAAAGCGGCTTTCTTCCTTGGGCGTCACTTCGAGATATTTGAGGATTCCACCCTTGAGGTGAAACACTTCCTCAAAGCCTTGGCTCAAAAGGTACGAAGAAGCCTTTTCGCAGCGGATGCCGCCGGTGCAGAACATGGCGACTTTCTTGTCGCGCGCGGGGTCGAGGTTCTTGGCGACATAATCCTTGAACTCGACAAAGCTCGCCGTCTTGGGATCGAGCGCGCGCTGAAAGGTGCCAAGGCCGACTTCGTAGTCGTTGCGGGTATCGACCAGCACGACATCGTTGCGATCGATGAGGTCGTTCCAATCTTCCGGCTCGACATAAGTGCCGACCTGTTTGGACGGATCGGCCTCGGGCGCGCGGAGGGTGACGATCTCGGGCTTGAGGCGCACCTTCATGCGCAGAAATGGCGCTTCGTCGGCGAAAGAATACTTTACTTCTGCGCCCTGGAGCCTCGTGTCGAACGGACCGGAGACAAACAAGAAATCGGCCAGAGCATCGATGGCGGCCGGCGTGCCGGCGACTGTGCCGTTGATGCCCTCGGGCGCCAGAATTAGCGTACCCTTGATATCTCGGCCGCAACAGAAGGCGGCGAGCGGCGCCTTGAGGGCTTCGGCATCGGGAAGGGAGGCGAACTTATAGATCGCCATGACTTTGAAGGGATGAGCGTGAGGCGCGGTCATGCCGGCCTCATAGCACTGCCGGGCGCAATCGTCACGGCCCGGCAGCATCTGGCAAGGCTGCTAATCGAGCAGCGAATGGTGGCAGTTGACGCCGGCGAGATTGCCCGCGGCCATGGCGAGGGGCACTGATTGGCGGGGGCTCGCCACGTCGCCTGCGGCGTAAATGCCCGGCACACTCGTTTGATACATCTCATCGACATGAATGACCTGACCAAGCGGCATCTCGTCCAAGATGAGCCCAAGCTGGGCATGAAGGTCAGTCGACGGTTTCTGACGCGGGCCGGCGAACAAAGCGTCGAGACCGACCTTCGCGCCGCTTGCGACTTGCACGGCCGACAGGACGCCACCGGTTTCGATGAGGCCGGTTACCTTGGGTTCGACCAGTTTGATATTTTTATGCGCGAGCTTGGCTCGAAATTCCGGATCGATTTCGTGGCCATCGGCGAAGACCGTCAGGTCTGCGGTCCAATCTTGCAGCATGGCGGTGACATGGGCCGAGAGCGGGCTGAAATAGAGCACGCCCAAGCGTCGATCCGCCACTTCGAAGCCATGGCAATAGGGGCAATGGAGCACCGTCTTGCCCCAGGCGCGAGCAAAGCCGGGAATATCGGGCATGATATCGGTAATGCCGTGGCTCAGGATGATGCGGCGCGTTTCAATACGGTCACCACTGTTTAGCGTGACGACAAACCGGTCTTTTTCGCCTTCGATCAGGCTTGCGCCGTCGTTCCGGAATGTGACGCTGCGATAGGGGAGAAACTGGGCGCGGGCCGCGGCAAGAATATCCTGTGGCGCCTTGCCATCATGGCCCAGGATCCCATGGGCGTGGTCGGCAAAGCGGTTGCGGGGCGTGGCGGTGTCGAGGACGGTGACCTTCCGACGCGCTCTCCCGAGTTGCAGGGCTGCCGAGAGCCCGGCAAAGCTGCCGCCGATGATGACTACGTCTTGCATGACACTGCCTTTCCGTCCAATTAGGGAGGCCAGATAAATGTTATACCATTACGTTTGTCAAGCGTGGGTTGCCTCGGGGCGTCTTTTCCCTAGACTGCGGACAACCCTGCCATGGAGGACAAGATGCGCTTCGCCCTGACCTGTTTCGTCACCGCACTGGCCGGCCTCACCCCTGCTTTGGCTTTTGATAAGAGCGTCAGTGACGTTCTCCAACGCATGAAGATTGGCAAGGCTCTGCCGATCGGAGAAGTGGCGACGCTCATGAAGGAGTCGGAGCGGTGGTGCTATAATCAGGAGGGTGAGGGCTGCGCCTGGTCCGATATTTATCTCG
The DNA here is from genome assembly GCF_001425445.1 of Devosia sp. Leaf420. Classification (GTDB taxonomy): domain Bacteria; phylum Pseudomonadota; class Alphaproteobacteria; order Rhizobiales; family Devosiaceae; genus Devosia. The sequence continues at coordinate 618,920 of NZ_LMQU01000010.1, read as the reverse complement.
ATGTGACCGATACCGGCGCGACCTTCGAAATCGGCAATGCCTGGGACGATGAGGTCAATGTGTATTTCACCGATCAAGGCACATTTGAGGACAATCGCTTTATCTGCGAATCCACCATCGATTGGCTGCCGACCCTACGCGCTGCGCGTCGCGATGATGGGATGCCGATCGGCGGCCGCGAGCTTTGGGCCATTCGCAGCCAGATGAGCGGCAATACCGGGCCGACGGATTGTTTCGACTATGTCCTGAAAAGCTCGGACGAGGCGGCCGAAACCATCACGCTCTTGCAGCGCAAGTGGACGGATGGCGCCACCGATGAAGCTCAGGACGCCACTGTCACCATTCATTTCGATCCGGCCAGTGCTGCTGCACTGACCTGGTATTTTTAAGCGCCCTGCGCGGCGAGCCATTCTGAATCGGGCGTGATCGGGGTAATCACGTCGAGCAGGATGCCATTGGGGTCAGCGGCTATGAAGTGGCGCTGACCGAATACTTCGTCGCGCAATGGCTGCACGATTGGCACGCTGGCGGTTTCAAACTGTGCCGCAAGTTTGGCGGCGTCATCCACCTCGAAGCTGAGGATTAGTCCCGAAGTCGGCCTACGGCCCGCTTCTGGGATGCTGTCATGATGGTAGTCGATGATCGCCAGTTCGTGCGCCGAATTTGGCGCGCGCAACTGGACATACCAGTCGCTTTCGAAAACCATCGTGAACCCAAACGTGTCGCGGTAAAAATTGGCGGTGCTGCTGACGTCGCTGACCTGAAGCAGCGGATAAAGCGCTGAGAACATCGGTTTCGCCTTGCATTGATGACATATTTTCATACACTGAGTATGTAACTAACAAACATGAAGTATGTATGCAAGAGCGAAGAACGCAGGAGGCGCGGCGGCAGGCAACGCGGAAGGCGCTTTTGGACGCCGCGCGACGTCATTTCGCTGAGCGTGGTTATGCCGGAACCAATACGCCCGACGTGGTTGCCGAGGCCGGGGTGACGCGAGGCGCGCTTTATCATCACTTCGCCGATAAGAAGACACTGTTTGTCGCAGTGGTCGAAGCGGAACATGCAAGCCTCGCGGAAGCGATAAATGCGGCCGCCGATGGCGATGAGCCGGGTCCGGTCAAAGCCCTGATCGAAGGGGGCGACGCCTATCTCAAGGCGATGGAAGATGAGGGACGTCGCCGCATTCTGCTCATCGATGCTCCGGCCGTTCTGGAGCGAGATGTGCTTGAGGCCATCAATGCGCGCTATGGCCTCAAGACTTTGGTTGATGGCGTCGACGCCGCTATCAAAGCTGGCGCTATTCGCGATTTGCCGGCCGAGCCTCTGGCGCAACTCCTCGATGCGCTGTTTGATCGGGCAGCCTTGGCGCCGCCCGAGCAACTTCCAAACTATCGCAAGGCCATCAAAGCGATGATTAGGGGGCTAAAGACCTGATTCCAGTTTTCTGACGCGTGCCTCCACTGCCTGCATGGCTGCGATGAGCGGGGAGATGAAGCTCGAATAGCGGAGGGCCTGTTGGCTGTCTGCGTCTTCGGGATCGACAAGGACATGACCACCAAAATGCTGAACCCCAAGCGCTTGCGCCGTCGCCAGCACCTGCTGCGCGAGCAACCCGTAGTGGATCACCTCGTCCTTTCCGTCGCGCCAGCGATAGCGCACCGGTTCCAGGGCAAGGATGAAATCAAGCCCGAGATCGCTGGGCAAAATATCGGTCTTGAGCCGGGCGTCAGAAGTCTGGATCGTGCCGGTTGCCGACCAGATGGCGCTCCAGCGTGCGCCGCTGACGCCAAGGGTCTGTGCATTGTCGGTGGCCGGTTTTACCGCACCCGCAAATGTCGTGCTGCCATCGGTGGCCAGGGTCAGCGCGTTGGTCCAACTGCTGCCATCGGCGCTGACCTTGATGCGCCAGGCATTGTCGCCCATAAGGCCCATTTCGGCGCGGCCCGACCAGTTGCTTTGGAAAAGCACGCTCGCGGTCTGGCCTGTCGAGGCTTTGTTGATCTTGAGCTGATGCCCGGCGCCTTCATGGGTGAAAAGACTGGCCGGGGCGGCAACGCTCAAGCGATTGGTGGGATCGGCGCTGCTATTGATGCCGAGCTGCAGAAGGCCGGAACCTGTCGAGGCCAGAGCAATCCAGGCCGTGCCCGAAAACACGAGGAGGCTGTTGCTGGCCTTGTCGAAGACCTGCCAGCCGGTCGACGGATCATAAAAGGTCCAGGCACCGGCCTGGAAGGCTGCGATCTCGCTCGTGTGACCAGCCCAAGCGCCTGTCGCGCCGGTCGGCACGATAAAGGCTTCGCCTTCCATTGGGGTCGCGGGCGGGCTGGCGATCGTCGCTGACTCGACGCTTGCCTGCACGAGCAGGTCGAGCCGCAGCAGCGCTTCGTTGTGGGTGATGTGTTTCATGGCTTGGCCGCCGATGATTTGTGGCAGGCCGAGGCGCGGGGTGTCGTCCATGATGGTGCTCCGAAATTGGCTGGAGCCATCATGGAGCGGACGCAGAGCGCGGGGATAAGCGGCATAGATCAGGGCACCAAACACTCTTCCCTTTGCCCGCCGAGGCTTTATGAGAAAGGGAAAATACGAGAGCCTGAGCCCGCATGAGCGCACCCATCCATATCGTCCTTGCCTTTGACGACAATTTTTGGGCCCCGGCCTATACGGTCATGCGCTCGATCTGCATTTCGACGCATCGGCGGAAGGATCTGGTCTTTCACCTGCTTCATCTGCCGCTCAGCGACGAGCACCGGCACGATCTCGAAGGCATTACCCGCGAGTATGGCGCGACGCTCAGCTGGCATCCGCTCGACAAATCCGAGCTGTTCGATTTCTTCGTCGCCGAGCTACCGGCCAGCAAGCGCTGGCCAAAGGTCGTCTATGCACGGCTATTGCTTGCGGACTTGCTGCCTGCGGACCTTGATCGCGTCATTTATCTCGACTGCGATATGATGGTCCGCGCGCCGATCGAGCAGCTTTACGAGATGGGCCTAGGTGGCCAGCCGCTCGGCGCAGTGCAGGATTCGCTGCACCCCTTCATCGCGAGGCGGCGCGATATGCGCCAGAACGCCGGCATTTTCGATACCGCCGATCCCTACTTCAATTCCGGCATGCTGCTGATCGACCTAGCGCAATGGCGTGAAATCAATCTCAAGGCCGAAGTTGCCGTGCTCGCTGCCAAGGGCTGGATGAGCCGCCTTTATTACGACCAGGACGTGCTCAATCTGGTCTTTCGCAATCGCTGGCAGAAGCTGCCCTGGCGCTGGAACACCATCGACGCCCACATGGCCCATGAGGGGCTCGATCCGGCGATCCTCCATTACACGCGCACCGCAAAGCCCTGGGGGCTGCTCTCGGGCATTCTCCATAGCTCGGCCTATGCGCGCTGGTATCGTCACGTCATGACTAACGCGCTGTTTTACAGTTTTCTGCGCCACCGATGGAAACGCTGGTGGCTCAAGAAACTGGGGCTCAGGAAATAGGCTTTGCCGGGTCAATCCCCTCGGCGGCGCAGAGGGCAGCGAGCGCGCTGCCTGCTTCGGGCAAGGGCAGGTCAGCGCGGCCACGGGCGGTGAGTTGGCTGCGCCAGAGGTGGATGGCGAGCGTGTCAGGCTTGATGGCCGTTTCGACTGAAGAGCCGGTCTGCATCAGGGCGGGTATGCCTTCATATGGCACGGGATAAAAGTTCGACGAGGGCAGGACGCGGGCGGTCAGACCGTTTTTGGCGACGAAGTGGGTGAGGGCCATCGGGCCGGTCGCGCCATATTGCATATGTTCGGGTGTTACCCGGTCGCCAACCAGTCGGCGCAGAGCGACTTCGACGCGTCGCAGGGGGGGTAGATGCGGCTCGAAAAGTGGGCGCTTTTCGGTTTCGAAGACAGTAAGCAGATCGGCCAAAAGCGGCGCGTCGGGGGCCATGTAGAGCACCGCGCCATTGACCGAGCCGGGCCGTTCCCAGGCCATTAGATAATCCGGCGGCCCCTCGATCGGCTTGACGCAATAGATATCGAGATCGGCATAGACGCCAAGACCCGCACGCAGCGCGGCATAGCGAAAATGGTCGGAGAAAACGCCTGGCGTGCCGCGGCCCTTGTAGAAGACCAGCTTTTCCTCGGGCAGCACGTCGCACGCGTCGCGCCATTCAGCGGCGGCCGGCAGGCCGGGGATAGGCGCGTAGGAATAGACGAGAACGCGATGGCCGTTGCGGGCAAAGGAGGCGATAGAAAGCGCTTCGAGCCAGCTCATCGGGCCGTGCCAGAAACTGACAATGGTGGGCAGGGTCATGGAAGCGGTCCTAAATGGACAAAAAGAAAGACCTGAGGCGCAGTGCGCTTCAGGTCTCGCTCCCTAGCATTTGCGGCGGCAGGCCTCAATTGGCCGAGGCGCGGCGGCGGTACTCGCTGGCGATATAGAGTGCGACGAGCGCGAAAACTGCTCCGATCAGAACCTGCAGCCAATCTGTCTTGCCCAAAAGGTCGACAGCGAAGGCGTTGAGATCGAAACGCTCGCCGGTTGCCAACCAGACGTCTGGATAGCCGTTTTCACTCAGGGGGAAGGTTGAGCGATAGTTGAGGTAGTTCCAAGTCCGCGTAGTGAAAGGGTGGAGGCCACCAAGTGTCACCCATTCGAGCGTTGCGACAAGGCTTGGAAGGAGGAGCGAGACCGGGATGGCCCAGCGCCCCAAAGCCGTCGCCAGCGCGCCGACCAGCCCGATATAGGGCAGATACCAAAGAAGCCCGACGATGAGCGCGAGGAGAATTGCGCCGGCCACCTGCAGATAGATCGAGGCGACGCTGCCGAGCATGGCAAAGCTTGCCGTGCCGTTGATCGACATGGTGGTAAAGGCCACGGCGAAAAACAGAAGCCCGCTCAGGAGCGCGATGGCATAAACCGTGCCCGGCAGGATGGTCAGCGCCGCGGCAAGCTTTGAAAGCAGCATGCGGAAATCGCTGACCGGCATGGACTTCCAGAACAGCATGGAATTGTTGCGCTTGTCGGCGGCAAAACCATCGGCGCAATAAAAGAATAGCACCGCCAGAAGATAGAGCATCCAGGCGACGCCAAAGGCGAGGAAGCCGAATTCATAAAAGCGCAGCGGCGCGACGGTGAAGATGGCGCCCGAAAAACGGACATCGATCCGCCCGACTGTGAAGGCCAGAATAGTCGCGCCAAAGAGGACGGCAACGAGGATCAGCGGGCCAATGAGGAAGGCGCCGCGATGTTCGATGAACTCGCGACGGATGAGCGCAGCAAAAGCCATCATCGCGCAGTCTCCGGATTGGCGGTCGGGCGCTGCATGAGCGCGACGAAGAGATCGGACAATGTGGGCGTCGACACTTTGCCGAGCGGCTCCAGTTGCTCGCGCGCGACCCCATCGAAAATAAAGACGGTCTGGCCGAAGCGGGTTTCCTCATAGACCGGGGCAAGGGCCCGCGCAGCGGCCTGCGTTTCCGGCTCATTGGCGACGAGTTGGGCAAATTTCTCGTTCACCGTTTCCATCTGCATATGCAGGATCAGGTCGCCATCGCGGATGAACATGATGTCGGAGAGCATGAACTCGATCTCGTCCACCTGATGGGTGGTTATGATCAGGGTCCGCTCCTCAGTCATGTAGTCTTCGAGAAGGCGCCGGTAGAAGCGCTTGCGATAGGTGATGTCGAGCCCGAGCGTCGGCTCGTCGAGAACGAGCAGCTTGGCATCGATCGCCATGACGACGGCGAGATGGAGCTGCGCCATCATGCCCTTGGAGAGCGTCTTGATCTTCATTTCCGGCTTGATATCGGTGCCGATCAGAAAATCGCGCGCCTTGTCGGTCGAAAAATTGGGGTGGATGTTAGAGAGCAGTGCGAACAGCTCGCGCACCCGGAGAAAACGCGGCAGGCTCGCGACGTCGGAAATGAAAGCGACGTTTTCCATCAATTTGGCGCGGCGGGCGAAGGGGTCTTCGCCGAGCACGCGAATGGTGCCTTCATAGCTCGTCAGGCCCAGCATGGCGTTGAGCGTCGTCGTCTTGCCCGCGCCATTGTGGCCCACAAGGCCATAGATGCGGCCGGCGGGAATGTCGAAATCGAGCCCGTGCAGGATTTCCTTGCCGCCGAATTTCTTCTTGAGGCCGCGAGCGGAAACGACCGGCTCGGCGAGAACTGGTGTGTCGGTCATGGCTGGGACTCCTTGGCGGTATCGGCAAAAAGCGTCTTGGGATCGAGATCGAGCGCCTTGATCTGGGCAACGATGCGTGGCCAATCCTCGGCCAGGAATTTCTGGCGTTCATGAGCGAGCAGCGTTTCGCGTGCGCCTTGCGTCGCAAACATTCCAAGACCCCTTCTTTTCTCGACCACGCCGATATCGACCAAAGCTTCGAAGGCCTTGGTGACCGTCAGCGGATTGACCGAAAGCTCTGCGGAAATCTGGCGCACCGAAGGCAGGGGATCGCCCGCCTTCACGGCGCCGCGCAGGATCATCTCGATCAGCCGCTGCCGGATCTGCACGAAGATCGGCTGGCTTGTGTGAAAATCATCCATGTGTCGTGCCTATGTAGTGTGCTATATTTGTAGCACACTAATTCACTACGTCAACCCTGATTGCTGCACGCTGGAAAACGCTCCATAGTCGGCATGGCAAACCGCGGGGAGGCGATTGTGGCCAAGTTCATTTATGCGCTGAATGTGTCGCTCGATGGCTATGTCGACCATGACAAGTTCATGCCCGACCCCAAGCTTTTCCAGCACTTCATCAAGGATGTCTCGCAAATGACGGCCACCATTTATGGCCGCCGTATGTATGAGATCATGCGCTATTGGGACGATGAACAGCCGGACTGGGAGCAAGCCGAGCGCAACTATGCCGCGGTGTGGCGGCGTGGGGCCAAATATGTGGTTTCGACCACGCTCGACGCAATTGGACCCAATGCAACGCTGATCCGTTCCGATTTTGAGTTGAGGATCCGGGCGCTGAAGGAAGAGCTGTCCGGTGATGTCGAGGTCTCGGGGCCAAAACTTGCGGCCTCGTTGAGCGCGTGGGGGCTGATCGACGAGTATCGGCTTTATGTGCATCCGGTGGTTCTGGGCGAAGGCGCGCCATACTTTGCGGGTGTCCGGCCTTCTCTCAAACTCGTGGCGCATGAGCGTATCGGCGATATTGCCATTCGTCTGACCTACGTGCCGGCCTAACCGACGAGGACTGGTGTCGCGCAGCGGACGCCATAGACCCGCACATCCGCTTCGCCGATCCCAAGGCCGAGCGTCGTCAGCACGCTGTTGAGGATCGCATCGAGCGGCGGCCCAAGCGGAGCGACGACGGTTTTGAGCGCCGTGTTGATAACGCTGGGCAAGCTCAGGCCCAGTCCCAAGATCGAAATATCGAAGTTGAGGCCGGAGACGAGGCTTTGTGCGAGGGACGTCACAGGGGTCGTCACCTTGGCCATCTTGAGCCGCGCCACGCCGATATCGGCGGAACTGAAGGCTAGCAGCACTGGCAAAGTCTGCGCGATGCTGAGATGGCCAGAGGCCGAGACCTGCAACAGCGTTGCATCGAGAATCCGGACCGTCGCCAGCGGCAGCGGCGTGCCGAAATCGCGCATCTCGGCATTGCTCGGCTTGCCCACCGCCAAGGTCGCGACACCAGGCAAGACCGCGATCTCGGCCGTGCCATGGGGTTCGGCGCGATTGGGGCAGGTAGCGCTGACTACCCTGGCCTCGGACGAGGCGAGATCGAGCCAGAGAGGCAGGCGGATCAGCGCGTTCTGGAGGGTCAGATTGCCTGCGATTTGTGCGTCGATGCGCAGCCGGACTTGCGCCGTGCGCACCACAGTGCCTGCCGGACCAATGCCGAACCAGCCGCCTCCCCCTGCCGGTTCGCCCACGGCAAGATCGAGCGAGAGCGCCGCGACGCCCGGAATGCTGCCCCCGAGGCCCAGCCAGACCTGCCTTTGCCCATCGGCGAGAGCCGCCGCAGCCGACAGGATCTCGAGCGCGGAGATCTGCGCCCCCAAGCCCTTGCCGCCGCCATTGACGCTCATCCGTCCATAGCGCCCGAGAGTAAGCAGTTTTTTGAGCGGCACAGGACTGCCAGCGCTGGCGCGCGAGAGGGTTTCGAGCGCAAGCCGCGCCGGTCCGGAAACACCTTTGGCCAATGTGCCGACCAGCGTTCCCGCGCGGACCTCATGCGTGAGCAGCGCATCATAGGTTCCCGCGGTTATCCCGAGCGATCCAGCCAACCCATCCAAAAAACCGATGGTTTCGACCCGCGCATCGGCGAGCGCAGTGTAATCGGCAAGGCTGAAATTGACCGTCGTGCCGAGCAGCGTGCCCAGCACCGCATTGGCCAAGCCACCATTGAAGCTTGCCAGTCGCGAGCCGATGGAAAAGGAGACTTCTGGCACCACCATCGCCGTGCCGGTCGCCGCGATTTCGGGTGGGTTCATCAGGTTGGCGCCGAAATAAAGCGTCCCTGTCTGTCGATACGACACCCGCACGGCATTCACCGGCCCCCTGCCCCGGACGAACCGCATTTCAGGAGATTTAGTTGGGTCGGCGCCATAGTGCCCGACTTCCACCACGGGATCGGCTACAAAGCCCGCATCGCGGAGGACGGTCCGCGCGAGACTTTCCGCATTGTCGGGATCAGCAGTTGCGGTAATTGCCGCCAGATCAACCGCGGCCTGCACCATGCGGCTTTCGCGAAAAAGCGCGGCGGAATCAACGGAGATCGCGCCCACAACCCCGGCCAGCGACAGGGCGGCGGCAAAGAGAATGCTCATATTGCCGCGCTGATCGCGCCAGAAAGTCACAGCCCGCCCTGCCGGATCGTTGCGCCCTGAACCAGAAACCGGCTGGGGAGCGGGAGGGGCGGATAGAGGTTCCAGATCGGGAGTTCGACGGCGTCGTAGCTGATGGTGACGCGATATTGGGTCCCGTCGCGCGGGTCGGTGCCGATGGCATAGGAGAGGTGCGCAGCGTCGATCAGCATATAGGCGCCGCCATTTTTCTCGAGATAATCGCGCACGAGTTTGTCGCGCTCGGCGGTATCGAGGCCGGCAATCGAGATGCGGGCGGCATCGGCCGCCAATTGCTGCAGGGAATGGGAGGCGCCGAAATAGAGCCCATAGGCCAGCATGCCGGCGAGCATCAGCAGATAGAGCGGCGCCAGAAGTGCGAATTCGACCGCGGCGCCGCCGCTTGTATCGCGCCGCAGGTTTTGGGCGAGGCGCGCCATGATCCTCTCCATGCTGTCCATGGTCGGTCCATGCTGCGCCGTGCACCTGTTCGCACAGTAAAGGTCAGGCTCAGGTCTCGCCCTGATCCTGATAGGGCAATTGCGTGCCGTGGCGTGGGTGGACTATAGAAAAGCTGATAGTCAGGAGCAGCTTTTGGCCGCGCGCAATTTTCTCTTTGCCCTCGATAGCGACGATGTCGCGCTGACGCGCCTTCTCGAAACGGCGGCGCGCGTCACCGGCTTCATGAAGGGTACGCCCGGCGGCCCGCTGCCGGGTTGGCATGTGCCGGGCGGCGACAACGAAAACCTGCTGCGCGCGCTTTATGCGGAGTTGGAAGCGACCTACCCAAAGGCCGGCCAGCCCTTTTATGCCGTGCGCCTCTGGACGAACTTGATCTGGCAACCGGCTTTCCTCGCCGTCATCGCCGTTCATGTCCACGGCGCCCTGCCCCGGCTTGCGGCCATGAGCCAGGAGCGCCGGGGTATCGACATCAACGGATTTCGCCTCCTGCCCGGGCCGCAGTGCAAGGACACGACGAACGCCATGATCGACGCGGCGGGCAAGGATCTGCGCGCCATGGCCGATGGGATCCTGGCCGAAATCAACCAAGTGACCAAGCTCAAGCGCGTGCCGGCTCTGCGGCTGCTCGCCGATCGTATGCTCGGATTGATGGTGCGGCTGCGGGACTATGTGCCCGGAATTTCGATTTCCGAGCAGCGCCGGCTTTGCGATCTCTGGCTAGCCGCCCTTGGCATTACGGGCCAGGGCGATCTCGAAACGCTTGATCTCGCCGATGGCCGCCAGGCGCTGATCATCGCGCGAAAAGGCTGTTGCCTCGATTATCTCGCGATGCCCGGCACCTATTGTGCCACCTGCCCGAAGCAGGACGATGACGTGCGCCTCGCCCGCCAGCGCAGCGACGCGCTGGCGGAATTGGGAGCCTAATCAAAGACCTCGTCGGGATAGACGCCCCAGATTTCTTCTTGGCGCACATAGCCTGAGAAATTGGCGCGCTCGCCCGGCTGGCCGGCAGTCACGGTGCACCACTCGCCATCGCATTCGGAAATATTGACGCGCACGCCTGGTGAAAGCCGGGCGCGGAGGCCCGCATCGGTCGAGCGCGACGCATACATGTCCACTTCGCCATTGGCGACGAGCGGGGTCGCGTAACCGGCGCGCGAACCGACGAGCAGGCTCTGGTGCACCCAGCCTTCGGTGCCGTCCATGTCACGGATTTTACGCCAGGTATCGAATTCCTGGATGATTTCGACGGGCACGCCGGAAACGGTATAATTCCAGGCGATGTCGTATTTGGTGCCGGGGCCGACGCGCACATTGATGGGGTTGGATCGTGTCGTGACGAAGCGCGGGAGTTTGAGCCCCGAAACCGATTCGGCCTGGCCATAGGCCACAGGCGCGTGGACGAAAACGCTCGCCAGGATCAGCGGCAAAACGGCGAAAAAGCGAAGAAAATGGGTACGGGCACGGCCCGATCTGGCGTGCGAAATGAACATGACTTTGCAGACGGATTGGAATTGCCCTATCAGTACGCCATGATCCTTAATGGTCCATAAAGGATAGGCTACGGCCTTGATGGGGACCGGCTCGCAAGGGTGCGCATGACATCGAGCAAACCGAAGATCCTCCTCACGCGTCGCCTGCCGCAGGTTATCGAAGCGCGCATGGCAACGCTCTTCGAAACCGATGTGAACGAGACCGATCAGACCCTGACTTCTGACGATATCTTGATCGGGCTCGAGGGCAAGGATGTCCTCGTGTCCACCATCACCGATCGTGTCGATGCTGATCTGATTTCTCGCCTGCCCCAAAGCGTGCGGCTGATTGCCCAGTTCGGCAATGGGGTCGACAATATCGACCTTGAAGCGGCCTGGGCTTCCGGGCTGACCGTTACCAATACGCCGAGCGTTCTGACTGAAGACACGGCCGATATGGCCATGGCGCTGATGCTGGCTTTGCCGCGGCGCCTCGTCGAAGGCGCCAATCTCCTCCTTCATGATCGCCGCTGGGCCGGCTGGTCGCCCACCTCGATGTTGGGTAATCGGCTCCGCGGCAAATCGCTCGGGATCGTCGGCATGGGCCGCATCGGCACCGCTGTCGCACAACGCGCCCGCGCTTTTGGGCTCAGTATCCACTATTTCTCGCGCAATCGGCGACCGTCCGGCGTCGAGGAGCCGTTGGGCGCGACCTATTGGCCCGAACTCGACGCCATGCTCGAGGCCGTCGATATCGTCTCGCTCCATACGCCGCTGACGCGCGATACGGCCAATATCATGTCGGCTGAACGCCTGCGGCGGCTCAAGCCGGGCGCTTATCTGCTCAATGTCAGCCGCCCCGAACTTGTCGATGAAACGGCACTCGTCGCCGGTATCGAAGCGGGGCACCTGGCTGGCGCAGCGCTCGACGTTTTTGACAATCGCAATGGCATCAATCCGCGCCTTCTTGCGCTTGCCGAAGCCAATCGCGTCGTGCTGACTGGCCATATGGCTTCCGCCACGCTCGAAGCGCGGGTCGAAATGGGCGAAACCGTCATCGTCAATATTCGCACTTTTATGGACGGCCACCAGCCGCCGCATCGCCTTTTGCCGGATCGGCCAGTGGCGAGGGCAAGAGGCTGACCGCTCCGGTCGACTTAAGTGTTGCAGCTTCGCCCCAGCGACAGCACCATCCGCAACACCACCCCTCGTTCAACTTGCGTCGCGAAAACAACCTTTCTAATCGTCACTGCACCTGACGGCCTTGGGGGCTTGGCCGCCATGGCTCCCTGTCTTTGGGCGAAGGAGTGCCCCGTGACGCAGATCAGAATTTTGAGCCTTGCCCTTTTTGCGCTCGCTGGAGCGATGACGCCCGCCATCGCCCAAGTGCGGACGCCGGCGCCTCTGGTCGAGGATGGCGGCAGGCTCGTGCTGGACGCCATGGGACACAAACTCGATCTGCCCCTGCCCGATTGGCTCGAAACGCCCGACAATGCCATTGGCCGAGTGGAAACAACTTTCGTTGCTGACGATGGACAGGCGCTGCTTGAAATCTATCCCAAGGGCGAAAGCGAAGCGCTCTGGACGACGCTTTACGGCGCGCGCCTCAGCCGCGACGAAAACGAACGCACCCTCGCCGATTATCGCGCAGCGCTGATGGTGCTGCACGCCAATAGCTGCAAGCCGGAACTGACGGGCTTCTTCCAGCTCGGGCCGGACAAGGACGACAATGATCTCGCTCCGCTTGGCTTCGTCTGCGGCGGTTATCTCGATCGCTATCGCACCTTTGCCGGCCTTGGCGAGGTGATGGTCGCGAGCTTCAATCGCACCGAAACGGGCGTTGCCATCATCTATCAGGAATGGCGCGGCAAGGCGTTCAACCCGGGCGATCCCAAGACCTGGCCTGTGGCAACCGATGTCGTTCAATCCCGCGCCAATGAGCTCAAGGCGCAGGTGGCGCTCAGCAAGGCGGATTGACGGAAAGCGCTCAAGGGCCTAAGCCGCTTGCCCATGAAAAAAGATAGTAAGCCCCTCGGCCCGAGCCAGCGCATGCTGCGTGTGGGCGAACTGGTCCGTCATGCGCTGGCGGATATTTTTGCGCGCGGTGAAATCGAGGACGAGGCGCTGGTCGGCTCGGTCGTGACCGTGCCCGAAGTGCGCATGACGCCCGATCTCAAGATCGCCAATGCCTATGTCATGCCACTCGGCGGCGTCCACGCCGAAGAGATCGTCGCGGCGCTCAATCGGCACCAGAAATTCATCCGTGGCCGCATCGCGCCGCGCATCAATATGAAATATGCCCCCGATGTTCGCTTCTATGTCGACGAGACATTCGAAGAAGCCGGCCGCATCGATGCACTTCTCCGCTCCGATCGCGTCCGCCGCGATCTCGATGATGAAGAAGACGGGCAAGACTGACCGTGACCGAACAGAAGAAATCGAAAAAGCGCCCCATCTCCGGCTGGGTGGTGCTCAACAAGCCATATGATTTTACCTCCACGCAGGCCGTGGGCAAGGTGCGCTGGCTGTTTTCGGCGATGAAGGCGGGCCATGCCGGCACGCTCGATCCGCTCGCGACCGGCATCCTGCCGATCGCGCTCGGCGAGGCGACCAAGGCCGTGCCGCAGGTGCAGGACGGCACAAAAGTGTATCGGTTTTCGATCCTCTGGGGCAGCGCCACCACGACCGACGACCGCGAAGGAGAGGTGGTCGCGACATCGGATGTCCGCCCAGAACGCGCCGCGCTCGAAGCGCTGCTGCCCAATTTTATCGGCACGATCATGCAGCGCCCCCCGATCTATTCGGCGCTCAAGATCGATGGCGAGCGCGCCTATGACCTCGCCCGCGCTGGCGAAACCGTCGAACTAGCGCCGCGCCCCATCGAGATCGATGCGCTCGAACTGATTTCGCATGGCCCGGAAGAATCCCTGCTCGAAGTCACCTGCGGCAAGGGCACCTATGTCCGCGCCATTGCCCGCGATCTCGCCGAAGCGCTCGGCACGCGTGGCCATGTCGGCAGCCTCCACCGCGCCGCCGTTGGCCCTTTTTCCGACGAAGACGCAGTCACTATCGAAGAGTTAGAGGCCCTTGAAGCTGGCGACGCCCGAGATGCTCTGCTTGCGCCCGTTTCTGCCGGGCTGGCCGACCTGCCTGAAATCCGGCTCGATGCCGGCCAAGCCGGTGCCGTCGGCAATGGCAATGCCATTTTGCTCACCGGTGCCGCGGCGCCGGCTCAGCTCGACGAATGCTGGGTTAGTTTCAAGGGCAAGGTTTTGGCCACGGGGTCGGTTGAATTCGGCCAGTTCAAGCCGCGGCGGGTTTTTAATTAGGGATTGGTGCGTGGGGCTTCACCCCCTCCCAGCCTCCCCCATCAAGGGGGAGGTGTCGCATCGAGTTGGGGGCACGATCAGTTCTTGGCTACCGTCCCTTCACCTCCCCCTTGGGGGAGGCAGGGAGGGGGTGACCCCGTCTCGCCTCAAACCAGCGCGTCGACTTCTTTCGCCAGTGGGATTGCTGGCTGCGCGCCCGGATTGAGGCACGCGAGGCTGCCCGCCACCGCAGCCCGCCGCATCGCCTGTTCAAGACCCAACCCGGCATCGAGGCTTGCGGCGAGATAGCCGCAGAACGTGTCGCCGGCCCCAACTGTGTCGACTGGGGTCACCTTATGGGCTGGCACGGCAAATTTGCCCTCTGGCGAGGCCGCCCGCGCGCCATCCGGGCCGAGCGTGACGACGACGGTGCGACCGGTCTTTTTCACCCAATCGTCCATCGCCGCCTCAAGCTCTTCGATCGGCCGGCCCGAGAGCAGCGCAAACTCGGTTTCGTTGGCGACGACGATATCGGCTAAAGCTGCGAGGTCAGGCGTATCGCTGAGGAAAGGGGCGGTGTTGATCACAGACCGCGCGCCCTTTTCTCGCGCGATTTCGAGCGCCTTGCGTGTGCCGTCTTGCGGGATCTCCTGCTGCACGAGGAGTGTGTCCTTCGCCGTCAAACCGGCGAGTGTCGCCTCCGCCTGGGTCGCGCTCACGGTCGCATTGGCGCCGGGCAGGACGGCGATGACATTTTCGCCTTGGGCATCGACAAAGATCATGGCGATCCCGGTCACGGCTTCCGCCTTCTGGACTTGGCCGAGATCGACGCCGCCCTTGTCGAGCAGATCGAGCGCGAGATCGGCAAAGGCATCATTGCCGACCGCCGACACGTGCCGCACTTCGGCGCCTGCCCGGCGCGCCGCCAGCGCCTGGTTGGCGCCCTTTCCGCCTGGAGCCATGGAAAAGGTGCCGCCGGCAACGGTTTCGCCCGGCTTTGGAAGCCGCGAGACGGTGCCGACCTGATCGAGATTGGTTGAGCCGAAAACGACGATCACTTGAGGACCTTTTCCATAGTGTTCCAATTGCGCGCGGTGTCGAGCACCGTCTTGCCGAGCTTGGCCCGGAGCGGCTTCAACACCTCATCCATGCTTTCCGTATAACGGCCATTGGGCTGGCGATAGGCGGCTATGTAAATTTCCGTGGGATCGATGCGCATGACGTCGACTTCCCCCGGCCGGCCCTCAAGCTCCAACCCATCGGGCAAGGGACGATCGAACAGCAGCACATGCCGCGCCACATCGGCCTCGGGGTCGAGGGTTTTAAAGGGATGCTGCTCCAGCATCGCGGCGATCTTTTCTTCGCTCCGCAAGACGACGCCCACGGGAAAGCCAAACTGTTTCTCGATCACCGATTCGAGGAGGACCTTGGTCTTTTCCGGCGTATCGCGGCGCGCAAAGCGTACATTGCCGCTTGCGAGGATGGTTTTCACCGCCTCAAAACCCGCCGCTTCCATGCAGGTCTTGAGATCGGCCATCTTCATCTGCCGTTTGCCGACATTGATGCCGCGCAGAAAAGCGATATCGTTTGGCATTGGGTATCCTCCGGGCGCGAACTTAGCTCCGGCTCAGCCCTGCGGATAGATGGTTTCGCCCTTGGCCAGCATCTCTACGAATGCGGCGATTTTCTTTTTCCGCCCCGCCTCGGTTTTGAGGCTGTTGACCCGAAAGATCAGGGCAAAGCGGTTCTGCGCCGAGAGTTTTTCATAGAGCGCCTGCGCCGCAGGCTCCGCCGCGATGGCAGCCAGGAGATCAGCCGGCGCATCCATCGTAGTTTTGTAGGCGGCCTCCCAACGGCCATCGGCTTTGGCCGCCTCGACATGGCGAAGACCATGGTCTGTCATCAGGCCATTTTCACTCAACCGCGCGACATTATCGCGATTGATCTGGCTCCAGACCGATTTCGGGCGGCGCGGACAATAGCGCTGCACGAAGCTGATCTCGTCCCAGCTTTTCTTGATCGCATCGATCCAGCCCCAGCAGAGCACGGCATCGATGGCCTCGACCGGCGTAATGGTCTGGCGGCCGCTGCTCTTTTTGAAAATCCGGATCCAGGCTTCGTCGGCGGTGTCGTGATTGGCGGCGAGCCAATCATAAAACGACTGGAAATCGGCGAATTCGTGCACGGCCTCTTCGCGAACCACGACCGGCGCCATGGCTCAGCCCTCGGTCTCGGGCGTTTGTGCGGGCTCTGCCGGCAGGAAAGCCAGAAGCTTGGCATCGAGCTTTTCGCTTTCGGGTACAGTGATCCCGAAATCCTCGGCCAAGGCTGCCCGAATTTCTGCAAGCGTCGTCAGGGCGCGCTTTTCCGCCTCGCCTTCGCTGGGCTGGATGGTCAGGCGCTCGTTATGCAGTTTGAGCCTTCGGCCGCTTGGCGCCAGCGCCACGCGCAGTTCCTGGGTGAACGGGGAACTGGGATTGCTCGAGAGGTCGCGATTGAGGTCCCAGAGGTCCACCTCATCGACCTTTTCGGTCGTGAACACATAGACCCCGCGCCACTCGTCGCCAATCTTGACCTCAAGCGTCCATTCGGGCGCACCGCCGGTCAGCCTGAACGTTTCGTGCGGACTTGATTGTTCGGTATCGGCGCGCAGCCGCAGTGGCGTCGTTAGCGTCAGGCCACCAAAGCCGACATCGGCGAGATAGTTTTGGCCCTTGATATCGACCAGCAGCGCCATGTGGCTTGGCGGCGCCGAGATGGCATCGGGATTGGTCCAGATCACCCGCGCCAAGAGCGGTCGCACCTCGTAGTCGAGATCGGCCAGCATGCGCATGAAGAGGAAATTTTGCTCGAAGCAGAAGCCACCGCGCCGCTTTTCGCCCAGCATCTTCCGCTCTAGGCTCTGCTGATCGAGCAAAACCTGCTCGCCCATCAGCGGGCTCAGGTTTTCGAATGGAATGGCGGCCGGATGGAGGGCGTGCAGCAGTTCAAGGGTCTGAACGGTCGGGGCGATAGAACCGGCAAAACCGATTCGCTCGAAATAGGCGTTGAGATTGACCTTTTCGGGCATCGACTACCTTCGTCGCTATTGGCTGGGGCTAGTATATGGGCAATGGGGGTGGATTTGTCACGGGGGCGGTGCGTACAGCCGGCATCGGCCATGAAAAGCCATTACCCATTACCGCGTCATCCCCGCGAAAGCGGGAATCCAATCTCGGACGCCAAAGGAGGATTCCCGCTTTCGCGGGGATGACGCCATGAAAGTCAAACCCTCGGGCGAAACCGCTCAGCTCGGCGCCTTGCGCACGCGGATCACTACGTCGACATGGGAGACTTCCATGCCCTTAGGCGGCTGGGGTAGCGCCTTGAACTCGACGGAGGAGGCCGGAATATCGATCATCCGCTGCTCGTCTTCGACGAAAAAGTGGTGATGGTCCGATGTGTCGGTATCGAAATAGGAGCGCGCAGCATCGATCGCTACTTCGCGCAGCAAGCCCGCTTCGTGGAACTGGTGCAGCGTATTGTAGATGGTCGCGAGCGATACGTTCACATTGGACATATTCGCTTCGGAATGGAGCTGCTCGGCGCTGACATGGCGATGCGGGCCACCGAACAGGAGTTCGGCCAGGGCAACGCGCTGCCGGGTGGGCCTGAGGCCGGCCATGCGCAACACCGCCGTCAGGCAAGGCGTGCGGGACGGGGACCGGTCGGCAAGGTCACTCTCGGACATTGGGCAGTGTTACTCGTCGTTATGTAGAGACATAAAGCTTTGACTTCTTATAGGGGCGTGGTGGGGCCGAAACAAGTCGTTGGCCCATAAGACACTTGGGGTCATTCCTTGGGCTGTCTTGACCCCCCCTCTGCGCCCCTATACGAGACAAGGCTTGAGTTCTGTGGGGAAGGGCATATGGCGGACCGGCAACACGCATTTGGTTATGAAGAGCTGCTGGCGCATGGCCGGGGTGAATTGCCCGGTCAAATGGACGCCCGGCTGCCCGCGCCTCCGATGCTGATGTTCAACCGCATCACCCATATCGACGAGACCGGCGGTGCCTTTAACAAGGGTTCTGTGACCGCCGAGCTCGACGTCAATCCCGATCTCTGGTTCTTCAAGTGCCATTTCATCGGTGACCCCGTCATGCCCGGCTGCCTAGGCCTTGATGCCGTCTGGCAGATGACTGGCTTTTTCCTTGGCTGGATCGGCCAGCCCGGCCGCGGCCGCGCCCTTGGCGGGGAAATCAAGTTCACCGGCCAGGTGACGAACGACGTCAAGCTCGTGGAATATGGCATAGACATCAAGCGCGTCATGCGTTCGCGTCTCACCCTTGGCATTGCCGATGGCTGGGTGAAAGCTGACGGCAAATTGATCTACGAAGCCAAGGACTTGCGCGTTGGTCTCTTTACCGACACCCAGCTCCAAGAGCAGAAGACCGCGTAACCGGCCTTAATGCAGACGCGAGCAGACCTATATATATACGAGGCGCCAGCCCCGGCGACCCGCATGAAGACTGAAACGAGGACGAGATGAGACGAGTAGTGGTAACCGGCATGGGTATCATCTCTTCGATCGGCAACTCGCTCGACGAAGTGACCCACAGCCTGCGCACAGCCAAGCCGGGCATTGTCTTTGCCGAAGACTATGCCGAGCTGGGCTTTCGCTCGCAGGTTAAGGGCGACCCGCGCCTTGATCCCTTTGAAATTCTCGATCGCCGCGTCACCCGCTTCATGGGCAAGGGCGCGGCCTGGAATTACCTCGCCATGCAGCAGGCCATCGCCGATGCAGGGCTCGAGGCATCCGACATTTCCAATCCGATGACCGGTATCGTCATGGGTTCGGGCGGCGCGTCCACGCGGACCATCGTCGAAGCGGCCGATGTCACGCGCGAGAAAAAATCCCCAAAACGCATCGGGCCACTTGCCGTGCCCAAGGCCATGGGCTCGACGGCCTCGGCAACGCTTGCGACTGCTTTTGCCATCAAGGGCGTCAATTATACGATCACCGCGGCCTGCGCGACGTCCAAACATTGCATCGGCAATGCCATGGAACAGATCATGCTCGGCAAGCAGGACATCGTCTTTGCCGGCGGCCATGAAGATCTTGATTGGACCTTGTCCGATCTCTTCGACGCCATGGGCGCGATGAGTTCCAATTATAACGACACGCCCGAAAAAGCCTCGCGCTGCTATGATGCGGACCGCGATGGTTTCGTGATTTCGGGCGGCGCTGGCGTGCTGGTGCTCGAAGAGCTCGAACATGCCAAGGCACGCGGCGCAAAGATCTGGGCCGAATTGGTTGGCTATGGCGCGACGTCCGATGGCCTCGACATGGTTGCCCCCTCGGGCGAAGGCGCGGAGCGCTGCATGCGCATGGCGCTGAAAAACATCAAGGCGCGGATCGACTATATCAATCCGCACGCGACCTCGACCCCGGTCGGCGATCTCAAGGAAATCGAAGCCCTCCGCGCCGTCTTCGGCAACGAGGACAAGTGCCCGCCGATCTCGGCCACCAAGTCGCTGACTGGCCACAGCCAGGGCGCCACGGGTGTTCATGAATCGATCTATTCGATCCTGATGATGAAAAACCGCTTCATCGCCGAGAGCGCGAATATCGAGGTCCTGGACCCGGCCTTTGCCGATATGCCCATCCTTCGCCAGCGCCGCGACGACGTGGACCTCGGCTATGTGCTGTCCAATTCCTTTGGTTTCGGCGGCACCAATGCTGCGTTGGTGTTCAAGCATCCCGACGCCTGATATTTTTGACGATATCGAAACGAAAAAATCCCCGCGAAAGCGGGGATTTTTGTTTGGCGATCTTCGCTATGTGCTCACACCCACCGGCTGTCACCCCGGCGCAGGCAGTGATGGACATAATCGCCGCCACCCTTCACGGGCCAAAAACAAAAACGGGGCCTTCCGGCCCCGCTTCGTTACGTCACGATAAAGATGATGATGATCAGCCAGATCGGCACGCCGAGAAGCCAAAGTGCGAGACCTTTGAACATGGTGTTGTCCTTTCTTGTCTGATCAGAAGCGACGGAAGATGTCGGTGAAAACGGTGTTTTCGTCGCGGTGGTTGCCGCCCTTCTGAGCCGCCCAATAGGCGCCGATGGCGGCGACAAGGGTGGTGGCTGCGAGGAGGAAAGCAGCGATGATGGCGGTGTTGCGAGCAATACGAGCCGCTTCCGCTGCACGCTGCTTGGCAGCATCGATTTCGACGATCACGCGATCGACCCGAGCCCGAGCTTCCTCGGCGGTGAGACCGGTATTGGCCGCAACGACGTTGGACAGGTAGGTCAGATCCTCTTCAGGCACGGTACCGTCGCCAAGCGCAGCCTGGGCAAAGATACGGCCTGCTTCAGCACTGCTAGCCTCGGTATTGCCATTGGCAGCCGGCTGTTCGGTGCGGAACAGCATATCGGTGAAGTAGGCATTGGGATCGAGTGCATCCGCCGTGCCCTCAGCAACGTTCGATGCGGCATTGGTTGCGGTCGAAATCACCGAACCAGCAGTCGAGGCCGCAGCGCCGATACCACCGATGGCGATCATCACGCCGAGAACCGTTGCGCCAGCCCAAACGATGAGGCCATGGGCACCATCGCGCACATCACTTTCATCCTCGGTCGCGTCGAAATGACGGCGGCGAAGACGGCCGGCGAGATAACCGCCAGCCATGAGGCTCGATACCTGCACCCAGAGGAACCAGCTTGCCGCAGCGATGCCGATCAGGATGCCGGGGGCACCTTCACGCGAGTTGAAATCGAGGAAATTGAGGCCAATGGCGGAGCCGAAGCTGATCAGCACCACGGAAATGGCAGATGCGAACACAATGCCGGCAATGATCGCCGACCAGTCCACATAGCTCGCGCTTTCGCGCGTCGATGACGTATCCACAACGGCAACTGGTGCCGGATCAACCATGCTCATACCGGCCCCCTTATGCGAGGCCGATGAAGGACAGGATTGCCATAACGATGACCACGAGGCCAACGAGATAGATGATGGAATTCATGAGAGAGCCCTCCGTATAGTGTTACTGATCACACAACAGAGAGCAGCCTGAATCGTTCCGGGCGGATTTAGCCAGTGTATTGCCGGATATAGGCAATCACCGGCGCGAGCTGCTGTGGGTTGGTGTAGAGGAACCAAGCGCCCGCCGCGAGCGCCAGGACGATAGCGATCCCAACCACTTTCTTGACCACCGAAAAGACCAGCCAGATGACGACGATGGCGCCAATGCCGAAGCCCATCAGCGTCATGGGATCATTGGGCATGCATCTCTCCTCTGGCTTTTGGGCCTTGTGCCGGTCATCGATGGCAATTTCAAGAATGGCAGGCGCACCGGTCGAACCGGTACGTCCGATCTTCTGACGGCAGATTTACGGCTGGGACGTCAGGTTGCTCGTCTGATCAGGCGGCAACAGCCTGCTTCAAACGGCCAACGAGCGAATTGGTGCTGGTGCCGATGATTTCGACGTCGTGGATGGCGCCGATGAGGTCGGTGGAGCCATCGAGGTGAACCGCCTGAAGATAAGGAGAGCGGCCGCCGATCTGGCCGGGCTGGCGGCCGACGCGCTCAATCAGGACGGGCAGAGTTTTGCCGACGCAGGAGGCGTGGAAGTCGGCGGTCTGCTGATTGACCAGCTCTTGCAGGCGCGCAAGCCGTTCGACCTTGACCGCTTCTTCGACCTGTTCGGTCAGGTTCGCGCCAGGCGTGCCTGGGCGGGTGGAGTATTTGAAGGAATAGGCCGAGGCATAGCCGGTGTCGCGGATGATTTTGAGCGTGTCTTCAAAGTCGGCGTCGGTTTCGCCGGGGAAGCCGACGATGAAATCGCCAGATAGGGCCATGTCGGGACGGGCCGTCTTAATGCGGTCGATCAGCGCCAGATATTCGGCCGATGTGTGCTTGCGGTTCATGGCCTTGAGGATCCGGTCCGATCCCGACTGCACTGGCAGGTGAAGATAGGGCATGAGGAAGGGCAGATCGCGATGGGCCGCGATCAGCGCGTCGTCCATGTCGCGCGGATGGCTGGTGGTGTAGCGCAGGCGCTGCAGACCCGGAATTTCGGCAAGGAGATAGGCAAGTTCGCCGAGACCCACCGCGCGACCCGAACCGTCCTCGCCATGATAGGCATTCACGTTCTGGCCGAGGAGCGTGATTTCCTTGACCCCGGCATCGGCGAGGCGGCGGGCTTCTTCGAGCACCTGGGCGACGGGGCGGCTGACTTCAGCGCCACGCGTATAAGGCACGACGCAGAACGAACAGAACTTGTCGCAGCCTTCCTGAACGGTGAGGAAAGCGGTCAAGCCGCGACCGATAGTGACGTCTTTCTTGGCCGCGGGGAGATGGGCAAACTTATCCTCTTCGGGAAAGTCTGTGTCCACGACGGAACGGCGCAGCGCCGGATGCAGATGGCGGTTGGCTTCGGCCTTGGCCAGCATATCCGGCAGGCGATGATAGGCCTGGGGCCCAAAAACCATATCGACCATGGGCGCGCGGCGCGCGATTTCTTCGCCTTCGGCCTGCGCGACGCAACCGGCCACGCCGATCATCATATCGCCACCGGTGGCCCGCCTTTCGGTCTGTAGCTCGCGCAAGCGCCCAAGCTCGGAAAAGACCTTCTCGCTGGCCTTTTCCCGAATATGGCAGGTGTTGAGCAAAACCAGATCTGCATCGCCAATATCTTGCGTCGGCATATAGCCGTGCGGGGCAAGCGCATCGGCCATCCGGTCGCTGTCATAGACATTCATCTGACAGCCATAGGTTTTTATGAAGAGTTTCTTAGGCGCAATCTGGTTCATGAGCGGTTGTTTAGCAGATGACAGGTTCTGTTGGAACCGGCTGCAACTGAGGAGGGGGCGGATGTGTTGTTCAGGTCTCAGCCAAAGGAAAATGCCATGACCACCGCTCCAAAAGACGAGGCAGCCGCCATGAAAGACGGCAAGAAACCTGGCCCCAAGGAATCACCTGTGCAAGTGCGCAATGCAGGCGAAGAAGCGCAGGCTGACAAACCCAAGAAATGGGATAAGGTGGACGAAGCTGTCGACGAGAGCTTTCCTGCCAGTGACGCCACCGCGAAGTATTGACCTGCCCGCGTGGGCCTAACCTGCCATTTGACGAGGAAAAATCCGCCATGGCAGCACAAGCCCATCATGGGGCCAGTGAACAAGCCAAAGTGAGCAAACTCAAGCCGCGACGGCCACAACCCGTCGCGCTCTATCTGTTCGCACTCGTCCTCGTCATTCTCATTCCAGCGCTTATCGTCGCGCTCGTCCTGCTCAACAGCACCAATGATGCGCAGGAAGAAGTGGTCGAGGCGCTGACCAATGCCACCGTTCAGGCCATGGGACAGTCCGTCGATCGCGAGGTCGCCGGCATGATCACGACCTTGCGCGTTCTCTCATCCGACCAGTCGCTCGAAGGCGGGCAATTGGGCGAATTTCACCGGCGTGCCGTTATCGCACTCGCTGGTACCGGATCCTACCTGATCGGCGTCGACAACACGGGCAATCAACTGCTCAATACGCGGGTCGCCTTTGGCGATCCGCTGTCGCGTTCCTCGGACTTTGAAACTGCGCAGCGGAGCTTGGAGCGCGGACGACCGACGGTTTCGGGCCTTTTCTTCGGTAAGGTCGCGCAGACATGGGTCTATAATGTGTGGCTGCCGCTGCCCGACGGCGCGCCTGTCAGGCTCTTGGCGCTGACGCAAAATGCTCGGGATCTCATCCCCGTCCTTCAATCGCGCGAACTGCCGCAGGGCTGGAACGCCGCGCTGGTCGATGGACAGAACACGATCATTTCTTCGACGACTGGCGACGAATTCGCCATTGGCGACACGCTGCCGATGCGGCGCGACCCGAAGACACAACTCCCAGGCTGGACCGAAGAAACGATCCGGAACGATAAGGTCGTGACGGCCGAATGGCGTTCGGCGATCACCGGATGGCGCATCGTTGCCTGGGCCTCGGCAGGCGACGTGAAACGGCCGCTTGGCGAATCCCTCATGCAGCTTGCTGCCTGGGGGCTGATCATTGCGATCGTCGCCTCGCTCATCGCCTTTTTCATCGCACAGCAATTGAGCCTTTCCGTCCGCGGATTGAGACTCGACGCGCAGCGTCTGGGGCGCGGCGAAGCGGTGTTTGAGCGGCATTATCCGGTGGGCGAGATCGACGAGGTTTCAAAAGCCCTGGTGCTCGCCTCGCGACAGCGGCAGACGGCAGAGCGCGACGTGCGCTTCCTGATGCGCGAACTGGCGCACCGCTCGAAAAACCAGATGGCGGTTATTTCCGCCATGGCCAAGCAGACCTCGCGCGGCGCGACGGATGTGCCGAGCTATGTACAGGCGCTCGAACGCCGGATCATGGGCTTGGCGCGATCGACCGACCTGTTGCTTGCGCATGGCCGGGCGGGCGTGTCGTTGCGCGAATTGATCGACCTACAGCTTGCGCCTTTCCGGCCGCACGACGAGGCGCGCGTAACCATCGACGGACCCGACACGCGCATCAATCCGCAGGGCGCGCAGATCCTTGGGATGGCGCTCCATGAACTGGCGGTCAATGCCACGCAATATGGTGCCTTTGCCGATGAGCGTGGCAAGCTCACACTCGCCTGGTCCGAAAACGGCGATGAGTTGGAGATGCGCTGGCGCGAGACGCTTTCAGGGCCTCTCAAGGCGAGCGAACGCGCCGGGTTTGGCACGACTGTCCTCCGCGCTATGGTGGGCGGCGCGCTTGGCGCCAAGGTCGAGCGGCATGAACATCCCGATGGGGTCGAATGGACGATCGACATTCCCGTATCAGCCCTTGATCCGGCCTTTGCCGCGGTGCGCCCCGACGAGCAGATCGAGGACCGGCAGGGCGAATAAGTCTGGCAATGCCAGCCTTCTTGCACTATATCGACCGCCAGCAGGCCTATTGCCCGCCCAATTACCGGCCCTTCCTGGACGACATCCTGGCTTGGGCTCTTCATCCTCAAATATACAAGGATATGCAGATGTCGATTACCGCTGAGCGCAAGAGCGACCTCATCCAGGAATATGCAACCAAGGCAAACGATACCGGTTCGCCGGAAGTCCAGGTCGCTATCCTGTCCGAACGCATTGCCAACCTGACCGAGCACTTCAAGGACCACTCCAAGGACAACCACTCCCGTCGTGGTCTCCTCAAGCTGGTTTCGACGCGTCGTAGCCTTCTCGACTACCTCAAGAAGGTCGACGAGAACCGTTACAAGACGCTGATCGAAAAGCTCGGCCTGCGCCGCTAAGCACATTCCGGCACGGAGGTCCGCCTCCGTGCCGGTTGCCCTTTCAGGGAGCGTTTTTACGAGAAAGTGGATGCCGCTTTTCGAAAACGTGACGATCTGAAAAAGGGCTACTTCCGGGAGCAGTAAGCTCCCCTTAGGCCGGCGGTGCCGGAGCATGGCAGGATTATTGGCGCCTTCCGCTGTGGAGACGCTTGTTGTCTTGTCCATGTTCTCAATCTGCCAGATTGAAACAGTGCCTGATTTTGAGCCGGTGCGCACATGGGGTGCGGCGCCGGTGCGGGCACACCGGAAGCGTTCGTGGGCCCTCGCCTAGCCCGCGTTCCCGCGCTCCGGACAGAATGGAAAGACAAGATATGTCGATCAAGTTTGATCACCACAAGGTTGAGCTCAACTGGGGCGGTCAGCCGCTGACGCTCGAAACCGGCAAGATCGCCCGCCAGGCCGATGGCGCCGTGCTCGCGACGCTGGGTGAGACCGTGCTGCTCGCGACCGTGGTTTCGGCCAAGTCGGCCAAGCCCGGCCAGGACTTCTTCCCGCTGACCGTGAACTACCAGGAAAAGTATTTTGCCGCCGGCAAGATCCCGGGTGGCTATTTCAAGCGTGAAGGCCGTCCGACCGAGAACGAGACGCTGACAAGCCGCCTCATCGACCGTCCGATCCGCCCGCTCTTCCCCGATGGCTACAAGAACGAGACCCAGGTGGTCGTCACCGTTCTGCAGCACGACATGGAAAACAATCCAGACGTGCTCGCCATGGTCGCAGCCTCGGCTGCCCTCACCATCTCCGGCGTGCCTTTCATGGGCCCGATCGGCGCTGCGCGCGTCGCCTATATCGATGGCGCCTATGTGCTGAACCCTTCCATTGATCGCCGTTCGGATTCCAAGCTCGATCTCGTCATGGCCGGCACGCAGGATGCCGTGCTGATGGTTGAATCGGAAGCTCAGGAGCTTTCTGAAGAGGTCATGCTCGGCGCCGTGATGTTCGGCCATGCCGAAAGCGCCAAGGTGATCCAGGCGATCATCAAGCTCGCCGAACTTGCCGCCAAGGAACCGCGCGACTTCCAGGCTCCGGACTTCTCGGCGCTCGAAGCCGAAGTTCTGGCCATTGCCGAAGCCGATCTGCGCGCTGCCTACCAGATCACCGAAAAGGCCCAGCGCTATGCTGCGGTCGATGCCGCCAATGCCAAGGTCAAGGAAGCTTTTGCTGCCAAGATCGAAGCAGGCGAACTCGCCAAGGAAGAACTGGGCGAAGTCGTCCACAATCTCCAGGCCAAGATCGTGCGCTGGAACATTCTTGATACCGGCGCCCGCATCGACGGCCGCGACCTCAAGACCGTTCGCCCGATCCTTGCCGAAGTCGGCGTTCTGCCCCGCACCCATGGCTCGGCCATCTTTACGCGTGGCGAAACCCAGGCACTGGTGGTTGCAACTCTTGGTACGGCCGAAGACGAGCAGTTCATCGACTCGCTCGAAGGCACCAAGAAGGAAAACTTCCTGCTGCACTACAACTTCCCTCCCTACTCGGTTGGTGAAGCTGGT
This sequence comes from Devosia sp. Leaf420, assembly GCF_001425445.1. Taxonomy (GTDB): domain Bacteria; phylum Pseudomonadota; class Alphaproteobacteria; order Rhizobiales; family Devosiaceae; genus Devosia. The sequence goes on along the minus strand of NZ_LMQU01000010.1, from coordinate 592,107 downwards.
CGCATGGGTTCGCCCGGCCGTCGCGAAATCGGCCATGGCAAGCTCGCCTGGCGCGCGATCAACCCGATCCGTCCGTCGATGGAAGAATTCCCCTACACCGTCCGCGTGGTATCGGAAATCACCGAGTCGAACGGCTCTTCCTCGATGGCAACCGTCTGCGGCACTTCGCTCGCACTGATGGATGCCGGCGTGCCGATGAAGCGTCCCGTGGCCGGTATTGCCATGGGTCTGATCCTCGAAGGCGAGAAGTTTGCGGTTCTTTCCGACATCCTCGGCGACGAAGATCACCTCGGCGACATGGACTTCAAGGTGGCTGGTACCGATCAGGGCGTGACCTCGCTCCAGATGGATATCAAGATCGCTGGCATCACCGAAGAGATCATGAAGATCGCCCTGGCCCAGGCCAAGGACGGTCGTATCCACATCCTCGGCGAAATGGCCAGTGCGCTTTCTGAAAGCCGTGGCGAAGTGGGCGAATTCGCTCCCCGCATCGAAACGCTGAAGATCCCGACCGACAAGATCCGTGAAGTGATCGGCACCGGTGGCAAGGTCATTCGCGAAATCGTCGAAAAGACCGGCGCCAAGATCAACATCGAAGACGATGGCACCGTGAAGGTTTCGTCCTCGGACGGCACCCAGATCGAAGCTGCGATCAAGTGGATCAAGTCGATCACCGACGAAGCTGAAGTCGGCGCGATCTACCAGGGCACCGTGGTCAAGACCGCCGATTTCGGCGCCTTCGTGAACTTCTTTGGCGCCAAGGACGGTCTCGTCCATATTTCCCAGCTTGCCGAAGCTCGCGTTGCCAAGACCACCGACGTGGTCAAGGAAGGCGACAAGGTCTGGGTCAAGCTCCTCGGCTTTGACGAGCGCGGCAAGGTCCGCCTCTCCATGAAGGTTGTCGATCAGGCAACCGGCAAGGAACTGGTCAAGGAAGCCAAAGAAGCCGACGCCGAATAAGGTCTACTAAGCCTTTTCACGTTAGGGTTCGGACCAAAGTCCGGACCCTTTTTCCTGGCCAGAAATTCACAGCCGCGTGAGACCTGTGCTTTTTTAGCAACAGGTCAGACTGTGATCACATTGTGGCGAGGAACTGCCGCATTCGTGCCACGTTAAGCGGCAGAAGCGTTACTGCAAGGGACGAGGCATTGTCTCGATGTCCCATTGCCCTCCAGAGGTTTGAGTTTTGATTTCCCGCCGCTTGTTTCTCCTCGGCCTGTCCGCCACCACCCTGGCTGCCTGCTCCACTACCCGCCAGCCTGTGATGCAGGAACCGGTCATCGACCCCTATTACGTGCGCATGTATGGCCCAATGCCGTCGGAACCCTATCCGGTTGCGGCGATGGACCTGCGCCGTGTTGACCCCAAGTGGTGGCGCCAGGAAGTGGAATATTTCACGACCGAACGTCCGGGCACGATCGTCGTCGATACGCCGGCGCACTACCTCTATCTCGTGATGGAGAACAATCGTGCGCTGCGTTACGGCGTTGGCGTCGGCAAGGACGAAGCTCTGGTGTTCCGTGGCAATGCCACGATCGGGCGCAAGGCTGAATGGCCGCGCTGGACCCCTACCAAGTCGATGATCGCGCGCGAACCAGACCGTTACGGCCCCTATGCCGGCGGTATGGCACCGGGCGAAACCAACCCACTCGGGCCGCGCGCGCTTTATCTCTACAAGAACGGCGCCGATACCCTGTTCCGCATTCACGGCACCACCGAGCCCTACACCATCGGCACCAATGTGTCGTCCGGCTGTATTCGGTTGATGAACCAGGATGTGATCGACCTCTACTCTCGCGTTCCGGTTGGAACACGCGTAACGGTGATCAACGCCTAATCCTGTTACGCAACCAGGACGCAATGTCCGCGTAATAGACCTGTCGGAGTATTCTCTGACAGTTTTTAGAAAATTGCCGGTTGCGGACCATACCGTAGTCACCCGCTTCCGGCATTTCAGAGCCCGTTCCGCAAGGAGCGGGCTCTTTCTGTTTTGGGGGATCGCCAGGGGCATCCGCCACTGTTAGCGTCCCAATATGTTCGTCCTTATCAATGGCTCATTCGGCATCGGGAAGACGACGCTTGCGAAGCGCCTCGCTGCGGACATGTCCGGCGCGGTCATTTCCGATCCTGAGGATGTGGGCTACGTGCTGCAACGCACGCCCGCGTTCCTGCTCGGCATGAAACGAAAACCGGCCAATTATCAGGACATGGCGCTTTGGCGCCGGTTGATCATCATGCAAGCGGTGCTGAAGCATCGAAGCGCACGGATTGTGATCCTGCCAATGGCCTTCACAGACAAAGCATATTTCACCGCGCTAGAGACAAAACTGGCGCAGACAGCGCCGGTGCTCAAGCTCTGTCTCATTGCGCCGCTGGCGACAGTACGCGAGCGGCTCGAGGCGCGGGCAGCATCGGAAAAGCGTCCGCTGGGAGAGTTTGAAATCAGGCGCTCGGCTCAATGCGTTGCGGCGCACGCCGATCCAATATTTGGACGCCCCGTCGATGCGATGCAATCGCCTAATGAACTGGCCGCTACGTTGCGCGCCATGATTGATGCGGAAGCCTTTAGGCCAGCATCGCCATGAGCTTCTTGTCCGCGCGGCTTTTCGCAGCGGCTTCGGGCGTGATGTGGTCGAGGACTTCGGTCAGAAATGCTTTGCGCGTAGCAGGATCTGGAAAGGCATCGAGAGGCAAGACCAGGGCGATAATGCCCGAGAGAAAGCTCAGGCTCTCAGGGGTGGCGAAAACGCCTTCAATGCCGCCCCAGCGCAGGAAGAAGTCGATGTCGTCATCCTTCCAGCGAATGCCCGCATCGTCCGCCGTGAACTGCATCGGGCTGCGCGGGTGGGCCGCGTTCACATATTTGGCCGAGTAGCGATAGAGCCAGGGGATCATCACCTTGGAATAAAAGATGCCCACAAGGATGAAGAGCACGAAGATCAGCACATAGTCCGGCACCTGCGGCAGGACAGTATTATGAAGCAAGATGCCGCCCGCGGCCGAAAGAGCACCGCCGATCACCATCGTCCCGTAGAGAATGGCATTGGCGCGGACACGATAGGCTTTGGGATAGCGATGACGCGCAACAACGGCGCTGGCTTTGAACAGATCCTCGAAGTCGACTTGATAGGTGAGGCTGAAGGGCTGCATCGAGGCTCCGGGACTAGAGGGTGGCAAGGGCAGCAGGGATGGTCATGCCGGGCAACCAATGGATGGCAGACCAGCCATGAGCGCGGGCAGCAAGGACATTGGCTTCGGTGTCGTCGATAAGAACGATGCTGTCGCCCTTGCTGGCGAGAGCACGGCCAACGTGGGCATAGAATTCGGGGCTCGGCTTTTTGTGGCCGATCGCGGCGGAATAGAAGATGCCGTCGACCTCGGCGCCAAGCGCGAGGGTTTCCATGAGGTATCTGGCGCGAAGATGCTCTTGATTGGTCGCGAGATAGACCAGATGGGCGGCGGCGCGCAGCTCGCGCATGGCGTCGCGAACTTGGGTGTCGAGGCGCGAGTCGTTTTTGAACCAGTAGTCGATCAGTGTCTGGGCTGAAACGTGAGGCGCGATGGTTTTCAGAGCCTCGGTCAGTTCGGGGACCAGCTTCTTCTGTCCGGTGACGATGGCAGACCAGCTGGGCCGAAAGAAGCCTGACTGCAGGGCTTCAAGGGAAATGCCGAGGTCGACTTCAAGGTCCGTGAAGAGATGCGCACCGTCTTGCGGGCGGCCGGTGACGAGGACGCCATCGACGTCCATCAGAATAGTTTTTTGCATTTTGTTCCCCGCTTCTGCGATCTGCTCGGCCGCCCCCTCATCCGGCCCGTTGGGCCACCTTCTCCCCGAGGGGAAGAAGAATGGATAAAGCCGACAAGCAAGAGAACAGAGAAAACAAAAAAGGCGCAGCCGTGGCTGCGCCTGATTTTTCTTGAGGAGCGAGAACGCCTAGAGCGTGCGCTGGACGGTCTCGACGCGGAAGCATTCGATAACGTCGTTGGCGCGGATGTCTTCGTAGTTCTCGAAAGCCATACCGCATTCCTGGCCGGTTTGGACTTCCTTGACTTCGTCCTTGAAGCGCTTGAGCGTCTTGAGCTTGCCTTCGTGGATAACGACGTTGTCGCGGAGGAGACGGACGCCGGCGCCGCGTTCCACGATGCCTTCGGTGACCTGGCAACCGGCAACCTTGCCGACCTTGGTGATCTGGAAGACTTCGAGAATTTTTGCGTAGCCGATGAAGGTTTCGCGACGTTCCGGCTTGAGAAGACCTGACATGGCGTTCTTCACGTCATCCACGAGATCGTAGATCACGTTGTAGTAGCGCAGTTCGATACCGTCGCGGGTCGCGAGCTCATTGGCCTGCTTGTTGGCGCGGACGTTGAAGCCCATGACGATGGCGTTGGACGCTGCCGCAAGGGTGACGTCCGACTCGGTGATGCCGCCGACGCCGCTCATCAGGATCTGTGCCGACACTTCGTCGGTCGAGAGCTTGTTGAGCGAAGCAACGATGGCTTCGACCGAACCCTGCACGTCAGCCTTGATGATCAGCGGGAACTTGGAGATCCCGGCGATCTTGAGCTGGTTCATCATCTGCTCAAGGCTCGTTGCACCGCCGCCGGCCGTCTTTTCACGGATGGCGCGCTGACGATATTCGGTGACCTCACGGGCACGGGCTTCGGTCTCGACCACCGAGAAGCGGTCGCCTGCCGATGGCACGCCGGTAAAGCCGAGGACTTCCACCGGAATGGACGGACCTGCGGATTTGACCTGTTCTCCCTTGTCGTTGATGAGGGCGCGAACGCGGGCAAACTCGGTACCAGCGACGAGAATGTCGCCAATGGAGAGCGTACCGCGCTGCACGAGAACCGTTGCCACGGCACCGCGACCACGATCGAGCTTGGCTTCGATGACAAGACCTTCGGCGCGACCATCACGGGCAACGCGAAGTTCGAGAACTTCGGCCTGCAGCAGGATGGTTTCGAGGAGCTTGTCGAGACCAGCCTGGGTCTTTGCCGAAACTTCTACGTCGAGCACGTCGCCGCCCATCGATTCGACGAACACTTCATGCTGCAACAGTTCAGTGCGAACGCGCTGCGGATTGGCTTCCGGCTTATCCATCTTGTTGATGGCGACGATGATCGGAACACCAGCCGCCTTGGCGTGCTTGATGGATTCGATCGTCTGCGGCATGACGCCGTCGTCTGCAGCCACCACGAGAACGGCGATGTCGGTTGCCTGGGCACCGCGAGCACGCATGGCGGTGAACGCCTCGTGGCCCGGGGTATCGAGGAACGTGATCTTGCTGCCGTTCTTTTCGACCTGATAGGCGCCGATGTGCTGGGTGATGCCACCGGCTTCGCCCGAAACCACATTGGCTTCGCGGATGGCGTCAAGGAGCGAGGTCTTGCCGTGGTCGACGTGACCCATGATGGTCACGACCGGCGCACGATCGGTCAGATCCTCGGCCTTATCGTCGGACTGGATGTCGAAGAGACCTTCTTCAACGTCGGCATCCGAAACGCGCTTGACCGTGTGGCCCAGTTCCGAGGCGATCAGTTCGGCCGTATCGGCGTCGATCACATCGTTGATAGTCGCCATCTGGCCCTGCTGCATCAGCATCTTGATGACGGTGACGGAGCGTTCGGCCATGCGGTTGGCCAGTTCGGCGACCGTGATGACTTCGGGGATGATGACTTCGCGGCTGAGTTTTGGCGCATCCTGCTGGTTGCGGCCCATCTTCTTGTCGCGACGACGCTTCATGGCCGCAAGCGAAGGACCACGATCGCGATCGTTTTCCGTCGTGGCGCTCGAAACGGTCAGGCGACCACGTGCCGAAGCGTCATTGTCATTGCGGCGCGACGGACGCTCGGGCTGAGCGCGCGAGGCGCGGCGAGCGTTTTCGAGTTCGGCTTCGGTCGTCGGACGCTGCTGTGGCGCGCCGGTACGAACGCGACGGCCATCGGCCTCGCTCGGTGCGGCGGGCGGCACATTGCCGATCGGGGCCATGCCGGCGCCGGCAGGACGACGATCGCCGGCCGGACGAGTTCCTGTGCCAGCGGGACGCGTGCCAGTCGAGCCGGCAGGACGCGTACCAGTCGAACCGGCAGGGCGTGCATTGGGGTTAGGACGCGCGTTCGGATTGGGACGTTCACCATCCGGGCGGCCGGTCGGGCGCTCGTTGGACGGACGCTCGCTCCGCTGCGGACGGCTAGCCTGGCCTGGACGACCCGACACCGTGCGCACCTGGGACGGACCCGGATTGCGCTGGCTGGCCGGCACGAAGGGTTCGCGCGGCTGTTCAGGTTCGCTTGGTGCCGGAGCCTCTTCGACAGGCGCAGCCACGACGTCGTCTTCGACGCGACGGGCTTCATCGGCCTGGCGACGCTCTTCTTCCTGACGAGCGGCTTCTTCGCGCACCTGACGGCGACGATTGTCGTCTTCGATGCGGCGCGCTTCTTCGGCAGCAAAGCGTTCCTTGTCCTCTTCGGCGCGAGCGCCGGCGAGAGCAAGGGCCCTTTGACGGGCTTCGGCTTCAGCAGCCGAGAGGCCAAGCGGAGCACGCTGGGTCTGCATGGGGCGGCCCTGCGGACGACCCGAGCCACCCGGCCGGCCACCGCCGGTCTGAGCGCCACCGGCCGGCACACCGGCGGGTTTTGGAACAACGCGGGTGCGCTTTTCCACGACCACCGTCGAGCGCGAAGGACCGCGCGACGTGCCCGCGCGATTCCCGAGACCCGACCCGCTCTTGAGGGTCAGTGTCTTCTTCGCGCCAGCATCGTCGGAACGCTTGTCGTCGTTATCAGCCATACTTCCTATCGTCTTTCGTCCTGTTCCACGGACAAAAGCACACCGGACGCCGCAGAGCGGTCGGTGTCGTTATCCGTCGGATTGGCAATGTAGCGGGCCAGTCTATTGGCCTTTTCCAGTGCCGATTGGGCTGCTGCCCCTGTCATGAGGGCAGCATGTATCACATTTTCTAGTCCAAGTGCCAAACCCAATTGCGTGCTTGAGAGCAATTCGAAATGGGGCACTTGTTTACCGGCTGCGCTGCCCTCGCGTCGGGCATGATTGAGGGCGCGCAGGGCCCCCAGCATCTTGTTCTTGCCATCGGCGGCACCATCGGTGGCCGAGAGGAGAGCGATAAGCTGACCGCCCTCGATGGCACTTTTCACCTTCATGCCGCCAGAGGTGAACTGGCCGGCTTTTCGCGCCATGGCGAGAGCCGAAGAAAATCTTTGTTCAAGGCGCAGGCGCGTCAGGTCTGCCAAATCGACAGGGACAGTGACCTGCTCCTTGAGGCTGCGTGCAAAAGCCTTCTTGCGCACAGCTTCTTCGACCGAAGCATGGCTCAGCGTTATCCAAACGCCGCGGCCTTCGGCTTTGGCGTCAGTATCGGGCACTATAGTGCCATCTGGGCCGAGCACGAAACGAATAAGGTCCTCAACCGGCTTTTCGAGCCGGGTGAGAGCACATGTTCTTATCGTTTCAACGGGCCGGGGCAAGACACTTCTCCGAAGAAAGCGGTCCTTAGACCGCTTCCTCCGTCGTGTCGTCGCCTTGTTCTTCGGCGACTTCATCGGCGGTAATCCAGCCGGCGCGGAGGCGAGCCTGGAGGATCATGTCTTCAGCTTCTTCGCGGCTCACCGGGAAATCCTTGAAAGTCCCTTCGAAGCGCTTGGTTTCGCCATCCTTGCGTTCGCTCCAGCCGACGAGATCGTCAGCGGCGCAGCCGGCAAAGTCTTCCACGGTCTTGATGTCTTCCTTGCCGAGCGCAACGAGCATAGCCGCGTTGAGGCCCGGAATTTCATAAAGGTCCTCGTCGACGCCAAGCGCAATACGCTCATCATCGAACTTGCGTTCGATTTCGGCGAGATATTCAGAAGCGCGGTTCTGGATTTCGCCGGCCGTTTCTTCGTCGAAACCTTCGATCGAGGCGATTTCATTGGGTTCGATATAGGCCAGCTCTTCGACCGAAGAGAAGCCTTCCGAAGCCAATAGTTGGGCAACCATCTCGTCAACGTCAAGGGCCTGCATGAACAGGGTCGAGCGTTCGGTGAATTCTTTGTGGCGGCGTTCGCTTTCTTCCTGCTCGGTCAGGATGTCGATATCCCAGCCAATGAGCTGGCTCGCGAGGCGTACGTTCTGGCCACGGCGACCGATGGCGAGCGAGAGCTGTTCATCGGGAACGACGACTTCGATGCGCTCGGCCTGTTCGTCGAGAACGACCTTGGCGACATCGGCTGGCTGGAGCGCGGAAACCACGAGATCGGCAATGGTGTCAGTCCAGGGAATGATGTCGATCTTTTCGCCCTGAAGTTCGGCGACGACGGCCTGAACGCGGCTACCGCGCATACCGACGCAGGCGCCGACGGGGTCGATCGAGGAATCGTTCGAGGTCACAGCGATCTTGGCGCGTGAACCCGGATCGCGAGCGATCGAGCGGATGGTGATCACGCCATCATAGATTTCAGGCACTTCCTGCATGAACAGCTTGGCCATGAACTGCGGATGAGTGCGCGAGAGGAAAATCTGTGGACCACGCTGTTCGCGGCGCACGTCATAGACATAGGCGCGGACGCGATCGCCATAACGGAACATTTCGCGCGGGATCAGCTCGTCGCGGCGAATGATGGCTTCGCCACGGCCGAGATCGACGATCACATTGCCATATTCGACGCGCTTGACGGTGCCGTTGACGATCTCGCCGACGCGGCTCGAATATTCTTCGAACATGCGATCGCGCTCGGCATCGCGCACCTTCTGCACGATGACCTGCTTGGCCGACTGGGCAGCAATGCGGCCGAATTCCATCGGAGGCAGCGGCTCGGTGAGGAAGTCACCAATCTTGGCTTCGGGCGACTTGGTCTTGGCGAACTTGAGATTGACCTGGCGGCTTGGCTCTTCGACTTCCTCGACGATTTCGAGGAGGCGCCACATGCGGGTTTCACCCGAGCGCGGATTGATCTCGACCTTGATTTCGGTTTCGGCGCCATAACGGCCCTTAGCGGCCTTTTCCATGGCATCCTGCATCGCTTCGATCACGACCATACGGTCGATCGACTTTTCGCGGGCGACGGCATCCGCGATCTGCAGCAGCTCAAGGCGATTTGCGCTAACGGCCATTTATTTGTTCTCCTCGGAGAAAGTATCGTCGTTGTCGGCATCGGCATATTCGACCGTTTCGGTCTCGTCGTCGTCGATCGGATGCAGTTCCTGATCGGCGCGTGCCATATCCATCAATTTGTCGGTCATCACGAGCTTGGCTTCCGACAGGGTCGAGAACGCAAGCTTGTGGTCGGGATTGGTGCCGCCAGGCGCATCGGGCAGGCGGATGGTCACGCCATCATCGTCGACGGCGATGATATCGCCCCGAAAACGCTTGCGGCCATTGATCATGTCGAGCAATTCGACCTTGGCCTCGTGGCCCAGGAAACGCTCGAAATCGCGCTTGCGCACTAACGGTCGATCAATGCCGGCGGAGGACACTTCAAGGTGATATTCGCGCTCGATCGGATCTTCGACGTCGAGAACCGGCGAAAGATCCTTCGACAGCGCTTCGCAATCATTGATGTTGAAGCGGCCGTTTTCGTCTTCGGCCATGATCTGCAGGGTGCAGCCGTTTTCAGGCGTGATCTTCACCCGAACCAGCGCATAGCCCAATCCATTGGCCACCGGCTCGACGATGCGCGAGATACGCGCTTCGAGCCCGGTTTCCTTGATGTAGCGTTTTTCGGTGAGGTCGAAAGCCAATTGGGGTCCCAGATAAGCAAAAAGAGCGGGGCCGGTCCGGCGCCCACCCTCTCAATGAGAGCAACGATGTTGACGTCCATATAGACCGCAATGCTGCTTGTGGCAAGGGTCGGCCTTTGTCGCGACGGGTACCAAGGTGCGCAACATTGGCCTAATATGCTGACATCAAACAAAAGTGCGGCTCACTTTGCTGCCCCGAGCCTTGGAGCTTTGCATGTCCAACGCCAGTTCCTTCTCAAATCCGCCTGGGAGCGAAGAGGATCGGCTGAAGGCCCTTGCCCGCTACGATATTCTCGATACTCCGCCAGAACCGGCCTTCGACCGGGTGGCGCGGCTGGTCCAGATGATTTTCGGGGTGACGACCTCCGCCGTCTCGCTGATCGATGCGCACAGGCAATGGATCAAAGCGGGGCGTGGGCTCGATTTCACAGAGGTCGCTTTGAGCAACAGCTTTTGCAATCAGGCGATTCGCGAAAAACAGGCACTGGTGGTTCGGGACCTGACAGAGGACGACCGGTTTCGCGACAATCCCTATGTGACCGGGGATCCCAATGTGCGCTTTTACGCTGGCACACCGATCCGCACGCCGGACGGGCACAATATCGGAACGGTCTGCGCCATGGATTCTGGCCCGCGGAACTTTTCCGAGAAGGATGTTGCGATTCTTGAGGAATTGGCCGAAATCGTCATGGACGAGATCGAGTTGCGCCGTCTTGCCAGCACCGACGGGTTGACAGGGCTCAGTACCCGCCGCGCGTTCAAGGAGGAAGCGGAGCGCTTCGTCGAACTTGCGCGACGGCATCGCAGCACCCTCAGCGCCATCAGCTTCGACATCGATCATTTCAAGACGATCAATGATACCTACGGGCATGCGGCCGGCGACATGGTGCTCAAGGCCATAAGCGAAGTTGCGGCAGCGACACCGCGGCAGAGCGATATCGTGGGGCGGCTCGGTGGCGAAGAATTTGCCCTCGTCCTCCCAGGAGCCGATATCAACTCAGCTCTGGCTGTGGCGGAAAAGCTCAGGCTTGCTGTCAGCGCCTTACAATTCCCCGGCAGCCAGCCACCATTCCAAGTCACCGCAAGTTTCGGCGTTGCCGCGCTCGATCCGGGCCGAGACGATCTCGAAAGCCTTCTAATCAAGGCTGACGAAGCGCTTTATGACGCAAAGCGAAACGGGCGCGACCGCGTTGTGGCCTGGACCGGGACGCTTGCCACGACCAAACCTGTGGAGCGCCAGCGGGTCTTGAAGGCAGGACGGCTCGTTCTTCGAAGGCAGAATTTTTCGTGCGATTGCAGCGTGCGCGCCCTCTGGGACGATGGCGCGGAAGTGCATATAGCCAGCGGGCTCGATGTGCCTGATGTGGTGACGCTTGAAATTCCCGATGCGGCGATGAGCTGGGAAGGACGCATCGTCCTGCGCCGTCCCAACGCGCTCGAACTGCAGTTTTTGTGAGCCTGTTACTATCAGGTGGGCAAGCCATCGCGCGGCACGCACCGGCAGGTAAGCCAGTATCCATCCGGTGACCGGGTATCCTTATAAACACCTGATTTCACTTGAAAAACCGTCATACCCAATTTGGGAAATACAAGAGCGAAAAATCGTCATTTCGTTTCTTGGAGACAGATTTTGGGGGCCTATTTCTGGAGTGTTCAAACGAAAGGAACACTCCAAATGATCAAGAACACCATGCTCGCCCTGACCGCCATTGCCCTCGTTGCCGGCGCTGCCGCACCAAGCTTTGCCGCCACCAGCCTTGGCGACAGCAATAATGACAAGAGCTACCTGACCGACGAAGTCGCCAACGACTACACCCTTGCCCGCCTCAACGAAAAGGGCATCAAGGCAACGTCCGTCGAAGACTGGAATGGTCTCGTGCGTGCTTTCGTGACCAAGGAAGACGGCACTCAGGCCATGCAGTTCTTTGATGCCGATACGCTGGCCCCAGTCTCCATCTAAAGACTGAAGCGTCTGACGCTCCTGGCGCTGCCGATCATCGGCAGCGCCCGAAGCTTGAAGATCAATCGATAGTGGCGCCGCTGATCCGGTCGAAATTATCCCGGGCGGCTTCCATAGCCTCGCGGTTGCGCAGCACAAATGTCTGGAAAGAATCGACGAGGTCTAGGAGATCAAGCCCGAGTTCGGTCAGCGCATAATCGACGCGCGGCGGAATGGTGGCAAAAGCGGTGCGCGAAATAAAACCATCGCGCTCAAGTTCGCGCAAAGTGGACGACAAGGTCTTCTGAGAAATGCCGGCGAGGGAACGGCGAATTTCATTGAAGCGCAATGTGCCAGCACGCAATTCCGAGACGACGACCAAAGTCCATTTCCCCGCCCGCAATTCCAAGAGAGCCCTGTCTTGGGACGAAAGGGAAAGCGGTACGGACATGTTTGGGCTCCGAGGCCAGTCAATCAAAGGCCGGAGTGGTCTTCACGGCGGCGTGTTGCCGATATGGGAAGTTTTTGCCAAAACGGAAGAGGGCAGCATTCCGAACTCGGCGTTCGCCGAAACGAAACGATCAGCGCCTGAAGAAGGTGAAATAAAAGCTGATAAGGCGCCCCTCTCGACGGGCCTTTTGCTCGTAGCGCGTCGGCTGCCAGCCGGGATAAGGCGTATGCCAACTGCCGGGCGCGTAAGGAGCAAAGGTGAAGAGCGGCTCGCGCACGATGTGGGCCAGGGTCCAATCGGCATAGTCTTCGATATCGCTGGCAAAGTGGAACGTGCCGCCCGGACGGATGACGCGGGCGAGTTCCTTGAGCGTCACTGGCGAGACGAAGCGACGCTTATGGTGGCGCGTTTTGGGCCAGGGATCGGGATAAAGGAGATAGACCGCGTCGACGCTGGCATCGGGCAGCGTCACGAGAAGTTTTAGCGCATCATCGGTGAAGAGGCGGACGTTTTCGATGCCGTTCGCAAGGATGGCCTGGACCATCTTGCCGATGCCGCCCGTAAAAACCTCGCAGCCGATAAAGCCGGTTTCTGGTTCTTCGGTCGCCTTGCGCGCCAGATGCTCGCCACCGCCATAGCCGATCTCGATGACGATGCGCTTGGCTTCCGGGAACAGGGTCTTAGGATCAAACTGTTCGCCCAGCGTGATTTCAAGCTCGGGCAGGGCTTGATCTACCTGAGCCTTCTGCCCGCCATGCAGCTTCTTTCCGGAGCGGCGGCCAAAAAAGGCGCGCTGTTCGCCATCGCGAGTTTTGGGAAGCTGGTGGTCGGTCATGGCAGAACAATTTCAAAAAAGCGAAGGCCTCTCCCCGCATCGCGGAAAAGAGGCCTTGCGTCAATCCAAAGCGAGGATCAGGCCACCGCGGCCTTGAGAGCCTTCACGAGATCGGTCTTTTCCCAGGAGAAGCTGCCATCGCGGCCCGGCTTGCGGCCGAAATGACCATATGCGGAGGTTTTGGCGTAGATGGGCTTGTTGAGGTCAAGATGCGTGCGGATGCCGCGCGGCGTCAGGTCCATCACCTCGGCCAGGGCCTTTTCGAGCCTGGCTTCGTCGACCTTGCCGGTGCCGTGGAGGTCGACATAGATCGAGAGCGGCTTGGCAACGCCGATGGCGTAGCTGAGCTGAATCGTGGCGCGCTCGGCAAGGCCGGCGGCGACGACGTTTTTCGCGAGATAACGGGCAGCGTAAGCCGCCGAGCGATCCACCTTGGTCGGGTCCTTCCCGGAGAAAGCGCCACCGCCATGGGGGGCTGCGCCACCATAGGTATCGACGATGATCTTGCGGCCGGTGAGGCCAGCATCGCCATCGGGGCCACCGACGACAAACTTGCCGGTCGGATTGACGTGCCAGACGGTCTCGTCGCTGATCCAGCCGTCAGGCAGGGCGGCACGGATGATCGGTTCGACGATCTTGCGGACATCGGCTGAGGTCAGCGTTTCGTCGAGGTGCTGTGTCGAGAGCACGATCTGGGTAACGCCGACCGGATGGCCATTTTCGTAGCGAATGGTGACCTGGCTCTTGGCATCAGGCCCGAGCTTGCCGGCGGGGCCAACATTCGCCTTGCGGGCAATGGTCAGGTCTTCGAGGATTTTGTGCGCGTAGTAGATCGGGGCGGGCAGGAGTTCTGGGGTTTCCCGGCTCGCATAGCCGAACATGATGCCCTGATCGCCAGCACCGACATCCTTGTTGCCCGATTCGTCGACGCCCTGGGCGATGTCGGCCGACTGGCCATGGAGCAGGACTTCGATCTTTGCCGTCTTCCAGTGGAAGCCAGACTGTTCGTAGCCGATGGCGCGAATGGCCTTGCGGGCAGCCGACTTGAACTTTGACGGATTGACCAGCGGCGCACCCGACGCATCGGTCAGGACATTGCCTGCCTTGTCCTTCTTGAGAAGGGTCTCGGGCACGCGGACTTCGCCGGCGATGACGAGACGGTTGGTCGTTGCGAGGGTTTCGCAGGCGATGCGAACCTTTGCCGGGTCCATGCCGACTTTCTTGGCTTCGCGGAAGACGAGGTCGACGATCTCGTCGGAAATGCGGTCGCAGACCTTGTCGGGATGGCCTTCGGAAACCGACTCGGAGGTGAACTGATAGGACGATCGTGCCACGCGGCGGCTCCAGAATGCAGAAAATGGGCCAAAATGGCCAAAACTAGCGGTTTTGTGACATTCGTCCTGTTTGCGGTCAAGCGTCATATAAAGAAATCTTGATATGACCCTTCGGCAAGGTTGAGCAATTCTTGCTTATCGCCGGTGCCTTTCCATCGCCGTCTTGCTGTGCCAAGGAATGACCAAGACGAAGAGTGGGAACAACCATGGCTATTCGAGTGCATCGCGGCGATCTGCCCAACCTGAATAATTACGGCCGCGAAGTCGCTATCGACACCGAAACCATGGGCCTCAATCCGCATCGCGACCGGCTCTGTCTCGTGCAGCTGTCGCCGGGCGATGGCAGCGCTGACATCATTCAACTGCCCAAGGATCCGGCCGAGGCGCCGAACCTCGTCAAACTGCTCACCGATCCCGGCGTCACCAAGATCTTTCACTATGCACGCTTCGATGTCGCTGTGTTGCAGCAACGTTTTGGCGTCGTGACCGGACCGATCTATTGCACCAAGATCGCTTCGCGCCTCGTGCGGACCTATACCGACCGGCACGGGCTCAAGGAATTGGCACGCGAGTTGCTCAATGTCGATCTTTCCAAGCAGCAGCAGAGCTCAGACTGGGGCAATGAAAAGCTCAGCGATGCGCAGCTCGATTATGCTGCCTCGGACGTATTGTATCTCCACGATCTGAAGCGCCATCTCGATCGCATGTTGAAGCGTGAAAACCGGATGGAACTGGCGCAATCCTGCTTTGATTTCGTCAAAACGCGTTGTGCGCTCGACCTGCTGGGCTGGCAGGAAACCGACATTTTTGCGCATAGCTGAGGTCCGAGCGTGGCGACGGCGGACGGCTCAGAGCGGTCTCGACATTACCGGCGCTTGATGCGCCGGAATCGCATGGTCGGACTTATGCGGTTCGCGGTGCCCGCTGCCGGTCTCGTCATTCTCGCGATATTGCTGATTCAGATCGCGATATCGAGCTTTGGCGCGCGATATGGCATTGGCACCATCACCATCGATCAGGACCGCGTCCGGGTCGAGGCGCCAGAATATGCCGGGACCATGTCGGATGGCTCGACCTATCGCGTCTGGGCCGAACAAGCCGAAGCGAAAATCGAAAACACCGATCTCATCGAATTGGCCAATGCCCGCGTCGAGGTCAACCGCAATGACGGTCTGCGCCGCGAAGCGTCAGCAAGCCGGGGCGTGCTCGACACGATCCACCAGCAGGTGGTGATCGAAGGGGCGACCGATATCGGCGATTCGAGCGGAACTTCGGGCCGGCTGGTCGATTCGGTGTTTGATTGGCTAAGCCAGACTTTGACCACGCAGGGCGCAGTATCGATCGACTATGCCGATGGCACGACGATCCGGGCCAAGGGCATGGTGCACGAAGCCGAACTTGGCCGCTGGACATTTAACAACGCGATCGTCACCTTGCCCTCAACGCCCGGGGAAAATCATTAATGCGTCTCAAAAGCTTTGGTCTTGCTGCCGTTGTGGCGCTGATGCTGGCGCCGGCTGCATTGGCGCAGACTCCGGTCGAAATTTCGGCCGACACGTTTACGGTCGAAGAATCGGCGCAGCAGGCGGTGTTCACCGGCAATGTGGTGGTCAAGCACCCCACTGCCAATGTCTGGGCCGATAAGGTCGTCGCTTCTTATGGCGAAGGCGGCACAAGCGACATCAAGACATTCGAAGCCACGGGCAATGTGCGCATCGAAACCGATGACCAGAACGCGACGGGCGAACGGGCCGTCTTTACCCCCAGCGATCAGTTGATGCGGCTGACGGGCAATGTGAAGGTCACCAATTCCGGCGGCACGGTCAATGCCGAGGAACTGGTGGTCAATCTCGAAACCAATGTCTCGACCTTTACCGCCAAGCAGGGTGGCCGGGTGACCGGGGTTTTCACCTCGCAATGAGCCAGACGCGTCTCGATCAATCCGGCTGGCTGGTTGCCCAGGGCCTTGCCAAGAGCTTTGGCAAGCGAGCGGTGGTGCGCGACGTCTCGCTCGCGGTGCGGCGGGGCGAAGCTGTCGGGCTTTTAGGGCCCAATGGGGCGGGCAAGACCACGGTTTTCACGATGATCATGGGGCTCGTGCGGCCCGATGCAGGGAAAATCCAGCTCGATGGCAATGACATCACCCATTTGCCGCTGTTTCAACGCGGGCAATTGGGGATCGGATATCTGCCGCAGGAGCCGTCGATCTTTCGCGGTATGACGGTCGAGGGCAATATCCTTGCGATCCTTGAAAACACGGTGCGCGGACGGGCCGAGCGCAAGCAGCGGCTCAGGCAGTTGCTCGACGAGTTTTCGATTTCCCATCTTGCCAAATCCAATGCGCTTTCGCTCTCGGGTGGCGAGCGGCGGCGCGTGGAAATTGCGCGCGCGCTGGCGGCCGAGCCGATCTTCATGCTGCTTGATGAACCCTTTGCCGGCGTCGATCCCATTGCCGTGGCAGAAGTGAAGGGTCTTGTGCGGCAGTTGACCCAACGCGGCATCGGCGTGCTGATCACCGATCACGCGGTGCGCGAGACGCTTGGGCTGGTGGATCGGGCCTATGTGATCCATGGCGGTTCGGTGATGATCCAGGGTAAGCCCGAAACAATTTCGGCGGACCCCGACGCACGCCGCGTCTATCTCGGCGAAAATTTTCAGTTCTAGTACACACTTCAACTGGCACGGAACTTGCCCTCAAAAACGAATTGCGTCATGGTGCGCCTCGGGAAGCCGCCCGAGAGGGCATGATTAGTGGGCCAAGAGGTTGAATAGATGGCACTTTCGCCGCGGCTGGAGTTTCGCCAGGCCCAAAGCCTGACGCTGACGCCGCAGCTGATGCAGTCTATCAAGCTGCTGCAGTTGAGCCACCTCGAACTCAATGATTTCGTCGACCTGGAACTCCTGCGTAATCCATTGCTCGAGCGCGAGGATGGATCGGAGGGCAGCGACGCCGAGCCCGTCGAGGTTCCGGATCGGCAGACTGAGCTCAGCGCCTATGAAGATACCGTCGCGCAAGGCGAGCGGACCAAGGATGCGGCCGAAATCGCCGAGGGCTATGACACGGCGGTCGAGAACGTTTTTCCCGATGCCGCCCCGCACGATATCGGGGTGACCAATGGTCCTGATCGCGGCGGCAGTTTTGAGGGCGGCGAGGCGCCTGATCTCGATCAGTTTGTCGCGTCCAAACCCAAGCTCAGTGATCACCTCGAAGCCCAGGCGCAAATGCTGCTGCGGACGCCGGCAGACCGGTTGATCGGACAGCACCTGATCGACGGGCTTAATGAAGCGGGCTATTTGACGGTGGAGCTAGACGCCGTCGCCGAGCTTTTGGGCGCTGAACTCGGGGATGTGGAAGCGGTCTTGGGCGCGCTCCAGACCTGCGATCCCATCGGGATCTTCGCCCGATCCGTTTCCGAATGCATGGCGCTGCAATTGCGCGAGCGCGATCGGCTCGACCCGATGATGCAGCGGCTGCTCGAAAATCTCGGGCTTGTGGCCGAGCATAATCTTGCAGGGCTGATGAAGATCGTCGGCTGCGATCGCGAAGATCTGGCGGATATGCTGGGCGAATTGCGCCTGCTCGATCCCAGGCCCGGTCTTGCCTTTGACAGCGCGCCGATTGAATCCGTCGTGCCCGATGTTTTCGTGCGGTCGGGGCCGGATGGCGGCTGGCAGATCGAACTCAACACCGAGACCCTGCCCCGCGTGCTGGTCAACCGCGTCTATTATGCCGAGGTGACCAAGAAAACGCGCGACACGGCGGAAAAGAGCTTTCTGTCCGATTGCCTCGCAACGGCCAATTGGCTGACCAAGAGCCTCGATCAACGGGCGCAGACGATTACCAAGGTGGCGGCAGAAATCGTCAAGCAACAGGACGGGTTCCTGACCCATGGTGTGGCGCATCTCAAGCCCATGACGCTCAAAATGGTCGCCGAAGAAATCGAGATGCATGAGTCGACCGTGAGCCGCGTCACCGCGAACAAATATATGGCGACCCCGCGCGGGCTCTACGAAATGAAGTATTTCTTCACCACGGCCCTCGCCTCATCGACCGGCGGTGGGGACCATTCGGCGGAAGCCGTGCGCCATCGGATCAAGCAATTGATCGATGCCGAGCCGGCCAATGACATCCTTTCGGACGACACGATTGCAGAACTGCTCCGCAAGGAGCAGGGCATCGACGTGGCGCGCCGGACGGTCGCCAAGTATCGAGAAGGCATGAACATTCCCTCCTCGGTCATTCGGCGACGGCAGAAGAAAGCCTTGCAGAAAATCGCTTGAGCCAAGCGCTGCGGCAGATCGCCCCGCAAGCGCGAAATGGCTGGAACCCAAGGCTGGGGTTTTAGCGTTCGATCCCATGTCCCATCGGGATCGTGCGAGCGGAAGGCTAAAGACATTGCGCCTTTCTGTCATCCGCTCAATCGCCTCTTTGGGACGGGATGCGGATTGCCCATCCGGTCGGGCGGGTCTAGCATCATCGAACTGTCACACCAAATACCGTGTGATGGTTGGCAGGATCCCGAATGTCGGGGAATCGGCTTTTGGGACCTTCTGCGTCGAACACACGACCGAAAGGAAGAAAAAGCCATGGCCTTGCGCGTTTCGGGAAAGAATATGGATGTCGGCGATGCTCTTCGGGGCAAAGCGGAGGAACATTTTGAAGCTGTCGTCGGCAAGTATTTCGATGGCGGTTATGATGGACATCTGACCCTCACCCCCGATGGGATCGGCTATCGCGCCGATTGCGTGGTGCATCTGGACAGCGGCGCAAGCCTGCAGGCAAGCGCCCAGGGTGGCGACGCCACTTCGGCCTATGAAGTGATGGCGCTCAATATCGAAAAGCGGTTGCGCCGGTATAATCGCAAGCTCAAGTCGCATCGTCGTGGACCGGGAACGGGAGACGATGAAACAGCGCAATATACGGTTTTCGGGTCGTCGGATGCGTTCGATGAGCTCGACGAAGACTACGCGCCGCCCGTTGTTGCCGAGACCACCAAGAACCTTCGCCAGATGAGTGTCGAAGAAGCCGTGATGGAGCTCGACCTTTCGGGTCAGCAGGTTGTGATGTTCCGCCACGCTGGACATGGCGGCCTGAATGTGGTCTACCGCCGCGCGGACGGCAATATAGGCTGGATCGATCCTGCTTTGGGGGCAAATTGATGCGCCCTCCTGCCGTAGCAAAGCTTAAGTAGAGCCCAAGGCAGATTAATGGAATTGGCCGACATTCTGGCGGAGGACGCCGTACTTGACTGTACGGGGCTGACCTCGAAGCGTCAGCTGTTTGAGGTCTTGTCCGATAAGGCTTCTGAAATCACCGGCATGGATCGAAACGAGATTCTTGCGTCCATCACCGGGCGCGAGGAACTTGGATCCACGGGCCTGGGGAACGGCATTGCCATTCCCCATGGCAAGCTCAATGGCCTCAAGGACGTGACCGCCGTTTTTGCGCGGCTGGACGAGCCCATCGACTTCGATGCGGTCGATGATCAGCCTGTCGATGTGGTGATCATGCTGCTCGCGCCGGTCGGCGCGGGTGCGGATCATCTGAAGGCTCTCTCGCGCGTGGCACGCTTGCTGCGCACTGAAAGCGTCATCGACCAATTGCGGACCGAAACGGATCGAAAGCGGCTCTACACCATGCTGACGACTTCGCTCGAGGATAGCGCCGCCGCCTGAATGGCGGATTCCTGAAATTAAGAAGCCCCGCTGGCCATATGCCAGCGGGGCTTCTGTTTTAGGCTACGCTCCAAGCGACGCTGGCTTAATGCAGCGTTGCGAGCCCCAAGTTCTGGTCGCCAAGCCACTCGGTAACGGCATCGGCAGTATCGGCCACCATGAGCGGCGTGCCGTCGGCAGACATGACGAGCTGGTAAAGCTCATCGGAATTGAACTCGGCCTCGCTGATCATGTGGGACAGCAGTTCCCCGTAAACCGGCTTGATATAGGCCACGGCGCTGCCGCCAAGCGCGGCGAACTGCGCCTCGGTCAAGTGCCGGAGCGGGTGTGCCTCGGGGTTCAGGGCATCGATATTGCGTCTATCCATCATTTTATTGGCCCTTTCTATCAGAGCGATCGAATGTCTATTCGGCGGGCGAGCTTGGTTACGCGTGGACGCTCAAGAGCAATAACGAGCATTCCATGGTTTAAAGTTGCATCTTTGACGATCATGCCATCGGCGAGCAAAAAAGTGCGCTGAAATTGGCGGGCGGCGATGCCGCGATGCAGGAACTCGCGCCCCGGCTCATCCTTCTGCTTGCCGCGGATGGAGAGCTGGTTGTCTTCGGTCATCACTTCGAGCTCGTTTTCGGCAAAACCGGCCACGGCGATGGAGATGATGAACCGCTCGGCCCCATCGGGCTCTGCAGTGCGCTCGATATTATAGGGGGGGTAGCCATCCGCCGACCGGGCAAGCCGATCGATCCTCTCTTCGAAACTATCGAAGCCGAGGAGAAAAGGTGCGGAAAACACCGAAATACGCGACATCAACGCCGTCCTTGTTTAGCCAAGCAACGATGCCGGCCGACCCAAAACACTGGCATCGGCTGACTGAGGCAGATATGGGTGTTTCCCGCCTCGGTTCAAGCCCAGAGGCCTTTGCCGCACGACGTTTCGAGGCCTCTGTGACCCCATCCCGTACTGTCGCCGTCATCACCCCAGCCTTCCGCGCCCAAGACACGCTTTCGACTACGGTGCAGAGTGTGCTGGACCAGAGTTTTGGCGATTGGCAGCACTGGATCATTGCCGATGACGGGTTCGATTATGCGGCTTTCCTGGACGAACAGGGTTTGCGCGATGATCGCCAGGTTTTCCTGACCAGTGGCGGGGTTGGGACAGGCGCATCGCGAACGCGGAATGTGGCGCTCCAAAAACTTGAAACGCCTTTTGTCGCCATTCTCGATGCCGATGACCGGCTAAAGCCGGACAAGCTAGAACGGGCCGTAGAGGCGCTGCAAAATGCGGCGATCGTGACCACGGCGCTCGATGTCATGACCATGGATTTTGAGCATCTTCGCTATGTCGGGGATGGGCCGGATCGCGACCTGACGCCGGGCGAGCACAAGTGGGTGAGCGTCTCGATGGATTCCATGGTCGTCTGGGATCGCACGAAGACCGATGCGCGCTATGATCCGACGCTGAGCAACATGACCGATCTCGAACTGCTGCTGCAGCTTTATCGCCACGCGCCGCGGTCGCTGCATTTGGGTACGCCCCTCCACGACTACGTGAAGCGCGATGGCTCGATGAGCAATGGCAAGGATGTAGCGGTAGGGATGATCGCTTCTAAAACTGAAATCCTGCGACGCGTAGAGAGCGGGTTCTACGGCCTGTCATCCGTCGATATCGCAGGAATCGCGCGGTTTCTGCGCGTGTCGCTGGCAGCGGAGGCAGCGTATGGAGCGGCCTTGGCAGAGCACCCCGGGCTACTGTTCGAAAATCATCTCGAACCCATGCTGGCCGCCGCCCGAGCCTGAAACAAAAAAGGCGGCCACATGGGCCGCCCTGTTGCCATCACACGCTGGTCTTAGAGCGCGTAGAGGGTAACGCTGGTGCTGCTGGTCGCATCAAGGCCAACGATCTGGTCGATCTGGAAACCCTGGTCGGTCACAGTCCGTGCGAGAGCTGGGTTGTTCTTGATCTTCTGCTGCAAGGACGCTGTGTCGACGTCGATCGCAAGCGAACGGGCTTCAGACGGGTTGACGGTCAAAACAGTGGCAAAGCGCGCTTCGTCGAGTGCCTGGATGGAAGAATCGACCTCGAATGGGCTGGCCATAGCGGCGCCGGCAGAGGTGGCGAGAAGGGCAGCGACAGCAAAAGCTTTGATGGTACGCATAGATATACTCCTTAAAATATCGCTCCGACGCTTGGAGCGTGCTGAATAGACGCGAAACCCCCGCATAAAGTTTCATGAATGTTCGGTAAGGTTGAACACCAAAATGTGGGTGATCCAAACCCGGAGGTTTTCGTAAGCGCGCCACCGACGAGTCGGCCTTGCCAATCCTCACCATTCCCCCTATAGAGCGCCATCTCCGGATCGCCCGGCCAAAAGGCATGCCGTGGCGATCTTTGAATGCGATGGGCCCAAATCCATCCTATTTTCCTATAAGGACCCGCAAAATGCCCAAGATGAAGACCAAGTCCGGCGCCAAGAAGCGTTTCAGCTTCACCGCCTCGGGTAAGGTGAAGGCCGGCGTTGCCGGCAAGCGCCACCGCCTGATCAGCCACAACGCCAAGTACATCCGCACCAACCGCGGCACCAAGATCCTGTCCAAGGGCGACGAGGGTCTGGTGAAGTGGTACATGCCGTACAACCGCTAAGCTGGAAGGACACTGAAGAATGGCACGCGTAAAAAGAGGCGTAACCGCCCACGCCCGTCACAAGAAGGTCTTGAAGGCCGCCGAGGGCTATTATGGCCGTCGTAAGTCTACGATCCGTATCGCCAAGCAGGCCGTCGAAAAGGCCGGCCAGTACGCGTATCGCGATCGTCGCGTCAAGAAGCGCAATTTCCGCGCTCTCTGGATCCAGCGTATCAACGCTGCTGTCCGTGAACACGGCCTGACCTACAACCGATTTATCGACGGCCTCAGCAAGTCTGAGGTTGCTGTCGACCGCAAGGTGCTGTCCGATCTCGCGATCACCCAGCCCGAAGCGTTCGGTGCCCTGGTCGCCAAGGCCAAGGCAGCGCTGGCTTATCTCGAGGGCGTCGACAAGACGACCCACGCCCGCGTCACCGCCTAACCTCCAGTCTCGCTGAGGTCGAAATTGCGCCTTGCGCCACCCTGAAAAGGGCTGGCGCGGGGCGTTTTTGTTTGCTCTAACCGCCTTCAAATTTCATTGCCGAGAGCCCCCAATGTCCTTGGAAACTGATATCAACACGCTGCGCACCGAACTTTCCGCTGCGATCGCCACCGCGGACACCGAAACCGCTCTCGATGCCGTCCGCGTTGCTGCCCTGGGCAAAAAGGGCTCGGTCTCGGCCTTGCTCGGTACGCTTGGCGCTATGGCGGCAGACGAGCGCAAGAGCGCCGGGCCAGCCATCAACGGGCTCAAGAATGAGATCGCGGGTCTGATCGACGCGCGCAGCACCGAACTCAAGGGCGCGGCGCTCGAAGCGCGGCTCAAGGCCGAGACCGTAGATGTGACGCTGCCGCTGCAGCCGGCGCCGACCGCAAAGGGCCGTATCCACCCGATTTCGCAGACCATCGACGAAATCACCGCCATCTTCTCGGATATGGGTTTTTCCATTGCCGAAGGACCCGATATCGAGACGGACTACTACAATTTCACGGCGCTGAATTTCCCTGAAGGTCATCCTGCGCGCGAAATGCACGACACCTTCTTCATGAAGACCGGCCCGGACGGCGTGAAGAAGGTTTTGCGCACCCACACCTCGCCCGTGCAGGTGCGCGTGATGCAAAAGAGCAATGAGAAGCCGGCAGCGTCATATCTGACCCCGTCGCAGGATCCGCCGATCCGCGTCGTCATGCCCGGCCGCACCTATCGCAACGACTCGGACCAGACGCATACGCCGATGTTCCACCAGGTCGAAGGCCTCGTCATCGACAAAGATTCGCACATCGGTCAGCTGCGCTGGGTGCTCGAGGAGTTTTTGAAGGCATTCTTCGAGGTGCCGAGTGTCACTTTGCGCTTCCGTCCCAGCTTCTTCCCCTTCACCGAACCGTCGATGGAAGTCGACGTGCAATGCGATCGCTCGGGCTCGGAAGTGAAGATCGGCGAAGGCGAGGATTGGCTCGAAATTCTGGGCTGCGGCATGGTGCATCCCAATGTGCTGCGCAATGCCGGGCTCGATCCCGATGTCTATCAGGGCTTTGCCTGGGGCATGGGCATCGACCGCCTCGCCATGCTGAAATATGGCATGCCGGATCTGCGCGCCTTCTTCGACGCAGATCAGCGCTGGATCGAACATTACGGCTTTAGGCCGCTCGACCTGCCGACGCTGTTTGGTGGGCTGAGCAGCTGAGCGCAATGACGATGCCCAATGACAGCAACCAACCCATTCGCTTCAGCTTCGGAGACAATCCGGCGCTGGCGGATCGGCTGCTTGCGCTGGTGCTGGCGGGCAAGAAGGATGCGACTTGTGGGGCACTGGCCCACTTTGGCGGCGGCGGGGAGCCGCTGCCGCAGGTGGGGCGTCGAGACATTGTGCTCAATGGCGCGGGGGAAGAGGCCTGCGTGATCGAGACAGTCAGCGTCGAGATCATGCCATTCGAGGCCATTCCTCCTACCTTCACTGATCGCGAGGGCGAAGGGCCCTATGCCGAATGGCGCGCGGGGCATGAGGCCTATTTCGCGCGCAATGGCGGATTTTCTCCAGACATGGAGATCGTCTGCGAAATTTTCAGGCTGGTAGAGGTGCTGCCGGCCGGACGTCAACTTTTGGCCGAAACGCTGCTAGCCAGCGCCGACGGCACCTTCTGAAGGTCCCAAGAACATGAAATTCACGCTCGACTGGCTCAAGGAACATCTCGAGACCAATGCGTCCGCCGATGAGATCGCCGTGGCGCTGACGACGATCGGCCTCGAGGTCGAAGGCGTTGAATCGCAAGGCAAGGCGCTCGAAAAGTTTGTTATCGCGCAGGTGGTGCAGGCTGAGCCGCATCCCAATTCCGACCACCTCAATATTTGCAAGGTCAATGCGGGCACGGGCGAGTTGATCGACGTTGTCTGCGGCGCGCCAAATGTGAAGACCGGCATGAAATCGGTGTTTGCATTCCCCGGCACCTATATTCCGGGCAAGGATTTTGAACTCAAGGGTGGTGTGGTCATTCGTGGTGCGCCGTCCAACGGCATGCTCTGCTCGGCGGCCGAATTGCAGCTCAGCAACGATCATGACGGCATTATTACATTGCCTGACGATGCACCGATCGGCGCAAAGTATGTCGACTACGCCGGCATTAATGGCGTGGTTTTCGACATCTCCATCACCCCAAACCGGGGCGATGCGACCGGTGTCTATGGCGTGGCGCGCGATCTGGCTGCCTTTGGCCTCGGCACGCTGAAGATGACTGATTTTTCGCCCGTGCCGTCAAAGGGCAAAAGCCCGATTGCGCCGCTGCCGCAGCAGTTTTCGGGCGATGAGCCGAAGGCGATCCGCAAGTTTGCCGGCCGCTTCATTGCCAACGTGAAGAACGGCCCGTCGCCGGACTGGCTGCAGGCGCGCCTGCGGGCTGTGGGCCTGCGGCCGATCAACACCATTGTCGATATTACCAATCTCGTTTCGCTCGGCTGGGGCCGTCCGCTCCATGCCTATGATGCCGATAAGGTCGAGGGCACCATGGTGCTGCGCAATGCGCGCGGCGAAGTGTTCGATGCGCTCGACAACAAGGTCTATACGCTCGACGAGACCATGACGGTCATCGCCGACGACAAGGGGCCGCTCTGCCTCGGCGGTATCATGGGTGGTATTCGCTCGGGCGTGACCGAGGAAACCACCAACATCTTCATGGAATGTGCAAGCTGGGACCCGGAGCTGATCGCCCGGACCGGCCGCAAGACCGGTATCGTGTCCGATGCCCGCTATCGACTCGAGCGCAATGTCGATCCGGCGCTGACCGAGCCGGGCATGGAACTGGCGACGCGGCTGGTGCTTGAACTCTGCGGCGGCGAACCGATGGAGCCGGCGATCTCGGGCGAGGACGTTTTTGCCAATACGGTTGTCGAATTTCCGCTAGGCGAAGTGCGCCGTCTGACGGGTCTTGATGTGGCTCCGGAGCGGATTGAAGCAATTTTGGCCTCGCTTGGCTTTGCGGCCGAAGGGTCTGGCGACACGCGCACGGTGAAAGTGCCGAGCTGGCGTCCGGATGTCACCCAAAAGGCGGATCTCGTTGAAGAGGTCATGCGCATGGTGGGCGTCGACAATGTGCCGGTTGAGCCGCTGGCGCGCCTCAACCACGTTGCGCCGCGCATTCTGACGACCATCCAGAACCGTCGCCGCATCGCGCGCCGGGTTTTAGCCTCTCGTGGTCTCGATGAGGCTGTGACCTGGAGCTTCATTTCGCATGACGACGCGACGCGCTTTGGTGGCGGCACGGAAGACCGGCAGCTCGCAAATGCCATTGCCTCCGACATGACCGACATGCGGCCCTCACTGTTGCCGGGGCTGCTGGCTGGCGCACGGCGCAATGCCAATCGCGGCTTTTCCGATGTGGCGCTGTTCGAAGTCGGACAGGTTTTCCTTTCGGATAAGCCGGAAGGCCAGCATACCTATGCGTCTGGTCTGCGCACCGGCACGGCCAAGCTCGATGGCGCCGGGCGCCATTGGTCGGGCAAGGCCGAGGTGGTTGGTGTCTGGGATGCCAAGGCCGATCTCGCGGCGGTTCTCGATGCGCTCGGGATCGACGTCGATAAGGTGCAGGTGCTTCCCGAAGCTGCATCGTGGAGCCACCCGGGTCGCGGCGGGCGCTTTGCGCTGGGGCCAAAGGTGACGCTGGGCTGGTTCGGTGAACTGCATCCGGCGCTGGCGGCTGATCTCGATATTTCAGGACCCATTGCGGCGTTTGAAATCGACCTCGATGCCATACCGGAAGCGCGCAAGAAGGCAACCAAGACCAAGCCGGCGCTGGAGCTGAGCCAGTTCCAGCCGGTGTCGCGTGACTTTGCTTTCGTGATGGATCGCGGGGTTACGGCCGCGTCGATCCTGCGCGCGGCCAAGGGTGCGGACAAGGCGCTTATCACCGATGTCGGCATTTTCGATGTGTTCGAAGGCGCCCATGTCGGTGAGGGCAAAAAGTCGGTCGCCATCGAAGTCACCCTGCAGCCGCGGGACAAGACGCTGACGGACGAGGATATCGAGAAGGTTTCGGCGGCCGTTGTTGCGGCCGTTACCAAGACGACCGGCGGCGAACTTCGGAAGTAGTTTTTCCTGAAGTCACCCCCTCCCATCCTCCCCCATCAAGGGGGAGGTGTCGGGCCGGTGGGTGTCTCAATACTCTGCCAAGCTCCGACCTTCACCTCCCCCCTTGTGGGGGAGGTAGGGAGGGGGGTAGGGCAAGCGCGTTGCGATTCTTCGCCGCCACCTCGGAGACAAAAGTGTCCCGCACCGACGCCATTTTGAAACGCCTGTCTGGCCTTCATCCCAAGCTGATCGATCTCAGCTTGGATCGCATGCTGCCGCTCCTCGAAAAGCTCGGCAATCCGCAGGATCGGTTGCCGCCTACCATCCATGTGGCGGGGACCAATGCCAAGGGCTCGACGATCGCCTATCTCCGCGCCTTTCTCGAGGCGGCGGGGAAAAAGGTGCATGTCTATAATTCGCCGCACCTCGTGCGCTTCAACGAGCGCATCCGGCTGGCAAGCAAGCTCGTCGAGACGCGGCTCCTTAATGCTGCACTCGAAGAGGTGGAGCGGATCAATGGCGGGGCGGGGATCACCTTTTTCGAGGTGACAACGGTGACGGCGTTCAAGCTGTTTGCCGAGACGCCGGCCGATTTTCTGCTGCTCGAAACCGGAATGGGCGGGACGTATGACACGACGAATGTCGTCAAGCAGCCGCTTGGGACCATCATCACGCCGGTCGATTTCGACCACCAGGGATTTTTGGGAAATACGATCGCCGAGATCGCGTCGAACAAGGCCGGGATTTTGAAGCGTGGCTCGAAGTCCGTCATAGGCATTCAACGCGACGAGGGTCGCAAGGTGCTGGAGCGCGCGGCGCATCGGTTGGGGATCACGCCGCTTTGGCAGGGCGAGGATTTTCACGGAACGCAGCAGGACGGGCGGTTGGTTTATACCGACGAGGCTGGCATGCTCGACCTGCCACCACCGGCGCTGCTCGGACCGCACCAGTTCGACAATGCGGCCCTGGCCATTGCCGCAGCGCGGCATTTTGAATTGCCGGTGACCGACAGGGATTTTGCCGAGGGCCTGCGGAAAGTGACCTGGCCGGCGCGGATGCAGCCGGTCCGCTCGGGCAAGCTGCGCGATCTGCTGCCGGCAGGCCACGAGCTTTGGCTCGACGGGGGGCATAATCCGCATGGGGCCAAGGCGCTGGCGCGGACCATCGCCGAATTCGACCGCAGCCGGCCGGCGCCGCTGGTGCTGATCATGGGCATGATGAACACGCGTGATCCCGGCGAATTTCTTGAAGCGTTCAAGGATTTTCAGCCGCGGGTGATGGCGCTGACCATTCCGGGAGAGCCGAATGCGCACCCAGCCGGACATATCGTCAACCGCGCGGAAAGCTTGCGGCTTCTGGCGCGGCCGAAGCGGTCGATCGTCTCGGCGCTTAAAGCAGCGGCGGAGGTGCCGAATGCGCGGGTGCTGATTTGTGGATCGCTGTATCTGGCGGGTGATGTGCTGGCAAAGAACGGTACGCCACCGGATTGAGGCTGGCGCGGACGCCATCGGCTCCTCTGCGGAGGATGGATACCCCTCACCCTGGCAAATCTGCTGAACGCACATTTGCCTGTCCCTCTCCCACAAGGGGCGAGGGGGGATTGAGTGGTCCACTAATACTTCGCCTGCTCACTACCGCAGAAGGGATCGACCGGGCTTGTTCCCGTAAACGCTTTGCGCCCCAGAAGTGCGTTGAGGACCGCCTCCTGGATGGCGTCGCTCGAGCCGTAGGCGTTGATATAGGTGGAGACGCGCGGGGCGTCGTAGAGATAGTAGGGAAAGCCGAGAGAAACCATGAGTGTCGGCACTTCGTGCCAGTGGCGATGCATGGCGCCGAAGACCGAGCCGGTGAGGCGTTTCCAATCGAGGAAGATTCGGCTGCGGGTGAGGAGCGTTTCCTCGGCGAGGAGATAGAGCACCAGATCATAATCGCTGGGGCGCACGGCGAGATCGGGCGTGTGGAGGGTGACCTCAAATCCCTCGCGGGTCAGCATATCCGGCAGGGATAGTGGGATCGGCTGAGGGGCGAAGGGCTGGACGGCGCCAGTCGAATAGATCAGCACGCGCTTGTGCTTGGCCGGCGAGAGCGGCAGGAGGTTGGCCGTGTCTTTCACCAGCGTCGGCATGCGGGCAGTGACTTCTGCAGCCTTGGCCAGCTTTTCCGGCGTGGCGACGATTGCGCGAGCGGTGTCGAGATTGGGCTCGGGACGGTCCCTGTGAAGGCCAAGCGCGGCCTTGAGGGCGAGGACGCGGGTGACGGCCTCGTCGACGCGCTCCTGGGTCAGGCGGCCATCGGCAACCGCCTTCACGAGGCGCATCAGGTCGCCATTGGGGTCGTCCGAAAACAAAATAACATCGCAACCAGCGATGATGACTTCGGGCAGGGTTTCGTCGCGCGGACCCCAATCGCCGAGACCCGCCATGGGCGTGGCGTCGGAGACGATGAGGCCATTAAAGCCCAGGCGCTCGCGGAGGAGCGTTTCGTTGAGCACGCGGCTGAGCGACGCTGGGCGGAAGGCCTCAGATGTTGCGTCAGGATCGAGCTCGCGCACGAAAGCCGGGAAGGCGATGTGGGCCGACATGACGCTGAGGACGCCAGCATTGATGGCAGCGCGGTAGAGGCGGCCGAATTTTTCTTCCCATTCGGCAAGGGTCAGCGGATTGACCGTCGTGACCAGATGCTGGTCTCGATCGTCATACCCTTCGCCGGGCCAGTGTTTCACAGTCGCCGCGACACCATTGCTCTGGAAAGCGGCAATCTGCGCCAGGGCATGGCGTTCGATCCTGTCGATATCGCTGCCATAGGAGCGCGTGCCGACGATGGCGCTGCGCCAGGCGGCATTGATGTCGATGACGGGAGTAAAACTCCAGTTGAGGCCGACGGCGCGCGCTTCCTCGGCCATGATGGTCGAGATCGCCGTGGTGGCCTCGACGTCGTCGACAGCGGCAAGGCCGAGCGGGTTGGGCACCGAGGTGCCGAAGGGCAGGCTCATGCGGCTGCCTTCGAGATCGGCCGATATCAGCATGGGCGCAGGACCGATGGCGTCGAGTTGGCGGGCGAAGCCGATTTCGGCGGCGAGATCTTCGGAATAGATGCGGGTCACGCCACCGGGGCGGAAGCTCCTTACCGTTTCCAACGCTTCGTCGGCCGGGCCGCGGGCCAGCAGCACAAAAAGCTGGGCCAGCTTGTCGCGCGGCGCCAGGCCATCGCGTGTCGAATGGACCCAGGCGATCGCCTCTTCGTCAAGATGGAACGGGGCGGCGGACAGGTCGATGGCGGACAAGGGCAGTCTCCGGAAACAGCGAATTCTATAGAGCTAGCAGAGCGCTTACGGCGCTGCCACTCGTGAGTGACCGGATAAGGCGACCAGATTGTGGTCGCCAAAGAAAAGCGCCGCCGGACGTTTGTCCAGCGGCGCTTGGTATTCTTTAGGAGGCCGTCTTAGGCGGCGTGGCCTTCGAGCCACTTGGTGAGGCCCGCCTTTGGCGTGCCAGCACCGATCTTCATGTCGGCGGCTTCGCCATTCTTGAAGAGAATCATGGTGGGGATGGAGCGGACGCCATACTTCACGGTCGTCGAGGGGTTCTCGTCGACGTTGAGCTTGACGATCTTCACCTTGCCGGAAAGTTCGGTGGAGAGTTCATCGAGCACGGGGGCGATCGCCCGGCAGGGCCCGCACCACTCCGCCCAGAAATCGACCAGAACCGGTTCCTGAGAATTTAGAACTTCCTCGCCAAAGGTGGCGTCGGAAACCTGCTTCGTCATTTAGTGTGCCTTTTGGGTTGAAAGCGGTGGCTTGTTTGCTCCCAAAGCTGGGGAGAGTCCAGCCTCTGCACAAGATCGATCACCGCAGGGTGAAATCCGCAGTGGCGCCGTCCAAGACAGACTTGGGCAAAATCATCAATGATTCCAACTCTGTCCACAGGATCGCTGCCCTAACAGGACGGCCGGGGAACAGCTGGCTTGCAACCAGCGCATATAACCCGAGCTGCGTGATGTACCGCGCCGGCACGCCGGCGGCCTCCTTCTGCGCCGACGCATCGGACTTGTAGTCGATCACCGTTACCCCGGTGTCGTCAACCACAAGCCTATCGATACGCCCAGCAAGGCGGATTGGTTCCCCGCCCCGCTTGCCTTGCACAAGAAAAGCCACCTCGGCCCGGCTGTCGGGTCCGAAGAGCGGAGCGAAGTCGGGGTGGTTGAGGATCGACAGCGCCTTTTTTCCCAGGCGATCCCACTCGTCTGGCAAGTCGGGCAGCAGGGTTTCGAGGGCGCGCGGAATGACATTGGGCCAGAGGGCGGGATCAACCTTGCCTAAGTGCTGGAGCAGGGCGTGGAGCGCGATGCCGGATTTTCGCGCGGTCTCGGCGTCGCGCACGCGTTCGGCAAGGGTCGCCAGAACGGGTTCGCCGCCGAAGGCTTCATGGGCACGGGATGGCGACAGGATTTGCGGTGGCGCGAAATCTGGCAGGGGTGGCGGATTGACCCAGGTGGATTTGGGCGCACTGGTGGGTTGGGTCGCAGTGGCGATCAGCGGCGTCGGGCGATCCGCCGGGAAGATGAGCGCAGAGAGGCCGTTTTCGTCCTCGACGCGCTCGGACGCTGCGCCGAGCGCTGATTCTATGGCCTCATACCATGTGCCGTCGAGCTTGCCGCGCTGGGTCAGGGCGCCGGTGACATAGAGTTCGTCTTCAGCGCGGGTCATGGCCACATAGAGTTTTCGCCAATATTCCTGGGCAAGATTGGCGTCGATCTCTTCCTTGAGCGCGAGGGTCGCGGGGACATGCTGGCGTTGGCTAGCGGCGTGGATGAGGAGTGGGCCGGGTGCGCCATTGAGCACATAGACCGGGCTGCCAATCTGCTTGCTGTCGGGCTTGCTTGCAGCATCGGCCATGATGACGATGGGGGCTTCGAGCCCCTTGGCACCGTGTACTGTCATGACGCGGACGCCGCCACCGCCTTCGGCGAGCTCGCGCTTGATCGAAACGTTGCGGCTGCGCATGTCGGCGGCAAAGCCTTGCAGCGAAGGCTGCTCGCGTTGTTCGTGCGCCAAGGCCAGTTCCAAAAATTCGGAAAGCACCTCATCGACCTCGGTGCCGAGGCGCGCATGGAAACGTTTGAGGCCGCCATCGGCATAAACGACGCCGGTCAAAAATTCGAAGGGGCGCTCGAAATCGAGATCGGCGCGCCAGCGCGTCAGGCGCTCGGCAGCAGCCCTATCGGCGGGGCTGCTTGAAGCCAGGAGCGCGGACCAGAGGCTCTGGTATTGGGAGCGGGTGCTGGCGAGAATGAAAAGATCGTCTTCGGAAAAATCGAAGAGCGGGGAGCGGAGAAGCGCGGCCAGTTGCAGATCGTCGGCGGGGTTGAGGAGGACATCGATCAGCGCGAGGAGATCGAGAATGGCGATATGGCTCGTGACCGCAAGTCGATCGGCGCCAGGGGTCGGCACATCGAGAAGGCGCAGGGCGCGGATGATTTCCTGGAAGAGCGCACTGCGGGATTGGACGAGGATCAGCACATCATCGGCGCGCACGGCCCGGCCGCGCTGGGCAAGGGGGCGCCCCGTATCGATCCAGCCCTTGATCTCACGGGCGATGCGGAGGGCCACTTGGCGCGCTGCGCTTTGTTCTGCTTCCACCGGCTCCAGCGGCCACTGGCCGTCGCCGAGTTCGGATTTTTGCGCCTGGATGGGCGGCCAGAGCGTAACCGCGCCGCCGGCCTGGCTGCGCGCCGCGGTGTGGAGCACGGGGTCGGCGGCGAGGAGCGCGAGCTGGATGTCTGGGCGGGCGCAGACGCGGTCCACAGCGTCGAGAATGCCTTTGAGCGTACGGAAACTCGTATGCAGCGGCAGGCGGGCAAAGGCCATTTCGGCGGCTTCGGCACGGCGGGCGAAATCGTGGCCGGTGGAGCCGAAGAGCGCCGGCTGGGCGCCCTGGAAGGAATAGATCGACTGCTTCTGGTCGCCCACCGCAAAGACCGAGCGCGGGCGGCGAGCGGCGCCTTCGCCGACGAAGAATTCTGCCGCCAGCGCCCGGACGACGCGCCATTGCTGATCATTGGTATCCTGGCTTTCATCGACCAGAATATGCTCGATGCCTGCATCGAGCTTGTATTGGACCCAGGGCCCGATTTCCGAATTGTCCAAGAGATCGCCGAGGCGGGCGACGAGATCGTCGAAATCGAGCAGCGCGTGGCGGCGCTTGTCGTCTTCGTAGCGATTGGCAATGGCAACGAGAATATCGAGAACCGCGGCGCTGCGCTCGACCAGTTCGGCGGCTTTGATGCGCGTGTCGAGGGCGACGAGCCGAACCTGTTCGCGTGTCAGGGTGTCGAAAATGGCGGGGTGATCGGCCTGCTCTTTCTTGACCATCAGGCGGCTGCGCGGAGTGCCTGTACCCGTGAAGAAGGCGGCGCGGAGGAGATTGGGATCGGGCCGATCGGGATCGAGGCGCGCGAGAAGATCGGCGCAGGTCTTGTTGCCTGCGGCATCGCCGCCAAGCGTCGAGACGATATGGCGGAGCGTGGTCGGGTCGAGGAATGTGTCAGCGGTGACGCTAACGATCAGGTCGGCCGCGCTTTCCTTGCCTACACCGACAAGCATTCGCAGCCGTTGCTTAGCGGCCTCAGGATCGGCAAGAAGGGCTTTGAGACGTGCGCCTTGCCCCAAGGCAGCGCCAATGGCTTCCCCGATATGATGATCACTCAGGCGTTCGAAGAGCGTTTCGACCGCGGCTCGGTTTTCGCCACCGCGCAGGCCCTCGGCGAGGACGCTTTCGCGAGCCGCCATGATCAACTGGCTTTGCTGGTCTTCTTCAATGACGGCGAAGTCGAAGGGCACGCCAGCTTCGATGGGGAAGCGATGGAGCACGGCTTCGCAGAAGGCGTGGATGGTAAGGATGCGAAGCCCGCCGGGGGTTTCGAGCGCGCGGGCAAACAGGGTGCGTGCGCCATTGAGCCCGTCCGTATCGGGGACGGCGCCGGTGAGGCCAAACAGGGTCTCGCGCAGTTCCGCATCGTCAATGACGGCCCAGCGCGCCAATTCATTGGACACGCGCTTCCGCATCTCGGCGGCGGCGGCTTTGGTATAGGTGAGACAAAGGATGGATTCGGGCTTTACTCCGGCCAGCAGCAGCCGCAAGACGCGGCGAGTGAGGACGAAGGTTTTTCCGGAGCCGGCATTGGCCTCAACCCAGATGGAGTGGCTCGGGTCGGTGGCGCGGCTTTGGGCATTTTTGGTGTCGAAGGGGACGGTGAGGTCGCCGCGTTCTGCGCTCATGCGTCGTCCTCCCCGCCATCGACGCTCGTCCATTCGGCGACACGGGCGAGATGATCGTAAGGCCCGGCAAAGCGCTGGCCGGCGAGCGGCAGGAGGCGGGCGGGCATAGGCGTGTCGCGAAACAGAAAGTGCTCGATATGGCTCTGGAGACGGCGGTTGATCTCGTCGGCGGCCTTCATGATCGGCATGCCATCGCCGGGCTTGAACTCGGTGGGCACGAAGGCTTCAGGGCCGAGGCCGATCTTCACATAGGTCAGAGCGCTGGCAGGCGCGGCGGCAAGGCCAGTCATGGCCCCTGCCCCACTCATCACCGCTTCCATCAGTAACTGCGGCGCCTCAAAGGCCTTCATCATAGCCGGAGTGGGCGGCGAACCGGTCTTGAAATCGAGAATTTCGACCGTGCCGTCGAGCATTTCATCGACGCGGTCGGCTTGGCCCGTGATCCGGAAAGGCTCGGCCAGAGAGAGCGGCATGTCGCCCTTGATTTCGGCATGGCGCTGTTTGACGCGGGCATCGCGGCTGCGCTCAAAATCGAGGAACTGCATGGCAGCGGTAGCAAAGCGCTTGAGCCAGATGTCGCGGCGCTCGCCGATAGCTTCAAGGCCGGAAAAGGCATCGGCGGCGATGGTCATCAGGGTGTCGAAGGCCTCTGGCGAGTTGGGGTCGTGCCCCTCTTCGACGAATCGGGCGAGGGCATCGTGGATGATGGTACCGCGCTCGCGGGCGTCGGGAACATTGCCGAGCGGATCGAGCTGGCGCAGGCGCAGCACGTGCTTAGCGTAGAGGTCATAGGGCGAACGCATCAGCGTTTCGACCTCGGTGACCGAGAGGCGACGCGGGCGGAGATGCGCGGGCGGATTGGGCGCGGGGCGTGTCGCGGGTTTGCTTGTCTCGACTGCATCGATCGCGCGGGCCGCAGCGAGCCAGCTTTGGCCGCACTGACGTAGGAGCTTTGCGGCGTCTTCGCCGGCAAAGGCATCGAGCCGCTGGACGAGGCGCGAGGGCAGTGCAGGGCTTGTGCCGATGCGATCCGCATAAGCGATGATGACATCAGCATTGCCCATGGCTTCGGCAAAGTCGTGGGCGGCGAGGCCCTGCAGGCGCTCGGGTGGTTCGAGCCCGGCGGCGAGGCGCATGCCGCGGCTGAGCCAGGGGCCGGGATCGGCGGGCTCGGGCCAGACATCTTCGTTGAGCGCGCCGAGAATGGTCAGGTCCGGCCGCATCAAGCGGGCTTCGATCTGGCCCCAGATGGCGATATCGCCGCGCCGGTCGAGCCGATTGCGAACCTGAAAGCCGTTCATGAGCGCGGCGAGGACTCTATCGAGGCCTTGGGGCGCGAAGGCATGGCCCTGCCCGCCGTGCTTTTGCAGTTCCTCGGCCCAAGCGCGGAGTTCATCGCAGCCGCGGACGGGCGCGCCATCGGCGACGGCATCGACGGCAGAGTTGATCGCGGCGGCGAGATCGGCGGCGCGGATGTGGGTCTGATCGAGCAGTTTGGTAAGCGGGGTCAGGGCGCGGGAAATGTCGTCGAGCAGCGCGGTAATTGCTTCGGCCTTTTCCGCGTTCAGTTTGCGAGCAGCACTTTTGGGTGGCTCGACCAGGTGATCAGCGAGAGTTTTGCGCAGGCCATCGAGGCCGGGTGCAGGCCGCTGGCCGCGGAGGAGCGCCAGTTCGATATCGTCGGCGAGTTGGGCCACCTCCTTGCGGCTGCGGCCAAAAAGACTGGCACGATTGCGGAGGAGCGCCACGAGATCGACGGCGGCGCAGCGATTGACGGCGAGGGTCAGGATCTGGCGGGCAAGGCGACCGACGGTCGACTGGAACAGCGGGGCACCGGCGGCATCGTCCACATAGACATCGAAACGGGCAAGTTCGGCGGCGATGCGGCGCGCGAGATTACGGTCGGGCGTGATGATACCGACGGTTTTTTTGCGGGCGAGTGCATCGCGGGCGGCAAGCGCGATGGCGCGGGCCTCCTCGTCTTCTTGTCGGGCGGCGATGATGGTGACGCCGGTCAGGGCCTGTTCAAGATCGCTAGCGGTGAGGCGGTCGCGCGACCAATGGGCGGTTTCGGAGGTCAGCGCGAGCGCGTGGTGGATGAGGCGGGTCCGTGGATGGTCTTGAGCCGCGAGCTCGACCACCTCACCCGGACCGGCGCCGAGCGTGCGCAAGAGTTTTGCGAGATGATATTGCGGATGGCCATGCGGGCTTTCCTCGCTGCGGAGGAGCGCGGCGTGGGTTTCGGCCGACATGGACGTATCGAGACCGGGCAAGACGACAGCGCCGCGCGGCAGGCGTTCAATCGCCCGAAGGAGGCGGGCCGTGGCGGGAATGGAGCCGGTGGAGCCAGCGGCAATGACGGGCCGATCGCCATAAATGAACGGCGCGCCTTCGGCCTGGCGATCGAGCCGAGTGCCGCGCAGGGTCGAGGGATCGGCGCGGCCGAGCTCGTCCAGCATGGAGGGCCAGGCGCTGAGCGCGATGTCGAGAAACTGCAGCGTCTGCTGCCAATAGGCGCCGAGCTCGGGGCCAAGGGTTTCGCCGAGCGTCCGCAATTCGGTGACGCCGGTTTCGGCGATCGCAAGGTCGTCGAACACTGCAGCGAGCGAATCGGCCATGGAAAAGATCTCGGCGGCCGTCGGGGGCGAGGAGAAGGCTTGACCACCGGCGGGGCTAAGGGCCCAGGCGGCTACGAGCCGGGAAAGGATAAGCCGGCGCTGCACGAGGCTGGCGGGCGGCAGAGTCGGCGGCGCGTCGAAGGGCGGCAGAAACGGCTCTTCGTCGCTCTCATCGCCGCCAAACGTGCGGATATCGGGCAAGAGTCCGGTGAAGCGCGGATGGGCAGCCAAGCATTCGGCGAGCGACTGGCGCGCGCGCTGGGTGGGCAGGATCACGGTGACGTCGCTGAGCCAAAAGGGGCCCGTCTGCGACCAAAAGCCAAGGAGGCGCCCGTCCATGATCGCCTCGGCAAGCGTGGGCAAGAAGGGCGCGTGTGGGGCGATGGAAAAAAGGCTCATGCCGAACCGAGGCGGCGTTCGGTTTCGGCGAGCGAGGTGGGGTCGCCGACATGGTACCAGTCGGCATCGAGCACGACGCCCTTCAGACGCTCGTCATCCATGGCCTTTTCCATGAGATCGTAGAAGGAAAAGGCGCCATCGGGCGTGTCATCAAACGCACCCCGGCCGACAAGGGCGACGCCGCCATAGATGATCGGCGCACCGTAATCGCGGGTGACCAAGCCCGCGGGATCGAGACAAAAATCGTGGCTGCGGCTGATGCCTGTGGCGCGGCGCGGCTGGATGCAGAGGATGACGATGTCGTGAGGGCTTAAATAGCGCGCCAGCATTTTTGCGAGCGGGCGATCGGCGCCGTCGGCCCAGAAGGCATCGGTGTTCATGACGAAGAAGGGATCGGAGACCAGCATGGGCAGTGCGCGCTTGACGCCACCGCCGGTTCCAAGAAGCTCATCCTCGCGGCTGATTTTGATGAGGCCACCGAAATGGGCAAGGATTTGATCGGCGCGATAATGCGCATTGGCGACGAAGCGTTTGACGCCCTCAGCCTGAGCATTGCGCATGATGCGCTCGATCAGCGGCACGCCGGCAACTGGAACGAGAGGCTTTGGGATCGTGTCGGTGAGCGGACGCAGGCGCGTGCCGAGGCCCGCGGCGAGGAGCATGCAATCGGGGAATCGGTCTTGTTTCTCCATGCCGGGATAGAACCGGCGGAGGGGGTGGTTGTCTAGGGGTGGGTGAGAAGGTCACCCTCTCCCAACCTCCCCCTTCAAGAGGGAGGTGTCAGGCCAGTGGTCTTGATAAGAAATTGCCCCGAACGCAATGTTGCACCTCCCCCTTCGTGGGGGAGGTTGGGAGGAGGTGCCTGCCGTCGGGTTAAAACTCCGACCAGTCTTCCATCTTTGGCGCGGCATTGCCGGCGGGGCGGCGGAGATAGGTGCTGGCGACGGATTTGAGCTTATCCTGCATGCCCTTGATGCCGCGGGCGGGCGCGGGTTCGGCGGCGCGGGCGGGTGTGGCCGAGACGGTGAACTGCTCGACGATGCGGTCGAGCTGGCTCGCCTGGCCTTCGGTCTGCTCGATGGCGGCGTTGGTTTCTTCGACGAGCGCCGCGTTGTGCTGGGTCATTTCGTCCATCTGGCGGACGGCGATGGTCACTTCTTCGATGGCCGACGCCTGGGTACGGCTGCCGCGGGCGATGGCTTCGAGATCGGCGGTGTTTTCGCGGATGGCGTCGAGCATGCCCGACAGTTTGCCCGCGGCGTCGGAGACGAGCTGGGTGCCGCCCTTCACTTCGCTGGCGGACTGTTCGATCAAGACCTTCACGTCGGCCGAGGCGCTGGCAGCGGACTGGGCGAGGCGACGCACTTCAACGGCAACGACCGCAAATCCCTTGCCGGCTTCACCAGCGCGCGCTGCTTCGACGGACGCGTTGAGGGCCAGAAGGTTGGTCTGGAAGGCGATGTCATCGATCATGCCGATGATGTTCGAAATCTTGGCTGAGGACTGCGTGATCCGGCCCATGGCCTGGTTGGCGCGGGACATAACCTCGCCGCCTTCTTCGGCCGATCGGGAAACGGCATGAGCCTTCTTGCTGGCGGCTTCTGCCATGGCGGCATTGTCGAGCACAGTGGAGGCCAGTCGCTCCATGGTGGCCGAGGTTTCTTCGATCGTCGCGGCCTGGCGGGTCGTGCGCTCGGAGAGATCGTTCGCACCCGAAAGGATTTCGCCAGTGGCGCGCTTGAGCGTGCCGGAGGTGGAGCGCAGCTGGCCGACGATGTCGCCGAGACGTTCGGCCACGGCATTGGTGTCGGTCTTGAGGCGAGCAAAGGCGCCCTGGTAGTCGCCATTGACCCGGTGGGTCAGGTCAGTATCAGCGAGGGCCGAGAGCACCGAGCCGGTTTCCGAGAGACCGCGATCGACGGTTTCGACGAGGCGATTGACGGAATGGGCCAATGCATTGAGCTCGGCATCGGGGAAACGGGCTTCGACGCGATGGGTGAAATCGCCTGCGATTGCGGCGTCGACGACGTCGCCGAAGGCGCGCTGCAGCGTGACCATCATCTCGGCGCGTTCAGCCTGATTGCGGATCGCCTGCGCGGCTTCAGCTTCGGTGAGCTGGGTAACCTTGCGGCCATTTTCGCGGAACACCTCAACCGCGCGGGCCATGGCGCCGAGTTCGTCATTGCGCTGGCCGAAGGGCACTTCTGTATCAAATTTGCCGCCAGCGACAGTTTCCATCGTGCCGGTGAGGCGGGTGATGGGACGAGTAATCGAGCGCGAGAACAGAAGGCTGAGGACGGCGACGACGGCGAGGAGGCCGGCGCCGATGGCGAGCATCATGTTGCGCATCTGGGCGACCGGAGCCAGAACCTCGTCGCGGGCCATGACGGCAATGGCCGCCCAGGTGCCGCCCTTGGTGACGATCGGCGCAGCGGCGACGAGCATCGGCGTTGCGCGGTATTCGCTGGATTCGCCGATGGGATGCTGGCCCGAGATAGCGGCATCGAGCACAGGGCCGGTGAAGCTTGCGGTCAGAGCGTCATTGTCGGGCGTGAAGATGGAATCGGAGCGCAGTTTGCCATCAGCGCCAACGACGATGACTTCGCCGGTTTCGCCAAGGCCGGTGCGGTCACCGACGACACCGTCGATCAATTGCGACGGCAGCTGAAAAGCGACGACGCCGATCTTGCGGCCCTGAGCATTGAAGACGGGCTTGGCAAAGAAACTCGCGGGCTCGCCGGCAGACGGCGCATAGGCCTCGTAATCGGACACCGCGATATCAGTGTCGTTTTCGATGGCAAGCGCCTGCTGATAGACGCGGCCGAGGCCGGTCGCGGCGAGCGGACCGCCTTCGGCAAGGGTCGTGCCGAACTCCTGATTCTTGTCGAAGGAGTAGACGACGGAGCCCTTCAGATCCATCAGGTAAAAGTCGGCATAGCCGCGCGCGGTTACCTTGTTGCGGAAGGCCGGGTGGAAGCGGGTGTGTGTGACATCATAGGCGCCGGTTGTGCCAAGGGTATCCAGCGCCGAGAGATTGTCCTTATTGGGATTATCATCGACATAGAGTTTTCGAACTTCGGCGGTCGGATCGACCTTGAACTGTAGCCAGGCGCCGGCGAAATCGCGGAGGGCCTGCTGGGTATCTGCGGAGCGCGAGGTTGCGCTCAGGTCTTCTTCGACACCGGCAATATAAGACGATACGGCGCGAGCGCGTTCGGAAGCGAGGGTTTCGAGCGTATTTTCCGCCGAAGTGCGGAGCGCCTGCGAACCGATCAGGTAACTCGCAAGACCGACACCGATGCTGACAAGCAGAGCCGAGCCCAAAAGGGCCAATGGCAATTTACGGGCGATCGGCAGAGTAAATCGGCGCATAAAGCTTCCCCCATAGGCAGTTCGGCCTCGTAGAAGGCCGAACGATTGTGCGGGAAAGTTAGGCTAAGGCCGTTAAGTGCGGGTAAAGACCCTATTCCGCATGCGCGGCAGCTTGCACCAGATCATCATCGCCTTCAGCGGCAACGGCAGCATCGCGAACGCTTGCCTGAGCAGCTACTGCTTTGCTGGCCGAACCCGAGAGTTCTTCATTGGCCGGAGCGCGCGTCAGGATTCCGGCAAGCGAGCCGATGGTCGAGCGCAGGTTGTGGCGGTGGACGACCATGTCGACCATGCCGTGTTGATAGAGATATTCCGAGCGCTGGAAGCCTTTGGGCAGCTTTTCGCGAATGGTCTGCTCGATAACGCGCTGGCCGGCAAAGCCGATGAGCGCACCGGGTTCGGCCAGATGCACGTCGCCCAGCATGGCATAGGATGCGGTGACGCCCCCGGTCGTCGGATTGGTCAGAACCACGAAAAATGGCAGCCCAGCCTCGCGGAGGCGCAGCACGGCCACGGTGGTGCGCGGCATCTGCATCAGCGACAAGACGCCTTCCTGCATGCGCGCGCCGCCGGAAGCGACAAAGAGAATGAACGGCGTCTTGCGCTCGACAGCGGTTTCAAGGCCGGTGACGATTGCTTGGCCGGCGGCCATGCCGAGAGAGCCAGCGAGGAAATCGAAATCCTGCACAGCAACGGTCACGGGGCGCTGATAGAGCTTGCCGGTCGCAACCAGGACTGAATCGTCATAGCCGGTCTTGGCGCGATTTTCCTTGAGCTGATCGACATAGCGCTTCTGGGCGCGGAATTTTAGCGGATCGGCCACAGCCGACTGCGATGGGACAATGTCATAGGCGCCATCATCGAGGAACGTCGCCAGCCGGTCGGTCGGCTTGATCTTCATGTGGTAGCCCGAATTGGGCACCACCCACTGATTGGCCTCGAGATCGCGGTAAAACACCATCTCGCCCGATTCCGGATCCTTCACCCAAAGGTTTTCTGGCGTGTCCCGCTTGGTGTTGAGGAACGAGCGGATTTTTGGGCGGACGAAATTGTCGATCCAGTTCATGGCGCGGCCTTTCGCGATGATCTCAAGCGCGTTTGGTGGCGCTCATTTGGCGTCACCTAAACGTCAATTGTGGCAATTCTTATCAGGTGAGGCGGGGTACGGCAAAGGCAAGAGCCGCGCTATGCACAGCGGCTCGGCGCCTTATGCCCGCGCCCGCTTGAGGCCGGCGGCAAGATCGGCGACGAGGTCGCGAACGGCGCCAACGGTCCTGTCAGAAGCCTTGCCATCGACGAGCGACTTGGCCACCGCATCGACGATAACGGTACCAACCGCAATGCCGTCAGCGTGGCGGCCCATTTCAGCGGCGTCGTCGGCGGTCTTGATACCGAAGCCGACGATGACAGGAAGCTCGGTATGCGCCTTGATGCGCTGGACCGATTCACCGACAGCGGCGCGCGACTTGATCACCGCGCCGGTCGTGCCGTTCATCGAGACGTAGTAGACAAAACCAGAGGTGTTTTCGAGCACGACGGGCAGGCGTGCATCGTCGGTCGTGGGCGTGGTCAGGCGGATGAAATTGATGCCGGCCTTAAGCGCGGGAATGCAGAGTTCGGCATCTTCTTCGGCTGGCAAATCCACGATGATCAGACCATCGACGCCGGCCTCCTTGGCGGTCGCGAGGAATTTCTCGACGCCGAAGACATAGATGGGGTTGTAGTAACCCATCAGCACGATCGGGGTTGTCTCATCCTTGCGGCGGAATTCCTCAACCATGCCAAGCACGCCGCGCAGCGTCTGGCCCGCGGCGAGGGCACGTTGGCCGCCCATCTGGATGGCGACGCCATCGGCCATGGGATCGGAAAAGGGCAGGCCCAGTTCGATGATGTCGGCGCCCGCCTGCGGCAGGGCGTTCATGATGGCCTGGCCGGTCGCCAGATCAGGATCGCCACCCATAACATAAGCTGCGAGCACGGGACGATTGGCTGCTTTGGCAGAAGCGAAAACGCGGTCGATGCGGGTCGTCATTATTTCAGCAGTCCCAGATATTTGCCGACGCTTTCGACGTCCTTGTCGCCGCGGCCTGAAAGGCAGAGGACGACGGATTGGTCTTTCGCCATCGTGGGCGCGAGTTTCATGACCTGAGCCAGGCCATGGGCGCTCTCGAGCGCCGGAATGATCCCTTCCATCTTCGTGCAGAGCTGGAAAGCTTCGAGCGCTTCGGTATCCGTGATCGGCGCATACGTGACGCGCTTGGTGTCATGCAGATAAGAGTGCTCTGGACCGACGCCGGGATAATCAAGGCCCGCGGAGATGGAGTGGCCTTCAAGGATCTGGCCGTCATCGTCCTGCAGCAGATAGGTGCGGTTGCCGTGGAGGACGCCGGGGCGGCCGCCGGTCATCGAAGCTGCATGGCCGTTTTCGATGTCGACGCCATGGCCGCCGGCTTCCGCGCCATAGATAGCCACCTCAGGATCATCGAGGAAGGCGTGGAAGGTGCCGATGGCATTGGAGCCGCCGCCGACGCAGGCGACGACGGCATCGGGCAATTTGCCTTCACGTTCGCGGAACTGCTCTTTCAGTTCGGTGCCGATGACCGATTGGAAATCGCGGACCATTTCCGGATAGGGATGCGGGCCAGCAGCGGTGCCGATGAGATAATAGGTCGAATCGACATTGGTGACCCAATCGCGGAGCGCTTCGTTCATCGCGTCCTTGAGGGTCCCTGCCCCCGCCGTCACCGGGCGCACTTCGGCGCCGAGCATTTTCATGCGCAGCACATTGGGCATCTGCCGCTCGACGTCCGTCGCGCCCATGAAGATGGTACAGGGCAGATCGAATTTGGCGCAGACTGTTGCCGTCGCCACGCCATGCTGGCCGGCGCCGGTTTCGGCAATGATGCGGGTCTTGCCCATGCGCTTGGCGAGCAGGATCTGGCCGAGGCAATTGTTGATCTTGTGCGAGCCGGTGTGGTTGAGCTCTTCGCGCTTGAACCAAACCTTGGCGCCGCCCAGATGCTCGGTCAGCCGTTCGGCAAAATAGAGCGGGCTGGGGCGGCCGGTATAGTGGGTCGCAAGGTTCTTGAGTTCGGCGACATATTCCGGATCGACCTTGGCTGCCCGGTATTCCTTTTCGAGGTCGAGAATGAGCGGCATGAGCGTTTCAGCAACGAAACGCCCGCCATAAAGACCGAAGCGGCCATGCTCATCCGGGCCGTTGCGCAGGGAATTGATGCCGTCCATTTGGATCCTCTCGGCGCCGCCGAGCGTAACCCGGCCGACGACTTCTAACTGGCTGACCGTGCGTTGCGGATGAACGCTTCGACCAGCCTTTTGTCTTTTTCGCCAGGTGCCCGCTCCACCCCGGAAGACACATCGACCCCAAAGGGTGCGACGTTCCTGATGGCATCGGCGACGTTGTCCGGCTTCAGGCCACCGGAAAGCATGAAGGGGATGGATGGGTCAAGCGCCTTCAGGAGCGACCAATCGAAGCTTTCGCCCAAACCGCCCGGGCGATCGGCGCCCTTGGGCGGCTTGGCATCGAGCAAGATGCGGTCCGCGACCTCGGCAAAAGCGGCGACCTGAGCCACATCATCGGCAGAGCCGATCGGCAGGGCCTTCATGATCTCGACGCCGGCTTCGGCGCGAATGGCTTCGACGCGATGCGGTGTTTCCGGCCCATGAAGCTGGATCCAGTCCGGCCCGAGCGCTGCCACTTCGGCGACACAGCTATTGTCCGGATTGACCAAGACGACACAGCTTTCGACACGGCCGCGCGAGGCGGAGATCAATTCGCCCAATTGCTCGATGCCGACATGGCGCGGAGAGCGGGCAAAATGCATGAAGCCGATCATGTCGGCGCCTGCGGCAATGGCCACATCCAGCATATCGAGCGTTTTAATGCCGCAGATTTTGACGATCAGGGGGTCGGCCATCGTGTGGGCGAAACTCTAGGGGGTCGGAAGTTTTTAAATGGACGAGCAGCGCCGACCGGTCACCGCAGATCCAGGATTTCATCCACTTCGGAAAGCGCTGCTGGGGTCGCCTGGGCTTGGCGGCGCCGCTGGTTTTCCAGTTCC
Source organism: Devosia sp. Leaf420 (assembly GCF_001425445.1). Lineage (GTDB taxonomy): Bacteria > Pseudomonadota > Alphaproteobacteria > Rhizobiales > Devosiaceae > Devosia. Next base: position 547,211 of record NZ_LMQU01000010.1, on the reverse strand, counting down.
TGATTGAGTGCCTGCGCTTCGCGGCGCCACTGGCGCTCGCGCTTGCGGTGCTCGCCTTGAGCAAACCAGGTCGCGGTGCCACCAAGCAGCACGCCGACCAAGAGCACGATATAGAGAATCACAAAGAGCGGAATGCCATAGCCAGCCGTACTGGCATCAGCCGGAGCACCGAACGGATTGAGATTGATCGCAACGAGCTGGCGATTGGCAAGCGCAAAGGCCACCAGCACAAGGCAGAGCGGCACCAGAACCAGCCAACCGACAATCTTGCTGATCATGCAGTAATCCGAACTACCTTTTCGTCCGCAACGGGAGCGCGATTATTCGCGATTGAGCCGTTCGCGGATTTCCTTGCCAGCCTTGAATTGCGGCACATACTTTTCTTCGACTTCAACCTGTTCACCCGTGCGCGGGTTGCGTCCGACGCGCGCGGGGCGGTTTTTTACCGAAAAGGCGCCAAAGCCGCGCAGCTCTACCCGGTCGCCGCGCGCCATGGCGTCGCCGACCTGATCCAGGATGGCATTGACGATATTTTCGATATCGCGCTGGAACAGATGAGGATTTTCTGCAGCGAGCTTCTCGACAAGTTCAGACTTGATCATGGAAGGCTCCGGTCTCCAATGCGAATGCCCACGGCTCAGGGCTTTGGCCCAAACTGCCAAAGCGAGACCAAACCGTCAAGCACGACAGGACCATCAGGCGAAAGACCGAGTGCCGCACGTGCCGAACCGCCCAAAAGACGTCCGGCCCAGCCAAATCCGTCCTCGGGCTGCGGCCAGACATCGACCACGGCAAGCTTTTCGGGGACTTCGCGCTCCTTGACGAGCCAATCAATGGCTTCCAGTTCGCCACCGATCGCATCGATCAAACCTGCGTCAAGGGCGACGCGGCCGGTGACAATGCGGCCATCGGCCAGCGCAAGGGCCGCCGGACGCGGCATATCGCGTCGCTCGGCAACGATATCGACAAACCAGGTAAAGCTGTCCTGCACCAGTTCGTTGAGCGAGACACGGGCCGCGCCTTCCAGCGGCTCGTCATTGTCGGGTTCGGCCTTGAGGGGGCCCGATGCGACCTTATCGAGGTCGATGCCAATGGTATCGAGCAGTTTGCCGGCATTGACGTGTTGATAGAGGACGCCGATCGAGCCAACGATGGATAGGCGGCGCGCAAAAATCCGGTCGGTGCCAATGGCGGTCATATAGGCGGCAGAGGCGCCGAATTCGTTGATGGCCGAGACGGTCGGCTTTTTGTCGCTCAGGCGGCGAAGTGCCTCATAAAGTTCTTCACCACCGGCCGTAGTGCCGCCGGTCGAATTGATGGCGACGACAACGGCTTTTACGGTGTCGTCCTCAAGCAAGTGCTCGAAGAGGGCCTGACGCTCGGCATTGGTGGTGATGAGACCATCGATGGTGACGCGAGCGATGACATCCCCAGCCCCCTGCCCCGGCATGGCGAAACGTGCCGTCATGGCGAGCACTGCGATAACGGCTGCCACCAGCGCCAAAACGCGCCAAAGCCCGCGCGACCGGCGATAGGTATCGGCGGCGAGCGCTTCATGGGCGCTGGAAGGAGGAAGATCGGTCACGGCATTGTCCCAAGCGAAGTCGGCGTGACCATACACGGCTTGGACGAAACAGCCAGAGAAACGGCTGATTTTTGATGCCGCTTAAAGCGTCTTCGTCATATACCGCGCCGCATCCTCATAGGCGCCAAGTTTCTTGGCCAGTTCCGGACGGTCTTCGGTGACGAAACCCTGTTTTTCCCAGAAGGGGACGGAGCCATTGACCGCAACGAGGCCAATGCTGGCAAAGCCCATGGCCTCGGCATGCTTGGTCAGAGCAGCTACGATCTGCCCGGCTGCGCCAATGCCGCGCGAAAGGGGCAGCAGCGCGAGGTCGTGGATGTAAAAACTATCGGCATCTTCGGGCAAGCTGCCCAGAAGCGTATTGAGCGCAGGCAGTTCGCCGCGACGATAGGGGTGGCTGAGAACATAGCCCGCCGGTTTTTCGGCGACGTCTAGAATATAGCAGCCGTGGCGATAGAGGGTGTGCTTTTCGGCCAAGACCTCTTCGGCCTCGAAGAAGCCGGGATGGACCTTATTGGCGATCGCAAAGACCGCTTCGAGATCATAGCCGCTCATGGCGCGCCAGGCGACGTCGCGAAATCGCATGGTTTTGGTCCCTTCTAACAAAACGGCCCGCGCTAAAAAGCGCGGGCCGAAGGATTGGTCAATAAGCCCAAGGCTTACTTGTCGTCGCGGCCCTTGAGAGCAGCGCCGAGGATGTCGCCGAGCGAAGCACCCGAATCCGAGGAACCGAAGTTCGCAACGGCTTCACGTTCTTCGGCGATTTCGAGCGCCTTGATCGAGAGCTGGATGCGGCCGGTCTTACGGTCGTACTGGGTGACGCGTGCGTCGACCTTTTCGCCCTTGGAGAAACGTTCCGGACGCTGGTCGTTACGATCGCGGCTGAGGTCGGCGCGGCGGATGAAGGCCGTGACTTCGCTGTCGGCGATGCGGACTTCGATGCCGCCTTCGTTGACTTCGATGACTTCAGTGGTCACGACGGCGTTCTTGCGAAGGCCACCCTGTTCGCCGCTGGCGCTGGCGGTGTTGTCTGCAAGGTCGTCAGCAGCGAGCTGCTTGATACCGAGCGAGATACGTTCCTTTTCGACATCGACGTCGAGGACCTTGGCCGAAACCATGTCGCCACGGTTGTAGTCGTCAAGAGCGACTTCACCGGACTTCTGCCAATCGAGATCGGAGAGGTGAACCATGCCGTCCACATCGCCTTCGAGGCCAATGAACAGGCCGAATTCGGTCTTGTTCTTGACTTCGCCTTCGATGGTCGAGCCGATCGGGTTCTTCTCGGCGAAAGCTTCCCACGGGTTCTGCAGGGTCTGCTTGAGACCAAGCGAGATACGACGCTTGTCGGGATCGACTTCGAGCACGACCACGTCGACTTCCTGGCTGGTCGAGACGATCTTGCCGGGGTGGACGTTCTTCTTGGTCCAGCTCATTTCCGAAACGTGGATCAGGCCTTCGATGCCCGGTTCCAGTTCGACGAATGCGCCGTAGTCGGTGATGTTGGTCACGCGGCCAGAGAACTTCGCGCCGATTGGGTACTTGGCTTCGATGCCTTCCCATGGATCAGCCTGGAGCTGCTTCATGCCCAGCGAGATACGGTGGCTCTCGTGGTTGATGCGAACGATCTGGACCTTGATGGTCTCGCCGATCGTGAGCACTTCGGACGGGTGGTTGACGCGACGCCATGCGATATCGGTGACGTGCAACAGGCCGTCGATGCCGCCGAGATCAACGAACGCACCGTAATCGGTGATGTTCTTGACCACGCCGTCGACAACCTGGCCCTCTTCGAGCTGCTGGACGATTTCCGAACGCTGTTCGGCGCGCGATTCTTCGAGAATGGCACGACGCGAAACGACGATATTGCCGCGACGCTTGTCCATCTTGAGGATCTGGAACGGCTGCGGCACGTTCATGAGCGGAGCGATATCGCGGATCGGACGGATGTCGACCTGCGAACGCGGCAGGAAGGCCACGGCACCTTCGAGGTCGACGGTGAAACCACCCTTGACCTGATTGAAGATCGTGCCTTCAACGCGCTCATTGGCGTTGTACTTTTCTTCGAGCTTGACCCAGCTCTCTTCGCGGCGCGCTTTTTCGCGCGAGAGAACGGCTTCGCCCATGGCGTTTTCGACGCGGTCGACATAGACCTCGACTTCCGAGCCGATGACAATCTGGCCGTCACGGAACGCCTGACCGAATTCCTTGAGCGGAACGCGGCCTTCAGTCTTCAGACCGACGTCGATGATCGCCAAGTCTTTTTCGATGGCGACGACTTTGCCACGAACAACGGTGCCTTCGGCGGCGTCGTTGTCGACAAAGGAGTCGAGCAGCATCGATTCAAAATCGTCTTTAGTCACAGTTTGCTGTGCCAAACTTTTTCTCCGTTGCGCCGGTCGTTGAGGGTTGCTGATCCTGTTTCGAAACGGGTCCGCTTCAGCGAAAATGCCAAAGCCGGCGCACGGAGCACCGCTTCTGGAAAACAGGATGATCTTTTAGTCGGGATCCGGGCCAGCGGTTGAAATGATTGTCTTAGCCAGAAGACCCAAGGAGGAAATTAGGAGAACGAATGTTCCCCTGCCTTGAGCGCCATGGACTTGTCGACAATCGCGATGGCAGCGCGGAGTGCGGCCTCTATACTCAGTTGCGTCGTATCGAGCAAGTGCGCGTCATCAGCTTTATAGAAGCCGCCGTTGGGATTAAGCATGTCGCGCGCGTCGCGTTCTTCGATCTGGTGAAAGAGCGCATAGCGATCAACTGTCTGGCCGCGGGCTTCGAACTGGCGCGCCCGGCGCTCCATCCGCGCCTTGCTGTCGGCCTGGATGAAGAGTTTTACATCGGCGTCCGGGCAGATTTTCGTGCCGATGTCGCGACCATCGAGAACGGCGCCACCAGCTTGCAGCGCAAAGGAGCGCTGGAAGTCGAAAAGGGCGCGGCGGACCTCGGCGATGACGGCGACTTTAGACGCAAGACTACCAGCCTCGCTACTCGTCAGGGTCTCGATATCGGTGAGTTGGGTAGCATCGAGAGCGCGGGCGGCGGCTATGGCTTCGGAATCGAATTGATCAGTGTTCTCATAAGCTTGGGACGCCACGCCGACGGCGCGGTAGAGAAGCCCGGTATCGAGATGGGGGAGCCCATAGTGGCGGGCGAGACCTAGAGCCAAAGTCCCCTTGCCCGATGCCGCTGGGCCATCCACCGCTATGATCATTGCCGCAACCCCGCCACGCTAGAATTCCGAAACGGGCTTAACACGGCGGCGGCGGGCGGGGCCAGCCTTGGGCGCACGCGCATTTTCGATTTGACAGAGACCGCCATTGCGCCTTACCGCACTGGCCGAATATCTGGTTGGGCCGCGGCGGCCGACCGAAAGCAATTTCCCTTCGTGTGAGGCATGTGAATGGCCAACTCCGAACGCGGTACAAAGCGTACCGACCCTGATACCGGCAAGAAGTTCTACGATCTCAACATGGATCCGATCGTCTCGCCCTATTCCGGCAAGTCTTATCCCCGCTCCTACTTCGACACCCTTGCGACCGGAAAAGCTACGGCTTCGCGCAAGATAGACGACGAAGATGAGGCCGAGGAAGAAGAAGAAGTCGAAGATACCAACGCCCCCGAAATCGTCAGCCTCGAAGATGCTGACGCCGAAGAGAGCGGCGAGGAAGAAATTCCAGATGTCGACGACGTCGAGGTCGATGAAGAGCTGGGCGACGACGAAGAAGACGTGTTCCTCGAAGAGGAAGACGACGATGCCGACGACGGCCTTGGCTTTGAAGTTGGCGACGACGAAGACCGCTGATTTCATTCATGTTTTCCCGCTGGGGGAGGTTTTCCCCGGCGGATGAAAAAAGTGTCATTTAGGCACTTGCTTCTCTCGGAATCATCCTCTAGGTTCCGCCTCGCTTCAACCGGGCACTGTCCCTGAAGCACCCATTGAATGGGGCCTTAGCTCAGCTGGGAGAGCGCTTGCATGGCATGCAAGAGGTCAGCGGTTCGATCCCGCTAGGCTCCACCAATTCCCCCTCAAATCGGTATCATTCCGTTAGCATCGAGACGCTCTCAGGCCGTTTCGCGTTATGCTTTGGGTGTTCGGCGGTTGTCATGGCCGGTCGCTCCCCTATAGTGGGCGCGAATTCATCCCAGGCACGCCTTCTTGCCGACCCGATCCGACTTAGATCTCTCGAGCGAAACGAATCCGTCGCAGCCAGCGTCGAGGGGCGATGCCGGGCGACGCGTCAGGCGATTCGTTTATCGCCGGCTCGATGCGCTTTCGGCAGGTGGCTGGCTTTTTGGCCTGTTGTTTGCAGCGCTGTCGCTGACACCATCGCTTATTCCGCGCAATGTGCTGGTGCAGGGGATCCTCTCCGGTTGTGCCTTTGCCGCCGGCTATGGCATCGGGGTCTTTCTCGAATGGCTGTGGAATTTTCTGGAGCTGCGCTGGCCGAACCGGCGCGTGGCGCGCTGGGTGGGGCGGGCCTGCGCGATCCTCTGTCTTGTCCTTACCATCAGCTTTCTCTGGTTCTGGACCGGCTGGCAGAATTCGATCCGATCGGGGATGGGCGAAGCACCGATCGAGGCGACCCAACCGCTGCTCGTGGCGCTGGTGGCTGTGCTGCCGGCGGCGCTGCTCGTCGGGTTCGGCACGCTGATCGTTGCCGGGGTGCGGGTGCTGGCGCGCTGGATGGGGCGGCTGATCCCACGGCGGGTGGCGCTGGTGGGTGCCATGGTGCTGGTGGGTCTTCTCACTGCAATGATCGGCGATGGCGTCGTGGCGCGTGGGCTGCTTTATTCGGCTGACCGCTTCTATGGCAATTTCGACCGGTTGGTGGGGATCACCGAACCGGCGCCGACGGACACTCTCAAATCAGGGAGTGCGCAATCCCTCGTGCCTTGGGACACGATCGGGATCGATGCGCGGGTCTATGTCGAGACGGGACCGACGCCCGAGGAAATTACCGCGCTGACGGGCAAGGCGGCGGAAACGCCGCTCCGTGTCTATGTCGGGCTGCGCTCGGCCGAAACGCCGGAAGACCGGGCAGCTCTGGCTGTGCGGGAAATGGACCGGGTCGGGGCGTTCGACCGCAAGGTGCTGGTGCTGATCATGCCGGTCGGGACGGGCTGGGTGGAGCCGGCAGCGATCGATACGCTCGAAATTTTGCATGGCGGCGACGTGGCGAGCGTAGCGGTGCAGTATTCTTATCTGACGAGCTGGCTGTCGCTGGTGTCGGAACCCGATGTGGGGGTCGAAACGGCGCGAGCACTGTTCAACGCGGTTTATGAGCGCTGGACGGCGATGCCGAGGGACAGTCGACCCAGCCTTTATCTCCATGGCCTCAGCTTAGGGGCCTATAGTTCTGCCGCGTCGACCTCGATTTACGATGTCTTGGCCGATCCATTCGATGGCGCGCTCTGGGTGGGACCGCCCTTTGCGAGCGCAACCTGGCGCAGCACGGTGGCCAATCGCGATCCCGGCTCGCCCATCTGGTTGCCGCGGATTGGACAGGGCACGACGGTGCGCTTTGCCAATAGCGCGATCGATCTTGAGGGCAGTGCGTCCTGGGGGCCGATCCGCATTGTCTATCTGCAATATCCCTCCGATCCGATCGTATTCTTCGATTGGTCCTTGCCCTATCGCGAGCCGCTGTGGCTGAGCGGGGAACGGGCGCCATCGGTTTCGGCGCTGCTCAACTGGTATCCGGTCGTCACCTTCCTGCAACTGGCGCTCGACATGGCGCTGGCGCAGACGGCCTCCATTGGTTTTGGGCATGTCTATGCGCCGCAGGATTATTTTGAGGGCTGGGTGGCGGTGACCGGCGCTGGGGATTTGAGGCCGGTGGACGTAAAGGTTTTACGGGACAAGCTCAGCCGGCATGGCGGGCGGGAGCTGCTTGGGGGCGGGTGGTTCAAGGCGGGAGTTTGATTGGGCGTGGTGGTTCCAAACCGCTGTGACCTGCACCCACCGTGTTTCCCTCGGGCTTGACCCGAGGGTCAGTTGTTCACGCACAAAATCTGTAGCTCCCGCAGTGGCCCTTGTCTGTTGAAAGTGTGCGAGATTGGTTCCGGGAGGGCGATCGATTGGCCCTTGGTCATCAGACCGTACCCGAGCGTGATCCCCTCCCGGTTGCGGACCTCGCAGTACAAGGACAGGCACGATGATCATAGCATCGGACTTTATCGGAATCGACGTGGGCAAATACACGCTGGAGATATTTGCCGGTCGGGAGTTTTCCATCGCCAATACCGAGGCGGCTCTTGCGGACTGGTTGGCCGGGCTGAGCCGGCCCGAGCTGGTGCTGTTCGAAGCGACGGGCCGCTACGACGGCAAGCTGCGCCGCGCTCTGGAGCAGGCCGGAATAGCATTCTGTCGGGTTAATCCGGCACAGGCGCGGGCCTTTGCCCGGGCCACCGGGCAGTTGGCCAAAAGGATCGTTTGCAGAAAAGGGACGTTGTGCCACCGACACTTTTTCGGAGCACACCCATAAAGCTCGCGAGAATCAAGGCTCGACATATCCAGCGCGAGTTCGCCGTTTGATAAGGTCGATGCGCAGATGTTGGCCCGGATGGCGCAGGCTTTACGGCCACATCCCCAGGCCGCCGCCGACGAGAGGCGCCGACTTTTAGGCGAGTTGGCGCGACGCCGGGATCAATTGGTTGACATGCGCCGGGGCGAATTGACCCGCCAACAGGAGATGGCGGAACCCGAAATCCTGACCGACATCTGCGCCCATATCGAGCTGCTCACCAGCCGCATCGCTGTCTTCGACAGCCGGATCGCCGCGCTGATCGCGGCGGCATCGGCCTGGTCACCGCCACCACGCTGCTGGCCTTCCTGCCGGAGGCCGGCCATCGCTCGCCCAAGACCATCGCTGCGCTGGCAGGTCTGGCCCCATTCAACAATGACAGCGGCCTGTTCCGCGGCAAGCGCAGCATCCGTGGCGGACGTCCTCGTGTGCGGTCCCCCTTCGTAGGGATGAGCCGGTAGCTGCGGACAAGCAAAAATTTGCCATTTGTTCTGTTTTAATGAACACTGAAATCGCATTCGTCCGGTTGTAGCGCTTTTCGCTTGGGTCCATTTTAGGGGCAACAGACGAATTGGAGCGATCCGAAATGAACGCCATCATGCCCCGCAGCACCGACCACCTGATCGACCCCGATATGCTGGCGCGCTGGTCGCCGCGCAGCTTTACCGATGAAGCGATCGGCGACGTCGAACTGATGACCCTGTTCGAGGCCGCGCGCTGGGCGCCGTCGGCCTTTAATGGCCAGCCATGGAAATTCGTTTATGTGCGCCGTGGCAGTGCCGACTGGCAGAAGTTTGTCGATCTGCTGCTGCCGTTCAATCAGGAATGGGCCCAGCATGCGGCCGCGCTGGTGTTCGTCGCCTCGCGCGTAAGCCACACCAATGCCAATGGCGAAGTGACCACCACACGCTCCCACGCTTTCGACGCGGGCGCATCCTGGTCGATGTTGGCGCTGCAGGCCATCAAGCTTGGCTGGCACGCCCATGCCATGGGTGGGTTCGACCATGACCGCGCCATTGCCGAACTCGGCGTGCCGGAGGGTTGGCGGATTGAAGTAGCGATTGCCATTGGACGGCAGGGCGATGGCTCGAGCCTCAATGAAACGCTGCGGGCCCGCGAAGTGCCGAGCCAGCGCAAGCCGCTCACCGAAATCATCAGCGAAGGCCTTTTTTAGGCTTCTGGTGTTGGGGCCTATCGCGATGTTCTGGGATAGGCCCGTCGTCCTTCTGACCTCGCTGGGTTTCGGCAAATCCGTCAGAACCGGGTTTGCTCCGCAGTTTTGTTCCACTATTGTTCCCTCGAGTGGATGAGGGAATCAGCTTGTGGCAAAGCGCGTAAACACCATCTCTTCGGCGCAAGCGCGCGCGATCTGGATGAAAGCGCAAAGGCTCGATGCCTCGGCGCCGTTTGGATCGGGGCCAGAGGCGGTTCAGGCCGCGATCGGGCATCTGGGTTATGTGCAGATCGACACGATCAATGTGATCGAGCGCTGCCACCATCACATCCTTTTTTCGCGCATTCCCGATTATCGCCGCAGCGATCTCGCGCAGGTGCAAAGCGGCGATAAAAGCGTGATCGAATATTGGACGCATGCGCTGAGCTATGTGCCGGCGAGTGACTTGCGCTTTTTCCTGCCCGCCATGCGGGCCTATCGGGACAATCCCAGCGCCTGGTTCGGTTCGGTCACCGCCAAGGAAATCAGCGCCATGAAGCGGCGCCTGCTGGACGAGGGACCGCTCTCGATCCGCGATATCGATGATGACGAGCTCGTCGAAAAGACCCATCTCTGGGCCAGCCGCAAACCATCAAAGCGGGTGTTGCAATTGATGTTCTACCAGGGCCATGTGGCGATCTCGGCCCGCAGAGGCATGCTCAAGACCTATGACCTGATGGAGCGGCACTTTGGTTGGGAGCGCGCGCCGAAGCCGGCGACGGAAAAACAGGTAACGGCTTACCTTTTGGACCGGGCGCTACGAAGCCAGGGCATTGTCAGCCTCGATTCCATCTGCCACCTCAACGCCAAAGCCAAACCGGCAATTCGCGACCTGATCGAGGCGCGGGTCAAGCGGCGGCAATTGGTGCCCGTCATCATAGAGTGCGCTGAAAAGGTGCCGCATTGGGCGGAGCCCAGAACACTCGACATGGAAATCGCGCCGAGCGACACTGTCCATATCCTCTCGCCCTTCGATCCGCTGATCATCCAGCGCAAGCGGCTCAATCTGTTCTTTGGCTACGATCACCTCTTCGAAGCCTATGTGCCTGCAGCCAAACGCCGCTATGGCTACTTTGCACTGCCAGTGCTGGTGGGCGATCGGGTGGTGGCGGCCGTGGACCTCAAAACCGACCGGGCCGCGGGAAAACTGCTGGTGCAGAAGTGGAACTGGATCGACGAGATCGGCGCCGAGGAGAAGGTTCGGATCGACGAGGAACTCGGCCGCTTCGAGCGGTTTCAGCTTGGTGTTTGACGCTCTAGGGCAATCCGCCGATCAGCCATTGGCCTTCATGCGCAAATAATCGAGCACCATTTGCACGGCATGGGCCTCGCGCTCCTGCACCATGGCGACGCTCGACAGGTCCCGCTCGAAAATCACCGACAGCGTCGCCGTGTTCGAGACATAGAAAAAGCCCAGGGCGGCCACGGAAATATAGAGCTGGACCGGATCAACATCGCGGCGAAAGAGGCCGTCTTCATTGCCCCGCTCGATGATCTGCGCAATTTGCCCCACCAGCGGGGAATGCAGCGCCTTGATATCGGGGAGGGTTTTCAAGAACCGCGCATTCTCGATGTTTTCCGTGCCGAGCAGTCGCGGAAACCAGGGATTGGCGAGAAAATGCCGGAAGGTGAAGCGCACCAGCCGGTCCATGGCCTGGATGGGGTCATATTGATCAAGGCTGAGCGCCCGTTCGCCCCGCCGGATCTCCTGATAGGCATCGAGGAGGACGGCCCGATAGAGATCTTCCTTATTGCCGAAGTAATGATAGAGCAGCCGCTTATTGGCGCTGGCCCGATCGGCAATGGCATCGACGCGGGCGCCCTCGAAACCGCGATCGGCGAATTCGACGCGCGCCGCGGCAAGGATCGATGCCTTGGTCTTGGCCGAATTGCGCGTGCGCTTGGGCGCAACTTCGGGCGGCGTGTCGAGGTCGGCTATTTTGGTTTCTGACACGCGTCTGCCCCACTGCATCCGAGAAGGATGGATCGGCAGGCCGATAGCAGCCGCGCCCGCCTTGGTAAAGCGGCCGCAGAGCATGCTGCCGGTGCGCGCCTCCTCAAGTTCGCACCATGGGCGAAGTGTCCTTGGTGGGGCCAAGGCTGTCAACCCTAAGTAACTTTCCGGTCCGCTCGTTTCACCTGAGACGTGCAGATGCCCGCTTGACGCAATGGCCAAACGCTCTGTATCTAAGTAACCAGTCAGTTACACCGCAGAGCGGGTCGGGAGGATTGGAATGGCGGAACAACGCATCGGCATCATCATGCATGGCGTCACCGGGCGCATGGGCTATAACCAGCATCTGGTGCGCTCCATCCTCGCCATTCGCGATCAGGGCGGCATTGCGCTGTCCAATGGCGATCGTCTCGTCGTCGACCCGATCATCGTCGGCCGCGATGCCGACAAGATCGAGCGCCTCGCCAAGAAGCACAATATTGCGCGCTGGGGCAGCGACCTCGATGCCGCGCTCGCCAATCCAGATGACACGATTTTCTTCGATGCTGGCACGACGCTGATGCGCGCCGGGCTGCTGGAAAAGGCGCTGGCCGCCGGCAAGCATGTCTATTGCGAAAAGCCGACGTCGGATGATCTCGACGTTGCGGTGAACCTTGCCAAGACCGCGCGCGCTTCGGGGCTGAAGCATGGCGTGGTGCAGGACAAGCTGTTCCTGCCTGGCCTGATGAAGATCAAGATGCTCAAGGATTCCGGCTTCTTCGGCGATATTTTGTCGGTGCGCGGCGAGTTCGGCTATTGGGTGTTTGAAGGCGACTGGCAGAAGGCGCAGCGCCCATCGTGGAACTATCGCAAGGCTGATGGCGGCGGCATTATCCTCGATATGCTTTGCCACTGGCGCTATGTGCTCGATAATCTCTTCGGCGAAGTGAAGGCGGTCTCGTGCCTCGGCGCGACGCACATCCCCGAACGCGTCGACGAAAACGGCAAGCGCTACAAGGCCGATACGGACGATGCGGCTTACGCAACGTTCGAACTTGAGGGCGGCGTTGTCGCGCAGATCAATTCGAGCTGGACGACGCGTGTTCGCCGCGACGATCTCGTGACGTTCAACGTCGATGGCACCAAGGGCTCGGCGGTTGCCGGTCTCCACAAGTGCTGGACCCAGCATCGCGTCAATACGCCAAAGCCGGTCTGGAACCCCGACCAGCCGCAGACCATGAACTTCTTCAACGATTGGGAAGAAGTGCCGGACAATTGGCCCGCCGATAACGGCTTTAAGGTGCAGTGGGAAATGTTCCTGCGCCATGTGGCTGAGGATGCGCCTTGGGAATATGGGCTCGAAGCTGGCGCCAAGGGCGTGCAGCTGGCTGAGCTTGGTCTCAAGAGCTGGGCTGAGCGGCGCTGGCTCGATGTGCCGAAGCTGGAATTTTGAGCCGCAAGTAGAGAGCCCCCTCACCCGTCTCGGCCTTCGGCCGATCCACCCTCTCCCCAAGTGGGAGAGGAATAGGGGGCACCGCATTTGAACAGGCGCCGGCCCATTCTTCTCCCTCTCGGGGAGAAGGTGGCGCGTAGCGCCGGATGAGGGGGACACCCGCCATGCCGACCATCAACCTGCCCAATCCCGACCGCTCGATCAGCCCCTATACGCTGACCGGCAATCCCATCCCCTTCGTCAAATTCAAGTCGACGGATTTTTCGCGCATTGCCTATTCGGCGGCCCATGTGGTCGCTGATCCGCTCGCGGTCAACGATCCCTGGCTGACCCCGGCGATCGATTGGGACACGACGCTCAAATTCCGCCATCGCATGTGGGATCTTGGCCTCGGCGTCGCCGAAGCCATGGATACGGCGCAGCGCGGTATGGGGCTGACCTGGACCGAGGCCAAGGAGCTGATCCGCCGGGCGCAGGCCGAGGCGCGGACGCGGGATGATTCTCTCATCGCCTATGGCGCCGGCACCGATCACCTGGCGCCCGGCCCCGATGTCACCATCGACGACATTCTGCGCGCTTATGACGAGCAGGTCGGCTTTGTCGAAGGCGAGGGCGGGCGCGTTATTCTGATGGCGAGCCGGGCGCTGGCGGCGGCGGCAAAGTCGCCGGACGATTATGCGCGGGTCTATGGCCATGTGCTGAGCCAGGTGAAGCAGCCGGTAATCATGCATTGGCTCGGGGAAATGTTCGATCCGGCGCTACAGGGCTATTGGGGCGATATCGACCACGACAAGGCGATGGATGTTTGCCTCGACGTCATTGCCGCCAATGCCGATAAGGTCGACGGCATCAAGATTTCGCTGCTCTCGGCGGAAAAAGAAATCGCCATGCGCCGCCGCCTGCCGGCAAATGTGAAGATGTATACCGGCGACGATTTCCATTATGCCGAGCTGATTGCGGGCGATAATCAAGGCTTTTCGCACGCGTTGCTGGGGATTTTCGACGCCATCGCGCCTGCCGCCTCGGCGGGTCTGGCGGCGCTTGGCAAGGGTAACACGCAAGAGTTCTTCGATATTCTGGAGCCGACCGTGCCGCTGAGCCGCCATATCTTTGCGGCGCCGACGCGGTTTTATAAGACGGGCGTGGTTTTCCTCGCCTATCTCAATGGGCTGCAGGACCATTTCCAGATGATCGGCGGCCAGCAATCGACCCGCTCGCTGCAGCATCTGGCTGAACTGTTCCGGCTTGCCGACAAGGCGCGTGTTCTTGGCGATCCGGACCTCGCGACGGCCCGGATGAAAGCCGTGTTGGCGGTGAATGGAGTGCCGGCATGACCGAACGCAAAATTTCGCTCAACCTCGCGACGACCCGCCAGCAATGGGGTTTTGCCGAGGCGGTCGATGGGTGCCTGAAGGCGGGCATTACCGCAATATCGCCCTGGCGCGACCAGATCGCGGCGATTGGGCTCGATGAGGCGGCGCGGATCGTCAAGGCGAACAATCTGCAGGTGACGGGCGTTTGCCGGGGCGGCATGTTCCCGGCTGAAACAGCGGAAGGTCGGCAAAAGCAGATCGACGATAATCTCCGGGCGATCGATGAAGCCGCGGCGCTCAATGCGGATTGCCTCGTGCTCGTCGTTGGCGGCCTGCCGGGGTCGTCCAAGGACCTACCCGCGGCTCGCCAGATGGTCAGCGACGGTATTGCGGCCATGCTGCCGCATGCCAAGGCCTCGAGCGTCAAAATCGCAATCGAGCCACTGCATCCGATGTATGCGGCCGACCGGGCTTGTGTGAACACCATCGATCAGGCGCTCGATATCTGCGAGATGCTGGGTGAAACGGTTGGTGTCGCCGTGGACGTCTACCATGTGTGGTGGGACCCGAACCTGGCGCAGGCCATTGCGCGTGCTGGCCGCATGAAGCGGATCTTTGCGCATCACATCTGCGATTGGCTGGTGCCGACCAAGGACATGCTGCTTGATCGGGGCATGATGGGCGATGGGGTGATCGACCTGCCCGCGATCCGCAAGATGATCGAAGACGCCGGATTTTTTGGGCCTCAGGAAGTCGAGATCTTTTCCCAGGACAATTGGTGGAAGCGTCCCGGCGACGAGGTGCTTGCGGTCATTAAGGACCGCGTCGCGACGGTCTGCTGAAATAAAAAAAGCCCCGGTCTCCCGGGGCTTTCTTTTGTTAGACCAGCAAGGCTCTTACGAGACCTTATTGTAGGTCAGGGTCTGGCAGAGGATGCCGCCCTGGCAGCCGGTGATGGTCAGCGTGTTCGCGTCCTTCACTTCGACGATAGCCTTGGCATTGCCGCCATTGAGGGCAATCTGGCCTTCCCACTTGCCTGGGGCGGTCTGATCAGCCGAAACAACCTGCTGGTTGATGAAGGCGAGATTTTCTTCAGTGCGCGAATTGCCCTGAACGTCGTTCAGAACGCCGCACAGCTGGGTGCCGGCATCGCCGCAGGTCGAGAAGGTGAAGGTGGTGCCCCACTTGTCCTTCCAGACGCCATCTGGCGAAGCAGCGTCTTGAGCGAAGGCCGGAGCGGCCAGAGCAGCGAGGGCAATAGAGGTGGCTACAAATGCCTTGAACATGGTTATTCTCCGCAGCAAATAACAAGCATAGCAACGCCATGCCCGGTGAATTGATAGAAAGGTTTATGCCCCTCAAACGTGGCGAGGATCGGGACGGTTGCAGTTTCCCGATAAATGTGAACGGCTTGCACTTGCTTGCTGAAGCGCCTGAGCGCGCTAATTGCCGGTGATGACTTAAAAAAATCCGCAGCTTTGCAGTTTTAAAATTAACGCTGCCGAATGAACGTCGCCGCGATCTCGATATGGCTCGACCATGAAAACTGATCGAAAGCGGTCAAACGAGACATGGAAAAGCCCGATTTGAGCAAGGTTGCGGCGTCCCGCGCAAAGCTTTTGGGATCGCAGGCCACCATGACGACATGTCTCAGTTTGGAGGCCGCTATTTCCTTGATCTGGGCCTCGGCACCGGCGCGGGGCGGATCGAGCACCACGGCGTCATAATCCAATTCGAAGCGCGTCAGCGGATCGCGGAACAGATCGCGGGACTTGACCGTGATGGCCTTGAGCCCCTTGGCGTGGCGAAACCCTTTATCGAGCGCCATCACGGCGGGCTTGTCGCTATCGCTGGCAAAGACGGCTGACTTCTCCGCAAGCCGCAGCGCAAAGGGGCCAATACCGCAAAAGAGATCGGCGACCGTCTTGGCCTTACCGACGGCCTCGACGACGTAACTGGCAATTGCGTCTTCGGCCGCGGCGGTCGCTTGCAAAAAGCTGCCGATCGGCAATTCGACGCTGGCCTTGCCCATGGTGACGCGCGGCATTTGCGAGAGAAACAGCATTTCGCGATTGAAGGCGAGGCGCGCGAGCCGGAACCGATTGCCGAGCCCAATCAATCGATCGCCCTTAAGCCCCTTGACCTCGGAGCGCACGGACACATCGAGCCCGGTATCGGTTGCGGCAAAGCTGACATCGCAGGGGCCGATCAGAGCGCCGATGGCGCGCGCGATATCGGGGGCTGGCGCCAGGGCGGGCACGAGGATCGGGCAATGGTCGAGATCGAGCAAATCATGGCTGCGGAGCCGCATATAGCCTGCCGCATCTTTGCGCGCATGGAGCGTGGCCCGGCGGCGCCCGGCGCCCGCGGCGTCGACAAAGGCCTCAACCGAGGTTTCGATTCCTGCCTGGCGCAGCGGGGTTTCGACAAGACCGATCTTGAAGGCGCGATAGGCCGCGGGGCCCATATGCTGAAGCTGGCAGCCGCCACAGGTGCCGAAATGGGGACAGAACGGCGCTATGCGATCGGGCGATGGCTCAAGAACGGAAAGGAGCGTGCCACGCTCCTTGTCCTGGTCCACCAGCACTTTTTCGCCGGGCAAGGCAAAGGGCACGAAGACCTTTTGGCCATCGCGCAGAAAGATGCCTTCGCCTTTATGGCCAAGGCCGATGATGTCGACGGTGTCACTCATGGCCGCAAAACCTCAAGCCATGATCTCGATGCGACGCTCGTTCAAGCAGCGAGCGGGCCGGACGCATCCGAATTGTCGCGATCGAACTGGCCGTGCTTGCGGAAGCGCCACATATATTCAGGCAGCACTTCGTCCATGCTCGTCGGATCGATGCCGAAGGCGGCAAAGGTCCGCTTCTCCTTGATCGCTTCGTCGGTCACGACATTGTCGACGCCCAAGAGTTCGACCTGATCTTCGGTGACGACAGGCGGGATGGGCAAGAAGCTGAAGGGCAGGGCGATCAGCTTGGCGATGCCGGCGGGCAGCGTGATCAGCGGACGCTTGCGGCCAGCTTCGCGCAGGATGCGGGTCATCAGCGCGCGGTTGGTTTCGATATCGGGACCACCGAGCTCATAGACGCGGCCGGTCTTGACCTTGCCATCGGCCGCCGCGACGATCGCTTCGACGACATCGCCGACATGGACGGGCTGGAAGCGCGTATCGGGCGAGATCAGCGGCATGAAAGGCAACATGCGCGCGAGATTACCCATCTTGTTGAAGAAGCCATCGCCATGCCCGAACATCAGGGACGGGCGAAGGATCACCGCCTGCGGGAAGGCTTCGAACACGGCTTTTTCGCCGGCAAGCTTGGTTGCCGCATAATCGCTGACTTCGGCAGCGGCTTCGACGCCAATGGCCGAAACATGGACGAGTGCCTTGGCGCCTGCCGCTTTGGCCGCGCGCGCGACAAAGGCCGCGCCTTCGGCATTGACGCTGGCAAAGCTCTGCGCGCCCGCTTCATAGCCGAGGCCAACGAGGTTGATGACGATATCGGCGCCCTGAACAGCCCGCTGCACCGAGGCTTCGTTGCGCAGATTCGCCTGAACCGGCAGGATCTGACCGACACTACCGAACATGCGGGTTTCCCCAGCAAGATCAGGCCGGCGCACGGCAACGCGGACACGATAGCCTTCGCGGGCAAGGGCCTGCACCAGATGCTTGCCCACAAATCCCGAACCGCCGAAAACAGTGACGAGCTTGGGAGAGAAGCGATCCATTTGCGAGGAACTCCGACGAGGCTTGGGGCGATAAAACTTTAGACTGCTTCTAACGCAGCAGCGCCGCCCGTGTCGAGCATATCGTGATGCGCCAGACGCTTGACTCTTTCACGCGTTTGTTCTTCTTTCGTTCTTAAAGGAGAACCATCATGGCTGAAAAGCACGACTATCAGGGCCAATGCCATTGCGGCGCGGTGCGCTACACCGCCAGCACCGATTTCGCGGGCATGGGCGATTGCAACTGCTCGCGCTGCCGCCGGCTCGGCTGGGTGATGCAATCGGTCCCTGAAAGCGATTTCAAGCTGATTGCCGGGGAAGATCAGCTCACCACCTATCATTTCAATACCGAAATGATCGACCACCTCTTTTGCAAGACCTGTGGCATCGAGAGCTTTGCCCGTGGCAGCGACGGCAAAGGCAACATCATGTATATGATCAACGTCAATTGTCTCGATAACCCGCCCAAGGTCGATCGTAGCGCCATCAAGCATTGGGATGGGGCAAACTTCTAAAATCCGTCATAAGCCCGTTGACTTTAAAAGGGCTGGGCCCTAGTTACACGCCCGTCGCCCAGATGGCGGAATTGGTAGACGCGCACGGTTCAGGTCCGTGTGCCGCAAGGCGTGAAGGTTCGAGTCCTTTTCTGGGCACCATTCCTCGATGCGAAAAGCCCCGTGACTTCGGTCCGGGGCTTTCGTGTTCTGGGGTTTTGGTTTGGGTAGGTCGTTCTAAGGCCAATTGCTACTCGGCTTTGTGCTCGCTGCTCAGTGGTGGTGATTTGGTTCACGAGCCCTCCAAAAAAACACCGCACTTCCCTCGGGCTTGACCTGAGGGAAGATGGTGGTTGAGTGCGATTTTAGAGGTGGAACACACCCTAACGTTCGATCACCTGTTCCAACGCCGCCCTGTGTCGCACCAGCCAACCGGCGCTGCGTGTGCGCCAGGTGATTGCCGCGATGGCATCGGCGGCAGGCATGTCAGGGGATACGGCGCATTCGATCGCCTCATTGGCGGCGTTGAGCACGACGAAATCGATCATCAGCCCGACAAAGCCCTGCCTTTGGGCATTTGCGAGCTCATAGCCATCGAGCAGCATTGAAACCTGGCGGGCGCGCGCCTCAGGCGATCCGAGGCCCTGGCGTTCGGCGATGTCATCGTCGAACAGCAGCGCATTGAGCCATGCCGCCTGGGCGAGTTCGACGAGGGGATCGACCGGGCCCGCAACTTCCCAATCGATCAGGCCGACGGGCCGTCGATCCTCTGCCATGATGTTCCAGGCGCCGGTATCGCAGTGTCCGACGACGCTTGGCTGGCCGATGTTCCGGCCGAACCAGGGATGCCAGACGGAGTTTTCGGGGACGGTGAATGAGGCCGCCGCGTCGTGCAGACGTCGCAATGTATTGCCGATAAGCGGCAGCGCGGCGTCGTCCCATGGTCCGGGGTGGATCGAGGCGCCCTCGATAAAACTCAGCATTTCCCGGCCAGCGGCATCAAAGCCTGTTCCAATGACGCGCGGCGCCTCGGCAAACCCACACTCTTCAAGATGTCGCAGCAGGGCTAGCACTGTCTTGGACCATGGGGCGCCCTGGCGGAACACCACGTCGCCGCGCCGGGTTACCAAGGAGCGGCCACCGCCGGCCAATACGATCTCTTCGTCGGTTTTACTTGTCTTTGTCATATTTGGCAGAGTTGTCGCCGGAGTGGCTTTGGTCAACCGCAAACCCACGCGCGACGCGGCATAGCGCCGAACTGTCTCGCATTTGCTTCAAATTTTATAAAAGCCCCGCACAGTAAAGGAACGCCCTGAGCGCAGTCTCGTCTTATCAAGACTTGGGGGCTCAGAATGAGCGACGACTGCAATCACAACCACACCAGCTATTCCGAAGAATCTTACTTCTACAAGGAGACTCAGCGTCTCATTACCGAACTGCGCCGCATCGCAGCGGTGATGGTGCAGGCCGCCGAGCCGGCCCAGCGCCCGGCGCTCGTGCCAGTATTGGCCGAAGCGGCTACTCGCCGCGCTGCCTGAGGAAACCGAAAACGGCCGACATTGACGGATCGCAAGAGTTTTTAAGACCCCGGGCACGGCTCGGGGTTTTCTTTTTGGGCGCCGCGAGAATTTTTCTCTTTCCATGCATCCCGCTGCGGCGGCCGGGTAATCTGCGTTGATCGTCGGCTTCAGATCGCGCGGGCAAAATTGCGAAGGAACCGCAAAGGCTTGCCATGAGTTTTCCAACCATCACAAACGAGGAGTTCGAAAATGGACTGGAACCGCGTTGAAGGTAACTGGAAGCAGATGTCCGGTAAGGTCAAGGAACAGTGGGGCAAGCTCACTGACGACGATCTGACCCAGATCAATGGCAAGCGCGAACAGCTCGAGGGCAAGATCCAAGAGCATTACGGCAAAGCCAAGGATGAAGCGACGAAGGACGTCGACGATTGGTATGGCCGCCAGCGTTTCGATTGATCCGCTGCAGCCCTTAAAAAAGCCCCGGCATCGCGCCGGGGCTTTTTTCATTCCGGCAGACGCCGCCGCCCGCGCCGCGAGGCGATGACGCCAATCAAAATGCCCGCGAGGATCGCGATCAGGAACGGCCAGTGCCGGATCTGCGAAAAGATCGTTGGTGCCAGCCGTTGATGCGGCCGGACATCGAGGGCCGCCATCTGGCCCGGCGCCAATTGCGCGGTGATCCGCCCGAGCGGGTCGGTGGCGAAGGTGAGGCCGGTATTGGCGGCGCGCATGAGGCTCATGCCTTCTTCCACCGCGCGCAACCGGGCGTGATGGGCATGCTGGGCGGGGCCAATCGAGCCGTCGAACCAGGCGTCGTTGGTGATGTTGAGGATATATTGCGCCTTCTCGACATCGCCAAGATCGCCCGAAAACAGCACTTCGTAGCAGATCACGGCCAGCATGGCCGGCGCGCCGGGCAGTTCCATCAGGCGACGCCGGACATCGCCATGCGACCAGCCATCGGCGCCGGGGACGAATTGCTTGATGCCGAAGCGCGAGAAGAAGTCCTGAAACGGCAGATATTCGCCGAAGGGTACGAGGTGGGATTTGTCGTAACTGGCGATGATCTCGCCATCGGAATTGATCGCGACCATGGAATTATAGGGCGGGCCTTGCGGGACCTCGCCATCGATCCCGAAGATCTGCCGCGGTACGCCCGCCAGCAGGGTCGTGCTGTCGGGCAGCATGCGGGCAATGCGCGCGAGGGCATCGGGATAGGTATCGAGGAAAAATGGCACGGAGGATTCGGGCCAGACGAGATGGGTGATATCGGCAAGGCCCTGATCCGTCGGGTCCATCCGCATATCCGAAAGCATCAGCAACTTGTCGATTAGGGCAACCGGATCGACGCGGCCGAAATCGGCGTGCTCATAGACCATGGGCTGGACAAGGCGGAAGGCCACATCCTGCCGCTCGGTTGAAACGGTTTCGGACAACCGGTTCCAGCCATAGGCAAGCTGTCCGGTGATGACCAGGAGCGCGAGGAAGAACGGTGCAAGGCGACGGCTCATGGGCCGATCGTCGGCCGGCCAGATCAGCGCCGGGGTCATGGCTAGGAGCGGCGCGAGGACGGTCAGCCCATAGACCCCGATGACCGAGGCGAGCTGCATCATCTCGTCGGTGCCGGTGAGGGAATAGCCGAGGAGATCGAAGGGGAAACCAGTGAGCACATGGCCGCGCGCGAATTCGGCCAGCGCGAGGAAGGACGAGAGGGTGACGATCCGCGCCGCGCCATGCGTCCAAAAGAGATGCGCCAGCGCGCTCGCAATGCCCCAGAAAAAGGCAATGAGCGCGGCGAGGGCGGCAATCGCGAAGGGCATGAGCACCAGCATGACGCCGCCATCGACGAAGAATGCGGCGCCCAGCCAATGGAAGGCGACGAGAAAATAGCCCCAGCCAAAGGCAAAGCCGATGGTGAAGGCGGGTCCGAAGATGCGCCGCCAGAAGGGGCGGAGGCGTTCCGCCCCATCGAGCGCCCAGACCCAGATCGGCATGGCGACGAAGAGCGCGGGGAGGATGAAAAAGGGCGGCACGGAGAGCCCCGCCACGGCACCCGCCGCCACCAGCAGGCAAAAGCGCCGCCAGCCATGGCTGAGCATGGTGGTCTCGGCCAACCAGGTTACGGGCTGGATCATTTCAGGGTCACGAACGAATCACCACACATGGCCGCAACGTCGCCCTCGCGGGGTAGAGCGTCAAGGCGGTGGACTCGGCAGGGCCCCGGGGCTAGGAGTGCGAATAGAGCGTCGCCGTTGATGGTTTTTGGGGTTATGGGCCTGCTCGTCACTTCCTCCTAGCCTCCCATCTGAGCGCACGTGCCGACCGAGCGTGGGGCAGCTTGGTGCGATTGGGCCGATGCTTTAGGCTCAGCGGGCAGGGCTCTCGGTCCCTGCCGGGCTAATCGACGCCGTGACTTTCACGAGAAGGTGAAAAATTGCCAATGCCCATCACCCTCGCCATCGACACCGCTGCGCCACGTTTGCAACTGGCGGTGATGCGCGCTGACGGACAGGTCGATGTGAGCGTCGACGAAATCGCGACGGGCCACGCCGAAATCCTCTTTGATCGCCTTGCCACCTTGCTCGAGCGCAACGCGCTTACCCATGCCGACATCGCCCGAATTGCGGTAACCACGGGCCCAGGCTCCTTTACCGGTCTCCGCATCGGGCTCTCGGCTGCCCGGGGGCTTGGCCTTGCGCGGAAACTGCCGGTTCTTGGCATTCCAAGCCTCCTGGCTCTTTCCCTTGGCGTCATTTCGGGGCCGGTCACCGTGCTCCTCGATGCGCGGCGCGGCGATGCCTATTTTCAGGCTTTCTCGGCGCCCGGCATGGCCGAAACCGAGCCCATGCTTTTGCCGATCGAGGAGGCGCGCGCCCGCGTCGCGCCGGGGGCTAATCTCATCGAATCCCCCTTTGTCGATCTTTCTGCCATGATCCGCTTTGCGGCCGCTGCCGATCCCGCAAATTATCCACCGCACGCCGCCTATATTCGCGACGCGGACGCCAAGCCGCAAAATGCCGCGCGCATTCCGAGGCGGGTCTAGACGATGGAAAAACTCTGGATGGCCCCCCACGGGCTCCATATCGAACCGGCCGAAACGGGTGATGCGCAGCGCCTCGCAAAGCTGCACGAACAGGGCTTTTTTCGGGGCTGGCCAGTCGCGGATTTCACGGCCTTCATCGCCGATCGGCAGACGCCGGCTTACATAGCCTGCGATGCAAAGCGTCGGATTTCCGGCTTTGCGCTCATCCGCCTTGTGGCAGACGAAAGCGAACTGCTGACGATTGCCGTCGATCCCAAGTGGCGCAACAAGGGAATCGGCCGCGCGCTGCTCAAGGCAGTTTTCGCTGATCTCATGCTCTCTCCGGCGCGAAAGATGTTTCTCGAAGTCGATGCGGAAAACCTCTCGGCGGTGAAGCTCTATGAGCGCCTGGGCTTTGCCACCATCTCGTCGCGAAAAGGCTACTATCCGCGCCCCGATGGCAGCGCCGCCACCGCGCTTGTCATGTCGCGCGATCTTGGGTAACGGAAATTCTTTAGAACGCTAGGCGAAAGGGCATGGCATGACGAAAACGCCAAGCGAACCAACCCTGGAAGAAGCCTGCGTATCGCGCGGCATGCGCATGACCGATCAGCGCCGGGTCATCGCGCGAGTGATCGAGGAAAGTTCGGATCATCCCGATGTCGAAGAGCTCTATCGCCGCGCCTCGAGCATCGATCCGCGCATCTCGCTCTCGACCGTCTATCGCACCGTCAATCTCTTCGAAGAAGCTGGCCTCGTCACCAAGCATGATTTCAAGGATGGCCGCGCCCGGTTTGAACTGATCCCCGATGAACATCATGATCATCTGATCGATATTCGCTCTGGCCTCGTCATCGAGTTCCGCAACGAGGAAATCGAGGCTATTCAAGAGGTCATCGCCAAGCGTCTTGGCTATAAGCTCATCGACCACCGCCTCGAACTGTACGCCGTCCCGCTCTCGGACAAGGCAGATGGCAAAACCAAGCCGGATTGAGGGCCGGGTTTCATGATCCTGCGCAGCCTGTTTTTCATCTTCATCTTCGTACCGTTCATGATTCTCGCCATTGCGCTGCAATGGATCATCGTCACGCTGCGCCTGCCGTTCTGGACCGTGATCCCTCGGCTTTTTCACAGAATGGGCTGTATCTTCCTCGGCCTTCGGGTGACGACCATCGGGGAGCCTGCCACTGGCCGCCCGACGCTTCTCCTCTCCAATCATATTTCCTGGACCGATATCGTCGCCATCGGCTCGGTTGCGGAAGTGACCTTTGTCGCCAAGCAGGAGGTCGGCCAATGGCCCCTGGTTGGCCTGCTCGCTGATCTCCAGAAGACCATTTACGTCGATCGGACCCGCCGGGCCGGAACGGGGCGCACGGCCGAAGCCATGGGCCAGCATATGGCGGGCGGGAATGCCGTGGTGCTCTTTGCCGAGGGTCAATCCGATATCGGCACCCATGTCCTGCCGTTCCGCTCGGCGCTTGTCGGGGCGGCGCAGCACGCCATGGAAGCAGCGGGCGCAACGGACGTGAACATTCAGCCGCTGACCGTTGCCTATACCAAGCTCCAGGGTCTGCCCGTCAGCCGCAACGAGCGCTCGTTGATCGCCTGGATCAAATCCAAATCGGTCAAGCAGAACATCCGCGAAATTCTCTCTGGCCCGGTCAAGGACGTCACCGTGGCCTTTGGCACGCCGCAAATCCTCAGCGCCGGCGGCAACCGCAAGACCATCACCCGCGCCGCCGAAAACGAAGTGCGCGCCACGCTGGTTTCGCTCAACCGCGGCACCGCTCAACTCAAATCAACGCAAGTTTAACTATTAAGCCTAACGTTCACTTCAGCTTCTGCCTTAAGATTTCATTAGCTATCTTGCTGCTCGACAGTATGTCTTCCGGCCATTGGTCTGGGGCTCGGACCAGAGACATGCGCGAACACAACTAGGGCGAGAGCTGATCCCCAAGATCGCAGCCGCTTTAGCAGGAGGCTGCCATGACTTGGGAATTTTATGCGATTTGGGTTGTCGCCGGTTTCGCGCTGATCCTGTTCTTCCTCAACGAACATCGCCGCCGCTCGATCTTCATGGCCGACCGCGCGCGCCACTTTGCGACCGCACCCGCCTTTCGCCACCGCAGCGCAGGCCCTGCCGCCGCGCAGCCGAGCTACACGCCCACAGGCCTTTCGGCCTCCGACCGCATGTTTCTCGAAGCCATCGCGAAGAACGCCAACACCAAAGACTGATTTTTTGGGCTTTTGGTTTTTTGGCGCTGGTTGGCTTGGCGGGTGCTGGTGACAGCGGTCAAAACCGCCGAGCCTCGCATTTTCTGAGATTTCAGGATGGATCCCCGCCTGCGCGGGGATGACATTCGGTGGGCGAGGCTCAGGGCTATGCCCTTGGCGCCGGTTAAGACCTAAGCCGCGTCGCCCAGGCGCGCTTTGAGACGCGCGACGATCTTGGCGGCTTTGAGCATTAGCGCCAGATCGACGTCGCCATCATCCATGCCGTCTTCGCGCTGCACCCAGGCGGGAATCAGCAATTCGTGACGCTGCTCTCGGCCGTCGATCATCTCGGTCAAGACGGCGCGCACCTTGCCCGTCACGCGGTTTTCGAGCCGCGGATGGTCCTGGCGTTCGGCCAAAGCAATGTCGATTAATTCAAGACTCATATTCGGCTCCGCGGGAGAGCCCCCGCCACCGAAATTGGCCCTAGATGGTTCATGCGGCGTTAATGCGTCCAACGGCCCACCTGTTGTCCACAGGGCGGCTGATAACCTTGGTTATAGCCGCGACAGGATCAGACGCGCACCGCATGCTCGACGCGTCCGGCATCGCCGAAGACGCGAATATAGCGCTCGATTTCGCTCTTCTCGCCGGTCGCCTTGGCCGGATTGTCCGAGAGTTTCACTGCCGGGCGACCATTGGCCGTCGAGACTTTCGCAACGATCGAAATCGGGTCGAGCTGAGAGTTATGAACGGGGGCGCAGCCCTCGAAATCATTGGTGAGATTGGTGCCCCAACCAAAGCTCATGCGCACGCGGCCATCGAAATGAAGATAGGCCTCTTCGATCATGTCGACATCGAGCCCATCGGAGAAAATCAGCAGCTTCTCCTTGGGGTCGCGGCCGCGGCTTTCCCAGAATTTGATGATGCGCTCGCCGCCCTCGATGGCCGGCGCCGAATCGGGACGGAATCCGGTCCAATCAGCGACCCAATCGGGCGCATCGCGGAGGAATGCGTCGGTGCCAAAAGCATCGGGGAGGACGATGAGAAGATTGCCGCCATAATAGCTCTTCCAATCCTGCAGCACCCGATAAGGCGCCTCGCGCAGTTCGTCGTCCGAGCGCGCCAAGGCCGCCAGCACCATGGGCAGCTCATGAGCATTGGTGCCGAGGGCTTCGAGATCGGTATCCATGGCGAGCTTCACATTGGACGTGCCGGTGAAATTATCGCCGATGCCTTCCTTGAGCGCTTCGACGCACCAGCGCTGCCAGAGGAAGGAATGACGCCGCCGCGTGCCGAAATCGGAGATTTTAAGGTCCGGCAGCTTTTGCAGCCGCTCGACCTTTTCCCACATCTTGGCCTTGGCGCGTGCATAGAGCACGTCGAGCGCGAAGGGGCCGTAGCTCTTCAGCGCTGCGCGGCTGCGCAATTCGTTGATGATCGCAAGGGCGGGGATTTCCCACATCGAGGTTTCGAGCCAGAGCCCGGGAAATTCGAGCACGAACTGCCCGTCGCGCTTTTCCAGGCGATAATCGGGCAGCTGGAAATTTTCGAGCCAGCGCAGGAAGCCGGGCTGAAAAATCTGCTTAGAGCCATAAAAGGTATTACCGGCGAGCCAGATCATTTCCTTCTTGGTCACGCGCAGCGTACGGCAATGATCGAGTTGGGCGCGCAACTCATCGATATCGATCTCTTCGGAGAGTTTGACCGATTTCGTGCGGTTGATCAGCGAGAACGTCGCCTCGACCTTGGGATAGAGCCCCCAGATCATCTGCAGCATTAAAAGCTTGTAGAAGTCGGTATCGAGCAGACTGCGCACGATGGGGTCGAGCTTCCAGGTGTGGTTGTAAACCCGGCGGGCAATATCGGTGTAAGTGGCCATCTCGTCCCCAATCAGCGCACGTCTTCTATCGTGCCCTTATGCGGATGGAAACGGCTTTCCCCACTGCGACAGTCCTTCGCTTGCTGGTGGGTGGCTGTTAGGCTAAGCCGATGACGCAAAGGGGAGACGCCATGCCGTTCCGCGGGCGGAACATGACGAGAGAATTGGGCGCCGCCTTTGCGGTGCTGGCGCTTTATGTGCTCGTTCTCCTCGCCCCGCTCCATCAGGCCGCAGGCCTGCAGCGCGATCTGGCTGCACTCGGCCATCCGGCCTGGGATCAGTTCTCGGTTTGCACCAGTCTTTCCCGCGCCGATCCGGGAGAGCGTCCTGCGCCGGTCAAATGCGCCGGGGCGGGGATTGGGCAGAACACGCTGCCGCCGCCCGCATCACCCGCCATTTCCCTCGGGACCGAGCGCCTAGCCGGCGCGGTGGTCTATCGCGATTTCGAAGAGCTGTTCGAGCAGCGCGTCGAGCGCGCGACGGCGCAAGCCAGAGCCCCGCCGCATCAGGTCTGATCGTTTTGAACGTGATTTCTCATCAGACTTTTTCGGAGATCCCAAGTGATCCGCTTTTTCTCGGGCGCGCTCTGTGCCGCCAGCCTTCTCCTTGCCGCAACGCCGGCTTTTGCCCATTCGACCCTCGAGGTTCAGGAAGCCAAGATCGGCTCGACCTATAAGGCGGTGCTCCGCGTGCCCCATGGCTGCGGCACCGAGGCCACGACCACCGTTCGCATCCAGATTCCGGAAGGGTTTTACAACGTCAAACCCATGCCCAAGGCCGGCTGGGATCTTGAAACCGTCACGGGCCCCTATGAGGGGAGCTATGATAATCACGGCACGGCTGTGAATGACGGCGTCAAGGAAATCGTCTGGTCGAACGGCAATCTGCCGAACGAATGGTATGACGAGTTCGTCTTCCGCGGCACATTTGCCGATACGCTGGAGCCGGGCCGGTTCTATTTCCCGGCGATCCAGGAATGCGCGACGGGCGAAGAGGCCTGGATCGATGTTTCGGGCGACGAGAACGCCGAAATGCCGGCGCCGAGCCTCGAGCTCCTGCCGGCAGACGCTGCGACCGGTCACTAAGCCCCAAGGAGGCGCTTCGGCGCCTCCACCCCGGCGGGAGCCCGGCAATGATAGTTATGAAGTTTTTCGCGCGGCTCGTTCTGGGCCTGGCGCTGGTGTTCGCGCTTGCTGCGCCGGCCTTGCCCATGCGCAGCTTATCGGCAGTGATCCATCGGACAAGGCGGTTTTGAACGCGGCGCCGGAGGCAATGACGCTGCGGTTCAATGAGCCGGTCACCCCGCTCGCGATCACGCTGATCGATCCGCAGGGGGGCAAGACGGATCTGACCGCGGTCACGAGGGGCGGGGAACGGGTTGAGGTTCCGCTTGCCGATCCGCTGGGGGAGGGCACGCATGTGCTGTCTTGGCGCGTCACCTCGATCGATGGGCATCCGATTGGTGGCGCGCTGGTTTTTTCGGTTGGTGCGGTGACCGAAGCGGCATCGGTATCTCAGGGCGATCCGGTGTCGGCCTTTGCGCTTTGGGCAAGCAAGACCGGGCTGTTCGTCGCGCTGTTCATCGGCCTTGGCGGGGCGCTGTTTCGCGCGATTGCCGAGGTGCCGCGGAGACTTGAACGGGTCCTTTTAGGCGTCACACTCGCTGGGCTTTTGCTGGCGCCGCTGTCGCTGGGGCTGCACGGGCTCGACGCGCTGGCTTTGCCGGTTGCCGATTTCTTCAAGCCGGCGGCATGGCGTGCCGCGCTGGCGACGAGTTATGGCGCGACTGCGCTTGTCCTTATCGGGGCATTTGTCTTGGGTTCGATCGCGGTGGGGTTTCCGCGAAGCCCCGTTACATCGGGGCTCGGCGTTCTGGCCGCTCTGCTCGGCGCTTTGGCGCTTAGTCTGAGTGGACATGCTGGTGCCGCAGAGCCGCAGTGGTTGACGCGGCCGGCTGTGTTTTTTCACGTCGGCGGCATTCTCTTTTGGGTTGGTGCGCTTCTGCCGCTCGCGGTGTTGCTGACGGCCAAGGACGATCGCGCTCTTGCGCGCTTCTCGCGCGTCATCCCGTTTGCTGTCGGGGCATTGCTGGTGTCCGGCGTGACGCTTGCCGTGATCCAGATGGGGCCGCCAAGTCCGGCCTGGTTCTCATCCTATGCCGCCATATTAGCGGCCAAGCTTGGGCTTTTGGTGGTTCTGTTTGCACTGGCGCTTTGGAACCGGTTCCGGCTGACGCGCCCCGCACTGGCGGGCATGAGCGGTGCCCGAAAGCATCTGCGCCGGTCGATTATCGTTGAAACGCTACTGGTGGTGCTGATCCTGGGACTCGCGGCCGGGTGGCGGTTTACGCCGCCGCCGCGGGCGCTGGCCGAGGTGCAAAAGACCGAGCCTGTTTTCGTCCATGCGATGAATGCCGAGGTCATGGCCAATGTCACGATTTCGGGTGCGCCGGGGGCGGCGAGGCTCGATATCGCAGTGACAGACGCAAACTATGGCGCCATAGAAGCCCAGTCGGTTGTCGCCATTCTTTCGTCCGAGACGCTCGGGATCGCGCCGATCCGCGCCGAGGCGGAGCTGACGCCTGAGGGGTGGGTGGTAAGGGATATCGCCATTCCCATCCCAGGCACGTGGACGCTTACGCTTGAAATTCGCCTGAGCCGCTTTGCGCTGGCGAAGATCGCCGCGGATTTCGACGTAGAATAGAGAGTGTCCACTCCCGCTTTTGCGCTGGGAGTGGCCGTTTTAGTCGCGATCAGAGATCCACGTCGTCTTCACTCAGGCCTTCAACTTCGGCAGCGGCGCGACGCAAAATTTCGGCGGCGCGGCGCTGGTGGTCTTCGGAGGCTTGGCGGGCTTTCTTGATGGCGCCCTTCAAGGCTTTACGGGCCTCGTCGAGTTCGGGCACGGCATCATGGAGAGGCCGATCTTCGTGGTGATGATGGCGCGGATGCGGCGGCTCGTGGCCTTCGCCCGGGCGTCCACCAAAGGGCCAATCGGCACGAACGAACTCGCGGAAACGGTTGAACTGCTCGCCGGTGCGCGCGAGGAAATCGAGCGTCGAGGCGACAGCGTCGCGGTTTTCCCCGAGATGGGTCCGACCTTCATCAGTGATCGTATAAAGCTTCTTGTTGCCCTCGGCGGACGAGGTGACGTAGCCGGCTTCTTCAAGATAGGTCAGGGCCGGATAGACGATGCCGGGGCTCGGCGAATAGACACCGTTTGAGCGCTCTTCGATGGCCTTGATCAGATCATAGCCATGACGCGGCTGCTGTTCGATGAGATAGAGCGCGACGAGGCGGACATCGCCCGAGGCGAGCATACGGCCGACGCGGATATTGCCGCCCCACTGGCCGAGATCTTCGTCACCGAGATTCTGTTGCACCTTGCCCCAGCCGCGACGCGCCATCTGCTCGAAACGCCGCCAGTTGGGTTCTCCATTACGCCAGTTCGACATGATGTGTCTCCGATATGTTTTCAAAGCCCGTGAGGAGGAGATTGGGGCGGGGGCGGGGGCTTTCAAGATATATCTTGTGAAAGTTTTGTAAGGTGGAGTCGCTAGCGCGATGATTGCCAGAGTCACCCCCTCCCGGCCTCCTCTCCTAAATTCGCTCCACTGGAGCGAATTTCCCTGCGGGACGGGTCGGAGCCCATCAAGGGGGAGGTATCTGCCGGTGGGTGCTTGGAGATCTTGTCACAGACGCAGGGCCGCACCTCCCCCTTGATGGGTGAGGTTGGGAGGGGGTGATTAGCGAACGCGCTGCTAGGGCCGGCTGGCCCATTCCAGAAGGCTAGCGAGGCTCACGAAGGGAACGCCGGCGTGTTCGGTGAGGCCGGAGGCGCAGGTGGAGACGGTAGAGATGCCGAGGCTGCAATTGGCCGGGATGTCATTGTGGACGCGACGGGTGGCGTGGGCGTTGAGTTCGGGGACGAAAAGGCCCTTGTCGCCGGCATAGCCGCAGCAATTGATGGAGGAGAGCACGGCGATCTCGTCGGCGCAGGCGCGGGCGAGGGCTTCGGTCGCCGGTTGCTCGGCGAGGCGCTGGGCGGAGCAGTTGTGGTGGACGGCAACGCTGTCGAGTTTTTGGGTGATCGTCAGGTGCGGCAGAATTTCGGCGAGGAGGAATTGCGGGGAATCTGAAACGGCCGCGTCGCCTGGAAACTCGCGCAGATGTTTCGCGCAGGTCGAGGCGTCGGTCACGATCTTGAGGCGGCCCGCGTCTGAAAGCGACGACAGTTCGGATTTGAGGGCCTTGCCGACTTCGGCGGCTTGCTCAGGAAAACCCTTGGATTGAAAGGGTTGGCCGCAGCATTGGCCAATCAGGTGCTCGGGCACGATGACGTCGAAGCCGGCGCGCTCGAGGAGGGCGACCATGGCAGCAGGCGTGTCGAGGAGGCCGTGTTCGGTTTTGGGGGCGCCGAACATGCGGCTGGGGCAGGCTGGGAAATAGACGACCGAAGGTCGGCCGGTCTGGGTGATCGGAACGGGAAAGCCGGTCTTCTTTGGATTCTGGCGGGTTTCCGTCGGTTTTGGCGCGCCGGGGCCGTGGTGGAGGGCTCGGGAGACGCGGGGGACCCGCTTATTGGTCGCGCGGCGGGCGGTTTCGGTGACCGCTTCGATTGCAGGCGCCGGAATGATGGTGCGGGCGGCATCGGCGATTGCGACGCCACCGCGCATAAACCGTTCAACCGAGCCGCGATGATCGGCAGCAAAGCGGGCGACGGAATGGGCCGTGGCGCTACGTCGGCGCGCGCGTTCGCCGAGAATCATGGTGCCGGTTTCGATGCCGACGGGGCAGCGGAGGGAACACAGATTGCACGCGGCGCAGGTGTCCATGCCGGCATATTGGAAATCGGCATCGAGTTTTTGAAGGCGCGCCGGGTCTTCGCCAGAGGCGCGAAGGCGGGCGCGTTCACGGGTGACGGCGATGCGCTGGCGCGGGGTCAGCGTCATATGGTGGCTAGGGCAGGCGGGTTCGCAAAAGCCGCATTCGATGCAGAGATCGACGACCTCATCCGCGAGCGGCATGAGTTTCAGGTTTTTGACGTGGATCTTTGGGTCGTCGTTGAGAAGCACGCCGGGATTGAGGAGGCGCTCGGGATCGAACAGGGCCTTGATGCGATGCATGATCGCGTAGGCCTTGGGGCCCCACTCGGCTTCGACGAAGGGCGCGATGGCGCGGCCGGTGCCGTGCTCGGCCTTGAGCGAGCCGCCATAGCGGCCGGAGACGAGGGTGCTGAGGGCCTGATTGAACAGGTCGAACTTTTCGGCGGCGCCGGGCTTGGAAAAATCGTCGCCCATCTGGAAGTGGAGATTGCCGGCGAGTGCGTGGCCAAAAATGACGGCGTCGGTATAGCCGTGATTGTCTAACATGGTGCGCAGATCGACGACGAATTCGGCGAGGCGCTCGATGGGCGCAGCAACATCCTCGGTGAGCATGATCGAGCCCTTGGGGCGGGCGGCACCGGCCGAGGTGAAAAAGCCCTTTCGGATATCCCAGAGGGCGTGACTGCGATGTTCGTCGGTCGATAGATCGATATGGGTCGCGCCGTGACGGGCGAGCAGCTCTTGCGTCTTTGCGACCTCGATGGCGAGCGTTGCGGCATCGGGGGCGGTGACGTCGATGAGGACGGCGGGGGAATCGGATTTCAGCCAGGGCAGGAGCGGCTGCATGGGAGGCAGGTGCTCGACCGTCGTCAGGGCACGGCGCTCGATATATTCGGCGGCGGTGACGCCGGTCGTGACCTGGACGCCGCCATTGGCCATTTCGATGATGGCGCGGCCGGCCGATTGCGGATCGGGAAAGGGGACGAGACCCGTGGCTTTGAAGGGATGCTCGGGGACGGTGTTGTAGGTGACCTCCGCGACGAATCCGAGTGTGCCTTCGGACCCGACCATGAGGTGGATGAGAATATCGAGCGGGTCGTGATAATCGACCAAGGCGTTGAGCGAATAGCCGACGGTGTTCTTGATCCGGTATTTGTGGCGGATCAGGGCGACGAGCTCATTATCGGCCATGATCTCGTGGTGAAGATCATGGAGCGCGCGCAGCATGCCGGCATGCGACACTCGAAACGCGTCGCGGCTCGTGGCATCGCCAGAATCGAGCATGGTGCCGTCGGTGAGGACGATCCGGAGGCGGGCCATGGTGTGGTAGGTGTTTTGCGCAACACCGCAACACATGCCCGACGAGTTGTTGTTGACGACGCCGCCGATTTTGCAGGTGGCCTGCGAGGCCGGATCGGGGCCGATCTTCTTGTCGTAAGGCTTTAGCGCCTTATTGGCTTCGGCGACGATGATCGCGGGGCCGAGGGTGATCTTTTCGGCGCCGGGATGAATGTCGAGTTTGCGCCAGCCATCGCCGAGAACAGCGAGCACGCCATCGGTGACGGCCTGACCCGAAAGCGAGGTGCCGGCGGCACGGAAGGTGACGGGTAGACCCTCGGCGCGCGCGGCCTGGAACACGGCGCGGACATCGTCCTCGGAATTGACGAAGACCACGACGGCCGGGATCAGGCGATAGGAGCTGGCATCGCCGCTCCAGGCATAGGTCATCAAGGGATCGGTATGGATGGCGCCCTTGACCACGCCCTTGAGACGGGCGGCGACGCGGATACCAGCGTCCAAGCGATCGGGGGTCTGGGCCTTGGGCTGGGTGGAATAGAGGGCGGCTTGCTGCATGGGCGTGACGCTAACATGTCAGTTTGCGCCGGGCGAGCGGGATCATGAGCGTCCGTTTCACGATTGCGCGGCACAACGAAAAAGGCGGGCACGAGACCCGCCTTCGTCAAATCGATTTTTGGCGCCTTACTTGGGCGCCAGGACCATAACCATCTGGCGGCCTTCGGAGCGCGGCTGGCTTTCGACCTTGGCCAGCGTTTCCATCTGCTCGCGAACCTTGAGCAGCAGCTGCATGCCGATATCCTGGTGGGCCATTTCGCGGCCGCGGAAACGCATCGTGACCTTGACCCGATCGCCTTCGCCGAGGAACCGTTGCACAGCCTTCATCTTGGTCTCGTAGTCATGGGTATCGATGTTCGGCCGGAGCTGAACTTCCTTGACTTCAATAACCTTCTGCTTCTTGCGCGCTTCGGCCGCTTTTTTCTGAGCGGCATATTTGAAGCGGCCGAGATCGAGCATCTTGGCAACCGGCGGATTGGAGTTCGCTGCGATGATGACCAGGTCGAGCCCAGCCTCCTGCGCTTCGGTGAGCGCATCGCGCGTTCGAACTACGCCGCGGTTTTCGCCTTCGGCATCGATAAGCTGGATGTCGGGGCTGGTGATGTCCTCATTGGCAAGCGGCCCATCTTTCTGGGGCGCCGTGGGTCTCATTGGACGACGAATGGCAAGCGTTCCTTGTGCTGTTTCTGCCGGGGGGTGAATTCGGCCATAAAATCGTGTTAGCGGGGTGAGAAGTCAACTGCTGGATGTACTGATTTCCGGCTGTTGCGCCGAGAAAACGCCAGATGTTTGCCATCAAATCCAGCAAAAGCCCGAAGAGTTCCGTGTGACTTCCCTACAAACACAGTGCCTTAGCGTGGGTGAGGCCGATAATCTGCGGAAAATCGCCTATCTCCAACGGCCGGGAAAGGCGCCCGGACTTTTCTGGCTCAATGGTTTCCGCTCGGTGATGACGGGACTAAAAGCCAGCGCGATCGATGCTTTAGGCCAAGAACATGGCCTTGGCGTGACGCGATTCGATTATTCGGGCCACGGCGAGTCGGGTGGCGACTTCCATGCGGCAACGATCGGGGACTGGCTCGAAGAGACGCTGGCCGTCTTTGCGCTGACCGAGGGGCCGCAGGTGGTGCTCGGCTCGTCCATGGGCGGGTGGCTGGCCCTACTCTTGGCGCGAGCGCTGCAAGCGCGCGGCGAGAACCGGATCAAGGGCATGGTGCTGATTGCCCCGGCGGTGGACGCGACGCGCGAACTGATCCCGAAACGCTTTTTGGCCGAGGATTTTTCACGGCTCGACCGGGACGGCTTCGTAGAGCGGGAAAGCGCTTATGGCGATGGTCCCTATCGCTACACCAAAAAACTGATCGCGGATGGC
Organism: Devosia sp. Leaf420; assembly: GCF_001425445.1. Classification (GTDB taxonomy): domain Bacteria; phylum Pseudomonadota; class Alphaproteobacteria; order Rhizobiales; family Devosiaceae; genus Devosia. Next base: position 512,281 of record NZ_LMQU01000010.1, on the reverse strand, counting down.
GACCAGCATCTGCTCTTTGGCAAGGTGATCGAGACGGGATGTCCGGTGCATATTCTACAAGGCGGGCAGGATCGGGATGTGCCGCCGGCGCATGCGCAGCGCCTCCTTACCCATATCCTTCATGATCCGGTGACACTGACGATGATTCCGGATGGCGATCACCGATTGAGCCGGCCTGAGGATCTGGCGAGGCTCAGGGCCGCCGTAGTCGGGATGTTATGACGCCATAGGGCCGCTTGAACCTTGGTCAAATCGTCACAAAATATCGAGAGACAAGGGACCCAAATCGTCCTAGCCTCGTTTTGTGTTGGAGCGCGCATATTGCGCCTCCCTTCGGGAGCCGAGAAAGTTTGAGCAGGCACTTGCCACCTTCAGCAGATAACGCCCTCGCATCGCAACTCGAACTCGCCTTTGAAGACAATCGCCTTGCAGCTCAGCTCTATGGCGATTTCGACCAGAACCTCGCCCTTATCGAACAGCGCCTTGCCGTGTCGGCTACGCCACGCGGCAACCATGTGTTGTTGAAAGGCGCGGCGTCCAAGGTCGATCAGGCGCGCCGGGTGCTTGAATCGCTTTATGCCAGCCTCGAGGAAGGCCGCACCGCCGATATCGGCGATGTCGATGCGGTGATCCGCATGGTCGAGACCGAGGATAGCCAACTGACCCTGCCGACGCTCGAGCGCAAGGGCAAAGTCCGTATGGCCCAGATCGCCACGCGCAAGGCGACGATCGCGGCCCGCACCCCGGCGCAGGACGCCTATATGCGGGCCATGGAACGCTCCGAACTCGTGTTCGGTGTCGGTCCGGCTGGTACCGGCAAGACCTACCTGGCGGTCGCCCACGCCGCTTCGCTTCTCGAACGCGGCGATATCAATCGCATCATTCTTTCACGCCCGGCCGTCGAAGCCGGCGAACGCCTCGGCTTTTTGCCGGGCGACATGAAGGAAAAGGTCGATCCCTATCTGCGGCCGCTCTATGACGCGCTTTACGACATGATGAAGCCCGAAAATGTCGAGCGCTGCATCACGTCGGGGATCATCGAGGTGGCGCCGCTCGCCTTCATGCGCGGCCGGACGCTCGCCAATGCCGTCGTCATTCTCGACGAAGCCCAGAACACCACATCGATGCAGATGAAGATGTTCCTGACCCGTCTTGGCGAAAATTCCAAGATGATCGTCACCGGCGATCCGACCCAGGTCGATCTGCCGCGTGGGGAAAAATCGGGGCTGGTCGAGGCGGTCAATCTGCTCGATGGCGTCGAGAGCGTTCATATCAGCCGGTTCAACGATAAGGACGTGGTGCGCCACGCGCTTGTGGGCCGCATCGTGCGGGCCTATGAAGCCGATACCGCGCGGCGGTTGGCCGAAAAAGACGGCGACACGACCGGACTTGCACGGACCCTGGGCACCCTCTCGCGCTAAGCGAGGGTGCCTTTTCCAACGATGATTGAGCCCAATTGCCGCCTGTTCCTCCGCTAGAAATCGCCGTCATCCGTAATGTGGATGATTGGCCCGAGCACTTCGATGCCCTTGCCGAGCGCGCCATTCTTGCTGCGCTCGACGAGGCCAAGCCCAAGATCAAGGGTGCGGCCGAGATTTCGGTGCTGCTGACCGATGATGAGGAACAACGCGAACTCAACGCGCAATATCGGGGCAAAGACTCCTCGACCAATGTCCTCAGTTTCCCGCAGATTGAGCCCTTCGGGCCGGTTTTCGGTATCCTTGGTGACATTACGCTGGCGCGGGAAACCCTGATCCGCGAGGCCGAAGAACAGGGGACCTCGCTCGAGGATCATTTCACCCATCTCGTTGTGCATGGCTTTTTGCACATTTTAGGCTATGATCATCTCGAAGAGGACGAGGCCCTGAAAATGGAGGGGCTCGAAACCCAGATATTGGCACGACTTGGCATTGCCGATCCTTACGCCGATTAAGCCTGTGAACACCTGGTTTACCGGCTGCATTATTGTCCAAGATGAGGATATTGCGCCGCCCTCGAGCGGTCCGACACAATGAACGATAGCGAACGCAAGGGTCAGCGGGTGCCCGATAATCCCGAGCCGTCCTCTAGTCCCGCCCCCGCTCAGGCGAGCCGGGGGCCGAGCCTGTTCAATCGGCTTAAATCCATTCTGGCGCTGCGCACAGTCTCGCTTCGCGACGACTTGCAGGTTGCGCTAGAAGAGCGCGGCAGTGCGGAAACTGCCAATTTCACCGAGAGCGAACGCACGATTCTGCAAAACGTGCTGAAACTCTCTGCCGTCTCGATCGACGACATCATGGTCGAGCGCTCCGATATCCAGGCCGTCGAGGCCGATATCAATCTCGGCACATTGCTCGCAAAGTTCCGCCAGGTGGGCCATTCACGGCTGCCGGTCTATGAGGACGAGCTCGACAAGATCATCGGCTTCATCCACATCAAGGATGCCATGGCCAAGATCACTGAGCCGGTGACCGATCCTGAAAAGGATGTGCCGGTGCGGCTTCTCTCGTCGACGCTGAAGCAGAAGATCAACAGGCTGGGCATTACCCGCACGGCTATGTTCGTACCAACCTTCATGCCGGCCGGCGACCTCCTCCAATCGATGCGCGCAAGCCGCGTCCACATGGCCATCGTCGTCGACGAATATGGCGGCACCGATGGTCTCGTGACCATCGAAGACTTGCTCGAAGCCATTGTCGGCAAGATCGAGGACGAGCACGACGAAGCCGTCAGCGCCATGGTGCGCAAGGTGGGCGAAGACACCTATATCGCCAATGCCCGCGCCGAGCTTGACGAAGTTCGCGCTGTCGTCGGCGATGATTTCGACCCCGGCGATCATGCCGATGACGTCGAGACCATTGGTGGGTTAGTGTTCGACCTTGCAGGCCACGTGCCGCGCCGGGGCGAGAAGGTGACGGGGCTCGATGGTTTCGAGTTCGAAATCCTCGCCGCCGACGGCCGCAAGATCAAACGGCTGCGCATTCGCCGCAAGCGCGACGCGCCCGAGGTGCTGGCGATTACCGACCAGCGGCCGGAAGAGCAGAAGGAAGCTGCGGAGTAGGGGTTTTTATCCCGCGCTGCCAGTGTCACCCCGGCGAAGGCCGGGGTCCATCCCTGAGATCTCAGGATGGATCCCCGCCTGCGCGGGGATGACGGCCGGTGGGTAGGCGAGGCTCAAGAACCTCTAAGTCAAAAAGTCAAAATAGACAAAGGCCCCGATGAGCGATCATCGGGGCCTTTGGCTTGCTGCTTAACTGTAGGTCTTTGAATCAGACTTGCTGCACCGACTCGACGCCTGGGACGAAGTGGCGGAGGAGGTTTTCGATGCCGCTCTTGAGAGTGGCGGTCGAAGAGGGGCAGCCGGAACAGGCGCCCTGCATGTGAAGGAAGACGGTGCCTTCCTTGAAGCCGCGGAAGATGATGTCGCCGCCATCCATGGCAACGGCCGGACGCACGCGCGTCGCCAGCAGTTCCTTGATGACTTCGACCATTTCCTTGTCTTCTTCTTCGTAAAATTCTTCGCCCGCGAATTCATCGACATGGACAGCGTTCTCATCGAGGAGAACCGGCTTGCCAGCGAGGAAATGGTCCATGATCACGCCCAGAATAGCCGGCTTGATGTGGGCCCAATTGGTGTCGTCCTTGGTGACCGAGATGAAATCGGAACCCAAAAAGACGCCGGTCACGCCGGAAATGCCAAAGAGGCTTGCTGCCAGCGGCGAGGCTTCTGCGGCATCGAGCGTGCGAAAATCGCGCGGTTCGCCGACGAGGACGTCGCGGCCGGGCAGGAATTTCAGCGTTGCCGGATTGGGCGTGGCTTCGGTCTGGATAAACATGGGATCGCCTTGGACTTAGAACACTTCTAAAATAGACAATTACAGTCAGGATGCAAGGGCGGTGGTGGAGATTCTGCGCTGGATTGGCCGCGGTTCAGCTGCAGCTTTGGATTGCCTCAGCTGCGGCGCATCGCCATTCGAGCGCAGCTCTCATGGCCTGCTTCGCTAAAATCGCGCCACTGGCGCGATTTTGCCTGCGGCACTCTAGCAGATAGCGATGATTTCTTCGTCGCTCATGCGGCCGGGGACGATGGTGAGCGGAATAGGCAGCGCATTGGCGCGATTGGCGAAGTGATTGACGAGAGGCCCCGGGCCGTCGGGGGATTTTGAGGCCGCCAGCACAAGAATGGCGATGCCGTGATCCTGGTCGATCAGCTCTTCGATCTGCTCGGGGCCATTGCCTTCGCGGATGACCGTTTCAGCCCGGACGTCGCCGATTTCCTTGATGCGGGCAAGGCGCATATCGAGATTGCGCTCTGCATCTTCGACGGCTTCAGCGCGCAGGACTTCTTCGACACCCATGCCGATGAATTCGGGCTTGGGCACGATGGTGACAAGGACCACGGTGCCGCCCGTCCGCTTGGTGCGGAAGGCGGCAAAGGTCAGGGCGCGGTCGCATTCTTCGGTCTCGTCGATGACGACGAGGAATTTGCGCTTGTATTCAGTATCGTACAAAGGCGCCTCCGTTTAGCGGACGAAACCGACGAGTTTGCGAACATCGGCCATGATCGGCTGGGCAATGGCGCGGGCGCGTTCGGCGCCGTCGCCGAGAATGCGATCCATTTCGCCGCGATCGGACACCAGCCGCTTCATTTCATCGGCGATCGGCGCGAGCACCGAGACCGCCAGATCGGCCAGCGCTGGCTTGAACACGCCCCAGCCCTTGCCACCATATTCGGCCAGAACCTGATCGACCGACTGATTGGCGAGCGCGGCATATACGCCGACGAGGTTTTCGGCCTCGTTGCGACCGGCAAGACCAGCGGCTTCTGTCGGCAGGGCTTCGGCATCCGAAGTGGCGCGCTTGATCTTTTTGGCGATCAGGTCCGCATCGTCCATCATATAGATCGTCGCAAGGTCCGAAGCCTCGGACTTGCTCATTTTCTTGGCGCCATCCTTCAGCGATTTGACGCGCATGGCGGGGCCGGTGGCGAGGGTTTCCGTGATCGGGAAAAACTCGTCCTCAAAGCCTGCGGCCGCGATCTGCTTGGCGAAATCGTGGTTGAATTTTTTCGCGATATCGCGCGTCAGCTCGAGGTGCTGGCGCTGATCTTCGCCCACCGGAACGGCCGTCGCCTTATAGAGCAGGATATCTGCCGCCATGAGCGAGGGATAGGCGAAGAGGCCAAGCGAAACATTCTCGGAATTTTCGCCGGCCTTGTCCTTGAACTGGGTCATGCGCGCCATCCAGCCCATGCGGGCGACGCAATTAAAGATCCAGCTCAGTTCGGCATGTTCGACGACCTGGGACTGATTGAAGATGATCGACTTCTTCGGATCGAGCCCGGCGGCGATATAGGCGGCGGCAATCTCATAGGTCCAGCGCTTGAGATCGTCCGGGTCCTGCCAGACGGTGATCGCGTGCATATCGACCACGCAATAGATGGTCTCATGCGTATCCTGAAGCGGCACGAAACGGCGAATGGCGCCGAGATAGTTGCCGAGGTGCAGATCGCCGGATGGCTTGATGCCCGAGAAAACGCGGGGAGTGAAGGACATGAGAAGAACGCCGTAACGAGGATTCCAGACGGCCCGTTCTATACGGAGAAAGCAAAAATGGAAACTGTCAGCGACGGCGGCGCAGGCGGCTCATCAGGGTGCCAAGGCGCTGGGTGCCGGTGATGTGGACCATGGTGAAATAAAAGACCACGCCATAAGCGATGAGCGCGGAGAGCACGAGGGCCTGGCGCCAGAGCGGAGCGCCGGAGGCGAGATGCGCCGCGCCTTGATCGGCCAAAACCATGAGGATCAGACCCATCATGGCGCTGATCAGGATGATCATGGCGTGATTCCAGATCTGGCTGCGAGAGAGGGTGAAATGGCCGCGGATGGCGAGGGTCGTGCCCAACATGACGACATTGAGCCAGGATGAGGCGGCGGTCGCAATGGCGATGCCGACATGGAACATGGTGGGGAACAGAAGGAGCGACAGGCCGATATTGGCGGCGACGCTGATGCCGGCAAAGATCGTGGGGGTGATCGTATCCTGCCGAGCGAAGAAGCCGGGCTGGAGGACGCGGATCAGCACATAGGCGGGGAGACCGCAGGAAAAGGCGATCAGCGCTTCGGCAGTTTGTCTGGTTGCCATGGCATCGAAGAGGCCGCGCTCGAAGAGCAGGCGAACGATTGGCTCGGAAATGCTGATCAGCGCCGCTGCCGCCGGCATGGTGAGGAGCATCGAGATGAAGAGGGATTGTTCCTGGCTCGCGAGGGCCTCGGCATTGCGGCCGCCCTTCAAATGGCGGCTCAATTCGGGGAGTAGCACCGTGCCGATGGCGATGCCGATAATGCCCAAGGGAAGCTGATAGAGCCGATCGGCATAAGCGAGGATCGAGATGGTGTTGTCGGCGCCCGAGGCGATGATGGTGCCGACAAAGATATTGATCTGGGTGATGCCGCCGGTGAGGATGGCGGGGATGGCCAGGAACCAGAAGCGGCGGACTTCGGCATCGAAGCGTGGCAGACGGAAGGCGGGGCGGAAATCGGCACGCTCGATGGCGGCCCAGACGAGCCAGAGTTGGGCGAGCCCGCCGAGCATGGTGGCGATAGCGACCCAGAAGGTGGCGTTCTGCGGGTCCTGCACCCAAAACGTCGCGAGCGGAATGAGCGCGGCGATATTGACGATGTTGAGAAGGACGGGGGCAAAGGCGGCCGCGAAGAACCGGCCGAGCGAATTGAGGATCGCGCCATAGGCGGCCATCAGCGACATGCAGGCGAGATAGGGGAACATGATGCGGGTAAGCATCACGGTCAGGTCGAATTTTTGCTGATCGTCGACGAAGCCCGGCACAAAGGCGAGCATGATCTGCGGCATGAAGATTTCGGCAAGGATCGTGACGACGACGAGCATGGCGAGGAGCCAGCTCATGATCCGCGAGGCAAGCTGCTTGGCGCCGTCTTCGCCTTGCTCCTCGAGCGCGCCCGAGAACATCGGCACAAAGGCGGTGTTGAAGGCGCCTTCGGCAAAAAGCCGGCGGAAGAGATTAGGGAAGCGGAAAGCTGCGTTGAAGGCGTCGGCTGCGGGGCCGACGCCGAGGACGGCCGCCATCAGCGCATCGCGCGCGAGGCCGAAGACGCGGCTCAGAAGAGTCCAGGCGCCAACCGAAAAGAAATTGCGGAAGAGGCTCATCTAGCCGAGGCGATCCACGGTTGAGCGCCTGCCGCGACCTCTTCCTTCGACAGGCTCAGGATGAGGTCTTTTAGGCATTCGCTGTTTTTTTGTCCTCGGGACGCTCGAACACGTCCATCAGCGCGCCGTGGATTTTGCGCTGCCGCTGTTTCACGTGAATCTTCTGCCCCGTCAGATCGGTGACATAAAACACGTCCACGGCCTTTTCGCCATAGGTGCCGATATGGGCAGAGCCGATGGTGAGGTTGAGATCGGATATTTCGCGGGTCAGCGCATAAAGGAGACCGATGCGATCGAGGCCGGACACCTCGATGACGGTGAACTTTTCCGAGATGGCGTTGGAGACGGAAACCTGGGCCGGGAGCGCGAAGGGTTTGAGGCGGCGGTTGTGGCGCGACTCTTTGCCGAGATCGATGAGGACGGTGCGCTTGCCCTGCAGCAATTGCTTGACCGTATCGATGATGCGGGTGGCGCGCACTTTTTCGTCTTCGTCCGAGGTGAAAGAGCGGCGGAGCCTAAAGGTGTCGATGGCGCGGCCATCGCGGGTCGAGAAAATCTGCGCGCCGATAATGGATGCGTCCTGCATGGTGCAGGCGCCGGCGATGAGCGAGAGGAGGCGCGGGTGGTCGGGGGTATAGAAGCTGACTTCGGTGATGCCCTCGAAGGCCTTGACGCGGATCGAGCCAGCAAAGGGCTGATTGGCCTCGTCGGCCTGGCGGATCATGCGCGCGTGCTCGATCTGCAGCTCGGGCTCGGCGCGTAGCCAATAGTGGTCGTAATGGCGCGCGGTATAGGTTTCGATCTCGGCCGGTGGCCATTTGACAAGTGCTTCACCGAGAACGCGGCGCGCGTCTTCGACGCGATCGGAATGGCTGACCTGACTGTGGCCGCCTGAAAGAAGCGGTTCGGTGGCGTAGTAGAGCGAACGGAGGAGGGAGCCTTTCCAACCAGTCCAGGTGCCCGGGCCGACGGCGCGGATGTCGCAGGCGGTCAGGATCATGAGGAGCGCGAGGCGCTGGGGCGACTGGACGACGTCGGCAAAAGCTTTCGCCGTTTCCGGATCCTGAATATCGCGGGCCTGGGCGATCTCGCTCATCAGGAGGTGATATTCGATCAGCCAGGCGACGGTGTCGGTTTCGGCGGGGTTGAGGCCAAAGCGCGGGCAGAGCTTTTTGGCGATACGGGCGCCGGCGATGGAATGGTCTTCGGGCCGGCCCTTGGCGATATCGTGGAGGAACAGCGCAACATAGAGGAGGCGCGTGTCGTTGAGCTGGGGCAAGAGCTCATGGGTCAGCGGCAATTCCTGGCGGAGGCCGCCATTGGCGATATCGGCCATGACGCCGACAGAGCGGATCAGATGCTCGTCCACCGTATAGTGGTGGTACATATTGAACTGCATCAGCGCGACGATCTTGCCGAAATCGGGCACGAATTTTCCGAGGACGCCGCTCTCGTTCATCTGGCGCAGGATGCGCTCGACATAGAGCGGGCTCGTCAGGATAGTCAGAAAATGCGCGTTGGCCTTGGGGTCGTGTCGCAGCTTGTTGTCGATGAGCCTGAGGCTATCGCGGATGTGCTTGATGGCGTCGGGATGGAAGAGCAGCTCTTCGCGGCCAGCCACCATGAACATGCGAATGAGATTGCCCGGGTCCTTTTCGAAGACATCGGCCGCCGTAATATTGAGGCGACCGGTGTCGACGACGAAGTCTGTCTCGCCCTTGATCTTGGACTTGCCCGAGCGGAAGGGCGCGAGCACGCGGCCAACGAGATCCATATCCTTGGCGTGATGGAATTCGAGGCTGGCGCAGATGATGCGGGTGAGATCGCCGACATCCTTGGCGACAAGAAAATAGCGCTTCATGAAGCGCTCGACGCTGAGCATACCGATGCGGCCGGCATAACCCATGCGGCGGGCGAGATCGGGCTGAACGTCGAAGGTCAGCTTTTCCTCGGCACGGCCGGTGACATAGTGGAGGTGACATCGCACCGCCCATAAGAAGTCTTCGGCGCGGGAGAAGAGGCGATATTCGGCGGCGGTGAGAACACCCTTTTCAACGAGCTCGTGGCTGGTCTTGACCTGGTAAAAGTACTTGCCGATCCAGAAGAGCGTATTGAGATCGCGGAGGCCACCCTTGCCGTCCTTGATATTGGGCTCGACGACATAGCGGGTATTGCCCATGAGCCGGTGGCGTTCATCGCGCTCGGCCATCTTGGCGGCGATGAATTCCGGGCCCGTCTTGGGCATGATCTCGGTTTCGAAGCGTTTGACGAGATTGTTGAAGAGCGTGCGATCGCCCGTCAGGAAGCGGGCTTCGAGGGTCGCGGTGCGCACTGTCATATCGGCGCGGGCCATGCGGATGCATTCGTCGACCGAGCGGACGGCATGGCCGACCTTCTGACCAAGGTCCCAGAGCATGTAGAGAATGTATTCGGTGACCTGCTCGCCCCAGGGCGTTTGTTTATAGGGGAGGATAAAGAGGAGATCGATATCGGAGCCCGGCGCCAGAGTGCCGCGGCCATAGCCGCCAACTGCGGACAGGGCGATGGCTTCGGCGCCCGAGGGATTGTCGACCGGATAGACCCGGGTCGAGGCAAAGAGATAGACCGCGGTGATGATCTCGTCCTGCGCGGAGCAGAGATTTTGCGCGCAGCGCGTGCCCTTATTGGTAGCGAGCAGTTCGGCCTCGGCCTGGCTGCGCGCCTCGGCAAGGGTCTGGCGGATATGGGCCAGGACAGCCATGCGGGCGGCCGGGGTCTTGGCCGGTTGATCGCCCACGATGCCATCGAGCTCGGCGAGAATGGTCTCGGCCGTCTTCAGCACGAAGTGGGATTTTCGCGGTTTGGCTTCAGCGTCGACGAGCGTCATCGCGTAATTTCTTTAATTCGTAGAGCGCTTCGATGGCTTGCTTGGGCGTCATATCGTCGGGGCGGACGGCATCGAGGGCTTCGTGAATGGGGTCATTGATCTTTGGTGCCGGGGCTGGCTGATGGGCAAAGAGCGGCAAATCGTCTAGCACGCTGGCCTTGTCCTTGGAAGACGCCGTGCCGACCGAGCGTTGCTCGAGAATATCGAGGACTTGTCTTGCGCGCGCGATGACAGGGTCAGGCAGGCCGGCAAGCCGGGCCACCTGAATACCATAGGAGCGGTCGGCCGCGCCGGGGCCGACTTCGTGGAGAAAGACCACATCGCCTTCCCATTCGCGCACCTTCATCGTGACATTGGCGACGCGGGTGAGGGTTTTCGCAAGGCTGGTCAATTCATGGAAATGGGTCGCAAAGAGCGCGCGGCAGCCGGTGGTTTCATGCAGCGCCTCGACCGAGGACCAGGCGATGGAGAGACCATCGAAGGTGGCCGTACCGCGGCCGATTTCGTCCAGAACAACCAGGCTGCGTCTCGTCGCACGATTGAGGATGGCAGCGGTTTCGACCATTTCGACCATGAAGGTCGAGCGGCCATGGGCGATATCGTCAGAGGCGCCGACGCGGGAAAAGAGGCGATCGACGACGCCGATATGCGCGCTTTCGGCAGGGACGAAGGCGCCGATCTGGGCGAGAATGGCGATCAAGGCGTTCTGGCGGAGGAAGGTCGACTTACCGCCCATATTGGGGCCTGTAACGAGCCAGAGTTTGCCACCACCGACCTCTTCGCTGCCCGAGAGATCGGCGTCATTGGCCACAAAATCCTGGCCTTCTGCCCGCACCATTTGTTCCACGACCGGATGGCGCCCGCCGACGATGGCGAAAGCAAGGCTCTCGTCGACCTGCGGGCGGCAATAAAAGCGCGTGGCGGACACTTCCGCGAGAGCGGCGGAGACGTCGAGTTCGGCCAAGGCGTCGGCAAGGGTTTGGAGAGCGCCTGTCTGCTCCAGAACGGCCTCGCGAAGGCGGGTGAAGATCGCGAGTTCGATATCGAGGGCGGCGCCTTGTGCCTTGGCGATTCGGCCTTCGAGTTCGGCCAATTCGGTCGTCGTGAACCGCATGGCATTGGCGAGGGTCTGGCGATGGATGAAGACCTCGCGGTGCGGCGGCTCCAGCAGCTTTTGACCGTGACCGGCGGGCACCTCGACGAAAAAGCCTAAAACGCCATTGTGCTTGATCTTGAGCGAGCGCACGTCGGTTTCGTCCATCAGCCGGGCTTGCAGAGCGGCGACGACGGCGCGGGTTTCGGAGCCGAGCGCACGTTCCTCGTCGAGCTTGCTGTCATAGGCGGGACGGACGAAGCCGCCATCGCGGGAGAAAAGCGGCAGATCGTCGTCGAGCGCGACGGCCAATTCGGAGGAAAGGGCGCGGGGTGCGTTGGCGAGCGTTGCGGTCAGCTTGCTGAGGGCGGGTGGCAGCTCGGCTTGATTGGCGAGGGTTGCCGAGAGATCGAGCGCGGCGGCAACGGCCTTGCCCACCGCGGCAAGATCGCGGGGGCCACCGCGTTCAAGCGCGAGGCGGGAGAGGGCGCGGGCGAGATCGGGCGCGGCCTTGAGATCGGTGCGGAGCCGGGCGCGGAGAAGCGGATCGTTGACCAGACGCTCTACAGCATCGAGACGGTCATTGATGGCGGCAGCATTGCGCAAGGGGGCGGCGAGACGCGCAGCGAGGAGGCGGGCGCCGGGCGCGGTGACGGTCATATCGATGCTGTTGCGCAGCGAGCCCTTGGCCTGGCCGCGCTGGGTGACGAGAATTTCAAGGCTCGAGCGCGTCGCGGCATCGATGGCCATGACGGCGTCGGTTGCCTGCAGGACCGGAGCGCGAAGAGGAACCGGCCGACCTTTTTGGCTCTCGCCGATATAGGCAACGAGGCTCGCCAGCGCGCCGCGGCTGGCGCGGGAGAGCGAGGAGGGATCGAAAATTGCGGCGGGGAAGGCGCTGCGGAGAATGCCGGAAGCAGCTTCGCTATTGGCCGCTTCGGGGGGAAGGGTCGTCGCGACAGCAGACCAGGCGGGCGCGAAGAGATGGCGCTCGGTCAGGGTCTGGCGGATGGCTTCGGTGAGGAGCAGTTCGGCCGGGGCGATGCGCGCGAGTTCGTCGGCAAGGCGATCGGCCGGGAGATCGGCGACGAAGGTCTCGCCGGTTGAAATATCGGCCCAGGCGAGGGCAAAGTCGGTATCGCCATGGCGGACCATGAAGAGCGCGGCGAGATAATTGGCAGAGCGGGCATCGAGATGGTCGTCGTCGGTCAGGGTGCCGGGGGTGACGAGGCGCACGACGTCGCGTTTGACGACGGATTTGCTGCCGCGCTTCTTGGCTTCGGCGGGGTCTTCGACCTGCTCGCAAATGGCGACGCGGTGACCCAGGCGAATGAGCTTGTTGAGATAATCATTGGCGGCATGGATCGGCACGCCGCACATGCCGATATCCTCGCCCAGATGCTTGCCGCGCTTGGTCAGCACGATGCCCAAGGCGGCGCTGGCGATCTCGGCGTCCTCGAAGAAGAGCTCGTAGAAATCGCCCATCCGGTAGAACAGGAGATAGCCCGGATTGACCGCCTTGATCTCGAAATACTGCGCCATCATCGGCGTCAGCGTCGCCGTGGCGGCGCTGTTTGGGGCCTCGAAGGGAGTGTGGTCCATGAGCTCGGGTCGTTCGGGCAAGGAAGCGGCGAGACTAAGACCTTGTGGTTAAGAAGCCAACTCCTCCCTTTGCGCTTTGCCCGGCTGTTTAAATCCTTTGGCCATACGGCATAGTCCGGATCATCGAGGCATCGTCGACCGTCGCCCGATACAGATGCCAGGTCGCGTGGCCAAGAATCGGCAAGATGACGGCAAGACCCACAAAGAGGGTGAGCGCGCCGACAAAAACCGAGATTCCGACAATAAGCCCCCAGGCCAGCATGGGGATAAGATTGTGCATGACGGCGCGGAAGGAGGTTTCCACCGCAACATAGGCGCCGACATCGCGGTCGAGCAGCAGCGGGAAGGCGATTACAGAGCTGCAGAGCACCACGAGCGCGAAGGCGGCGCCGACTGCCGTGCCGATGATGGCGAGCGTCATGCCGCCGGGTTCGGCAAAGACTTGATTGAACATGGCGCCAAAGGTTTGGGGCGGTGAGGCGCCGAAGAGGTTTTCGTAAAGCGCCTGGGCGCTGGTGAGCCAGAGGGTGAAAAGGACGAAGAGCATGGCGCCGATGGCGATGATGCTGCCCATGGCGGGCGAATGGATGACGCCGATGGCGTCGCGCCAGGACGGTTCTTCGCCCAATTCGCGGCGACGGGAGATTTCATAGAGCGGCAGCGCGGCGATCGGGCCGATCAGCGCAAAGCCGCCGATGAGGGGATAGAGCAAGGGCCAGGTGTGAAAGCCGTTCATCCAGACGGTCAGCACAATGCCGATCACCGGATAGATCAGCGCCAGGAGAAAATAATGGCTGGGCTTGGCCCAGAAATCCGCGGCGCCGCGGCGCAGCGCTTCGGTGAGATCGGCAAGGGTAATGGTTTTGATGACGGGCAGATCCAGCTTGTCGCCGGCGCCGGCCATGACGTGCATTTGGGCCATATCGGGACCTCCTTCCGCAAGGGGAGGCCGCATATCCGGCGTATTGCGCAAACCGGCGCGAGACGCAGAACCTGCGACCGCTAACCTTGTGCAGCCTACGCCCCAGGCGGGAGCTTGTCGCCCCCGCGCGGGAAATCGTGATCAGGCCTTGGCGAGAGCCTGTTCGATATCGGCGATGATGTCGTCGATATGTTCGATGCCGACCGAAATGCGGACGAGGTCCTCGGAGACGCCAGCCTTTTTCAGCTCTTCGGGGGAAAGCTGGCGGTGCGTGGTCGAAGCCGGATGGCAGGCGAGGGATTTGGCGTCGCCGATATTGACGAGGCGCAGGATCATCTGCAGCGCATCGATGAAGCAGCCGCCGGCTTCCTTGCCGCCCTGAATGCCGAAGGACAAAATCCCGGAGCCAGAGCCTTTCGAGATTTTCTTGGCAACGGCGTTATAGGGACTATCGGGCAGGCCGGCATAATTGACCCATTCGACCTTGGGGTGGCTCTTGAGGTATTGCGCGACTTTCAGGGCATTTTCCGAGTGGCGCTCGATGCGGAGGCCGAGGGTTTCGAGACCCTGCAGGATCTGGAAGGCGTTGAAGGGCGAAATGGCAGCGCCGGTATTGCGCAGCGGCACGACGCGGGCGCGGCCGATATAGGCTGCGGGGCCGAGCGCCTCGGTATAGACGACGCCGTGATATGACGGATCGGGCTCGTTCAGCACCGGGAAGCGGGCGGCGTTTGCCTTCCAGTCGAATTTGCCGCTATCGACGATGATACCGCCGATCGACGTCCCGTGGCCGCCGATATACTTCGTCAGCGAATGAACGACGATATCGGCGCCGAAATCGAAGGGACGCGTCAGATATGGCGTCGCGACGGTGTTGTCGACGATAACAGGCACGCCATGGCGATGGGCGATTTCTGCGATCTTTTCGATATCGACGACATTGCCGGCGGGATTGCCGATGGATTCAAGGAAGACGGCCTTGGTCTTGCTGTCGATGGCTTTTTCAAAGCCTTCATAGTCGTCGTGACTGACGAGACGGGTTTCGATGCCCTGGCGGGGGAAGGTGTGGACGAAAAGATTATAGGTGCCGCCATAGAGCTGGGAGATGGAGACGATATTGTCGCCGACGCCGGCAATGGTCTGGATGGCATAGGTGATCGCCGCCATGCCTGAGGCGAGAGCGAGGCCGGCGATGCCGCCTTCAAGCTCGGCGACGCGCGCTTCGAGCACGGCAGTCGTCGGGTTCATGATGCGGGTATAGATATTCCCGGCCACCTTGAGATCGAAGAGATCGGCGCCGTGCTGGGTATCGTCGAACGTGTAGGACGTCGTCTGATAGATCGGGACGGCAGCCGCCTTGGTGGTGGCTTCCGATTCATAGCCGTGATGGAGGGCGATCGATTCCAGTTTCATGTCTTTGGGCTCCTTGGTCCACGCGGGGGCCAGATTTGGATGGAGCGCGCGAAAAGACAAGCGGCGGCAGAGGCAAGCCGTTCTAGGGAAACGGGAATTTTTGGAAATGTTTGGGTGGGGCGGGGACCACGGCCCCCGACCCAGGATTACGGCTGGAAAACTTACTGCGCCTTGCCGACCAAGCCATCGACCTCATAGCGATCGGAGGGATCGTGTTGGGGCCGGTAGACAAAATAGTCGAAATCGGCGGGGCTCGCCGTGCCGTTGAGATCGTGGGCGGCGACGCCGACGAAGGCGCCGGTAAAGCTGCCATGGGCCTGGTGCCCACCGCATTCGTCCGAGAGGATCGAGGCGTCGAAGACGGGGCCAATGGGCTGTAGGTTCTGGCCTTCGAGGGCGTAGAAGAACTGCAGTTTTTTGCCTCGAATAGTGAGGGCGAGCCTGACCTTGCCCTCATTGGGAATGTGCACAGGATCGGCGGGGAAGCGCAGTTTGCCATCAGGCCAGCTCATCTCCGAAGACATGAGCAGGAGTTCGCGCTGGCCATCGGCGTGAGCGGTGACGGCGAGATAGAAGAAATTGTAGCGCGAATAGTAGGCGGTAAGGCCCGCCATGGTGCGTTCGTCGGTGGCGTGGAAATCGACCACGGTTTCGGCATCATAAGAAAAATGCGTCTGGCGGCGCGCGACGAGGGCCTGTTCGAACCAGGAGCCGATAGATTCACGGCCGAACAAACGCAGCTTGCCGTTTTCCGTCGAGAAAATCCGCTCGGTCTCGGGCGTGCGGAGCCACTGGAAATCCTTGTGAAGGCCGTTTTCGAACGTGTAGCGCTGCTCGGCCCAATATTTTTCTTCGTCGCGCGTGCCGGGGACGTCGACATGGAGGGACGGCACCGGGCCGTTCTTGACGTAGAGCCAGTCGTCGTCGCCCCAATAGGCTTCCTGGATCGAGGTTTCACGGCCGAGAACGCAGCGGCGTTCCTGGGTGGTCGGGCGGCCGCCGAGATGGACAAGATAGGTTTTGCCGTCCGGGGTCTCGACCAGATCGCCATGACCGGCGCGCTGGATGGCAGCGAGCGGGGCATCCTTCGAGGTCAGGATGTGCTTGTCGGGATGGGTTTCGTATTCGCCCGTCAGGGTGCGCGAACGGGCAAAGGTGCAGGCATGGTCATAGGCCGTGCCGCCTTCGGCGGTGAGCAGATAATACCAACCGTTGCGCTTATAGATATGCGGGCCTTCTACCAGTTTGAGGTCCGTGCCCTTGTAGATATTAGTGATCGGGCCGACGAGCTTTTCGGCGACCGGATCGAATTCCTGGATGACGATGCCCGAGAACAAAAGCGGGCGAACGCGGTGGTCCCAGGTCATGTTGACGAAGTATTTTTTGCCGTCGTCATCATGGAAGAGCGAGGGGTCGAAGCCCGAGGAATTGGTGTAGATCGGGTCGGACCACGGGCCTTCGATCTTGTCAGCCCACACGATGTAATTGTGGGCGTCCTTGAACGAGCCGTCCTTCCTTTTGACGTCGGTATAGACGAGCCAGAATTTTTCGCCGTCATGCGTGAGACACGGCGCCCAGACGCCGCAGCTATCGGGATCACCGCGCATGTCGAGCTGGGTTTTACGGGTCAGCGGGCGGGTGACGAGCTCCCAATTGGCGAGATCCTTGGAGTGATGGATCTGCACGCCCGGGAACCATTCGAAGGTCGAGGTCGCGATGTAGTAATCGTCGCCAACGCGGAGAATGGAGGGGTCCGGGTTGAAGCCGGGGAGGATCGGATTGGTGATTTGCGGCATGGTGGCTCCTCGCCCGCCACCGCTACCCTTCTACTCTTGTGGGAGAAGGTGGCGCGCAGCGCCGGATGAGGGGTCTGCGATATTGGAAAGAAACCCCTCACCCGCCCTTTGGGCACCCTCTCCCACAAGGGGAGAGGGGAGGGGCTCAGCGCTTGTCTCAAACGAACCGGTTGACCAGGTTTTCGAGATATTCCTGGCGACCGGACTTCGGCTGCGGATTGATGCCTTCGGCCTGAACCTTGGCCGCGATATCCGCGAGGCTCAGCTTGCCACCGAGGATTTCCTGGCCGATGCCGGACTTCCAATCGGCATAACGGTCGTCGAGCAACTTGTCGAACTCACCGTCTTCGATGAGCGCAACGGCGCCCTTGAGGCCGCGGGCCAGGGTATCGAGGCCGAGGATGTGGCCGTGCAGCAGATCGGCCGGATCGAGCGATTGGCGGCGGACCTTGGCGTCAAAATTGAAGCCGCCCTTGCCGAGACCGCCCTGCTTGAGGATGTAGTAGAAGGCTAGCGCCATTTCGCCGGGAACGTTGGGGAAATGGTCGGTGTCCCAGCCGGACTGCAGGTCGTTGCGGTTAGCATCGACCGAGCCGAGCATGCCGAGCGAGGAAGCGACGGCGAGCTCGTGCTCAAAGGAGTGACCCGCGAGGAAGGCGTGGCCGACCTCGATATTGCACTTCACCTTCTTTTCGAGGCCGTACTTCTGCAAGAAGCCGTACACGGTCGCGACGTCGTAGTCGTACTGGTGCTTGGACGGTTCCTGCGGCTTGGGTTCGATCAGGATCTGACCCTTAAAGCCAATCTTGTCGGCGTGCTCGATCACCAGCGTCAGGAAGCGGGCCATCTGGTCCTGTTCCTGGCCGATCTTGGTGTTGAGAAGCGTTTCGTAGCCTTCGCGGCCGCCCCAGAGCACGTAGTTTTCGCCGCCCAATTCGTGGGTCAGCTCGAGCACGGTTTTCACCTGGCCGGCGGCATAGGCGAAGACAGCCGGATCGGGATTGGTCGCGGCACCCGCCATATAGCGGCGGTTGGAGAAGAGGTTGGCCGTACCCCAAAGGAGCTTCTTGCCTGTTTCCTGCATCTTCTGGGCAATGATGTCGCCGATGACGCGGAGATTTTTGTTCGATTCGTCGAGAGTCGCGCCTTCAGGCGATACGTCCACATCGTGGAAGGCGAAGAAGGGCACGTCGATCAGATTGAAGAACTCGAAGGCGACTTCAGCCTTGAGCTTGGCGCCTTCAAGGCCCTTGTCAAACCACGGGCGATCGAAAGTGCGGCCGCCGAATGGGTCGCCGCCTTCCTGCGCAAAGGTGTGCCAGTAGGCGATGGCTGGGCGGATATGGTCTTCCATCCGCTTGCCGGCGATCACTTCGTCCTTGTTGTAGTGGCGATAGGCCAGAGCGTTTTTGCTCTGCGGGCCTTCAAACTTGACCTGGCTCAGGCCCTTGAAAAAATCACTCACGAACGTGCCTCCTCGATGGCGGGGTAGAGTGCGCGATAGCGCGCATATTGATCGGAATAGGCGGCCGACAGGTTTTTGTCGGGCGCAATGGTGGTCTTGATCGGCGGCATGGTCATGACGTCGGCGGGGTTGGCGCCGGTTGCGGCACAAAGGCCGAGGCGGGCAGCGCCGAGCGCGCCGCCAAAATCGCCATCCTCGGGGAGGGCGATTTCCATGTCGAGATTGGTGGCAAGCATTTTGAGCCACAGCGCCGACTTGGAACCACCGCCGACGGCCAGCAGGCGGTCGATTTTCGTGCCGGCATCAGCCAGCACACGCTGGCAATCGCGCATGGCGAAGGTGACGCCTTCCATGACGGCCTGGGCCATCTGGGCGGTGTCGGTCGACTGGGAAAGGCCGGTGAAAGAGCCGCGGGCACCGGCATTGTTGTGCGGCGTGCGCTCACCTGAGAGATAGGGCAGGAAGATCGCTTCGCCCGGGCCAGTGAACTGGGTTTCGGCTTCTCCGGCGAGTTCAGCCTGCTTCTTTCCGGTGATGCGGCTCAGCCAATTCAGCGAATCGGTGGCCGAAAGGATGACGCCCATCTGGTGCCAGGTGTCTGGGATGGCGTGGCAGAAGGCATGAACGGCGCCTTCGGTATTGGGGCTGAACTTTTCGTTGGAGACGAAAAGCACGCCGGAAGTGCCGAGCGAGACAAAGCCTTCGCCGGGACGAATGGCGCCGATACCGCAGGCGGCGGCAGCGTTGTCGCCTGCGCCACCAGCGACGATGACGGCCCCGGACATGCCCCAGCGGGCGGCAAGGTCGGATTTGAGCTGCGCGGAGGGGGCTGAGCCTTCAACGAGACGCGGCATGTGGGAGCGGGTGAGGCCGGTCACGGCCAATAGATCGTCAGACCAGTCGCGCTTCTGGACGTCGAGCCAGAGCGTCCCGGCGGCATCGGACATGTCCTCGACATATTCGCCGGTCAGCAAAAGGCGAACATAGGCTTTTGGCAGCAGGACTTTTTCGAGTTTGTCGAATATGGCCGGCTCATGCTTGCGGACCCAGGCGATTTTTGGCGCCGTGAAGCCGGGCATGGCGATATTGCCGGCGAGCTGGCGAAGGCTTGGGAGCGCTGCTTCCATCTCGAGGCATTCGGCGGCCGAGCGGCCATCGTTCCAGAGAATGGCGGGACGCAAAATTTCGTCGTTTTTGCCGAGAAGTGTCGCGCCATGCATGTGGCCCGAAAGGCCGATGCCGGTGACGGCGGCGAGTTCGCTTGGGTGCGAGAGTTTGAGCTTGTCGATGGCGGCGAGTGTCGCGGTCCACCAATCGGTCGGGTTTTGCTCGGACCAGGCGGGATGGGGGCGCACGGGCTCGACGGCGGAAGCCGAGGCTTCGCCGAGCGATTTGCCATTGCCGTCAATCAGCAAGGCCTTCACACCGGACGTGCCTATATCAATACCAAGAAAAGTCATGAGGCACGTACCTCAATTCTGAGTTCGCAAATCAACGGATCGTCCTCCCGCCCGCTTTTGGATGGCGGTGTCCTAACGCAGATTGTCGCGCAGGAAAATGCCAATTTCAATGGGGTCTGTGGCGATATGACGGCCAGCCCCCAAAGCCAGCGCACGCGCGGCGGTGATGGCTTCGCGAATTTCCCCGTCGGGGTTTTGGTCGAGGACTACGTCGATGGCGCCGGACATCAGGCCCGCACGTGTGGGAGCGCTGAGTTCATGCGCGATGACACGGGGGGATATTTTATTACCGACAGCCTCCAGGGCGGCAACCAAGCCCATATTGCCGGCACCTAGATTGTAGATGCCAGAGAGATCAGGATAGTCGGAGAGAAGCTTAGCCACCAAAGCTTGGGTTTCAACGCGTTCATCATGGCCTTCCAGCGGGCCGACGAGGTGGAGGGCGGGAAAATCGCGGGCCAAAACCTCGCGAAAGCCGTCAAGCCGATCAAGATGGTCGCGGAGGTGGAGCGAACCGGCAATGACGGCGACCTTACCGCCTTGGGGCAGGAAGCGGCCGAGAAGGGAGGCAGCAGTGCGGCCCGCGGCGACGTTGTCGACGCCGATAAAGTGTTTTCTGGCGGAGCCGGGGAGATCGGAGACCAGCGTCATGACCGCGATGCCGCGGCGGGTGGCGGAATCGACGGCGGCGAGAATTTCGGGCTCTTCGCTGGTGACGATGACGGCGCAGTCGCAATCCCTAGGGTCGAGCGCATCGAGGCCTGCAGCGAGCGAGCCTGCATCGAGGGCGCGGATGCGGCGAGTGCTGAGGTGCATGCGATCGGAAAGGGCCGGCATGCTGCGGCGCGCGACGGCCTCGGCGAGGCTATCCATGAATTCGTTGGAGCCATCTGGGATGAAGAAAACGACCTTCAAATCCCGGGCGCGCGCCATGAGCGAGGCATTGAGATCGCGGGAAAAGCCGAGGCGGACGATGGCCTCTTCGACCTTTTCGGCTGTGGCGGCGCGCACGCCGGAGCGGCCATTGAGGACGCGATCGACCGTTGCAAGCGACACGCCCGCGGCCTTGGCGACGTCATGAACCGTTGCTCTGCGCCGCGTCGCCTCCTCGTTCACATTGTCCCCGCATTCTTGATTTTGCTTTAGGGACCACAGTTCGCGGGGCGGCCGAAAAGGTCAAGTGCGGCGTTGCCGCAAGGAACCGAAAAGGCTAAACCTCCGCGCCAAAAGACTTTGAGGGGATATGCCATGGGCATCGACGTTTCGACATTCGGCGAACATCAGGGCCAGCGCGTCGACCAGTTCAAGCTGGTCAGCGATACCGGTGTGACTGTCGAGATTATCGGCTATGGCGTGGCCGTGCGCGATTGGCGCGTCCCTGTCGCCGGTGGTGAGCGCGGCGTCGTCCTGGGGTTTGAAACGCTCGAGCATTATGTCGAGCACAGCCCGCATTTTGGTGCCTTGGCCGGTCGCGTCGCCAACCGCATCAAGGGCGCGAGCTTTGAGATCGACGGGGTCACCTACAAGCTGCCGCCCAATGCCGGTGAATTGCAGCTTCACGGCGGGGCCGAGGGCCTTGGCCGGCAGGTGTGGACCGGCCAAGTCGACAATGCCAACAATGCCGTGCGCTTCACCCATTTTTCGCCTGATGGCGCCATGGGTTATCCCGGCAATGTCAATTTCTCGGCGACCTATAGCCTCCGCGGTAATACCCTTCATCTGGAGCTCGCGGCGACGACCGATCGCGCCACCCCGATCAGCCTCGTGCAGCACCAATATTTCAATCTTGGCACGGCCGACACGGTGCTCGACCATACCATCCAGATCAATTCGAGTGCTTATACCGAGCTGGGCGACGATCTCGCGCCGACCGGCGCGATCCTGCCATCCAAGGGCACGATCTATGATCTGCGCCAGCCGCGCACCATGCGCGATGCCAATGGCGCGCCGGTCGATTATGACATGGGCCTTGTGCTCGATACGGGTCGCAAGCATGCCGACCCCATCGCGACTGTGGTATCGCCGGACAAGGATCTTACCCTCAAAATCTGGTCGGATCGCCCGGGCGTGCAGGTCTATAATGGCGTTTGGACCGGTATTCCGGTGCCCGGGCTTGGCGGCAAAACCTATCAGAAGCATGCCGGCTTCTGCCTTGAAGATCAGTGCTTTGCCGATGCCGTGCATAATCCGCATTTCCCCAATGTCTTCCACTCACCCGAGCGGCCCTATAGCCATTGGTGCGATATCGAGATCGCTTGATTTCTGGGCTGTTTGCAGCGTTGACCGGACCTGAGGAGGCCGCCATGGGGCGGCCTTTTCTTTTGCCGCTAGTGGATTTCTGCGCCAGAATCTGCCATCCCGTTCTATCTCTGTTCACGAGGGCGTCATGGACAAGACCGAGCGACTTTTTGCCATCATGGATGCGCTGCGGCGGCATCGGCGGCCGGTGACCGCAGCGGCTTTGGCCGAGGAACAGGGCGTTTCCGTTCGCACGCTTTATCGCGATATCCAGACGCTGATCGGGCTCGGAGCGCCAATCGATGGCGAGGCGGGAATTGGCTACATGCTCAAACCCGGCTTTTTTCTGCCGCCGCTGATGTTTTCGGCCGAAGAGCTCGAGGCGCTGGTGCTGGGCGCGCGTTGGGTCGGGACGCAGCCCGATGATGGCTTGAGCGCCGCGGCGCAAAATGCGCTCGCCAAGATCGCCACCGCATCGCCGGAAGATCTGCGCGATCGGATCAGCGACACTGCGCTTTGGCCGATGGCGCAATGGGGCGGGCGCAAGCCTATTCCCGTGCTCGGAGAGATTCGCCTCGCCATGCGACAGGAGCGGGCGGTGACCATCGACTATCAGGACGAGCAGGGGCGGGCGACGTCGCGCACGCTTTGGCCGGTGGGTCTCGCCTTTTACGAGGGCAAACAGACCATCGCCGCCTGGTGTCTATTGCGGCAGAATTTCCGCAATTTTCGCACGGACCGCATCGTCAATCTGGTCGTGACCGATGAGCGCTATGGCAAGCGCCGCTCCGTGCTCGAACGCGAATGGCGCGACAGCTGGGTAAATGATCGCCGCAATGACGACACGTAACGCTTTGGATTCACGTGAAACACGGCAGCCGTAAAGGCAAGTCGCTGCGAGCTAGAAAATAGACTGGCGCAGCGGAAGTTTTATCGGCGTGGGAAAGCCTGTTGTACGGTCGGTCCAGAAACGATCGCGGAGCATTTCCGGAAAGACATGGCCCTTGGGGAGGTCATGCTGCCCGAACCAACCGGCTTCGCTAATGCTCTCGCCCAAGGCGGGATTGGCGGTGATATCGATCTCACCGGAAATGAAGCGCGCGAGAAACCAGAATTTCACCACCCGGCCCCAGCCATCGACCAACTCGTCGATATAAGCAAGATTTTGCGCCATGACGCGGAGGCCGGTTTCTTCGAAAGCCTCGCGTTCTGCGGCTTGCCAGAGTTCTTCGCTGCCTTCGACGCCGCCCCCGGGGCCAGCCCAGAAATCATGCTTGCCAGCGCGATAGTGACGAACGAGGAGAATTTTGTCGTCGCGCATGGCCAGAACGCCGGCCGAAATGCGATGGCGCATAAAAATCTCCTCAAACTCTGCTTCACGTGAATCACTGACCCATCAATACAGCATGAAGCGTCGCGGGTAGTGCTTCGAGTTTGATTTCGCCAAGGGCAAGTCCAGCGAGCAGCGCAAGATGGACGAAACCGATCATGAGTGTCGCAAACATAAAGCGCGTTTTGCGCGTCTTGTGCCGGAAAATTGCCTGGCCCAGGAGGCCGCCAATGATGCCAAAGGCAAGATCGAGACCATGCAAAGTGGCTTCGCTGACCCGCCAGGCTTGCGCTTCCGCCGCGCGCTTATCCAGCCAATAAACGAAAAATGTCAGCACGCCGCCGGCGGCGTAGGGCAGGAGCAGGAAGCCGGCAAGTGGGTCATGCCAGATGAGATAGGCCAAGAGGCCCAGCAGACTCAGCGCAAGGATAAGCTGCCAATCGAGCTCGCGCCTGATTTGGCTCCGGCGCGCTTGCGGCGTAACCGGATTGGCACCTGCAATGGTGACGGAGCGTGCCTCAAGCTGTTGTTTCTCGCCCTTCTTCGCAGCGAAATAGACCACGTCGCCGACGCGCGGGCGTGTTGCGATCCGCATGATGGATGAAATATGGACGAAGTAGCGCTGGCCATCATCGCCCGCGATGAAGCCAAAGCCACGCGCATCATTCCAGTGAACCAGTTCACCGCGAAGATTGCTCACGCAGCACCGAAATTGAGACGATAGCTTAAGGCTTCCGCGATGTGCGGACGCGCGACTTTTTCGGAATTGGCCAGGTCGGCCAAAGTGCGGGCAACCTTGAGAACGCGATGATAGGCGCGCGCGGAAAGATTGTAGCGCTCAGCCGCCATGAGCAGCAGCGTTTGACTATCGCGGTCGGGCTCGACGAGTTTTTCGATCAGCGTTGAACTGGCGGCCGCATTGGTCAACACCTCTGGCGCGCCGACCGCTTTGTAGCGCTCGCGCTGACGCACGCGAGCCATGGCTACGCGCTGGGCAACGACAGACGACGGCTCAGCGGTGGGAGCAGAGCCGATCATATCCGTCGCGGAGACGGCTGGAACGTCGATGCGGATGTCGATGCGATCAAGAAATGGCCCGGAAATGCGCGACTGATAATCGGCGGCGCAGGCGTCGCCGCGCTTGCAGGTGTGGCCGGGTGTGCCGGCCATGCCGCATTTGCAGGGGTTCATGGCGGCGATGAGCTGGAAGCGGCTCGGGTAAGTGACGCGGGCATTGGCACGGGCAATGACCATTTCACCGCTTTCGAGCGGTTGGCGGAGACTATCGAGGACACTGGGCGCGAATTCGGGCAGCTCATCGAGAAACAGGACGCCGTTGTGGGCAAGGCTCGCTTCACCCGGCCGCACTTTTAGGCCACCGCCAACCAGCGCGGCCATCGAAGCCGAATGATGCGGGGCGCGGAACGGACGCCGATCGGACAGGGCGCCACCCGCCAGTTCGCCAGCGATCGACTGGATCATCGAGATATCGAGCAATTCGCGCGGCTCAAGCGGCGGCAGGATCGATGGCAATCGCGCCGCCAGCATAGATTTGCCGGCGCCGGGCGGACCAACAAGAAGAAGATTATGACCGCCAGCGGCCGCAACTTCGAGCGCCCGGCGCGCCACGGCCTGACCCCGGACATCGGCCAGGTCGGGCATTGTGCCAGCATCGATCAGGCGCTGCACCGGACGCGGCCGGGCCTGCAATTGCCGGCCGACGAGATGATTGGCAAGGGAGAGAAGACTATCAGCCGCGACAATATCGATGTCGTCATTGGCCCAGGCTGCCTCGGGGCCAGATGCCGTTGGGCAGATGATGCCCAATCCGCGGGCCGTGGCGGCAATGGCGGCAGGAAGAACGCCGCCCACATGGGCCAGACGGCCATCAAGCCCCAGTTCACCAAGCACCAGATAGCGATCGAGCGCATCCTGCGGGATAGCGCCGATGGCAGCCATCAGGCCCAGAGCGATGGGGAGATCATAGTGGCTGCCTTCCTTGGGCAGATCGGCCGGGGCGAGATTGACCGTGATGCGTTTGGGCGGCAGGCCGAGGCCAGAGGCGACAAGCGCGGCGCGAACGCGCTCGCTCGATTCCTTGACTGCCTTATCGGGCAGGCCAACCATCAGAAACTTGGAAAGACCGGGCGCGATTTGCACCTGAACATCGACCGGCACCGCCTCGATGCCGTTAAAGGCGACTGTGGCAACACGCGTAACCATGAACAAGGCCCCCACCTCAAGCAACGCTAACAGAAGAACCGCGTCAGTCAAGAACGGAGAGCGAACAGAAGATGGCTCGTTAACCATGTTCACTGCCACATTGGTTACCCTAAACGTCCATTAACCCCGACATGTTGAATCAAAGGCTCTGATTGTCTTTCTAAGTCGAGTGTGTTGATGGCCCGCGCCTTTCGTTTGCCCGCCTCTGTTTCCGCTCTGTTGCGCCACGCTGTGATGGGCCTGACAGTAGCAGCATTGGCAGCTTGCGCGACCGGCGGCGGGCTTTATGGCGCCATTCCGGGAGATAATCGGCCCCATGCCGGTGTCGATCGCGCCCGCGGCATGCCGGTGCAGGGCATCGACGTCGCGCGCTATCAGGAAAATATCGATTTCGACCGGGCACGCGCGGGCGGCACCCACTTCGTCTTCATGAAGGCGACGGAAGGGAAGGACTATGTCGATCCCAATTTCCGCACCAATTGGGAGCGGGCGCGCAATGCCGGCATGCCGCGCGGCGCATATCACTTCATGACCTGGTGTTCGCTGGCTTCGGAGCAGGCCAATTGGTTCGTGCAGAACGTGCCGGCCGATCCAAGCGCCCTGCCACCCGTGCTCGACCTCGAATGGAACAATCATTCAAGCTGCACGGTAAAGCCGAGCAAGGCCGATGCGCTCGAAAAAATCCGGCTCATGCTCGATGTGATGGAGCGCCATACCGGCAAGCTGCCGATCATCTATACCGACATGAACTTCCACCGCGATATCCTCGCCGGCGAATATTTTCCGAACACGTTTTGGCTGCGCTCGACCGCTGCCGAGCCGCATGAGCGCTACGAAAACCGAACCTGGACTTTTTGGCAATATACCCAGACGGGAGTCGTGCCTGGGGTCAAGGGCGAGGTCGACCGGAACGTCTTTTACGGCTCGACCAATGACTGGTTGATGTTCCTGTCCACAGGTTGCGATCCGCGCGCCATCTCGGCACTGGCGCCGACCGGCCGTTGCCAATTCGTCAAGTAACGGCGCCGAGGAGGCCCGAAGCCTTGATGCCGTCGAAGACGAACTGCACAGCGAGAGCCGCAAGCAGGATGCCGACGACGCGGGAGACCACGGAAAGACCGGTGAGTCCCAGGAGGCGCTGGATTGGAATAGCGACGAGCAGGGTGAGCCAGGCCAGCGCCAGGATGACGATGATTGCGGCGATGACGAGCCAGAATTCGGCCTGAGATTCGGCGCCAGTCGTCAGCAGAATGACGGCGCTGATAGCGCCGGGGCCGGCCAGAAGCGGCATGGCGAGCGGGAACACCGAAATATCGTGGGCCTGACGGGCTTCAACCTCTTCCTCGTCGGTCGTGCCTGTGCCGCCCGAATGGCGCGCGAAAACCATGTCGATGGCGATGAGGAGTAGGAGGACGCCGCCCGCGGTGCGAAGCGCCGGAATGGTGATGCCGAAGACATCAAGGATCAGATTGCCGAGGAAGGCGAAGAACAACAGGATCAACAGCGCGATGACGACGCCACGGGTCGCAAAGGTGCGGCGTTGCGCGGGCGTATTGTCCTTCGTCAGCGCGGCGAAGATGAAGGCAATATCGGCAACGCCGACAGTCGCGAACAGCGTCGCAAAGGCGACGAGAAAAGCCGAAGTATCCATGGATCGCCCCGCAAACCCCAAACCTTAGCACTAGGGGATTTGGCGGGGGAGGCCAAGAGGGCTAGGCGGCGAGCCAACTCATGGGCAGGTCAAGTGCCTCGGCAATACGTGCGGCCTCATCTCGAGAAAACAGGCGATCGCCGGCTTCGATTTGAGTGAGGACCATGCCGTCAATTCCAGTAGCAACCGCAAGATCAGTGACGTCTAAGCCACGCCATTTTCGGAATGCGCAGAGACGGCTCTCTCCGGCAAGAATTTCGGCGCTGACTGAAGCGGGAAGGATATCTTCCGACCGGAGAGCGGCGCGCGCGGCAGCAAAAGCTGCTGCGTCGGCCCCATCTTCAAAAGCATCGTCACGATCAGCCAGAAGTGCTTCATACTCTGCCCGAGACATGACCACCATTTCCTCGCCAGTGGGCGTAGTAATAATCTGGACACCCATCAGAGCCTCCTATCGATAGGTGGTCGTTTCTCGCTTGCCGATCTGGACCGCCAAAATTGTCAGGCGGTCTTCGTCGAAAAGCACACGGTACCGGCCAATTCGAAGGCGAAAGCCCGATTGACCCTGCAGAGCCTTAATATCACCTCTGCCTGTCATGGCGTAAAGATCAAGCCCGTGGGAAATCTGCTCGCGCGCGAACAAAGGCAGCGCATCCAGTTCTTTTGCCGCCTGCGCAGTCAGAATGATGGTTTTCATCGTGACCTCCTGATCGCAGACGACACTAAAGAGGAATGGTTGTTGGCCCTTACACCATGCGCCGCTTTTCGATCGCGTCCCAGATCATCACAGCGATGTCCGGCCCACCAAAACGTTTGATTTCGCGGATGCCGGTGGGGGAGGTGACGTTGATTTCGGTGAGGTAGTCGCCGATGACGTCGATGCCGACAAAGATCATGTCGCGCTCTTTGAGCGCAGGGGCGATGGCGGCGCAGATTTCTTTTTCGCGCTCGGTCAGGGGCGACAGTTCGGGGCGGCCGCCGACATGCATGTTGGAACGAGCTTCGCCATCGGCAGGAATGCGGTTGAGACCGGCGACGGGCTCGCCGTCGATGATGATGATGCGCTTGTCGCCCTTGCGGACGTCGGGCAGGTACTTCTGGATCATGAAGGGTTCGGGATAGTTGATCTCGAACAGTTCGATGAGGGACGCCAAGTTATGGTCGCCTTCCTGGAGGAAGAAGACGCCGGCGCCGCCATTGCCGTAGAGCGGCTTGACGATGATGTTGCCATGCTCCTTGCGGAAGGCGTGGATTTCGGCGCGATCGCGCGTCACCAGCGTTGGCGGCATCAGTTCGGGGAAATCCGTCACCAGGATTTTTTCCGGCGCATTGCGCACCGCGGCGGGCGGATTGACCACCAGCGTCTTGGGGTGCAGCCGCTCAAGGATGTGGCTGATGGTGATATAGTTCATGTTGAAGGGCGGATCCTGGCGCATCAGGATCACGTCCTGAGTTGCGAGATCCAAGCGCTTGGCTTCGCCGAGGGTAAAATGCTGGCCCTTTTCGGCGTCGGTCACCGTGATCGGCTGGACGAGAGCGGTGACGACGTTGTCGCGAAGCGACAGGGTGTCAGCCGTATAATGCAGCAATTCATGGCCGCGGGCCTGGGCCTCAAGCATCATGGCGAAGGTGGAATCGCCGCGTGGATTGATGGTGGAGACGTGGTCCATCTGGACGGCGACTTTGAGCATTTTTATCTCTTTGATTTGCGGGACCACACAAGAACCGTGGTCAACCGTCAGCATCGAACGCGTTGATGAGATGGCGCGGCCAGCGGCCGTTCGCAAGGAAAATTACATCGAAGCGGTAGGTCTTTTCAGCCTCGCGGGGGTGGCGCGAAAGCCAATGCTCAGCGGCGCGGACGATGCGCGATGTGTTCACCGCCTCTAACGCGTCAGCTTCCAGAGTATGGTTCGCGCGGGTTTTCACCTCGACGAATGCGATGGTGCCACGGCGCTCGACGACCAGATCGATTTCTCCGACCGGAGTTTTGTAGCGGCGGTGACGGATGCGGTAGAGTTTTAGTTGCAGGAAAAGCGCGGCTAGAGCTTCGCCGCGCTGGCCATCGCGTTCGGCGATTTGCCTTTTATTGCTGGGCCTTAAGCGCGAGGGCGGCATCGTAAACCTCCTTGCGTTTGAGCCCATAGCGGGCAGCGATTTCATCAACGGCCGAGCGCATGGGCTGGTCGGCCATGGCGGCCAAGAGGTCTGCTTGCCAGTCCTCTGCAGCAGGCGCGCTGGGTTCGGCAGCGCCTGCGACGACGATGACGGCTTCGCCTTTGGTTTCTTCGCCAGCGAACTTTTCGGCCAGCTCGGCAAGCGTCCCGCGAAAGGTGCGCTCGAAACGTTTTGTTAGTTCGAGGCTGACGGAAGCTTGGCGGTCGCCGAAGACTTCGGCCATGGCGGCGAGGGCATCGTCGAGGCGGCGGGGGCTTTCGTAGAAAACCAGTGTTTCACGTGAATCCACATAGCTTTTCAAGGCGTTAGCGCGGGCGCCCGCTTTGGGCGGCAGGAAGCCGTGGAAGGCGAAGGCGTCGGTGGGGAGGCCGGCGACGACGAGTGAGGACAAAAGGGCGGAGGCACCAGGGATGGGAAAGACGGGGAGATTGGCTTCGGCCAAGGCGCGGATGAGGGGAAAGCCGGGGTCGGACAGGAGGGGGGTGCCGGCATCGGAAATCAGCGCGATGGCCTGACCGCCGGCGATGCGTGAGACGATTTCCTCGGCGCGAGCACGCTCGTTATGTTCATGTAATGCCTGGCGTTTTCCGCGAATGCCGTAGTGATCGAGGAGTTTTGCCGAGGTGCGGGTGTCTTCGCAAAGGACCAGATCAGCGGCCGCGAGGGTTTCCAAAGCGCGGATGGTGATGTCGCGGAGATTGCCGATGGGGGTCGAGACGACATAGAGGCCGGGGGCGAGCGGCGGGGCGGCGAAGGCATTGCCGGCAATGAAATATTCGGCTGGTCGATCCATTATGCTCGCGGCTCCCCGGGGTTGAGACTTGCTTAACGAAATGGGGCGAGTTTGTTAACACTTGGGGAGCGTTTCGAGCATCATTCATGCGTTGGCGTTACGATTGGGGCAATTGGGGTCGCGGCGCGCTGGCTTTTGCGCTCGGCGCGCTTTTGACATCCTGTTCGCCGGGGACGTTTCAGATCGGGTCGCGAACGATCGGCTGGGGCAATCCGCCCTCCAATGTCGCAACGGCGCCGAGCATACCGGGGCCCAACCAGCAGATGCCGCAGTCGGGCGGCGAGAGTTTTGGGCGCGGTCCGGTCAGGGTTGCGCTGCTCTTGCCGCTCTCGGGTGACCCGTCGCTGGCCGAACTTGGTAAGTCGCTGGCCAATGCGTCCAAACTGGCCATGGCGTTCATTGAAGCCAATCCCAACATTGCCGAGAATACGAAGATCACCTTGCGCGATACGGGCGACAGCGCGGCGGGGGCGGCGGCGGCGGCCAATGCGGCGGTGCAGGGTGGAGCGAAACTGATCCTTGGGCCACTCAAGGGCGATCAGGTGGCGGCAGCGGGCGGTGTCGCGCGGTCGGCGGGTGTTCCGCTAATCGGCTTTGCCAACAATCCGGCGCTGGCGGGGCAAGGGGTTTATCTTCTCTCCGTGCTGCCTGACGCCGAGATGAAGCGCGGCCTTACCTATGTCATGGCGCAGGGCAGGCGCGGCATCGCGGGCGCGTTCCCTGCGACGCCTTACGGCGAAGCACTCGCCACCGCGTTTCGGCAGCAGGCGGTTGCGGCGGGATTCAATGCGCCCGCGGTTTATACCTTTTCCGCAGCGA
This sequence comes from Devosia sp. Leaf420, assembly GCF_001425445.1. Taxonomy (GTDB): domain Bacteria; phylum Pseudomonadota; class Alphaproteobacteria; order Rhizobiales; family Devosiaceae; genus Devosia. Next base: position 481,268 of record NZ_LMQU01000010.1, on the reverse strand, counting down.
GCGAGGCCGCGCAGATCGTGGCGCAGGCCAAGCAGCAGATCGATCGTGGCATGATCGACACGCTGTTTTTGCCTGAACGGACGAGCGCACCGGCCTTTGCGACAGCGCTCGCGAGCGCCGGTGTGACGGGGGATGCGGTGCAGATCGTTGGCTCGGCGGATTGGGCAGGCGACCCGACTATTCTTGCGACGCCGGGATTGGTGGGAGCGATTTATCCGGCGGTCGACGAAGCGGGATTTACGGCGATATCAGGCGAGTATCAGAACCGGTTTGGGACACGGCCGCATCCAATGGCGACCATTGTTTATACGGCGACGATCCTTGCCAATGTGAACACGCTCTCTATGGCGACGCCGCCCTATAATCCGGGGCTTCTTACAAGCGCATCCGGGTTCAATGGGCGGGATGGGCAATTCCGGTTCTTGGCCAATGGGCGGGCGGAATATGCGCTGGTGGTGAAGAAGATTGGGGGCGGTGGGGCGACGACCGTGGATGGGGCGAAGTTTTAGGATGCCTGGGAAAGGCCCCTCACCCGGCCTTTGGCCGACCTCTCCCCCAAAGGGAGAGGTGTCGCTCCGTGACTTAGGCAACTCCCACCTCTCCCTACGGGGGAGAGGTCGACGGCAAAGCCGGCGGGTGAGGGGGCCTTTTTACGCGGCCAAATCCGCGACTACGGCATCGAGCACCGGAAAACCTTTTTCGGTCACGCGGATATTGCCGTTGGGGAGGGTTTCCACAAACCCATAGCCCTTGAGCGCTTCGATCTGTTTTTCGGCGATGGTGCGGCCGGAGATCGACATGAAGCGGGTGGGCGAGATGCCTTCCTTGAGACGGAGGCCCATGACGAGGTATTCGTCGCCCTGCTCTTCCCAGGTGAGGACATCGTCGGTGGTCATGCCGTGGCCGAACTCGTTGACGAGTTTGAGCCAGTCGAAGGGCATTTTTTCGGCGGCGGTGGCGTGGCGCTGGTGGTTGAGCAGCAGGCGGCCATGGGCGCCAGGGCCGATGCCGGCATATTCGCCATAACGCCAATAGAGCATGTTGTGGCGCGATTCCTGGCCGGGTACGGCGTGATTGGAAATTTCGTAGGCCGGCATGCCAGCGGCAGCCGTCAATTCCTGAGTCAGCTCATAAAAGTCGGCGCCGAGATCTTCGCTGGGCATCTGCAGCTTGCCGGCATTGAAGAGATCGAAGTAGCGCGTGCCCTGCTCGATGGTGAGCTGGTAAAGGCTCAAGTGGCCCTTGGCGAGCCAGATGGCTTCTTTCAGCTCGTCTTCCCAATCTTCAAGCGTCTGCTTGGGGCGGGCATAGATCAGGTCAAAGCTGGAACGCTCGAATACCGATTGCGCGATGCGTACGGCAGCGACGGCTTCTTCGACGGTGTGCCGGCGGCCCAATTCGGCCAGCGGCCCAGGGCGCAGCGACTGGACGCCGAGCGAAACGCGATTGATGCCGGCCGTTCTAAACCCGCGAAAGCGGTCGACCTCGACCGAAGTCGGGTTGGCTTCGAGGGTGATCTCGGCATTGCTATCGACCTGCCAATGGGCGGCGATGGTATCGAGAATGCTGCCCACGGCCTTTGGCGACATCAGCGATGGGGTGCCACCGCCGAAGAAAATCGACTGGACGAGACGGCCGGGGGAAAGGCTCGCCATATGGGCGATCTCTTTCTTGTAGCCTTCGACATAGGCGTCTTCATCGAACGGCCCGCGATGGACGTGCGAATTGAAATCGCAATAGGGGCATTTTGAGGCGCAGAAGGGCCAGTGGACATAGACGCCGAACAGGTCGTTGGGATTGCTCATGCTGATCGACTCGCGTGCTGTGGGCTCGCCAAAAACTCTGCGCTTCCCTCGGGCCTGACCCGAGGGTCTATCGAGGCAAGGGTTGCACCCAGGGGGATGCGGTGAATGGCCCTCGGGTCAAGCCCGAGGGAAGCCCGGAGCGTAGGGAAAGATTGGGCGGGAGAGCGGTTAGCTCTGCTCAATCTGGTTCTCCACGAATTGAGCGAAGGCGCGGGCGCGGTGGCTGAGGCCTTTTTCGCCGGGAGCCCAGGAGTGTTTGGCTTCGGCGGCCATTTCGCCAAAGGTGATATCAAAACCTTCGGGCTGGAACATGGGGTCGTAGCCATGGCCGATCGTGCCGCGAGGCGGCCAGACCAAGGTGCCATCGCAGCGGCCGACAAAGATCATGTCGCGGCCATCGGGATGGGCGAGACAGAGCGTGGCATTGAAGGACGCGGTGCGCTGCCCGGGCGTCGTCGCGCCCTTTTGCTGCAATTCGGTTTCGACGCGCTGCATGGCGAAATTGAAATCGCGCGGCACGCCGGCCCAATCGGCGGTGTAGACGCCGGGCTGGCCATCAAGCGCATCGACGCAGAGGCCGCTATCGTCGGAAAGGGCGAGCATATTGGCGCCCTTGGCCGAATCATGAGCCTTGGTGCGGGCGTTTTCGGCAAAGGTGGTGCCGGTTTCTTCGGGCTCAGGCAGACCGAGTTCACCGGCGGAAATCAGTTCGAGACCGAAGGGCGCAAAAAGCTCCTGGAATTCTTTCAGCTTGCCGGCATTGTGCGTGGCAAGCACGAGACGATCGCCGCGGCGGAGTTTTGGAATGGTCATTTGGACTCCAGGGCGCGTTGAATGTCGTTCCAGATGGCGCAGTTTCCGGCCTCGAAAGCCCCCTCACCGACCCGGCTTTGCCGGGCCACCTCTCCCCGAGAGGGAGAGGAATAAGAGGCGGATGCCGATCTGTTCTTCTCCCCCTCGGGGAGAAGGTGGCCCGAAGGGCCGGATGAGGGGGACTTTCTAAAGAGCGAAAAAATCATGCGGAAAGCGCCGCCTTCTGCAGTTCGGAGAGTTCAGAAATGCCCTTGTCGGCAAGGGTCGTGAGCGCGTCGAGTTCGGCGCGGTCGAAGGGGGCACCTTCGGCGGTGCCCTGGATTTCGACGAATTTGCCCGAGCCAGTCATGACGAAATTGGCGTCGGTTTCGGCTTCGACGTCTTCGAGATAATCGAGATCGAGAAGCGGGGTGCCGCGATAGATGCCGCAGGACACGGCGGCGACGGAATCTTTCAGAACCACGCCTTTGGTGAGCTTGCGCTCTTCGAGCCATTTAATGGCATCGGCCAAGGCGATATAGGCGCCGGTGATCGAGGCGGTGCGGGTGCCGCCATCGGCTTCGAGCACATCGCAATCAAGCGTGATCTGGGATTCGCCCAAGGCGGTTAGATCGACGACGGCGCGGAGCGAGCGGCCGATGAGGCGCTGAATTTCCTGCGTGCGGCCGGTTTGCTTACCGGCGGTGGCTTCGCGACGCGTGCGTGTGCCGGTGGCGCGGGGCAGCATGCCGTATTCGGCGGTGACCCAGCCCTGGCCCTTGCCGCGCAGCCAGCCGGGGAGGCTCGTTTCGACGGAAGCCGTGACCAGAACCTTAGTATTGCCGAAGGCAACGAGGCACGAACCTTCAGCCTTGAGGGATACGTTACGCTCGATAGTGACAGCCCGCATCTGATCGGGGGCGCGTCCGGATGGCCGCATGGATAGGCATCTCTTCTGCTGTTTACCGCCTCTTAACCCTCCTTAAGGCCCGGAACAAGCACCGGACGCTTGGCGGTTGGCTCCTATGCGCTTAAATGAAGGGCAAGGTTAAAGCGACGATTTGAACTAAAAGAGCCCATGGTCCGCCCGTCCGACGATTTTCTCAATGTTTTGAACGATCGGAGCCAGGACATTTTCCGCCGGTTGGTGGAGCGTTATCTCGATACCGGCTTGCCGGTCGGGTCGCGCGATCTCTCGCGCTTGCTGCAAACGGAGCTCTCTCCCGCCTCGGTGCGCAATGTGATGGCGGATCTCGAAGACCTTGGCCTGATCGCAGCGCCGCATACTTCGGCAGGGCGGCAGCCGACGCAGCAGGGCTTGCGATTCTTCGTTGATTCCATGCTTGAAGTCGGCGCCGTCAACGAGAGCGAAAAACGCAGCATCGCCCAGCATATCGAGGGACCAGCAGGGCGGCGGCAGGTCGATGATCTGCTCACCGAAGCCAGTTCACTGCTGTCGGGGCTGAGCCAGGGCGCGGGCCTCGTGATCGCTACCAAGGCCGATATGGTGCTGCGGCATGTGGAATTCGTGCGGCTCGATAATTCACGGGCCATGGCTGTGCTGGTCGGCGACGATGGGCAGGTGGAAAACCGCATCCTTGACCTGCCGCCGGGATTTACGGCTTCGGCGCTGCAGCAGGCGAGCAATTATTTAGCCAACTATGTTGTCGGACGGACGCTGGCGGAGGCGCGCAAGGCGCTCGACGAGCGGCGGAGCGAGCAGCGCGCCGAGCTCGATGAGCTGACACAAAAGCTCGTCGACGATGGGATTGCGACGCTGGTGCAGGATTCTCCCGCCTCGGCGCCGCGGGTGATCGTGCGCGGGCGTGCCAACTTGCTCAATGATGCCATGGCGAGCGATGAACTCGAACGCATGCGGCGGCTGTTCGATGAGCTCGAAAGTAAGGATGGCTTGCTGGAGCTTTTGGGCGACGCGGAAAAGGCGCAGGGGGTCCGCATTTTCATCGGGTCGGAAAACAAGCTGTTTTCGCTCTCGGGGTCTTCGGTGATTCTTTCGCCCTATAAGGATGCCAATGATAAGGTTGTTGGTGTTTTGGGGGTGATTGGGCCGACGCGGCTCAACTATGCGCGGATCGTGCCGGTGGTGGATTATACGGCGAATGTGCTCACCAGGCTGATGGCGCGGAAGCGGTAGAGAAGCGTTGCGCTATTGAAAAAGCCGTCGCATTGGCCGATATGCGGGGCAGAAAATTATAAACAGGTCCACGGAGATATTATGAGCGACGAGAACGCCGCCCAGGGCGACACGCCGGAGACCGAAATTCCGGCAACCGAAACCCCAGAGGTCGATCCCGTCGAGGCTCTGCTGGCGGAAAATGCCGAATTGAAGGATCGCGTGCTGCGCTCTGCGGCCGAGATGGAAAATCTGCGCAAGCGCACCGAGCGCGATGTGGCTGACACCCGCTCCTACGCGATTGCCGGCTTTGCCCGCGACATGCTGAGCGCGACCGACGCGCTGAGCCGCGCGCTGCTGGTGATCCCGCAGGAAACGCGCGAGACGGCGGAAGGCACGCTGAAGAGCCTCATTGAAGGGTTGGAGCTGGCCGAGCGCGAGATGCAGCGGCTGCTCGGAAAGCATGGCGTCAAGGCAATCGAGGCGGCGGGCCAGAAGTTCGATCCGAACAAGCATCAGGCCATGTTCGAAGTGCCGAATCCGAGCGTGCCTGAGGGTACGGTTGTGCAGGTGGTGCAGGAGGGTTTTGCCATCGGCGAGCGCGTGCTGCGTCCGGCCATGGTGGGCGTAGCCAAGGGCGGCGGGGCTACTGGGGCCGCAGCGCCTGAGGGTGTCGATAAGAACGTTTAGTTTTTGGGTTTTTGGGCTCGGTGGTGACACCGGGCCCTTTTTGCTTTGTGGGGAGATCCCCCTCATCCGGCGCGTTGCGCCACCTTCTCCCCGAGAGGGAGAAGAATGGGCCGGCGCCTGCTAAGGCGAGGTGCCTCTTATTCCTCTCCCCCTCGGGGAGAGGTGGCTCGGCAAAGCCGAGTCGGTGAGGGGGATGCTGAGGCTAGCCCAAAATTTCTCTGCTCATGATGCGGTCGACGCCGGCCTCTTTCAAATCCTCCCAAGCCTTTTCCAGCGAACCATTGGAATCGATGGCCCGCGTTGCATCCTCTATGACGGTCACATCAAAACCACCCGCTGCCCCATCGAGGGCGGTCCAGGCGACGCAGAAATCGGTGGCGAGGCCGACGACGAAGAGGCGGCCGGTGTCGCGTTCGTTGAGATAGCCGGCGAGGCCCGTGGGGGTTTCGCGGTCGGCTTCCTGGAAGCCGGAATAGGAATCGATGGCGCGATTGTAGCCCTTGCGGATGATCAGCTGCGCGTGGGGGATATCGAGATCGGCGGAGAGTTCGGCGCCGTGGGTCGCCCAGACGCAATGGTCGGGCCAGAGGACTTGCGTACCATAGTCGAGATCGACGGTGTCGAAGGGCGCCTTGCCGTTGTGCTGGCTGGCAAAGGAAATGTGATCGGCCGAGTGCCAATCCTGAGTGAGGACGACATTGGTGAACTTTTTGGCCAGCGCATTGATCAGAGGCACGATTTCATCGCCGCCGGCGACGGCGAGATTGCCGCCCGGCAGGAAATCATATTGCACGTCGACGACGACGAGGACGTCTTCGGGGGTGATGGTGATCGTCATGACGGCTCCGGTTCATAAAGTTCGGCGGGGATCAGGCCGCGCACGGAATTGCCGAGGAAGATTGCATCGGCAGACTGCAAATCGGCAAGGGTGAGAATGGCTTCTTCGGCGCGGCCGGTCTCGATCAGTTCGGCGCGGAGGGTGCCGGGGAGGAGGCCGGATGACAGGGCGGGAGTGAGGAGCTTTTCGCCGCGCTGGATGAAAAGGTTGGTGATCGAGCCTTCGGTCAGCTCGCAGCGCTCGTTGAGGAAGAGGACTTCGTCGACGCCGTGTTCGTCATGCGCTTTGATGCGGGGCTGGTCGTAAAAGGCGCGGTTGGTGGTTTTGTGAGCGAGCCAAACAGAGCGCGAATCGAGGGGTTCTGCCGCAATGAGAAAGCGGAATTTTTCGGGGTTTGGCGGCAGGGGAACCGCCGTTATCTCGATGCCGGTTTCAGAAAGGGTGAGGCGGACGCGCATGGGGGCGGTCCAGGCTTGGCTTTCGGCCAGAAGACGCGTGGTGGCTGCGGCGCCATCGGCGGGGAGGCCAAAGTAGGCAGCGGAAGAGAGGAAACGGGCGATGTGGCGGCCCAGGAGGACAAAGCCTTCGGCTGGCGACCATTTGATAGTTTCGATCAGGGTGACCGGTGGGGCGGGATCGCTGAGGAAGCGCAATTTTAAGAGGGCCTCGTTGTATTCGGACTGCGCTTCGCTATCCGCGACGATGCCGCCGCCGATGCCGATGGTGCCATTGCCCTTGGCGTCGATGATGGCCGTGCGGATGGCGACGTTGAAGGCGAAGGTGCCGTTCGGGGCCATGTAGCCGATAGAGCCAGTGTAGAGGTCGCGGGGGCTGCTCTCGACTTCGTGGATGATTTCCATGGCGCGCAGTTTTGGGGCGCCGGTGATCGAGCCACAGGGGAAGAGGTTTTTTATGACATCCAGCATGGTGACGCCTCGGCGCCGCTTGGCGGTGATGCCCGAGGTCATGGTGTGGAGGGTGGAATAGGTTTCGACCGTAAAGAGGTCCGTCACCTCGACAGAGCCGATTTCGGATATGCGGCCGAGATCGTTGCGGAGGAGGTCGACGATCATCAGGTTTTCGGCGCGGTTCTTTTCGTCGCAGGCGAGGGCGGTACGGTCCGCTGCGTCCTGAGAGGCCAGGGGCGCACGAGGCATGGTGCCCTTCATCGGTCGGGCGGAAAGTACGTCGCCAGTGCCCGATACAAAAAGCTCAGGCGAGCGGGAAAGGACGTGATGATCACCCGCATGGATATAGGCGCCATAGGCGGTTTTTTGGGATTGGGCGAGGCGCCCGTAAAGGCCAAGGGGTGAGCCGCTTAGCGTAAAATCGGCCTTGAAGGTGAGATTGACCTGATAGGTATCGCCGGCCGCGATGTAGCTTTTTACGCGGTCGAAGGCGGATGCATAGTCGGCTAAGGATGTTTGCGGCGTGAGATCCTCAGCAGTTCCGTTCTCTGTGTCCGGGAGACCAGCAAAATCCCGTGGGCTGTCGTAGAGGCCAAACCAGAGAAGCGGCGTTTCGGTGCGCTCCGGCAGATGTTTTGCGAGGCGCTCTTCGAACAAAAATCCGAGCTCGTAGGCAAAGTAGCCCGCGGCCCATAGGCCTTTGCCGCGGGCCTCTTCCAGGCGCGCAAGGGCATCATGCGCCGTGGCCGCGTCATAGGCGACGAGCACCTCTTTGGGATCGGCAAAGAGAAAACTTTGGCCTTGGGGATCGAGATTGTTGTGCAACAGCACGGTGCCGGGCGTGAACATGGGCCGGGTTTTATATGGCGGCGGGGCAGCGCGGAAGAAGATTCACCCTAGCGCCAATCGCCACCAATCCCGCAGCAATCCCTCTTGGCGATTAAATTCGAAAGTGGCAGATAATGAGCGTCCGGGCGCGACGTGCGCCTGGTGTGAGGGCTTTTTCATGAAAACCGCAATTCTGGGCGCTGCCGTCGCCCTGACGCTCGCTGGCGCCTTGCCGGCTGCCGCGCAAAACGTCGAATTCACGCTGATCAATAACTCGTCGCAGTCGATCCATTTCTTCTACGCCTCGCCGGCAAACGAAGACCAGTGGGGCGACGACCTGCTCGGTGATACTGGCACGCTTGAATCCGGCATGCAGGCAACGACCTATATCTATGACGGGTCGGACCAGTGCGTTTACGACTTTCGCTTCGAAAGCGCCGAAGGCGGCGAGCTGGAAGCCCGCGGTGTCGATATCTGCAGCCTTGGCAGCTACACCATCACCGACTGATTTTTTCGGTCCCGCTTCAGCGCTGCCCCCAATGATTCGGGGCGGCGCCTTTTATCCACGGCAAGCCCATTTCTGCGCCTTGCCATGCTTGAAGCCCCAAGCGCACCCCCCTATATACGCCCCGAGGCCCTGAAAATGGGCCAAATCAACCTACGAGGGACCCCGCCCTGTTGGGGCAGAAGCTGCTTCGCGAGAAGGGCTTCACCGAAGGGTTCGCTGTAAAGAGAGGCTAGAGTTATGGCAAAAGTCATTGGTATCGACCTCGGTACAACCAATAGCTGCGTCGCCGTCATGGACGGCAGCAATCCCAAAGTGATCGAAAATGCCGAAGGCGCCCGGACGACCCCGTCCATGGTTGCTTTCTCCAAGGATGGCGAGCGCCTCGTTGGCCAGCCGGCCAAGCGCCAGGCTGTGACCAATCCCGAAGGCACGCTTTTCGCCGTCAAGCGCCTGATCGGCCGCCGTTACGACGATAAGGTCGTCGCCAAGGACAAGGGCCTCGTTCCCTTCAAGATCGTGCCCGCCGACAATGGCGACGCATGGGTCGAAGCTTCGGGCGACAAATTCTCGCCGAGCCAGGTCTCGGCCATGATCTTGCAGAAGATGAAGGAAACCGCCGAAGCCTATCTCGGCGAGACCGTCACGCAGGCCGTCATCACCGTTCCTGCCTATTTCAACGATTCCCAGCGCCAGGCCACCAAGGATGCAGGCAAGATTGCCGGCCTTGAAGTGCTGCGCATCATCAACGAGCCGACGGCAGCTGCGCTTGCCTATGGCCTCGACAAGAAGAACTCGGGCACCATCGCGGTCTATGACCTCGGCGGCGGTACCTTCGACGTTTCCATCCTCGAAATCGGCGATGGCGTCTTCGAAGTGAAGTCGACCAATGGCGACACCTTCCTCGGTGGCGAAGACTTTGACATGCGTCTCGTCGATTATCTCGCCGACGAGTTCAAGAAAGAGCAGGGCATCGACCTGCGCAACGACAAGCTCGCTCTGCAGCGCCTCAAGGAAGCTGCCGAAAAGGCCAAGATCGAACTGTCGTCTTCGACCCAGACCGAAATCAACCTGCCCTTCATCACGGCAGATGCTTCGGGTCCAAAGCACCTCACGCTGAAGCTGTCGCGCTCCAAGCTTGAATCGCTGGTCGACGACCTGATCCAGCGCACCATTGAGCCGTGCAAACAGGCAATGAAGGATGCCGGCATTTCCGCGAGCCAGATCGACGAAGTCGTTCTCGTGGGCGGTATGAGCCGCATGCCCAAGGTGCAAGAAGCTGTGAAGCAGCTTTTCGGCAAGGAACCGCACAAGGGTGTTAACCCGGACGAAGTCGTGGCGCTTGGTGCTGCGATTCAGGGCGGCGTGTTGCAGGGCGACGTCAAGGACGTGCTGCTGCTCGACGTGACCCCGCTTAGCCTCGGCATCGAAACACTCGGTGGCGTCTTTACGCGCCTCATCGATCGCAACACCACGATCCCGACCAAGAAGAGCCAGACCTTCTCGACCGCTGAAGACAATCAGTCGGCCGTGACCATCCGGGTCTTCCAGGGCGAACGCGAAATGGCCGCAGACAACAAGCTCCTTGGCAATTTCGACCTCGCCGGCATTCCGCCCGCACCGCGTGGCGTGCCGCAGATCGAAGTGACTTTCGACATTGACGCCAACGGCCTCGTCAACGTTTCGGCGAAGGACAAGGGCACCGGCAAGGAACAGCAGATCCGCATCCAGGCGTCTGGTGGTCTTTCGGACGCCGACATCGAAAAGATGGTCAAGGACGCCGAAGCCAATGCTGATGCCGACAAGCGCAAGCGCGAAGCGGTGGAAGCCAAGAACCAGGCCGAATCGCTTGTTCACTCGACCGAAAAGTCGCTCAAGGACTATGGCGACAAGGTTTCGGCTGAGGATAAGTCGGCTATCGAAACCGCGATCACCGACCTTCGTGGCGTGCTCGATGGCGACAATGCCGAGCTGATCAAGGAAAAGACCTCTGCCCTCGCCGAAGCCTCGATGAAGCTTGGCGAAGCCATGTACAAGGCATCGCAGGCTGAAGCTGAAGCCAAGGCGAACGGCACGCGCGACGAAGAAGACGACGATGTTGTCGACGCCGACTTCGAAGAGGTCAAGGACGACGACAAGAAGTAAACGCTAGGCGTTTTTGATTTGGGGCTCGGTGGAAACACCGGGCCTTTTTGTTTTGAAGCTAACTACCGACAGCATTATCCGGGTTTCCTTCTCCCCTTGAGGGAGAAGGTGGCGCGCAGCGCCGGATGAGGGGTATTCTTACCATGTCCTCTGCTGGCTCCCCTGCGGAGGAGAGATACCCCTCACCCTGACTTTCTCGCTGGACGCGAAAAGTCTCTCCCTCTCCCTCAAGGGGCGAGGGAGGGTCAGTGACTGGCAACGTTCCACGTGAATCACTGCCATTCGCTTGCCGCCGTTGCCCCGTCACCTCACTCTTGCTAAAGCACTTTTGACACGGCTCCAGACCTTGCCGACCCCAGACCCCTTGCGGGTTGTGGGGTCGATTGCCATCTAGGGACCAACAGAAGAATCCAAGCGGGGCGCGGCAAGAGCGCGACCGGCTGTTTCGGAGAAGATTTTTGGCAAAACGCGATTTTTACGAAGTGCTCGGCTGCCAGAAGGGCAGTGACGAAGCCACCCTGAAAAGCGCCTATCGCAAACTCGCTATGCAGTTTCACCCGGATCGTAATCCGGGAAATGCCGAAGCCGAGAACAAGTTCAAGGAAATCAACGAAGCCTATGACACGCTCAAAGACGCGCAAAAACGCGCGGCCTATGACCGGTTTGGCCACGCGGCCTTCGAACAGGGCGGCGGACGCGGTGGCCATGGCTTTGGGCCGGAATTTTCCTCGTCCATGTCGGATATCTTTGAAGACATCTTTGGGGATTTCATGGGCGGCGGCGGTGGCCGTCGTGGCGGGGGCGGCGGCGCGTCAAAGCTGCGCGGCTCGGATCTGCGTTACAATCTTGAAATCGCGTTAGAGGAAAGCTTTGAGGGCCGCACGGTCGAAATCGACGTGCCGACGCTCGTTGGTTGCGACACCTGCGACGGTTCGGGCGCCAAGCCCGGTACGGGTACCCATACGTGCCGTCAGTGTAACGGCCACGGTAAGGTGCGCGCGGCGCAGGGGTTCTTTACGATCGAACGCACCTGCCCGGTTTGCCAGGGCCGCGGCCAGATGATGGACCAGCCTTGCACCGATTGCGGTGGCCAGGGCCGCCGTCAGGAGCATCGCAAACTTTCCGTCGATATTCCAAAGGGGATCGAAGACGGCACGCGCATTCGTCTTGCCAATGAGGGCGAGGCCGGGGTGCGCGGCGGACCGCCGGGCGATCTTTATATTTTCATCTCGATCAAGCCGCATGACCTGTTCCAGCGCGATGGCGCGGACCTTTATGCACGCGTGCCGATTTCGATGACCACCGCGGCCCTGGGTGGCGAATTCGAGGTGCCGACGCTCGATAATGCGCGCGCCAAGGTGAAGGTGCCGACCGGCACGCAGCCGGGGCAGCGGGTACGCCTCAAGGGCAAGGGCATGCCGGTGTTGCGAAGCAAGGATGTCGGCGATCTCTATGTTCAGCTCGATATCGAGACGCCGCAGAACCTTTCAAAGAAGCAGCGCGAACTGCTCGAGGAATTCGCAGCGCTCGAGACCGGGGAGACCAGCCCGGAATCGGGTGGGTTCTTCGATAAGCTGAAGAAAATGTTTGAGGCCTAAAATGAAAATCCCCGCGAGAGCGGGGATTTTTGTTTGAAGGGTTAGAACCTTACGCCGCCGGCGGTTCGCCGCTCATGTCCATCCAGACATATTCCCACACGTGGCCATCGATATCGGCAATGGCGCGGGAATACATGAAGCCCATGTCCTGGGCGGGGCGGAATTCGCTGCCGCCGGCCTTGAGGCCGGCTTCGGCGATGGCGTCCACCGCTTCGCGGCTTTCGCGCGAGAGGGCATAAAGCGCGCCGGTCTCAGTCTTGGCATCGGGGATGGGATTGGACGAGAATTGCTTGAACTTCTCGTGGGTCAGCACCATCACGTAGATCGAATCCGAGATGACGATGCAGGCGGCGGCGTCGTCGGTGAACTGCGGGTTGTGATCAAAGCCCAAGGCTTTGTAATAGGCCATCGAGGCCTTGAGATCGGCGACGGGGACGTTGACGAAGATCATGGACGGCATGCGGGGTCTCCTCTTGACGTAGGTTAGCGCGGCAGGAATTCTGCCATTGCCCTGATGACGATTGAAGCTTTCCGGCTTCGACATGGTCCCCAAAGGAATTTTGATGAAGACCGCGCTGACCCTTTCCGGATCGATCCGCCAAGGCTCTTACAATCGAGTGCTGCAAAAGCATATGGGCCGGGCCCTGACGCAGGCCGGCGTGGCGGTGACCGAGATCGACCTTTCCGATTTTCCCATGCCGATCTTTAACGAAGATCTCGAAGCGGAAAATGTGCCGGAGGCGGCGGTGCGGCTTGCCGAGATGTGGCGCAGCCATGACATCGTCTTCATCGCAAGCCCCGAATATAATGGTGGGGCTTCGCCGCTGATCGTCAACACAATCACCTGGCTCAGCCGGCAAAAGCCGAGCCCATTTCGGAATGCCGTCTTCGGCATCGGCGGGGTAAGCTCGGGCAAATATGGGACGATCTGGGGGCTGAGCCATCTCCGCGAATCGCTGACCAAGGTCGGGACGCTCGTCGTGCCGACGCTGCTCGGGATCGGGCCGGCAGAGGGTGCGTTCGACGAGAATGGCGACCCGACGGAAAAGCCGATTATCCGCAAGGTCGAGCAGATGGTGACAGAGCTCACGAGCTTTTCGCGATGAAGGCGCTTTATCTCACCCATCCGCAGGTCAAACTCGACGCTGCCGTGCCGGTGCCCCTTTGGGGGCTTTCGGCGGAGGGTCGAGACAGAGCTGAAGCCTTTGCTGCCCGCCGGATCGTCCCGGCGGGCACTTTTGTTTTTTCGAGCCGGGAAACCAAGGCGTTGGAGCTGGCCGAGATCGTTGCGGCACAGGCGGGAACGCCGGTGCTGGCCGATCACTTGATGGGCGAGAACGACAGGAGCTCGACCGGCTTTCTGCCGCCGGCTCTGTTCGAGGAAATGGCGGACCGGTTCTTTGGCGAACCGGAAACGAGTGCGGATGGTTGGGAGCGGGCGGTCGATGCGCAGCAACGGATCGTCAGCACGGTGCTGATGGCTCTCAAAAGCGTGCCGCCGGACACGCCGGTGATTTTTTGCGGGCACGGGGCCGTGGGCACTTTGCTGAAATGCCATTTGGGCAAGCGGGCGATTGCGCGCAGCGAAGACCAGAGCCGGCACGCCAATCGCGGCGGCGGCAATGCATTTCTGTTCGATGCCGAGAGCCAGGAATTGCTCAGCGAATGGTTGGAGATGGAGGCGCTGCCGGACGCGTGGTGGTGCTAAACTTTTAGCGCGAAGAGATCGAGGGCGTCGTTGAGTGCTTCGGTGAGGCGATCGAGCCGGGCAGGGTCGGTTTCAAGCTGGCGCAGGCGATTGGGACCGGCGAGCGGGACGGCACCGACGAGATCGAGCCCCTTTTGCGTGATGGCAACGAGACGGGCGCGGCGATCCCGTGGGTCGGTGCGGACGATGCAGAGATCGAGACGGCGCAGTTCATCGATCGATTGGCCGAGTGTCGCCGCGTGCATGTTGAGCCCCTTGCGGAGGGCGGCGAGCGCCATGTGGGGCCGCTCGGCGAGCGTATGAAGCACTGCCAATTGCAGGCCGGTGATCCCGTGGCGCTGTTTCAGTTCGAGATGAAACGCGGCGATGGCGGAATCGAGCCGCATCCAGGCGACGAGGGTGGAGAGGGCCTGTTGCTGCATGCTTTTTGTAACCGAAGAAGGGGAATCGCGGCTTTTATGATGCCATAGGAGTCGCGCCACAAGCTCTTATGGTGGCATAGGATCGGCAATTCGGCCTTGCGGCATCTGGCTCGATATGCGACCCGAACCCAAATCAGCGACAGAAGGGATTTTGCCATGGCCGGCCATTTGATCGTGGGGCTCGACGTTTCGTCACGCGCCCGCGCCGAAGACATCATCACCGCGCTGGGCGATACGGTCGACTATTACAAGATCGGCTATCAGTGCTTTTATGGCGCCGATGGCTTTGCGCTGGGCAAGGATCTGATCGCGGCGGGTAAGAAGGTGTTTTTCGACCTCAAGCTCCTCGACATCGACAATACGATCGAAAAGGGCGTCGGGGCGATCGCGGAAACCGGCGCGGCGATGCTGACGGTACATGCTTATCCCAAGACCATGCGGTCGGCGCAGAAGGCCGCCGCGGGATCGGGGTTGATGGTGCTGGGGGTGACAGTGCTCACCTCGATGGACGATGCCGACGTCAAGGAAGCTGGATACGAGCGGGATGCGGCAGGGCTCGTGGCGCTGCGGGCGCAACAGGCCAAGGAAGCGGGAATCGGCGGCATTGTCGCGTCGTCGCATGAGGCGGAAATGGTGCGGACGATTCTGGGGCCCAAAATGGCGATCGTGACGCCGGGTATCCGGCCGGCCGGCGCAGCGCTTGGAGACCAGAAGCGGGTGATGACGCCGGCGGAGGCACTGGCCGTGGGCGCAACGCATCTGGTCGTGGCGCGGCCGATCGTCGAGGCGCCAGATCCGGCGGCGGCGGCGAAGGCGATTTTGGCCGAGATGGCCGGTGGCGGAACGAGGTTCGCATGACGAAATATTCAGCCTGCATCGAAATGTTGTTCGTGCCGGAAAGCGCGGACCCAGTGGAGCGCGTGCGCCTTGCCAAGGCGGCCGGGTTCGAGGCAGTCGAATTCTGGCTCTGGTCCAACAAAGATCTCGACGGGATCGAGAGGGTGCTGGGTGAGACCGGCATTACCCTCGCCGGGATCGTCGCCGAACCTTTTGCCGAGCTAACGCGGGCAGGGGACCATGACCAGTTTCTGGTGGGGCTCGAAAAGAGCCGCGACGTAGCGCTGCGGCTTGGGGCCAAGGTTTTGATCTGCCAGTCGGGGCCACTGCTCGATGGGATCGATCGCGCACGGCAGCATGACGACCTGACGCTGGCCATGGCGCGCTCGGCCGATGTTTTGCAGGGGTCAGGCGTGCGGCTGGGGCTGGAGCCACTCAATGATCTTGTGGATCATCCGGGCTATTATCTGACCAGCACGGTTGAAGCGCTCGATATCATGGACAAGGTCGATCGGCCCGAGATCGGGATCACCTATGATCTCTATCATTCCATGGTGATGGGCGAGGTGCCGGAAGAGGTGGTTGGTAATCGGGCCAGGCACATTGTGCATGTGCATGTGGCTGATCATCCGGGACGCAATCAACCGGGGAGTGGCGGGCTAGATTTGAAGCGGCCGCTGGGGTGGTTGGCAGCGCAGGGATATGATGGGTTTGTGGGGCTGGAGTTTCGGCCGACGGCTGGGACGGGTGAAGCGCTGGCGCAGATGCGCAGTTCGCTCAGCTAGCACCAGATCTCCCTTCTCCCCCTGTGGGAGAAGGTGCCCCGAAGGGGTCACCGAATTCGCTTTTGCGAATTTCGGTTGGGATGAGGGGTATGCGATCTATCTGCGGCGTTCGAACGTGTGGATAGAACCCCTCACCCTTTAATTCTGCTGAACGCAGAATTGCTGTCCCTCTCCCACAAGGGGCGAGGGGAGGCCGGTGGGTGGGGCGAGCTTCGGTGGCTACTAGCCGACCAGACCGTGCTTCCGGCTAAGATCCTGCAGGTCGAGCTGCGGTCTCGCGCCGATATGCGAGATGACTTCGGACGCAGCAAGACATCCTGTCTTGAGTGCGGATTCAAGATTCTGGCCCCGTGCCATTGCCAGCAAAAAGCCCGACGCAAAAAGGTCGCCGGCGCCGGTGGCGTCGACTACTTTATCGACTGCAAAGGCGGGGACCGAGACGACTTCGCCATTGTATACCGCCATAGCACCCTCGGCGCCCATGGTGATGGCGGCCAATTCGGCATCTTGCGCGATGGCGCGGACGGCCGTGCCGAGATCATCGGTTTCGTAGAGCGACTTCAGTTCGTGCACATTGGCAAAAACATAGTCGATGGTTTTGGAGCGGATCAGATCCAGGAATTCGGCGCGGTAGCGATCGACGCAGAACGGGTCCGAGAGCGTGAAGGCGGCGGCGCGTTCATGCTTGTGGGCATAGTGGGCGGCGAGCACGAAGGCCTTTTTGGCTTCCACCGGATCCCACAAAAACCCTTCCATATAGGTGATGGCGGCGGCGCCGATGTCGTCGGGGCGGATATCGGCTTCGGTGAGCTGATGGCAGGCGCCGAGATAGGTGTTCATGGTGCGCTCGCCATCTTCGGAGACGAAGATCATGCAGCGGGCGGTGAGGGCGCCATTCTTGAGGCGCGAGGTGTTGTAGTGCACTTCGATGGCGTCGAGATCGGTTTCGAAGACATCGCCAAGCGGATCATCGGCGACCTTGCCGATAAAGGCAGCGCGGCCGCCGAGCGAGGCGACACCAGCGGCGGTATTGGCGGCGGAACCACCTGAAATCTGCTGCCGACTCAGCGGCATTTTGGAATAGAGGTCCTCGGCCCGATCGGTATCGATCAGGTGCATGATCCCCTCTTTCATGCCCTCGCGTTCGATGAAGCCGGGCTCGACCGGTGCGATGATATCGACGATCGCATTGCCGATGGTGAGCACGTCGAAGCGGGTCTGGGTCATGGGGGCCGGACACTTTTGGGAAAAACCGCTCGGGGTTTAACCCATGAGGTCGCCATGGGCAATGTTTGGCGTCGCCAGTGCTTTAGAGACTGCCAATAATCTCGGCGATCAGCGCCTCTCGATCTTCGCCGGCACGCAACGCGATCTGGCTATCGAGGAGCAGAATGGCAAGGCCATGGACCTTGGCCCAGGCGGCGAGCGCCTTGATGCGACCGGTGCCGACATCGCCGCCGACAATATGGCGCAGGGTTTCAAAAGCAGCATCGGCTGCCATTTTGAGGCCTGGGCGACCATCTTTTTTGAGCTGTGGCGAGAACATCAGGCGGAAGAGATTGGGGTTTTCGAGGGCGAAGGCGACATAGGTCTGGCCCATGACCGCCATTGGATCCTTGGGATTGCTGGCGGCGACGGCTTCCATGGACGCGGCAAAACGCTGGAAGCCCGTCACGGCGAGCGCTTCGAGGAGAGCGGCGCGCGAATCGAAATGGCGATACGGGGCGGCCGGGGACACGCCGACCGCCCGCGCCAGATCGCGAAGACCTAGGCCAGCCTCGCCCTCTTTTTGCAAAATGATCAGCGCGGCTTCAAGGAGAGCCTGGCGGAGATGGCCATGATGATAAGGCGCGTTCAGAGATGTTGACATTGTTCACTTTAGAAGAATAAATGTGATCACCGTTAACACCTGAACGAGGACAGAGCAATGGACTGGAACCTGATACTGGCCTGCGCACACCATTTGGCCGTGTTTACGCTGGTCGCTGTTTTCGCAGCGGAGTTCGCGCTGCTGCGACCGGGGCTGGGCGGCGAGCGGCTTGGCCAGCTCGCCAAGCTCGATGCCGCCTACGGCGCCATCGCCATGGTGGTGATCGCCGTCGGTGTTGTCCGCGTCTGGTTCGGCGGGATCGACCCCATGTATTATCTGACCAATCACGCCTTCTGGGGCAAGATGGCTGCGTTTCTCGTCATGGGACTGCTGACAATTCAGCCGACCATCGCCGTCCGCCGTTGGGTCAAGGCGGGCGGCGGCGCTGCAGACTACGTCGTGCCGGCCAATGAGATCAGCACCAGCCGCCGTTTCGTGCATCTGCAGGCGGGCGTCTTGCTGTTAATCCCGCTCTTTGCAGCAGCGATGGCGCGGGGCTATGGCAGCTAGCCGCGCGGCAGCGGCGTCTTCGGCTCGAACAGGCACCATTCGCGGATCGGGCAGCGCCAGCATTCGGGTTTTCGCGCCTTGCAGATATAGCGGCCATGGAGGATCAGCCAATGGTGCGCGTGGAGCATAAACCGCTCCGGCACCTGCTTGGTTAGGGCGAGTTCGACCTCCATCGGAGTTTTTCCCGGGGCAAGACCGGTGCGATTGCCGACGCGGAACAGGTGGGTATCCACCGCAATGGTCGGCTGCTTGAAATAGATGTTCAGCACCACATTAGCCGTCTTGCGGCCGACGCCGGGCAGGGCTTCGAGGGCCTCGCGATTGTCGGGCACTTCGCCGCCATGGAGATCGATCAGCATCTGCGAAAGGGCAAAGACGTTCTTGGCCTTGCCGCGATAGAGGCCGATGGTGCGGATCAATTCGGTGATCTGCTCGACGCCCAGAGCCACCATGGCAGAAGGTGAAGGGGCGAGTTCGAAGAGGCGCTTGGTGGCCTTGTTGACGCCGGCGTCGGTGGCCTGGGCGGACAGGACCACCGCGACGAGAAGGGTGAAGGCGTTGATATAATCCAGCTCGCCCTTTGGCTCGGGCTCGATCTCGTGGAACCGCTCGAAGATGGCTTCGGCGGCAACACGATTAAGTTTTTTCACTTTTCTTGGACTTGGCATTCTCTCGCCCCCGAATCTCTGCCAATATTTCAGGGCGAGTCCATCATGCCAATGCAAACCAGCACCACGACCAGTCCTCTCTTTTCGGCCACCTTGCGGCCGGACAGATCTTTGCGCGCTGCCGGCGGCTGGATCGGGTTGGCGGTCGCCGGGCTTTTGGGCCTGCCGTTTCTGGTGGCGGTGCCGGAATTTATCCTGCCGGGGATCGCTGGCTTTGCGATTGCAGGCGGCGGATTGACGGCGCTGTCCTGGCGTCTATCGCGGCGGGCAAAGCTGATCGAGCAGATCACGGTCTGGAGCGACCAGGTCGAGATTCTGACGACGGGTCCGCGGCAGGAGAAAAAGCTGCGGCGGCTCGATCCGAAAAAAGTCCGGCTGGTGCTTAAGCGCGACGACAATGAGCGGACGCTCGCCATGCATCTGCGCCAGGGCAATGATCTCATCGAGCTCGGCGGGTTTTTGGCTATTGGGGACAAATCGAGTTTTGCCCGCGCTTTTGGCCGGGCGCTGCGAAAAGCGCGGCAGAGCTAAACTCGGTAAAAATCGGGTCGAACCGGTGATCGTCGCAGGGTAGAGTTTTCCGGAATTGGAATGAAGGTTCCGGCAAATGAACCAGCTCACCGCGCTTGCGCCGCAAGACGATTATGACACCATCCGCGCCGCCATCCGCTATCTCAGCGAAAATGGTCCCGACGCCACCGACCTGCCGCGCTTTGCGCGGGCCTTGGGCCTAACCGAGCGGCAGTTGACTGACCTCTTCCGGCGCTGGTGTGGTCTCTCGCCCAAAAGCTTTGCGCAGGCTGTGGCGCTTGATCATGCAAAATCGCTGCTGCGCGATCAGGCGAGTGTGCTCGACACGACCTATGAGGTCGGCCTGTCGTCGACCTCGCGGCTCCACGATCTCTTTGTCACCTATGAAGCGATGCCGCCGGGTGTGTTTCGGGCCGGGGGCGAGGGGATCGACATGATCTGGGGTGTGGCGCCGTCACCCTTCGGGCTCGCAGTGATCACGGCAACGGATTACGGGATTTCGGGGCTGGGCTTTGCCGATGCGGAGACCAGCATTGAAGACGCCTTCGCCGATCTGGCCAATCGCTGGCCGCGGGCGCGGTTTACGCGGAACGATGCGCGGATCGTCCAGATGGCCGCAGGAATTTTCGAGCCCGGTCGATGGTCACCGGATCAGCCGGTGCGCGTCGTGCTGATCGGTACGGATTTTGAGGTCAAGGTCTGGGAAACGCTGCTCAAAATCCCCGTGGGGCAGGCAGTGACCTATTCCAATGTTGCCAACCATATCGGGCGACCGACGGCTTCGCGGGCGGTGGGCGCAGCGGTGGGGAAGAATCCGATCAGTTTCGTCGTGCCCTGCCACCGCGTGGTGGGCACGTCGGGCGCGCTGACGGGATATCACTGGGGCGTGCCGCGGAAGCGGGCGATCTTGGGCTGGGAAGCGGGGGTTATTTCGGCGGCACATTGAGCGGCCGAGGTTTCACGTGAATCCGCAAGGCCCCCTCAGCCGGCCCTGCGGGCCGACCTCTCCCCCCAAGGGAGAGGTGTCGCTCCGCGACTTCAGCAAACTCCTACCTCTCCCTCTGGGGGAGAGGTCGACAGCGCAGCTGGCGGGTGAGGGGGCCTTCTGGAATTAAAGCTTCAGTCGCTCGACCAGCTTCCCATCCGGACCGATCTTATAGACCGTTGGCTCACCGGTGCCGATTTCACGCGCCAGGATTTCGTCCGGCGTCAAGCCTTCGATGGCCATCACCAAAGCGCGCAAAGAGTTGCCGTGGGCGGCAATCAGCACTGTCTTGCCGGCTTTGAGCTGAGGCAGGATCTCGGCGTCGTAATAGGGCAGGGTGCGGGCTGCGGTGTCTTTCAGCGACTCGCCGCCCGGAGGGGGAACGTCGAAGGACCGGCGCCAGATCAGCACTTGCTCTTCGCCCCATTTGACTCGGGCATCGTCCTTGTTGAGGCCTGAGAGATCGCCGTAGTCGCGTTCGTTGAGCGCGATGTTGCGGGTGATGGTGACGTTGAGAATACCCATCTCCTCAAGGATGAGATCGAGCGTGTGCTGGGCGCGGCGGAGGGCCGAGGTGTAGAAAAGGTCGGGCGCGAAGTTTGCCGCCTTGAGCGCCTTGCCCGTGGCGCGGGCTTCGCCCTCACCCTGCTCGGTGAGGTTGGGATTGCGCCAACCGGTAAAAAGATTCTTGAGGTTCCATTCGCTCTGGCCGTGACGGACCAGGATCAGTGTGCCGGACATTCTTTTGTTCCCTAGTCGTTGAGGCCGAGGACGTCGGCCATGGTGTAAAGGCCCGCAGGCTGGTGGGTGGCCCAGAGGGCGGCGCGGACGGCGCCGTTGGCGTAGATGGTGCGGTCTTGGGCGCGGTGGTTAAGCTCGATGCGCTCGGAGGGACCGGCGAGGATGACCATGTGGTCGCCGATGACATTGCCACCGCGCAGGGTCGCAAAGCCAATGGTGCCGAATTCGCGCGGGCCGGTATGACCATCGCGCACGCGCACGGAATGATCTTTCAGTGAAATATTGCGCCCCTTGGCGGCAGCTTCCCCGAGCATCAACGCGGTGCCCGAGGGCGCGTCGACCTTGAGGTTGTGGTGCATTTCCAGAACTTCGACGTCGTAGTCGGGCAGGGCCTGCGCGGCCTTTTCGACGAGCACGGCGAGTGCAACCATGCCGGGCGAAAAATTTCCGGATTTGACGATCCGCGCGCCCGCTGCAGCGGCGGCAGCGATTTCGGCATCGTCGGCTTCGGAGCAGCCGGTGGTACCGATGAGGTGAACCAGGCCCTTGGTGGCGGCAAGCTGGGCAAGCGCCACGGTTGCGGCGGGGGCCGTAAAGTCGATGATGACGTCGGCCTGGTCGAGCAGCGCCGTGATATCGTCGGTCACTTGGACACCGAGCGCGTCGATGCCGGCGAGGGTGCCCGCATCCTTGCCGATGGAACTTGCGCCAGGGCGATCAACAGCGCCGACCAGTTTGAGCCCGGCACTTGCAGCCACTGCCCTGATATTGGCGCCGCCCATACGGCCGCCGGCACCGGCAACCACGGTTCTGAGCTCTGTCATGCCCGGTCTCCCGAATTCGTCGAGAACGCCTATATCAGTGCCAGGCCCAACCGCCAACTCTCTGGCGCAATTGAGCAAGTCGAGCCCAATCGACACAATTGCCACAAAACCCTAACTTAGTGGCCGAAGCAGAAACGGACCCGCAATGACCATTTCAAATGCGCTGGCCAGCATCGCTGTCGAAAGCCTCTCGGAATCGCTCGTCTGGTACGAGTATCTTTTCGGCCGCAAGGCCGATGCCCGGCCCATGGCCGATGTCGCCGAATGGAAGCTTCCGGGCGGTGGCTGGGTGCATGTGGCGACCGATGCCGACCGGGCGGGGGCGAGCACTGTTACGCTTATCGTCGATGATCTGGCCGACGAGATCGGGCGATTGGAAATGTTCGGGATCAAGCCAGTTGCCAAAGCCATCGGCCATTTCTTCAGCACCGCCAAACTGCGCGACCCCGATGGCAATCTTATTGTCCTCAGCCAGCCGCAACCGGGAACGTATTAAACCCGCCGCAAGCTCACATTCTCGATCAGATGGTCTTTGCCCTTTTTGAGGATCAAGTCGGCGCGTCCTCTTGTGGGCAGCACGTTGTCGACGAGGTTGGGTAGGTTGATCGTGCGCCAGACCTGGCGGCCAAAAGTTCCGGCCTCTTCTTCGCTCATTTCGGCGAAGCGGCGGAAGAAGGAGGTGGGGTCCTTGAAGGCCGTTTCGCGGAGGCGAAAGAAACGCTGCATGAACCAGTCTTCGAGGTCGTCATTGTCGGCGTCGATATAGACCGAGAAATCGATGAAATCGGAGGCAAAGAGGATGGGGCGACCGGTGCGCGGCAATTCGCCGGGCTGCAGGATATTGAGGCCCTCGACGATCAAAATGTCGGGGCGATCGACGACAATCTCCTCGCCCGCCACGACGTCGTAGACGAGGTGGGAATAGACCGGCACCTTCACCTTGGCCTTGCCCGATTTGATATCGCCCAAAAACTTGACAAAGCGTGCGCGGTCGTAGCTTTCGGGAAAACCCTTGCGCTCCATCAGGCCTTTTTCGGTGAGCGTCGCATTGGAATACAAAAATCCGTCGGTGGTGACGAGATCGACGCGTGGGGTGGATGGCCAGCGCGACAGCAGCGCTTTCAGAATACGCGCGGTGGTCGATTTGCCGACCGCAACCGAGCCGGCGACGCCGATGATGAAGGGCACCTTGTGGCCATGTGGGGTTTGAAGGAACCGCGATTGGACATTGTGGAGGCCCTGGATGGCTTCGACGTAATAGGACAGAAGCCGCGATATTGGCAGATAGACCTCTTCGGCCTCGGTCAGCGAGATCGGGTCGGTCAGGCCGCGCAGGCGATCGATGTCGCCCTGGTCCAGCGTCATCGGCGCACCGTCGCGCAGCTTGCTCCACTCGCCCTTGGTGAAATGGTGATAGGGATCGAGAGCCATCAGCTTTGGTCCGTTCTGGAGGCTTTTTCGGCAAGGCCGGATTGAGCGGTGCGGGCATCGAGCTCGGCCATGACCAGGCTCAGCGGCACACCGGACGCGCGCAGGACGACGAGCATATGGAAAAGCAGATCGGCCGATTCCTTGACGAGCTCGGCCTTGTCGCCGGTGACGGCGGCGATGACCATTTCGGTGGCTTCCTCGCCGACCTTTTGCGCTGTTTTGTTGATGCCGCGCGAAATGAGCTTGGCCGTATAGCTTTCCTCGGGCGAGGCAGCAGCGCGCAGAGCAATGCGGGCTTCGAGGTCTTCAAGGGTCATATTTGTCTCCCCAACCACCGCCGTCATCCCGGCCTTGAGCCGGGATCCATCTTGAGATTTCAGGATGGGCCCCGGCCTTCGCCGGGGTGACAATCTAGGCTGGTTTCAGTTTTGAGTCTCAAGCCGAAGCGGGATCCATTCTCATGGCAATCCCGTGTTCGACCATATAGCGCTTGGCCTCAGGAATCGTAAAAGTGCCGAAGTGGAAGATGGACGCGGCGAGGACGGCGCTGGCATGGCCTTCGATGACGCCATCGACGAGGTCCTGCAATTTGCCGACGCCGCCTGAGGCGATGACCGGGACTTCGACTTCGTCTGCGATCATCCGGGTCAGCTTGAGATCAAAACCGGACTTGGTGCCGTCACGGTCCATGGAGGTGACGAGCAATTCGCCTGCGCCACGCTCGACCATTTTAGCGGCGAACTCCACCGCGTCGATGCCGGTCGGCTTGCGGCCGCCATGGGTGTAGATTTCCCATTCCGAGCGATTATCGCCGCCGACGCGCGCATCGAGCCGCTGCTTGGCATCGACCGAAACGACGATGCATTGATTGCCGAATTTATCGGCCGCCCGAGAGATGAAATCGGGATCGCTCACAGCCGCAGAATTGATCGCGACCTTATCGGCCCCGGCGAGGAGAAGCTTGCGGATGTCCTCGATCGAGCGAACGCCGCCGCCGACCGTGACCGGCATGAAGCAATGTTCGGCGGTGCGAGCGACGACGTCGAAAATCGTGTCGCGGCCTTCATGGCTCGCGGTGATGTCGAGAAAAGTGAGTTCATCGGCGCCAGCCGCGTCATAAGCCATGGCGGCCTGGACAGGATCGCCGGCATCGATGAGATCGACGAAATTGACGCCCTTGACGACACGGCCGCCAGCCACGTCGAGACAGGGAATGATGCGGGTCTTGAGGCTCATGGCTGAATGCCCTTTTGGTGCCGCCCCCAGGCGATGCGGTGGGTGGTGACGATGACGATCCAGACGATCACGGCGCCGAAGCCGAGCGGCAGGGTGAGAAGGCCGAACCAGCCCATGACGAACATCGTATAAAGCATGTCGCCCATATCGGTGCCGCCGACCATGCAGACATTGACCCCGCCCTCATTGAGATTGCAGCCATTGGCGCTAGCAACACTGCTGGAAATGATGACCGAGATTACCGGGCCGAGCGCAATCAACAGGATGACGATCAGCACCAGGATATAGCGCAGCCACGGAAAGCGGGGCGGCTGGATCTCGCTCATGCGGCCCTCAATTTGGCGAGTGCTTCACGTGAATCAATCCGTCCATCATAGAGCGCACGGCCGGAAATGGCGCCTTCGAGGACTTGGTATTCCGGGCGGGTCATGCGCTCGATATCGTCCATGGACGCAAGGCCGCCTGAGGCGATGACGGGGATGGATGTCGAGCGGGCGAGGTCGAGGGTCGAGTCCCAGTTGATCCCGGCTAGAATGCCATCGCGGTCGATGTCGGTATAGATGATGGCGGCCACGCCAGCGCCTTCGAAGCGTTTGGCAAGTTCCACGATGGAGAGTTCGGAGGTTTCCGCCCAACCTTCCACCGCCACCATGCCGCCCTTGGCATCGGTGCCGACGGCGACCTGGCCGGGCCATTTTTTGGCGGCTTCTTTCACCAGCTCCGGATCGCGCACGGCGACGGTGCCGAGAATGACGCGGGCGAGACCCTTGTCGAGCCAGGCTTCGATATGATCGAGCGTGCGAATGCCACCGCCGAGCTGGACAGGGAAGTTGACAGCTTTGAGGATGCTCTCCACCGCCGCGCCATTGACGCTCTCGCCGGCAAAGGCGCCGTTGAGATCGACGACGTGCAGATATTCAAAGCCCTGGTCTTCGAAACTCTTGGCCTGGGCGGCGGGATCGTCGTTGAAGACGGTCGCCTGATTCATGTCGCCGAGTTTCAGGCGCACGCACTGGCCGTCTTTGAGGTCGATGGCGGGGAAGAGGATCATGGTCTTTTGCCCTTTGGCAGAACCCCCACCCGGCCTCCCCCTGAAGGGGGGAGGGGCAGGGACTTTGGCTTTGGCACGATCGTGCCTCAAACTCGAACGCGTCTCTCCCCCTTCAGGGGGAGGTTAGGTGGGGGTGCCTCACGGCGCCCAGCTCAAAAAATTCTCGATCAGCTTCAGTCCCAGCGCCTGGCTTTTCTCCGGGTGAAACTGCGTCCCAAAAATATTGTCGCGGCCGATGCAAGCCGTCACCGCGCCACCATAATCGGTCGTGGCGATGAGGTGCGTCGGGTCACTCGTATGGAAATGGTAGGAGTGGACGAAATAGGCGTGGAGCCCATCGGGGATGCCGGCGAGAAGGGCGTGGGGATTGAGCACCGAAATGGTGTTCCAGCCCATATGCGGGATCTTCAAAGCCGGATCGGACGGGGTGATCTTTTCGACGGCGCCGGGGATCCAGCCGAGGCCCTGGGTGATGGTTTTCTCGCGGCCTTCGGTGGCAAGCAGTTGCATGCCGACGCAGACGCCGAGGAAGGGCGTGGTGCCACGGATCACGCGTTCGTCCAAAACTTCGGTCATGCCGGGGACGGCATCGAGGCCGGCCTTGCAATCGGCGAAGGCGCCGACGCCGGGGAGCATGATGCGGTCAGCGCGACGCACGAGATCGGGGTCGGCGGTGACGATGATGTCGGTGCCATCGCCGCGTTCAGCAGCGACGCGCTCGAAGGCATTGGCGGCGGAGCGCAGATTGCCCGCGCCATAATCGATGATCGCGACAGTGCTCATGAGCGATGCTCCAGAACGGCCAGACGTGCGAGATCGGCATCGCTGGCGAAGCGGTGACCCGCTTCTTTAAATTTGCGGCGCTCAAGCGCGCGACGTCGGGCGCCTGGCGCCGCAACACCGAAGGCGATGGCAAAGAGCAGGTAGAGCCAGAACGCGGTCTCGCTGCCGAGGAAGCGACCGGCGAGCACGACGAGGCCGGCACTGATGACGAAAAGCCCAAGCTGATCCCAGAGCCGATGGACGAGCGCATGAACGGGCGGCAGGAGCGCCGCGAACCACGAAAAACGCTCGGCGACGGCCGCGGGAAGGGCCGTTGCGTCGGGGGATCGGTAGAGGGCGAAAAGGGTCACGGAAGGCTCCGAATACTCGATGTCATCCCGGCCTTGGGCCCGGATCCATCCTGAGATCTCGAGATGGGCCCCGGCTCGAGGCCGGGGTGACATCCGTATTTGGGGCTGACTTAGTGCAAAAACGCGCCAAGCGGAAGGGCGCTTTAAAGCGTGCCCTTGGTGCTCGGCACGCGGTCGGCCTGACGGGGGTCGATCTCGAGCGCATCGCGCAAGGCGCGCGCCACCGCCTTGAACATCGACTCGGCCAGATGATGGTTGTTGTCGAAGTAGAAATTTTCGATGTGGAGCGTGATGCCCGCATTGATGGCGAAAGCCTGGAAGAACTCGCGGAACAGCTCGGTGTCGATGTCGCCGATCTTGTCGCGGTTGAATTCAGCCTTGAAGACGAGGAAGGGGCGGCCGGAAACATCAAGCGCGGCGCGGGTCAGCGTGCCGTCCATGGGCAGGTCGCATGAGGCGTAGCGGCGGATGCCCTTCTTGTCGCCGATGGCTTGGCTGATGGCTTGGCCCAGCGCAATGCCGACATCTTCCACCGTGTGGTGGAAATCGATGTGCAGGTCGCCCTGGCAGGACACATCCATGTCGATGAGCGAGTGGCGCGAGAGCTGGTCGAGCATGTGATCGAAGAAGCCCACGCCGGTCGCCATTTTATGCGTGCCGGTGCCGTCGAGATTGATCGAGACTGATATCTCGGTCTCGTTGGTCTTGCGGGCGATGCTGGCGGTGCGCATGGGCGTCTCTCCGATGGTCGCGGCTCATTAGCAGATAGGCGCAAAGGCATAAAGATGGCGTTGCCGTGCCATGGCAGTTCCATATTTCAATGCAGGCTGGCGCGAGGTTTTCAGCTTGAAGGATTTGTCGATGCGCTTGGTCCCCGTTTTCGCCCTCGGACTTTTGGTTCTTGCGCCGCTCCCGGCCGAGGCACAATCGACGCGCGACGCCTGCACGCTGCTCGACAAGAACCTGCTGACGGAGACCCTGGGCCAGGAGCCGGAACTGCGCGAAGAAAATGGCGCAGGCACCGGCGTGTCGCTTTGCAGCTGGCGCGGTGGCGAAGGGGAGGGCGTTCGCGTCCATTCGATTACGGCGGTGAGCCAGAACATCGTCGGGGGCACGCCGCTCGAGTATTTCAAGCAGCACCAAGGCTACAAATTCGAAGAGCTGACCGCAGCCAATGTGGCCACCATCGAGGGGCCTTGGCAGGCGGGGTATCTGGTCGATGTGACGACAGAGCCCAATCCCGATCAGCTCTACGTGCTTACCTTCATCAACAAGGATGACACGGTGACCATCGAGACCTATGGCCTCCCCAAAGAGACGACCGTTGCTCTCGCGGAGTCTGTCGCGCGCGGCATGTAGCCGCGCATTGCAATCACGCAGCGCGCTCCTAAATAGTACTCAACAGTTCGGAGTACCTCCCCAAATGAGCGACAACACTTCTCCCGGGTGGCACGGGACAACCATCGTTTCCGTGCGCAAGGGCAACAAGGTCGTGGTGGCTGGCGATGGCCAGGTGTCCATGGGCCAGACCGTGATGAAACATGGCGCGAAAAAAGTGCGGCGCCTTGCCGGCGGCAAGGTGATCGGCGGCTTTGCCGGTTCGACCGCTGATGCCTTTACCCTCTTCGAGCGGCTTGAAGCCAAGCTCGAGCAATATCCAGATCAGTTGATGCGCGCGGCCGTCGAGCTCGCCAAGGACTGGCGGACCGATCGCTATCTGCGCAAGCTTGAAGCCATGATGATCGTGGCCGACAAGACTGACACGCTGGTGCTGACGGGCAATGGCGATGTGCTGACGCCCGACCATGGCGTCATCGCTATCGGCTCGGGCGGCAATTATGCTCATTCGGCGGCGCTCGCTTTGCATCAGGCGACCGAGCTTGATGCCGAAGACATCGCCCGCCGCGCCATGAAGATCGCCGAGGAAATCTGCGTCTATACCAATGGCAATGTCACGCTCGAAACGATCGAGACCTGACGTGCGTTTTTCTATCCGGCGGCTCGGAGCAGGGGACGTGGCGGCCTATCGGGCGATAAGGCTCGAAGGTCTTGCCAACCACCCTGAGGCGTTTTTGTCTTCGGCCGAAGCCTTCGCTGAAAAGAGCCATGCCGAGATCGGGCGGATGCTCGAAGGGTTGACCGTTTTCGGTGCTTTCACGCCGGATGGTCTGCTCGCCGGGATCAATGCTTTCCTCCAAAACGAAGGCACCAAGGATCGGCACCGTGGCTGGATGCTGCAGGTCTATGTGCGGCCCGAGTTTCGCGGCACGGGCGCATCCAAGGCGCTTTGCGAGCATCTGATCGAGCATGCACGTGGCAAGGTCATCCAGGTGCATTTAGGCGTCTGGTCGGAAAACGAGCCGGCAATCCGGCTTTATAAAAAGCTGGGCTTTGAGGTCTATGGCACCGAGCCCCGCTATCTCTACGTGAACGGTCGATATCTCGACGAACACCTGATGGTGCGCTTCCTGGACCGCGATGCGGCCCAACAGTAAGGTACTGTGGAAAGTAACAAAATGACAGAGACCAATTTTTCGCCGCGCGAGATCGTTTCCGAGCTCGACCGCAATATTGTCGGCCAGCATGACGCCAAGCGCGCGGTGGCCGTGGCGCTGAGGAATCGCTGGCGCCGGCAGCAGTTGCCGCCCGAATTGCGCCGCGAGGTCACGCCAAAAAATATCCTGATGATCGGGCCGACCGGCGTCGGCAAGACCGAGATTTCGCGCCGTCTGGCGCGGCTTGCGCAAGCGCCGTTCGTTAAGGTGGAGGCCACCAAGTTCACCGAAGTCGGCTATGTGGGCCGCGATGTCGAGCAGATCATTCGCGATCTCGTCGAAGCGGGGATTACGGTTCTCCGCGACAAGCGGCGGCGGGATGTGCAGGCGCAAGCCCACCATAATGCCGAAGAGCGCGTGCTCGACGCCTTGGTCGGCACGTCGGCTACCCCTTCAACGCGCGATTCGTTCCGCTTGAAGCTCCGCAACAACGAGCTCGACGACAAGGAAATCGAGATCGAAATGCAGCCGGCCCCCAATACGGGCGGGTTTGAAATGCCGGGCATGCCCAATGGCGGCATCGGCATGATCAATCTCAGCGACATGTTCAAATCGGCTATGGGCGGCCGCGGGGTCAAGCGTAAGGTCAAGGTCAAGGACGCCTATGAGCCGCTAATCGCCGAGGAAGCCGACAAGCTGCTCGATCAGGAACAGCTCAAGACCGAAGCCATCGAGCTCGTTGAGAACCACGGCATCGTCTTCATCGACGAGATCGACAAGGTGGCGCAGCGCGAAGGCGGCGTGCAGGGCGGGCCATCGCGTGAAGGCGTGCAGCGCGATCTGCTACCCTTGATTGAAGGCACGACGGTCGCGACGAAATATGGGCCGGTCAAGACCGACCATGTCCTCTTCATTGCTTCGGGCGCTTTCCATGTCTCGAAGCCCAGCGATCTCTTGCCTGAGCTTCAGGGTCGTCTGCCGATCCGGGTGGAGCTGAAAGCCCTGACGCGCGAGGATTTCATTCGTATCCTCAACGATACCGAGGCGAGCCTCGTGCGCCAATATGTGGCGTTGCTCGGCACCGAAGGCGTGACGCTCACGTTCACCACCGACGCGATCGAGGCGATTGCGGATGCGGCGGTCAAGGTCAATTCCTCGGTCGAGAATATTGGCGCCCGTCGTCTGCAGACGGTCATGGAACGGCTGGTCGAAGAGATTTCCTTCGATGCGCCGGATAAGGCCGGACAGGCCATTGAGATCGATGCAGCCTTTGTGCGCGAGAAGGTGGGTGTGTTGGCTGGGGACACGGACTTGAGCAAGTTCGTGCTTTAGCGACCAGAGCTACCACACGCTCGATGTCGCACCCTCCCCTGGACGGGGAGGGTTGGGGAGGGGTGTTCTCACACCCGGGATCATGGCTCCCGCACCCCCTCCCAACCTCCCCCGTGAAGGGGGAGGTGCTGCGTCAGTGGCGAGGAGGCATCGGAGGCCTACCGCTTCTTGCCTGTCCGCTTCACCAGTTCATCGCGCAAGAACTTGAGGTCTTCCGGCTCCAGGCGATCGATATTGTCCCGCAGTCGATTGGCCAGTTCGGTCGCTTCTGGGGAAAGCCCGCCTGTGTCGATCGTCACCTTGGGGTCGGAAATTTCCGAGAGGCGCTGGAGTTCTTCGGCCTCGTCCCAAATCACGTTGAAATAGGCGATCATGCGGTGGAGCAGAAAGCTCGTGGGTGTGCCGCGCTTGCCATGTTCCAGCGCCGAGAGATAAGCGCTCGAGACATTAAGCGCCGCAGCCATCTCTTTGAGCGATATGCCACGCGCTTCGCGCAGGGCCCGCAGTTTGGCTCCAAGCGGGGTCATGGCCGGCGCAGGCGCACATACCATGCGCCCTCCCCACCATGGCCGCGGGCGGCAAGGCTCCAGCCGGAAATCATGTGCGAGAGACCCGGTTCGGAAAGCCAGATCGGCAGCATAGTGCGCAGAATGCCGCGTTCGGTCATGGCAGCAATATAGTCGTTTTCGGTCTTGGCGCCCTTGCCGGTGATGACGAGCAGGGTCCGGTCACCCCGAGCAGCGCGGGCGCCGATAAAGCGGCGCAGAGTTTCACGCGCGACGACCTGGGTCATGCCGTGAAGGTCTATCGTGCCATCGATTTCGATACGGCCGCGGCGGACCTTTTTATGGATGGCTGGATCGACATTCTTGTCGACCACTTTGGCGGCGGGCAAAGGCGCTTGATAGGCCGGCAGGAAAGGCTTTTTGGGGGTGCCCATGCGGGGGGGCGCCTTGATCGCCGGCGTCGGTTCGGGCTCGGGAATGGGCAAGGCAGGCTTGGACCCAAATTTCAAAAGCCCGTTGCGACGCAGGGGCTCAACCGTCTCGGACACGGAGGTCCAGAGATGGAAATCGTGCGGCAGGCGCTTGGAGTCGCGCTTGGACATTTTTGACGCCTGCCGGAAGCTTGATCAGTCGAGCTGGCTCGTGGTGACGACTTTCCAGTTCGGATCGCGCGATTTGGGATTGCGCGCAAAGGTCCACTCGTCGGCGATGGTCTGCACCTGGTCGGCATTGCCTTCGACGAGATTGCCGTCCTTGTCGCGAATTGCCGAAACCACTTCGGCGTGGAAATCGACCGTCACGAGGACATTCTTCTTGTCGTATTCCGCCTGGACGATGGCAACCTTGGGGAGGCCCACAAAGGTGAACTCGTTCTTGTGGCCAGCCGCTTCGCGATCGGAAATCGCGCGGGCAAAGCTTTCATAGACGTCTTTTTCCAAAAGGTTCTTGAGCGTCGTGCGGTCGCCTTCGGCAAAACCGGTGACGATCATCTCGTAAGCCTGCTTGGCGCCTTCGAGGAAGGATTTTGGCGTGAATCCGGTATCCGCCTCGGCGACAGCGCGAAGGCCAGCGGCCAATTCGGCATTGCCGGCCGCGGCCTGCTCGATCTCGGCTTCGAGTTTGCGCGTGCGGCGCTCGTCGTCAAGGTTGGGGCCATCAGCCGGGCGCGGGCGCTGCGGCACGACGCCATCATCGGCGGCAGCGGCTTTCTTTTCGGCCGGCGTCGAGCGGCTGCGGTCGATCGGCGGGCGCTCATTGCCCGTCCGCGTTCCCAGGACAGAGCGGAGGCGGAACAGCACGAAGACCGCGACCACAATGGCGATGAGGGTGGGCAGATCGAGAAACTCGTCCATATGTCGGTGCACCTGATAGCTGGGCGTGCCTAAAGACGCCGTTGGGCGCTCGCCGAGCGCGCGTGTTGATCCTATATATAGGAAAAGCTTTCGCTCAAAACCAGTTCACTCACGGCGGCGCGATTTGCCGCGCCCC
Organism: Devosia sp. Leaf420; assembly: GCF_001425445.1. Taxonomy (GTDB): domain Bacteria; phylum Pseudomonadota; class Alphaproteobacteria; order Rhizobiales; family Devosiaceae; genus Devosia. The sequence goes on along the minus strand of NZ_LMQU01000010.1, from coordinate 448,472 downwards.
TAAACAAAGGATGACCCGGGTGCTCCGCTTCATTCCCATTCTGTTTCTACTTCTGCCCCTGATCGAAATCGCGCTCTTCATTCTGGTTGGCCGCACCATTGGCGTCATGCCGACGCTGGGCCTCGTCGTCCTCGCCGTTGTTCTCGGCATCGCGGTGCTCCGCCAGCAGGGCCTCAGCGTCCTCAACCGGATGCGCAGCAACATGCAGACCGGCACACTGCCGGGACAAGCGCTGTTCGACGGCATGGTGCTCGCTGTCGCCGCGGTTTTGCTGATCATTCCCGGATTTCTGGGCGATGCGATTGCCCTCGTGCTGATGGTGCCGCCGGTTCGTCATTGGCTCTATAAGACACTGACGCGCAACATGACCGTCGTGCAGACGACAACAACATCCTATCGCCATGCGAACGATGCCGAACCGCCCCATCTCAAAGGGAGCCAGACGATCGACCTCGACGACGATGACTGGCAGCGCAAATAGAAGCTGAGTCAGCCTCTTTGCTTGTCCGATATCGGCAAAGATGCTAGCCAGCCGGGCAAGAAAACGTCCAAACACAAAGGGACCAATTATGGCCGACGAAAACCAGGGCGCGGCAGCGCCGCAGCCCGGCAACGCGCCCAGCATGAATCTTGTGGGCCAGTATGTCCGCGATCTTTCTTTTGAAAATCCAGGCGCGCCCGGCACCATCATGGCCGGTGGCGGCAACCCGGCTTTCAACGTTTCGATCTCGGTCGGCGTCAAGAAGCAGTCAGACGATCTCTATGCGGTCGAGCTCAACCTCAAGGCCAAGGCCAACCGCGAAGAGACGCTCCTCTTCAACGTCGAGCTGGTCTATGGCGGCGTTTTCCGCCTGCGCAATATTCCGGAAGCGCAGATCTCGACGCTGCTGATGGTTGAATGCCCCCGTCTGATCTTCCCGTTTGCCCGCCAGGTGCTCGCCAACGTTACCCAGCAGGGCGGCTTCCCGCCGCTGATGATGGAGCCGGTCGACTTCATGGCCATCTATCGCCAGAACCTTGCCCAGCTCGCAGCCAAGCAGCAGGCCGAAGGTGGCGCCGCCGCCGCTCCAGCCAGCGACTTGCCCAACTGATCTTTTGGATTTTTGATTTTTTGAATTTGAAGGACCCCGGCGCGAGCTGGGGTTTTTTAGTTTTGTAGCTGGCGTCTCACCCAAGCTAGGCGAGAAAGGTCCAAAAACTATTCCGCCGCTTCGACTTCGGCGTATTGGGCCCAGATCGCCGTTTCGCCCATCTTGGCGATGAAAGCGTCGTGAGCCTCTGCTTCGGCAAAGGAAATACGCGAGGGGAGAGGCATGGGGCGCGGACGGGCAGCGACGCGGGTAAGAAGGCTCTCGCTGCCATCGCTTTCAGCTTCAGCGATGAGCGCGAGGCTGACCTGCTTGCCGCCGATCAGCTCGAGATAGACTTCGGCAAGAATTTCACTGTCGAGCAGCGCGCCGTGCAGCGTGCGGCGCGAATTGTCGATGCCATAGTGCTTGCAGAGGGAGTCGAGGCTGACGCGGGCGCCCGGGTGCTTTTTGCGCGCGAGCATAACGGTGTCGATGACTTCGTTGTCGAGCTTGCTGAGCCCGGCCCAGCCGAGTTCGGCATTCAGAAAGCCCATATCGAAGGGTGCGTTGTGAATGATGAGGCGCGCGCTATCGACGAAAGTACGAAACTCATCCGCGACGGTTTTGAACAATGGTTTGTCGGAGAGGAACTCGCGGCTCAAACCATGCACGCGAAACGCCTCTTCGGGCATGTCGCGTTCAGGATTGATATAGACGTGAAACGTCTTTCCCGAAGGAATGTGGTTGATCAGTTCGACGCAGCCGATTTCGACCAGACGATCGCCTTCGGCATGGGACAGACCCGTCGTTTCGGTATCGAGAACGATTTCCCGGATCATTGTTTTGGGTCCCTTGTCTTCAATGCTTCAACCAATGCGGCGACTTCCGCGTCGATTATTTTGCGCGAGCGCGCCGTATCGAAGAGATAGGTGGCGCGCTTCTTCTTTTCATCCTGCGGGAGCTGGCGGGCAAGGATAGCATCGCGCTTTTCCACGGTCATACCCGGTCGGGCCATGATGCGCTCGTTCTGAATGTCTGGGTCGACAACCGTCACGGCAATGGCGTCGAAGCCATAATCGTGGCCGCTTTCAAAAAGCAGGGGCACTTCAACCGCTGCTATCGGCTCTCCAGCGCGCTCCGCCTTATCGAGGAAAGCAGCGATCTTTTCGCGCACCAACGGATGCACCAAGGCTTCGAGTTTTTTGAAACCCGTGGGATCAACGGCAAGGCGGCGGGCAAGTTCTTGGCGATCAATCCGACCGTCCTTGGCGACCCCTGGGAAAAGCGCATCGACCGGTCCGACGGCTTCACCTTCATAGAGTTCGGCCACTGCTTGATCGGCTGAGAAGACCGGCACACCGGCCTTGGCAAAAGTTTCGAGCAAGGTCGATTTGCCGGTGGCGATGGAGCCGGTAATTCCGAGGCGCCACATCTAATGATCCAGGGTCGCTTCAATGCGGGCGCGCAGTTCCGGCGTCACCGTCGGGCGGACCCCGAACCAATCGGCAAAGCCAGGAACGGCCTGATGCAAAAGCATGCCGAGCCCATCGACGGTTTTCAGCCCGGCAGCCTGTGCATCGGCGAGGAGCGGCGTGACCAGTGGTGAGTAGACGATGTCTGTCACAGTTGTGTCGGAGCCAAGCACGTTAAGATCGAAATTCTCGAACCGGGTACCATGCATGCCGACCGATGTCGTATTCACCACAAGTCCCGCCAAGGGCGCAGCGCAATTAATTTCATCCAGTTCGCAGAGGGTAATCTTACCACCCAGCATGCTGGCGAGTGCGTCGGCCGAACGGCGGGTACGATTAGCAAGAATAATCGGAATATTTCTATTCTGTAGGGCAACCAAGATAGCGCGTGCCGCCCCACCTGCTCCAATGACCAACGCCGCCTTGAGATCTTTATCCCAGCCCGGCGCCTTGTCATCGAGATTGCCCAAAAATCCGAGATAGTCGGTATTATATCCGTGCACTTTGCCTTCGCGCACGACGAGCGTGTTCACCGCACCGATGGTTTTGGCGAGATCATCGACGCTGTCGCAGAGCGCGAACACCGCTTCCTTATGGGGGATAGTGACATTGCCGCCGGCGAATTCACCGCCCCGAAGCCGATCGAAAAAGGCGGGCAGGGCGTCTGGCGCGATGTCGATGGCTTCATAGCTGCCATCGATGCCGTGTTGCGCGAGCCAGGTGCCATGGATAAGCGGCGAGCGCGAATGGGCGATGGGGTGCCCGATGACGAAGGCTTTGCGGGTCACAACTGGTCCGGTGATTTGGAGAAAAGCTCAGGCGCGAAATCCCGCAATGCGCCGAGAAGCGGCAAGAGCGGCAGGCCAAGGATCGTAAAATAGTCGCCGACCACTTTTTCAAACAGTTGGATAGACGGGCCCTCGAGCCGATAGCCACCGACCGAAGACAAAGCCGCTTCGCCTTCCGCGCCCAAAATCCTGTCGCGCTCGTCAGCGTCGAAGTCGCGCATGGTCAATTCAGCGGTTTCGATATCGGACCAGATCAGATTGCCGCCACGAACCAGCGCAACCGCTGCATGTAGGCGATGTGTCTTGCAGGCAAGATGATCGAGCTGGCGCGCAGCGTCAACCATGTCGACGGGCTTGTGGAGGAGCTCGGTGCCAAGCGCCAAAGTTTGATCGGCGCCGATCACAAAGGCTTCAGGATGGAGCGCCGAGACGGCTTCTGCTTTTGATCGCGCAAGGAGCGAAGCAAGGTCGCGGGCATCGGCGCCATCGCCCAAAGCCGACGCTTCGAGCGCACGTTCGTCGATGGCGGCAGGCGAAATGGAAAACTGCAGACCTGCCTTTTCCATCAAGGCCTTACGCGTGGGACTGGAGGAAGCAAGGATCAACATGGGAGAAGTTTTCCACACTGTCATCCCCAGCTCAAGCCGCATTTGTGGGAATGACTCGTAACTTTGCGCAGACCGCAGACTTGTTCGACCTGTTCGTTAAAAAGTTAACAATTCCTTTCCGAGGTCGGCGGAGAGGGGCTGGGGGAATCATTGGGGACAACTGGATTTGGGCGGAGAGGATTATCGACTCCCTCATCCACAGGCGAATCCGAATCATTGACTCGGGAGTCGCCTGATTAAGGCCTTCTTAAACTTCGTTAACGGGGGCGGCGAGCGGAGAGCGTAACAGGTATTAACAGACCCTTAACGACGTGCTGCGCGCAAGTGCCGCCACATGCGGCGATTGTGGAGCACCATGAATTGCAGATAAACACCGCCATAAAGAAGAAGATACGAAGACAAAGAGTCTCTTTTGGGTTTTGAAAGGGACGAAAGGGCAAGCGCGGTGACCAAGAAGAAATTGCTGGCGACGGTTCTCGGAGAACGCCAGGACATACCCCCGATCTGGATCATGCGACAGGCGGGACGCTATCTGCCCGAGTATCGCGAGACCCGCACCAGGGCCGGCAGCTTTTTGGACCTTTGCTACAATCCCGAACTGGCCACCGAGGTGACGCTGCAGCCACTGCGCCGCTTCGACCTTGATGCTGCGATCCTCTTCTCCGACATTCTCGTCATTCCAGATGCGCTGGGGCAAAAGGTTCGCTTCGAACAGGGCGAAGGCCCCATGCTTGAGCCGCTCACCACAAGCGGTGTCGATCGGCTGGAGCGCGGTGGGGCTTTAGAACACTTGGCGCCTGTGTTGGAGACGGTGAAGCGCCTCCGGGCGGCCCTTGCTACTGAAAAGACCCTGATCGGCTTCTGTGGCTCTCCCTGGACCGTGGCGACCTATATGCTCAATGGCCGGGGCTCGCCCGATCAATGGGTGGCGCGGCGTTTTGCGCTCGAGAATCCGGATAGCTTTGCCAAGCTCATGGATGTGCTGGTTGAAACAAGTGTCCATTATCTCGTTGCTCAGCTCGAAGCTGGCGCCGATGTGGTGCAGCTTTTTGAAAGCTGGGCGCTCAACCTCGACGATGCGGCTTTTACGACCCAAGTGATCGAGCCCAATCGACGGATTGTCGAGGGCGTGCGTGCCCGCGTGCCCAATGCACCGATCATCGGTTTTCCCCGTGGCGCCGCTGGCAATCTCCGGCGCTATGCCGAGGCCACTGGCGTCAACGCGCTTGGGCTCGACTATGCGACGCCGCTCAACTTTGCCCGCGAGCATCTGCCAGCGGATCTGCCGGTTCAGGGCAATCTCGACCCGCTACGCCTCGTCATTGGCGGTGACGCAATGGAGCGCCGCGTGATCGAGATAAAAAACGCCTATGCCGATCGTCCGCATATCTTCAATCTGGGGCATGGTATCGTGCCGGAAACGCCGATCGAACACGTGGCCAAGCTCGTCGAACTCGTGAAGCAGGGTTGAGAAAACGCGATGTATGAATGGGTAAAGGCGCTGCATGTGATTTCGGTCATCGCCTGGATGGCCGGCATGCTCTATCTGCCGCGGCTGTTCGTCTATCATTCGGTGACAGAGAAGGGCACGCCGCAATCCGAGACGTTCAAGATCATGGAGCGCCGGCTGCTCAAGGGGATCATCAACCCCGCCATGATCGCCACCTGGGTCTTTGGCCTGACCATGATCCATCTCGGCGGCGTCGATTGGGGTTCGCTCTGGCCCTGGTTCAAAGCCGCTTTCGTGATCGGCCTCAGCGGTGTCCATGGCATTCTCGCCGGCCACGTCAAACGCTTTGCGCGCGACGAAAACGTCAAGCCGCAGAAGTATTTTAGGATCATCAACGAAGTGCCGACCGTGCTGATGATCGGCATCGTCATCATGGTCATCGTCAAACCGTTCTGATGCCTTTTGGGCCGTATCGTTGCCATTGGGCTCATCCCAATGATTGGCGGCGCGGCGTTTCACGTGAATCCACCAGGCCGCAAAATTCTCGCTGCGGCTTGGCTTCCACCTTGAAACCCGCTTTGGATCGCGCTACATGGATCGCAACGCATCCCTCCTAAGGCGCGGCCGATTCCGGTAACGCGCGGTGCTCTCCCCCAAAATAAAAACTCTCCTCTACGATTTACCCCAAGGGTCCATCGCATCCATGCAGAATATCAAGCTCAGCGAGCTCAAGGCCAAATCCCCGGCCGAATTGCTGGCGTTCGCCGAAGAACTCGAAGTCGAGAATGCTTCGACTATGCGCAAGCAAGAGTTGATGTTCGCCATTCTCAAGGAATTGGCATCCCAGGACATCGACATTGTCGGCGAAGGTGTGGTCGAGGTCTTGCCTGACGGCTTTGGCTTCCTGCGCTCTCCCGATGCCAATTATCTTCCCGGCCCTGATGACATCTATGTCAGCCCGAGCCAAATTCGACGTTTTGGTCTGCGGACCGGCGACACGGTCGAGGGCGAAATTCGCTCTCCCAAGGAAGGCGAGCGCTACTTTGCGCTGCTTAAAGTCAGCACCATCAATTTCGAAGATCCAGAGGCAATTCGCCACAAGGTCAACTTCGACAATCTCACCCCGCTCTATCCCGAAGAACGCCTCCGCATGGAGATGCCCGATCCGACGCTGAAGGATCGTTCTGCGCGCTTGCTGGATTTGGTAGCTCCGCTCGGCAAGGGCCAGCGCGCTCTGATTGTTGCGCCGCCGCGTACTGGTAAGACCGTATTGTTGCAAAATATTGCACAATCGATCGCGACGAACCACCCCGAATGTTATCTCATCGTTCTGCTGATCGACGAGCGTCCAGAGGAAGTGACCGATATGCAGCGCTCGGTGCGCGGTGAAGTCATTTCGTCGACCTTTGACGAACCAGCATCGCGCCACGTGCAAGTGGCGGAAATGGTGATCGAAAAGGCCAAGCGTCTCGTTGAACACAAGCGCGACGTGGTCATTCTGCTCGATTCGATCACCCGTCTTGGCCGCGCTTACAACACAGTGGTGCCAAGCTCCGGCAAGGTGCTCACCGGTGGTGTCGACGCCAATGCTCTGCAGCGTCCAAAGCGTTTCTTCGGCGCAGCACGCAATATCGAAGACGGCGGCTCTCTCACAATCATTTCTACGGCGCTGATCGATACCGGCTCGCGCATGGACGAAGTGATCTTCGAAGAATTCAAGGGCACTGGTAACTCGGAAATCATCCTCGACCGCAAGGTCGCAGATAAGCGTATCTTCCCAGCGCTCGACATCACCAAGTCGGGCACGCGTAAGGAAGAACTGCTGGTCGAGACGGACATCCTCAAGAAGATGTATGTGTTGCGCCGTATTCTCAATCCGATGGGCACGATCGACGCCATGGAATTCCTCATGGACAAGGTCCGCCAGACCAAGACCAATTCGGATTTCTTCGATTCGATGAATACCTGATCTCAAAATGCTGGCCGGCGATACGATCATGGCGCTGTCTTCGGGCGCCCTGCCATCCGGCGTTGCCGTCATCCGCCTCTCGGGCCCAAAAGCTCGGGAGGCGCTGCTTTTTATGACCGGCGATCTACCCAAGCCAAGAACGCTGGCCTTGCGCAAGATTGGCGCTGATCGGCAGCTTGATCATGGTCTCGTTGCCTGGTTTCCGGGGCCAAATAGTTTTACCGGCGAGGACTGTGTGGAGTTTCAGGTCCACGGATCTCCTGCCGGTGTAAAGGCCATATTGCGCACCCTTGGTGACTTCGGTCTTCGCCTCGCCGAGCCGGGAGAATTCACGCGACGGGCATTTGAAAACGGTAAACTCGACCTCATAGCTATCGAAGGCCTCGGCGATCTGCTTGGCGCGGAGACAGAGAAGCAGAGGCAACAAGCTCTCGCTCGGTATGACGGTCGACTAACTGCGACGGTCGAGGCCTGGCGTGAGACGCTGCTCAATCTTCGCGCTGAAATTGAAGCACGCCTCGACTTCTCCGATGAAGGTGATGTTGCTGATGATCTGCCAGAGAGCTTTCACGATGAACTGTCAGGGTTGAAAAACTCGATTGAAGTTACCTTGGCCAGCGTTAGCAGCGGCCGCATTGTGCGCGAGGGAATTCGTGTGGCGCTTGCTGGGGCGCCAAATGCTGGGAAATCCAGCCTCATCAACGCTCTTTCAAAATCCGATGTCGCCATCGTCTCCGATGAAGCGGGCACAACCCGCGATGTGCGCGAAGTTCCGCTCGATATCGGAGGGCAGCTGTTTATCCTGCTCGACCTGGCCGGTTTGCGGGACACGGAAAGCAAGGCAGAAGCTGAGGGTATTCGTCGCGCCGAGATGGCAATTGCCGCTGCCGACATCCTGTTATGGCTTGTAGCGCCAGATGTCGACGACACCCTAAAGCCCGAAACATCGGCCCAAGTCGTTACAATCGGTACGAAAGCAGATCTTGCTGAAAAAACCGGATTTGATCTGACCGTTTCGACCGAGACGAACCTAGGGCTAGACGCGCTCATCACGCGTCTGAGGGATATTGGCGAAGGGCTGGCAGGCAGCGAACCAGCGCTTGTTAGCCATGAACGCGACCGCCTTGGCCTACAGAACGCTATTGATGCCCTTTTTCAAGCCAAAGCTGGGCTGGCTGATTGGGAACTCGCAGCCGAGTCGTTGCGACACGCATCACAGGCCTTGGAGCGGCTTATTGGTCGTGTTGATGCAGAGCAGGTACTCGACCGCTTGTTTTCCAGCTTTTGTATTGGAAAATGATTCACGTGAAACACTTGCGGCGGCCTGCCACCATCTCGTGATTCACGTGAAACAACAGTTTTGGTTCTCAAGAAGACCAAAACTCGCTAAGACGGCTTCAATCACCATACATTGCCTCGGAAGCCATTCGGCGCTTAGAGGTATTAAGGACAGGCCATGACGGACTATGCTGTCATAATCGTTGGCGGAGGTCATGCCGGGTGCGAAGCCGCGGCAGCATCGGCGCGGCTTGGTGTTCCCACGGCCCTTATCACTCATCGCTTTGCAACCATCGGCGAAATGAGTTGCAACCCAGCTATTGGCGGGCTTGGTAAAGGCCACCTGGTCCGGGAGATCGATGCGCTTGATGGCCTAATGGGCCGCGTGGCTGACGAAGCCGGCATCCAATTTCGCGTGCTGAACCGTCGAAAAGGCCCCGCTGTGCGCGGGCCACGAGCACAGGCAGATCGCAAGCTCTATCGCAACGCCATGCAGGCTGCGATAACGGCCCAGCCAAACCTTGACGTTATCGAGGGTGAGGTCGATGATCTAGCAGTCACAGATGGTGTCATCTCTGGCGCAGTGCTGCTCGATGGTCGCCGGTTTTCCGCAAAGGCAGTCGTGCTGACGACCGGCACTTTCCTGCGTGGTCTTATTCATCGTGGTGAAGAAACGGTTCCCGCTGGCCGAGTTGGGGAAAAGCCCGTGCTCGGGCTTTCGACGCGACTCGAAGATCTTGGCCTGCAGCTTGGCCGCTTAAAGACGGGTACACCGGCGCGCCTTGATAAAACATCGATTGATTACAGTGTCTTGGAAGAACAGCCTGGCGATAATCCACCAGAGGCATTCTCGGCGCTGACCACTGCGATTACTACACCGCAGGTGTCGTGCCACATCACGAGGACGACGAGCGAAACGCATCGGATCATCTCGGACAATCTGCATCGTTCAGCGATGTACTCCGGCCGGATCCAATCGCGCGGCCCGCGTTATTGCCCATCGATCGAAGACAAAATTGTGCGCTTTGCCGATCGCGATAGCCATCAGATTTTCCTCGAGCCCGAGGGCCTCGAAGAGAATACGGTCTATCCGAACGGGCTCAGCACCTCGCTACCCGCGGATGTCCAAGACGCTTTCCTTCGCTCGATGCCTGGCCTTGAAAACGTTAGGATTGTTCGGCCCGGCTATGCGATCGAATATGACTACGTTGATCCGCGCGACTTGCGGCCTACCCTTGAGGTCAAGCGCCAGCCTGGGCTTTATCTTGCGGGTCAGATCAACGGCACGACGGGATATGAAGAAGCCGGCGCGCAGGGCCTTCTCGCTGGCGCCAACGCGGCTTTGGCTGCATCCGGTCAGGAAGTCTTTGTCCTCTCGCGTACCGATAGCTATCTCGGCGTGATGATCGATGATCTGGTAACACGTGGTGTTACCGAACCCTACCGGATGTTCACCTCGCGCGCAGAGTTCAGGCTACATCTGCGCGCTGATAACGCCGATCAGCGGTTGACTCCCCAGGGCATGGAAAAGGGCTTGGTCACAGAGGTTCGCGAAGACCTCTTTGAGACAAAGCTAGCTGCGCTGACGGCAGGCCGAAAGAAATTGCACGAGTCAGTTGCCTCGCCGAGCCAGGCGCGCAAGGCTGGCATTCCCATCAACGAAGACGGCAAGAGGCGTTCGGCGTTCGAGATTTTGTCTTATCCCGATCTGGGCTGGGACGATATCGTGAGACTCTGGCCGGAACTTTCAGATGTTCCGGAGGCCGTGCGAGAGCAGCTTGGAATTGATGCACAATATGCTGTCTATCTCGACCGGCAGCAGGCGGATATTGAAAGCATGCGGCGCGACGAGACGCGTCACATTCCGGATGACATGGACTATAATGCGATTCCGGGGCTGTCGATGGAGCTGCGTCAGAAACTGAGCCAATTCCGTCCGCAAACGATCGCTCAGGCCCAGACTATGGACGGGATGACGCCCGCCGCAGTGACACTCCTTTTGGCTGTTCTGCGTCGCGGTGATTTCCGGAAAGCTAGCTGATGGCTGACTATGCTACCATAGCCCCATATGCTGGCCATTTCTCAAGACCACTCGACGCAGTTGGCAAGGACTTGGAAATCTATGCAGCGCTGCTCAAGAAGTGGCAGCCGATTCAGAATCTTGTTTCACGTGAAACGTTGAGCTCGATTTGGGAGCGCCATTTTGCCGACAGCCTGCAGGTTACGACGCTGCTTAAGGACGAAGATAGGAGCTTCTTGGACCTTGGGAGTGGTGGCGGCTTCCCCGCTCTTCCTCTCGCGATTGCCTCAAAGGGGACGGAGCGCTCTTTCGTCCTGATTGAACCGACTGCTCGAAAGGTTAGCTTCTTGCGCACTGTTGTGCGTGAGTTGGGACTGGCCGTGACAGTTATTGGGCAGCGCAGCGATCAGATTGATTCACGTGAAACACCCGCTCCTGATGTCATCACGTCGCGCGCCCTCGCTGCAATGCCGCAATTGTGCGAGTGGATCGAACCATTTTTCGCTGCAAAAACAAGGGCCTTGCTCCACAAGGGCCGGGAACATGTTGAAGAACTCCAGGATTCGGGTGCGCATTGGCACCATAACGTGGTAGTAAACAAGAGTGACACTGATCCCGGCGGCGTGATCCTGACGATCACGAATCTTCGAAGAAAATCAGCGTCTTAGCGGCAAAAGTGGAGGCCTTTCTTGGCACCCCGAATCCTGACTCTGGCCAATCAAAAAGGTGGCGTCGGTAAAACGACGACTGCTATCAATCTTGCGACCGCTCTTGCGGCTATTGGCGAACGTGTGCTGATTGTCGATCTCGACCCGCAAGGCAATGCCTCGACGGGTCTTGGTATTTCGCGAACGGATCGTGAAATCTCCGCTTATGACGTCTTGGTAGGCGAAGCCACGGTGACGCAGGCGGCGATCATGACGAGCGTGCCCAATGTCGCCATTGTTCCGTCGACGATGGACCTTTTGGGCGTCGAGTTGACCATTGCAGGGCAGGGCGACCGCGCCTTTAAGCTCCGCGATGCTTTCAAACAGCTCGGCGATCTCCGGATCAACGATCAGGCGGTGAGCTATATTCTGATCGACTGCCCGCCGTCGCTCAATCTTCTTACGATCAATTCCTTGGTCGCCGCAGATGCTGTGCTTGTGCCGCTGCAGTGCGAGTTTTTTGCCCTCGAAGGATTGAGCCAGCTTTTGCAGACCATCGAGCAGATCCGGTCCACGCTCAATCCACGTTTGTCTATCCAGGGCGTCGTCATGACGATGTTCGACAAACGCAATAATCTATCCGAACAGGTTCTCGCCGACGTGCGCAGCGAAATGGGCGAGTTGGTCTACGATACCGTGATTCCGCGCAATGTGCGCCTGAGCGAGGCGCCATCTTATGGGAAGCCGGCGTTGCTTTACGATCTTAAATGCGCGGGTAGTCAAGCCTATTTGCGCTTAGCCACCGAAGTAATTCGCCGCGAACGCCGGCTGGTTGCTGCCTAGGAGCCCATGATGACTGACAAACCCACTCGTCTTGGCCGCGGGCTCGCAGCACTTATCGGCGATATGCATTCCATGGAACCCGCGCGGGTCACCGAAAGCGGGTCGAGCGGCAAGCGCTTGCCGGTTGATTTCATTATTGCCAATCGGGCAAATCCGCGACGCACCTTCGACCCAGGCCAACTCGAAGAGCTGACCAATTCGATCCGTGAAAAAGGCGTGATGTCGCCTTTGCTTGTTCGCCCTACTGATGATCCCAATATTTTCGAACTGATCGCGGGCGAGCGTCGCTGGCGTGCAGCTCAAAAGGCCGGGCTGCACGACGTCCCGGTAATCGTGCGCGAGGTGGATGACAAGGAAGCGCTCGAACTCGCCATCATCGAAAACGTCCAGCGCGCTGATCTCAATCCGCTCGAAGAAGCCATGGGCTATGGCCAGTTAATCGAGCAGTTCGACTATACGCAGCAGGATCTGGCGCAGGTGATCGGCAAGAGCCGCTCGCATGTGGCCAACACTCTGCGCCTCCTTAAGCTGCCTGAGGATGTTCGAGGCATGGTGTCTAGCGGCACGCTCACCGCCGGCCATGCGCGCACCCTTATCACGGTCGAGGATCCATCGGGCCTGGCGCGCCAGATCGTCGATCGGGGTCTTTCCGTGCGCGAAGCTGAAGCCCTGAGCCAGCAGCGCGAGGCACCTGTTCGCAAGGCGCCGATCGCCGAGCCGACGCGCGATGCCGATACTGTGGCGCTTGAACGCCGGCTTGCCGATGTCTTGGGTCTTTCCGTTTCGCTCAATCACTCCGAGCGCGGTGGGCGGGTCGAGATCCGTTACAAGACCTTGGAACAGCTCGATGCCCTTTGCCACAAGTTGACCGGGCAACATAATTAGTTCGCTAATCGGATTTTGAGCTAGCTGGCCTCTGCGAAGCAGAGGCGTTTTTTTGTTGTTCAGTGCTGCGCTGCCATCATGCAGAGGGCTAGGGTCGTCCGGTGTAAGATGGCAGTGGCCAAGGCAGGCTTCCTACGACTGTCGCTCGTCGCCTGCAGCAGCCGTTCGGATGCAATGGCCAGAGCTGGGTCTGTCCAGATCCGCAATTGCTGTTCGAGCTGACCGATCCGCGAAAAGTGGGGCTTGGGTTTCACGGCTTCGAGCACGGCGCGCGGCGGCTTACCCGCATCGACATCCACGCGCCAGCGGCGCAAGTTGGCAAAGTGGTTGGTCAGCATGGCGAGAAGCTGCTGCGGATTGACTGCGCTTGTCAGCGCCCGGTTGAGCGCCAATTCCAGCTTTTCGGCGTGGCCGCCGCCTGTTGCGTCCAAAATGGCATCGATCGCCAAGGCGCCATTGTCGGCGCACAGCGTCAGCACATCTTCGCGGGTCAGCGTTTTGGTTGTCGCAGCGAAAAAGGTCAGCTTTTCTAGCTCGCGGCGCGTAATTTCGCGATCATTGCCAAGAATTTCGCGCAGAGTGGGAATGACATCGGAATCGATCCGGATACCAGCCTGGTTGAAATTCTCACGCATGAGATTGGTGAGCGTTTCATCGGTATCGGGATAGCAGGGCAGGGCGCGACCCATCTTGGCAGCCTCGACCAGCGCCCGAAGCGCGTCGCGCGGGGCAAGATTGCCACCTTCGAGGACGATCGCCGTGCCGCCGGGATCGTCGCGCAGCTCGGTGAGGGGCATGACAAGGCTTTTACCGGCGCTGCGAACACGAAGGATGCGTTTGCCGCCAAAAAGCGAGGCGCTGCGCGCCTCGGTAATCAACCGGCCGGGTTCGGCGTCCAGTTCTGGCCCATCAAAGGTAATGACATCGGCCGAAGCGATGTCGTCACCAGCAAGATAGCGGATCAGACGCTGGGCTGTTTCCCGCACAAGGCCGCCATCGGGGCCATAGGCGAGAAAAATGCCCTCCGTCAGGTCTGGCCGCGCAAGAAAACGCTGAACCTCATGTGCCTTAAGCGCAGTCATCAGCCCGCAAGCGCTGCCAAAATGGCAAGGCGTAGCGATTCGGCGGCGGCGCGGGCGGCGCGTTCCTGCGCCTCCTGATCGGCCTGCGTATCGGCAAGCACCTGGCCACTATGGGTCAGCTGCGCCTTGGCCGTGCGGGTAATGCTGATTGGCTTGTCGCTGCCCCCATCCCTGGCAGTAATCGTTGCCGTGGCGGTCACCGTGGCTTCGTAGGGGGTATTGGGATTGGTCGTCGCGCTGAGATAGGGCGCCGACACCGAACCCGAAACCGAGAGCGTCACGAGGGGCACGGTCGGCGTCGTGGTTTCGCCGAGGCGAAGCGATAGTTCCTGATAGACCACCTGTTCGAGCCGCGTTGCTGGCTTGGCGTAGGCGAGCTGGAGCTGGGGGTTCTCGGCCAGCCGGCCCGAATAGACCGGCTGGAACGAACAGGCGCCCAGGCCCGCGGAAACAAGGGCCAGGGGCATGATGAGGGCGAGGCGCTTCAGCCTAGACAACGACATTGACGATCCTGTCCGGCACCACGACGATTTTCTTCGGTGCCTTGCCTTCGAGAATGCGGACAATTTCGTCCATCGACAAGACCAGACGTTCGACTTCAGCTGCGGGCGTGCCCTTGGCGACGGTGATTTCGGCGCGCCGCTTGCCATTGACCTGGATCGGCATGGTGACCGTGTCGTCGACCAGCATAGCCTCGTCGACCTCTGGCCAGTTGGCGTCGGCAACGAGACCATACTTGCCGAGCGCTTCCCAGCAAGTTTCGGCCAGATGCGGCATCATCGGCGAGAGCAGCACGGTCAGCTTTTCTGCGCCTTCCATGATGGCTGCGCGGGTTTCTGGACCGATCTGACCTTGCAAGGTCTTGGTCAAAGCATTGGTCAGTTCATAGATCTGGGCGACAGCGCGGTTGAAGCGCAGGCCTTCGATATCCTTGCCAATGCCATCGACGCTGCGATGGATCACACGGCGGAGCGCCAACGCATCCTTGGCGTCAGTGGCTGTGGATTCAGCTGCACGTTGATCGAGTTCGATGGCCTCGTTGACCAAGCGCCAGACGCGCTGCTGGAAGCGGCTGGCGCCTTCGACGCCGGCCTCTGTCCATTGCACGTCGCGCTCTGGCGGGGAGTCCGAAAGCATGAACCAGCGGGCGGTATCAGCGCCATAGGTCGCGACGATTTCGTCCGGATCGACCACGTTCTTCTTGGATTTGCTCATCTTTTCGACGGAGCCGATGGTGACCGGTGCGCCGGTCTTCAAATCCTTGGCGGTGCGTGTATCGCCCGTGGCTTCGATCAGAATTTCGGTCGGGTTCACCCATTCGCCGGTCTGCGACTTATAGGTCTCGTGGGTCACCATGCCTTGGGTGAAGAGGCCCTTGAATGGTTCGCTCAGGTCGACATGGCCCGTCGCTTTCATTGCGCGGGTGAAGAAGCGCGAATAGAGCAGGTGCAAAATCGCATGCTCGACGCCGCCGATATATTGATCGACCGGCAGCCAGCGATTGGCGACGGCGGGAACAGTCGGCGTATCGGCGTGTGGGGCCGTAAAGCGGGCAAAATACCAGGACGAATCGACAAAGGTGTCCATGGTGTCGGTTTCGCGCCGCGCCGTGCCGCCGCACTGGTGGCAGTGGACATGCTTCCAGGTCGGATGATGGTCGAGGGCGTTGCCCGGCTTGTCGAACGTGACGTCTTCGGGGAGTTTAACCGGCAAGTCTTTCTTGGGCACAGGAATCGTGCCGCAGACTCCGCAATGAATCACCGGGATAGGACAGCCCCAATAGCGCTGGCGCGAAATGCCCCAGTCGCGAAGGCGATATTGCGTCTGGGCCGTACCCCAGCCGTTTTCTTCGAACAAGGCCAAGGTTTTAGCCATGGCCTCTTCGTTGGTCAGGACAGCGCCGTCTTCGCCAAACCAGCGGACGTATTTTACCTTATCGGTCTTTTGCGGCACGAAAGCTTCGGTGCCGACAGGGGTATCGCTATCGAGCGGCATGAAGACGTCGAGCACGGGCAGATCATATTTGCGCGCAAAATCGAGGTCGCGCTGATCATGTGCCGGGCAGCCGATGATGGCGCCGGTGCCGTAGTCCATCAAGACGAAATTGGCGATGTAGAGCGGCAGCTCCCAGCTCGGATCAGCCGGGTGCAAGACCTTGAGGCCGGTGTCAAAGCCGAGCTTTTCAGCGGTATCGATGGCTTCCTGGGCCGTGCCGATGCGATGGCAGGCTTCAATGAAGTCAACGATTGCCGGATTGCTTTCCGCCAAGTGCTTCGAAAGCGGATGATCCGCCGCAATGGCGGCAAAGGTCGGGCCGCGCATCGTATCGGCGCGGGTCGTGAAAACCGGCAGGGTTTCAAAACCCTGCGGCGCATCCTTCACCGTGAAATTGAAGCTCAGGCCCTGTGACTTGCCGATCCAGTTGCGCTGCATGGTACGCACTTTTTCCGGCCAATCGTTCAGCGTATCGAGCGCCTCGAGCAGGTCTTCGGCAAAGTCGGAAATCTTGAAGAACCACTGGGTGAGCTCGCGCTGTTCCACAGGGGCGCCTGAGCGCCAGCCCTTGCCGTCGATCACCTGTTCGTTGGCGAGCACGGTCATGTCCACCGGGTCCCAATTGACCTTGGAGGATTTTCGCGTGACGAGCCCAGCCTCGAGCATGTCGATGAACATCGACTGCTGGTGCTGATAATAGTCGGGCGAGCAGGTGGCGATTTCACGCGTCCAGTCGATGGAGAGACCCATCGACTTGAGCTGCGCCTTCATCGCCTCGATATTCTGGTAGGTCCAGGAACCCGGATGGGTTTTGCGCTCGATGGCGGCATTTTCAGCCGGCAGGCCGAAAGCGTCCCAGCCCATGGGGTGTAAGACGTTCTTGCCGCGGGCGCGATGATAGCGCGCGACGACGTCGCCCATGGAATAGTTGCGCACATGGCCCATATGAATGCGCCCCGATGGATAGGGGAACATTTCGAGGACATAATAGCACTCGCGCGGATCGTCATTGGCGGTGACGAAGCTTTTGGCGTCGTCCCAGATCTTTTGCCATTTCGGTTCGCTTTCGCGCGGATTGTAGCGTTCGCCGCTCACTGTGCTCGTCCTTGAAGATGCTTTGCCCTGGCGGCTCAAAGAGCTCGCCAGCTTGCGCTTTTCGGGGTTTTTGGCTACCGGACCATCACCAGAAATCCCCTCCAAGGTCAACAGAAACGGGGCCTTACCATGGCCGACAGCGCCATCAGCGCAAAAACCGCGCTCAACACCATCATCACACGGATCGAAAAGGCACGGGACCGATTTGGCGCGCCGCCGGAAAAGGTCGAGCTGGTCGCAGTTTCGAAGACTTTTGATGCCGATGAAGTGCGGCCGTTTATGCAAGAGGGACAACGGGTTTTTGGCGAGAATCGCGTCCAAGAAGCCAAGGAAAAGTGGCCCTTGTTGCGCTCGGAATTCTCCGGGGTAACTCTCCACCTTATTGGCCCCCTACAAACCAATAAGGCGCGTGAAGCGGTCGAGCTATTCGATGTCATCGAAACCGTCGATCGCGACAAGCTTGCCGGGGTCTTGGCGCAGGAAATGCAGCGCGCCGGCAAGCGCCTACCGTGCTTCGTTCAGGTCAATATTGGTGGCGAAGACCAAAAGGCCGGGATCTCGATCAATGAGACGGTCGATTTCGTGAAACGCTGTCGCGAGGTGCATGGGCTCGATATTGTCGGCCTCATGTGCATCCCGCCTGACGGTCAGCCTGCGGGTCCCTATTTCGCGCATCTCGCCATGTTGGCGCGGCAGTGCGAGGTGACCAATCTCTCCATGGGTATGAGCGGGGATTTCGAGACCGCCATCGCCATGGGCGCGACCCATGTCCGTGTTGGATCAGCGCTTTTTGGCCATAGGCCTAAGGCCGCAACCGCCGATCACTTGGCGTAAACGGCTGCAACTTTTCCCCGCCATTTTTCGTTACTGGGAACTAAATAACGCTCATGTGATTGGCGAGCCCAGAACGGGTCGCATTGATGTGTTGGCGTCGGCCACAGCGAAAAGACCGGAGAATCCAATGAACAAGCGACGCATCCTTGTAGTGGACGACGACGCGGATCTGCGCGAAACGCTGGTCGATCAGCTCAAGGGGGAACCTGAATTCGACATCGTCGAAGCCGGGTCGGCGAACGATGCGCTAAAGGTGCTGCGCGAGAGCAATGTCGAGCTGACCATTCTCGATGTCGGCCTGCCGGATATGGACGGCCGCGATGCGGTCAAGCTGATGCGTCAGGAAGGCATCAAGAGCCCCGTCCTGATGCTCACCGGTCATGACACAGAAGCCGATGAGATCAAGGGCCTTGATTCCGGCGCCAATGATTACCTGACAAAACCCTTCCGCTTCCCGGTGCTGCTGGCTCGTATCAATGCGGCGCTGCGCCAGCACGACCAGAGCGAAGATGCGGTCTTTACGATCGGCCAATATAGCTTCCAGCCTGCGGCCAAGGTCTTGGAAACCAATGACGGGATCAAGGTTCGCCTGACCGACAAGGAAACCTCGATCCTCAAATATCTCTACCGCCAGGGCCCAAAAACCATCACCCGCGACATCCTTCTCAAGGAAGTATGGGGGTATAATAACCGCGTCACGACGCATACGCTCGAGACGCATATCTATCGCCTGCGCCAGAAGATCGAGCGCGACCCCTCCAATGCGCGCCTGCTGGTCACCGAAGATGGCGGTTATCGCCTGGTCCCTTGAGGCTAAACCGCGCCCGCCGAAGGCAGAATTTCACTTTCGGCAGGCGTGGCTTGGACAAGGGTGTTCATTCTCGGAGCGAACTACCCTATAGACAATGCGTTGACCCGCCGGATGTCGTTCGGCGGGTAGGGCGCATTTGGGTCGATGGCTGATGAGAATGGACGATGCGGCCGCCATACTCGCGCGGGCCGACTTCTTCAATATGTGCGACGATGAGCAACGGCGCATGCTGGGCTTCGCCAGCGATCGCCGGATGATGGATGCCGACAGTGTCATCTATACGGCGGGCGACGTGCCCGAGGGCGCTTTCGTTCTGATCGAAGGCACCGTCAAGGCGCGCAATGTCGGCGTCGAAGCGGGAAAGCCCTATGCGCTGTCCGAGCCGGGCAGCATCATCTCGCCCATGGCGCTCATTCTCGAAAAGCCCCGTCCCGTGACCATCACAGCCGTCACCGATTGCGAGCTGCTTTTCGTGCCGCGTTCGGCCTTTTTGAAGCTCGTGCGGCAGTATCCTGAGCTGGCTCAGAAAGCCGTGCAGCGCATCGAGCGTGAATTGACCGGCTATCTCACGGCGCTTGATCCGCTCAAGCGTAAGTTGAAGGCTAAATAGGACGCGCGAAGCGAGCGATCACCGGCACGTGGTCCGATGGCTTGTCGGTCCAGCCGCGGGCAGGACGGATGATTTCCGCACCAATCGACTGTTCCGCGACATCGGCGGTGGTCCAGATATGGTCGAGGCGACGGCCCTTGTCGGCCGCATTCCAATCGGCGCTGCGATAGCTCCACCAGCTATAGAGTTTCTGGTCATAGGGAATGTGCTTGCGCACCACGTCCACCCAGCCATGCCCCCCCGTGAGGAGGCCATTGAGCGCTTCGGTCTCTATCGGCGTGTGGCTGACAATCTTGAGGAGCTGCTTGTGGCTCCAGACGTCGTTCTCATGCGGCGCAATGTTGAAATCGCCGGCGATCAACTGCCCGCGCTGGAACATCGGCTCGCCGAACCAAGTCTTCAGTTCGGCGAGGAACCCAAGCTTGTGCTTAAATTTCGGATTGATCTCGGGATCGGGCTCGTCGCCGCCAGCAGGAATATAAAAATTGTGCAGCGTGAACGGGCCATGGCCGATATCGACCAGCGCCGAGACATGGCGCGATTCCGGAATTTCGAAGAAAACCCGGCTCGAAATATCGGTCAGCGGAAATTTCGAGACAATGGCCACGCCGTGATAGCCCTTTTGCCCATGCACAGCCATGTGCGGGTAGCCATTCTCGATGAAGGCGTTGCGCGGAAACTGGTCATTCGTGCACTTGATCTCCTGCAACATCAGCACATCCGGCTGATACTGGCGGAGAAAATCGAGCACCATCTCGATGCGTAGCCGCACGGAGTTGATGTTCCAGGTGACGATAGAAAGGGTCATGGGCGTTCCGGACTTTTTTGCGACTTGGAGCCGAGGCTCTTTTAGGGCGGAGCCGGGGCAGGGGTAAAGCCGGAAATGGCCGGGCAGGGTCGTCTCCTGACGAGATATGTCAGCACCCAAAACAAAAAAGCCCGACCTTGCGGCCGGGCTTCAAAGCTTGACGCTAAAAAGCGCTTATTCGCTCTTGGCTTCGCCTTCAGCGGCGGCAGCCTGTTCAGCGGCCTTGGCGGCTGCTGCGGCTTCTGCATCCTTGGCAGCCTGTTCGGCGGCAAAGGCTTCAGCGGCTGCGACCTTTTCGGCTTCGCGGGCTTCGCGAGCGGCCTGAGCTGCAGTGCGTTCGCCAGCTTCGATCTTGCGGGTACGGGCGTTGGTCGATTCGAAAATACGAGCCGACTTACCGCGACGATCGCGCAGGTAGTAAAGCTTGGCGCGACGAACCTTACCGCGCTTGATCACTTCGACCGAAGCAATGTTGGGCGAGTAAAGCGGGAAGACGCGTTCCACACCTTCGCCGTACGAAATCTTGCGCACGGTGAAGCTTTCGGTGATGCCGCCGCCGGAGCGGGCGATCACGACGCCTTCATAGGCTTGGAGACGTTCCTTGTCGCCTTCGCGAATCTTGACCCACACCTTGACGGTATCGCCATGGGTGAATTCCGGGAGTTCGCGCTTGGACGCCTGCAGGGCTACCTGCTCGGCGTTGAGCTGTTCGATAATGCTGCTCATTTTTGATCCGTTCGATCTTTTCTAGGGGTGACTGGGTCACCCGGTCTTTGTTGTGACGGAGGTTAGTCTTTTTGGTCTTGGCGCACGCCGGGTCCGATACCCATGCGCGCGAATGGGCGGCTCATAGGGGAAAATGGCGAGAGAGTCTAGCCTTTATCCAATAGATCCGGGCGTCTCGACCGGGTCAGAGCGAGGGATTGCTCATGCCGCCACTTGGCAATTTTGCCATGGTCGCCTGAGGTGAGAACTGCCGGGATATCCATCCCTTCGAACGTCTGGGGCCGGGTATAATGCGGATATTCGAGCAAGCCGTTTTCAAAGCTTTCCTCGTCCCGGCTGTCGAGCGCGCCGAGAACACCGGGGATGAGACGCACGATGGCTTCGAGCAGAACCATGGCCGCGACTTCGCCACCGGCAAGAACATAGTCGCCTATGGAAATTTCCTGCAGGTTTCGCGAGTCGATGATCCGCTGATCGATGCCTTCGAAACGGCCGCAAACGATGACGGCACCGGGGCCGGTGGCCAATTCATGCGCCAGCGCCTGGGTCAGCGGTTTGCCGCGCGGCGACATGAGGATGCGTGGCCGCGGATCGCTTTCCGGGGCAATCGTGTCGATCGCCTTGGCCAAAATATCCGGCTTGAGCACCATGCCGGCGCCGCCGCCCGATGGCGTGTCGTCGACGGTGCGATGCCGGTCGGTCGCAAAGTCGCGCAGATTGGTCGCGCGCAGCGTCCAGAGCCCGTCGCCCATCCCACGACCCAGCACCGAGGCGCCGAGCGGGCCCGGAAAGAGATCGGGAAAGAGCGTGATGATATCGGCTGAAAACATCAGTCCGGTTGTTCCTCGCCCGGCTCAGCGTCGAGCGGTGGCGAAATGATGAGAAAGCCGGCCGCAATGTTGATCGTGGGCACGACCGCCTTAGTGAAGGGATAGAGAAACGTATCGCCCGATCGCGGATCGGTCACTTCGATCAGGTCGCCCGCACCATAATTGAGGAGCGCCGAAACCGCGCCGATGCTGACGCCACTCTCGAGGCGCGCATCGAGATCGATGAGGTCGGCATGGTAGAAATCATCCTCGTCATCCGGCTCGGGCAGGCGATCGCGGTCGATGAACAGCGACACGCCATTGAGCTTTTCGGCTTCAGTGCGATCCCTAACGCCTTTCAGCCGGGCGATCAGCACGGTCTTGCTGAGGCGCGCTGTTTCGATGGTAACTGTAAGGCCTGGCCGGTCGGTGTCGAGGGGGCCATAGCTCGCAATGGCTTCGGGATCGCCAGTGAAGGTCGCGATGCGCACTTCGCCCTTGATGCCATGGGCCGCGCCGATCTTGCCCATCAGAATGGTTTTTTCGCTGCCGGCCATGGCTGTCTCCACCTGTCTTTGCTGCTCCTTAGCAGGCTTGTTGTGCCGCGCAAGCTGTAGTGCGCATTCTGCGGAACCTTGCTCGCGATAACGGCTTTTTCCAGCAACGCACCGCTAGGAGAAGACAATGTCGCAAAAACTGACCGATCGCCAAGCCATTCGCGAATGGGCCGAAGCGCGTGGCGGCAATCCCGTCCTAATGGAAACGCCTGATGGCACCAGCAGCCGGACCATCCTGCAGCTCACCTTTGGTCAAGATGCACTCAATGCCGAAGGCAATGAGGGCCCCGATCGTGTGGACGGCTTTGAGCTTGTGAGCTGGGATGATTGGTTTGCAGCCCTTGAAGAGAATAAATTGGCCATCGAAGTCTCTGATGACCCTGCCGGCGGCAATGAAGCTGAATTCACTTTTGTGCCACGCGACTGACGCTACTTTTCGGCCAACGTTTCACGTGAATCGTTGGCCGCAAGTTCTCACAAGCCACCCATCTTACACAGCAGCATCCACTCCTCAGCGCTGACCTTCGACACGGACAGCCGCGACAGCTTTACGAGTTCCAGTTCTGATAGCGCTTCAGTCGCCTTGATCTCGGCGAGGGTCACCGGCTTCGGAAAGGGTTTGACCGACTGAACATCGACGCATTCCCAGACGACTTCGCCCTTGGCGTTGAGCTCTCCCGTCGAATCAGGATGGGCCGGCGCCACGATCGTCATGATGCCGACGATCTCCTTGCCGATATTGGAATGGTAGAAAAAGGCCTCGTCGCCGACAGCCATGGCCTTCATATTGTTGCGTGCCGCATAATTGCGCACACCATGCCACTCTTCGACTTCCCCCTTCGCCGTCTTGGCGACGAGATCGTCGAAGGAGAAAACGTGCGGCTCGGACTTCATCAGCCAATAGGCCATGAGGTTTAGAACTCCACGCCGGTGGTGTTGATGGCAATGCGCCAGCGCTTGACTTCGTAGCTCTCGAAAACCCCGGCGGGCACGAAGGGATCGGCCGCAGCCAGCGCCTCGGCTTCGGCAAGCGTTTCGGCTTCAAAGACGACGATCGAGCCTTCCGGCTGCTCTTCGGCATTGAGCAATGCGCCTGCAAAAACCAGCTTCTTTCCCAGCGAATCGAGATGTTCGAGGTGAACCGGGCGCGTATCGAGGCGCTTCTGCAGCGCGCCGGGGGCGTCCTTGGCGATCATGGCGTAGAGCATTTCAGTGTTCCCTCTTGAGCGGGCGGGACATCAGGCCCGCAACGATAGTGGCAATGTCGGCGCGGCCGGCGACAAAGGCGTCGACAGCGTCGATCAGTGGCGCATCGACATCGAGACTTTTGGCGAGCGCTGCAGCAACCGGCGCGGTGGCGACGCCCTCAGCGAGCTTGGCGCCGCTCGCAAGAATTTCGCCCGTCAGCCGCCCAGCGCCCAGCGCCATGCCGAATTGATAGTTTCGCGACTGAACCGAGGTGCAGGTGAGCGTGAGATCACCGAGCCCCGCAAGACCAGTCAACGTATGCGCGGAGCCACCTAGTGCATGGACCATGCGGGCCAGTTCGGCGTAGGCACGGGCGATCAGCGCCGAGCGGGCCGAGGCGCCAAGATGTGCGCCCTCCACGGCGCCACACGCCAGGGCGTAGACGTTTTTAAGGGCCCCAGCGATTTCGACCCCGATACGATCATCGGCGGCATAGGGACGAAACGTCGGGCCGGCGAGCGCGGCAGCAAGATCTGAGGTGAGGTTAGCGTCGTCGCCCGCGAGGGTGACCGCGGTAGGCCGTCCGGCCGCGACGTCGCCGGCAAAGCTTGGGCCGGAGAGCACGAAGCCAATCGCCTCAGGCGCCATATCGGCGAGAATCTCGCTCTGCCGCGCGAGGGTGCCAGTCTCAAGGCCCTTCGCCGAGAGAATGACCGGCTTACCAGCCAGCAAATCTGCATTCAGCGATGTAAGCAGTGTTCGCGTCGCTTGTGCGGGCACGGCAAGAATAAAGATGTCGGCCTCGACCGGCGTAGTATTGGCGGTGACCGTGTCGAGCAGCTCCTGGCCGGGCAGGGCGGCTTCATTGCGATGTAAGCGATTGATCGCCTCGACCTGTTCGGCGCTGCGCAGAACAAGTGTCACCGGTCGTCCGGCCATGGCCGCGGCCTGCGCCAACGCGGTGCCCCAGGCGCCACCACCGATGACTGCGACGCTTTCAAGCCGCATCGGACTTCACCCGCATATCATCGTCCTGAAGCGGCCAACGCGGCCGCGCAGCAATGGTCAGCTTGTCGGTGTCGCCCAGCGCAAACCGTTCGGCGCCGGCCCAGGCGATCATCGCGCCATTATCGGTGCAAAGCGCGATCGGTGGCACGATGAGTTCCGCGCCGACGCGGTTGCATAGTAAGTCCAGCACCGAAGCGATTTCGCGGTTAGCCGCGACACCACCGGCTACGACGAGGCGCATAGGTTGACCCGGAAAGAGGCTGGAAAACTTTTCAAGCGCCTGCCGAGACCGCGTCTCGATGATGAACGCCACTGTGCTTTGAAAACTTGCGGCGATGTCAGCAACGTCAACATCGCTGAGCGGCGCCAAGGCTTCTGCCTGCAGGCGCACGGCGGTCTTCAAACCAGAGAATGAAAAATCGAGCCGCTCTTCTCGTAGCAGCGGTTTTGGGAACTTGAACCTGTGACGATCGCCAGTTTTGGCGATGCGCTCGACTGCAGGGCCGCCGGGATGGCCGAGCGACAAAAGCTTAGCCACCTTATCAAATGCTTCCCCCAGCGCATCGTCGATCGTGCCACCCCAGCGCTCATAGTCGCCGACGCCGCGCACCAGCACGAACTGGCTATGTCCGCCCGAAACCAGCAGCATCAAATAGGGAAATTCAACGCCATTGGTCAGCCGCGCCGTCAGCGCATGGCCTTCGAGGTGATTGACACCGATCAACGGTTTGCCCAGCGACGCTGCCAGCGCCTTGGCCGTCGTGAGGCCCACAAGGACGCCGCCAATCAGTCCCGGACCAGCGGTGGCCGCAACAGCATCAACATCCGCGAGGTTGATCTCCGCCTCGTCGGCAGCCTGGGCAATAATGTGGTCGAGCCATTCGACATGGGCCCGCGCGGCAAGCTCGGGCACGACGCCGCCGAAGGCGGCATGCTCGTCGAGCTGGCTGCGGACGACGTTGGAACGAATGGTGCCGTGACCGGATTGATCCCGCAAGACGATGGCAGCCGCGGTTTCATCGCAGCTTGTCTCAATTCCAAGAATTATGGCTTGCGCTTGCCCGGTCACGACGAACTGGTCTACTCCGAAGAAAGAAGCGGCGCGATGCCTTCGCGGTCCGCGCACCAACTGTCCATTGGCCTATACTAGGACGGAGCCAGAATGCAATCGCCAGCCCCCTTCGCCCGGATCGGAACACGCGGCAGTCCATTGGCTCTGGCCCAGGCAAAACTCGTGCGCCGCCTGCTGTCCGAGGCCCATGGCGTCGGCGAAGATGAGATTGCAATAGAAGTCTTTTCGACCGGCGGTGACCGTAGCCAGGCGGCCAATGTCGAGCTCGCAACCATTGGCGGCAAGGGCGTCTTCACCAAGGAAATCGACGAGGCGCTGCTCGCTGGCCGCATCGATATCGGCGTTCATTCGAGCAAGGATGTTGCGACGGGCATGCCAGAGGGCATGGCTTTAGCCGCTTTTCTCGAGCGCGAAGACGTGCGCGACGCTTTTCTCTCGGTCAAAGTGCAGTCGATCGACCATCTGCCCGAGCGGGCCCGCTTCGGCACATCCTCCATTCGCCGCGCCGCGCAGGCGCTGCGTCTGCGGCCCGACCTCGAAATCGTGCCGTTCCGCGGCAATGTGCATACGCGGCTCAACAAACTGCTTGAGGGCGTCGCCGACGCGACCCTCCTCGCCATGGCCGGCCTCAATCGGCTCGAGGAAGCCCATCGGGCGACGGCCATTCTCGATCCCCAAAACTTCATGCCTGCCCCGGCACAGGGCGCAATCGGGCTCGCCGTGAGAAGCGATGATGACCGGTTCCGCTCGGTCGTCACGGCGCTCGATCACGCGCCTACGCACGCCGCTATTCTGGCCGAGCGCACTATGCTCGCGGTTCTCGACGGCTCCTGCCGCACGCCTGTCGGCGCGTTTACGTCCGGCTCTGGCGCCGGGTTAACGCTCAAGGGCGAAATTCTGAGCCTCGATGGCCAGACGAGTTTTCAGGCCGAAGCCAGCGGCGCGACGCCAGAGGCGCTGGGCCAAAAGGTCGGCAAATTCCTCCTCGAACAGGCCGGTCCCGATTGGGTCCGCCAGTGGATGGCATAGATGAAAATGCTCGTCACCCGTCCTGAGCCCGATGCCCAGGCCACGCAGGATCGTCTCGCGGCTCTCGGCATTACGTCGGAAGTGGCGCCGCTTCTGACCCGGCACGTGCTCGACTTTAATCTGCCGGCGCTCTCCGGCTTTGCCGCGCTCGCCATAACCAGCACAAATGCCCTCCGGGCCCTTGAAGAAAAGGGATTGCTGGAAGCCCTCAACCATCTGCCGGTCTATGCCGTGGGCGATCGGACTGCCCACGAAGCGCGCAGCCTTGGATTTACGGATGTCGTCAGCGCCGGCGGCACCTTTGAGCGTCTTTCGACCATGCTGGCGCTGGCCCGGCTCGACGGCCCGGTGCTGTATCCGGCCGGCAAGCATCTGAGCGGCGACCTCGCACACGCCCTCGCGCCCCATGGCATCATGGTCGTCACCGCAACAGTCTATGACATGGTCGCTGAGGCAGATTTTCCTGAGGACGTGCTGGCGCGAATCAAAGCCGGAGAATTTGCCGCCGCACTCATCTATTCGCGGCGCACGGCGGAGATTTTCGCGTCGGTTCTCAACGAGCGGCTTGATGCGGCACAAAAGCGCGACCTTGCGCTGTTTTGTCTCTCAGAAAATGTCGCTCAGCCATTGATCGAAAGCCATTTCACTCGCGTTCACCTGGCGGATAGGCCCGACGAAGAAGCAATGATGTCGCTGGCATTGGCTTTTGCCCGCGAGCAAACTGGGTCATGATCGGGAAAGGCAAAAGGAAAGCACATGGCTGATCCCAAGGACAAGGCAAGCGCTCCCCCCGAAACCAAGCCCGCCGGCAACAAGTCGGCTGCGGTGAAGCCGCCGGTGCTTGAAGGCAAGGCGCGCCCGGCTGGCGCGACGCCTGCGACCCCCGTGGTGAAGCCTGGGCCGGAGAAGGTCGATGCGGCAAAGCCCGAAGCCTTGAAGCCAGAACCTGCAACGGTCGAGCCGGGCAAGCCCGAATCAGCCAAGCCGTTTGGCCCGGAAAAAAAGCCCGATCCGCTCACCTCTGGAGCAGCAACAGGCGCGACCAAATCCGACCTGCCGAAATCCGATCCAAAGCCCACCCCGCCGCCAGTCGCGCCTAAGCCGCAAAACACCAGCAGCGGTGGTTCTGTATGGCTCGCCGGCCTCGTCGGTGGCGTGATCGGTCTTGGCGCCGCCTATGGTCTCGCGGTTGCTGGCTATTGGCCGGCGCCCGCTACGCCGCAGCCCGAGCAAGATCCGCGGATCGCCCAGGTGTCGTCGGCCCTGCCTGAATTGCAGACCGTTACGTCCACTCTTCAGGACGAGTTGGCCCGGCTCAATGAGCGTGTGTCGAGTGTCGAATCAGGCGCTGGTGCTCCAGCGGTCGAATCAACCGGCCCCGGAACCGACCAGTTGGCAACCGATCTCGCAGCGCTGAGCGCGCGGGTCGAAAGTCTGTCCTCGACACCGCAGGCTCAGCCGCAGGAAGCGGCTGAAAATGCCGCTGCCATCGCCAGCCTCCAAGCCGATCTCGCGACCCTTCGCCAAAACGCCGCGCAGACGCGCAGTGAGCTCGATACGGTTTCGGGAAAAATCAGCACTCTTGAAAGCGATGTTAGCGCTGGCACCGCGGCCGAAGCGGGGCAGGCCCGCCTGCCGCTGATCGTCTCGGGCTTTGATTCGGCCTTTGCAACGGGCAGTGCCTTTGATGCCGAAGTTGCAGCGCTCCGTCAGGCATTGCCCAATTTCGATATACCGCAGACCATCCTTGCCAATGCCATGACCGGGCTCAAGCGGCCCGATCTCGTCAAACGCGATTTCGATGCCGTCCTGCCCGATATCCTCGCCGGCCGGCCGACGCCCGCCAATGCCGGATGGCAGGAATCAGCCGGTGATTGGTTCCGCGGCATTATCGCCCTGCGCCCAACCGAGGCTGTGGATGGCGAAGGGCCAGAAGCGACCGTCGCCCGGCTCGAAGGCGCCATCAATCGTGGCGATTTCGTTGCGGCCAAGACCGAATTCGACGCCTTGCCCGAAACCATGCGCGCTGCCGCCAATAGTGTCGGCGATGATATTGCCAATCAGGCCGCGGCGCAGGGCTTCATCGCAGATCTCCGCCAGGCTGCTCTGACCGGAGGAAACGGGGCATGATTCGTCTCGCGCTCTGGATCATCGGCAGTCTCGTCGTCGCCGCCATTGCCGCATGGCTCATGGCGTTGCCGGGCACGCTGACGCTCGAACTCGCCGGCTATCGCATGCAGCCCCGGCTCGGCACGGCGGTCGTCCTGCTGCTTCTTGCCGCAGCGCTTGTCATTCTGGTCTGGGCTCTGGTGCGGCGCATTATCGGCGCTCCCCGCGCCATGGCGCGGCGGCGCGCTGTCCGTCGCCGCGAACAGGGCGTCGAAGCCCTTTCGGATGCCGTCATTGCGCTCCAATCGGGCGACCCAGCCCGCGCCCGGCTCCTTGCGCGCGAAGCGCAAGCGCGCCTGCCGGACAATAGCGCCGCAAAGCTCCTCGAAGCGCGCGCCGATCTGGCCGTCGGGGATATGCCGGCAGCGCGTGAACATTATCGGGCACTGATCGCCAGCGACAAGACGGCCCTTGCCGCCTTGACCGGACTTTACGATCAGGCCCGTGCGCAGCAGCGGCCCGAAGCCGCCCTGACCTTTGCGCGCAAGGCAATGAGTCTTTCGCCCGAAAGCGGTTGGGCTGCGGAAGCGGTGTTTGACGATCTGGTGCAGCGCGGCCAATGGGCGGAAGCCGTTGCCATGGTCAATGGCGAGGCGACCTCGGGCCGTGAAGGCCGGGCGAAGAAGCGCCGCCGCCAGTCCGTGATCGAAACCGCGCGCGCTCGCCAGAGCGAAGCCAGCCAGCCCCTCATGGCGCTCGAACACGCGCTCACAGCCCTCAAACTCCTCCCCGATTTCGTACCGGCTGCCCTGATCGCCGCACGCATCCAGATCAGCCAGGGCGAGAGCCGCAAGGCAATGAGCCTTTTGCGCCGCATCTGGCGTGCAACAGGCCATCCCGATGTCGCCGCTCTCTATACGCACGCCCAGCCCGGTGCCTCGGCCGTCGATCGTTTAAAGCGGGTCCGCGAGATCATCGATATGCCACCTGAGCATCGCGCTGCTGCCATGGCCATGGCCCGTGCGGCCGTGGATGCCTATGACTGGCCGCTCGCACGCGATGTCTTGATGCCCTATGTCGGTCCTGATCTGACCCAGGGTGTCGCCAGCCTTATGGCCGAGATCGAAGCGGGCGAAAGCGGAGACCAGGGCAAGGCGCGAGAATGGCTCGCCCGGGGCCTCCGCGCCGCGCGGGATCCCGCCTGGACTGCCGATGGTCTTGTCAGCGACGAATGGGAGCCGATTTCGCCGGTTACCGGCAAGCTCGACGCATTCGAATGGAAGGTGCCCGTCACGAGCAATGCCCGTCCGGCGAGCCTGCCACCCGCGCTTCCAGTCGAGCCGGCAGAATTGTCGCCCAAGACGCCTGCCTTGCCTCTTGCATCAGCCGAAAACCAACAGTAAAAGACCCACCATCCGCCGCGGCCTCGAGCCCGGTTGGCGCCGCTTTAGCTCAGTTGGTAGAGCACATCATTCGTAATGATGGGGTCAGGTGTTCGAGTCACCTAAGCGGCACCACTTCCTAAAAATCCTCAGATTTCGGCGAGTTCAGCGCGGGCGCTTTCATAGGCGTGCCGCGCCGAGGCCTTGATGCGCAGCTGCGCGCCCTGCTTCACCGTCTGCGAAAAGAGCTGGCTGCGCTCCTCTGCCGTCGAGAGGAAGAACGGAAAGCGCTCGGCGACGCGGGTGCGGATCGATTCGACCGTGGCGCCGAGAAGCGTCACCGGGAAATGAAGGCCGGGATAGGCGCGCACTTCACTCATGGGGACCGAACCAAAGACGCGCTTATAAAAAGCGCCGTGCTCTGGCCGCACGATGGCCAGCGTCTGGTCGGCATGAAAATGCACCGAAGCCATGGCGGCGACGCGGAGCGTCAGGAAGGGCAGGGCTGGATAGGCGAGCGAAGCCTCATAGTCCGCCGTAAACCGGCTCGGATCGATAAAGCTCATGCCCTCGTCGATCAGCGGCTCCAGGATGTCTGGAAAGACCTTCATGCTCGGCGACCGGCGGTGGTCTGCCGTCAGGTGATGCAGCCTGATCGAACTGACCAGTTCGCCCTTGATATAGACGCCAAAGCTCATGGCATTGGCGGTTTCGTCGAGATCGTCGATGCAGATCTCTTCGGCATTGTGGTCCATAAACCCCTCGCGCCGATAGGCGCGGTAGCGCAGCTTATAGATCGGGTCGTCAATGACGCCGGCATCGACCCGGGCATAGCTCACGTCATCGAGAATATCGATCAAGGCGCCGGAAAAACGCGAGGGTATACCCGCGCGGGCTGCAGCCGCGCTGTCTTTGTCGATCGCCATGCTGCCCGCCCCTGAATACGAATAAATACGAGGTTAACAATGTGTTAACGCGTATCCAAAGGCGACAATGCCGGTATAGTTAATATACGAGCTTTGCCTTAGGTATTTGTGGAAACAAGCCGCAGCGGTACCACGGTTTGACGGGAATGCTGTCGTTCCAGCAGCCGTGAAATGGCGTCGTAGCTCAGCGGTGCGCCATAAAGGAAGCCCTGAATCAGGTCGACCTCGGTGTGTTTGGTGACCAGTTCGAGCTGACGCTCGGTCTCGACGCCCTCGATCGTCGCGACGAGGTCGAGGTCCTTGCCCAGTTTGACCACATTGGCGAGGAGCTTGAGCGCCTTGTCGTCGCTTTCGATATCATCGAGGAACGAGCGGTCGATCTTGAGTTTGGTGAAGGGCAGGGCGCTGAGATAGCTCAGGGACGAGTAGCCCGTGCCGAAATCGTCGAGCGCGATGCCGACACCGCGCTTTGATAGCTCGAGCAGGGCGCTTGCCGCCGCGTCCCGCTGCTGGATGACGGTGGTTTCGGTGACTTCGATTTCGAGTCGCTCTGGCGAGAGCCCGGCCTTATCAAGTGCATCAGTCACGAGTTCGCTGACATTGCAGGAGCGAAAATCGCGCGCCGAAATATTGACGGCGACGCGCATGTCATCGGGCCAGGTGCGGCAATCCTGGGTGGCTTTTGCCAAAACGAAACGGGTGAGATCGGTGATCATCCCAGTGTCTTCGGCGATCGGAATGAACACGGCCGGCGAAATGGCGCCGAGTGTCGCATGCTTCCAGCGCGCCAACGCTTCGCAGCCTACAACGCGGTTCTCGCGGGGGTCGACGATCGGCTGGTACGCCAATTGGATTTCGCCATCGGCAATGGCGGCCTTGAGATCGATCTTGAGCTGCTGGCGAAGCTGATATTCGGTGTCCATGCGCGCATGGAATTGGACGATCCGGTTTTTGCCGCCCGATTTCGCCGCGTTCAGCGCCAGGTCGGCCTTGATCATCAACTGATCGAAGTCATCGCCACGGTCGGTCGACGACACCGAACCGAGGCTGACATTGATGGTCAGTTCGCGGCTCGGCAGGCGGTAGGGCACTTGCAATGCCGCGACGACGCGACGCGCATCGGCTTCGATGACATCCTCATTGCCGTGCGAAATGAAGAAGACGATGAACTCGTCGCCCCCGAGCCGCCCGACGATAGCATCGCGCGGCAAGACGGCCGGCAGGCGCAAGCCGACTTCCTCGAGCAATTGATCGCCCGCCAGATGGCCGAGCGTATCGTTGATATGCTTGAAATCATCGATATCGAGGATCAGCAGCGCCGCAATCCCGGGCTCGATCTCGTCGAGCCGTGCTTCGAGTGCACCCTCCACCAGTTCGGCGAAATGCGCACGATTGGGCAGGCCGGTCAGCGCATCGAACCGGGCCATATGGCTGATCCGTTCTTCAGCCGCGATACGGTCCGAAATATCTTCGAACAGCAGGACGACCTTGGCGTCGCGCGAGGAAATCGAGGCTTCGAAATATTGTCCGGCGCGATTGCCAATCAAAACCTTGCCGCTGGCGCCCGTCTCGATCAGCACCAGCATTCGCCGCGCTGCAGCGGAGGTCAGCGCACCGGTTTCAAGCGCGTGATCAAAAAGTTCGTAAAGCGGGCAGCCGAGCCAATCTGCCGGCTCATCGATGCCAAACGCTTCGAGCGCGCTGTCATTGGCCACCTCGATCAGGCGGTTCTGGTCCAGCATCAAAAGGCCATGGGCCAGCGTATCCAGCGCGGTATCGAGCTGCACCGCCAAGGCCGAGGCCGTCGTGCGGCCATGCACCGCCCGGAGCAAGACATCGCGCGAATTGCCCGCAATCTTGCGCAAGGATACGAAGAACGGCAGCAGCAAGAGCGTCAGCAGCGCATAGAAAATATCGCCCGTCAGCAAAAGCCCGAGCGACATCGGCACGGCGATGAGGAGGACCTGAATGGTCATCAGCCGGTCGATGGCGAAATTGCGCTGGGCGACGCCAACCAGCACCGAAACCGAAACGCTCGCGGCCGTCAGTTCGGCAAAGGCATCATCGACGACCCAGAAACTGAGGAGACACCAGACGCCATAGACCGTGGCGATAGCGGCAGCCCCGATCGTGGCGCGGCCTTCCCAATAGATGGCGGTCTCGACATCTTGGTCGCCAAGCTCTGCATCGGCAAAAGCCCGCATGTCGAGATGGCGAACCGCTCCGACGATGATGAAAAGCACCGCGATGCTGGCAAGATAGGCCGAACGCGATTCGAGCGCGGCGACCCCGGCGGCGAGCGCCGAGCCATAGGCGCCGAGCAGCATGGATAGCCTGTCGGCATAGAGCGAGCGGATCAACGACACATAGTCGATCGGCGGCAGCAATTTGTGGGCGGCTTGGAACATTGCGATCCGCCTAGGGCTCAACTGTTGAGGGCCCGTACCTTCGACTCCGGTCAAAAGGCATGGGCGGACGCCACAGGGCAGTGGCTTTTGGCCATTTCATCCTTGAAACGACCGACCTCTCGTGACGTGTGAGACAACGCGGATCTGGTTAAGATCGCCTTGAATGTGAGGCACGGCTTGAACTCTTGTCCGACTTTCCCGTTGCGAAGGTGAACCATGTCTTAAAAATCGGCAGAGAACGAGGACGAAATGAGCCAGCGTTTGTCAGCAGCAGAGGTCGAGACGGCGAAATCCAAGCTCGAGGGCTGGACGGTCGATGCCGAAGGCAAGACGCTTAGCCGCAGTTTCACCTTCAAGACATTTACCGAGGCTTTTGGGTTTATGGCCCAAGTCGCTCTCTTTGCTGAAAAGGCGGAGCACCATCCCGATTGGTCCAACAGCTACAACAAGGTCGAGATCACTCTCTCGACCCACGACGTCGGCGGCCTCACGCAAAAGGACGTCGATCTGGCTGAAAAGATCGGCGCCATCGCCTGATCGGCCTCTCTCAATGGAAATTGCGGCCCTTCGGCATGGCGGCATAGGCGCGGCGACGCGCCAGTTCGATCTCGCGAATGGCGTTGCGATCCCGGCTATGGCTGCCCGGCGGGCCTGATTTTCCTTCGTCGGCCCGCGCCACGACCTTATCGCCAAAGTCCTTGCCGTGAGAGAGGTCGAGCAATTGCGGGGTCATGTCCTCCAAATCGTCAGCGATGATATGGACAACGATCCCCTCGCGCTGCACTTGGCCTTTTACGGCCAGCATCCGGCTCGAGAGCAGAATTTTGCGCATCCGGTCATTTTCGAACATTTTGGGCCAGACGACGATATTGGCGACCCCGGTCTCGTCCTCGAGCGTCACGAAGATCACCCCGCTTGCCGTCCCTGGTCGCTGCCGCACCAGGACAAGCCCCGCCACCTCGATCCGATGTCCCGGCGTCACCCCCATCAAATTCTGCGCCCGCGTCACCCCGCGTTCCTGCAACATCGGCCGCATGAATTCTACTGGGTGCCCCTTGAGGGATAGCGACAGCGTCGCATAGTCATGCACCACCTCCTCACCCGGCGCCATCAATGGCAGGCCCGCTGGCTCTTCCCTTTCGCTTTTGGCCTGACCAGAAGCAGCAAACAGCGGCAGCGTGTCCGCCCCGTGAGTTCCCACCAATCCCTTCACCGCCCACAACGCTTCGCGGCGATTGAGGCCCAAAGATGCAAAAGCATCGGCCCTTGCGAGTTTTTCGAGGCTGGCAATGGGCACGCCGGTCCTCAGCCACAGGTCTCGTATTGAGCTATAGCCCCCGCCCCGCCGCGCCAAAATGCGGTTGATGTCATTTTCGGCAAGGCCTTCGACAAAAGTCAGACCCAAGCGGATGGACTTATTGGACAGGATATCTCCGCGCATTTCGGCATGGCGCATCCAGACGCCATCGCCTGTGTCGCGGGTGCCTGGCTCAAGAATGGATTCGAGATGGGAAAAATTGATGTCGACGTCGAGGATCTCGACCCCATGCTCGCGCGCGTCGCGCACGATCTGGCTGGGCGAGTAAAAACCCATGGGCTGGGAATTGAGCAGTGCGCAGGCAAAGACATCGGGATAGTGGCACTTAAGCCAGCAGGAGGCATAGACAAGTAGGGCAAAGCTCGCCGCATGGCTTTCGGGAAAGCCATACTCGGCAAAGCCCTGGATTTGGGCGAAGCAGTTCTTGGCAAATTCTGGCGGATAGCCGTTTGCCTCCATACCTGCCAAGAATTCGTCGCCGAATTGGGCGATCTTGCCGGTGCGCCGCCAGGCAGCCATGGCGCGGCGCAATTGGTCGGCCTTGCCGGGCGAAAAGCCAGCCCCGACGATCGCGATCTGCATCGCCTGTTCCTGAAACAATGGAACTCCCAGTGTGCGTTCCAGCACCCCTTTGAGCTTGTCGTTATAATAGACCGGCTCTTCGAGCTTTTGCCGCCGCCGCAAATAGGGATGCACCATGTCACCCTGAATGGGTCCGGGGCGAACGATGGCGACCTCGATGACTAGGTCGTAGAATTTTTCGGGCTTGAGCCGGGGTAGCATCGACATCTGCGCCCGGCTTTCGATCTGAAAGACCCCCAGCGTGTCGGCCCGCTGGATCATGGCATAGACACGCGCCTTGTCCATCGGGCCCTGGCCCGTGTCCTCGGAGAGAAGATCAACCAGTTGCAGGTCCTTCTTATAGTGGACATGCATGAGCTCGAAAGCACGCCTGAGGCAGGAGAGCATGCCGAGCGCCAGGATATCGACCTTGAGAATGGCCAAAGCGTCGATATCGTCCTTGTTCCATTCGATGATGACGCGGCTGTCCATCGCGGTCTTGCCAATGGGCACGAGGCTTTCAAGGCTATCGCGGGTGATGACGAAGCCGCCGACATGCTGGCTCAGATGACGTGGAAAGCCGCGCAGGACTTTGACCACCTCGAACATCTGGGCCAGCACGGGATCGTCCGGGTTAAGCCCGATATTGCCAACGCTCTTGAGGTCGACGCCTGACCCCCAGCCCCAATGCAGCTGGTTGAAGGCGCTGATCGTATCTTCAGAGACACCGAAAACCTTGGCGGTCTCGCGTATGGCGCTTTTGGATCGGTATGTGATGACATTGGCCGTCAGGCCGGTGCGCCGTCCGCCATATTTCTGGTAGACATATTGCATCACCTCTTCGCGCCGCTCGTGCTCGAAATCGACGTCGATATCGGGTGGCTCGTCGCGCTCGGTCGAAATGAAACGGCCAAAGACGAGATTGCCGGTTTCCGGATTGACCTCGGTGATATGAAGACAAAAGCAGACGCTGGAATTGGCCGCCGAGCCGCGGCCCTGACACAGTATTTTCCGCTCCTCGCGGGCGAAGCGGACGATGTCGTGCACGGTCAGGAAATAGGCCGCATAGTTCTTGTAGCCAATCAGGCAAAGCTCGGACCAGATCGAACGCTTGATGCTGTCGGGCAGGCCTTTGGGGAATCGCTTGGCGGCGCCTTCCCAGGTTAGGCGTTCCAGCGTCTGTTGCGCCGTCTCCCCATTGCCCACTGTCTCTTCGGGATAATTGTATTTGAGCTGATCGAGCGAAAAGCCGATGCGGGAGATAAAGCGCTGTGTCTCCCCAAGGGCTTCGGGATGTTCAAGGAAGAGCCGCGCCATTTCCTCAGGCGGCTTAAGATGTCGTTCGGCATTGCGTGTCAGCAAAAATCCGGCATCCTCAAGGGTCACGTGCTCGCGAATGCAGGTGACGACATCGAGCACCATATGGCGGTCCGGCTCGTGATAGGCCACGTCATTGCTGGCGATCATGCGTGCGCCATGTCTTTTGGCGAGAAAATCGATCCGGTTGAGCCGTGCCCGGTCCTTGCCATCGAGCCTTGTGGCACCAGCGACCCAGACTCGATTGGGTGTTTCGGCGACGAGGCGCTCCAAGGTGCGTTCGGTCAGTCCCCAATTTTCTTCATCGGGCACGAGGATGAAAAGCTGCCCTTGGGCATAGTTTTCGAGCGGGCCTTGTTCTTGGGTGGAGGCAGGATCGCTGAACCCGAAGAGATCGCCAAACCTCAGGTCGGGATTGCCTTTTTCACCGCGCTTGTTGGCTACCGTCAGGAGCTTGCAGAGCCGTCCATAGGCCACCCGGTCGGTTGGATAGGCGACGATATCGGGCGTGCCGTCTGAAAAGCAGAGCCGGACCCCAACAAGATAACGGAAAGCAGGGTTGATATCGCCCCTGTCGCGGGCTGTTACATAGCCGCGCACCACCCCGGCAAAGCTGTTGCGGTCGCATAGTCCGAGCGCGTTGAGTCCCAGATGCATGGCGCCAGCCACCAGCTCTTCGGGATGTGAGCCGGCGCGCAGGAAGGAAAAATTACTGGTGGTAATAAGCTCTGCAAAAGCGGGCGGAGAATTTCGGGTCGGTGTCTGGCCCGGCTTTCTCCGCTTGAGGGTGATGACCTCGCTCATGCGAAAAATCCATGCAGATACCAGCTGGGATGGACCGGACCGCCATAAAGCCCCAGGCGAAACACCCAGAAACGGTGACCGTCCCGATCTTCGACCACGTAATAGTCGCGCATGCCGGTCACCGGATCGAAAAGCGGAAGATCCGGCTGATAGGGCAGGGGTTTTGGGATTTCCCCCGGCTCTGGCTTTTCAGGCTTGGGGTCAGGCGCGAGCTTGAGCTTTTCTCGGCGCCGCCACCATTCGGCGCTCAGCCGCTCGGGTCCCGCTGCCTTGACCAAGCGATATTGCTGGCGACGCCAGATCATGGAGGCGGGGAGGCCATCGGGCACTTCGGCATTGATGGCGACAAGTTCAGGCATGGGCAAAAGGCGCAGAGGCCGTTCAAGATCGGGCTCTTCGTTGGCCATCTTCTGATATCGGCCCAGAACCGGCACGAGGCGAGCGGCCCGCTCCGGCACATGGCTTTTGATCAGTTCGGTTTTCAGTACGGCGATCGCGCCCAGCCGGCTCGCGAGCCGATCGGTCAATTGATCGAGCATATCGGCGCCGGACCCAATCGAGAAAGCGCCAAGCTGGGTGGCATCGAGCCTATCGAGTGAACTGGCAGCGAGACGCACCACGTCGATGCCAAAACCGGGATCATAATTCTCCTCGCTCAGCCTCTCGGCCCGATGCTTGAACATATTGGCGATGTGGAGGGGATCGCGCGTTACCCGCCCGGCATTGAGCGAGAGCGTCATGACCTTATGGTCGACGCGATAAAGGAAAAGATGAAAAGCCTGAGCGCCTACACCGTCCTCTTCGAGATGGCGTGCGAGGTCCTGGGCCAGATCCCGGGCGGTCAGTAAAACATCGTCGAGTTGGGAAATCGGCTCGGGAAATTTGCGCTCGACAAAATGCTCGCTCACCGGTAGGCGCGGCACCATGCGCTCTTCGATAAGGCCATAGGCCTGGTCGAGGCGAATGATAAGGGAGGCTCCAAACCGCGCAAGCATCGGCTTTCGAGGCCGATGGCGTAATTCGCCTATGGTTTTGAGCCCCATCTGGTTCAGAAGCGAAAGCTGGTTTTCCTGGAGCCGCAATGCGGCAATCGGCAGGAGATCAAGGCTCTGGTCGAGATCATGGGGTTCGATCACCCGATTGGGCGCGAAGTGGCTCAAGCCCCAGGCGCCGCCAATGGTCGAGGCAACAGCGCCATTGACGGCGTAGCCGAGGGCGCGAAGCCGGGCCACCAGCTGATGCAGCATTTTGCGCTCGCCACCGAACAGATGATCGACCCCGGTGATATCGAGAACGAGATCGCCATAGGGCTTGCTGTCTT
Organism: Devosia sp. Leaf420; assembly: GCF_001425445.1. Lineage (GTDB taxonomy): Bacteria > Pseudomonadota > Alphaproteobacteria > Rhizobiales > Devosiaceae > Devosia. Next base: position 409,672 of record NZ_LMQU01000010.1, on the reverse strand, counting down.
TCATCACGCCAACCAGTGGGCTGGCATTGGAGTGCCAATCGGCAAAATCGGCAAAGGCTTCCGTAAAAAACTCGGCCTCATAGGGCAGAACCGTCAGGTGCGGCAGCAAGGCCCTTGCATCGGCAAGGCTCTGGCCAAGGCGAAGACCTTCGTGGATTCCTTGAGGATCGAGCGCGGCAAGCCTCAAGCCGCCGCGGATCTTTTCATAAAGCGCCAGCGGTGGCTTGAGAGCGGGATCGCGACGCTTGAGATAGTCCGTTGGCCAAAAAGGCAGGGTGAGGACGAGAAACCTGCGGTCGCGCAGCAGGCCGGGATAGACCGTCTTTCCAATCGGGGAGAGAGTTGAAGCCATTTTCCGTCCACTCGAGGACCCAATCCATATTGCGCCGGATGGCGATGCCCTTTTCCAGTTCGAGCCGCCATCGAGCAGCCCCGGGGGCTCTTTCATCGAACGGCCTTCGGCCGGATCGGTGTGGACTTAAGCGCCATCGCACATGCGCGGCGCTGGCCTGCCGCTCGGTGCCGTAGCGCAAGAGAAAGAGAGACGTGCCGCTTTCGGCCGTTCGCAGGCTGAGCCGGCGGCTCGCCGTAAAGTCGAGGGGTTCAGGATGCGCCCCGATATCGGCAACGATGCCGGCAACGGCGCGACAGGCGAGCGCCTCCTCGGCGACCCACAAAAGGTCGCGCATGTCATTGGCTCGTACGAGGATCAGCTGGTCGGGATCAAACCCGAAAGATTTTAATCCCGGTCCATAGGGCAGGCCAAAGGTCTGACCGTCCTTTTCCAGCTGCAGGTACAGCACGGCCATGCGCTTGGCGGTCAGCAGTGTTTTCGCCTGTCCCAGCGCAAAGCCGAGACTGGCGCCGCCATTGCGCAAGGCATCGGTAAAAATCTCCTGCATCAGCCCACCCGAGAGACGTGGAAAGCTGCCATCGCTAGTATCGAGCGACCGGTCCGGCGTTTCCGCCAGCGCCGGTTTTCTCTCGATATCGGCAATGGTGTCCCGCAGCGCGGCGAGGCGCTGTTGGTGATCGGGGGCTGGCATGATGTGACCGCTTATGTGAACAAAACAGGAACATGGTGACTCAAGCCAGAACAAGAGTCGAGTCCCTTTTCGGTTCCGTGTGGAGGAATCAGTGTGGCCAAGCTGCATCAGGCCGGGTCAAGAGCACCTCGGGCCCAAATCTCATCATTGAGGGAACCAAGGTTCTGCCTCAGTCTTTCCCCGCTGGCTCCCGCCACATCGTCCTGATTCTTTTTCCCCGGCAAGAGGCGTGCTGCCATGTTCGAGGCCCTGACCCGTCTGTTTGGCAAGACCGAGCAATCGTCGGACCCCAATGATCCAAAGCTCTCCGTTGCTGCACTCCTCGTGCATCTGGCGGCGGTCGATGGCTCGATGAAGGATGAGGAGCGCCAGGTTATTCGTGGCGCCTTGATGGATCACTATGATCTCGACGAGCCAAGCGTCGATCGCCTCATCAAACAGGCCGCCTTGCGCGATGCCGAGGCGGTGGATTTTTATCACTTCACCTCGGGCATTACCCGCTTGTCGATGGAAGACCGGATCGAGATCATCCGCATAATGTGGACCGTGGTCTTTGCCGACAAAGAGAATCACGAGCTCGAAGACAATATGGTCTGGCGCATTGCCGAACTGATCGGCGTTTCGAGCCGCGACCGCACCGTGTTGCGCAACCAGGTCCGCGGACAGAAAAAGGCCGAGACCGAGGATGAATCCGCTCAATAGGCGGTAAACTTGCCGATCACTTCGGGCTCGTCGGTGGCGCAGTTGAAGTCGCCGGCCTTGTCGGCTGCGGCCCGCGCCAGTTCATTGGCATTGGGATTGGCCAGCGCATCGACATAGGCGATGTGACAGGAATTGCCTTCGGCGATCTGGGTCACGGCCAGGACCTGACCCTTGTCTTCTCCGGTCACCGTATCGGCCGTGCTGTAGCGTACGATGGTGGCGATGGGGAAAAAGTAACCCTTGGCATTGGAAAGGCGCCATTCGAGCTTGTTGCCGAGATTGTTGAAGGGCGGCAGGGTTTGCGCGCCGTTCGAACTTTCATCGGGGTTGAACCCATAGCCGATGGAAAAGCGCAGATCCCCTTCCTGCACTTTTACCGGAAACCCCTTATAGCCCGGACAGGCCCAGCTCGCGCCAAAGTCGTCGGCTTCGAGCACGAGGCATTGGTCGATATCGAGATCGGTATAGGCGCTGGTCATGCCCGATTGGGCAAAAGCGGGGCTGGCGCAGAGCGTCAGGGCGAGCAGAAGGGGATACCGCATTGGATCAAGCGTCCTCGTTGGCCTTGGCCGCTACATTGACCCAACCATTGTGCGCAAAACAAGATGAACCCGGCCTGAGCGCTTTTCCCGTTTACCCCAAGCGGGGGAAGCCTTCGCCTTGGCAGTTTTCCGGCTTGCCTTTGCCCGCCTTTGTCGGGCAGAACCCCACTCGTTCAGCTTTCCCCCGACGAACCGGACATTCAGCCAAATGAACATCGACGCCATTCCGACCGGCAAGAACGTGCCCGACGACCTCAATGTCATCATCGAAGTCCCCTTGGGCGGCGAGCCGATCAAGTATGAAATCGACAAGGATAGCGGCGCATTGTTTGTCGATCGCTTCCTCTATACGCCGATGCGTTACCCCGGCAATTACGGCTTCGTGCCCCATACGCTCTGTGGCGATGGCGATCCGCTCGACGTCATCGTGATGAATTCGCGCCCCCTCGTGCCCGGCGCCGTGGTGCGCTCGCGCCCGGTCGGCGTCTTGTTCATGGAAGACGATGGCGGCCAGGACGAAAAGATCATCGCCGTGCCGGTCAGCAAGCTCACGCGCATGTATGACAACATCAAGGATATCGAGGATTTCCCCGAAATCCAGCTTGAGCGCGTGAAGCATTTCTTCACCCACTACAAGGATCTCGAGCCCGGCAAGTGGGCCAAGATCGACCGGATCGGTAACCTCGCCGATGCACGCAAGGTGATCCTCGACTCCATCGAGATGGCCAAGAACTCCAAGTAATTTTTTGCAATTTGGGCGGGGCTTTGGTCCCGCCCCTTTTGTTTGGTCACCACCATCACTACACACTCGCATGTCACCCCGGCCTTGAGCCGGGGCCCATCCCGAGATCTCAAGATGGATCCCGGCTCAAGGCCGGGATGACAGCCACTGTCGCACTATCCACCCCGCAAGCCGCTTGCCCAAATCAGCCGCTCGCGCCTAAATGGCAAAAATCCTGAGTAGGCTCAGTATGTCGCAACGCAGTGTCGTCGATCAACTCAGCTGGGCCGCCCGTCTTTTGACGCGCGAGCGCGAAATCATGCTCGCGCCGATCGGGCTCAATCCCGCCTATGTGCCGGTCCTCCTGGCGCTCTCATCGGGCGGCGCGCATACGCCAAAGGCGCTGTCCCAGGCCGCCGAAGTCGAACAGCCCACCATGACCGCCACCATCCAGCGCATGGAGCGCGATGGTCTCGTCACCCGCAAAGCCAATCCCGACGATGGCCGCAGCGCCCTCATCGTCCTGACCCAAAATGGCTATGACCACATCGCCGACATGGACCGGGCCCTCGGCGCCCTCAACGAGCTCCTGCTCGAACAGTTCACCACCGCCGAGCGCGGCCAATTTCTGGAACTGCTGGGCCGCGTGGTCGCCGTGCTGGAAGTCCAGACGGGCCGGGCGGGGTAGGGGCGCGAAGCTGCATTTTGTTCAGCGCAAAATGCTGTCGCAAAATTCCAAAATGATCACCCTCATGCAGCGCACGAGGGTGATGCGTGGGGATCAGGCGAGTTCAGTTACGAAATTTTCGGTCGGGCGGCGGATCTTTTTAAGCCCGAGAAGCCAGTCACCTTCTTCGGCGCGATAGCCGAGCGGCAGGATGCAGACCGAGCGCAGGCCCTGTGCGGAAAGGCCGAGGATTTCGTCGAATTGGGCGGGGTCAAAGCCTTCCATCGGCGTCGCATCCACGCCTTCGAAAGCGGCCTGCGCGATCGACATGCCAAAGCCGATATAGGCCTGGCGCGCTGCGTGCTCGAAATTGGTCTGGGCATCGCGCGGCACATATGTCGCCTTGAGGCGCTCATAATAGGCGCTGAGGGTGTCGCTGCTCGCGCCGCGCTCGGCGACGGTCAGCGCCAGCATCTGGTCGATGCGCTCGGCGGTGTAATTATCCCAGGCGGCGAACACCAGAACGGCGGAGCCGTCGGTCAACTGCGCCTGGTCATAGGCGGCAGCGCGCAGTTTGGCGCGCACTTCGGGATTGGTCACGACGATGACCTGGAACGGCTGCAGGCCGCTCGAGGTAGGGGCAAGGCGCGCCGCTTCGACGATGCGGTCGACCTTGTCGGCAGCGACGGTCTTGGACGCATCCATCTTCTTGGTGGCATAGCGCCAGTTCAGTTTTTCAAGCAACATTTATCAAATTCCTAGAACGCGCGGCGCCGAACAGGCCTCGGAGGCAAGGCATCTGCAGGCAACCGCACGCCGCTACTTAGGGATCGCCATCCCAACGGCAAGAAGGCACCAAAAGCATACCGCTAGAGGCCAAACCGGTTCAGGGAGCATGGTTCAAAAGCGCTCTTCCACGTGCCCGCCAATGATGGCTCTGGCGGCAAACATCCGGCAGAAAGGCTGATTCCTCGGGCTTTTTACGAAGAATGGCGGTGGAATTTTCGCGTCATCAGCTCAGGGGCGCGACGCCGCTGATGAGCCTCAACCCGCCCATTCCCCGCGCGCGCATTCCGGCCCTGCACCGGGAGCGCTTGTGAAAGGCGCGCTTTTTCTATATGGACCGCAGCGAAATGCGCCAGTTTGCCCTCTATGCAACTGGCGCTTCCTGTTTCCCGCATGATTTGGCCGTTCGCCTCGCTGCCGCTGGACCATGCCCAACGCCCCGGTGCCCATGTCCCTGCGCAATATTGCCATCATCGCTCACGTTGACCACGGTAAGACGACCCTGATCGACGTTCTTCTCAAGCAGTCCGGTTCTTTCCGCGAAAACGAGCGCGTTGAAGAACGCGCCATGGACAGCAACGATATCGAGCGTGAGCGCGGTATCACCATTCTTGCCAAGGTGACCTCGCTCCTTTGGAAAGATACCCGCATCAATATCGTCGATACGCCCGGCCACGCCGACTTCGGCGGTGAAGTCGAGCGCATCCTCTCCATGGTGGATGGCGTGGTCATCCTCGTCGACGCCGCTGAAGGCCCGATGCCGCAGACCAAGTTCGTGCTCGGCAAGGCGCTGGCCCAGGGCCTCCGTCCGATCGTTGCGATCAACAAGATCGACAAGTCCGACGAGCGCCACCTCGAAGTGCTCGAAGAAATCTTCGATCTCTTCATCGCCCTCGACGCTTCGCCGGAACAGCTCGATTTTCCGGTTCTCTACGGTTCGGCCAAGCAGGGCTGGATGGCTATGGAGCCGGAAGGTCCGAAGGAAAATCTTGGGCCCCTCCTCGACAAGGTTGTCGAACACGTGCCGGAGCCCAGCGTCGAAGAAGGCGCGTTCCGCATGCTGGTCACCACCATTGAGCGCAACCCGTTCCTCGGCCGCATCCTGACCGGCCGCATCACCTCGGGCACCGTCAAGGCCAACGACCCCATCCACACGCTCAACCGTGAAGGCAAGGAAGTCGAAAAGGGCCGCGTTTCCAAGGTTCTCGCCTTCCGTGGCCTCGAACGCACTCCGGTCGATATTGGCGAAGCCGGCGACATCGTCGCTATTGCCGGTCTCGTCACCTCGACCGTGGCCGATACGCTTTGCGCCACCTCGGTGACGAAGCCCATCGCTGCTAAGCCGATCGATCCCCCGACCCTCTCGGTCACCTTCCGCATCAATGACGGCCCGCTGGCCGGCCGCGAAGGCGACAAGGTGCAGTCCCGCGTTATCCGTGAACGCCTGATGCGCGAAGCCGAAGGCAATGTCGCCATCAAGGTGACCCCGGGCGACGACAACGACAGCTATGACGTTGCCGGCCGCGGCGAACTTCAGCTCGCCGTTCTCATCGAAAACATGCGCCGCGAAGGCTTTGAGCTGACCATCGGTCGCCCAAAAGTCCTGATGCAGGATATCGATGGCGTCCGTCACGAGCCGATCGAAGAAGTCATCATCGACGTCGATGACGAATTCACCGGTGCCGTCGTCCAGAAGCTCACCGAGCGCAAGGGCGAACTGACCGATATGCGTCCATCCGGCGTTGGCCGTACCCGCATTCAGCTCCTCGTCCCGACCCGTTCGCTGATCGGCTACCAGCCCGAACTTCTATCGGACACCCGCGGCACGGCCATCTTCAACCGCCTGTTCCACTCCTTCGTCCCGTTCAAGGGCGAACTGCCCGGCCGTCGCACCGGCGTTCTGATCTCGAACGGCACCGGCCAGTCCGTCGCCTTCGCGCTCTGGAACCTCGAAGATCGCGGCCCGATCATGATCGACGCTGGCGTCGACATCTATGAAGGCATGATCGTCGGCGAGCATTCTCGTGAGAACGACCTCGAGGTCAACGCGCTCAAGGGCAAGCAGCTCACCAATATCCGCACGACCTCCAAGGACGAAGCGGTGCGCCTGACGACCCCGAAGAAGCTGACCCTCGAACAGTCGCTCGGCTATATCGCCGAAGACGAATATGTCGAAGTGACGCCCAAATCGATCCGCCTGCGCAAGATCTGGCTCGATCCGAACGATCGCAAGCGCATGAGCCGCGCCTCGAAGTCGGCCTGATTGTTCAAGGGCCCCGCGGAAACGCCGGGGCCCTTTTTTTGCCCCTCACATCCTCTAACTGGCCTGAAACCCAAGGAGATTGCCGCATGACCGATTGGATTATCCAGACCATTTCCGAACTCGGATATTTGGGGATATTCCTCGTCATGCTGGCTGAATCGATCTTTCCGCCGATTCCGTCGGAGCTGATCATTCCCTTTGCCGGCTTTGCCGCCGCCAATGGCGATCTCAACCTTTTCGGCGTGCTGTTCACCGCGACCCTCGGCGCCGTCGTCGGCATGCTCCCCTGGTATTATGCCGGGCGCATTTTCGGGCTCGAGCGGGTCCGGACCCTCGCCGATCGCTTTGGCCGCGTCATGGCCTTCAATGCCGATGAGATCGATGTCGCCGTGAAATGGTTCACCCGCTTTGGGCCCATCATTGTGCTCTTTGGCCGCCTGATCCCCTTGATCCGCACGCTGATTTCCATTCCTGCCGGCCTTTCGCGCATGAGCCTGCCGGTCTTTCTCCTCGCCTCGACCACCGGCGCCTTGATCTGGAACACCTTCCTCACCCTTTCGGGCTACATCCTCCACGAACATTACGACGCCATCGAAGTCGTGCTCGATCCCCTGAGCTATATCGTCCTCGGTCTCGTCGTCGTGCTCTACCTCGTCAAGGTCGCGACCTGGAAGCCAAGCCGCGCGCGCGTCTGAATTCGCATTTTGCAAAGCCGCTTCGCAATTTGCGAGGCGCGCCTCCTCGCAAAAAGCCAATATTCATAAGACCTTAATATCTGACCCCGGTTTTGCTGACCCCGCCATCTGGCACGCTTCGTGCAATAGAGTGGGCGTCCGGATCCTCGTACTGCTTACCGGATAGTCAGTCATTTGGGCCCTGCATCGCTTGCCCGGTGCGGGGCTCTGACTTTTGAGGGGGCGCCCTTGTGAGTCGGGGACTAACCCACTAGATAAATCGGACCTTTTCTCGCGGAGACGCCAATGCGCGCCGTTCTCGATATCATCCTGATCCTCCTCCAGCTCTATTGGTGGGTCCTGCTCATCATGATCATCATGAGCTGGCTGATTTCGTTCAACGTCATCAATACCCGCAACCAGTTCGTCGAAGCGGTCTGGCGCGTGCTCAATCAGATGACGGACCCGGTGCTCCGGCCAATCCGCCGCATGCTGCCCAATTTCTCGGGCCTCGACCTCTCCCCGCTGGTCGCCTTCCTCCTGATCTTCTTCATCCAGTCGATCATCGGCTATTATATCTATCCCGCCGTGGTTCGTGCCGGCATCTAGCCCCTTTCGCCCGACGCCGGAGGGATTCTTGGTATCTCTCCGCGTCACGCCCAATGCCGGGCGCGATTGCCTGGACGGCATAGAACAGCGCGATGATGGCACCGCCGTCCTCCGCCTCCGCGTGTCGGCCGTGCCCGACAAAGGCAAGGCCAACGCCGCCGTCCTGGCGCTCCTCGCCAAATCCCTCAGCATTTCCAAATCCAGCCTCACCCTGGTCAGCGGCGAACTTTCGCGCTTCAAGACCGTGCATGTGGTCGGGGACATCGACATTCTGGTCTCGCGCCTCAGCACTCTCGGATAGGGCCCAGAAGCGCCCGCGACAAACCGTCACACTTTCCAATTGCTTAACTCCCCAATCGCGCTAAGCTGACCCTTGGGAGGAGGTCCGCCGGAGGGCGGTTGCGGACCGGACACGGGGCAAAGCAAAATCCCCAAAAGAGCTGGCCAAGGCCGCGGCGGGTCTCGAATCTTATCATTCGAGGAACGTGTTTCATGGATCTGGCACTTTGGCTGATCGTCGCCTGCGGCGGTCTGTCTATCGTTTATGGCGTCGTCACCACTCAAAGCCTTCTCAAGGCTGATGCGGGCTCGGCGCGTATGCAGGAAATCTCCGCCGCCGTGCGCGAAGGCGCTTCGGCCTATCTCAAACGCCAATATACCACCATCGCCATTGTCGGCGTGGTCATCCTGATTGCCGCCTGGCTCCTGCTTGGCGTCCATGCCGCCATCGGCTTTTTGATCGGTGCCGTGCTTTCGGGCGCCGCCGGCTTTATCGGCATGAATGTCTCGGTCCGCGCCAATGTGCGCGTCGCCCAGGCCGCTATTTCCTCGCTCGGCAAGGGGCTCGATCTCGCCTTCAAGTCCGGCGCGGTCACGGGCCTGCTCGTTGCCGGCCTCGGTCTTCTGGGCGTCACGCTCTACTTCATCATCCTCACAGCCATGGGCAATGCGCCCACGAGCCGCGTGGTCATCGATTCCCTCGTCGCTCTCTCCTTCGGGGCTTCGCTGATTTCCATCTTCGCCCGTCTTGGCGGTGGCATCTTCACCAAGGGTGCAGACGTCGGCGGCGATATGGTGGGCAAGGTCGAAGCCGGTATTCCCGAGGACGATCCGCGCAACCCGGCCACCATCGCCGACAATGTGGGTGACAATGTCGGCGATTGCGCCGGCATGGCCGCCGATCTCTTCGAAACCTATGTGGTGACCATCGTCGCCACCATGGTTCTCGCCGCGATCATCCTGCCCGAGGCCCTCAAGCTTACCGGCATGGTGCTGCCCCTCGCTATCAGTGGCGCCTGCGTCATTACCTCGATCATCGGCACCTATTTCGTCAAATTGGGCGCCGACCACAACATCATGGGCGCGCTCTATAAGGGCGTGATCGCGACCGGCGTCCTCTCGCTCGTCGTGCTGCTACCGGTGCTCTGGCTCCTCTTCGGCGACATGAACCTGCCAATCGAAACGGCGGCAAAAACCTTTACGCCCTGGAGCCTCTTCTGGTGCGGGGTCACCGGCCTAGTCATCACCGGGCTGATCATCGTCATCACCGAATACTACACCGGCACCAATCGGCGCCCGGTCAATTCCATCGCCGAAGCCTCGGTCACCGGCCATGGCACCAATGTCATCCAGGGACTTGCCGTGTCCCTGGAATCGACAGCCCTGCCGGCCCTCGTGATCATTGCCGGCATTATCGTCACCTTCTCGCTCGCCGGCCTCTTCGGTATCGCGGTGGCCGTTGCCACCATGCTGGCCCTGGCCGGTATCATCGTCGCGCTCGACGCTTTCGGGCCGGTCACAGACAATGCCGGCGGCATCGCCGAAATGGCCGGTCTCGACAAGGAAGTGCGCCACAATACCGACGCGCTCGATGCGGTGGGCAATACGACCAAGGCCGTCACCAAGGGCTATGCCATCGGTTCGGCCGGCCTCGGAGCCCTCGTGCTCTTTGCCGCCTATACGCAGGACCTGATCTATTTCTCGTCCTTGTCCGATGCCCCGGCCATCTTTGCCGGCATGGGCTCGCTCACCTTCTCGCTGGCCGACCCCTATGTCGTCGTCGGCCTTCTCTTCGGTGGTCTCCTGCCATTCCTCTTCGGGGGCATGTCGATGACCGCGGTGGGCCGCGCGGCCCAGTCGGTCGTCGTCGAAGTGCGCCGCCAGTTCAAGGAAAAGCCGGGCATCATGGCCGGCACCGACAAGCCCGATTATGGCCGGGCCGTCGATATGCTCACCAAGGCCGCGATACGGGAAATGATCGTCCCCTCGCTCCTGCCGGTGCTCTCGCCGATCCTCGTCTTCGTCATCATCAACTGGATCGCCGGCCCCGCCGCTGGCTTCTCAGCCCTCGGCGCCATGCTGATGGGTGTCATCGTCACCGGCCTCTTCGTCGCCATCTCCATGACCGCCGGCGGCGGCGCCTGGGACAATGCCAAGAAGAGTTTTGAAGACGGTTTCACCGACTCCCACGGCGTGAAGCACTACAAGGGCTCAGACGCCCACAAGGCTTCAGTCACCGGCGACACCGTCGGCGACCCCTACAAGGACACGGCCGGCCCGGCCGTCAATCCGATGATCAAGATCACCAATATCGTGGCACTGCTGTTGTTGGCTGTGCTCGCGCATATGGGCTGACGAGACGTAGTCTCGACTGAATTGAAGAAGGCCCGGGAGCAATCCCGGGCCTTTTTCTCTATCGGCTTATGCACCGCAACTCATCCGCTCCCGAGATGTCATCCCGGCGAAAGCCGGGACCCATCTTGAGATTGAGGGATGGGACCTGGGTCGAGCCGGGGGTGACGATGGAGAGTGGAAAGGGTCGGTGAAGCCCCTGAAGACGGAAGGTGGGATCTCAGACCTATTCAAGTCAGTCACGATCAAGAGCATTTCCGTGATACGCGCATAGTCCAGAGTGATCTGGCGAGACGTTTTCGGAGTTGAGTGCGGTGTAGCACACCGCGCACTCGCCCAATTTTTCATTACACCAAACGCACGCGGATAGATCGTAGCCGTTCACATAAGTTGTCAGACCGCACTCCGGGCAGACACCAAGCGGTGGAGAGGCACCCTCTTTTGCAGCAACGTATGCTTCCACTTCGAAGTAGGCGCCCAAACTATACTCGACTAAATCCTCGGCCTGAATCTGTTTACCGCAGCGTTGGCACTCAGAGTCCATGGCTTGGTGGTCAGAGTTTTCCGGCTTTATTTGCAATACGAGGGACGAGCCGCAATCTGAGCATCGTCTGTCAATTTGCGGCAGAAGATCGTCCTGCCAAACGATTTTAGAGAACGATTTCAGGCATTTCTCGTAGGCAATCTGGTGCATTTCCTGGACATCAAGCATTACTACCCAGCTTTCGCCTAATATTTCTACCGGCGACAAACCAAGATACTCAATCACCTGCGACACAAAGGGAAACGAGCGCGCGATAGCTTCCCTAACGGCCATTTCAGTGTGTGGATTTGACCCGTGCTCGATGTCGTTACGGATCCGCCCTAGATCGCTGACCAACTTGATATCCGCTGCAATGCCGAAGTCCGCCAATCGCTCGCCAATTTTGGAGAACTCAACTGTTGAGCGGCCTACCGGAACAGGTTTGATTCCTCCTCGGCCGTTAGGAATGACCTTCACGTTAGAAGAAATTATTGTTGCCACATCTGCTTTGGGCGCGGCTTTCATTAGTGCAGCTTTGGCAAGTAGGAGAACACCCGAGAAGTAATTCCTCGCCGCGGAAGTCGCGCGCCTCGGATCGTTGGCGCGATAATCTTCAATACCCAAAATAATCGACTCAACGGCATTCGAAAGAATGGCATCAATCGGCGTTGATTTTTTCATCTTCTACAATCCGGGTGGCCTTATTGGCTTTCTAACTGCTGCGTATCGGGCGCTCAAGAAACTTATCCCCGCCCCCTCCTCCCCGTTCTAAAATCCAAAAATTCCCCGCATGGGACGGAGTCGAGACGGACGGCTGCGGGGATGCTGATCGCGCGGGACCGTAACCGCGTGGGTTCTGGGATTGGCCGCCACGCGACGAGCGATCAAAGTGGCGCTGTGAATCCTGTCCAAAAAGTCAGCGCCCCGAGGCGGTTTCGTCTCATTTTTTTCAATCACTCAGGGGCGCAGGCGCCTCGGGGCCCGTTCCAAATGCATAAACCTGCCGCGGCGACGCGGGCAGGGCAGGGGCGTTGACTATTAGGCTGTTGGGCGCTGAGTTAGTCACGCGCTCCGTTTACACCCTCCCCTTGATGGGGAGGGGTGACGGCACGCGCGAAGTCCGTGGCTCACTCACCCCCTCCCGGCCTCCCCCATCTAGGGGGAGGTGTCGAGCTGGTGGTTGGGGCAAATCTGGGAGTTTTCGCAGTCCAATGTTCCAAGAAGCCCCAAAAACTAAGAGGCTTTGGCGATCTCCACCGCAGTGTGCAGCAAATCCAGCAGGTCTTCGCCGGAAACCGGAGGCGAGAACAGATAGCCCTGCACTTCGGAGACGCCGTGGGCGCGGACGAGACTGAGTTGCTCTTCGGTTTCGACGCCCTCGGCGGTGGTCGACATCCCGAGCGACTGGCCAAGGCCAATGACGGCGCGGATGATGGCCTGGCTATCGGCGCGGCTCGCGAGATCGCGCATGAAGGAGCGGTCGATCTTGATCTTGTCGAAGGGAAAACTGCGAAGATAGGAGAGCGATGAATAGCCGGTGCCAAAGTCGTCCATGCAGATGCGCACGCCCATGGCGCGCAATTCGTGGAGCGCCTTGAGCGTCGATTCGCTATCGCCGAGGAGCAGGCTTTCAGTGATCTCGAGTTCGAGCCGGGCGGGATCGAGCTTGGCCCCCGTCAGCGCGCGGCGCACCTGGGCCACGAGATCACGCTGGCGGAATTGTACCGGCGAGAGATTGACGGCGACGCGCACATGGCCCGGCCAGGTCGCGGCGGCGGCGCAGGCTTCGTTGAGCACCCATTGACCGATGGCGGCGATCAGCCCTGTTTCCTCGGCCACGGGGATGAATTCAGTCGGCGAAACCGTGCGCCCCTCAAAATCCCAGCGCAGCAGCGCCTCGACGCAGGTGATCTGGTTTTCGCGCAGGCCCAGGAGCGGCTGATAGACGAGACGGAATTCGTCCCGCCCGAGCGCCATGCGCAGCCCGGCTTCGATCAGGCGGCGCTGCTGCAGTTCGGCATCCATGCCGGCTTCGAAGAAATGATAGGTCGAGCGGCCTTCGCTCTTGGCCTTATAGAGCGCGAGGTCGGCATTTTTAACGAGCGTATCGGTATCGAGCCCGTCGCCCGGGCCAACGGCAATGCCGACACTGGCGCCGATTTCGATCTGCTGGCCCTTGATGTTCATCGGTGCGCCCATGGCCTTGATGATCCGATCGGCCACCCGGGCCGCCGCATCGGCGCTGTCGATCGGCTGCAGCAGCAGCGCAAATTCGTCGCCGCCGAGCCGGGCGAGCAGATCGCTTTCGCGCGTCGTGCCCCAGAGCCGCACGGCCGCCTGCTTGATCACTTCGTCGCCCACGGCATGGCCGAGCGTGTCGTTTACGGCTTTGAAATGGTCGAGATCGATATAGAGCACGGCCGCCATTTCGCCGCGCTGCAGGCCCGCTTCGGTGCGCGCCATCTGCTCGAGAAATTCGATGCGATTGGGCAGGTCGGTCAGGGCATCGTGCCGCGCCAGATGGTGGATGCGCGCTTCGTTCTGCCGCTGCTCGGTAATGTCCTCATGGGTCGAAACCCAGCCACCATCCTTCATCGGATGGTGCTGCATCAGGATGATGCGGTTGTTCAGTTCGTGGATGTTCTTGCCATATTCGTTCTTGGCAATCACTTCGCGGCGCCAGGTGATGTACTCCTCGCGGCTGCCGCTGCCGCCCGCGCTCATGCCTTCGTCGAACAGATGCCCGAGAATGACTTCAAGCTGCGTGCCGGGGCGAAGATAGCTGATCGGCAGATTGTAGATGCGGGCATAGGGCTCGTTGCAGATCACGAGGCGCCCCTTGGCATCCATCATGCACAGTCCGATGGGAATGTTATTCACGGCCGCATCGAGCCGGATATTCTGCCGCTCGAGTTCGAGCTTGCGCTTCTGCACCGTTTCGGACTGGAGGAGTTCGTCGGTAATGTCTTCGTGGGTCACCACCCAGCCGAGGTTCTCGGTATAGACATGGGCGGTTTCAACGATCCGCCCGCCATGCACTTCTTCATGGTTCTTGCTGCGCGCGCCGCTGCGATTGGCCAGAAGCTCGCTCGAATAGCTCTCATAAAAGGCGTCGGGGCTCTGGCCGGGATGATTGCCCAGCTTGTGGGAGAGGTGAACCACCTCTTCAAGCGTCATGCCCTTTTGGATGGCATTTGCCGAAAAGCCGTAGAATTCGCGATAGTGCTTGTTCCACATGACGAGGCGGAACTGCGGAGACCAGACGCAAAAGCCATAGGGGATGTTTTCGAGCGCAGCATCGAGCAGCAAGGCGTCGGCAACGGCCGCTGCATTGATGTCCACACCCACCATCGAGTCCCCCACTCACGGCCCAAACATGACGTTTTGGTGAAGCTAATCATCGCCGCTTAACGCGGACTTAAATCGATGACACGAAGACTTTTTGGGCCCTCATATGTTCAGACTGTGCTAAGCCGCGTCAAGGCCGGAACTGCTGGCGGGTCTTTAAGGACTGCGGCAATGCGCGCCGCGCCGTCCTCGGGCGTCAATGCGCCCATGTCGAGCCGCAGGTCATAGTCCCGGCCTTCATGCACGGCCCTCTGCCAGCGAAGCACGGGTGGCGGTGGGGTTTCTCCACCTAGATAGGTCCCGCCGATCGAATTGGGCGCAGCATTGCGCCGGCGCATGATTTCTTCGATTGGACAGTCGATGCCGATGAAAAGCGGGTGCAGGGCCCCAAGTCTTCGGGCCGCCCGAGGCAAAATGCCGAGTGGGGTCGAATAATCCTCGTGCATGCCGAGGTCGGCTATGATGTCGAACCCGGCGTCTGCCGAGGTGCCAATGGTGTCGAAGAGCAGTTCATAAAGCCGCACGACAGTAGGCTCGAGATCGGGCCGTTCGCCCCCTGGCCTGAGGCCAATGCCGGGCAGGAGATGGGGCGGCAGGCTCGCCATCTGGCTATCGACGCCAAGATTGAGCCAGCTGCCGGGCACATCTTTCTGGATCGCCCGGACCAGCGAGGATTTCCCCGAACGCGGCGCGCCGTTGAGAATGACGATTTTTGGGATGCGATCGCTCATGGCATGGTTTTAGGCGATATTGCCTTGGTGTGCAGCCCGATTTCCCACGCGTTTCGGCCAAGGCTGTTCAGCCTCTCGCGTTAGTGCGATAGGGAAAGCAGAAAAACCGAGCGCGCCATGCCCAGCTTCGTCCCCGATCTCTCCGTGATTTTGACCTTCGCCCTCGCGGGCTTCGTCCTTGCGGTGACGCCGGGGCCAGATATGGCGCTCTTTGTGTCACGGACGATGAATTTTGGCCGCGCCCACGGCTTTGCCGCCGTCCTTGGCACCAGCACGGGCATTGCGGTCCACACCGCCCTCGTCGCCTTCGGCATTTCGGTGCTGATCGTCGCTGCGCCTGCCGCCTTCTGGGCGCTGAAAATCGTCGGCGCGCTCTATCTGGTCTGGCTCGCCATCCAGGCCATTCGCTCCGGCGGTGGCCTCCTCGTCCCCAAGGCTGGCGGCAAGACCCCGAGCCTGATCCAGAGCTATTTTACCGGCCTTGCCATCAATCTCACCAATCCCAAGGTGGCGCTGTTTTTCGTAACCTTCCTGCCGCAGTTCATCTCGGCAGATGATCCAGCGGCGGCGAGCAAGCTCCTCTTCCTCGGCGTTGAATTCATCGTTGTCTCGCTGCCGGTCGTCATTGCCACGGTGCTCTTTGCCGAATGGCTGACCCGGACGCTGCGCGACAATATCTGGGTGTCGCGCGCGCTCAATTGGAGCTTTGCCACCGTCTTCCTCGCCTTCGCCGCCACCATACTCCTCGCCGAGGGCCGCAAGTGAATTACCGCCACGTCTTTCACGCCGGCAATTTTGCCGATGTGGTCAAGCACACCATCCTTACCCGCATCCTGACCTATCTGATGCGCAAGGATGCGCCGTTTCGCGTCATCGATACCCATGCCGGGGTCGGGCTCTATGACCTCAAAGGTCCAGCCGCGGCCAAGACCGGCGAATGGGTCGATGGCATTGGCCGACTGATGGGCCGCAAACTGCCCGATGACGCCACTGCGCTCCTCGCGCCCTATCTCGACGCAATCCGCGCCCAGAACACCGATGGCAATCTGCGGTTCTATCCCGGCTCGCCGCTGATCACGCGCACGCTGCTCCGTCCCCAGGACCGGCTGATGGCGCTCGAACTGCATCCACAGGATGTCGATATCCTGCGTGAAAATTTTGCGGGCGATTTCCAGGTCCGCGTCACCCATGTCGATGGCTGGCAGGCGCTCGGCACCCATCTGCCGCCCAAGGAAAAGCGCGGCCTCGTTCTCATCGATCCGCCCTTCGAAGAGCGCGGCGAGTTCGCCCGCATGGTCGAAAGCCTGATCAAGGCCCACAAGCGCTGGCCCGGCGGGCTTTATGCGCTCTGGTACCCGATCAAGGACCCAGAGGACGTCGCCGATTTCGTCGATATGCTCGCAGAATCAGGCATCTCTAAAATCCTCCGGCTCGAGCTGAAAATCCGCGCCGCCTCGCTGCCGCCGCGTCTTCATGGAACGGGCATGATTATCGTCAACCCGCCCTTCGTGCTCGAAGAGGAAATGCGGGTACTTATGCCGCTCCTCGCCGAAGTGCTGAGCGACGAGCAGCGTGGAAGCTGGAAAGTGGATTGGATCGCTGGCGAATAAAGGACGCTATGGCGCCATAAGAGCGCCTAGAGCCGCGCCTTGTCCAGCGCAGGCATTACTTCGCGCTCGATCGATTCTGCGCTCAGCGGTCCGACGTGCTTGAAAACGATGGTGCCGTTCCTGTCGACGATGAATGTCTCCGGCACGCCATAGACACCCCAATCGATCGATACGCGCCGGTCGCGATCCGCTCCTATGGCGTCATAGGGATTACCAAGTTCAGCGAGAAACGCTCGCGCATTCTCCGGCGCATCGGAATGATTGATGCCAAAGAGCCTGACGCCGGTCTCCGCCTTCAGCGCTTCGAGCAGCGGATGTTCGTCGCGGCAGGGGATGCACCACGAGGCGAAAACGTTGACGAGCGTCGGCTCGCCCTTGAGCGAAGCGGTGTCGAAACCTGGCACAGTCATCCCGTCGACCGCCGCAAGACTGAACTGCGGCGCCGGCTTATCGATCAGCACCGAGCGCACAAGGTTCGGGTCGCGATCCATCGACATGGCGAACACGCCGATCAGCCCGACGAGCAAAAGGAGAGGAACAGCGAAGAGAAATTTTCTCATGTCTCAAGCGTCCGCCCTGGTGTCGCCGAGCTCGGCAAGCCGGCGCTTGGTGGCGCGGGCGGAAAACACCGTCCAGCCGATGAGCGCAGAGACGCCCAAGAACACCCCGATATAGGCCGAGACAATGAATTCGGCATGTTCGCCAAGACCGATCATCGTGTCTCTCCCCGTGCGGCGCGGCGTTCGAGCGTCGCGATGCGGCGGCGGCGCACTTCGGTATGCATGGCGGTCAGTTGCAGGGTGATGAAGAGGAAGGTGAAGGCAAAGAACATGACGAAAAGTGGGGTCAGGATCGAGCCGGGCATGGTCGGGCCATCGGGCCGGAAGACGCTCGCCGGCTGATGCAGCGTCGACCACCAGTCGACCGAGAATTTGATGATCGGAATGTTGACCGCGCCGACAAGGGTAAAGACCGCGACGACACGCGCGGCGCGGAGCTGGTCGTCAAAGGCGCGCCAGAGCGCAACGATGCCGAGATAGATGAAAAGGAGGACGAGCGTCGACGTCATCCGCCCGTCCCATTCCCAGAACGTGCCCCAGGTCGGGCGGCCCCAGAGCGAGCCGGTAAAAAGCGCCATGGCGGTAAAGGCGGCGCCGAGTGGGGCAGCGGTCTTCATCGACACATCGGCCATGGGGTGGCGCCAGACGAGCGAACCGATCGCCGAGACGGCCATGGTGGCATAGACGAATTGGCTGAGCCAGGCGGTCGGCACATGCACATACATGATGCGCACAGTGTCCCCCATCTGATAGTCGGCCGGCGAATTGAAGAAGGCGAACCAGAGCCCGGCGGCAAAGAGCAGGGCGGTCAGCGCCGTCAGCGGCAGAATGAGGGGCTTGGTGAGGATGACGAACTGGCCGGGATGGGCCAATCGGTTCCACCAGCTCATCTTGGGGGTCGTATCGATGCTCATGCCTACCGGGGCTCTCTGGTCATGTAGCCGTTTGCCAAGACGCTTAGTCTTCGCCCCAATCTATCGCAAGGGCCGCGGCGAAGGGAGTGAGCGCGACAACCATGAGACTGAGTGCCGCAAGGAGGAGCGTGGCCACCCCGGTCTGCCCCGGCCCGCCGCTCGCCGAAATGGCTCCGACGCCAAAGATCAGCACGGGCATGGAGAGCGGCGCGATGAGGATTGGCGCGATCAGCCCCCCATGCCGCGTCGCCACGGTCAGCGCGGCCCCGAGCGCCCCAAAACCGGCCAAAGCCGGCGTTCCGATCAGCAGCGAAACCAGCGTGCGCCAAAAGGTCGGCAGGTCCATCGAGAGCAGCAGCGCCAGAATGGGCGAAGCAAGGATCAGCGGCAGCGCTGCGGTCAGCCAATGGGCAATCACTTTTGCGGCAACGACGGCCGATAGCGGCGTATCCGCAAGCCGATAAAGCCCCAACGTGCCGTCCGCCCGATCCGGCCCAAAAAGCTTTTCGAGCCCCATCAACATAGCGAGGAACGCCGCGATCCAGACGATCCCCGGCGCAATCCCTGCCAGTAGCACCTTGTCCGGCCCGACGGCAAAGGGCACGATGGCGCCCACGATGACGAAAAACAGCACCAGCGTCAGCATCTCGCCGCCACCACGAAGGCTCAGGCTCAACTCGCGCCGCAGGACTGAAACAAAGCCACTCATACCCTGCCTCCAAGATCGAGGACGGCGAGGTTTTCAACGGCAATGGCATCATGGCTGGCGATGACGGCCAGGCCGCCGCTCGCGAGGTGCTCGGTAATCAGCCCAGCCAAAAGCTTCTGCCCATCGGCATCGAGCGCCGAAGTCGGCTCATCAAGCAGCCAGACCGGCCGCGCCGAAACCAGCAACCGCGCCAGTGCCAGACGCCTTTGCTGCCCCGCTGAAAGATAGCCCGCATCGGATTTCGCCTGCCGTCCCAGCCCCACGCGCTCCAGCGCCTCAACCGGCGTCAGCGCCGCACTGCCGTTGATAGCCTGCCAAAATTGCAAGCTCTCGATGACGGTGAGCCTTGGCCGAATAGCATTCTTGTGCCCGCAATGGTGAAAGGCCGGCCCAAAATCCTCGTCATAGCCTTCGAGCGTCACCGTCCCGCTCAGCGCTGGAAGTAGCCCCGCGAGCGTAAAAAGCAGCGTCGATTTTCCCGCGCCATTGGGCCCGCGCAGCAAAAGCCCCGTTCCTGCCGGCACGGACAGGGAAAGATCCTGCGCCAAAATAGTCTCGCCGCGACCCACGCTCAGCGCGAAAGTCTTAAGGCAGAGTGAGGGCTGGACTTGCCGTTGCGTCATGGCCCCATCTGGTATTGAAGCGAAGGTAAGACTGGCAAGCAGTTTTCTGATTGATTATAAGCCGACGAGATTAGAGTCATTCCAGCAAAGAGCGGCTAGAACCGGCGGCCCCCATTGCAGCCGGACAGCACGTTTCAGCAGCAAAGGGCGGAGCACGTGGCCTCACTAGACAGCTTCAAGTCGAAGTCGACCCTAACGGTCGGTGGCAAGACCTACACCTATTATTCCATTGCCGAAGCCGAAAAGAACGGTTTGCAGGGCGTTTCCAAGCTCCCCGGCTCGATGAAGGTGGTGCTCGAAAACCTCCTCCGCTTTGAAGACAACCGGACGGTGAAGAAGGAAGACATCCTCGCTATCGCCGAATGGCTCGTCAGCCGCACGTCCGAATACGAAATCCAGTATCGCCCGGCCCGCGTCCTCATGCAGGACTTTACCGGCGTTCCCGCCGTCGTCGATCTCGCCGCCATGCGCGACGCGACCGCCAAGCTCGGCGCCAATCCGCAGAAGATCAATCCGCTTGTGCCCGTCGATCTCGTCATCGACCACTCGGTCATGGTCGACAATTTCGGCACCCCGCTCGCCTTCGAGCAGAATGTCGAGCTCGAATATGAGCGCAATGGCGAACGCTACGAGTTCCTGCGTTGGGGCCAGTCGGCCTTCGACAATTTCCGTGTCGTTCCTCCCGGCACCGGCATCTGCCACCAGGTGAACCTCGAATATCTGGCCCAGACCGTCTGGACCAAGGACGAAGACGGCGAAACCGTCGCCTATCCCGATACGCTCGTCGGCACCGACTCGCACACGACCATGGTCAACGGCATGGCCGTTCTCGGCTGGGGCGTCGGCGGCATCGAAGCTGAGGCCGCCATGCTTGGCCAGCCGATCACCATGCTGATCCCCGAAGTCGTCGGCTTCAAGCTGACCGGCAAGATCAATGAAGGCATCACCGCGACCGACCTCGTGCTGACGGTCACCGAAATGCTGCGCAAGAAGGGCGTCGTCGGCAAGTTCGTCGAATTCTATGGCCCGGGCCTTGATTACCTCAGCCTCGAAGACCAGGCGACCATCGCCAATATGGCCCCCGAATATGGCGCGACCTGCGGCTATTTCCCGGTCGATGCCGATACGCTCAAATTCCTCTCGACGACCGGCCGCGATGCCGATCGCGTCGCGCTCGTCGAAGCCTATTCCAAGGCTCAGGGCATGTTCCGCACGACGGAAACCGAGGACCCGACCTTCACCTCGACCCTCGAACTCGACCTCTCGACGGTCGTTCCCTCCCTTTCCGGCCCGAAGCGTCCACAGGATCGCGTCGCCCTCAAGGACGTGACCCCCTCCTTCGCCAAGGCGCTGCCAGACCTGGCTGCCGGCCGTGGCGATATCGCTCCGGGTGCTCAGTTCCCGGTCAAGGGTGCCGATTACGAAGTCGGCGACGGCTCGGTCGTCATCGCCGCCATCACCTCGTGCACCAACACGTCCAACCCATCGGTTCTGGTCGCTGCCGGTCTCGTTGCCCGCAAGGCCCGCGCCCTCGGCCTCAATTCCAAGCCATGGGTCAAGACCTCGCTCGCCCCCGGCTCGCAGGTCGTCACCGACTACCTGACCGCCGCCGGCCTCCAGGCTGATCTCGATGCCATCGGCTTCAACCTTGTCGGCTATGGCTGCACCACCTGCATCGGTAATTCCGGTCCCCTCCCGCAGCCGATTTCCGACACGATCAACGAGAACAAGCTCGTTGCCGCCTCGGTCCTCTCGGGCAACCGCAATTTTGAAGGCCGCGTGAACCCCGACGTGCGCGCCAACTACCTCGCGTCCCCGCCGCTGGTCGTTGCCTATGCGCTCCTCGGCACGCTCAATGTCGACATCACCACCGAACCGCTCGGCACCGGCTCGAACGGTCAGCCGGTCTATCTGAGGGATATCTGGCCCTCCAACCACGAGATCGCCGAGATCGTCCGCCAGCACGTCAATGCCGACATGTTCCGCAAGCGCTACTCGGACGTCTTCAAGGGCGACGAGCACTGGCAGGGCATCGCTGTCGAAGGCAGCGAGACCTATGGCTGGAACAGCTCCTCGACCTATGTGCAGAACCCGCCATATTTCGAAGAACTCACCATGGAGCCCAAGCCCGTCACCGACGTGGTCTCGGCCCGCGTGCTCGCGCTCTTCCTTGACTCGATCACCACCGACCACATCTCTCCGGCCGGTTCGTTCAAGTCGGGCACTCCAGCGGGCAAGTATCTGATCGAACGCCAGGTTGCGCCCAAGGACTTCAACTCCTATGGCGCCCGTCGCGGCAATCATGAAGTCATGATGCGCGGCACCTTTGCCAATATCCGCATCAAGAACATGATGCTCGATGGCGTCGAAGGCGGTTACACCAAGGGTCCGGATGGCTCGCAGATGGCCATCTACGACGCCGCCATGGCCTATCAGGCGAAGAACACCCCGCTCGTGATCTTTGCCGGCAAGGAATACGGCACCGGCTCCTCGCGTGACTGGGCCGCCAAGGGCACCAACCTTCTCGGCGTCAAGGCTGTCATTGCGCAGAGCTTCGAGCGTATCCACCGCTCGAACCTCGTCGGCATGGGCGTCATCCCGCTGCAGTTCAAGGATGGCGAAAGCTGGCAGACCCTCGGCCTTGATGGCACCGAAACCGTCGATATCGCCGGCGTCGAAACCATCGAGCCGCGCGCCACGGTCACCGTCAAGATCACCCGTGCCGATGGCTCGGTGCTCAATGTCGAAACCCGTTGCCGCATCGATACCGCCAACGAACTCGACTATTTCAAGAATGGCGGCATCCTGCATTACGTGCTGCGCAGCCTCGTCGCCGCGTAAATCACGGGTACGACACGGTTTCAAATGGCGGCCCGCAAGGCCGCCATTTACTTTTGGGCCAAGAATCTCTGCCGTCTCACCCGGTTTTGACTAGGCAGGCTTGATCGCCTCAGCCTACAACCTTGCCCATGATCGCTCGTCCCCTCTCCGGCCTTCTCCTGGCCCTCGTCGCCCATGTCGTTTTTTCCAGCTCCGCCATGGCGGAAACGCTGCATATTACGCCCAAGGCGGTGGTCGAGCTTTTTACCAGCCAAGGCTGTTCCTCCTGTCCGCCAGCCGATGCCATGCTGACGGCATTGGCCGATCGGGACGATGTCGTGGCGCTCGCCTACCACGTCGACTATTGGGACTATGTCGGCTGGAAGGACACGTTTGCGCAGGAGGCCTTTTCCGATCGCCAGCGCGCCTATGCCAAGAGCTGGGGGTCTTCTCGCATCTATACCCCGCAAATGGTGGTCAATGGCGCCAAGGCGGTGGTCGGCTCGCGCCGGCATGAAGTCCAGCAGGCGGTCGAGCGCGCGTCGCTGCCGCTTGCGGTCGACATGACGCTGAGCGGGGACATGCTCAAGGTCGCCGTGCCGGCCAAGCCCGATCTCTCCGATGCCGTGGTCTGGCTCGTCACCTTCAAGAACCGCGCTGACGTCAAGATCGAGACCGGCGACAATGCCGGCAAGTCCATGGTCTATACCCAGGTGGTCACCGGCCGTCAGGTTCTGGGCATGTGGGAAAGCGAAAGCGGCGCGGAGCTGAAAATCCCGCTTGGCGAAGTTTTGGGTGACGCCAATACCGGCATTGCCATCGTCGTGCAGCAGGAGCGCGGCGGCATGCCCGGCTCCATCCTCGCTGCCGCCGCCTACGAGCCCTGATCCCAGAAGACACCGGCACAAAAAGAAACGCCTGCTCCGGGGGCATGGAGCAGGCGTGACTGACAGGTCAGTTAAGGAGGCTGGCAACCGAACGTCTTAGTTTGGGGGCTCGGTCGGTCCGATTGCCAGCCGCTGGAGGCAATGGTTGAAACATGCCGGGCCAATGGGGCGCCACAAAGGACGAATCATGGCTGAAATTGGGTTTTTGAAGCCCCTTGCCATGGCCTGAGATTGTGACAACATGACTACAGCCTGTCTCCTGAAAGTGGGTACCGGTTTCAGGGGGCAGACAGGCGCTAAAGAGAAAGCGAATGCGCACTGAGCGACTTCTTGAGGTCGCGGCGCGCATGAGCGATGACATAACCCCCGGAGGTCCCGTGCAGGGTCGTCAGCCAAATGAAGCCGGCTTGTCGCTGGTGCATGTCGGTGAGCCCGCCAACCAGCCCGCTCGTCCCGTTCAACCCATCGTTGCCTTTGACCGCCGCGAACTGATGCAGATCCTGGCCGTCTATGGCCGCAAGGTCGGGGCAGGGGAGTGGCGCGACTACGCCATGGACTTTTTGAAAGATCGCGCGCTTTTCTCCATCTACGCCCGCGTCTCCGAACGCCCGCTCTATGTGGTCGAGAAAAATCCAAAACTCCGCGCCAAGCAGGGCCAATACCTGATCACCAACCAGCAAGGCCGGATCCTCAAGCGCGGCCATGACCTGAGCCAGGTCTTGCGCGTGCTCGATCCCGATCTCGCCGTGGTTGGATGAGCATAAACATCCGCCGCGCCATACTGGCTGACGTGCCGGCGATGAGCCGCGTCCTTATCGACTCGATCACCGAACTCTGCGTTACCGATCACCGGGACGACGAAAAAGCGCTCGCCGCCTGGACGGCCAACAAGTCCGAAGCGGGTGTCGCGAAAACCGTGGCCAATCCGAACCTACGCGTCTTCGTCGCTGAACTTGACGGCGAGATTGCCGCCGTCGGCGCCGTGGATACCAGCGGCAAGATCGGTCTCAACTACGTCGCCCCCAGTGCGCGCTTCCGCGGCGTCAGCAAGGCACTGCTGCATCGGTTGGAGCAGGAACTTCTGGCCCTCGGTTTTGAGGAAGGCCATCTCGAAGCTACAGAAACCGCACGGCGCTTCTATCGCAGCGCCGGCTGGCTCGAAAACGGCCCGCAAGCCACCGGCCGCACCGTCAACGGCTATCCAATGCGGAAACTTCTAACCCAATCAGGCTCGCGCCCTTGGGCAGCCCCTGAGACAAGGACTCTCTAATCCCGGTTCTACCGTCATTGCCCGGCTTGTCCGGGCAATCCATCTCGCCTCCCCATGGACCATCCGGACGAGCCGGGTGGTGAGGCCGACGCAAGTTCATCCGTCGGGTAGACCAGCCCCCAATCCAGAGAAATCAGCCGCTGTCATCCCGTCTTCAGACGGGGTGACAATCGCGTCAAAGCGCCTTCTGCAGATGCACGATATCGTGCCAGCGGTCGAATTTGAGGCCGACGGATTTATAATAGCCCACGCGCTCGAAGCCGAACTTTTCGTGGATGGCGATCGAATTGGCCGTGTCCGCCGTGATCACCGCTAACATCTGCTTGAAACCATGCTCCTTCGATTGCGCCAGCAGTTCGGTCAGCATGGCCTTGCCGAGGCCCTTGCCGGTTTCCGCAGGGTCGAGATAGAGCGAATCTTCGCAGGTAAACCGATAGGCGGCGCGAGGGCGATAAAAGCTCGCATAGGCATAGCCGAGCACTTTTTCCGCGCCCTCGGCGATGATTACCGGATGCCCGAGCTTCAAAAGCCCCGCATATTTTTCGGCGATCGCCTCCTCGCCCGGCGCTTCGGTATCGAAGGTGATGGCGGTGTGGTCGACATAGTGCCGGTAAATACGGGTAATGGCGGGAACGTCGGACCAGGCGAAGGGGCGGAGAGAGAAATCGGACATGAGCGTGCACAAAGAAAAGGACCGCAGCCTTTGTAAGCTGCGGTCCGAATTTTCGTCCAACCATTTTCCTTGATTGTTCGATCAAGGAACCTGCTGATTACTCGCGATTGCCGAAGAGGCGGAGGAGCATCATGAAGAGGTTGATGAAGTCGAGGTAAAGCGAGAGAGCACCCATGATGGCGTTCTTGGCCATCGCCTCGGCGCCGTAGGCGGACGAGTAGCTTTCCTTGATCTTCTGCGTGTCATAGGCGGTCAGGCCCGTGAAGATCAGCACGCCAACAACCGAGATGATGAATTCCATCATCGAGGACTGCATGAAGATATTGACGATCGAGGCGATGATGATACCGATCAGGCCCATCATCAGGAAGTTGCCCATGCCGGTGAGGTCACGCTTTGTGGTGTAGCCATAAAGGCTCATCGCGCCGAAGGTAGCGGCAGTGATGAAGAACACCTTGGCGATCGACGCATCGGTATAAACGAGGAAGATCGACGACAGCGAGAGCCCCATAACGGCCGCGAAGGCCCAGAAGACGCCCTGTGCCGCGGTCACGCTCAGCTTGTTGATACCAAAGCTCAGCACCATCACGAAGGCCAGAGGCGCAAGCATCACGACCCACTGCAGCGGGCTGGCATAGAGCAGCGCACCCCACTGGGTGACGAGCTGCCCGTTGGCGAGCTCACCAACAGCGGCGTTGGGATCGGTGGTGATGGCGGCAGCAGCCGCAAAGTAGGCAGCAACGCCGGTGACGACGAGGCCGAGGCCCATGTAATTGTAAACGCGCAGCATGTAGCTGCGTAGGCCCTCGTCGATGGCCGCGGCCGAGCCGGCCCGCGCACCGAGGGTCTGACGGTCATATTCAGCCATTCTCATTCCCTTTCACTTGGAAAATCGCGGTCTCCAAACCGCCGGGGGCAATTGGCACTTGCCACTTGATTGCAAATATGGCGTCGGCCCTTTTGATTTACAAGGCAAAATGCCCGCCTGCGACATCGGGACTGGTTCGATGACCTGATTGTGCTAGGCTCAAGTTGCTTGCCGGACCCTGCATGTAGTGTTTCGGCGAGCCTATCATTGATGTAGTTGCCCGCCAGGGAGACTTGCCATGCCCCGGCTTTTTACCGGCCTCGAGATCCCGCCCGATATCGGCTTTGCGCTCTCGCTCAAGCGTGGTGGCCTCACCGGCGCCCGCTGGATCGATCCCGATAATTATCACATCACGCTGCGCTTTATCGGCGATGTCGATAATCAGACCGCCAATGATGCGGCCGACAATCTCGATTACCTGAGCGAAAGCCTGCGCTTTCCCATTCGCCTCACGCATTTGGGCACGTTTGGCGGCGATAAGCCCCGCGCGCTCTATGCTGGCGTCGAGCCGAGCGAAGCCTTGAGCCGTCTCCAATCGGCCCAGGAGCGCATGCTCCAGCGCGCCGGGCTACCGGCCGAAGGGCGCAAATTCGTGCCTCATGTGACGCTCGCCCGCTTGCGCGGCACGAGTGCCGAAGAGGTCGCGCGCTATATCGCAGAGGCGGGACGGTTCGAGCCGCTGACATTTGCGGTGCCGCGCTTCGTTCTCTTTTCGAGCCGGGATTCGGTGGGCGGCGGGCCCTATGTGGTTGAGCAAACCTATCCCCTCGCAGCATAAATCGCCTCTCCTCACGCAAGCGTTAGCCCTCTTTTAACCCTCTCGGTTCAAAGCGGGGGCGCATGCCCCATCCATGCCAAATTGCCGCCGCGATTACCGAGCATTTGAGGCAAAAGCCGCACACAAGCGCCCCGCTTGACGGCTTGGTAACCATGTTTGCGGCATGCTGGGCGGACGCATCCCCCGCAAACTGGCAGCGAAAAGAGGAAGAATTGGCAATGAAGACAAAGACCGGTGGCCTCGTATTTGGGCTCGCGGTAGGTGCATTCGTGACATTTGCAGCCGCCGCCCAGGCGCAGCAGGCCACGGAGCTGGGTACGTTCAATTCATGGACCGCCTGGCAGGCAACCGATGCAAGCGGCCAGATCTGCTATGTTTCGGCGACCCCGAGCAAATCGGAACCTGCGGGCGCCAATCGCGACCCGATCCACTTCATGATCATTCACCGCAAGGGCCTCGGCACGAAGAACGAAGTGCAGACCTTGATCGGCTACCCATTCAATCCGACCAGCGCCAATGCCAGCGTCGCGGTCGATTCCAAATCCTATCCGATGGTCACCGAAGGTTCGGCCGCCTGGCTCGCCTCGACCGGCGACGAGGCCGGCTTCGTCGCGGCCTTCAAGGCCGGCAGCACCATGACGGTGCGCGGCACGAGCCAGCGTGGAACCAATACGGTCGATACCTATTCGCTTTCCGGCGCGACCGCGGCCGTCAATGCCATCGACGCAGCCTGCAAATAATTGGGGCTTTGCCCCAGTCCATCGTTAGACCATAAAGGGGCGCCGGGCTTTTCTGTCCGCTGCCCCAAAATACTGCGAGCTTGTCGAGCATGACCCTCAAGACACGATCCGCCCTTGCAATCGCCCTGGCGCTGGCCGCAGCAGCGCCCGCCATGGCCCAGTCGGCCCGGGTGCTCGGCGATTTCCGGGATTGGTCGAGCTATGCGGCCGATGATGGGTCGGGCACGCTCTGCTTTGCCATGAGCAAGCCCAAGAGCACCGAGCCTGCCGCCGGTGGCGAGGCCTATCTCTACATCACCAATCGTCCCGGCGAAGATGTCGTCAGCGAATTCAACGTCGTTGCCGGCTACACATTCCAGACCGGGTCCGTTGCGACAGTCACGGTCGGCGGCCAGAGCTTTCCGCTCTTTACCCAGGGTGATGCGGCTTGGCTCGACGATGCCGGCCAGTCTGCCGCGCTCGCTGCCGCCATTCGCGCCGGTTCGAGCATGACCGTCGAAGGCACCAATGCCGCCGGCGCCCGCGTCGTGCAGAATTATTCGCTCTCTGGCGCCACTGCCGCGCAGCAGGCTATCGGCGCTGAGTGCTGATCTAGCCTTTGTGGCAAACCTGCATGGCTTGCACATCCGCCTCCCGCGGGCGTGACTTTGTGTTTTGCGTTCCCATATGCTATTGGCCGCGGACTTTCCCGCACTCCCGACCGTTTTGAGCCGCCATGAGCATTGCGCTGAACCTTGACCATTCGACTGCCATCCGCCCCCAGGCGGCGGCGCGGCCGTCGCTGATCGGCCTCTCCAAGGGGCAGCTCGCCGAAACCCTCGTTGCCAATGACGTGGTTGGCGAGCGCGAAGGCCGCATGCGCGCCAGCCAGCTCTGGAACTGGCTCTATGTCAACGGCGTCACCGATTTCGACCGCATGACCAATGTGGCCAAGCCCGTTCGCCAGAAGCTTGCCGACACCTTTATTCTCGACCGCCCTGAGATCGTTTCCGAACAGGTCTCGGTCGACGGCACGCGAAAGTGGCTGTTCCGCTTCCGCGATCCGCAGAACCCGAACTTCCCGGCCGTCGAAGTCGAAACCGTCTATATCCCTGAATCCGATCGCGGGACGCTCTGCGTTTCCTCGCAGGTCGGTTGCACGCTCACCTGCTCCTTCTGCCACACGGGCACCCAAAAGCTCGTCCGCAATCTTACCGCAGGCGAAGTCCTCGGCCAGATCCTTATGGCCCGTGAGCGCCTCGGCGATTTCCCCGGCGGTTCGCGCCCCGATGATGGCGGCCTCGTACCGGGCGGAGAAAGCCGCGCCATCACCAATATCGTTATGATGGGCATGGGCGAGCCGCTCTATAATTTCGACAACGTCAAGCAGGCTCTGCTGATTGCTTCGGCCGGCGACGGCATGTCGATCTCAAAGCGCCGCATTACGCTCTCGACCTCGGGGGTCGTGCCCTATATCGAGCGCACCGGCAGCGAAATCGACGTCATGCTGGCGATCTCGCTCCACGCCGTGCGCGACGATCTCCGCGACGTCCTGGTGCCGATCAACAAGAAGTGGCCGCTAAAGGATCTTCTCGAGGCCTGCCGCAATTATCCCGGCCTCTCGAACGCCCGCCGCATCACCTTTGAATATGTCATGCTCGACGGCATCAATGACAGCGACGCCGAAGCCAAGGAACTGGTGCGGCTCCTTGCCGGCATTCCTGCCAAGATCAACCTGATCCCCTTCAATCCCTGGCCGGGCTCGAATTACGGCACTTCGCCGTCGAGCCGCATCGAGCGCTTTGCCGATATCGTCAATCGCGCTGGCTATGCCTCGCCCGTCCGCACCCCGCGCGGCCGCGATATCTTCGCTGCTTGCGGCCAGTTGAAGAGCGAGAGCGAACGGCTTTCCAAGAAAGACCGGGACGCCCTCGCCGGCGTCTGATGAAACCCTCGGCCCGGCGGGTCGAGGCGGCCATTGCCGCAGTCGAAGCGCTTGCTGCGGCGCGGCGGCCTTCTATTTGCCCGCTCTGCGATCGGCCCATTCCGCCTGAAGCCAAGTCGAGCCGGCATCACCTGACGCCGCGCCTCAAGGGTGGCACGCATATGGGTACGGTGCGTCTTCACCAGATTTGCCACAGCGCCATCCACGCCCGGTTTTCCGAAACCGAACTTGCCAAGCGCCTCGCCGATATCGAGAGCCTCAAATCGGACCCCGAGATTTCGGCCTTCATCGCCTGGGTCCGTACCAAGCCACCCACCTTTCACGCCCCGACCCGCATGACGCGGGACCGGCGCGACAAGGCTAAAAGTCGCTCGTCAAACCCTTGATCTCCCAGTCGCCATAGCGGCCGGGCTCCAACCCGCCGCGGCCGCCCTTTTCCTTGGGTGCCATCGCCGTTGCCGCGTCGATCTCGGCGCGGCGAGCCTTGGCTTCTTCGAGCGCGCGTTGCGCCTCCGGCGTCAGCACCTTCGGGGCCTCGGGGATCGGGTTCTCAGGGTCGGTTTCTTCGGTCATTTTGGAGTCCACATTACAAAGTGGTCATGCGCTTGCAGGGAACGCTTTGGCACACAACATAATTGCCTGAATACACCAACCCAAGGGGTTTCGATGTTCAACGCCTTCCGCACTTTTGTTCTCGTCGCGGCCATGACCGCCTTGTTCATGGTGGTGGGCTATTTCATCGGCGGCACGTCCGGCATGATGATCGCCTTTGCCTTTGCGGCGGCGACCAACATCTTTGCCTATTGGAATTCGGACAAGCTTGTCCTCCGCATGCAGAACGCCGTGCCGGTGGCGCAAAGCCAGGCGCCAGAACTCTATGACATGGTGGAAACGCTCTCGAAGCGCGCTGGCATCCCGACGCCCGCCGTTTATGTCATCCAGTCCGACCAGCCTAATGCCTTTGCGACGGGCCGTGACCCGCAGAATGCGGCGGTTGCCGTCTCCTCCGGCCTTTTGCGCCAGCTCGAGCCGCGCGAAGTTGCGGGGGTCGTTGCTCACGAGCTTGCCCATATCCGCTCGCGCGACACGCTGACCATGACGATCACGGCGACCCTTGCCGGTGCCATTTCAGCGCTAGCCCAGTTCGGCCTCTTCTTTGGTGGCGGCAATAATCGCAATAATCCGCTCGGCGGCATCGGTTCGCTGCTGATGGTGTTTCTCGCTCCGCTCGCCGCAATGATGGTACAAATGGCCGTCAGCCGGACGCGCGAATATGAGGCGGACAAGGATGGCGCCGAGATCTCGGGGGACCCGTTGGCCCTCGCTTCCGCGCTCAACAAGATCGCGGTCCTTGCCGGGCGTCAGGTCAATGTCGCAGCCGAGCGCAATCCGGCCATGGCCCATATGTATATCATCAACCCGCTTTCGGGCGCCCGGATGGACAATCTCTTTTCCACCCACCCTGACACTGGCAATCGCATCGCGGCGCTGCAAAAGCTTGCAGGCGAGATGCGCGTGGACGATAAGGGCCGTGGACCCGCCCCGCGTCCGCAGACGGTTTCGGCCGGTCGCGATACCGGCGGTGGATGGCGGGTGCCAAGTGCCGGTCGCGGCGAAGACGATAGCGGCGTGCGCGGTCCCTGGGGATGAGACGCACCGGAAGGTGATCATTGAATAAGAAGTCCGATCCGGCCGGTCTAGGCCTCCGTCTCATTGCCGCCCAGAGGCTCCGCGCCGTTCTGGGCGGCGAACATTTTGCGCCCCTCAATGCCGGCGAACTCGCCGATGGCCGGGATCGCGCCCTCGCCAATCGGCTGATCACGACGGCTCTCCGTCGCCATGGCCAGATCGATCTGATGATCGACGAATTGCTCGACAAGGGCATGCCGGCGAAATCTGGCACGTTCGAAGCCGTGCTGCGCCTCTCGCTCGCCCAGTTGGTTTTCCTGCCCGATCTCGGCGCCCATAGCGCGCTGTTCCTCGCCGTCGAAGCGATCAAGCGCGATAGCAAAGCGCGCCATCTCGCCGGCCTGATGAACGCTATGCTGCGCCGCGCCCAATCCAATTCCGCGCGCTATGGTCTTCTCGAAGACGAGCTGCTGGTGCCGCAAAACTTCCAGGACAAGTGGACAGCGGCCCATGGCACTGAGGCCGTAGCAGCTTTCCCCGAAGCGCTCCTCGAAGGCGCTCCGCTCGATCTGACGCTCAAATCCAACGATGCCGACCTCATCTCCGCCCTCGGCGCCGAGCGCGTTCTTGCCGATACCGTCCGCATCGAAAGCCGCGATCGCCCCGTCGATGCGCTGCCCGGGTATGACGACGGCCAGTGGTGGGTGCAGGATGCCGCCTCAGCGCTCCCGGCGCGCCTCCTTGCGGCCAAACCCGGCGGCCGCGTTCTCGACCTCTGCGCTGCCCCGGGTGGCAAGACGGCGCAATTGCTCAAAGCCGGCTATGACGTCACCGCGCTCGATAGTGATGGTGGGCGGCTCGAACGCCTCAAAGCCAATATGACCCGCCTCGGCTATGCGCCTGCCGTCGTCGAAGCCGACGCCACTCAATATGCGCCCGAAGCTCTCTTCGATGGCATCCTGCTCGATGCACCCTGTTCGGCTACCGGTACCTTCCGCCGCCACCCCGAAGTGCTTTGGCATCGCAGCGCTTCGGACATTGCCGGTCGTGTAAAACTGCAGCAGGCGATCTTTGCCAAGGCCCGCAAATGGCTCGAATCCGGCGGAAGCCTGATTTACTGCGTCTGCTCGCTTGAGCCCGAAGAAGGCGAAGAGATCGCTGCCTGGGCGCAAAAGACCTTCGCCGAGCTCGAATTAAAGCCGATTGCAGCGACCGAGCTGCCTGGCCTTGAAGCCGCAATCACGCCCGAAGGCTATGTCCGCACCTTGCCCTCGATGGCCCCCGCAGGCGTCTCAGGCGGCATGGACGGCTTCTTCATTGCCCGGTTTCAGCGCAAGAACTGAGGTACCTCAGCGAGTTTTCCAAGCCGAATTTCTTCCCCTGCTGGGCAAATCAGCGTTATGGCTCTAGATCATTGAGCCTGCGGCGCGGCGCCGCATCCCTGGAGTAGAGTGCGTTGGGTCCTGAGGGCAAAAGACCGGTTGGTTGCCCTGCGCAATTGAGCGGGGACAGACAATGAGCGGCGGCAGCTTTTCTCGCCCCCGCCGCTTTGGCATGCGTCTTGCCGATTCCCTCGTGACCATGCCCGTCACCCGCTGGACCTGGCAGGCCCTCGCCGAGCAACGCTACAAAGGCCAACTGCCCGATTTCCGTCCCGCCGACAGCGATGCCGTGCGCGAGATGATGTCGGGTCGCTATCTGCTCGCCTCAAAACTCATCGAAACGGGCGGCACCTCGCCCTTTTCCGTCGATGTCGATTTCCCCGATTGGTGGAACAACCTCCAGAGCTTTTCCTGGCTCCGGCATTTTCGCGAGGTCCGCGACCCCGGCGAAAAACTCTTTGCCCGCACGCTGGTCCTCGATTGGATAGGACGCGAAGGAAAATTCGATAGCGAAAGCTGGTCCCTGCCGTTGACGGGGCAGCGGGTGCTCAATTGGCTCCGCCATCTGCCGCTGCTGCTCGAAGGGGCGACGGCCGATCAGGCCAAGACCATCCAGCGCAATCTCGGCATTCAGGTCCAGAGTCTGAAAGTCCGCGGCCGCCTCGCGACCGACCCGGTGGAACGCCTCTTTGCCGCCATGGGCACGCTCGGCGCCGAACTCTGCGAGCCCGAAGACACCGCCAATGTCGAGATGCGCCTGAAACTGCTCGATGCGGTGCTCGAAGAGCAACTCGATGGCGAGGGCCTCCACAAGAGCCGCAATCCGCGCATCCAACTGAGCCTTCTCACCGAACTCGCAAGCCTCCGCCAGGCCGCCAACCGCCATGGCAGCCCCACCCTCGCCGCGCTCTCCAACCGCATCGATCGCATGCACGAGGCGCTCGACGCCGTCACTCTTTCAAGCGGCGAGCCCGTCTATTTCAATGGCTGTGGCCAGGTCCCCCACGATGTCCTCGTCGCCGTGCAATCGACCGGCCCGACACCCACCCGTCGCTCGCGCATCCTTGGCGGCTACGGCATCCTCCGCAGCGGCCGCGCCGTCGCCATCGCCGATTCAGGGCTTCGCCCACCGCCCGGTTTCGATGCCGAAGCCCATGCCGGGGCGCTCGCTTTCGAATTTTCCTATGGCAGCGAACTGATCCTCGGCTCCTGCGGCCCCGCGCCCACCGATATGGCCGAAACCCGCGATCTCTTCCGACAGGCCATTGCCCATTCCTCGCCGACCATCAATGACGAGGATTCCTGGGCGCCCACCAAACGCAAACGCGGCGCCGCGCCTGTCCCCGATCTTGAACTCGTGCCCTCCGAGCATATGCTGATCCTCCCCAGCATTGGCTATGCCGACCGGTTCGGGGCCGAGATCGAGCGCCGCCTGACGCTTTTGGGAGAGGGGACCACCCTTGTCGGCCAGGATCGCGTCATCGCGACCGGCACACCGCAAGGCCAGCTCTCCATCCGCTTCCATCTTGCCCCCGGCATATCCGTTCATGCTCCCGTTGGCGAAGGCATGCGCCGGCTGACCCTCCCCAATGGCGAAGTCTGGAGCTTCCTCTGGGAGGGCGCGAGCCTCCGCCAGGATGATAGCGTCCGCCAATCCTCTTATCTCGGCTTCCATCGCACCATTCAGCTCGTACTCGAAGCCGATCTTGCGCCCGGCGTCGAAGTTGGTTGGATCCTCACCCGCGAACACGGTTGAGCTTGGACTCTTGGGCCCGTTCGTGCTAGCGGAGCCGCGAAATCTCCATCACAACGGGCAAGAACTCATGGGCAAGACGGTCACGGTCGGGCGGGCACTGCTTTCGGTATTCGACAAATCGGGCATGGCGGATTTCGCCCACGGGCTCTCCGAAGCCGGGGTGGAACTGGTCTCGACCGGCGGCACCCATAAGCTCATCAGCGAAACCGGCCTCCCAGTCCGAGAAATCTCCGACCTCACCGGCTTTCCCGAAATGATGGATGGCCGCGTCAAGACGCTCCATCCCAAGGTGCATGGCGGCCTCCTCTCGGTGCGTGACAATCCCGAGCACAAGGCCTCGATGGACGAACACGAGATCGGGCCCATCGACCTCGTCGCCGTGAATTTGTACCCCTTCGAAAAGACCGTCGCCTCCGGCGCCTCTTACGACGAGATCATCGAAAACATCGATATCGGCGGCCCCGCCATGGTCCGGTCGGCGGCCAAGAACCATGCCTATGTCACGGTCGTGGTCGACCCCAACGACTATCCGGCCATCTTGGACGCCATCCGCAATGGCGGCATTCCCTATGAACTGCGCCAGAAGCTGGCGGCCAAAGCCTATGCCCGCACCGCCGCCTATGACAGCGCCATCTCCGCCTGGTTTGCTCGGGAAATCGACTTTGCAAACGTGAACTATCGCAGCTTTGCCGGTACTCTTCGCGAAGTCATGCGCTATGGCGAAAACCCGCACCAATGGGCCGCTTTCTACGCCACTGGCGAAAACCGCCCCGGCGTCGCGACCGCCAGCCAGGTCCAGGGCAAGACCCTTTCCTACAACAATATCAACGACACCGACGCCGCCTTCGAGCTGGTCTCGGAGTTCGACCCCGCCAATACCGCTGCTGTCGCGATCATCAAACACGCCAATCCCTGCGGCGTCGCCACCGGCGCTAACCTCGTCGAGGCCTACAAAAAAGCCCTTCGCACCGATCCCGTCTCGGCCTTTGGCGGCATTGTCGCGACAAACCGCGAAATCGACGCCGAAACCGCGACCGAGATCGTCAAGGTTTTCACCGAAGTGATCGTCGCCCCCTCCGCGACGCCGGAAGCCCAGGCGATCATCGCCGCCAAGAAGAACCTCCGCCTCCTCCTCACCGGCGGTCTCGCCGATGCCAAGGCCGAGGGTCTGGTGGTCAAGTCCGTCGCCGGTGGCCTCCTCGTCCAGAGCCGCGACAATCAGAATGTCGATGATTGCGAACTAAAAGTCGTCACCAAGCGCGCCCCGACCGAAGCGGAACTCGCTGACCTCAAGCTCGCCGCTAAGGTGGCAAAACACGTCAAATCCAATGCCATCGTCTATGTGAAAGACGGCGCGACGGCCGGCATCGGCGCCGGCCAGATGTCCCGCGTCGATTCCGCCCGCGTCGCCCATCGCAAGTCGATCGACGCTGCAGAAGCCGCAGGCATTGAAGGCGCGCTGACCCAAGGCTCCGTCGTCGCCTCCGACGCCTTCTTCCCCTTCGCCGACGGCCTTGAAGCTCTGGTCGCCGCCGGCGCCACCGCCGTTATCCAGCCCGGCGGCTCCATGCGCGACGACGAAGTCATCGCCGCAGCCGATGCGGCGGGAATCGCGATGGTGATGACCGGGATGCGGCATTTCAGGCACTGAAGCCACCCCCTCCCAACCTCCCCCATAAAGGGGGAGGTGCCGCTCCACTCCCTTTGCATGATCTCGCCCCATCCACCGGCCCGTACCTCCCCCTTGATGGGGGAGGCTAGGAGGGGGTGAAGGGAGCCCCGATACAAGGAGAATAGTAACCCCTTCTTGACGGCCCTCTGGCACACTTCTGCCCGCCGGTGATCGACCCGGCCTGAGGACCTTTCATGCGGTTGGCCGTTCCATCCGATCTTTCTGCCTTGCTCTCGTCCGGGCTTTTGCGCTCGGTGGGCTCGCTCGGCATCAAGGTCGCGACGGCCGGCCTCACCTACGTCACCTATGTCGTCCTCTCGCGCACCCAGACCGAGAGCGAATATGGCCATTTCGCCTTCGGCCTCGCGCTCGCCACCGTTCTTGCCATTCTCGCCGGCATGGGCCAATCGACGGCGGTCCTCCGCCTCTGGCCGCAATTGCGGGCCCAGGGCGAAAATGCGGAGGCCGACGCGGTTGTCGCTGCGGGTTCCGCCATTACCATCGGCGCCAGCCTCGTCCTCGCCGCGCTTCTTTGCGTTCTCGCCTTTGCCTCCATTCCCTTTCTGCCGCCGCGCGAAACCATCAATCATTTCATCGGCGCGGCTTTCCTCATCCTCCCCATGGCGCTGGCCGAATACAATTCTTCGGTGCTCCGCGCCCAGGGTTCGCTCTGGACCGCGCTCCTTCCGCGCGACATCTTCTGGCGCCTCGCACTCCCCGCCGCGGTGATCGCGCTTTTTGCCGTCGGCGTCGTCCTCAGCGGCCCCGATGCGCTGACCCTGTCCGCCGCGCTGCTCATCGGTGCGCTCATCATGCAGACCGGCATCGCCCAGCGCCGACACTATGCCATCCTGCCGCGCGTTGCGCCGATGCGGCCCCATTGGCAGCGCTGGGGCAAGCTCAGCACCTGGCTGCTCCTTGGCGCGGTGATCGAAACCTTCACCCTCAATGCCGACGTCATCCTTGTCGGCCTCATGCTCGACCTCGAAAGCTCGGGCCTTTATTTCAATGCCTTCCGCACAGCGGGCTTGATGACGCTCTTCACCTTCGCCATTGAACTCGTCATCGCCCCCATGGTCGCCGAGCACTATCATTCGGGCGCCATGCGCAAAGCCCAGGCCATCACCGCCCTCTGCGCCTGGGCTGGCTTCCTATTTTCGCTCGTTATCTTTGGGCTGTTCTTGGTCTTCGGCGAGCCTATCCTGTCGCTCTTCGGGCCGTCTTATTCCGAAGGCGTGCTGGTCCTGCTGCTCCTCGCCTTTGGCCTTCTCTTCGATGCCGTCACCGGCCCCTCAAAAATCGTCATGATGATGACCGGTCACGAGCAGGCCTATGTCGCCGTCTTCGGCACCATCATGGGCCTTGGCTTCCTCGTTCAGATCATCGTGATCCCCATCTGGGGGATTGTCGGCGTTGCGGCGGTCAATATGGGCGCGCGCATCATCGCCCAGATCGCCATCGCCCTCTGGTGCCGCTATCGCATTGGCCTGGATACAAGTCTTCTCGGCGCCCTAGCCGTCGGCCGGCTTCGCGACGCGCCGGCGAACTGAGCCCGGCGCGAGCGTACCCAAGAGTACGGTTGTTCTTGACCCAAAAGCCCTCTCGGCTTAGAACCAATCCAAACTTCAATCCTGCCCCTCGGAACACGACGAATGACCAAGGCCCGCACGCTCTACGACAAGATCTGGGACGACCATCTGGTTCAGAACAATCCGGACGGCACGAGCCTTCTCTATATCGATCGCCACCTCGTCCACGAAGTGACGAGTCCGCAGGCGTTCGAAGGTCTCCGCCTCAACGGCCGCAAGGTGCGTCACCCCGAGCGCACCCTCGCCGTCGTCGACCACAACGTGCCGACGACTGATCGCACGCTGCCGAACCCCGATCCGGAAAGCGCCATCCAGATCGAGACGCTGGCTGAA
The DNA here is from genome assembly GCF_001425445.1 of Devosia sp. Leaf420. Taxonomy (GTDB): domain Bacteria; phylum Pseudomonadota; class Alphaproteobacteria; order Rhizobiales; family Devosiaceae; genus Devosia. Next base: position 371,692 of record NZ_LMQU01000010.1, on the reverse strand, counting down.
AATACCCGCGATTTCGGCATCGAATATTATGACCCCTTCGACAAGCGCCAGGGCGTCGTCCATATCGTTGGCCCCGAACAAGGCTTTACCCTCCCGGGCATGACCATCGTCTGCGGTGACTCGCACACGTCCACCCACGGCGCGTTTGGCGCTCTGGCCCACGGCATCGGCACGTCCGAGGTTGAGCACGTTCTCGCGACCCAGACGCTGATCCAGCAAAAAGCCAAGAACATGCTGGTGCGTGTCGATGGCCAACTGCCGCCGGGCGTTACGGCCAAGGACATCATTCTCGCCATCATCGGCGAAATCGGCACCGCCGGCGGCAATGGCCACGTGATCGAATTCGCCGGCGAAGCCATCCGGTCGCTCTCGATGGAAGGCCGCATGACGGTCTGCAACATGACCATCGAAGGCGGCGCCCGTGCCGGCCTCATCGCGCCCGACGAAACGACCTTTGCTTACGTCAAGGATCGTCCCCGCGCGCCCAAGGGCGAGGCCTTCACCATGGCCGTCGACTATTGGAAGACGCTCTATACCGATGAAGGCGCCCATTACGATAAGGTCGTCATCCTCGACGCCGCAAAACTGCCGCCGATCGTCTCTTGGGGTTCATCGCCCGAAGACGTCATCTCGGTGCAGGGCGTGGTCCCCAATCCCGATGAGATCCAGGACGAGACCAAGCGCGCCTCAAAATGGCGTGCCCTCGATTATATGGGCCTCAAGCCCGGCACCCCGATCACCGATATCAAGATCGACCGCGTCTTTGTCGGCTCGTGCACCAATGGCCGCATCGAAGACCTGCGCGCGGCCGCAGCCGTCATCGGCGATGGCAAGGTTGCAAGCCACGTCTCGGCGATGATCGTGCCCGGTTCAGGCCTCGTCAAGGAACAGGCCGAAGCCGAGGGCCTCGACGTCATCTTCAAGAATGCCGGCTTTGAATGGCGCGAGCCAGGCTGCTCCATGTGCCTTGCCATGAACCCGGATAAGCTCAAGCCCGAAGAACGTTGCGCCTCGACCTCGAACCGCAACTTTGAAGGCCGTCAGGGATTTAAGGGCCGCACCCACCTCGTCTCCCCCGCCATGGCTGCTGCCGCTGCCATTGCCGGCCACTTCGTCGATATCCGCGAGTGGAAGTAAAACACACCGATTGGTCGGGGCTTTATGCCCCGACCCTCGATGACTTCGAGGCTTTGGCAAGCAAGGCCCTGGCTGAACTGCCCGAGCCGTTCAAATCGCTCGCGGCCGACGTCACCTGTTCAGTGGCCGAATTTGCTGAAGACGACATTCTCGAACATTTCAAGATGGAAAGCCCCTTCGAGCTGATGGGCCTTTTCACCGGCATCGGTCTCACCGAAGACGGCGCCGTGCCCCAGACCGGGCAATTGCCCAATACGGTCTTCCTCTATCGCCGCGCCATTCTCGATTATTGGGCCGAAAACGACGACAACACGCTCGGCGAAGTCGTCACCCATGTGCTTATCCACGAACTCGGCCACCACTTCGGCTTTTCCGACGAAGACATGGAAGAGATCGAAGCCCGCGCCGACGCAGAAGACTAGGCCCTATCCTCTCGCGCCATTCCCGCGAAAGCGGGAATCCATAAACAGAAATCCCCGCTTTCGCGGGGATGACATCGTGTCTGGGACTGGATTGGAGACGTCAGCTCTCGACCACGACTTGCGGCGGAGAAGGGGGTTCGTTCTCCGGCGCATATTTGCTGAGCAGCGGGAGCTGCGTCATCGAGAAAATCATCGTCAGCGGCATGATGCCCCAGACCTTGAAGTTGACCCAGAACGCCGTATCGAAATTGCGCCAGACGATCTCGTTGATCACGGCCAGCAGCACGAAAAACAGGCCCCAATTCAGCGTCAGCTTCCACCAGCCTTCGGGGCGCAGCCGGTAAACGTCACCAAAAACATATTTGAGCAGCGATTGCCGGAACAGGAGACCGCCCAGCAGCACCGAGGCGAACAGCATATTGGTGATGGTCGGCTTGAGCTTGAAGAACGTCTCGTCCTGCAGCCACAGCGTCAACCCGCCAAAGATCAGCACGACGACGCCCGTCACCAGCGGCATGACCGGGATTTTGCCGAGCACGAGCTTCGAGATGACTAGCGAGACGGCCATGGCGATCATGAAGACCGCGGTCGCGAGAAAGAAGCCTTCGGGGAAAATCGGGGTCAGCGCCGGAAAGGCTGCAAGGATGCGATCGCCGAAGAAATTGACGAGAAAGAAGATAACCAGCGGGCCGAGCTCGAGCGAGAGCTTGGTCATCTGTGGCTTGAGGTCGTCCCAGCTCACGTCTGGTTCGGCGGCTTTGTCGGTCATTGTTCGTTCCATGGCGTCTTGCGCCAATGTGATGGCATGGGCCAAGCGTTGCAAGCGCAATAGGCTCCAAGCATGGTCAGATTTTGTCCGAGTTTTTTTAGTCCTGGCCGGCAATCGCCTTGGCAAAATCCCGCGCGGCAAACGGCTCGAGATCTTCGACGCCTTCGCCGACACCGATGAAATGCACCGGCAGGCCAAACTTCTTGGCAATCGCGACGAGAATGCCGCCGCGCGCTGTGCCATCTAGCTTGGTCATGACAAGGCCCGTCACGCCAGCACGCTTGCCAAAAATCTCGACCTGCTTGAGTGCATTCTGGCCCGTCGTCGCATCAAGGGTAAGCAGCGTCGCATGCGGCGCCGATGGCTCGACCTTCTTGATGACGCGGATAACCTTTTCGAGCTCATCCATCAATTCGTCGCGGTTCTGAAGGCGCCCGGCCGTATCGATGATCAGCACATCGCGCCCCTCGGCCTTGGCCTGTGTGACCGCATCGAAGGCCAGCCCCGACGCATCGGCGCCGGCGGGCCGCGAAACAACCGGTGCACCCGTCCGCTGACCCCAGACCTGCAATTGTTCGATCGCCGCAGCGCGGAACGTGTCGCCCGCCGCCAGCATCACGGATTTTCCTTCGCCCGCAAACTTTTGCGCCAGCTTGCCGATGGTCGTCGTCTTGCCCGAGCCATTGACCCCGATCATCAGGATGATGAACGGCGTTTTGGTCGTGTCCACCGTCAGCGGTCGCGCCACGGGCCCCAAAACCTTTTCGACTTCCGCGGCGAGCACGGAGCGCACATCGCTGTCGGACACCTCGCGATCAAACCTGTCGCGGCGCAGGGTTTCGGTAATGGCCATGGCCGTCTCAAGCCCGAGATCGGCCTGGATCAGCACATCCTCCAGTTCATCGAGCGTCGCCCCATCCAGCTTGCGCTTGGTAAAGACCGAGGTGATCGATGTCGTCAGATTATCCGAAGAGCGCTTTAGCCCCGTCGTCAGCCGCGAAAACCAGCTTTGCCGCGGCATCTCGGCGGTGGTGGGCGCCGGAATGATCGGCACGCTGTTCTGGATTTCTAAAGCGCGCTCCTCAATTTCCTCGACATAGTCGGGGGTCGTTTCGGGAGGCCCAGGCGGCGGCAGGTCGGGCGTTTCCACGGGTTCCGGCGCAGGCGGCACCGTTTCCGGGACGGGCGGAATGGGCTGGATCGGGGCATCCGGGCGCGTCTCGGGCGGAGCCGGCGAAGGCACGGGCTCGGTGCCGAACAAGCGCTTGAAGAAACCGGATACCTTATCGCTCATGCTTTTGTTCTTTCCTCGCCTCAGGCGGCCGCGCGCAGCTTTTCGCCCACCAGGCAATCGGCGCCGCGCCCGGTGATGACAACCGCATCCAGATCACCGGCTTCCATACCGGCAACGCGAACGGGGATATATTGTTCGGTGCGCCCGACGCCGGAGCGCTCCATCAGCACATTTTCGGTGTGGCCAAGGCGGCTCGCATAAAGCGCCGCCACCTGCTTTTCGCCTTCGGCCCGCAAAAGGCCGGCGCGCTGCCGCGCCACTCCCTTGCCCACCTGCGGCATGCGCGCCGCCGGCGTGCCTGGCCGCGGCGAATAGGAGAAAGCGTGAATATAGCTCAGCCCCGCTTCGCCGATAAAGCGCAGCGAGTTTTCGAACATCGCCTCGGTTTCTGTTGGAAACCCGGCAATGATATCGGCACCGAACACCATGTCGGGCCGCAGCCCCCGCAGCTTCTCGACCACATCGAGCGCGTCGCTGCGCGAATGCCGCCGCTTCATCCGCTTCAGGATCAGATCGTCGCCCGATTGCAGCGAGAGATGAAGATGCGGCATCAACCGCTTGTCCGTCACCGCCTCGTAAAGCGCGGCATCCGCCTCGATAGAATCGATCGAGGAAATCCTAAGCCGTGGCAGGTCCGGCACATGCCGCAGGATCGATTGCACCAGCGTGCCGAGGGTCGGTGCGCCCGGCAAGTCCGGCCCATAGGAGGTGATGTCGACCCCGGTGAGCACCACTTCGCGATAGCCATTGCCGACGAGCTGCTTGATCTGATCGACCACGAGCCCCATCGGCACCGAGCGCGAAGGCCCGCGGCCAAAGGGAATGATGCAGAACGTGCAGCGATGATCGCAGCCATTCTGCACCTGGACGAAGGCCCGCGTCCGCCGATCCATCCCGGCAATCAGATGCCCCGCGGTTTCCCGCACGCTCATGATATCGTTGACCTGAACCTTGTCGTTCAGCGCGAGGCCGAACACCATCGGCTTATAACTCTCGGCCCTGAGCTTATCGTCATTGCCGATGACGAGGTCGACCTCGTCCATGTCGCCAAAGGTGCGCGCCTCAGTCTGCGCCGCGCAACCGGTGACGATGATCCGCGCTGCCGGGTTGTCGCGCCGCGCCTTGCGCACCGCCTGCTTGGCCTGTTTGACGGCCTCTTCGGTCACCGCGCAGGTATTGATGATGATGGCATTGTCGAGCCCGGCCTTTTCGGCCTCGGCCTTCATCACCTCGCCCTCATAGGCGTTGAGGCGGCAGCCGAATGTCAGCGTTTCGACTGCCATCAGGCCGCCTCGGCGCGCGTCCAGGCGCCCGTAGCCGGGTCGAAGGCACCGCGCCACTCCAGTTCGGCGGGGCCGGTCAGGGTCACATGGTCATCCGCCTGCCATACGACGACGAGATCGCCGCCCGGCAACGTTACGGTCGCCTTACGGTCTGTCCGCCGCGTCCGCGCGCCATTGACCACAGCCGCACAGGCCGCCGTGCCACAGGCCTCGGTCAACCCAGCCCCGCGTTCCCAGACGCGCAGCATGATCTTGTCCGGCTCGATGACCTGGGCAATGCCGATATTGGCGCGCTCGGGAAAGATCGGGTGGTTTTCGAGCATGGGCCCAAACCGGTCGAGCGCATAGGACCAGACATCGTCCTTGACCCAAAACGTCGCATGCGGATTGCCGATCGCCATCACCGATGGCGAATGCAGCACCGGCGCATCGATCGGCCCGATCTGCAATTCGATTTTTCGCGTGTCAGCAAATTCCTCGGCCAGCGGAATGTCGAACCAGGCGAACTTCGGCGTGCCCATATCGACGGTGATCAGCCCGTTTTCGGCCTCTTCGCCAAACAAAATCCCAGCAACCGTCTCGAAGGTAAACCGCTGCCGGCCCTGCTCGGCGCTCAGAAACTGCACCACGCAGCGCATGCCATTGCCGCAGGCTTGGGCGCGCGACCCGTCGGAATTGATGATCTCGATATAATTGACCGTGCCCGGCATGCGGGAATCATGGATGGCCATGATCTGGTCAAACTTGGTCTCGGCCCGCGCATTGATCGCAATGGCCGCCTCAGGAGTGACGCGATCCGTCCGGCCGCGCATGTCGGCGACGATGATCTGGTTGCCCAGCCCGTTCATCTTGAGAAAGGGTGCGTTGCTCACGAGCGGTGCCTGTCTTTTGGTCTCGGGCACTATATGGCGGAAGTGATATGGAATTGCCAGTGCCGCCCGGCTAAGCCCCGCGTCCGGGAACGACTATATCGGCACGCTCAAGGGGACGCGTTTCCATATAGCGCTCGACACTGGGCATGAAGAGGTCGCGCCATTGCCGCTCCCAGGCGCCAACGCCTCGGTCGAGCGAGGCTTGTAGCGTCGTTGCTGCGTCGCTTTCGATCCAGACTTTTAGATCGTAAAGCGGCGCCAAGCGTTCGGCCAGCGCCGAGACGCCTTCCACGACGACCAGCTTCTCGCCGAGCCGAATCTCTTTCCAGGGCCCTAGCGCCCCAGCCTCCCAATCATAAAGCTGATAGCGGCAGGCACCGGATTGGGCCAAGGTCTCGACCGCCTCGAAAAACGCTGCGTGCCGCATATAGGGAAAGGGAAATCGAGGTTTGATCGGCTCCGGCCATGCATTCTGCGGTAGCACGAAATCATCGAGATAGATTACGTCGGCATCAAAGCTCTTGATCAGCCGATCCGCGAGCGTCGATTTGCCCGAAACCGGCAATCCATCGATGCCGATCAACCTGATATCCTGCCGCGCCCTTAGCCTGTCGATCAGGGCATCGGTCGCGATAAAACCCTTCGTTTCTTGACTCACGCGCATTTCTCCCCTAAACGCGACCCGTTCATCAGGCTTTTGCTCCTGACCAGCCGACCGGGGCCCCTAAAGGGTACCACGATCCCGGAGGCCAACATCCGCCAGCGCGTTGCGCCCGCGGGTGGGTTTTGCGTTTGCTTGCATGAATACCATATGGCTCACTGGACGAGCAAAGCGAGGACCCCGCCAACGTTTTGGCGCCCCCGCGGAGGGCCAGCGAAGCCACCAGCGCGGTTTTAGCGCGTCGGTGGCTGAGCGGTGCGGCCCGTGAGCGAGAAGGACTAGAAGATGTTTGAGAGCTTAAGCGACCGGCTTGGCAAGATTTTTGACGGACTTCGCGGACGCGGCGCGCTCAACGCTGCCGATGTCGATGCCGCCATGCGCGAAATCCGCCGGGCGCTGATCGAAGCCGACGTCAGCCTCGAAGTCGTCCGTGCCTTTGTCGAACAGGTCCGCGAGCGCGCCGTCGGCGCCGAAGTCACCCGCTCGGTGACGCCAGGCCAGCAGGTCGTCAAAATCGTCAATGACGAGCTGGTTGCGGTCCTCGGCTCCGATGCCGTCACCATCGATCTCAATGCCCCGTCGCCCGTCACCCTCCTCATGGTCGGTTTGCAGGGTTCGGGTAAGACGACGACCACGGCCAAAATTGCAAAACGTCTCAAGGACAAACAGAAGAAGCGCGTTCTTCTGGCCTCCCTCGATACGCGCCGCCCGGCCGCCATGGAGCAGCTCCGCGTGCTCGGCGAACAGGTCGGCGTCGATACGCTGCCGATCGTGGCCACTGAAACGCCGGTCGAGATTGCCCGCCGCGCGGAGCGCGAAGGCCGTCTTGGCGGCTATGACGTTCTCATTCTGGATACCGCCGGCCGCACCCATATCGACGAAGAGCTGATGGTCGAAACGGTCTCCATCAAGGAGATCGCGAAACCCCACGAAATTCTGCTCGTCGTCGACGCCTTGACGGGCCAAGATGCGATCAACGTCGCCCGCTCTTTCGATACCCGTCTGGACGTGACCGGTATCGTCATGACCCGCGTCGATGGCGATGGTCGCGGTGGTGCGGCGCTCTCGATGCGCGCAGCCACCGGCAAGCCGATCAAGCTGATCGGTGTCGGCGAAAAGATGGATGCGCTGGAGGATTTCCATCCCGCGCGTATCGCCGACCGAATTCTGGGCATGGGCGACATCGTTTCGCTCGTCGAAAAGGCCGCCGAGCACGTCACGGCCGAAGACGCCCAGAAGATGGCGGCCAAGCTCAAGAAGGGCTCGTTCGACCTCGACGACCTGCGCGCCCAGCTTTTGCAGATGAAGAAGATGGGCGGCATGGGCGGCCTCATGGGCATGCTCCCCGGTGCGGGCCAGCTCAAGAAAGCCATGGCCGGCGCCAATGTCGACGAAAAGGTTTTCGATCGTCAGATCGCCATCATCAATTCCATGACCAAGAAAGAGCGGGCCAATCCGGACCTGCTCAATGCCTCGCGTCGCAAGCGTATCGCTGCCGGCGCCGGTGTCGAAGTTTCCGAAATCAACAAGCTTTCCAAGCAGCACCGCCAGATGGCCGATATGATGAAGAAGGTGTCCAAGGGCGGCATGGGCGCTCTTGGTGGCATGTTCGGCGGCAAGATGGGCGGCATGCTCGGTGGCATGCCCGATCTCTCCAAGATGGACCCAAAGCAGCTCGAACAGATGGCGCGTCAGGCCGGCATCAATCCCGATCAGCTCAAGGGCTTGCCCTCGGCCGATCTGCCGATGGCCGACAAGCTGCCCACAGACGTCAACAAGCTTTTCAAATCCGCCGGTGGCCCGGGCCTTCCCGGTCTCGGCGGCGCTCCGCGTTTCCCTGGCCTTCCGGGCCTGGGCAAGAAGAAATAACCCAAACTATCAACCGACAGCCTTAGGAATAAAGCAATGTCTCTCAAGATCCGTCTGGCCCGTGGTGGCACCAAGAAGCGTCCTTTCTACCAGATCGTTGTTGCCGACGCCCGTTCGCCCCGTGATGGCCGCTTCATCGAAAAGCTGGGCACCTTCAACCCGCTGCTCGACAAATCAGCTGAAAACCGCGTCGTCCTCGACACCGAACGCGCCAAGCACTGGCTCTCGCACGGCGCACAGCCGACCGACCGTGTCCTGCGTTTCCTCGACGCTGCTGGCCTCGTGAAGCGCGAAGCCCGTAACAACCCGAACAAGGGTGTTCCCGGCGAAAAGGCCAAGGAACGCGCTGAAGAAAAGGCCGCCAAGGCCGCAGCATCCGCCGAAGGCGCTGCTGAATAATTTTTGGGTCTTTGGACCTGCGAATGGAAAAGCCCCGGTGGAGACACCGGGGCTTTTTTGTGCGGTATTGAAAGCGATGTATATTATGGTAATATACATTCATGATCGACTGGAGCCGAGTTCAAGGGTTCGATTGGGACGCGGGAAACGCGCGCAAGAGTGTGGATAAACATGGCGTGTCTCAGGCCGAGGCAGAACAGATGTTCTTCAATCAGCCACTTCTCACGCTCGCCGACGCCAAGCATAGCGATGTGGAACCTCGTTTTCACGCACTAGGGCATTCCAACGACAGAAGGCTGCTGCATGTAACCTTCACCTTGCGCCACGACGAGACGCGTATTCGGGTCATCTCTGCGCGCGATATGAATCGCAAGGAAAGGATCGTTTATGAGCAAGTCTCTTAAGCCGATACCGACATTTAAGACGGAAGCGGAAGAACGTGCGTTCTGGGAGAGCCACGACACCACCGACTATATCGATTGGGGCAAGGCGAAACAGGTCGTCATGCCCAATCTCAAGCCGTCGTCAGCATCCATCTCCCTACGCCTGCCGGTGGGCCTGCTCGATCAGATCAAAATTGCCGCGAATAAGCGCGATGTGCCTTATCAATCGCTGATCAAAATCTGGCTCGCTGAAAAGGTCGACAGCACCAAATAGAAAAGCCCCGGCGCGAACACCGGGGCTGTTGGCGTGACACCGAGTTTAAATCTTACGCCTTCAACTTAGCCAAGATTGCTGCGCCCATTTCTTCCGTGCCAACCGTCTTGCGATTGTCCTGGGCGATGTCGGCGCAGCGGAGGCCATCGGCGAGGACTGCGGCGATGGCGCCTTCGACCTTGTCGGCCAGTTCAATCATGCCGAACGAATAGCGCAGCGCCATGGCGTGCGAGGCGATCATGGCGATCGGGTTGGCAATGCCCTTGCCGGCAATGTCGGGGGCCGAGCCGTGGACGGGCTCATACATGGCCTTGCGCTTGCCGGTGACAGCATCTGGGGCACCGAGCGCTGCCGATGGCAGCATGCCGAGCGATCCGGTCAGCATCGCGGCCACGTCCGAGAGAATATCGCCAAAGAGGTTGTCGGTGACGATGACGTCGAATTGCTTTGGATTGCGCACCAACTGCATGGCGCAGTTGTCAGCCAGAATATGGTTGAAGGCGACGTCGGCATAATCCTTGGCAACAGTGCGGACGACTTCGTCCCACAGCACGCCTGATTTCATCACGTTCTTCTTGTCGGCCGAGTGGATCTTTTTGCCGCGCGTGCGGGCGAGATCGAAGGCGACGCGGGCTATCCGGTCGATTTCATAGGTTTCGTAAACCTGGGTATCGACGCCGCGCTTCTGGCCATTGCCAAGGTCGGTGATTTCCTTGGGCTCGCCGAAATAGACGCCGCCGGTCAGCTCGCGCACGATCAAGATATCGAGGCCTTCGACCAGCTCGCGCTTGAGCGCAGAGGCGTCGGCGAGTGCGGGGTAGCAGATGGCGGGACGGAGGTTCGCAAAAAGCCCCAGATCCTTGCGGAGGCGCAGGAGCGCGGCTTCCGGGCGCTTGTCATAGGGCACATTGTCCCACTTGGGGCCACCCACGGCGCCGAAGATAACGGCATCTGCCTTAAGCGCCTTGGCCATGTCGTCTTCGGAAATAGCCTCGCCATGCGCATCATAGGCGCAACCACCGGCAAGGCCGGTATCGGTGGCAAAGTCGGTGAGACCTTCGGCATTGGACCAGGCGATGATCTTTTCGACCTCGACCATGATCTCGGTGCCGATGCCGTCGCCCGGCAGAAGAAACAGGGAATGGGTGGCCATTTTTGGAAAACTCCTCGCCGTACTGGTGGGTACACCTTGGCTCGGCACATAGCTTTATTTTGGGTTTTTGCGCAAGGGTGCCCAAAACAAAACAGCGCCCCTTGGGGAGCGCTGTCAGTGTTAACGGAATGCTACCGAAACCGCGACCTAAGCGTGGCTCTTGGCAGCCCCGATCCGGGCCGTCACTTCGATCTCGATCTTCATGCCTTCCTCGATCATCGCAACTATGAGCATGGACGCGGCCGGGCGGATGTTTCCGAACACCGGACCCACCGCCGCGACGACCTCGTCCACATAAGACCGATCGCCGAGATAGTAGACGACCCGCACCGTATCCTCGATCGAAGAGCCGGCTTCCTTGAGCGCCTTGTCGATGGTCGCCAGCGCATTTTTCGCTTGTTCGCCAACGCTTTCCGGCATTTTCATCGTGGCATAGTCATAGCCCGTCGTGCCCGAGACATAGACGGTGTCCTCGTAGCGCACAGCACGCGAATAGCCGAAAGTCGCTTCAAAGGGAGAGCCGGTGGAAACGCGCTGGACCATGGGATCAACTCAAGGTTTTGTGGAGGAAATGCCGGGTAAAGCCCGGCGGATAATCAGTCAGGGCGCCGAACTCGGCGTAGCCAAGCTTCTTGTAAAAGCCCGGCGCCTGGAAGGAGAAAGTATCGAGCCAGATGCCGATGCAGCCGAGGTCTTTTGCGATCTGTTCTGCCTCCGCCATCAGCTTCTCGCCAAAACCCTTGCCGCGCAAATGCTCGGGAATGAAGAGCAACTCGACAAACATCCGGCTATAGCTGACCCGCGCCGTCAGCCCGCCGACGGAAGCGCCGGTTTCCGGGTCTTTGAGCGCGAGAGCGATGGTGCGTGGAGCACCAAAGCGGTTCTCCGTCTGCGCAGCATTATAGGCGATGAGGCCATCGAGAATGGCCGCCCGCGTATCGGGATGCGGCTCGGCCTCGAAGACAATTTCCGCCACGGTTTAGAGCCAGGGACGCTCGTTCGCCATCTTGCCCTCGAAGGACGAAATGGCGGGGTCGGATTTCAGCGTGCCAGCGATATCGTCGAGGCCTTCGAGCAGGATCTGCTTGCGCGATGGGTCGATATCGAAATGCAGCGTGCCGCCGTCCGGCCCCTTGATGGTCTGGGCTTCGAGGTCGATGCTGAGCGTCGCATTGGCACCGCGCTCCGCATCGTCGAGGAGGAGCTTCAGCTGCTCGGGCGAAACGACCAATGGCAAAATGCCGTTCTTGAAGCAGTTGTTGTAGAAAATGTCGGCGAAGCTCGTCGAAATAACGCAGCGAATGCCGAAATCGGCGAGGGCCCAAGGGGCGTGCTCGCGGCTGGAGCCGCAGCCAAAGTTGTCGCCGGCAATGACGATCTTGGCCTGGCGATAGGCTGGCTTGTTGAGGACGAAATCGGGGTTTTCCGAGCCGTCTTCATTGTAGCGCATCTCTGAAAACAGGGCGACGCCGAGGCCGGTGCGCTTGATCGTCTTGAGGTACTGCTTGGGAATGATCATATCGGTGTCGATATTGATGATCGGCAGGGGTGCTGCAACACCCGTCAATGTGGTGAACTTTTCCATCACGAAACCTCGCTTTATCTTGGGTCTTTGAGCCAAAGCGGGATCGGGGTCAAGTCGTCAGGTGGCTAAAGCGTTCGGCGCTTGACCAGCCATAGACCCTTTGTCTACTGGTACGCCTCAAGAATTTACGCGCGCGTCATCTTGCTTACCGGGGGGTTAGCAATGCAAGGACAAGTGCCTAAGATGGTGTCGCTCGGCCAAAGCGGCGCCTCTCATCCAACGTCTGGCCAGCTTTTGCGAGCCCTCGAAGCCATGGCAGGCACAGGCTTCTGCACGCTTTCCTTTGCCGATGGCAGAGTGCAGGCGTCGGAAGGTCTGCATGTGCTTGCTGGCACGACCGATCATATCGGCCAGCAAATCTCGCTCGAATTCATCGAGGCGCGGACCCATCCCGATGATCGGGCTGCGCTCGTCGAGAGTTTTCACATGCTCATGCGCGATCTCCTGCCCATGCGCCGCGATTTGCGGCTCATTCGCGAGGATGGCACGGTCCGGCAGCTCGAATTGCGGTTTGAGCGCCTGATGGATGACGCCAAGCGTCCCATAGGCTGGATCATCTGCGCACTCGATCGCACGCAGGAGGAGAGCCTCCGCAAAGCCATGAGCATGATGCGCCGCCGCCTTCATGCAGTCTTTGAGCGTCTTGATGTCGATATCGCCTGGTTCAGCTCGCTCGATGGCAAATTTCTCGAACTGATCCGCATGTCCGAAGACTTGGGCCTGCCGAAAACGCCGATCTTCACGCTCGAAAGCTGGTTTAATTCGATCCATCCGGACGACCGGCAGATCGTGCTCGACAGCATCGAGCGGCGGGACATTTACACAGGCGAGGTCCGGGTCGAAATCGCGCCGGGCGAATATGTGCCTATGCGCAATGTCCGCTATCCGGTTGCGGACGAAAATGGCCAGCCGGTCGAATGGCTCGGGCTCACTTCGATCAGGCGTCCTGGACATGGCGGGGTCATCGCGGAAGATGTGGCGAGCGAAGAGCTGCTTAATGGGCCGCTGCTGCGTGGCGCGCGCAATCTTCTCGGCTGGACCATTCCGGTTCTCGCGGAACAATCTGGCGTTTCAGCCTCGACCATCATGCGCATCGAGGAAGCGACGGCGCCGGTGATCGAGGTGGCGCGTCGGCGCACGGCCGAACGGCTGACCCTCGCCCTCACCGAGGGTGGGTTGATCTTTCACCGCACACTGACGGGAAAGCTCGCGATTTCGCTCTAGCTGTTAGCCGCTTCCATGCGCCCAGCAGCGCGAGCAAAGCCCTCGGCGATGGCCACGCGCATGGCCTCCCGGGCGGCGATTGCATCGCGCGCCAAAATTGCATCGGCAATGGCGCGATGCACCGCGACGGTCTGGGTCAGGGCCTCTGGCTCATTGACCGGCGAGGATATCGTGAAGGCCGCGGTCAGCGCCATTTCGACAAGCGCACTGATCGAAGCCATGAAGGGATTGCCCGACGCATCGGCCACGGTCTTGTGGAAATCGAGATCGTGGCGGGCAAAGTCCTCCGGCGTTTTGGCCTTCGCCATCAGCTCGATTGTCGCGAGGAGGCCCACAGCCTGATCATCGCTCCGCCGCTCGGCCGCGAGCGCCGCGGCTTCGATTTCGATACCGATGCGCACTTCAGCAAGGCTTTGCAGGAAGCTGACTTCCGGCCCGAGTTCGAAATGCCAGGCCAGGACGTCGGAGTCGAATAGATTCCAGCGATTGCGAGGCAGGACACGCGTGCCGATCCGCGCCCGCGCTTCGATCAGACCCTTGGCCGCCAACGTTTTCAGCGCTTCGCGCAGCACCGTGCGCGACACGCGAAACCGCTCCAGCAGTTCCGTATCGGGCGGCAGGATCGAGCCTTCGGGATATTGGCCGGAAACGATGGCAAAGCCTAGATCCCAGAGCACGTCCGAATGGAGGTTTCGCGCACGGTTGCGGCCCGAGAGAATGGCGATTAGGTCGCCTGAATGGCGCGCACGGCCGCCGGATCGATCCATGCTGGCTCTCCTTGGGCAATGGTCGGGCGACCTAATCACAGTCGAATAAGTATGACAATATAAGCGCCCCTCTGTGCACTGGACAGGCCGGGGCCCGCTCGCCATGGTGCGGCGCAATACGATTCCGAATTTGCCGCAGGACCTTGTCATGACCGAAAAAACTCAACTCGATGCCGTGCTCGCCCATGTCGATCAGGGGCTTGAGCAAAGTCTGGCGCGGCTTTTTGATCTTTTGCGCATCAAGTCGATCTCGACCGATCCCCCTTATGCCGCCGAATGCCAGAAGGCCGCCGACTGGATCGCCGGCGAGCTCAATGGCCTTGGTTTTGATGCCAGCGCCCGCCCGACCCCCGGCCATCCCGTCGTCGTCGCCCATGGCCCGGAACAGGCCGGCCCGCATGTGCTGTTTTATGCCCACTACGACGTGCAGCCGGTCGATCCGCTCAACCTCTGGCATTCCGATCCCTTCGATCCGCAGATCAAGGAAGACGCTGCCGGCCGCAAGATGATCGTTGCCCGCGGCGCGTCCGACGACAAGGGTCAGATGCTGACCTTCATCGAAGCCTGCCGCGCTTACAAGGCTGTCACGGGCAGCCTGCCGGTTCGCGTCTCGCTGATGCTCGAAGGCGAGGAAGAATCCGGCGGCAAGAACCTGCCGCCCTTCATGCGCGAAAATGCCGAGGAGTTGAAAGCCGATATCGCGCTCGTTTGCGATACCGATATGTGGGACCGGCAAACCCCGTCGATCACCACCATGCTGCGCGGCCTTGTCGCCGATGAGATCGTCATCACTGCGGCTGACAAGGACCTCCATTCCGGCATGTTCGGCAATGCGGCCCGTAATCCCAATCAGGTCCTGGCCGAAATCATCGCCAGCCTCCGCGCCCCGGATGGCTCGGTGACGCTCGACGGCTTTTATGACGATGTCGCCGAAATTTCGCCCGAGCTGAAAGCCCAGTGGCAGGGCCTTGGTTTCGATGAAAAGGCCTTTCTTGGCGAAGCGGGCCTATCGCTGCCGGCCGGCGAACAGAGCCGCTCGGTCCTCGAAATGCTCTGGGCCCGCCCAACCTGCGAAATCAATGGCATGATCGGCGGCTATACCGGCGACGGTTTTAAAACCGTCATTCCGTCCAAGGCTTCGGCGAAAATCTCGTTCCGCTTGGTCTCCGGCATGGACCCCAAGAAGATCCGTGCCGCTTTCCGGGCCCATGTCGAAAAGATGATCCCAGCCGATTGCTCGGTCGAGTTCATTCCGCATGGCGGCTCGCCGGCCATCACCGTCCCGGCCGATGGCGAATTCCTCCGCAAGGCGCTCAATGGTCTCTCAGCCGAATGGGGCAAGCAGGCCGTCATCACTGGCTCGGGCGGCTCGATCCCGGTTGCGGGCGATTTCAAGTCGATCCTCGGGCTCGATACGCTCCTCATCGGCTTTGCCCATGTGGACGATCAGATCCACAGCCCCAACGAGAAATACGATCTCGACAGCTTCCACCGCGGCATCCGCTCCTGGGTCCACGTGCTGGCCGCGCTTGCCGCGTAAAGTCATCACGTCATCCCCGCCCCGGCGGGGATGACATCGCTTTGGTTTCAAGCAAATACAACGGCGAGGATCGCCAGCACTGCGGGCACGGTCTGGACGAACACGATCTTCCGGCTCGATGTAGCGCCGCCCACAATGCCGGCAACGGCAACGCAGGTCAGGAAGAAGATCTTGATCTGCCAGGCCAGCGCCGGATCGGGATGCACGAGACCCCAGATGAGGCCGGCGGCGAGAAAGCCATTATAAAGGCCTTGATTGATGGCCAGCACCTTTGTGCTGCGCGCAAAATCGGGCGCCAGATTAAACGCCTTCTGGCCGCGCGGCGTGTCCCACCAGAGCATTTCCAAGAGCATGATATAGACATGCAGCAGCGCCACGGCTGCAACGAGAACAAAAGCCACAACCGTCATTTTTCAGGCCTCCACAGCAACATCGAGAGCAAGTTCAACCATGTCGCGCAGCGAGGTCTGGCGCGCTTCGGCGTCGATTTCCTCATGCGTGATCAGGCAATCGGTCATGGTGCAGATGGTCAGGGCGCGGACATCGAACCTGGCGGCGAGCGTATAGAGCACGGCCGCCTCCATCTCGACGCCGATCACGCCATGCTCGGGCAGCTTGTCGTAACCGGCCATGCCATCGGCATGATAGAAAATGTCCGACGAGAGCATATTGCCCGCATGATAGCGCAGGCCCCGGGCATCGGCCCTGTCTGCGGCGTCGCGCAACAGCCCGAAATCGGCCATGGGCGCAAAATTGAAGGCGCCGAACCGGCCCTTGACGATGGAGCTATCGGTCGAGGCCGCCTGCGCCAGAATGATGTCGCGCACCTTCACCTTGGCATTGAGTCCGCCGCAGGTGCCGACGCGGATCAGCGATTTGACCCCATAAACGTTGATCAACTCGTGCACATAGATGGCGAGCGATGGCTGGCCCATGCCGCTCGCCTGCACCGAAACCGGCTTGCCCTTCCAGGTGCCGGTATAGCCAAGGCAATTGCGGACGGAATTGACGAGGTTGGGCGCCTCGAAAAACGTCTCGGCGATCCATTTGGCGCGCAGGGGATCACCGGGCAGCAGCACGGCCTCGGCATAGTCGCCAGGTTTTGCATGATTATGCGGGGTCAAGGTTTTCTCCTCGTCTCGTGCCGGTACCGAGCAATGACACCAGCGCCAAGAGTTGACAATCCCAGTGCGGAACGCGCTCGCCAGTCCCGGCATTGCTCCTCTTCAAGGGACAGAAGGAGGCTGGGATGTCCGACAAGATAGAAGCCAAGGTGACGCACCGTTTTCGCGCGAGCCCGGAGCGGGTCTATGACGCGTTCGTCGATCCTGATCTGGCGCGCCGCTGGCAGGCGGCGTGGCTCCGGCGCAGCGGGGAAAGCGGCAATCTGACCGAAGTGCAGCTCGAGCCACGCGTCGGTGGCCGCCTGATGCTGGCCGATGGGCAGACCGGAACGCGCGCCCGCCATTTCGGGGAATTCCTCGCGCTTGAGCGGCCGAGCAAGATCGCCTTTTCCTGGATGGTGCATGAAAGCGAGGCCGAGGATCCGGCCATCGTCGAAATGATCATCGAGCCCGAAGCCAATGGCCCCGGCAGCGTCGTCACCCTCTACAACACGCTCGATGCGCAATTCGAAGATTGGCTGGCCCAGACCGAACGCGGCTGGATGGCCATGCTTGGTGGTATCGAGGATGTCATCGAGAGGCGCGATATTCCCTCGATGCGCTAGGCGCTTGACGCGCGTGGTCCTGCGGCCCATCTAAAGCGCGAAACTTTTGGAGCATGATCATGGTCGCCAAGATCTTTATTGATGGGGAAGCCGGAACCACGGGGCTGCAGATCCGCGATCGCCTTGCCGGCCGCCGCGATCTCGAAGTGCTCTCCATCGCGCCCGAAAAGCGCAAGGATCAGGACGAGCGCAAGCGCCTCCTCAATGCAGCCGATGTCGCCATCCTGTGCCTCCCCGATGAGGCGGCCAAGGAAAGCGTGCGGCTCATCGAAAACGGCACGACCCGCGTCATCGATGCCTCGACCGCTTTCCGCGTCAATCCCGATTGGGCTTATGGCTTTGCCGAAATGGACAAGGGCCAGGGCGAGAAAATCGCCAATGCCCGCTATGTCTCCAATCCTGGCTGTTGGCCGCAGGGCCTGATCGCTGGTCTCCGTCCGCTGATCGCGGCTGGCCTTATCCCCGCCGATCATCCGATCATCTATCACGGCATTTCCGGCTATACCGGAGGCGGCCGCCAGATGGTCGAGGATTATGTGGCCGAGGGTGCATCGGCGAGCCAATATATGCCCTATGGCCTCACCTTCGTGCATAAGCATGTGCCGGAAATGACGCTCTATACCGGCCTTCAGCGTGAACCGCTGTTTGAGCCCGTCGTCGGCAATTTCGCGCAAGGGATGACGACGTCCCTGCCGCTTCATTTGGGCATGCTCGCCAAGGTCCCGACCGGTGCCGAAATCCACGCCGCCATTGCCGATCACTTCGCTGCCGTCCCCGACAGTTTCGTCAAGGTCGCACCCTATGATCCCGCCCTCGGCAAGACCGCTGCGCTCGATCCGCAGGTGCACAACGGCACCAATACGCTGACTCTCCATGTCTTTGCCAATGACGCGCGGGCCCAGGCCGCGGTGGTCGCGGTCTACGACAATCTCGGCAAGGGCGCCTCGGGCGCCGCGGTCCAAAATCTCAACCTTATGTTGGGCGTTGCGGCAGCCGAAAGCCTTGCCGCCTGAGAAAGGGTTTTGCGAGCATGACCGACTATCAAATCCGGCGTGAAGACGACGCAACGCATGGGCGCTATGTCATCGACCTCGCGCCCGGCGCCGAGGCCGAAATGACCTATCGCAAGGCCGATGGCCGTATCATCGTCGACCATACCGGCGTGCCGCGCGAATACGAAGGTCGCGGCA
The DNA here is from genome assembly GCF_001425445.1 of Devosia sp. Leaf420. Lineage (GTDB taxonomy): Bacteria > Pseudomonadota > Alphaproteobacteria > Rhizobiales > Devosiaceae > Devosia. The sequence goes on along the minus strand of NZ_LMQU01000010.1, from coordinate 353,141 downwards.
TCGCTCTACAACTGGTCAAAGCCTCGATCGCCGATGCGCGCAGCGAAGGGTTCAAGATCACCCCAATCTGCCCCTATGTGGTTGTGCAGTTCGATCGCCACCCCGATTGGGCGGATCTGCGCGCCTAGTCTTCGTAGGCGAGGCCGAGCAGATTATTCTCGCGCCAGATCAGCCGGCAGAGTTCGAGCCGATGCCCGAAGAGCACATAAAAACGCTCGGGCGTCGGCCATGGCTCCAAAAGCTCCACCTTTGCCCCAAATGGCGATGCGTTGCGCAACAGGGCGGGCACGCGCAAAAGCCCATCGCCCAGCACGATCGTGGCATCGAGCCGAACCTTATCCCGTGGCCGAAGCCTGCGCTCTTTCTGTTCCATCCCCCTACAATAGCCCAGACCCCGCCCGCGATCCTGCCGCGTTTAATTCAAAGGCGATGGAAGTGGATTCAGGGAGGTTTGGTGGAGCTGAGCGGGATCGAACCGCTGGCCTCGTCATTGCGAACGACGCGCTCTCCCAACTGAGCTACAGCCCCACATCGTTTTCAATATTGCCATGTTCGGACCGTGGATCAAGAGGGTTCGCCGTTAGACAAGGCGGTGTTCGATCAGGCTCTTGCCAGTGGCTATGGCAGAATCTGCGGCTGTGATCAGCGGACGTCCAAGCCGTTCGCTGCCGCGGTGGCCGTCGAGGCGTTTGAGAGCGCCGAGCTCGTGGATGTTGCCCGCGATGTCCCGATCGAACAGCGCGGCGATCCTCACCATGAAATTGGGCAATTCAGCCGTCGGAATGCGGCGGTCCGGAAAGGCCGGCTTCATCGCCTTTGCCAAGTCGGCCATGCGATAGGTGCCTTCCGAGGCGATGCAGCGATGGCCGGCTGCAGCGGGATTGGTCATGGCATCGACATGGAGCGCGGCGACATCGCGCACGTCGACGATCGACATGCCCAGTTTCGGTACGGCCGGCAATTTGCCGTCGAGGAGGCGCGAAACCAGCGCCGCGGATGTGCCCGGATCTTCGTCGAGCAGTGGCCCGAGAATGGCGGCCGGATTGATCACCGCCAGATCATCGTGCCGCCCAGCCTTGTCCATCAGCTCCCACGCGGCTTTTTCCGCCAGGGTTTTGGATTTGGCATAGGCGCCTGTTTTGGGGCTCTCGACAGTGGTCCAGTCCGCCTCGGTCAAGACGCGCGCATAGTCCTCATGGCCATATTGGATCGCGGCGATGGACGAGGTCAGCACCACGCGCTCAACCTCAGCGCGCAAAGCCGCCTCGATCGCCCGGCGCGTGCCGTCCACGGCCGGGCGGATCAGCTCGTTCGGGTCCTTGGGAATTTCGAGCACGAAGGGCGAGGCCGTGTGCTGGAGAAAGCGCACGCCCGCCATCGCCGCATCCCAGCCCTTATCGTCGAGGAGATCGAGCGCGACGAAATCGAGCCGGCTGACATCGGCCCCCGCCTTGGCGAGCGTTGCCCGTACCTTATCGGCCTTATCGAGCTTGCGGACGCTGCCGCGCACGGCATAGCCGGCCTTGAGCAGAGCCAATGCCACATGACCGCCGAGAAAGCCGGAAATGCCGGTGAGAAGAACAAGATCGGTCATGGCGCGGTTTTCCCAAATAGGTCCTTACGAACGCGACGACAGTTCAGACCGTTTCCCAGCGCTCCGATTTTTCGCTCCGGAAGATGGCATCGAGCACCTTCATCGAGGCAATCGCATCCTCGATGCCATAGGGCAGGGGCGTTTCGCCGAGCACTGCCGCGGCAAAGGCCCGTGCCTGCTCGGTATATTGATCGCAAGCGGGGAGGATTTCGCGTCGCGCCAGCGAGCCATCGAGCGGCGAGCCGGTATCGACGGTGATGGCCGTGCGCTCGTCGGCAGGCGCATTGTAGGGGATGAGAATTTCAAGCTTGCCCTTGGTCCCCTGCACGAGAACCCGCTGATGCGGCACGAGCTGGGTGGAGCAGTTAAAGGTCAGCCGCTTGCCCTGGCCGAAATCGAGAATGGCGCTCGCCAACCGATCCGTACCGAAACCGGGGTCGCGCTCGACAAGCGAAACCACGCGCTGCGGTTCGGCTTCGAACAAGAACCGGCCTGATGTCACCGGATAGCACCCGATGTCCAAAATGCCGCCGCCGCCGATATCGGCCTGATTGCGCACATTGCCCGCATCGTTGTTAAAATAGGAAAAGACTGCGTTGATGGCGCGGACTTCGCCGAGTTCGCCCGAGCGGATGATTTCGCGCGCCCGCTGCCATTGGGGATGAAAGCGGATCATGAAGGCTTCCATGACGAGGCGCCCCTCGGGCACCTGCCGCAGCTCTTCGGCCTCCTTGGCGGTTATGGCGATCGGCTTTTCGCAGAGCACATGCTTGCCGGCGCGCGCCGCGGCAAGACTCATTGGGATATGGAGGTGATTGGGGAGCGGATTATAGATCGCGTCGATCTCGGGATCGGCAAACAGTTCCTCATAGGAACCATAGGCTTTGGCAATTCCGAGCGTATCGGCGGCTCCCCGAGCTTTGCTGAGATCGCGTGAGGCAATGGCGACCACTTCGCAATTGTCCGCCTTCTGGATGGCCGGCGTCACCTTGGCCATGCCGATATTGGCGGTCGACAAAATCCCCCAGCGCACTTTCTTGGTCACGTCGCATCTCCTCGCTTCTGTCTAAGGCCTAGCCTTGCGGCGGGTCCGAGGGCAAGGGCCACCTTCCAAACGCCGGGTTGCCAGCACACGCTTTTGTGCCTCCATCTTGCCGGGTTGCTCATGTTAACGTCGCGCTAACAGGGCCCGTGGGGCCCGAGCAGCGGGGACATTCATGCAGCTCAAGCCCAATGCCTTCCGGCTCAGCGAGACGGTGCGCGGCGTCGAAACCATGACGCGCTTTTCCCTCGCCGTGCTGGCGCTGGCGTCCGGTGTTTATACTTATCTCGGCGTGCGCGGCCTGCTCGATGGTTCCGCCACCTTCGTCTTCTTTGCCGCCATCATCTATTCGGCCGCCGTCTCGGTCGCCATCTACGCCTTCTGGACCTTCATGATGCGGTTCATTCCGCTCGTGACCTCGGGAGTGCAGCGCGTCGGGCTCTTTCTCACCATGGGCGTGGGCTGCCTGATGATCATGGCCATGAGTTCGTGGCTCAATGCCGCTGCGCTCGCCGGCTCAGCCGCCACCGAACAGCATATGGCTGTCACCCTGCAGGGCTATGCCGAAGACCTCGATCTCGCCCATGCCAATGCGCTCGCAGCGCAAAGCCTTCTTCCCGACGTGCAGCGCGCGGCCGAGCGGTTTTCGGGCCTCGCGGCCGATGAACGCGAATCCGGTGCTTTGACAGGTACCACCGGTTCGGGCAGCGTCGTGCAATTGCTCACCCAGATGGGCACGCAGATGAACCAGCTTGCGGCCACCATCACCGGCAGCCGCGACGAAGTGGCAACGCTCTTTGAGCAGGGCTCGGCTCGGCTCGCCACCATGCGCGAATTGGTTTCAACGCCCGGCGCCATCGAGCCGCGCACCGATAGTTTTCAAAGCGAGGCCGTGCAGCTCTCGGCCATCATCGCGTCCCTCCAACAAACCGGCGTTGCGGCATCCGTCCGTCGCGCATCCGATGATCTCTCGGCGGGCTTCATCGCGCCGGTCGCCGATGGACAATCGGCCGATCTGATGAACCGCCAGGGCCAGGTGATGGAGACGGTGCGCGCTTCCGTCGCCGCACAATCCGCCGCGCTCAGCGCCGCGGCCGACGAAATCCTTGCAACGCCCCCCGTCGAACAGCGGCGCTATACGCCCCTCTCCAGCGCCGAAGCCGTGCTCCGCTATTGGCAGGATTTTATCCCGTCCTGGGCCGGCGCCATTTCCATCGATCTGCTTCCCGTCGTGCTCGTGCTCGTCCTCATGATCGTCAACGACGCCATGCGCCGGGAGTCTTCGTCGCTCGAAGAAGCCGAAAACATCACGGCTGCCGAAATGCTGCGGGCCATGGCGCTTTATCGCCGTATGGAGGCGGCTGGGATCGATGTGACGACGGGTCAACCAACACGCGAGCCCGAGGTTGAACCGGCTCCCGCCGAACCGATCCCTGCCGTGGCCGAGGCGCCCGTGGAAGATGCCACCGTCACCCCCATCGAAACCGCGCAGCGCAAGCGCACCGATGGGCCGCGCCCGGCATGAAAACCGACGCCAATGCCCGCGCACAATCAGCAAGCCCGGGCATCATCGCCCGGCTCGCTGCCATCGACGATGGCGCAATCATCCGCGTCGCCTTCTTTGCGCTGCTGGTCGGAACGGCAAGCGTGCTCTATGTCGATTTTCGCGAGTTGGCACTGAGTGAACCGCCGGCTGTGCTGCCCACCCTCGAGCCCATTCTGCCGCCGGCTCAGCCCACTGAAGGTGACCCGGCCGGCCGGCCGATGCCGTCCATCACTACAGCGCCCGATCTCCTTGAAGCGCCACTTGCTATCACCCTTTCGGCCGGTGGCGAGCTCAAGCTGACCGGCAGCATCGATCCCGGCTCCGCGCAAAGATTTGCCGACGAGATTGCGGCGCGCGGCGAATACGTTGAGACTGTCGTTCTCGATTCGCCCGGAGGTTCGGTGATGGACGCGCTGGAGATCGGCGCCCTCATCCAGGAGAAGGCCCTCGCGACCAAGGTTGTCGCGGGTAATCTTTGTGCCTCGTCCTGCCCCATTATTTTCGCCTCGGGCGCCGAGCGCATCGCCAGTCCCGATGCCGCCATCGGCGTTCACCAGATCTATGCGGCGAGCCTTGGCGAGGGCTCGGCCGATGCTATTGCGGTCGCGGGTGTTGCCATGGCCGATGCGCAGGCGACGACGGCGCAGATCACGCGGCACCTCATCAAGAGCGGGGTCGACCCCGCCATGTGGCTGCACGCGCTCGATACGCCGCCAGACCGGCTCTATTATTTTTCAGCGGAGGAAATGGAGGAGCTAAAGCTCGTCACACAAGTCGAGCAGAATTGAAGCAATTCACGGAACCGATGGAGGATCGGGTCCGTTACGCAGCTAAGGGCCAATGTGCCCAAACCTCGTGGAGGAGGCCAAACATGTCGAACACACACACTTTGACGCGCCACAGCGACATTCAAAGCTGGGTTAGCGATCGCAAGGGCATTCCAGCAATCGCCCGTATCAGAAACCGTTTCGGCGAAGAGAAATCCAAGCTTTTGCTTCGCTTTGTGCGCAGCCAGGGCCTCGGCGTCGATGACGGCATGAGCCCTTGTTCCTGGACAGCCTGGTTCGCCGAACTGGACCGCCAGCAACTCGCGCTCAAGATTACCCCGACCGGCGAGTATGAACTGGTTCCGCGTGCGGCGCTGAACTGAGTTTTTCTGCGCTCGCGGCGCTCTGAGGCGCATTGGAATCCAAGCTTGGGGCAGGGGCAATAGACACCCTGTCCCGACCCTTTGCCTTGGCATCATAAAGCGCCATATCGGCCCGCCGCAGCAAGTTCGAGAGGCTTTCGCCCTCATCAAGCACCGCAATGCCGAATGAGCAGGTAATCCGCTTGTCGGTGCCGCGAAACTCCTTGGGCAGATCCCGTAGCCGCAATCGCGCCGCCTCGGCTGCGCCCCGCGCGACCGGTAGCCCGGCCCCCGGCAGGAGCACGGCAAACTCTTCGCCCCCCATCCGCGCCACGACGGCGCGTTGATCAAAGCTCTCTTTCAAAAGCTCGCCAAACATTGCGATCACCTGATCGCCACGGTCGTGACCATAGGTGTCGTTGATCTGCTTGAAATGGTCGATATCGGCCGTGATCGCGACGGCAGGCATTCCCGCCCGCTGCGCCATCAGCCGCGCCCGCTCGGCCTGTTCGTCAAAGCCGCGCCGGTTGAGAAGGCCTGAAAGCGGGTCAGTTTCGGAGAGCGTCGTCATGTCCGCAATGACGTCGCGCGTCATGATCAAGAGAATGAGCAGACCATTGGCGATGATCAAGACGCCGCCACTCGCCTGCGAAATGGCGGCATAATTGCTCGAGAGATAGCCCTGAACCGACCCTCCCGAGCCGATAGCCAGCGCCAAGAACGGCTTGCTCAAAAACGTCAGCGCGCTCAGCGCAAAGAGCGAAACCAGCGTCAGGTCCAGCATGCGCCGCGATCTGTTGGCCAAAATGATCTGAATGCCGATCACATGCATCAGCGCATAGGGCGCCTGATAGATCAGCCCCCGCGCCAGCGAATCCCGCGGCATGCCGAGCGTGAAGAGATTGACCCCCAGCGCCAGCGCAAACAAGAGGCCGAGCGAGAGCCACGGCACCCTGACCTCGTAGTGCCGCGCGAGACCAATATTGGAAAACAGCATGGCCGTCAGAAATGCGGCAAAACTGCCGTAGGCGGCGGCCTGCGCATTGGTCTGGTAGGGCATGGAATATTCGAGCAGCCCGATGACGAAAGTCATCGAATAGGCCAGAGCCTGCCAGCGCGCGCCCACGGCCGAGCGGCGATAAACGGCAATGAAGCCGAACGCCGAGACGAAGATGGCCCCGACGCAAAGATTGATTGCCAGAACGATGCTCGCCGCGCTCAAGGACTGCTTCCGGAAATTTGAACCGGCTCAGCCTGACAGAGCTTCCGTAAGACATCGTAAAGCTGGGTATGCAGCCTAAGGGGCGCTTAGCCCCGCGGCGTCACGCCAAGCGCCTGGCCCAGAAGTTCGAACGAGCGACGGCGCAACTCGTAGGAGTGGATCGTCGTCGTGATCATCACTTCGTCGGCCCCTGCTTCTTCGGCCTTGGCCGTGATTTCTTCGGCCATGCGCTCAGCGCTGCCGACCATCCAGAGACTGCCCTGATGGGAAATCACCTGCTGCTGTTGCGGGGTCAGCGATTTCATCCGCTGTGTTGCGGCTTCCGGCGGCATCAGGTTGCGCTGCTCGCCGGTGACGAAGAGCGCCCAATTGACCGCCTGCGAGGTCGCAAGAAACGCCGCTTCTTCCTCTGTCGGCGCTGCAATCACCGAAAGGCACAAAATCGTCTTGGGCTCGGCAAAGTCTTCAGACGGCACGAAGGCCTCGCGATAGGCGGCAAAGGCCGGCGCCGCGGGCGTGTGCGAAAAATGCGCGGCAAAGGCATAGCCAAAGCCAATCTGGCCAGCCGCTTGCGCGCTGGCACCGGACGAACCCAGCAGCCACTTTGGCGGCAGGCGAATACCGCCTGGCGAAACCGGTACGCGCGAATAGGGATGATCGGGCGGGAAATTGTCCTCGTCGAACGCCATGAGTTCAGCGAGGTACTGCGAAAATTCCTCGCCGCCGCTTGAGCGCAGCGCCCGCATGGCATAGCCGTCGCCACCCGGTGCGCGGCCGAGCCCGAGATCGATGCGGCCGGGGTGCAGCGCTTCCAGGGTCCGATAGGCTTCGGCAATGCGCAGCGGCGCGTGATTGAGCAGCATCACGCCGCCCGAGCCGACGCGCAGCCCCTTGGTCGCCGCAGCCGCGCTGCCGATCAGGATTTCCGGCACGGAGGAGGCAATCGAGGGCATGCCATGGTGTTCGGCATACCAAAGCCGATGATAGCCATAATCGTCTGCCGCCTGCGCCAGCTTCACCGTCTCGGCCATGGCGTCGGTGGTCGAACTGCCTTGGGCGATGGGGGCGAGATCCTGGAGCGAAAGGGCAAAAGAAGCAGACATGACATTATCCGGTTTGAAACCAATCATCGTTAGATCACGATGATGGCGCCCTAATTCAACCCTCGATCGCGGCTTTCCGGTCACTTTTGCCGCTGCACGCGCCGCAATCGCACTTGGGGGCTGGAGCAGAATTGACTTTTGAGGCTAGTGAGGTGCTTCTTGGGGAACAGTGAGATCGGTGTGATGCTGCGTAAGATCTTTTTCGGTGCGATCGGTATGCTGGCTCTTTCTGCCAGCCCGGCCCTGTCCCAGAACCTTTATGATCCCCATCCGCTCGCCGGCGTGGTCGATGAATTGCGTTTCGGTATCCATGCGCATGACGTGCACCATGCCGCCCTGCCGTTTCTCGTGAACGAATGGCGCCTCAATCAGGTCGAAGACATCAGCTTCGATGTGCTCTTCACCTCGCCCGATATCGATGCCTTCCGCTGGATCGGCTCGCCGCGTCCCGAAGTCGGCACCACCATCAATCTCGATGGTCAGGATAGCCTCCTCCATGCCGGCCTCACCTGGCAGTTGCCGGTGTTCGACACGCCCTTTTATCTCGAAGGCACCTTTGGTGGCGCCGTGCACAATGGCGCGCTGGAAAATGCTGCACCGGGCCGCAAGAATTTTGGCTGCTTCCTCAATTTCTATGAGCGTTTTGGCGTCGGCGCCCGCCTCGGTGAGAATGCCACGGCGACCGTCACCTATGAGCACACGTCGAATAACGGCTATTGCTCGCAGAACGACGGGCTCTCCAATTTCGGCGTGCGCCTCGGCTACAAGTTCTAGGCCGCTTGTCCTGCGGCAAAGCCCGAAGCCCAGGCCCACTGGAAATTATAGCCCCCAAGCCAGCCGGTAACGTCGACTGCTTCGCCCACGAAGTATAGGCCTGGCACGGTCCGCGCCATCATGGTCTTGGCATCGAGCCCTGTCGTATCGACGCCACCGAGCGTGACTTCAGCCGTGCGATAGCCTTCCGACCCAACCGGCTTCAACGTCCAGCGCGAAACCTGATCGGCCACCGGCTGCAGCTTCTTGTCCGAAAAATCGCCGATCATGCCCGGCTGGTTGATCATCTCGCCCATGAGTTGTGCCAGACGCTTTGGCAGATGACCGGCCAGCACGGTCTGGACGTGGTTGCGCGGCTGTTCCTTGCGCGCCGCCTGCAGCATGGCCAGCGCATCCTGCTCAGGCAGAAGATCGACGGAGATGCTGTCGCCCTCGCGCCAATAGGACGAGATCTGCAGGATCGCCGGACCCGACAGCCCGCGATGGGTAAAGAGCAGCGCTTCGCGGAATTTTGTCTTGGCCGTTCCGACTATCGCATCGGTCGAGATACCCGCCAGTTCACGCAGCTCTTCGAGCTTGCCTTCCTCAAAGGTCAGCGGCACGAGCGCCGGGCGCGTATCGGTCACGTTGAGGCCGAATTGCTTTGCGAGCGTATAGGCAAAGCCGGTCGCCCCCATCTTGGGGATCGACTTGCCGCCCGTCGCCACGATCACGCTTTCAGAGGTGACATAGCCATCGCCGACAAGAACCTTGAAACCCGCATCGGTTTTTTCGACCGAGCCCACGGTGCGTCCGGTCCAGATCGCCGCGCCAGCCTGGCGCAGTTCGTCGATCAGCATGGCAATGATTTGCGTGGCCGGTCCATCGCAGAACAGTTGACCTAGCGTCTTCTCGTGGAAAGCGATGCCGCGCTTTTTGACCTTTTCGATGAACATGTCGGGCGTGTAGCGCGAGAGCGCCGATAGGGCGAAGCGTGGGTTCTGGCTCAAAAACCGCTCGCGCCCCAGGACATGGGTCGCGTTGACATTGGTAAAATTGCAGCGCCCACCGCCCGAAATGCGGATTTTTTCACCGGGATCACGGGCATGATCGACCACCAGCACTCGCCGTCCACGCCGCCCGGCCTCGATCCCCGCCATAAGCCCCGCCGCGCCTGCACCGAGAATGATGATGTCGAAATCGGTCATGTTTTTGATCCTTGGCGCGCGTTCCTCCCTCCCGTACCCCCCTCCCGGCCTCCCCCACAAGGGGGGAGGTGCCGATCTGCTGTTTTAGGGGGATGCTGCCACGCCTGCCATGACACGCCACCTTTGGTGGGCTCCGAGCCGTCCCGAAGGGCAAATCGCTCCAGGGGAGCGATTTGAGGGGAGGAGGATGGGAGCGGGTGGAGCCACGCCCGCAGACCCTTCCCAACCAATCTTCATTGACTCTTTCCTATTTGAGAGTATGAGAAGTCCTGCTTTTCCTATCAGAGCACTGATTTTCATGCGCAGCTTCGGCCACATCGCCGTTTTGACGACCACAAGGCTCATAGCCGGTGGCCTGACTGCCATGATGAAAACCACCAAAACCGCCTGACGCTTTTCCCCGGGTTCCCTCCCGCCGGGGAGAGGCTCACAGCACTGACCGCGGTGATCGAGATCATCGCGCGGGGGCGGAAAAGGTTAAGGGACCGGAGTTCCAAAAATGGGTTATCGCGTCGCTGTCGTCGGGGCCACGGGCAATGTGGGCCGCGAAGTTCTCAATATCCTGGCCGAGCGCAAGTTCCCGGCTGACGAGGTCTTTGCCCTCGCGTCCTCCCGCTCGATTGGCCGGGAAATTTCCTATGGCGACAAGGTGCTCAAGGCGCGCGACCTGCAGCACTTTGATTTCTCGACCGTCGATTTTGCCATCATGTCGGCTGGCGGCTCCATCTCCAAGGATTGGGCGCCCAAGATCGCGGCGGCCGGTGCCGTCGTCATCGATAATTCCTCTTACTGGCGCTACCACTCCGACGTGCCGCTGATCGTGCCGGAAGTGAACGGCCATGTGCTCGATCGCTGGCTCAAGGACGAAAAGCGCAACGGCATCATCGCCAATCCCAATTGCTCGACGGCTCAACTCGTCGTGGCGCTGAAGCCACTCCACGATGCAGCGACCATCAAGCGCGTCGTCGTCTCGACCTACCAGTCGGTTTCCGGCGCCGGCAAGGAAGGTGTCGACGAGCTCTGGAACCAGACCAAGGGCATTTTCGTCAACGACTCGCCGACCCCGCAAAAGTTCTCCAAGCAAATCGCCTTCAACGTCATCCCCCATATCGATGTGTTCATGGAAGACGGCTACACCAAGGAAGAATGGAAGGTTCTGGCCGAGACCAAGAAGATCCTCGATCCCAAGATCAAGGTCACCTGCACCGCCGTACGCGTGCCGGTCTTTGTCGGTCACTCTGAATCTGTCAATCTCGAATTCGACAAGCCCATCTCGGCTGACGAAGCGCGCGATCTCTTGCGCGAAGCGCCCGGCATTGCCGTTCTCGACAAGCGCGAACCCGGCGGCTACGCCACGCCGGTCGAAACCGTAGGCGATTACGAGACCTATGTCAGCCGCATCCGCGAGGACGTCACGGTCGAAAATGGTCTCGCCATGTGGGTCGTCTCCGACAACCTCCGCAAGGGCGCGGCGCTCAATGCCATCCAGATCGCCGAAACCCTCATCGAAAAGGGTTTCAAGGCCCGCGCCATCGCAGCCTGATCTTTCCCCTGCGCCGTCCGGTTCCGGCATGGCGCAGGGCAGACATTTTCCGAAGTGACTTTTAGTGGCGCGCGTCAGGGTGTAAGCCCCAACCGCGCCACAAATCCACGTTTTGCGGAAAGGCGCCGATCTGCGCCGTCCCGCCCCTGGATTTCCCATGCTTTCGCTCCGCGACCTCTGTCTCGCTTTGCTCGTCGTTCTGGCCTGGGGGCTGAACTTCGTCATGATCAAGTGGGGTGTCGAAGTGGTGCCGCCGCTCCTCCTCACTGCCATGCGCTATCTTTGCGCCGCGCTGCCCATGGTCTTCTTCGTCAAGCGGCCGCAGGTCCGCTTGGGAACACTCCTCACCTATGGCCTCGCCATCGGCTTTGCCCAGTTCGGTCTCTTGTTCTCGGCCATCAAGCTCGGGCTCCCAGCCGGATTGGCCTCGCTCATCATCCAGACCCAGGCCTTTTTCACCTTCGGCCTTGCCATGCTGTTCCTGGGCGAAAAGCTCGGCCGCTGGCAGGTGATCGGCGCCACGGTCGCCCTCATCGGCATCGGCGTCATTGCCGTCGAACGGTTCGAAGTCACGAGCCTTGTTCCCCTGCTTATGGTCATCGCCGCAGCCTTCTTCTGGGGCGTCGGCAATATCGCGTCCAAGCGGGCGGGGCAGATCGACATGCTCTCCTTCGTCGTCTGGGGCAGCCTTATTCCCATCCTGCCGCTTCTCGCCCTTTCTGTCCTGATCGAAGGCCCTAGCGCGATCGGCGCCGCGCTGCAAAACTTCAGCCTCAGCACCGCCGGCATCGTCCTCTTCAATGGCTATGCCGCTACCCTCGTCGGCTTCGGGCTCTGGAGTTATCTCCTAAAACGCTATCCGGCCGCGTTGATTGCCCCTTTCTCGCTGCTTGTTCCCGTCTTCGGCATCGGCTTTGCCGTGCTGCTCGCCGGCGAGGTCATCACGGAGCTTGAAATCATCGGCAGTGCGCTGGTCTTTGCCGGCCTCGTCATCAACGTCTTCGGTCCGCGCCTCATGCGCCGCCGGGTGAGCGTCTGATGCCCATCCGCCACATCCTTCTCGCGCTTCTGGTCGTGGCCATTTGGGGCTTTAATTTCGTCGTCATCAAATTGAGCGTCGAAGCGTTGCCGCCGATCCTTGCCGCCGCGCTGCGGTTCTGCGCCGCAGCTTTCCCGGCGCTGCTTTTCGTGCGGCCGCCAAAGGCGCCGTGGTGGCTCGTCGTCGGCTTCGGTCTCAGCTTCGGCTTTGCTCTTTATGCCTTCCTCAATCTCTCGATTGCCTGGGGCATGCCGGCGGGGCTCTCCTCGCTCGTCCTCCAGACCCAGGCCTTTTTCACCATGGCCATGGCCTTCGTGCTGCTCGGCGAGCGCCCAAGCCGCTTTCAGATCATCGGGGCGGGCGTTGCGTTTTTGGGGATCGCTGTCATCGGCGCCGAACGCATCGAAGGCGCGGGCCTTGTTCCCCTCGTTATGGTGTTGCTCGCTGCCATGGCTTGGGGCCTCGCCAACGTGCTGACCAAGAAGGCCGGCCGGGTCAATGCTATCGCTTTCACCGTCTGGGGCTCGCTCGCTGCGCCCTTGCCGCTCTTTGCCCTCTCCTATGTCGTCGAGGGTGGCCCCGCCATCTGGGCAGCACTGAGCGGCTTTTCCTGGTCCGACGCGGTGCTCATCGCCTTTCTCGCTTATCCCGCAACGCTTCTCGGCGGCGGCATCTGGAGCTGGCTGCTGGGTCGTCACCCGGCTTCGACCGTCGCGCCGTTCACGCTCCTCGTGCCGATCACCGGGCTTCTGTCGGGCTATCTCATCCTTGGCGAAACCATTACCGGGATCGAGATCGCCGGCGGTGTCCTGGTGATCATCGGGCTGATCGTCACCTTGCGAAAATCAAAGCCCCTCGAACCCGCTATACGGCTCGACTAAAGCAAAACGGCCGCTCCAGGGAGCGACCGCCAAACTTCCTATCGAAAGCGCTATGCGCTCATTCTGGCACCAGGGTGCCTTCACCGGGCAGGGCCGGCACGGCATCCATTGGCGCTGGCGCGGGGGCTGCATCCATGGGCGCCGGTGCGGGTACGGCCTCTGGCGCAGGAACAGCAGCATCAGGCGCCGGTGCTGCAGGCACGGCCGCGGGCTGCAATGCGCCAAGCTGCTCGGGTGTCACGCTGCCCGCGCCTTCAATATCGGCCCGCGCAAAATCGTCCTGCGTCAGGTCTGGCCAGACAACCACCAGTTCTTCGTAGCTCAAGCGACCATCGCCGTCGGTATCCACATCGGCAAAGGTCAGCGCGCTCTGAGCCAGAACGGGCGTGGCAAGAAGACCGGCGGCCAGGAGGCCAAGTGCAAGTTTACGCATGGGGGAAATCCTTGGTTGTGTCAGTAGCCGCGGCCACTGGGGTCCGCCGCCCCGAGGGAGGGCGAGGCGACGGGCGGAAGAAAATGACGCTGAGCGCTTTCAACGGGCCTGGGGGTCAGTGTCCCGATCGAAATCGCCCAACCGGAGCTTAGTTGGCCGGAGCCGCCGCGCCGGTCAGCACGCCATATTCTTCCGGGCTCAGTTCGCCATTACCGTCGGTATCGGCAGCGGCAAAATCTTCATCGGTCAGATCAGGCCAGCCGACCTGTGCCTCGCTCAGCGTCAGCCCCCCGCTCATATCGGCGTCGAGGGTCGCGAAATCGGTCGTGCCCTGCGCAAAGGCTGCGCCGGTCATGCCGAGAACGAGGAGGGACGAAAGGACGATCTTTTTCATGGGGTTGCTCCATGTCTTGGGAAAGGCGACGAGTGGCCTCATCGACGGGTCGCTCTCCGGCGGCCCCGTTCCCAAAAGATGGCCGGGCAATGTGTCCCATGGCCGACCACACAAAGGCGTGAGCGCAGAAATGTCTGGGCCATTTTCGGGCGGATAAAAATCAAGCCCATAAAGGCCGCTAGCGGTTTTGCAATCTCGTCGACTAAGCAAATCCCAAGTCGTTTGAGGCAGGTGGCAAGCGACAACTGATCACGATTGGGATGGCGCAAGTGCGTCTTGATGGCGGGAGCGCGGCAACTTGATTGCGCCAAAAACAAAGGGCGCCCCGTGGCGCCCCAGAATTTTTCAACACTGTCAGTTAGATCAAAGGGCGGGGCGAATGAAGTCGCCGTCGTGATCCATGATCCAGAGTTCGGCCGTCGAAATGTCGAACCAGGCGCCGTGGACCGCCAGTTTCCCCTCGGCTTCAAGCTCGGCCACGTAGGGAAACGTCCGCAGATTGCGGATCGAGTTGCGGATCGAAATCCGCTCCATTGCCGTCTGGCGTTCGGCCGAGGTGAGCAGGCTGTTCTGTCCGAGCTGGTTGGGCAGTTCGCCCAGCATGCTCATCCACTTGCCGATGAAGTCGCCATCGTCGAGCGATTTGAAATCGGGATCGAGCGCCGCCTTGATGCCGCCGCAGCGGCCATGGCCCATGACGACGATATCGGCAATGTTGAGCGCCTTGACCGCAAATTCGATGGCCGCCGATGTACCATGCTGGCCGCCATCGGGCTGATAGGTCGGCACGAGATTTGCGACATTGCGCAGGACGAACATTTCGCCCGGGCCGGAATCGAAGATCATCTCGGGCGCCGCGCGGCTATCGCAGCAGGCAATGATCATGGTGGTGGGGCTTTGCCCCACCGAGGCGAGATCGCGAAGGCGTTCCTTCTCGCGCAGATAACGTCCGGCCAGAAAATTGGCGTGGCCGCTGAGCAGTTCTTTTGGAAAGCTGTGCATGAGCATTGGATTAGCGCTAAGAGCCGTTAGAATCAATCTCGGCGCATAGGCGCCAATGCAAGGGGGGCATGCATGCGCATCTATCGCTTTTTATCCGGCGAAGACGATTCAGCTTTTTGCCACAAGGTCACCAAGGCCCTGATCGAAGGCTGGGAACTGCATGGCAGCCCCACCTATGGGTTTGACGCCGTCAGCAAGAAAATGCGGTGCGGCCAGGCGGTGACCAAGGTCGTCGCCGACCAGCCCTATGATCCCGATAAGAAACTGGTCGACTACTGAGACGCCAATTTCAGCGCCAGATGCTGGAGCAGCACGATGGTCTTGGCATCGGTTATCTCGCCGGTGCCGATCATTTTGAACGCCGCTGCAAAAGCAAGTTCGACGACTTCGATCTCCTCGCCTTCATCGACGAGCCCGCCGCCGGCAGAGCGATAGGTCTCGGCCCCATAGTGTCCGAGAAACAGGCTCACCTTTTCCGTCACCGAGCCCGGCGACATATAGGCGTCGCAGACATGGACCACGTCGCTCGGCGCATGACCGGTCTCCTCGAGCGCCTCGCGCTCGGCGCAGGTTTTCGGGTCATCGCCATCCAATAGGCCGGCGCAGACTTCGAGCAAAAAGGCCGGGTCGCCATTGGCCATGACGGGATAGCGAAACTGGCGCACCAGCAGCACCGATCGGCTCTCTGGATTATAGAGCAGAATGGCTGCGGCATTCCCATGGTCATAGACTTCGCGGCTCAGGCGCTGCACCGTGCCGTCGTCGCGCTGGTAGTCGAGCGTCACGCGCGAGAGCGTTCCCCAGTCTTCCGAGAGAATTTGGGTGTCGCGCAGCAGAATTTTTTCAGTCATGGCCATTTTCATTATCAGATCGGTAAGCAATTCTATTTGCTCAGATCTTTTTATCAAACGCCAGAATATGGCTTCTCTGGCGGCGTATCCCCAGCGTCTGTCACTAAAAAGTCTTAGAGCATCGGAAACGAATCGCGTGTATTCTCATTTTTCCCAAAAGCAGAAAAACCTGCGAGGGGGAGGATAAAGCGGTGGATTTCGGAAGGTTAACCGTCATCACTGGGCTGGCCGTCGAGGCCTGGATGTTGGTTCTCGTCCTTGGGGCAGGTTTGCAGTTTCTAGCCATGGCCATTCTCGCCTGACCCGGGCGCGTCACCAAAGCTAGTGCAGATACCCCAAGAGATATAATAGACCAGTGGTCGGCAGCATGACGCTCCAGACCAGCAAAAGCGCTGACATCAACACCACGAAAATTGCAGTCTTGAGCTTGGTAAGCATGGTCTTCATTGGCCGTTTTTATAAGCTTACGCAAAGGCCGCGCTGCCCGCATTACACTTTGCTGGGTGTGGTTACCGCGCGACCGGTTTAGCTCACACTTGCGTGCAATCCCTATACCGGTTCCGCGGACCGCCTATCATGGGCTCATGTCGAATCGTGCCAAGGGATGGCTCCTGACCATCCTCATCGCCTTGGGTCTTTGGGGCCTTGCCGTCAGCCTCGTCTTTCAGGGCGATATCGTCGTGGGCAGTGCCCGCCAATTGGGCGGGCACCTCTTGCAGATGATCGGATAGTCGCGGCTCAGCGCGACGAGGCAAGCCCGTAGATTTTTTCGATATCGTCGAGCGCGAGATGCGCGGCCATCACCCCACCGGCCGTCGCCCAGACTGTGTCGGATACGGCATAGACATGGCCCGCCTTGGCGACTTCGAGATTCTGCCAGAGCGGCGAGGCCATCCAGGTTTCGGCTTCCTTGGTCGCGCCACCGTCGCCGGTTTCGTAGCTGAAGTGCAGCAGGCGATCGCCATCGAGTTCGGGAATACGCTCGAGCGTGATCTTTTCGGCCAAGCCGGCCTTGTCCTGCGCCGCGGGGCGGCCAAAGCCGATGTCGCGCAGGATAGAGCCTGAAAAACTGTCATTGTTATAGGCGTAGTTCTGGCCCGCGATGAAGCGCACCAGCCCGACCTTTTCATTGACCTGATCACCAAGCGCCGCCTTGATACGCGCCACGCGATCTTCGTAATATTTGAGAACTTCCGCGCCCTTTTCCGTCTGGTTCACGGCGTCCGCGTAAAAGGCAAGGTTCTGCCGCCACTGGCCGGTGATGTTCTCGACAAACACGGTTGGGGCAATGGCCGAAAGCTGCTCGTAGATATCTTCGTGGCGCTTCTTGTTGCCCAGAATCAGATCAGGCTCGAGCGAGAGAATGACCTCGAGGTTCGGCGCCAGTTCCTCGCCAACGACCGTGACACCCTTGAGCATTTCAGAGACGTGGTCGAACCAGGGATCGGCATTGGCCGACCGCACGGCACCCACCGGCACGATGCCAAGCGCCAAGAGATCCTCGGTCGCCTCATTGGTCAGCGCCACGATGCGCAGCGGCTTTTCGGGCACATCGGTAACGCCCATGGCGTGCGTGATGTCGCGCGCCAAGGCCGACATTGCGAGCGCGAGAAGAAGAGGCACGCTCAGCAGCGTGACAAGGCGGCGAGAAACCATGGTCCATCCAATCCTGATATCAGGTGTCAAGTTTCTCAATCCCATTGGCTTCGTGGTGTCAAGCGCCGGCGCGCTTCGTAACGGCCTGGGCAATCGGAATAATCGCCAGTGCGCAAATGGCCGGCACCACGGCAAGGATCAGCCAAGGCAAGGGCGCCGCACTGCCCGGTTTTAGCGCACCATCGAGCAGCGGCCCGATCAGCACATTGCCCAAAAGTACTGTCAGGCCGCCCGCCGATGCCAGCGCGCCATAATAAACGCCCGTCGGCCGCGTCCCCGCCATCCGCGCCACGATATCCATGGCAATGGGTTTGACGATCATCTGCCCAAAAATCAGCAAGATCACCATCAGCGTAGCGGGCGCCAGTTTCAACAGCCCTCCCATGGGCGCGTGACTTGCAAAGGCAGCAACCGTTCCGAAGGCCAGAGCCATCAAGAGAAAACCTGCGGAGAGACTAAAACCCCAGGGCAGGCGCTGGGCTATTCGCGTCACTGGCAATTGCAGAGTCACGATCATCAGCGACGCAAGCATGAAGAGCGGCGCCATTTCGGTTTCGCTGCCGCCCGATCGGGTGATTTCGACGGGGAGCGCAAAGTAGAGTTGATTGTAGCTCAACAGAAACCCGCTATGGGCGAAGGTAAAGAGCACAAAGAGCCGATCGCGGAACACGTGCCACCAGGGGCCATCCTCCGCCCGCCGCGGCGCCTGCACCTCACGCGGCAAGCGGATGTGCAGGATGAGATAGGCCACGGCAAAGACGCCAGCGCCGCCAAGGGCCATGGCCTTAAAGCCAATCCCGAGCAGGAGCGCTCCTGCAAATGGTCCTGCGACTGCGCCCAGTTCCCCCCAGACGGCGAGCTTGGCAAAAAACCGCGCCCGCCCCTCTTTGTCGTCACCGACCTTCGCCGCGAGCGACGAGATCGCCGGCGAAAACAGCGCTCCCGCAAAGCCCGTCAAACAGGCGCCGATCAGCACAGTCGTGAAATCAAAACTGAACGCTAAAATGCCGAACCCGACAATCCGCGTGGCACAACCGAGAAGGATCAGCTTTCTCGGCCCCAGTTTGTCGGCAAACGCCCCGCCGACCAAAAACAATCCCTGCTGGGCAAAGGTGCGCATCCCCAGCACCAGCCCGATCGCCGCGCTTTGCAGCGCCAGGTCCTCGCGCATGAACACGGCGAGGAACGGCACGACCATGTAAAAGCCGAGCATGAATATGAATTGATTGACGAGAAGCAGCAGCGGCACGGTCACGACTCAATGGTTCTCGCCTCCTTGGCGCATCCAGCTGTTGGTGACAATCACCCCGTCCACCCCACGCACAAATCTTAAAAGCCCAAAAATACGCGCGTCCCGCGAACATGACGTTCGCTCTGCGAACAAAGTGCGGTATTCGCCAAAAGGCGGAGATGGAAGGCCGGAAAGAGCTTTGATTTGGTAAGGAATGGCGGCTAGTAATCTCGAACTATTCCAAACTGGACCACATTGAGTCCCCCAGGCCCCGGATATCCCATGTCGGTCAGAGCCCGCCCCACATCGCCGCATCTGCAGATTTATCGCTGGACCATCACCATGGCCATGTCGATCCTTCACCGCGCTACCGGCATTGCCAACTATGCCGGCATGACGCTGGTCGCGATCTGGCTTGTCGCAGCGGCGCTCGATCAGGATGCGCTGGATCTCGTCAACGTGGTCTTTGCCTCTTGGTTCGGGCAGATCGTGCTCTTTGGCTTTACCTGGAGCCTCGTCCACCACATGTGCGGTGGCCTCCGCCATTGGGTCTGGGACTTTGCCGCGATGATGGAGCCGGGCCAGCGCGAGACCATGGCCTGGGCCACGCTCGTCGCTTCGGTGATCATCACCCTTCTTATCTGGACCGTCTTTGTGTGGGCAGCCTGACACATGCGTGAAACCATCACCCGCGACATGGTCGCCAATCCCAAGACCCACTATGGCGATGCCAAGGCCGCAACGCGTCACTTCATGACGCAGCGCATCACCGGCCTGATCAACATCGTTTTTTTGGGCTTTCTGCTGTTCATCATCGTGCGTCTTGGCGGCCAGGATCGTGCGGATATGGTCGGCGTCATCGGTAATCCGCTGATCGGCCTGCCCTTTGCCGCCCTGATCGCGATCGTTGCCGTCCATATGCGCAATGGCATGCGCGACACGCTTGAAGACTATGTCCATGGCCGCATGTTCAGCCTCGCCATGCTGCTCAATACGCTCTTTTGTCTTCTCGTTGCGGTGGCCGCCATCGGCGCCATTGCCAAACTCGTCTTCTGGGGTTGATCACAATGGCCAATTACGAACTGATCGACCACGAATTCGACGTGGTGGTGGTTGGCGCTGGCGGCGCCGGTCTCCGCGCAACTCTCGGCATGGCTGAGCAGGGTTTTAATACCGCCTGCATCACCAAGGTTTTCCCGACCCGCTCGCACACCGTCGCCGCCCAGGGCGGCATTGCCGCTTCGCTCCAGAACATGGGGCCCGATTCCTGGCAGTGGCACATGTACGATACCGTAAAAGGTTCGGACTGGCTCGGCGACAACGACGCCATGGAATATCTGGCGCGCGAAGCGCCCGCCGCCATTTATGAGCTCGAGCACTATGGCGTGCCCTTCAGCCGCACGCAGGATGGCCGCATCTATCAGCGCCCCTTCGGCGGCCACATGACCGAATTCGGCGATGGCCCCCCGGTGCAGCGCACCTGCGCCGCCGCCGACCGCACTGGCCACGCCATTTTGCACACGCTCTATGGCCAGTCGGTCAAGAACGACGCGCAGTTCTTCATCGAGTACTTTGCGCTCGATCTGATCATGGGCGAAAACGGTGAGTGCCAGGGCGTCATCGCCTGGAAGCTTGACGACGGCACGCTCCACCGCTTCCGCGCCAAGATGGTTGTCTTGGCAACCGGCGGCTATGGCCGCTCCTATTTCTCCGCGACTTCAGCCCATACCTGCACCGGCGACGGCAATGGCATGGTCGCCCGCGCCGGCCTGCCGCTCCAGGATATGGAATTCGTGCAGTTCCACCCGACCGGCATTTATGGTGCCGGCGTTCTCATCACCGAGGGCGCCCGCGGTGAAGGCGGCTATCTCACCAATTCCGAAGGCGAGCGCTTCATGGAGCGCTATGCCCCCAACGCCAAGGACCTCGCCTCGCGCGACGTCGTTTCGCGCTGCATGACGCTCGAAATCCGCGAAGGCCGCGGCGTCGGCCCCAACAAGGACCACATCTACCTGCACCTCGATCATCTCGATCCCAAAGTGCTGCACGAGCGCCTGCCGGGCATTACCGAATCGGCCAAGATTTTTGCCGGTGTCGACCTCACCCGCGAGCCGATCCCGGTGCTGCCGACCGTCCATTACAATATGGGCGGCATCCCCGCGAACTATCACGGCGAAGTCCTCAACCCTACGGCTGACGATCCAGGCCGCATCGTGCCGGGCCTGATGGCTGTGGGCGAAGCCGCCTGCGCCTCGGTGCATGGCGCCAATCGCCTGGGCTCGAATTCCCTCACCGATCTCGTGGTTTTTGGCCGCGCCGCCGCCATCCGCGCTGGCAAGGTGATGGATAAGTCGGCGCCGATCCCCGGCATCAATGCTGCGGAAGACGCCAAAATCCTCGCCCGCTTCGATCGCCTCCGCAACGCCAATGGCAGCCAGCCGACGGCCAAGTTGCGCGATGAGATGCAGCGCACCATGCAACTCGATGCGGCCGTCTTCCGCACCGACGCCTCGCTCAAGAATGGCGTCAAAGCCATGAGCGAGATCTATTCGCGCCTCCCCGATGTGAAGGTCACCGATCGCTCGCTGATCTGGAATTCCGATCTCGTCGAAACGCTCGAACTTGAAAACCTCATGGCCTGCGCCATGGCGACGGTCGTCTCGGCTGAAGCCCGCCACGAATCGCGCGGCGCTCACGCCCACGAGGATTTTCCCAATCGCGACGACGTCGAATGGCGCAAGCATACGCTGGCCACAGTCGATATCGCCACGGGCGCTGTAGCGTTGTCCTATCGCCCGGTGATCACCGAGCCCCTGACCCCCTACGATCAGGGTGGAATCGATCTCAAGAAGATCGCCCCCAAGGCGCGCGTTTACTAAGGACCCAAACCATGTGCCGCAATTGCGCAGGTTTTGACGAGAAAGAGCAGGGCATCTGGGCCGCCGCCTTCGCCCATCGCGATAGCAAGGCCGCGGCGCAAAAGCCTGTAGTTTCCAAAGCTGCGCCGGCGCCACGGACCAACCCCGCTTCCCGGGATCAGACCCATGCATAAACTGCTCCTTGCCCTCCCTTTGCTTCTCGCCAGCGCCGCGCCAAGCTTTGCTGCTGCGCCAACGGCCGCGCAAAAGGAAGAATTTTATAAGGTCTGCATGGGCATTGCCCAGGACGCGACGCTTTGTGGCTGCAAGGCCGATGCAGCGATGACCCTGATCGACGAGCGCTTCATGGCCGTCGTCATTTCTTCGATGAAGGGCGGCTCGCCCAAAGCCGCCGATTACGACGCCTACAACACCTATGTCGCCAAATCGAACCAGGTTTGTAAGCCGAACTACTGATGATTGGGGCTTTAGCTCAAAGCTCTCACGACACTGAACTGAACGCCTTTCGGACGACCCACGCGTCCGCCTCTGAAGGAACAAAAGAATGGCCGAACTGACTTTGCGCAAGGCCGATCAGCCGCAAAAGGGTAAAACCTGGCCCAAGCCCGAAGGCGCCACGCGCCTCCGCGAGTTCCACATCTATCGCTACGATCCCGACAAGAACGAGAACCCGCGCATCGATACCTATTTCGTTGATCTCAACGATTGTGGCCCGATGATCCTCGATGCGCTGCTCTACGTGAAAAACAAGGTCGACCCGACCCTGACGCTGCGCCGCTCCTGCCGCGAAGGCATTTGCGGTTCGTGCTCGATGAACATCAACGGGCTCAATACCCTCGCCTGTACCAAGGGCATGGACGACTCCTCGGGCCCGGTAAAGATCTACCCGCTGCCGCATATGCCGGTCGTCAAGGACCTCGTCCCCGATCTGACGACCTTCTACGCTCAGCACCGCGCCATCGAACCGTGGTTGAAAACCACCTCGCCCACCCCGCAAAAGGAATGGACGCAGTCGGTCGAAGACCGCTCCAAGCTCGACGGTCTCTACGAGTGCATTCTCTGCGCCTGCTGCTCGACCTCGTGCCCGAGCTATTGGTGGAATGGCGAAAAATACCTCGGCCCCGCCGCGCTTCTCCAGGCCTATCGCTGGCTGATCGACTCGCGCGACGAAACCACCACCGAGCGCCTCGACAACCTCGAAGACCCCTTCAAGCTCTATCGCTGCCACACCATCATGAACTGCACCAAAGTCTGCCCCAAGGGCCTCAACCCCGCCAAGGCCATCGCGCAGATCAAGAAGATGATGGTCGAACGCAAGGCTGCGTAGTTTTGGGTTTTTGGATTTTTAGGCTCGCGGTGCTGCTGCGGGCCTTTTTGTTTGGGAGCAGCACCCCCTCCCAACCTTCCCCATAAAGGGGGAGGTGCCGATCGAGTGTGTGGCACCACCTATTCACAACCACCATCCCTTCACCTCCCCCTAGATGGGGGAGGCCGGGAGGGGGTGACTCCGGCTGCCTGTAACGCCCCCAAAACCTCCAGATGAACGCCCTCGTCCTCCTCCATCACCTCCAAATTGGTGAACCGAAGCACTCGATATCCCTCACCCTCCAAAAACGCCGTCCTTGCCGCATCCCGCGCAATGCCTTCAGGCATAAAGTGGCTGTCACCATCGATCTCGACGATCAGCTTTCCTGCGTGGCAAACGAAGTCCACGACATAGCGCCCAATCGGCGCCTGTTTGCGAAAGTGCCAGCCCTGCTGCCGAATAGGGTGGATCAGCCGCCAGAAGCGGATTTCTGCCGGTGTCGGCTGTTGCCGCAGTTTTCGCGGCAGCGAGTTCCTTGCCACTGATTGCTCCAAGATCACCCCCTCCCAGCCTCCCCCATCAAGGGGGAGGTGCCGATCGAGTGTGTTGCACTATCTCACCATATCCACCGTCCCTGCACCTCCCCCTAGATGGGGGAGGCTGGGAGGGGGTGGAGCCTCACGCACCGGAGCATGCGTCCCAAACAAAAACGGCGGAGCCAAAGCCCCGCCGCCTCACGTTCAAATCCAAAAATTCCTCAGCTTTCGCCGTCGATCAGAACCACCGTTCCGGCCTCGAACGCCGTCTTGCAGTCGTCGGCGTCGGACATGCGGTCGCTGTCAAGAAGTGTCGTGGCGGCGCCGGGGCCCTGGAAGCGCGGATCGTCGCATTCGCCGTCATTGGCGTAGGAGGAGGAGTTGTCGCCAAAGTCGATGTCCGAGCTGTCATAAGGCGCGCCGGCTGCATATTCGGGCGCATAGACCTGGCGGATCGAAACGCGACCTTCGTCGAGCAGCGCCTTGCAGTCGGTGGCGTCGCCCATCAGGTCTTCGGTGAGCAGCTTCTTGTTGGTGCCCGGACCTTCAAAGCGCAGGTCGTCGCATTCGCCATCATTGGCCCATTTGGAAAAATCCGACCCGAAATCAAAGGCGGCGGCGGCCTGTTCGCCCTGGAAGGTCGCAGTGCCCGCCTCGACGGCCGCCTTGCAGTCGGTTGCGTCCTTCTTGATGTCTTCGGCAAGCGTGGTGCTCGCAACGCCCGTGCCGATGAAGCGCGGATCGTCGCATTCGCCGTCCTTGGCCCACTCCGAGGAATCATCGCCAAAGTCGATCTCGCCGACCGGCGTCGTTGCGGCAGCGCCACTCGTGTCCTTGAGCGTCACGGTGCCGGCCTCGTAGGCAGAGCGGCAATCGGTGGCATCCTTCATCAGGTCGGCATCGACCAGTTCTTTCGCCGAACCGGTGCCGGTGAAGCGTGGATCGTCGCACTCGCCATCCTTGGCCCATTCTGAGGAATCGTCGCCAAAGTTGATCGCATTGATCGGGGTCGCGATAGCGATATCGGCCGGGTTGGTGCCGGTGTCCTTAAGGGTCACAGTGCCGGCGACAAAAGCCGCCTTGCAGTCGGTGGCGTCTTTCTTGATGTCTGCGTCAACGAGCTCCTGAGCCGAACCCGTGCCAGTAAAGCGCGGATCGTCGCATTCGCCGTCTTTGGCCCATTCCGAGGAATCATCGCCAAAATCGATATCGGCAACATTCACAGCAGGTGGGATTTCGCCCCCTTCGACCAGAGTGACCGTGCCGGCTTCAAAAGCTGCCTTACAGTCCGTCGCGTCCTTGCGGAGATCGGCATCGACCAGCTCCTGAGCCGAGCCGGTGCCGGTAAAGCGGGGATCGTCGCATTCACCGTCCTTGGCCCATTCAGAGGAATCATCGCCAAAGTCGATGTCGCTGGCCTTCGGCGCCACGGGTGGATTGATATCCACAACGGTCGGTGGCGCCGTCGCCGTATCGTCCTTGAGGGTGATCTTGCCCGCATCGAAGGCGGCCTTGCAGTCGGTCGCATCCTTGAGGATGTCTTCATCGACCAGTTGGTCGGCCATGCCTTCGCCGGTAAAGCGCGGATCGTCGCACTCTCCGTCTTTCGCCCAATCGGAGGAATCATTGCCAAAGTCGATATCGGCCGCTGCTGGTTTCGCGGTTGGCTGTGCCAGGCTCGGCACAGTCAGTCCCGTGGTCAGCATCAGGCCAAGCAAGGTTCCTGCCGTGACGTGAAGAAAAGTGCGCATCGGTTGTCCCTTCCAATTTTGCATCACGGTTGTGAGAACAGATTATAGCCTCTTTACGGCGGCCAGAAGTACAAATGCGCTAATTGCCTGATGCGCGGCTCTTTCTGTCTGTCCGCGCGAAGAGCCATGAGCCCAAAAGCACGAGCGCCGTCCCGATCGCATGCACCCAGGTAAAGGGCTCGCCAAGCACAAAGACAGCGAGAACAATAGTAACGATTGGACCGAAGGATGCGGTGGACGATGTCGCCCGCGCCCCGATCCGCGCAATGCCGCCATTGAGAAGAAACGAGGGGAGGACGGTGCCGAAAATCCCCAGCGTCAGGCCGAGCGCCCAAAGGGTTGGGGTGATGCTGAAATAGTTGCCAATTCCGTCGACCACGGCGCTTTGAGTGATGGCGAGCACGGCCGCCGTCGACATGCCGATGCAGGTAAAGAGCCCCGTGCCCAGCACAAGCATCTGCCGCTTGGCGAGGTGTTGATAGAAGGCAAAGGTCAGCGCCGAACCCAAGACCAGCATGGTGCCGATGAAAAGCCCATCGGGCTGCACTGCAAGGTTCCAGGCAAAGATCACCAGGAGGCCGCCATAGCTGACGAGCATGGCCGGCACGAGCGTCCAGTTCATCCGATCGCCAAAGAACCAGACGCCGAAAAGCAGCACAAAGAACGGATAGGTGAAGAGCACCAGCCGCTCATATTGCGCGGAGACGAAAGCAAGCCCGGCAAAATCGAGATAGCTCGAGAGATAATAGCCGAGCGCCCCGACACCCATGGCGCCCGCCGTCCGTCCTGGCGTCAGCAAACTCTTGAGCTGCGGATTGCGGCGGAGCAGCACCATGAGAATAACAAGATAGACGGGGAGGGCCGTCAGCATCCGCAGCGCCAAGGTGGTCTCGACCGATGCGCCCTGGGCAAAGGCGAGCTTGATGAAGACGCCCTTGGTCGAAAATAGCGCTGCGCCGGCAAAGGCGAGGCCATAGCCGAACAGATCTATCCCCGGTTGGGGCGTGTCGCTGGAAGATGGGATGCTCGTCATCCGAAGGGGCTTTCTTAAGTGCCGCCCCTCGTATCCACCGGATCACCGCTCGGGGCGGGCCGGTTGAAACCAAATGCTGAACGTCAGCCTTCGGTCCTGGCCCAGATGGAGCCAAGAATAAGAAGGTTCGCGAAAAAGATCGGCTGATGTGACGTCATGTCCGTCTCATAATCCTGCCATTGGCGGCTGTCAAAGATAACGTGATGTTACCCAAACCACAGCCGAAAGAGGCCTGCTGCACTAGCCGCGCGGGTGGGCCTTGGCATAGCTTTCCATCAAGCGCTCGGTGTCGACGGCGGTATAAATCTGCGTCGTCGAGAGGCTGGCATGGCCCAAAAGCTCCTGGATCGCCCGCAAATCCCCGCCTTTTCCAAGGAGGTGCGTCGCAAAGGAATGCCGCAGCGCATGTGGGGTCGCCGAAGGCGGCAGGCCGAGCGCCGAGCGCAGTTGCTGCATGCGCAACTGGATGATTCTGGGTGACAAAACCCCACCTTTCTTGCCACGGAACAGCGGGTCATCATCCCAGAGTTTATAAGGACTTAGCGTCAAATAGGTCTCGATTGACTGCCGCACCGGAGCGATCAAAGGCACCATGCGGATCTTGCCGCCCTTGCCCGTCACGCGCAGCACTTCGGCCTCGAGATCGCCCTTGGTCAGCGCCAGCGCCTCGGCGATACGTAGTCCCGCACCGTAGCAGAGCGAAATCACCGCCATGTCGCGCGCCGCGATCCAGGGCTCCTCTTCCATTTCGTCAACGCGGGTAATGGTTTGCTTGGCTTCAACCACTGTCAGCGCCTTGGGCAAGGACTTTGGAATTTTTGGGGTCCGGATGGCGTTGAACGCCTCCGTCGCCAGAATATTTTCCCGTTCGAGAAAGCCAAAAAAGTTCTTGAGCGACGACAGCACCCGCGCGAGAGACCGCGAGCCCAGGCTCTCCTCCCGGCGCTGCGCCATGAAGGAACGGATATCGGCAGCTCTTAATTCCTTGAGCGATTGCAAGGTGATAGCGCCGCCCATATGCCCAGACAAAAAACTCATGAACTGCCCGACATCGCGGCCATAGGCTTCTAGGGTCTTGGGGGCGAGCCGTTTGACGGAGCCGAGTTCGCGCATCCAGGCGGCGATCTGGGCTTGGATGAAGGCATCGGTGGCAAAGGCGCTATCGGTCATGACTTGAACTTATCCTCCGCGCGCAAACAGAGTGTAAAGTGTCGCCTCACGCGTCTCGTGATCCCGGTGCTCTAGCCGAATCGCTCGCCCTTCCTATCTAAGGGAAAAGAGAACGGAACGCGCACAAACATGTATGGGCCCGGTGACATCGTTGCAGTGATGGTGGGGGTGGCCGTAGAGGGCCCCTATTCCTATCGCGTGCCCGCCAATATGAGCGTAACGCGCGGTACGGTTGTCGGCGTGCCTCTCGGTCCCCGCCTGACGCTCGGCGTCGTTTGGGGCAAGCCGAATGACAAAATCGGCCATAACAGACTGAGAAATATAGATTTTTCATTCGACGTGCCGCCGCTGTCGGAAGAGCTTTTGCGGCTCGTCGAATGGGTCGCGCGCTATACGTTGGCCGCGCCCGGGCAGGTTTTGCGCGGCGTATTGCGCTCACCCGAAGCGCTCGATGCGCCCAAACCTGTCGTCGCCTATCGCCGCACTGGCATGGAGCCTGAAAAGTTGACGCCCGCGCGCCTTCGCGTGCTCGATACGCTCACCGACGACATGCCTTGGCCCAAGGCGGCATTGGTCGGCGCCAGTGGTGTGTCGACCTCCGTTCTCGATGGCCTCGAACGCGCCGGAGCGTTGGAAAAGCTGGAAATTCCGGCGCCGCCCGTGGTTTTTCCGCCCGATCCAGATGCCGCGCCTTCCGCTCTCAACCCCGAGCAACAGGCCGCGCTTGACCGGATCCTCGGCCTCGACCCCAAGCGCTTTGGCGTCGCCCTTCTCGATGGCGTCACCGGCGGCGGCAAGACCGAAGTCTTCTTTGAAGCGGTGGCCGATACGCTCCGCGCCGGTCGCCAAGCCTTGATTTTGCTGCCGGAAATCGCTCTTACAAACACATTCATCGATCGCTTCACCCGCCGCTTCGGCACTAAACCTGCCGAATGGCACTCGGACATGACCCCGGTGCAGCGCGCCAAAGTCTGGCGTGGCGTGCTCGATGGCACCGTCCGCGCCGTCGTCGGCGCCCGTTCCGCGCTCTTCCTGCCCTTCCGCGAGCTCGGCCTTCTCGTCCTCGATGAAGAGCATGACGGCGCCTATAAGCAATCCGAAGGCTTTACTTATCACGCCCGCGACATGGCGATCGTCCGCGCCCAGTTTTCCGAGGCGCGGGTGGTGCTCTCATCAGCGACGCCGTCCGTCGAATCGCGCAACAATGCCAATACTGGCCGCTATGCCCATGTGCGGCTCGAGAGCCGCTTTGCCGAAGCAGCAATGCCGGACATCACAGCGCTCGATATGAGGACAGATGGCCCGGAAAAGGGAAGTTGGATAGCGCCTTCCTTAGCGCGCGAAGTATTTGCGGCGCTTGATCGTGGCGAGCAGGCGCTACTGTTCCTCAACCGTCGCGGCTATGCCCCGCTCACCCTTTGCAATGCCTGCGGCCATCAATATAAATGCCCCGATTGCTCGGCCTGGATGGTCGAGCACCGCTTCCGCGGCGTCCTCATGTGCCACCATTGCGGCCACGAAACCCGCACGCCAAAGCATTGCGGCGAATGCGGAGAAGTGGACAGCCTCGTTCCCGTTGGTCCCGGCATCGAGCGCGTCGCCGAAGAAGCCGCCATTCGCTTCCCCGACGCGCGCCGCGTGCTTCTTTCGACCGATATGGGCAGCCACGCCCAGCTTCGCGAGCGTTTCGCCGAAGTCGAGCGCGGCGAATATGATCTCATCATCGGCACCCAGCTCGTCTCGAAAGGGCACCATTTTGAGAAGCTCTCTGTCGTCGGCGTCCTCGATGCAGATCTCGGCCTAGCGCATGGCGACCCGCGCGCCGCCGAGCGAACCTTTCAGATCCTGACCCAGGTTGCCGGCCGTGCCGGCCGTGCCAGCCGCCACGGCAAGGCTTTCTTGCAGACTTATCATCCCGATCACCCGGTGATGAAAGCCATGGTCTCGGGCGACCGCGAAGCCTTTTACGCCCAGGAGATTCTGGCCCGTGAAGCCGGCGGCATGCCGCCCTTCGGCCGTCTCGCCGCGCTCATTGTCTCTGCCAGCGTACACGATCATGCGATGAATTTCTCACGAACGCTGCTGTCCGCTGCGCCAATGGCCGATGGTGTAAAACTCTTCGGACCGGCCGATGCGCCCGTCTCGATGATCCGTGGCCGCTATCGGGTAAGGCTTCTGGCCCAGTCTGGTAGGGATTTTGATCTTTCCGGCTATGTCCGCTTCTGGCTTTCGAGTGCCGAAAAACCCAAAGGCGACCTCAAGATTCAGATCGATATCGACCCGATGAGCTTCATGTAAACGAGCCGCAAATGGCTCGACTTCTATCGCTTGGGATAAGTGCGACATTTTCACCGCCGGTGAATCACGTAACCCAGCCTTGCACGGGCCGCTTGGCTTGTGTTAGAGCGAGCCCGACTTGTAGGGGAGTGGCTAGGATCAGTCCGGCCAAAACCCCGTTCCCGGACACGTCCGAAGCGTAATAGGTCATCCCGGCTCGATACCCGAGGATGGCAACACAAGAGGGTGAAGCGACATTGGCAGCGCAGAATTCACTGCTTTCCCAGATTGCGCGGCCATATGCGTCGGCGCTGTTCGATCTCGCCCAGAGCGAGAATCAACTGGCATCGGTCGAAACCGGCCTTTCTGATATTTCCCGCCTGATTGGCGAAAGCGACGATTTTTCGCGCTACCTGCGGTCTCCGGTGATCTCGGGCGACGTCAAGGCGTCTGCCCTTGATGCGATCCTGGGCAAGGCCCAGGTCAATCCGCTCGTGGCTAATTTTCTGCGCCTTGTTGCCAAGAACGGCCGTCTGTTCGCGCTCGATGCCATCATCGTTGGCTTTCGCGAACTGGCCGCTGCAGCGCGCGGTGAAACGACTGCCGAAGTGACCTCGGCAACGCCCCTGACGGCCGAACAGGCCAATGCCCTGAGCGAAACGCTCAAGGCAAAGCTGGGCAAGACCGTCACGCTCAACCAATTCGTCGATCCCTCGCTGATCGGTGGCCTTCAGGTGAAGGTCGGCAGCCAGATGATCGATTCATCAATCAAGACAAAGCTCGCTGCGATGAAAATCGCCATGAAAGAGGTCGGATAATGGACATCAAAGCCGCGGAAATTTCTGCGATCCTCAAGGACCAGATCAAGAATTTCGGCCAGGAAGCCCAGGTTTCGGAAGTCGGTCAGGTGCTGTCCGTCGGTGACGGCATCGCCCGCGTCTACGGCCTCGATAAGGTTCAGGCTGGTGAACTCGTCGAGTTCCCAGGTGGCATCAAGGGCATGGCCCTCAACCTTGAAAACGACAATGTCGGCGTCGTGATCTTCGGCAACGACCGTTCCATCAAGGAAGGCGATGTCGTCAAGCGCACCGGCTCGATCGTGGACACCCCGGTCGGTCCTGGCCTTCTCGGCCGCGTGGTCGATGGTCTCGGCAACCCGATCGACGGCAAGGGCCCGATCGAGCACACCGAACGCCGCCGCGTCGACGTCAAGGCTCCCGGCATTCTGCCGCGCAAGTCGGTTCACGAACCGATGTCGACCGGCCTCAAGGCTATCGACGCACTGATCCCGATCGGCCGTGGCCAGCGCGAGCTCGTCATCGGTGACCGCCAGACCGGCAAGACCGCGATCATTCTCGATACCTTCCTCAACCAGAAGCCGGCACACGATGCCAATGCTTCGGACACCGACAAGCTGTTCTGCATCTATGTCGCCGTTGGCCAGAAGCGTTCGACCGTTGCTCAGTTCGTGCGTCAGCTCGAAGAATCGGGTGCTCTGCCCTATTCGATCGTGATCGCCGCTACCGCTTCCGATCCGGCTCCGCTCCAGTACATCGCGCCCTTCACCGGCTGCGCGATCGGCGAGTGGTTCCGCGACAATGGC
This sequence comes from Devosia sp. Leaf420, assembly GCF_001425445.1. GTDB lineage: Bacteria > Pseudomonadota > Alphaproteobacteria > Rhizobiales > Devosiaceae > Devosia. Next base: position 321,959 of record NZ_LMQU01000010.1, on the reverse strand, counting down.
AAGCATGCCGTTATCGCCTATGACGATTTGACCAAGCAGGCCGTTGCCTACCGCCAGATGTCGCTGCTGCTGCGCCGTCCGCCGGGCCGCGAAGCCTATCCGGGCGACGTTTTCTATCTCCACAGCCGTCTGCTCGAACGCGCTGCAAAGATGAACGAAGATCACGGTCTTGGTTCGCTGACCGCCCTGCCGGTTATCGAAACCCAGGCAAACGACGTGTCGGCCTATATCCCGACCAACGTGATCTCGATCACCGACGGCCAGATCTTCCTTGAAACCAACCTGTTCTTCCAGGGCATCCGTCCTGCCGTGAACGTTGGTCTCTCCGTGTCGCGCGTTGGCGGCTCGGCTCAGATCAAGGCGATGAAGCAGGTTGCCGGCTCGCTCAAGGGCGAACTGTCGCAGTATCGTGAAATGGCTGCCTTCGCGCAGTTCGGTTCCGATCTCGACGCCTCGACCCAGCGCCTGCTGAACCGTGGTGCGCGTCTGACCGAACTGCTCAAGCAACCACAGTTCTCGCCGCTCAAGACGGAAGAACAGGTTGCGGTGATCTTTGCCGGTGGCCAGGGCTATCTCGATACCGTTCCGGTCAACAAGGTCCAGGATTTCGAAAAGCACGTGCTCTCGAACCTGCGCTCCAAGCATGCTGATCTCTTGAAGACCATTGCTGCTGAAAAGCAGCTGAGCGACGACACCCGTGCCAAGCTGAAGTCGGCTCTTGACGATATCAAGAAGACCTACGCGGCCTGAGCTCTGAAGGAGACGACAGGCAATGCCGTCGCTAAAGGATCTTAAGAACCGGATCGACTCGGTCAAGTCGACGCAGAAGATCACCAAGGCCATGCAGATGGTCGCGGCGGCTAAGCTCCGTCGCGCCCAGGATGCTGCCGAAGCTGCACGCCCCTATGCCGAGCGCATGGGTGCGGTGCTGGCGAGCCTTGCTGCAGTCTATGATGGTCAGACAGATGCGCCTGTTCTCCTCGCCGGTAACGGCCGGGATCAGGTTCACCTTCTGGTCGTTGCAACGGGCGAACGCGGTCTGGCGGGTGGGTTCAACTCCTCCATTGCCCGTCTTGCGCGCGATCATGCCAACAAGCTTCAGGCGCAGGGCAAGACCGTCAAGTTCCTGACGGTTGGCCGCAAGGGTCACGATATCCTCAAGCGCCAGTTTGCCGACAAGATCGTCGAGACCGTCAGCTATCGCGAAGTCAAGAATATCGGCTTTGCGCAGGCGAACGAGATCAGCCAAAAAGTGCAGGCCATGTTCGCCGCTGGCGAATTTGACGTGGCAACGCTTTTCTTTGCCAAGTTCAACTCGGTGATCAGCCAGGTGCCGACTGCCGTGCAGATCATCCCGGCAAAAATCGAGCGTGTCGAAGGCGAAGGCGCCTTGGTCAACAACTCGGCCGTGATCTACGAATACGAGCCCAACGAAGAAGCCATCGTTGAAGACCTGCTGCCGCGCAATGTGAGCGTGCAGGTGTTCCGCGCCATGCTTGAAAACAGTGCCTCGTTCTACGGTGCGCAGATGTCCGCAATGGACAATGCGACGCGGAACGCGGGCGAAATGATCGGCAAGCTGCAGCTGAGCTACAACCGCCAGCGTCAGGCCCAGATCACCAAAGAACTCATCGAAATCATTTCGGGCGCGGAAGCGCTCTAACCCATCAGCGAGGACGAACAAATGGCAGAACAGAAGGCCGGTCGCGTTTCGCAGGTCATTGGCGCCGTCGTTGACGTGGTGTTCGACGATCACCTGCCCGCCATCCTGAACGCGCTTGAAACCAACAACAATGGCCAACGCCTGGTTCTGGAAGTTGCCCAGCACCTCGGCGAAAACGCCGTGCGCACGATCGCCATGGACACGACCGAAGGTCTGGTTCGCGGCGCCGAAGTGATCGATCTCGGCAGCGCGATTTCCGTGCCTGTCGGCGAAGAGACGCTCGGCCGCATCATGAACGTCATCGGCGAGCCGATCGACGAAGCTGGCCCGATCACAAGCACGGAAAAGCGCGAAATCCACCAGGACGCTCCGGCATTCGCCGAGCAGAACCCGGAATCGCAGGTTCTCGTCACCGGCATTAAGGTCGTTGACCTCATCGCTCCCTATGCACGCGGCGGCAAGATCGGCCTCATGGGCGGCGCCGGCGTGGGCAAGACCGTTCTGATCCAGGAACTGATTAACAACGTCGCCAAGGCGCACGGTGGTTACTCTGTGTTCGCAGGCGTCGGTGAACGCACCCGCGAAGGCAACGATCTCTACTACGAAATGATCGAATCGGGCGTGAACAAGGATCCGCATGAGAACGGTGGCTCGGCCGCCGGCTCCAAGTGCGCCCTCGTCTTCGGCCAGATGAATGAGCCCCCGGGCGCGCGTGCTCGCGTTGCTCTGACCGGTCTCACGATCGCTGAAAACTTCCGCGACCAGGGCCAGGACGTGCTGTTCTTCGTGGACAACATCTTCCGCTTCACGCAGGCCGGTGCTGAAATGTCGGCACTTCTCGGGCGCATTCCTTCCGCCGTGGGTTACCAGCCAACGCTGGCAACCGACATGGGCGCGATGCAGGAACGCATCACGACGACGAACAAGGGTTCGATCACCTCTGTGCAGGCCGTGTACGTTCCCGCCGACGACTTGACCGACCCTGCGCCGGCAACCTCGTTCGCCCACTTCGACGCCGTGACCGTTCTCAACCGCGCTATCTCGGAAAAGGGCATCTACCCGGCCGTTGATCCGCTGGCATCGAACTCGCGTATTCTCGACGCGAACGTTGTCGGCCAGGACCACTACCAGGTTGCCCGTGACGTGCAGGCGATCCTTCAGAAGTACAAGGCTCTGCAGGACATCATCGCCATCCTCGGCATGGACGAGCTCTCCGAAGAAGACAAGCTGACCGTGGCCCGCGCCCGCAAGATCGAGCGCTTCATGTCCCAGCCCTTCGACGTGGCCGAAGTCTTCACCGGTTCGCCCGGCGTCTTCGTCCAGCTCGCCGACACCATCAAGGGCTTCCAGGGGCTCGTTAAGGGTGACTACGATCACTTGCCCGAAGCTGCCTTCTACATGGTCGGCACCATCGAAGATGCCGTCAAGAAGGCGCAGAAGTTGGCCGCCCAGGCCGCCTAATCTTTGCCACTTGGGTCCGTCGTCCGCGACGGACCCAGCGCTAAGCCCGGTCTTTCGGGTTTTCTCCGCTAAGGGACCAAAAATATGGCTGAAGGCCTCAAGATCGAGATCGTTTCGCCCGAGCGTCTCCTCGTTTCGCAGACCGTCAATTCGGTTACCGTTCCGGGTACGGAAGGCTATTTCACGGTCATGGCTGACCATGCGCCCTTCATGACGACACTGCGGGCCGGTTTCATCACCGTCAACAGCGATGGCAAAAGCGAGATCTTTTTCGTGCGCGGCGGCTTTGCCGACGTGTCGCCGGCAGGTCTGACCATTCTGGCTGAAGAATCGGTGCCATTCTCGGAATTTGACCGCGCAGACCTCCAGACCCAGATCGCGGCAGCGCAGGGCGAACTCACCCGGGCCGAAACGCCTGATGACAAGTCCTACGCTCAGCAGTTTGTCAGCGGCCTATTGAACCTTGCGCTTGAAGCCGAGCAGCTCAACGACACGCATATCCACTAAGCATTGTCTGATCCGGAATGACGAAGGCCGCCTTACGGGCGGCCTTTTTATTATTGCAGCGCTGCAGCCACCAAAGCCTTAGCGTGAAGGTCCGTCGTGTCAAAGACGGGCAGGGGACTGACCGCATCATCGATCAACATGCCGATTTCGGTGCAGCCTAGAATAACGGCTTCTGCCCCACGCGCCGCAAGCCTCGAAATCGCATCAATATAGATTCGGCGTGACTCTTCGCGCACAATGCCGCGGCAAAGTTCATCGTAGATGATGCCGTTGAGATTGGTCCGATCCACTTCGGGAATGAGCGATTCAAGACCGCGGGCGCTCAGGCGATCGCGGTAAAAGCTCATCTCCATGGTGAAGCGCGTACCAAGGAGACCAACCTTTGTGTAGCCGTCCGCAAGGAGGGCATCGGCCGTGGGATCAGCAATATGAACGAACGTGGCGTTGATCCCATCGAGCATACGATCAGCCACCACGTGCATGGTGTTGGTCGCCAGGCCCAGGATTTCTGAGCCTGCACCAACGAGGCGCTTGGCCGACAGCTTGAGCGCATCGCCTGCGTCGTCCCATTTGCCCGCAGACTGCATCTCGGCAATCGGCGCAAAATCGACGGAGTCTATCAGGACCGGCGCCGAATGAAGGCCGCCCCGGAGGCGCGCCGTTTCCTGGTTCAGCACGCGATAATAGTGGGCGGTCGATTCCCAGCTCATGCCGCCGATAAGGCCGATGGTTTTCATGGTTCAGACGTGGGTAAAGCGTTGCGGAATATCTGAAAAGGCTTCAACGACCTTCTCATAGGCGTCCCGTTTGAACGGCACGATGAGTGATGGTGTCTTGCTTAGCCGCTCCCAGCGCCAGGCGTTGAACTCAGGCTTGAACTTGCCGCCACCGGGCGCATCGACGTCGATTTCGCCGTCGTCGCCGGTAAAAGCAAAGGCGAACCAGCGCTGGCGCTGACCGCGATATTTTCCTTTAAAGCCAATACCAAGCAGATCATCGGGCAGATCATAGTAGATCCACTCAGGCGCTTCAGCGATCAAACTGACGGACGTGATGTTCGTTTCTTCCTGCAGTTCGCGCAAAGCGGCGCGCAACGGATCCTCGCCCTGATCGATGCCGCCCTGGGGCATCTGCCAGGCAAAGCCTTTGGCGGCCGATTGATCGGGATCGCCTTCGGATTTGCGGTGCCCCACAAAGACATTGCCCATCGCGTTGAACACGGCGACGCCGACGCAGTCGCGATAGGGCATGGCTTCACGGTCAGGCAATTGGGACATGGTTTCGCAGTCTGTTTTGGGCACCGTGCCGGACAGGCGAGCGGCGCTTTATTGCATCAGCGCGCTGGCAGGCACCAGCGCAATACCCTTGCCGTCAAGGCTCGCAGACCATTCGGAGATGGCCTGAATGGAAATGGGCAAGGCACTCACAATACCGATCGCACTTCCATTTTCCAACGCTTCCGTCTCAAGGCTGGCGAGCGCTGACAAAATAGATGTTCGGGCAGGGTTGGCATCGATCAAGAGGTTGGCCCGGGCAAAGGGCACTTTATTGGCATGGGCCAATTGCTCCGACACGGACCGGTTGGAGGAGCCGTCGTCGATATAGCCGATGCCGCGCGCGCCAAGCTCTTCCATGATGGGGCCGAAATCACCGGCCGAAGCGGTGAATCGCGCGCCCATATTGTTGATGACGCCGAAATAGCCACCAAAGCGGGCCATGAGCCAGAAAAGTTTGTCGAGATTTTCGCGCGGCGCCTCGCCGGTCAGGAGCGTATGCGGGCCGGGATCGTTTTGCGGAAAATCGAAGGGCTCGAGAGGGACTTCGAGCATGACCTCATGGCCACCATTGCGCGCGGCGGCCACGGTATTGGCCAAGCCCTTGCCGTATGGCGCAAAGGCCAACGTCACGAAATCGGGCAATTGGCCAATGGCGTCGAGCGAGCCCTGCTCGTTGATGCCAAGCCCCGTCACAATCAGTGCGACGCGGGGACCATTGCCGACGCTGGCGGCATCGAAGGGGTGCCGATAAGCGGCATAGGGGGTCTCGCCAGTGCCGGACATGCGCGGGATCGGGCCATTGGCCGTTTCCTCGGAAAGATCAGGCACAATTCCGGATGCGTCAGGCGTTGCGCCGGTAGAGGCCGGCGATCCGGCAGCCAGAGGCGCTGCACCATCGGACCCGTTGGCCGCGTATTGCTGGGGATCGGCCGTGATAGTGACAGGGCCAGTAGCCGCCGTCTCAGCGACAGGATTTGCCGCCTTGTTATCGACAATGGCGACTTCCTGGCTCGGACGCCCGCCCATAGGGTCGTCAACAAGGATCAGGCGCGCTGCAACACCGATGCCCATCAGCGCGATCAGCCCAAAGAGCGCGCGACCGATTGGCAGGCGCGGACGGGCCTTGGCCTCCTGCGCGCGTTGCTTGCGGCCTTTCAAGGGGGTGCTCAGATCATTGGCCATCGGCAGCCGGCCCTATAGGTCAGTGTCACAACGAAAAAGCGCGACGGCGAATCACGCCGTCGCGCTTTCAGTTTAGCATGGAGCGACCACTACTCCGCCTTCGGCGGATAGGCAGCGTTGGTCTCTCCGCCATTGATCAGCTTGATCGCGTATTGAAGCTGAGCATCGTCGGCCGCTTCAGGCGGCACGTAGACGGACGAGCCGACCGTGCTTTCTTCCTGGCCTTCGATCTTGATGTGACCGGCAAGCCCGGCTTCACCAACGATCTCATCGCGGCCCTGGAGTTCCTCGGGCACGACCTGATGGATCTCGATATCGGGTGTGATCCCGAGCGCCTGGATCGAGCGGTTGTCCGGCGTGTAGTAGCGCGCCGTGGTGAGACGCATGGCGCCGTCGGGGCCGAGCGAGATGATCGACTGGACCGAGCCCTTGCCGAACGAACGGGTGCCAACAAGCGTCGCGCGCTTATGGTCCTGGAGCGCGCCGGCGACGATTTCCGAAGCCGAAGCCGAGCCACCATTGATCAGGACGACCAGAGGCACATCGGCGAGTTGCGCATCGAGCGGATCAGGCTGGGCGTCATAACGGGCGCTTTCGGCTTCCGTCCGGCCGCGCGTCAGAACAACGGCACCCTGCTTGAGGAAGGCGTCGGCGACATAGACGGCCTGATCAACGAGACCGCCGGGATTGTTGCGCAGATCGAGAATGATGCCCTTTGGCGCCTTGCCGTCGCGTTCGGCATAGATGTCCTTGATGGCGTTTTCGATGCCGATATAGGCCTGGGCCGAAAAGCGCGAGAGACGCAGCACGGCAACATCGCCATCCATGCTCCAGCGCACGGCGCGCATGGCGATCGTAGCACGGGTCAGGGTGAACTTTAGCGGATCGGTCACGCCTTCGCGCACCACGGTCACGGTGATATCCGTGCCGATCGGCCCGCGCATCTTGGCAACTGCCTCATCGAGCGACAGGCCCTGGATCGAGGTGCCGTCGAGCTCGACAATGAAGTCATTGGCGAGAATACCAGCCTTTGCGGCAGGTGTGTCATCGATCGGAGAGATGACCTTGATGGCCCCTTCTTCCATCGTCACTTCGATGCCGAGGCCGCCGAATTCGCCCGATGTGTCTTCGCGCATCTCATCGTAATCAGCCGGCGGCAAATAGCCGGAGTGCGGATCGAGCGAGGTGAGCATGCCCTGGATGGCGGCGCGGATCAGTTCCTGCTCATCCGGGGGATCGACATATTCGGCGCGGATACGGTCGAAAATCTCGCCGAAGAGATTGAGGTCGGAATAGACTTCCAGCGGGTCGCGCGGTTCCTTCTTGAGATCCTCAGGCGCCGGCGCAGGCTGTTCGCCACTGGGATTGGGTTGCTCCACCGGCGTTTCCGGCGCGGCGGGCGCAGGGGTCTGATCCTGTGCAAGCAGCCTGGCGGTCGGCACAAGCAATGCCGCGCCAAGCAGGGCAGCGCGAAGGGTGGTCAAGCGCATGGAATATTATCCCGTCTGTTCACTCTGGGCCCACCAAGTTTCCGGGTCGATGGGTTGGTTGTTCTGTCGCAGCTCAATATAGAGGGTCGGCTGGGCGTTGCCAGCATTGGTGGTCACGGTCCGTCCAATTGTGCGTGATCCCATCTGGCCCAAAGGTTCGCCCATCAGCACAAACTGGCCGATATCGACCGAGATGCTGTCGAGCCCGGCCAGCAATGCCGTATAGCCCTGACCGGTATTGAGAATGATGATCTGGCCATAATTGAGGTAAGGGCCCTTATAGAGCACCCAGCCATCGGCTGGGGAGACCACCTGTGCTTCGGCTCGGGTGACGACCGACTGCCCCTGCGCAATACCCCCGAAGCCGTCGCCGGCGCCGAATTGCACTACCGTGACGCCATTGGCCGGCTGGGTCAGGTAGCCGCGCGCCATCGGGAAAGGCACGGCAGGTTCGGTGCGCGCCGCATTGGCAAAGGCAACCTGAATGGCTTCAGGCGAAAGCTGCGGCATATCTGGCGACGTGGTGGTCGTCGGCGTCGTCGCCTGATTGGCGCGGGCCGAAAGTGCGTCGATCAATTCGCGGAGGGTGCTGGCCCGCTCGGCGAGTTCGAGTGCTGCGGCTTCTTCGGTATCGAGCTGGGCGCCGACCTGTTGGATGCCTTGTTTGCGCGCAGCGATGAGTGTCGCAATGCGCAATTGCTCTTCTTCAAGCACCGCATAATTGGCCTTGAGCGTTTGCTCTTCGGCCAGCGCCTGCTCCTTGATAGTCATCAACTGTTTGAGGTCGGCTGAGACGGTCTCAGCTCTTTTGCGCAATTGCGGTACGATGGCGGCGATCAGCATGGCGCCGCGGGCAGACCCCAGGGCGTCGCTCGGATCAACCACGAGAGCAGGCGGCGGATTGAGCGAGATGCGCTCGAGCGCGGCAAGCACATTGGCGATCTCGGCATCAGCGCCATCGAGGCGGCCGCGCACTTCAAGTTCTTCGACGATGAGATTGGAGAGCCGATCTTCGACATCGGTCACTTCGATTTCGGCGAGTTTGACGCGCTGGCCCGCCGCAATCAGGGCGGCATTCTGCTTAGTGCGATCGCCTTCCATTTCGGCGATTTCGGCCTTGAGCTCGTCGATGCGCTCACGGCTGAGCTGCAGGGTCGCTTCCACTTCGGCAAGATCGGCGGCGCTGGAGGTGGCTGTGTCGGGTTCTGCAGCTGCGGCAGGATCGCCTGCCGGCGGCGTGGCGGCGGGCGCTTCGGAAATGGGAACCGGCGTCGTTTCCGGTACGGCGTCCGTGGTCGCAGGCGCCGGCGTTGTGGTTGTCGGAGGCGTTGTTGGCTGGGTCGTCGACGGCGCGGGAACAGCCGTTTGTGCCAGAAGCGGAATGGCGAGACCCGCGGTCAGCAGCATGCTGCCGACCACTGCCTTGACCAAAATCTCCGGCCTCACCGGCATGTTTTCTCCGTCGCTGAGGCCGCTGGCCCCGAATCACTGACGCGCAGATTAGCAAGCGGGAAGAAAACCATAGGTTAACTTCGCTTAACCATGTTCGGTCCGGCTGTCTTGGGCCGAGCTAGCCTGAGGTTGAGCTTAAACTAAGGCAGTCACAGCGATTTCAGTCGCCGCGATGATAGGGGTGGCCAGAGAGGATCGTGGTCGCGCGATAAAGCTGCTCAGCCAACATGATGCGCACCAATTGATGCGGCCAGACCATGGGCGAAAAGCTCAGTGACATTTCCGCTGATCGGACGAAGTCGGGATCGATGCCATCGGCGCCACCGATTACGAAGGACACGGCGGGGCGACCTTCATCGCGCCAACGCGCGAGGAGATTGGCAAACGCTTCCGAGCCTATGGATTTGCCGCGTTCGTCCAGCGTGACGAGAATGCCATCGGGCAGCGCGGCGCGGAGGCCCTTGGCCTCTTCACTTTTGCGGGACGCAGCAGACCCGGCGCGAGACTCGTTAAGCTCTGAAACATCAAATCCCGTCAGTGCCAACGGTTTGCCACTCGCCACTGCTCTTTCCAGATACCGGGAGACGAGTTCGCGTTCGGGGCCGGACTTCATCCGGCCCACAGCGGCTATGGCGATACGCATGAATTGCTCTCGAAGACGCCGAGTGGCCTAGTGCGCGTCAGCGGCGAAGTCGGCCTGCCACATCTTTTCGATGTTGTAGAATTCGCGCACTTCGGGGCGGAAGATGTGGACGATGACGTCGCCCGTATCGACCAGGACCCAATCGCAATGCGGCAGACCCTCGACCCGTGGCTTGCCGAAACCATTTTCGCGCAGGGCGCGGATGATCTGGTCGGCGACGGCGCCAACGTGGCGCTGCGAGCGGCCGGAAGTCACGATCATGTGATCGGCGAGCGAGGACTTGCCGGTGATATCCACCGCCACGGTCTCTTCTGCCTTGGCATCATCGAGAATATTGAGAATGAGTTCGACGGGGGACTTTTCCGAAGACATTGTCGGAACAGCAGGGGTCGAAACGGTATCGGTGGGCAGCGCGGCCATCAGAAACGGCCTTCCGCCCATGCGCGAGCATGGGTCATGCGTTGGTTCAGCATCCTTGGTTGTTGACCGGAATATTGCGGCGTCTTGGCAAACGGCAAGCCGTTAGTTCCTGTTCCGAAGACACGATCATTGCGTTGAATATGCCCTTTCGCAGGGTTTTTCGCAAGGTCACGGTTGATTCTTGTTATTTATGCTTGCCGGCCGCGCGGATAGCGCTCGAAGACAGTGGTGATTGCCGCCCGTGGAAGTAGACCCAGGCGGGAGCCGGGAGACTTGCAAGAATAGGTGCGTCTTCCTGATCGACCTGGGAGCGGGAAAGGGCCAGGGCAACGCGCGAGGCAAGGGCGCGGCGCGAGGAGCCGGGCCGGGCATAGACGGCGATGGGGAGCGTTGCCGCGATGTCCTGCCAGCGTTCCCATTGGTGAAAGCCGGCGAGACTATCGGCGCCCATGATCCAGACGAAGTGCCGGTCGGGCAGGGATTGGGCGAGAAACCGGACGGTTTGCCAGGTGTAGCGGAAGTTTTTCTGGGCCTCGAAGCCGGTGACGTGGATCCGTGGATTGGCAATGGCGGCGCGGGCGGCATCAACGCGCTGACTGAGTGGCGCTAGATCGTCGTGATTTTTCAGCGGGTTACCGGGCGTGACGAGCACCCATAGCGCGTCGAGTTCGAGGCGGCGGAGGGTTTCTTCCATGACCAGCACATGGCCGGCATGGATGGGATTGAAGCTGCCGCCGAAGAGGCCGATGCGCATGCCGGCCGCGGAGGGCGGGACGCGCGTAAAGGACTGATTACTCAATGGTTTATGGTCTGACTTGGCCGGTGCCGCGGACGCGATATTTGAAGGATGTGAGCTGTTCGACGCCGACGGGGCCGCGGGCGTGCATCTTGCCGGTGGCGATGCCGATTTCGCCGCCGAAACCGAATTCCCCGCCATCGGCGAACTGGGTCGAGGCGTTGTGCATGAGGATGGCACTATCGATCTCGTTGAAGAATTTCTCAACGGTGACAGGGTCTTCAGCGATGATCGCTTCGGTGTGATGGCTGGAATAATGTTCGATATGGGCGATGGCGTCTTCGATGCTGTCGACGACCTTCACTGAAATGATGGCGTCTTCGTATTCGGTGCGCCAATCTTCCTCGGTGGCCAAAACCGTTACCATTCCGGTAGCGTTGAGCGTCGCATCACCGCGAATTTGGCACCCTTTGGTTGCAAGGGCGTCAAGGACGGGCTTGAGGTGGGTCGAGACCACGTCCTTGTGGACGAGGAGGGTCTCGGCGGCGCCGCAAATGCCGGTGCGGCGCATCTTGGAATTGAGCGTAATCGAGACGGCCTTTTCGAGATCGGCTGATCGATCGATATAGACGTGGACGAGCCCTTCGAGATGGGCAAAGACCGGGACACGCGCTTCGGACTGGACGCGGGCAACGAGCGACTTGCCGCCGCGCGGCACGATGACGTCGATATTGCCCGAGAGGCCCGTCAGCATTTCGCCGACGGCGGCGCGATCGGTGGTGGGGACGAGCTGGATGCCGTCTTCGGGAAGGCCGGCTTGCTTGAGGCCGAGGCGAAGGCAGTCGACGAGGGCGCGGGAAGAATTGGCGCTGTCACTGCCGCCACGGAGGATGACGGCATTGCCCGACTTGAGGCACAGCGCGCCGGCATCGGCCGTGACATTGGGGCGGCTTTCATAGATGACGCCGATAACGCCGAGCGGAGTGCGGACGCGCTCGATGTGAAGGCCATTGGGCCGGTCCCATTCGGCGATGATCGAGCCGACGGGATCGGGCAGTTCGGCAATGGTCCGAAGCGCGTCGACAATGCCATTGAGGCGCGCTTCGGTGAGAAGCAGGCGATCCTGGAAAGCCTGGGTCATGCCCTTGGCGCGGGCGTTTTCCATGTCGAGCGCATTGGCGGCGAGGATTTCGGCCTGGTGGTCATTGACTGCCTGAGCGGCACCGATAAGGGCGGCATGCTTGCGCTCGGCACTGGCCGTCGCAAGCTTTGAGGCCGCGGCGCGCGCCTTGCGCCCGAGATCGAGCATCAGGGCGGGGAGGTCGCTCGACAGGATTTCGGCTGAGATCATTGGGTCATCTCCTCGACGGCGGCCGTGAGTACCATGTCGTCGCGATGGATCATTGTTGCGCGATTGCCGCTGCCGAGCAGTTCGACCATCGCATCGCTTCGCTTGCCCATGACGAGCCGCGCATCCTCGCTATCGAGCCCAGCAAGGCCGCGGGCGATTTCGCGGCCATCGGGATCGAGAATGGCAAGGGCATCGCCACGATCAAATGTGCCGTTAATCTTGGTGACACCGATCGGCAGCAGCGAGCGGCCATTTTTGAGGGCACCCGCAGCGCCCGCATCGACCTGCAAACTACCGGCGACGGTGAGCGTGCCCATGATCCAGCGCTTTCGCGCCTGAGCGCGCGAGCGGGCGGGGTGGAAGAGCGTATGACGGCCGCCTTCCGTCAGGATCTTGAGCGGATGGGTTTCGGTGCCCTTGGCGATGATCATGGCCGTGCCGGCGAGGGTCGCGATCTTGCCGGCTTCGACCTTCGTGGTCATGCCGCCGCGCGAGAGATGGCTGGCGGCGCCCCCGGCCATGGCTTCTATGGCGGGCGTGATGGCTTCGACCACGGGAATATGCTGGGCGTTCGGGTCCTTGGCCGGCGGGGCGGTGTAGAGACCGTCGATGTCGGAGAGGAGCACGAGGCAATCGGCTTCGATCATGGTCGCGACACGGGCCGAGAGGCGATCATTGTCGCCATAGCGGATTTCGGCTGTGGCGACGCTGTCGTTCTCGTTGAAAATCGGGATGGCGCCGAGGCCGAGAAGGGTCGTTACCGTGGTGCGCGCATTGAGATAATAGCGGCGCTCTTCGGTGATGTTTGGGGTGATGAGGATCTGGCCGGTGACGATGGAATGGCGCTCGAGGGCCTCGGCCCAGGCCTGGGACAGCGCGATTTGCCCGGCGCTGGCAGCGGCCTGGGATTGTTCGAGCGTGAGGGAGAGGGCGGAGAGGCCAAGGAGCCCGCGGCCAAGGGCGATGGCGCCCGAGGAGACGACGACGATATCGCGGCCCTCGGATTTGAGAGCGGCGATGTCTTCGGCGAGATCATCGAGCCAGGCTTTGCGCAGCTTGCCGGATTTATCGACGAGCAGCGCAGAGCCGATTTTGATGGTGATGCGGCGATAGGGGGCGAGGGCGTTAGTCATGTCAGGGTCCGCTCATCCCAACCGAATTCGCAAATGTGAATTCGGTGAACTGCGCGCCACCTTCTGCCCGAGAGGGAGAAGAATGGTGCGGCGCATACCGTCTATTCCTCTCCCACTTGGGGAGAGGGTGGATCGCCCGCAGGGCGAGACGGGTGAGGGGGCGTGTCGCAGACACTGAGCAAGAGGAAGACCCCTCACCGACCCGGCCAAGGGCCGGGCCACCTCTCCCCAAGTGGGAGAGGAATAAGAGAGGAGGGGCTGGCCGCTCGTGCTGATATCCAGTCCAAATGCTGCGGCTTTGCCCATCAGGGGGTCCACTTTTCTTCCGTCTTGGGCGCGAGGGCCTCGACTTCTTCGGCGCGGCTTTCGTCGATGACGGATAGGACGGCGAAGAGGACTTTTTCGACGCCTTCGCCGGTGGCGCCGGAGATGGTGTGGACTTCGGCCTTGCTGGCTTTTTTGAGCGCCTTGACCTTGTCCTTGAGCTCTTCGGGCGTCAGGGCGTCGATCTTGTTGAGGACGACGATTTCGGGCTTGTCGGCAAGCACATCGGCATAGGCGGCGAGTTCGTAGCGCACGGCCTTATAGACGTGGGCGACGTCTTCATTGGTGCCATCGATCAGATGGATGAGTACACCGCAGCGCTCGATATGGCCAAGGAAGCGGTCACCGATGCCGATGCCTTCGCTGGCGCCCTCGATGAGGCCGGGAATGTCAGCGAGAACGAATTCACGCTCACCGACGCGAACCACGCCGAGATTGGGGTGAAGGGTCGTAAAGGGGTAATCGGCAATTTTGGGCTTGGCGGCCGAGACCGATGCAAGGAAGGTCGACTTGCCGGCATTGGGCTGGCCGACGAGACCCGCATCGGCGATCAGTTTGAGGCGCAGCCAGATGCCCTTTTCGGTGCCCAACTGGCCGGGATTGGCGTGGCGGGGCGCCTGATTGGACGAGGTCTTGAAGTAAGCGTTGCCGAAGCCGCCATTGCCGCCTTTAAGCAGCACGACGCGCTGGCCGATTTCGGTGAAATCGGCGATCAGGGTTTCCTGGTCTTCCTCGAAAATCTGGGTGCCCTTGGGCACGCGCAAGACGATGTCTTCGCCATTGGCGCCAGCGCGGTTCTTGCCCATGCCATGGGTACCGGTCGGGGCACGGAAGTGCTGGGCGTAGCGGAAGTCGATCAGCGTATTGAGGCCTTCCGAGCAGACGGCGACGACATCGCCGCCGCGGCCGCCATTGCCGCCATCGGGGCCGCCGAATTCGATGAACTTCTCGCGGTGAAAGCTGACGGAGCCGCCGCCGCCATCACCGGACTTGATATAGATCTTGGCCTGATCGAGAAATTTCATGTGCGTCGTGCCTTCCAGACGCCAAGCGTCAATTGTGTGTCGATATGCTCCACCTCGGCCTCGCGCGCAAGGCAGAGGAGGGCGCTTCGTCCTGTTTCGGTAAAGCCGAGCTTGTGCTGGATGGCCAGCGAAGCCTGGTTGAAATGAAAAACGCCGGAATAAACGATCGGTGCGCGGCTCGTGGCGAAGAACCAATCGAGCGCCGAGATCATCGCTTCGGTCATGATGCCGCGCCCCCAAAAGGGCTTGCCGAGCCAATAGCCGATCACCGGGCCAAGTGCGCCGGAATGAAAGCCGATATGGCCGGCATAGCCCTGGCCCTTCACGTCGATGCTGAAATTGGCATCGGCGACATCGACGTCAACATGGCGCGTGCGGAGCCAGGCCTGGGCATCGGAGAGATAATAGGGATGCGGCACGCGCGCGAGATTGCCCGCGACGTCGAAATCATTGAGGTAATGGGCGATCGGCTCTGCATCCTGAGCGCGCGGCGCGCGGAGGATCAGCCGGTCGGTCTCGATGATGGGCAACATCATCCGCGCCACTCCAGCACAAGGAGCGGTTTGCCGCGATGACGCTCGACGACGCTTTCGGTATGTTCGATGACGGCAAAGCCCGATTTTTCGAGGACGCGTTGCGAGGCGGGGTTGGAGACCAAAACCCGGGCGCGAATGGCCTCGATGCCCGTTTGCCGCGCGGCGGCAAGAAGACCGCCGACCGCTTCGGGCGCAAAGCCCTGGCCCCAATGAGATTCGGCGACCCAATAGCCCAGCTCGGGCGGATTGCCATCGCTAAACTTGAGGCCGACAATGCCGATCAGCCGATCATCATCTGCGCGAGCAATGGCATAGGGCCGTTGCTCGGGGTTTTTGGCAAACCGTTCGATAAAGCCGATGCCGTGCTCGGGCAGATAGGGGAAAGGCAGGCTGGCGGTGGGCTCGACCACTTTCCAGTTATTGACGCCTTCGACAAGGGCATCGAGATCGGTCAGGACCGGCTGGCGCAGGCGCAAGCGTTTCGTGGCGATTACGCCGGGCAGGGCATCTCTCAGGCGCATAAATCGATCCTTTTCGCCGTCCAGGTTTGCCGGCTCAATGCGGTCGTTACATGTTCGACATTGTGCTGCAGCGCCTGGGAAAACCGCATCTCCTTGCCGGTGACGACAAAGCCGAGCTTGGTCTTGAGACGAAGGGACGCGGTATTGTTGCGATGGGCGCTCGAGGCGATCGCCTCGTTCTTCGTTTCGGCAAAATGCCAATCGATGAGCGCGGTCGCGGCCTCGCACCCATAGCCGCGATGCCAATGGGGGCGCGAAATCCAGAAGCCCAATTCATCAACGAGCGTGACGCAGCCGATCAGGCCCTTGGTTTTGTGTTCGATGATGAAGAACGACTTTTCGGGCGTGGGTGCTGGCGCTGTCCGGAGAAAATCCTGCGCCATGGTGAGCGTATAGGGCCATGGCACCGGGGTCAGCCAGCGGGCAACGGCAAATTCGCTGACGCCCAGGGCATAGCATGGCGCATCTTCGGGCCGCGGCGCGCGGAGGATCAAGCGATCAGTGAGGAGTTCGCTCATTCCCGATCGAGCTCCAGCCGCATGAACATTATGGACTGGCCCATGAGCGTGCCCTGCTGGTCGGTGCCTTCGCCGATCTCGATAAAGCCAAGCTTCTTGAGGACGTTTCGCGAGGGCGCATTGCTCATGAGGGCGCGGGATTTGAGGCTCGTGGCTCCGGCCTCCTTGGCCGCCGCGATCACCGCGCGGGCGGCTTCGGTGGCATAGCCATGGTTCCAATAGGCTTCGCCCAGCCAATAGCCGAGCTCCGGCGCGGTGTCCGGGCCCATGCTGAGGCCAACGACGCCGATAAACTGGCCGCCAAGGGTAATGGCGAAGCACTTTTCCTGCGGGTCGGGCACGACCTCGTTGATGAAGAAAAGCGCGTCGTCTTCGCTATAGGGGAAGGGCAGGCGCGACATGACGCGATGGACCCGCTCATTATTGGCGAGTGCGGCAATGCGCGGGACATGGGTGAGGTCGGGCGTGACGAGAACCAGACGCTCGGTCGATAGCCGTTCAGGCAGGCGGTGCTTTAGCGCGGTCATCTGGATATGTCCCTGAGGCACGATAGACCGACGAGGCTGACCGACCATTTGGTCGAGATCACGGCATTTTGGGTGGTGGCCATTGCTGCAGCGGCGGCTGGGCGGGCGGGGGCGGCGAGACGGCGGGCAGCAATAGTCATGAGATTTCTCCAGAAACGAAAAGGGGAACCGGTTGGCCGGTTCCCCTTCGCTGTTCTGGTGTGTCGCCAAACGCTGCCGGGGAACTGGTCACCGGCGGGTTGGTCAGGCCTGCCGGATTATTCGGCGGCCTCTGCCGGGAGGACAGACACGTGTACTTTATTGTTCGCGCGGGTGCGGAACGCCACGGTGCCATCGACCAGAGCAAAGATCGTGTGATCCTTGCCGAGGCCGACACCGGTGCCGACAGCCCACTTGGTGCCGCGTTGACGGATGATGATGTTGCCGGCGATGACAGCTTCGCCACCGAACTTCTTCACGCCGAGACGACGGCCAGCGGTATCACGACCGTTGCGGGATGAACCGCCTGCTTTCTTATGTGCCATGGTCTAGCTTCCTCTTATTCCTGATCGGCCTTGGGAGCGGCCTTCTTGGCCGGGGCCTTCTTCGGCTTGTCAGCCGTTTCGCCTTCAGCGGCAGCGGCCTTCTTGGGCGCAGCCTTCTTCGGAGCGGCCTTGGCTTCGGTTGCGTCCGTGGCATCAGCCTTGGGAGCCGACTTCTTGGCCGGGGCCTTTTCGGTCACGGAGTCAGTCGTGTCGGCCTTGGCAGCAGCCTGGATCGTTGGCTTGGCGCCGCCGGTCAGGATTTCCGTGATGCGCACGGTGGTCAGCAGCTGGCGGTGACCGTTGCGGCGACGCGAATTGTGGCGGCGACGCTTCTTGAAGATGATGACGGTCTTCTGCTTACGGGTCTCGACCAGCTCGGCAGCAACGAGTGCGCCTTCCACCAGCGGAGCACCAATCACGTCGCCAACCATGAGGACTTCGTCAAAGGTGACGATGTCGCCGGCTTCGGCGTCGAGCTTTTCGATCTTGATGACGTCATTGGCAGCAACCTTGTACTGCTTGCCGCCCGTCTTGATGACTGCAAAAGTCATATGCACAACCGAGCGTTTTTGACGCCCGGTCCCTTTTCTGTCGCGCCCTGCGGCACCGCGGCTTTCATGCCAGCTTTTTCGCGGTTTTTACGGGTGTAGGCCAAGATTTTGGCCGGCAGCCTCGAGCAGCGTTTTCAAACAAAACCAGCGCACAGGTGGGACCGGTGCGCGTGGGATCGAGGGCTTATCGTGAAAAAGGCCGGAAGAGTCAAGCGCCGTATGGGATTGAACGGCGCTTGGAGGGTTCAGCCTTGCCCGTTGGGATACCAGTTGCGGAGGCGCACTTCGGTGTGGTCGCCGACGCCGGTTTCGAGCGGGGAGAGATCGCTCTCGCCATAGTGGTAGGGGTAAACGATGCCCGGCTTGAAGGTGTTGATCGCCTCGACGGCCTGGTCGGGGGTCATGGTGTAGGGCAGGTTCATCGGGAGGAAGGCGACGTCGATGGCCTTGAGGGCCAGCATTTCCTCGGTCGGCTCGGTGTCGCCGGCGATGTAGACCTGCTTGTCGCCGAGGGTCAGAACGTAGCCGTTGCCGACGCCGACGGGGTGGTAGTTCATGCGGTCGGCAGTGGTGTTGTGCGCGGCGATGGCCTTGAGTTTGATGCCATCGAGTTCGCCATCTTCGCCATTAGCGATGGATTTGGCATTGGCTTTGAGGGCTTCGGGCAGCTTGTCGAACACATCCTGATTGGTGAGGAGCGGCACCGAGCCGGCGATGGCTTCGAGCGTCGGCACGTCAAAATGGTCGCCATGACCATGGGTGATGAGAACGGCGGTTGGCTTGGGCAGGGCTTCATAAAGGGCCGCGCCGCCGACGGGATCGACATAGATGACCTTGCCACCCCATTCGAGGACGAGACTGGCATGTTCGACCGGGTGAATGATCAGGTCGCCTTCGCTGGTGGCGATGGTTTCAGGCATGGTTTGATCCTGGGCTGAGGCAAAGGTGGGGGCCAGGAGATTGGCGGCAAGTCCGGCCATTGGCAAGCTGGCGAGACCGGCAACCACAGAGCGGCGCGTGAACATCGGGTTCTCTCTCAAATGTGACACTATTTGACGGAACCTCAACGTGATAGCGCGCGATAAGATCGGGCAGCACGAGATTGTTATCAGGCAAGGATCCGCGCGTTTCTGTGCGTGCACTCAACAAGGGGTGTTGCAGCCCGGCGCGGCCTATGCCATAAGCCGCCCCGTATCGACCGGCCGGGAGTTTAAACACTCCCTTTTCGATCTCGCGGAGAGATGGCAGAGCGGTTGAATGCACCGCACTCGAAATGCGGCATGGGGGCAACTCCATCGGGGGTTCGAATCCCTCTCTCTCCGCCACTTCCGCCTGAAAGCCGCGGAAACGCTAGAAAGCCTGGAAATCAAGGACCTTCTGAGCCGCCTTTGGTACAAAGGAGTGGTACAAAGTGGTCTTGGCCGCAGCGCGTCCTTCGGTGCATCCGCGCACTGGAATCTATCAGTTTCGAAAGGTCGTCCCTGAGCGCCTTCGCGCCTTGATCGGCAAGCGCGAGGTCAAGATCTCGCTCGGCACGAAGGACCCTGCGACCGCGCGCCGGCTGCATGCCGAAGTCGCCGCCCGGGTGGACGCGGACTGGGCCGAGCGCGAGCTGGCAGCCGCCATGGGACAGACGCCGCCCAAGACCCTTTCTGTGCAGGAAATCGAAGCACTGGCCGGCCGGCTCTATCATTCCCACATGTCCAGATATGGCGACGATCCGGTCGATCGCGACTACTGGCTCGGAAAGTTGGGCCAGGCCCAAGCGGTCCTGATGCCTGCCAGCGAACCATCCCGGAGACCGTTTGGTGCGAGCTTCGCCTTCACGCCGCCGAGCATGGCCGCGCGCCTTGTTGGCGGACGGGTGAGCGAGATGCTGGATTTGCTCGAGCTGCGGATCGACCAGCAGTCGCTTTCGCGGCTGCACATGGCCGCCACGAGAGCACTGGCACAAGCCTATCGCGAGCTGGCCAAGCGGGCGAGCGGGGACTTGAGTCCGGATCCCGATGCTGGGCGCTTTCCGGCTTTGGCCAACATGGAAAAAGGCCGGGCCGCGCTCACGCCGGTCCCATGGCGCGAGGTGCATCAAGCCTATTTGGCGGACGTGAAGCCGGCGGCATCGAGCATCAAGCGTCAGACCGGGGTCCTGGTGGCCTTCTTCAGCTTCCTTGGCCATGACGACATGAGACTTGTCAGCGAAGCCGACGCCGAACGCTGGATCGAGCACCGGCTGACCCTGGTGTCCCCACGGACTGTCCGTGACGCCGACATGGCTCATCCAAAGACGCTGTTCATCTGGGCCAAGCGAAAAAAGCGCGTCGGCCACCAGCCGTTCGAGAACGCCAAGGTCACGGTGCCTGACGAGGCTATCCTTCGAGATCGCGAATTTGATCAGGACGAGGCTGAGCGCATCCTTGCCGCGACCCGACTGCCGCGCACGAAGAACCTTACCGACGAAGGGCTGGCAGCGCGGCGGTGGATTCCCTGGATCCTCTGCTACACCGGGGCGCGTGTGAACGAGGTGTCCCAGGCTCGGGCGGAGGATGTGCAGGAACGCAAGTCGCGAAACGGCGAGAAGGTCTGGTGCATCAGGCTGACACCGGAGGCAGGGACGATCAAGAACGGCAAGGCAAGATGGGTGGCTCTGCATCCTGATCTTCTTGATCAAGGGTTCATTGACTACGTTAAGGCGCGCGAGGGTCGGCATCTCTTCTATGACCCCAGTCGCCGTCGCGACGGCTCGGACGCCAATCCTCAGTACAAGAAGGTGGGCGAGAGCCTCGCGCACTGGGTACGGAACACCGTTGGCATCACCGACACCGGCGTCGATCCCAATCATGGCTGGCGCCATCTCTTCCGCTCCAGCCTCCTTGCTGCTGGCATTCAGGAACAGATCATCGACCGCATCGACGGCCATGCGAGCAAGACCGTGGGCCAGAGCTACGGCACGGCCTGGCCGGAAGTCATGCTCGCCGCGATCTCGAAGATCCCGGCATATCGCGTAGAGGAATTGAAATGAGAGGAAAGCCTCACGAGGGCGTAGATAGTTGGGACATCCGGGCGTTCGATTTCACCTTCGAGATCGGCCGTTGGCGGCGCTTCTTTCCGGAGGCACGTTCCGAGCTCTACGTGTTGGATCGACAATTGGACAGGCTGTTCCAAGGTGCAGCACGCATCGATGTCAAACAGGCAATCGAGCGGTACCTTGCTATTGAGGAATATCACTATGATCCTCAAGGCGCGGCAAAACTGCTGTCTTGGGCCGAGGGCCAGGGCATCGTAGAGCGCAGCTGCGAAGGCGAAACCTTTTCCTGGCGCCGTATCCGGCAAGGGGTGACCTTTATTCCCCGTGTCACCCTATCAGCGGATGTTCGCACAGCCGAACCCCTTTTGAAGGGTCTTTCAATCGACGCTCTGGCATCTAGGGAGTCCAGCTATCGCGCGCGCAAGCTGAAACAGGCCTCGGATTTGCAGATCCGTTTCATGGAGATCTATATCGAGCACCAGGGAAAGAACTGTCGCTTGGCCGCCAGCGCATTCGAACCCGAAGGCAGACAGATCGAATTCGGCTGGCAGTTGCTCGAAGAGCTTGAAGGCTTCGTGCGTCACCTTCCCCTTTATCGACTGATTCAGATCAACCACGTCATCGATGCGTTCTCGCCCGTGTCACTTCCGGAAGAGCACGAGGACATCCCATTTTCACCATCAGAACTCGACGACCTTATTCTTTGACGGGTGAGAGGGCGCCGGGGCGGGCCGTTCGATCCAACAACGCATCGATCCCGCAATGATCCGAAACAAAGAAGCGCGGAAAGAGGCTTCCTAATTATTTTCAGTCTGATATTAAGTCATTGAGGGTCTATCCACCCTCCACTCCCGACGACCTAGCCCAGCAGTTGTCCACTGCTGGGCTTTTTCGTCAGCTGCCATCAGCGCCGATTGTGCGGGGCGCTACTGAAGAGCCGGCGTGAACAGCACGCCGACGGTGCTACCCGAAGTGACGAACGTAATTCCAGCGGCCTCAAAAACTGCGACCAGTTCCTTCAGTGTCCTGTCCCCGGCATTGCCCTTGCCAGTTTCAATTCTGTTGAGCGTGTTCTTTCCCACGCCCATGTGCTCCGCGGCTTCGACCAGCGTCCAGCCCAGCAATGCCCGGGCTGCACGTATCTGATCCGAAGTGACCTGCGTGTGGTCTGCCCGCGCGAAAGAATCCATGGCCGGTATTGTCCTGCGTGGCCCCCAAGGGCGCAAGTCCGGGTCATCCAACTTCGAGGGTTTGTGCTAGGGGAAACTGATGAGTAGCAAACCGCTCGTTAACCATACATAGCATCTATGGTGACGATATCCCCATATGGGGCTTTTATCACCATAGAAATCCGCTATGTTAGGTTCATCCAGACGATGGGATTTTTCCCAAGGCCTGGTTGCCGAGGCTCAACGCGCCCGAACAAGACGAAAGGTTAAACCACGATGCTCGCAACCCATGCATGGGCGGCGGATGCTTTTTTGCGTCCGGATGCGCTCCAGGATCAGCGCTCCAGCTGGCGTTACAGTGCCCTTCTCACGGCGGTGAATAACTTGCTCTATGCGACCCCGGATGTGGTCGCCCTGGGCGACGATCCTCTTGTTCAGCAGATGATGAGCGCCGTTGGTTTCGATGAGCGCAGCTACGTCGCGAAGCGATTTGCGTCCGCGGGCAGCAAGATCACCGGCATCGCCTTGATCGACACCGTCTGGAAGGACGCTGAACTGCGCCATTTGGCGCTTGAAGTAAAGCGGCAGGCATCTGCCGAGCGGACGCGGTGTCTTTTGCTCCCGCAATCGTCTTTGACAAGGGGCGTGCGTGGCATGGTTGCGAATGCGATCAGCTTGGGTCGTAAGGCTACCTATTCGGGCAAAGAGATCGACGTGGTTCTGCAGCACCTGCGCTCAGCGCGCATCAGCACGTTGCACGAATGCGCTTTTGCCCTTGGGGGCCATCGCGATCCTTTTGGGGCAGTGCTGGCGATGGGCGCCTCGGGGCTCATCGATATCGACCGCAGCAAGCCGATCACCACTTCGACGTGGGTCACCTCCAACATCTGACAACCAGATCGATGAACGTCATGACCGAACAAGCCCTACGAACGAGGATCAGAATGACCATCAAGGCGAACGACCGCCACGACGAGGAAACGTCTGACGAGCCCAACGAGGCATGTCCCGAAACGGCAATCACACTCTTGCCACGTCTGGCTCTGGAGCAAGCGGCGGGACTGGACGCCATTGCGAAGATCAAGCATGGGGGCGTCCAGTGCATCGTGGTAAAAGTTCCCGACGGCTCCTGGGTCGATCCAGTCGCGCGGCATCTACGAAGCTTCACTACCTTCTCTGGAAAGATTACCGCGCGCGAGAAAGTAAAGCGCAGGGAAGACGACCGGACATCGGAAATCTCGGTTCAGCTTGCCTGCGGGGCCAAGGTATTCGGGGTGTCCCAAGACCCGAAAGAGATGCTGCCATCGATCATGCTCGCATCCCATGACCTATGGGTAGAAATCGCCCAGCCCAGTGCGGAAATCCTGGAAATGGTCATTGAGACAATCACTGGCGAGGGCGTCGACCTTTCCGACCTCAGCTTCGATGACGTCAGCTTTGACGAGTTCGCGACCTCTTTGCGCCTCGGATCAACTGGCCAAGATTGTGCTGACCGGTTGAAGGCGATTGTCGACCGCAAGCAGACCGAGAAGCGCCGTCCGATCCCCGCTGTGCCTGTGCAGGACTTGATCGGCTATGGGCCTGCGAAGGAATGGGCAACGAATCTCATCCAGGATCTGTCGGCGTGGCGCCGCGGGGAAACGGATTTCGATGCACTTGAATCGCGGATCGTGCTCGGAGGTCCTCCCGGTACAGGCAAGACAAGCTTCGCTCGTTCAGTTGCCCAATCAGCTGGAATCCCGCTTTTTGATACCAGCGCAGCTGCCTGGTTCTTGAATAGCTCCGGGAATCTGGATGGCGTCATCAAGCAGATGGATTCCGTCTTCGCTGCAGCGCGGGCCGAAGCCCCCGCCTGCATCCTGATCGATGAAATCGACAGTGTTCCCGATCGTTCAACCCTTTCCAATCGAGGGCGGGATTGGTGGCTGCCGGTCATCGCCCACCTGCTCACCTTGCTGGACGGCGCCACCGAGGCAAATCGCAACCTAATCATCATCGGCGCCACGAATTACCCTGAGCGCCTGGACGAAGCTCTGATCCGACCCGGGCGATTGTCTCGGGTGGTCCAGATCGGGTTTCCTTCCACGGAAGAGGTGGAACTCATCCTCCGCCAGCACCTAAAAGATGACCTGCAGAACACGGATCTCGGTCTCTTCGCGACCATGATGGCCAACGCCACTGGGGCAATGGTTGCGGATGCGGTCAAGCGGGCAAGAGCCTTGGCACGACGTAGTGGATCCAGGATGACATCGGACGACCTGATGTCGATCGTGGCCCCTCCGGAAGATCGCCCTTTGCAAATGCTCCGGCGCATCGCGACGCACGAAGCGGGTCACGCGGTCATCACCCATGTCATCGGGTCCGGCGTCCTTCGTTCCGTTTCGCTCATCCAGTCGGGTGCGGCAGGAGGACAGGTCACCTTCGAGCAGCATGACATCGTCGCCACACGAGATCAGATCGAAAAACGCGTGGTTACGCTCCTTGCCGGTCGTTCGGCCGAGAAGATCTTGTTGGGCAGCATTGGCACCGGCAGCGGAGGCCACCCCGACAGCGATCTTGGGCGAGCGACCACTTTGATCGCCTCGTTGCAGGCCTCTCAGGGGTTGGGAGACACCCTCGCATTTCGTGGCGAGCCAGAAGAAATGGGAATGCTGCTTCGGATGAACGGGTCGCTCTTCGCATCCGTCGAAGCAGATCTGAAGGAACTGCACGAACGCACTGATGCCGTTGTGGTTCAAAATGCCGAGCTGATTACGGCTGTCGCGGACGCCTTGCTCGAGAAGCGCTTTCTCAAGCGGGAGGAATTTCTCGACGTCATCAAGCAGGAGATGCGCCATGGTGGATGATCTCGTTATCCGGGTGATCACAGCGCTCGTTCGGGTCCATGAAGACCTTGGTCCAGAGGCCTTTGAGACCGCCGCCACGCGCTCACTGCTCGTGATTGCTCAGCTCAGGGTTGAGGATGCGATTGCCTCTTGCTCGACCAGACACGATGCTGAGGTGATCCAGTTGTTCCCACGCGCGACGGTTCGTGATCGCGCAAGCGCTATGGACGAGCCGGCCTAGCGCGTCACCCGCCCCAAAGATCAAAAAACACTTTCTAATGGAGCTTCAGGATGGACCTGACCTTCAATAGCGATTTCGTGCGACGACATTCGGAACTCGTGCATACCCTTTCGGGCGATCTCCGGCGACTTGAAAGCCGGGCTGCTCCGTCCTTCGAGGATCGCATCGGCGCTCCTCTCATCACGGACTGGGAGATCACCTACCGCCTCGAGCTTGCTCTTACGGGACAGGTGGAAGGCCGTCCCGGCCTTTGTGGTGGACCAGTGACGACCTCGACTCTCTTCTTCCTGGATGAGCAACTGGGATGCGCCCGCACCCTCAATCGTTTCTATCTTTTGGGGAAGCGGCGAGCATGAACAAGATCGGTACAACCCTTTCGACGCACCTTTTTGATGGCGATCGAGATGGTCCCCGAGTGATCGAGTGCCGGACATCGGTGCTGCGGGTCCACGCGGCACCATGGACGCGATTAGACGACCTCATGGTTGCCGGACTGCCGGCTACTCCGGGCTTCTATCTCCTCACCACGAGATCCAAGACGGACAATAGGCTATGCGTTCGCCCTGGTGAGGCCGGGGATGTGCGTCGCCGCCTCCTCGAGCACAAGGCCGATGCCTCTAAGCATCACTTCGAGGAGGTTTTCTGCGTAACGGCGGTCGATCTGAGACTGACCAAGGACGACGTGAAATATGCGGAGTCCCGACTGCACGAAATGGTGGCCGCATCGACACACGCAGTGCTTGAGGTCAATCAAATCCCACCGCTCTATTCTCGTCAGCTCGGAGAAAAAGCCGCTTTGGAGGGGCTGATCGAACAGTCGCGGGACCTTCTATATGTTGCTGGCTGTCGAGCATTGGACGCTTATCGAACCCAAAGCCCGCAGGTTACCGACGAGCGCGAAGATCCAGATGTGGAGATCGTGGATTTCACCGGAGCCCAGGACGATCATTACCTCAGCTACGATGGGATAAGCGCTTGGGGATACCTTTTGGCGGATGGCAGTTTCGTCGTCAGAGCAGGCTCGGACATGCGGATGCGCGAGAACCAGGCACTGCTGCCCCCAATCGCAATGCGCCGTCGCAAGCTTACGCAATTAGGTGTGCTCGCTGACATGCCTGGCCTTCAGGACCGCTGGCGTCTTCTTGCCAACGTTCGCTTCCCGTCACCTCTGCTGGCCGCCAAGGTCATAACCGGCGCGCACATTTCCAACAAAGGCGTATGGCAGCGCCTTGCCCCATCCACTCGCATCCTGGAGCTCAGCCTTTGAGTCAGCACGATCTTGTGGCCCATGAGCCATCAACGAGTCTCGATGCGCTGATCGGCATCGATGCCATCGCAAAGTATATGGGGATGTCCCACAAGCAGGCTGCTGCGCACATCTGGCGTGGTCACCTGCCGACATTCCGTGTCGGCAAGATCGTCTGCATGCGACGATCCACACTGGCGGAGTGGATCAGAAGACAAGAGACACAGGCTCCTAGTCCTTAGTAGCCAGCTTCTCGACCCCTTGAAAGTTTGACGTGTTAGTTCTTGCCGCACGCTAGCCGCTAGCCGACAGACTGATACACTCTTCGAAACCGCTGACTTGGAGGACTTCTTGGCTTTTCGCTTCGTCCACACCGCCGATATCCATCTCGACTCCCCTCTGCGGTCTCTTGCTCTTCGCAACCCTGAGCTCGCTGAAGTGGTAGGCGATGCCAGCCGAAAGGCGCTCATCGCGATCGTTGACCTTTGCCTCTCTGAACGCGTCGACGCCCTGATCATCGCAGGCGACCTTTACGACGGCGACCAGACATCCATGAAGACGGCCCGGTTCCTCGCCACGCAGATGTCGCGCCTGCATGAAGCGGGGATCAAAGTCTTGAAGGTTCGTGGCAACCACGACGCCTTGTCGCGCATAAGCAAGCAATTGGTTTTCCCCGACAGCGTCACAATTTTCGGTGGACGTGCGTCCGCAGTGATCCTTCGTGCGCCAGGGAACGACGTCGCGTTTCACGGCTTGAGCTTCTCTCAGACGAGAGCCCCCGAAAGTCTGCTGTCCAAATATGCTGGGCCCAGCGATGGCATGGTGAACGTCGGCATCATGCACACCAGCCTCGCCGGCGCACCCGGTCATGACGTTTATGCTCCTTGCAATGTTGCGGACCTTCACGGACATGGTTTCGACTACTGGGCATTGGGCCATATCCATTCACGCACAATTCACGCAGGAAGCCGAAAGGTCGTGATGCCCGGCATGCCCCAAGGCCGGGACATCAATGAGAGCGGCCAGAAGTCGGTATCGCTGGTAACGGTCCGAGACGATCGCAGCATCGAAATCGAAGAACGTGCCACCAGCATCGCACAATTCGAACGCCTGGACGTCAATATCAGCGGCGCAATCGAATGGCATGACGTAGTCCATGCCATTCGATCTGCGCTGGAAGAGTTGCGAAGCTCGATCTTCTCGCCGCACCTAGTCGTTCGCCTGAAGCTGGTCGGGAACACATCGCTCGCTTGGCAGATAATAAGAGATCAGGATCTTCTGCTCGCCGAAGCCGAACAGATCGGTGAACGAACTGGCTCTGTTTGGCTAGAGAAACTCGACATCGATGTCCGGACGCTTGAGGAGTTCGTCGATGGTGCGGATCCGGTGCAAGAGCTCGCGCAGACCATGCGATCGAACGCTCGGTCGGAGGCTTTTCGCGAGCAAGCACGCGCATTGATCCACCGACTCGTCGATGAATTGCCGCCGGAAGTGAGGGACTTCGCTGGAAAGGATGAGAGCGAGGCGAACGACTTCCTTGAGCGAGCGCTTTCTGAAGGAACCGATCTCGTCACGGCGCGTCTGCGGGAAAGAGACCTACAATGAGGCTACGCCGACTTGATCTAACTCGATATGGGAAGTTCACCGATAGGACCATTGATTTCGGACCGGCGCCGACTTCGGGCGCGGACCTGCACATCATTTTCGGCTTGAACGAGGCCGGTAAATCAACAGCGTTGTCCGGATATCTCGACTTGCTGTTCGGTATCGAAGAGCGAAGTCGCTACAATTTCCTTCATGAATACGCCAGCATGCGGGTAGGCGGCGTGTTGGAAGCCGACGGTCTGGAACGCTCCTTTCTGCGGACCAAGCAGCGTAGCAATTCTTTGTTTGATGCCGACAATCAGCCAGTTGCCGAAGTCGCACTCTCCGCTCACCTCGCAGGCCTGTCGCGTGACAGCTACGGCCATATGTTTTCGCTGGACGACGAGACCCTGGAAGACGGTGGAAAGGCCATCCTTGAGTCCAAAGGCGACCTAGGCAAGCTGCTGTTCACCGCCAGCGCTGGCCTGTCAGGCGCTAGCGAAACGCTCCAATCGCTCGAGGTGGAGGCCGATAGTATCTATCGCAAACATGCCCAGGGAACTGCACTAGCGGTATTGAAGAAGCGGTTGGCGGAACTCAAAGCCGAACGCGATGCCATCGACACGCAGGGGTCCAAGTACGAGTCCCTCGAGGCAGAGCGTATTGAGGCGACGGAGAAATACGACCAGGCGCTGGCGGAACACGCTGTGATGGTCGCGCGTCGAGAAGCAATTCTAAAGCTGCTGCGCGCGTTGCCAATGTTGGCGGACCATCGTCGCAAGGCAGAGATCCTGTCGACCATGCCTACTCTGCCGACTCCGCCGAAGACTTGGACGGGTTCTGTCGCGGAAATGCTGGTTCAGGAAGCCGACATCGCCGCGCGTCTGGCAGCCAATACTGCCGAACTGGAAAGGCTTCGTGATCGCCTATCGGATCTTGTGGGCGACGACCTGATCATCACGGTATCCGAGCGCATCAATGCCTTGGGCGATCGAAAAGCTCGACACGTCGCCGCCGGGCTAGACTTGCCAGCCCGTCGGTCAGAGCTGAAAATTCTCGATGAAGCCGTCGCGGTCAATTTGGCCGCACTGGGCCGGACAGGTCATCAAGATCCTCGAGGCCTCCTCATTCCGGCCGCAACGATGGGGGTGGTACGCGGTCTATTCGAGCAGCGAACCAGTCTGAGCGCGGCGATAAGTTCTGCACGCGACGAGTTGGCTTTGGCCGCAGTGGCGCTCGAAGCGGCGAAGGAGCGCGTTGCTGAGGAACGGGCAGTGCCAGCCGCAAGCAGGGCTCGTTTGGAAGCATTGCGGTCAAAGATCGCGCAGAGTGGGCTTGCTCAGGAAAGGCGTCAGACGATCAAGCGTTTGGAAGATTGCACGCTTGAGTGGCAAACTTCATCGATGCGGTTGCGGCCGTGGACCGGTGACGGCGAGTCTTTGGCTAGTAGCGCGGTACCGAACAAGCAACAGATAAGCAGCTGGCGCAATTCATCGGCAGACCTTCGGTCTAGGAGGACCGTTCTCGCGGATCAAATCTCAAGCCATGACGCGACGATTCGCGAATTGCTGGGACGTCGAGAAGCGTTCGATGCCAATGGGAAAATCCCAGATGACGCGGAAGCGTTGCGGGTGCGCGTCGCGCGTGACACGGCATGGAAAGCGCACCGGCAAGATCTGCTCCCGCAATCAGCAGATGTCTTTGCAGAAACTCTGCGCGAAGACGATGCGGTTTCAGCCGCTCGTTCGCAAAACGCGCGAGCTTTGGAAGAGCGACGTGCAACTCTGGCTTCGCTCGCAGTCGCTGAAAGCTCCAAGGCATCTGTCAAAAGGGAACTGGATGCCATCGACGAGGAACAGGGCGCGATTGTTCGCGCTATGCGCCAATCGACCTCGTTGGGGAGGTTGTCACTGGATCTGGTGGATCCTGAACATCTGTTGTCCGCGATTGAAGAAATCGTAGTAGCGCGTGAAGAGTCCCTTGATGCCTTCACGCGAGCGGGGGCCGCGAAAAGCTCCCTCACTCGCGTTGAGGGCGAAATTGTGCAGTTTCGTTCCGACATCATCGAGGCGTTGGCCCGCGTCGGACTTACGGCCGACACCTCCGGCAGCCTCGAAGAAGTAGTCGCACTCGCCGAAACTTTCTTGACCAGACAGGCGAAGTTGGATGCCGAACATACAGAGGCGTTGCGCACTCTTGCTGAGCGGGAGGAAGAACTCGCTGCCAGGAAGCGGGCTGTCGATACGGCCATGCGCCGCGAGGAAGAATGGGTCGAAGCGATTACCAACGCCTTGGCGGCAACGTGGCTTCAGCGAGGTCTTCCAGCAGCAGCGATCGGCGGAGTGCTCGACCAGCTCGACCTCTTAGCTCAGGCTCTTGTAGACCGTGATGCCATGGGTCTACGGATCGAGAAGATGGAAGCCGATCAACAGCTATTCAGGAATGAGGTCGTGGCCATTGCCGAAGCATGCGCTCATCCCCTCGATCTCGATGCCCCCGAACAAATGGCAGCAGCACTGGTCCGGCGATTGGAACTGGCAGAAAGAGCACGTGCGAATAGGGATGGCGTGAGCGGGGACATCGAGGCTGCGATGATAGCACGTGATGTTCTGCTAGCTGAAGAGAAAGCCTTCATATCGGCCAGAACCGAGGTTCTTCGTGCATTCGCAGCCGATAATCTGATGCAGGTAGCGGAGCAGGAAGAGCTCCTCAAGGACAGGGATCGAGTACGGAAAGATATATCCGACCTAGAGATCAGACTGACCGCTGAACTTGCCGTTAGATCTTTGGACGAAGCTGCCGACACGCTCGATGGCTTGGACGAGGATGCTGTTCTTTTGGAGAAGGTGCAGCTTGAGCAACGACTTGAGAATAGCACGGATGCCCTCAAGGAGCACCTCGTCCGGCAAACGCGTGCCATCGATAAACTTGACGCCATCGGCAGCGACAGCGCCGTCGCCCGACTGGATGCTCAACGGCGGACAGTTGTCCTTGAAATGGAAGAGGCAGCAGCACGATATGTCCGCCTGCGTCTGGGAATTCTTTCGGCGAGCCATGCTCTTCGAACTTATCGGGATCAGCATCGATCGGCGATGATGGACAAGGCGTCTCAGGCCTTCTCACTCATGACGAGAGGTCATTACTCGGGCCTCGCGACGCAACCGTCGAAGAATGGCGAGGTCTTGATCGCCATTCAGAAGGATGGTCCGTCCAAGGTTGCGGACGCTCTGAGCAAGGGCGCCAGG
This sequence comes from Devosia sp. Leaf420, assembly GCF_001425445.1. Classification (GTDB taxonomy): domain Bacteria; phylum Pseudomonadota; class Alphaproteobacteria; order Rhizobiales; family Devosiaceae; genus Devosia. The sequence continues at coordinate 290,783 of NZ_LMQU01000010.1, read as the reverse complement.
TTTCAACTGTACCTCGCTCTGAGGCTCGCTGGATACTACGAGTTTGCCCAGGCGCGCGCACCGGTCCCATTTATCGCAGATGACATCATGGAGACGTTCGATCATGTCCGCTCCGAGGAGGTCTTTCGGCTCTTCGGTGAGATGGCAACGGTTGGGCAGGTCATCTATCTCACGCATCACCGGCATCTTTGTGAAATCGCTCAAGCTGTGGTGCCAGAGGTTCGCGTACATGAACTTGCGTGAGCGCATTGGCGCTCTCAGAGCAAGCCGGATTTGCTCAAAGAAATTAGATCAGAGGCGCTGTTGCATTACCGTGTGTACGACTCAGCGCGCTTCCACCTAGATCAGAAAATGGCCCGCGAACTTCAGTGCGGGCCATCGGGTTATTATCCGAGGTAGGCTTCTGTTTTGACGATCTTTGCATAAGCAAAGCCTAGTGCCGACATGAATGCTGCGTGCACATGGTCAGCAGGAACTTTCAAGCCGTCGAACTCGGCATCGCGAGTAGCGGCAGCGTCTTCGACAATAGTCACGTTGAACCCGAAATCAGCGGCGGCCCGGGCTGTGGCATCGATGCACATGTGGCTCATCGCACCGATGATGATCACGTCCTCAATGCCAATTTCAACCAGCAACCCCTTGAGGCCGGTGTCGCGGAATGCATTTGGGAAATGCTTCACGACAACCTCCTCGCCATCTTCTGGCGCCACTGCTGATATGATTTCAGCGCCAGGCGTTCCGGCGACGAAGAATGGAGAGCCTGGGGGGTTCTCATGCCGAACATTGATGACCGGTATGCCCTGGCTCCGAGCGTGGGCGATAACATTTTTCGCATTCTGAACTGCGGCATCAATGCCGACCAGCGGCCATGATCCGGATGCCAGGTAGTCGTTCTGAAAGTCTATGACGATGACTGCTTGCTTGCTCATGAATAAGATCCTTTCGTGCACGCAATATGGACGTTCACCGAACGACCCGCTATTGGCGACACCGACAAATAGCGGGTCGGAACCGACACATGGACGACAAGATCGAAATTGCACTGGTCGTGTATCCAGGCGCTCAGGAGGCGGCTCTGCTCGGCTTGGCAGACCTTTTCGCAATTGCCAATCGATCGGATCGACCTCAGATCCGGGCAACTCGATGGCAAGCAGATTCAAACAGCATTTCACCGACCGGAGAGACTGGCGATCCGCGTGTCCTGATAATTCCACCAGGGTTGGGAGGGCCGGTTGATTATAGTGTAGCTCGCCCGATGATGCCTGCCTTGCGGGATCTTCACGGTAGGGGAACCACCCTCGCATCCGTCTGCGTTGGTGCATTCATCCTAGGAGAAACGGGGCTTCTGAACGGCCGATCTGCGACGACGCATTGGGCAACCGCAGACGCCTTCAGGTCTCGCTTTCCCCTGGTGAATCTCGACGTGGACCGACTGGTGATCGACGATGGAGACATAATCACCGCAGGGGGCATGATGGCTTGGACAGACTTGGGTCTGAAGCTGGTCGATAGATACCTGGGCACGACAGCGATGCAAGCCACTGCAGCCACGTTGCTGATAGATCCTCCCGGAAGAGAGCAACGCTATTACAGCTCATTCGTCCCGCGCCTAAATCATGGTGATGCGGCCGTTCTGGTAGTGCAACACTGGCTTCATTCGCAATACGCGGAAAGCATTAGTCTCTCGGACATGACGGCGAAGTCCGGGTTAGAGGAAAGGACGTTCTTGCGGCGCTTCCGGAGGACTACGAGCATGACAGCCACCGAGTATCTTCAACGGTTTCGCATCAACAAAGCTCGCGAAAAACTTCAGTTCAGCAGAGATCCAATCGACGCTGTTGCATGGAGTGTCGGGTACAGAGATCCAAGCGCTTTCCGCAAAGTTTTCCTTCAGATCGTAGGCCTGTCCCCCTCTCAATTTCGCAAGCGTTTCCAAGCTCACGGCTGAGCGACCAGGTTGACAAGAAGCAAGCTTAGAGCCCCGGCATCAAGCGGCAACTCCGATATTGTCCGGACGGCCTTAGCACGCAGCAAGCGCGACATTATTGAGCAGCTCTTATTGCATGACGCGCAGGCTTCGTTATCGATTCCGCCGATGTCTCGCAGGAAGCTGGCAAGGGAGCATATCCTTGATTCCAGACCATATGCGGTAGCTCCGCTAACCGCGCACTCACGGCACCTAGCTCGATGTCCTAATCGCGCACGTCGCCATCTGCAGCTTCAAGCAATCGAGATTAAGATTTCTTGGCCACTGCTATGGCCGCTTGTAGTTTCCGGATGATCTCGCCGATCTGCCCTCGAGCCAGTAGTCTAGGACCAAGTGGGCCGGAGACATGTTCACCGACCGGCGGAAGCGAGCTGAGCGCGTTCCGGACCTCTGATGTCATCTGATCCATCTGCCAGCTAATTTCTTCATCAGCTGCAAGAGGTTTGTCTGGATTGGCAATGCTCATAGCCTTTGCAGCAAAGGCGGCTGCTCCCAATGCGTGTGCGCCCATATGGCAAACAGCCGACGATTGGCCTGCAGATCTGGCTGCCGCGACCGCTGCGGGAGAACGCGCGTCCCGAGATGTGCTGCCGCCTCCGAACCGGCGTCGAATCTGGGACGCGGTGTCTAATTCCCCTCGAGCAAACGCCCTGGTTCGAGCGATTGCATCTCGAGGTCTGCTGTCCTCTGGACATTCCACTTCGAACAAGGACAGCACGCGCTCAGCGCATGCGGCCGCCCAATCCGCCACCAAGCGGCGGTCGTTGTAACTCAGGGTCTGTGGAGACAAGGTCACTCTGATCTTTTCGCTCGGTCTTGGTGTCGAAATGCGAGATCGCTGTTCGTCACTTTATCAACGGGAGCAACCAAACTGAAAATCAAACGAAGCGACGACTGCAACAATTCTCCGAAAAACGCCGCCGTTGAAGCGTTCACTCTGGAATTTCTGACGGGTGAGGATCTCTCGTCAAAGACAGAGGACGTTTCGTCTCTTCCAAAGGCGACCGATGGCGTCTCAGAAATCGAAATACTTCACGCCATCAGCCATGGAAAGATTGGAGCATCCAATGGCTGGATAACTACCAAAGGGACCAGGAGGCAGTTCGCGATTGTCATCGAATTCACAAACTCAAAATGTGCGATCGCTCGCAAACTGAGCCTCTATGGTGAACTACCGACTGACCTTGCAGATCGTCATGGCAAATTCAAAAATTGAGTTGATGTGGAAGGTATTCGCTATCTCGGCGATCAGTGTAAGAGTGGCACCAAGGCTACGGCTATATGCGGGGCTTAACGAGCTCTAACTGGCCGATTGTCACTGCCGTTATGTCAGCGACGGACTTAGAATGTCACGTCAGTTGGTCGAGCATGGAGCGGGGCGGACTTTGAGGGTACCGGACTATCCAGGGAAACCGCCTGATCCAATAGACAAAATTGAGACGCTCGTTGACCATCGTGACGCGGGATGCGTTTTGACGAGCTTTTGCTCAGATGACTACGAGCATTCCCATAAGATCGATTACGACGAAGTCATTGGCCGGCTTGGGAACGTGGCAGTGGATTATGAATTCAAGCTGGCAATGAGATGTCCGATCTGCGGGGCGGCGGGAGGCGGACTTAGCATTCAGCTGCCGAAAGCATTCTAGGGTGAACCCGCCAGTCGAGCTCGAAGGATACCCGCGATGTGCAATCTCTATAGCCATACCTCTAATCGCGATGCCATAGCTGCTCTGGTGCGAGAGTTGGGCCTCTTCTCGGACAACCTAGGCAACTTCGCGCCGCAGACCGGCATCTTTCCAGACTATCTTGCTCCCGTCGTGCGAAACACTCCGGCAGGCAGGGAGCTCACCAAGTTGCGCTGGGGTCTGCCGTCCTCCGGCAAGGCGCTCTACGACAGTGCAGCCAAGCGCGCGGACAAATTGCGCGCCAAAGGCAAAGAGGTCGATTTCGACGCGCTGCTTGCTGCCGAGCCTGATAACGGCACCACGAACGTCCGGAACATCCGATCCGACACTGGCCGGTGGAATGCCCATTGGAACAGATGGATGGGCGTCGACAACCGCTGCGTTGTGCCCTTCACCTCATTCTCCGAATTCGACAATACCGTCGACGATGCGGGGCGGAAAAAGGGCGACACATGGTTTGCTTTTGACCAATCGAGACCATTGGCTTTGTTTGCTGGGATTTGGGTCCAGGGATGGAGCGGCGTGAGGAAGATGAAAACGGGGCGAGAAGAAAACCTCGATCTTTTCGGCTTCCTTACCTGCACGCCGAACAACATTGTCGGCAGCATACACATGAAGGCGATGCCGGTAATCTTGACCACCCCGGATGAGATCGACATTTGGCTCACGGCCTCTAAGGAAGAAGCCATCCTCCTGCAAAGGCCATTGCCAAACGATGTCCTTGAGATCGTCTCCGTCGGCAAAAAGGAAGATCCACCCTCCAGCACGATCGGGGAGCCGGAAAAGCTGTTGCTCTGATGGTCACAATGCGAGCGCCAGCTGCTCCACGCCATCCGATCTGCTCGCCGGCTCAAAACCAGAAATCGAGATACCCAGCAAGCGTATGCCCTTCGAGGTAGGAAACACCGGCGCCAGCAACGAATGTGCGGTACGCTCAACTGCCACCTTGGTTGCGAACGGCGCCTGTTCCGTTCGGCTGCGGGTGATGATTTCGAAATCGGCGAACTTCACTTTAAGGGTCAGGGTGCGCCCATAAAGGCTCTTCTGCTCTGCGTGTCGCCAGACCTTATCGATGATCGGCGAGAGCTTCTCCAATGCCCCTGGTAGATCATGGACGTCATCGAAAAAGGTGTTTTCGCCTCCCACGCTCTTCCGAACGCGGTCTGGCTTGACCCGGCGATGATCGATACCGCGCGCAATCCAATAATAGTACTCTCCACCTGAGCGGAAATGGCGCTGCAGGAATTCAAGGCTTTGCGCTTCAAGATCCGCACCGGTTTTTATGCCGAGTGCCTGCATTTTCGTCGCTGTCGCTGGTCCCACGCCGTGGAATTTCGCGACAGGCAAGGTCCGCACGAAAGCTTGCCCTTTGGCCGGTGGGATAACGAACTGGCCATTGGGCTTGTTGTGGCCCGAGGCCATCTTGGCGAGGAACTTGTTGTAGGATATGCCCGCCGAGGCCGTCAGCCCCGTTCTATCGAGGATTTTTGCGCGGATCTCTTCGGCGATTTCACTTGCTATGGCCATGCCTTTTAAATTCTCGGTCACATCGAGATAGGCTTCGTCGAGCGAGAGTGGCTCGATGAGAGGCGTGTACTCTGCAAAAATCTCATGGATCTGAGCCGAGACCGATTTGTAGACGTCAAAGCGCGGTTTTACGAAAATCAGGTCAGGGCATTTCCGTGCTGCGGTCACCGACGGCATGGCCGATCGAACACCGAAAACCCTGGCCTCATAACTGGCGGCAGCAACGACACCACGCTGGCGCGCACCACCAACGGCGACGGGCTTGCCCCGAAGGCTCGGATCATCCCGCTGTTCGACCGATGCGAAAAAGGCATCCATGTCGACATGGACGATTTTCCGGATGCGCTCTTCGTTCGGCGGGTTTTCCCCAAGCCGCTCTGAGCCGCAAGCCACTGAATCCTCTGACATGATCATCCACCAAGAGTGCAACGCAGAGCAGTTCGACCCAACGGTAAGGCAAACCGCATTGACTCCTACCCGAGTCTTATAGAACAAAGAGGGAACATATTCCCTGTCTGCACGCTTGAAAAGGCGGGTGGAGAAATACGAATTGAAAAATGAACCAGGCCATCGACAGTGCGATGATCGCCGAGCTTCGCGAGAAGATCGGACGTCTTGAAGGCAGGCCTGCCTCGCAACGGGTAGTCCTTCCATTTGGGGTCGATGTCATTGATCGGCACTTGCCGGGTGGTGGTTTGTCCCTGGGTGCCCTGCATGAAGTCGCAGCAGGCGGGAATGGCGCCATCGATGGTGCAGCGGCGGCCCTTTTCGCAGCAGGCATCGTCGCGCGAACCAAAGGCAAGGTTCTCTGGTGCGTCACGCGACAGGACCTATTTGCACCAGCCATAGCCCAAGTCGGGTTGAGCGCGAACCGGGTCATCTATGTCGAGGCCGGCGACGAGCAATCGGTCCTCGAGGCATTCGAAGAGGGTATGCGGTATGGCGGATTAGGTGGGATCGTTGCCGAGGTTGCCAAGCTGACGATGACCGCGTCTCGCAGGCTTCAACTGGCAGCTGAGACTTCCGGAGCCATTGGCATCGCCATCAGACGTTGGCGACGTCAAACGGAGGCAGCCGATTTTGGACAGCCGACGGCGGCCGTCACCCGATGGCGTATCAGCAGCCTGCCATCGCGTCCATTGCCGGTGCCGGGCGTGGGGAGAGCCCGCTGGCAAGTGGAACTCATCAGGTGCCGTGGCGCTGAAGCGGCCGATTTCGTCGACGCGTTCGGGGAAGCGCAGCGCCGCCGGCTGAAGAGCCCGTGGTGCTCGTGACGCGTCGCGGCAGCCGTCGCGAAATTGCGGCCCTCGATCATGTTGCCATTTCGGTCGGGCTCCGCAAGGGCATGCCGGTGAGCAAGGCACAGGCCATGATCAAGTCACTGCATGTTTCAGACCTCGACGCGGCTGGCGATCGGGAGGCAATCGAGCGCCTGGCTCTTTGGGCGCTGCAGCGCTTTTCGCCGTTGGTAGCGGCTGACCAGCCTGACGGCATCGTCATGGATATTGCGGGTGCCGATCATCTCCATGGCGGGGAAGAAATGGTGCTCAAGAAAATCCTGTCGCAGTTCAAGGCCGCCGAGCTCTCGAGAAAGGCAGCCTTGGCAGACACCTGGGGCCAGGCCCACGCGCTGGCGCGCTACCACAAGCATCCAGCTGTTCTAATTGAGCCGGGACAGGGGGCTTCGATCATTCGCGACCTGCCACTGCCTGCCCTGCGATTGCCGGAAGCCACTGTAGCGGCCTTGAGAACTCTGGGTTTTGAGACCATAAGGGACCTCGCCTCCGCACCGCGAGCCACCCTAACGCTCCGGTTCGGCCCGGAAATCGGTCGGCGCATCGACCAAGCCATGGGTCTGGTGGGAGAACCGATCGAGCCAGTCGAGCTACCAGAAATCATCGAGGTCGCTCGACCGTTCGGCGAACCGATTGGCGCCGCCGATACTATCGCAAAGTATATCCGCCAACTGGTCGAGCGTCTTGTCAGCGATCTTGAAAAGAAGGGACTGGGTGCCAGGCGCCTCGATCTTTTGGCGCATCGCGTTGACAATACGACAGTGACGGTTCGCGTCGGCACCGCTTTGCCGATCAGGGACACTAAGCGGCTGACCCGGCTTCTTACGGACAAGATCGAAAAAATCGATCCCGGCTTCGGCATTGAGCAATTGCGGCTACGCGCCGTCCAGGCCGAGTCGCTCGATCCAGCTCAGATGATCAACTCACTCGTTGATGATGCCGATCAGGACGTCGCCGCATTAATCGATGTCCTGAGCAACAGAATGGGGCAGGGCGCGCTTTACCGTTTCGCGCCAGTCGCGAGCGATATTCCAGAGCGCTCCTTCCAGAAGATTCCTCCTCTTTCTGAGGAGACGATTGGCGACTGGCCCAGCAAGTGGCCGCGCCCTACACGGCTCCTTCCGTATCCCGAGCCGATCGAGACCATGGCGCTGCTGCCGGACCACCCGCCGGTCTGGTTCACCTGGCGCGGTGTCCGCCGTCGGATCAAGGCAGCAGATGGTCCCGAACGCATTTTCGGCGAGTGGTGGAAGACCGATTTTGAGATCGCTGCAGTGCGCGACTATTTTCGCGTCGAGGACGAGACTGGCGAGCGCTACTGGATCTACCGTTCTGGCGACGGTGTGGACCCTGAGACCGGCAGTCTCAAATGGTATCTGCATGGCGTCTTTGGATGAGATACGCCGAACTCCATGTCACCAGTCACTTCAGCTTTCTGAGGGGCGCCAGTTCGGCCGACGAACTGTTTGCGACCGCTGCCGTGCTTGGCATTGAGGCACTCGCTGTTGTCGACCGCAATAGCCTTGCCGGCATCGTCAGAGCGCATGAGGCTGCAAAGACCACTGGCGTCAGGTTGATCGTTGGGTGCCGACTTGATCTCGTCGACGGGATGTCGGTTCTTGTCTATCCCAAAAATCGACCAGCCTATGGCCGGCTCTGCCGGCTGCTCTCCCTCGGCAAGGCGCGCGCGGGCAAAGGCAAGTGTGAACTCCATTGGTCCGATGTCGCCACTTATGCCGAAGGACTGGTGGCCATCCTCGTACCCGACGAGGCCGACGAAACCGCGGCGATGCAATTGCGACGTCTCAAGGAGCACTTTGGGCACGATGGCTACCTTGCCCTGACCCTGCGGCGGAGGCCCAACGACCAGCTTCGGCTGCATGAGCTGCAAACCATGGCTGACGCCTCGGGCGTTTCCACGGTCGTGACCAACGACGTTCTGTTCCACGAGCCCTCGCGTCGCATCCTTCAGGACGTGGTCACCTGCATCCGCACCGGCGCAACCATCGACGATGTGGGCTTTGACCGCGAGCGTCATGCGGACCGATACTTGAAGCCGCCGGCTGAAATGGTTCGTCTGTTTCCTCGGAATAGGGATGCTGTGGCGCGAACTATCGCGGTGATGGAGAAATGTCGCTTCAATCTTGAAGAGCTCGCCTATCAGTATCCAGAGGAAGCAGCGATCCCAGGGCTCACACCACAGCAGGCGTTGGCAAAGCTGACCTGGGAAGGAGCCCAAAAGCGGTATCCAGAAGGTGTTCCTGAACGGGTTGTTGGCATCATCAAGCATGAGCTCGATCTGATCGAGAAGCTCAACTACGCGCCATATTTCCTCACCGTGAACTCGATCGTCGCCTTCGCCCGCAGTCGGGACATTCTATGCCAAGGGCGAGGATCCGCCGCAAATTCCGCGGTCTGTTTCGTGCTGGGGATCACCAGCATCGATCCTGACCGCAACGACCTGCTGTTCGAGCGTTTCGTCTCGATGGAGCGACGCGAACCGCCCGATATCGACGTCGACTTCGAACACGAGCGGCGGGAGATCGTCATGCAGTGGGTGTACGAGACCTATGGGCGGGATCACGCGGCGCTCACCTCGACGGTAATCCGCTATCGCTCGAAAGGCGCTCTTCGCGATGTCGGCAAAGCGCTCGGCTTGCCCGAGGACATGATCAAGCTGCTATCGAGTCAGGTCTGGGGCTGGTCCAGGGATGGCGTGAGCCAAAAACAGGCTGAAGAACTCAATTTCAATCTAGGCGACCGCCGTCTGGTGTTGGCGCTGGAGCTCGCCAAACAGCTCATGGGCGCGCCGCGGCATCTCAGCCAGCATCCTGGCGGATTCGTTCTTACCAACGATCGGCTCGATGAACTTGTACCCATCGAACCCGCTCGAATGGTCAATCGCCAGGTCATCGAATGGGACAAGGACGATATAGATGCTCTGAAGTTCATGAAGGTCGATATCCTTGCTCTAGGTATGATGACCTGCATGAAGCGGAGCTTCGATCTTCTCGTCGAGCACAAGGGCATCGCTCTCGATATGGCGACGATCCCGCCTGAAGATCCCAAAACTTACGCAATGATCCGCCGGGCGGACACTTTGGGTGTCTTCCAGATCGAGAGCCGGGCGCAGATGTCGATGCTGCCACGGATCAAGCCGCGGACCTTTTACGATCTCGTCATCGAGGTCGCCATCGTTCGTCCCGGGCCAATCCAGGGCGATATGGTCCATCCTTACCTTCGACGCCGCGAAGGCAATGAAGAGATCGTCTATCCAAAACCAGAGCTGGAAAAGGTGTTGGGCAAAACACTCGGCGTGCCTTTGTTTCAAGAGCAGGCGATGCGGGTTGCAATCGAATGCGCGGGGTTCACGCCGGGCGAAGCCGACCAGCTCCGGCGTGCCATGGCGACGTTCAAGTTCACCGGTGGCGTCTCGCACTTCCGGGATAAACTGGTCGGCGGCATGGTCGCCAACGGCTATGACCAGGACTATGCCGAACGCACCTTCAAACAGCTCGAGGGCTTTGGCTCATACGGGTTTCCTGAGAGCCATGCGGCGAGCTTTGCTTTGATCGCCTACGCCTCCTCTTGGATGAAATGCCACCATCCAGAGATCTTTTGTGCTGCACTGCTCAACAGCCAGCCGATGGGATTCTACGCCCCTGCCCAGATTGTTCGCGATGCGATCGAGCATGGTGTCGAAGTCAGACCGATCTGCGTCAACGCATCTCGGTGGGACTGTACCCTGGAGCCGCTGGGCGATGACCGTTTTGCGATCCGCTTGGGCTTTCGGATGATCAAAGGACTGCCCAATGTAGATGCGGCCGCCCTTATCGGGTCACGCCCCAATCGTGGGTATCAGTCCATCGACGAACTCTGGCACCGGGCCGGGGTGCCAGCCCGCACCTTAGTGCTTCTGGCCAAGGCTGACGCTTTCCACCCTTCCATGGCAGTGACCCGTCGACAGGCACTTTGGAGCATTCGGGCGCTTCGCGACGAGCCGCTGCCTTTGTTCGCTGCAGCGGCCGAGGCCGAAAAGCGGTTTATCACCGAATTGTCCGAGCCAGAGTTTACGGTCAAACCTATGACGGCTGGGGGTGAGGTCGTTCAGGACTATTCAAGCGTCAGCCTCAGCCTTCGATCACACCCAGTGGCGTTCTTGCGTAATGAGCTCGCAAGCCGACGCATTCTTTCCTGCGCCGAGGCAATGGCGACACGGAACAACCATTGGATTTCAACGGCAGGGCTGGTGCTCGTCAGGCAAATGCCTGGCAGCGCTAAAGGTGTTATGTTTATCACCATCGAAGACGAGACAGGCACCGCCAATCTCATCGTCTGGCCCAAGGTTTTCGAGCAGCACCGTCGGATCGTCCTCGGCTCATCGATGATGTCGATATACGGCAAGCTGCAGCGCGAAGGTGAGGTAGTACACCTGATCGCCCGGTCGATGACGGACATGACGCCCGAACTCGCAACCGTTGGCGGCAGGGATGGACAGTTTTCCGTTCGCCCAGGCCGCGGCGACGAACTCGCACACGGCGGGTCCTCCGGTGATTCGCGAACTCGGGAAAGAGATGGGTTTCGCCAACGCGACATCTACATCCCGGATTTGCACATCGACACGCTCAAGATCAAAGGACGGAACTTTCACTGATTGATCGGGCGCCAGTTGTCCATGGTTCGACGATCCTGCCGTCGGGACGGTCGGTATCCCGATCCTTTGCAATCTGCGAATGCACCAGATCGACAGGGCCTTGGCGACTATCGAGATCTCATCCCGCGAGCTTCTCGTCTGCAACTGAAATGCCCCAAGCATTCATGGCTTTCAGCACCTCATTGAGGGTCATGCCCAGCTCAGTCAGCTCGTAGACCACTCTTGGCGGCGTCTCGGCATATGCCGTTCTTCTTACGATGCCGTGCTTCTCAAATCGTTTGAGCCGATGCGTCAATGTATGTGCGCTGATGCTTCCCAGACGCGATTTGAGCTCGGTGAAACGTTGGGGACCAACCAGCAGTTCGCGAACGATCAGCGTTGCCCAAGGACCGTCCAACAACAGCAAAAAGCGCTCAACGCCGCACTCCGGTAGGCATCGTTCCTCCACCCGAAATCTCCTCTAAAAAATTTGCCGCAGTGTCCATTAGTGCATTTGACGTAACCGATGCAGAGAATGCACTGATGCGGCCGTCTAACAGTTTAGCGAGAAGAATTCCATGTCCTTCATCATCCACGGAGCTACCGGCGCACAAGGCGCCCCCTTGTTCGAGCGCCTCAAAGCGGCAGGAAAATCTGTCAAGGCGGCGTCGCGCAATTCGCTAAATGGCGAATACGCGGTGACTGCGGACATCGCCTCGGCGACTTCTCTTTCAAAAGCATATGATGGGGCGGACGCCATCTTCGTGCATCTGCCACAGGCTCCAGAAGAAGTGCGTCTGAGTTATGCGAACAACATCGTCTCGGCGATCGGCGTGGCTCGCCCTTCGCGTGTCGTCATTTCGACGAGTGGTTCAGTCGTGGATTCACCGAACAGTCAACTGCAGGCTCCTCCAACGTCAGCCATCATGACGCTGATCAACGGCGTGAAGGACAGCGGCATTTCAAACGCAGTGGTCGCGCCACGACTGTATCTGGAGAACCTTCTGCTCCCCATGGTCTCAGCGCCCGTCACCGAGGAAGGCGCACTGCGCTATCCGGTGCGGAGCGACTATGCCGTTTCCTGGAGCTCTCATTCTGATGTGGCGAAGGTTTCAGAGCGGTTGCTGCAGGATGCCACTGTGACAGGTGTGGTTGGCGTTGGTCACCTGCCTGGATTGGTCGGATCAGATTTGGCAGCCGGCTTCGCACGCCATTTCGGCCGGGATGTGAAATTCGAATCCCTTACTCCACAAGCGTTTGGTGATCTCATCGAGCCATTTTTTGGGCCCGCTTACGCTGGCGTGGTGGGCTTTTACAACTTGCACTGGCAGGCTCCGGCAAACACGATTGATCCCTCCACGAGTGCCCAGGCCTTGATGGGCTTGGAGCCTGATAGTGTCGAGACCTGGCTGGCAAACTCGCTTGGCTCATCAGCCCCTAATCGCTGACATCAGCACGCCACCTGATCCGGTAGATTTCGCGATCCACATTAATTGAGCCGATCATTCTGTTGGATCGAGCGGCACCCAGCCCACGGGCAGGGTGCCGCCATTCATTAGGCAATGACACGATCCTGGATAGCCTAACTGCTTCGATCTGCGCGTACCACGCAGTATCCCTTGTGGCACAGCCGATCACGCCTAAGCCCTTGAGCAGGTGGGTTCGCGTTGACCGTAATTCGAATGGTCGAGCGCTCCGATCTACTGGTCCGTTTCTTTGCTCCTACCGCCACATTTAATCCGAGCGAACATTTTCGACATTGCGGTGTGCACATATGTTCGCCGTGGAGATTAGGGTTCGGACTGGACAGATGTGCATGGAACGACCTCTATAGCCACAGAGGGAGAGACCATGATCGACGACGCTGCAGCCGCTAAGGAAACTTCCGAGTCTTCCGTTTTTCAAAGCAACCTCTCCATCACCGATAAGATTGAGAGGGCCAGGACGGAGCTGCTCGATCTTTCGGCACGGAACAGGCTTCTAAACGTCCCACGTTTCTCGAAGAGCGCGAAGACGATCGACATCGTTGGAGAGAGCACCAGCGAAGTCTTTCGGATCCTCGTCGGCGACTCCAAACCGATGACTTTCCTCGCAGGCGCCAAGGGCCGGGACAATCCCGAGGAGGAGGACGAGGCCGAAGCCATCGAGATCGCGTTCCCGGACGATGATGAGCGCGACGGCGATGGCAGGCTGCTTCGCCACCGCGACACCAAGTTGCAGACCAGGATGACGCCGAACGGCCTGCAGAAGCGCTTGCTCGATCTTTACTTCGACGCTCGCACGCTCGAGGAGGAACAGGGCGTCAACATTCTCTATCTGGCGATGGGTCTCTTGAAGTGGGTCGACCCCACCAACGCCGAGAACATTCGCTATGCTCCTCTGATCCTCGTCCCCGTATCGCTCGAACGGAGCACTGCTGCCGAAAGGTTCAGGCTGCGCGCCAGGCCTGAGGACTTTGCGTCCAACCTTTCGTTGGAAGCTTTCCTTGACCGCGTTCACGCTATCAAGCTACCCACCTTCGACGTCACCGATGAATTCGATCCCGTCGCCTATATCGAGAGCGTTCGTGCAGCGATCGCAACGAAGGTCGACTGGTCGGTCGAGACCGACGACATGGTCCTTGGCTTTTTCTCGTTCGCCAAGTTTCTGATGTACCGGGACCTTGATCCCAAGCTTTGGCCCGCCGGGAACAGCTTCATCGACAGGCCGCTGGTGCGGGGTCTTTTGGCAGATGGCTTCGACAGCGGCGAGCCCATGTTGTCCGAGGACGCGCGGGTGGACGACCATATTGCGCCTCAGCAAATGCTCCACATCGTCGATGCCGACAGCTCGCAGACCATGGCGATCCATGAAGCTCGCAAGGGCCGGGATCTGGTCATCCAAGGGCCGCCGGGCACCGGCAAGTCCCAGACTATCGCCAATATCATTGCCGCAGCCATCGCCGATGGCCGAACGGTGTTGTTCGTCGCAGAGAAAATGGCCGCATTGGAAGTGGTCAAACGTAGGCTCGACCAGGCCGGCGTAGGCGACGCGTGCCTGGAGCTCCATTCCAACAAAGCCAACAAGCGATCGCTGTTGATGGAGCTGCAGCGCACTTGGGATCTCGGCGCGCCGAGAAGAACGACGGCCGAAAGCCTCGACGCAAGACTCACGACTGCGCGCGATCGTTTGAACTCGCATCCCGTTCGCCTGCACCGCCGCTTCCAGCCCTATGGTTTGTCTCCGTTCCAAGTCATGGGGCAACTGACACGGCTGAGGCAGCTTGGCCAAGCACCAGTCGACATCGAACTTAGCACTGCTGCGGCATGGGATGCCGATCATGCAGGGGAGCTCCGCCGTCTGCTTGGAGAACTGGCGGAACGCGTGACCGAGATCGGATTGCCCATTCGGCACCCGTGGTACGGGGTTGGGGTCGAGGGCATCAGCCCGATGGATCTCGAGCGATTGATGAAGCGTATTGGCTCCGCACTCGAGCAACTGCCTCAACTTCGTTCGCGCATCGCAGAGCTCGATCGCAATCTTGAAACTGTCCCTTCGGCCGATGCCGAGCGCGTCGCAGACATGGTGCAACTGGCAAAGCGGGTCAGCACGGCTCCTGAGCTCGATGATGCTGCGCTGGCCAGTCCGGCCTGGACATCCCGCCTTGATGAGGTTGGAGCACTCGTTGCTCAAGGCAGGACGCTATCCGAGCTGCGCAACGAGCTCGACCGACAGTTCAAGGCACCGGCATGGAATTGGCCTGTCGATCGGCTGATCGGGTGGTACGGGATCGTGCCGCCCGAACACACCGATGCCGACCTTGCAGTCTTCGGCGAGTTGTCGACCCTGATCCCCGAACTTCTGCGTGCCGCCACCGACTTGCAGCAGCAGCTCGGGACTACGGATCCACTGAGCACGTTCGGCGGCATCGACAAGCTCGTGACCACCGCGGATCGAGTGGCCGTTGCGCCTGATGTCAGTCCGGAGGCCTTCGCGGCAGCGATTTGGGAGCGCGGACTGGATCAGGCCGGCGATCTGGCAGAAGCGGTCGACACATTGTCTCGCACACGCCAGGAACTATCCGGCAAGGTTGCCGATGCCGCTTGGGAAACAGACACTTCTGCTGCGCGAACAGCCATCGCCATGCACGGCAAAAGCTTCCTCAAGTTCGCCAACGGCGACTGGAGGAAGGCCGACAAGCTGATCAAGACACTTCTGACCGACCCCAACATACCGCCCGATGAGAGCATCCGATTGCTTGATCTGCTGGCGAAAGGCAAGGAAGCCCGTCGAGTGGTCAGGGAGGGGGACGCTCTCGGTCGAGCCGCCTTTGGTTCGGATTGGCGTGGAGAACGTACGGACCCTCAACCCCTCGAGGACCTGGTCAGTTGGATGCGAAGCCTCAAGGGTGTCGCCGCCGAGGCAAGGCTCATTGCCGGGAGACTGCCCAACAAGGGTCAGCTATCGGAAAGATCTGCCCAGGTTAGGACCTTCCTTGATCGGGCAAGAATTCTCTACAACCGCCTGTGGTCCGGCCTAGGCACCACAGCCCGGGAAATGCTCGGCAACCCACCGGGCGTCGAATCCATCGATCTACGCGCGACCGTGTCGACGCTTGAGAATATGGCCGTGGTCAACCGACTCTACGCCTCTGAAGCGCTCGACCAAAATGCGACAGCCGGGCAACGCATCGAACGGCTCAAGTTGCTCCAGACCGGGATCTCCGCGCGCGCTACTCTGGTCGCCGCAGGTGAGCTGGGCACCATGGCATTCGGATCCGCATGGGCCGATCTGCAATCTGACTGGGCCCGCCTCGATGCGGCGGTGCTGTGGGTTTCGAAGAACGAAGACATTCGCGCTCTCGCTGCTCGGGTGCCCGATCGGCAGAACGTCGGCAACGTCGCATCCACTGTACAGGCGGCTGTTATGCAGCTCCTCGCCGATATCGACGCCATCCTGCTCTCGCTAGAGGCGGATCCTGCGATCCTATTCGACACTGAGAGCGTTTCATCCACGCCGCTCGAAGCGATCGAACAACGCCTGAGCGCGTGGCGAGGCTCGGAGGAAAAGCTTTCGCAGTGGCTCAACTACAAGGTTCGAGCCAATAGGGCTGAGGAATTGGGCGCCGAAGCGCTGGTCGGACGACTGGAAGACGGTCGAACGTTGCCGAACGACCTCGTCCAGTATTTCGACATGGCCTACTACGAAGCGCTTTTCCGTTCGCAGACATCTCATGATCCCGAGCTGGGCCGTTTCGATGGCGAGCAGCATGGCAGGCTGGCCCAAGAGTTCGCGGCCCTCGATCTCGAACGCATGAAAGCATCACGCTTTGAAGCGGTTAACGCGCATCATGCTGGGATACCGTCGAGCGCCGGTGGCTTGGGACCGGTGGGCGTCTTGAAGGCCGAGATCGCCCGTCGACGCAATCACATGCCGATCCGCCAACTGATGTCGCGCGCTGCACCCGCGATCCAGGCATTGAAGCCTGTATTCATGATGAGCCCGCTCTCGATTGCCCAGTTCCTGCCGCCGGGGCAGTTCGTCTTTGATCTAGTGGTGATGGACGAGGCCAGCCAGATCCAGCCTATCGATGCGATCGGCGCTGTCGCCCGCGCCAAGCAGGTGGTCGTCGTTGGCGACGAGCGCCAGCTCCCACCGACTCGCTTCTTCTCGAAGATGACATCGGGCGAGGCCGAGGACGAGGGCGACGATGGGGCTCAGGTCTCCGATATCGAAAGCATCCTTGGCCTCTTCTCAGCTCGGGGCCTGCCGCAAAGAATGTTGCGTTGGCACTATCGAAGCCGGCATCAATCCCTCATCGCAGTCTCCAATCGGGAATTCTACGAGAACAAGCTGTTCATCGTCCCGAGCCCTTATACGGCCGAAGCAGGCATGGGGTTGCGGTTCCACTACATCGAGAACGGCGTTTTCGACGAGAGCGTCAATAAGGTGGAAGCGATGGCGGTGGCCGAAGCGATTATTCGCCACGCCAAGGTCTCGCCGGAACAATCCTTGGGCGTCGCCACCTTCTCGCTCAAGCAGCGGCGCGAGATCCAGGACCAGGTCGAACTGCTGCGTCGGGCCAACCCAGATACCGAGCAATTCTTTCAGTCGCATCCAAGCGAGCCGTTCTTCATCAAAAATCTGGAGAACGTGCAGGGCGACGAGCGCGATGTCATCCTGATCTCGGTTGGCTACGCCAAGAACAAGCAGGGCTATATGGCCATGCGGTTCGGCCCCCTCAGCGCCGACGGTGGCGAACGTCGACTGAACGTCCTCATCAGCCGCGCGAAACGGCGTTGCGAAGTCTATGCCTCCATCACCGATGACGATATCGACCTCGAGCGCGGGAAGGGCAAGGGCGTTATCGCCTTCAAGCTGTTCCTGCACTATGCGCGCACTGGGAAGCTCGGCCTATCGGAGAGATCCGGCCGCGACATGGACAGCGTCTTCGAGGAGCAGGTGGCTTCGGCACTGCAGGCCCGAGGCTATCAAGTTCATCCGCAGGTTGGCATTGCCGGGTTCTTCATCGATCTGGCCATCGCAGACCCCGAACGGCCCGGCCGGTACATCCTCGGCATCGAATGCGATGGAGCATCGTATCACGATGCCAGATCCGCACGTGACCGCGACCGATTGCGTCAAGCTGTCCTCGAGGACCATGGTTGGATCATCCATCGGGTCTGGAGCTCGGACTGGTTCCAGCGACCCAGGGCCGAATTGGAAAAGGTCATCGCAGCGATCGAGCGTGCAAAGGTGGAGCTGGACAGCCGCGAGGAACGGCTGGAAGCGCAGCGTCGCGCGGTACCGGTCGATATCGTCACCATCGAACGCCACGACGTGGACATCATCGATTTGGCTCACACCGAGGAGCCTTCTATACCAGCCTATGTTGAGGCGAGCATAAGTGGCCTGAATACCGAGCTGCATGAGACGCCGCTGGCGGTACTGGCCGAATTGGTCCGCCAGGTCGCAGAGGCCGAGGGTCCCGTTCATCGCGATGAAGTGGTGACACGCCTGCGTACCGCCTGGGGTCTCATGCGTGCGGGTGGACGGATAGACGCTCACGTCGAACGGGCGATCGAGATGGCCTCAGCAAGAGGCACCATCGTGCGCGAAGGCGACTTCGTCACGACACAGACACGCGAGGTGTTGGTGCGGGATCGCTCGAACGTGCAATCGGCCGGCCTTCGCCGCTGGGATTATCTGCCTCCATCGGAGATCGACCGGGGCATTCTGACCCTTGTAGAGGAGAACTTCGGTGCAACCGAGGACGAGGTCGTTCAGGCGCTATCCAGGCAGTTGGGCTACAAGGCGACGAGCGCTCAGCTGAGGGACGCCATCGGCAAGCGCATTGAGACGCTCAAGTCTTCCGGGCGCTTGAAGCTCGAGGATCACATACTCGCCGTTCCCTCAGTCGAACATGTCGAATGAGTTTCCGATGAAGAGCAATAAGCCCATCAGCCGAAGGTTTTGGTCGCTCGCGGCCCTTTGGCTGACCGTTTGGTTCACGGCGATTGGCCCAAGCTCGGCCCAGGACGGCGGCGAGTGCAATATCAAGGGCAATGTCAGCACGAGAGGCGAGCGCATCTACCACCTGCCTGGCCAGAAATATTACGATGAGACCCGTATCAGTCCATCACATGGCGAGCGATGGTTCTGTTCTGAAGAAGAGGCGAAGGCCGCCGGGTGGAGACGGTCGCGCGTGTGATGTCGGGGAGCCGGCTTGAACCTTTGATAAGTCTCCTGGCCTGCCGATCAATCTCGAACTCTGCGGCTTTGTCTGAGCACTGGCCGTCAGGGCCAAGGGACTGTTTTTAGACGAACCCGCGGCAATGCCACGGCGGCGAAGGCTGCCGCGCCTTGCGCGTCATTTTTCCTGATCGGTCATCACAAGCTCGACGTGATCGACGCCTAGCGCCTGAGCCAACTCGTACAAAGTGATGACGGTCGGGTTGCGTTTTCCCTGCTCGAGGCCGCTTAGGTACTGCTGGCTATAGCCCGAGCGACGTTCGATCTCCTCCTGCGTCAGACCCTTTTCCCGACGAAGACGAGCGAAGTTCCGACCGACGAGAGAGCGCATGTCCATGCGCCCAAACTGCCGCGATTACATACTATAAGTTTATCAACTATAGTATGTAACTGCAGTGGAGGGCTGTGCGCCGCAGGTGTTACGCAGGCCTAGCGATGGAGGACGGCACCTCCACGAAGAGGGAAAAAATGAAAGCGATCGGCATTATCACCGCCATGGCACTGGCCATGGTTGCGCCCGGACTACGAGCAGACGACATCGTACCAGACAGGCTTATGGAGGCGTCGCAATCCGCCATCCCGGGTCGGCAGATCGACGTTATCGGCCTTGTGCCAGGCATGACGCCTGAAGAGGCGATACCTGTTCTCACCGAGATCCTGGGTGAAAAACCCTATGCGAGCCAGTCCCAGACCATGCTTCGCGATGGAGGCGTGTCCGTCACGAGTGTCCCCTTCGTCTCCGGCCTGAGTGGCGAGGCAAATGACGAAGCGTTCGAGTTGTTCTTCTCCGGTCTTTCGAGCGGCAATCAACTGCTGATGATCCGTCGGCAAGGCGAATACGGCAGCGCTGGCGCACCGAAGGTTGCCGATTTCGTACAGTCCCTCCGGGGCAAGTACGGCGAGCCTTCATTCGTCGAGCAAGGTTTTAATGCCACTGTACTGGTCTGGACGTTCAAGGACGGCCAGCAAGTGGTTTGCCATAAGCAGGAGGCACCCCAGTGCCTTTCCACAGATGCGGCGTTCACCATGATCGAGCAGAGCGCGCTCGACTTCGACGTCTTGATCTACGCGGCCGTGGCTCCTAGGCCGAGCGACCCAGAGCGCGTGGGCATGTTCCGGATCTCCTCGGCCGATCTGCGGATCAAGCTTGCTGCCGAAACCGCCGATCAAGCCGGCCTGCAAAATGCACTCGAAGCAGCGGTTGACGCGGCCGATGCTGCCGCTCCGAAGCCAGCGTTCTAATCGAGCAAAACGACATTACCCGTGCTGTCGCCATATCGGCCATCGTCGTTCATGGCGGCAGCATCGGCTGTTGGCGCATCAGATTTCCGATATCTATCCGCAGGTCGATGTCGTGCTCACGTCCTATCTCCTCGGCATAGGCCTCGATATCGGTGCCAGCCTGGCGCAGGTCGAGGATGGAGAAACGTGAGGAGACGAGCTGACCCTCGTCTTCGTCGATAGAAGCCCTGGCTGACAGGAACAGGTCGTGGCCGAGGAAGCTGAAGTGTAGATAGGTGAGGCACTCGACTGGCGCTTCATGCGGATCGAAGGAACCGGGCGCCCATTCGAGCTTGGCAGAAGAAACTGGCTTGTTCATCTCGACCGCCAAGGCGGCAAAATGTCCATCCCAGATTTCGTCGAACTTGAACGGCTTTGATCGGTCTATTCCCGCCATCTGGGCCATTGCCCGCCATCCTCGAAGGAACTCCAAAATCTTCGGCAGCTCGGCGTCATATGGTCCGGTGAACGGAAACGATCCAGTCATCGGGAAATCGAAAACGCCCATCCGGCCGAATTCAAGCACGATACGGGCAGGTTCTCGCAGCGCGGTCAGCAGCGTGATCAAGCCGATCCATTCGTCGAGAGATCGCTCATTGCGGAAGATGTCGGTCGTCTCGAAGTTGATCTCGGCTTCGTTGGTCATGCGCAAGTGGAAGTCGGCGTGCTTTATCAGCATGGTGGGGTTGCCGAGCCCGGCTTCGATCCATGGAAACGACACTTCCGTATCGAAGACGGCCGGCGTGATCATGCCTTTGCCCCGCACGGTCAGGCGACAGGTGTCGATCCTTCGCGGGGATAGGTAGATGTCTGCATTGTCGAATATGTCGTTGGTTGGATGCGGCAATGCGATGCCGAAGCGCACATCATAGGTCCGGTATCTCTCTGGCCTCAAGGGTTCGATTCCCATCAGCACTCGGGAGAGATGGTCCTCGTTCTCGAAGCGAACGAAGGCTTCAGCAGCAAAGCCGCCTTCTTCGTAGCCCAGGTTTGCCTGCTCCATCAGCTTGTGCTGGGCATAGGCAGATGGGTCTTGCCCCCACGCGGTATCGAATGCGGATTTCAATCCTTGCGGCGACAGCTCGAAGACCTTGCCGTCCCGAGCTGGGTCGAAGCTGATCGACTGCTTGTTCAAGTCGCGCTTCTTCAAAGCGTGCGCCGTGCGCAGCCGTTTGAGAACGCGGGCGAGATTGTCGCCTATGATGTGGATGAGATGGCCGCGAACGGGGGTGCCATCGTCCTTCATGCGGAAGAACACGATGAAGGAAGGGTTCGGGTCCTTTGCCAGGCGTTCGGCTGCCGATAGCGACAGCACGGCCGAACCCCGCGCGGCGCTGCATTTGACTTGCACCCGGGCGGTGGACTTCGACCTCCGGTCGAGTGGCACCGCTGGATCTTCGTCGTTCATGCGTTCGACGACATAGTCCCAGCCGAAGGCATCCTTGCTGCTCTTGTTCGCCGTCAGTCCAGCCTTGTTGCAGAGCGAAGCGAACACGCCTTCGCCTTCCTCGCCCAATTGTTCGGAAGTGAGATTCAATAGACTGTTCCCTCAATCTTCTGGCGCGACATTGGGAAGGCTGGGCGATTCCGACCATCTTGGCAACGCGCAGCGGAAGATGCCTCAACGGCACCCCGTCAACAGATTGCGGATGTAGCCTTCGAGCGCCCAGTCGAGGTCGATAACGTCGATCGGTGCGAAACGGGCCTCGTCGAACTTCTTGCCCGGGAACCGGATGAGGTGACCCTCCTTGTCGAGCATCGGCGGCAACAGGCCCAAAGCTTTCATGGAGTGGCCGATGCTGAACGCTGGTCCGTTCACTCGCGACTTGGCAACAGCTAGGCCAAGCTCGAGCATGTAGCCGTGTGCATCGTTCAATGCTGCGGCTTGGTGATCAGCGGCTTGTTGGGTCATGGCAGCGATGGCATCGGCCATGATCACTTCCGCCTTCGGCAATCCCGACTTGGCAAGCGCGTCGTCGAGCCACGCCTCGAGCTTGAAGCCGCTTTGCCATGGTTCAAGATTGAAGCAGACCACGGCAAACGCGAAAGCGCGGTCGCGACGACACTTGAAGTTCGGGAACAGCACTTCCCAATCCGCCATGCCAGTGGGGAGCAGCAAACCAGGGAAGTGCTGGTCGTTCAGGTTGAGGCAAAGATGGGCAAGGCAGGAGGCATGATCGTAGGCGATCATCGGGTCGGTCAGGCGTGACATTCTTGCGAACATGTGCACCGGAGCGGTGTAGAGCGTCAGGCTTGGCGCATAGAGCCTCGACGAGAGGTCTTGGCCGGCATGGTGGAAGGCCACCATTCGCTCGGCTTCGGGGACCTTGCCCAGGATGTAATGGACACTCGCATGGCTCTCGGACGCCACAGCGGTCGTCTCCAGCAGGGCGCCCACGGTCATCGGCTGCCTGATCAGCAGATCGCCAGTGTCGTGATCAGAGAAATTCACGAATAGGATGGGTCGGGTCTCGTCCATCCGACCCATCGGATCGATTTCGCGGCCCGCGCTGAAATGGATGCGCCACGGCCGTTTCGTGTCATGGGACTGCACCGCCTCGCGGACTGTATGATAGTATTGCGGGAAAGACAGTCGACGGTTCTCGTCGTGCAGTTCGACGAAGCGTGGGAAGTCAGGTTCCGTCGCTCTGGGCATCAAGTCGTACAGACCGTAGACGCGTTCGAGATGTTCCCGTCCCCACAAGGTGCCGATGGTGTCGGCCCAGTGGGTCAGTTCATGGCTCATGGTCGCCATGATCTCTCGAGCACGATCGTGGTCGTTCGCCGCCATGGCCTTGGGCAGGTCATCGCCGGTATAGGCATCGAGGGTGATCATCTGCGACGCTGGCGAGAAATGCGCCAGCATGCCGGTGTTCGGGAAGCGCGATTTGCGCCCTTCCTTCATCCATTCCTCGATGTCCACCGGCATTCCCTACCCCCTTCGCCCCGTCACCGAGCATGCGGGCTAGATAAGCAATGTCCGGGCCCGAACCAAGCTCAAGTCGTGCGACTCCATGTCCGCACTGCCGAACGTCGATTCCTGACGTCCTGCGCTCGGAAAATCTTTGCTCCGAAAATAATGGTCAGTAGGGGTGGGCCGGGGTTTCCTGGGGTTTCCCGGGGTATGGCGCGTAACAATAGGGCCTGTTCGGCACTGGCAATTTCTTCTTTCATATCAGGTGGTTAGATGCAGAATAAGGCGTCGACGTGATAACATATTTTACCAAATCGTAATGTAAAAACCCCCCGGAAATGCTGGCGACTCCGGCGGAATCTGGGTTTTGTTACGCAAATAGGAGCATCGAGGCGCTGATCAAAAGTGCCCTTCGAGCCGGTCCAGGCAAGGCCGGGCGCAGCAGATCGAAGGGCCTGCGACGCTGTTCAGACCGTTACTTGGCAATACCGACGCGGGGAATTGGAGGCTGAAGCCAGTCCCAGCCGCACTGCTAGGCCGATGCCCAGTCCTGCGAGAAACGCTCCGCTGTCATGGCAATGATCCAACCTAATCCCTCGGCGAAAACGAACGCCGGCAAGGGCGAGACTCTTTGAAAGTCCGCTGCGGGTGGGAGCATGGCGCGAAACTCCGACAATGCCACGGCGTCGGGCAGCAGGATGATAACCAGCGGGTGAACAGCCGCAGCAAGCGAAGCCTTGGCAAGAACCGTTCTGGCGTTGCGCCGGTGCCCGTCTCCCACGGAGCCGCGGTCCAACTCGAGCACGGCCAAGGTCGTGCCTTCCTCCGAAGCCAGCACCTGCGTTACTCCCATCGCGAGAGACAGCGGTGCGGAATTGGCCTTGACCGAAAAAGACTCCAAATTAAGTGACGCGTGCTTGGCTTGCTTCAGCGCAGATGCAACCGATGGTCCTGCCGAGCCTCGGGCACCATCCATCGAACCGTCCAACATCGTGACGTTTGTCGGTCGGATGGCTCGTCTAGCGGATTTCTCAGCCGCAATGATAGCGGCGGCTGGCAACCCCTGACCGGCGATGGCGTGCTCCATCGCGCCGGGTCTATCGTACTTGGCCCAACGAGAGTAGATGGCGACCACTGTCGCTGAATAGGTCCGAAGGGCATCAGCTGCCTCGGGTTGAAAGGTCTCAACCTCGCTCACAAAGCGATAGCAGTCGATGTAGTTGCGCAAGGTTTGGCGCGAAACGCCGAGGTCTTTCGCGACCACGGCACGATCCGACATGGTCCGGCCGTGCTCTACACTAGCTGCAAGGCGCTCCAGGCCCTTGCGAGCAACATCAATCCAGTTCTTCTCGGCTTCGGTCCTGGCCATGATCGTTGGTAGCCAACCCGTCGGCGAGCATCAAGGCGAGCTAGCAAATAATCGGCAACCCACTGTCTTCCTACTCGGTCTCAGCGGCCGTTAACCCTCCGACAACCTTGCCGACGCTCGATCCTTGCCCCGATGAGATACAAGTTATATCTCACTGAACATGGAGAGCATCATGTTTGGTGGACCTACGAAACTCGACTTCTACGACAAGCGCGGCCGACATAGGACGCCCCCCATCTTTAAGACTGAGCATTCAGCGCAAGTCTTTCTTCTCGAGAACTTCGGAAAGCGATCCATTGCCCTTGCACGGCAGGTGAAGTTGGCTGCCTTCTGCGAATGGTACTGCCAGGACCAGTTGACGCGGGGCTATGGCACACGCACGTCAAGGCAGGACAAGTCTCGCTATCAGCGCAGACTGTGGGGGCCACTCAATAACGCAGCCATCGCCGACATCTCAGTAGAGCAGCTTGAAGCGCTGCCTTTGCAATGGCAGGCTTTGGCCCCAACCACTGTCAGAGACACCGCCTATTCGATCATTCGCCTCTTCGAGGCCGCTTGGGATCTGGGCATCGTGCAAGGCAACAATGCTGAGGTGGCACTGGCGGAATTGACCCGAGCCCACGGTCGCGGCGTCACGCGCATCGCGACCCATGAGGATGTCGACAAAATCATCGGCATTGCCGACGATCGTCTGAAGCTTGCATTGCACCTTGCTATGGATGGGTGCTTAAGCGAAGCCGAACTGGCGGCGCTCTGCATTTCAGATTTCACCGACTTCTCAGAAATGAAGGTGCGGTTCCGAGTGGAAAGCGGTGAGGAAGTAATGCAGCCGCGGCCGACGAAATTTCGCACTGTCAGTCTTTCAGCCAAGACAACTGAACTGCTTAGATCATGGTGGAACCGAACTGACCGGCCGGAGGGCTCGCCCTATATCTTTGCTGCGCCCGATGGCACTCGCATCAATTATCCCGTTGTTCCTCACCTTCGCCGTGCACAATATCGGCTCCGAATGAAGCTTGTAGACCGCGTCAGCGCCCCGAAAAGAAGGGCGAATGTGAAGCACAGGCGCAAACCCTACCAGCTGTTCGAACCGAAATGGACCTTGGGCGCCATCACGGACATGAGGGTAGTCGAATGGTATGCTGCGAAAATTGGAAAGAAGGAAATCCTTCGGCGTTGCGGATTGAAGAAGCTAGAGCGCCTCGACCGCTTCAACGCCTATTTCAACGAGATCGACCAGCGTTCTGATGCTTTTGACGCGGTTGACGATATGCTTGAGGGAGCGCGCGAATGAACTCGTGTCCCACTAGCACACGCCAGATCGCTGTCCAGGCCGTCAAATACGACAAGTCTCGCTCGAAACTCAAATGGGTTGTCAGATATCGTGACGGCTGGGGCGATCCGAAGCGCAAGTCTTTCCGCTTCAGACCGGAAGCAGTCGCATTTCGCAAAGCCCTTCTGGCCGCGGCCAAAAGTATCCCCGATGGCCTTCCGACAACTCTGGCTCAAGCCGGACAGAAATTCTCCGCCTCGATCAGAGCAAAGAACCGCCACACCGCTATCGAAAGCGTTCTGCGGCTGCACATCTATCCGGTATTTGGCGATACTTGGCTGCATGAGATCGACGCCGAGTTCCATCGTCGCGTCGAGGCATTTATCGAGTCGCGCAGTTTTGGGTCTCATCGCAAGCATGTTGCACGCACCGCGTTCGAAGGAACTTTGAGCTTTGCGGAGAAGCGAGGCTGGCTTCCACATGGCCGGAGTACATATGCGAAGGCTCGGCCGGCGCAGACTCCTTGCCTCATCGCATGGTCACGCCTCGGCAAGCACCGCGTCATGCCTACGATCGAGGAAGTCAATCTGATGCTCGATGGAGTGGAAGACTGGTTGCGTGTTCCAGTGTTTCTCGCCCTCAGGGCTGGACTGCGTATCGGCGAGATCCTTGCCCTGCGCTGGTGCGACGTCGATTTCAAGAGGGGACTCATCGAGGTCAGGTCGTCGGAGCCAATTCCCTATCCAGACACCAGAACCGATGCTGTTGACGACGTCAGGCATCCTCCAAAGACGCGATCAGGGCATCGCTTCGTAAGAATGACCAAGAAGCTCAAAGAGGTGTTACGTTGGTGGCGTCGGGAAGTCGTGGCAGACCGAGAGAGCAAAGTCGTCTTTCGCCCTAGTTCTAAGCGACCTGGTCCACTGAACCGATCGAAGCTCAGTGGCGAGCTTCTTGAGCTCCAGGTCCGTCTTGGCATCGCAACGCGTAATGTGAAGCAAGATCCGGTAACAGGTTTCAGTACACGAACCTATCCTGGCCATTATTCCTTCCATCAGTTGCGGCACGCCTATGTGGCTCTAAATATTTGGGCAGGAGTGCCTGAAGAAGAGATTTCAAGTGCCGTCGGACATAAGAATGTGAAGGTGACGGTGGACATGTACGGCTATCTGATCCAACTGCGTCGGGAAGGGGGCAAATCGTGGCCAAACGGTCGCGTGGATAGCGCTGAAGAAAACACAACAGTGAGCGGACAAAGCCTCGTCGAACGACATGGTCGGACGTATCGCGTTCACCAGCCTATCCAGAAACCACCCGCTATTACAGAAATGGCGCTTGCTGCATAGCTCAGAGGATTAACCCTTCAAGGCGAGCCAGCTCCATTTCGTCCAACGTCCTGCGAGCGTGCACCACCCTATGCAGTACGTGGTAGCATTTCCACAGAGGAAGGGCTTCCAAAGAATCAGGCAGAAGGGCGGTCCATTCTCGCCAGCGAGTTGCTGCTGGCAGGCCGAATCCTCTTAGCTCCGGCGAGACCGGTTCGCTCTCTGGCATCTTGATTGCCTGAAGGACGACCATGCGGACCACGAAAGTCTTTCGTTTCCGCTGTTCACGGTCTCGATAGCTAGCTTCCCGCGCCCTCAACGGTGCGGCAGTCGTTTCCGGAACGCGCCTTAAATCCCTCGAAGCGCTAGGGCCCGACGGGACGAAAATGGGCAGATTGAAAAGAGAGCGAAAGACAAGTTCATGGCTCTCTTGAGCGAAATCGGCAAGACCTGACCGAACGGACCAGGCCATTAAACCCGAACCTTCCTCGACAAGTACTCCAGGTTGGTCGTGCAGGGGGTTCGCTGAGAGTACGAACGAACGTTGCCCCGCCTGTATAGAGTTCAGTTGGCTTTCCGACCCAAAAAGGGATTGAAATCTTCGCTCCAGTAGATGCGGCGCTAGCGGCATCTCCCGGGTGTCTTCCATTGCTCTGTGGAAAGACCGCGTAAAAATCTCGTCATCTGTGGCTGAAGGCAATGCAGCACACTCATGTTACATAACGCGGCTCCAAGGGATAACTTCCGTCGCGTATCCAGTGTAGATATTAGCGGCTGAAACCTCACCGACCGATTAGCAACTGCTCACCCTTCATGGTGTTTGGCCAGCGCGTTGCTCGACTCTAATCATGGTGGAGCCTGGACACGGCGCTGATCAGGATCCGCAGCCATTCTATTGGATGGGCAGGATCAACGGCTTCGAAGCACAAGCGTAGTGCTGGCGTAAATTTCCGGTTGTCACATCGCCATCGACAGAAAGGTCTTGAGCGGGGGCGCTGCCCCTCGCAGCACGCCATGCAAGCAGGCCGGTCTGTCGCTGGCGTCCCGGAATTCTCCGCAGCCGGTTGCGAGTTGGTACTTGCCGCTCGGCGTTTGCAGCACAAGAAGATCACCGTTGCTAACATAGCGCTTATAGTGCTCATCGCGGCCGGTGGCTGTGCACCACCGCGTGCCCTTGCCCCACCACATGGCCGCTTCGTGACTCAAGAGCCGGACCAGCTTCCATTTCCCTTGATCAAAAAGAATATCGCACTGCGTCAAGGCGGCGTCGCGTTCAATGCTGCGCATCCGTCTTGAGCTGAGGTTGGTCTTGGTCGAGGCCGCCAGCAAGTCGGCAGCCGTCTCGCAACGATTGATGTCACGATGCTCGGCAGGCATCCACGGTCGGGCTTGTTCGAAAGCAGCAAGCGCGTGACTGATCTCCTGCAGGTCGTCGATCGAGCAAGGCTCGCGCAATCCGTGCAAAGCCCAGGCCCGACGACGCCATCGCGACAGCCAGCTCAGATAGCATCTCGACGGACTGGGATCGCATTCCCCAATTAGAGAGAACATGCGCTTCTCGCGCTCAATGCCAAGATGCGGATCCATCCCTTCCACTATCGCCTGCCGCCAGGCCGCTTGGAGATGATCCACCATGATAAAATCATTGCGCTTTAGCGAGGGTGATTTGCTCATCGCTACTTCATGCACCGAGTCGGGTCGACGTGCTGGACAATGTTGCCTGTGGATCTGCTGAGCTGTGGACTTATCTATTGGTCGCCGTCCACCGCACGCTTGAAGGCAATAGCAGCAGCGACCAGGGCGATGAGGAATTCCAACCAAACCATGTCTATCTCCAATTTTCAGAACTGATCGATCATGGGTCAACCCTGCACTGGCCGCTGCACCTCCTTGATTGCCTCCTGGCAACCGCGTTCCGTCCTGTTTCATCTTCGCTCATTAGGCGAAGCGGAGGATGAAATAGGATGACAAGAGGTTGTGTCTGGCGAATGCAAGCAAGACTATTGTGGGTGGGCAAAGGAGAGTTGGATGCCAGCCGCGGGAACTATCATTCATGCCCTTGGGGCCAAGCTGGAAGTGATTTGGACCTGCCTTTACCGGGCAGACAAAATTGCGCACCCTTCGCTTCGTGGCCTGGCGCAAGCAACCGGCATCAATCTTCAGACCCTCAAATCGGCGAAGCAGAAGAGTTCCCTGACCGAGGCCAATGCTCTCAAGGTGGCAGAACTCGCAGGCTTCGACGTCACCGATACGCGCTGGCATGACAGCAACATATCGATCTCGCAGAGGTCACTGCCCGAAAAATCGTATCCTGGCCGCGATACGATCGCAGCGTTCCGATCGCTGATGCATCGAACGCTCGATCTTGGCGGCACCAACGCGCAACTCAGCACTATCAATCTGCAGCACTTCGACAAACGCCTCGCCAAATTCCAGCTCGATGCCTCCGGGCAGCAATTCCAGGAAGGCGAAGGCGCAGAGCTGCTGCTGACCGTGAACCTCGAAACGAGCGAAGAGGGTGGCGTTCAATTCGGCTTCAAACGGGTGCGCGTCGAGCTGACGTTGCCGTCCACTGAAAGGCTGTCGGTCCAAAACCGTTTGGGGCGTGACGCACCATATGCGCTAGGCACAGCGGTGCTGACAGCAGTGGCTGGCGACCTAAATCCAGAGTGGCACCTGACGGCATCCGACGGCGTGCTGGTCGGAGAGTACGCCACCAGTGAGGATAGCCTCGGCATACTAGGGCGGCTCGACATCGGCGATACCATCGTCGCCAAGCTGTTCGCCAAGGTGAAATACGAGGATCTTGAGATCGTCAGCGGCGATGGCGATCTTTCGGCCAATCAGGAAGCCGTCATTCTTGCCCTTTTCGAGCAGTCCATCCCGTCGGCCAAGGACCGGCCAGGCTGGCTCACTCTCGCCGTGCAGACGCTGGAGGTGCGGCGTGGCGACCACTGACGAGCGCAGCCTTGCCGACAGGATTAGAGCGGTGAGGAATGCGAAGGCGGCTTCCTTCGTCGAGTTGGTCACGATTGCAGGTCTTGATCGCCGCACCGCCTTTCGCTTTGCCGACCTCTCGGGCGTCGACCTGCGCAACCAGGACCTTCAGGGATTCGATTTCACCGGCGCCGACCTTCGTCATGCGATGCTGGATGGCGCAAAGTTGCAAGGCGCGGTGCTTCTCGGAGCGCAACTCGGCAGCTACGTCGACGATGCACCCTCTGCCAGTGCAGCCCATGACCTGCTGAAGCTATCCGACAAAGCCATCGCGGAATTGCTCAGCGACCTGTTCATTGAAGAGGCCTGGGACCTCTATGGTCAATTGGACGAGATCGGTCGTGGGACCCCAGTGCTTTTCGAGGCACTGATGAAAGTCGCGACCGAGCAAGAATCTGCTCTTCGCACCCTCCGACGCTTTTTTCGCATCGACTGGTCTGGGCGGTGGACCTATCGCATCATAAAGCGTTTGGTTTCCAATGGCATCGAGAAGGAAGACCTAGACGAAGCGCTGGCGTTGACTGGATACCAGCCAAATGGACCTGGGCAAGTCGGTTGGCTGATTAAGGTCGCCCGAACGTTTGATACCGCCAATTACATCTATCGTCGGTTCGAACGCTTCGGCACGCCAGAGCACTTGGTTCTATTGGGGAGCCGCATGCGGGTGAGCGCCGACTTCGAATACCTCCATGAACTAGCGGCGCGATACAGCACCGGAAAGGATCGCGATCTCCTAGCCCTGCGTGCAATGCCTTCCGGCGATTCCATACGAGAAATTTTGCACACGCTCGACCCGGTCGTTGCCAACCATTCCATGGTCCAAGTCATCTTTGCCGAAAAGGTCAAAACGGCGGAGGACGCCCTCCTCCTCATCGCAAAGAATTCGCGGGTAGAAAGTCCTATGGAGCGGATACTGATGGCTTCGATCACTGCTCTCTCGCCACTTGAGGCACTGGTCCTCGTCAGAGCGCTGGCGGGCGAGCACACGCCGCTCCGCGTTGGTGGCGACATATGGACGGAACTGGTGCTGCGCCTGTACCTGAAGCGCACCGACGTAGACTGGCGTGTTTCGATGTTCAACGACTATGTGCAGTGGGGGATGGAGCCTGCCGAGTTCATTGATCGGGTAGGCTGGAAGTTCATGACTTTCCGCGACAAGGTGGAGTTGGCCAGCCTATTCATTTCGGTCAAGGACTTCGACTTGAGGCGTGAACTGAGCCACTTTGAGCGAACGGGGCAGGATGAAATAGCCTTGGACTGCGCTGAACATGCGGTCCGCGCGGTGGGGAACCAAGGCACGTATGAGATCCTCAATACATACCGGGCTCTTCTGCGTAAAAGACTTCCTCGGCGAGCCCGTGGTGAAGCGCCATCCTTGCTTCTCTAAGGTCCCTAGAAGTTCATAACTGCGATCCGGCACCGTTATCGTTCCGTTAGATTTCACCGGGCCCAATCGTTCAAAGGGGCCGCGCTCCTCAATAAGTCGGCCTAGTATCCTTGGCGATCCGGCAAGCCCGGGCCAGGCGCTCTGAGTTTCGAATTCGCTTGGCGTTGTACGAAACAAGGGGTCTTCGGCCATGACAGGCATTCGACGGGATGTGCACACGCTAGGGGCACCATGGGATCCAGCGCTTGAGTGGTATGCTCGCGCCATCATCGCCATGCAGGCCAAAGCTCCATCCGATCGCACGAGCTGGGCATATCTGGCGGCGGTGCACGGCGAGGATTTGCCAGGATGGCAAGGTGCTGGCGTCATCCCGGCCGGCGCTTTGGAGTATGTTTCCTGAACGAACGACCAAGGGCCGTATCGGCGTGTCGAAGCGCGTCTTCGTAATGTCCGACCCGCAGTCGTTCAAGGATGCAGCAAACCCGCTCGCCTATGAGGATCGTGAAAGGCGACCGTTCGCCACGTTCGCAGTGATCAATCCCACGATGGTGCCTGGCGATGACGGGATGGCCGATCATCTGGAGGCATGCCTGAGCATCGAAGGTTATGCTGGGATCGTACGTCGACACAAAAGGATCGAAGTGGAGTTTTCCGACGAATTCGGAAATCGAAATCGGTTGGAGTTGAGCGGTTATCCTGCGCGCATTTTCCAGCACGAGTACGATCATCTCGATGGCAAATTCTTCAGCGACGACGACCGTCTGGTAGACGATAAATTCATCGTGGCGCCGAAAGACAACGACTACAAGTTCAGGACTCTGGCCGAACTTGAAGAGCGCATTGCCGATGGGACCATCCAAAGGTCAGAAAACTATCCTAGCCGTGTTTGAGCGCGAGTGCGGCAACGACCGTCGCAGGCTTTTCTTCCCGCGATTGACGCTCATCTGTTCGTGCTAGCCGTAGGTTGAATGCGCAAATGCCTGGGCCGACGCCCAGGCATTCCTGAAGTTGCTAGCCTTTGCGCCAGCTCCTCATGTCGAGTACTGCACTCCCCCTGTTGCCAATGCTTCTCACAGCCGTCGTGACCTTATCCACGAACTGCCAAGCCCCCGGTTCGTGCTGCTGCTGGTCATGAGATACTGTCGAGGCTGCGGTGCGATCGGGAAGAACGAACACGTTGATTATCTTATCGAGATCGTTCGCCTGAGCCTCGGTCTGCTCGATCGCAGCATTGGTTTCCTCAACCAGCGCCGCGTTGTGCTGCGTCATTTCATCCATCTGAACAATCGCCGTCATGACTTCCTGGATGGAGGAGGCTTGTTCGCGGCTTGCGATCGAGATCGAGTTCATCAATTCGCTGTTGTGCTGTACGGCGTTTAGGATGCTGTTGAGCTTCGAGGATGCCTCGTCCACGAGCCGTGCGCCCCCATCGACCTCTTTGACGCTCTGCTCGATCAGCACCTTAATTTCGGCTGAGGCGTTGGCTGCATTCTGGGCTAGACGGCGCACTTCCACGGCAACGACGGCGAAGCCCTTCCCAGCATCACCTGCCCGTGCAGCTTCCACGGATGCATTCAGGGCGAGGAGGTTGGTCTGGAAGGCGATGTCATCGATCATTTCGATGATGTTGGAGATCCGGGCCGAAGAAGCCGTGATTTTGTCCATGGCCTGCGTTGCGTCGCGCATCACTCGGCCACCTTCAGTAGCCATTTGCGCAGCAGCGGTTGTTTCCACCGAAGCCTGCTGAGCTTGCTCGGCATTGATCTTTACGGTGGAAGAGATCTGCTCGATCGCCGCAGAGGTTTCTTCGATCGCCGCCGCCTGCTTGGTCGTCCGTTCGGACAGGTCATTGGCTCCAGCCAATATCTCGCCAGTCGCCGTTTTCAATGAAGCCGACGTCCCCCGCAACTGCATCATGATGTCGGTCAAACGCCGAGCGACGCTGTTGGTGTCGGATTTGAGCTGTTCGAAAGCGCCCTTGTAATTGCCGTTGACGCGTTCGGTGAGTTCAGCGTTTGCCATCGCGGACAAAACCCTGCTGGTCTCTCCAAGTCCATTCTGGACGGTTTCGACCAAGACGTTCACTCCGCCTGCGAGTTCGGCAAGTTTTGGATCTTCGAACCTGGATACGACCCGCTTTGTGAAATCGCCATCTATGCCAGCTTCCACGACGACAGCGATCTCAGACTGGAGCTCAGCCATCATCCTGGCATCGGCAGCGCTGCGGTGCTGCGCAGCGACCTTCTCGTCTTCTAACTCACGCCCCTTGATCATGTTCAGCTTGAACACCTCAACCGCATCGGCGATCTTCCCTAGCTCTGTCTTGGCATTGCGCATCGGCACGTCCACCGAGAGGTCTCCTGCAGCGAGGGCGTGCATAGGCCTGATGATATCGTCAATCCCGCGAGCGATTGTCCGAATAATCAAGGTAGCAAAGCTGCACGTAACCGCTATTGCGATCAACACGCCACTGATGAGGATCAAATTGATAAGGCTGGATAACTGGTCGGCAGCGACTGTTGCTTTCTCGGATTCGATTCGGTTGTGGTCAGCAAGCTTCTCTGCCACTTCCGCGTTTGCCAGAGCGAGCGGCTTTAGGCGCTGATTGTTCGTCTGGTAGGCCAACGTTTGCTGACCATTGTCCGACATAGCCATGATGTCCGGCACTTGTGTGATGTATGAGTTCCAAGTTTCTTTAAGCTCAGCGATCAAAGCGATCTCTTCGGCGGTGCGTGCGATCGCTTCATACTTGGCGATGTCGGTGGTCACGATGCCTGATCGCTCGTCGAATATGCTCCGCTGAGCATCGCGATCAGCATCCGTCTCGGCGGCTAGGTGAGACAGGACGCTTACTCGCGTGTTGAATATATCCCCTCGCAGGGTTTCGGCCAGTGCAACTCTAGGAAGGATGCCATTGGCCAGATTGTTGACGCTACCTGTGAGTTGCGATGCGCCCCAGAAGCTGACGGCTCCTAGCGTCGCGATCAACACGGTCATAACAGCAAAGGCACCGATTAGTTTGGCGCGAATAGACGAAAGTGAGACTAGCATGAGGACCTACTGGCGCTGGGCCGCAAAACATCGGCCAGATAAATTTCATAGTGAAATTAATAGGTCGGATTGGTTAATGGTGAGTTTCGAGAGCATAACTTCTTGATTGCAGCGATCGCCTGCCTACCGTCAGGCACAGCAGCTTTGAGTGCCCGAGCTTGTGGCCGAGTCTCATTTGGCGAGGCCGGTAGATTATAAGCCCATCATCTCTTACTGCTTGGGCATGAAGTCGGCGACATCGACGGGCGAGATTGTAATTTCAGAGGCGGGCATCTGCGGCGATGTGGTAAACGCCGGTGTGGCTTCCACGCCCCAACACTCGCAGCATGGCGATCGTGCGGCAGTGACCCTCCAAACCACTCTTCAATCGTAGGCACAAAGGGAACCCGAACAGGCCTTTGAGCTCGAGACGACGCAGAAGTTCGAGACGACAACTATGCGACGAAGCTGAATGGTGGACAAGGCGTGGGCCAGGTTGCGTGCCGCGGTCGAGTGAAGTGCGATGGGTCTACGGTGCCCGGAACCCAAAGCGCAGTCGATGCTTCTTTAACCTTGTAACGTCGAGGCCACGCTCGACATTTACGTCACGTCTTCATCCACGTTGGCGGGGTTGTTTGCAAGCCGGTTCTCCGACTTGCCGCAGGTGACAGAACTACCCGATGGCTCTGGTTGCAGAGCGTGAGCCACGACCGTATGCCCAATTCCGCCTCTGGCTCCATACGCGATATCTTCAACCGAGCCTCACCGTTTCGGCTTCGTGATCCTTAAACGGAAATTCGCCAAAACGGCCCGGCAGGCTTGGCTGCCGGGCAAGTAGGGAGGAACGCCCGACCTCTAGCAGATTTCTATCAGACTGCAAAAAAATCTTGACCGGCTTCAGACTTTCTTGCCTGAACCGCGAGAAGGCTGCCTCACCTCCTCAAATTTTAATTCATTCTAGGCAAGCACTTAATGACAACTTTTCCGTAGCTGGCCTCTCCCGACTTTTTTTCATGTTGACAAAAACAAGCGCCTGAGAAAAGGTTTGCGCAAGAGAAAACGTTTTCCCAAAAATGGGAACGAGGGAGGATCTGGTGTCTTTGCGACGGGTGCGCATCTATGAGGTTGCTCAGGCCGCCGGCGTCAGTGTTGCTACTGCCTCGAAAGCGCTACGCGACACGGGTCGGATGCAGGATCAGACCCGTGCTCGCGTGAAGGACGTCGCGGCGCAGCTCGGTTTTCGCCCAAATGCTTTTGCCCGCGGCCTAATCAGCAAGCGCAGTTTTGCCATCGGCCTGCTCACCAACGATACTTATGGGCGTTTCTCCTTGCCACTCATGTCCGGCGTTTCGGATGCGTTGGTGGATCACGGCGTATCTGTCTTCCTGTGCACGATCGAGGATGACGAGGGACTCTCCCAACGGCACGTCGATGCGCTGCTCGACAAGCACGTCGACGGAATAATTGCCTCGGGCAAGCGTGTGGATCGTCGGCTGCCTGTGGACCTCTCGAAGCTGCCAGTGCCAGTGGTCTATGCCTTCACGCAGGGGCCAGACGATAGCGTCACGTTCGTCTCAGACGATCGTCAAGGTTCGCTCGACGCGGTGAATTGGCTGCGGTCGATAGGGCGTCAGCGCATCGTCCATATCACTGGCCCAGCCAGTTTCCAGTCCGTGACTTGGCGGGCTGATGCCTACCGCGAGGCGATTGGGAACGACGGGATCGTGTTGCACGGCACATGGACGGAAGCTTGGGGGCATCAAGCAGTAGATCGCCTGTTCTGCCCAAATCAGATTTTTCCGGACGCGATCTTCTGCGGAAACGATCAGATCGCGCGCGGCGCGATAGATGCACTTCGGGAGCGTGGCATCGCGGTTCCCGAGCAGGTCTCGGTGGTCGGCTTTGACAACTGGGAGATCGTGGCCGCGGCTACACGCCCACCTCTAACAACCGTGGATATGAATTTGCGAGCACTCGGCCGAGAGGCAGGACTGACCGTCCTGGAGATGGCCGAGGGCAGGGAAGTTGCGCCGGGAATCCGGCGGCTGCCTTGCGAGCTGGTGGTGAGGAATTCGTGCGGGGGCGCACGAGACTGAATTGCGTCGTCAGGACGCAGTAGCGAGCAAAATGGAGGAGTCTTATGCTCAAGAAACTTATCGGAACCGTCAGCCTGGCCACGATCCTTATGGCCCAAGGCGCGATGGCCCAAGAAACGATCAATATGTGGGTGCGCACCGGTATCGGCACCGCGTTCACCACTCTTGCTGACAGCTACAATGCCAGCCACGAGAACCAGATCCAGCTCACTGAAGTACCCTTCTCGGAACTGGTGCAGAAGTATGCAACGGCAATCGCTGGTGGCCAAGCGCCGGACGCTCTGTCGCTCGACCTGATCTACACTCCGTCATTCGCAGCCGCTGGCCAGCTCGAAGATTTGACCGACTGGGTCCAGGCTCTGCCGTACTACAACGGACTGGCCCCGTCGCACGTCGCGCTCGGCACTTATGAAGGGCGCAATTACGGCCTTCCTCTGCTCGTCGAGACGTCCATCTTCGCCTGGAACAAGGACCTCTATGCCGAAGCCGGTCTCGATCCGGAAAAGGCACCCACCAGCTGGGACGAAATCAAGGCCAACGCTGAAAAGATCCGTGCTCTCGGCGGCGACAAGTATGGCTTTTACTTCTCTGGCGGTTCGTGCGGCGGCTGCATGATCTTCACCTTCGCTCCCACGATCTGGGGATCGGGCGCAGACATCCTGTCGGAAGACGGCAAGACTGCAACGCTCGATACCCCGCAGGCTCGCGCTGCCGTCGAGAACTACCGCTTCATGGTCGAGAACGACCTGATCCCCGCCGGTGCCGAAACCGACAATGGCGTGAACTTCATGTCGTTCAGCAATGGCAACATCGGGCAGCAGTCCATCGGTGCCTTCGGAATGGGTTCGATCATCAACGACAATCCGGACCTCAACTTCGGCGTGACGTTGATCCCTGGCAGTGAAGGCGGCGTTTCTTCTTTTGCTGGTGGCGACAACATCGTCGTGACCAAGGGCACTCCGCGTCTCGATGCCGTGAAGGAATTCATCGAATACGCATACTCCGCCGAGGGCCAGGAAGTTCTCGCCAAGAGCGGTGCGCTTCCGAGCCGTCTCGACATCGCAGAGCAGACTCTTGCCTCCATGGATCCCCGCTTCCAGGTCGCAGTCGATGCGATCGAAGTCGCCAAGACTCCCTACACTCTCCTGTTCAACGACCTGATCAACAGCGCGAACAGCCCGTGGGCGATCTTCACCAACGCTGCAATCTTCGGCGGTGACGTTGACGGTGCCTTCGCAGCTGCCCAGTCGGAAATGCAGTCGATCATCGACAACGCGCCCTGATGAGGTGCACCCCGGGAGGCCGATGGCCTCCCGGTTCTTCTTCGGAGCAAAGCAATGACTATCACCACCGCTTCCCCATTGGCGAGCATCGCTAGGCCCCGAAGACGTGCCAGCATGCGCCAGTGGACGGGCATTCTCTACGTCGCGCCGGCCATGGCCTTGGTCATCGTCTTCTTCGTCGTTCCCCTGATCTTCACGGTGTGGATGAGCCTCCACAACTGGCCACTAATTGGGCAGCCATCGTGGATAGGCCTCGGCAACTACACCCGTATGTTCTCTGACGCTCGTTTCTTCTCGGCTTTGGGCTTCACAGCCTACTACACGGTGATCGCCACGATCGCGATCTTCGCCTTGGCCTTTCCACTGGCCTTGTTCGTCGAACGGCAGAGGACTGGCGTAGGCTTCTATCGAACCGTGTTCTTCATGCCCGTCGTTGTTGGACTCGCGACCGCATCCCTTCTTTGGGTCTGGCTCGCGAATGTCGATGCGGGCGTGTTCAGCTCGATCCTTCGCTGGTTCGGCATCACTGGACGCGCAGCGAACATCCTCGCCACTTTCGACAGCGCCTTCGCCCTCATCATCGTAATGGTGGTTTGGAAGATCGTCGGTTTCACCATGATCATCCTGCTCACCGGGCTGCAGGCCATTCCTGCCGATCTGACGGAAGCAGCGCGTATCGATGGCGCCAACGCCTGGCAGCGGTTCACCAAACTAACGCTGCCACTCATGCGCCGCACCTTGGCGCTTGCATTCATCCTGTCGATCACAGGCTCGGTGCTCGCTTTCGATCAGTTCTACATCATGACGAGCGGGGGGCCGCAGAACCGAATGATCTCGGTTGTCTATTACATCTTCAACCAGAGCTTCGTCTCGTTCCAGCTCGGTTATGGCTCGGCGCTCTCAATCGCGCTTCTCGGAATTCTCGTGACGCTGAGCGTTGTGCAACTGCGCCTGCTCCGCGTGGGAGACGAACGATGAATACGGCAATCAAGGCACGCCGCGCTCGCAAGAAGCTTTTCGGCAACACCGTCTTCCACGGCTTTGGATTGATCGCATCTTTCTTCTTCCTGGCGCCCTTCATATGGGCCGGGCTGGCGTCATTGCGCAGCAATGCCGAGGCGCAATCTCCGCCGTTGCCCCCGTGGCCGAAGAACGGGATCAGCGTCGATGCATATCTGACGCTCGATACTTTCGGGGCGGGCGTCTGGCAGCACACGATGAACTCGTTGCTCGTGTCGGCTGGAACCGTCGTTCTGACGGTCATCGTATCGATCCTGGCGGGCTACGGTTTCTCTCGGTACCGCTTTCCGTTTAAGAACCTCATGTTCGTGCTGATCATAGCGACGCTGATGATCCCTTTTCAGTCGATCCTGACGCCGCTCTTCATCATTCTCGCCAAGCTCGGGCTTAACAATTCATTGCTCGGCCTGACCCTGGTCTACGTGACACTGCAGCTGCCATTCTCGGTATTCATGATGCGCAATGCGTTCGACGCCGTGCCGCGTGAGATCGAGGAAGCTGCGCGTATCGATGGAGCACGAGACCTCAAGTTGCTCGTCCGCGTGTTGTTTCCACTGGTCCTGCCGGGGGTTGTGACCGTAGCAATCTTTGCATTCCTCAATGCCTGGAACGAGTTCCTTGCCGCACTGATCCTGCTTTCAGACAACGAGAAGTACACGCTTCCGGTCCTGATGACCGCTGTGCGTGCCGGTCGTCTCGGGGCCATCAATTGGGGAGCCCTGCAGGCCGGCGTGATGGTCATGACCATCCCTTGCCTCGTCGTCTTCCTTCTCCTGCAACGCTACTACATGCGCGGCCTCATGGCCGGCGCCGTCAAATAACTTGGAGCCTACCATGCCTATCGGCACTTCCCGCCAGTTCCGTCCCTTGCCTGTGCCGAACGTAAAAGTCGGCGGATACTGGGGCGAATGGCAAGACGCTGTCTGCGACAGCACCGCGGAGATCCTACTCGACCGTTGCGTCAAGGCGCGCATGCTCGAGCAGATCGATGTCAACGTACCAAGCCCGGGCATCGTCATTCCGATCATTCACTGGTTGGGGACGGCGCAGATGTTCTGGGACAGCGACCTCGCCAAGTCGATCGAGACCATCGCCTATGCGACCTACCGCAAGCCTAACCCAGAGCTCGAAGCGCGTGCCGATGAGATCATCGACATGTACGAGCGGCTGCAGGAGCCCGATGGCTACCTCAACAGCTTCTTCCAGCGCATCAAGCCAGAGTGGAAGTGGACCAATCTCCGCGATTTCCATGAGCTCTACTGCTCCGGCCATATGATCGAAGCCGCTGTCGCCTACTTTCAGGCTACTGGAAAGCGCAAGTTCCTCGACATCATGTGTCGGAACGCCGACCTGCTCGTTGCGCGTTTCGGTCGTGGTCCGGGTCAGGTTCGCGGCTATTGCGGACACGAGGAGATCGAGCTTGCACTGGTCCGCCTTGCGCGTGTTACGGGCGAACGCAAGTACCTCGACCTGGCCAAATACTTCATCGACGAACGCGGCACGCAGCCGCATTTCTTCGATGAGGAATCGCTTCGGAATGGCCGCGATCCCTCCGACTACGTCTTCAAGAACTACGAATACAACCAGTCGCATCTGCCGGTTCGCGAGCAACGCAAGGTCGTCGGTCATGCCGTGAGAGCGATGTATCTCTATTCGGCCATGGCCGACGTAGCGACCGAGTACCATGACGATTCGCTCACTCAGGCCCTGGAGGCCCTGTGGGCCGACCTAACCGGCAAACAGATGTACATCACCGGTGGCATTGGCCCTTCAATGAACAACGAGGGCTTCACCGACTACTACGACCTGCCCAACGATTCTGCCTATGCCGAGACTTGTGCTTCCGTCGCGCTAGTCTTTTGGGCCAACCGCATGCTCGGCCGCAAGCCTGATGGTCGGTACGCCGACATCATGGAGCAGGCACTCTACAATGGTGCGATCACGGGTCTTTCCTGCGATGGTAAGACCTTCTTCTACGACAACCCATTGGAAAGCACCGGCAAGCACCATCGGTGGGTTTGGCACAGCTGTCCGTGCTGCCCACCAAACATTGCCCGCCTGGTTACCTCGATCGGTTCGTACATCTACGGGGTCGCCGATGAGGAAGTAGCCGTGCATCTCTATGCCGAGAGCACTGCTGACATTCTGCTCGCTGGCAATCGCAAGGTGTCGTTTTCACAAAAGACCAACTACCCCTGGAGTGGCGCTGTTTCGATCGAAGTCACGCCCGAGAACGCGACAACCT
The DNA here is from genome assembly GCF_001425445.1 of Devosia sp. Leaf420. Classification (GTDB taxonomy): domain Bacteria; phylum Pseudomonadota; class Alphaproteobacteria; order Rhizobiales; family Devosiaceae; genus Devosia. Next base: position 249,705 of record NZ_LMQU01000010.1, on the reverse strand, counting down.
TCGCGCTGTCGCTGCGCATTCCATCGTGGGGCAAGGCGACGTCGGTCAAACTGAATGGCGATGCTGTGCAAGCAGATCAATTGACGGAGGACGGCTATCTGCGGATCGAACGCGAATGGAAGGCAGGCGACACGGTTGCGCTGGACATCCCGCTCGTGCCTCGGATCATGAAGGCCAACACTCAGGTCCGTCAGGACGCCGGCCGCGTGTCACTCATGCGGGGCCCCCTCGTTTACTGTCTCGAAGGCACCGACAATTCGGACAACCTCAACGCTGTCGTACTTCATCAGGGCGCGAGCCATGCAGCAACTGCGGTCATTCCAGATCTGCGAGGCGCCATCGCCATCGATTTGCCTGCGCTTCGAGAGGTAGCGACCAGTGACGAGCTCTACTACGAAAGCGACCTGGTTGCTGTGGAGCAGACCTCTGCTCGCTTCGTTCCCTATCACCTGTGGGACAACCGGTATCCGGGCGAAATGCTGGTTTGGGTTCGTGACAATGGAGCAAGCAAATGAGCGACGCCAAGTGTGGCATGCGGCTGCAAAATGTCCGCAAGGATTTCGGCAAGGTGCCCATCATTCACGGCGTGGACCTGGAGATCAGCGAGGGCGATTTCGTCGTTTTCGTCGGACCATCCGGATGCGGCAAGTCCACCTTGCTGCGGATGATCGCGGGCCTCGAGGAAGTGACAGACGGCTCCATCGAGATCGGTGGTCGCGAAGTAACGGACCTCGATCCATCGCTGCGCGGCATCGCAATGGTTTTTCAGTCCTATGCGCTCTATCCGCACATGAGCGTGCGGGACAATCTGGGCTTCGGTCTTTCCATGGCCAATGTTCCCAAGGATGAGATCGCGCGCCATGTTGCCGAGGCTGCCCGCATCCTCAAGCTCGATGCCCTACTTGACCGTCGACCTGGTCAGCTGTCCGGCGGCCAGAGGCAGCGCGTTGCCATCGGCAGGGCGATCGTCCGCAAGCCGGAAGTGTTCCTCTTCGACGAGCCTTTGAGCAATCTGGATGCCGAGCTTCGCGTGTCGATGCGTATCGAGATTGCCCGCCTCCACAAGGAACTCGGCAATACCATGATCTACGTCACGCATGATCAGACCGAGGCCATGACGCTCGCCGACAAGATCGTCGTCCTGCGCGAAGGTCGCATCGAACAGGTGGGTTCGCCACGCGAGGTCTATGAGAACCCCGACAACACTTTCGTGGCTGGCTTCATCGGTTCGCCACGCATGAACCTTCTCAACGGTACAATCGCCGGCAAAACTATCGACATCGCCGGCAGCACGATATTGGCGCATGCCCATTCGCTGGAAGGCCACAGTGCCGTTATTGTCGGGCTTCGGCCAGAACACCTGGAAGTTGTAACCGCGGAGCCCTGCACCCTCGCTGCGACGGTAGACTTTTCGGAGTATCTCGGCGGTATCGGATATCTGTATTGCCAGTTGGCGGACGGACAGACGGTGACCGTCGAACAGCGTGAAGGCGAAGACTACAAAGCGGGCGATCGCATCAGCCTGTCCTGGAGGCCCGAAAAACTGCGTCTGTTCTCAGCCGACGGCGCGCGCATTCGACCCTGATCGCAGTCCAATTCGACTTCAATGAGATGCGCCCGGGCTCGAAGAGCCCGGGCGCAGTGGCTTCGGCCAATGCCGTAGTAAGTCGTGTATCACCAGTGGAATTCTGGCGCTGTTTCGATCGCGCCCTTGAAGAAGACGTCGCTCATGAGACGAAAAGGAGCAGCGTCTACGTCGCTCTCTCCGGTTTCCAGCAAGTGTGCGAAACGTTCATAGATCGAGCGGTATTCGGCCGGCGCCTGATCCTCGACAACCACCCCGTCTTGACGGAGACGCCTGCCACCGCCTTCAATGACCACCTCATGACCGTCCTTGGTGTGGAAATGGAGCTCCCAGACCTCTTCGTCCTCAGCCAGCCAGTCAAAGGTCGCTGTCATCGTTCCACTTTCTGAGCGGCCAGAAGTGAACTCGATATCGACTAGTCCCGGCGCCTGCCGATTGGATGGGTAAACCAGACGAGATCTCGAGACGAAAACGGGATAGGGCATCACCCTCGTCAAAATTGACAGCGCGTTGACGCCTGGGTCGCAAACGCCGAACCCACCTGGCTGCCAGATCCAATCTTGTCCGTAGTGCCACTGACGGACATTCTCGCGCCATAGGATGCGTAGCGATACCACCCCGTGCTCCAGCAGGAATTTCTTCGCCCGCAGAACTGCTTTGTTGTGCTGGCTGTGCCATGCCTGGAAAAGGACCTGAGATCGCTCATTGGCAAGCTCCTGCAATGCTTCGAGTTCGGAAAGCGTGGTGACTGGAGGCTTCTCCATAAGGACGTGCTTACCGGCTTCAAGCGCTTCCCTGACGAGTTCGGCGCGAGCGCTTGGCGGAGTGCAAACGGAGATTGCCTGCACCGTCGGCATTTGGGCCAAAAGTTCGATCATAGTGCCGAACACCGGCACGTCGGGAACTCTGACTTCCCTGGATGAAACCACGGCCACGAGCGAGAAGCGATCCGAGGCAAGGATACTCGGGATATGTTCGTCTTGCGCGATCTTCCCAGCGCCGACCACGGCAATTGGAATTCTTGTCATGGCTGGTGCTTTCCGTTGCTGTCGACACCAAACCCCTCGGTGCCGTTTGCCTATTGTGGAGTGGCGTGCACTACTTCCGCTGGCCGTAGTAGGCGCTGGGACCGTGCTTCCGGAAGAAATGCTTGTCCAAGAGACTCTGCGGAATGGGCCTCGTCTGGGGATTGATGGACAGCGACTGGCAGGCCATCATGGCGCTGAATTCGAGCACGATCGCGTTCTCGACGGCCGAGGCAGTGTCCTTGCCCCAGGTGAATGGCGCGTGCCCTCCTACGAGGACGCCGGGAACATGGAGCGGGTCGATCCACATCTCGTCAAACGTCTCGACGATGACCTTACCCGTGTTCAGCTCGTATTCTGATCCAATCTCTTCCTCGGTCAGATCCCGAGTAAACGGGATTGGACCGTGGAAATTGTCGGCATGGGTGGTGCCATAGCAGGGAATGGCATGACGGGCCTGGGCGAAGCTCGTGCCGTAAGGCGAGTGAGTATGGACCACGCCGCCGATACTGGGCATCGCGTTGTAAAGTACGCGATGGGTTGGCGTGTCCGAGGAAGGCCGTCGGTTGCCGTAAATCACCTCCCCGGTCTCCAGGGAGAGCACCGGAATGTCGTCGGCGGTCATGGTGCGATAATCCATGCCGCTCGGCTTGATTGCCATGACGCCGGCCTGACGGTCGACGCCACTCGCGTTGCCCCAGGTTAATACGACGAGCTTGGCTTCGACCAGCTGAAGATTGGCTTGATAGACTGCTTCGCGCAGATCTTCGTACATGGCTGCCCCCTAGATCGAGGCGAGGCCAGGTGCGATGTGATAGTACACCTCGCCGGCACGAAGGTTCGCCTTGAATGGCTCAACACGAGTCTCGTCGTCGATGACGACCAACTCGACGCCCACCATCTCCGCAAAATCGATGATCTGCTGCGTGCCGAGTGCGTAGCTCAGCACCGTATGGTGGGCACCACCGGCAAGGAGCCAAGCGGTTGCCGAAGTCACGAAATCGGGTTTCGCGCGCCACACGGCGCGGGCCACTGGGAGCTTGGGAAGCGCATGCGGCACATCGATGACGTCGACCTCGTTGAGAATGAGACGGAACCGATTACCGAGATCGACGAGAGAAACGTTGATGGCCGGGCCAGCGGAGGCATTGAAGACCAACCGAACTGGGTCGGACTTCCCGCCGATGCCCAATGGGTGGCATTCAAGACGTGGCCGTTCTGCAGAGATGCTGGGGTCGACTTCCAACATATGCGACCCGAGAACCAGCGGATCATTGGCATCCAGATGGTACGTATAATCTTCCATGAAAGCCGTGCCACCCGGTAGACCGGCGGCCATGGTCTTCATGGCGCGAAGCATGGCAGCGGTCTTCCAATCGCCCTCGCCGGCAAAGCCGTAGCCGTCGGCCATCAGGCGCTGCACTGCGAGTCCCGGCAGTTGACGCATGCCATGCAGGTCTTCGAAGGTTGTGGTGAAACCCTTGAAGTTGCCAGACGTCAGGAAGGCCCTCAACCCAAGCTCGATACGTGCACCGTCGCGCAACGATTGGTGTCGGTCACCCCAACGGCCTAAGCCTTCGGCGATGTCATAGAGGTCGCCGTATTCCTCGACCAACCCATCGACCTCCTGATCGCCGATCTCGGCAATAGCTGCGACGAGGTCGCCGATGCCGTGGGTGTTCACGGAGAAGCCAAATTTGGACTCTGCTGCCACCTTATCGCCGTCGGTAACCGCAACGAAGCGCATGTTGTCACCAAAACGAACGAAACGAGCGCCTTGCAGGTCGTGGCGGCCAAGAGCCGAACGAGCCCAGCCTGCGATCTCGTTCTGCACTCGCTCCTGCGCCCAATGGCCCACCACAATGCGGCGATTCAAGCGCATGCGCGTGTGGATGTGCCCGGCCTCCCGGTCGCCATGTGCGGCCTGGTTGAGGTTCATGAAGTCCATGTCGATCTCTGACCAGGGAAGAACGTCATTGAACTGCGTGTGGAGGTGCAGGAACGGCTTCTGCAGCAACTGCAAGCCACGGATCCACATCTTCGCCGGAGAGAATGTGTGCATCCACAGGATGACGCCAATGACGTTCTTGGAGGCGGAGGCCTCGCGGCACGCATCCGCGATCTCATCGGGACCGGTCAGGACCGGGCGGAAGACGATCCGCACTGGAACGACGCCGCTATCGTTGAGAGCCGAGACTACCTGGGCCGAGTTGGCATCGACCTGACGCAGCGTCTCGGCACCATAAAGGTGCTGACTGCCCGTCAGGAACCAGATTTCCGGAGTGTTGTCGTTGGACATTCTTCGTTCCTTCAAGCAGCAGTGGAGAGGCGAGAGCGCATGACGTCATCCCGCAAGGTGAGCAGTTCCTTCATGACGGCAGAGAGGTCTTTTGCTCCGGCGATGCCGAAGCCGTCATGCAGCTGGCGGTACAGACCAAAGAGCCTTTCGTAGACCTGGACATGCGTTGACGGCTGGAAAGTAGCCCCACCCTTGTCCGCCATCGCCGCGACTGCCGTCTTAAAGTCGGGATGGACACCGGCCACGACCGCCGCGGCGATCGCTGAGCCCAGTGCACATGTTTGCAGGCCGGCAGACACGGTCACGGGGCGGTTGAGAACGTCCGCATAGATCTGCATGGCGAGCGGATTTCGAGCCGAGATACCGCCGCAATTGATCACCGAGCGAACGGGCACGCCAAATGCTTCGAGCCGTTCAACAATCACGCGCGCACCGAATGCCGAGGCTTCGAGCAAGGAGCGGTAGAGGTCGGCCTGCGTGGTGTGGAGGGACATGCCGACTGTCAGGCCGGTGAGACGCTGATCCACTAGCACCGTACGATTGCCATTGTGCCAATCGAGAGTGAGTAGGCCGCTCTCGCCGGGCAGCAGTTGAGATGCTTCGTCGGTGAGAGCCGTGTGACCACGCGCACCGGCCTCGCCAGGCCCGATCTGATTGACGAACCAGTTATAGATGTCGCCGACTGCGCTCTGTCCAGCTTCGAGACCGAGATAGCCTGGCAGCACCGAACTCGGAACGATGCCGCAGAGCCCTGGAACATCCAGTTCCTCGTCCTGCGCTCCGGCCACCATGATATCGCAAGTGCTGGTGCCGATGACTTTTACGAGCGTGTGCTCGCGAATGCCGGCACCAATCGCTCCCAGGTGCGCATCGAACGCTCCGATCGCAACAGCAATTCCCGGGGTAAGGCCGAGCAGTTCGGCCCATTCCTTCGAGAGTTGGCCTGCTGGATGCGAAACATCGTAGACTTCAGTTGAGAAGCTGTCGGCAATGCGCTCCAGTTCGGGATGGAGCGAGGCGAGCCAACGCTCGTCGGGGTAGCCTCCCCACAACTTGTGGTACATCGCCTTGTGCCCCGCGGCACATATCCCGCGACGGAGTCGGGTTGGTGACGTCGTTCCACAGAGGACAGCAGGTATCCAGTCCGCGATTTCGACCCAAGAGTAGGTTCTGGCAGCAACTTCGGGGTTGCTGCGAGCGAGCTTCATGAGCTTTGCCCAAAACCATTCCGAGGAGTACCTGCCGCCACACTTGTTCAAGTATTCGGGGTGCGTCTCGGCCGCCGATCGGGTGATCTCCTCGGCTTCTTGGAAAGATGTGTGGTCCTTCCACAACCAGACCATGGCGTCGAGGTTGCTCTCGAATTCCGGCAACAGAGCCAGGGCGGTTCCGTGGCCGTCGATGGGAAGAGGACTGCTGCCCGTCGTGTCGATGCCGATGCCCACGACGTCTGCCGAACTGAAATTAGCGAAACGTCCAGCGTCGTCGAGAGCCGCTCTTACGGTATGCTGGATGCCTTTGAGGTAGTCGGCTGGATGCTGGCGAGCGACATTGTCGTCGCCGGCGTCGTAGAAGACGCCCTGGTCGCCAGATGGATAGTTGAACACCGAGGTGCCCAGTTCATTTCCGTCGGATGTGTCGACGACCACAGCCCGAACGGAATTCGTGCCAAAGTCGAGACCAATGGTGAATGAAGCCATCGTCCCCTCCCTATTAATTTCAGTCTGAAAAATACTATTTTTGCTGTTATGTGCAACTGAAATCCTTCGGTTGCGACGAAAGGCCTATGTGTGGCTACCACTTCCAGTGTCAGGGACCAGAACAAAGCGTCGGTACTGCGATCCCTGTTTCGCAGGGGAACAGCGACCCGTGCCCAGCTGGGTGACGATTGCGGGATGAGCCCAGCTACGGTCGGCAGGGTCATCGACGATCTGCTCAAGGAATCCTTGGTCGAGCTCGAGGAACCGCCAAATCCGGGCGCGATCGGTCGACCGCTCAAGAACGTTCGGTTGGACAGCACCACGCCACGTTTCGTCCTGATCGAGGTCGGGCCGAGGTTCACGAGGGTCGCTGCGGCTCCTGCAGACTTCAGGAGCGTGACCGAATGGCACTCTGAGCATCCGACTCCGACCAGCGCCAAGGAATGGAAGGAATGGTTTTCTGAGGCCTATTTCGCCCTCAAGCTTCGGTCGAAACCGGATGCGATCATTCTCAGCGTGCCTGGTATCATCGACGAGCGCGATGGCCGAGCTTTGCTATCACCCAACCTTCATTGGGTAGTCGGCTTCGACTTCGAAGCAAACATCAATGCTGTCGTGAAGACACAGGTGCGCTTGGTTCAGGAAGTTCGCGCTTTGGCGCGCGGCTTTATCGCCAACTCTACAACGCCATCTTCCTTCCTGCTCGTGGACTTTGGCACGGGTCTAGGCGCGACTGCCGTGATCAACGGACAACTCTACAGGGGCGCTTTGCCTCTTGGCGGTGAGATCGGCCACACCCCAGTGGAAGGGCATTCCCAGCCCTGCAACTGCGGTGGTCGAGGCTGCCTTGAAACGATCATGGGAAGACCGCACCTGCTCAATATCGCCAAGATCAAGGACCTCAAGGACTTTGGCGCCTCTATTGAACAGGACGGCGTTCCGCCTTGGTTCGCAGAGCGTTTAGAGGCGACGGGGCATGTGATCGGCGGCGCCCTCAACACCTTAGGTCTCAACAACGTGGTGTTGACGGGATACTTTGACGATCTGCCGCTGGAGGCCGTCGAGAAGCTCAGCGAGGCGATCAGGCAGAGCACGCTCTGGGCGCGCTTCGGACGAATTCACGTGCAGCGCGCACCGCGACAACGCCTGTCCGGCCTGGCTTCCACCTGTCTCGATCGCATGATGGAAGGCCTGGTGGCCTGAGCCCACGCTTTGCTGGGCGATCATAATGCACAGCAGAGCGTCCTCCCTGACTCAAAACTCGTTCCAATCATCGGATATTGCGAGATTGCCCTGCGACCGTGGCGGCTTGGGTGGCCGCGCCTTAGGCTCCTCTCGCTTTGGCGAAATGCTTGTCGCTTTACTTGAGGTGTCTGCGCCAGGCATCAGGCGGAAGATTTCCACTACTCGGTCGAGCTCCGTCGCCTGCGCCTCGGTCTGCTCGATGGCTGCGTTCGTTTCCTCGACCAAGGCGGCATTGTGCTGGGTCATCTCGTCCATTGTCCGGACGCCCGCCGTGACTTCTTCGATGGCATATGCTTGCTCGCGGCTGTCGTTGGCAATGCCGTCGAGCAGTACGCCGTTGCCGCGTGCCGCGTCGAGCACTGCACGAAGCTTGCCTGCGGCCTGGCTCACGAGACCCGAGCCTGAATTGACCTCGGCCGTGGATTGTTCGATCAACGATTTCACTTCGCTCGATGCCTGCGCCGCCGATTGGGCCAGTCGACGAACTTCCACCGCCACGACCGCAAAACCTTTGCCTGCATCTCCAGCACGAGCCGCCTCGACCGAAGCGTTCAACGCCAAGAGATTTGTCTGGAAGGCAATGTCGTCGATCATACCGATGATGTTTGAGATTTTGGCTGAGGATTGAGTGATGCGATCCATCGCGAGCATCGTCGCATCCATGACCTCGCCGCTCTGCTCGGCTGCACGGGTCACTTGATTGGCGTTGTCGCTAGCCTGATGCGCGCGTTGGGCATTTTTCACCACTGTTGCTGCCAGTTGCTCCATGGCCGCCGATGTCTGCTCGATTGTCGCAGCCTGACGAGTGGTGCGCTCAGATAGGTCGTTCGCCCCAGACAGGATTTCGCCAGTAGCAGTTTTGAGCGACCCCGAAGTCCGGCGCAGCCGACCGATGACGTCAGCAAGCTTATCGGCCACGGCGTTGACGTCGTTTTGCAGCTGAGCGAATGCGCCTTCGTGCTCTCCGGTCATTCGCTGTGTGAGATCGGCCTCCGCAAGTGCCGACAGAACGACGCTAATATCTGCTACTCCGCTACGGAATGTAGATACGAGGTTGTTGACACTTGCGGCGAGCGAATTGAGCTCATCGTCAGGAAATTCCACGTCCACATGGCGGCTGAAGTCGCCTGCGATCGCTGCATCGACGACGCGCCCGAAAGCCTGTTGGAGCTGGTCCATCATGTTTCTGCGGTTCTCAGCGTCCGCGATGATCCTGGCGGCCTCCGCTTCGGTCATCTGGCTCACGCGCAGACCGTTCGCACGAAACACTTCCACCGCCCTTGCCATCCCACCAACCTCGTTCCGTTGGTCCGTGAAAGGCACTTCTACGTCGAAATTGCCACGCGCAATGACGTCCATCGTCGACTCAAGTTTGGGAACGGGTCGGGTGATCGATCGAGAAGCGAAAATACCGATCACTGCCATGATCGCCGTCACGGCGCCGCCCACCATTCCGATCAGGCCAACTACCGAGTTCGCCGCTGCTTCGACTTCCGCCTTGGGGGTGCCGACGAAGATTGCGCCCATCACTTCCCCTTCGAAGGTGTGGATGGGTTCGAGCGCACCGTAATAGCTCTGGCCAGCCAACGCTATCTCGCCGATGAATGTCTCGCCTGCCAGGATCGATGAGTAGATGGGTGCTTCTGGTGGAATGGCCAAGGCCGCGAGGCCGCCGTCGGTCGGATCCACCATGCTCGTGGTCAGAGGCGCGAGGGCATTAGTGCGCGCATCGATAGCATAGACGGTTGCTGCTTCGCCAATTACCCGAGTTACCGAGTCTATGACGCTGGTGTCGTAGAAAGGCGGAATGGAACGGGTCTGGAATGATCCCATGGTGCCGTCCTCGGACCATTCGAGCTTGGAGCCTGAGATACGCTTCTCGAGGATCGTCGCGGCGACCTTCAAATCGGTCAGCAGCTGTTGGCCGTTCTTTGCCAGAGCCTCTGATCGGAGGTTCAGGTAGATCGTCCCCGAGACGATAGCGATTGAAGCAACGATCGACACGAGGACAAGGCCGGAAATGGCCGTGGTCATCCTGATGCTTTTCAGTCCGGCTGACAGCGTCCGCACAGCAGTTCCCCAGGCAACGAGTTTATTTACCTGTGAAATTAAATCAGTTTGCGCTTAACAATTCGTTTTCGAGCTTTTCAGCAGCAGTGGTGCACTCAGCGGACTTCAGGAAAGCGGTCAATCCACCTGCAGCCCATAGGGACTTCCGTTGGCTCTGAAGCTCTGAACGGCGGAAAGCCGTACCTTTGGCCAACCTAGTATCCAGCCTCACAGACCCAAGACGAGATCGTCCGAGAGATTTTTGCGCATCAAATCCACGATATGCTGTGCGGCGCCGGCTTCTCAGTCGGGCGCCGTTGATTTGACTGTCCCGAAGCCTCCCTTTCGAAGCTCTACAAACATGTCAACCGAGAATGATCGGTACTTCGACAAGTGGAGGGTCATGAAGTCCAATATCGGCATATAGGAAGGTGACAGTCGGAAGCTGACTTCGTGCTCGATGGTTGTTTCCGTACAGTCCTCGTAGGTGACCCTTGCGTGCCTATCCCATCGGTCGAGTCGCAGTGGCACCTGCGCATGTCCCACGGCCAGAACAAAGTCATTCACCCGGGGTTCGCTCGACGTCGTCCCTGGTGAAATCGTCGCCATCATGGGCCGCAACGGCATAGCCGCGCAGCGACTCAACAGGCGGCTTGTGGCCATCAAGAACGAAGGGCAATAGGCATCGGCGCTGGTGCTTAGAACCCGCGACCTGCTGGTGCAATGCGATCCGCGGTCACCTGACCGAGTATGGCTGGGTGGCAGCCAAGGGGCCGTCGCACATAGCTGTGCTCGGTGACCTGCTCGATGGCGAGATGGGCGCGTCGCTTCCGGATGCGGCCAAGCCCATGTTCCGCATGATGCTCGATCTGCTTGAGGTGCTAAACGTCAAGATCGCCGAACTGGACAAGAAGATCGCCCGAAGCGCCGTGAGGATCTGATCGCCAGGAGACTGATGACAATACCAGGCGTGGGTCCGATCACCGCCACAGCGAGCGCCGCCCTCGCGCCACCAGCCGAGACGTTCACCAAAGGCCGCCGCGTCAGCTCTCGAGCGGAAGCAAGCAGAAACTCGGATCGATCACGAAGATGGGCGAACGAACGCTGAGGCGCCTGCTCATCATCGGATGCAGTGCAGTCGTCCTCGTGGTTGGAGCAGATGATGGCCCGCAAGCCGCGCATGCTGGTCACCGTCGCACTGGCCAACAAGACCGCGCGTATCATCTGGGCATTGCTCATCAAGCAAGAGGAATACAAAGCTCCGGTCGCAGCTTCGGCGTAGGCCAAGGCGAAAACCAGGGCTTCCCACTGTACCTTGAGCACCCTGTGTATGATATGGATCCGGTCCGCGAACTCCCATACGGGCCCGCAGCCTCTGGTGCTGCATCAGAGGCCGGACAGATCGCAGCATCCGACTACGGACCGACCCTCAAAAACCGCTTGCGTCTTACAGGGCGTCCACAAATGGGAAGCGGACTGGCTGCTTCCAAAACTTCCGAGTTAGCAGCAGACACCCTTTTTTGTAGAGATAGCGAGAAGCTGCCGACCCCGTTACTCGTTTGCGCCTTCGCCCTCAAGCCAGGTCATCATCTCAGCAATCTCAGCCTCTTGTGCATCTATGATCTTTTGGGCCATTGCTTTCGCCCAATCATTGTCGCCGTGCTCAAGCTCGGCCCTGGCCATGTTGATGGCGGCTTGGTGGTGAGGGATCATGCCGCAGACAAAGGCCACATCAATATCTTCGACCATCATGGCGTCCATCATCTGCTTATTGGTCTCTTCAATCCCTTCCATCAGGTCCATATGAGCCTGGTCCATCTCGTGGTTTATGCCCATCGACATATCGCCTGACATGTCCTCTCCGGCACTGCAGATTTCCGGAAGATTGGCACCCATCCCAGACATGTCGTGCCCCGAATGGGCATCTTGCCCGACTGCCGACACCGATGAAGTGCCAAGAATGGCGAGGGCGAGAATTGTGTTCTTCATAATAGTCTCCTGTGTACGCGGCGGTTGGAAAGCGGCACGCTCACATGACGTGCCCGGAGGTAACGAAGCCAAGCGCGGAAAGACCCATCCACACGGCCATGGCGATCATCATCAGGTTCTCGGTCAGCGAGACAAAGCCCAGCGGAACGTTGCTCGAACCGCCAACGCAGGCGCATTTGAGCTCGCGCTTGTCGAGATACACGGCCTTGAAGACCGACACAGCGCCAATCGTGCCGATGAAGAGGGCCAGAGGCACCGACAGCCAGGTTAGGGCGCCGGCAACCATCAGGATGCCCGCAAGTCCCTCGGCATAGGGATAGATGTAGCTATAGGGCACCCAGCGCTTGGCCAGAAGATCGTAATTGAGGAACATCGTGGCGAAGGTTTCCACGTTCTGCAGCTTGAGCAGCGCCAACACGACCATGGAAAAGCTGACGAACCATTCTGCGGCACGCAAAGTGAAGGGGTTGCCGGAGACAGCGTAGCTGGCGGCCATGGCGGTCAATGCCGTCATGGCGAACAGCACGGCAACCGGCCGGTAGGTCGTCGCCTTGGGGTCGACCACGCTCTTGCCGAGGAAGCGGCGGGTATCGTCATGGCCGCCGATGCGCTCGCCGTCAATGAACACCTGCGGCGTGGTCTTGACGCCATGTTCGGCCTTGAAGGCGTCGGTCTGCTCGCGCGTCGTCAGGTGATGGTCCTCGACCTCATAGCCAGAGCGCTTGAGCACGTCCTTGACCTTGAGACCATAGGGACAGGTGTGGCTCGGCATCACCATCCGGTAGATGACGGCCTTCTTGGAAGATGCCGTGTTAATAGCGAGCGTCGACATGGCCCGGTCCTTTCCACTTCGATTGCAGTTGGACCACAAATATCAGGCTTCCCATAATGGGAAGGTCAATAAGTGAAATCATTAGTTCAACTGATTGCAGAACCCTTCCGCATGTCTGGTTTCAGGCAGATCAGGGGCCAGGTAGGACGTCCGAAATGGGGTCGGAAACTGCCGGTCAGCATCGCGCCCCATTGCGGTCATTCCGCCCGCGCTGCTAGCTTGCTAAAAGCAGCCGGTCGCCAAAGGCCAGCGTTTTGATTGGTTAAGCCCGCGGCCAGTTTTCCGGTTCGTGGCGGGGTGCCGCCGACTGCTTGCATTTGATGCAAGGAAGGCGGCCCTTCGCTTGGACACATCTATTAGGGTGTGGGTCCGTGCAGTCAGCTTGGCATGACGTGGAGCGGCTCCTTCTGATGTTCTGGAAGAAGTCGTCGAGCGTCACGATAGACAGGGTGATGTCGGAGCGGAGGTCGCCAAGCTGTGCAATGGTGGCCGCGCGATAGTCTGACTGTCGATCATACTTCTCGTCATGCTTCGTTTGGGCTGGATGGCCTACCGGTGTCTGGCATGAGGGATACCAGAGTGCCGGGCCTGACAATGGCACCGCGGCGAAGGGCGTCGACTTGTAGCCGCTCGGGTGTTGAAGTTGCCAACGCCAAAATGTTGAGCCCGGTATGGAAACTCGCGTAGGCTGCCACCAAGCTCTTACGGTCGGTATTGTACCGGTAGTCGAACTGACCTTGCGAAGTCTTCGTACCCTGCGACAGCCGATCGAGACCCGGCATTATCTGCATGAACTGGTCCACGAATTTTCGCTGGAAACCAACGTTCAGAGACCAGGTCACTAGCACCGCGCCTTCCATGGGAAGTGCTCGCCCAACGTACTCGCGGTAAAGCGACATGCCGAACTTGGCGCCAAAAACACTGAGATAGGACCGGATCAATGGGCCATTGGCGGTGATGACATCATGCGCAATTCGCACGCCGCCACTTGTGGGCAGGTAAACCCGCTCCATCGAGTTAGGGTCATAAAGCTCTTCAAGAAAACCCGGCGCTATGGCTTTGAGCAGACCCTGCTGAGCCGTAGCGGCCTGCAACCTCCAGTCGCCCTCCCACGCCTGACGGTCAAGTTTGGCCATGTAGGACGCAACGGAATCTGCGGCACTCGTGTTGCGATTGCAGGCGTCGCAGCACGCAAACTCCAGTCCGCTTGGGCGCTGCTTATCCTTGAACATGATGCGCGGCGGCATGTGTTCGAGCGTTACAGGCGGCAAGGCGCAGTAAATGCACCTCGGCTCGTCCTTGAGGATTTCCTCTCGCTTTCTGCTTTTGCTTTTGGCTTCACTCAACGGCAGGTCCTCTCCAGAAGGCTCACTTGTGGAATCAAGGCACCCTACCTATCCTGCAAGATGATTAACTATAGCGCCGCACTTATGGCGCGTCGGACAAAGGCTCTCGCTGCGCCTCTCCGATCCATTTTCAGCCCGCTAATTTGGGCACCTAACAACTTAACCTCACTCTCTTGAGGTGGATAAGGCTGGGAAAGGATCCCGGCCGAAGCGCGAGACACGTCAAGGAATTTGTTTCGACCCTAATAGGGCGAGCAGGTTCCTTGGCGTTTGCCCAAGGTTCTCTCGCCCAAGAGAGAACTAAAATGGCCTTTGACCCCAACAAATTCCTTGTCGCGCTGATGGTGCTTTCCCTGCTCGTCGCCACCATCTTCGGCATGGTGTGGTAGGAAAGCGCCCCATCCCGGTCGTTAAGAGGAGAGTTTCGATTTCCCAATAGCGGCCATTCGGTCCTGATCGCGAAAACTGCCGTTTGCCCCAAGCCACAGACAATTATGGCGCGAAGTCCAGCCCAAACATTTCCCCATCCAGACAAAGCTAATCTTGGGGGAACTCGGAACTGGCGAAGCAAGCTACCCTATGGCTGGCAGACTATTGACCCTGTAGCGCCCACCTCAGTACACGCAGAGAAAAACGATTGAAGCAACCAGTAGAGTTGCACAAAAGATGGTGACGGCTTGTGACCGTTCTGAATGGCCGCAAAGGTGTCCGCAACTGCCTGCTTGCTAACAGATGAGGTCACTATCACAGCTCGCCGCATCACGTCAGGAGCAGTGCGCGTTCGGCTTAGCGCAGCTGCCAAGTCTGGAGCATTTGAACGGATGGTTCTCGATATTTGCGTATCCTGATTTGGAGCGACGTAAAGCGCGCCCCACGTCTGCAACTTCGTCTCCAATCTCTCCTCCGGAAAGGTCATGTTGCCAAGGTTTTTGGTCGCTTGGCTTACAGACACATGAAAAGGGCCGGCGCCAAGCGACAGCGCCCCATGTTTGGCGTGATAGAAGCAAACCTGCGTCAAGCCGGCTTCCTCTTTGACGCCAATGAAGTCGGCCCACTCATCGCCGAGATCGTCGCATAGCAGGATCGCATCGTGTGCACCGATGTGATCCACGATCGCACCAAAAGTGCAGGTGCCGTCAAAGGCGGTTTGCGTAGCATTAAACTCGCCCTTTTCGCTGGTAACATTCGACAGAGAAGGGTCGGTTCGGAAGTACTGGAGGAACGCTTCGCCACCGTCCAGCAGGGTCTCGTCGCGGAAAACTTGGCCATCGATATATGCCAGACGTACATCGTCAAAGAGCACGATCAAGGCATTGGCCTCATCGAGATATTCTCGAAGCGTCTTTCGATTTTCATCTTCGCCCAGTGGAAATTCCAAGCTTTCGATCATTACTTCGGCCGCAGGCGCCAGTGACAGCGTTCGAAGAGCGATGCGGTTTTTGTTCAGCGCGATAGAGGCCGCCTCCTCGCCACTTTCGGGATCACTCACTGTTCGGACGCGATTGCCCGCTGAGATGGTCAAAGGCCGCTCAAGCTGATTGACCAGTGCGGTCAATTCCTCCGCCGAAAGCTCCACAATGTCCTCGGCCTGCCGAACTAGACGAATGCCAGGGCCATTGCCGTCCAAGCCTTCAATTAGAACGGTCGTGTCAATGGCGAAAGCCGTCGGTTGAGATGCCTCAAGAGCTTCAGCCAAGGTGACTGGCCTGGCAAACGATTTGATGAAGGGCGACACAGCGGCGGTATCGTCGCGAAGCGCATCTATTACTGCTTTGGCGAAGTCAACGATGCCAGCAAGGTCCACCCTCGCGGAGCGGTAGCTAATACGCCCTGTGCTGGGGGTTGCACTGCGTAGACTTCCTCCCGAGACCACGCTGTAATTTCGCGGTGCGTATCGCCGACTGCCGCCAGGGCCAACGACATTTGCCAGATTGGCAGCTTCAAGAGTTTTGTTCTGCATGGCGTAAGGGGACACGGACATATTGCGCATTCGCATCTTCTGGAAGACCGCATCTGCCGTTGCGATGGCTCCCTCAACCTGAGCTGTTGAGACCGCCGCCAAGTGTTTAGTCTTGAACGCTGGCAAGAGGCTCAAGCGCGAATGCAGGACTGCCGCGTATTTTTGATACTCTACTATCATTAGAAACCCGCAGAGCGTCTCGCGGATGTCGGTCGCTTCGTCTAGGAATGCCGGTGTGCCTTCGTACCTAAAACAGATGGCCGACCATCGAGCGCCTGCTAGGCTCTCTCGCGTATGCTTGAACTCGTTATGGCCGGTAACGCCGTAAGTAGCGCGCAATGCCACAAACAGGTCTTCAACTCCCTTGTCCGACAACTTCTTTTTGATAGTGAAAAAGTTGGCGGCCGTCGAAATAGACAGATCGTTTATCATCTATGCCCCTCACTCGTTCTGCGAACACTGAGGTTAAGATGAAAAAATGTCGATTAAATATTTTGGCTCCACTTCAAAGGCAATATCCGTAACGCGCCCCATTCTCGCTGTTCGATCGATAAAGTTGTAGTCCCAAAAGCTGCCGTAGCTCGACGCTGCATCTCAGCGTCGCGAAGAATCGCAATATTGGATCGACGGAGCGAATCGCGATTCTTCATGAGGCAGTGGGGCGTCATCACTTGACGGCGCGGCCAACGTCGAGCGCCTGGCACAACGTCTCGACATGGCTCCCCGGCCGGTCGATCGCCTCAAAGGTCCAGTACTCGGTGTGCAGCAGAAGGCCGCCCCGAAGTTCGGTTCGTACCGGGACATCGTGAACGCCACGGCCGAATAGAGGCCAGAGTTCGCCGCCAATCGAGTCTCCTTGAACCAACCAGCGGGATGGGAAGTAGAGATTGGTCCAGACCACGGGAGCGAAGACGGCCGCGTGATGGGGAATGCTGGCTCGGGCGGTTCCTCCGTCTACTGATTGAAAGGAGCGCGAATAGCGGAACGTAGTTTTTGCTCCCCTGCGTTCTAACGCCGGCGGCGAGGTTGGGAGCTCTCGCTCTTGGCATCGCTTTGCAAAGTCCTCGTCGTCCAGGGCCAAGAGCACATCGGCATGTGCCATCGGATTGCCGAGGGTGACGAAGTCGGTGATACGCCAATTCAATCCTGCTTCTACCAGGGCGTCGCTGTACGAACGCTGGGCGGCGCGATAGGCGTTTGTGTCGAAAGGCTCAGTCGCAATAATCTCCTCAAGAACCTGGGCGGCCTGTTCCTGAGCCTTCGCGTCGCCGGCAAAAGACTTGTGACGACGTGCCCAAGCATGCGTGAGAATGTCATAGCCCACGACGCACCCAAGACTATGTCCAACGATGGTGATGCGATGGTAACCACGCTCGTGCAGGGCATCGATCAACTTCACGCCAGCCTCGCGTATGTCATGCCTCACCTTGATGTTCTCAGGTGAGGGCTGAAGGTATCTTGCTACATCGCCGACGAACAACCGGAGCAATCCTTCGGCCGTCGGCCAGACCAGAATGGTGAGAACCAGGGTGATCCAGACGGGCAGCGGTGATCTGCCCACCGCGGCCATGCCGGCCAAGGTGCCGAGACCGACGAAGGCTACACCGGAAATCGCGATCACAAACCAGGCCAGTCGAAACGTTTCCGACAACGAGAATGGGTTGCGACGCAAAAGTGCAAATATCCAACTCTGCACGTGGCTCAACTGATTGCCCTGCATCAAGTGAGCCCAATAGAATTCGTAGAAATCAGTAAGAACGCCAGCGGAGTTGCTGCTGGTCGATATACGACGCAGCTCAAAGCCTCCTTGAACATCGTCAGGATGGCTCCAGGCCCCTGCCGTGGCATGCGGGTGATGCGCCTTAGGATTTCTCTTCCAAACGGCGTCGACAAAGCTTCGAAGGTTCTGCATTGGCTTTTGTTCGCACATGCCGTGAACCAACACGAATGCTTGTCGCATGGTCATTTCCACGCCCCATACTAGACCGAATATACTTTGTATGCGGATGAGAACACGATCTCACGTCTGAGCCAAGACGGAGGGGCGCTCAAGCACTGCAGTTTTCGGCGAAACGACCTTGGTTTCGCCGAACTAACAAGGTTCGCAATCACCCCATGATTTCAACTCGGAAGCATCTTGTGCTAGTTTCTAATCGGCTTCGCTGTCTTAGACTGCTTCCAGGTCTCTCAACGTCTTTTCGACTGTAATCCATGGCACGTTGCCAAGGCTGCTAAGTCTGTTTGCAACTGCACAGTCCAAGCATGGACCAGCGGTCATCATACTTTCCGTTAACAGCTGATGCATGTCGTGATAGATGCCACAAATGACCGGGACCGGGCCACCCGCTTCTGGCTTAGCTCTCCGCTGCAGTTTACCGGCGATTTCGGGGATGAACTTGGCACCCGTGTAATTGCGTATCGCTAAGTGCAGGCAACATCATGCGCCCGGCCATGCTGATCGAGCTCGGCTACGCACCTCCTCAAAGGTTCGGGACGCTACTCTAATTACTTCTGAGTTGGATAAAACCCCATGTCCTTGCTGACCAATACCATCGATGTTGGTTAGTAGCCTAATGGCACGATGCGCACTGAAGCATCTAAATAGCCCAAAAAATGGCCTTCCATCATTTCTGCTTCGACTGACTCTTTGCGGAGGATCACCTCACTCTTGAGCGTTGCGAATAGTTCTTGCAGCGCCAGGATTGTGCAACTTCCCGGAGGACGATACCTATTGCGGACGGGCACGGCGGAGTAGATTTCGCAACATGGAGGTTGGTTTGACGCAAGATATCCTGCAGCGTTTCCTTTCGGCCCGGCACTTCGACGTTGGCGGAGACGATGACCGCCTTGCCAGGTTGCGCGAGGCCGCCGGCGACCTGGCCCTCGAGATCAAGTCGTCCCCGCAGCGCGTCGCCTCTCTCACCATGGTAGCCATAGACGCCAAGACACCCGCCGGCGACCCGGTGCTGGTCGAAGTCGGTAAGATCCTTGAAAAGCGTTGGCACAGCTATGCCGGCGCCTTCTCCGACGCCACACTCCCGGTCGTCATGCGCGCTATCGCCCTGGACGCCCTCGACAGGTCATCGGGTTCCGACGCCGTGGCCATGGCGATCTCCGCGACGGCCCGCAACATGCTGCCCTACCTCGGCTCCTTGGCCGACCGTGAACTCTGGAACGAGCTGGTCGAGAATGCCGACCGGCGCCTGGAGGGCCGGGCCCGACGGGAATGGGCGCAACCGTCGGCGGCATCCGCAGGCGACACGGCCTTCGTGCTACCCAAGCCTCCCGAGATAGCCAAAGCCGGTATCAAGCCGGAATGGGCCGTGGAGCGGATGGCCGCGGCGGCCGGGCCCATGGACGCCAAGAACGCCACCCTCACGGACGCCAATCCACATTGGCCCAACCAGGGACAACCCTGGTCGCTGGAGTTCGCGCCCAAGGCCGGTAAGGCGCTAGCGATGGCCGGCGACAGCATCGGCAAGCAGATCGCGGATAGCGTCAATTCCGCGCTGGCCGACCAGAGCGTAGCGTCCGCGCTGGTGGAGCACGTGACCGCTGTCGTCGGGTCGCTGGCACAGACGGCCGGCGGTCTCGAGCGCCGAACGTCCATGCTGTGGTGGAAAGAGGCACTGTACTCGCCCGCGGCGGACATCGGCTACCGCGATATGGAGGTAGGCGAGGCCGCCTGTTGGGCGGCGGTTGATGCCGTCGACATCACGGGCCCCTACGCCCCGAGGATGGCGGAGGCCTTCGTGATGGAAACCGTGAGATCGTTCGCGTCCGACGCTGCATCGCGGCCCCTTCCGCTTCTGGCGCTCGCGGGCGCCTTGTGCGAGGACCAGTCCCCTCGCGCGCAAGCGCTCAGGAGCCGCCTCTCGGAAGTGCAGGGAAGCGGCGGAAGGACCCCGCTGGCATCGCTGGTCGCCGCAGGCCAGACGCTCGACGACCAGACCATAGAGGTACGCCTGGGTCTGCCTCCGGACATGGAGATAGCACCGACGCGCTTCTCGCTATGGATCTTCCGCGATATGCAGGCAGCCCGCGCGACCGCGTCGCGCACCCGGAAGAAGGGCGGCAAATGACGGCCTGTTCCAACGTCCGGTGCGATGCGCCCGTCCTGGGGTGCTACCTCGGCGAGAGGACGCTGGGCGAATGCCCTTTCTGGAAGGAGAGGAAGGAAGCGCCCCCCGAAGCGAAGGGAACGACCGACGGCAAGCAGTCGCTTCTGCCTTGGACGGGCAGCGCGCTCGGCAGCCGTGACCTTACCTTCCTCACGGGGCGCGGCGAGGCCAAGTTGGTCGCGCTGATGGGAGCGCACAATGCCGGCAAGACCACCCTGCTGGCCTCATGGTACCAGCACGTGGGACGCACCGGCCACGTCGACGGACGCGGTTTCTCCGGCAGCTTCACGCTGGAAGGTTGGGAGGCAGTGGCGCATGCATTGCGCTGGGACGGAAGCGTCCCCCGGTTTCCTCCGCATACGCCTGCGGGAGGGGGTCGGGCGCCAGGGATGCTGCATCTCGCCCTGCGGGACGCCAAAGGCGCGTTGGCCGACTACCTCTTCGCCGATTCGCCGGGTGAATGGTTCCAACGCTGGGCAACCGAAAGCGCCGCCACCGATGCCGAGGGCGCGCGATGGCTCGTCGAACGTGCGTCGGTGCTGATCGTCGTTGCCGACTGCGAGGCGCTCTCCGGCCCGGACAGGGGAACCGCGCGGTCGGACCTGAAGTCTCTCCTGCAGCGCACTGCCGACCACCACCGCGGTCGGCCCGTCGCCCTGGTTTGGGCGAAGGCCGACATTCCGGTAACGGCCGCCATAAGGTCCGCTGTCACCGAAACGGCACTGCAGGCCATACCCGACATCGTCCAGTTCCACGCGAGCATAACCGACTTCCAGACGGAAAGCCAACATGTCCATGGGGCGGCCTCAGTCAGGGAGGTTCTCGAATGGGCGCTGCAGCCGATGCAGCGCGGTTTCGAGGTGACCGACGCCAGGATCGAAACGCGCGATCCGTTCTTTAGGTACGGGAGTCTTTCTTGAGGAAGCCAATCCTTCTACTCGGCGAATACGACGTGGGGAAAAGCCACTTCGGAGGTCAGCTGCTAGGCCGCCTCAGGGAAGCCAAGGGCGCTCTGCGGATGACTTCGGCTCCCGCTACCCTGGCGCCTTTTGATGGGGTACTCGTGCGTCTGAACCAAGGAAAGGCGGCAGGACATACAGGCGCGGCCAACTACCGGGAAAGCTTCTGGCAGGTCGCGGATGCAGAAGGGCGCACTATGGACCTCGTGTGGCCGGACTACGGAGGCGAACAAGTCACCTCCTTGCGCAACGACAGGCGCATGTCCCCAGATTGGCGCAAGAGAGTGGAGACGAGTACGGGTTGGGTTGTCATGATCCGGATCCACAACTCGCATGTACCGGACGACATCTTCTCGCGCCCTCTGCACTCCATCGGGGAAAGACCCGCCGCTCCGAAGGGATTTGTCATGTCTGACCAGGCGAAGCTGGTCGACTTCCTCCAATGGCTGGCATTTGTGCGCGGCACCGGGACGTTGGAACGGATCACCGAACCCAGGCTGATCCTACTGCTGTCATGTTGGGACGAACTACCGCAAGACGAGATCGGCAACCGTCCATGGGACGTGCTGCGATTGCGCATGCCCATGGTGGCCGCCTATCTCGAGGCGAATTGGGAACCCGGCGCATTGCACGTGCTGGGACTGTCCGCCCTCGAGCGGGCGTTGTCCGAGGACACGGTGGACGAGGAATACGTGGACCGCGGGCCGGAGTCATTCGGATACATGGTGCAACCGGACGGAACCCGCGACAAGGATCTTACCCTTGCCATCACCCCGCTGCTCAGGGCATGAGGCACGTCTCCGCCGGCCAGGCCGCTTATGGCGAGAAGGGACGCGGTCATGCCCTGCTGGGCTCGAGCCCCGGCGCGGCCATCGCTTCCGAGGTCGTCAACCAGATGGATATCCAGGCCTCGCCCCCCCCCGGGGTGAATTGGCCGGCCTATTGGAGCGGGCTGCCGCTGGAGGACACCTATATCCTGGCCAGGACGGCGCTTGATCCCGATGCGGTACGATCCGGGATGGTCAGGACACGTGCCCTCTTCTTTGCCTTGTCCGATGTCGGGCAAATGGGTAGCCTCGGCGCCGCGATGCGCTTCCTGGTCAACAGCTTCGCGGAGCAAGGGCCTTACGAGGACGTGGCACTCGCGGTCGAGGACCGGGGCGGCAAGCCGCACCGCGGCCTGGCGGAGGCGCTGCTCGCGGCCGGAGACGGGGTCACAGTGTGGGCGTTCCCGCAAGGGTTCGAGGATGCTCTCGACGGGTTGTGGTCCAACCTGTGGCCGGAGGCCCGCCGGGCGCTGTCCTTTCGCTTGGCCTTCTCTCCCCAGGACGTGACGGACCGGACACCGACCATCGTGACGACGCTGCCCTCTCTCGTTCCCCGTTGGGCAGGTTCCAACGTCGTAAGGGAAGCATCCGACGGACCGATCGACGCAGCCACGGCCCTGCTCCTGGGAGAGCCGAGCAGCGTGCCGCTGCGCGAGACGATGTCGGGGTTCGATGCAGGGCTCCCGGACGTCGCGGGACTTTCTAAGATAGTCGCGTTGCATGACGCCATAGCCGGATCGGCCGGACCGGGCGAACTGGTCGGCGCCCTCAGGTTGGTGTGCCATCTTTCCCCGGACCCGGGCGCGGGTGCCGAACAGAAGGAAACGCTGGTGGCGCGTTGCGCGGCTGCCATTCCGGGGGCCGGCGAGACCGACGTGCGCATGGCAAGGAACCTCGACCTCTCGGCGATCGCGGACCCGGCTCCTTTCTGGAGCGCGATACGCCAGTGGGCAGGCAAGGGTCTCTGGAAGTCGAGCGCCAAATCCGTGGAACGCGTGATCGCGGACGCGCTGGATGCGGAGGGACCGGTACGGGAGTGGCGCGAGGCGGTCCTGGCAGGCACAGCCGACTTCCTGAGCTCGTCGGACGGGAACGGCGGTGTGATCTGGGATCTCCTGACCCATGCGCCCGAATTAACGGAGCCGATACTCGCCCGTGCTCCCAACCGGGGCGGCCTGGAGAAGCGCCTGCTCGAGGCGCTCCCCCGCAAGATCACGTCCACAGCCGCCGGGCCGTTGCTGGATGCGGTCGCCGCCGTCGGGTCCATGAGGCTGCACGCGGCGGTCTGCTCGGCCGCCTTCAAGCCGGTCCGGGCGGCATCCGAGCACCTCCTCCGGGCGCCGGACGACGCGGAGGTCGGTACAGCGATGGCCCGCGGCAACGACGAGGACATCGTCGCGGCAGCCCTGGCAAACGCTTCCGACCGGCTGTTCTCAATGGCTGCCGAAGCTTCGGCGACCTCCCCGGGTCTACTCGGTCCATTGGAAATAACGCATCCGGGTTGGCGAAGGATCTGGAGGGAGGCATTGGCCATAAATCCGGCTTGCTGGCAGGGGCCGCGCGACCCCCGATCCGCGATGGACGCGTTGCTGACCGCCTTGGTGGAGAAGGCCTTCGTCGACGAGCCGCTGCTCCTGCTTCTCTCTACCTCGCCGCTCGCCGACGTCCTGGCCCATCCGCGTCGGCCCGAGCTATGGATCGTATTACCCGCGCAGGCATCGCCCAGGATCCTGGCCCGGGCGGCCGACACCTGGGTGACGAATTTTAAGGCCGGATTGGAGCAGGCCCGTCCGGAACCCGAACTAGCCGCCGCGGTGCTGGAACCAGCCCGGGTGGAAACCCTGTTGCGGGAGCTCGAACTCGATCCCGCGCTGGGATGCCAGGCGTTTCATATCTTCGCCGAGCTGACCGAACCGCGCTTCCTGCGCTGGCTCGATCGGGTACTGAACTCGAGCCAGTCTCCTTCGGCCGCCGCCGCGATCGGCCGCCTGGCTGCGGTCCGTTCCTGGAAGGATACCGCCAAGACCCTGGGGGACAGGGTACTGGACGGACGGCGGGACCTGGAGCCGGCGATGGATTTCTGCGTCGACCTGGTGCCCTGGCTGATGCGGTACCGTCTCGGGGGACCGGTAGCGCCGGCAGCCAAGTGGCAGATCTTCGAGGAACTCGGCCTTGACCTATATCCCTACGGACCCGGACAGGACTACCTGTGGGAGCGCGCCGGCGGCAAGGAGGCGGACATTCCCAAGACCTCTACCGGCAGGGAGGCTTGGCACAAGGTGGTGATCGACCTGGCGAACGGGCGCGGCGGGGTTTCCCTCCAGGCACTGGTGCGTGAAATGGCCGAGGACCATCGTTTGAACCCTGCCCTAGCCAAGATGCGCGACGATCGGTTTTTCCGATGAGTAGCACGGTAAGGGGCCGGGCCCTGATTATCGGCATTTCATCCTACGCTTACGTGCGCCCTCTGCCCGCCGCCGTTCGACACGACGCCCTCGACGTCGCCGCCACCCTGCTCGACCCGGACGGGTGCGCCTACCGGAGCGGGAGCGTTACGCTCCTGTTGGACGAGGACGCAACCTTGACCCGCCTGCGCGCCGTCTTCACGGAGCTCCGCGACACCATGGAGCCCGACGAGTCCTTCATATTGTACTTCTCGGGGCATGGACATCGCGCGCCTGCGGAGGGCGACGCCGAGAAAGGTTTCTTGGTGCTGCAGGACTCGCGCACGGAGCACCCGGAGACCACCGCGATGGAGGACGGGGAACTGGTCTCGCACCTCCAGAGCCTGCCTTCGCTCCGTAAGGTGGTCTTCCTCGACGCCTGCCACGCCGGCGCAGTCGGCACGTTCAAGTCGGGCAGTTCGTCGGAGCCGCTTGGCATCAGCGACTCCACCATCGGCAGACTCGGCTCAGGTCGGGGAACGGTATTGCTCACGTCATCGCGGGCGAACGAGCTTTCCATCATACCGCAAGGCTGGCGGAACTCGCTCTTCACCGATAGCCTGCTCAGGGCACTTAGAGGCGAAGCCAAGGATCGCGGGGACGGCACGATGGGCGTATTCGAGGTATTCCAGTTTGTCGCCGAAGACGTGCCCCGACACTGTGCCGAGCAGCATCCCGTGCTCAAGACCGACGGCTTGGAAGGCAACTTCCCCATCGCCATGCGCCGAAGCCGGGAGACGCAAGCCGCACCTGCACCGAAGGCAGGCAGAGCGCAGCACGCCGTCGTATTGGCGGGACTGTACCCGCAAGGGCCCCTGCACTCGCATGTGTGGTCACGGGCCGGAGGCGACGTCTCCAGACTGGACCTGAGCGGGCATGGCGCCGCGCAGTGGTATGCCGCCGTCTCGCTGCTGGAACGGGGAGGAGGCAACATCACCTTGCGACAGCTCTTCGACGAGGTCTCGCGAGAATTCCCGCTGAACCCGGACGTGGCGGCGATACTGGTGGCGTTGGGGCGTAATCAGGGACGATGATGCCGGGATTCGGAAACAACGAGGGACTCGTCTTCCTCGACCCCGTACTCGCCTGTGCCCCCGCTACGCACGTCATGATCGTAGGTGTCGGTTCCTACCTGAGCGAAGTCGTCGCAGACGTCACGTCCCCACCGGTCTCTGCCCGGGCGTTCGCCGACTGGTTTCTTCAAGACGAGAACGGCTTCTGCAATCCGGCGAAACCCTTGGGCAGCGTGGCCATGGCGCTCTCCGAAGCGGGCAACGGACCGTCGACTTTCGCCGGAACGACGGTACCAAGGGCCACTTTCGAGAACGTGAAATCCGCCCTGCAAGCCTGGGTCCGCCGGTGCAACTCCAACAAGGACAACATGATGGTGTTGTTCGTCGCGGCACACGGCGAGAGCCACGGCCGGCGAACCGCGATCCTCCTGGAGGACTTCGGCTTGAACGACATGGATGCAACTGCAGGCATGACCGAGATAGAACAGCTCATCGGTGCTCTCGAGAACGCGATTCCGACGTCCCAGTTGCTACTGTTCGACTGCTGCCGGGGCCCCACGCAGGTGAACCTCCCGTGGGACGGGCCGTTCGGTACGCAGCTGCTGTCGCTTGCACGCAAGGGGGACGACCATGGAGAGGTCAGGCTGCAGTGGGCATTGTGTTCCACCGCCCTCGGCGAGGAAGCCGTCGGGCGCAAAGGCAAGACAACCCTCTTCACGGAATGCCTCCTCGCGGCCATGAAGGGCGTTGCCGGCGATCCGGCCAGCAGCGATTGGCCGGTGAAGCCCGGGGCGCTGCTCGACAGGGTGGCCCAATTGTTGCGCCTGCATGCCCGTCCCGAAGAGACCTTCCAGTCACCCGCGGGCCGCGCGGCCGGGACCTTCGACATCACCTATCCCGGCGACCAGCCGGCCAAGGCGTACATCTCTCTGTATGACAGGGAAACGTGGCCGGAGACGGTGATTTCCGTACGCGACGGGAACGCCACCATAGCGAGTTGGCGAGGCGCACAGGGCGAGCCGGCTTTCACGGTGGTCGACCTCGAGGAAATGCACCCCGTCACGGTATCCGCCGAAAGGTTCGGCAGGCCGTTGGGAAGCAAGGCACTGATGCCCCGTGCTCCCGTAGCCTTCGTGATACTGGGTGCACCCGCTCCTCCGCTGACGGTGCAACAGCTTCCCCCCGAAACTATCTCCGCGGGAGTGACCGCCACCCACGGTGCCGCGGAGATCGAGGTCGCTGTCCGGGGCGGCTCACCCCAGGACGACAGCATAGTACTCTCGATCACCAAGCTCAGCGCACAAGGTGCCGACAGCCTGAGGAAGATTGTGCTGGGTACCGACCGGCCGGAGTCCGTCAGTGTGGAGCCCGGCGCATATGCGGTAGAGTTCGCCTTCCCCGACGGATCCGTCGTGTCCGGCGACGTCATGGCATCCACCCGGAACGTGACTACGTTAACCGCATCCCCTCTCACCAATTTGTCCATCGGCTCGACTTCTCAGGGAGCGTACCTCACGCGCGGGCGCGCAGAACAGTACTATGCTGAAACCAAGAGCATGGCGCCGGAGACGGATGTCGAAGGCCCGGCAGAGGTACGGGTGCGGTACGGAACCCTCTCGTTCGCCGAGGCGATGGATCCTGATGGCAGCTTCGGCGACCAAAACTTGAGTCCTGCACCGGGCGGTTTCGGGTGGCCGGGAGCCTCGCGCTACTTCCACCTAAACCCTCCTCCGGCGTTACAGCCCACATCGGGCCACGGCTCGCGCCCTACTTGGGCGCTCGTGGGACTTGCAGACCATACCGAGATCGCCGCGTTCCCAATGCTCGGCTTCGAGAGTCCGGGCGAACTGTCGGATTGGTCTACCGAGCTTGTCGTCGCGCCTTCGGCAGCGCCCGGACAGTTCTCGTCGCGGCCCGTTGTGTCCTCCAGGCAATGGGCGGGTCTCCTAGGTTTCCTCGCCTCCAGGGACTTCGAACGGGCGGACGAGGTTCTGAACGCGATGATGCGGCACGGGAACGTCATCGAAGCCATACAAGGCAAGCGCAGCAACCCGCTGGCGGCGATCGCCGGCGCACTCGTCGCGGTGGGGGTGGGGCGTGCCGACGAATTCCCCACGCTTTGGTTGGAAAACCTGACGAACTGGTTTCCGGAGCTGCCGGACGGTCCCGTCATACTGGCGCGCCGCCTGCTCATGCAAAAGTCTCCCGACCTCGGAAGGGTGCGCGAGCTGCTGGAGGAAGGGTACCAGAGGGGTGTACCGATGTTCTCCCTATCCTGCGATTGGCTGGCCAGGGGGCTACAAGCGGTCGGAGCAGCCGATGAGACCGAGATTTCGACAGCGGCACGCCTGCTGGTCGGAAGCATCGATGCTCGGCAGGTTTTCACCGTCGTGCGCCCTAGGCGCCCCAGGCGTGACAGGTGACGCATGTTCAAGCTGAGGATGAATGCTGCCTCGGAGGGTGATGCGCTGGTGCTGACCTGGGGCACGGGCGCAGACCTGCACAACGCAGTCGTCGACCTCGGTCGCAAGAAGGACTACCAGGGCGGCAGAGCGAAATACGAGGCATTGGGGAACGTGGAACTCCTAGTGGTGAGCCATGTCGATGCCGATCACATAGAAGGCGCGATCCCCCTATGCAAACAGCCCGCGCCGCCTTTCGAACCTGGTGATGTTTGGTACAACGGCCATCACCATCTCGTCGGGGCCAGCGAGCGGATGGTCGACCGGACCGGGCGTGAAACGCTCGGCGCCCTCCAGGGCGAGAAGTTGTCGTTCGCGATCGGGCGCTTCGGATGGCCATGGAACACGGCATTCCGCAGCCGGATAGCTTCTACCGGAAGCAAGGAGGCTTCCGGGGTAGGGCTTGCCGGAGGCCTCGTCATCAAGCTTCTTTCGCCCGACGACTCTGCGTTGGCCGCATTGATCCCGCGCTGGGAAGCGGAACTGGCAAGGGCGGGCTTGCGCCCCTTGGATCCTGACGAGGGCGCCGCAGAGCCGGGAAGCGACCGGGAGATCCTCTCCACGCTGAACGTCGAGGCACTGGCGGCACGTCCATACAGGGAAGACAAGGCCACCCCGAACGGCAGCAGCATAGCGTTTCTCGCCGAGTACGACGGGAAGCGCGTGCTGCTCGCGGCCGACGCCCACCCCAGGATCGTGTGCGCGTCGCTCCGCGCCATGGGGTACAACGAGGGAAACCGGTGCAAGCTCGACTGCTACAAGGTATCGCACCATGGCAGTAGGGCCAACACCTCGCCGGAAATGCTGCGTCTCCTCGACTGCACAACATTCGCTATCTCGACGGACGGCACCCGACACGGGCACCCCGACCCGGAACTCGTCGCCCGTATACTGGTGGCCGATCCGAAGCGGCACAAGAAAATATTCTTCAATTTCAGGCAGCCGAACACCGAGGTCTGGGACCGACGGGACCTCATGGACCGTTACAACTATTCCTGCGTCTTCCCGGATGGAGACTCCGGTGGAATAAATATCCCGCTCGATTGAGGACCTTCTCTTGGCCATAGCCATACAACCCCGCAACGTAGAGCTAGTGCCGGCAGCCGCGCGAGTGCATCGCTCGGGCGGAAGGGTTGGAACACACATGAGACTTCCGCACTGTCCGGACCGACGGATGTGGACCCGGGTTCTCGACTCTTTATCCTGGAAGCGGCCTAGCCACCAACGACCCTAAAGGAGCCAATCGTCGGCGCGCACGCCAAATGGCTGCTTCGAAAATCACCGTCACCGATAGCCGCCGGTCCGCTACCGGCCCCAGAAGCGTCGTCGCCACCATCATGCCCTTGATAGCTGCTTTCCTGCGTGCGGCGGCGAAAGCCGACTGTCCGCTACCTGACCCAATTGTTCACATGCAGGGTGGTGGGTGCGGATCTAGAGCATCGCAAGCACTCGAGATCTTGGATCAGTCCTTCAAGTTCGGCACCTCACCCAAGTGGAAATTGATCAACCGCGCCCCGCAGGAGATGAAACAAACTCCGATGGTCGAGATCGCATATCCCGTTTTCTGTCCGGCCGCAGCTCTCCGCACCATTGCGCTAGGTGCGTGCAGTTAGGCATCAATCCATTTCAAGGAATTCGATGTTTCAGGATCAATAGACAACTCTGATCTAACGATTGGCTGCCGACCCCATTCGACCTCATAGATCTGTTTTGTCAGTGCAAGCGTTGCCAGACGACTTGCATTCATCAGTTCGCGACCGTCAAACCCGAAAGGAGGGATCAGGGATACGGCAGCCAAGCTCACATCCGGCCAGACTCTTCCATACTCACGACCTTCGGCTGCCTGGGCGTGACCATCAATCCCATCCAAGACTTCTGCCTGCACTTTCATTTTCAATTCACTGCGGAAACGGTGCCGCCACGCGTGGTTTGGTGAAATCCTCGGATCGGTAATCTTCAGATCGCGGCGGATCCAAGCGGCGAGGCGTTCACCCACCTTGGCGCTCTGTGGGTTAGCGCTTGATCCATTTCTTGCATTCTTGGGATCGAAGAAGAGCGTTTGGGTTGGCGAGGCCTCTACGAAGTCAAGAAAGCCTTGCTCGATCAGATGAGGGTGAATGGCGACTTCGCGCTCCTCATGATCTTTGACGCGGCCAGCTTCAGGCGTGATGAGGATTACCCAAATTTTGCGAGTTTGGTCTCTGGAGGAGCTCTCATAGATGTCTGCTTGCCGAAGTTGGGTGATCTCGCCCACACGGGCACCGGTGTAGGCACATAGCCATGGGACCCAACGTTTCGCTGCCGCGAACTGAGCGCTGGTCCGATCGCTTACGGGCTCTAGGGTGGCTGCCAGGATTTGCCGAGCTTCGTGAAGATGGTATTCTCGCATCTTCTGCTTGGCTATCGGTCGACCATCTTCACCACGCAGCTTGCGGACCTTCGGTACATGCAGCCCAACAAAAGGATTTTCTTTCAGTCGTTTCGTGGCCACTGCCCAAGCAAAGAAACTTTTTGGGTGGGCGAGGTCTGCCTTTCGAACGGTCGCGTGCGAGACTTCGGTCAGACGGTGCTCCATCCAGCCAATGGCATCCATTTCTGTTACACGACCCGGTATGTCATGACCTAAGAATTTGAAGAATGCAGATAGCACTCCCTGCTGCCGCTTTTGAGAAGACGGTTCTGGAAGCTTGTTGTCACAGTAGTCTGGGTACCAGCTTTTCCAGCCGACAAACGCTACGGGGCGTGGGAACCGATCAGCCATGGGATCTGGCGACCAGTCGCCGGACGCCCGCCTAGCAAGTACCTTATAGGCCTGTGCCATCGCTTTCGCCGCTTCGCAACAAATCCGCCGACGGTCATCGAGAGAAACGCTGATCTGCTTTGTCACCAGTAGTGCCTCTACCATCGAGCCGAATTGGATGATTGCCATTTGGGGCCAGCCGAATACGCTACCGAAGGGTATATGTTTGTTGGGATCGAGGCGGTCCTGCCGTGGCAAGGCGGATTGAATACCAACGAGTTTTCTCTCCCAATCCGAAGCCTTGCCAGGGTCGTGTTCGTGCAATGCCAGGATGGCGCGGTAAAGCTCGCCACTCAATGATACGGCATCGCTGAGACTGATAGAGAAGACCGGCCGATTTGCATTCGGAGACGAAACCTTTGCGATGGATTCGAAGTCTCGCCATTGCTTGTCGACTTCGTCGGCAACTTTCTTGTGTCGCTTGGCCGCTAGGGCCTCATCATTGGTCCTAAGGGATATTTGTATCATCGACTTGCCGAACAAATTGCGAAGTCGATCTGGGACTGCCTTGCGGTAATAGAACACGCCGTTCTCGGGTCGGCGCCAGAGCCTGGTTTGCGGCTTCATCGATGTCTCTCAACTAAATCACGCAGCAAAACGCGCGTTTATTTCAGTCTGGACTAAATTCTCTGACAATCTTCAATACTGAGTTAAGTCCCCGCGTGGCCAATCAAAAACTGATGCCTGCTCAATCCTCTACTTAGCATTCAGTTAAAGCCGTTACGCAAAAGCCTGCTGGCTAAGCGCTCCGGGCGCGCAAGACCGTGTCTTGCTATCAGCTCTTCCGAATAGATTGCGCGTTGCTTCCACCAAGCCTTTTGGATGAGTAAGCGGCGATATCGGTTTCTGTCAGCAGCTCGTCTAAATCGGTCTGTGGTGCTTTGCTCGAAGCAGAACCGACGGTGAGTCCCACCGTCCATCGCGACCCAGGCAATTCGATCTCCTTGCGGACCGCTAGGATCAGCTTTCCCACGAATGCTGGCTGTCCACTGCAGTTGGACGGACTGGATGATCGCGAATTCATCGCCGCCGAGCCTGCCACCTTCTGGCTTCAATCATGTCGCTGCAATACGACAGGGCCTGATATCGTACCGTTTCAGGCTCTCCAAGCGGCCAGAACAGCCATGATAACTCTTACCCCCACCGCACCGAAACCGATCGCGTAGGCTATCAACGAGAAGATCATCATAAGTCGCCGCATAGTCGCAAGTGCATTGTAAATCACAGATGGCCGTCGAAGATGGCGAGACCAATACGCCCGTGAGAACTCAATGACTTCCTCGGGGCAGGACAGGCTTTGGAGCAACGCGCCTATGAAGATCGCCGAGAAGGATAAAATCAGGTTCTTCAGCTCCAAGACCGCGGCATTCATGACGCTGGTATCGAGAAGAGCGCAGACGTCCAGAGAACGGCCGGTGACATCCATCCTCGCCAGGCTGTTCAGGCACTGCCGGACCACTTGGTCGACGCGACCATTCATGTCACCGGCAACGATAATCAGCGCGGACATCACTGCAATGAGAGCGAGCGACACCTGGAGGAAAGGCAACCGCGCGAGCACTCTTACGGTAGCCCAAGTTACTGTCGGCAGGGCAACCCCTTGCCGCGATGATGACGAGGCCGTCAAAGTGATTTCCGCATCTGGCTCGGTGTTTGAGCGGAGCAGATTAGTTAGATCGCGTGAGGGGAAGCGGAAGCCGACGGCTTTTCGTGCAAGCCCGAACGCGCCGACCGGAGTTAAATGGGGTGACTTCTTCAACACCTGAATGGCTTGATTTCTGCGCAACATTGCCCGCACCGGATCGTGGTCGGGTCTGGGAACTCGATGAGGTCCGGACCATCATGCACGTGCCAGAGGCTCAAAGGGCGATCGAAGACGGAATGATATCGTCGCGATTAGTCTATGATGAGAGCAAGCTGAATACCCATAGATTGCCGGTGGTTTGGACGTCGGCTAACACCTGGTCCGAAGGGTCGTTCTACGGCACCGTCGAATTCGTTTTCCCGTGGAAAGACCTAGTGGCTGGCAAGGTCTTTTACTGGGTCGAAGTCATTCATAAGTACAGCCCCCCAGCGTACAGAATACTTGTGGTTCCGCCCGGAAGCCCCGTGCCCGGAAAGGTTGTTCAGCATTACGATCCGCGGACCGACCATGGGCCTATTCGGCTTGATGGGGCGACATGGTATTGGAATGCCGCCGCCACCTCGGAAGTAATGTTCGCCGAAGACCTTTCGCTCGATCGCTTGAGCAAGATTGGCTTCATCAACCACCACCACACGATATGCCGTTACGGCTCTTCTTCGTGCACGGAACGAAAGCTTGGATCTTTCAAGGCTGGAGGGCGGGTGCTGGCCCACATCCTCGCCAAGGGCCTCCACAGTGTGGACGAGTATCTGAGCCCCGAGCGCAACCACGGGCTAGGGATGAACTTTGATCTAAATCACGGTGTTAGCGGCTTCTGGTTCGCGCTTACAAAGGAAGCTGACAGGATCGGAACAATGACCGACCCTGCGGCAGCCGTAATAGTGATGCGCGGCGCGCTCGCCCTGTTTGCGATGGGCCGAACGGATGATGCCATCGCCATCTCGGGCTCGATCGCAAAAAAACGCGACCGGGAAGCTGCATTGAAGCGCATCGTATCAAACCACTTCGGTGTCAAGGACTTGGTTCCTGCGTGATCACGCGTCGTCGACTAAATATTTCAAATGCATGACTACAACGCATTTTAGTTAATTAACGCATTTTACGTGGAAACTGTTTAGTAGGTAATTCACGTTAGGTTTGCGGGCATGAAGGAATTCTCGTTGTCTGACCTCAATCGCCGTTCGGGAGAAATCGCTGATGCGGCGCTCGCAGGACCAGTGGTTTTGACCAAGCATGGTCGTCGGCACTTGGTTCTTCTCTCAGCGGACCAATTCGACGCCTTGCGTGGCGCCGAGACCGAGGTAAGGGAAGAAGACACACAGGAGCCCCGGCCATCGGCATCGCCGAGGCCTTCAAAGTCGAAGTTCAGTTATCTACGCTCGGTCGAGACCGAGGAATATTGAATACTTCCCAGGTGTACGTGCCTGTGGTACATCGAGAACAACATCGCGGCCAAAAAGCCCTTTGTTTTCAAGCGCTCTAGCGCTTTCGGGGAGAGTCCCTCTCTCTCCG
Organism: Devosia sp. Leaf420; assembly: GCF_001425445.1. GTDB lineage: Bacteria > Pseudomonadota > Alphaproteobacteria > Rhizobiales > Devosiaceae > Devosia. The sequence goes on along the minus strand of NZ_LMQU01000010.1, from coordinate 215,892 downwards.
CCAGTTTCCTTCCCACACTTTTGCAATTGCGACCCTGAAGTCGGCTCTACGCTTATGATGTGCCGACCTCGGCTAGCTGTGCGTTCGTCAGGACGTTGCCATCGCGGCAGGCGAAGGGCAGGTGGCGTGTCGTGGCGATGATCGTATCGAGAAAGCCCGGGAAACGCGCGTCGAGATCCACGCGGCGCAGGGTCACGAAGCGTTTGGTGCCTTCGGGGCGCACATGGACCACGCCGGCCTCGCGCAATTTGGCGAGGTGGTAGCTCAGCGAAGTCTTCGAGCCGAGATCGAGAAACTGCCCGCAGGTCATGGCATTTTCTTCGTTGCGCGCGAGATGGCCAATGATAGCGAGCCGTGTTTCGTCACCCAGGGCGGTCAGCACATTGGCCAAGGTGATATGTTCGGTGTCGGGGTGCGGAAGGAAGGTCATGCCAGACACGTAGCCCATCCTCGAACCGTTTTCAATGTTCAAGAACTTTTGAACTATTGCTTGACAGGTCTGGTAACAGAGGTCCAAAGGTTCAATGAATTTTGAACTATGGGTTTCATCATGGATATCCGTTTGATCTGGCTTGCCGTCGGCACCTTTGCCATCGGAGCAGAAAGTTTTGGCATTGCCAGCCTCTTGCCGCAGATCGCCGAGTCAACGGGCGTGTCGCTGACGCAGGCAGGCTATCTCGTGCTGGTCTTTGCCCTCGCCAATGCGTTTGGTGCGCCGGTGCTCGCAGCGCTGACGGGGACGGTCGATCGGCGCCGTACGCTGACGGCGGCCGCGCTGGTCTTTTCTGCGTCCGCCTTGGGTGCCGCGCTCTCGCACGGATACTTTGACCTGATGGCGGCGCGGGTCCTCATGGCCTTCTCGGCCGGGCTTTACAGCGCCACAGCGCAAGCGACCGGGGTCGCCATCGTATCGCCCGATCATCGCGCGCGTGCCATTTCAGTCATCGTGGGGGGTACGACCATGGCCGTGGCTTTCGGCGCGCCGCTCGGCGCTTTTGTTGGCGGCGCGCTCGGGTGGCGCGGTGCGTATTTCATGGTGGCGGGCTTTGGGATCGTGGCGGCCCTCGCCCTATGGGTTATGCTGCCCGCGGGCCTTCGTGGTGCGCCGCTGTCGCTGCGGCAGCGGGTCGGCGCTATTGCCTTGCCCGGGGTTCCCCCGGCTCTTCTGACCACCTGGCTGACCATGACCGGGGCCTTCGTTATCATCATCTACCTCGCCTCGATCACGACCCAGAGCGTGGGACTGCCGAAGAGTCTGGTGCCTGCAGTCTTGCTGACATTCGGCATCGGCGCGGCGATCGGCAATTTTATCGGCGGGCAGTTGGCAGATCGCCTTGGGCCAAACCGGACCATCTTGGGCACCGTCATCCTGATGGTGGTGCTGCAACTCGCCATTTCCGAGGTGCCCTTACTCCCAACCACGGTTGCGGGACCGGTGTTCTTTGGCGTCGTGTTCCTGTGGGGCGTTGCAGGCTGGGGGTTTTTCCCGCCGCAGTCGAGCCATTTGCTCAGCCTGTCGCCAGCCAGTGCGCCACTCGTGCTCTCGCTCAATGCGTCGGCGCTTTATCTGGGCATTGCCGGAGGGTCGTTGATTGGTGGATTGGTGCTGCAGTTCGGTACGGTCAATGATCTGGGTTGGGTTGGCGCCCTATTTCCCGCTGTGGCGCTGGCACTGTTCGCTTTGCGGGCGCAGATGCGCCCTCGCCCGGCATTCAGCCGATTTGGCTAGTCTCACGATAGACGGACGGCTTGGATGATCGAGGCGAAAGCCTCGGTCATCATCGCTCGTGAACACGTATGACTTACTGACGATCGGCCGCGTTGTCCAAACGCCTGACTCCAGCCGCCGTCAGAGGGGGGCTGTTCGCCGCAAACTCCCAATTCAACGCATGCGCGCCAAGGTCGAGATCTCTTGCGCCAAGACGAAATATAGCATACCCCCCTATGCTATGTCGCACACTATTGAAAACAAGACCAAGCTTCTTGCTCGGGTTCGGCGTCTTAAGGGGCAGATGGAAGCGATCGAGCGGGCGCTCGAGGCGGAGCTGGGTTGCGCTGATGTGCTGCAACTCGTCGCCTCGGTGCGGGGGGCGATGAACGGCCTGACGGCGGAGCTGATGGAAGATCATATCCGCCATCACGTGCTCGAGCCTGCCTCCGAGGCGGAACGCCAGCAGGGTGGCGACGAACTGATCCAGATTCTCGGGACTTATCTGAAATGAGCGAAGCCGCTACGCGCCTCGATAGCCCGCACGAGCACTTTTTCCTTGGCGACAACCATGAGCGCAATGAGCGCCGGACGTGGCTGGTGATTGCTATCACAGCCACCATGATGGTGGTCGAAATCACGGCTGGGTCGATCTATGGCTCGATGGCCTTGGTGGCGGATGGCTGGCACATGTCCACCCATGCCGCCGCGATGCTGATCGCAGCGCTCGCTTATCTCTTTGCCCGGAAGAACGCGCGCAATCCGCGGTTCACGTTTGGCACGGGCAAGCTCGGCGACCTTGCCGGCTTTGCCAGCGCTGTGGTGTTGGCGCTTGTCGCCCTCTTGATCGGCTGGGAAAGCGTGCTGCGGTTTTATAACCCGGTGGCGATCAATTTCCCGCAGGCCATCTCGGTCGCCGTTATTGGTCTCGGCGTGAACCTCGTCTGCGCCTGGTTGCTTCGCGATGACCATTCGCACCATCATCATGGGCACGGGCATCACCACGATCACCATCATGATCACGGGCATACCCATGACCATCACGCGCCCGCCGCAGACAACAACCTGCGTGCGGCGTATCTGCATGTCTTGGCCGATGCGCTGACATCGGTTCTCGCCATTGCGGCGCTGGTGCTCGGCAGTCTCTACGGCTGGAACTGGATGGACCCTGCAATGGGTGTGGTCGGCGGCCTGGTCATTGCCCGCTGGTCATGGGGCTTGATGCGCGACGCCGGCGGGGTGCTGCTCGACTATATCCCGAGCGGCGAAGACCTGCCTGACGAAATCCGCGCGATCCTCGCAGTGGATGGAGACACGATCACGGACCTCCATATCTGGCAGCTTGGGCCGGGCCATCATGGTGCCATCGTCTCGCTCGTTTCGACGAACCCACAGCCGATCAGTGTCTACAAGGCACGGCTGGCCGGTATTCACGACCTGTCGCATGTGACGATCGAGGTCGCGGCGGTCTGAACGAGCAGCGCCGTAAAATGCAAAAACCCCGCCCTTGGAGAGGACGGGGGTGCATGGGATCGGACTTTGAACCTGCTGGTCAGTGGTAGCTTTCCATTTCGGCGGGAAAGAGCGCCGGCAGGTTGAGGATGCTGATCAGGCGATCCTGGATCTTGACCATGAAGGAGACGAAGCCGTCTTCGGTGCTCCGATCCTTGCCGGGGAGGGGGCGGATGTCGTCGGGCTGGGCGAAGACGATGTCGGAGACAGCATCGACGAGCAGGCCCACATCCTGATTGGCGAGCGAAACGACGAGCACCACGCGATTGGTCGCTTCATTGCCGCCGCTATGGCCGCCAAGGATGCGCTGGAGATCGTAGACCTGCACGATCTTGCCACGAATATCGAGAACGCCGATGGCCGAAAAGGGCTGGGAGGGCAATTCGGTGACCGGAGACCAGCCGCGAATTTCGCGCACGCTCATGATGTCGATGCCGAAGCTGCGCTCGCCCGAGGTGAAGGTCACGAACTGGTTCGCAAGGCTTTTGACAGGTTGGAGTTCAGCGCCGGTTGGTTCGCCGACTTCGGTAAAGCTCGACATCAGAATTCACTCCAATCTTGCGAGACGGCTGCATTGCCTTGGCTCAGGAAAGTTTTGGCCGCGCGGCGCGCCGAGGGTTGTTGACGCGGTTCGGCCGAACGCGACGTCGTGGATTTCGGATCGCCGAGTTCGAAGACATCGACGATCATGTCGAGTTCGCCGGCCTGGCGCTCGGTCTGTTCGATCGCGGCATTGGTTTCTTCGACGAGAGCCGCATTGTGCTGGGTCATCTCGTCCATCTGGCGGATTGCGGTGCTGACTTCCGAAATGGAAGAGGACTGCTCGCGGCTGGCGTGGGAAATGTCCGAGATCAGCGTGGCGCTTTCCTTGACGCCGATCAGCATCTGGCTGAGCTTTTCCGTCGCTTCGGCAACGAGGCGCTCGCCGCCCGAGACTTCGCCGGCGGATTGTTCGATCAGCGTTTTGACCTCGGACGAGGCATTGGCAGCCGATTGGGCGAGGCGGCGCACTTCGACGGCGACCACCGCAAAGCCCTTGCCGGCATCGCCCGCGCGCGCGGCTTCGACCGAAGCGTTGAGCGCAAGCAGATTGGTCTGGAAGGCGATGTCGTCGATGAGACCAATGATGTTGGAAATGCGCGACGACGAGGAGCTGATGCGCTGCATGGCGTCGTTGGAGGCGCGCATGACGGTGCCGGCTTCCTCGGCCATGGTCGAGACGCTGCCGGCGCGATGGCTGGCAGCTTCGGCGCGCTTGGCGTTTTCGACGACGGTCGAGGCGAGCTGTTCCATGGCGGCGCTGGTTTCCTCGACGGCAGCGGCCTGCTTGCTGGTGCGTTCGGCAAGATCATTGGCGCCCGAGAGGATTTCGCCGGTTGCCTGGCGCAGGGCGCCGGAGGTGTTGCGGAGCTGGCCGACGATGTCGGTCAGTTTATCGGCGACGGCATTGGTGTCGTCCTTGAGGCGGCCGAATGCGCCCTGATAATTGCCGCGGACGCGGCTCGTCAGTTGGGCTTCGGCGATCTTGCCGAGAACGGAGCTGGTCTCAGCAAGGCCGCTATCGACGGTCTGGACGAGCTGGTTGACGCTGGCTGCGAGAGTGTTGAGTTCCTTGTCGGGGAATTCGGCCGTGACGCGATTGGAAAAATCGCCGGCAACGGCGGCATCGACCACGGTGCCGAAGGCATTTTGAAGCTCGGCCATCATCTTGGCGCGGTCTTGCTTGTCGGTCACGAGGCGACGGGCTTCTTCCTTGGTCATCTCGGCGATCTTGAGACCATTGTCGCGGAAGACCAGCGTTGCCTCGGCCATGGCGCCGATTTCGTCGCGACGCTTGGCGCCTTCGACTTCGGTTGCGAAATTGCCGCCGGCAATCTCGCGCATGGCTTTGGTCAGGCGCGAGACCGGGCTCGAAATATTGCTCCCGATGCCGATTGCGCCGGCGATGCCGAGGACGACGGCCGCGATCATGCCGGCGAGGACCGACCAGAATGTGGCGTCGACGGTGGCGTCATTATCGGCCTGACGCGTGTCCATCAGGCTCGATTCAGCGTCGATAAAGGTCTGCATGATGCCGCGGAACTTGTCGAAAAAGGCCTTGCCGCCGGCATTGGCGTCGAAGGTCACGACATCGTCCATGGTTGCGGTGGTGCCGACCGTGCGGCGCATGGCGATCTGGGTTTCCGCGACCTTGGTCTGCCAGTCGGTCATCACGGCTTCCGCTTCGGTCAGACGCTGAACCTGGGCGGGGTTGTCGGCGACCGTCTGCTGCAGTTTGTCGACGAGGTCGGCGAACTTGGCCTTGCCGGCGGTGTAGGGTTCGAGGAAAGCGTCTTCGCCTGAAATGGCAAAGCCGCGCATGCCGGTTTCCATGTCGACGGCGGAGGATACGATGGCATCGGCGTCGTGGATGACGTGCGTCGTGTGATCGACCCACCAGGCGGCCTGCTCCATGCGCGACAGGCCCCAAAGCGAGATGCCGCCAAGGGCCACACCGAGTAGAACGGGAACGCCTGCGACCATGAAGACTTTATTGCGGATTTTTATATCGGACAGACGCACGTCGCAGTTCCAAGGGGAAGGTAGAGTACTTCCTTTTACTGCGGCCCCATTAATTTAGGCTAAATGCGTTAACCATGCTGTAGCGGGGGCAAGGGCGGGTTATTGCGTCAGTTTTGACCTCTGTAACCTGGGCTAATGGGGGATAGTTAATCGCGCTTGCGCAAAAATTCCAAGCATGGCGGAACTGTGGCGGCATTGAGACGTTCGGCCCTCGTTAAGTATGGAGACCGAATGATGGGAACGCATCAACGCGTGGACGCGTCGAGAAAAAAGCGCGGCGGCTGGTGGCCGATGGCGCTGGGCGTCGTTCTCGTTCTCATCGGCCTGCCGGTTGCGGCAAGTGGCGCCTGGCTCTTCGTTTCGGGGCTCTCGTGGTATTATCTGCCTGCGGGCGTCGGGCTGATCATCACGGGCTCTCTGCTCTTCAAGCGCGATAGCCTTGCCTTCTGGTCTTATCTCGTCACTTATCTGATGACACTTGCATGGGCACTCTGGGATCTGGGTCTGAGCGGGTGGGCCGAGGCAGAGCAATTGATCGCGCCGACGGTCATCCTCGTTCTCGTCCTCTCGACGCTGCCCTTGCTGCATGGCCAGATCATGCGCGTGCGCACCGGTGTCGTTGCTGCCGTCGTCACCTTGTTTGGTCTCGTTGGGGTGATGACGGTTGGCGCGCAAAGCGTCACGAGCCTTGCCGCTCAGGATTTGGTCTTGATCGAGAACCGCTAAGGGTTATCCCCGAGGGTTTTTGGGATGGCGACAAATCGTCGTCCCCCCGAGCATCGGTTTCCGGGTGGAATCGAGCGCGTAAGCCCTGAATTCCATGGCTTATATTGGGATAGTATAGTCCTGGCCGTGGCAGTTCTGAGCCGTGAAACGACTGCGTCAGACAATGGCGCGCAAGTTCACCCCAATTTAAGCTTCTCACGCCGGATATGCATCCCTATACCTTGAGTAGAGATTCGAAGCCAAAGGACTGACACCCCTGCCTGCCATCCCCACTGACTTCGCCCTTCCCTTGCTTTGCATTCTGCCATTTCTGGCAAGTGTGCTCGTTCTTGCCCTTCCGGGCAGACGAAACAGGGGCGCCGTCTGGATCACCGCAGCGGTTGCCGCCATTCTCACGATCCTTACTCTTCTGCTCTTTCCGCAAGTGGCGGATGGGCAGGCGCTGGTCACGCGCACCGAGTGGATTCCACAGTTCGGGCTCGACATCACCCTGCGCATGGATGGCCTCGCCTGGCTCTTTACGGTGCTGATCACCGGCATCGGGCTGATGGTCGTGCTTTATGCGCGCTATTATATGTCGCCCAAGGATCCGATCGCGCGGTTTTACTCGCTGCTGCTGGCCTTTATGGGGGCGATGTTGGGGCTGGTTCTCTCCGGCAACATCATCCAGCTCGCGATCTTCTGGGAGCTGACGAGCCTCGTCTCGTTCCTCCTTATCGGCTACTGGTATCACCGCGGCGAAGCGCGTGATGGCGCGCGCATGGCCCTGATCATCACCGGCACGGGCGGGCTCGCGCTTTTCGTCGCCATGATGCTGATCGGGCATATCGTCGGCAGCTACGATCTCGACGATGTGCTGGCCTCGGGCTCGATGATCGTCGAGAGCCCGCTTTATCCGGTGCTGCTGGTGCTGTTCCTCCTTGGAGCCTTCACCAAGAGCGCGCAGTTTCCGTTCCAGTTCTGGCTGCCAAACGCCATGACGGCGCCGACGCCGGTTTCGGCCTATCTCCATTCGGCCACGATGGTGAAGGCGGGCGTCTTTATCCTCACGCGCTTCTGGCCAGTGATGCATGATCACCAGCTCTGGTTCTGGATCGTCACCTATACGGGGCTCGCGACGCTGCTCTTCGGGGCCTATACCGCGCTGTTCCAGCGCGACCTCAAGGGGCTCCTCGCCTATTCGACCATTTCCCATCTGGGGCTGATCACGACGCTCCTCGGCATGGGTACGCCGCTCGCGGCCGTCGCTGCCATCTTCCACATTGCCAATCACGCGACTTTCAAGGCTTCGCTGTTCATGGCCGTGGGCATTATCGACCACGAGACCGGCACGCGCGATGTGACCAAGCTCAGTGGCCTTCGAAAATATATGCCGTTCACTGCGACGCTGGCGATCATCGCAAGTGGCGCTATGGCCGGTGTGCCGCTGCTGAACGGTTTCCTCTCAAAGGAAATGTTCTTCACCGAGACGGCCGAGTTCGACCCCAATATCTTCGTCAATCTCTCGCTGCCGATCGGCGCCACGCTTGCCGGCATGCTCAGCGTCGCCTATTCGATCAAGTTCGTGCATGGCGTGTTCTTCGGACCGCCGCCGACAGAGCTCGACGTCGTGCCGCATGAACCTCCGGCACTAATGCGCCGTCCGATCGAAATTCTGGTCCTTCTCTGCCTTGCCGTCGGGATTATTCCTGGCATCACCATCGGACCGTTTCTGGCTGCGGCGGTGCATTCCGTTCTGGGCGGGGAAACGCCCTATTACAGCCTGTCGGTCTGGCACGGGTTCAACCTGCCGCTGATCATGAGCATCATTGCGCTTGTCGGTGGGGTCGTCATCTATGTGCCCTATTACCGGCGCCTCCGGAACATCGATGGCGTGCCGCTGACCCGTGGCCTGCGCGGACAGCGCGTGTTCGAGCGGTTGCTGGTGACGGCCACCAATCGCTGGGCGCGCCATGTGGTCGGCGCTTTTGGCACGCAGCGTTTGAAGCCGCAGATTTTCACCGTGGTCTTTCTGGCGCTCGCGGCAGGTGTCGGCGCAGGCTGGACCCGCCTTGGCAATCTGCCGCTGCCGAGCAATTTCGATCCGGTGCTCGGTCTCGTCTGGCTGGTCGGTGGCATCAGTGCGCTCGCTGCCGCGCAGCAGGCGAAATTCCACCGGCTGGCGTCCATGATCCTGATGGGTGGGGCGGGGCTCGCGACCTGTTTGACCTTTGCCTGGTTCTCGGCGCCGGACCTGGCGCTGACACAGCTTCTCGCTGAAATCGCAACGACTGTCCTGATCCTTCTCGGCCTTCGTTGGCTCCCCAAGCGCAGTCCCTTTGCCGAGGCGACGCCGATCGCCGCGCGATTCCGCCGCTATCGCGACGTTGGCCTTGCCGCCCTTGTCGGGCTTGGCACGGCGGTAGCGAGTTACGCCATCATGACCCGCGCTGCGCCCGAGGGCATTTCGGACTTCTTCCTCGCCAATGCCTATAAGGAAGGCGGCGGCACTAATGTCGTCAATGTCATGCTGGTCGATTTCCGCGGCTTTGACACCATGGGAGAAATCACCGTGCTGGGCGTCGTAGCGTTGACCGTCTTTGGTCTCCTCCGTCGTTTCCGCCCGGCCTCGGACAGTGCCGAGCGGCCAGAACAGCAGCGCATGCTCGATGATTATGCGCCTGGGGCAAGCCAGCACGTGGCCGACGATTTCCTGCGCATCCCCTCGCTGATCATGAACTGGATGTTCCCCGTCGTGATCGTCATCGCGCTTTTCATGTTCCTTCGCGGCCATGATCTGCCCGGTGGTGGCTTCATTGCCGGCATCATCATGTCGCTGGCCTTCATCCTCCAATATATGGCGGGGGGTACGCGGTGGGTCGAAGAACGGCTGCGCATCCTGCCGGTGCTCTGGATCGGCTGGGGCCTGTTGCTTGCGCTCCTGACCGGGCTTGGAGCCATGGTGCTCGGGCATCCGTTCCTCACCTCGGCCTTTGCCTATGCCGATCTGCCACTGATCGGGAAAGTGCCGATGGCGACGGCGCTGCTGTTTGATCTCGGCGTCTTTGCGCTCGTGGTCGGCGCGGCTGTGCTCATGCTCATCGCCCTTGCGCACCAGTCCATCCGCCGGCCGAAGGCCGCAGGCTCAAGCAAGCCCAAGCAGCGTGTGGGGCTCGACAAATGGAACTGACCCTCGCCATCGCCATCGGCGTTCTCTCGGCTTCCGGCGTCTACCTGATCCTGCGCCCGCGCACGTTCCAGGTGATCATCGGGCTCTCGCTCGTCTCCTATGCCGTCAATCTCTTCATCCTCGCCATGGGCCGGTTGCGGACGGATGCTGCGCCCATTCTGTCCGGAGCTGACGCCAATATTGCCGACTATACCGACCCGGTGCCGCAGGCGCTGGTGCTGACCGCCATCGTCATCGGCTTTGCCATGACGGCTTTGTTCCTCGTCGTGCTTCTCGCCTCGCGCGGGCTTTCCGGGTCCGACCATGTCGATGGACGGGGGGACTGAGCATGACCGGCATGAACCATATCGCCATCCTGCCCATCCTCATTCCCATGGCGGCGGCTATCGCCAATCTCTTCATGGGCGATCATCGCAGCAACAGGCGGATGATCGGGCTCAATCTTGGTTTCGGCTTCTTGCTGGTGATCGTGTCGGCGCTGCTGCTGGTGGTGCTGACGCAATCGGGGACGTCGGCGGCCGCGGTCTATCCGCTTGGCAATTGGCCTGTTCCTTTCGGCATCGTGCTCGTTGCCGATCGCCTCGCTGCCATGATGGTGCTGACGACATCCATCCTCTCGCTTGCCGCGCTCGCCTATGCATCGGCACGCTGGCATAGCCGCGGGCCCAATTTCTTCCCGCTCTTTCATGCGCTGGTGATGGGGCTTAACGGCGCATTCCTGACCGGCGACCTCTTTAATCTTTTCGTCTTTTTCGAGCTGCTGCTCGCCGCTTCCTATGGGCTTGCGCTCCATGGGGGCGGCCGCAATCGCGTGCGCGCGGCGATGCACTATATCGTCATCAATCTCGTCGCCTCGTTCCTTTTCCTCATCGGCGTGGCGCTGATCTATGGCACGACCGGCACGCTCAACATGGCCGATATTGCGCGCGCCGTACCGCTAATCCGTCCCGAGGATCGGGGCCTGTTCGAGGCGGGCGCGGGCGTTCTGGGCGTTGCGTTTCTCATCAAGGCCGGCGCCTGGCCGCTGCACTTTTGGCTGCCGAACACCTATTCGGCCGCCGCACCGCCGGTTGCCGCGCTCTTTGCGGTGATGACCAAGGTGGGCTTTTACGCCATCCTCAGGCTCTGGACGCTGGTCTTTGCCAATGGCTCGGGCGCCGAAGTCGCTTTTGGGCAGAACGTGCTCTTCGTCATCGGCATCGCGACCGTTGCCTATGGCAGTATCGGGGCGCTGTCGTGCAAGGCACTCGACCGGCTCGCGAGCTATCTGATCCTCGTTTCGGCGGGCACACTGCTGCTGGCAGTGGCCTATAATTCGCCGGGGGTGACGACCGGCGCGCTCTACTATCTCGTCGTTGCGACCTTTGCCGCGGGGGCGCTGTTTCTGCTCAAGGATGTCATCGACCAGGTCTTGCCGGCCGAAGCGCAGGTTTTGGCCGTGTCGCTCGAACTCTATGGTGATGAGGAAGAAGCGATCGACGAAGACCAGGAGGTCAGCCGCACCATTCCGGCGGCGGCAACCATTCTGTCCTGGTGCTTTGCGGTTGCGGCTCTGGTCATGGCGGGGCTGCCGCCGCTTTCGGGCTTTATCGCTAAATTCGCGATGATCTCGGCAGCGCTCAACGCGGAAAACGGACCGACGGCGGCGACCTGGTGGCTCACTGGCGCCTTCATCGTTTCCGGGCTTTTCGTGCTGATCTCGATGGTTCGAAACGGCATCAACATCTTCTGGACCTCCTTGCCCGAAGACAACACGATGCGCCTGGGAATACTCGAGATCGGGCCGATCGTGGCGCTTCTCGCGCTCTGCGTCCTGATGGCGGTGGCGGCCGGTCCCGCCATGGCCTATTTTGCCGATACGGCCGCCTTCATCCATGCCCCGCTCGGCTATATCGAGACTGTCTTGCCTGCGGAGGCTGCATCATGAAGCGCCTCCTGCCGCACCCCTTGCTGGCCGCGATCATCCTCGCGCTCTGGTTGATCCTGCAGCAATCGGCGGGCCTCGGGCATTTGCTCCTCGGTAGCGCCATTGCCATCGGCGTGTCGCTTGCCGCCAGCGCCGTGCTGCCCGAACGCGTTGAGATCGGCAAGGCGCACAAATTCATTCAGCTTCTCGCCGTCGCTGGGCTCGACATCATCCGCTCCAACCTTGCCGTCATGATGGTGCTGTTCCATCTGCGGCCTGCGCCCAAGGCGGGTTTCATCGAGATGCAGCTCGAACTCAAGAACGAGACGGGGCTCGCCATTCTCGCCGTATTGCTGACCGCGACGCCGGGCAGCGCCTGGCTCGAATATGACCGCGCGCGCAGCACGGTTCTGATCCATGTCTTCGATCTCGTCGATGCCGACGAATGGGTGAAGATGGTGAAGCAACGCTACGAGGTTCTACTCCTGGAGATTTTCCCATGAGCGTCACCATTTTAGGCTGGAGCCTTTTCGTTGCGCAGGTGCTGCTCGGCATCGGCATGTTGGCCACGGTTTATCGCATGGTCATCGGGCCGCGCGCGCAGGACCGGATCCTGGCGCTCGATGCGCTTTATGTCGTAGCGCTCTTGCTGCTCATCACCCTTGGGATCCGCAACAATTCGCAGATCTATTTCGAACTCGCCATGCTGATCGGCCTTTTGGGCTTTGTCGGCACGGTGGCGCTGGCCAAATTCCTGATGCGCGGCGAGGTGATCGAATGATCGACGATCTGCCGCTCTGGCTCTCGATCTTGGTGTCCACCATGGTGGTGCTTGGCGCGCTTCTGACCATGGCCGGTTGCTTTGGGTTGGTGCGGCTCAAGAGCTTTTACCTCCGCATCCATAGCCCGACCATGGGGACGAGCATGGGCGGCGGGCTGATCCTTTTGGCCTCGGCGATCTATTTCACCATCACGCGCGAGCGGCTGGTGCTGCACGAGCTGGTGATTTTTTTCTTCGTGACGCTGACGACGCCGGTCACACTGATGCTTCTTGCCCGCGCGACTTTGTTCCGCGATCGCGTCGAGGGCAATGATGGCGTGCCGCGCCGGCCGGCAAAGCAAGAGCCGGACAATCCTGGCCCCGTAGTCTGATTTTTATGCGGCCCGGCGGCGCTTAGGCATAACGGCCTCTGCATCAAGGCTCGTATCGGCCATTGCGGCCAATGCGCTGGCGACCTTGGTGTCGTCGGCGTCGAGGGTGATGATCACCACATCGTAGAGCTCGGCCAAGGCCTGGATCAGGATGCGGACCGGGCGGGCACGGGCGTCGAGGTCGTGCTGACGGCCCCAGGGCACGAGCGCGGCTTCATCGGCCCCGCTGCCATGGACGATATCGGCAAACGAGGCGAGACCGAACGAGAGATCGGAAATGCCGGGGACGCGACCGCGGCGGCGGCTCGAGGCGTCGACGACGCAGACGCGTTTGCCTTCCTCGTCAAGCTTGGCCAGCAACCGGCGAGCGGCAATGCTTGCCTCGCCAGCGCGACCGGTGAGCGCGATGACCTCGGCGCCATCGATGGGCTGCTCCTGGCGCTGCGGGGCAGGTTTGGCGGCGGTGCGGATGGGTTCGGGCTGGGATGGTTTTTCGGCTTCCGCCTCGCCGAGCCAATTGGCGGAGACGGGGATTGCTGCGACCGGAGCGGCAGTCAGCCAATTGTGCAGAGGGGCCGCGGGTGGGGTTTCTTCAACCGGTTCAGCTTCTTCGGCTTCCTCGACGAAATCCTCGGTTGGGGCGTCTTCAGCGAGAGGCTCAATGAATTCAAGGTCTTCGAACTGCTCTTCGACCAGCGGACGTGGGCGGAAGAGGGCGAAAAGACCGATCTGGCCAAAGAAGGCGAGGCCGCCGGCGAGACCGAGAGCAAGATCGGTGCGGACCGGGCGCGGCAGGGCGGTGACCTGCGGTTCGGTTGGGCCGGTGATGGAGCCGGTTGTGACGCTGGTATCGATCGCCGGGACATTGGCGGCGGCGGCGAGTTGATCGCGGAGGCCGTCCTCGAGGCGCCGGGCGGCGTCGCGATCGGCGGTGACGAGGGCGGCAAGCTGTTGGACGCCCTTGGAAATCTCGGAATTGAGGCTATCGATTTCCTCGGCCAAGGTCCGCATGGTCGGATGATTGGGGAGGTAGGTGATTGCGAGCTTGTCGCGCTCGGTTTCGAGCTGCGCGAGATCGTCGAGCTGGCGGCCGAGACCGGGGAGATTTTCTGCGTCCATGGCGAGCATGGTGTAATTGCCTTCGGCAATCAGGCCCTCGATGCGGCGGGCGCGGCTTTCAAGTTTGACCCGGTCTTCCCAGGCTAGGCTGAGGCGCTGCTGCAGGGTTTCGACGGTGTTTTCCGCGCCGGGAGCGGGCTTAACTGCCTCTGCAGCCTCGGCAATTTTGGGCTCGGGCGCAAGGGCCGGCGGCAGTTCGGCTTTGGCCATATAGCTGGCCGCCGTCGCTTCGACGATAGCGCGGGCGCGGGCCGGGGTGCCGGCGAGGGCGGCGAGTTTGAGGGCAGCGGTCTTGGCGTCGGGGGTGAGGATAAGTCGCTGGCGAAGGAGGGCGGTCGTATCGGTGATGCCGCCGCCATTGCGGCGCATTTCGGCGATGATATCCGGGGATAGACGCGAGACGACTTCGGCAAGGTGCTGCTGGTCGAGCAATTGGCTCGCGGCCTCGTCCATGCTCGATCCGGCAGGCAGGCCGACGGCGAGCCGGGCCTCAAAGGTCTGCGGAATGAACTGGATAGCGGCAAAAGTGCCGAAGACGACGACTGCCGTGACCGCCGCCATGCGCGGGAGGCGCGGGGCGAGGCTGGCGATGAACCGCCGGTCGTCAGCATGCTCGGGCAGGGGGGATAGATCTGTGTGGGTCATCGCGGATTCCATTCGATCCGAGCATGACCCAACGTGGTTAATATTCCCCAAACCGGGATTGCAGAATGGGATTGAAAAAAGCGCTTATCAATCGGGCGTTAAGCAGTGGTTTTGTTAGCATTCTGTTAACGGCGAGCGCTGCTTAAGCCCAATTGGGTATTAGTGCGCGTTCTGGCGGGTGCGCGATGAGAAAACGGTCAAGAACACGATCCAGATATCGAGGAGCAGCGACCAGTTTTCGGCGTAGTAGAGATCGTGAAGGGTGCGGGCTTCGATCTTGTCTTGGGTGGAAGTATCGCCGCGGAAACCGTTGACCTGGGCCCAGCCGGTGATGCCGGGCTTGATGCGCTGTCGCTGGGCATAGAGTTCGAATTTGCCCGAGAGTTCGTCGTCATGGGAGATGGCGTGGGGGCGGGGACCGACAAGGCTCATATTGCCTTTGAGAACATTGATGAGCTGTGGGAGTTCATCGATGCTGGTGCGGCGGATGAAGGCGCCAACTTTGGTGACGCGGGGATCGTCCTTTTGGGCCTGCCGCATGGCGTGGCCGCTTTCCATGACGCGCATGGAGCGGAATTTATAGATGCGGAAATTGCGGCCGTTGAAGCCACGACGTTCCTGCAGGAACAGCGCGGGGCCGGGGCTGGTAAGGCGCACGGCGGCGGCGACCACGAGAAGGATCGGCGAGAGCAGGATGAGGCCGGCGCCGGAGGCGACGATATCGAAAGCGCGCTTGAGGAAGCGGCCGGTCTCGTTCATTGGCGCGCTGAGGAGACGGAGCGAATTGCCTGAGCCCAATGGCACGATGTCGATGAGGCTGATCTTGTGGCTCGCAAGACTTGCCTTGGGGTAGAGCAAAAAGTTGAGCGCGAAGGGGCGGCAGGGGGCGAGGAGATTGCCGATGCCATCGAGATCGTCGAGATCCCCGATGAGGAGGACGTGCTGGCAATTCTTGTCGACGCAG
Source organism: Devosia sp. Leaf420 (assembly GCF_001425445.1). GTDB lineage: Bacteria > Pseudomonadota > Alphaproteobacteria > Rhizobiales > Devosiaceae > Devosia. Next base: position 200,429 of record NZ_LMQU01000010.1, on the reverse strand, counting down.
TCGCGGGCAAAGTCGGCAATGGTTTTGGCCGGTGGCAAAGCGCCGCCAAGACCTTCGGGAAGCACGAAGCTCGTGACGACCTGACCACCCTGCTGCCAGACGCGGGGATCGGCGCGAAGATGCTCGACCGAAGGTGCATCGCCTATGATGCCGAAGCGTTCGACCTGCAATTGGCCCAGCGACATCATATGGGCAAGGCGGCGATAGAGCACGATACGCAGGGTAAGGATCAGCGCAGCAGCGAGGGCGAACCAGGCCCAGAACAGGAGGCCGGGGCTGAAAGCCCAATCGGCCAAGGCGCCGCCGACGAGACCCGCAATGGCTGATGCTGCGATCCAGCTAAAAAGCGCGTGGAAGGCATAGGGTTGGCGCAGATCGGCGTAGGCGAGGAATTTGCGCGCGGCCCGGACGGCAAGGAGGCCATAGACGAGGGCGGCGGCCGCAGCCATGCCGAGCGCGACGGGCAGGGCATGATCGAAAATCAGAACGAGACTGAGGAGGAAGACGACGAAGCCCTCGCCAAGGCCGAGGCCGGCAGCCATGACGTCGCGGCTCGGCATGCGAAAACGCCGGCGGCGGCGTGCCTCCCGGCCTTCCAAAAGGATGCTCATCTCGTTCTCACTCGCGGCGCGATAGTATGACCCAGCTCTGGCAGGCAACATTGCGCTTTGGGTGCGTACTTGAATCTTCGCACACCCAACGCGCAATAGTTTGGGTTTGAGTTAGCCGAGACACTATTACTGAAACTGTAACTTCTTGGGGCAAATTAAGCTTTGATAAGGCGGCTGCCGGTAATTTCCCGGTGGCAAGTCGGCGAAGCTGAAACTTGCAGGGCCAAAGGGGGACGGCGATGGCATCTGAGACTTGGGGCACGGAGGTGCGCCAACCAAGGCTGCATGGCATCTTGAGCCAGCCCCTCCTCTGGCTCGGCCTTGTGCTCCTGGTGCTGGCCGGATTGCTGGTCGTGCCGCTCGTGATCCCGATCGGGCCGATGTATTGGGACACTTTTCTCTATCTAGACGCTGCACATCGCATCGCCAGCGGCCAAGTGCCGAGCGTCGACTTTTCGATGCCGGTCGGGCCGCTTGGATACTATCTCTTTGCCTGGGGGCTTGATCTCTTTCCCTATGCGCAGCCGCTGTTGTTGGCCCAATGGGCCTTGCTGGCCGTGACCGCACCCCTGATGGGATTCGTGCTTTGGGATGTTTCGCGCCGAGACCGGACGCTCTCGACCCTGCTGCTTGTGCCCTTCCTCGTCTTAGCCATCGCGCCGAGCAATGCGCAGGTCTATCACCTCCTGCCGAGCTTTGACGGTTTTGGGATTTATAACCGTCACATCGTCGTGCTGCTCTATGTGCTTTTAAGTGGGCTTCTGTTCTTGCGCGGGGGGCGCAAGCTCGCCTGGTTCTGCGCCGCGACCATGCTGGCGCTGTTTCTGACCAAGATCACCGGCTTTCTCGTCGGCGGGCTGTTTGGCGTCCTCGCCATTTTGGCCGGGCGCCTCAAATGGACCGACGTCATGATCGCCGCCGTGGTCTTTGCCGTGCCGCTCGTCGTGCTCGAAGTCATGACCGGGATGATCTCGGGCTATCTCCATACGATTTCCGAGCTGGCGGGCAATAATTCCGAAACGCTGTTGCCGCGGTTCCGAACTGTCGTGACCAATAAGGTCGACGTGCTGCTGCCGGCTGCACTCCTCGGCGCCGTGCTGTTGATGCTCGATCTTCGCAATGGTTGGGGCCGGCTGCTCGACAGCAATTTTGCCTGGTTCGCCGTTGCCATGGTCGGCGGGATCATTTTCGAGACGCAGAATTCGGGCAGCCAGGAATTCGTCTTCATCTGGCCGGTGCTGGCGCTGATCCTCGTTCGCACGAGAAATTTGAAGGGATCGGCCAAGGCCGCCGTGCTGGTTCTCGGCGCTTTCACCATCGTGCCGACCATGGCGGTGATCGTGTCAAAGAGCGTCCGGGCCGCCGCGGCCGGCCCCACCTATGCCAAGGCCGATGCGCCGCTCCTCCGCAATGTTGGGCAGGTTTCGGCGCGCTGGGACGTGATGGAGCGGGCCGCGATGATCGACGCGCATTTTTCGAGCTTCCGTCCCGCCTATGAGGATCTCGCCGCGCAGAACCAATTGCCGAGCTACCAATATTTCACCGATATCGACAACCAGATGCAGTGGGTGCTTTCGGCCGAGAGCGTGGTGGAATCGCTGATCGCGTTCGAAGCGAAGAACAATGTCCGGCTCGACAGCCTGATAACGATGGATTTTACCGATCCGTTCCCCTGGCTCCTTGATCGCAAGCCCACGCCGCACCTGCAGATCGGGGCGGATCCGACGCGCACGCTTGGCGGGCTGTCGCCGGAGACCAAGGCGGCAATCGAAGCGACGGATGGGGTGTTGCGCGCGAAATGTCCGGTGACCTGGGCGCGAGACGATATCGAGGCCGCTTATGCTGATGCGCTGACCGGGCGGACCGTGGTGGCGCTCAATCCGTGTTGGGATGTTTTGGTGCGGGCTGGGATTTTGGGGTAGAGGCCCAAACGCGCGATGCGACACCCTCCCCTTTACGGGGAGGGCTGGGGATGGTGCTTAAGAGCGCGGAAATTCGGGTTCACGCACCCCCTCCCAACCTCCCCCGTCGAGGGGGAGGTGCAGGTCTGAGTTTGAGGCTTGAGCGGGGATTGATCTTGAGATCTCAGGAGAGGCCCCGGCTTTCGCCGGGGTGACATTCGGTGCTGGTGCGGCCGCTGGATCAGCCGACCTGGGCTCTGACGAAATCGGTGACGATTTTGACGACGCCGCGGGAGAGGACTTCTTCGAGGGCGGTGATGAACTCGTCGACGTTTTCGCGGGTGCAGATCAGCGGGGGTTCGAGGCGGATGACGTTGCGGTTGTATTCGGTGAAGGCCACCAAGACGCCGTGATCGCGGAGGAGGTGGCTGCCGATGAAGCCGGGGAGCGAGCCCTTAAGCTTATCATCCAGCGCGGCGACGACCGGGCGGAGGACGAGGGGCAGGGTCTGCGAAAAATCGTGGAATTCGAGGCCCACCATGAGTCCGCGACCGCGGACATCCTTGAGGAGGGTCGGGTACTTGGCCTGGAGGCCACGCAGCTTTTCGAGGAGGTAATCGCCGACCTCGGCTGAATTGTCGATCAGGCCTTCATCGTAGAGCAGGTTGATGGCTTCGATGGACGTGATCGAGGCTTCGCCGATACCGCCAAAGGTCGCCATGGCGTGGATCATGGCAGTTTTATTGGTGCCATAAGCCTTCATATAGACGTCGCGCTTGGCGATCATGGCGCCGACGGCCGCCTTGCCGCCACCAAGGGATTTGGCGAGGGCAGTGACGTCGGGGACGACGCCATAATGCTCGAAGGCGTAGAATTTGCCGGTACGGCCGAAACCGCACTGGACTTCGTCGGCGACCCAGAGGACGCCATATTTGTCGCAAAGGGCGCGGAGCTTGGTCCAGAATTCCTGTTGGGCCGTGATGATGCCGCCGCCGCCCTGAACGGTTTCGAGGACGATTGTGCCGATGGCGGGATCGGATTTGAAGGCGGCTTCGATGGCGTCGATATCGCCGAAGGGAACGCGGACGGTGTTGTCTGTCAGCTTGAACTGGCCGCGATAAAGGGCGCCATCGGTGATCGAGAGCACGCCCTTGGTTTTGCCGTGGAAGGAATTTTCCGCGTAGACGATTTTCGGACGCGACGGGCCAGCGGCGCGTTCGGCGACCTTGATGGCCGCTTCCATGGCTTCGGAGCCTGAGGAGCAAAGGAAGACCATGTCGAGATCGCCGGGGGAGCAGGCCGCGATATTGCTCGCGAGCGCGGTGGCATATTGCGAGAGGAAAGCGATGGCGATTTCCTGGCGCTTTTCTTCGGCAAATTTTTTGCGCGCTTGAAGAATGCGCGGGTGGTTATGGCCGAAGGCGAGGGAGCCGAAGCCGCCGAAGAAATCGAGAATCTTACGGCCGGTCTGGTCGTAATAATACATGCCCTCGGCACGCTCGATCTTGATCTTGTGAAAGCCCAGCAGCTTCATGAAATGAAGCTGGCCGGGGTTCATGTGCTGGCTGAAAAGATCGTTGATGGTCTTGATGTCGAGCGCCTTGGCGTCTTCGACGCTGAGGAGCTTGGGCTTGACCGTCTTGGTTTCGGGGAGGGGCAGGTTCATGACACTGGACACCGGGGTTTTCCTCACGCGGCCTTGGATTGGGTGACGGCGGCGGGCTCATTGCCGGCCAGTTTCTTGCGGTATTCGGTATAGGCGGCGATGAGCATGTCTTCGTCGCGGTATTGCGGGACCCAGTTGAGCTCGCGCTCGCCCTTCGAGACATCGAGAATGCACATCTCGTCGGCGATCAGATATTGCTCGGGGTCCATGATCGGCATGTTCAAGAGATCGAGGAAATCGAGGGTGCGTTTGACGGCCCAGCCGGGGGTGGGGACCAGCAGCGAGCGCGAGCCGGCATGCTTGATCAGTTTGGTGAGCAGTTGGCGCGTGGTCGGCGGGTTGAGCGAGCCGAGATTATAGACTTCGTTCGGAACGCCGGCCGTATAGGCGGCGTGGGCGGCTGAGGCGCAATCGAAGACCGAAATGAACTGGTAGGGGTTTTTGCCCGAGCCGATCATCGGGACCGGCAGGTTCATGTCGATCAGCTTGAAAAGCTTGGCGAGAATGCCGAGGCGGCCGGGGCCGATGATGAGGCGGGGGCGGAACATCGTGATGTTCATGCCCTTTTCGCGCCAATCGGCGGCGAGAAGCTCGGTCTTGTATTTCGAGAGGCCATATTCGCCCAAGGGGGCGCAGGGATGGTCCTCTTTTTGCGGCCAGGTATAGGTGTGGCCATAGACCATGTCCGTCGTGAAATGGACGAGGCGATTGGCGCCGGCCTTGTCCATGGCGCGGATGATGTTCTCGGTGCCGTAGTAATTCACCGGGAAGAAGAAATCGTGGCGCTTGGCGCGGACCTGGATCGGCGAGAGCATTTTTGCCGAGAGATTGTAGACCATGTCATCGGGCTTGATGCCGAGCGCGCGAATGGACACTTCGCTCGTGACATCGGTCTCGACGAAGGCCACATCGCGATAATGCGGCAGATCGGATTTGACGATGTCGGCCACGATAACCTCGTGTCCGTCATTGAGAAGTCTTGGGGCCAGGTGCCGGCCGACAAAGCCATCGCCGCCGAAAATGATGTGTCGCATTCTTTGTCCCGCTCTGAATGTCTGAATGAGGTTTTGTCGATGGATCAGGTGCTGGCCCGATTGAGGCTTGCGACCGTTTCCGTTGGTTCGGTGTGCTTGGTGCCGCCTTGGGCGATCAGCACCGTGCCGACGCAGATGAGCGCGATGCCGGCAATTTTGAGGGCGCCGAGATCTTCCTTGAAGACGAGCCAGGCGAATATGGCGACGGCCACATAGGCAAGGCTGAGGAAGGGATAGGCGAAGGAAATATCGACCTTGGAGAGCACATAAAGGTGCGAGGCCATGGAGATGACGAAGGTCGTGAGCCCCGCAAAAACCCAGGGATTGAAGACGATCTGGAAGATGCGGAGGATTGCGGTATCGGCGGTGAAGCTGATCGAGCCCATGGAGGTCATGCCCGCTTTCAGCATGAGCTGGGCGGCCGCATTGGTGAAGACGGTGAAGAGGATGAAGGGGAGGTAAGCCATTATTGTCCTCTATTCGGCAGCCAGCGCCGGCATGGGATGGGAAAGGGCGAGCGCGGTGCGCCGCCAGAAATTGGAATTGAATTTGGGATCGCGCAGGCGCTCGAGCTTTTCCCACTCGGGGAAGCCGGCAGCGAAGGTTTCGGCGTCCATGTGCTGGTCCTTGTAGGGGTTCACACGGCCACCGACGGCGATGGTCATGGCGTCGAGGCGATCGAGCAGGGCTCGCGTCGAGGCGCCGCGGTTGGAAAAATCCATGGTCAGCGTGTAGCCGGGCCGGGGGAAGGAGAAAAGGCCAGGGGAGGGCACTGCGCCGAAGCGTTTGAGAACCGTGAGGAACGAGGCCTCGCCGGCGTCGCGGCTGGCGGCAAGGAGGGCCGGAATGGTTTTGCGCGCGGCGGCGAAGGGGATGATGCTCTGGTGCTGGTAAAGGCCTTTGCGGCCATAGAGGCGGTTCCAGTTTCCGACGGCGTCGAGCGGATAAAAGAAGCTGCCATAGGGGCTGAGATGGGTGCCCGACTTGCGCGCCTTGGCGTGGAAATAGGCGGTATTAAAACCGCGGAGGCTAAGGCCGTTGAGCATGGAGAACGGCATTTCGAGCGGAACGGTGAGTTTTGTCGCGCGGGGGGAGACGGCGAAATTGCCGTTGTCGGCATGGTTGCCGGTCAAGAGGACGCCGCGGCCGGTGTTCTTGCCGGTCGCGAGTTGATCGACCCAGGCGACGGCATATTCGTTTTCGGCGTCGGCGGCTTCGGCCATGTCAAAATAGGCGTCGAGCGAAGAAAACGGCGTGATGGTTTCGGCGATATCGAGCGAGCCGACGCGCATCAGGCGGATCGCGGCGGTGAGGATAATGCCGGTGAGGCCCATGCCGCCGATCGTGGCGGCGAAGAGCTCGGGATTTTGGTCCTTTGAGCAGGCGTGGACCGTGCCGTCGGAGCGGAGGAGTTCGAAACTGGTGACGTGGCAGCCGAAGCTGCCGCGGCGATGGTGGTTCTTGCCGTGGACATCGTTGGCGATAGCGCCGCCGAGGGTGACGAAGCGGGTGCCGGGGGTGACGGGCAGGAAATAGCCGTGCGGCGCGATATGGGCGATCAGCTCTTCGAGCGTCGCGCCGGCTTCGGCGGTGAGAAGGCCGGTTTCGGGGTCGAAGCCGACAATGGCGTGGCGGCCGCGCATGGGGACAAGCGCGCCGCGGTCATTGTGGCAGGTGTCGCCATAGGATTTGCCGTTGCCGAAGGCGAGAAAACTCGTCGTCGTGGTCCCGGCGCGCATGGCAAGGATCGCGGTTTCGGGCGGAATGGCGGTGCGGGTTCGGCGGTCGAGCCGGCCAAAGCTGTCAAAGCTCATCAAAAGACGCTCCCGATCAGCATAAAGCCGACGCCGATGGCGACGAAAAGCTGGCTGCGCCAATCGGTGGCGATGAAGACGACGGGGTCGTCATGCATCTCGCGGCGATAGGCGAGGATCCAGATGCGGATGGTGATGTAGAGGACGATCGGCACGAGCGGCCAGATCAGCCAGGGGGAGGTGTAGTAGCCGATGACTTCCTGGCTCTGGATATAGAGCGAAAGGACGAGCGCGGCGGTGAAGGCCGAAGCGATACCGGCCTGCCCGATGATGGAAATATCCTCCGGCCGATAGCCGCGCCCGGCGATCCGGTCGCGCTCGGACACTTTCGACGTCTGCAATTCCACATAGCGCTTCACGAGCGCCAGGGAGAGGAAGAAGAACATCGAAAAGGCGATGAGCCAGAAGGACAAGGGCATGGTCGCGGCAACCTTGCCGCCGATAATCCTGAGCGTATAGAGGCCGGCAAGGCAGATCACGTCGACCAGCAGCATGCGCTTTATGGCAAAGGAATAGGCCGTGGTCGTGACCGCATAAAGCGCGATTACGGCGGCAAAGAGCGGCGGCAAAGCAAAGCAGATCAGGCCTGCAATCACCATCAATCCGCCCGAGACCTTGAGGCCGAAGGGAATGGAGAAAGTACCATTGGCAAAGGGCCGATTTCGCTTGGTGGCATGCTGGCGATCGAGCGGCAGGTCGATGATGTCATTGATGATGTAGATCGCCGAGGCTGCCGCGCAGAAGGCGAAGAAGCCAAGCAGTGATTCAAACATCACCGTTGCCGAAGTCACTTGATGGGCAAGGACCGCGGGCGCGAAGACCAGGGCGTTCTTGAGCCACTGATGGCAGCGCAGCATTTTGGCGTAAGTCTTGAGGCTTGGTTTCGGCGCATCGAAGCGCTGGGCGCCCGTGCGCTTCTGGTAGCGGCTGGCGGTGGCGTCGGGCGCGACGACGATGGCGTGACGCGCGGCCTCGAAGACTTCGATATCGGCGCGGTCATTGCCGGCGTAGTCAAAACCCTTGGCGCCGAAGGTGTCGGTTAGGAGCTTTGCCTTGTTGTGCGCGGCGAGGTTGACGGTTTCATCGGAACTGTAAACCGCTGAAAAGATGCCGAGATGATCGGCGACGGCACGTGCAAAGGAAGACGCCGCAGCAGTGACGAGAATGAGATCGCGGCCCAGTGCCTTCTGGGTCATCAGATAGGCCACGAAATCCTGGCGATAGGGGAGAAGGCTGGCATCAAAGTCGATGCGGCGCGCAATTTCGGCCTTGAGCCGGGCCTTGCCGCTCAGCGCCCAGATCGGCACGAGAAAGATCAGGAGCGGATTTTTCTTGAGGAGCTGAAACAGGCCTTCCCACAGCAAATCCGCCGAAATCAGCGTGCCGTCGAGATCGACTGCCAAGGGCAGGTCCATAGCGTTTTGTACCCGTACATTCATTGTCGCGCACCCCGTTTCGACGAGCGGCGCAGTGATGTCCTGGCGTCAAAAACGCCTCCAACCCACTCCGCTACTCCGCCGGTTGCTCCTGCTTCCGGCTTTTGCCCATTCGGACTTTTCTTGGCGCCCTTTCCTTTTTCACAAGTCGAGGAACGCCGTGTTTGGAGTAAATCTAGCGGCTCAACCTGTTAATTTGGCCTAATGCGTGGCGTTTAACTGGGCCTGATCCAGGCTTGGCGCGATCATATCTTGGCGGAGGGTTTAAAGAGCTTTTGCGCGAAAGGTAAAATTTTAGGGAATGATCGGGGCGGTTGCTCGCCGCTGGCGCAGGGCCACGAAGCGGGTGCGGACCCCAGCGATATCGAGGCCATAAGCTGCAATGCCGTAAGCGAGTACGCCAGCGATGACGGGCAGGGCGATGTCGATGATCCCAAACCCGCCCAAGCTCTGATCGAGGAGAAAAGCTGGGACAGCCATGCAAAGGGTTGCAAGCCCAACCTTGCCGATGGAGCGAATGTCGATCGGCAAAGGGTGGGCCCAGCGGGTCAGCCAATACCCCATAGCCATGCCCATGGCTTCTGACAGAACGAGCGACCATGCCGCGCCCAAAAGACCGAAGCGCGGCACGAGGATGAAGAGGGCCGCAGCGTTGAGCGCCAAGGTGATAATGCCCTGGGCCAACATGAGGCCAGGCTTGCGACGCACCTGAAAACTGGCGTGAAGCAATTGGTAGGTGATCGAGCGGAAGAGCCAGGCCAGCGCCACAACCGGTATTAGACTGGTGGCCTCGGCGCGGAACTCGTCGCCCAGGACGACGAAAGCCAATTTGCCGGCGATGATGGCGAGGCCGGCGGCGGCGGGTGCCATGATGGCGAGCAGCATTTCCGTGCTGTCGACGAGATGCCGGTCAAGACCTGGCCGATCGTCCTGCGCGAGGAGGTGAATGGCGATGGGGACGACAGCGGTGCCGATAGCGACGCCGGGAAAAAGCATGATCTGGCGGACGAGATCGGCGGAGGCGCCATAAAGCCCGGCGGCATGTTCGCCCATGCTGCCGGCAAGCACAAAGCGATCGAGCATGGTCTGGAGGACGAAGACTGTTCCCGACACCGTCATCGGAATGCCGAAAGCGAGCATGGAACGGAGGAGCGCGGGATCGAGAGGCTTGCGCGGACCGCGCCAAACCAGCACCGAATAGAGCAAGGCGGTGACGAAGTAAGAAAGGGCGATGCTGGTCAAAAGACCAAGGCCGCGCAGATCAAAAACCATGACCAGGATGAGTGAGAGACCAAGAGCGCTCGCGGCGCGGATAATAGTGGCCCACATATAGGGGCCGGTGGCCTGCCGGGCGCGGAACGTTTCGAGGTAGAATTCGAAAAAACCGATACCGAAGGCGAGCATGATGGCGGGGAGCAGGTAGCCGATCGAGTCCGGCGCGAAAGCGCCGATGCCGAAATAAAGAACCGGAATAAGCAAGAGGAGGGCGAGGAAGGCGAGGCCGGCCGTGACCCTGATATCGGTGCCGCTGCCATCGGCAGTAAAGGGAACCACGGAAGCCTTGATCCAGCCAAAGACCAAAGCCGATATCATCGCGGCAATGCTGAAGCCGACAATGTAGATGCCATATTGCTCGGGCGCGAGCACACGCGTGAAAATGACGACCGAGGCAAAGCCGAACATTGCCGAGACAATGTTGGCGATCATGTATGAGGAAACCTGACGGAACATAGGAGCCTATTGTTCCGCGCAGAAATCTTCGATGACCTGCATCATCGGTTTGGGCTTGTAATCGGCATCGAGCGGCAGGGGGCGGTTGGGCAGCCCGTCGTCGCGGCTGAACCAGACCGGAACCCAGGTGTGTTTATCGGTGATGCCCCAGGTCAGCACGGCGTCGGGACGCTTGGCGGCGCCAATGGCGTCGAGATAATCCTTGGCGCGCTGGGCGATGATGCCGTCGCGTTCGATTTCGGGGCCGGGGAGCATTTTGTCGATGACATCAAGCTCGGTCACGAGAACCGAGAGACCCATGGCCGCAAGCTCGGCGACAAAGGCGGTAAGGCCGGGCTTGTCGATGCCCAATTCCCCTTGGATGTGACCCTGTAGGCCAATGGCGTGAAGCGGGACATCGCGCGACTGGAGGCCCCGCACCATATCGAGGAATGCCTTGCGGCGAGCGCGGGTCTTATCGTTGGGTTGCTCGAAATCGAAATCGTTGATGACGAGCTGTACTTCCGGATCGACTGCTGCGGTGGTGCGCAGCGCGAGATCGAGATAATCTGGACCAAGATGTTTCAGCCAGATCGAGTCGCGATAGGGCGCTTCGGCCCTTGGCTGGTCGGCTATCGGCTCGTTGATGACATCCCAACTGCGGATCTTGCCTTTATAGCGGCCGACGACCGTTTCGATGTGATGCACGAGTTCGGTCTTGGCTTCTTCCGCAGAACCGATGGCTTCGACCCAATCGGGATTGCCGGCATACCAGACGAGATTATGGCCCCGCATCTCCATGCCATTGGCATCGGCAAACGCCATCAGCGCATCGGCTTCTGCGAACGCGAAGGTTTCCCGGTCGGGCCGCAGCGTAATCCATTTGAGATTGCCTTCGCCGACGACCTGCTGACAATACTTAATGATGGCCTGAGGATAGAAGGGATCATCAACCATGGCGCCATCGCGGATGGCGGCGCCATAGGGAATGGCGGGGCGCTTTGATTGCGCCAAAGCCAAACCCGGCTTGATATAGGAGAGGGCACTCGTGCCTAACGCACCGAGGACGAAATCGCGCCTGCGCATGAAGAGAGCCCTTTTCAACGTGGCGGCATCGCGCCAGTCTTCAGCCAATCGCAGCATAATAGCGGCAATGGAAGGAATTCTCATGCCCGCATGGTCCGCACCGTTAATGCTGGGCTAATTGGCCTTGAGCATGAAGGAATTATCCAGACTTTGCTGGCAGATTGGCGGCAATGGAGGCGCCAGTGTCTGACCTCAGTGCGGAGCCCTATAATCCCCAAGGCGGATGGTTCGCGTCCATATTGTTCGTCGTGGTCTTTTGCTATTTCTGGATTGGGCTCAATCCCTTGCCGCCACCGAGCACGGCGGCCCAGCTCGCCGCCTATGGCGAGAGCTCCAATGTGTTCACCCAGATCATCGTCTTCGGCATGTCTCTCCTCGTCATGACCATGCTGTTTTTCCATCCGGGGCGCGAACTGGCCTTTCGTGCCTTCGGGCCGGTGGCGCTGGTGTTTGTCTGGATCTCACTGACGATCTTTTTCTCCGACACGCCGGACGCGGCGCTGCGCCGCACGGTCTATTCGGCGCTGGTCGTGCTTTCGGCAAGCGCCATGCTGCTCCTGCCGCGGGACACTGCGCATTTCGCCCGGCTGGCGGGGATTTGCATCTGCTTTGCCGTGGCGCTCTCCTATTTCGGGGTGTTCGTGCTGCCGGCGCGTGGCATTCACCAGGCGAGCGATATCGCCGAAGCTGCACTGGCGGGCGATTGGCGCGGCCATTTCGGGCATAAGAACGTGGCTTCGGCCGCGATGGGTTTTGCCTTGTTTTTCGGCCTTTATCTGATGAAGACGCGGTCCTATTGGGGCGGTTTTTTTCTGACAGTCTTGGCTGGGATTTTCCTCCTCAATTCGGGGGGCAAGACTTCGGCCGCGATGTTGCCGGCCATTCTCGTGCTCGTCTGGATGTTCGAGCGCGCGGGAACCATGCGTTATGTGCTGGTGGCGGGGAGCCTGCTGGTCCTCAATGTCGTCATTCTCTCAGTCGTCGCCGTGCCGGCGATCAAGGATTTCGTCAGTGGGCTCGGGATCGACGCGAGCTTTACCGATCGCGCCTCGATCTGGAAGTTGGCCCTCGATGCAGTGGGCAGCCGGCTCTTTACTGGATACGGCTTCCAATCATTCTGGCAGACGGATGCGCTGTTTTACGGCAATCAATCGGCGGCCACTTGGGCGGTGACGGCGGCAAATGCGCATAACGCCTATCTCGACCAGCTCATCAATGGCGGCATCCCCTTGCTGGTGCTGGTCGTCGTATGGCTCGTGATATTGCCGGCCCATCATGCTTCGGTGGCGCTGGCGCGGGGCGCGGAGCCCGACCTGACGCGGCTTTATACGCGGATCTGGATGTTCGCGCTGTTTTCAAGTTCGTTCGAAAGTCCATTCTTCGAAAACAATGGTCCGATCTGGTTTACCATGCTGATTGCCGTCTTCGGTCTGCGCTTGCAGGCCTATGCCCATCTGGTGGAAAAGCCGGTGACCGGGCCATCCGCATTGCAACCGGCATCCGTGTGAGTGGCGGCAGGTGAGGCGCGAAGAACAAATGGCAGGTCCGATCCGCGCGGTGGTCTGCATCCCGACATTTCGTCGGCCCGACTGGCTGGAGCGGACCCTCAGATCCGTTTTGGCGCAGGAGACGACGTTCGGCTTTGCGGTCGTTATCGTCGACAATGATGCGGGCACGGCCGAAGGCGCGGCGCGGGCGCGATCGATCATGGCCGAGAGTGCGCTTGACCATCTGGTGCTGGTCGAGCCCAACCAAGGCAATTGCCACGCGATCAACCGGGCTTTTGGGGAGGCACAGGCGGCCTTTGCCGGGGCGGAATACTTCCTGATGATCGACGATGACGAGGAAGCGATGCCCGGCTGGCTCGCTAGCATCGTTGCTCTCGCTAATCGGGAGACCGCTGATATCGTCGGGGGGCCGGTGGTGCGGCGCTTCGATGTGCCGGTTTCCCCAGCCGTCGCGCAGCATCCGCTGTTCTTTTCGATCGATGGGACGACAAGGCAGGTCGATCAGATCCACGGGTCGGGCAATTGCCTCATTCGCCGCGGGGTGTTCGAGGCGATGGACAAGCCGCCATTCGATGTGCGCTTCAATTTCCTTGGTGGCGGCGACATGGAATTTTTTACCCGCTGCAAATTGCGCGGGTTCAAGACCTGGTGGTGCGAAGAGGCGGTGATCGTTGAATATGTGCCGGCTGATCGCGTCACGGCGAAATTCCTGACACGGCGCTCTATACGGACCGGCAGCATCAATTATGTGGTCGATCGCACGCATATGCCAGCGGGCAAAGCCTGGGCGAAGAATATCGGCAGTCTGGGCCTTGGGGTTTTGCGGGGCGTAAAGGCTCTCGCTGGGACCCGGTCCTTGCTTGGTGCCAGCCATCCGCTGCTCTTACCTATCGGTCGGATCATGGCCGGGCTTGGTATTCTGCCGGCGCCTTATAAGGCCAAGCGCTAGGCGAGTACGACTTTCCGAATGACCGCAGCGGGCGTCTGGGTGTGGGACTGGATGGTGATCGAGTTCTGATGCGGGGCGAGCTGACGGATGAAGTCGGCGAGGGATTGCTCGTTGAGGGCCGGACCTTCCCAATAGGTCAGGCACCAGGTGTCGGTTGTGCGCTCGTGGCGATCGGCAATGGCGGGATCGCTGGCAACGGCTGCGCCATAAATCAGATATTCCGAGAACTGGCGCTGGCGGGCGATGGCCGACCACCACGGCTTTTTCGATAGGGTCTCGATCTTTTCGACCATGACGCGGACGGTTTCGCGCTCCCAGACGATCATGGGTCCGATGAAATCATCATGCGGCAGCGTCGGGGCCGGAAGGCCGAGAAGGGCATGAGCGTTGTTGAGCCATTTGATGTGGTTCGGACGGTCAGCCTTGATGCCGGCAGGCGTGACGAAATGCGGGATCTTATTGCTGCGGGTGATTTCGCCGAGGTCGAAAGGCCGGCAGAAGCAATTGTCGGAATCGACGCACATGACCCAATCGCTGTCCTGTTGCAGCGTCATCGCGATCTTGCGCAATTGCTGGAGATGCCAGCCATAGACGGGGAGACCGAGACCCGGCGCCCACCAATAGCGGCGGCCACGCCAGCGGCCGATCGACCAGAATTTTGGGAGGAGCGCGGAATTGGAGACAATTCGCCGCTTAGGTCCGGCAAGGGGCGCGAACAAGCTCACATCTTCGTCGCCAACCACGATATAGTGCATGTCATAGCCCGAGACGAACTTGTCCATGCTCTCGCAGAGCAGCTGACAGCTCGCAAAATCCCCGGAATAGCTGGGTGTGATCAGCGAGATCGAGGCGGTCATGGTTTCTCCTGCCGGATGGGGCAAGCCGACGTTAACGGGGCGAGGCTAAGGTAGCGTTACCCGGCCAGAGCTCGGAATCGAGATAGACGTGCGCCCAAAATACCTCGTTCTGATTTCAGCGGCGGCGGAGACGTGTGGGGTCGAGGCGTTTTCGCGGCTTTTGGCTGAGGCGCTGGGGGGGCGGGCACGTACTGCAGTGCTTGGGTCGGGATTTGGGGCGGTGCGGCGGGCCATTGCCGCGAGCGATGCCGTGGTTTTCAATTTTCCGATCGTTGCCTGGAAGAAGAAGCTTCTGGCGTCGGGGCTGACGGCACTTTTGGCGCGGGTGATGGGCCGGGATGTGGTGAGCGTGCTGCATGAATGGCTGGCGCTCGACTGGAAGCGGCGGATCGTCTTGATGCCGGTGGTGCTGCTCTCGAACCGGCTGGTGTTTTCGGCGCCCGAGATTGCGGCGGAGTTTTCGGGAACGCGGCTTTCGGGGCTATTGACGCGGGACCGGGTGGTCATTCCCATTCCGCCCAATATCGCGCCCGAAGTGGTGCCGCGGCCGACGGTCCATAGCGCGCGCCTGCAAGAGATGCGGGCGGCGGGGCGGATGATCCTTGGGCAGTTCGGCTCGATCTATCCCAAGAAGCAGTCTGGGCTCGTGCTCGATGTCGCGGCGCGCCTCTTGGGCGATGGCCACGATGTGGGCGTCGTCTTTGCCGGATCGTTCATCAAGGGAATGGACGATGTCGAGGCGCAGTTTTTTGCGCGGGTCGAGGCGCTGGGATTGCGCGATCGGGTCATTGTCACAGGGTTCGTGGCGGGGGACGATGAACTGGCCGGTATATTCGAAGCGGTCGACGTGTTCTGCTATATTTTTGCCGAGGGGCTGACGGCGCGGCGCGGTAGCGTGCTGGCCGCGGCGCTTTCGGGCAAGCCCGTCGTCGTCAATGCGCCCGAGCATGATGATGCGCTGGCCCATCATCGTCTGTTCCTTAGGTTAATTGCCGAAGGACAGATCCATCTCGTGCCGTTCGCGGCCGACATTCCCGCCATTGCCGAGGCTGTAATCGCTGCAAAATCGAGTGCTCACAGCATCTTGTCTGCGGAGGCGGAAATCGCTACGCTTTGGCAGGACATTACTCATCGTCTTGACGGGCCGGCAGCTCGTTAAAATGCGGTCTATCGTTCCAAACGGCCATTAATGCTTCGCCTAGTCTGCGTTTTACACCTCCTGCCCCCCATGGCACTGCTGATGTGACGTAGTTTGAAGGTAAGCCCATGAAGCCTTTCGAGCCCACGAAAGACGGCTTGGTCATCGAAGAACCGACCACCGTCATCGGCGGACTTCCCGTGTCGGTTCTCGGCATGGAAGAGTCTGCGCGCATGCTCGTGCGCACGGCGCTCTGGGCGCGTGGCCAGGACGTGCGTCCCTTCTATTCGACGTCCGCCAATGGGCAGGTGATCGCGCTGGCTTCCGAAGACGAGGCGTTTCGCAACCTCGTGACCGAGGCAGACCAGGTGCATGCCGACGGCATGCCGATGGTCAAGCTCTCGGGCTATGTAGCGAGCGACGAAATCACCGAGCGCGTCGCCACCACCGATCTTATCCATGCCGTGGCGCGTCTCGCGCAGAAGGCGGGCGTCAGCTTTTATTTTCTGGGCGCGACGCCGGAGGTCAATCGGCGGTCGGTCTCGAATATGCGCTGGCGCTATCCCAACCTGATCTTTGCCGGGGCTCGCGACGGCTATTTCAGCCGGGATCAGGAAGCGGCGGTGATCGCCGAGATCGTGGCCACCAAGCCGGACATTCTCTGGATCGGCCTTGGTGTGCCCAAGGAGCAGGAATTCGTTGCGCGCAATATCGAGGCGCTACGCGGGGTCGGGGTGATCAAGACCTCGGGCGGGCTGTTCGATTTTCTTTCGGGCAAGAATAGCCGGGCACCGAAGTGGATGCAGGATATCGGCATGGAATGGGCCTATCGCGCCATTCTCGAGCCAAGGCGGCTTTTGGGGCGCTATATCAAGACCAATCCCGCCGCGCTCTGGCAGATTATTTTTCATTCGAAGTAGTGGCGGTCTCGCAAGCCGGGATTCCCGCTTGCGCGGGAATGACGCTGTGCTCTTGGTGCTATCGCCTCCGTCTTTCCCCTGGGCTTGAGTTACTTTCTTGTGCGGAAATGCTTGTGGCTCCCGCGTGGGCCCTCGGGTCGAGCCCGAGGGAAGAGGGGGGCGGGGTAAGCTTGGTTGATCCAAATGAGTTCGGATTGGATTGTCGCCGGCTATGGCGGGGATCGAGCTTGAGACCTGGGGATGGGCCCCGGCTTTCGTCGGGGTGACAGCCGGTAGGGTGGGAGCTGCGACGCTTTAGGCGGTTTTGACCCTGGTCTTTTGCGCGCGGCGCGGGCGTTGGGGCATGAGGGTGGTGAGGAGGCCGAGAGCGGCGGCGAGGGCTAGGCCAAGCATGAGGCCGCCGAAGAAGCCGCCGGCGGCGAGGACCATGCTGCGGGGCGGATAGCTGCGGGCGATGGGTTCGACAGCGGGAGAAATGACGCGCACTTTTGAGGTGTTGAGCTGGCTGCGTTCGGCAACCTGCTGGGCGCGGGTGAGATAGGCTTCATAAATGGCGACGCTCGAGGCGGCGGTGCGCTCGAGCTGCCGCAGTTCGAGTTGGGCCTGCTCGTCGGTAAAGACATTGCCCATCTGCGTGCCTGCAGCATTGCTGAGCTGGTCGAAGACATCGCGAGCGCGCTGGAGATCGGTGCGGGCGGTTTCAACGGTGCGAGCCACTTCGGCATCGATCTCGCCCTGGAGCGCCGTCTGTTCGGCGCGGGCGGTTGCAAGATTGGGATGACGCGGGCCCATGGTGGCGGCGAGCGCATCGGCCTTTTGCTTGGCGATGGCATATTCGCGGCGGAGTTGGGCGAGTGTCTCGGTTTCCTGCGCATCGGCGCTGGCCGTGCCGGAATTGAGGGCGGCATAGCGCGCCTCGGCGGCGATCAGCGTTTCGCGCGCGGTATCGACCTGGGTGTTGATCTGCACGGCGCTCTGCGTGCTGAGCTGGCCATCGCTCGACATGGGGAGGTTATTAGCCCGCCGATAATCGACGACGGCGGATTCAGCGGCGGCGGCATCGTTGCGCAATTCGGTCAGGCGCAGGTTGAGGGCATCGGAGGCGTTGCGCGCGCCCTCGGAATCGGCATCGGCCAATTCGACGAGGAAGGCGTTGACGAGAGAATTGGTGATGGCTGCCGAAAGGGCCGGGGTGCGGGCCCAGACAGATGCCGTCACCACATAAGAGCGTTCTTCGCGGCTGACGCGGACGCGATCGGAGAGAGAGCGAATGGCGGCGAGGCGATTATCGGAGCCGGCCTGGTTCGCATCGGCGGGATCGGCGAAATCGAGATTTTCGGCGAGGTTGAGTTCGTCGACGACGCGGCCGAGAACGCTGATCGAAGAGAGAATGCGCATCTTGCTTTCGACGTCGATCAATTGCGCATCGCCCTGGGCCGCGCGGGAATAGAGATCGTCGGCAACGAGCTGGAGATCGTTGGGATCAAGCAGGATATCGGAATAGCTGGTGTAGCGCGGCGGAATGATCGTGCCCCCGGCATAGCCCGCTATGGCGCCGAGAACGGCGAGCACCAGCGCGATGAGCCAGAAGCGACGAACCCAGCCGAGAATGACGATCGGGGTGATGGTCGCGAGGACCGCCTGAGGCGGCTTTGGCTGCACAAGCGGCTCGATACGCAGCGGGCGCTGCCCAATCGGACGGCGCGGAAGCCCGGCGGGGGCAGGCGCAACAGCATCGGATTTGAGTGGCTGATACATGCGGCTCGGCTGTCTGACAGTTTTCCGAGCAGCACTATAGGCGAGAAGCGTAAAATCCGCGTTGCCAAAAGCCCAACGCGGTTAAGCAGATACTGCCTCAGGGCTTGGTCAAACTGCTACGGCTTCCGGCAGGGCACTTGGCAGATAAACGCGGAGCGGGCGGATTTCATAGGCGCCGAGGCCGGGATTGGCGACCGAAAGTTTCTTCGCAAAATCGACAGCTTCATCGATGGTGTCGACGTCGGCGACGTAAAAGCCGAGGAACTGCTCCTTGGTTTCGGCGAAGGGGCCGTCAAAAACCACGTGCTCGCCATTGGCCTTGCGCAGGGTCTTGGCTTCGGTGGTGTTTTGGAGGCGCACGACGGGGCCGAGCTTGCCGACGGAGCGCAGCCCATCCTGGACTTCGCCGAGGCGGGCCATGCAGGCATCGTCTTCTTCCTTGGTCCAGGTCGAGACGGCGTTTTCGTCGTTATAGCAGAGAATTGCGTATAGCATGGTGGACCTCGCTCCCGACACACTCATGGGCAGGCACTATGCTGATGGAACAGGAAAAATCCAGCCTTAGTGTGCGATCGGTGCCGGTTTCGCGATGGTGGCGGTGGCGCCGATCGAGGCGAGGATGATGGCGGCCATGCCAAGGATCTGCAGGAGCGTCAGGGTTTCGCCCAGAATGACGAGGCCGGAGAGGGCCGCCATGGCCGGTTGGCCGCTCATCAGAATGCCGAAGAGACGGGCGGGGATCAGCGGCAGGGCGACCATGTCGAGGGCATAGGGGATGGCGCTCGAGAGCAGAGCAACGGCGATGCCGAGGGGGAGAATGGCGGGATCGATCAGTGCGGTTCCTGCCGTCGCGATGCCGAAGGGAAGGGCGATGAGCGCAGCCGTCGCGACGCCGAGCGCGGCGATATGGGGGCCGCCACCGGTGCCGGCGCGCTGGCCGAAAATGATATATCCGGCCCAGCAGGTCCCAGCGCAAAGGGCGAGGGCGACGCCGACGGGCGAGATATCGCCGGCAAAGCCAGTCCAGGGCAGAAGAAGCGCGAAGCCAGACAAAGCGAGGACGATCCAGAGGAAATCGAGCGGGCGGCGGGCGCCGAAGAGGGCGACGGCGAGGGGACCGGTGAATTCAAGCGCGACGGCAATGCCGAGGGGAATGTGTTCGAGCGCGGCATAGAAGGTGAGATTCATGGTGCCCATGACGGCGCCATAGAGCAGCACGGCGCGCCACTGCGCTCGCGTGAGGCGATAACGCCAGGGGCGGAAGACGGCGATGAGCACGACGGCGCCGATGGTGAGGCGGAGCGTGGTGGCCCCGGCCGCGCCGACGAGCGGGAACAGCATTTTGGCAAAGCTGGCGCCGGTCTGGGTGACGATCATGCCGAGAGCGATCAGCAGCACGGGGAAGAGAACGGAATTGGGCCGCACGATCGGGCTTTCGGAGGAAAATCGTTAGATGAAGAGGCCGGTGCCCGCATCGTCCTTATAGCGGATCTGGGCGGCGGCGAGGATTTCTGGATCGAGCAGGCGCCCGTTGACGCCGAGGCTCTCGCGGCTCGCTTTGCGCGGATACCAGTGGGTCACGCAGCCGCAGCCGGAGCAGCGGTGGAAATCGACATTCTTGCCATTCCAGGCATAGGTGTCGGTGGGCTTTTCTGACGTGATGGTGACATCGGCGATGGCGTAATAGGTCCAGAGGACGCCATAGCGGCGGCAGAGGCTGCAATTGCAATGGGTAATTTCGGCTGGCGCCTTGGGGAGGCGGATCGAGACCGATCCGCAATGGCAGGTGGCAAGGACGTGTTCTGCGTGAGCCATGGTGATCCCCGATTGCTGGGGCTGCTTAGCGGGTTGCGGGCACGGGCGCCATGGGAATTTCCAAGAGCAAGATTGACCCGACTCCCGCAAGTCTTTAGCCCTTGGGGAGAAGAACAAAGGAGGAATGGCCGATGGAGTATCGCTATCTCGGACGATCGGGGCTGAAGGTCTCGACCCTGACCATGGGCACCATGACCTTTGGCGGCAGCGAGAAGATCGGCAACACCGACAAGGCTGCGGCGGCGCGGCAGGTCGATCTCTGCCTCGATGCCGGGATCAATCTCTATGACACGGCCAATGTGTATAATGCCGGGGTGTCCGAGGAGATTCTCGGCGACGTGCTGAGCGAGAATGGGCGCCGGCAAAAAGCGCTGATCGCGACCAAGGTGCGGTTCAAGATGGGCGATGGGCCCAATGATATCGGGCTGTCGCGGCACCATATCATTGCCGAGTGCAAGGCCAGTTTGAAGCGTCTCAAGACCGATGTGATCGATCTCTATCAGGTGCACGAATGGGACGGACGGACGCCGATCGAGGAGACGATGGAAGCGCTCGATACCCTCGTGCGCCATGGCCATGTCCGCTATATCGGCTGCTCGAATTATTCGGGCTGGCATATCATGAAGGCGCTGATGGCGGCGGGCGTTCGGCACGGCGAGCGCTTCGTCTCCCAGCAGATCCACTATTCGCTCCATTCGCGCGATGCCGAATATGAACTGGTGCCGATTTCGCAGGATCAGGGGCTGGGGATTCTGGTCTGGTCGCCGCTGGCCGGTGGGCTGCTTTCGGGAAAATATCGTCGCAATGGTGGGCCGGAAAGCGGGCGGCATGTCGGCGGGTTTCGCGAGCCACCGGTTTATGACTGGGACAAGCTCTATGACGTCATCGACGTCGTCGTTGCCATTGCCGAAGAGCGCGGCGTATCGGGCGCGCAGGTGGCGCTGGCCTGGCTGATCGGGCGGCCGGGCGTCACATCGGTGGTGATCGGCGGGCGCAACGAAGAGCAGTTCCGCGATAATCTTTTGGCGGCCGATTTCAAACTCAGCGAAGTGGACCGCAAGCGGCTGGACGATGTCAGCCGGCCCAATTTGCTTTATCCCTATTGGCACCAGTCGTTTACGGCGCAGGATCGCCTGAGCCCGGTCGATCTCGACCTCATCGGACCCTATGCAGAGGATTTCAAGCGTGGCTGATTTTCTATTCGAGCCGCATGCCCCGGTTTCCATCCCCATCGCGCGCGGCGGGCTCTTTGCTGTCCGGCGCGTCTATTGCGTGGGGCGCAATTATGCCGAGCACATCAAGGAAATGGGAAATGACGTAAAAGACCCACCATTCTTCTTTGCAAAGCCCGCCGATGCCGTCGTCGTTGGTGGCGCTGGCATCGACTATCCGCCGCAGACTTCGGATTTTCACCATGAGGTGGAGCTGGTCGTCGCCATCGGCAAGGATGGGGCGGATATCGCGGCGGAGGACGCGCTGACCCATGTTTATGGCTATGCCTGTGGGCTCGACATGACGCGGCGCGATCTGCAAGCGGTGGCAAAAAAGGCCGGGCGGCCTTGGGAAATGGCCAAGGGGTTCGATCAATCGGCGCCGATCGGAACGATTGAACCGGCCGAGGCCATCGGACATCCGACGAGCGGGGCGATTACGCTTTCGGTCAATGGCGAAGAACGCCAGCGCGGCGATCTCGGCGACCAGATCTGGAGCGTGCCCGAGACTATCGCTTATCTCAGCCAATTCGTGACGCTGCGGGCGGGCGACCTGATCATGACCGGGACGCCGGCCGGGGTCGGCCCGGTGGTGCGGGGCGACAGGATCGAAGGCGCGATTGCGGGCGTGGGCACGGTGCGGACGGTGATCGGCTGATGGCGCATATCTGGTCCGGACAGCAGGATGCCGCACTCGTTGCAGTATCCAAATGGCTCAAGGACAAAAACGGTCCGCAGGTGTTCCGGCTCTTCGGCTGGGCCGGGACCGGCAAGTCGACGCTGGCCGTGCATCTGGCGCAGGATATCCGCTCGGTCAAATATGCGGCCTTCACCGGCAAGGCGGCGCTCGTCATGCGCAAGCGCGGCTGCAAGGGCGCACAGACCATCCACTCGCTGATCTATACGCTCGTCAGCGAAAAAGAGGGCGAGCCGCGCTTCGTGCTCGACCCCGAAAGCCCGGCGGCGGATGCGGACCTGATCGTCATCGACGAAGTCTCGATGGTCGACGAGCAGCTCGGCGCTGATCTCCTCAGCTTTGGCACGAAGATCCTGGTTCTCGGCGATCCGTTCCAGTTGCCGCCGGTGCAGGGGGCGGGCTTTTTTACGGCCGAAGAGCCCGATGTCATGCTGACCGAAATTCACCGTCAGGCGGCCGACAATCCGATCATCCAGCTGTCGATGGCGGTGCGCGAAGGCGGGTTTTTGGAGCATGGCCGCTATGGCGAGAGCATTGTCGTCGGGCGCGATAAGGTCGATCGCGATGCGGTGCTTGAGGCGGACCAGGTGCTGGTGGGGCGCAACAAGACGCGCCTGACCTATAATGATCGGCTGCGCGAATTGAAGGGACTGCCCTTTCATGAGCCGGTGGTGGGCGACCGCATGGTGTGCCTCAGGAACAATCCGCGCAAGAAACTGCTCAATGGGCAGATCTGGATTGCGACCGATGTGACCCGGCGCTCGAACGGCAAATGGAGCCTGATGCTGGCCGATGACGAGGGCAAGGGCGAAGCGAAGGTGCTGACCCACAAGGCCTTCTTCTCAGGCGAAGAAGAAAGCATGGCCTGGACCGAAAGACGGCAATTCGACGAATTCACCTTTGGCTATTGCCTGACCGTCCACAAGGCGCAGGGCAGCCAATGGGACAATGTGTATCTGTTCGACGAGAGTTTTGTATTCCGCGAGGAGCGGGCGCGGTGGCTGTATACCGGGATCACGCGGGCGGCGGAGAAGATTACGATTGTGAGTTGAGGGGGGATTTTTGCCCTCACCGTGCTTCATCTCAGTCATCGATCTTCCCTCGGGCTTGACCCGAGGGTCACTTGGCCGATCCCGGATGTGGTGGCTCCCGCATAGGCCCTCGGGTCGAGCCCGAGGGAAGGGCGGAGTTTTAGGAAACGGATTGGTAGCCCCGAAATGGCGAGACTGCTTCTGGTTGCTTGGGCGCTCCACCTTGATAACTGAGGATGGGCCGCGGCTTTCGCCGGGGTGACATCTGGTGGTTGGTGGAGGGGTGTGGGGGAGCCCAAGAGGCCAACCATTCCTGGCTGAACGGGGGATGAATGGGGGCGACATCATTCAGCCAAGTTTGGACCGTTTCTGACTTGCATTGCCGTGTTCCGCCAAGGGATTGACCCCAGGAGGACGATCCGCGCTTGCGTGGGAAACGGCGATACACCACTATCGCCATAGAGATTTCCCCTAGAGCGCCGGAGCCCTGTCCATGCACCATGGTACCCCCCTGATCTCGACGATCGTCGCGGGTCTGGTGCTAGCCTATATTTTCGGGATGATCGCCAACCGGCTGCGGCTGCCGCCGCTCGTCGGCTATCTCTTTGCCGGTGTGTTAGTCGGGCCGCATACGCCGGGTTTTGTCGCCGATCAGGCGCTGGGTGCGGAGCTCGCCGAACTTGGCGTCATCCTTCTCATGTTCGGCGTGGGTCTCCATTTTTCGCTCAAGGATCTCATGAGCGTGCGAGCGCTTGCCATTCCGGGGGCCATTGCGCAGATTGCCGTCGCGACCGCGCTGGGCGCGGGGCTGGGCACGCTGCTCGGCTGGCCGATCGGCGGGTCGCTGCTGTTTGGTTTGGCGCTGTCGGTGGCGTCGACTGTGGTGCTGCTCAAGGCGTTGCAGGATCGTCGCTTGATCGAGAGTGAGCGGGGGCGGATCGCGGTCGGCTGGCTGATCGTCGAGGACCTTGCCATGGTGCTGGCGCTCGTTCTGGTGCCGGCGATTGCGAGCCTCAATGGGGTCGATACCGGGGTGCATGACCCCTTCGTGTCCTTCGTCGAGCGTATCGTCAACGCGCCGGTGGGCATCTGGGGCGTGCTGATTATCACGCTCGTCAAGGTTGCGGCCTTTGTCGGCTTCATGCTGATCGTCGGGCGGCGGCTTATTCCCTGGGCGCTGCACCTGACGGCGCATACCGGGAGCCGCGAACTGTTCCGACTCGCGGTCCTCGCGATCGCGCTCGGCGTGGCCTTGGGGTCGGCGGTGCTGTTTGGCGTGTCGCTGGCGCTCGGCGCGTTCTTTGCAGGCATGATCCTTTCGGAGAGCGAACTCAGCCATCGGGCGGCCAACGAAACGCTGCCGCTGCGCGATGCCTTTGCGGTGCTGTTTTTTGTCTCGGTAGGCATGCTTTTTGATCCCACCATCATCATCACCAATCCGATGCCGGTGCTGGCGACGGTGTTCATCATCGTCATCGGCAAGTCGATCGCCGCGTTCGGGATCGTGCTGCTGTTCCGCCGGCCGGTGGGCACGGCGCTGACGATTTCGGCCAGCCTGGCGCAGATCGGCGAATTTTCCTTCATTCTCGCCAGCATGGGCGTGAGCCTTGCCATCCTGCCGCAAGAGGGGCAGGACCTGATCCTGGCCGGGGCGCTGATTTCCATCGTGCTCAACCCGATCGTTTTCTTCCTTCTGGAGCGGATGCGGCCAAAACTTGAGACGCGCTATGGGCGGCCAGTGGCCGCGGCTGCAGCGGCGGGCGATGGGCGGGTGGAGCCGGGTGAATTTGCGACGGTGTCGCAGGGGCCGGCGACGAGCGATATTCCGCGTGAGGCGGGGATCGAGCGCGGGGCGCTGGGCGCGGACGATGATCTGACCGAGCCGCTGACGCTGAGCGGGCACGCCGTGCTCGTCGGCTATGGGCAGGTGGGGCGGATCGTTGCGGATGGCCTCAAGGCTTCGGGTCGCGATGTCGTGGTCATCGAGGATTCCGATCATGACGTGGCGGCGGCACGGGCAGCGGGGCTCGAGGTGATTTATGGCAATGCTGCGAGCCAGAGTGTCTTGAAACTCGCCAATCTTGGCGGGGCCAAAAACCTTCTTGTCGCGATCTCAAATGCATTCGAGGCGGGGTCGGTGGTCGAGAGCGGGCGAAAGCTCAATCCCGAAATTTCGATCGTGGCGCGGGCCTATTCGGAGGAAGAAGAGACGTTCCTTCGGGGGCTGGGGGCGAGTGTCGTCATTCGCGGCGAGCGCGAAATCGGCAAGGGGATTTTGGTGCTGTTGCAGGCCGGGGACGATAAGCCGGCGCCAGTGGCGCCCGAACCGGAAGAGCCGAAATTGCCGCCGACGGAGAATATTGTGGCGCAGGCGGCGGGCATGGCGCTGGCTGTGTCGCCGATTGCCGAAGTGGTCGAGATCGTGCGGCCGGAGGCGACGGAAGTTGAAGTGCTCTATGCGCCGACGGTGATCGAATTGCCGCCGCCGGCTGTGAAGGAGCCGGAAGCCCCGGTGGTGCCACCGGCGGAGGTCGTCGAGATCGAGGCGGAGACGGACGAGCCGGCCGAGGTTGCCGGTAGGGACGAAACGCCATCGATTGGCGAGCCGCCGGCGGCCATCGATGAAGTGGTGGTTGTGGCGCCGGAGAGTGCTGAACCTGTTGAGCCTGCGGCGCCTGCGGTTGAAGAGGCGGTGGTTTCGGAGCCAGTGGTGGAGGTAGAGACGCCGACTTTGGTGGCGTCGGACCTGCCGGTGGTGGGGCCGGTCGAGCCTGTGATCGCCGTTACGCCGGCAGCGCCTGTTGAACCGGTCTTGGCCGAGGAGCCGGCAGCGGACGTGGTTGCCGAGCCGGCCTTCGAAGAGGCGCCTAAACCGTCGCAAACTGTTGCAGAGAATGGCGAAAACGGTGACAGTGGGGATGAAAAGCCCGCTGCGACGGATGACGAGCCCGATGCGGACGCGGCCAATACCGAGACGCCGGGCATTCCGGTGGTCAAGCCGGAGCCGAGGGATTAGGCGCGATGATATCGCAAAAGGCCAAATATGCGTTGCGGGCTTTGGTGGCCCTGGCCCGCGCCGGTCGGGGAGAGAGCCGGATGATCGGCGAAATTTCCCGCGACCAAGCGATCCCGAAGAAATTTCTCGAGCAGATCCTGCTCGAGCTCAAGCGGGCGGGTTTCGTGACTAGCCGGCGGGGGCGCATGGGCGGCTATGAACTGGTGCGGGCGCCCGAAGAGATCATGTATGGCGAAGTGCTGCGCCTGATCGACGGGCCGATTGCGCCGCTGCCGTGCCTGTCCAAAATCGCCTATCGGAAGTGTGAGGACTGCAAGGACGAGGCGGCTTGCGAGATCCGCCATGTGTTCGAGCGCGTGACGCTGGCGACGCGGGCGGTACTGGACCGGACGAGCTTGGCGGATTCGCTGAATCTGGAGGATTTGCCGGTGGATGAGGTAGCATAGGGCTGGCCTCAAGGTTTGTGATTGCCATCACCCCCTCCCATCCTCCCCCATCAAGGGGGAGGTGCCGATCGAGTGTATGGCACGATCTCACCTAAACCACTGACCCTTTACCTTCCCCTTGATGGGGGAGGCTGGGAGGGGGTGTCTGCGGGATTACCCGAACACCACCGTCTTCTTGCCATTGAGCATCACCCGGCTTTCGAGGTGCAGTTTGACCGCGCGGGCGAGGACGCGGCTTTCGATGTCGCGGCCGGCGGCGACGAGGTCGTCGGGGCTCATGGCGTGGGTGACGCGGGCGGTTTCCTGTTCGATGATCGGACCCTCGTCGAGATCGGGCGTGACGTAGTGCGCGGTGGCGCCGATGATCTTGACGCCGCGCTCATGGGCCTGGTGATAGGGCTTTGCGCCTTTAAAACTCGGCAGGAACGAGTGGTGGATATTGATCACCTGGCCATAAAGGCGGGTGGAGAGATTATCCGAGAGCACCTGCATGTAGCGGGCTAGAACGACGAGATCGGCGCCGGTCGATTTGACGATCTCGAGCACCTGGGCCTCCTGTTCGGCCTTGGTGTCCTTGGTAACGGGCAGGTAGTAATAGGGAATGCCGGCGTCTTCGGCGATCTTTTGGGCGTCGACGTGATTGGAAATGATCGCGGCGACATCGGCATCGAGCCAATTAACGCGGATCTGGTAGAGCAGGTGGAGGAGCGTGTGGTCGAATTTGCTGACCAGCACGACGATCTGCTTGCGGCGGCTTTCGTCGCTGAGCGCGGTCTTCATGTCGAAGCGCTCGATGGGTGAGCGGAGCGCCTTTTCGATGCGGTCGCGGCCCATGCCATCGGGCGCGGTGAAGGCGAGGCGCATGAAGAAGCGGCCGGTTTCCTTGTCCCAGAACTGATTGGATTCGGCGATATTGGCGTTGAGCGCCGCAAGTTCGGTGGTGACCGCGGCGACGATGCCGGGGCGGTCATTGCACGAAAGGGTCAGGACGAAATTGGCCGAGGACAAGGCGGGCCTCCGGAGAAAGAGTGAGGCCAGCGGTATCAATGGCCCGCGGCTTTCCGTCAAGCCCTTGCGGGCGCGGGCCGTCTCTGGGGCCAGAAAAAGGAAAAGGGCCGCTCCGCGGAGCGACCCTTCCCTGAGTGACAGGCGCTGAGCCTGAGGAGGGGGATGCTAGTCGAGATCACTCCCAAACTGCACCGACATTCCCAGGACCTCGAGCACCGAATTCTCAAAAGACACTGGATCACCTCCTTAAAGTTGGTTGAACATATGAGGAGCTTGCGCCTCATTTTTCGGCTTGTCTAGTCACAAGATTTTCACGGGGCGGTGACCCACACCTAGCCTCACCCCCCACCTAGCATCCCCCTGGGAGGGGGAGGGATATGGGCGGTGGACTAGGCGCGCGCTTTTTTCGGCTTGGTGCGGAGCTGGATGATTGTCGCGATGAGGACGCCGGTGGCCACGATGCCGATGATGATGGTGGCGAGGGCGTTGACGTCGGGGGAGACGCCGAGTTTGACCTTGGAGAAGATCACCATGGGCAAGGTCGAGGAGCCGGGGCCGGAGACGAAGCTTGCGATCACCAAATCGTCGAGCGAGAGCGTGAAGCCGAGGAGCCAGCCCGAGACCAGGGCCGGGGCGATGATGGGAAGGGTGATGTCGAAGAAAGTGCGAACGGGCGAGGCGCCGAGGTCCATGGCGGCTTCTTCAAGGCTCCGGTCGAAATCCGATAGGCGCGACTGCACGACGACGCAGACATAGGCCATGCAGAAGGTCGAGTGGGCGATGACGATGGTCAGCATGCCGCGGCCACGGGGCCAGCCGATAAAGCTCTCCATGGCGACGAAGAGCAGCAGCAGCGCGAGGCCAGTGATGACATCAGGCATGACGAGCGGAGCCGAGACCATGCCGGAAAAGAGCGTGCGGCCGCGGAAGCGACGGAAGCGAACGAGCGCGACGGCGGCCAGCGTGCCGAGGACGAGGGCGATGCTGGCGCTCAGCGCGGCGATCTGGAGGCTCAGCCAAGCGGCATTGAGCATCTGCGGATCGCGGAACAGCTCGCCATACCACTTGAACGAAAAGCCGGACCAGACGGTGACGAGCCGGTTTTCGTTGAAGGAGAAAATGACGAGCGAAACGATGGGCGCGTAAAGGAAGGTGAACCCTAGGGCCGCTGCGATGGGGAGGAACCAGCCACGACGGAACATGCTACTTCTCCACCACGGCGCTTTGGGCGCGCTGCATCAGCATGATCGGTACGACGACGACGACCAGCATGGCGACCGCCACGGCGGCGGCGCGCGGCCAATTGGCGGCGGTAAAGAACTCGTCCCAAAGTACGCGGCCGATCATCAGGGTTTCCGGCCCGCCCAGAAGCGAGGGGATGACGAATTCGCCGATGGCCGGGATGAAGACTAGCATGGAGCCGGCAATGATCCCGGGCAGCGACAGCGGCAGGGTGATCGAGAGGAAGGTGCGCATGGGGCGGCCGCCGAGATCGGCGGAGGCTTCAAAGAGCGACACGTCGAGTTTTACCAGCGTCGTATAGAGCGGCAGGATCATGAAGGGCAGGTAGGTGTAGACGATGCCGACATAGACGGCGAAATCGGTCTGCATCATCACGAGCGGTTCGATGCCGAAAAGGCCGAGGAGCTGGTTGATGACGCCATTGCCCCGCATGAAGCCGGTAAGCGCATAAACGCGAAGGAGGAATGAGGTGAAGAAGGGGAGAATCACCAGCATCAGCAGAATGTTGCGCCAGCGATCGTCGGCACGGGCGATGGCATAGGCCATCGGATAGCCGACGAGCAGCGTGATGACAGTCGAAATCGCCGCGATGCGGATCGAGGAGAGATAGGCCGCAACATAGAGATTGTCGGTGAAGATGCGGATGTAGTTGGAGAGGTGCAGGGTGAGTTGCACCGTGCCGTCCTCGGTCGAGAGGAGGGCAGAATAGGGCGGGCGGCCGAACTGCTTGGTCGCGAGCGAAATGCCGAAGACCACGGCAAGCGGCACGAGGAAGAAGATCAGCAGCCATAGGGCCGGCGCGAAGAGCACCAGCATGCGGCCGGAAATGCCGACCTTGGCCAGGCCGCGTTCGACGGCGTTCCAGGGTTTCAGGCGCCGCGGTGGCGGGATGGTGGGGTCGTGGGTGGCGGTCATGGGGCGGCCCCATTGGTGCAAATTGGCTCGGTCCGCTCCCTCTCCCTTGGGGGAGAGGGTTGGGGTGAGGGGGCCTTGATGGCAGCGTGAAAAGGAAAGGCCCCCTCACCCGGCGCTATGCGCCGACCTCTCCCCCGAAGGGAGAGGTGGCCTTCGGCCATGTGGCACAAAATGGTCATACCGTGAGCACCGAGCCGGAGCTGTCGCCCCAGGTGATGTAGACTTTTTCTTCCCAGGTGATGGCGTCGGGGTTGCCGCGGACGGAGTTGGTTTGGCTGACGCGGATGCGTTTGCCGCTTTCGAGGGCGACCTGGTAGAGCGAGATATCGCCGAGATAGGCGATTTCTTCGACGACACCCGAGGTGACGTTGGCGTCGTGGAGCGCTTCGGGCTTTTCGCGGCTCAGGGACATTTTTTCGGGGCGGATGGCCCACCAGAGGAGCTGGTCGGGGGCGCAATCGACGCCGTGGCCGACATAGATGTCGCAGCCGAGTTCGGCGGAGCGGATGCGGACATGGCCCGGTTCATCCTCGGTGACGACGCCTTCGACCATATTGGCCGAGCCGATGAAATTGGCGACGAAGCGGGAATTGGGGAATTCGTAGATGTCGGTGGGCTCGCCGATCATGGCAATTTCGCCCTGGTTCATGACGCCGATGCGCGTCGCGAGCGTCATGGCTTCTTCCTGGTCGTGGGTGACGACGATGAAGGTGACCCCGAGCGATTCCTGGATTTTCACCAGTTCGAACTGGGTTTCTTCGCGCAGCTTCTTGTCGAGCGCGCCAAGGGGTTCGTCGAGGAGGAGGAGTTTGGGGCGCTTGGCAAGCGCGCGGGCGAGGGCGACGCGCTGGCGCTGACCGCCGGAGAGCTGATGGGGGCGGCGGCGGCCATAATCCTGAAGTTTGACGAGGCTCAGGAGTTCGGCGACGCGGTCGGCGATTTCGCCTTTGGGCAGGTGATCGCGCTTGAGGCCATAGGCAATGTTCTGCTCGACAGACATATGCGGGAAGAGCGCATAGGACTGGAACATCATGTTGACCGGGCGGTTATAGGGCGCGACGTTGGTCATGTCCTGGCCATCGATCTCGATGGTGCCCGAGGTCGGGGTTTCAAAACCGGCCAGCATGCGCAGCAAGGTCGACTTGCCCGAGCCCGAACCGCCAAGGAGGCAGAAGAGTTCGGAGCGGTAGATATCGAGCGAGACGTCGTTGACCGCAGAGACATCGCCGAATTTCTTCGTGACGTTCTTGATGCGCACGAAAGGCTTATGGTTTGCGGTATCGCGCCATGGACGCGTATCGACTGCAAGCTGCTGCGGCTTTTTGGCCATGGCTGACTCTACGAAAAAGAGTGAAGGGGCGACCCGGATGGATCGCCCCAACTTAAAATTACTGGCCCGTTTTGATGCGGGTCCAGGTTCGGGTCAAGACCTCTTCGAATTCAGGCGAATGGGCCTTCATGGTGAAGCCCTTGGCGAGGGTTTCGGCCGAGGGGTAGATCGAGGGATTGGACTTGACGTCTTCGTTCACGAATTCCAGCGAGGCCGGGTTTGGGTTGGCGTAAAACACCGTGTTGGTGATGTCGGCAACGACCTTGGGCTCGAGGATATAATTGATGAACTTCATGGCATTGCCCGGATGGGGCGCATCAGCCGGGATGGCGAGGAAGTCATAGAGGGTCGGCGCGCCTTCCTCGGGGATGAGGTAGGCGATCTCGGTGCCTTCGGCGGCAGCGTCCGCGGCGATGAACATGTCGCCGGAATAGCCCATGGCGAGGCAGATTTCGC
Organism: Devosia sp. Leaf420; assembly: GCF_001425445.1. GTDB lineage: Bacteria > Pseudomonadota > Alphaproteobacteria > Rhizobiales > Devosiaceae > Devosia. Next base: position 168,874 of record NZ_LMQU01000010.1, on the reverse strand, counting down.
CATTGCCCAAATCGTCGATGTACTGCGACGAATGGAAATAGCGGATCGAGGGCTTGATGGAATTGAGGAGTTCCTCGGCCTTGGCGAGGTCTTCTTCGCTTTCCGAATTGGGATCGAGGCCGAGATAATGAAGCGCGGCGCCGATGACTTCGGAGGGGCTATCCATCACGGCAACGCCGCAGGAGGCGAGCTTGCTGACGGTGGCTGGATCAAAAAGAATGTCCCAGCTCGTCGGAGCGGCGTCGGTTCCGAGGGCTTCGGCGACCTTGGCCTTGTTGTAGCCGAGGCCGATGGTGTTCTGCATATAGGGAATGCCGTGGGCATTGTCGGGATCGAGCGCTGCGGCGGCTTCCATGGCGGCGGGATCGAGATTGCCGATATTGGTGAGCTGGGCCTTGTCGAGCGGCAGGATCAGGCCGGCCTTGATCTGGCGTTCAAGGAAATTGCCCGAGGGGACGACGATATCATAGCCGGAATTGCCGGCGAGAAGCTTGGCATCGACGATCTCGTTATTGTCGTAGACGTCGTAATTGACCTTGATGCCGGTCTCTGCCTCGAAATTGGCGATGGTATCTTCGGCGATATAATCGGACCAATTATAGACGTTGAGGACCGGCTCTTCCTGCGCAAGGGCAGGGCTTGCGGCCAGAAGGGCGCCAAAGGCGAGGGCGAGCGTCTTGTTCATAACCTCAAAGCTCCTGATGGAAATTCGATTAAAGGCATTGGCCCAGGGCAGGGCGGTGTTGCGCCGCAAGCGGCAGGCGTCGCGGAAAAACCGCGTTCAAGCCCGAGGGCTCATCTTGGAGTGCTCGCGGCGGAAACGGACGGCAAATCGGGATGCGTTAGGAGGGGGCGCCCAAGGGCACCCGGGAGTGTCGCTGCGATCGGCCCATTGAGGGGCGAATATCGAGGCGCAAGGCGCGCGCCATCAACAAATGACCTGGTCAGCGAAGTGCCCTTTCCCGCTCGGATAAGGGGCAAACTAAAGCCATTTTCCTAGGGCGACAAGACGCACCAACAGAAGTTTTTATCCGGCTTGACCGCAAAAAGCGGCAAGCGCAAAAGCTCACTTCAAACCGGCAGGGACAGCACCTGCCTCAACCTTTTTTCAGGGGGCACCGATGACCGGCAAGGCCTATCTCTCGATTTCGGCAGACGTGAAGGCCGCGCTTGCCGCCGGCAAAGCGGTCGTGGCGCTTGAATCCACCATCATCACCCATGGCATGCCCTATCCGCAGAACCTCGCCATGGCCAAGGACGTGGAAGATGTGGTGCGCTCGACCGGCGCGACGCCGGCCACCATCACCATCATGGATGGGCGGCTTTGCGTCGGCGTTTCGGGCGAAGATCTCGAGCGCCTGGCGCAGGAAGGCCACAAGGCGGCGAAAGCCAGCCGGCGCGATGTGGCGGCACTGCTCGCCAATGGCGTGATGGCGGGCACGACCGTTGCGACGACGATGCAGATCGCGGCGCTGGCCGGGATCAAGGTTTTTGCGACCGGCGGTATCGGTGGCGTCCATCGCGGGGCCGAGGGCAGCTTCGATATTTCGGCTGACCTCGAAGAGCTGGGGCGGACGCCGGTGGCGGTGGTTTGCGCGGGCGCCAAGTCGATCCTCGATATCGCCAAGACGCTCGAAGTGCTCGAAACCAATGGCGTGCCGGTGTTGGGTTTTGGCACCGATCATTTCCCGGCCTTCTGGGCGCGGGAGAGCGGCTTTGGCGTCGATCATCGCTTCGACGATGCCGAGGGTGTCGCGAAAATGCTGGCGATCCAGGCCGATCTCGACATGGGTGGCGTGCTTATCGCCAATCCGATCCCAGAGGAAAATGCCTGGGAGGCGAGCGCCATCGAAGGCTTTATTGCGCAGGCGCTGGCGGATGCCGATACCAAGGGGATCAAGGGCAAGGCGACGACGCCTTTCCTCCTGCAGCGGATTTTCGAATTGACCGAAGGCAAGTCGCTCGTTTCCAACATCGCGCTCGTCAAGAACAATGCGCGGGTGGCCGGTGAGATCGCCGTGGCGCTCGCCAAGGTGCAGGCCGGCAAAGCGCCCGTTCGCCGCGCATGAGCAAACGCGTTCTCGTCGTCGGCGATGTGATGACCGACGTCATCGTGCGGCCCGAGGGGCCGGTGGTGATCGGCTCGGACCGGCGCGCGGCGATCGAGACGCGGCCGGGCGGGTCGGGCGCCAATCAGGCGGTGTGGCTCGGGGCTGCGGGGGTCGAGGTGGCCTTTGCGGCGCGGGTCGGCATGGTCGACAAGGCGAGCCACGAGGGGCGGTTCCGGCTGCGGGGGGTGACGCCATGCCTGTCGGGCGACGAGAAACTGCATTCGGGCATGCTGGTGACGCTGGTCGATCCGAGCGGGGAGCGCAGTTTTCTCACCGATCGCGGGGCCAATCTCAATCTTTCGGCCGAGGATCTGCCGGATAGTTTGCTCGACAATACCGGGCTGGTGCTGGTTTCGGGCTATAGCTTTTTTGCGCCGGGGCCGCGGGCGGCGGTGCAGTCGCTGCTTTCCCGGGCGCGGCGGCGGGGGACGGCAGTCGCTATCGATCCGGCTTCGATCGGGTTTCTGGGTGAGGTTGGGCCGGCGGTTTTTCTCGACTGGGTCGGCAAGGCGGACTGGATCTTTGCCAATGGCGACGAGGCGGCCATGCTGACCGGGACGGAAGATCTGGTGCTGCAGATGGAGCGGCTCGGGGCGCAGTTCGAGCGGGTCGTCATCAAGCGCGGGCGGGATGGCGCGGCGCAGGGTGGGGCCGGGGGCATGGTTATGAGCCTGCCGGCGCCGACGGTCGATGTGGTGGATTCGACCGGCGCAGGCGATGCCTTTGCGGCTGGGTTTATCGCGGAACTGATGGCTGGGCGCGACCTCTCGGTCTGTCTCGCGCATGGGATCGAGAACGGCGCGCGCGCCGTACAGTTTGTCGGTGGACAGCCAAGATAAGTTTTTGCCGTCTTTTCTCCACTTTGGGTCGCGACACCTGTGGCCCAAGCATGGAGGACTTTTGTAATGCTGAAAAAAATGATCATCGCCAGTCTGTTGGTGGCGGCCGGGGTGCAGCAGGCGGCAGCGGATGGCAAGGTCTATGTGAAGTTGCCCGATCTCTCGTCCTATACCGACCATCGGGCGGAAGAATTTCTCACCGAAGTGGTGCTCGCCAATGTGGTGTCGAGCAATTGCGCGGGCTTTGAGATCACCGATGCCGAGTGGTCACTCCTAACGGACTCGGCCGATATCCTGGCTTATGGGCAGCTCAAGCTCAGCACCGACGACTATGACAGTTATTTCTATAAGCCGGCTTTCGATGCGCTCGATAAGCCTGGGACCTGCGAAGAGAAGGGGCCCGGAGTCGAGCAGGTGTTGAGCGAACTCGCGGCCCAGGGTGGATCGCGCGATCCGCTGCCGGACCAGGAAAAGGCCTATGAAGAATGGCGTGCCTATATGGATGCGCTTGAATCAGGCGCCAGTACGCCGGCGCCGACAAAGACTAAGACCAAGTAGTTGTAACGGCCCGCGAGAAATTTGCGGGCCTTGCCCTTTCGGCACAGACGAGCCATGCGCGCGACGAATAGGCGCGCTGGTTGACGTTAACGGCAATTAGCCTATGTGAACCACTTAACTGAAAGGAACTCGCGATGAAGCGTGCGGTCTATTCCCAATTTGGCACCCCCGAAACCGTTCTCAAGTTTGAAGAGGCAGAGCGACCGCAGCCGGGCGAGGGTCAGGTTCTGGTCAAGATGGTCCTTTCGCCTATCCATAACCACGACCTCATGACCATTGCGGGCCAATATGGCTTCAAACCGCCGCTGCCGGCCGTGCCGGGCACCGAGGCCGTTGGGATCGTCGAGGCGCTAGGCGCGGGCGTGACCAATTTGAAGGTGGGCCAGCGCGTGGCGGGCGGGGCTGAGCAGACCTGGGCCGAATTCTACACCGCCAATGCCGCGCGGCTCGTGCCGGTGCCCGATAGCGTTAGCGACGAGACTGCCTGCCAGCTTGTGGCCATGCCGCTTTCGACCAAGATGCTGCTCGATACGCTCGACGTGAAGGACGGCGACTGGATCGCCATCAACGCCGCCAATGGCGCTGTGGGCAAGCTGCTCGCCCAGTATGGCGCGGAAAAGGGCGTCAAGGTTTTGGGTCTCGTGCGTCGCGCTGCGGCGGTCGATGAACTGGCCAAGACCGGCTTTACGACCGTCGTCGCGACCGAAGGCGCCGATTGGCGCGGCAAGGTCCGGGCGATTACCGGTGGTGCACCGATCGTGCGCGGCATTGAATCGCTTGGTGGCGACGGCGCCAATGAACTTTCGAGCATTCTGGCCGATGGTGCGCAGCTTGTCAGTTTTGGCGCGATGACCAATACGCCGCTCAAGATCTCGGCCGGCGAATTGCTGTTCCGCAATATCACGGTCAAGGGTTTTTGGGGTGCCAAGCCCCCGGTCAAGCCCGAGCGGGTTGGCGTGCTGCTCGCCGAACTGATCAAGGACGCGGCCGAGGGCAAATTGGTCCTCGACATCGAGGCGGCCTATACGATCGACCAGGTGGCCGAGGCCGCCAAGGCCAGCGGCGAACCGGGCCGCAAGGGCAAGATCGCCATCAAGGCTTAAAAGAAAAGACCCCGCCGATGAGGCGGGGTTTTTGTTTGGGGTTTTAGTCGGCCGGCTGGTGGGTGACGTCGAGCTTGAAGCTTGAGAGGAGTTTCAGGCCGTCGCTGAGGTCATCAAGGAGCAGCTTATGGAATGGGACAGCCGGGTTGGCTTCAAGGTGAAACCGATAGTCGCCGCGCAAGCGAGGAAAGCTGTTGATCAGTGTCGTCAGGGCCGCTTTGGAATCATCAGAGATGGTGCCGTCGGGCAGGCCTGTCACAACTTCGACGGCGGCCTGTTGATAACTGGCCACGATGGCACGCGGATCGCCGTCCGACGGCAGCGAGGCAATGACGCCCGGACTGGCCATGACGCTGAAGAAGCGGGCGTCCTGAAGGGTGAAGGTGAGCTCTTCAATAGCTCCCGGTAGATCATCGACCCGATCGAAATCGGTGGGCGTTTTATCAAAGCCCGAGGCTTTCGCGGCTAGGGCGATCAGGCTGTCGTTGAAGCCGCGGACGCTGAGATCATTCAGGTTGAACGTGCCAGTGGGCTTGTCCCAACTATAGTCGAAATGAATGTCCATCGGCTCGGACTGGATTTCGATGATGTAGTCGTTGAGCGCGCTGCCGGTTTCGGGAGCGAAGGTAAAGCCGGTCAAGGTGATTTCCACTGCCGCGGGCAGTTCGAAATCTTCGGGTTCGACGTCGAAATCGAATTTGCCCGAAAAGAGGTCGGGCGATCGGATCACGATGTCGGCGACGCTGTAGCGGGTATAGGGGCCAAAATTGACGAAGAAATTGGTGGCGTGACAGCCGTCGGGCACATCCTCGAACTTTGAATCCTTGGTCGCGTCAACGAAGCCAAGGGACTTAGCGAGGTCGACGCAGATGCCCTGAGGCTCGGGAGGTGTCTCCTGGGCAAGGACCGGGGAGGCGGCGAGGACCACGAGGGCAGGCAGGAGGAGAATTCGCATATCGGCTCCAGCAGTGTCAGGTTAGCGCTTGGCAGCGGTGGCTTCTATTTTGGCATCGTCAGGAATGGCATCGGCGAAGGCATCGAAGCTGCCTGCCACAAGCGTATTGATGGCAAGGCCCTCCTCGCTTTCGAACTGCAGCGTCCAGTTTCCCGATAGATTGGGCAGGGCCGTGAGTAAGCGGACGAGGGATTTCGCGCTCTTCTTGGAAATGCGGCTTTCGGGCCAGGAACGGATCGTGGTGGCGATGGCGGTTGTGTCTTCTGCCGTGGGCGAGCCGATGATGAGCATCAAGCTGGGCAAAAGGACCGCTGAAAGCCCGGTATCGACGAGCGACAGTTCGAATTTGTGCAGCAGCCCTTTTTCGCTCTCCAGGGGCGAGGCCTCGAGATCGGCATTGTCGAACTCAGAAAAATTTGCAGCGAGCGTGAATTCGCCGAGAGCGCCAGCATCGAGATGGAGGCGCTCAAGATTGGCCGTCATCGCATCGGGATCGGTGTCATAGACAAGCTGCAGATTGAAGTTCTGGCCGGGCAACAGTGCAAAACCGTTGAGGGTCAAGTCTGCCGATTCAAAGACGTCGCCGGTGGGCCAGACGGCGAGAAGGTCCGGGGTCCGGATGATCAACTCGTCCATGTCTGCCGTGATAGAGCTGTCGATAGCCAAGCCGACATGGGTGAAGCGGCAGCCGTCCTCGAGGTATTCGATTTCGGTTTGTGTTGTGCGCTCGATTTCGCCGCGTGCGGCTTTGAGGAGGGCGCGGCAATCTTTGAGAGGTGCAGGCGCTTCCTGGGCGTGGATCGGGGCGGACGCGATAAGGGTGGTCGCGATCACGCTAGCCAGAAATCGCTGCATATTGTTGTCCCGCTTCAAAAATCCCCCCGGCACATGCCGGGAGAAGCAGGGCGAGATTGGGGCAGTTTTTGTTTTCAGATGAGGCCGAGGAGTTTGTCCTGTGCTTGACGCAGGGCGAAGAGGCGCGTGGATGTGTCGGGCTGGCTATTGGCGGTGGTGAGGAGGTCGCCCTTCAGGATAGGCGCCGTGACCTTGCCGCCTTCCAAAAGACCGACGGGGAGGGCGCCCTTGGCGCGGGCGTCGGCCGCGGTCATGGCATAAGAGCGGTAGCAGGTCTCGCCGATCGCATCGAGCGGTTCGCCCGGGAGAAGATCGCGCTTGGCGACGGCGCAGACTTCGGCGACGGGGCGCGGCAGCGGCACCATGTCGGGCTTGCCGGTGAGCATGATCCGCGCGCAGGTCAGCGGCACTTCAAGGCTCGTCAGGTGATAGGGGCGGAAGAACGCATAATAGGGCCCGTGGCCGATATGGAGATCGTCCATGCGCTCGATGATGCGCGGATGCTCGGCCTTGACGATGACGAAGACGCCGGGGGCGACGCCCTTGCCGATGGTGAAATCGACGACGCCCGAGGAATTGAGAATGCCGCCATCGGCCTTGGGGATCAGCACCTTGGCCATGTCGTCGCGATCGGCCTTGGGGCCGTGCATGCCCGGAATATCGGGCATCAGACCCGTGGCATTGGCGATAGCGGTCATTTCGACGGCAGTTTTCGAGCCATCGACGAATTCGACCAGCATGCGCGGGTTCATGTTCCGGCGGATGGCTTCCTCGCGGTAATCGTCGGGGACGGCGTCATGCTTGAGCGGATTGTTCTTGCCTTTGCCGGCGGCGACGATGTCGAGTCCGAGAGCGGAAACGAATTCGATCAGCTCCATGCAGGACGAGGGTTCGTCGCCCGCGCCGACGGAATAGACAACGCCGAGGCGATCGGCCTGTGCCTTGAGATAAGGCCCGATGGTGACGTCGGCTTCGACATTCATCATCACGAGATGCTTGCCATGCTCCATGGCCGTGAGATCGAAATCGGCGGCGACGCCGGGCTTACCGGTCGCGTCGATGACGACGTCGATATTTGGCGTGGTGACAAGGGTTTCCGCCGAGGTGATGGCGATCTTGCCCTGCTCGATTGCGGCGGTTGCGGCGCTTGGCGTATCGACGACCTTGCCATGGCTTTCGTCGCCATAAGCGATGGTCATGGCGGCAAGGGCGGTGTGCGGACGGCGCGTGGCGATCGCCGCCATTTCGACGCCCTTCATCAGGCTCATCTGGGTGACGAGATCGGTGCCCATTTCGCCAGAGCCGATGACGCCGACGCGGATCGGCTTGCCGGCTTCGGCGCGGGCGGCGAGATCACGGGCGAGCCCGGTCAGGGCGATTTTGCTGGTCATGGCGTGGAGCGTCCGGTTGGTCGGGGTCTGGTTACAGGCAGTCGCCTGCCGCATCAAGCGCAGCGTCGCGTCAGGTGTTTCCCTGATTAGCACTTCTTAAACCGTTCCAGTCGATTATGGCGCTGGAGAGAAATCCGGGGGCAAGCCAAGAATGGCACAACAGGAAGCAAGCGCGGTCACCTTGCCAGAGGTCATCGACCTCGATGCATTGGACGCTATTCGCGACAAGCTGATCGATGCCGTTGAAGATGGCCCGGTAACCGTCGTCGCCAGCTCTGTGCAGCGCGTCGCCACCAATGGTCTGCTGATGCTGATCAGCGCAGCCGAGACCGCCCGCCGGAACCACAATGAATTCGCTGTTGAAGCGCCAAGTGCTGCCATGTTGGCCGCCATCGAACGGCTTGGCCTCGGCACACAGTTTTCCGGGATGATGAAGCCATGACCTTGCGCGTACTGACCGTGGATGATTCGAGAACCATCCTCGCCATGCTGCACCACACGCTGAGCAATGCCGGCTTCGAGGTGCTGCAGGCCGAAGACGGCAAGCAGGGGCTCGACGTCTTGATGAGCCACAATGTCGATGTGGTGATCACCGACATCAACATGCCCGTCATGGACGGCATCGAGTTCATCAAGAATGTGCGCGCTTCTGGCCAGTACCAGAGCCTGCCGATCCTGATCCTCACCACCGAAACCAGCCAGGACAAGCGCGATCAGGGCAAGGCCGCGGGCGGCACCGGCTGGATCGTCAAGCCTTTCGACCCCGACAAGCTGATCAGCGTCATCAACCGCGTGGTCCACTAACACACTACCTCCCGAAGGCTGGTACGCCGCCATGAGCGACCTCGACGACTTTAAGGCCACCTATTTCGACGAATGTTCCGAGCTCATGAACGAGCTTGAAGAGCAGTTTGCCGCCATCGAGAGCGGGGAGCGGGATGCGGATCGGCTCAATGCCGTGTTCCGCGCTATTCACTCCATCAAGGGTGGCGCCGGCGCTTTCGGGTTCTCCGGCCTTGTGGGCTTTGCCCATGCCTATGAAACCCTGCTCGATTATGTGCGCGACGGTCGCGTCGAGATGACCGACGATGTGGTTACGCTCTGCATCCGCGCCAATGACATCGTTGCCGATTTCATCAACGCCGCCCAGACCGGCGAAGAACTCGCAGCCGATTATGGCGCCGAGGAAAAGCAGCGCTTCGACGCCATCGCCCGCGGCCAGCGCGGTGACGAGGACGAGTGGAGCGGCGAGATCATCGAGGAATTCGATATCGAATTCACTCCGGTGCGCGTCGAACTCGCCGTCGAATCCGAGCCTGAAGTAGTCGTCGAGGCTGTGGCTGAATCCGAGGCCGATACGTTTGACGCCCCCCCTATGCCGGCCGAGCCGGGTCATTGGGAAGTGCGCTTCACGCCGTTCCGCCAGCTCTATTCACGCGCCAATGATCCGCTGCTGCTGTTCCGCGAGCTCGGTGCGCTCGGCGAGATCAACGTCAAGGCGATCCTTTCTGAAGTGCCGCCGCTGAGCGATTTCGAGCCGTTCGGGGTCTATTGCTCCTGGGAGATCTCGCTGTTTGCGCCGGATCTGACGGAAGCTGCGATCCGCGAAGTCTTTGAATTCGTCGATGGCGATTGCCGCATCGAGGTCGTGCCGCTTGGCCAGGCTGCGGCACCAGCCGCAAAGCCCGCTGCTGCGCCCAAGCCGGTTGCAGCCGCGCCTGTCGCTCCGGCAAAGGCAGAAAACTTGCTGGCGCTGACGGAAGACGAAGTCGTCGACGCGCCGGCGAAGCCCGCTACTGCCCCGGTTGTCGAAGAAGAAGCCGGTCTCAGCTTTGCCGATCTCGCGAGCGAAATCGTTGCTGCTGCACCGCCGAAGATTGTTGCGGCGCCGACACCAAAGCCTGCAGCGCCAAAACCTGCTTCCGCCGAAGGCGGCGAAGAAGGTGGCAATCGCAGCGTTGGCGTGCAGTCGATCCGCGTCGATCTCGATAAGGTCGACCGCGTGGTGAACATGGTCTCCGAACTCGTGATCACCCAGTCCATGCTCACCCAGCAGATGGATGAGAACCTGCGCGCCCGCTATACCGAACTGGTGCGCGGCCTCGAGGTTCTGGCCCAGACCACCCGCGGGCTGCAGGACTCGGTCATGGCGATCCGCGCGCAGCCGGTTAAATCGGTCTTCAGCCGCATGCCGCGTCTGGTGCGTGAACTCGCGACCAAGACCGGCAAGAAGATCAAGCTCGAAACGATCGGTGAAAACACCGAAATCGACAAGACCGTCATCGAGCAATTGTCCGATCCGCTGACCCACATGATCCGCAACTCGGCCGACCACGGAATCGAGGATCCGGAAAAGCGCAAGTCGCGCGGCAAGTCCGAAATCGGCACGATCCGTCTTTCGGCTGAGCAGGCTGGCGGCAATATCCTCATTATCGTCGAGGACGACGGCAACGGCATCAACCGCGAACGCGTCTTGCAGCTTGCCCGCGACAAGGGTCTCGTTGCGCCAGACATCACTCCGACAGACGAGCAGATCGACCAGCTGATCTTTGCCCCGGGTTTCTCGACGGCAGAAGCAGTCAGCGACATCTCCGGCCGCGGCGTGGGCATGGACGTGGTGCTCTCCAACATCAAGAAGATCGGCGGCTCCGTCCACGTTCGCTCCTGGACCGGCAAGGGCTCGCGCGTCACGCTCCGCCTGCCGCTGACGCTGGCCGTGCTCGACGTCATGCTCGTCAAGGTCGGCGAGTCGCCCTACGTTGTGCCGCTTTCCTCGATCGTCGAGACCATGCAGTGTTCGGGCGCAACCTTTGAACGCGTGCCGTCCGGTGGCCAGGTGCTGCAGGTGCGGGGGGAATATGTGCAGGTCATCGATGTGGCCCAGCGCTTCAACATGCACTCGACCAAGGCGGCCGACGAACGCTTCGTCGTCCTCTGCGAAAGCGAAGGCAGCCAGAAGGTGGCGCTCGTCGTCGACGATATCATCGGTCAGCAGCAGGTCGTCATCAAGTCGCTCGAAGAAAACTTCGAGCAGGTCGAAGGCATTGCCGGCGGCACGATCCTTGGCGACGGCAATGTCGCGCTGATCGTCGACGTGCAGGGTCTGCGCACCACCATGATCCATCAGAACGCGGCCTAGTTGGGCCAAGTGACCCGGCCCTGTTGGGCCGAGCCAAACGAGTAAAAAGCGGCCGCGAGCCGCCTTGAGTGAGTAGCCGACCTTTCGAGGCGGCAGAAAGGCCAAGAGAATGGAAGCGCTTAGCCTCCGCGAAGAGAATGGCGACAAGTCGGGCGTCGTCGGCGCCAACACGCTGCAGCTCATCGCCTTTTCAATAGGCGAGCAGACCTATGGGGTGGAAATCACCACGGTGCGCGAAATCCGCGCCTGGAACGGTGCGACCCCGCTGCCGAACACCCGCGAATTCGTGCGCGGCGTGATCAACCTGCGCGGCACCATCGTGCCGATTTTCGACCTGCGCGCCCGCTTCGGCGATGGCCAGACATCGCCCACCAAGAACCACGTCGTCGTGGTGATGAGCGTCGGTGACAAGTGGGTCGGGATCCTCGTCGACGCAGTGAGCGACATTCTCACGGTCAATCGCGAAGAGATCCACAATGTGCCGGAAGGCAATGCGATCGACACCGAACTTTTGAACGGCATCGTCACCCACGAAAGCCGCATGGTCGGCCTGATCGACCTCCACGCCGTGGTCACGGGCGCCAAGCTCGACGGCTAGTTTTTTGGGATTTTGGATTTTCGGATTTTGAAGGGGCGCCGAGAGGTGCCCTTTTTGTTTTTGGGGTTATGTCGGAACGGGGTGGTTTCTTGCCTGACGCCCTTTGTTCGCGGACGTTGGGGAGTGGTCCTGTTGTAGCGATAGCAGCACTTCAACAGGCAACTCGCCATTCCGGCAGTTCGAACTGTCTTTTGAGCGTCCAAAAAACAACCAAGGTTTCGGTAGGTGGCGGTAGAGTCAAGCGCGAAACCCCAACGCGCATACCTCGGCGAACATCGCCGCTTCGGCAAGATTGGCTGCATAGCATCGGCGAATTCCACGCCACCGAAGCGAGCTGCTAGGTTACCGCAACATAGAGAGCTTCGTGCTCGTCATCGGGAGCTCAAACATCGCGCCGCCTTGGACCAACGTGACCTGCTGTTCGATGTACGGCCAGAGCGCGAGTATGCGTTCCATCTTCTTCACCAATGGAGCTTTGTTCAATCCTTTGGATAGGAAGAAGCCGGTTAGACGGCTGCTTCTGAAAGCCTCGTACTCCGCCCTGACCTTTGTGATCTGCCTGTCACCAGAGATTACAACCCATCGACCCTCTGCACTGAGTTCTGGGATCCATTCGATATCTTTGACGCTCGGCCCGTAGCGGTCACGCAGATGGATGATTTCGTGCTTGCCAATAAAGAGAGCGGCCAAAGATTTGGCGAGTGCAGGCGGAAGGTTCTCATCCACCACTACCTTCACGCGGCGCGCAGCTCCTGCTCAAACTTTACTGCGTCTCGAACCGCCTCAATTGACACCTCATACAATGCAGCGACACGTTCGGCAGACCCTTCTGCCTCAACCGCCTCAGCCAGCGCAATCGTCGGGACTCCGAAGTCGGCTGCTATAGGCTGCCCAAATGCGCGCTGCGGGTCGATCACCACAGTGTCGCGCCCCCTATAGGGCCGCCAACGAGTGACCTCATTGCCCTCGAGATCGAGGTCCTTGAAGCTTCGTTCCAGCACCTTAGAGAACGCGTACTGATGGCGCTTGAGGTCTAGTAGCTTTGCCTCACTATCTGCCTCGCGTTCTATGCTTTCGAGGAAAATCGTCCTTCCGTCGGTCCGAAATCTGCTCGTGGAGAAAGGGCGATCATTGTCCACAACGTCCCGCGCAAAGTCCAAACAATGCCTGATGGTCTTCAATCCCAGGCCGGCTTTGACGAAAGCATTCACAAATCTCAGTTCGATCAAGTCCCGAAATGAAAGCTCTATGTTGTCATCAAAATTCGGGAGCTCTGGCAACCAAAGGGGAGGGACATCGTGACGCTCACCGCGTCGCGAATACCAATATCCACCTAGCCAGCGACGAACATTTATCGCGGGCATTTGGAGCAAACGCGCGGCGTCTGGCACGGCATAAAGGCCAATGCCAAGCAGTTCTTGCGCATTTGTGGTGCTCTTCGACATGTCGCGAACCTATTGTGAGTTTTCGGCGGTGAAAAGCCCTATCTGAGCGAACAACGGAGACGTCTCATGTGCTTACGATGAACGTTTCTTGCGATACGCATTTGCGACAAGGGTATGGAAAATTCCACAGCCAATAACACGGACCCGTTACGGCCAACTCAAACCGGATGACAGGCGTTGAACAACGGCAGGCTCAGGCCGTTTCGCTGGCCAACTGAATGACGGAGTTGGGGTCATATACCTGCCCCATCCAGCCTAAAACAGCTCGATGTCGCCGTGGTTTTGGTTGGCGGCGATACCCGAAAGGGAAGGGACGCGGAGTTCGTCCAATGTAAGACTCTGCCAGATTTCGTCGTAGACGCTTTCGGGGGCGGTTGGGGGGAGGAGCGAGAACTGGCGGGTGGCGAGCGCCATGTTGCGGCAGCGCTGTTCGATGCGGTCTTGGCCCTGGAGCGCCGTGATGATCATCTGCATGGCCTGGCGCACGGACGAGTCACGGCTCAAGGGCGTATCGGAGAGCACTTCGAGGGCCGCGGTGATGCCTTCGAGCAGCGAGGTCGACTGACGCGCCGTTTCGTCCAGCTCCCGTGCCAATTTCTGCAGCGACATACACTTACCCCGCGATAGATACGTTCAACCTAACTCGGTATTTCTAAACCGGTTCTTGCCGACGCAAGTCATAGGAGGGTTGCGCGCTCAGCGTGGTTAGCAATTGGCTAACGAGTTATCGCTATTGTCCGACCAATTAGACGACACGGGTAGACCTTCGACTATGGGCCAGAACAGTTCCCTGCCTCCCGAATTCGACAGAGGCGTTGTAACGACGGTCCACCAGGGTGACTGCCACGTCTCCTCCGCCCAGGACGTCACTTTTTCGACCGTGCTCGGCTCGTGCATTTCCGCCTGCGTGCGGGATCGCGTCGCCAATGTGGGGGGCATGAACCACTTTCTCCTCGCCGAACAGTCCGGCTCGGCCAAGGATCGCTATGGCGCTTCTGCGCGCTATGGCGCCTTTGCCATGGAGCAGTTGATCAACAAGGTGCTCTCGGTCGGCTCGGGCAAGAAGGGCAATCTCGAGATCAAGGTTTTTGGTGGCGGGAAGATCAATTCCGCGCTCGACGATGTTGGGGCCAAGAACATCGAGTTCGTCCGGCAGTTTCTTTCGGACGAAGGCTATATGGCTTCGAGCGAGGATCTGGGCGGTAATTTTGCCCGTCGCGTGCTGTTCAAGCCCCATTCGGGGCGCGCCTTCGTCAAGCGGCTCGACAGCGATGTCGGCGCCAATGTGGCGCGCGAAGAAATCGCGCTCGCGAAACGCCGTGTCGTCGTGGCGCCGCCGGTCGACGATATCGAATTGTTCTAAGTCCGTTTTGCTTGGCTGGCTTTTGGGCCAGCCGGCATTTGACGCGCTTTCTTTGTCCTTGTTCACAATCGACAAATATTGGCGTCTGGCACGAGGCGAATTTACCCAATCTAAGGAATGACACCCCCAATATCGGTTCTGCTCGCCAAGCGCGGGACCAGCAGGATGATCCGCGTCGGCAGCCTGGGCACCTTGGTTGTTTCGAGCGCGTCGAGTCGGGGAATGTTTCATGGATCAGGGAGAGATTTCCCTCAGCGAGCGCGAGTTTTCGCGGATCAAGGATCGCGTCTATAAGGTCGCCGGCATTTCGCTGAGCGATGCCAAGCGGACCCTCGTCGTTTCCCGCCTGTCAAAGATCGTGCGCGCTCTCGGGCTCAATAGTTTCGACGCTTATGTCGACCACCTCGAAAAGGGTGCGTCAGGCGTCGAGGGGCAGGATTTCGTCAATGCTCTCACAACCAATCTGACGCGCTTTTACCGCGAAGATCATCATTTCGAGCACCTGCGGACCCATGTCCAGGCGCTGATGAGCCGTAAGCCACGCGGCCAAAAACTGCGCATCTGGTCAGCCGGCTGCTCGACGGGGCAGGAGCCCTATACGATCGGCATGGACCTGCTTGGCGCTTTCCCCGAATTGAAGCGCTGG
Source organism: Devosia sp. Leaf420 (assembly GCF_001425445.1). Taxonomy (GTDB): domain Bacteria; phylum Pseudomonadota; class Alphaproteobacteria; order Rhizobiales; family Devosiaceae; genus Devosia. Next base: position 153,871 of record NZ_LMQU01000010.1, on the reverse strand, counting down.
GATTTCAAGATTCTCGCGACCGATATCGACACTGCAGTGATCGCAAAGGCGGCACGCGGGATCTATCCCGACAATGAATTGTCCGGGCTCAGCGCCGAGCGCTCGCGGCCGTTCCAGCGCCGCAATGACGGCACGGTGGAAGTGCCGCAGGCGGTGCGTGAACTGGTCTCGTTCAAGCAACTGAACCTCATTACCGAATGGCCGATGAAGGGCCCGTTCGACGCGATCTTCTGCCGCAATGTGGCAATCTATTTCGACAAGCCGACCCAGGGCATGGTGTTCGGCCGGTTCGGCAAACTCCTGGCGCCCGAGGCCTTCCTTTACATCGGGCACTCGGAAAATCTCGGGTCTGGCGGCGAAGGGTTCCGTCTCGTCGGCAAGACCATCTACCAGTCCCGCGCGCAGGCGAAGCGAGAAGCAGCATGACAATCAAGGTTCTGGTCGTCGACGACTCGGCCCTCATCCGCGAAGTCCTGACACGCATGCTGATGCGTGAGGGCGACATCCAGGTGGTCGGGACGGCGACGGACCCCATCGAAGCGCGCGAGAAGATCAAGCAGCTCAACCCCGATGTGCTGACGCTCGATATCGAAATGCCCAATATGAACGGGCTGGCTTTCCTCGAAAAGATCATGCGGCTGCGGCCCATGCCGGTCGTCATGGTCTCGACGCTGACCAAGAAGGGCGCGAGCGAAACGCTGCTGGCGCTTGAACTTGGCGCGGTCGATTTCGTCGCCAAGCCCAATACCGATCTGTCTGGAGGCCTCGAAGCTTTTGGCGCCGGCCTTCGCGATAAGATCCGCGACGCGGCCAAGACCAATGTGCGCGGCGTCGCTGCGCGCGGCGAAATGCCCAATATCGGGGTCAAGACCGCAGCAGCGCCCGATGGCGCGCTGATCGCGATCGGCGCATCGACTGGTGGCGTCGAAGCCATCCGCGCCGTTCTGACCAATATTCCCAAGGATTGCCCGCCGATCGTTATCGCCCAGCACATGCCGCCGGGCTTTACCGGCCGGTTTGCGGCGCGCCTCGACGAGCTATGCGCCATCAAGGTTGTCGAAGCCGAGGACCGCATGGTGCTCGAGCGCGGCCATGCTTATGTGGCCAAGGGCGACTATCATCTGCGCGTCGAGCGCAGTTCGGGCCAGCTCAAGTGCCGCCTCAGCCAGGATGAGCTGACGAGCGGGCACCGGCCAAGTGTCGATGTGCTGTTCGAATCGGTCGCCAAATCCGTCGGCTCGATGGCGGTCGGCGCGATCCTGACCGGCATGGGCCGGGACGGTGCGCGCGGGCTCAAGCTGATGCGCGATGCCGGCGCCTATACGGTGGGTCAGAGCCAGTCTTCGGCCCTGGTTTACGGCATGCCGCGCGTTGCTTTCGAGGAAGGCGCGGTAGTGGAGCAGGCTGCGGTCGAACAAATTGCCGCAAAGCTGGCCAATGCGTTGGTTCGCCTGCGTTCGGCAGCGTAAGCGCGACAAGCTTAACCCTCGGGTTGAGAGAATTGTAACGCTTGTTGCCTAGGATGCTGAGAAATACCGGGACACCATGCCCGGCGCATAAGAGGTTAGAAGGTCCATGCCCAAAGCAAGTGCTGTCAGCGTTTTGATCGTTGATGACCAGCAGTCCATGCGTGGTATCTGCAAATACATTCTCAATCAGCTCGGCTTCAAGGAAATCACCGAGGCCAAATCCGGCCGTGATGCCCTTGGCAAGCTCGAAACCACCAATATCGATCTGATCATTTCCGACTGGAACATGGACGATATCGATGGGCTTACCCTGCTCAAGGTGATCCGCAAGCATCCAAAGACCCAGGCCATGCCGTTCATCATGGCAACGGGCCGTTCGGACGCCGAGCAGGTCAAGGAAGCCATTTCGGCGGGGGTGAACAACTACATCATCAAGCCGTTCGACGTTTCGACCATGAAGAAACGTATCGAAGCGGTGATCGGCGCGCTGACCTAAGTCAGTTCTGCCAATAGATTTGATCGAGACGCCCGCAGAGCCCTCTGCGGGCGTCTTGCATTTTGGCGGCATAAACCTGCGATAAGCCCAAGCGTAATAAGTGGTTAAACCTAGATATGTAACGATTGCAGCCATCTAATTTGGTCCGGCCCGGGCGGCGCAGCAGCGCTGTCCGGAGAACGGCTGGCCGAATGGTTGGGACCATTCGGGATCGGGGGGAAATCGTGAAATTCTTGCCACACCTGCGAATCGCGCAGAAGTTGCCATTGGCTCTGGTGGGTTCGGCCCTTTTGGTAAGCGCAGGCGTCGGGCTTGCCAGCTACAATATCGGGCTCGGTACCGTACGCGAGCAGCGCGACCAGTCGATGGAGGCTGCGCTCTCGACGGCCGCGAGCCAAGTCAGCGAATATTTCTCGAGCGCGCAGGTCGATCTGCAGCTTTTCGTGCAGCGCTCGGACACGGTGACCGCGACCAAGAACCTGACGCGCGCGCTCGATGAATTGCGCATGGGGCTCAAGGAACGGGCCGCGCTGCAGCTTCAGGCCGCCTATATCACGGACAATCCCAACCAGGAGGACCGCGCCGCGCTCGATAGCGCCAATGGCAAGGGCGCGACCTATGACGCGCCGCACAAGCGCTTCCACCCCGGTTTTCGCACGCTCAAGGTCGAGCGTGCTTATTCCGACGTCCTGCTGATCAGCCCAGTGGGTGACGTCGTTTATTCGGTCGCCAAGAACACTGATTTTGCCGGTAACGTCGTGAACGATCCGGCGCTGGCATCGTCGGGCCTTGGCCAGGTCTTTGCGGCGGCAAAGGATTTGCCGGAGGGGTCGGCGGCCTTTGTCGACTACACCCAATATGGTCCGACCGGCACGCCGCAGAGCTTTATGGCCATGCCCGTCTATGAAAAGGACGAGGCAACCGGCGTGATGGTGCTGTCCATTTCGCCGGCGACGCTGAGTGCGCGGATTTCGAGCCTTTCGGGGCTTGGGCAGACCGGCGAAGTGGTGCTTGTGGGGCAGGACGGTTTGTTGCGCAGCGAATCGCCGCGCACCAATGAGCCGGACGTGCTGACGACGACACTGACCTCCGATGTGGTGGCGGGCGCGTTCTCTGGCGCAACCGGAGAAGGCACGAGCACGGATTATCGCGGCGCGACCATGGTGGTACGCGCGGCGCCGGTGACGGTTTCCGGGGTGACCTGGGCGGTGACTGCGGTGCAGCCGGAGGCTGAAGCCTATGCGGCCGTGGTCGATATGCGCAACATGACGCTTCTTGTCGGCGGGTTGCTGCTTGCGATCGCGGCGGTTGGGGGCTTCTTTTTTGCCCGCTCGATCAGCCGGCCGATTTCGCGCCTGACCGATACGATGGAAAGTCTCGCCGAGGGGGATCTTTCGGTCAGCGTCGAAGGCGGCAAGCGTCACGACGAAATCGGCGCCATGGCGCGGGCGGTCGAAGTGTTCCGCCAGAATGGCGTCCGGATCGCAGAAATGACGGAAGCCGAGGCCGCTTCGATCATTCGCGGACAGGCGGAACGCGCGACGATGATGCAGGATCTGCAGCGCTCGTTTGGCGCGGTGGTGGATGCGGCCATCGCCGGCGATTTTTCGCGCCGGGTGGATGCGGAATTCCCCGATGAGGAACTCAATGCCTTGGCGCGCTCAGTCAATGGTCTCGTCGGGACTGTCGATCGCGGTGTCGGCGAAACCGGCGTCGTCCTTTCGGCGCTCGCCAATACCGATCTTAGCCGCCGGATGGAGGGCGACTATCAGGGCGCCTTTGCGCGCCTCAAGTCGGACGTCAATGCGGTTGCCGATCGCCTGACCGATGTGGTCGGCGAATTGCGCGAGACCTCGACCACGCTCAAGACCGCGACGGGCGAAATCCTTTCCGGTGCCAACGACCTTTCGGAACGTACCACCAAGCAGGCGGCGACGATCGAGGAAACCTCGGCGACGATGGAGCAATTGGCTGCAACGGTGCTGCAGAATGCGCAGCGCGCGCAGGAAGCCAGCGCTGTCGCGGCCGATGTGACGCGCTCGGCGGAAGTGGGCGGCCAGGTGATGGCCGAAGCCACCGAGGCCATGGCGCGGATCACGCAGTCGTCCTCGAAGATCTCCAATATCATTGGCATGATCGATGACATCGCCTTCCAGACCAACCTTCTTGCGCTCAACGCTTCGGTGGAAGCGGCGCGGGCGGGCGAGGCGGGCAAGGGCTTTGCGGTGGTTGCCGTCGAAGTGCGGCGCCTCGCGCAAAGTGCGGCAAGCGCTTCGGCCGATGTGAAGCAGTTGATCGAGCAGAGCGCCAGCGAAGTCAAAGGCGGGACGCGGCTCGTGGACGATGCGGCGGCAAAGCTCCATGCCATGCTCGAGGCGGCGCGCTCGTCCAATACGCTGATGACCGGCATTGCGCGGGAAAGCCGCGAGCAGGCTTCGTCCATCGAGGAGGTCAATACGGCCGTCCGGCAGATGGACGAGATGACCCAGCACAATGCGGCTCTCGTCGAGGAGATGAACGCAGCGATCGAGCAGACGGAGGCCCAGGCCACCAAGCTCGATGGTATTGTCGATATTTTCAATACGAGCGGTGGACGGTCTGCGGCTCCCGCGCGGGTCGAAGCGCCGGCAGACGGCGTGCGCGGCCTGCAGCAAAAGCTCAAGTCGGTGGCCAAGAGCTATCTCAGCCACGGCAATGCCGCGGTGAAGGCGGATGACTGGAGCGAGTTCTAAAGGCCTGATGTGAAATAAAAAGGGGCGGTATCGCCCCTTTTGCCTCTCCGCTACCATACAAGAAACCCCGCATTAACCCGTAATTTCCTAGGATTGCGCCCGAGGAAATTTGAGGTGGCGCCCTGTTGGGTGCCTTGGGGGGATTCATGAAGGCATTTTCAATATTCGGCAGCATCAAGCTCACGACCGCGATCGCGGGCCTGGTGCTGACCAGTATCTTGATCACGATCACGGCTTTTTCCGTGAGCAATTATCTGGGGCTGGAGAGTCAGGCAGTGACCCAGGCGCAGATGCAGCAGCGCACTGACCTCAAGACTGCCGCGACGATTCTCGAAAAGCGGCTGGCAAGCTCGATCATCACCTGGAGCGACGACAACACCATCGGCGCGTTCCAGACCTATTCGATCCCGCGCTTTTACGACAACAGCACCATAGACTCGGTGACCCGCGTCACTGGCGGTCAGGCCGCAATCTTTGCGCTCGACCCGGCCAATGGGCAGTTCATGGCCAAGACCACGAGCTTTCCGGGCGAGGGTGACGAGCGGGCAGTTGAATTTGCGCTTGATCCAAATAGTGCTGCGGCGGCAGCGCTGGCGCATTCCCTGCCCTATGAAGGTTCGGTCGAGATACTCGGGACGACTTATTGGGGTGGGTTCTATCCTGTGCTCAAGCTCGACAACACCCTTCTGGGCGCATTCTGGGTCGGCGCGGATCTGACGGCGGCGGGTGCGGCAGCGCAGGACGCCGTGCCGGGTATGCTGATGATGGGCGGCATTTTGCTTGTGGTCATGGGGTCGCTGACCATTCTCGTTGCGCGGCAATTGACCAAGCCCGTGCCGCGCCTTGCAGAAACCATGGAGGCCATCGCCGACGGGCAGTTCGAGACTGTTGTGCCCTATCTGGCGCGGCGCAACGAAATCGGCGCCATGGCGCGGGCGGTGGAAGTGTTCCGGGAAAATGGGCTGCGCGTGAGCCAGATGACCGAGGCGGAAGCCGCGCGCATCATTGCCGATCAGGCCGAGCGCCAACAGATGATGACGGAGCTGCAGCGCGCCTTTGGCGATGTGGTCGATGCCGCCATCTCAGGCGACTTTTCGCGGCGCGTGCATGCCGAATTCCCGGATGACGAACTCAATTCGCTGGCGCGGTCGGTCAATGGCCTTGTCGATACGGTCGATCGGGGCGTGGGCGAGACCGGGACGGTGCTGGCGGCACTCGCCAATACCGACCTGACGCAGCGCATGGAGGGCGATTTCGAAGGCGCTTTCGCGCGGCTCAAGACCGACGTCAATGCCGTGGCCGACCGCTTGAGCGATGTCGTGGGGCAATTGCGCAGCACATCGGGGACGCTCAAGACAGCGACTGGCGAAATTCTCTCCGGCGCCAATGATCTCTCCGAGCGCACGACGCGCCAAGCGGCGACGATCGAAGAGACATCGGCCGCCATGGAGCAATTGGCGACGACGGTGTTGGAAAACGCAGCGCGGGCCAAGGACGCTAGCGCCAATGCAGCGCAGGTGACGCGAACGGCGGAAGATGGCGGCGCGGCGATGCAGGACGCGACGCAGGCGATGGAGCGGATTACCCAATCCTCGTCGAAGATCTCCAATATCATCGGCATGATCGACGATATCGCCTTCCAGACCAATCTCCTCGCGCTCAATGCCTCGGTGGAAGCGGCGCGGGCAGGCGATGCCGGCAAGGGTTTTGCGGTGGTGGCCGTCGAAGTTCGGCGCCTCGCGCAAAGCGCGGCGCAGGCATCGTCGGAAGTGAAAGTCTTGATCGAACAGAGCGGCAGCGAGGTTGCGACGGGATCGAAACTGGTCGAAGAGGCCGCGAGCAAGCTGACATCGGTGCTGGGCGCCATCCGTGAGAATACGAGCTCTCTCGAAGCCATTGCGCGCGAAAGCCGCGATCAGGCGGGCGCGATCGAAGAGATCACTGCCGCAGTCCGGCAAATGGATGAAATGACCCAGCACAATGCGGCGCTGGTCGAGGAAACCAATGCCGCGATCGAACAAACGGAAGCGCAGGCAACGGAGCTCGACCGGATCGTTGATATCTTCAAGATCGACGGCAGGCCGGCGGCTCGGAGCCTGGCCGCTGCGCGTCCGGCGCCGGCGCGCGCCTCTGCGACAGCGTTCCGCACACAGGGCAATGCAGCGATCTCGACGGATTGGGACGAGTTCTGATCCCGGTTAATAGTTCCATGAAAGCGGCGTGCTCCGGGGCGCCGTTTTTCTATTGATGACAGTGTCATAGCTGTTTACGCCGGATTAACCGTGATGCGGCATCCTGTGCTTGGACGCAGATTTGGACGGCTGGCAGCGATTTCCCTGATCGAACAGGGTATCCCTCCAACGGCCGCTATGACCTCCGGTGGAGCATGCGTCTCAGCATCACCTCCGCACCATTTTCAGAACGGCCGCTTGTTCGGATGCGTTGTCGCGCCGCTGTGCGCGCAAAAAGCGAATATTGTTCTGTACTGACAAATCAATCTCCGTAATTCTACAGAGGTTTTGTTGTCGTTATCGGATTTTTCTACGTGTTTCTGCGGGGAATGTTTTCATTGCTCGGCGGAGCACTGCATCCGGAAAACCATTCCATTGGTATGAAAGGATTTTTTAACCAGGCGGGCGCAATTTTGCCTCAGGGGGACAAAGCGGCTGTCACCCCGGACAATTGGGGCTAATCATGAGAACTCTGGGTTTTGGTCAGAGTGCTTCTATCCGAGACCTGGAAGCGAAAAGTGCGGCTTTGTCCCGCAGCCAGGCAATCATCGAATTCACGCTTAATGGTACGATCATCACGGCCAACGACAATTTCCTCAGCGCGATGGGCTACCAGCTCGAGGAAATCGCGGGCAAGCACCACTCGATGTTCTGCGATCCCGCTTTTGCGGCGAGCGCTGACTACAAGGCCTTTTGGGCGGCGCTGCGCAGCGGCACCTATCAGTCGGCGGCCTATCGCCGGCTCGCCAAGGGTGGGCGCGAGATCTGGATCCAGGCGAGCTACAACCCGGTGTTCGACCGGTCGGGGAAGCCCGTCAAGGTGATCAAGTTCGCGACCGACGTGACCGAGCAAATGCGGCTGGCGGCTGATCACGAGGCACAGATCGCGGCGATTTCGCGCGTCCAGGCCGTGATCGCCTTCAATCTCGATGGCACCATCATCGATGCCAATGAGAATTTCCTGTCGACGGTCGGCTATCGGCTCGAGGACATCAAGGGCCGGCATCATTCGATGTTCTGCGACCCCAAATTCGTCTCGACTTCGGACTATCGCAATTTCTGGCAGCGGCTGGGTGCCGGGGAATATGTCTCCGCCGAGTTTCAGCGCTTCGGCAAGGGCGGCAAGGAAATCTGGATCCAGGCCAGCTACAATCCGATCTTCGACGCTGCGGGCAAGGTGGTGAAGGTCATCAAGTTTGCGACCGACATCACCGAGCGCAAGCGCGCCGAGGGGATCATCAAGCTTCTTACTGAAAGCCTTGCACGCATGGCGAACGGGGATCTCGGCGGGCGCATCGAGACCAGTTTTACCGGGCAATATGAAGAGCTGCGGCAGGCCTTCAATCAATCGCTGACCCAGCTCGAGGGCATTGTCGGTAATCTGCGCAGCACCTCGCGGTCGTTGAAGACCGCGACCGCGGAGATTCTGACCGGCGCCAACGATCTTTCCCAGCGCACGACACGGCAGGCGGCGACCATCGAAGAAACTTCGGCAGCGGTCGAGCAGTTGGCGACGACGGTGGCCGAGAATGCGCGGCGCGCGGCAACGGCGAGCGAGAAGGCCCGCGTTTTGGCGCAGGACGCGACCAATGGCGGCACCGTGATGGGTGAAGCGACCGGCGCGATGACGGCGATCGAGGCCTCGTCGGGCAAGATCTCCAATATTATCGGGCTGATCGACGACATCGCGTTCCAGACCAATCTGCTTGCGCTCAATGCTTCGGTGGAAGCAGCACGGGCCGGGGATGCGGGCAAGGGCTTTGCGGTGGTCGCCGTCGAAGTGCGGCGCCTGGCGCAGAGCGCGGCGCAGGCGTCGTCGGACGTCAAGGCGCTGATCGAAGCAAGTGCCGGGGAAGTGCGGACTGGGGCGCAACTCGTCGCCCAGGCGGCGCGCAAATTGGAAGACATTTTGCGCGGGGCCGAGGACAGCTTTGGGCTGATCGAGGCCATGGCCAAGGCCAGCAGCGAACAATCGGGCGCGCTCGACGAGGTCGCCATGGCGATCCGGCAGATGGACGAAATCACCCAGCACAATGCAGCGCTCGTGGAAGAGACCAATGCCGCCATCGAACAAACCGAGGAACAGGCGGCCAAGCTCGACGGCATCGTCGATGTGTTCCGGCAGGAAAGCCGGGCCCCGCGCAAGGAAGCCTATGCGGCCTGAGGAGGGCCGCATCAACTCCAAATTTACCATAACTGACATAAGGTTCGGGTGAATGATCGTGATCAAGCTTGGGAACTTGTGCGCGGTTCAAATCGAACTTTCTGATGCACGAGTCGCAGGCTGATCCATGTCCACCAATCCGAACGATTCCCTCCAATCCCGTCTTGATTTCGTCAAGCTCGATAAAGAAGCCCTTGCCGGCATCGCCCGCATCCGGCCGTTGATCGATACCCATCTCGGCGAGGCGCTCGACCGGTTTTACGCCCATCTCTCCACTGTGCCGGCCGTTACGAAATTCTTCGACGGTAAGGGGCAGATGAACCGGGCACAGGGCAAGCAGACCGGACATTGGAATTCGATCGCCGACGGCAAGCTGGATCAGGCCTATTTCGAATCAAGCACCAAGGTCGGCCTGCGCCATGCTCAGATCGGGCTCGAGCCGCGCTGGCATATCGGGGGCTATAGTCTCATCGTCGAGACGCTGGTGAGTGGGATCGTGCGCGATACGATGGCGGCGGCGCTGGAGCCGACCAGGGGCGCCTTCGGGCGCAAGGTGACGCGCGACCCAAAGGACGTGATGCAGGATGTCGAGGCGATGACCGCTTCGCTCGTTGCTGTCCTTAAGGCGGTGATGCTCGACATCGATATCGGCGTTTCTGCCTATTTCGAAAAGCTCAACAGCGATGCGCGGGCGGCAGACGATGCGGCCAAGGCCAGCATTCAGGCAGCGGTCGCCGCGACCGGATCGGTATTGCAAGACGTGGCGCGCGGGGATCTCCGCAGCCGCGTGACGGAGAACCTCGATCCGGAATTTGACCAGATCAAGCTCGACACCAATGCGGTGGCCGAGCGGTTGACCTCGATCGTCACGCAATTGCAGGGCACCTCGCGCCAGCTCAAGACGGCGACCAGCGAAATCCTGACCGGTGCCAATGATCTCGCCGAGCGCACGACGCGGCAGGCGGCGACGATCGAAGAGACGACGGCGGCGATCGAGCAGCTCTCTTCGGCCGTGGTCGAAAACGCCAAACGCGCTGCAACCGCCAGCGAAAAGGCGCGCAGCGTTTCGGAAAGCGCGACGACCGGCGGCCAGGTGATGAACGAAGCCAATACGGCAATGGGCGCCATCGAAGCCTCGTCGTCCAAGATTTCCAATATCATCGGCATGATCGACGATATCGCCTTCCAGACCAATCTCCTGGCCCTGAACGCTTCGGTGGAAGCGGCGCGGGCAGGGGAGGCGGGCAAGGGCTTTGCGGTGGTCGCCGTCGAAGTGCGGCGCCTGGCGCAAAGTGCGGCCAATGCCTCGTCCGAGGTCAAACAGCTGATCGAAACCTCGGCCGCAGAAGTGCGCGGTGGCACCCAACTGGTGGCGCGGGCAACGGAAATGCTGCTTGATATACTTGCCGGAGCGCAGGAAAGCGCGACGCTGATCGACACTATCGCGCAGGCCAATCGCTCGCAGTCCTCTTCGCTTGAAGAGGTGACGATTGCCGTGCGGCAGATGGACGAGATGACCCAGCACAATGCCGCGCTCGTCGAAGAAACCAACGCTGCCATCGAGCAGACCGAGGGCCAGGCGGCCGAACTCGACAGAATCGTCGAGGTGTTTCGCATCGACGACAGTTCGAGTGGTTCGCAGTATCGGTCTGCGCCGCAGCGCCGGCCGGCGCCGCGTGTCGCGGGCAATACGGCCATCGCCAATGACTGGGAGGCGTTCTGACCGGCATTGCGCCGTCTCGTCCGCCGTGCTTGAAGACGGCGAACGGGGAGACGGACCATGGCGCATATCGGCCTTGTGGCGCATGACGACAAAAAGGACGATCTTTGCGCCTGGGCCGAACGGCACAAGGCCAAGCTCAGCCAGCATCAGCTCTGGGGCACTGGCACGACCGGCAGCCGCGTCATGGCGGCAACGGGGATGACCGTTACCCTTCTCAAAAGCGGGCCGCTCGGCGGGGATCAGCAGCTTGGCGCGATGATCTGCGAAGGCAAGCTCGATATGCTGATCTTCTTCATCGATCCCATGTCGGCCCAGCCCCATGATGTCGACGTCAAGGCGCTGACGCGATTGGCGACGCTTTACGATGTGCCGCTCGCTAATAATCGCTCGACGGCAGACGCGGTTCTGGCCTTCCTGCCGGACCGAACGGATTTGGAATAAAGCGTTCCCACGGAAAAATCGCGCTGCTGGCGGTTTTTTGTCCCGCGCGCCGGCTGCAATGCGTTGACCGCCCGGCCCTCTTGTGAACAGATGCCGCAAATTTGCCCGGATTGAACTGGGCAGGCATGGCATTTCAGGAACATTCGGGGCCGCTTGGTGACCACCGACTTGGTGATTGACGTTCGCAACGTCACAAAACGATTTGGCGGCCTTTTGGCCGTCAACGATTGCTCGCTTTCGGTCCGGCGCGGATCGATCACCGGGCTGATCGGCCCCAATGGCGCGGGCAAATCGACCCTTTTCAACATGGTCGCCGGCAATATCACGCCCGATAGCGGCCAGGTCATGTTCGATGGTGCAGATGTCACTGGTATGAAGCCATACCAGCTTTTCCGCATCGGCATGTTGCGCACCTTCCAAATCGCGCATGAATTCAGCCAGATGACCGCGCTCGAGAACCTGATGATGGTGCCGGGCGACCAGCCGGGCGAGCATTTGCTCGATACTTGGTTTCGGCCGGGACTCGTTAGAAGCCGCGAGACTGGGGTGCGCAAGAAGGCGCTCGATGTCATCGATTTCTTGAAGCTCGGTCATGTGCGCAATGAGCTGGCAGGTAATCTCTCCGGCGGACAGAAAAAGCTCCTTGAGCTTGGGCGCACCATGATGGTCGATGCCAAGGTCGTGCTGCTCGACGAAGTCGCGGCGGGCGTCAACAAGAGCCTCCTCAACGATTTGGCTTCGAACATCGAGCGGATGAATCGCGAGCTTGGCTATACGTTCTTTGTCATCGAGCATGACATGGACCTGATCGGCCGGCTCTGCGATCCCGTCATCGTCATGGCACAGGGCGAGAAGATCGCCGAAGGCCCGATGGCCGAAATCCGCGCCAATCCGCAAATCGTCGAAGCCTATTTCGGCACTCCAGTGGAGGCCGTTTGATGCCTTTGATTGAACTGAAGCACGTCGTCGGCGGCTATGGCGGCGCGCCGATCCTCAATGGCGTCAATATGGCCATCGAGAAGACCGATATCGGCGTCATCGTCGGCCCCAATGGGGCCGGTAAGTCGACGACGCTCAAGGCCATCTTCGGGCTGCTGAAAGTCACCGGCGGCACGATCGAGTTTGGCGGCGAAAACATCGCCAATTCGCTCCCTGACAAGCTCGTGCCCAAGGGCCTGAGCTTTGTGCCGCAGGAAAAGAACGTCTTTACCTCGATGACCGTCGAGGAAAATCTCGAAATGGGCGCCTTTACGCGTCCCGACGATTTTTCCGGCACGATGGAATGGGTTTACGAGATGTTCCCCGTGCTGCGCGAAAAGCGGCGGCAGCCGGCGGGCGAGCTTTCAGGCGGGCAGCGGCAGATGGTGGCCATGGGCCGCGCGCTGATGAGCAAGCCGAGCCTTCTGATGCTCGACGAGCCTTCGGCCGGGCTTTCGCCGCGCTATGTGATCGAGATTTTCGAGACCATCCAGCGCGTCAACAAGGAAGGCGTCGGCATTCTCATGGTCGAGCAAAATGCCCGTCAGGCGCTGGCTTTCGCGTCCAAGGGCTTTGTCCTCGCCAGCGGCCAGAACCGCTTCACCGGCACCGGGGCGGAGTTGATCGCCGACCCGGAAGTCGCCAAGTCTTTCCTCGGGGGCTGAGCCGTGACCGAACTCGTTTTCTTCACCAATCAGGTGATCATCTCCGGTCTCGTGCTGGGCTGCATCTATGCGCTCGGGGCCATCGGCATCACGCTGATTTTCGGCATTTTGCGCTTTGCCCATTTTGCGCATTCCGAACTGATGACCGGCGGGGCCTTCATCGCTTTCCTGCTCGCATCGGCTTTTGCGGCCTGGGGCATTGTGACGCCGATCCCGACCGGCTTCGTCGTGCTGCCCATCGCCATGGTGCTCGCGGCCATTTTGGCGCTCGGTATCGACAAGGGGTTTTATGCTCCGCTGAGGAAGCGTGGCGCCAAGCCCGTGACGCTACTGATCGCCTCGATCGGCGTGACGCTGATGATCCAGGGCCTTATTCGCCTGTTTTTCGGCGCGGGCTCCTATTCGTTCTTCGAGACCGAGCCCAAGGAAGTCTTCCGGTTTGACCTTGCGAGCATCGGTTCGACCCGGCCGCTGGTGATCACCGAGCCGCAGGTGTTGATGATCCTCGTTACCTTCGTGTCGGTGCTGGCGCTGCATTTCTTCCTCACGCGTTCGCGTCTCGGCAAGGCCATGCGCGCAATGGCGGACAATGCCGATCTCGCGCAGGTTTCGGGCATCAATACCGCGCTTGTCGTGCGCGTCACCTGGATCATCGCCGGGGCGCTGGGCTGCATGGCCGGCACGATGCTGGCACTCGACGTGACGCTGAAGCCTGACCTCGCCTTCAACATCATCCTGCCGATCTTTGCCGCCGCCATCGTCGGCGGGCTCGGTCAGGCCTATGGCGCCATCGCCGGCGGTTTGTTGATCGGCTTTGCCGAGACGCTGGCCGTCTTCAACTGGACGATGGTTTTGCGGCCGCTCAATGCGATCCTGCCGGACTGGATGCAATTGCCGCCGACCCTGGCCCTGGTGCCCACCGAATATAAGCTTACCGTCGCCTTCGTGATCCTCGTCGTCACCCTTCTTGTGCGGCCGACAGGTATCTTCAAGGGAGCCTCATCATGATCCAGCGTTCCCTGACGCTTTTTGGCGGACTTTTCGTCCTCATCCTTCTTATGGGATGGGTGATGGGGCTGCCCTTCACCTCCTCACGGCTCGTCGAGGCGGCGGCCTATGCGCTGATTGCCCTGGGGCTCAACATTCAGTGGGGCTATGGCGGGCTCTTCAACTTCGGCATCATGGGCTTTCTCATGGTGGGCGGGGCGGCCGTGACCTTCATCTCCTTTCCGGTCAATCCGGTCTTTTGGGCCGGTGAAGGTCCGGCCATGCTCGGCAAGGCGCTGCTTGCCTTTGCGGTGGGCGCACTGATCGTGCTGGCAGCCCGGAAATCCGATCGCATCGGCATTACCGGAAAGTGGAAGACGGCGCTGACGGTGCTGGCATGGTTCATCGGCTATTGCCTTTATCGCAGCCAGATCGATCCGGCCGCGGCCTATATCGAGTCGGCCGCCGGTGGCGGCTGGATCGGTGGGCTTGGCGGTCATCCGGTTCTCGGTTGGCTCTTTGGCGGCGTCCTCGCTGCGGGCATTGCCTATATCGTCGGAAAAATCTGTCTTGGCCTGCGGACCGATTATCTCGCGATCGCGACCATCGGTATTTCCGAAATCATCCGCGCGCTGATCAAGAACATGGACTGGCTGACGCGCGGCACGCTGACCGTGTCGCCGATCCCGTGGCCGACGCCCCTGCCGCAGGCGTTTCAAGCCAGTGGCATGGATGGATCGACAGCGCTCCTTGCCGCGCGCTCGGGCTATCTGCTTCTGGCCGTGATCGTCTTGGCGATCGTCATGTGGTTGATCTCGCGCGCCTATGCCGGGCCGTGGGGCCGCATGATGCGCGCCATCCGCGACAACCACATCGCTGCAACCTCCATGGGCAAGAACGTCACTGCGCGGCAGCTCGAAATCTTCGTCTTCGGTTCGGTTTTGATGGGCATTGGCGGCGCCATGCTGGTCAGCTTTGTCCAGATTTTCGATCCTTCGAGCTATCAGCCGATCAACCATACCTTCCTCATTTGGGTGATGGTGATCGTTGGCGGCGCGGGCAACAACTGGGGCGCGCTGTTTGGAGCGATCCTCCTCTGGCTAATCTGGGTGATTTCTGAGCCGCTGTCGAAGGCTGTTTTCGACTTCGTCAGCACGTGGTCGACCCAATTCGGCTGGGGCGCCATTCCGGAGATCGAAGCCCGATCGGCACAGATGCGCGTCTTCGTTCTGGGTCTCGTCATTACCATCGCCTTGCGCTTTGCGCCCCGCGGTCTCATTCCAGAAGTGGTCAAACGCGAGCGGTGATGTCCAAATTTGGACAGAGTGCTTGAAGCTTTGGGGCTTCTGGGGTATTTCTGCTTCAGGAGACGGAAATGCGCGCTGCGGGATTAGAAGAAAACCAGACCTCGTTCATCGGCAAGACGCCTGTCTTGGCGTCGGATCGGTTTTCCTCGGTCAATCGCAAGCGGCTGAGTGGGCCGGCTTTGCGCACGTTTCTCAATATCGCCGAAGACTGGGGCTTGAGCGAAGAGCAGCGGCGGCTGGTGCTTGGTTATCCGTCGCGATCGACCTACCACAACTGGATGCGGCTGGCGCGTGACGGCGGGGCGGTGACGCTCGATGTCGATGCGCTGATGCGGCTTTCGGCGCTTCTGGGTGTCCATCAGGCGCTCGGCGTGTTGTTTGCGACCAAGGAGGCCGGGGTCGAGTGGCTCAAGGGGCCGCACCTTGCGCCGGTCTTTGGCGGGCAGGCGCCACTAGCGCTCCTGACCAATGGCAGCATGGACGGGATCATGCTGGTGCGGCGGTTTCTCGATGCGGCGCGGGGAGGGCTTTATATGCCGCCCAATGGCATTGACGCCGTCTTCAGCCCCACGACGGATGCCGATATCGTTTGGCGCTGACGATGGATGTGGCAGCCCCTGACGTCACCTATCGGCTGATCCCTTCGCAGTTTCCGCCAATCGGGCTGTTCGAGACGGTCGCGTCGGCGGATGATCTTGAAGCGGTGATGGAACTGTCCGGCTGGACCAATGACCGGCTGGTGACCGAGCGCATTGCGCGCCTGCCGAAGGCGGATTGGGTTTTTGGGCGGCCCAACGCCTCGATCGTCATGGCGGCTTTTCTCCATGCTCCGCCAATGGGTGCGCGCTTTTCCGGGCCGGATCTCGGCGCCTGGTATGCGGCCGCGCGGATCGAAACGGGTATTGCCGAAGTCGGACACCATCTGCGGCGCGAGGCTTTTGCGCGCGGCAAGGCCGAGGGGCAGCGGACTTTTCGGGTGTACCAAGCGCGGATCGAGGGTTCGTATCGTGATGTCCTGCCTGAGGACCGGCCGGACTGTTTTACCGACGATTATGGGCCGAGCCAGGCTTTTGGTGAGGGACTGCGGGCGGCTGGGAAGGACGGCCTCGTCTATCCCAGCCTGCGGCACCGCAGCGGTCTTTGCATCTGCGCCTTCCGGCCACGCAAAATCCTGGATGTGGTGCAGGCTGAGCATTTTTCGATCACGGTCCGCACCGATATGCGGCAGGTGGTCGTGGAGCGGCTTCCTGCGGGTTAGGATAAGTGACCATCGATTGTCGGATGTGACCTCTTGGTCATCGTCACTACCCGGCTTGTCCGGGTAGTCCACCTAGCAGCGAAATGGATTGCCCGGACAAGCCGGGCAATGACGGCAGAACAGGCTCTGTGTCTCGACGAGATAGCATAGACGCTGCAATCGGCGTTTTCGGGCTTTTTGCTACCAAACAAAAAGCCCGGGATCACTCCCGGGCTTCGGTTCTTTAGCAAGACCCAGCTTACTGGATCAGGCCCTTTTCGACGAACTTGCCGCCTTCGACGGCGAGTTCGACGATGATGCCGTCGACGTCGCCGGCTGCGTCGAAGTCGAGCGAGCCGCCAGCGCCTTCATAGTTGATGTCGGTGCCGGCCTTGATCAGGTCGACGGCTTTCTTCCATTCGCCGGGGCGGATGGTTTCGCCAGGCGCGGAGGCGACGTCGCGGAGGGCTGCGGAGAGACCTTCGCGGTCGGTCGAGCCGTTCTTCTCGATGGCGAGGGCCATCAGGAAGGCAGCGTCATAGGCCTGGGGTGCGTAGGTGGCGTTGGCTTCAAAACCGTCGGAGGTGAAGGCGTTGTAGAGATCAACGGATTCACCGGTCGGAGCGCCAGCGCGGGTTGCGATCAGGCCTTCGACAGCCGAAGCATCGATGCCGCTGAGGAGGTCGTCGCCAACCATGCCGTCACCGCCGACATAGGTGGTGAAGTTGCCGGATTCGACGGCCTGGCGCAGGATGGTGTTGCCCGAGGCGTTGGCGTAGGCGAGGACGACGAGGTTCTGCGAGGCAACGAGGTTGCCAAGTTCGGCGCGATAGTCGGCCTTGCCTTCTTCGTGCGCGAGGTTGGCAGCAACAGTGCCACCGCCAGCGGTGTAGGCAGCCGACAGTGCGTCGGCAAAGCCCTTGCCGTAGTCATTGTTGACGTAGGTGATGGCGATGTCCTTGATGCCCTTGGCGAGCAGCAGGTCGGCCATCTTGACGCCCTGGAGCGCGTCGGACGGGGTGGTGCGGTAGACGAGGTCGTTGTCTTCGAGCGTCGTCAGAGCCGGAGCGGACGAGGCTGGCGAGATGAAGACGACATTGCCCGAAAGACCCGAGCCGTTGAAGGCGCCGATGGTTTCGCCGGTGCAGAGCGCGCCGACGACGCCGGTGACGTTGTCGGTGTTGATCAGGCGGTCGGCAGCGGCTGCGGCTGCGGTCGCGTCGCACGCGCCGTCGGCCGAGACGATCTTGAATTCACCGCCCAGGATCCCGCCCTGTTCGTTGACCTGCTTCACGACGAGTTCGGCGCCGGCAAAGATCGGCGGCGTGAGCGATTCAATCGGACCGGTGAAGCCACCGATGAAACCGATGGTGGCGCCGGTGTCCTGGGCGATTGCCGGAGCGGCAACGCTAAGGGCAGTGGCGGCGACCGCCAGGGTCAGGGTTTTCTTGAACATGGACGTCCCTCTGTTGGCGTTGCACGCAGGATGGCCTTGCTGGCCTCATTCTTGCGACGTGCAACGGATGCCGGGGGCGCCACACGCGCCCCGCTGGCACGGACTGTTGCACAATTTCAAAACAGTTGTCACCGGGGGTCTTGCGCCAAATTGCCAAGGCCTGTCGGTTGCTTAAGGCATGATGTTTGCGCATAGACTGGAGGGGAGGGAATGAGGACGCCAATGGCCTTTCGCACCACCATCATTCTTGCCCTGCTGCTGACCTCACCAGTCGTTCCGGCGCAGGCGCAGTTCACCATGCTCGATAGTGCGCAGGATGCCCAAGTCGCGCCTGTCGACGGTGCTGAATCGGGTGCATCGCCGCCTCCCGCGATCGCAACGCCTTGCGGCACGCAGCCGATGACGATCGCGCGGATGACCTGGCCATCGGCCGCACTTTTGTCGGAAATTCACGCGCGCGTGCTCAAGCAAGCGTATGGCTGCGATGCGCGGGTCATTCCCGGCGATCTTGCGGCGACGACTTCATCCATGGGTTCGACCGGGCAGCCGGCGATGGCGCCGGAAATGTGGGTGACGCGCATTGCCGATGTCTGGAATGGCGCGGTCGATGCACAGATGCTGCGGAGTGCGGCGCCCACATACGATACGACGACCTTCGAAGGCTGGTTCGTCCCCTCCTATATGAATGCCAGCGATGGCAGCGCCTTGACGGCAGCGGGACTGACGACGCTCCTCGCCGGGGCAGGCACGACCCCGGTGCGCTTTATTTCCTGCCCGGCGGATTGGGCCTGTTCAGTCATCAATCGCAACCTGATCAAGGCGCAGGGTTTGGCGGATCGTCTCGAGATCGTCGAGCCGGCCAATCGGTTCGAAATGGATGCGCTGATTGCAGAGGCGGTGAGCCGGCGCGAGAATTTCGTCTTTTATTATTGGCAGCCCAATGCGGTTTTGGCGCAGCTCGATTTCAAGGCGCTCGATATGGGCGCATTTGACGAGGCGGCGATGAAATGCCTTGCGGCGGCGACGTGTGCGGATCCAAAACCGTCGGCCTTTCCAAGCGAATTGGTGGTGAGCGCCGTGGCCGAATGGGTCTTTACCGAGGCCCCCAATGTCGCGGGATATTTTCAGCGCGCCACCTTGCCAATCGCGGAAATGAATCGGCTCCTGGCGCAAGCCAATGAGCCGGGCGCGACCATCGAAGGTGTGGCCGAGCGGTTTGTCGCCGAGCATAGCGATATCTGGCAGGCCTGGACGGGCGGCACGCCCTGACCGGGGTTTTACCAGCTGTTCACCACGACCCGATGTGCCGTGCAACTTGTCTTGGTTTTGTCACCTGAGAAAACTAGGGTCGCGGCTAATTGTGGCGTCACCTATACCCCTGAACTCAATATGAATTTTCCGCCGAGAGAGCGAACCCGGCTGCCTGGAGCGCGTCTCGCGCGGCGGGTGCAGCCTGTTGGAGAAAAAGCGCCGCGCCGCGCCAATCATCTCGCGCCGATCCTCTCCAGCTACCGTAAGGTTGCACTGGGGCTGGCGCTGGTTCTTCTGGCGATCAGCGCGATTGCGTTAATGGCCCTCGATCGGCCGGCCTATGTGGTTGCGCCTAATCCGACACTTTTATTGGCTGGGGTCGCGTCGCTCCTGTCCGGAGTGGGTCTTCTCATTGCGGGCCATCGCAGCATTCGCCGCCAGCTTGCCAAGGCCGCGCAGGACACCCAGGAAATCGTCGCATCCGTCCATCGTGACGCGCTGACGGGAGTCTTCACGCGCTCCTATTTCATGCAGGCGCTGCGCGACGAAATCTTTCATGGCTCGTCGCGGTCCCTTGGCTATCTGCAGCTCGACATGGATAATCTCAAGGTGCTGAACGACGGCGCAGGACATGGCGCGGGCGATGCGGCGCTGGTGCATTTGGCCAAGGCGATTGCCGAGGTGATGCCAGGCGCGGTGATCGGCCGGCTTGGCGGCGACGAATTCGGCATTGCCGTGCTCGATTGCGATAATCGCGGCGCGCTCAAGCGGCTCGGCGAGGAATTGCTCCGCCGCCTCGATCAACCGATTACGATTGCCGGGCGGCCGACGCGGCTTTCAGCGACGATCGGTTTCTCGCTGGCGCCGACGGATGCCAGCGATGTCGACGATCTCATCGCCAAGGCCGACCTTGCGCTTTACAAGGGCAAGCGCGCCGGGCGGCGGCAGGTGATTGCCTTTGATCCCGATATGCTGGGAGATGAGCGGCATCGCCGGTTCATCGAGCGGGAACTGCGCGCAGCGCTGCTGATGGACGAGTTGGAACTCCATTACCAGCCGGTCGTTGGCGCCGACATGAAAGTGCGTTCGCACGAAGCGCTGTTGCGCTGGCGGCACAAGGTGCGCGGCATGATCCCGCCTGCGCAGTTCATCGGTATTGCCGAAGAAAGTGACCTGATCGACAAGCTCGGTGAATGGGTTTTGCGGCGCGCGCTCAACGATATCCCGACACTTGGCACGCCTGTGGCGATCAACGTTTCCGCAGCGCAGCTCCGTCGCGGTGATTTTGCGGCAAAATTCGCGACCATGGTCATGGACAGTGCGATCGAGCCGGGGCGGCTGATTATCGAAATCACTGAAACCGTGCCGCTTGGAGCGGGGCTGGTCGAGCAGGGCAATCTTGAAACCCTACGCAGCCTTGGCTTCAAGGTGGCGATCGACGATTTCGGCGCCGGTCACGCCAGCTTGCAGTATCTGCGTGGCTTTGCCTTCGACGTCATCAAGATCGATCGGACTTATGTCGCCAATATCGGGGAAAGCCGGATCGACGCGATGATCGTCGAAGCCATCTGCGACATTGCGCGCTCGCTCGAGGTTGAGGTTATTGCCGAAGGCGTCGAGACGGAGGTTCAGCTCGACCTGTTGCGCCGGGCCGGCTGCACCGCGTTCCAGGGCTATCTGCTGGGACGACCGGGGCCATTGAAGCCGGCCAAGCTTGCCGATGCGGCATAGGACCGGGCCTGAGCCCGGTCCCGAGTTTATTTAGGACGCTGCGGCGCGGGCAGCGTCGAGCCAGCCATCGACAGCGGCGCGATTTTCTTCGATCCAGGCGGCAGCCTGGGCTTCGATATCGGTGTCGCCGTCGTTCATCGCCGAATTCTGCGCAAAGATATCTTCGAGCGGAATGGCGACTTCGTTAAGCAGAGCGCCCACGGCCGGGTTGTCGGCGAGGAACTCGGAATTGACGACCGGCACGATGTCATTGGCCGGGAAGCCGAGCTTGCACGGATCATTGACGCAGCCCTCAACGCCTTCGAGCGTCGCGGCATCGGCAAGACTCATATCGGGCAGGTCAACCTCCGGCACTTCGATCCAGACGACATCCTTGCCGGGCACCAGCTGGTTGGCGGTCCAGTTCGGTGTCCAGGTGTAATAAAGGATGTGCTCGCCGCCCTTATAGGCCGCAAGTGCATCGGCCATGGAGGCGGAATAGCCCGCCTTGATCGTATTGATATGGTCGCGCAGCTCATAGGCATCCATGTGATGCTCGATATTGATCTCGCAGCCCCAGCCCGGTGGGCAGGCGACCATATCGGCCTTGCCATCGCCATTGCGATCGAACGCGGCCTTGACCTCGTCGCGCTTGAAGTCTTCGAGCGAGGTTATGCCAAACTCGTCGGCAGCAGCCTTATCGATCAGATAGCCTTCGAGCGCGCCGCCCTTGGCAACGGCGCCGACGATTTCAGCGCCGCTCGAAAAGATCGGCTCATAGGTCGAGTGGAGCGGGAACCAGCCATCGACCCACATGGTCACATCGCCCATGGCGACGGACTGATAGAACGGTGGGTTGTCGAGCGTGATCGCCGGAGCGACGTCATAGCCAAGCTCCTGGAGAAGCTGGCGGTAGATTTCGGTGTGGAACCAGCCGGTGTCCCAGGTTGGCTGGGCCATGGTGATCGCGGTGCCGGCGCCTGGGCCGTCCTGTGCGATTGCCGGCAGGGCTGAGGTGGCGAGAAGGGCGGCGGCGAGGAAGGGAAGGCTCTTATCGAGACGGAACATTGCTGTTTTTGTCTCCTTGTTTTTGCTTTTCGGTGTTCCGCGAAAGCGGAGGCGAATGGGGGCAGAGCGCCCCCAGCGTGGCGGCGATCAGGCCGCCTTTCCCGCTTGGGCCGGCGCCGGGGCGCCTGGCTTGAACAGGGAAACGAGGGTTTGGCGGAGCGAGGTGGTTTCGAGCCTCTTCTGCTCGCCGAGGCCTTGGGTGATGCGATCGAGCACGATGGCAAGAATGACGATGCCAACGCCGCCGGCGGTGGCGCCGCCGACATCGAGGCGGCCGAGGCCGGTATTGACAGTGAGCCCGAGGCCACCGGCACCGATCAGGGCGGTGATCACCACCATCGAGAGCGCCAGCATCAGGGTCTGGTTGAGACCTGCCAAAATGGTGCGCATGGCGAGCGGCAATTGCAGCTCGAACAGCATCTGCATCGGCGTCGAGCCGAAGGCGGTCGAGGCTTCTATGAGGTCGGTCCGCACATTGCGGATGCCGAGATTGGTGAGCCGGATGATCGGGGGCAGGGCAAAGATGATGGTCGCGATGATCCCGGGGGCCATGCCGACGCCGAAGAGCATGACGATGGGTACGAGGTAAACGAAACTGGGGATCGTCTGCATGATGTCGAGCACCGGGCGCGCGATCTTCCAGGTGAGATCGTTGCGGGCCGCCAAGATGCCGACGGGCACGCCGATAATGGTGCAAAAGAGCACCGAGGTCAGGATCATCGACAACGTCGTCATGGTCTCGGGCCAGAGGCCGATCATGTCGATGAAGGCAAAGCCGACAAGAGTGAAAATGGCCATGCCGCGCCCGGCATATTTGAAGGCGAGGAGCGCAAAGACCAGAGTCGTGACCACCATGGGCACGAAGGCGAGGAAATCGTCGAGGCCGTTGAGCACCACGCTGATGGGCACCTGCATGGCGCGGAAGAAGGGCCGGAAATTGGGAACAAGCCAATCGCGGACGAGGAAATTGACCCAATCGTCAAAGGGAATGATGAGGAAATCGGACGGGCTCAAGGCACGTCTCCTTGTCTTGGCGGCAAGCCCAGAAGGGCTCGCGCAAAATGGGATTTTTAGCGGGAGGACGCGGTTTAGGGGGTGGGCGCGAGTTCGCGCTCTTCAGCTACAGCTTCAGCCTGTGGCTCGGCGTCGGGCGTTGCCGGATCGGCCGAAAGCTGGGCAAAAACCGCTTCGGGCTCGATGACGCCGATCAGGCGATTGTCCGCATCGGTCATGGCGATGGGAAGGCCTGAAGATGCCGGCGCATAGAGATCGGCGAGCTGAGTATCGCGATCGGCTGTCGGGAAATCGGTGATGAGCACATCGGCCAGCGGCACATCGGCCGTGCCGCTTTCGCGGTCGGCAGCGGCGGCTTGCTGATAGGTCACGACACCAGCGATATCCTCGCCATCGAGCACATAGACCGCGCTGCGGTTCTGCTCTTCCATGGCTTTGACGGCATCGCCCGCCGTATCGCCCGTCAACTGCATGGGTAGGGCATCAGTGGCGACGGTTGCGGCGGTGAAGACGCGGCCCCGATCAATATCGGCCACGAAGGCGGCCACATAATCATTGGCCGGCTGCGAAACGATATCCTGGGCGCTGCCCACCTGAACGATCTCGCCATCCTTCATGATGGCGATGCGATCACCGAGCATCAGTGCTTCATTGAGATCGTGGGTGATGAAGACGATGGTCTTTTTCAGCGTGCGCTGGAGCACCAGCAGCTCTTCCTGCATTTCCTTGCGGATCAGCGGATCGAGCGCGCCGAACGGCTCATCCATGAGGAGAACCTGCGGATCGGTCGCGAGCGCCCGGGCAAGCCCGACGCGCTGCTGCATGCCGCCCGAAAGATCGGCGGGTAGAGAATCGGCCCAGGAGGAGAGGCCCACCTGTTCGAGGGCGATCAGCGCCTGTTCGCGGCGCTCGTCGCTCGATACGCCTTTGACCTTGAGGCCATAGGCCGCGTTCTCGGCAATGGTGCGATGGGGGAAAAGAGCGAAATGCTGGAAGACCATGGCGATCTTCTGACGGCGGATTTCGCGCAGTTTAGCGGGAGAACAGGAGGCGACATCATCGCCATCGATCAGTATTTCGCCGCTGGTGGGGCGGATGAGGCCGTTGAGCATGCGGACGAGGGTGGATTTGCCCGATCCCGAGAGGCCCATGACCACAAAGATCTGGCCTTCTTTCACATCAAATGCGGCATTCTGGACGCCGATGGTCTGGCCGGTCGCTTCGAAAATGTCATTCTTGCTTTGGCCGGACTTGAGCATCTCAAGGGCGCGGCCGGGCTTTTCGCCAAATATCTTGAAGACGTTCTTTACGCTGATCTTGCTGGTCATAAAACCTCGTCGGTTTATGCCGGGCAATCCAATTTGTCGGCGTGCCAGTCATTCAATAGAGCTGACGAAAGACAAAATAATATCGGCGCTGATACATGGAATGTGTCAACGCTCAACCCAGGCATGTTGCTGTTCTGGAGCCAACTTAACCGCGGATAATCTGCATTTCAACCTTGCGGTGGCGAAATTTGGCATTTTTCGAGGCAAGAAAATTTTAGAATCATCCTTGGAACCAATTTGCAATACGGCTGTAAGCGCCGGATTTACTGGTGACTCAGTGGCAAGATTTGTCGCGAGCGGCGCGCATACGTCATGGTTGCATGGCTCCCAAGCCGGTGGATATAAGGGGAGGCACAGGCGAACGGGGAGTAGCGACTTGGACTTGAAGCGGATCAACGATCACGTCAGCGTTTCGGGGCAAATCAACCCGGAAGATGTCGCCACGCTCAAATCCCTCGGCTTCGTCGCCATCGTCAACAACCGTCCTGACGGTGAATCGCCCGACCAGCCGGCGGGTGCCGAGATCGAGGCTGCCGCCAAGGCTGCCGGTCTGAACTATTATGCCATCCCGCTGGGACGAGAAGGGGTCAATCCCGAACTCGTCGAGAAGACCAAGGCCGCGCTCGAGGGGAACGACGGCCCGGTATTCTGCTTCTGCCGCTCCGGCACACGCTCGACGACCCTTTGGGCGCTGAGCCAGGCCGGTGAAACGGATGCATCCGAGATCATCTCGCAGGCGGCCGAGGCCGGCTACGACATGAGCCATCTCGCCGGCATTCTGTCGAGAAGCTGACACGAACGACTATGGCGGCATGGATGGCCCGCCATCCGAGCCGCAGAACAAGCTGAGCCGGACCCTCTAGTCTAGGGTCCCAACCCTCTCCTGCTCGGAATTTAAATCGATGCCAATCAAGAAAATCCTCGTCGCCAATCGCAGCGAAATCGCCATCCGCGTGTTTCGCGCTGCCAATGAACTCGGGCTCAAGACCGTCGCGGTCTATGCAGAGGAAGACAAACTGGCGCTGCACCGGTTCAAGGCCGACGAGGCCTATCTGATCGGCAAGGGCAAGGGCCCGGTCGAAGCCTATCTGCAAATCGAAGAATATATCCGTATCGCGCGAATTTCCGGCGCCGATGCGATCCACCCCGGCTATGGGCTTTTGTCTGAATCACCTGAGTTCGTCGATGCCTGCGACGATGCCGGGATCATCTTCATCGGCCCGCGCGCCCAGACCATGCGTGATCTCGGCAATAAGGTTGCCGCGCGCAATATGGCGATCGCGTCCAAGGTACCGGTGGTGCCCGCGACCGAAGCGCTGCCGGACGATCCCGAGACGATCAAGAAGCTCGCGGCCGAAATTGGGTATCCGCTGATGCTCAAGGCATCATGGGGCGGCGGCGGTCGCGGCATGCGCCGGATCATGGATGAAAAGACGCTGCTTTCCGAAGTTTCGGAAGGCAAGCGCGAAGCCAAGGCCGCCTTCGGCAAGGACGAGATGTATCTCGAAAAGTTGATCGAGCGCGCCCGCCATGTCGAAGTGCAGCTCATTGGCGACGATCACGGCAATCTCGTCCATCTCTATGAGCGCGATTGTTCCGTGCAGCGCCGCAACCAGAAGGTCGTCGAGCGCGCGCCTGCGCCTTACCTCTCGGATGCCGTCCGCACCGAACTGACCGATGCCGCCGTGCGCCTTGGCAATGCTGCCAACTATCGTGGTGCCGGTACGGTCGAATTCCTGATGGATGCGGATACCGACAAGTTCTACTTCATCGAAGTGAACCCGCGCATTCAGGTCGAGCACACGGTCACCGAAGAGGTGACGGGGATCGACATCGTCAAGGCGCAGATTCACCTGCTCGATGGCGCCGTGATCGGGACGCCGGAATCCGGTGTGCCGGTTCAGGAGAACATCAAGCTCAACGGCAATGCCATTCAGTGCCGCGTGACGACTGAAGATCCGGAACAGAATTTCATTCCGGACTATGGCCGCATCACCGCCTATCGTGGCGCGACGGGTTTTGGCGTGCGTCTCGACGGCGGCACGGCTTATGCTGGTGCGGTCATCACCCGCTACTACGATCCGCTCCTTGAAAAAGTCACCTGCTGGGCGCCCTCGGCCGAAGAGGCAATTGCGCGCATGCATCGCGCCTTGCGCGAATTCCGTATCCGCGGTGTCTCGACCAATCTGGCATTCCTCGAAAACATCATCACGCATCCCGATTTCGTCGAGAACCGCTATACGACGCGCTTCATTGACACGACGCCGGAACTCTTCAACTTCAAACCGCGCCGCGACCGCGCGACGAAGCTCCTGAGCTATATCGCCGACGTGACCGTGAACGGGCATCCCGAGGTGCGCGATCGTCCGCGGCCGCCAGCCGATGCCGCTGCGCCCTTCGTGCCCGATTTCCCGCCGCTTGCGACGATCGATGGCAGCCGGCAAGTACTCGATCGCGATGGTCCTGTCGGTCTTGCCAGGTGGATGAAGAGCCAAGAGCGCGTGCTTTTCACCGACACCACCATGCGCGACGCGCACCAGTCGCTGCTCGCGACACGCATGCGCTCCTTCGATATCACGCGCATTGCCCAGGCCTATTCGCGCGGGTTGCCGAACCTACTCTCGCTCGAATGCTGGGGCGGGGCGACGTTTGACGTGTCCATGCGCTTCCTCAACGAAGACCCATGGGAGCGTCTGGCCAAGGTGCGCGAAGGCGCGCCGAATATCCTCACCCAGATGCTGCTGCGTGGCTCCAATGGCGTCGGCTACACGAACTATCCCGACAATGTCGTCAAATTCTTCGTCAAGCAGGCGGCCAAGGGCGGCGTCGACATTTTCCGCATTTTCGACTGCCTCAACTGGGTCGAGAACATGCGCGTCTCGATCGATGCGGTGGCGGCCGAAGGCAAGGTGGCCGAAGGCGCGATCTGCTATACCGGCGATCTCTTCGATCCTGATCGCTCCAAATACGATCTGAAATACTATGTCGGTCTCGCCAAGGAGCTGGAAGCCGCAGGCGTCCATGTGCTTGGGATCAAGGACATGGCGGGGCTCCTGAAGCCGGCTGCGGCCAAGAAGCTGATCGAGACGCTGCGCAACGAAACGGATCTGCCGATCCATCTCCACACCCATGACACCTCGGGCGCTTCGGCGGCGACGGTGTTGGCAGCAGTGGCGGCAGGTGTCGATGCGGTCGATGCGGCCATGGATGCCCTCTCGTCGACGACCTCGCAGCCGACACTCGGCTCGCTCGTGGCCGCGCTCGAAGGCGACGCGCGCGATCCGCACCTGGACGCCAAGGCGATCCGCCAGATTTCCTTCTATTGGGAAGCCGTGCGCACGCAGTACCGCGCGTTCGAGAGCGATCTCAAGGGTGGCGCTTCGGAAGTCTATCTCCACGAAATGCCAGGCGGCCAGTTTACCAATCTCAAGGAACAGGCGCGTTCGCTCGGGCTTGAAACCCGCTGGCACGAGGTTGCCCAGACCTATGCAGACGTGAACAAGATGTTCGGCGATATCGTCAAGGTGACGCCATCGTCCAAGGTCGTGGGCGATATGGCGCTCGCCATGGTTTCGGCGGGCATCGCTCGGGCTGATGTCGAAAACCCCGACAAGGACATTGCCTTCCCCGATTCGGTGGTGGGCTTCTTTGCCGGCGATCTCGGCCAGCCACCCGGTGGCTTCCCGAAAAAGCTGCAGAAAAAGGTCCTCAAGGGACGTACGCCGCTGACCGAGCGACCAGGCTCCTATTTGAAGGATGTCGATCTCGAAGTTGAGCGCAAGAAAATCTCGGAAGAGGTCGGCGTGCCGGTCGATGATTTCCGCCTCGCCTCGTACCTCATGTATCCAAAGGTCTATTCAGACTTTGAAAAGACCCAGGATCGTTACGGCCCGACCGAAGTGCTGCCGACCCCGGTCTATTTCTACGGGCTCGAGGAAGGCGACGAATTGCTCGTCGATATCGAGAAGGGCAAGACCCTCGTCGTCAACTATCTCGGCCGCGCTCCGACCAATGAAAAGGGCGAAGTCCGCGTGTTCTTCGACCTCAACGGTCAGCCGCGCACTATTGCCGTGCCCGATCGCTTGAAGGCGGGTGAGGTCAAGGTCCGCGCCAAGGCCGCGGTGGGTGATCCCAAGCAGGTTGGTGCGCCCATGCCTGGCGTCATCTCGACCCTTGCCGTCAAGGAAGGCCAGAGCGTACAGGCGGGCGATGTGCTCTGCTCGATCGAAGCCATGAAGATGGAAACGGCGATCCATGCCGAGGTCGATGGCGTGGTGGCGGAACTGCTGATCCGCCCAGGCGATCAGATTGATGCGAAGGATTTGTTGGTGAGGCTGGAGTAGGGGCACCCCCACCTAACCTCCCCCTAGCAGGGGGAGGGATGGGGCGCTGGCTCTCGGGCATCGCGGCAAACTCGATTGGTCCCTCCCCTTTCAAGGGGAGGCTAGGTGGGGATGACGTTGCCTGGCCATCGAGCAAGCCATTCGAGCATAGCTCTCATGGCCTTTTCGCCCTAGAAAGTCTCCACTGGAGACTTTCTTCGCCGGAGGCGAATGGGCGAAAAGTTGCAAAAATTGCGCAATTTGCACCTTGAATGGTAGGCGCAATGCGCATTTTATAGGCGGGCTTTGATTTGCCCGATCGCTGGCCGACGGTTTTTCCCGCCTCCCCTTCGGGCCCCATTTTTATGTCTGGATACTGTCTTGGCTACCCTCAAGGCCGGCCGCGCCCGTTCACGCGGCGATGCACGGGTTCACGTTGCTGCCGTCCATGACGGTGTAGGCCGGAGCCCCCTGATACGGATCACGCTGTTCTCGCTGCGGCATTATTGGCAAGCGAGTCTGGCTATCGGCGCGACCATTATCGCCGCTGTCTTGCAGCTTATGATTCCGCGGCTGCTCGGCCACGCCGTCGATCAGGCGCAAAATGTGATCAGCGTTGCAGCCGATGGCGCGCAACAGGCGCTGCTCTGGAGCGCGGCGACATTGCTGCTGGTCTCGGTGGCGCGCGGGTTCTTCACCCTGGTGCAGAACTATTATTCGGAATCGGTCGGCCACCATGTCGGCTACGAATTGCGGCTCGCCTTCTACGATAAGGTGCAGCGCCTCTCCTATTCCTATCACGACCGCGTCCATTCGGGCGATCTGATCACGCTCGGTCTCCTCGATCTCGATGGCGTCCGCATGTTCTTTTCGACCGGTTTCGTGCGCACGATCCTCTTAACCGTCTTGATCGGCGTTGGGGCGTATATGCTGCTGACGACCGATGTGGTGCTCGGCCTTCTGGCGCTGAGTTTCGTGCCATTCGTCGCCTGGCGCTCCTCGGTCGCGCAATTGCTGCTGCGCGGTACCTGGATCGTTTTGCAGGAAAAGCTCTCGGTGCTTACCCGCGTGATGGAGGAGAATCTCGGCGGCATTCGCGTCGTCAGGGCCTTTTCGAGCCAGACGCATGAGCTGGGTAAATTCGACACGGCCTCGGCGGCGGCGCTGGACCTTGCGCATGAGCGCGTGATGATCCGCGTCAAGAATACGTCGATGATGACCCTGTCGTTCTTCGTTGCCATGGGCCTCGTGCTCTGGGTCGGGGGGCATAAGGTCATCGCCGGTGAAATGACGGTCGGGACGCTCGCGAGCTTTCTGACCTTCATGACAATCCTCCAGATGCCGGTGCGCCAGCTTGGGCTGATGGTCAATTCCTTCGCCCGCGCCGATACCTGCGGCCAGCGGTTCTATTCCTTCATCGATCAGGCCGAAGAGATCATCGACAAGCCCGGTGCATTGCCGCTCAAGATCACCAAGGGCACGCTACGCTTCGAGGATGTGCATTTCACCTATCCCGGTGCCGCGCATCCCACACTGACCGGCGTCACCTTCGAGGGGCGCGCTGGCCAAACTATCGGCATTGTCGGCGCGCCGGGCAGCGGGAAATCGACTGTCGCTCACCTTATCCCCCGCTTTTACGACGTCACCTCCGGCCGTATCACGCTCGATGGTCAGGACATAAGCCAAGTCACGCTCGAAAGCCTTCGGCGCCAGGTCGCCGTCGTGCAGCAGGATTCGTTCCTCTTTACGACGACAATCGAAAACAACATCGCCTATGGCGATCCATGGGCCAAAGAAACCAAGATCGAGCGCGCCGCAGAAAGCGCGCAGCTCCACAATTACATCATGGGCCTGCCCTCCGACTATGACACGGTGGTGGGCGAGCGCGGCGTATCGCTGTCAGGTGGCCAGCGGCAACGCCTCGCGATTGCCCGAAGCCTGGTTTTGCGGCCTGCGGTGATGGTGTTCGACGATTCGACCGCCGCCATCGATGCCGGCACTGAGCATCGCATCCGCTCGGCCATCAAGGCCTATGCGAGCGATCGCGTGACGATCATCATCGCCCATCGCCTTTCGTCGCTCATGCATGCGGATCTGATCCTCTTTCTGGACGACGGGAAAATCGTCGAGCGCGGTAGCCATGCCGAGCTTCTGGCCGAGGGCGGGCGATATCGCGCACTCTATGATCTGCAGACCCGCCCAACGGATATCGATATCGGGGAGGCCGCCCAATGAGCGTCATCGAAGAAGACGAACGCGACAGCGCCACTTTCCCCGGCCAGCGGCCGCCACGCGCCAGCGTCGGCAGCCACAAGATCGAGGAAGAGGTTTTTGGGAAGGCTTACGACCCCAAGACCGTCCGTCGCATCTGGGCCTTTGTGAAACCCTTTCGCGGGAAGATCTATCTGTCGGTCGCTGCGGTGCTGGTTTTCACCGCGACGCAACTTGCCATTCCCCTCATCATCGGCTGGGCCATCGATGGGGCCATGGTTGCGGGCGGCAATGCCAATAATCTCATGATCGCCGTCGGCGCTTTTGCCGTGGCGGTCCTGCTCAATTTTGGCGCGTCCTATGTGCAGGAAACGCAGGTGGGGCAGGTTGCGGAGAACGTGCTCTTCGAGATGCGGCGGGCCATGTTTGCCCAGCTCCAGCGCGTGTCGCTCAGCTTCATGGACAAGACCGAGGTCGGCCGGCTGATGAGCCGCCTTCAGGGCGACGTCAATTCCATGCAGGAATTTTTGGAGACCTCGGTCATCTCGGTGGGTGACATTGTCCTCCTGATCGGCATCGTCGTCGTGCTGCTAACGCTCGATCCGTGGCTCGGGCTATTGACGCTCGTCACCATGCCGATCCTCTTCATCGTCCGCATCTTCTGGTTGCCGCCGGCAAAGCGTGCCTTTTGGGCGGCGCATGAGACGAATTCTCTGACCAATGGCGCCATGGCCGAGGGCATCAATGGCGTACGCACGGTGCAGAACCTGGAGCGCCAGCAGGTCAATTTCGATCTTTATGACGACAAGGCCTACCACAATCTCGAAACCCAGCTTACGGGCTCGAAATTCGCCCAGGTCATGGTGCCGATCGTCGACAGCCTCACCGGCATTTCGATGGCTACCGTGGTTCTGGTGGGTGGCTCGCTGGTGCTCAATGGCTCGCTGCAGGTCGGCGTCATCGTCGCGTTCCTCTTTTACATCCAGCGCTTCTTCGATCCGATCCGGTCGCTGACCATGCAGTATTCGATCATGCAGCGCGCCATGACCTCTGGCCGTCGCATCACCGAAGTCTTGGACCTGCCGGTGACCATCACCGACAAGCCCAATTCGGTGCAGCTGACCAGCGACATGGATGGTTCGGTCGCCTTCCACGATGTGGTCTTTGGCTATGATCCCGAGCGCCCGGTGCTCAAGCACGTGTCTTTCCGGGTCAATCCGGGTGAGACGGTTGCCCTCGTTGGCCCGACAGGCTCGGGCAAGACCAGCGCAATGGCGCTCGTTCATCGCTTTTATGAAGTGCAGGGCGGGGCAGTGCTGGTCGGCGGGCACGATGTGCGCAATGTCACCCAGGAGAGCCTTGGGGAACAGGTGGCCATGGTGCTGCAGGAGCCGTTCCTGTTCACCGGTACCGTATTCGACAATATCCGCTACAACAAAACGTCGGCGACGCGCGAGGATGTCATCGCGGCGGCAAAGGCCGTGGGTGCGCACGAATTTATCGAGCGCTTGCCGGATGGCTATGACAGCAAGCTCGAACAGCGCGGCTCGAATCTATCTTTGGGACAGCGGCAGCTTCTCAGCTTTGCCCGGGCGCTGGTGGCTGATGCGAAAATCCTCGTCCTCGACGAGGCAACGGCCAATATCGACTCTTACACCGAGCGGCAGATCCAAAAGGCGCTGGAAACGCTCCTCGAAGGGCGCACGGGTCTCGTCATCGCGCATCGACTCGCGACCATTCGCGGGGCCGATCGGATCATTGTGCTGCAAAGCGGGGAAAAGATCGAAGAGGGCAATCACGACGCGCTCATGGAGCTCGGCGGGCTTTATTCGCGGCTCTACAACATGAACTATGCCAGCTTCGACGACATCCCCGATGAACTCGTCGCCGAGGCCAATGCCAAGGCGGCAAGCACATAAGGAAAAGGCGCCCAGTGGGCGCCTTTTTTATTATCAGCGATCAGACGCGGCGGGCGCGACCATCAACGGTCTTGCCATACTTGCCGGCATAAACGCGGGCCGGAACGGGGAGGCGGGAGACGATCCAGCTCACCATCAACGGCACGAGTACGATATCATCGACCCAGCCCACGAACGGGATGACGTCGGGAATGATATCGAGCGGATTGATCAGATAGAAGGCAACGAACAGGGTCGCCGCCTTCAAATAGAGCGGGGTCTCAGCAGCCCAAAAAGCCTTCCAGAGCTGCACAACTTCCTTGCGGAACAGAACGAGGCGGGGGAGGAGCATCTTTATCATGATCCATAAATGGTCTCGCCCGGTTTCGGTTCAAGATCACGCCGATCACGAATTTGCGCCAGGTGCATTCACATGACTTTGCCGTTGCCGTGCTAGGCATTCGATACGGCAATATTGCGCGGCCATCCCGTCGGGCTTATGTGTCGTTGAGAAATTTCGAAGGTGATCCCATGGCCGGTCCGGCACCCCGCAGAAAATCGGTAGGCGTCAATGTCGGCGGGGTCATGGTCGGCGGGGGCGCGCCTGTCGTCGTCCAGTCGATGACCAATACCGACACAGCCGATATCGATGCGACCGTGAAGCAGGTGATGCAACTGGCGCGCGCCGGTTCAGAAATCGTCCGCATTACCGTCGATCGTGACGAGAGCGCGGCGGCTGTGCCTATTATCCGCGATCGTCTGGCCTTCATGGGCTACGATGTGCCGCTTGTTGGCGATTTTCACTATATCGGCCACAAGCTTCTTACCGACCATCCCGCTTGCGCCGAAGCGCTGGCCAAATATCGCATCAATCCGGGCAATGTCGGCTTCAAGGCCAAGCGCGACACGCAATTTGCGACGCTGATCGAGATTGCCAATCGCTACAACAAGCCGGTGCGGATCGGGGTCAATTGGGGCTCGCTCGACGAAGAGTTGCTCACCAAGCTGATGGACGAGAATGCCGTGTCGGCAACGCCGATTTCGGCAGCAGCCGTGCAGCGCGAGGCGATCATTCAGTCCGCGCTGCTGTCGGCGGCGCGCGCCGAAGAGCTGGGCATGCGGCGGGATCAGATCCTGCTCTCGACCAAGGTGTCCGATGTGCAGCACCTGATTGCGGTCTATCAGGACCTTGCGGCGCGGTGCGACTATGCGCTGCATCTGGGGCTGACCGAGGCAGGCATGGGCTCAAAGGGCATTGTCGCGTCGTCAGCCGCGCTCGGCATTCTCCTGCAGCAGGGGATCGGCGACACGATCCGCATTTCCCTGACGCCCGAGCCGGGTGGTGATCGCACGACCGAAGTAAAGGTCGCGCAGGAACTGCTGCAGACCATGGGTTTTCGCCAGTTTCTCCCTGTTGTGGCCGCATGCCCCGGATGCGGGCGCACCACGTCGAGCACGTTCCAGACGCTGGCCAAGGAAATCCAGGATCACCTGCATGTCTCGATGCCCGAATGGCGCGAGCGCTATCCTGGGGTCGAAACGCTGTCGGTCGCCGTCATGGGCTGCATCGTCAATGGGCCCGGGGAAAGCAAGCATGCCAATATCGGCATTTCGCTGCCCGGCACCGGGGAAACCCCGGCGGCGCCTGTGTTCGTCGATGGCGAAAAGGTCGCGACGCTGCGCGGGGCCGACGTCGCTGACCAGTTCAAGGTGATGGTGGCCGATTATATCGAGCGCAAGTTCGGCACTGGCAGGCAGAACGCGGCCGAATGAACGAACGCAATACCCGCCGGCTCTTCTGGCTCGCTATATTGATCCTGGTGCTCGGTACGCTAAAGCTGACCGGGCACCTGGGCTGACTAAGCCGCTTCCTGCCACTCGGGGAGCGGGAAGACACGGTCATAGGCCCAATTGAAGACGAACGCATAGGCCATGTAGAAAAGGGCCAGTGCGATATCCATGATCAGCGCCTGCCAGATTGAGATCTGCAGATACCAGGCGACGAGCGGTAGCATGATGGCGAGCAAGCCAAGCTCGAACAGCACCGCATGAAGGATGCGAATGCGTGTGGTCTTGGCGGTGCCGCCGGTCTGGCTCTGCATCGCGTGGTCAAAGCCAAGATTGTAGATGTAATTCCACCCCATCGCGACGGTGGCGCTGGCGATGACGATCACGGCCGAGTCGCCGCCCGGAAGATGGAAAGCAAAGGCCGCGAGTGGCGTTGCGAGGATGATGCCGATCGCTTCAAAGCTGATGGCGTGACGGATACGATCTGCGGTGGTCCGCATGGGACTTCCCCTAAAATGTCGGGTCGTCCCGAGCGATAGCCCAGTCAGGGGGAGGTCGTCCTCGCTTGTCCTCGATATAGAATTTGCCCGGTTTCCCGGCAAGGCCTATGGGGCATTTCCGATATTCTCGGGGCGCAGGGCGAAGACGCCCGCCCGCACCGGCTCGCCACCGCCCATGTCAGGCACCTGATATTCGGCCAAGAGGTCGAGGTGGTCGAGCGGCAGGTCGCGGCGGAAGGGATCGCCGACAAGAACTGGGGTTTTGGTGGCTGCTGCCGAGAGAGTGCGCAGGGTCTCCTGAGCTACTCTCGCGTCATAAAAGACGTCGCCGGCGAGGATCAGGTCGACCTCGGGCATACCGAGCTCGGTCCAGGCGTGCAGCGTTGCTCCATTGGCTTCGGCATTGAGCAGCATGGCGGCATGCGCGAGGGGATCGGGCTCGATGGCCCAGACTTGCGTCGCGCCAGCCTTGGCGGCGGCAATACCGACGAGACCGGAGCCAGCGCCGAAATCGAGCACAGTCTTGCCGGCAACCAGTTGGGGGTTTTGCGCGAGATGAACGGCGAGGACGGCGCCACCGGCCCAGGCATAGGCCCAATAAGGCGGTTCGTCGGCGCGGCCTTCTTGAGCCAGAAAAGAGATCAGCCCGCTCTTGGGCGTGGGGCGATAAAGCGAAATATCCGGACGGGCCGAAAGGGGCGTCAGCGCGAAGTGGTCAAGGATATAGTCCCTGGCGCTCACTCGGGGAGCTGGCACGCATCCACCCATCTGTTGCCGCAAAGCTCGGCCAGCCGCGCGACGGTGAGGCGCACTGAAGCGTGGGTATCGCCGCCGGCGGGAATGACCACGTCATAAATCTTGAGCGAGGTATCGAGATAGATCGGCAATGGCGCGGGAAGGCCGAAGGGGCAGACGCCGCCGACGGGATGGCTCGTCAGCCGCAACACATCCTCGGCGCCGAGCATGCGCGGACGACCGCCGAAGGCTGTTTTCGATTTCTGATTGTCGAGCCGCGCATCGCCGCGGGTCACGAGCAGCACTTCTTCGTCGCGGATGCGGATGCAGAGCGTCTTGGCGATCTGGCCGGGTTCGACGCCATGCACGGCCGCGGCAAGTGGCACGGTGGCGGTCGATTCCGCAGTGACTTCAACCGATAGGTCAGGCGCGCGGTTGGCGAGATCGATACGGACGGAATCAAGGCTCATCGGGAAAAGACTCAGAACAGGTCTGCGAGACGGGTTTCGTATTTGAACCGCGTCTGTTCGCGGATCGGCGTCATCACGGCACGGCGGAGAAAGTCGAGCGGGATATTTTTCGTCGTATCGAAAGCCATGAGCTCGGAGACCGTCACCCGCTCGCCCGCATAGGGCGTGACGGAGACATCCATACCGGCTTCGACAGTGCCGGGCTGCAGCACGCGGCAATAGGCGCCGGGGCGATTGGCGCGGTGAAAGCGCTTGACCCAGAACTTGTCGCCCATCTTGGCGGCAAAGGTCATGCAGGGGGTGCGATGATAGGCGACTTCGAGGAGGCAATCGCCGATTTGGTAGCGGTCGCCGATGGCGGTTTCAGCGCTGACCGGACCGTCGATGACGAGGTTTTCGCCGAAGAGACCCGGCGTGTTCGCCACCCCGTCTTGGGCCCACCAATCGTAATCGCCCTGGAAATAGACGTAGATGGCCTGGTCGTTGCCGCCGTGATGTTTGCGATCGAGCACGGCGTCCTCGGCAATGCCGTGCATTTCGATCGCTACTGGTCGAGCGACCGGGCGCTTGTTGATGCCGGTCAGTGGGCGATAGCCTTCTATGTGTTCAGCCTTGCCGATGCAGACAGCGAGCAGTTTTGCCATTTCTCAGTTCTTCCGGCTGGCAAAGAATTTTGCGGTGGCGCGGAGGCCATCGGCCTTGGGGCCGAAGGTGCGGAGGGCGAGGAGCGCCTCATTGACTGTATTGTCCAAGACCTTCCTGGCGCCTTCAAGGCCGAGGGTCGAAACGAGCGTCTGCTTGCCGGCTTCGGCGTCCTTGCCAGTCGCCTTGCCCATGGCTTCGGGCGTGGCGGTGACGTCCAAGATGTCGTCGGCGAGCTGGAAGGCGCGTCCGGCCGCTTCCGCATAGGCAGTGAGTGCCGATAGCGCGCGCGGATCGGCGCCGCCGATGATGGCGCCCATGCGGACGCTGGCGCGGATGAGGGCGCCGGTTTTCATCGCCTGCATGATGGCAATCTGGCCATCGGAAAAGCCGCCCATTTCGCCTTCGATATCGCGCATCTGTCCGCCCACCATGCCGCCGGCTCCGGCGCCGAGGGCGAGTTCGGTGACGAGGCGAATGCGGACGGCGGGGTCGGCATGGGTGGCCGGTTCACCGAGGAGCGCAAAAGCGTGGGTCAGGAGCGCGTCGCCGGCGAGTATGGCGGTGGCATCGTCATAGGCCTTGTGGACCGTCGGGCGGCCTCGGCGCAGATCGTCATCATCCATGGCAGGCAGATCGTCATGAATCAGCGAATAGCAATGGATCATTTCGACCGCGAGGCCAGCAGGGAGAGCGGCCTCCGGCGGCACCGAAAAGATCGCGGCGGCCTGGCGCACCAGCAACGGGCGCAAGCGCTTGCCGCCTTCAAGGCTGCCATGGCGCATGGCGGCGATGACGCGGTCGGCTGCCGGGCCCGGACCGGACAGGCGCGGGCCGGTCAGATAATCGGAGAGGCCGGCTTCGACGGCTCGGGCGCAGGCGGCGCTGTCGGTGGAAAAGTCGTACATAGCTTGTTGCTAACCCGTTGCCCCAAAAGCGGCAAGGGGACTCCGGCCTTGGCCCCGGCGCCAACTGCCGCTATCACCGGATCATGGCACGAAAGGCAAAAGGTTTGAGGCGGGCATTGCGCCTTTTGTTCACCGCGATTGCGGTGCTCGTCGCCATTCCTCTCGTCCTGACCCCGGTTTATCTGGTGGTCGATCCGATCTCGGTGCCGATGATCGAGCGCTATCTGACGGGACGGCCGGTGACGCGGGAGTGGCGGGATATCGATCAGGTCTCGGACCGCCTGAAGGCGTCGATCATCCTCTCGGAAGATGGACAATTCTGCCGGCATTGGGGCGTCGATTTTGGAGCGCTGCGCGCCGAGGTCGACAATTATCTCGAGGGCAAGCCGACGCGGGGCGCTTCGACCCTGACCATGCAGGTCGCGCGCAATCTCTTTCTCTGGAACGATCCGAGCCCGATCCGCAAAGTCCTCGAAGTGCCGCTGGCGCTTTATATCGACCTCGTCATGCCCAAGAAGCGGATCATGGAGATCTATCTCAATATCGCGGAATGGGGGCCAAATGGCGAGTTCGGCATCGCCGCCGGGAGCGAGCGAGCCTTCGGGCGCGAGCCGCAAAACTTGGATTGGCAGACGGCGAGTTTGCTTGCCGTGACGCTGCCCAATCCATTGGTGCGCAACCCCGCGCGGCCGAACAATGGGCTATTACGGGTGGCGGGGATCGTCGCCGAGCGGGCGCAGATGTATGGCGAGCGCGCAAATTGCGTCGGCAGCGGCGGGCGGCTGGCGCTTTAGGCGTCGTCACCGCCGCCATGTTCGCGGACGAACTTGGTTTCCGGCTCCGGTGGGGTATCGTGGGGGCGGCCGAAGTCGGGGGCGGCGGTTTCCTGGCCGGCGTTGATGATGGAGCGGCGGATGGCGCGGGTGCGGGTGAACATCGCTTCGAGCGCGTCGCCATCGCCGGTGCGCACAGCGCGTTGTAGCACCGAGAGATCTTCGAGAAAGCGGCCCAGCATTTCGAGCACGGCATCACGATTGGTGAGGAACACGTCGCGCCACATCACCGGGTCGGAGGCAGCGATGCGGGTGAAATCTCGGAAGCCGGAGGCGGAAAACTTGATGACTTCGGATTGGGTCGCGGTTTCGAGATCGGCGACCGTGCCCACGATATTGTAAGCGACGAGATGGGGGATGTGGCTCGTGATAGCGAGCACCATGTCGTGGTGCGCGGCATCCATGCTTTCGACCTTGGAACCCATGGCGCGCCAGAAGGCGGCGAGCTTTTCGGTCTGATCAGCGGGCACTTCTGGGCCCGGCGTGAGAACGCACCAGCGACCGGCAAAGAGCTCCGGGAACCCCGCGGAGGGGCCGGAATGTTCGGTGCCGGCGATGGGGTGGCCAGGAATGAAGTGCACCATGGCGGGCAAGTGTGGCGCGACGACCTTGACCACATGCTCCTTGACCGAGCCGACGTCGGATACGATGGCGCCGGGTTCTAGGGCGGGGCCGATGGCGCGCGCAAGCGCATCATAGGCGCCGACGGGGGCGCAGAGAATGACGAGATCGGCGCCGCGCACAGCGTCGGCGGCGTCGAGTGTGTAGATGTCACCGAGCTTCAGGTCGCGCGCTTCGTCGAGCGTTTCCTGGCGGCGGGTGGCGATGGAGATGACATCGGCCAAACCCTGGCGGCGAGCGGCGAGGGCAATGGACGAGCCAATGAGGCCGATGCCGATCAGGGCAAGCTTGCGAAAATGGGCGCTCATTGGGCGGCTTCCATGGATTTGAGAATTTTGGCGACGCCTTGCATGGCTTCATCGGAGCCGATGGAAATGCGCAGGCCATTGTGGATGTCGTAGGACTTGCCGACTTCACGCACAACATAGCCACCCGCGAGGAGAGTATCGAAGGCACGGGCCGCTGTCGCTGCATCGGGAAACAGCACGAGGATGAAATTGGCCTGGCTCGGCAGCACCCGCATGGCATTGCCACTGAGTTCGGTCGTCAGCCAGTCGCGCCACTTGGCATTGTGAGCGCGCAGCTTCTCGTTGAACTCGACATCGCGCGTCGCCGCAGCGCCCGCAAGCTGGGCCGGAAGGTTGACGTTGAACGGCCCGCGGATGCGGTTGAGCGCGTCGATAATGTGGTCGGGACCAACCATCCAGCCGATGCGCGCGGCAGCCAGACCCATCTTGGAGAAGGTGCGGACCATGACGACATTGTCCGCCTCGCCGACCAGTTTTAGCCCTACGGAAAAGTCAGCCGCGGTGACATATTCGGCATAGGCATTGTCGACGACAAGCAGAATATCGGGCCGCAGCGCAGCGTGGAGCCGGCGCACTTCGGCGTCCGAGAGATAAGTGCCTGTCGGGTTATTGGGATTGGCGAGCCAGACGATCTTCGTGCGGTCGGTAACGGCGGCCAAGATGGCGTCGACATCGGCGGTATAGTCGGTCTCTTCGACCATGACGATCTTGGCGCCGGTGGCCATGGTGATGATCGGATAGACCGAAAAGCCATAGCGGTTCATCACCGCCTCGTCGCCTTCCCCGAGATAAGTCTGGGCGATCAGGTGAAGGAGGTCATCCGAACCATTTCCGCACATGATGCGGGCGGGATCGATGCGGTGCACTTCGCCGAGGGCTTCGCGCAGGATACGCGAGGAACCTTCAGGGTAAATCGCAAGATTTTCTGCAGCGCCTGCGAAGGCCGCGACGGCCTTGGGGCTGGCGCCAAGCGGGGATTCATTGGCCGAGAGTTTGACCGTCGTGCTGCCCGGCGCGCCGGATTTGCCCGGCAAATAGGGGGCGATATCCAAAATTCCGGGCTGCGGCGTGGGGCGAATGGGATTGGTCATGACGCACTTTTATGACGGGCAGGAAAGGCCGCGCGGACCATATGCAAAAGGGGTCTGAAAGGCAAAGCCTGTCTTGCCTGGATGGTGATGGTTGGGTCGGGGGATGGGCACACTTATCCCGTTTATCCCCGCCACCCCGGTTTCACGCTATTCTTTAGGTCCAACCTCGCACGGACGGTCTGCAGACGACAGTGGCGAGGGGGCCCGGCGATGGATCGTCTCCATCGCACGTTCGGGGATTGGCCGCCTCGCGACGAGCGATCAAAGGGGCGCTGTGAATCCTGTCCGAAAAGCGGGCGCCCCGGAGCGGTTTCCGCTTCATAACCTCTAAATTCCTTCGAGGCGAATGCCGCTCCGGGGTCCGTCCACCACGTCAACCGGAGGCTCAGGCCATCCGGCGCCCCGTCATGTCCTCAAGAGCCGGATCGGGCGGTTGCCGGTGCCATGCCGGGAAGGCGCACATAGCGCTCGGCACGTTTGCGGCGGGGGATGGCTGGGAAGGCTTCCTTGCGGGCGCGGACGCAGATGACGCCACTCATCGGCGGGCCGAAAAGGCGGCCCATGCGCTCAAAAAAGCGGGCGGAGCGGAGGAACAGCGAGGACTGGACCGGGGGCAAAAAGAGGCCGTCGCGCCAGGCCTCGGGTACAAAGGAGTGATCGCGGAGCAGCTTTTCGAGTTGCCCACCGGAATAGGGATTGCCCTGGCCGAACGGGGTCACATCACGTTGGGCCCAGATGCCGCGGCGGCGGGGGACGATGATGATGAGATGCCCGTTAGGCGCGGTGATGCGCCAGAGTTCGCGCATCAATTCTTCAGCATCGGCAACATGTTCGAGGGCATGGACGGCGATGGTGAGATCGATCGCGGCATCGGTCAGCGGCATCTCGAGGGGATCGCTGAGGACGGTGCGCGACGGACCTTCACGCGGCCAGGCCGAGGCGCCCTGGCGGGCCGGCATAAGGGCGACGACGCGTTCGGCGGGTTCGAGCGCGAAGCGTAGATAGGGGGTGGCAAAGCCAAGACCCAACACGCGCTTGCCGGACAAATTGCCTGACAAAGCAATGATTTGCTCGCGGATCAAGGCGCGAGAAATGCGCCCGAGCGGGGATTTATAATAGGAGATCAGGCGGGTGACATCGCTGGTCATGGCTTGAGTTTAGCCATTGGGGCGTGGACTTGTCCAATGCGGCGGTTGTGTTCGGCCCTTGGGCACCCTAGCTTTGGTACCCGAACCGAATTTTGAAATTGCAAGGAGCCGCTAAATGGCTTTGGTCGTCGATGTTTTTTCCGCCCGGACCGATAATTTCGGCTATTTGCTGCATGATCAGGCGACCGGCAAGACCGCGGCGCTCGATGCGCCCGAAGCGAATGCGATCCGCGATGCGCTGGAGCGCACCGGCTGGACATTGACAGATATTTTTATCACCCATCACCACATCGACCATGTGGAGGCCATTGCCGAATTGAAGGCGGCGTTTGGGTGCCGGGTCGTAGGGCCGCGGGCCGAGGCGGACAAGATCGATGGGCTCGATGAGCTGGTGGGCGATGGCGACACCGTTACGCTCGGCGAGACCTCCTTCAAGATCATCGCGACGCCGGGCCACACGCTGGGGCATATCGTTTACTTCGAACCCTTTGGAAAACATCTGTTTTCCGCTGATGCGCTGTTCTCGCTTGGGGTCGGGCGGATGTTCGAGGGGACACCTCGACCGATGTGGGAAGGGGTCAAGCGCCTCCGCGAACTGCCGGACGATACGCTTGTCTATTGCGGTCACGAATATACGCAATCCAATGCCAAATTTGCGCTCAGCATCGATCCGCATAACCGGGCGCTGCAGCAGCGGGCGGATCTCGTGAACTCGCTGCGCAATGGTGGGAAGCCGACGATTCCGTTCGAATTGGGCGAGGATAAACGCGCCAACCCATTCCTCCGGGCGGATGCGCCGGAACTGGCAGCGCATTATGGTTTGGAAGGCAAGGATCCGGCCGAGGTGTTCGCCGCGATCCGCAAGGGCAAGGATAATTTCTGACCTCTGACGACGATTTGGGATCGTAATCGGTTAACATTCCGTTAACATCTGGCACGCCCGTTGCTCCTATAGGGGCATAGCAGTGTTGTCCCGTCTCAAAATGGGACAACCGGCTCGCAATGAGACAGGCGAGGGTTCCAGATGACCGAGACTGAGACATACCGATCCCAATTGCCCGCGCTGGTGACGCCGGCTGCGGCGCGTCCATCGCTCGCGAGCGGCGCGCCGACTGTTGAATTTATCAGTCAGTTGATTGCGGCGCGCGATCGGTTGCCGCCGCAGCGCGAACGGCGCCGGGCGAGTGTCGATCGCGCCGTCGGGGCCTATGCGCAGAGCGCGGCTATCGCGGTGCTCCGGATGCCGGAAGGTTATCGAAAGACGGTTGTGGCCTGAAGGTTTGACCAGAGTTCAAAAGAACAATCCCCGCTGATGAGGCGAGGATTTTTTGTTTTTGGGGGATGGCCGGTACATCTCAGGATGGGCCCGGGCCTTCGCCGGGGTGACATCCGGGAGAAGCCCAAGTCAGTTCATGGAGACGTCGCGGCTCGCGCTGGTGATGGAGACGGTGAAGCCG
The DNA here is from genome assembly GCF_001425445.1 of Devosia sp. Leaf420. GTDB lineage: Bacteria > Pseudomonadota > Alphaproteobacteria > Rhizobiales > Devosiaceae > Devosia. The sequence goes on along the minus strand of NZ_LMQU01000010.1, from coordinate 110,682 downwards.
GCGACGACGTCGATCAGGCTCATGACCATCAGAAGGAAGAAGACCGAGCTGGCGGCGGCGCCGACGAGCAGGAATTCGACGAGGAAGATGACGAAGAGGAACATCGAGAGCATGTGCTCGATGATCGAATTGCGCGCCGTCTGGGTCGATTTCAGCACTTCGAAGAAAAGCATGATGACGCCGATGACGAGGAGAAGATCGCCCGCCGTCACGGCCCAGGGCATGCCTGAGGGCATGGGAATGGAAAAAAGCCCGGCCGCCCAATTGATCGGATTGCCGCCGAAGAAGAGGAACACGACGAGATTGTAGATCAAGAAGGGGATGATCAGCAGCGGCACGATGAAGCCATTGCGGCGGCGGCTGGTGACGGTGTGAGTGGGCAGTACGACGGTTTCCGTCATGGCGGATCTCCGATTGGTCGCACGAGCATGCCAGAGGTTTGATTGAGGCGGAAGAAGACTATTCGCCTGCCTCAGGACTTTGCGACGAGTTTCCTCAGCGCCCGAGCGATGGCAGGCGGGTCATAGGGTTTGGGAAAGAAGAGGCTGCCGTGGGGGAGTTCTTCGTTTCCGACGAGGCGGAAACCGGAGGTGACGGCGAGCTTGATATGGGGCCAGCGCTGCCGGACGATATTCGCAAGCTCTATGCCGCCCATGCCGCCGGGCATATCGACATCGGTAAAGACCACGGTCAGATCGGGGCTGCGCTCGAGAAGTGCGATGGCTTGATGGGCATTGCCTGCTTCGAGGACCACAAAACCCTCGTCTTCAAGGTGATCGACAATGCCCATGCGCAGAAGCGGTTCGTCTTCAACGACAAGAACGTTGATCGGCCTTTCCATCAGGCCGAGACCTCGACAAGACCCGCATCGGCCGGCGGAATATCCGCTGTGTCCCAAGCCGGGCAGGTAAGGGTGCAGACAAGACCGGTTGGGGGATAGTCGATGGCGACTTCACCGGCAAAGTCGGATGGCAGCACACGGGAAATCAGCCGCGAGCCGAAACCCGAGCGCTGCGGCGGGGCGACGATGGGGCCGCCTTTTTCCTGCCAGGTCCAGCCAAACATGGGCTGGCCAGTTTCGGACCGGAAGAGACTCCAGCCGATCGAAATTTTGCCCTCGGCCTCGCGAAGGGCCCCATATTTGATGGCATTGGTCGCAAGCTCGTGGACCGCAAGCGACATGGACAGCGACTGCTTGGGGCTGAGATCGAGCGTGGGACCCGAAATATGGAAGCGGTGCGCCTCGCCGTGGGGCAGGAGGGCGGACCGGATGGTCTCGTCGAGCGGCGCGCTATGCCAGGTGCGCTTCAACAAGAGCTCATGCGCATTGGCGAGCGCCGAGAGGCGCGCGGTGAAGGCCGCACGGCGATCCTCGATGTCGGCGCCCTTGAGCGTCTGCATGGCGATGGCCTGAACCATAGCCATGGAATTCTTGAGGCGGTGGCTGATTTCGCCCTCGCGCAATTTTTCCGCAGCAACGGCTCGCGCCTGCTTAAGGGCGGCCTGGGTGCGGTCCGCGACGGCGCGAACGAAATCGGCCTCGACCTTGCCGAAGGGGCGGGGCTTATCGAAATGCAGCAGCATCAGCCCGGTCATGACGCCGCTTTCCATGATCGGGATATTGACCAGCATGCGGATATCATGGGCGAGCAGCAGCGCCTCGGAGTCTCGGGTTCGTTCGTCCTCCGAGACATCGAAAATCAGCACATCTTCGCCGCGCTTCAAATTCTCGATAAAAGACCCGTAATCGCGGAAATGATGCATGCCGGCCATCGAGACGGCGCTGCCCGATGTCCAATCCTGACCGACCTCGACAGTTTCGGTCAAAGGATCGACCTGCCCATACCCTGCACGCGTGCTGCCGAGCGCCTTGCCGAGGACTTCGGCGGTGCTTGCAAGGATCAGATCGATATCGATGGTGGCGCGGGTCCTGTCGCCAATTTCAAGGAGAGCGGCCTGGCGCAGCGTCGTGAAATCCTGGCTCGCCCGCAATTCTTCTTCGGCTTTGACGCGAGCCGTGACGTCCATAAAGAGCATGACGAAGGTATCGGGGCCCGTCGACTGGCAAGATCCCTCATACCATCGATCAAAGCCGCTGAACTGGCGGAGGAAGCGGGCAGGCTGGCCCGTTTCGACGACAGAGGCGACTTCATCGAGCCATTCACGCTCGATGGCTGGAAAAAGCTCGCGGAGGGTTTTGCCGGCTATCTTGCGATAATCGATACCGAGCATCCTGCCGCAGGCTGGGTTCACCTCGCGATGGCGCCAATCGTAAACGTGGCCCGCTTCATCGCGGAGGACCTCGCCCATGATCATGCCTTCATGCAATTGGGCGAACATGGTCTCCCAATTGAGATCGGAAATATAGGCGCGGATCTTGTCGCTGACGACTTCGGCGATGGATTCAAGAAGGAGACGGTTTCGCTCGCTCCAGGCGCGCGCATCGGTATCGATGGCGGCGAGAGCGCCGACGACCTCGCCGGTCGGCAAACGGAGGGGCGTGCCGAGATACGCGATGACGCCGAGATCGCGAATGGCGAGATTGTCCTTGAGCACCGGATGAAGGCGCGCGTCGGCGACCGAAAGATTGGCTTCCTCGCGCACGACATATTGGCAAAAGGAATGGGTGAGCGGGGTTTCACCCTTTTCGGCCCAGACTTTTGGCAGGCCAGCATGAGCGGCAAAAACCTGGCGATCTTCTTCGAGCAGCGAGACGATAGCGACGGGAACGCCGAGCGCGTTGCGCACGAGCTGGATATGCTTTTCGAAGTGATCGTCGCCGGCTGCGTTGAGCAAACCGGACTGACGAAGAGCGCGGACATGGGGCGCCACACCCGGCGCTCTGTGGCTTTCAGTCAAGATCGGCATCCGATACGCGGAAATAACACGGGTTAACAGTGTATCGGCAACTATCACTCACGCCAACGAGTTCCCGGCGGCTTCATGGATTGTGGGAAAAGTGGTGATTGGACAGGCTTTGAAAAAGAGCCAGACTGGGTGTCGAAGACGCCAAGGCTCAGGCGTCGTATTGGTGATCCCGCTCGGCGGGCTGGTTTGAGGAGACAATCATGACGATCGCCAAAAATACGATTTGCATCTGGTTCGACAAGGATGGCGAAGCGGCAACGCGGTTTTATGCCGAGACTTTTCCCGATACCGTCGTCAAGTCCGTGCACAGGGCGCCGAGCGATAATCCATCGACCGACGCGGGGGCCGTGTTGACGGTCGAGTTCGACCTGATGGGCATTTCCTGCATCGCGCTCAATGGCGGACCCGCCTTCAAGCACAGCGAAGCGTTTTCCTTCCAGATCGCGACGGACAGCCAGGAAGAGACCGATCGTTACTGGGACGCCATCGTCGGCAATGGCGGGCAAGAGAGCATGTGTGGCTGGTGCAAGGACAAGTGGGGCATTTCCTGGCAGATCACGCCGCGCGCTCTGTCCGAAGCCATGCAGAAGGGCGGGCCGGGTGCGAAGCGCGCCTTTGAAGCGATGATGAAAATGAAGAAGATCGATGTCGCTGCAATCGAGGCGGCGGCGCGGGGCTAGGCTTCAGGCTCTTATGGCACCCCGGCTTTGGGTCGGGGTGCCTCGACATCTCAGGATGGGCCCCGGGTCGAGCCCGGGGTGACATCTGGTGGGGTGGGGACGAGGTGAGCCTCGGTGTTGCGAGGGATAACCTGCCTTAGTGGCGCGGGGTCAGTTCGATGACTGGAATGGCCTCGCGCGTAGTCTTCTTTTCGTAATCGGCAAATTGCGGGAAGAGGCTCGCCTGGCGCGCATAGATCGCGTCGCGCTCTTCGCCTTCGACGACGCGGGCATGAATGGGAAGGCGGCTGATGGTCGTGCCGTCACCTACGGAAATGTCGAAATCGGGGTGGGCGATGAGGTTGTGATACCAAGCCGGATTGTTGGGGGCGCCGGCATAGGAGGCAAACACATACCAGGGGCCGGTGTCGTTTTCGCGCAGATACATCAGCGGCTGCGTGCGTTCGAGCCCCGACTTTGCGCCGATCGAATGCAGCAGGAGCACCGGGGCGTTTTCGAAATAGCCGCCGGGCCTGCCGCCATTGGCGTTAAAGTCGGCGATGACCTGGTCGTTGAAATTGCTCATGTCGGACCTCGTGTCTGGGGTGAGGCTAGAGCTAGGTGTCGCGGACCCATTGAACAAGACCGGTGAAAACAAATGCCGCCCGGTTGGGGCGGCATTTTTTTGAGGCTGACGAAGCTTACTTCTTGATCGTCAGTGGACCGACCATCTGCTCGGGCTTCACTTCGGCGTCGAATTCTTCGCCTGTCAGGAGGCCAAGGTCGATGGCGGTTTCGCGCAGCGTCGAGCCGTTCTTGTGTGCGGTCTTGGCGATCTTGGCCGCGTTATCATAGCCGATCTTGCGGTTGAGCGCGGTCACCAGCATCAGCGACTGATCGACGAGTTGCTTGATGCGCTTGCGGTCGGGTTCGATGCCGACGGCGCAATTGTCGTTGAACGACTTGGCCGCATCGGCAAGGAGGCGGACGGACTGGAGGAAATTGTAGGCGATGACGGGCTTGAAGACGTTGAGCTCGAAATTGCCCTGGGAGGCGGCAAAGCCGATGGCGGCGTCATTGCCCATGACATGGGCGACGACCATGGTCATGGCTTCGGACTGCGTCGGATTGACCTTGCCCGGCATGATCGAGGAGCCGGGTTCGTTTTCCGGAATGGTCAATTCACCGAGGCCGGAGCGGGGGCCGGAGGCGAGCCAGCGCACGTCATTGGCGATCTTCATGAAGGCGACGGCAAGCTGTTTCAGCGCGCCCGAGGTGCCGACAAAGGCGTCGTGGCCGGCCATGACGGCGTATTTGTTGGGGGCAGTGATGAACTCGTGGCCCGAGAGCGTCGAGATTTCAGCGGCGACAGCGACGGCATAATCGGGGTGGGCATTGAGACCCGTGCCGACGGCGGTGCCGCCAAGGGCGAGTTCGCGCAGCTGGGGCAGGGTGACTTCGATGGCTTTTACCGCGAGGTCGATCTGGGCGACCCAGCCGCTCATTTCCTGGCCGAGGGTCAGGGGCGTCGCGTCCTGGAGATGGGTGCGGCCGATCTTGACCACGTCCATGAATTCTTCGGACTTGGAATGGAGCGTATCGCGCAGGATTTTGACGCGCGGGAAGAGGTAATTGACGACGGCTTCAATGGCGGCGATGTGCATGGCCGTCGGGTAGGTGTCGTTGGACGACTGGCTCATATTGACGTGGTCATTGGGGTGCACCGGCTTTTTCGAGCCCATTGTGCCGCCGGCCATCTCGATGCCGCGGTTGGAGATGACCTCGTTGACGTTCATGTTCGACTGGGTGCCCGAGCCGGTCTGCCAGACGACGAGGGGGAAATGATCATCGAGCTTGCCCTCAATGACCTCATCGGCTGCAGCAACGATCAGGTCGCGCAGCGCGGGGTCGAGGAGGCCGAGCTTGGTATTGGTGATCGCCGCGGCCTTCTTGAGGATCGCGAAGGCGGTGATGATTTCCTTGGGCATCTTTTCGCCGCCAATGTCGAAATTGGCGAGGCTGCGAGCCGTCTGAGCACCGTAATACTTGTCGGTCGGGACATTGATGGTGCCCATCGTGTCCGATTCAATACGCATGGTCATATCTGGCTCTCCGGCTGTGGCCGCTCTTGTCGGCGGTCCCTTGGACAAAACAAAAAGGCCGACCCTTTTGCAAGGATCGGCCGATACATCATTTCAGGTCGCGCGCATTCGCGTCGCCAGCCCTAAGGCTTAGCTCTTGACGGCGAGGATCTGACGACCGCGATACATGCCGGTCTTGAGGTCGACGTGATGCGGACGACGCAGCTCACCCGAATCCTTGTCTTCGACATAGGTGGGGTTTGCAATCGCGTCGGCCGAGCGGCGGAAGCCGCGCTTCATCGGCGAGGTCTTTCGTTTTGGCACTGCCATGGTCGGTACTCCGAATTCAAAATCGTTGCGCCGCCGAAAGCGGCCCAGAGACACGTCTCTGTTGGGATTGGGGGCTCTATAGAATAGTTGCCCGCCTTTGGCAACACGGGCTTTGGGGGATTCGATGGGGCTGACCTTGGCCAGTGGTGATTGCCGCTATCCCCACCCAGCCTCCCCTTGGAAGGGGAGGGGCCGCGGTTGAGAGACCGACTTGCCTCAGATTAAAAAAGCGGCGGCAAAGTCGTGATGGGGAGGAGGCCGGAGGAGAGGGTGCCGGCGCGGAAGTTGAGTTGATTGGTGTGGCGGCCGTCGGCGCCGGGGACGCCGAGGACGAGGGTGCGCCAGGGTTCTTCGATCATGGGGCCGATGCGTTCGGCAACGCCCTGGGAATCGATGTTGATGGTGCCATCGACGAGACCGGTAGGGCCAAGGGCGAGGTTGCCGCTGGCATTGAGATCGGCGGTATCGTCGGTCATCTTGACCGAGACGATCTTGAGTTCGCCGCCGGCCTGCTGCCAGGTGGGGAGAACGGGCGTGAGGCCAATGGTCGAATAGTCGTCGGGAATGCCGGTGAGTTCGGCTTCGACTTCGACGGCCGTGTTGGTCAGCGTCGCGGCGGGCAGTTCGAGGGCATCGGCGCGCATATAAAGAGCGAGCGCGGAAAGATTGCGCTCGGCATTGTGCGCCTCGGGCATATCGAGAAGGTGGAATTCGGCGTGCTTGGTCCGCGCGAGGAGCGTGTCGCCGAGCAAAAGATCGTTCCAGCCGATGTCGTCGCCGATCAGGGAAAGGCGGGCGATGCGGTTGTCGGTCAGCCGGAGGCTGCCTTCAAGCGCCGTCCAGGACACCGCGGAGCGTTGGCCGGTAAAGGCATCGGAGATTTCCGCCGGGCCCTTGGCCGAGCCGAGGAAATGATTGAGTTCGTAGACCATGGCGCTGGCGCGAAGGCCGGGAACCTTGATCATGACATCGCCAGTCGTGACGACGGCATCGGTGCAATCGACATCGAAAGCGAAGGGGAAGCCGCTGACGCCGAGATTGGCGCAGGTGAGGCGCGGGGAGGTCTCGCCATCGGCATAGGCGAGAAGCTCGATCTGCTGCCGCAGCTGGCCGGCGAAATAATACCAGGCGCCGGTAACGGCGGCGATGACAAGCAGGATGACGGCGCCAAGGGCGATGATTCGATTCTTCATGGGTCGGTTTTATCTCCAAAGCGCGTCGCGATCTCCGAGATTCGCATCGCGCGCTTTAGCTCTTTGTTTTTCGCATGTCGTCATCCTGACCCTAGGCGATTTCGGGCGGCATGCTACGGGATTGGCAAAATGCAAAAGCGGGTCGCCTTGAGACCGCCTTTGTTGGCATCAGATTATCTGCCCCATGGTTGTGGCCGGGGCGAGGCCGGGATTAAGCTTGTGGACCGCCGTGAAGGTGGGTGTGGGACTGAAGCGGAGATAGTGATGACGGAAACGACTGCAGCAAGCCACTGGGTGTTTGGCTATGGTTCGTTGATCTGGAACCCGGGCTTTCCGTTCGTTTCAACCCAGATCGGGCGCCTCAAGGGCGCGCATCGCTCGCTCTCGATCATTTCGCACCATCACCGGGGCACCAAGGAACAGCCGGGTCTGGTTTTCGGCCTCACGCGGGGCGGTTCCGTGCGCGGCATGGTGTTCGAGGTGGCTGATGAAAACTGGGCTGACGTTCGCGCCTATCTTGAAGAACGCGAGCAGGTGACGATGGTTTACCGCGACGTGATCCGACCGGTCGTGCTCGACGATGGGCGACGGGTTTCAGCGCTGACTTTTATCGTCGACGAGACCCATGAGCAGTTTGCCGGCAATCTCGATCTCGACGCGCAACTGGCCATGGTGAAGGTCGGTGTCGGGATTTCGGGGCGGAATGTCGACTATGTCATCAATACCGCGCGGCATCTCGAAAGCCTCGGCATTCATGACCGGGTGCTGATGGATCTGGCGCGGCGGCTCGAAGATAATGAAGCGACGAGTCAGGCGGCCTGATCGATCCTTGCGGGCACGGCGCCTTCTAGATCTGCAATGACCGAGAGCCGGCCATCGTCCAGCATGGGGCGGGCGAGGCGGAACACACCATCGGCGCGGTTCATGGCTTTGCGAAAGCGCAGGCGAATGGCGGGTTCGGCAATGAGATCGAGACCGCAGCCGACCCAGAGAACGCTGTTGCCGCGCGCGATCAGATAGAGATCGGCGCCGTTAAGAACAAAGTCCCCGAGATTCTCATGTTCCAGAGCATAGGCATGGCCGGACAGGCCGAGCCACTGGCTGGTCTTCTTATGGCGAAGTGGCGGTTCGAAACCCGCCTCGATCCAAGAAAGCATCCTGTCCCTCCCTGCACGGAGTAGAACAAAATTAGAACAAATACCGCGAATCAGTCAAGCGGCGTTTTCAGTCCTACTACATCTAGTGGCGGGTGGCTCTAGGGGATCAAGATGCGGAGGTGCGCTGTCGGGCAGCAGCAATCCGCTTGGCAAGGTCGGAATCGATCGGGCGAACGAGGCCTTTATCGACTGCAGCGAGCGCCAATGCGTCCGAGCGCGGCTCAATCGCTTGGCGCAGCCGCTCGGCAAAAACGTCGGGAGCAAGGCCCGCTTCGATCGGCGGCATGATCTCGGCCTCGGCAAGGCCCGGCCAGATGATGAGCGAATTGCGGCCCCAGAAGAGGCCTGAATTGAGCGCCACGGGGACCACCGGCACATTGAGCTCGCCATACATGCGAACGATGCCCTGGCGATAGGCGGGAGCCGAAAGGGGCGCCTTGCGGGTGCCTTCGGGGAAGATGACGATGCGGCAGCCGCGATTGATGGCGTCACGGGCGCCGCGCATCATGGCCGGGATCGCCTCGGCGCCCTTCTTGCGATCGACCGCGATACAATCGAGCGACCGCGCGGCCCAACCAAAGAAGGGAATATTCATCAGCTCCTGCTTGACGATGTAAGCAGGGCGGCCGGTATAGGGGAAAATAGCAAAGACGTCCCAATCGGACTGGTGCTTGCTGGCAATGATGCAGCCGCCGGGTGGAATATTTTCGGCGCCTGTGACCTTGGTGCGGAGCCCGGTGATGACGCGCAGCAACTGGACGTTCGACCAGCACCAATAGCGAGCCAAAGCCCAGGTGAAGCGGGTGGGGCCTGCAATCATGCCGACAATGCCGATGATGATGGCAATGATCGCCGTCTGGCCGATGAAGATGAAATAGAAGAGACCCGTGCGGATCGCCTGGACGGCTGTTATCAGTGGCATGCGTGCTCCTGGCGTCGGCTTATCCTTAGCGGGATAGGGGCGAGATGACGAGGGGGGCTTTTTTGGGGGGAGAGGATTGTTCGCTGAGGCCCCCTCACCGACCTGCGGCTTCGCCGAGCCTGCCCTTCCGGGCCTTGTTCGCTGAAATCGCTCCACTGGAGCGATTTCCGGGCGCGTCCAAGTCTCCCCGAGAGGGAGAGGAATAGGAAGGGCGCGTTGGGCTATTCTTCTCCCTCTCGGGGAGAAGGTGGCCCGAAGGGCCGGATGAGGGGGCTCTGCAGCGACCGTTAGGTGCGATGACTAAGAGGCTTCGCTGAGGTAGCGGCGGACGGTCATGCGGGAGGTGACGGCGGTCAGGACGGCGATGACCGGAATGACGAGGATGACGAAAATGGTGCCATCGATGCCGAGGACGAAATTGCCGAAGATGAAACCGACCTGGGTCGTGGCCTCTGTGGGGAGCACCGAACCGGCAGCGGTGCCGATGAGGATGAAGAACAGCGTGCCGAGGAGCGCGCCGAGAAGGCCGCCCTGTAGACCGATGGTGAGGAAGCGGCCCTGGAATTCTCCAGCGATGAACTTGTTGGACGCGCCGATGAAGTGAAGGACGTCGACGATCTCGCGATTGGTGGCCATGGCGCCGCGGGTGGCAAAGATAATGGCGAGAACGGTCGCGACGCCGATGAGACCGAGAACCAGCAGACCGGAAATGACGACTGTGCCGGCCATGGTGTTGAGCTGCTGGCGCCATGCAGCGTGGGTATCAAGGCTCGCGCCCTTGATGGCCTGAAGATTGCGCTGGAGCTGATCGATATCGGCGTCGACCGGATCGCCCAATTGCACGACGATGAGACGTGGCACGGCAATGGCGGAGAGATCGAGACCCGCGCCGAGCCAGGGCTCGAGCAGGGCCTGGCTTTCTTCAAGGCTGAGGGCGCGCGCACCGGCGACGCCGGGCGTTGCCTGCGCGAGGGACACGGCGGTGCGCAGATTGCTTTCCATCACCTCGCCCTCGACCGGGCGGATCTGGATGGTCATTTCGCGGCCGACATCGGCGGACCAGGCGATCGCCGATTTTTGCACGAGGACGACGCCCCCGAGCGTGACGGCGGACAAAAAGCTCATGATGGTGATGAGCATGAGGAGCGTTCGGCCGGCGACGCTATGTTTGGGGACGATGGGTGCGCCAGCGCTACGGCGCGTCAGGCGCGCCAGCAATTGCCTAATCATGGATGGTCAGCGTCCCTTTGTTGAGCACCATGCGCGGATAGGAAAAGCGATCGAGCAGCGGCAATTCGTGGGTGGCGAGAATGATCGTCATCCCCAAAGTGCGGTTGAGCTCGGCAAAGAGATGAACGAGGCGGCTTGAAAGATCGGGGTCGACATTGCCGGTGGGCTCGTCGGCCAGAAGAATTTTGGGCCGGGCGATAACGGCTCGAGCGATGGCAGCGCGCTGCTTTTCACCGCCCGACAGAACGGTCGGGAGCGCATGCATGCGCTCGCCGAGGCCGACCCATTCGAGAAGTTCGGTGACGTTTGGCCGATATTCGCTTTCCGGCTGGCCGAGGACGCGGAGCGGCAGAGCGACATTTTCAAAAGTCGTCAGGTGATCGAGGAGCCGGAATTCCTGGAAGACGATGCCGATATGGCGGCGCATCTGGAGGAGGCTATCGCGATCGAGGGTGCCTACATCCTCATTGAGCATGGTGACCTTGCCGCGGCTCGGTTTGAGCGCCAGGAGCAAAAGCCGGAGGAGGCTGGTCTTGCCCGAGCCCGAGGGGCCGGTCAAAAAATGAAACGAGCCGGGCTCGATGGAAAAGGTCAGATCACTCAGGATTTCGGGACCATTGCCATAGCGAAGGCCGACATCGGAAAATTCGATCAAGAACGGGTGCTCCCCAGCTCGTCCGGTGGTCTTGCCGCAACACGCGAATCAGAGACCGCGCCATCATAGCAGCGTCGTGCCGGGTCTGCGGCATCGCACCCGCTATGGACGGGGGAAAGCGGCACTTTTGTGTTCTTGCCTCAGGTTCTTGCCGGTTTGAGGAGTATTAACCCGCGGCAGGCTAGGGTCAGGACAAGCCCAATATGGTTGCGCCGGTTTAGATGATCATTACCTGCCCCAATTGCCAGACGAAATACCAGGTGACCTTCGAGGCCATCGGCTCGGCTGGTCGTAAGGTGCAGTGCGCCAGTTGCCGGCAATCCTGGCAGCAGCCGGCGCTGCCTCCGCCGGGGCCGGATCTGCGACTGGTGCCGAAATCTGAGCCTGAATCGGACCGGCTTTTCGACAATATGAGCGAAGAGGCGCTCGACGCTGCGATCGAGGCGGAAGAAAAAACCGCCGTCGAAGACGCGCCGCGTCCGGCCGATCCTCTCGATCCTGTGGAGCCGCGCCCGGCGAAAAAACGGGAATCAGCGGCCGAAGTGCGCGAGCGGCAGAAAAAACTGTCGCGCCGCCAGGTCGCCATGGCCGCCAGCATGCCGCTGGCGCGTATGCGACGGACGGCAAGGATCGCCGGCGCAGTCACCTTGGTTGGTATTCTGGGGCTTGGCTATTTCGGGCGCGTCCAGATCGTCGAGCGCAATCCTGATCTTGCGGGCATTTACCAGGCCGTCGGGCTGGGCGTGAACGTCGTTGGGCTCGAGCTGTCGGATCTGCAATCGACACGCAGCCTCAGCGAAGGCAAGGAAGTGCTGGTGGTTTCGGGACAGATCGTGGGGCTGATGCCCAACCCGGTTTCGGTACCGCCAGTATTGGTGAGCCTCCTCGATAGCACGGGGCACACGGTTTATGAGTGGAGCGTCGCGCCGCGTATTCGCGATCTGATGGCGGGCGAGCGCGCGACATTCGATACGCGCCTGCCGCTGCCCCCCGTCGAGGCGACGCGGGTGCGCCTGAGTTTTGCAGGCGGACGCACAGCCATCAATGGCGGCGAAGCCACGCAGCCGGCGGGTGTGCCGCCGAGCCCGACCAGCGATGGTCACGGTGCGCCAGCTGAACACGGGGCGCCAGACGTGGCCGCTGCAGAAAGCCATGGCGAGCCGGCGGTTGCCGAAGCGCATGGTGCGGAAGCCGAGGCAGGACCCGCCGGCCACGATGCGCCGGAGCCAGAGCATGGCGCGGCGGAAACGCCTGTTGAAGCCGAAGCCCCGGCGGTTCACCACTGACGGGATCGTTCCTATATTCAATGCATTCTAACGCCGGTTCTTCACCCCAGAACTGGTTCTAGCCTTGCAACGGCCCGAGCGCCGTTTGCCCGGAGACGACATATGGCCCGCATTCTTGTCGCTGAAGATGATCCCTCCGTCCGCGCCTTTGTAGTCAGCGCGCTGACGATGAAGGGGCACGAGGTCGTCGCCGAAGAAGATGGTGGCCTCGCCGCAGAGACGATGGAAGCAGAGGAGGGCAAGTTCGACCTCCTGCTTTCGGACATCAAGATGCCGGTGATGGACGGGATTGCGCTGGCGCTGCAGGTCGGCTCGTCGTTTCCCGAGGTGACGATTGTCTTGATGACCGGATTTGCCGATCAGCGCGAGCGGGCGCATGGGCTAGAGGCGCTGGTTTACGATGTGATCGTGAAGCCGTTTACGCTGGCGGAGTTGCTGGCCAAAGTTGAGGATGCGCTTGAGGGGCGGCCTGTCGAGGTGGTTTCGCTGGCACGACAGGCTCGGGAAGAGTAGGGGGCGCTTCCTAAGTCCCAGCTCTTTCTATTCTTCTCCCCATCGGGGAGAAGGTGGCGCTATAGCGCCGGATGAGGGGGCTTCTTCCGGGGGGCGCGTTTGCTGCGACATCCCCCTCACCGACCCAGCTTTGCTGGGCACCTCTCCCCGAGGGGGAGAGGGATAAGGGCGGTGCTCGCCTGCCAATTCAGATCCAATCTGGGACGCTATCGAGCGCCAATAATTCCTCGATGCTCTTGCGCGGGCGGATGACGTGCCAGCGGTGGCCGTCCACAAGAACTTCGGGGATCAGGGGGCGGGAGTTGTAGGTCGAGGCCATGACGGCCCCATAGGCGCCGGCGCTCATGATGGAGAGCAGATCGCCTTCCTTGACACCGGGGATGGTGCGGCCCTTGGCGAGGTAGTCGCCGGTTTCGCAGACGGGGCCGACGATGTCGCCGGTGATGGGCGGCAGGTTGGACTGGTTGACCAGTTCGACGTCGTGATGGGCCTCGTAAAGGGTGGGGCGGATCAGGTCGTTCATGGCGGCGTCGACGATGATGAAGTTGGACGCGCCTTCCTTCACATATTCGACTTTTGTCACCAAGATTCCGGCATTGCCGACGAGGAGGCGGCCGGGTTCGATGACGAGGGTGCAGTCAAGCTGGCCGACCTTTTCGCGCACGATGGCGGCATAGGCGGATGGGGGCGGCGGGGCGTCTTCGTTCTGATTATAGGGGATGCCGAGACCGCCACCGACATCGACATGATGGATGGTGTGGCCATCGGCGCGGAGCGTTTCGACGAGTTCCGCCATGAGGCCGAAGGCGTTCCCAAAAGGTTCGAGATCGGTGATCTGGCTGCCGATATGCATGTCGACGCCGACGGCAGTGATATTGGGCAGTTCGGCGATGCGCTGGTAGACTTCGCGGGCGCGCTTGAACGGGATGCCGAACTTGTTCTCGGACTTGCCGGTCGAGATTTTCGCGTGGGTGCGCGCATCGACGTCGGGGTTGATGCGGACGGAGACGTGGGAGGTGAGGCCCATGTCGCTGGCGATCATCGAGAGGCGTTCGAGTTCGGGTTCGCTCTCGACGTTAAAGCACTTGATGCCGGCGGAAAGCCCCTGGCGCATTTCGGCGACGGTTTTTGCAACACCAGAGAAGACGATCTTTTCGGCCGGGATGCCGGCGGCGAGGGCGCGCTGGAGTTCGCCGCCGGAAACGACGTCGGCACCGCAGCCTTCATGGGCCATCAGGGTGAGGACGGCCTGATTGGAATTGGCCTTCATAGCATAGGCCATCAGCGTCGGGATGCCCTCAAAGGCCTCGCGGACGACGCGGACATGGCGGCGGAGGGTCGCGGCGGAATAGACGTAAAAGGGCGTGCCGACCTTTTCAGCCAGGTCGTTGAGATTGACGTCCTCGGCATAAAGCGTGCCGTCGCGGTGGTTGAAGTGGTGGACCATTTTTCGCCCTTTGGTGCCGCGCTCGCCGCGTGGGTGCTGAACTCTGCGCTTCCCCTAAGCCAAAGGCCCAAAAAACAAAAGTCAGACTTCTCGATCCGTCTCATAAACGGCTTCGATGCGCTCTGCGACGAGGTTTTGGAGGCGCCAGAGGTGAGGGTCGTGGAGGCCCATCTGTTCGAGGTGTTCTACGGTGGCAAAGAGATAGTCGGCCATTGAGCCGCGACTGCCGACGGCCTTGGCGAGAACATCGGCGATCTCGGCTTCGGAGAGGCCCGATATGTATCGGCCCGAATTACGGTCGATGCAGAAGGTCAAGGCGTTGATCTTGCGCTCGCCGGAGCGGACGCTGACCGTGCGCGGCGGAAAGGCGCTTGGCAGCCAGCTCATTTCGCGCTCGAAAAGTTTGATCAGGCATTCGTCGCGGCGGCCGGGCGGGAGGCGGTAAAGCGCGCCCTTGCAGGCGCCGCCGCGATCGAGCGCCAGCATGAGGCCGGGGTTTTCGTCACTGCCGCGGAAACGGTTGTTCCAGCCGAGGCAAAAGGCACGATGCCAGCCGTGGAGGAGGCCGGTCCGCACTTCAACGAAGTCGCAGGCGGGTTTCCAGATCAGCGAGCCATAGGCGAAGATCCAGGTTTCGTCAGATGGGTCGGCGTCACCGAAGAATTTGGCGATGGTCGCGAGGTGGTCGGCTTCGGAGGCCTGGTGCATACCCTCGGGCGGTGGGGGCAGGTCTTCGCTGACGGTTTCGGGCTGGAGATAGGCGACGTGGCGCGGGCTGAGGCGCATCTGTCGCTTTTTGTCAGGCATGAATTTTCTCTCGCCACATCAACGGCTGCCGGCACCCCCTCCCAACCTCCCCCGTCGAGGGGGAGATGCAGATCGAGTTTCGAACTCGATAGGAGCCAAATCCACTGGTCCGGCACCCTCCCCCTTGCGGGGAGGGATGGGGAGGGGGATGACGCGCTCAGGAGCGGAGGTGTCTGCCTCGATGATTAAGCGTGGAGTAGTTCGTCGCTTTATTCAACACCGCCATCGCCATGGCCGCCATGCTTCTTTCTGGTGAGCGGCTGGGGTTGGTGGTCTTCGCCGGTAAGGGCTGATTTCCAGCGGGCGGCCTGGGCCATGACGTTGATGGGGGCGGTGCCGCCATAGGATTTTCGCGCGGCGACGGAGGCCTCGACGGTCAGCACCTTGTGGATGCGACTATCGATGCGTTGGTCCACGGTCTTGAAGTCCTCGATGGTGAGGCCTTCTAGGCCGCAATTCTTTTGTTCGGCGAGGGCGACGATCTGGCCGGTGATGTGGTGGGCGTCACGGAAGGGAATGTTGAGTTCGCGGACGAGCCAATCGGCGACGTCGGTGGCGGTCGAGAAGCCAGCGGAGGCCGAGGCGTGCATCTTTTCGCGGTTCGGGACCATGTCGGCGACCATGCCGGTCATGGCGGCGAGCGAAAGGGAGAGGGCGTCGAGGGCGTCGAAGGCGACTTCCTTATCTTCCTGCATGTCCTTGGAATAGGCGAGCGGCAGGCCCTTCATGACGACGAGGAGCGAGTTGAGCGAGCCCATGATTCGGCCGATTTTGGCGCGCACGAGTTCGGCCGCGTCCGGGTTGCGCTTTTGCGGCATGATGGACGAGCCGGTGGTAAACTTGTCCGAGAGCCGGATGAAGCCGAACTGCGCCGAGGACCAGATGACCATTTCCTCGGCAAAGCGGGAAAGGTGCATGGCGCAGATGGCGGCGGCGGCTAGGGTTTCGAGGATGAAATCGCGGTCGGCAACGGCGTCGAGCGAATTGGCGGTCGGGCGGTCAAAGCCGAGGGCCGTTGCCGTCATGTCGCGATCGATGGGATAGGGCGTGCCGGCGAGGGCGGCGGACCCAAGCGGGTTTTCGTTGAGCCGGCGGCGCGCATCGGTGAGGCGACCGGCGTCGCGGCCCAGCATTTCGACATAGGCGAGGAGATGATGGCCGAAGGTGACGGGCTGGGCGTTCTGGAGATGCGTGAAGCCGGGGAGGATGGTTTCGGCTTCTTCCTCGGCGCGCTTGACGAGGGTCAATTGCAGCGTGTGGATCTGGGCGACCAGGTGATCGATGGTGTCGCGGACATAGAGCTTGAAATCGGTGGCGACCTGATCGTTGCGGCTGCGGGCTGTGTGGAGGCGGCCGGCGGCATCGCCGATCTTTTCGCGCAGGCGCGATTCGACATTCATATGAATATCTTCGAGCGCCCGCGAGAATTTGAACGAGCCGTTCTCGATTTCGGCGAGCACCTCGTCTAGACCCGCAAGGATCGCATCGCGATCGGCCTGCGTCAGTATGCCAGTGGCAGCGAGCATTGTGGCATGGGCTTTGGATCCGGCAATATCCTGGCGGAAAAGGCGCTGGTCGAAACCGATCGAAGCGTTGATTTCTTCCATGATGGCGTCGGGGCCGGAAGCGAAACGGCCGCCCCACATCTTGTTGCTCATCTTATGCCTTTCGGGAGTTACCCATGTCGGAAACCAGCCAGCCCAAACCAGCCCGCCGAACAGTGCCGGCGCTTCTGGGGGTGGGGGTCGCAGGTTTGGCGCTAGCTATAGCGGCGTGGATTTATCTCGGCAACACTGCCCAGGCCAACTCATGCCCCGCCAAGATCGCGCAGGCGCAGGTGGTCGATGCGGCGGCCACAGGGGAACTTGCCGCGCTCATGGGCACAGGGGAAGGCCGGGGTTATGCCGACATGGCGTTCAAGGACGAGAGCGGCAAGGCGATGACGCTGGCCGACTTTTCGGGCAAGTCGCTACTCGTCAATTTCTGGGCGAGCTGGTGCGTGCCGTGCCGGGAAGAAATGCCGGCGCTCGACGCGATTGCCGGCGAGTATAATTCGGACAAGTTCCAGGTCGTGCCGATCAATCTCGATATCGGAGAGGGCGGCCTCGGCAAGGCCGAAGAGTTTTTGGCCGAGGGAAAATTCCAGAACCTGCCGCTTTATGCCGACAATACGTTTGCCGCCTTCGATCGACTGAAGCGCGAGGCGGTGGCGGTGGGCCTGCCGGCGACGTTGCTGCTCGATCCCGAAGGGTGTGAGATCGCGGTGTTGCAGGGGCCGGCGGAGTGGAACAGCCGCGATGGCAAGGCGGTTATCGACGCGTTGATCGGGCTGAGGGGGTAACAGCCCACGGCTTCCGGATTTGATCCGGGATCCATCTCCAGATTTCAGGATGGGCCCCGGCTCAAGGCCGGGGTGACGACCGAGTTCTGGAACGTGCCTTAGTGCACTCGTGCCTAAACCAAAAGATCGACTTCCGCGCCATTGGTGGGCGTGAGCAGGGCTTTGCTCGGGGTTTCCGAGCGGGCTTCTTCGGCTTGGGCAGCGAGCATCTCGCCGCGGGATTTGGCGACCTGGGCGAGGAGCGAATTGGTGCTGGCGCCATCGCGGAGGGCGAGGCGGGTGACCATGGCATTTGGATTGGTAGCGATGGCGCTGGCCATCGGCGTTACGCCGATTTGTCGATCTGCGTGCCTTGACCGGGCGGGAGCACGGCCTGGGCCGGTTGCAGCAGCATGTCGAGAAGCTGGGTCTGCATATCGTGCTGCTTCTTTACGATCGCGATCTGGACCGACTGATGCGTCTGGGCGCTACGAGCCGCCATGAGGCTGGAGGCGAGGTCGGTATCCATGGCTGATTGTCCTGACGCGATACTTACGAGACGCGGGTTAGGTTAAGGGTTTTGGGTAAAGAAAGTGTCTGCGGAACTCAGGCTTCGTGGCTCCTTACACCCCTCCCGGCCTCCTCGCCTGAATTCGCTCCGCTGGAGCGAATTCCCCAACGGGACGGGTCAGAGCCCATCAAGGGGGAGGTGTGGCGCTTGTGAGTGAGGGTCGTTTATCGCCCGCCGAAAAGCGGAACACTTTTGCGGCGCATCAGTGGGGCGAGGGCGATGCCGGCCAGGAAGCCGCCGATATGAGCCCACCAGGCGACGGGTTCGGTCGATCCTATAAGGACATAGAAAAGCTGGGTGGCGACCCAGAAGCCGAGCATCCAGAAGGCGGGGACGGGCAGCGGAATGGGAATGACGATGCGCGCGAGGACAAAGACGCGGGCATGGGGGAAGAGGAGGATATAAGCGCCCATGACACCGGCGACAGCGCCGGACGCGCCTATAAGAGGGCCATTGCCATCGAGGTTGAAGGCGAGATGGGCGAGCGCCGCAAGGACAGCGCAGGCAAAGTAAAAGGCGACGAAGCGAATGTGGCTCAGCGCATCCTCGATATTGTCACCAAAAACCCAGAGGAAGAGCATGTTGGTCAGGAGGTGCAGCCAATCGGCATGAAGGAAGGCATAGGTAAGGAGTGTCGCCCAATCGGGGAGCCAGGGGAGCGGGGCAGGGTAGAGATCGCGGACGACGATCGGGATCATGCCGAAACGAATGGCCGCCTCGTTGATCGCCGAGGGCGGCATCAGCATCTGGATGAGGAAAATCAGGACGTTTAGGCCGATGAGGCCATAGGTGACATAGGGGAAGCCGACATGGCGGTGCGGGTTGACGTCATGGAGGGGGAGGAACAGGGTTTTTCTCCTTTCGCCAAGACGTCAGTTGTTTGCATGGTGTGTCGGGGGCTCTCGACCACCCCCACCCAACCTCCCCCCCGAGGGAGAGGGGTGCTTCTGTAGGTGGGATGATGGCTTAGCCGCCGCGGCCGCCGAAGAAGAAGAGGGCGCCCATGAGGAGGATGATGGCGACGGCCTGGCCCATGACGCGGAGGCGCATCAGGCGCTGGCTGGTGTTGGACGAGCCGCCCTTGGTCATGTTCCATAGGCCCATGCCGAGAACGATGACGACGAAAAGGAGGGCCAGCGCGATGCCGATATTGAGAAGAGTGTCCATAACGACCTGACTATGTGCGGCGTTCAGCCCTGCATATAGGCGGAAAGGCGCTCCGCCAAGGCATCATAGATGGCACGAATGCGATGGGAGGTGAACAGTTCCCGATGCGTCGTCAGCCATATGGGGAGGGGCGGGATGGCCAGATCGATGGGCAGGATTTCGAGCCCCGGCGTTTGTCGCGCCAGATTGGCCTGGCCGAACCCGATGCCGAGCCCCGCACGGATCGCTTCCCAGAGATGGGGCTGGTCGTCGGAGCGGATGATGAAATTGTCGCGGGTGAGCGGAAAACCGAGCTTTTGGGCGTGGAGGATGATCGCGTCTGACCGGTCAAAGCCGAGGAGATCGTGTTTCCAGAGCTCTTCGGCTTTCGTGGGGCGGCCGCGGCGCGCGAGGTAGCGCTGATGGGCGATAGGAACGACGGGAATATCGCCGAGGTGTTTTGTGACCAGTTCGAGCTGGGTGGGGCGGAACATGCGAACCGCGATATCGGCCTCGCGCATCAGGATATTGCCCGCAGCATCGGTCGGGACGATTTCGAGCGCGATGCGCGGATGCAGCATGCGTATGGCGTAGAGAATTTCGGGCAGCACATAATTGGAAATCATGGTGCTGGCGGTGATGCGGACCGTGCCGCCGGTATCGTCCTGGGCGCCTTCGGCCATCATGGTGGCCTCGGCCAGTTCGCCCTTGGCGCGGGCAATGGGGCCATAGAGTTTTAGAGCTGTTTCATTGGGCTTTAGTCCGGAGAGGCTCCGCTCGAAGAGCTGAACGCCGAGTTGGTCTTCGAGCAGTTCAACATGGCGGCCAACAGTGGGCTGGCTGGATTTGAGCGCTCGCGCCGCGCCTGAAAGAGAGCCGTTTTCGATGACGGCGGCAAAGCTGCGCCACAGGGACCAGTCCGGCTCTCTATTCATGGGTGAATATCAAATCTCGAATTTTGCGCAATCGCTATAAATATCTGTAGCGCGCAGAGTGAGCTTCAGCAATCGCACAATGGAGCTGAAGAATGAGCAAGGGCAAGGTGACGGTCCTCGGCAGCAATGGCCATATCGGGAATGCGGCGATGATCGCGTTTCGCGATGCGGGGTGGGAGGTTACGGGACTGGGGCGGACAAATCGGCGTCCGGTCAGCGGCACGACGTTTGTCGCGGGTGATGCGGATGATGTCGGGGTGGTGCGGGCCGCGATCGCGGAAGCTGATGTCGTCGTCCATGCGCTCCACCTGCCCTATGACCAATGGGGCAATGGCCGCTCGGAAAAGCAGTTGCAAGTGGTGATCGATGCGCTGGGGACGAGCGGCAAGACGCTGCTGTTTCCGGGCACGATTTACAACTATCGCGCCGGGGACCGGGTCGTTTCGCCCGCGACGCGGCAGAGTGCCGAGGCGCCGCGCGGGGAGATCCGCATCAAACTCGAAACCATGCTGCGGGAGGCTGCAGCGGCGGGCAAGTTTCAGACGATCATTTTGCGCGGCGGGGATTTTTATGGGCCGGGCAATCGCGGCGAATGGTTCGGCGATGGCATGCTGATGGATCTGGGCAAGGGCCGGATCTATCACATGGGCGATCTCGATATGCGCCATAGCTGGGCCTATCTGCCCGATCTGGCGCGAGCCTTTGCGGTGCTGGCCGAAAAGCGCGAGAGTTTGCAGGCGTTCGAGAATTTCCACTTTGCCGGCCATTGGGTCGCGCATCGCCAGGTGATGGCGGCGATCGAAGCCGCCCTGCCGCAAAATTTGAAGGTTGGGGCTTTCCCATGGTGGGGATTGGCGATGATGGGGCTGATCAATCCCGTGATGCGGGATTTGCATCGCATGCGCTATCTCTGGACCCATGAGATGGAGCTGGTCGATCCGCGGCTCGAATCGATATTGGGCGGGGGGTTCTTGACGCCGTTCGAGGTGGCCGTGGCGGCGACAGTGGAGGAGTTTGTGGAGGCGAAGAAGGCGGCTTGAGTTAGGAAGAAGGCCCCCTCAACCGCCGACTTTGCCGTCGACCTCTACCCCAGAGGGAGAGGTGTCGCTTCGCGACTTTTTTAAAAGCCGACGGCCCGCTTCACATCGTCGGCGGTCCAACCCTCGCTGCGCAGATCGGCGAGGGTTTGGCTGTTTTTGGATTTGGAGAGCTTTTGGCCATCGTCGTCGAGGAGGAGGCGGTGGAAGTAATAGATGGGCGTCGCATAGCCCAGCAGCATCTGGAGGAGGACGTGAATATCGGTGGCCGCTTCCATGTCACGGCCGCGGGTGATGTGGGTGATGCCCTGGGCGGCGTCGTCGACGACCACGCTGAGGTGATAGCTGGTGCCGATGTCCTTGCGCTGAAGCACGACGTCGCCCCAGCGCTGGGGACGGGCGTAGCGGATCTGGGGGCGGTCGGTCAGCGTCGGGCCGATAACAGTATAGGTCAGCATGCCGGCTTCCTCGATCGCGAGATCGGTATGGAGGCGGAACTGGACGGGGTCGCCACGCTCGAAGCGCTCGATGCGCTCGGCATTGGAGAGATGTTTGCAGGTGCCGGGATAGATCGGCGCGCCATCGGGATCGGTGGCGTCGGCATGGGCGGCGATTTCGGCGCGGGTGCAGAAGCAGGGATAAATCAGATCACGCTGGCGCAATCGGTTCGCAGCCTCCGCGTAAACTTCGAAGCGCTCGGACTGGATCATGACCGGTTCGGGCCAGAAGAGGCCAAGCCAATGGAGGTCCTCGACAATCGCGTCGGTAAATTCGGGTTTACAGCGGTTGATGTCGATGTCTTCGATGCGCAAAAGCGCGGTGCCGCCCCAGGTTTTGGCGGCCGTCCAGGTGACGAGTGCGGAGAGGGCGTGGCCGAGATGGAGGCGTCCGTTCGGGCTTGGGGCGAAGCGAAGAAGTGGTTTTGACATGGTTATTGCAGTTAGCACTTTCGCGCCGGGCGCGTCACCGCGGATCGATACGCCGGAGGGCGTTGCGGCTCATCTCGATAGCCTGATGGCTTTGGTGCCCGAGCTCATTCCCATGCGTGAGCGGGTCGGTGCGGTATTGCCGCGGGTCAATCCCAAGGGTTTTGCCGGCATGGCCAAGGTGATTTGCGGGCAGCAGCTTTCGGTGCAAAGCGCGGCGGCGATTTGGGGTCGGTTTTCCCTTTTGCCCGGAGCATTGGAGCCCGAGAGTTATTTGCTGCTCGACGAGGAGACTGTGCGGGGCGCCGGGTTTTCGCGCGGAAAATTTGCTGCGGTGCGGACGATTGCCGAGGCGGTGGTGGCAGGGGAACTCAACTTTGCCGAGGTGGATGCGCTGCCGGCAGAGGAAGCGATTAAGGCGCTGGTGGCGCTCAAGGGGATCGGGCCATGGACGGCTGAGGTCTATCTGCTCTTTTGCGCTGCGCATCCCGACATTTTTCCCGCCGGAGACCTGGCGCTCCTCAAGGCCGCGCATCACGGTCTCGAGCTTGACGCGCGACCGACGATCAAGGAAATGATCGGGCTTGCCGAGAGCTGGTCGCCGCATCGCTCGGCGGCGGCTCTCTTGTTCTGGCGCTATTTCGCGATGATGCGTGACCGGGAGGGAATTCTTCTATGACCAAGCTTTCGGGTCCGATGATGGCGCCAGCCAATGGGCAGGCGCCGGACAGCGCAGTGGTGCTGCTGCATGGTTATGGCAGCGACGGCAATGACCTTATTGGCCTCGCGCCGCATTGGCAGAGCCTGCTGCCGGGCACGCTGTTCGTCGCGCCCAATGCGCCGACGCCGACGGGCATGAGCGGCTTTCAGTGGTTCTCGATCGACTGGACCGGTGATCGCGTTGCGGGACGGCAGCGGGGCATTTTGGAAGCGCGGCCGGTGATTGAGGAATTTCTGCGCGATCTCTGGGCCCAAACTGGCATAGCGCCCGAGCGCACAATTCTCGCTGGCTTCAGCCAGGGGGCCATGATGGCGCTTCACACCGGCACGGCGCTCAAGGAGCGGTTGATGGGTGTCATCGGTTTTTCTGGCGCCTATCTACCGCCCGAGGGCCTCGGCGGCGACACTATGGCCAAGCCGCCGATCTGCCTTGTCCATGGGGATATGGATCAGGTGGTCGATCCCAATCTCTCAAGCGACGCCAATGCCGTGCTGACCAAAGCCGGCTTTGATGTGAGCTATCACGT
The DNA here is from genome assembly GCF_001425445.1 of Devosia sp. Leaf420. Classification (GTDB taxonomy): domain Bacteria; phylum Pseudomonadota; class Alphaproteobacteria; order Rhizobiales; family Devosiaceae; genus Devosia. Next base: position 87,352 of record NZ_LMQU01000010.1, on the reverse strand, counting down.
CAGCCGCGGCGTGGGGCACGGGATTTCGCCTGATGGACTCAGCTTTGCCAGCGATTTCATAGCGAAAATTGCCGCGAAATAAGTCCTTCATCCCCGCTTCACAGCCCTGACACAAAGGGCTTACTATAAAGGGGCTATGGACTTTACAGATTCCCGCTTCGGGAGACTCTCGTGACCATCCATGTGTCGCCTGAGGCCTGTCCCGCTCTCGTGTTGAACGCCGATTTTCGGCCGCTCAGCTATTACCCGCTCTCGCTATGGTCGTGGCAGGACGCGATCAAGGCGGTGTTCCTCGAGCGGGTCAATATCGTCTCGCTTTATGACACGGTCATCCATTCGCCCAGCTTCGAAATGCGATTGCCGAGCGTCGTGTCGCTCAAGGATTATGTGAAGCCGGCGCGGCATCCGGCCTTTACCCGCTTCAACGTTTTCCTGCGCGATCGCTTCCAGTGCCAATATTGCGGCTCGCGTGATGACTTGACATTCGATCACGTCATTCCGCGCTCGAAGGGCGGTCTGACGACGTGGGAAAACGTGGTGGCGGCCTGTGCGCCATGTAACCTTAAAAAGGCAAACCGGTTGCCGAGCGAGATCAAGATGTTTCCGCATCAGGCGCCGTTCGCGCCAAGCGTGCATGATCTCCACAATAACGGCCGCGCGTTCCCACCGAACCACCTGCACAAGAGCTGGCTCGACTATCTCTATTGGGACATCGAGCTCGAGCCCTAAAGGCGTCGGTGGTTATGCGGACTTGCTGCAGACTGCGCCAATAACTATTATTGGATGGAGTTTGCAGGAGATATCGACATGGCAATCAGTGCAGATTTAGGTGCGACGCTCGAAAAGGTCGTGAACGATCTCGTCGAAAACGGGCGGTACAATTCCAAGAGCGAAGTTTTGCGTGAGGGCGTGCGGCTGGTGCAGGAGCGTGAGGCGCGATTGCGAGAACTGGGTGCAGCGCTAGCGGCGGGACAAGCGGATATTGATGCTGGTAGAACCAAGCCGATCGAGGAAGTTTTCGAGCGCCTTATCGCCAAGTATGAATCCATGGCGAAGGTGAGTGGCTGATGCATGTAACCGTCTCTCACCTTGCCGAAGCGGACATTGAGACGATTACGGACTTCATCGCGGCAGATAACCCGATACGCGCGCTCTCATTTGCCAAGGAGCTTTTGAAGGCGTGCCTAGACTTAGCCGACATACCTTTCCGTTTCGCACAGCTAGAGGATTACGAGGCCCTTGGATACCGAAGGCGTATCTATGAGAGATACTCAATCATTTATCAGGTCAATGGCGCAGAAGTCGTAATCGTCCGCATCATTTCCAGTGCAATGGATGTGGATATTGCACTTGGGCAAAATTGACCGCTGACTAAGCTTTCCGACGCGCCTGAAACACCATCGCGGCGATCAGGAGCACCACCATCGCCAGCGAGATCAGGGCGTTATAGCCGGCGAGGGAAATGCCGAGGAAGCGGAACTGGACGACGTCGCAGCCGATGACGGGCGTCATGTTGTTGAGCTGATCAAAGCTCATGGGGCCGCCAACGCCCGTGCAGGCCGTGGGGCCGGGCCAGAAACGCCATTCGACGCCAGCATGGTAGGCGCCCATATAGGTGCCCCAGGCAAAGATCGCGGTGGCGATGGCCATGGCAGTATACCAGACAGGCAGCGGCAGGCGGTTCCAGAGGATGAAAATGAGCGCGAGAAGCGGCAGGCCCCAGTAGTAGGCGAGGCGCTGTTCGAGGCAGAGCTCGCAGGGCTGCAGGCCCCCGATATATTGGCTGCCAAGGGCGCCCAGAATGGTCGCGAAGCCGAGAAAGAATGCTGCGCCGGTGGCGAGTTTGTCGAGGGGGCGGGAGGCCAGAGTTGCCATGAAAATTCTCAAGTGACGCTTGGAGTGGGTGCGATAGCTCCGCTTTACGGCAAAAACCAGCGGAGCACGGGGACGTGATCAGCTCTTCGGTGGAATACCAAGCTTGGCCGCCAGCGCCATGGCATTTGCCGGCGCATGCAGTTTGTCCTCGTGGACGAAATAGGCATAGGTGTCTATGCCCCCATTGCGCCAGCCGGTGATGGTTTTGGCGAGATCTTCGATGTCGGCGTCATCGTAGCCAGTGGCGTCCGGCCGGGCTGGACCTTGCAGGCGGCAATAGGCGAAATCGGCGGTCAGGTCACGGCTTGGATTGTCGATCGTATCGGCGATGACGCGGGCGACGTTGTGTTCGCGCAGCAGCGCATCGACCTCTGGCGTGTGAAAGCTCGGATGGCGCATTTCCACGGCGTGCCGGAAATCAGTGAGGCCATTGGCCTCAAGATAGGGCGAGGCCTTGGCACCGTCGGCTTTGCTCGCCAAGGCGAGATAACTCTCGATGTCGCGGGGCAGAGCGGCAAGGAATGGTGAAAAGCTCGTGGGATCGTAGCTGAGATTGGGCGGCAATTGCCAGATGAAGGGGCCGAGGCGATCGCCCAGGGCCAGCGGGCCGGAGGCGAAGAAGCCGGCGAGCGCTTCGGTCACATTCTTGAGCCGCTTGATATGGGTCACAAGCTGCGGACCCTTGACCGAGAACTGAAACCCTTCAGGCGTCTCGGCGGCCCATTTCGCAAAACTTTCGGGCTTCTGGTTGCCGCGGAAGGTGGCGTTGATCTCGATGCTGGTCAGATGCCGGCTGGCATAGTTGAGTTCTTTTTTCTGCACGAGCCCTTCGGGAAAGAAGGTGCCGCGCCAGGGCGCAAAGACCCAGCCTGCCGTGCCTGTGCGGATCGTTCCCGTCTTGCTCATGTGCACTCCCCTTTTCCCCGAGCTTGGCTGAGAGCGATGTGATTGGCAATCTCGGCTTGTGATCGGGGATGGTCAGGATCTGGTAATGCTTTTTTGCCTTATTGGTCCTTATGGTGAACGAAGTCTTTCGGGGGCCGGATTGCGCGTGAATAAGCTTTTGTCGACTGCCGCCTTCGCCTTGCTGGCCAATTCCGCTTTGGCATGCGAGAGCCTCGACATGATGCCCGGCGGGACGATCGTCGAAGTGACCGATGGCGACACGGTGGTTCTGAACGATGGGCGCAAGGTGCGGCTGATCGGGACGCAGGCGCCAAAACTACCGCTCGGCCGGGAAGGTTTTGAGACCTGGCCGCTGGCGCCCGAAGCGCAAAAGGTGCTGTCCGATCTTTCGCTCAACAAGCCCGCTCGGCTCGGTTTTGGTGGCGAACGCATCGACCGCTATGACCGCGCGCTGGCGCATCTCTTCGTCGAGACGGCATATGGGGAAATCTGGGCGCAGCTTTTCATGGTCGAACAGGGCTTGGCGCGGGTCTATTCGTTCCCCGACAATCGCGCCTGTCTCGATCAGCTTTTTGCCGCCGAGGCGCGGGCGCGCACGGAGCGGCTTGGCATTTGGAGCAATCCCTATTACAGCGTGCGGGCGGCGGACCGACCGGACGAGTTGCTGAATCGGGTTGGACATTATGAGCTGGTGGAAGGCAGGGTTTTCCTCGCCGACCGGTCTGGCTCTCGTGTCTACCTCAATTTTGGCCGCTTCTGGAAAGAAGACTTCACCGCTGTGATCGAGGCTCCAGCCCTACGCCTTTTCGAGGCGGATGGCATGGATCCGACAGTGCTTGAGGGGGCGCTGGTTCGCATTAGAGGATGGGTGGACGATCGGGATGGTCCACGCATCGAAATCACCCATCCCGAGCAGATCGAGGTTTTGGCGACGCGATGACGGCGCTTTCTCTATCCAAGTCACTGCGCCTCGGCGCCCTAGCTTTGTCCGTCCTGGCTGTCGCGTCGTGCTCGTCGCTGACCGGGAAGTCTGTCGCCGTCACCAAGACCGGCGACAATCCCGCACCCATGGTGGTGCCGGAAGGCACGGAGCCCGATGATGTCGTCATCGGACGCCGCGAGCATCCGCGGATCATCGCCGCCTATGGCGGGGTATATTCCGATCGCGAAGCCGAAATCATGGTGGCGCGGATCGTCGGGCGCCTTTTGGCGGCGGCCAATCAGCCCAATGCGCAGTTCCAGGTGACGATTCTCGACACGTCCGAGGTCAATGCCTTCGCACTGCCGGGCGGCTATATCTATGTGACGCGCGGGATTTTGGCCCTGGCTTCGGATACGAGCGAGTTGGCCGCGGTTCTGGCGCATGAAATTGCGCACGTGACGCTGCGCCATGCGCGTGCGCGCACCGACAAGACACGGACGACGCAGATCGTCGATCGCGTCATCACCGGGATTTTTGGTGGCGACACATCGACGGATGCGACGGCGAACCGGACGCGAGAATCGCTGGCGGCCTTTGGTCAGCAGCAGGAACTTGAAGCGGATCGCGAAGGCATCAAGTTTGCCGGCAAGGCGGGCTTTGATCCGCAGGCCGCGGCGCGCTTCCTTGGCGTGATGAGCCGGTTTGCGACATTCTCGGCCGGCGAAAATGCGGGCAACAATGGGTTCCTCTCGTCGCACCCCTCGACGCCGCAGCGTATTCAGAAGGCTATGGAAACGGCCCAGCAGATGTTTGGGACGGCGCCGGTCGGTGAGACCGATCGCGCAGGCTATATGGCTGCGATCTCCGGGCTCGCCTTTGGCGACAGTCCATCGCAGGGCTCGATTGTCGGTAATCGGTTTATCCAGTCGGGCTCGAAATTTACCTTCACCGTGCCGCAGGGTTATACGCTGCAGACGGCGCAGAGCGCGGTGGTTGGCGTTGCCGGCGATGGCGAGGCCGTGCGCTTCGATAGTGCCGATGTGCAGCCCAACATGCCGCTGACGGATTATCTGAAGTCAGGCTGGATCGCCGGGCTCAAGTCCGAGACGGTCACCTCGCATACCTATAACGGGATCGAGATGGCTTCGGGCCTGGCGCAGACGGAACAGTGGTTCTTCCGCGTCGCCGTGATGCGGCTCGATGGGGCGGTCTATCGCTTCATCTTTGCTGCAAAGGCCGATAGCCAGCGTTTTGCCGCCGGGGCCGATGCGACGATCAAGAGCTTCCGTCGTGCCGAAGCCGGCGATCTCAACCAGATCCGCAAGCTCTCGATGCGCGTGGTGACGGCCAAGGCCGGCGATACGGCAGACAAGCTCGCCGCGCAGATGTCGGGCGTTCCGGGTGGACGCGACCTCTTCTACATCCTCAACAATCTTTATCCGGGCGATCCGGTCAAGGTTGGCGAGCGGTATAAGGTCGTGGGGCCGAACTAGGCCTTATTAGAGCAAATCACAGAGAGCCGCGATGAGCGGTTCGTCGGCGGGCGGCATGGGGTAATCCCGTAGCGCCTGCGGGCGGACCCATTTGAGCGCCTTGTGCTCAGTGGTCTGTGGCGTGCCCTGCCAGCGGCGGCAAACATAGAGCGGCATCAGGAGATGCATGTGCTCATAGGAATGGCTGGCAAAAGAGAGGGGCGCGAGACAGGCTTCCTTGGTCTCGACGGCCAATTCCTCACGCAGTTCGCGGATGAGCGCGGCCTCAGGCGTTTCGCCTTGCTCGACCTTGCCACCGGGAAATTCCCACATGCCGGCCATATGCTTGCCTTCGGGGCGCTGTGCGATGAGGACGCGGCGGTCAGCGTCGACGAGAGCGCAGGCGACGACCAGCAGGATGGGCTTGGCTTCACTCACTTGACCGCTCCTGGGATGCGATAGGTGTAATCGTATTGGTGGGTAAAGCCGAGCTTTTGGTAGAGCGCCTGGGCGCCGGAATTGTCGGCCTGGACATTGAGGGCGGCGGTTTTTGCGCCCTTGGCTTTGGCCCAGTTCAGGCCAGTCTGCATCATGGCGGCGGCAAGGCCCTGGCGACGGCGGGTGGGGTCGGTAACGACATTACCGGTGATGACGATGTCATTGGAAATCGCCATGAGGCCGGAGGCGACGGGCTCGCCATCGCGATAAACGACGATGCCGGTCGCGGGGACGGCCATGACGCCAAGAAGGGCTTTCATGCCGGCAATTGTTGTCTCGCTATGGCCCTGCAGCTTTTGCTGGGCAGACAGAAAAGCGGGATCGAGGAGCGGCAGGAGCTTTGCCTCGCTGTCCGGCTCATGATCGCCGAGAGGCATCGCGTAAAGGTGCGAAAGGTCGATCGTGTTCCAGCCGGCGTCGTCGAGCGCTTCGTTGAGTGCGGGGGCTGAGAGCGGTGTGATCCGGAAGACCGGTTTGACGCCGCGCACGACGAGCCAGGAGCTGGCGCCGATGATGCGATCTTCGACATCGGCGTCGTCATTGGGGTCAAAGCACTGCACGGAATTGGCGCGCTTGGTGTAGCCGCCGGCGGTGCGGCGCACCCAATTGCCATCCCACTTCACCTCGATGCCGGGCCAGGCTTCTAGGCCGGCGCGTTCGAAGGTTTCGACGGAGGGGAGGGGGGATTGGGTCATGATTTTCTTCGTTTCTCGCCAAACCCACCGGCTGTCATCCCGGCAAAGGCCGGGGTGACATCGTGTTGGTGTCGGCAGTGGGCTCTTACCCTCAGCTTTTATCGTCGCTGAAAATCAGCTCCGATAATCGCCGTTGATGGTGATGTAGCCGTGGGTGAGGTCGCAGGTGTAGACGGTAGCCGAGCCGGTGCCGAGGCCGAGGGAGACGGTAACTTCGAGCTCTTCGCCTTTCATATAGGCGGAGGTGGCTGCTTCGTCATAGACCGCGGCGCGTTCGCCGTTTTCAGCGACGAGCAGGTCGCCGAAGCGGATGGCGAGGCGGTCGCGATCGGCGGGTTCGCCGGCCTTGCCCACGGCCATGACGACGCGGCCCCAATTGGCGTCTTCGCCGGCAATGGCGGTTTTGACAAGCGGGCTATCGGCAATGGACTTGGCGATGCGGAAGGCTGAGGCGTCGTCGGTGGCGCCTTCGACATTGACGGCGACCTGCTTGGTGGCGCCTTCGCCATCACGGACGGTGAGAATGGCGAGTTCAAAGAGAACATCGAAAAGCGCTTCGCCAAAGATTTCGGCGCGCGGATCGTCAATGCTCGTGATCGGATCGAGCTTGGCCTTGCCGGTGGCAAAAGCGAGGAGCGTGTCCGAGGTCGAGGTGTCGCTATCGACGGTGATCGAATTAAAGCTCTTCTGGACGTGCTTGGAGAGCAGCGCCTGCAGCACCGGGGCGGCGATCGGCATGTCGGTGACGACAAAGGAGAGCATGGTGGCCATATCGGGCGCGATCATGCCCGAGCCCTTGGCGATGCCATTGATCTTGACCTCGACCCCGTCGATGTCGAGCACGGCGCCCGAGAGTTTGGGGAACGTGTCGGTGGTCATGATGGCCTTGGCCGGCTCGATCCATGGGGTCTGGGTGAGGCGCGTCGCGGCTTCATCGAGCACGCCGGCAAACTTGGCGGCAGGGAGAGGCTCGCCGATGACGCCGGTCGAGGCCAGAAAAATCTCATTGGTCGAGCAGCCGAGCGCCTTGGCGGCATAGTCGGCCGTGAGCTGAACGCTTTCCTTGCCCTTAGCGCCGGTAAAGGCATTGGCATTGCCCGAATTGACGACGAGGCCACGGGCCTTGCCACCAGGCAGGTTGGCGCGGCACCAGTCGACGGCAGCCGAGGAACATTTCGAGCGGGTCAGAACACCGGCAGCCGTCGTGCCTTCGTCGAAGGTCATCAGCAGGACGTCGGTGCGGTTCTTGTACTTGATGCCGGCTTCGGCGGTGGCGAAGCGCACGCCATCGATTGCCGGCAGGTCCGGATAGGATTTCGGGGCAAGCGGGGAAACCGGATGGGCAGCCATGGCAAAACCTTGAGCGGTAAAATGACCGTCCCGGTTTGCCCGATTAGTATGACGGGTGCAAGGCTTGGTGGGTTTTAGGGGTGAGGGAGCGTTGGGGGCCTATTGATAGATCCCCCTCATCCGCCCTGCGGGCAGCTTCTCCCCGAGGGGGAGAAGAATAAAAGGTGGCCCACCTTTTCCCCTCCCTCTCGGGGAGAGGTGGCCCGGCGCAGCCGAGTCGGTGAGGGGGAAGCTTTGCGGACTTACGCCGCTACTCTCTTCTTGCCGGCAATGAAGGCGCCGAAACGGGTGGTGATGAAGGGGACGATGAAGAAAACGATGGTCGTCGCCATGAAGGGCACGAGGATCATGCTGCGCTGCCAGAATTCCCAGCCGGGGGTGAAGGTGGCAACGATGGTCGCGTAGACGACAACCACGGGATAAACCGCAAATGTCATCAGAAAGGCCATGCGGGCACGAGCGGAAAAGGACATAGGAACCTCTATCGAAACGGTACGTTCCGTTAAATAATGAAACGAGCCGTTTCGTTCAAGTCTTTTCTTTGAGATTATTTCGGCCCATATAGAAGCCATGACCAGCACGGCTGAACCAGACGAAAACACCAGGCGATCGATCGGGGCGCGGCGTAATCCGGCGAGCCAGGAAGCGATCCTCGATGCGGCGCAGGAAATCCTCAACGAAGAGGGGATTGCCGGTTTTTCCATCGAGGCCGTGGCACGGCGTGCGCGCGCGGGCAAGCCGACGATTTATCGTTGGTGGCCCAATCGCACGCTGCTGATGCTCGATGTCTATCAGCGGTTCAAGAATGCGCGGGGCTTTCCCGATACGGGGTCGGTGCGCGGCGACCTGATATCGCTCCTTGAAAATCACCTGCTCGGCTTCTGGAAGGATAGTCTTTGCGGCACGGTCTACCGCGCCATCATCGCCGAGGCGCAGAACGATGCCGATGCGGCCGCTGCGCTCTTTGCCTATCAGACGGAGCGCAAGAAAACGACGGCGGTGATCATCGAGCGGGCCAAGGCGCGGGGCGAGTTGGCTCCGGAGGTCAATGGCGAATTGATCATCGACATGATCATCTCCTTTGCCTGGCACCAATTGCTGATCAACCGGCTCGAAGAGGCGATGGGCTCGATCGAGGGCGTCGTCGACGGCATGCTCATGGGCTGCGCGGGCTATAACCCAGCCTGACAATTGCCCAAACAAAAAGGCCACCCGGTCGAAACCGAGTGGCCAAAATTGCAAAAACTCAAAAACTACTGCTGAGCGGCTTCGCCTTCGGCGGGCGCGGCGGCAGCGGCGTCCTGGGCGTCCATGGCGGCCTTGAGTTCCGGGTCGGTGACATCGACGGTGACGCCGTTCATCAGTTCTGCGACCTTTTCATTGAAGACGCGCATCAGAACCTGCTGCTGGAGCTGCGGCGCGACCTGTTCAAAGGCCGGAGGCTGGCTTTCGCGCTTTTCTTCGAGCTTGATGATGTGGAAGCCGAACTGGGACTGGACCGGCGCCGAGATATCGCCGGGATTTGCGAGGGCAAAGGCAGCTGTTTCAAATTCGGGGACCATCATGCCCTTGGAAAAGAAGCCGAGGTCGCCGCCATTGGCGCCTGAACCTGGATCGATCGACTTTTCCTTGGCGATGGTGGCGAAATCGGCGCCGCCCTTGAGTTCGGTCTCGATGGCGTCGGCTTCTTCCTTGGTCTCGACCAGGATGTGGGCCGCGTGAATTTCTTCCTGCGGCTGGAATTGGGCGACGTATTTGTCGTATTCGGCGCGAACCTGCTCTTCGGTGACGCCGGCAGCGATGGCATCGGCGAAATAGGCGCGGCGGAGCGCACGGTCCTTGAGATATTCAAGGCGCTGGGCAAAAAGCGGGGTCTGGTCCATGCCGGCAGTCTTTGCAGCACCGGCCATGACCTTCATGTCGATGAGGACGCGAAGGAGAAAGGCGCGGCGTTCGGATGCCGGCATCTGCGCGATGTCCTGGGCCAGGTCTTCGGCGGCAAAGTTGAGATCGGCCTCGGTGATCTCGTCATCGCCAACCTTGGCGACGACAGTTTCCGGCGCGACTGGGGCAGGTGCCTCGGCGGTGGGAGCGGCCGGTGCGGCAGCATCCTGAGCGAAGGCGCCCAGCGTCGGCGCAGCGCCAATGAGAGCGGCAAGGCAAAGGGTGCGCATCAGGCGCGAGGAAAACTTCATCATGAACGTCCTGGATCTCCTGGGCCGGCCAGCGGGCCGGGCATGATCAATCGGGGCAGCGGGGCCCAAAGCGCGCCTTGCCTCACATAACAAGGGGGCCAAATTGTGCCGCTTTCCGGTCGGTTTGGGCTGGTGCCGAGGCACCAGCGGGGCCGGGCGAGAAAGGTGTGGCCCATTTCGCCAACATTGACAAGACAGGACCCCACTCTTACATCTCAGCCGCTTTTTCAAAGCGTGGAGCAGGGGCCGTTTGTCGCTGCTTTCCACGGATCAATCCACACGGGGAGCCAAAAGGGCCTCCCAGAGTTGTGACGAGGCGAGATGGGCCGATGGCGCCCTTGGTTCATTCGCCTGAATGAACTAGGTCTTTGTTCCGAACGTTTTCAAAATGGAAGAGTGGGATCCACTTTTTCTGAAAGCGCTCCGGCGCAAGCTGCCCGCCCCTTTCGCCACGCCACAAAAATTGAAGGATGAACACCCATGGCTCTCGCTTCGCTCGCCCGGCGGATTTTCGGATCGCCGTCGGATCGGCAGGTCAAGCGCTATCAGGGCAAGGTGGCTGCGATCAACGCGCTCGAGCCCGAACTGGCCAAACTGAGCGACGATGAACTGCGCGCCCGCACCGAAGAATTCAAGGCGCAACTGGCTCAGGGGGCTGACCTCGAAGCCCTGGTCGTGCCAGCTTTTGCCACCGTCCGAGAAGCCTCCAAGCGCGTGCTCGGCATGCGCCACTTCGACGTGCAGCTCATCGGCGGCATGGTGCTCAACGACCGCGCCATTGCTGAAATGCGCACCGGCGAAGGCAAGACCCTCGTCGCGACGCTTGCGGTTTATCTCAATGCCCTGACCGGAAAGGGCGTTCACGTCGTGACGGTCAACGACTATCTCGCCCGCCGCGACGCGAGCTGGATGGGTCAGATCTACAATTTCCTCGGGCTCTCCTATGGCATCATCGTCCATGGCCTGACCGACCAGCAGCGTCGCGAAAGCTACGCCGCCGACATCACCTACGGCACCAATAACGAATTCGGCTTCGACTATCTGCGCGACAACATGAAATATGCGCGTAACCAGATGGTGCAGCGTGGGCACGCGTTTGCCATCGTCGACGAAGTCGACTCCATTCTCGTCGACGAAGCGCGTACGCCGCTGATCATTTCGGGTCCCTCCGAAGATCGGTCCGAGCTTTACATCAAGATCAATGCGCTGATGCCGATCATCGGTGAAGGCGATTTCGAGCTCGATGAAAAGCATCGCGCTGCGACCTTTACCGATCAGGGCGTCGAAAAGCTCGAAGCGGCGCTGGCCGAAGCGGGACTGCTCAAGAGCGAGTCCATGTATGACGTCGAGAACGTCGCGCTCGTGCACCATGCCAATTCGGCACTGCGCGCACACAAGCTGTTCCGCAAGGACAAGGACTATATCACCCGCGATACGCCGGAAGGCGGCGAGGTGGTGATCATCGACGAATTCTCCGGCCGCATGATGCCGGGTCGCCGTTATTCCGAGGGCCTCCATCAGGCGCTGGAAGCCAAGGAAGGCGTCAAGATCCAGTCGGAAAATCAGACGCTCGCCTCGATCACCTTCCAGAATTATTTCCGCCTTTACGAGAAGCTAGCCGGCATGACCGGTACGGCCTCGACGGAAGCGGAAGAATTCGCCGACATCTATAATCTTGGCGTCGTCACCATCCCGACCAATCTGTCGGTGCAGCGTATCGACGAAGACGATGCGATCTATCGCACGGCAGCAGAAAAGTTCGATGCCATTGCCGACCTGATCAAGGAATGCCAGGAGCGCGGCCAGCCGGTGCTTGTCGGCACGACCTCCATTGAGAAGTCGGAAATGCTTGCTGACATTCTTCGCAAGAAGAACGTTGGCAAGATGAACGTGCTCAATGCCCGTCACCACGAGCAGGAAGCCTTTATCGTCGCCGATGCGGGCCTTCCTGGTGCGATCACCATCGCGACGAACATGGCGGGCCGTGGTACCGATATTCAGCTCGGCGGCAATCTCGAAATGCGCATCGAGCGCGAGGCCGGCGAGCTTGAAGGCGAAGCACGCGAAGCCAAGATCACAGAGATCAAAGCAACGATCGCCGAAGAGAAGGCCAAGTCGCTGGCGGCTGGTGGCCTCATGGTGATCGGCACCGAGCGGCATGAAAGCCGCCGTATAGACAATCAGCTCCGCGGCCGTTCGGGCCGTCAGGGTGACCCCGGCCATTCGAAGTTCTATCTGTCGCTTCAGGACGACCTGATGCGCATTTTCCCAGTGGATTCTATGGATTCCATGCTGGGCAAGCTTGGGCTCGAACAGGGCGAGAGCATTACCCACCCATGGGTGACCAAGGCCATCGAACGCGCCCAGGGCAAGGTCGAAAGCCGCAACTTCGATATCCGCAAGAACATCCTCAAATACGACGACGTGATGAACGATCAGCGCAAGGTGATCTTCGAACAGCGTCTCGAATTTATGGATGCCGAAGACGTCAGCGACACCGTCACCGAAATGCGCCATGACGTGGTCGACAATATCGTCGCCAAGTCCATTCCGCCGCGCGCTTATCCCGAGCAGTGGAATGCCGAGCAGCTACAGGCTGACGCCAAGACCTATCTCAACGTCGATGCGCCGATCAGCGAATGGGCCAAGGAAGAGGGCATCGAGGCGGAAACCGTCGAGACCCGCATTCGCGACGCTGCCGATGCCGTTATCGCGGCCAAGAACGAGGCCTATGGCGAGGTGATGCGCCAGGTGGAGAAATCCGTCCTGCTGCAGTCGATCGATGGCCTGTGGCGCGAGCACCTCGTGCTCCTTGACCACCTCTCCAAGGTCGTTGGCTGGCGCGGTATCGCCCAGCGCGATCCGCTAACCGAATATAAGCAGGAAGCTTATGAGCTCTTCCAAGGCCTGCTTTCGGGCCTGCGCGAGCAGGTCACGCAGCAGATGAGCCATATCCAAATCCAGATGCGTCAGCCCGAGCCGCCGCCGATGCTTGATCTGACCAAGCTCGAAGAGACCCATATCGACCCGACGACCGGGGAGAATGATGCGGTGGGCGATGATTCCGACGTCGGCGCACTGCCGCCGCTCGATCCGAAACTGCTCGTCGGCCTCTCGCGCAATGCGCCTTGCCCTTGTGGTTCGGGCAAAAAGGTCAAGCACTGCCACGGCGCGTTTGTCTGAGGTTTTTTGGGTTTTTGAAGTTTGGGGCTCCGGAGATTTTCGGGGCCCTTTTTTGTTTTTCGTAATGGCTGTCACCCCGGCGCAGGCCGGGGCCCATCCTGATGATTTGGCCCAAGTACCAATCTTGGCTCACGTCATGCAGGAGATGGGCCCCGGCCTGCGCCGGGGTAACAGTCAGTGTGCGGCGTGGGCAGACCCCTATTCCGGCAGCGCGAATTCCAGCAGCAGTTGCCGCTGCCAGTCGTTGAAATTGTTGTCTGAGCCGATGAGGATCCGGGTTTCGCCGGCGGGGGTCTGGTGGACGAGGATCGATTCCATGTTGTCGATCTCGGCGCCTTCGGCGGAGAGCAACAGTTCGCCGCGCATGAGGTTGCCGGGCCGGACTTCGGCGGCGGGAACACGGCGTAGGTTCATGACGAAGCTGAAGAGCGCAACGCCGCGTTCGAGGACGAGAAGGTCGCCATTGGGCAGAAAGGCGCAGTCTGTCGGGTTGACCACCGGCGAATTGAAGTAGGTCACCGGGCCCTTGTCGTTCTGGCCAAGAAAGTGGCCGCGATGGTTGCCGTTTTCGTCGAGCGCCTCTTCGGTGAGGAGAAGGGTCGAGCCGGCAACTGGGGAGGTCGCTGGAGCAATGCAGATCGATTCGAGCGAGCGATTGGTCCGGAGCTTGGTCATCCAATCGGGGATGGCAATTTCGCGGGCGGGACCGCCGGGACGGCCATCGGTTATGGCGAAATCGGCGACGCGGGTGAGATTTTCGAAGCTGACGCGAACAGCGACGGGTTGGCCATCGCGATAGACGGTGTCCATGCCTTCGGCGTCACGTGCGAATTGGCGGGGCAGGGCTTCGCCGGCCGAATTCTGGATCGGGTCCATGGTGACGCCGATGAAGCTTAACAGCCGATCGTCCTGATCATAGGCGAGCTTGCCGGAGACGAACTGGCCGCGATCGGTGATGAAGGCGACATTCTGGTCGGCACCGGTCATGGTGACGCTCGAGAGGCCACCGAAGAGATCGTCCTGCGACTGCATGGTTAACCCGCCGCGGAAGATCAGCTTGTCTACCGGCTGGTCGAGGGACGCGCCCTTGAAGCGCGTCACTTGAGCGGCTGTGACGATTACATCCAAAGCGTAATTTGGCGAGGCGAGAAGCGCAAAGCAGCAGGTCGCTAGAAAGACCCGCCGCTTCATCCCCGCGGCCGCCTGCGGGCTTGTGCCGGGAGTTCTTCATCAAAGAGCGCGGCAAGCTCATCGGTGAGCGCGCCAGCCAGTTCCTCGGCATCAAGCAGGGTGACGGCGCGGCGATAATAGCGCGTGACGTCGTGGCCGATGCCGACAGCGACGAGCTGGATCGGGGAGCGCGTTTCAATGTCTTCGATCACCTGACGAAGGTGCGCTTCGAGATAATTGCCGGCATTGACAGACTGCGTCGAGTCATCGACGGGGGCACCATCGGAAATCACCATCAGGATGCGGCGTTGCTCGGGGCGGGACATGAGGCGCTTGCGCGCCCATTCGAGCGCTTCGCCGTCGATGTTTTCCTTGAGCAGGCCCTCACGCATCATCAGGCCAAGATTGCGCCGCGCGTGGCGCCACGGCTCGTCGGCGGCCTTATAGATGATGTGGCGGATGTCGTTTACGCGGCCGGGATTGGCCGGGCGGTTGGCATCAAGCCAGGCTTCGCGGCTCTTGCCGCCCTTCCAGGCGCGCGTTGTAAAGCCGAGGATTTCGACCTTGACGCCGCAGCGTTCGAGCGTGCGTGCGAGAATATCGCCGCAGATCGCCGCGATCGTGATCGGGCGGCCGCGCATGGAGCCGGAATTGTCGATCAGGAGCGTCACGACCGTATCGCGGAAGTCGGTATCGTGCTCGACCTTGAAGCTGAGAGCCTGCAGCGGATCGGTGACGACGCGGGTCAGGCGCGCGGTGTCGAGGAGGCCTTCTTCGAGGTCGAACTGCCAGGAGCGGTTTTGCTTGGCCATCAGGCGGCGCTGCAGCTTGTTGGCAAGACGGGCGACTGCGCCGGCGAGATTTTCAAGCTGCTTGTCGAGGAGGGCGCGCAACTGGTCGAGCTCGTCGGGCGGGCAGAGTTCGGCCGCCTTGACGATCTCGTCGTATTTTTGGGTAAAGACCTTGTAGTTGAACTGGTTGGAGAGGCGCTCGCCGCCGTCCTTGGCGGGCGGGGGCATGGGGGCGTCTTCGCCGGCTTCTGCCTCGGCATCGTCGTCGACATCGGCCATGTCGGCTTCCATGCCTTCGACATCGCCGGTTTCTTCGCTTTCGCCCGACTGCTGATCTTCTTCCGATTCGGCCTGTTCGTTCTCGCCTTCGCCCTGTTCCGGCGACTGGTCAGAGCCCTGAGCCTGTTCGGGCTGGCTGTCGTTGCTTTCGTCTTCGTCCGAAGCGTCGCCGTCCTCGAATTCGCTTTCGGCGATGAGGTTAAGGTCGCGCAACACGGCCTTCACCGCGCGCGAAAAATCCTCCTGGCTTTCGTAGGTCGAAAGCAGCTTGTCGATGGAGGTGCCGGCCTTGGAATCGATTTCCTGGCGCCAGAGATCGACCAGCGCGTGGCCCGAGGGCGGCACGGGGACACCGGCGAGCTTTTCGCGCAGCATCAGGCCCAGCGCCTCTGCAAGCGGGGCTTCGTTCTTGTCGTCGACCTCGGCGAAATTGGCGCGGAAGAGCCGATCTTCCAGCATTTCGTGGATGTTTCCAGCCATGCCGGGCATGCGCAGAACACCGAGGCTTTCGACACGCGCCTGCTCAAGGGAATCGAAGGCAGCGCGCGCCTGCGGATCCATGGGGCTGCGCTTGCGATGCGCATCGGGATCGTGGCTCGCAAGCCGCATCGCCATGGCATCGCCCTGGCCGCGGGCAATGGCGATATCGCGCTTGGTGGGGAGGCGCGGCAGGTTGGCGAGCCGGGCCTTATCGGAGGTCAGCAGGGGCCGGTCGGCGGTGAAGGTGACTTCGAGATCGGCCTTGCCCCCGATCGCGCGCACCGTCGAACCCATGGCCGATTTGAAGACCTGGGTTTGATCGGGCTTATTGGGCTTGCTGCGCGGGGGATTTGCCATATTTGCCATCCGAGGCGCGGACGCGAGAGCGCACCTGTTTTCACCGCGTCATTCCCGCGAAAGCGGGAATCTCTTTTTGGCACGACCTCTCGGAAAGAGATTCCCGCTTTCGCGGGAAGGACGTCGTGAATGAACTAGGCAGTGATCGCGAGGTTGGCCGAGGATTCCGGCAGGTCTTCGCCGAAGACGCGCTGGTAGAATTCGGCAACCACCGGCCGTTCGAGTTCGTCGCACTTGTTGAGGAAGGTGAGACGGAAGGCAAAGCCGACATCGCCGCCGAAAATCTGGGTGTTTTCGGCCCAGGTGATCACCGAGCGTGGGCTCATCACGGTCGAGAGATCGCCATTGATGAAGGCCGAGCGGGTGAGATCGGCGAGGCGCACCATGTTGGAGGCGAGTTTCTTGCCCTTGTCGGTCTCGGTAAGAACCTTGTTCTTGGCGAGGATGATGCCGACTTCCTTGTCATGCGGCAGATAGTTGAGCGTCGTGACGATGCTCCAGCGGTCCATCTGACCCTGATTGATCTGCTGCGTGCCGTGGTAGAGGCCGGAAGTGTCACCAAGGCCAATGGTATTGGTCGTTGCGAACAGGCGGAACGAAGGGTGCGGGGTGATGACGCGGTTCTGATCGAGGAGCGTCAGGCGGCCAGACTGCTCGAGAACGCGCTGAATCACGAACATCACGTCCGGACGGCCGGCATCGTATTCGTCGAAGACGAGCGCAATATTGTTCTGCACGGCCCAAGGCAGGATGCCGTCGCGGAATTCGGTGATCTGCTTGCCGTCCTTGAGGACGATGGCGTCCTTGCCGACGAGATCGATACGGCTGACGTGGCTATCGAGATTGACGCGGACGAGCGGCCAATTGAGGCGCGCCGCGACCTGTTCGATATGGGTCGACTTGCCGGTGCCGTGATAGCCCTGGACCATGACGCGGCGATTGAAGGCAAAGCCGGCAAGGATGGCGAGCGTGGTGTTGCGGTCGAAGAGGTAATCCGGATCGGCCGGGGGCACGTGATCGGAGCGCTCCGCATAGCCTTTGACCACCATGTCGGTATCGATGCCGAAGAGATCCCGCGCCTTGTATTCGGTGTCGGGCTGGTTGGTGAAATCGGTCATGGCAGGACTCGTGGATCAGAGATTTTCAAAGGCGGGAGGCCCATCGGCCATGGGCTCTATAGCAGCAATGCTGACATGCTGGTAGCCAAACTGTCACGCGGGAATCCCGCCTGACATTGGCTTTTTTCAAGATCAGCTCAGCGGACGACGAAGCCCATTTTCTTGAGATGAGAATAGGCTGCGATGATCGTCCGGAGTTTTTCTTCGGAGGATCGGTCGCCGCCATTGACGTCGGGGTGGTGGGTCTTCACGAGGTTCTTATAGGCGTGCTTGATGTCATCGGACTTCGCATGGCCGGGAAAGCCAAGCTGTTCGAAAGCACGGCGATCGTTCTCGTTGAGCGGTTTGACGCGCTCGGCGGCCGGGGTCTGGGACTGGCGATAGCGATATTTGGCGAAGACGCCGAAAGGATCGCCATATTTGTCGCCCGGCCGGGTGCTGGCTGTGCGGCCGGCAGCGCGGGCGTTCTGCGGATTGCCGGTCGCAAAGCTTGAACGTGACTCGGCCTTGGGGGGAGTCGTCAGGGCCTCGTCCAATTCTTCCTGGCTCATGCCGGCGAAGAAATTGAAGGCCTTGTTGTAGTGGCGGACGTGTTCGAGGCAGAAATGGTGATACTGCCCTTCGCTGCGCGGACCCTTGGGCGCACGATATTCGCCCGCCTCCCCGCAGCCTTCCCACTCGCAGGTGAATTCGGCCGGTTCGGGCTTTTCTTCCCGGCGCGGTCTGATGCGGATCCCATCGAAAAGCTTGGATTGCTGTTTCATAGCACCTAGTTAAATGCCTAGTTTTCAATAGTGGCGCTCATCGGAGCGCATTCAAAAGCCCAAAGCGGAGACCGCCAATGTCCATGAAGGACACTATCACGACCAAGCTGACCGAGCGGTTCTCACCAACCCACCTCGAGGTGATCGACGAATCGAACAAGCATCGGGGTCATGCCGGATGGCGTGAAAGCGGGGAAACCCACTTCCGCGTCAGAATCGCGACCAGCGATTTTGACGGTTTGAGCCGCGTGGCGCAACACCGTGCGGTGTTCGATTTGCTCAATGCCGAACTCAAGGAGCAGGTTCACGCTCTCAACATCGAGATTTTGCCAAGTTAGGGAGAACGCATCTCCTCCAAAAAAGCCGAAACCTTGGCAGGATCGACATACTTTTCGATGAAAGCCTGACCAATGCCTCTTGTCAGGATGAAAGTCAGGGCGCCGCGCGAGACTTTCTTGTCCTGCGCAATGGCGGCCATCAGGGTCTCGGTCGAGCCGAGCGTTCCGGGGATGTCGCCCAATGTGGTGGGCAGGCCCGATTTTCGCAAGTGGGCCGAGACGCGGCCGGAATCCTGACCCGGGGCAAGGCCAAGGCGATTGGAAAAGGTATGGGCGAGCACCATGCCGATCGAGACGCCTTCGCCGTGCAGCAGGCGATCTGAGTAGCCAGTGTCTTTTTCGAGCGCGTGACCAAAGGTGTGGCCGAGATTGAGGAGGGCGCGGACGCCGGTTTCCTTCTCGTCCTCGATGACGACGTGGGCCTTATGGGCGCAGCAGCGGGCGATGGCTTCGCCGCGCGCCGGACCGCCGGAAAAGATATCGGCGTGGTTCGCCTCAAGCCACTCGAAGAATTCGGGATCGTCGATGAGGCCATATTTGACGACTTCGGCATAGCCGGCAGCAAACTGGCGCTGGGGCAGGGTATCGAGGGTCGAGAGATCGGCCAGCACGAGCTTGGGCTGGTGGAAAGCGCCGACCAAATTCTTGCCCTGGGGCGAATTGATGCCGGTCTTGCCGCCGACCGAAGAATCGACCTGCGCGAGGAGCGAAGTCGGCATCTGGATAAAATCCATGCCGCGGCGGGTAATCGAGGCGGCAAAGCCGGCGAGATCGCCGATGACGCCGCCGCCCAGCGCGATCACGAGATCATTGCGCTCAAGCTTGGCGGCGAGAAGGCCTTCGACGACGGTCTGCAGATGCTCCCAGCTCTTGGTGCTTTCTCCCGCGGGCACGGTGATGGTCTCGTGTGTCAGGCCAGCTTTATCGAGGCTCGCGACCAGCCGCGGCAATTGTGCTTGGGCGACATTGGTGTCGGTGACGATGCCATAGCGGCGGCCGGGAAATTTTTCGGCCAAAATCGTGCCGGCATAATCGAGAAGGTCGGGGCCGATCAGAATGTCATAGGCGCGCTCGCCCAGAGCGACGTGAACCGTGTGGGTGATTTCGGCCATTTTTTTTCGGACCTTCAGCGCAGATGATGGAGGAGGGCGGAAATCACGTCGGCGGCGACGCTGTCTTGCGGCACGTCGCGGCTAAGGACGGTCAGGTCGGCCTCGGCATAGATGGGATAGCGGTCTTCGATCAGCTTTTGCAGCGTCGCCTTGGGGTCGGTGGTTTTCAAAAGTGGTCGATTGGAGCGGCGCGAGACCCGTTCGAACAGAATATCGAGATCGGCCTTGAGCCAGACGGAAACCGCCCCGGACTTGATTTGGGCCCGGGTTTCGAGATTGACGAAGGCGCCGCCACCCGTTGCGAGGACGATGCCGTCTTCCTTGAGGAGACGCGAGATGACGCGGGTTTCCCCGGCGCGGAATTCGGGCTCGCCGCGCTGCGCGAAAATTTCCGGAATGGTCATCTGCGCGGCTTTTTCGATTTCTTCGTCGCTATCGATGAAGCGCCGATTGAGACGGGTGGCGATGCGCCGCCCAACCGTGGTCTTGCCCGCGCCCATCATCCCAACGAGCACGAGCGGACGGCCGCCGAGACGCTCGGCCAATGCCTTGGCGCGCGCAGAGCGCGCGGTGTTGTCCGATTTGCTCACGCCAGGCGCCCTCCGACTTCATGTCGCTTGAAGCGATCTCACTCACCTATGTCAAGCGCGACGCGATTTCACCTACCGGATGGAAACCTTTCTGTGCCAAGGTTTGCTCTCAAACGCCGACTGGACTGCCATGCCGACACTGTTTCGCCTCCTGATCACGATCGTTTTTCTCGTGGGCCTCGTCTATGCGGGCATGTTCGCGCTTGTCTCGTTCGTGGAACCGACGCCCAAGGCTGTCACCCTGCGCCTCTCGACGCAGGACCTTTTGGGTGAGAGTGCGCCGACGCGCCCTGCGGGTCTACCGACACCCAATGTGACGAGCACGCCGAGCCCGGCGCCCGCGCAATGAGCGGCAACCACCTGATCGGCGCTTTTCTCGAAATGATGAGCGCCGAGCGTGGGGCCGCGGCCAATACGATTGCGGCCTATCGGCGCGATCTGGCGAGCTATGCCGGGTTTGTCGCGGGGAAGAAAGAGACACTCGAAAACTCTTCTCGCGAGACGGTCAACGCCTATCTTGATTTTCTCAAGCAAGAGGGACTGTCTGCCTCGTCAAGCGCGCGGCACCTTTCCGCTGTGCGCCAGTTTCACAAGTTCTTATGTGCCGATGGGATCAGGGGCGACGATCCGACGCGGATCGTTTCGAGCCCCAAGACCAGGCGGCCACTGCCCAAAGTTTTGTCGGTCGCCGAGGTCGATAAGCTGCTCAGTCTGGCCGAAGCAGAGGCCAACACTGCAGATGGAGAGGGGCAGAACGCGGCACTGCGGCTCTATTGCCTCCTCGAAATGCTGTACGCCACGGGGCTGCGTGTGTCCGAGCTGGTTGAGCTCAAGCGCTCGGCAGTCATGCGGGAAGCAGCGTTCATCACCGTGGTCGGCAAGGGCCGCAAGGAACGGGTGGTACCGATGAATGACCGGGCGCGCGATGCCGTCCGCCCTTGGGTCAAGACGCTGCCCGCGGGGACCTGGCTGTTCCCGGCCAAGGGAGAATCGGGGCATCTGGCGCGTCAGGTGTTTGCGCGCGATCTCAAGGGACTTGCGGCGCGGGCCGGTATTTCCTCGGCACGCGTCGCGCCGCACGTCTTGCGCCACGCATTTGCCAGCCATCTTCTGGCCGGTGGGGCCGATTTGCGGGTGGTGCAGATGCTGCTTGGGCACTCGGACATCTCGACCACGCAGATTTATACCCATGTGCTCGACGATAAACTCAAGACCCTTGTCGAGAAGCATCACCCGCTCGCCAGCGACTAAGATTGAGCTTTCCCCGGCAAATCCGTCGCAAAACTTGACTCGGTGTTGAACCATCGCCACTTTCCGGCCACTTTAGGGCGCAAGAGCCGGGGCCTGGAATAGTCCGGGTCGGCAATAACGACCCTTACGGGCGGGTGGGATGCAGTCTTATCTCGATTTTGAAAAGCCGGTTGCCGATCTTGAAGCCAAGATCGCCGAACTCAAGTCCTTGGCCGCGTCCGATCAGGCCGTGTCGATCGATGAGGAAGTGAACCGACTCTCCGCCCGGGCTGAGGAAGCCCTGGTCGAGATTTATAAAAAACTCACGCCCTGGCAGAAGACGCAGGTGGCCCGCCATCCGCAGCGGCCGCATTTCTCCGACTATGTCGGCGCGCTGATCACCGAATGGACACCGCTGGCCGGCGACCGGACCTTTGGTGAAGACGCCGCGCTGCAGGCCGGCTTTGGCCGGTTCAATGGCGAATCCGTCGCCGTGATTGGTCAGGAAAAGGGTAATTCCACCGAAACGCGCCTCAAGCACAATTTCGGCATGGCCAATCCGGAAGGCTATCGCAAGGCCGTCCGCATCATGGATATGGCCGACCGGTTCAACATTCCGGTCATTTCCTTTGTCGACACCGCCGGCGCCTATCCCGGCATTGGTGCCGAGGAGCGCGGCCAGGCCGAGGCGATTGCGCGCTCGACCGAAAAGGGTCTCGAACTCGGTGTGCCGAACATTGCCATCATCATCGGCGAAGGTGGTTCGGGTGGCGCTATTGCCATCGCTACCGCCAACCGCGTGCTGATGCTCGAAAACGCCATCTATTCGGTAATCTCGCCGGAAGCCGGCGCCTCGATCCTCTTCCGCGACGCGGCCCGCGCGCAGGATATGGCAACCGCGCAGAAGATCACGGCACAGGACCTTCTGGGTTTCAAGGTGATCGACGGCATCATTCCCGAGCCGACTGGCGGCGCACATCGCCACCATGGCCAGGTAATGGAGGCGACCCGCCGCGCGCTCAGCTCTTTCCTCGGGGATTTCGCCGGCAAATCGCGGCTCGAAACGCGCGAGCAGCGGCGCGAAAAATTCCTCGCGATCGGCACCAATCTCTAGGTCTTTCGGTCTGCGTTCAACGAACAGGCTCCCGCATGCGGGAGCCTTTTTCTTATGCTGACATCCCACACACTATTGCGTGAAAAACCGCCGCTTTTCGCCGAGATCGGGAGCGTGATAAGGCTTCGTTCACTCAGCCCGCTCATGCTGCGCTAACCATTGCTCCTGGGTGGAGCCGTTATCTGGGCCTTGTTAAGTGACTGCCACCTTCTTCCATCGCCTCGCCGCCGTCATCATTCTCGCCTGGCTGGGCGTGGGCCTTGCTGCCTGTTCCAACTTCGTCAAGGGCGGGGACAACCGGCACAATATTCCCCTGGCTCCGGCCATGGTGAAGGCGCTTCATGATATTGGATCGTCGCCCGGCGAAGGCATGGTCGTGCGCATCTTCAAGAAAGAGGCCGTGCTCGAGGTGTGGAAGCACACCAATTCGGGGCAGTTCAAGCTGTTCAAGACCTATAACATCTGCGCCTTTTCGGGCGATCTCGGTCCCAAGTTCAGGGAAGGCGATTATCAGAGCCCGGAAGGGTTCTATACGATCACGCCCGGCCTCATGAACCCGAAGTCGGCCTATTTCCTCGCCTTCAACACGGGCTTTCCCAACAAGTTCGATCGCGCCAATGGCCGCAGCGGCTCCAACCTGATGGTGCATGGCGACTGCAAGTCGGTGGGGTGCTATGCGATGACGGATGGTGGCATGGCGGAAATCTATGCCTTGGCGCGCGAGAGCTTTAAGGGTGGCAATCCCACTTTCCAAGTACAGATTTATCCGTTCCGCATGACGAGCGCGAACCTGGCCCAGTTTGCGTCCAATCAGCACCTCGCGTTCTGGCGCAATATCAAGGAGGGCTATGACCTCTTTGATCTCAACAAGACGCCGCCGGCTTGGGACGTGTGCGAGAACCGCTATATTTTCAATCCCGTTGCAGCGGGACCACTGGATGCCGCGGCCCTGTGCCCGCCCACCGTGCCGGACGCTCAGGTTGCGGCCCGAAAGGCGGCTGATGATAAAGCCCTGGCCGATGCCGGGAACGCCATCACCCGCCAGGCGGCGACCGAGGCGGCCATCAAGGATCGTGGCGCAGCGGTATCGGGCTTCTTTTCCGGGATCGGTTCGGTGTTTACCGGCGGCCAGCAGGCACCGGCGCCGATAGTGGCCGCAACGCCAGCGCAATAGTTGTGGTCCTTAGTTCGGCCCCAGTTGGATGAAAGGCCAATCGCGACGTCGATTGGCCGGGAGCATGCTGCGTGGATGACAAGCCGAGCCAGGATCGGGACGAGACGACCGTTGGTGGCGTAACTGCCGATATGCAGGTGGGTGCGCGCGAAAAGCTTGGTCTCTCCGCGCCCCGCAAGGCGCCGCGGCGCAAATGGCGGCTAAGGCCGGGATCGCTTCTGGCCGGCGTTGCCGCCGTCGTCGGCGTTGCCGCCCTTGCGACGACCGCCTGGACCTATACCGAAATGCGCCGGGAAGTTTTGCGGATCTCGACCGAGATGGCGCAAGTGCGCTTGAGCCTTGATCTTTATGCCCAGCGCAGCAGCCCGCAAGCCAGCGCTGCCGCTGTGGCGCCGACGAGCAGTGACACCAGTCTCGCAGCCATCGAAAATCGCCTGGCGGCGCTCGAACAGAATTGGCGCGCTGGCAACGGCGCTGCGGCCGGTACTCAGCCTGCCGCCTTGCCATCGATTTCAGGGCCGACGGTTTCGGCCGAGAGCGACGGCGATTGCCTGCCATCAGGCATGCGGCTGCTCGTCGCTTCGGGCGATAGCTATCCCGTCTGTGGGACCGACGCGACCATCACGGTGATGAACGTCAACAATGGCTATATCTCGCTGACCGATGGCACGACCGTTCCCTCTGGCGGCAATGTGCCGCTCAACGGGACCGCCTGCATGTTGGCCGTTACCTCGGGCGGTAACGAAGCCGAGACCGGCTTCGCCGAGATCCGCGTAACCTGCTAACGCAGCGCCGCCGCACTGCCGAGCGGCGGAAGCGGCTTTAGCCGGCCCATGAGGGCGCGGTAGGGCGCGAGCAGCACGAGTGCTGCGAGGAACTTCACCATGAAGTCGCCTGCCGCGAGCGAAATCCAGAGCGGCACTTCGGGACCGACCCCGAGGAAGGGTGCGGGGAAGGCCAGCGAGCCATCCTGCAGCCCAAACAGCGCATCGATGCCGGCAAGGAAGGGCGCGAAGGCGACGGTAAAGAAGATTGTGGTGTCGATCAGCGAGCCAAAGAGCGACGCGACGAGCGGGGGCAGGAACCAGGCACGCACGGCGCGAAGCCGCGAAAAGATGCTGATATCGAGCAATTGGCCCGTAACGAAAGCTGCGGCGGACGCGAGCGCAATGCGCTGGGTGGTGGCTGAAG
The DNA here is from genome assembly GCF_001425445.1 of Devosia sp. Leaf420. Taxonomy (GTDB): domain Bacteria; phylum Pseudomonadota; class Alphaproteobacteria; order Rhizobiales; family Devosiaceae; genus Devosia. Next base: position 62,548 of record NZ_LMQU01000010.1, on the reverse strand, counting down.
CGCCGCCTGCATTCCAAGGCAGCGGATGGAAGCTCAAATAGAATGAGAGCGCGAGGCCGACGAGGAAGCCCACCAGCACGACGAGACGGGCATTGCGCGGACCATCATAGCGATTGGTCAGGTCGGTGATCAGAAAAGCGAAGGGGAAGGTGAACGCACCCCAGGTCAAAAGATCGGCGAGATTTATGCCGCCAAGTTGGACCTGAAAGGGATAGAGCACGAGAACGTTGGACGCGGCAACGACCACGACCATGGCCGCGACAGCGCCAAGGAAACGAGACAGCATCAGAATGCACCTCTGAGAGCCACTCTCCGGCAGAAGACCGGCGTGGCATTGATGAAGCTTATATAAAAAGAAAAGCCGCGCGGCTTTTGGCACGCGCGGCTGAAATCTTGAGAAGAGTGCGATTAGCCGGCGAGAGCGGCGCGCACTTCCTTCTTGATGCCGAGAGCGAGCGGGGACAGGTCGGCGTCATCCTGCTTGACGAGGAAGGCGTCGAGACCACCGCGGTGCTCAACCGAGCGAAGGGCAGCGGCAGAGATGCGCAGCTTGACCGGGCGCTGCAGAGCGTCCGAGATCAGCGTCACATTGATCAGGTTGGGGAGGAAACGACGACGGTGACGGTTGAGAGCGTGCGAAACGGTGTTACCCACCATAACGCCCTTGCCGGTCAGTTCGCAGCGACGTGCCATTTTCAGAATTCCTATTTGTGTAAAGGTCCTGCGTGGCGGGGAATCCCGCAACGGGCCTCGATTGTGATGAAATCTGCGGGCGTCTTAGAGAAAATGGCTTGGCGCGTCAAGGTCGGGCAGGGCTCAAAGACCCGCGAGTGCCTTGCCAGTAGCACAAGAGCCCGGCACTTTGGCCTCTTATCGTGATTCGCGAAGGGCCCGTTGCCTGCCTTTTGCACGAGCCGAGACCTTTATCTTGATCCGAACCAGCCTTGCTTCCCTAGCCCTCGTTCTTGGCCTTACGCAGGTCCAGGCCGCTCCAGTCGACGCCAGCGCCAGCTACGTCCTTACGCTTGGCGGCATCAATGTCGCCATGATGCGTGTAGACCTCGATGACACGGGCAGCGCCTATACGCTCGATGTCAAAGCCAATGTGGCTGGGCTCGGCGCAGTGGTGGCGAGCGGCACGGCCAATATCACCGCCAAGGGGAATTCCTTGGGCTCGACGCTGCGCTCGGAAAGCTTTGCGCTCGAAACTCGGGCCAATGGCGAAAAATTCAATGTCGATGTCGGCTTCTCGGGCCAGAACGTTACGTCCTTCAAGGTCGAGCCGCCAGTTGGGGATTTCGATCGCGTTCCCGTCGAGCGGGGACATCTGACGGGTGTGGGCGATTTCGTTTCGGCCTTTGTCCTCAAAGGCGGGGCGCTCGACAAATCGGTTTGCGATCGGCGCATGCGCATCTTTACCGGCGTCGAACGCTTCAATCTCGACATGAGCTTCGTCGATACCGACGACGCGACGTCACCGCGCACGGGCTATCAGGGGCCGGTCGTGCTCTGCTCGATCGATTACGAGCCGATTTCGGGCCACTATGAGAGCAACGAGATCACCAATTATCTAGCCGACGAGAGCCGCATTCTCATCTGGTACATGCCGCTCGGCGAAACGGGATACTTTATTCCTTATCGCGTGCTGCTCGGCACCTCGATGGGTGACCTCTCGATGGTGCTGGTCAAAGCCGAGAGCTGAGGCCCGCCGTCCCGGGTTGGGACGGTCAAAAGGTTTTTTCTCAATTTTTGCTGATTTTTTGCCCGGCTTTGCGGGGCGAGATTGTTAAGGGCGCTTCGGCGCCCTTTTTGTTTGCGGTAACGAACTGATCGGGAAAGCGGGCGAGCTCAGAAATTAGGGGTTTGGTCATGGACGTGAAGGCCAAGAAGGCGGTTAGCGGCTTGCGGGAGGTCGAACGGTAGGACTTCGCCCATAGGCCTACCAGCCATAGCGTAGAACAAACCGGGTATCTCAACCTCGATCGTGATTCTGACCCTGTTCGTTCCCGGTGTGGTCCAGATGTTAAGGAGCCAAAGCCGGGAGAAGCAAAGTGCCCCGCTTTGGGACAAAGCTTATTTTTAGCGTCGCAACTGGGATGCGATCGATATTCTTCAAAGAGCCTAGTTGTACGCGCGCCTTGGTGGCAAGATTTCTCACAGGCTCGGCGACCCAGAATGGGACGTCAAACGAAAAGGTATGAATTTCACGGTTCAACGCCGCCAGCAGGCCAAGACAAAGCTCTTAACTCCGCAAATAATCTGAACGTCCTGGCATTTCTAGTTCGTTACGAAACGGCCCGATTTCGCCGAAATTTACGCTTTAGCAATCAAGATGAAGCCCAGATGGCGTTATAGGGGCGCGGACGCAGACCATCCAACGACACTTGTGTGCTTCGAGCGATTCTCACCACCACCCATCGCCGTGAACAAAGACGGATTTGCTGAACTGTGCCGATTCTGTCCCTGTTCGTTTCCGCTGCGTTCCAAAGCTTAGCGCTATCCCGCATGATCACAAAATCCGTGCTTTTGTGGGACAATGCGTGCTGCCCCTCGCCATAGGCATTTGCGCACCCTACATTGCTGCTCAATGACTTTCGCATCCTCCCAGTCGGTCAAGGCCATTTTGGGCCCAACCAATACCGGCAAGACCCATTTTGCCATCGAGCGCATGCTGGCTCATCCTACGGGGATGATCGGCCTGCCGCTGCGTCTATTGGCGCGCGAAGTCTATGCGCGCGTCGTCGAGCGTGTCGGCGAACAGGCCGTGGCGCTGGTGACGGGCGAGGAGCGAATCGTGCCGCCCAAGCCGCGTTATTGGGTGGCGACCGTGGAGGCCATGCCCATGGATATCCATGTCGATTGCGTCGCAGTCGATGAGATCCAGACGGCGACCGATTTTGACCGCGGACATATTTTTACCGATCGAATCCTCAAGGCGCGCGGGTTTCATGAGACGCTGCTGCTCGGCTCAGGGACAATGGCGAGCGTGATCCGCAAGCTGTTGCCGCATGCCGAGATCATCGAGCGGCCGCGGTTTTCGCAGTTGATGTATGCGGGATCGAAAAAGATCTCGCGCCAGCCAAGCCGCAGCGCCATCGTCGCGTTCTCGGCGCGGCAGGTTTATGCCATCGCCGAATTGATCCGCCGCGAGCGGGGCGGGGCGGCGGTGGTGATGGGTGCACTCAGCCCGCGCACGCGCAATGCCCAGGTCGAGCTCTATCAGAACGGCGATGTCGACTTTCTGGTCGCCACCGACGCCATCGGCATGGGGCTCAATCTCGATATCCACCATGTCGCCTTTGCCGATGACATGAAATTTGACGGGCGCCAGAGCCGGCCGCTGACGCCGGCGGAGATGGGGCAGATCGCGGGCCGTGCCGGGCGGCACAAACGCAATGGCACCTTTGGGGTGACAGGCGGCACTGACGCATTCGACGAAGAACTGGTGGTTCAGCTCGAAACGCACGATTTCGAGCCGATCAAGGTTTTGCAATGGCGCAATTCCGTGCTGGATTTTTCGTCCATCGATCGGTTGCGCTCCAGCCTAGAGCGAACGCCCGACGACAAAACTCTGACGCGCGTGCCGATCGCAACCGATCAGCTTGCCCTGGAATTCCTCTCGCGCAACGAGGCCGGCGGGTTGGCGCGTGGCCACGAAGCGGTCAAACTCCTTTGGGAATGTTGTCAGACCCCTGACTATCAGGGGATTTCGCCAGCAGCCCACGGCGAGATCGTCACCCGGATCTTTTCGGATTTGAGGCAAAATGGATCGGTCAACGCAGACTGGATTGCCGAGCAGGTGCGCTTTTGCGACAATGCAGAGGGCGACATCGAGACTCTTAGTCATCGGATCAAGCAAATCCGGACGTGGACCTTCGTCGCCAACCGCAAAAACTGGCTTGCAGACCCATCACATTGGCGCGAAAAGACCCGAGAGATTGAAGATCGCCTGAGTGATGCGCTCCATGAGCGTCTGACCCAGAGATTCGTCGACCGGCGCACCAGCGTGCTGCTCCGCCATCTGAAAGACAAACGTATGGTATCTCCCGAGATCAATGAGCGCGGCGAAGTGAGGCTTGAGGGCCATCTTCTCGGCACGCTTGAAGGCTTCCGCTTCACTTTGGCGCGTATGGATGGCGAACTTGACGCCAAGGGCACGCGCAGTGCCGCGGATCAGGTCGTCGCTCCAGAGATCCGCAATCGCGCCGACCGGCTGGCGGGCGCGCCCAACGAAGAATTCGTTCTGGCCACCGATGGACGCCTGCGCTGGCGCGGTGATCTCGTCGCCGAACTCGTCGAGGGCGACAGCCTTTATCGTCCGCGGATCCTGATCCTTGCCGACGAATCGCTGACCGGCACCGATCTCGAACGCGTTCAGGATCGCCTGGGCCTCTGGCTGCGCCACCACGTCAATACGACGCTGGAGCAGGTCATGGCGCTCGAAGCGCCAGCCGATCTTGAAGGGCCGGCGCGTGGCATTGCCTTCCAGCTTTTCGAGCATCTTGGTCTCCTGCCGCGCGGGCAGGTCTCCGACGATGTCAAAAATCTCGACCAGGACGTGCGCGGCAAGATGCGCAAGCTTGGTATCAAATTCGGCGCCTATCATATCTATGTGCCGCTCTCGCTGAAGCCAGCGCCGCGCGAACTCGCGCTGATCCTGTTTGCGCTGAAAAATGGTGGCGTGCGCCAGCCCGGCGTCACCGATATCCCCCATATCGTCCTCTCGGGCCGGACCTCTTTCCTCGTCGATCCCGAAGTCGATCCGCGGCTTTACGAGATTGCCGGCTTCAAGGTGGCCGGTAAGCGTGCCGTTCGTATCGATATTCTCGAGCGTCTCGCCGACATTATCCGGCCGCTGATTGCCATCGATCCCACCCGCTTCCAAGGCGAGCCGCCAGCCGGCGCTGCCGAAGGCAATGGTTTTCGCGTCACCGTCGAAATGACGAGCCTTCTCGGTTGCTCGGGCGAGGATTTTGCCTCGATCCTGACGTCGCTCGGCTATCGCGTTCGGCGCACGCCAAAGGCTGCCGCACCGGCACCGGTCGCCGAAATCGGTGCGGAGGCTCCGGCGCTTGAGGCAGTGCTGGACGATAATGCTGCCGCCCTCGATGCGCCCGCAGAAGACGTTCCGGTTGCTGAAGTGGCCGCTGAGCCGGTCCTCGACGCGACGCCGACTGCGGAAGAGGGCGTGATCGACGAAGCCAAGGCTTCGGAAACTGCAGCGCCGGCTGAACCGGAATTCGACGAGATCTGGTTCCCCGGTGGGCGTCGTCACAACGACAACAATCACAATGGCCGCAAGCCTGGCAACCGCCGGCCTGAAGCTGCCGAGGGCGGCGAAGCCAAGCCCGAAGGCCGCGGCCGTCCGGATCGCTCGCGCCCCAAGGGCCCGCGTCGTCCCGAGGGCGAAGTTGCCAATGCGCGTCCGCAGGGCCGCCCGGCCAATACCCGCCCGCGTAATGATGAGCGGCCGCGCCCCGAAAAGGTCGAACGTCCCGAACGTCGTCCGCAGCGCGAAGAACGCAAGGTGGCTTTCGATCCCGATAGCCCCTTCGCAGCCCTTGCCGCCTTGCGCGGCAAGTCGGAGTAAGCTTTGACAGGGTCGGGCGAACCTCTCCGCAAGGAGCGGCTCGACCGGTTCCTGTTTTTCTCGCGCGCCGTCAAATCGCGCACCCTGGCTCAAAGAATCATCGAGACCGGCGCCATTCGCGTCAATTCCGAGCGGACCGATCGCAGCGATCACAAGATCGGCGCGGGCGATGTGCTGACGATGTCGCTGCATGGACGGATTGTGGTCTGGCGCGTGCTCGATCCCGGGACGCGGCGCGGCCCGGCGACTGAGGCGCAGGGGCTTTACGAAGATATGTCGCCCGCTCAACCACCGCGGCAGGAGCGGAGCGCATTCGAGGCCGCGATCGCCGAGCGCCCATCCGGAGCCGGACGGCCGACCAAGAAAGAGCGCCGCGAGACCGATGCACTACGCACCGAGGACGAGTAATCTATCCGCGCGAAATGTCATAAGGTGTGGGGTGCTTGCGGGTATGAGGTAGGCTTTTGCGGCCGGTTCGACGCTTGCAGGCCCGCCCAAAAAAGTTTAGCACCAAAGCCGTTGAGACTGTCGCCTGGCCCGCCCCGGCCGCGATGACCGCCAAGGACTGCCCTTTCTATGACCTATATCGTCACTGACAATTGCATCGCCTGCAAATACACCGATTGCGTGGAAGTCTGTCCGGTCGACTGTTTCTACGAGGGCGAGAACATGTTGGTCATTCATCCCGATGAATGCATCGATTGCGGCGTCTGCGAACCGGAATGTCCTGCCGAGGCCATCAAGCCCGATACCGAAAGCGGTCTCGACAACTGGCTTGAATTGAACCGGAAATATTCGAGCGTCTGGCCCAACCTGACCGAGCGCCGCGATGAGCTGCCCGAGGCCAAGGAACGCGACGGCGAAGAAGGCAAGCTCGAAAAGTACTTTTCCGAGACGGCCGGCGAAGGCGATTGAAGCCTTCTGCGCTGGGCCATCGAGGCTAACTATCGGACGCGTCTCGATTCGACATTGAATCGTCGCATAAAAATCAAAGTTCAGCGAACGCCAGTGCTGGCGATTCGTTCCTTTTGATTTTGCTGATTTTTTGTGCTATGGTCCCACCAAATGCAGTTAAGCCCTTCACCCAGAGCGTGCCTTAGGGCACGATTTTTTTGACACAACATCTCCTGTTGCATGGCGCTTCGGAACAAAGCGGAACCGAAGCCTGTGGGTGCTCGTACTGCTATAAGGCCCTTTTGAGGGGCAGTAGTGTGGATGGACAGTCTTTTCCGCGAGGAACTGGCCATTCTGGGGCGTCAACAAGGAGTTCCAGCTTATGGTAGCCAAGAAGTCTCAGCAGCGGCTCGGGTTCAAGACGGGTGAGTATGTCGTCTATCCGGCCCACGGTGTTGGCTTGATCGTCAACATCGAAGAGCAGGAGGTCGCTGGCCTCACGCTCGAACTGTTCGTCATCAGCTTCGAACAGGACAAGCTGACCCTTCGCGTTCCCGTTGCCAAAATCAAGTCCGTCGGCATGCGCAAGCTTGCCGAGGAAGACGAAGTCAACAACGCCCTGCACACCGTCACCGGCCGTGCTCGCGTCAAGCGCACCATGTGGTCGCGCCGCGCCCAGGAATACGAAGCAAAGATCAATTCGGGCGATCTGATCGCCATCTCGGAAGTCGTGCGCGATCTCTATCGCTCCGACGACCAGCCAGAGCAGAGCTATTCCGAACGCCAGCTCTTCGAACAGGCCATGGATCGCATGAGCCGCGAAATCAGCTCGGTCAACAAGCTGACGCTGACCGAAGCCGTGCAGCTCATCGAAAAGCAGCTCGCCAAGAGCCCGAAGCGCACCAAGGCCGATGCGGCCGAGAGCGAAAGCGACGAAGAAGCCGCATAAGCGGTTTTTCGAAATTGAAATGCAAAAGGCCGGCAGTGATGCCGGCCTTTTTGTTTCTGATGGACAGAGGCTTGGGAGGCTGGGAGGGGGTGATTGGCGAGCGTGAGAGCCTTAGAACTCGCTCCAGTCTTGAGCGATGGCGGCATTGCCCTGCGAGAGGTAACGGCCAGCGGCGGCGGATTTCTGCGGCGCGGGCTTGGCGCGTGGCGCGGGCGCACGGGCAGCGGGCGCCTCGTGGCCCAGCTTGAAAATGTCGACCATGCGGTCGAGTTCGGTCGCCTGGCCTTCGGTCTGTTCGATCGCCGCATTGGTTTCTTCGACGAGCGCCGCATTATGCTGGGTCATTTCGTCCATCTGGCGCACGGCGACGGCGACTTCGTCGATGGCCGAAGCCTGTTCGCGGCTGTCGCGGGCAATGCCTTCCATCAGGCCATTGCTGGTGCGGGCCATGTCGAGCATGAGATCGAGCTTTTTTGCCGCATCGACGACGAGTTGCGAACCTCCGGCGACTTCGCGCGCGCTCTGCTCGACCAATTGCTTGACGTCGCGTGAGGCTTCCGCGGTCGACTGGGCAAGGCGACGCACTTCGACGGCGACGACGGCAAAACCCTTGCCGGCTTCACCGGCACGAGCCGCCTCCACCGACGCATTGAGCGCGAGGAGATTGGTCTGGAAGGCGATGTCGTCGATCATGCCGATGATGTTGGAGATGCTGGCCGAGGAGCCGGAAATGCGTTCCATCGCGGCCGTGGTTTCGGCCATGACGACGCCGCCTTCTTCAGCGGCCTGGGTGAGAGCACCAGAAGCACGGCTCGCATCATTGGCGTGCTCGGCATTTTGCTGCACGGTTGATGCCAATTGTTCCATGGCCGCCGAGGTTTCCTCGATGGTCGCGGCCTGGCGTGTGGTGCGCTCGGCAAGGTCATTGGCGCCGGAGAGAATTTCGCCCGTTGCCGTCTTGAGCATGCGCGAGGTGTTGCGCAGGCGGCTGACGATTTCGGCGAGGCGATCGGCCACGGCATTGGTATTGGTCTTGAGGTTGGCGAAGGCGCCTTCATATTGGCCTTCGACACGCGGGGCGAGGTCGGCCTGCGCTAGCGCGGAAAGGACTTCGCCGCTCTCGGTCAGACCACGATCGACCGTATCGATCAGGTCATTGACGCTCTGAGCAATGGCATTGAAGCCCGCATCACCGAATTCCCCCGAGACACGGCGGGAGAAATCGCCGCGGCCTGCAGCGCCGACGGCGCCATGAACTTCATTGGCAAGGCGATCCATGACCTTGGCACGATCGGCAAGGCCACGGGCGCGTTCGGCTTCTTCAGCGCTGAGCGCGGCAATCTGACGGGCGTTTTCGCGGAAGATTTCGACAGCGCGGCCCATATTGCCGATTTCATCGCGACGGGTGGCTTCTTCGATTTCGATATCGAGCTGGCCCTCGGCCAAGAGACCCATTTTTTCCGTCAGGGCGCGAACTGGCGCGACGATGGCGCGGCGGCCGATCAAAATGGAAAGGACGAGGCCAAGGATGATACCGATCGCTGCGGTGCTGATCACGATGATCAAGGCGCGGTTGGAGCTGGACTCCGCTTCGGCGCGCATCGACGCCATCAGTTCACCAGAATAGGTGCTGTAGAGCTTGACCGTATCGGTCACGGTCTTTTGGGCGGTCAGGGCCTGTGCGAGAGCCGCGCGGATCTGAGTGTCATCGCCGGTCGCGGCAACGGTCAGCATCGTGCCGATCTTGTCGAAATAGGCCGCCATGACCGGCTTCACATCGGCCAGGAGACGCAATTCTTCGGCGTCCGCGGCCGCTTCGATTACGGGGAAGCGGGCGAGCATTTCCTCGGTGCGGCGGGTGCGCTCGGCGGTGAAATCTTCGACGCGCTGCGGCTCCATGGCGAGCTGATAGGTCATGCGCGAGATGGCGATGATGTCCATGCGCAGGTCCATAGCCTCACGCGCGGCCTCTTCCTTGGCGCCGACATTGAGCATCGTATCCCGGAGGCTCGTGATCTCGCGCCAGCTCACCGTACCGAGGATCAGCGCGACGGCTGCCATGACGACGATGGTCAAAAGGAATTTCTGAAGAATAGGGAGGTGCTTTAGGGACATGGGCTTCCTGATCCGCATCCTGCGGTACGCTGACGACAAACTCCTGTCGGAGAGCCCTTCGGGCCTTTGTCCCATGTAAAGAAATAAGGCTAAAAATCGGTAAGTTTGCGCATAAACCTAAGTTTTAGGCGTCAGAGACGGCGCGTCTTCCGATAAACCATTCAAAAGACTATCGAAGTCTAGATCCGGCTCATGCTTTGAGGCAGGATAATAACGCTTTCCTGTTCTTTGGGATCGGTGCGGGCGATCAGCGCTCGAGCGGTTTGGCCCGTCGGATTAAACGGCTGATGCGGCACCCCGGCGGGAATATAGACATAGTCGCCCTCAAGCACTTCATCGAGGAATTCGAGGTTCGGCCCGTGGTAGAACGAGGTCGAGCCTTCGAGCTGGTAAATGGCGGTCTCGTGATGCTCATGGAAATGCGGCTTGGCCTTGCCACCGGGCGGCAGGACCAGAAGATGCATGCAGATGCCGGTGGCGCCGGCGCTTTCTGCCGAGACGCCGGAAAAATAATCCATGCCCTGCTTGCCGTGAAAGCCTGCGCCGCCCCGGATCACCTTGCATTCTTTCATCTTGTCCTCCCACCACCTCAGGGCAGACGATAATCCCCGCTTTCGAGCCCGGCAATGACGGCTTCGATGGTGCCTGCTGGGTTAAGCCCGTCGGTTGGCAAGACGTGCCTTTCATAGACACCGAGATCGGCGAATTGGTCATGAAGGTCGGTGACGACGGCGGGGTCGGTGAGGCTGTCGCCACCGCGCGCGAGGCAGCGGGCGACAACGTCTTCCACGGAGGTGCGGAGAACAATGTAATGCACTGGACGACCGGTGGCCTCGAACGCCGGTATCCACCAGGGGCGGACGACGCCATCAAGAAGAACGAGATAATCGTGCTCGGCATAGCGAGCAGACACATCCGCGGCGATTTGATTGACCATTCGGTTTTGCGTATCGGACTCGGGGAGCCAGGGTGGGATGTGGCCGTTTTTGATATTGCCCCAGAAATCGTCCGAGTGGACATGCACCTTGGCAATACCGGGCCGATGCGCGATGGCCTCGGCCGTCGTTGTCTTACCCGAGCCGGGCGAGCCAGAAATGATGGCGATGTGGCCCTTGAGATGTTCCATGCTTAGTCGTTCTTCAGAATATCGCCAAGGTTGACCTTGGCGCTGCCGGGGCGCAGCGGCTTTTGCTGGCTTTCATGCGGCACCCAGCCGGCGAGCCAGATCACTTCAAGCGTGGCGCGGACACGGCCATCGGGGTCGGATGAGCGCTCGTGATAGGATTCGGCGGCCTTGGCGATGAGCGTGCGCGTGGCGAACTTTTTCGGCCGGTCGACCAATGGGTTTGAGGCGCCGAGGGTCTTGAGTTCGGCCATGAGGGCGATGGCGCTCGAATAGCGGACGCGGTGGGTTTCGACATCGGCGACGGGGAGAGCAAAGCCGGCGCGCTGGAGGAGGGCGCCGCCATCGCGAACCTGCACCATGGGCGCGACGCGCGCCGACGCGCCGCCTAAGGTGGCGACATCGGCGGCGAGGAAGGCTTCGCGCAATTCGCTGAAACTTTCGCCGCCGATCATGGCGACGAGGAGAAGCCCATCGGGGCGGAGTTTGGCGCGGAGGCGGGCGAGATGGCCCGGCACGTCATTGACGGCCTGAAGATGGAGAAGAGAGACGACGAGGTCGAATTCGCCGGGCGGCAAGTCCGGAAAATCTTGGCCTGCAAAGGCTTCGATCGGCTGGAAGGTGAGCACGCTGGAACCGGTCGCGACTTGCCTTGGCAGGAGATCGACATCGGGGGCGATCAGGATGGCGTCGGTGAAATCGCGCATATGGGCGCCAAGGCGATCGACGAGATCGTCGAAGACCAGATCGCGCACGAAATTTTCGCGGGCGGGGCGACGACGGAGATGGTTGCCGATTGCGGTGGCGTCGAAAATGCTGGGTGGCTGGGACATGAAAATGTCCTCCAAAAGAACTGGCCAGATGCGAGCCAGGGGGCAATAGTGGGGTTATGGAGACGGGGCGGCGGGAAGTCAAAGGGGCTGATCTGATCGCGAGCCTTTGGGCGCAGGCCCGGGCGCTCGGCACGATGGTGCTTGATCAGCTCTATCCGCCCGCCTGCGCCGTTTGCGCGGCGCCAATCGCGGATGGGCAGGGAATTTGTGGCGCCTGTTTTGCGCGGCTCGGCTCCATCACCGCACCACTCTGTCTCGTGCTTGGTATCCCTTTCGACGTTTCGCTAGGTGACGATGCGGTGAGCGCCGAAGCTCTCGCCGATCCGCCGCCCTTTTCTCGGGCGCGGGCGGCGGTGCGCTATGGCGAGATCGCACAGGCTCTCGTGACGCGCCTCAAATACGGCGATCGGACTGAATTGGCGCCGTTCTGCGCGCGGCTCATGAGCGGGGCAGGGCATGATTATTGGAGCGCAAAGCCATTGCTGGTGCCCGTGCCGCTCCATGCGAGCCGATTGCGCTTCCGGCGCTATAATCAATCGCTGCTGCTGGCGCAGGCGCTGGGGAGGCAATTGGGGCTCGATGTCGATCCGCATTTGCTCAAGCGGCATCGCAAGACGCGGTCGCAAATCGGGCTTTCGGGCGACGGGCGCGCGCGGAATGTGCAGGGGGCGTTCGTCGCGCATGCCGATGCGCTTGTGAGGCTCCGCGGACGGCGCGTGGTGCTGGTGGACGATGTCTATACGACAGGCGCGACGGTGAAGGCGGCAACGCGCGCGCTTTTGCGCGGGGGCGCGAGCGGGGTGGATATTCTGACCTTTGCGCGCGTTGTCAGGGGAGATGAAGACCCCATATAAGAGATCAACCCCGCGACGGAGCCCCATTCCATGGCCAAAATAGAAATCTACACGACCCCTACTTGCCCTTATTGCCACGCGGCCAAATCGCTGCTGAACGAAAAGGGTGCCGATTATACCGAGATCACCGTGCTCGATCCTGATCTGCGCGCCGCGATGACCCAGCGCGCCAATGGCCGCCGCACCGTGCCCCAGATTTTCATCGGCGAGACCCATGTCGGCGGCTATGATGATATGGCGGCGCTCGACCGAGCCGGTGGGCTCGATCCGCTGCTCGCGCAGTAAACGTTTCCAGGGTTCAGCGTCATGAAAATCGCCGCCATCCAGATGCGTTCGGGCCTTGATCCGAACGCCAACCTTGCAGCGCTCGAACCCATGCTGCGCCAGGCCGCGGCCGAGGGCGTCGATTATGTGCTGACCCCTGAAGTTACCATGATCTTTCCGGAAAACCGGGAGCAGTTGCGTTCCATGGCGGCGCCGTTCGAGAACCATCCGCAGCTTGAGCGCGTTGGCGAATTGGCGCAGGAACTGGGCATCCATATCCATATCGGTTCGTTGCCCGTGCCGTTGGAAGATGGGCGCTTTGCCAATCGCTCGGTGCTGTTTGCGCCCGATGGCAGCCAGCAGGCGGTCTATGACAAGATCCACCTGTTCGATGCCGATATTGCCGGGCTCAATGCCTATCGCGAAAGCGCGACCTATAAGGGAGGCGAGGAAGCCGTCGTAACGCCGCTAGGCGATTTCACGCTCGGCTTTTCCATCTGCTACGACATGCGCTTCCCGAAACTTTACAATGCGCTCGCCAATGGCGGGGCAACGCTAATTGCGGTGCCGGCAGCCTTTACCGTGCCGACGGGGCAGGCGCATTGGCATGTGCTGTTGCGGGCGCGAGCCATTGAGACCGGATCCTATGTGATCGCGGCGGCGCAAGGCGGGGTGCACCAGAATGGTCGTGCCACCTATGGGCATTCGCTGGTGATCGACCCTTGGGGGAAGATCGTCGCCGAGCTCGATCACGACGAGCCCGGTGTGCTGGTGGTCGAGATCGATCCGGCCGCGGTGGTCGAGGCGCGGCAGCGCATTCCGGCGCTGGCCAATGCAAAAGAGTTTGCGCGGCCGGGTTTGCAGAGCTGAGCGGGCTGCCTATATCCTCAAATACCCGGCGCGATCTCGCGCCATAAAAGACGACAACAGCCGTGATCCAATACGCCCTTCAGTGTTCGAGCGGACATCGTTTCGATGCCTGGTTCAAGAGTGCTTCTGCCTATGACGAGCAGAAGGCGCGCGGGATCGTGACCTGCGCCGTCTGTGGCGGCGCCGAAGTCGACAAGGCCCTGATGGCGCCGGCGGTGGCGCGCACGGACCATGAAAGGGTGCCGCTCTCGTCCTCTTCGCCGGAAGCCATAAAATTCCGCGAGCTGCTGCGGCAGTACCGCAAGAAGGTCGTCGATGAAGCCGATTATGTCGGCGATCGCTTTGCCGAAGAGGCGCGAAAAATCCATTTCGAAGAGGTTGAAGCCCGCGGCATTTATGGCCAGGCATCGCAGGATGAAATTGCCGCCCTCATCGAGGATGGCGTCGATTTCCTGCCGCTGCCCGATGTGCCCGAGGAGCACAATTGAGCCTCTTCACGTGCGCTGGGTTCGACGCGGAGCTTGGGCAACTGCCGGGCGTCAGCTTTGTCGATCAGTGGGAGGCACGGGTCGCCAAGGTGGGCGGCAAGGTCTTTTGCCTCCTTTCGGACGCTCCCTCGCATCGGCTGGTATTCAAGAGCGGCGAGGCCAGTTTCGATATTTTGACCGCGCTCGATGGTGTCGATCAGGCGCCCTATTTCGCCAAGCGGCAATGGGTTTCGATCACCCAGGATGCGCCGCTCGGCGCGGATGATTTAAGTGCCTATATCGCCCGTTCCCACGCTTTGGTGGCGAGCGGGTTGACCAAGAAATTGCGCGCCGAGCTCGATATTCCCACCGGCTGATCCGGTTTTCGGGGATCGAACCCGGCGCGACGATAGTTCCTTTCGCATCCACATATGGAGTGACTGATATGACCACACTCGACGCTTCCCTGTCGGGCAGCTTTGCCATCGGCGGTGACCTGAAGGTCAATCGCCTCGGCTTTGGCGCCATGCGCATTACCGGCAAAGGCATCTGGGGTCCGCCCGAAGATCGCGACGAGGCCATTCGCGTGCTGAAGCGCCTGCCGGAAGTCGGTATCGATTTCATCGATACGGCTGAAAGCTATGGCCCCTATATCAGCGAAGAGCTGATCGGGGAGGCGCTGGCGCCCTATTCCAAGGGCACGATCGTTGCCACCAAGAGCGGCCTGACCCGCACCGGCCCCAATGAATGGCCGCAGCTCGGCCGTCCGGAATTTCTGCGTCAGGGCGCGCTGCTGAGCCTTCGTCGTCTCAAGGTCGAGCGCATCGATCTCTGGCAGTTGCACCGCATCGATCCCAAGACGCCGCGCGAAGAGCAGTTCGGCGTGATCGCCGACATGCAGAAAGAAGGCATTATCCGCCATGCGGGCCTTTCCGAAGTCAGCGTCGGCGATATCGAAGAAGCGCAAAAATACTTCAAGGTGACGACGGTGCAGAACCTCTACAACTTTGCCAATCGGCAGAGCGAAGAGGTGCTGAACTATTGCGAAAAGAACGGGATCGGGTTCATTCCCTGGTTCCCGCTGGCGGGCGGCGAACTCGTGGAAGGCCATGAAAAGGCCCGCGAAATTCTCAAGAAGCACAATGCATCGGGCAGCCAGATCGCGCTCGCCTGGCTCTTGAAGCGCTCGCCGGTCATGCTGCCCATTCCGGGCACCGGCAAGGTCAAGCACCTCGAAGACAATGTCGCCGCCGCTGCGCTAAAACTCAGCGACGAAGACTTTGCAACGCTGGATGCCATCGCCGGGCGCTAAGTTTTAGCGATCGTCACCAAGGTCCCCCAGGGGTCGGTTGCCGTCAGGCTACCGGCCTCTTCTTTTAGGTCGATACCAGCGGCGGCCAGGCGCCCGCGCGCGGCGTTCAGCGTTGCGTCGTCCATGGCGGAGAGGGTGAAGCCTGCGAGACCGGTGGCCCCAGCATTCCGTTGACCGGCGCCAAGGCTTTCCCAAGTGTTGAGCGCGACGTGATGGTGGTAACGCCCGCTCGAGAGGAACAGCGCATCCTCGCGGCCGCTGGTGGTATCGAGGCCAAGGGCGACACCGTAAAAGTCACGTGCGGCCGGGATATTGCCGGCGCGCAGGTGGATGTGGCCGATGCGGGTTCCTGATGGGGCGGCGCCAAAAGTGTCGCTTTGTGTGTCCGTCAGTGCTAAGAGGCCATCGAAATCGATCGCCTCGGAGCCCATGACGACGCGGGTGCCGTCCCAAGTCCAGAATGCCGGGTCGCGATCGGCATAGACTTCGACGCCGTTGCCCTCGGGATCGTCGAGATAGACCGCTTCGCTGACACGGTGATCGGCAAAGCCGCTGAACTGATATTGCGCCATGGCGGTGTGGATGAGCCATGAGGCGAGATCGGCGCGCGAGGGCAAGAGGAAGGCGGTGTGATAGAGGCCCGCTGCCATAGGACCTTCTGGCTGACCCTCTGAATTGTGTTCGAGCGTGAGAAGGGTAAGCCCATCGACGCCAAGGCGGGTGGTTGCGCCCGATTGTTCGAGCACAGCTAAACCAATGATCTCGGTATAGAAACCGATCATCGTCTCGGGATCGCGCACTTTTAGCGTGACGTCGCGTACATGGAGCGGGGTCGATGTAGCGAACATGCCTTGATAATCCGGCAAAATGGAGAAGTTTCCGCCTTCGGCGCGTATGGCACCGGCGAGAGCGGCCGAGGCGGTGCTGGCGCCGGCAAGACGCAGGATATGGCGACGGGTAACATTCATGACGCGGTCTCCGAAAGGCTGGCGCCGTCATAGCGCAACAGAGCGTCGGAGACCCAAGAAATTGGCGCATCGACAGGCGAACGCATTGTTCGCCCGCTCATGACGACCAAAGGCTTTTTGCTATTTTTGGGAGGTTAGGTCGGCCCGATAGGGAGGGTGGAATCCCCGCTATCGAGCCTGACCAGATTAGCTGTCTTGGCAGACCGCTAAAGTGGCTGGGCGGGGCTATAGCAGCGCTCATACCGCTTGTCACGCGATTGTCGTATTGAGGTGTGGATGACAGACCCCCACCCGGCCTCCCCCTGGGAGGGGGAGGGAGGGATCGCGTTTGTGCCGGCCGCAGTGGCCAATCAGTGCCAGAGCTTGTCGATGGCCTTGGTGTCGCGGACGGCGCCCTTGGAGGCCGAGGTGACGAGAGCGGCATAGGCTTTGAGGGCGGTGGTCACCTTGCGTTTGCGCGGGTGAGCCGGGCGCCAGCCGAGCTTGTCCTGCTCGGCGCGGCGGGCGGCCATTTCGGCGTCGGAGACCAAAACGTTGACGGTGCGGTTGGGGATGTCGATCTCGATGATGTCGCCTTCGCGCACGAGGCCGATGGCGCCGCCTTCAGCGGCTTCTGGCGAAGCGTGGCCGATGGAAAGGCCCGAGGTGCCGCCGGAGAAGCGGCCGTCGGTAAGGAGAGCACAGGCTTTGCCGAGACCCTTCGATTTCAGGTAGCTCGTGGGATAGAGCATTTCCTGCATGCCAGGGCCGCCCTTGGGGCCTTCATAGCGGATCACCAGCACGTCGCCTGGCTTGATCTCGTTGGAGAGGATCGCCTTCACGGTGGCATCCTGGCTTTCGAAGACGCGGGCCGGGCCGGTGAATTTGAGAATGGAGTCATCCACGCCGGCGGTTTTCACGATGCAGCCGTCGATAGCGATATTGCCCTTGAGGACGGCGAGGCCGCCATCCTTTGAGAAGGGGTTTTCCGGCGAACGAATGACGCCATTGGTGCGGTCGGTGTCGAGATCGGTCCAGCGGTTTGACTGCGAGAAGGCTTCGGTGGTGCGCACGCCGCCGGGAGCGGCCATGTAGAAATTGCGCACGGCTTCGGAGTTGGTGCGGGAAATATCCCACTTGTCGATGGCATCGCCCATCGTCGCGGCGTGGACCGTCGGCTCCTTGCGATTGATCAGGCCGCCGCGATCGAGCTGGCCGAGGATCGCAAAAATGCCGCCGGCGCGGTGGACGTCTTCCATGTGCACGTCGTTCTTGGCCGGCGCGACTTTCGAGAGCACCGGGACTCGGCGCGACAGGGCGTCGATATCGTCCATGGTGAAATCGACGCCGCCCTCATGGGCTGCAGCGAGGATGTGCAGCACGGTATTGGTCGAGCCGCCCATGGCAATGTCGAGGGCCATGGCGTTTTCAAAAGCCTGCTTCGTCGCGATCGAGCGCGGCAGCACGGTTTCGTCGTCCTGCTCATAGTAGCGGCGAGCGAGGTCGACGATCAGGTGGCCGGCTTCCTGGAAGAGGCGCTTGCGGTCTGAGTGGGTGGCGAGCGTGGAGCCGTTGCCGGGCAGGGAGAGGCCGAGGGCCTCGGTGAGGCAGTTCATCGAATTGGCCGTGAACATGCCCGAGCAGGAGCCGCAGGTGGGGCAGGCGGCTTCTTCAACGGCCTGCACTTCCTCGTCGGTGTAATGATCGTCTGCAGCCATCACCATGGCATCGACGAGGTCGAGCGCCTGCAGCTTGCCCTTGACGATCGCCTTGCCGGCTTCCATCGGGCCGCCGGAGACGAAGACCACGGGGATGTTGAGGCGCATGGCGGCGTTCAGCATGCCGGGGGTGATCTTGTCGCAATTGGAAATGCAGACCATGGCGTCGGCAGTGTGCGCATTGACCATGTATTCGACAGAGTCAGCGATGATGTCGCGGCTCGGCAGCGAATAGAGCATGCCGTCATGGCCCATGGCGATGCCATCGTCGACGGCAATGGTGTTGAATTCCTTGGCCACGCCGCCGGCTGCCTCGATTTCGCGCGCAACGAGCTGGCCGAGATCCTTCAGGTGCACGTGGCCGGGCACGAACTGCGTGAAGGAATTGACCACCGCGATAATGGGCTTGCCGAAATCGCCGTCCTTCATGCCGGTGGCACGCCACAGGCCACGTGCGCCGGCCATGTTGCGGCCATGAGTGGTGGTGCGTGAGCGATAGACGGGCATGGCGGTTCCTCGAAGTGTTGCGCCGGTGGGGCCGAGATTGGTTGCCCTGTTTAGACCCATTCCAGGGCAGCTTCAAGGAATTAGCGTACCGTGCGGTACGGTTTGTGATCGGCGCTGCCGCGATGGGGAGCGGCGAGCCCAAAGAAAAGTGAATGAACGTCGGCTTTAGGCCGCGCGTTCGGCCCTCATTAAGACGGAGGATTTTTCCATGGACGCCATTCCAAATACGATTGCCGAAGGCATGAAGGTTTTCGATAGCGCGATGCATTCGATCGGCAAGGTCGATACGTTCCGCATTACCGATGAAGCGCCAGATCAGCCGGAGATCGATGCGGCCGGTGTGAGCCCGGTGCTCGAAGACGAGCGCGATACGATGTCGGCGCTTTTGGCCGATGTGTTCAGCCCCGGGGACGACCTGCCCCGTGAATTGCAGGAAAAGGCGCTGCGCGAAGGGTTTGTCCGGCTCGACGCCGATGGCTTCCTCGCCTCGGACCGCTATATTTTCCCCGAGCACATCGATCGGGTCGAAGGGGATCGGCTGATCCTCAATGTTCGCAAGGATGATCTACTGAAGGCATAAACAGAGGAGCCCGCGTCAAGCGGGCTCTTTTTTAGGCGGGGCGGTGGGCGAGGACCATGTAATTGATCCCGGTATCCGCCGAGAGCCGCCATTCGTCGGCGATGGGGTGGAAGACGACGCCCTTGTCTTCGATGACTTTGAGGCCATTGCGCGTGATGAGGCTGTGGATCTCGTCGGGCGTGAGAAACTTCCGCCAATCATGGGTACCCTTCGGCAGCCAGCGCAGCACATATTCGGCGCCGACCACGGCAAGCGCATAGGCGCGGGCAGTGCGGTTGAGGGTAGCGGTGAACATCAGGCCGCCCGGCGCGACGAGATCGGCGCAGCTTTTCATATAGAGCGGGACATTATCGACATGTTCGACGACTTCCATATTAAGGACGACGTCGAATCTTTCGCCTGCCGTTACGAGCGCTTCCGAGGTCGTGAAGCGATAGTCGATGTCGAGTCCGGATTTCTCGGCATGGATTTTGGCAATCGTGATGTTGCGCTCGGCCGCATCGACGCCGGTAACCGTGGCGCCAAGGCGGGTCAGCGGTTCGCAGAGAAGGCCACCGCCGCAGCCGATGTCGACGATTTTCAAGCCTTCAAGCGGGCGCATGACGGTCGTGTCGCGGCCAAAATGGCTGATAAGATTGTCGCGGATATAAGCAAGACGCACCGGGTTGAACTTGTGGAGCGGCTTGAACTTGCCCTTGGGGTCCCACCACTCTTCGGCCATGGCCGTAAACTTGGCGATTTCGGCGTCGTTGATCGTGGTCTCGGACATGGGGAACTCCTTTGTCCTCATATGGCCCAGCTTCCATCCTCCATTCAAGGCACGCGGTGCCGCAGGCGCGATCGCGGGCGACGCTGGCGATCACGGGGTGACGCAGGGGTTGCGATGCCAGTTGATCCCATCGCCGGTTTGTGGCATTCCCCCGCGCTAATGAAAGCGTACCGCCGGGTTCGGCGGAGAGTGCTTTGGATTGTCGCTTTAGCCGGGGAAGCCAGTGGCCCGTATCGTCGTCAAGTTCGGTGGCACTTCGATGGCCAATATCGAACGCATCCGCCATTCCGCTCTCCATGTGAAGCGCGAGATCGAAGCCGGCAATCAAGTCGCCGTCGTCGTCTCCGCCATGTCAGGCAAGACCAATGAACTGGTCGGCTGGGTCAATGACGCCAGCAAATTCCACGACGCGCGCGAATATGATGCCGTGGTTGCTTCGGGCGAACAGGTGACGGCTGGCCTGATGGCCATCGTGCTCAGTGAAATGGGTATTCAGTCGCGCTCCTTTGCCGGCTGGCAGGTGCCGATCCATACCGACGACGCGCATGGCGCGGCGCGGATCACCGGGATCGATCCGACGGAACTCGACAAGCGCCTCAGCGATGGCTGGGTACCTGTGATCACCGGCTTCCAGGGCATTTCGCCCCATGGCCGGGTGACGACGCTTGGCCGCGGTGGTTCGGATACTTCGGCTGTTGCGGTCGCTGCAGCCGTCGGTGCGGATCGCTGCGATATCTATACCGATGTGGACGGCGTCTACACGACCGACCCGCGCATCGTCCCCAAGGCCCAGCGCATGACCAAGATTTCCTTTGAGGAAATGCTTGAGATGGCCTCGCTCGGCGCCAAGGTCTTGATGATCCGCTCGGTCGAAATGGCCATGGCGCACAAGGTTCGCCTTCTGGTGCGCTCCAGTTTTGATGACCCCAATGCGCCCCAGATTGCGCCCGATGGGTCGCCCGGTGTTCCCGGCACGCTCGTTTGCGATGAGGATGAGATCATGGAAAAGCAGATCGTTTCGGGCGTGACGCTCGCCAAGGCCGAGGCCAAGATCACCCTGCGCGATGTCAAGGACAAGCCCGGCGTTGCTGCGGCTATCTTCGGCCAGCTCGCCGACGAAGGCATCATCGTCGACATGATCGTGCAGAACATTGCCGATGATGGTGCGACGACCGACATCACCTTCACCGTGCCCGACAGCGAATATGATAAGGCGGTCCGCGCGCTCGAAGAAAATGGCGGCAAGTTCGAATATGCGCGCCTTTCCGGCTCGAAGGGTGGGGCAAAGGTCTCGGTGGTGGGTGTCGGCATGCGCAGCCATGCCGGGGTCGCTTCGACCATGTTCAAGGCCTTGGCCGACAAGGGCATCAACATCCAGCTGATCACGACTTCGGAAATCAAGACCTCGGTATTGATCGACGAGGAATATGCAGAGCTTGCGGTCCGTGCTCTGCACACCTATTACGGATTGGACAAGAAGGACGCCTGATCTCGTTTCGAGGGGGAATGGGGCTGCGTCCGATCAAGGGGGGCGGCTCGGCGGGGCTGCCGAAGACGGGATGGTCACGACCATAGGCGGCCCAAGGGTGCTGCTGCGGCAATTGCGCGAAACCATGGCGGAGCCTCTGGCTTCGCAGGCGCGCCTCGATAAGATCGTGGGCCTGATCGCTGAAAACATGCGGGCCGATGTCTGCTCGTTTTACGTGCTGCGCGACGATGGCGCGCTCGAACTGTTCGCCACCAAGGGCCTTGAGGCCGAATCGGTTCACATGACGACGCTTCGCCTCGGCGAGGGGCTCGTGGGTCTTATCGCGTCCGAGGCCGAACCGCTTAGCCTCGACGATGCGCCAAGCCATCCCGGCTTTGCCTATCGGCCGGAAACGGGCGAGGACAAATATAATTCATTCCTCGGCGTGCCGGTGCTGAGAGCCGGGCAAACCCTGGGGGTTTTGGTCGTTCAAAATGCCGAGCGCCGGCATTATGGCGAGGACGAAACCGAGGCCATGCTGACTACCGCCACAATCCTTGCAGAGATGGTGGCGACTTCCGACTTCGACAATCTGATCAAGCCGGGCTCCGATATCGATCTCAGGCGTCCTCGCATGTTCAACGGCGTGAGCTTTACCGATGGAATTGCGCTCGGCACGGTAGTCTTGCACGACCCGCGCGTTGTCGTGGTCAATTTCATCGCCGAAGATACCGATGCCGAAAAGCTGCGGCTCGATATGGCGCTCGCCAGCATGCGCGTCTCGATCGATGCCATGCTCGACCATGGCGACATGCAGCCGAGCTCGGATCACCGCGAGATTCTCGAAACCTATCGCATGTTCGCCAATGACCGGGGCTGGGTGAACCGGCTGACGGAGGCGATCGAAAACGGTCTTTCAGCCGAAGCGGCGGTCGAGCGCGTGCAGAACGATACGCGCGCCCGTATGCTCCGCCAGACCGACCCCTATATCCGTGATCGGCTTCATGATCTCGATGATCTCGCCAATCGGCTCTTGCGCGTTCTGACCAATACCAACCAGCAGGGTCAGCGCGAGCTCCCCGACAATGCCATTCTCGTTGCCCGCAATATGGGGCCGGCGGAATTGCTCGAATATGACCGCAAGAAGCTGCGCGGGCTGGTGCTCGAAGAGGGCGGCTCGACAGCGCATGTGGCGATCGTTGCGCGCTCGCTCGGGCTCGTTGCCGTGGGTCAGGCGGATTCGATCGTTTCGATGTGCGAGACGGGCGACGATATCATCATCGATGGTCCGACCGGCCAGGTGCATCTGCGCCCAACGCCCGATGTCGAGCAGACCTATATCGACAAGGTCCGGATCTCGGCCAAGCGCCGGGCGCATTATGCCGCGCTCAAGGACAAGCCGAGCGTCACGAAAGACGGCGTCGATATTACGCTCTTGCACAATTCGGGGCTCGTCGCCGATCTACCCATGCTCGACGATACCGGTGCTTCGGGCGTCGGCCTCTTCCGCACCGAATTGCAGTTCATGATCGCGAGCAAGCTGCCGCGTTTGCAGGAGCAGGTCGATCTCTACGCCGAGGCGATGGAAATCGCCGGGGATCGGCCGATCGTCTTCCGCCTTCTCGATATCGGGGGGGACAAGGTCGTGCCTTATCTGCGCTCGATGGCCGAGGAAAACCCGGCCATGGGCTATCGCTCGATCCGCCTCGGGCTCGATCGGCCGGGTCTGTTGCGCACGCAGGTCCGGGCGCTGCTGCTCGCCGCGCGCGGACGGCCGCTGAAAATCCTCGTGCCCATGGTCACCGAGACATTTGAATTCCGGCAGACCAAGCTCGTCATATTCAAGGAAATGGAGCGCCTCCGCCGTGCGGGCGAACCTATACCCTCGCGCCTCGAACTCGGGGCCATGGTGGAAGTGCCATCCTTGCTCTTCGAGCTCGACCAGATCATGCCTGAGGCCGATTTCGTCTCGATCGGCTCGAACGATCTCGTCCAGTTCTTGACGGCTGCCGATCGCGCCAATCCCCGCGTTTCCAAGAATTACGACCCGATCGGTCTGCCGCGTTTGCGGGCGATCCGGCTCGTTGTGGATGCAGCGCGGCGGCACAATAAGCCGGTGACGATGTGCGGCGAATTGGCCGGGCGGCCGATGGAGGCCTTGGCGCTGATGGCGATCGGCATGACGCGGCTCTCGATGGGGCCGGCATCGATCGGGCCGATCAAGGAGATGGTGCTCAATCTCGATCTCAAGCCGATCCAGGACTCCGTGGCTGCGGCCTTATCCGTCGGCGCAGATGGTGTCGCGATCCGCGAACTGCTGACCGAATGGGTTGAAAAACAGAACCTCCCTATGGGCTGAGGCCAATTTCGGCTCTTTCATCAATCCTAGTTTCCCTTGCGATTGCTGGCGCTCGCGACTATCCAAGGCCGCTATTGTGCCCGGAAAGATTATTGCATGCCCGCTTTGCCCGAGGATAAGCTCGACGCGCTTGCCACCCGTTTCCAATATATCGAGGCGGCCCTTTCGGGCGGCGCGAGCCCGGATGAACTGGCCAAGCTCAGCAAGGAGCATTCCGACCTTTCCCCGATCGTCGGCGAGATCAACGCCTATAAAAAGGCGCTGATGGACCGCGCCGAGGCCGCATCCCTCGCCAAGGGTGCGGACAGGGAAATGGCCGAAATGGCCGAAGCGGAACTCGAAGAACTCGATGAAAAGATTGAGCAATTAACCCAATCGATCTTCATCATGCTGCTGCCCAAGGATGAGGCCGACGAAAAGTCGATCATCCTTGAAATCCGCGGCGGTACGGGGGGCGACGAAGCCGCTTTGTTCGCGGGCGATCTCTTCCGCATGTATGAGCGCTATGCCTCGCTGCGCGGCTGGAAGGTCACGCTGATGGAGGAAAGCCCCGGGGAAATGGGGGGCTATAAGGAAGTCATCGCCAATGTTTCGGGCAAGGGCGTCTATGCGCGAATGAAGTACGAATCCGGCGTCCATCGCGTGCAGCGCGTGCCGGCGACGGAAGGCTCGGGGCGCATTCATACATCGGCCGCGACCGTGGCCGTGCTGCCCGAGGTCGAAGACATTGATATTGAAATCAGAAATGAAGATATCCGCATCGATACGATGCGCGCTTCGGGCGCCGGCGGACAGCACGTCAACACCACCGACTCGGCGGTGCGCATCACGCATTTGCCGACGGGGATAGTTGTGACTTCGGCGATGAAGAGCCAGCACCAGAACCGGGCGCAGGCCATGGTGGTATTGCGCTCGCGGCTCTATGAAATGCAGCGCGAAGAACGCGACAGCGCGCGTTCGGCGGAGCGCAAGGGGCAGGTGGGTTCAGGCGATCGCTCGGAGCGGATCCGGACCTATAATTTCCCGCAGGGCCGGGTGACAGACCACCGGATAAACCTGACTTTATATAAGCTCGACAAGGTGATAGCGGGCGAAGCGCTCGATGAATTGATCGAGGCGCTGATCACTGAAAACCAGGCGGCGCAGCTGGCGGCGATGGAGAATTCGAACTGAGCGAGACCGTCACCATCGGCGCGCTTTGGCGGCGGTGGCGGGACGAACTGACGGAAAAAGGCTTTGCGACGCCGACGCTCGACGCCAAGCTTTTGGTGGGGCATGTGCTCGGGCTCGATGCACTGCAATTGGCCATCAACGAGGGCGAAACTGTTAGCAACACGTTAACATTGAGCCTCGCCGACGTGCTCAAACGGCGTTTGTCGGATGAATCGGTGGCGCGGATCATCGGCCATAGAGAATTCTATGGGCTCGACTTCGGGCTCAATGGCGCAACGCTGGAGCCGCGGCCAGATACGGAATTGCTTGTTGATCTGGCGCTCGAGGCACTGCCCGAGGGCGGGCGCCTGCTCGACATGGGGACCGGGACCGGGTGCATCCCGATCGCGGTTTTGGTCAATCGGCCCGATGCCGTCGGGGTCGCGACCGATGTCAGTATGGAGGCGCTGGCGCAGGCCGGGGATAATGCGCAGCGGCATGGGGTCGAGGGGCGGCTGACGCTACGGCAGGGGGATTGGTTTGGGGCGCTTATGTCTCCCGACCCAAGGCCCCCTCACCCGGCGCTGCGCGCCGACCTCTCCCCCAGAGGGAGAGGTGAAGAGCGGTTCGACCTGATCCTCTCCAATCCGCCCTATATCGAAAGTGCAGTGGTCGAGACGTTGGCGGTGGAGGTTAGGGAATTCGATCCGCGGCTGGCGCTCGATGGTGGGCCGGATGGGATTGCGCCTTATCGGGTGATTGCCGCGGAGGCGGCGAACTGGTTACGGCCTGGGGGGCGGGTGCTGGTCGAGATTGGCTACGACCAGGGCGAGACGGTCAGTGCGCTGTTTTTGGCGGCGGGATTTCAAGATGTCGCGGTCCATAAGGATCTGGCAGGGCTTGATCGTGTGGTTTCGGCGCACCACATAAACAACTGAAAAGCGTTAGAGCCCGGCGGGAAAGAATTTATGCTGGTCAAAACCAGCGAATGCGGCTAGTTTATCCGGGCTGTCACTGGCGCATCATGGGCGCCGCGGCCATCACACCCGATCTCAATAGTTTGCGGCTTTCGCCGCGCTTGTCCGAAATGCTCGGTGCAAGTGGATGATCTGGGCGGAATTTTCCGGGAAGCGCCGCCCGAGAGCATACGGTCTTCATGAAGCCAGTATAACCCCATCCTCAGCGATGATCGCGGGATGTGGGGCCAGACCGGATCGGTATCCGGTCCGCCCAGATGTGACGCTTAACGATCTAGAGTTAGACAAAGCGACCCGATGAGACCAAACCAGAACAAGAACCGGCAGCGTGGCCGGAACGGCGGACGCAAACACGTCAACCCATTGTCGCGGAATTACGAGAGCAATGGGCCGGACGTAAAAGTCCGCGGCAATGCAGCTCATGTCGCCGAAAAGTACCTGCAACTGGCGCGTGATGCCCAGTCTTCGGGCGACTCGGTGATGGCGGAGAACTATCTCCAGCACGCCGAACATTATTTCCGCATCGTCTCCTCCGCCCAGCAGGCCATGAATGGCCAGCGTGATGGCCAGAGCCAGGACGACAATGAGTTCGATGACGATGTCTCGGACATCAACTCGCGCTTTGCCTCGCCCCAGCCGGTCCAGGCCCAGGCCGGCAACGAGACGCAGGACGACATAGCGCAGCCCCAACCGGTTGCCGTTGCAGCCGAGGATGCTGGTCAGCCAGCCGGCGAACAGGCCGAAGCTGGTGCTGCCGCACCGCAGGCCGAAGGCGAAGCCGCGCCGCGCAAGCAGCGTGAGCGCCGTCCGCGCCGTCGTCGCCCCACGGCCCAGGATGGCAATGGCGATCCGGCCAATGCACCGCAGCCCGATGTCAGCGAATTGCCGGCGTTTTTGACGGCTGGCGGCACGGCAAACGCTGCCGAGTAAGCACTGCTTTCAGAATTGAAAAGGCCGGGCGCAGTGCCCGGCCTTTTTGTTTTCGGCGGCTCGTTGGACGACGTGCGCCGAGGCTACGCGGCCACCTGGCAGTGGTGACGAATGTCTTCGAGGCGGACAGTGTGCAGAGTTTTGCTGCGCTCGGCTTGGGCTGCATCGGCGAGGGAGACGAAGCCAAGCGTCAGAGCCGCGCCCTTGAGCGTATGTAGAACCTGATCCAATCCATCGGCGTCGCCCTTTGACAGCGCCAGTTGCGCCTGGGCCAGCATATGCTCGCAGGATTGGATGAAGTCTTCGACGAGGCGGTCGAACTCGTCTTCGCCGAGGGCTTCTCTGAGACTTTCCTGATGGTCCTTGTCCACCTCATTCTCGGAGAGAGGCGCGAGCTGGACAGCCTCGGGCGAGAGGTGCTTTTGCAAGATGTCGGTCAGCTTGACGGTAGTCAGGGGCTTCGCCGAATGATCGTCCATGCCGGCATCGAGGCAGGCCTCGCGATCGGATTCGAACGCATTGGCTGTCAGGCCCACGACGGGCAGCGCAAAACCCCTGGCGCGCAATTGCCGCGTTGCTTCAAGGCCATCCATCTGCGGCATCTGCATGTCCATGAGGACAAGATCGAAGCGCGAGGCGGCCAGCATTTCGAGCGCCTCCTGCCCATTGCAGGTCGCGACGGCATCGAGGCCAAGCTTGGCAAGGAGGCCGACGGCGACATCGCGATTGATGGGATTGTCATCGACGACGAGCACGGTGCCGCCAAGCTGCACCGGCGGAAGCGTCTCCAGCTCGATATGGTTTTCGTCGATCGTCTCGACTGGCCCGGCCGGCAGATCGAACCAGAAGGTGCTGCCGAGCCCGACGGCGCTTTCCACCCCGATCTTGCCATCCATGACATTGACGAGGCGCCGGCATATGGCAAGCCCGAGCCCGGTGCCGCCAAAGGAGCGCGTATTGGAGCTGTCGATCTGGCTGAATTCGCGGAAGAGTTTTTGGCGGTCCGCTTCGGAAATCCCGGGGCCAGTATCGCGCACCTCGAGTTTCAGCCGATCGCCGCGCACCGTGCCGGTGACGACGACGGATCCGGCGGGCGTGAACTTGATGGCATTGCCGATGAGGTTGACCAACACCTGCCTGATGCGATTGGCATCGACGAAGACGCTGACATCGGGATAGTCGAAGACGAGTTTGAGCCCTGCCGTTTCGGCGCGGACGCTCATCATCCGCTCGATCGGCACCATGGTTTCGCGCAGGCTGACGCGGATCGGTTCGAACCGCACGGCGCCGGCTTCGAGCTTGGAATAATCGAGGATGTCGTTGATGACATCGAGCAGCATGTCGCCGGAAAGCCGGATGGTCTCCACCTGATGCATCTGGTCGCGCTCGAGGCGCGAGCCGCGCAACAGTTCGGTCATGCCGATGATGCCGTTGAGCGGGGTACGAATTTCGTGGCTCATGGTAGCAAGGAACGCCGACTTTGCCGCGCTTGCGCTCTTGGCCTTCTTGGCGATGCGCTCGTTGCGGCGGCTGAGAAGTTCGACTTCCCGACCGCTGCGGGAGAGATGATAGAGCTGGACGCCAAGAAGGGCGACGATCAGCACCAAGGCAATGGTCAGCGCGGCAACGCTGAGGCCGATGCGCCAATAGATGAAGAGTGTCTCGTTGCGCTCTTCGACGCGAATTTCATTGAATGCGGAATTGGTCGCGACGAGGAGATCGCCCGTTGCCTGCCGCGCGGCCTGCGCCATGCCGAGAATTTCGGCGGCTTCAGCGGGGAAACTGGCGGGGTCGGCGGCAAGGCCATCCATGGTCGCGACCATGGAATTGATGGCGCGATTGGCCGCGGCCGCCTTTTGTCCGACGAGGGACGATGCCGGGAAAATCTCGGTATAGGACCCTTGGGTCAGGAGATGGGTGCGGCTGAACAGGAGATCGAAGCGCATGGAAACGTCGCCGACGTCATGGTCGATCTGTGCGGTCTGGATCGCTTCGATGAGGCGCGCGGCTTCACGGTCGGCCTGGTAGGCTGCCCAACTGATGTCCTCGCGCACGCCGGAGCGAATGGTGTTCTGGCGCTCGCTGAGACCGGCGAAAAGCCAGATGACCGAACTGAGCAGGACGACGCTGAGAAGGGTCAGAAAGACGATGCCCCGCCCGATCCTGCGGGACACAACTTGCCGGGCTCTGGCTGTTGCCGTCGGCATCTCAGTGAACCGTCAGGCTGGCAACCTGCCAGACCGAACGCGAGAAGATCACCTCATTATAGAGGTCCGGATGCTCGTCGAACGGATAGATGACGAAAAGCGGGCCTTTGTCGCGGACAGAGAGCTCCTCGCCATCGACGCGCGTCGCGAGGATGACTGGGTAGTCCTTGATATCCTCCATCGGGATTTCGGCCGAATAATCATTGAGTGCCGTCACCGTGACGCTCTCGCCGCTGGCGCCAAGCGTCTCCAGCAGATCGCCGATGACGACGCCGCTGAATTCGTGTTCGCCATCATACCAGGGCGTCGTCGCCTTGATCGTGTGCTGGGGCAGGGCATCGAGCATGGAGAGATCGAAAGCAGCGGTTTCGCCATCGTTCATCGTGGTGATGGCGCCTTGAACTTTCAGGATCGGCTCGGCGGCCGGCTTTGCCAGTTCACCGGCCCAGCTTGGGGCTGTGGCGATCAGAATGAGGGCAAGGGAAGATGCTAGTCGAAGCATGGTACGCACCTTTCACGCTGCGTTGGATTGCATGGCATTGCCGCAGATCGGGGCAATGCGTGGCCAGGCGCGGACAAGGGCCGCGATACAGGCCGGATCGAAATGCGTGCCGGAACAACGCACGAGTTCGTCGCGTGCGGCCTCGGCGGCCCAGGCCATCTTGTAGCTTCTGGCGCTGCAGAGGGCGTCGAGCACATCGGCGACGGCCGTGATGCGGGCGGCGAGCGGAATAGTTTCGGCGACTAGCCCATGGGGATAGCCGGTGCCGTCCCATTTCTCGTGGTGGCACCGCGCGATCTCTTCGGCCATGCGCAGCATGTCGGAATCGCCATTGGCGAGGATATCGGCGCCGATCAGCGGATGGGCCCGCATTTGCGCCCATTCGCCTTCGGTCAGCTTGCCCGATTTATTGAGGATGGCATCGGAGATGCCGATCTTGCCGACATCGTGGAGCGGGGCCGCGAGCCAGAGGGTGCGGACGAATTTTTGATCGAGGCCCATTTCCTCGGCGATCGTGCCGGCAATGCGCGCGACGCGTTCGACGTGGTCGCCGGTTTCATGGTCGCGCACTTCGATGGCGCGGGCGAGACGGTAGATCATGTCCTCTTCGCGCCGCTGCAAATGCACCGTGGCTTGCGCGACCTCTGCTTCGAGATGCACGGCGCGGTCTTCGAGCTGGTTCTGGGCGCGACGAAGGGCAAGGAGATTGGTGAGGCGCGAGCGCAGTTCGAGCGGATCGACAGGCTTGGCGAGAAAGTCGGTGGCGCCGGCATCGATCGCTGCCAGCCGCGTCGGCCGATCGGCATCGGCGGTGATCATCACGAGCGGCACATGATGATGGCTTGGCAGTTTGCGGATATGGGAAATCAGATCGATGCCCGACATGCCGGGCATGACATTGTCGACGATCATCAGATCGCAAGGGTTCATCACCGCATCGGCGAGCGCCGAATGCGCTTCGGAAAAGGCCGAGACCGTCACATCGGGAAACCGACTGACGAGCTTTTTCAGCACCTCGAGATTGGTGCGATTGTCCTCGACGATAACGATCCGCATCTGCGATCCCCCAAGCGCGGCAATTTGTATTAAATTCCGTGGGCGAACGAAACTGCGGAGCGTGGGTTAGCTTAGCGGGACGTTAAATGGCGCTGGAGCCGGGGGCCTTGGCCTACTGAGCGCGGTGTGAAAGGCCCCAATTGCCCAAGGCGTCGAGGACCGGAATAAGGGTTCGGCCATAGTCGCTATAGTCATAGGCGCTATGGACGACATTTTTCTCTTTTCGCTCCAAACGTTTCAGCAGTCCATCGGAGACGAGCGCGTCGAGGTGATCGGTCAGCACCTTCGGCGATATGCCGGGGAGCGCGCGTTTGAGTTCGCCAAAGCCAGCCTCGCCATGGCGCAGATGCCAGAGGATACGCGTCTTCCATTTGCCCGAGACGAGTTGAATGGTGACGAGGGCCGGGCAGTCGATCATCTTGGCATCAAAGCCAGGGGTACTCACCATCGGGTAACTCCTTGTCGAAAGGACCGGGTCTCAGCAAAGTGGCGCCTGAGGAGAGCGCCATGACGACACCTAGCCTATATGACTGGATCGGGGGCATCGATGCACTGTCCCGTCTCACCCAGGCATTTTATCAGCGCGTTCACGCCGATGACCTGCTGCAGCCGGTTTTTGAGCGGATGGATCCCGAGCATCCGCGTCACGTGGCCGAGTTTTTGGCCGAGGTCATGGGTGGGCCGCCATTTTATTCCGAAGCGCATGGCGGGCATCTTGAAATGGTGCGGCACCATCTCAACCGCCAGCTTTCCGAGCCGATGCGGCGGCGGTGGATCAATCTGTTGCTCGATAGCTATACCGATCTCGGGCTTCCGGCAGATCCCGAATTTGCTTCGGCCTTGATCAGCTATCTTGAATGGGGATCGCGCCTTGCGGTGATCAATTCTCAGCCCGGCGCCACGGTTTCCGAAATGGTACCAATGCCGCGCTGGGGTTGGGGCGAGGCCAAGGGGCCGTATAGTCCCGGGGGCAGTTGAGGGCAGAGCTTTAGGACGGCGCGCGTTGCTTTTCGAAGCGGGTATCGCCGCTGTCCATTTGGTGTTTTCGCACCCAGCCGAGCCGGTCGTAAAAGCGCGCGGCGCCCGAGGTCGCGTCGGTCCCAAGCCAAATGGTGTCATGGTGCGCGAAGAGGAACGCTTCGGCGCGGTCCATGAGACGGCGGCCAATGCCATGGCCTTCCCATTCCGGGCGGACGAAGAGGGCGAAGACGCAGGCCTCGTCGGTATCGGCCATGGCAAAGCCAATCACCTCGCCATCCTGTTCTGCGACCCAGATGCAGGGTTGCGCGCTGAGCGCCGCGGCGATCGTTTGGGGCGTAATGCCCATTTCGGCCATCCGCTCGAGCGAGATGTGATTTTCTTTCACGCTTGTGCGGACATCGAAAATCGCCGGGATATCGGCATCGGACGCAGTGCGAAGGATGAGTGTCATCTGAATTTTCAGGGCGCAATCTAGTCTTGGTTTGGACTGTAATTAACCAATATTTGAAAATCTAAGCCCTAAATAGGGCAGTCAGTTCGGTGCGCGTTCTGCTTGGATCTTTCTTCCGTGATTGCGGGGAATACCGAGTGGCCTCAAGTCTTTGGATTGGCAAGGCAAGCGCTTGGCGCCCCTCTTTCCAATACAGGATGACGTGCATGCCGATCTTTGCTCCCAAGGATTCCGATTCAGATGCTGTGTTGGCAGCGATCGGCCGATCGCAGGCGATCATTGAGTTTGACCTCATGGGCAATATTCTCGATGCCAATGCCAATTTCTGCAAGGCGCTCGGCTATGACCGCTCGGAAATCGTGGGCAAGCACCATCGCATGTTCGTTCTGCCCGAAGATGCCGAAAAGCCGGCCTATCAGGCGTTCTGGTCCAACCTTGCCAAGGGCGAGTTCGACCAGGGCCAGTATAAGCGGATCACCAAGGCCAAGGACGAGATCTGGATCGAAGCCACCTACAATCCGGTCTTCCGGCGCGGCAAGCCTTATAAGGTCGTCAAGATCGCGACCGATATCACTCCGGCCAAAATGAAGAGCGCCGAGGACGACGGGAAACTGGCGGCCCTATCGCGCGCGCAAGCCGTGATCGAATTTACGCCCGATGGCACGATCCTCGGGGCGAACGAAAACTTCCTTTCCGTGCTTGGCTATAGCGCCGGCGAGATCGTCGGCCGTCACCACGCGATGTTCTGCGCGCCGGACTATGCGAACTCGACCGAATATCGGCAGTTCTGGAAAAAGCTCGCGGCCGGGCAGTTCGTGACCGACCAGTTCCTCCGCTTCGGCAAGGGTGGCAAGCGCGTCTTCATCCAGGCGTCCTATAATCCCATCCTCGACGACAAGGGCCATGTGTTCAAGGTCGTCAAATTTGCGACCGACGTAACGGAGCGCATGTCGGCCGTCGAAGAATTGGGCGCAGCGCTCAATCGGCTGTCGCAGTGCAATATCCGCGTGACCCTCGATTATCCGCTGGTGGGCGAATTCGAGCGCCTGCGGGCCGACTACAATATGGCCATCGGCGAAATCCAGAAGACGCTGGTCAGTGTCTTGGGTCAGACCGGCGACGTGCGCAAAAGCAGCCAGGAAATGTATGAGGCGGCCTTGCAGCTCTCGGACCGTTCCCAGCAGCAGCAAGCCGCCTTGCGCCAGACCTCGGCCTCCCTCGAGCAGATCATGACGACGGTCCGCTCATCGGCCACCAACACCGAGGAAACCCGCAAGCTCGTCCAGACCGCGCGCGAATCGACGAAGGCCTCGACGCTGGTCGTGACCGAGACGGTCAGCGCGATGGAAGATATCGAACTGGCGTCGGGCGAGATCAACAAGATCATCGGGGTGATCGACGACATCGCCTTCCAGACCAACCTTCTCGCGCTCAACGCCAGCGTCGAAGCGGCGCGTGCGGGCGATGCGGGCAAGGGCTTTGCCGTCGTTGCGCGCGAAGTGCGCGAACTGGCCCAGCGCTCGGCCAAGGCTGCAAAGGACATCAAGGTCCTGATCAGCAATTCGGGCGCCAAGGTCATGGACGGGGTGCGTCTCGTCGGCCGGACCGGTGAAACCATCCGGGAAATTGAAGAACTGGTGAAGGCGATCGACCAGAATGTCGATGCGATTGCGAGCGCCGCACAGGATCAGTCCATAGGGCTGCGCGAGATCAATAGTTCGGTGGGCGAGCTTGGCCGGATGACCCAGGAAAACGCCATGATGAGCGACCGCACGACCGAGATCAGTGCGACGCTGCAGCACGGTGCCGATGCGCTCGCGCAACTGGTCGACCTGTTCAAGCTCAACCGGCGTCAGGTCCAGCGCGACGGAACCTCAATCCCGCAAGGCCAGCGCTCGACGGTTCATCTCGGGACTAACAGTCACGCTGCATAATCGTAAGTCAGGGTGATCTTGTTCTGCGGCAGAATGAACCGATTGGGAGTGTAGCCATGAGGGCATCGAGACTTCTGACGGTTCTTGCCTTGGCGACGATGCTGATCTCTGCCGCGCACGCGCAGGATATCATCGAAGGCGATATCCCGGCGGGTCCGCCCTTTGATGGATCAAGCGGCCGCGCAAGCATGTTCGATCTCTACCAGGTTGCGCGCATTGCCACGGCCGCGGGGAGCGAACATCTCGACGCAGATGATGACGAATTGGCTGATGCCATTGGAACGGCGCTGACGACGAAGGGCTATCCGGGCACGCGGCTTGTTATGTCGGACGGCGACAGGGCGTGTGTCGTGGATGACCAAGTAGAGGTCCGCTTCGGCCGACATTCGAACAGCGGAACGGTCGAGGTCGTGGCGGCAAATCAGTATTGGTACTCATTGGGAGAGGCGCCGGCTGACGGCTCACTCCGCACCGAGGATTTTGCGCAGGACTGTTTGCCGTAGCCATCGGCAAATGATCCGACGCCGCGTTTATAAAGCGACGCCGGATTCCAAGGCTATTTCTGCTGCGGAGGCAGTGGTTCGCCGATTGATAGCATCAGGCGATTGGCCCAGTTGAAGAAGGCAGAGGCCGAGATCACGTCGGTGATCTCGAAATCATCGAGGCCGGCTGCGCGCAGCTTGTCGATTTCCGCGCTGCCAAAGGCGATCGGGGTATCGCTGAGGGCGACAGCCGCATCCTTGACGGCATTCCAGCGCTCGCCGAGATCGGCGCCCGTGCCTTCATCGAGCAATTTCTGCACATCGTCGCGGCGCTTAGAATGGCTGGAAGCAAAGCGCGAATGGACCGAAGCGCAGAAGATGCAGCCATTGTGCCGCGAGGTCGCGGTGGCCGAGAGTTCGCGTTCGGCCCGGGGCAGGCCGCCATTGGGATTGTAGAAAATATCCTTGTCGGCCTTGGTGCGGGCTTCGAGCACTTCGGGATCATGCGCGAGCAGCATGAAATAGGGAGACTTTGCGCGGGACGCATCGACGAGACCGGCCCAGTGGCGCTCGGTCAGTTCGGCTTCGGCGAGCGGCTCCAGCCAGGGGGTCCAGCCGAGTTCGTCCTGGGTAAAGATATTGGGGGTATTGGTGTGCGACATCGGTCGAAATTCCTCAGGCGGTGGCGGACGCTGCCTCATGGAGGCGCTCGTTGAGATTGTTGGCGGCCGGATGCGCTGCAAGCGCGCTGAGGCCCTCGACGATGCGTACCTGGAAGGAGAGAAAGGCCACAAGCTGGGAGATCGTGACGATCCCGGCCGTGCTCCAGCCTGCGGCAAGGAGCGCATCGAGCGCTGCCTTGCTTGCGTCGCGCGGGCGGAAGACCAGCAGATGGGCATGTTCGAGAGCCGCGCTCAGTTTCTCGCCGAGCACCGAACGGTTTTCCAAAGACACCGCGTAGATCAGACCAGCCTTGTTTTCCGAGGACAGCGGGCCTTCGGGATAAGTGCCATAGGGGCCGGTGGTTTTGCCCGCGGCGGTTTCCGCCGTGATTGCCGCCACGATATCGGACCTATCGGCGGCACTGTCGAGTGCCTTGGCATAATGGGTACCAAGGACAAGCGGGCCATGAAGACCGGTGACGAAACGGGCAATGGCGAAGCGCTCGAGTGAACTGACCTCGGTTGTATTCACGGGTTCGAACAGCGCTACGTAGGCTTTCTCGATATTGTCGCGGGCCACTTCGCGGTGGCGGCGCAATTGGTCGAGATGCGACCCCGGCGCGATGGACAGAACGCGATCGATGAGATCGGTGGTCATGGAAAAATCCTTGTTCAACTGGCGATTGCGATGGATGGCCGGGCGCGCCAGCCGAGCGCGGGCGCGACTGCGGTGGCGGTGAGTTCGAGCGAGCGCAGGATCAACTCGTGCGGTGGATCGACCGAGTGGACCTGGAAGGAAATGTCGGTGGCGCGCGCGAGCGTCGTATCTTGCGAGAGGCTGTCGATTACGGTCTCGGCTGTGCCGACATGGGTGTCGAAGGCGCGGATCAGATCGGGCAATGTATTGCCCGCGAGGATATGACCGCCCGCCGCGAACTTCACTGCGATCCGGCGGAGGCCTTGGTCGGCCCATTCGAGCGCCGTCGATTGCTCATCTGCGACAAAGAGCGTGCGCGACGCGAGAATGCGCGGTTCGACGCCGGGGGGCAGGTTTTGCAGATAGGCATCGATGATCGGATGCTGCAGGTCGGCAAGGCTGGCGTCCGGATTGTCTGGCGCGCGCGGCTGGGTGCGTGAGAGCATGAGCCCATCGCCCGCCGCGCCGGCACGGGCGCCGCCGTCGACCGAAAATGTGGCCTGCCAGATGCGATCGAGGAGCGGCTTGCGCTCGGGGTGCAGGTGATTGCCGCCACCGAGATCGCCGCCGCCGAGGGCCTTGCGCAGGACATCGAGATTGGCGCCATTGATCGCACCACGCGCGGCGCTTTCGAGCCCGAAGGCGACGAAGGAGCTGGCGGTGCCGCCGCTACCGATGCCAAGTTCGAGCCGGCCATTGCTCAAGAGATCGAGCACGGCAGCGTCTTCGGCGACGCGAATGGGTTGTTCGAGCGGGAGGGTGATGATGCCGGTGCCGAGGCGAATGGTTTTGGTCCGGGCCGCAACGTGGCTGAGGAACACCAAGGGCGACGGGAGCCCGCCTTCTTCATAGTTGAAATGGTGCTGGGCGACCCAGGCGCTGTCAAATCCCAGCCGCTCGGCATGGATGATCTGTTCGGCGCCCAATCGATAACGTTCGCCGGGCGACACGCTGTCGAGCAGGCGGGAGAAAAAGCCCAGGCGCTTGGGGCTGGTCATTCGGCGGCTCCTGAATAGTGGAGGACGGGATGGCTGGCGCCGAGGCGCCGGCCTGGAATGGCGGCAAGGAGATCGCTTGTGTAAGGAGACGCTGGCTCAGTGAAGACGCGCGCAACCAGGCCGGTTTCGACCGCTTGGCCGGCCTGCATCACCGTGACGGTGTGGGCGATCTGGCGCACCACTGAGAGATCGTGGGTGACGAAGAGGTAGGTCAGCCCGAGCTGGTCCTGAAGCTCGGTCAAAAGGTTGAGGATTTGCGCCTGAACCGTCACGTCGAGCGCCGACACGGCTTCATCGAGGACGAGGAAGCGCGGTTCGAGGACCAGCGCGCGGGCAATGGCGACGCGTTGGCGCTGACCGCCCGAGAGGGCGCGTGGATTGCGCGTGATCACATCGGCCGGCAGGCCCACTTTCTCGATCATTGCGGCTGCGCGCTCGTCACGCGCCTTGCGGGTCAAGGTTTCGAAATTGCGTAGCGGTTCGCCAACGATATCGAGGATGCGCTGGCGCGGATCGAGCGAGGTGAAGGGGTTTTGATAGACGAGCTGCACATCGCGCCGGAACAGCCGGCGCGCTTCGCCCGAAAGCGACGTGACCTCCGTGCCGTCGATGAGAATGCTGCCTGCGGTCGGGTGCTGAAGGCCGACAATGCTGCGGGCGGTCGTCGTCTTGCCCGAACCGGATTCGCCGACGAGCGCATGGGTCGTGCCGCGAGCAATGGAGAAAGACACATCGTCGACGGCAAGGACACGGGATTTGCCGTGGCCGAATTCCTGGCGGAGGTTGCGGACCTCGATGGCGGCTTCGGGATTTTCTGGGGCGTCCCTAAACCCTTTTGGCGCGAGGGAGGGCGCATCGGCGAGTAGCTGCTTTGCATAGGCGCTTGTGGGCCGCGCGAGCAGGGCAGACGTCGGCCCCTGTTCCTCGACATGGCCCTTGCGCAGGACCACTACGCGGTCGGCGCGATCGGCGGCGACACCGAGATCGTGCGTGACCAGCAAGACTGCCGTGCCGGATTCGGCGCGCAGTTCGTCGATAAGATCAAGGATGCGGTGCTGGACGGTGACATCGAGGGCGCTTGTCGGTTCATCGGCAATGATCAGCGCCGGTTTGAGCGCGACGGCGATCGCGATCAGCACGCGCTGTTTCATGCCACCCGAGAGTTCGTGCGGATACTGGTTGGCACGCAGTTCGGGATTGCTCAGCCCGACGCGGGCGAGCAGTTCGAGCACGCGCGCGTGGCGCGCCTTGCGATCGCGCCAGCCGTGAAGTTTCAGGATTTCCTCGACCTGCCGGCCGATGGTCAGGACGGGATTGAGCGAGCTGCCGGGGTCCTGCGGTATAAGGCTCACGACCTTGCCGCGAATGGCATCGAAGCGGCGGGACGCCCAATCGCTGAGTTCGGCGTCGTTGAGGCGGATGCTGCCGCTCTCGATCCGGCCATTATCGGGCAAGAGCCCGATGATCGATTGAGCCGTGGTGGTCTTGCCCGAACCGGATTCGCCGACCAGCGCCACGACTTCACCTTCGCCGATGGAAAACGACACTCCATTGACCACCTGCCGCCGGCCTTCGGGGAGATGATAGGAAATGGTCAGGTCGCGGATATCGAGCAGGGACTTTTTGGAGGGAAAGGCCAGCATGTTCATGATGATCTCCGCAGCGATTGGCTGATGCGATTGGCGGCAAGCACGACGAGAATGACGGCAAGGCCCGGAAAGGTCGTCAGCCACCAGGCGGCGGTGAGATATTTGCGGCCTTCCGAAATCAGAAGCCCCCATTCCGGGGTCGGCGGCGGCGCGCCATAGCCGAGAAATCCGAGTGTCGAAATCGCGAGGATGGCGCTGCCGAACTGGAGCGCGGCATAGGCGATGACCGTGCCGAGCGAGTTGGGCAGGACATGGCGCCACAGCACGGCGGCAAAGCGCCCTCCGCTGCCGAAGGCCGCTTCGACATAATCGGCCTGGCGCACGCGGATGACTTCGGAGCGCATCAGCCGGGCAAAGCCGGCAACGATGGTGACGCCTACGGCAACGGCGACATTGACCGTGCCGAAGCCGAGAATGATGATGATCGAGAGCTGCAGCAAAAGCCCGGGCACGGACAGGAGAACATCGACGATCCGCATGATGGCGATGTCGAGCTTGCCGCCCACTGAACCGGCGACGAGGCCCAGCGCGGTGCCGCCGAAAAAGCCGACCGCGACGGCGACGATGGCGCCGGCGAGCGAATTGGCGGCGCCATAGATGATACGCGCGAGGACATCGCGGCCGATTTCGTCGGTGCCGAACCAGTGGGCGGCGTCGGGCGCCTTGAGCTGATTGCCGGCGATGCCGACCGTGCCGCTATGGGGCGTGAAGAGACCGGGGGCCAAGGCCCAGGCGAGCACGACCGCGACGATGGCCCAGGAGAGAACCAGCGTCGGATCAAAGCGCGGAATGCGGCGCGATGGCGCGCGGGTGCCAAAGAGATCGAGCGTCGTCATGCGAGGGCTCCCACTGTTCTTTTGAGACGCGGATCGATGAGGGGCGCGGCGAGATCGACCAGAAGATTGATGAGAATGAAGCCACCGGCGGCGAGGATGACGATGGCCTGAAGGACGGCGGTATCCTGGTTGCTCACCGCCTGTTCGGTAATACGGCCGAGGCCGTTGATGCCGAAGACGGTTTCGGTGACGACGGCGCCGGCCAGCAGTTCGCCGAAGAGGAGGCCGGCAATGGTCAAGACCGGCAAGAGTGCGTTGCGCAGCACATGGCGCCAGAGCACGCCTTTGCGCGTCGCACCTTTGGCCCGCGCCACGGCAACGAAGGGCTGAGCTTCCACCTCGTCGAGGCTGCGGATCAGGATCTGCGCCAGCGGCGCCGCAATGGGCAAAGCCAGCGTCAGCACCGGCAGGATCAGCGCCTGGAATTCATTGGGATTGATGATCGGTACGAGCCGCAGCCGGAAGGAAAAAATCTGGATCAGCATGATGCCGAGCCAGAAGACCGGCACCGAAATCATCAGTGCCGGCAAAGAGGCGAGGGCGTTGCGCAGCCAACGGAATGGCGCGAGGGTCGCGGCAAATGCGATGGCGAAGGCCAGCAGAATGGCGAGGACGAGCGCGAGGCTCGCGAGGCGCAGGGTTGGCGGCAGATTGGTGGCAAGTAGCGTATTGACCGGCACGCCGGCCTGGATGGAATAGCCGAAACTGCCTTGGAGGAAATTCCAAAGCGTATTGCCATACTGCGCCCAAATCGGTGCATCGGCGCCATAGAGCACGCGGATTTCTGCGATCTGCTCGGGTGTCAAACCCATTTCCGGGTTCTGGTATTTGATCAGGATGGCGTCGCCCGGCAGCGCCTGCAGCAGCAGGAAGGACGCCGTGAACGCAAGGAGCAGCACCACCAGGGCCTGTCCGATGCGGGAAACGATCGCTTGGGTCATCGACAACTCCTGAAATAGGGAGGCGCCCCGATGGCGGGGCGCCCCGGTTTGGGATCAGCGCGGGGAAAGCCAGGTGTTGTAAAAGCTCGGGCGCGCAACGGCGTCGAAGGTGACGTCGTGGACATAGGGCGCACCGGCAAAGACCTGCGGCTCTTCAAAGATCGGGATCACATAGGCTTGGTCGAGGAGGTAGGCCTGAACATCGGCCGTGAGCTTGAGGCGCTTGTCGCTATCGGGCTCCGAGGCGATGGAGAGAAGAAGCTTGTTGAGCTCAGGATCTTCCCACGTCGCATTGGGGTTGGTGCCGCCCTTTTGCAAAAGCGAGTCGCGATTGGTCGGATAGAAATTCGACTTGATCACATCGGGATCGGCACGACCGACCATGGCTGGACGAAGCGGGGTCTTCAGCGGGTCGAGATTATCCGTCGTTGCGCTGCCGCTATCGCCGGCCAGCACGTTGAGCTTAACCCCGACCTGCGCCCATTGCTGGCTGAGAAGCTGGAGCGTCGCGCGGTTTTGCGGTTGGGGCAGGGACTCATAGATATTGAGTTCGAGCTTTTGCCCGTCCTTTTCGCGGATGCCATCGGCGCCGGGAACCCAACCGGCCTCATCGAGCAGCGCCTTGGCGCGGTCCTGATCGAAAGCCAGCTTGTCAGAGAGATCGACATAGCCCGAAGCGGTCGAGGCGATCACCGATGTGGCGCGCGGATAGTGACTCGAAAAGAGTGTCGAGACGATCTCTTCGCTATTGGTCGCGGCGGTCAGCGCCTGACGCACTTTTAGATCGGCGACGAGCGGATTTTCGGGACGGAAGGAGACGTTGTTGTTGACCCCGCGGGTTGGCGCGGAGAGGATTTCATAGCCCTGCTGCTCCACCTGCGCTTCATCATAAGCCTGGATCTGGCGGATGACATCGGCCTGTCCGGCGAGCAGCGCGCCGATGCGGACGCTGTCTTCCGGCGTCACGACATATTGGATGGCATCGAGATAGGCCCGACCCTGATGAGCAAGGCTCTCGGGACCCCAGGCATAATCCTCGCGGGCCTTGAGATTGAGGCTCTGGCCGAGCACTTCGCTTTCGACAACGAAGGGGCCGGAGCCGATGATCTTGGTCGCATCGCCCAGTTCGTTATAGGGCTGATCGAGGACGCTCGGGGCCACTAGGCCCGAGCCGATCACCGATGTCGCCTGGAGGAAGCCGGGGGCCGGCGCCTTGAAGACAAACTTGATGGTCAGCGGGTCGATGACTTCGCTGTGGTCATAGTTGTTGATCGCTTCGGCAACCGGATACCCCAGCTCCTTGTTGCCGAGACCGAAGGTGTCGAAGTTCTTGGCGACGGCTTCGGCATCGAGCGGGGTGCCGTCGGAGAAGGTCACGCCATCGCGCAGCTTAAAAGTATATTCGGTCGCGTCGGCATTGATCTCCCAGCTTTGTGCAATCCAGGGCTCATTTTTGAGCGTCTCGGGGTTCTGCCAGGTCAGCTTGTCAGTGATCTGATTGAGAATGCCGCTATTGGGATAAAAGCCGCCAGCCGGGGGATAGAGATTGGTGTGGGCCTGCTGCTCGAGATAAACGAGCGTGCCGCCCTGCACAGGGGTTTCCTGAGCCAGAACTGCACTGGCCGATACCGAGGACAAAAGCGCCCCGACCACCAGAAGGCGACTGAATTTTCCGCTGACGCGCGCGAACAATGACACGGTGTGACCCTTTTCTTCGTAGGCCGCCCTGCAGCCCTAACCGGAGCAAAGCCTATCCCGAGGGCGTCACAAATCAACAATGTCTATGAAACTGGTAGTCTAATATCCCGCGACGGCGTAGCAGTTTTTGCCCGGAGGCTGGTTGGTTTGAAAATCGGCGCGTTTCGGGCACGCATTTGCTGGGGTTGAAGAGGGCCGGACCTGAAA
This sequence comes from Devosia sp. Leaf420, assembly GCF_001425445.1. Taxonomy (GTDB): domain Bacteria; phylum Pseudomonadota; class Alphaproteobacteria; order Rhizobiales; family Devosiaceae; genus Devosia. The sequence goes on along the minus strand of NZ_LMQU01000010.1, from coordinate 20,569 downwards.
CCCGTGATATGCGCTGACGCCCCTCGACCGCTCCACCGGAACCATGGGGGGCGGCGGGTATTGGAGGACACATGGAGTCCTCACGCATGTCTGTCTTATCGTCTTCGCGCTCTATCGGTCTCTTGCTGCCGGTAGCCGTCGGTTTTTCCTGCGCAGATGAGGGACTGGCCCGTGGCTAGTCAGAACGATCCAGCGCTTGTCTCGCCTCTTCTGCCATCGGGCCTTCCCAACCAGCAAAACGGCGACAGCCGGGCGGCAACGCAACCTCCGGCTGCGGCGGTTGGGTTTCGCCTGGCGCAGTTGTGGACGCAAAGCGGCGGCGACCTCTGTTATGTCGCTTCGAGCGAACGGCGGAGCGAGGAGACGGCGCGGGCGCTGGCCGGCTTTGCCGCCGGGGCGGATGTGCTCCATCTGCAGCCCTGGGATTGTCTACCCTATGATCGTGCCCGGCCATCGAGCGAAAGCATGGGACGGCGCATGGCCAGCCTGCGGCGCATGACCGAACCGGCCAAAACCGGTCGGATCGTCGTCACCTCGCCCCAGGCCGTGGTGCAGAAACTGCCGCCGCGCAAAATTGTCGGCGCGGCGCTTCTTACCCTGACGCGGGGAGAGGTGCTTGATCGCGAGGCTTTTGAGCGCTTCGTGTTGCGTACGGGCTATGTGATCGATGATCGCGTGGACGAGCCCGGCGAGATCGCTATTCGCGGCAATGTAGTGGAAGTGTTTCCGGCCGATGCCGATGCGCCGATCCGGATTACGGATGCTGAAGACGGCACGATCGAAACGATGACGCGCTATGATCCGCGCAGCCAGCGCTCGCTTGAGGAAATCGAGACGCTGCAGCTTGGTCCCGCGTCGGAATGGATCGCGGAGGATGCCGACACGGTCGATGTCGATGAGCATCGCCTCGGCGAGCGCTATGACAAGCTTGAGACGCTGTTCGATTATCTCCCCAAGGGGCGGATGGTCGTTTCGCCCATGGCTCACGAGAATATCGCGGCGATCCACGAACAGATCGCCGAAGCCTATTCCACAGCGTGCGATTTCGGGGAAGCGAGAAAACCCCGACCGGTCGACGAGCTTTATCTCGATGCAAAGGCTTGGGATGCGGCTTTCGCCAAGACCGAAGAGTTGGATGTCGATCTCGACGAGCTCGAGACAGTGCCGGACTTTTCGGCGGTGCGCAGCCCGGGCGGGAGCCTTAGCGCTTTCATCAAGGAGCAGTTGGCGCTCAAGCGGCAGGTGATCGTCTGCGGAACGCCGGGCGAGCAACAGCCCCTCCGCAAAATCCTGCGGCGGCAGAGCGTCGACGTTTCGGATCTGGGTGCCGGGCTCGGTGCCTTGGATGGATCGGCTGGCGTCTATATGGCGCCATTCGATCTCGACGAGGGATTTGTCGATGCGCGTGCCGGTCTGGTCGTCATCGCGGCAGCCGATGTGCTGGGGAGCCGATTGAATGCAACCCAATCGGCGCAGCAATTGCTGGCGCCGGTCGAATTGCGGGTGGGCGATGTCGTCGTCCATGAAGACCATGGCGTCGGCATTCTCCGCGATCTGACCCAAGTCGAAGTCGATGGCGTTGCCCAGGATACGATCCGGCTTGAATATCATGGCGATGCGTCGCTGCTGGTGCCGGTCGAGGATTTCAGCAAGCTATGGCGCTATGGTGCCGAGCCCGATGCGGTGACGCTCGATCGGCTCAATACCGATGCCTGGTTCAAGAAGCGCGCCAGCGTCAGTGCCGAGATCGATGAAGCCGCCGCGCGTTTGGCCGAACTTGCCGAAGCGCGGCTCAAGGCCGAAGCGCCGGTGTTGCGGCCGCCAAAGGCCGCCTATCAACGCCTTGCCACGCGCTTCCCCTATGCCGAAACGCCCGATCAGGCAGCGGCGATTGCCGCGGTGCTGGAGGATCTCGGCTCAGGCCGGCGGATGAACCGTCTCGTCTGTGGCGATGTCGGCTTTGGCAAGACCGAGGTGGCGCTACGGGCTGCGGCTGCAGCGGCGCTGGCCGGCAAGCAGGTGGCCGTCGTTGCACCAACGACGGTGCTGGCGCGACAGCACCTTCATAGTTTCGAGCGCCGCTTTGCGGGCACCGAGATAACCATCGGTCACCTCTCGCGTCTCAATTCGGCGGCCGAGAACAAGGCCGTGAAGGCGCAGTTGGAGAGTGGTGAAATCCGCATCGTGGTTGCGACGCACGCCATTGTTGCGGACGATGTGAGCCTGCCCGAACTGGGTCTCGTCATCCTCGACGAGGAGCAGCGGTTTGGCGCCAAGATCAAGCGCCAGCTGCAGGAGATGACCGAAGCCGTTCATATGCTCTCGATGAGCGCGACGCCCATTCCCCGCACATTGCAGGCGGCGATGGTGGGATTGCAGGACGCGAGCATTATCGCGACACCACCAGCGCGGCGGCGGCCGATCAGGACGTTCCTGGTGCCATTCGATGCGGCATCGGCGCGGACGGCACTGCTGCGCGAGAAGCGCCGCAATGGGCAAAGTTTCGTCGTCGTGCCGCGCATCGAAGACATCGCTAAGGTCGCCGAGGAACTGGCGCGCATCGTGCCCGATCTCAGCGTCGTCGTGGCGCATGGCGAACTGCCGGCAAAGGAGATCGATACCGCGCTTCTCGGCTTTGCCAATGGCGAGGGCGATGTGCTGCTCGCGACCAATATCATCGAAAGTGGCCTTGATGTGCCGCGGGCCAATACGATGCTTATCTGGCGGGCGGATCGCTTTGGACTGGCGCAATTGCATCAATTGCGGGGCCGGGTGGGGCGCGGACGAGCGCAGGGCGTGGCCTATCTCTATACCGCGCCCGAAGAGGAGATTGCCGAAGCAACGCGGGCGCGACTCTCGACGCTAGAAGCCTTTGACCGGTTGGGTGCCGGGTTCGAGATCAGCGCGCGCGATCTCGAATTGCGCGGGGCGGGGGATCTTCTGGGTGAGGATCAGGCCGGACACCTGCACCTGATTGGGGCCAGCCTTTATCAGCAACTTCTGGAAGGGGCGCTGCGTCGGGCCAAGGGCGAGGAAACCGAGAAGCGGCGTTCGGCAAAGCTGAACCTTGGCGCATCGGGCAGTATCCCGATCGACTACGTGCCCGAGGCCGTGCTGCGCATCAATCTCTATGCCCGGTTGCAGCGATTTTCGCGGCCAGAAGAGGTGGATGATTTCGCGGATGAACTGGAAGACCGGTTTGGCGATCGCCCACCCGAGGTCGAGATGTTGCTAGACCACGCGCGCTTTGGCCTCAAGGCGGCGGCGCTTGGTGTGGCCCAGATCGATGCCGGTCCTCGCGCCATCGCGTTCACGCCGGCAGATAAGGCCGTTGGCAAAAGACTGGCTTCAAACAAGCGGCTGGAGCAGGCAGGCGAGCGGCTGGTCCATAAGCTTGACGAGGGCGCGGAGCCCCTGGCTGAGCTTTCGATCCTGCTCGATGAAATTCCGGCGTGATCGACTCAGCGGCTTGTTCACGGGAGCAGGGGTAAGAGCGCTGTTGCTGCGATCTATGTAAGCGATGCTTGCATCAGGCAATTGTTTACGACGCGCGAAAAATTGCTGCCTGGCTTCGACTTATCGCCAGGTTGGGCCGTTGCCCAAATCTGGGGGAGTACACTGAATGACCACGCCGCAAATTTTCGCGTTCGGCATCATTTTCTTCATGATGGTCGCCTTCGTCTGGGGCCGATGGCGCTATGATCTGGTCGCCGTCGGGGCGCTTCTGGCGGCAGTTGCAGCGGGGATCGTTGCGCCCGAGGATGCGTTCACCGGCCTTTCCGACGATATCGTCGTGATCGTCGGTAGCGCCCTTGTCGTCAGCGCCGCAGTGGCGCGCTCGGGCGTCATGGAAGTTGCCGTCCGGCGCTTTGCGCCCAATCTGCGGACGCCGCGCGCGCAACTGGTGGTTCTAGTGCTGACAGTCACTCTGCTGTCTGCGTTCATCAAGAATATCGGTGCGCTGGCGATCATGATGCCGATCGCCTTTCAGATGGCGCGAAAATCTGGTGTGTCGCCGTCTCTGTTTCTAATGCCGATGTCCTTTGGTGCGCTGCTCGGCGGTCTGATGACGCAGATCGGTACCTCCCCAAATGTCATCGTCTCCCGCGTGCGCGAGGAACTGACAGGTACTCCGTTTACGATGTTCGATTTCACGCCCGTCGGCGCGTCGCTGGCTTTAGTGGGTGTGGTGTTCCTGGCGCTTTGCTATCGACTTCTGCCCGAGCGCAGCCAGGTCAAAAGCTCGCTCGATCAGGCCATTTCCATCAAGAACTATACGACCGAAGTCCGCGTGCCGGCCGATTCGCCCAGCATCGGGGAAACCGTGGGCGCGGTGCAGCGCCTTGGCGGTGGCCAGGCGATGATCACCGGTATCATCGCGGCGAACGGCAAGCGCCGCCTGCCGCTGCCCGATTCTCTTGTCCATGAAGGCGAACTGCTGATCGTCGAGGGCGAGCCCGATGCACTCGACAGGATCGTCTCGCAGGGAAAGCTCGCCTTTTCCGAAAGGCGCGACCATGCCGTGTCTGCGAGGGAAGTCGGGGTGGTCGAGGCCGTTGTGGGCGATAGTTCGTCGCTGGTCGGCCGCACCGCCAAGGAATTGGCACTGTTCGACGCTGAAGGTCTCAACCTCCTCGCCGTTGCGCGTCGCGATAAACGCCTGACCGAGCGCCTGGGCGAGATCCGCTTTAATGTTGGCGACGTCCTCGTGCTGCAGGGCGATCTCGACACGCTGCCGGGACGGTTGCGCGATTGGGACTGTTTGCCCCTCGTCGAGCGTAACCTGACCATTGGCAGCATCCGCAATGGCCTCATTCCGGTCCTGATCCTCATTCTTGCCATGGGTAGCACGGCGCTTGGCCTTGTTTCAGTCCCGATCGCGTTTTTTGCCGCCGCTGTTTTCATGGTTGCGACCCGTACCGTGCCGCTGCGTGATGTCTATACCCATATCGACGCGCCAATCCTGATCATGCTGGCAGCGCTGATCCCGGTCAGCGACTCGCTGCGCACCACCGGGGCAACGGACCTGATTGCCAATTGGCTGTCCTCGACGGCGTCGGTGCTGCCGGCCTATGGGGCGCTTGCGCTCATTCTGGTCGTCGCGATGGCTGTGACGCCGTTCCTCAACAATGCCGCGACCGTGCTGGTGATGGCGCCGATCGCAGCGACCTTTGCGGCCGATCTCGGCTATCAGCCTGAGGCCTTCTTGATGGCCGTCGCTATCGGCGCCGGTTCCGACTTCCTCACGCCCATCGGCCACCAGTGCAATACGCTGGTGATGGGCCCGGGCGGCTATCGTTTCGGCGATTATTGGCGATTGGGCTTGCCGCTGTCCCTATTGGTGATCCTTGTCTCGGTGCCCATGCTTTTGCTGGTCTGGGCGCTCTAGATAGAGCCTAGGGACAGCACAAAAAGCTGGGTGCGGATCGCGCCCAGCCTCTGCAGCATGTTGATATCCAAACTTAACTGATCAGGCTTTGCGCGGCGTTAGACGCTGCGTCGGCCGGTGAAGAGCTTGAAGAGGACGACGATCACGGCAATCACGAGGAGAAGGTGGATCAGCGCACCAGCGACCTTGAAGGCGAGCCCGACGGCCCATAGTCCGAGCAGAATGATCGCAATTATCCAAAGCATCTGGGTCTCCGTCCTGTTTCGCATCAGATCATAGCTAATGTAGAAGACATCGGGACGTTCCAATTGGCTGGAACAGAACCGGGGCCCTTGTCGATGCGCGTGATCGGTCTTCTTCGTGCCTATGTCGCGCCGCCTTCATTCATTGCCTTTGCGGTGGCGCTCGTCGTCGTCGTTTCGGGAGCGCTGCTGGCTGGGGTCCCGATTTCGGAATCGCTGCTGTTCGGCTTCGACGCGGCCTGTGTGGTGTTCCTGCTCTACCTCTTGCGGCTTCGCGGCCATGACGCGCTCGACATGCGCCGGAGCGCTGCGGCAAACGACACCAACCGCACGGGGCTATTGGCGATTACCATCGTCATTCTCCTTGTGGTGCTTGTTTCCATCGGGACCCTCGTTGGGGACAAGAGCAGCGCCGCAGGCGAAATTCCGCTTGTTCTCGTAACGCTGGCGCTCGCCTGGCTCTTTGCCAATGTCGTCTTCGGGCTCCATTATGCCCACCTCTATTACGGGCAGGCCGATGGCTCCGATCGCGGCGGGCTCGATTTCCCCAAGGTCAATACGCCCGACTATTGGGACTTTTTCTATTTCAGCTTTACCCTCGGCATGACCTTTCAGACCTCCGATGTCAGCATCGAGAGCGGCAGTTTCAGGCGCGTCGTGCTGATCCACACCATGGCGGCGTTCGCCTTCAACATCGGCATTCTCGCCTATGCCATCAATATTTTGGGCGGGCAGACGTGAGATTTTGGGCGGACAGATAGGCTCTGCCCGGGTGTGCCTCAGGCCTCCGCCGCGTTATGCTGAAGCAATGTCGTTTTTATCTGCCGGATAGACCCATGACCGATACCGTTCTTGATCGCTTCCTCCGCTATGTCGTTATCGATACGCAATCCGACGCGGATTCGCCGAGCCAGCCATCGACGGAAAAGCAGAAGGATCTGGGGCGGGTTCTGGTCGAGGAACTGCTCGCGATCGGGCTCAGCGACGCGCATATGGACCAGCATGGCTATGTCTATGCGACGGTGCCGGCCAATACCGACAAGGACGTGCCCGTCATCTGCTTCTGCTCGCATATGGACACGGCGCCCGACTTTTCGGGCACCGGGGTGCAGCCCAAAATCGTCAGCAATTATCGGGGCGGCGATATCACGCTCGGCAATTCCGGCCGGGTCATCAAGGTGGCCGAGCATCCCGAACTGAAAAACCAGATCGGCAATGACCTGGTGACGACGGACGGCACGACCCTCCTTGGCGCCGACGACAAGGCTGGTCTTGCCGAGATCGTGACGGCGGCCAAGATTTTGCTCGAAGACACATCGATCCGGCACGGCACGATAAAACTGCTGTTCACGCCGGACGAAGAAATCGGGCGTGGGGTGGATAAGGCTGATCTCGAAAAACTCGGTGCGCGCTTTGCCTATACGATGGATGGCAGCACGGCCGGGCATGTCGAGGACGAGAGCTTTTCGGCCGATGGGTTGACGCTCGAAATCACCGGCGTTGCCATCCATCCCGGCTATGCCAAGGACCGGATGGAAAATTCCATCAAGATCGCCGGCGCGATCCTGGCGCGGTTGCCGCGCAATGTGTCGCCCGAGGGGACGGAGGGGCGGGATGGCTTCGTGCATCCGACCGAGGTGACCGGGTCGATGGAAAAGGCGGTGATCAAGATGATCATCCGCGATTTCACCGAGGAAGGCCTGCGGCAAAAGCGCGACATGGTCGATGACCTCGCCCGGTCGGTGCTCGCCGATTTCCCCGGCTCGCGCTATGCGATCACGACACATGAGCAATATCGCAATATGAAGCAGGTGCTCGACCAGCACCCTGCAATTATCGAAAACGCCGCCGAGGCGATCCGCCGAGCTGGGATGACCCCGGTGCAAAAATCGATCCGCGGCGGCACGGATGGCTCGCGCCTGTCGTTCATGGGCCTGCCGACCGCCAATATCTTTGCCGGCGGCCACGCCTTCCACTCGCCGCTCGAATGGGTGAGCCGGCAGGATATGGAACGGGCGGTGCAGACCATCGTCGAATTGGCCAAGGTCTGGGAAGAGCGGGCCTGAGCCTGCCTCAAAATCGTCGGATGCTTTGCTAGGGTTGCGGCATGGAAAAAACCGCAACCTCATCCCTTCTCAAGGCGCCGCTGCATCAATTCGAGGCCAAGGATTGGCCCGAGTGGTATGAAGGTGTCGCGGCGCTCGTCGAGAGCGACGATGCCGAAACGCGGGCGGCAGCCATCGAGCGGCTCTCCATGGCCGTGTTCTGGTCGGAACATGCGCAAGTGTTCGATGAGAGTGAAGCGGCAACGGCCGCCAAGCTTGAGCGGGCGCGGTGGCTGCTTGGCCTTGTCGACAGGCAGGCAGAGCGGCACGACGATGTCGTCGCGTTTTTCCTCCATGAGCTGCGATACAAAGGCGATAGCGAGCCCTATCCGCAGGTCATTCTGCCGTGGTTGCGGAAGCTGCTGTCGCATAGCGCGGGGCCGCTGGCAGAGCGGGTCGAGGGCCTGATTGTGCTGATTGACGGGATTGCGGATTGGGATGGCAAGTGCCTGCCCGAAATTCTCGACCATCCATCGGATCATGTGCGGGCTTGCGCTGCCCATGTGTTGGGGCGGATGGGGGCGGGTGAGTCGCAGGACGCGGACGGGACCTATTTAGATTCTGATTTCATTGCGGCGCTGACGGCACGGGAACTCGAGCGGCCGGGGATTGCCGGGCCCTATTGGTCGTCGACAGGATTTTTGCAGTCCGATTTCGACAATCTCGGCTTTGAGCCGCTTGAGTGGATGCTCGGCATCATCGAGCGGCGGCAGGGGCCGGAGCCGCAGGACCTGCCATTCAACGGCATCGATTTTCACGTGCATGAACTGGCGGGTGATCATCCCGGTGCGGTGCGCCGGCTCTGGCGCGCGAGACGGAGCGATCTTGCCGCGATGGCGGCAACGGAAATCCGCGCCGTGATGCCGGGCATGGAGGCGGTGCTGTTCGAACTGGGCGATGACGCCGAAGCTGAGATTGCCGTGGCGGCGCAACTGCATCTGGCCGCTTACTATGGCGTGCTGCACCCGAAAGCTGACTCGGCGCGCATTCGATATGTGCCGGAGTGGCGGAAGGGTGTGGACGCGTTTGTGATCCACTATGGCGAACTGGGGGCGTCGCGTGCCACCGGGATATTTTACCCGAAAGGGCGTGCGGTGCTCGATGACGCGGAAGCCTGGGCGGCGGTGGATGCCGCTCTGCCCGCGGCGGAGCGCGGTACGATCGGGCGGCATTATCTCGCGGTTCATGACGCGGCGCCAGGGCCATATCAGATGGGCGCGGATCTGCTCTACAGTTTTGAGAACGGCGCGCGGGCCGAGTTGATTGGGCGGCGGGATGGGGACGGGTGGATCCGGGTCGATGTGTCGCCGGGGCGTGGGGCGGAACTACGCATTTAGCGACATCCTCCTCCCCACCATTGCCGCCCCAGAAATCCTTCCCATATATCTCTTCGATGATGCAGCGCGCCGGGTTTTTCGGGCGTTTCATCACCGACGCTTCCGTCGTCATGCCGGTGCCTCTTGGGGGCTGGGTGGCGAGCAAGACTTGGAGAGTTGAATGAATATCGAAAAATACACCGAGCGCTCGCGCGGCTTTATCCAGAGCGCGCAGACCACGGCGCTGGGCAAGGGCCATCAGCAGTTTGCGCCGGTCCATCTGTTAAAAGTGCTGCTCGACGATGACCAGGGCTTGGCCTCGGGTCTGATCGAACGCGCCGGGGGCGACGCTAAGGCTGCGCGCGCTGGCGTCGAGGCCGCGCTCAATAAAATTCCAAAAGTTTCGGGCGATGCTGCGCAACTGTCGCTGAGCCGCGACTTGGCGCGCGTCTTCGACACCGCAGAAAGCGCGGCGAAAAAAGCGGGCGATAGCTATGTAACGGCCGAACGCCTGCTGCTGGCCATGGTCGTTGAAAAAGACACCGATGCCGGGCGCATTCTGGCCGCTGCCGGCGTGACGCCGCAGGGCATCAACACGGCCATCGAAGAAATCCGCAAGGGCCGGACGGCTGACTCGGCCTCGGCCGAGAACGCCTATGATGCGCTCAAGAAATATGCCCGCGACCTGACCCAGGATGTACGCGAAGGCAAGCTCGATCCTGTTATTGGCCGCGACGAAGAAATCCGCCGCACCATTCAGGTGCTGAGCCGCCGGACGAAGAACAATCCGGTGCTGATCGGTGAACCCGGCGTCGGCAAGACGGCGATCGCCGAAGGTCTGGCCATCCGTATCGTCAATGGCGACGTGCCGGAATCGCTCAAGAACAAGAGCTTGCTGTCGCTCGACATGGGCGCGCTGATTGCCGGCGCGAAATATCGCGGCGAGTTTGAAGAGCGCTTGAAGTCCGTGCTGTCGGAAGTGCAGTCGGCCGAGGGGCAGATCATTCTCTTCATTGACGAAATGCATACCCTCGTCGGCGCGGGGAAGGCAGATGGGGCGATGGATGCGTCCAATCTCTTAAAGCCCGCTCTGGCGCGCGGCGAGCTTCACTGCGTCGGCGCGACGACGCTCGACGAATATCGCAAGCATGTCGAAAAAGACCCGGCACTGGCCCGGCGCTTCCAGCCGGTCTTCGTGTCTGAGCCGACGGTGGAAGATACGATCTCGATCCTGCGCGGGCTCAAGGAAAAGTACGAACTGCACCACGGCATTCGCATCGCCGACTCGGCCTTGGTAAGTGCGGCGACGCTGTCGAACCGCTATATCACCGACCGCTTCCTGCCCGATAAGGCCATCGACTTGATGGACGAAGCGGCAGCGCGGCTGCGCATGGCTGTGGATTCCAAGCCCGAGGCGCTCGACGAGCTTGATCGGCGCATCATGCAGCTCAAAATCGAGCGCGAGGCGCTGAAGAAGGAAAGCGATGACGGCTCGCGCACGCGGCTCGACCGGCTCGAACAGGATCTGTCTGGGCTCGAAGAACAGGCTCAGGCGCTGTCCTCAAAGTGGCTCGCGGAGAAGGAACGGCTGCAGGGATCGACCAAGCTCAAGGAAGAGCTCGATGCCGCGCGTTCCCAGCTCGAAATCGCGCAGCGGCAGGGCGACCTGGCGCGCGCGGGCGAGCTTGCCTATGGCGTCATTCCCGATCTCGAAAAGCGGCTCAAAACTGCCGACGACCCGAATGGCGATGGCAAGCCCGATCCGGTTATGGCCAAGGAAACCGTCGAGCCGACCGATATTGCCCAGGTGGTGTCGCGCTGGACGGGCATTCCGGTCGACCGGATGATGGAAGGCGAACGCGAAAAGCTCCTCCATATGGAAACCTCGCTTGGAGCGCGCGTCATCGGGCAGTCCGAAGCCGTGGCGGCGGTGGCAAAGGCCGTGCGCCGTTCGCGCGCCGGACTGCAGGATCCGAACCGGCCGATCGGCTCGTTCATGTTTTTGGGGCCAACCGGCGTCGGCAAGACCGAATTGACCAAGGCTTTGGCGCAGTTCCTCTTTGACGACGAGACCGCCATGGTGCGGCTCGATATGTCCGAGTTCATGGAAAAACACTCCGTCGCTCGACTGATCGGCGCCCCTCCGGGCTATGTCGGCTATGACGAAGGCGGTGTGCTCACCGAAGCCGTGCGGCGTCGGCCCTATCAGGTGATCCTCTTCGACGAGATCGAAAAGGCGCATCCCGATGTGTTCAATGTTCTCCTCCAGGTGCTCGACGATGGGCGGCTGACGGACGGGCAGGGGCGTACGGTCGATTTCCGCAACGCGGTCATCATTCTCACCTCAAATATCGGCGCTGAATATCTCGTCGATCTCAAGGATGGGGAATCGGTGGAGCTCGTGCGCGGCAAGGTGCTCGATATGGTCAAGGCGTCGTTCCGGCCCGAGTTCTTGAACCGGATCGACGAAATCCTGCTGTTCCATCGCCTTGGGCGCGAACACATGGGCTCGATCGTCGATATCCAGTTCGGCCGGCTCGAAAAGCTGCTGCACGATCGGGACATCACGCTCGAACTCACCGCCAAGGCGCGCGAGTGGCTGGCGAACGAAGGCTATGATCCCGCCTATGGCGCGCGTCCGCTCAAGCGCGTCATCCAGCGCGCCGTGCAGGACGAATTGGCCGAGGAGATCTTGTCGGGCAAGGTCTCGGATGGATCGCGGATCATCGTCGATGCCGGGGACGAGGGGATTGTTCTCCTTCCTGGCGACGCTGCGGAACAAGACGCAGCGGCATAGTCGTACAGCTGACGGAAAGGGCCGGTCGCAGAATCGGCCCTTTTCTTTTTTAGTGCTCATCGAATCCCGCTTGAAACGGTCACTCTTCGCAGCTAGAACAAAATAAGAACACTGGGGGGCGGCCATGGCAGACAAAATCGACTATATCGAATTTCCTTCGACTGACCGGGCCGCAACCAGCGGCTTCTTTCGCGCGGCCTTTGGCTGGGGCGCGACGAGCTACGGTCCGGACTATGATGCGATCGATGATGCGGGGATCGATGGCGGTGTCGATCAGGCATCCGATAAGGTCGGCGCAACAATGGCCATCGTGCGGACCGAGGATATCGACGATGCCGAGCGCCGGGTGATCGCCGCTGGGGGCGTCATCACCAAGGCGCAGTTCGATTTTCCGGGCGGACGCCGGTTTCATTTCCGCGAGCCGGGCGGCAATGAACTGGCCGTCTGGATCGCCCGGGCCGAATAGGGGCCCTGGCGAAAACTCGCCTAGTCGGAATGGGCGGCGGAGGCGACCTTGGTCGGCGTACCTTCTCGCGCGAGGAGATCGTCGATCTGGGCCATGGCCTGCTTGAAGCTGTCGCGATATTGCGCCGCCAGCACATTGTCCTTGGGCAGTTTCACGCTCAGCGGATCGACGAGATTGCCATTGATGTGCATCTCGAAGTGGAGGTGCGGACCGGTCGATTGGCCGGTCGAACCAACATAGCCGATCACTTGGCCCTGTCGGACCTTTGAGCCAACGCCAAGCCCGTCGACGAAACGCGACAGGTGGCCATAGGCGGTTTCGTAGCCATTGACGTGCTTGATTTCGATCTTGTTGCCGTAGCCCGACTGCCAGCGGTAATATTCGATCGTGCCATCGCCCGCGGCATAGATCGGGGTGCCGGTGCGGGCCGCGAGATCGACGCCGGTATGCAATTTGCGCGTGTGGAAGATCGGATGGATGCGATAGCCGAAGCGCGAGCGAAGCGTGCCGCCGCCTTCGAGCGGGCGGCGATTGAGGAACCGCTTGCCGGTTTCGCCGTCGGGATCATAAAAATCGACCGTGCCGTCGGCGGTTGCGAAGCGATAAAGCTGGCGCTTGGTGCCCGATAGGGTGAGCGACACATAGAGAAGCTCAGGTTTGGCGTCCGGCGTATCCTGGGTTTCGAGGATTTCGATCGTGTCGCCGGCCGCGATGCGCTTGTTCATGTCGACGTCGTAGGCGAACATGCCGATGA
>NZ_LMQU01000010.1:0-2500 GCF_001425445.1 Devosia sp. Leaf420 | reverse complement strand
CGTACCTCTTGTATAATGGGTCATCGACTTAGTCTGTCTAGCAAGCTTAAGCCGTTAGGTGTAGGCGCAGCGAAAGCGAGTCTGAATAGGGCGTTAAGTTAGACGGATTAGACCCGAAACCGAGTGATCTAGGTATGAGCAGGCTGAAGGTAAGGTAACACTTACTGGAGGGCCGAACCCACGTCTGTTGAAAAAGACGGGGATGACTTGTTCCTAGGGGTGAAAGGCCAATCAAACTCGGAAATAGCTGGTTCTCCGCGAAAGATATTTAGGTATCGCCTCAGACGAATACCTCGGGGGGTAGAGCACTGGATGGGCTAGGGGGTCTCACCGACTTACCAAACCTAACCAAACTCCGAATACCCGAGAGTACTATCTGGGAGACAGACGGTGGGTGCTAACGTCCATCGTCAAAAGGGAAACAACCCTAACCTACAGCTAAGGTCCCCAAGTCATAGTTAAGTGGGAAAGCATGTGGGACTACTCAGACAACCAGGAGGTTGGCTTAGAAGCAGCCATCCTTTAAAGATAGCGTAACAGCTCACTGGTCAAGTGGTCCTGCGGCGAAGATGTACCGGGTCTAAAACTATGCACCGAAGCTTAGGGTTTGCAACTTGTTGCAAGCGGTAGCGGAGCGTTCCGTAAGCCTGTGAAGCGGTACCTGTGAGGGGCCGTGGAGGTATCGGAAGTGCGAATGATGACATGAGTAGCGACAAAAAGTGTGAGAGACACTTTCGCCGAAAGTCCAAGGGTTCCTGCGCAATGCTAATCAGCGCAGGGTTAGCCGGCCCCTAAGTCGAGGCAGAAATGCGTAGACGATGGGAACCACGTTAATATTCGTGGGCCTGGTGGTAGTGACGGATCGCGCAGAGCTGTATTCCCTTATCGGATTGGGAGTGCAGTGAGCCGGTTCCAGGAAATAGCTCCACCAACATAGACCGTACCCTAAACCGACACAGGTGGACTGGTAGAGTATACCAAGGCGCTTGAGAGAACTATACTGAAGGAACTCGGCAAATTGCACGCGTAACTTCGGGATAAGCGTGACCTCACATCGGGCAACCGGTGTCGGGGTGTCACAAAAGAGGGGGTGGCGACTGTTTATCAAAAACACAGGGCTCTGCGAAGTTGCAAAACGACGTATAGGGTCTGACGCCTGCCCGGTGCCGGAAGGTTAAAAGGAGGGGTTAACGCCCTGAATTGAAGCCCCGGTAAACGGCGGCCGTAACTATAACGGTCCTAAGGTAGCGAAATTCCTTGTCGGGTAAGTTCCGACCTGCACGAATGGCGTAACGACTTCCCCACTGTCTCCAGTATAGACTCAGCGAAATTGAATTCCCCGTGAAGATGCGGGGTTCCTGCGGTCAGACGGAAAGACCCCATGAACCTTTACTATAGCTTTGCGCTGGCATTTGTGTCGGCATGTGCAGGATAGGTGGTAGGCTTTGAAGCCAGGGCGCTAGCCTTGGTGGAGCCGCAAGATGAGATACCACCCTTATCGTCATAGATGTCTAACCGCGGCATAACAGTGTCCGGGACAGCGCATGGTGGGTAGTTTGACTGGGGCGGTCGCCTCCCAAAGAGTAACGGAGGCGCGCGATGGTGGGCTCAGGACGGTCGGAAATCGTCCGCTGAGTGCAATGGCATAAGCCTGCCTGACTGCGAGACTGACAAGTCGAGCAGAGACGAAAGTCGGTCATAGTGATCCGGTGGTCCCGTGTGGAAGGGCCATCGCTCAACGAATAAAAGGTACTCTGGGGATAACAGGCTGATAATGCCCAAGCGTCCATAGCGACGGCATTGTTTGGCACCTCGATGTCGGCTCATCACATCCTGGGGCTGGAGCAGGTCCCAAGGGTATGGCTGTTCGCCATTTAAAGTGGTACGTGAGCTGGGTTCAGAACGTCGTGAGACAGTTCGGTCCCTATCTGCCGTGGGTGTTGGAATATTGAGAGGAGCTGTCCCTAGTACGAGAGGACCGGGATGGACGAACCTCTGGTGGACCTGTTGTGGCGCCAGCCGCATTGCAGGGTAGCTAAGTTCGGACGGGATAACTGCTGAAAGCATCTAAGCAGGAAGCCCCCCTCAAAACGAGTATTCCCTATCAGAGCCGTGGAAGACCACCACGTTGATAGGACAGGTGTGGAAGAGCAGCAATGCTTGAAGCTTACTGTTACTAATAGCTCGATCGGCTTGATCGTTCTCATTAATCTATATCCGTACAAAACGTACGGTTCCTCGCCGAACCTAAGGGTTCAGCAGATCAGAAGTTACAAAAGACCAATTATCACGAAATGTGTTTTTCGCTGACCTTGTGGTTCTTGCGAGGGGCCCAAGACCCGATCCCATCCCGAACTCGACCGTCAAATCCCTCCGCGCCAATGGTACTAAGTCTCAAGACTTGGGAGAGTAGGTCACTGCAAGGTCTGCTAAAAACACATCCTCTCTACGATACAAAACAGCAAAGCCCCGGTTCGAAAGAACCGGGGCTTTGCTGTTT
>NZ_LMQU01000009.1 GCF_001425445.1 Devosia sp. Leaf420 | reverse complement strand
CCATATCGAGCTGCTCACCAGCCGCATCGCTGTCTTCGACAGCCGGATCGCCGCGCTGATCGCGGCCACCGACGAGCTAGCACAGGCCCAGCGCCTCCTGCGGTCCATCCCTGGCATCGGCTTGGTCACCGCCACCACGCTGCTGGCCTTCCTGCCGGAGGCTGGCCATCGCTCGCCCAAGACCATCGCTGCGCTGGCAGGTCTGGCCCCATTCAACAATGACAGCGGCCTGTTCCGCGGCAAGCGCAGCATCCGTGGCGGCAAGACCATCGCTGCGCTGGCAGGTCTGGCCCCATTCAACAATGACAGCGGCCTGTTCCGCGGCAAGCGCAGCATCCGTGGCGGACGTCCTCGTGTGCGGGTTGCTCTCTACATGGCGGCCCTCACCGCGTGCCGCAGCACTGGCCTGCTTGGTCAGTTCTTCCGAACCCTCACCGCCGCCGGCAAACCCAAAAAGCTCGCCCTCATCGCTATTGCGCGAAAAATCCTTGTCATCGCCAATGCCGTTCTGAGAGACCAAACGCCCTTCAAAACCTGAACCAACAACACAGTTGCTCGGGTCAAGCCCGNTATTGCGCGAAAAATCCTTGTCATCGCCAATGCCGTTCTGAGAGACCAAACGCCCTTCAAAACCTGAACCAACAACACAGTTGCTCGGGTCAAGCCCGGGGGAAGGACAGTTGGTGGGGTGATAACGGCGCCTTCGGTGGGCGTCTGAAATTTCATCACGCCAATCTCATGCACACAAAATGATCAAGCTGGCGATGACGTGAGCGACTTAGGCCTTATCGGCCGGCACGGCGACCTCCAATCGAACACGCTTAAAGCATTGTGATCACTTGACGATCCGCCTTGCCCTTTGATTGGCATGGTTCGTGCAATGCCTTGGGCAAGAGCTCCTCCCAAGACGCTCTCGATGATCGATGTCCAATGCTGGGCGTCAAAGGCAAGGCTGCCAACAGGTGCGAACCGGATTTTCCGGCGACGCATCAGTTGGCGGCCTTTTTGTTTTTCGCTGGAACACACGGAGCCCCACCCGATGGACCTATTGGCTGAATTTTCAGCGCCCGCGCAGGCGACCCGCACCGAGAAGCTGGTGGTGATCGGGGCCGGCATGGCCTCGGGCCGGGCGCTGGAGCATATTTTTGAAGAAACACCTGGCCGGTTTGAGGTAACGCTGTTCGGCTCGGAGCCGCGCGGCAATTATAACCGGCTAATGCTCTCGCCGGTTTTGGGCGGCGAAAAAGAATATGAGCAGATCATCACCCACGACACCGCCTGGTATGAGCGGCATGGGGTCAAGACCCGATTTGGCGAAACGATCACGGGAATTGATCGCCAGCGCAAGGTCGTCATCAGCAAAGCGGGCGAGACGCCTTATGACAGGCTGATCATCGCGACGGGCTCGGCGCCATTCATCATCCCGCTCCCCGGCAAGGACCTACCGGGCGTGATGGTGTTTCGCGATCTAGATGACGTCAATGCCATGGTGGAAGCGGCACAGCGGCCCAACCCGAAGGCAGTCGTCATTGGAGGCGGCTTGCTTGGGCTCGAAGCGGCGGCTGCGCTGCGGTTGCGCGGCATGGAAGTGGTGGTGCTGCACATTATGGGCCATGTGATGGACCGGCAGCTCGATCCCGCAGCAGGGTATCTGTTGCAGCGGGATCTCGAAAAGCGCGGCATCAAGGTGCATTGCACGGCACAGACCAAGGCGATCCTTGGCGAGAACTGCGTAGAGGCTGTGGCGCTCGACGATGGCACGACCTATGGCGCCGATATCGTGGTGATGGCGGCCGGCATTCGGCCCGAAACGCGCCTTGCCGTCGATGCTGGCCTCCATGTCGAGCGCGGCATTGTCGTCAACGACCAGATGGTGACCTCGGACCCCGACATTCTGGCGCTTGGGGAATGCGTCGAGCATGAGCGGGTGGTCTATGGGCTCGTGGCGCCGCTTTATGACCAGGCTAAGGTTTTGGCCAAGACGCTGGCCAAGCAGGACGCCGCTTTCCGCCCCGTGCAGACGGCGACGCAACTGAAGGTGACGGGTGTTTCCGTTTATTCGGCCGGCGACTTTGCCGATGCCGAGGACCGGGAAGAGATCGTGCTGCGCGACGCGGCATCGGGCATCTATAAGCGCGTGGTGCTCAAGGATAACAAGATCCTTGGCGCGGTGCTTTATGGCGAGACCGGCGATGGGCCGTGGTTCTACGACATGCTGCGCAAGGGCACGGACACGACCGAGCTGCGCGATACGCTGATCTTCGGACAGGCCTATCAGGGTGGCGCGGCCCTCGACCCGATGGCGGCCGTGGCGGCGCTGCCGGACGATGCTGAAATCTGCGGCTGCAATGGCGTTTGCAAGGGCAAGATCACTGGCGCGATCACGGGGATGGGCCTGACCGATCTCGATAGGGTGCGCGCCCATACCAAGGCTTCCGCCTCCTGCGGATCGTGCACGCATCTCGTTGAAAAGCTGATGGCGATCACGCTGGGGGATGCCTACAACCCCGCTGCCGTGAAGCCGCTGTGTCCCTGCACCGACTATGATCATGGCGCAGTGCGCCGGCTGATCGTTGCCAAGGGGCTCAAATCCATTCCCGAGGTGATGCAGGAACTCGAATGGAAGACCTCCTGCGGCTGCGCCAAGTGCCGACCGGCGCTCAACTACTATCTCGTCGCCGAATGGCCGGGCGAATATGAGGATGACGGGCAGAGCCGGTTCATCAACGAGCGCGTGCACGCCAATATCCAGAAGGACGGGACCTATTCGGTCGTGCCGCGCATGTGGGGCGGGATGACCAACCCAAAGGAACTGCGCGCCATTGCCGATGTGGCCGACAAGTTCAACATCCCGGCCGTCAAGGTGACGGGTGGGCAGCGCATCGATCTGCTGGGCGTCAAGAAGGAAGACCTGCCCGGAGTCTGGGCCGATCTCAATGCGGCCGGGATGATGTCGGGCGCGGCTTATGCGAAGGGACTGCGGACGGTGAAGACCTGTGTCGGATCGGACTGGTGCCGGTTTGGGACGCAGGATTCGACCGGCTTCGGCATTCGGCTCGAAAAGTATCTCTGGGGCGCGTGGACGCCGGCGAAGCTGAAACTCGCGGTGTCGGGGTGTCCGCGCAATTGCGCCGAGGCGACCTGCAAGGATATCGGCGTGATCTGCATCGATAGTGGATATGACATCCATTTTGCCGGCGCCGCCGGGCTCGATATCAAGGGCACGGAACTGCTCGGCCACGCCGACAGCGAGGACGAGGCGCTCGAAATCATCGCGGCACTGACCCAGCTCTATCGCGAGCAGGGCTATTATCTCGAACGCATCTACAAATGGGCCAAGCGCGTCGGGATCGACACGATCAAGGCAGCGGTCATCGAAGATGGCGCCAAGCGCAAGCAGCTCTTTGATCGCTTTGCCTATTCCCAGCAATTTGCCCAGGTCGACCCTTGGGAAGAGCGCGTCAACGGCAAGGACGCCCACGAATTCGCCGCCATGGCCGAATTCGGATTTCCAGTGGCAGCGGAGTAATGGCCATGACCGAATGGATTGAACTCGGACCCGTTGCTGCCGTGCCGCGCCGGGGCGCACGCTGCGTGACGACGCCGGGCGGCAAGATCGCGGTGTTTCGGACGGCAGAGGACCAGATTTACGCGATCGAAAATCGCTGCCCGCACAAGGGCGGGCCGTTGGCCGAGGGCATTGTGCATGGGCGGCACGTGACCTGCCCTCTGCACAACTGGGTTTTCGATCTCTCGACCGGCGAGGCGCAGGGCGCCGACGAGGGGCGGGTCCGGACGTTTCCCGTGCGAGTCGAGAACGGGCTGATTTCAATTGCGCCCGACGTGCTCATGCAAATCGCTGCCGAGTGATCGGCAGCGGGCGCCCGGATGTCTCCCCCCGGGCGCCTCCCTCATTCATTTTCCAAAGGTGTCATGATGTCGAGTTTG
The DNA here is from genome assembly GCF_001425445.1 of Devosia sp. Leaf420. Taxonomy (GTDB): domain Bacteria; phylum Pseudomonadota; class Alphaproteobacteria; order Rhizobiales; family Devosiaceae; genus Devosia. Next base: position 585,239 of record NZ_LMQU01000009.1, on the reverse strand, counting down.
CCAGGGACTGCTGCGGGCCGCGTGACGCTGGTTGGTGCGGGGCCCGGGGATGCGGAGCTGCTTACGCTGAAGGCTGTGAAGGCGCTGCAATCGGCCGATGTCATCCTCTTCGATGATCTTGTTTCCGACGAGGTGCTGGAGCTGGCACGGCGGGAGGCCAAGCGCATGCTGGTGGGCAAGCGCGCGGGACGCGATAGCTGCCGGCAGGAAGATATCAACGTCATGATGCTGACGCTGGCCAAGCAGGGCAAGCATGTGGTGCGGCTCAAATCGGGCGACCCGATGATCTTTGGCCGCGCGGGCGAGGAGATCGCGAGCCTCGAGGCCGAGGGCATTCCGGTGTCGGTGGTGCCGGGGATTACGGCGGGGCTGGCACTGGCGAGCCGGCTCGGCGTGTCGCTGACACATCGGGACCACGCGCAATCGGTGCGGTTCGTGACGGGGCATTCGCGCAAGGGCGATCTGCCGGAGGGGCTCGATTGGCAGGGCCTCGCGGATAGTCGGACGACGACGGTGTTTTATATGGCGCGGCGGATGCTGCCGAAAATCGTCGAGAAGCTCGGGGCTTTTGGGATGAGCGCGGCAACGCCGACGACGGTGGCCATCAATCTCGGGCGCGGCGACGAGGCGATCTGGCGCGGGCCGCTGGCGGAACTGGTGGCGGCGGCGGAGACGATGGATATCGATGCGCCGACGTTGGTGGCTGTGGGCGACGCGTTGGGGGTTGGCATGATGGTGGCGGCGGCCGAAGACGAGTGGCGCCGGGCTGGGTGACGGCTAGCGATCGGGGCGGACGAGGACGCGGCCGCGGATCTGGCCATTGAGAATGCGGGTTGCGGCGGCGGGGAGGTCTTCGAGGCCGACCTCTTGGACCATGGCGGCGTAGGCTGACACGTCGAACAGTTCGGCGATGCGGGACCAGGCGGCGATGCGGCGCTCATAGGGCTGCATGACGCTGTCGATGCCGAGAAGGTTCACGCCGCGGAGGAGGAAGGGCAGCACATTGGTGCTGAGGGCGACGCCGGCGGTGTTGCCCAGTGCGGCGACGGAGCCGCCATATTTGACCTGCTTGAGTACTTTGCCGAGGATATTGCCGCCGACACAATCGACGACGCCGGCCCAGCGGGCGGGTTCGAGCGGCTTGTCGGGTTCGGCAAGGAAATCATCGCGGCCGAGCAAGAACTTGGCGCCGAGGGCGGTGAGGCTGTCGCTGTTTTCTGGGCGGCCGGTGAGCGCGGTGACGGAATAGCCGAGCCGGGCGAGGAGCGCGATGGCGATGGTGCCGACGCCGCCGGAGGCGCCAGTGACGAGGACATCGCCTTGCGCGGGGGCGAGGCCTTCGGACTCCAGGCGATCAATGGCGAGCATAGCGGTGAGGCCGGCGGTGCCGACGATCATTGTATCGCGGGTGGTGAGGCCTTTGGGCAGCGGAACGAGCCAATCGCCATTGACGCGGGCACGGGTGGAATAGCCGCCCCAATGGGCTTCGCCGACGCGCCAACCGGTTAAAACTACAGCATCGCCAGGGGCATAGCGCGGGTCAGAGCTTTCGCTGACGGTGCCCGAGAAGTCGATGCCGGCGATATGGGGGAAGGTGCGAACGAGACCGCCCTGCCCTGTCAGACAAAGGCCATCCTTATAGTTGAGGCCGGCCCATTCGATGTCGACGGTGACATTGCCTTCGGGGAGCGCGGCGTCTTCCAAGGTTTCGACGGAATTGGTGACGGTGCCGTTTTCATCCCTTTGCGAAACCAGAGCGCGGAAGCTCATGCTGTTTTTCCTCCCAAGAACTGGGTGAAAGGTAGAGTCTTGAGCGGGAAAGTCAAAAGCGGACAGGGGTAATTTGATTCAGGGAATGTGATTTGCTTGGGAACACAGGAAAATCCGGGCTTTTGTGACGAATTTGTTGCGGGCCGCTTGATTGGTTCAGACTTTTGGATAGACATTTGCTCTCTATCATCCGAAAGACGTTGTCCCATGAGCCGCAATTTTCTGGTCGTCGATCCCGAGGAGGATATCGAGGTCTTGAAGGGTCTCGCGTCTCCGATACGGGTACGGATTTTGAAATTGCTCCATGTCGAAGGGCCGCTGAATGGCAATGACATTGCCGAGCGCCTGACACTGCCGCAATCGACTGTTTCGACCAATCTGCAGATCCTTGAAAATGCCGGACTGATCCGGACCGAGACGCAGAAGGCGCGCAAGGGCAACCAGAAGATTTGCCACTCGACGTTCGACGAAGTGCTGGTGATGTTCAAGGAAGACATCTCGCCGCTGCGCTCGAACGCGGTCGAGGTGGCGATGCCGCTGGGGCTCTATACGAGCTTTGAGGTTTCGGCGCCGTGTGGGCTTTGCTCGACCGAAGGGATCATCGGTCTCCTCGATGTGCCGGACACGTTTCTCGACCCCGAGCGCATGAAGGCGGGGCTGATCTGGTTCACGCAGGGCTTTCTCGAATACCAGTTTCCCAACAATGCAAAGCTCGCGCAGAACACGATCGAAGTCCTTGAATTCGCGCTGGAATTAAGCTCGGAAGTGCCGGGAACGTCGGCGGATTGGCCGAGCGATATTACGCTTTCGGTCAACGGGACCGAGATCGGTACCTGGACGTCGCCGGGGGATTTTGGCGACAAGCGCGGCGTTTACACGCCGGACTGGTGGAAGCTCAAGGGTAGCCAATATGGCAAGCTCAAGAGCTGGCGGGTGACCAATGAAGGGACCTATGTCGACGGGGTGAAGATTTCGCCGGTGTCTCTGGTGGATCTAGATTTGGCGAACCATCACTCGATCCGCTTGCGCATTGCGGTGAAGCCCGATGCCAAGCATCCGGGCGGCATCAATGTGTTTGGTCGTGGTTTTGGGAACTATGACCAGGATATTATTATGCGGTTGCAGACGGCTCGATAGGCTGGGCGCCGATGCCTGATGGCGCCAGGTAGTGGCCGGGCTCATGATGAGAAGCTTTGCGCTTAAGATCTACCGTGGCTCAAGCGCTGCGGGAGATGGGCCCCGGCCTTCGCCGGGGTGACATACGGTGGTTGGGAATAGCCGCGACAAACTGCTCGGCAGCACGCTGCCCAAAAATCATACAAAAGTGCGCGGGACCGCTTGCGCAGAGGCGTTTAACTCCTGTACAACCGATTAACTGATCCAAATCAGAAAAACGGATTGAATGGGAGGACGGGGTGAAGGCTTCTGTCGTTGCGAATAAGGACTACACGATCTCTAAAATTGACGATCGTGTCTATGGGGCATTTTTGGAGCACCTCGGCCGCGCAATCTATGAAGGCATTTATGAGCCTGACCATCCGACGGCCGACAAGGACGGGATGCGTGGCGACGTCGCCAAGCTCGTAAAGGACCTCAATGTACCCGTGGTGCGCTATCCCGGGGGTAACTTCGTTTCCGCCTATAATTGGGAAGACGGCATCGGCCCGCGTGAGGAGCGCCCGACCCGCCTGGACCTTGCCTGGCACACGTCGGAAAGCAATGCCGTGGGCGTCCACGAATTTGCCGACTGGTGCGCGACTGTCGGCACCGAAATGATGCTGGCCGTGAACCTTGGTTCGCGCGGCGTCGATGAGGCCCGCAATTTCCTTGAATATGTGAACCATCCCGGCGGCACCTACTGGTCGGACCTCCGCATCAAGAACGGCCGCAAGGACCCGTGGAACGTCAAGATGTGGTGCCTTGGCAACGAGATGGACGGCCCCTGGCAGGTCGGCCACAAGGATGCCGACGAATATGGCAAGCTCGCTGCCAACACCGCCCGCGCCATGCGCATGTTCGACAAGGACCTCGAACTGATCGTCTGCGGTTCCTCGCATATGGACATGCCGAGCTTCCCCGACTGGGAACGCATCGTGCTCGAGCATACCTATGACCATGTGGACCACATCTCGCTCCATATGTACTTCGCCAATCGCGATGACAACACGCCTAACTATCTGGGCCTGAGCGAAAAGCTCGACCGCTATATCGAGACCGTCGCTTCGACGATCAAGCAGGTCAAGGCCAAGAAGAAGAGCAAGAAGGACATCTACATCTCCTTCGACGAATGGAACGTCTGGTACCATTCGAACAAGAAGGATCGCGAGATCCTCGACGGCAACAGCGGCTGGCCGCACGCGCCGGGCTTGCTCGAAGACATCTACAATTTCGAAGACGTCCTGATGGTCGGCCTGATCCTCAACACCTTCATCCGCCGCTCGGATGTGGTGAAGATCGCCTGTATCGCCCAGCTCGTGAACGTGATCGCGCCGATCATGACCGAAAAGGGTGGCCCAGCCTGGGCCCAGACCATCTACTACCCCTACTACTTCGCTTCCGTCTTCGGCCGCGGCACCGCGCTGCAACTGCTGACGACCTCGCCGGGCTACGAAACGACCCACGCCAAGGACACGGCATTTGTCGACGTTTCCGGCGTGCACAATGAAGAAGAAGGCACGCTGAGCTTCTTCCTCGTCAATCGCCACACGACGGACAGCATCGAAACCGAAGTGAGCCTGCAGGGCTTTGCGGGTGGTTCGGTGATCGACCATCAGGTGATGACGCATCCGGATCTGAAGGCCGTCAACACGGCCGGCAAGCAGGATGAAGTGAAGCCAAAGAAGGGCGAAGGCGCCAAGATTGCCGATGGCAAGCTGACAGTGACCCTGCCGCCTTATTCGTACCAGATGGTGCGGGTGAAGATTTAAGGTCGGGCCCCTTAAAGGCCCCCTCACCCGGCGCGTTGCGCCGACCTCTCCCCCAAAGGGAGAGGTTAAGCGTCCAACACGCGTCTTTGAGATGCGGGTTGGGTAGCATTACGGTAACATTCACCGCCTCCCAACGGTGAAACAGGGGACACATCGGCCACGGTGTGTCCCTTTGCTTTTTGTATCATGTTTCCCGATTTATATCACTTCGGCGATTGACAAGAATTAAGCCCTCGTTAGTATGACTTTTGATGGCACTGGAGGGTGCCAAAGGAAGTGCGGAGGCATTTCCGCTCTTGGGAGGATACAGAATGGATAGACGTAGTTTCCTTATCGGGACGACGGCAGTCGGCGCGCTGATGGTTGCAGGCAAGGGCCTGGCCTTCGCGCAGGAAGCCGAAGGCACGGCGCCTGACCTGGCCCAATTTCCACGCAACGAGACGGTGATCGTCCACAATCCGGAAGGCATCATTCGCAATCCGGCTTGGTTCAACCTGTGGGCTGTGGGCGCCGGCAACGGCACGTCCAACGGCCTGCACCAGCTGACGACCGACACGCTCTGGTTCATCGATCCAGATGCAGGCCTCGAAGGCGCCAGCGAGAACGCCGTCTACAATTCGCTGGCCGACGACCTCTGGCAATATAACGAAGACTTCACGGAAATGACCGTGAAGCTCAAGCAGGGCATCTTCTGGAGCGACGACGTCGAATTCACCGCTGATGACGTGGTGTTCACCGTCCAGAAGCAGGCTTCGACACCCGGCACGCCGTACAATGGTGCGTTCTCGGTTCAGGTCGCCGAAGTTACGGCGCCGGACAAATATACCGTCCACTTCAAACTCAACAAACCGAACTCGCGCTTCCATACCCTGTTCGCCGTGCGCTGGACCGCCGCATGGATCATGCCAAAGCATGTCTATGAAGGCGTCGAAGACATCCTCAGCTACGATGCGAACCCGCCGGTTTCCATCGGGCCGTACACGCTCCACTCGTTCGACCCGAACGGCACCTGGTATATCTGGCAGCGCCGCGAAGACTGGCAGCGCACGGCCATGGGCATGATTTCGGAACCGCATCCGAAATATGTCATCTACCGGAACAATATTTCGACCGACAATCGCCTGATCGAGATCCGCAACGGCAATCTCGACATGGTGCACGATCTGACGCCGGAAGGCACTTTCTCGGTGGTGCAGCAGGATCCGCAGATCCAGGGCTGGTTCCCGGGCTTCCCCTATGCGCATCCCGATCCCACGCTCGTCATGGCGATCCCGAACCATCAGAATCCAAAATTCCAGGACAAGCGCGTCCGCTGGGCTCTGGCGCTCATGCTCGATGCGCGCACCATGTCCATGGCCTCATATCGCGGCGCGGCAACGCTCTCGGCCATCTCCGTGCCACCGACCGGTACGCATCCGCGCGATTACCATGCGCCGCTGCAGGATTTCCTCATCAATTACGAAGTGGAAGCCGGCGGCAACAAGGTGAAGCCATACGACCCGAACATCGGCATGCAGATCGCCGATATGGTTCGCGGCCAGTTTGGCGACGCGGTGCCGAGCGAAGAAGAAGCCGTGCGCAACGCCTTCGGCTATGGCTGGTGGAAGCAGGACATTCCGACCGCTGAAGCCCTCCTCACCGATGCCGGTTTCACCAAGAACGGCAATCAGTGGATGATGCCCGACGGCCAGCCCTTCACCTTCTCGGTGATGGTGCCGCAGGAAGGCGTGGTCAACCGTCTCGGCGTGATCATCGCCCAGACCTGGGCCCAGAACGGTATCGGCGCCACCGCCGAAGTCGACGCCGATCCATGGGGCCGCCAGCGCGTCGGCAATTTCGAAGTCAACATTGCCTGGGCCGTGGAAACCTGGGGCGGTCACCCCGACCTCTCGTTCTTCCTCGACAGTTACCACTCGGCCTATGTCGCCGAGCCGGGCGCCTCGCAGCCGGACCGCAACTGGATGCGCTGGAAGGATCCGCGTCTCGACGCGATCATCGAGGAGATCCGCGGCACCGACTTCAACGACCCCAAGGGCACCGAACTCGGCCACGACTTCGTCAAGCTCCACCTCGAAGAAATGCCGAATATCCCGATCATGGCCTACAACGTGTTCTCCATTCAGTCGAACCGGTTCTGGACCGGCTGGCCGAACGCGGAAAACAACTATGCCAACCCGGTGACCAACTGGTCGAACGGCCGCTACATCTTCAACCAGATCACTCCGGTCGACGGCGCGGCGTAACAGTCCTCCCTGGTGGCCCGGTCTTTCAGGCTGGGCTGCCCCCGGGATGCGCGGGCCACTGCGCATCCCGTGGATTTTTGCTCGCAGCTCGCGCGTCGGAAGAGCCCCACGCCCATTCCATTGGGATCGAGCGCCAGCTGTCGGGTGTAGAGATATAGACCAGGTTTCGGTGCATGCCATTCGAGCGCAGCTCTCATGGCCTTCTCACCTAAATTCGCTCCACTGGAGCAAATTTGCCTGCGGCACGGTTCGAAGTTGAGGAGACCGTATGCACGGTTATTTGTTGTTTGTCGGGAAGCGGGCGCTGCTGATGTTTGCAGTGATCTTCTTTGGCATATCGGCCATGTTTCTGGTCACTTATCTCTCCCCCATCGATCCGGTGGAACAGGTCCTGGGCCGGCTTTCGGCGCGGTCGAACCTTTCCCCTGAAGCCATTGCCTCGACGCGCGAGGCGCTGACGGCGATGTTCGGCACCGGGCAGCCGATGCATGTGCAATACTGGAATTTCTGGACCCGGCTGATCCAGGGCGATCTCGGCGCTTCGCTGATGGCGTTTCCGACGCCGGCCATGGAATTGGTGATGCGCGGCATGCCCTGGACGCTGGGCCTCCTGCTCACCTCGACCGTCATCACCTTTATCGTCGGCAATCTGATGGGCGGGCTTGCCGGCTATTTTCAGAACAACCGGTTCTTCAAGGCCTTTGGCATCGTGACCATGGGCCTCCAGCCGATCCCCTACTATATCGTCGCGTTCATCATTCTGGTCATCTTCGGTTTCCTCTGGCCGGTGCTGCCGATTTCGGGCGGGTTCAGCATGGACGTGCGGCCGAGCTGGACCATGCCGTTCATTCTATCGGTGCTGCAGCACTCTCTACTGCCCGCCTTTTCGCTGGTGCTCGTGGGCCTTGGTGGCTGGTTCATCGGCATGCGGGCGCTGGTCTCCAATATCGTCACCGAAGACTATGTGACCTATGCCGAGCTCGCCGGCGTCAAGCGCGAGACGATCGTCAGCGGCTATGTGATGCGCAATGCGCTGGTGCCGCAGGTGACGGCGCTCGCCATGGTGATCGGCGGGGTTTTCTCCGGCACGATCATCACCGAGCAGGTGTTCAACTATCCCGGCATGGGCTCGCTGCTCGTCGATGCGGTGAATGCGGGCGATTATTCGACCGTGCTCGCCGTTTGCACGGTGTCGATCACCGCCGTCGCCTTTGCCATCTTCATCGTGGACTTGCTGCATCCGCTGCTCGATCCACGCGTGCGTACGGAGTAAGGCCATGTTCGCCGTTTTCCGCGACCTTATCCGCTACAATCTCGAATTCGCCATCGGCCTCGTTCTCGTCGGCATCATGGTGATCTTTGCGGCGCTCTCGTTCTTTTCGCCAGTCGATCCCACGCTGATCTATATGGCGATCCCCGACCAGCCGCCTTCGGCGCAATATTGGTTCGGGACCAATTCGCGCGGCCAGGATCTGTTCTGGCACCTTTCGGCTGCGTTCCGGAACAGCCTTGGCTTTGGCATTACCGTCGCCGTGCTGTCGCGCATCATCTCGATTTCGGTTGGGCTCGCTGCGGGCTATCTCGGCGGCTGGGTCGATCGCGTGTTGATGTTCATCAACGACATCTTCGTTGCCGTGCCGATCTTCCCGATCCTCGTGCTGTTCTACTTTGTCCTGCGCAACAACATGGACAGCTTCACCATGGCGCTGATCCTCGCCTGTTTCGGCTGGCCGTTCGACGCGCGCCTGATCCGCTCGGTGGCGCTGGGCTTAAAACATCGCGAGTTTACGAGGCACGCGGTCTTTGCGGGTATGTCGACGCGAAAAGTGCTGCTCGAAGAACATCTGCCCTATGTGATGCCCATCGTTTTTTCGACCTTCATGAACAACATGCTCTGGTCGATCGGCATGGAGGTGACGCTCGCCGTTCTCGGCTTCACCAATATCAACAACCCGACAATCGGCACGGTGCTCTATTGGGCCAATAGCCACTCGGCGATGGTGGTGGGGACATGGTGGTGGATCGTCATTCCGGTGATCCTGATCGTCATGACCTTCCTTGGCCTGTTCCTCCTCGCCGTGAGCATGAACGAATATATCGACCCGCGCAGCCGCCTGCGCCGCATGGGGGCCTAACTATGACCCGCGACAGCAAACCCGATCTTCTGAAAGTCGAAGGGCTCAAGGCCTATTACCAGATGAACTACTACGGCGTGGAACGCGAAGTGCGCGCCGTGGATGGGATCTCGATGAACATCAAGCGCGGGGAGGTCTACGGCATTGCCGGGGAAAGCTCTTCGGGCAAGACGAGCTTCATCAAGGTCTTGGCCGCCGCCATTCGTCCGCCCCTCAAGGTAGTTGAAGGCACGGTCAAATACGAGTTCAAGAACGGCCCCATCGAGGTGACGACAGCGAGCAAGGCGCAGGTCGAGGATGTGCGCTGGAAGCACCTCTCCTACATCATGCAGGGCTCGATGAGCGTGCTCAATCCGGTGCGCCGGATCGGGCGGACGTTCAAGGATTTTGCGCAACGGCCGTTGGGGCTGACCGGCGCGGCATTCGAAGCGCGGGTGGTGTCGCATCTGGCGCGGCTCAAGCTACCGCCGGAGGTGTTGAAAGCCTATCCGCATGAGCTTTCGGGCGGTATGCGGCAGCGCGTGACCATTGGGCTCGCGACGGTGTGCCACCCCGAATTCATCATTGCCGACGAGCCGACGACGGCCCTCGACGTGGTGGTGCAAAAGGAAGTGCTGAGCCTCATCCGCGACATCCAGAAGGAGATGGATTCTTCCGTCGTCTTCGTGACGCATGACATGAGCGTCCATGCCAATATCGCCGATCGCGTGGGGATCATCTATGCCGGGCGCCTCGTCGAGGAAGGCCCGACGCGGCAGATGTTCTTTACGCCGCGCCATCCTTATACGGCGCATCTGGTGGCGAGCCTGCCGCGCATTGGCGACACGACGCAGCGCCCGGCGCTGGAAGGACGGCCGCCGAACCTTGCCGATCCACCGCAGGGGTGCCGCTTCCACCCGCGCTGTCCGCTCGCCGTCGACAAATGCCGGCAGGAAGTGCCGCCGCTTGAAACGGTGGATGTCGATCATCGCACGGCATGCTGGCGCTGGCAGGACGTCAAGCCGCTGGTTGGTTCAGCGCATCCGGCAGGAGTTATGGCATGACGACGCTTCTCGATGTGCGCAATGTCTCCAAGCACTTTACCATGGGCGGGATTTTCGGGCGCAAGACCGTCAATGCCGTGATGGATGCAAGCTTTTCGCTTTCGGCGGAAAAGCCCGAGATTTTTACGATTATCGGGGAATCCGGCTCGGGGAAGACTACGCTGGCCCGCATGGTTCTTGGGCTCGAGGATCCGAGCGAGGGGGAAATCCTCTTCCAAGGGCAGAAGGTGAGCCGGCATGCGAGCAAGGCGGAACGCCTGGCGTTCATGTCAAAGGTGCAGCCGGTGTTCCAGAACCCGTTTGAGGCGTTCAATCCGCTCAAGAAGATCGAGCGCTATCTTGAATCCACGGCGCGGCAGTTTCTCCACACCAAGGACCGGGCGGCGATCGACCGGGTGATGGACGAGGCGCTGCAGAAGGTAGGCTTGAGTCTCAAGGAAGTGCGCGGACGGTTTCCGCATGAAATGAGCGGCGGGCAATTGCAGCGCTGCGCCATTGCGCGGGCGCTGATCCCCAATCCGCCGCTGCTGATCACCGACGAGCCCGTCTCGATGGTCGACGCGTCGCTCCGGATGAGTATCGTCAACCTGCTCAAGAGCCTGCGCGATGATTTGAAGGTCTCGGTCATATACATCACCCATGACCTTGCGACGGCCTACTACATTTCCAACCGGCTGATCATCATGCAGCGCGGGCGGATCGTCGAAATGGGCGATGCGCGGACGGTTCTCGATAATCCGCAGCATCCTTATTCCAAGCTCTTGAAGGCTTCGGTGCTGTCGACGGATGATGCGGGGGCTGGGAAGCTCGCGACCGATCCGGGCATGGTGCAGGCGGCCAATGGGCTGGTTGGCGAGGCCGGGAAGCTGGTGATGCGGCCAGATGGGCGGGAAGTTCGGGTTTATGGGTAGGGGGTAGAACCCCCACCTAGCCTCCCCCTGGTAGGGGGAGGGACGCATCGAGTTTGCCCTTGCGGCTGCGGGCCACCGGCAGATTGCTCCCCCTTCAGGGGGGGGTTAGGTGGAGATCTTTCCTTTGCTCTCGACCGTGCCAAAGGCCCCCCTCACCCGCCGGCTACGCCGTCGACCTCTCCCGCAAGGGAGAGGTGGGGGCTCCACTACATCTCCAAACCTAAGGACCCAAAACTATGAGTGCGCCGATATTTCGGGATCCGGTTCAGGATGGGGCGGCGGATCCGGTGGTGGTTCGCAAAGAGGGGACCGATGAGTGGTGGATGTTTTACACCAATCGGCGCGCGGCGGCGGGGGGCGAGGGACATACCTGGATCCATGGGTCGCCGATCGGGGTGGCGGTTTCGACCGATGACGGGGCGAGTTGGGATTATCGGGGGACCGTGAAGGGGCTCGATGCGCCTGGTGATGCGGGGCTCAATACGCATTGGGCGCCGGAGGTGATTTTTGCCGCGGGGCAATATCATATGTACCTGACCTATATCACCGGCGCGCCGTCGCATTGGCAGGTGCCGCGGACGATTACGCATTTCGTCAGCGATGATCTCGAGAACTGGCGGCGGGTGGGGCCGCTGAAACTGTCGAGCGATCGGGTGATCGATGCGGCGGTTTATCACTGTCCCGATGGGCTTTGGCGGCTTTGGTACAAGGACGAGGACCATGGCTCGGCGACGTGGTGCGCGACGAGCCCGGACCTGTTCGAGTGGACGGTCGAGGGCGAGGTGATCCCTGGTTCGCCGAGCGCGGCGCCGCATGAGGGGCCCAATGTCTTTGCGCTTGGCGGGTTCATCTGGATGATCGTCGACGAGTGGCATGGCCAGGGCGTTTATCGCTCGACGGACGCGAAAAACTGGATGCGGCAGGGGGTGATCGGCGGCGAGGCTGGCACGGACAAGGGCGACATTCGCTTCGTGCGGCACGCCGATGTGGTGGCCTTTGCCGATCATGCGGCGCTCTATTATTTCACCCATCCCGATTGGGACGAGCATAGCCAGACCGAAGGGCCGCGGAATGCGGCGGAGCGGGCGACGGTCATTCACCATGCGCGCTTGACGGTCGAGGATGGTGTGCTGGTGCTGGAGCGGAATGTTCCGGCGGATGCGGCGCTGCTAAGGTAGGTGCCAGTTCTCTTTCCCGCGCCTTAAAGTGCAAAGACACCTGGGTCGTTCTCGCGAAAGCGGGAATCCAAAACTCCGCAGTAGAGATTCCCGCTTTCGCGGGAATGACGCCGTGGATGGCTGGGGGCATAGCTGGCTGGGATACTAGACGGCTGGGAACGCTGGGTGTCGAAGCCTGGTCTGTTCGTTCGTCGCGCTGGTGTCACAGATGGAGGAACAGAATGGATCGCACTTTCCGGGATGATGGGCTTGAGGCCTTTGCCAAGGACGGTCCCCCTGCCCTGCCGGCGGGGGGCACCGTTTTGGATCGGCATGGGGTCGATGTCTGGTATGCGAGCTATGGCGCGGGGCCGGCGGTGATGCTGCTTCATGGCGGCATGGGGAACTCGGGAAATTTCGGGCATCAGGTGCCGGCACTTCTCGCCGCGGGGTTTCGGGTAGTCGTCATGGACAGCCGTGGCCAAGGGCGGAGCGGGTGGGACGGGACGCCGTTTTCCTATGAGCAATTTGCCGGGGATGCGCTGGCGATTCTCGATGGACTGGGGATTTCCCGCGCCGCCATCGTAGGCTGGAGCGATGGGGCGTGTACCGGGCTGGCTATGGCCAAGGCGGCGCCCGAGCGGGTGGCGGGAGTCTTCTATTTTGCCTGCAATGTCGATGCGAGTGGCAGCTTGCCCTTCGTGATGACCGACACGATCGGCAATTGCCTTACACGGCACCAAAAGGACTATGCGGCGCTGTCGCCGCGACCGGAACGCTTCGACGAGATGAGTGCGGCGCTGCAGGTGATGCAAGGGAGCCAGCCGGATTATTCGGCCGCGGATTTGCAGACGATCGCCGTGCCGGTGACGGTGGCGCAAGCGGAGCGGGACGAATTCATCCGCGTCGAGCATGCGCGCTATATTGCCGAAACGGTGCCAGGCGCTGAGTTCGTCCTTCTGGAGGATGTCAGCCACTTTGCGCCAGTGCAGCGGCCAGAGGTGTTCAATGGAGCGGTGCTGGATTTCTTGACCTCAACGCGCGTCGGATTGCTCAGCGGAGCCGGTCGGCCATGAAGGCGCTCATGCTTTGGGGCGGACGGCCGATGAGTTTTTCGAGGAGCGGATCGATGGCGGCGAATTCACCGGATCGGGCGGCGCGATAATAGCCCATCATGATGGCGATGCGTTCGGGGGATGCGCCGGCAGCGGTGGCATTGGCCAGCATGATATCGTCGTCCAGGATTTCTCGGGTGATGGGTCTGCCGAGGATCTTTTCCGCGCATTGGGCGAGATCGGAGAAGTCGAGGGCCTCGGCGCCTGTGAGGGGTGGCGTTGGGCCATCGATGGTTTCGGCGCCGGCAAGCAGCGCGGCATCGGCGGCCGCGAGATCGTCGTGGGTCGTCCAGGAAACCTTGCCATCCACCGGGGCGGCGAGCATGCCGCTCGCAAAACCGCGGGCGTTCATGGCGAGGGCACTATCGGCATAGAAACCATGGCGGAGGGCGGTCCAGGGAAGGCCGGAACGGGCCAGCATGGCTTCAGTGGCTGCATGGGTCAGGGCGGGCGGGAAGTGTGAGGTCGAAGAGCTCGCGATCTGGCTCGTGTAGAAGACGCGCTTTACCGACAGCTCTCGGGCGACGGCGATGGCCGTGGCGTGCTGGGCCAGCGGATCGCCGCCACTTGCCGCGGCATTGGAGGATACCAGTAGCAGACGCTTGGCGCCTTGCCAGGCGTGACGGAGGCTGTCGGCATCGTCGTAATTGCCCTGACGCACGCGGATGCCGGCCGCGGCGAGGTCGGCGACCTGTTCTGGGTCGCGCACGCTGGCGGCGATGCGGTTGGCAGGGACAAGGGCGAGGAGGTTTTGAGCAATCTTTCGACCGAGTTGGCCGGATGCGCCGGTGATGACGAGCATGATGATCTCCGTGTTGGCGCCAATCTGGCTGTTCTCGTGCGCGTTGATAATCGGCTTAGCCAAGAATAGGCTGTTCTCTATGAAGAACAGTGTTTCGCCGGATCGATTGAAGATTTTCCTCGCGGTATTGGATGCAGGCGGCTTTCGGGCGGCGGCGCTCAGGCTTGGCACGGTGCCATCGCGGGTGAGCACCACGGTGGCGCGGCTCGAAGCTGATATTGGCGTGCCGCTGTTGCTGCGCTCGACCCGCAGCGTCAGGGCGACCGAACAGGGACGCCGGCTGGCCGATACCATCCGGCCGCTGTTTCATGAGGTCGAGGAAGCGGTGAGCGAGGCCGCCAATTCGATGGGGACGGTCCGCGGGAGGCTGGCGCTCAATGTGCCGGGCGCCGTCGTGCCCGACATCCTGCCGCCGTTGATCGCAGAATTCCAGCGGCTGCACCCTGAGGTCGAGATCGAGATCGTTGTCGAGAATGATCGCGTTGATATCATCGCGGCTGGGTGCGATGCGGGGATCCGCTATGGCGCGCATCTGGCCAAGGATATGGTTTCGATCCCGATCGGGCCGCGGACCCAGCAGATGGCTTTTGCGGCGTCGCCGGACTATTTGAATGCTCATCCGAAGCCGGAGTTGCCTGAGGACCTGACCGGCCACGCGGCGATCCGCTACAGGCTGCCTGGGGGGACCTTGCTGCCATGGCGGTTGCGGAACGCGGCGGGGGAAACGGTGATGGTTGAGCCGCCGCGCTCGCTCGTCATCAGCGTCAATGCGTTTGATAGCGGGTTGAGCTATGCGCGCGCCGGGATGGGGATCATTGCCGTCTTCCGAAACTGGTGCGAGGCAGATTTTCGTGCGGGGACGCTGGTGCCTCTGCTCGAAAAGCATTGGCCGGTGCTGGATGGGCCGCGGCTTTATTATCCGAGCCGGTTCGCAGGGGCGCCGCTGCGGGCCTTCATCGCGGTTTGCCAACGCCAGGCGGGGTGATCGATCACCGGCGCAGGAGCCTTGCCGGGTGGGGCGCGATCTGGCATGAGAGGGTCATTCATCCTGGACCCGGTGCAATTCCGGGTGGCTCTTCCGGCCGCCGATCCGCCGGACAATCAAGCAAAGCCGATTTTTGTGCCGGGTCCTTTGAGGACCGCGCTGGCTTCTTGGTGTTTTCATGTCTCTCTCGCAAACCATCCACCGCAACTGGTTTTCCAATATCCGCGCCGATATCCTTGCCGGTATCGTCGTCGCCCTGGCGCTCATCCCTGAGGCCATCGGCTTTTCCATTATCGCTGGGGTCGACCCCAAGGTGGGGCTCTATGCCTCGGTGGTGATCGCCATCGTCATTTCATTTGCAGGCGGGCGACCGGCCATGATTTCGGCGGCAACCGCCGCGACGGCCGTGTTGTTCGGGACACTCGTGCGCGAACATGGGCTGCAATATCTGCTGGCGGCGACGATCCTTGCCGGCGTGATCCAGATTGGGCTCGGGTGGTTGCGGATCGGGTCGGTCATGCGCTTCGTGTCGCGCTCGGTGATGACCGGTTTCGTCAATGCGCTCGCGATCCTGATCTTCATGGCGCAGCTTCCCGAACTGATCGGGGTGACGTGGCAGTCCTATGTGATGATCGCGCTTGGTCTTGCCATCATCTATCTCTTTCCGCGATTGACGCGCGCAGTGCCTTCGCCGCTGATCTGCATTCTCGTGCTGACGGGAATTGCGCTGGCCTTCGGGGTGGATACGCGGACGGTCGCCGATCTCGGCGCGCTGCCCAATGCCTTGCCGGTCTTGCTGTTTCCCAATGTGCCGCTGACGCTCGAAACCCTGCAAATCATCCTGCCGACCTCGATCGCGGTGGCGGCAGTGGGGCTGCTCGAAAGTCTGCTGACGGCCTCGATCGTCGATGGCATGACCGATACCAAGAGCGACAAGAACCGGGAAAGCATCGGCCAAGGCATAGCCAATATCGCCAGTGGCTTTTTCGGCGGCATGGGCGGCTGCGCCATGATCGGTCAATCCACCATCAATGTCAGATCGGGCGGCCGGACGCGGCTCTCGACCTTTACGGCGGGAGTGTTCCTCTTGTTTTTGTTGATGGTGCTGGGCGAATGGGTCGGGCTCATTCCCATGCCGGCGCTCGTTGCCATCATGATCATGGTGTCGATCGGGACATTTTCCTGGTCGTCGCTGCGGGATCTTGCGCATCACCCGCGGCGGTCGAGCCTTGTGATGCTTGCGACCGTGATCACCGTTGTGGGCACGCATAATCTGGCGCTTGGGGTTGGGGTCGGCGTGTTGCTGTCAGGGCTCTTCTTTGCGTGGAAAGTGTCGCAGGTTTTCCGGGTGTCGTCCGATCTGGCCGGTCCCGGCGAGCGGCACTATGCGGTCGAGGGGCAATTGTTCTTTGCTTCGGCCGAAGAATTCCTCGAGGCGTTCGACTTCGCCGAACCATTGCAGCGCGTCCGGATCGACCTGACACGGGCGCATATCTGGGATCTTACGGGGGTGAATGCCGTCGACCAGGCCGTATTGAAATTCCGGCGCGTCAATGTCGTGGTCGAGGTGATCGGCATGAATGGAGCGAGTGCGACGATCATGGACAAGTTCGCCCAGCATGATCGGCCAGATGCGATCGCGAAGGTTTTGGGACACTAAACCTAAAGCATAGCGGACGCCGGGGATTTCGCCGCGGCGTCCACAGGCATGGCGGCTTTGCAGGGCTTTCGGGCGTTTCTTGCAGAAAAACTTCGGTCAGCCGGGTCTGAAACGACTTCCCCAGCGTTAATCAGGTTCGCTAATCGAGAGAACCCGGATGCACCAGACGCTGACAAAGAGCGTGACCAAAGTCGCCATTGTCGGTGGCGGGCCAACTGCAGTCTATACGCTCAAGAACCTGCTGCAAAAATCGGGGCGCTATTCGGTCACCATCTTCGAGGCCGGCAAGGTCGCCGGCTGCGGCATTCCTTATTCGGAAGAGCATAATACGCCCGAGATGATGGCGAACATCACCTCGATCGAAATTCCGCCCGTATTGGTCTCGCTTGCCGATTGGGTGCGGGCCCGTGACGCAAAGTTTCTCAAGCGCTTCGGGATTGATCGGGAGGCGGTTGGCGATCGGGATTTTTATCCGCGGATCTTGCTCGGGGCCTATTACGTCGATCAACTGCGCCAACTGATGGAAGCGGGATCGGCGGCGGGACATGCGATTACCGTCGAAACGGATACGCATGTCGTCGATATCGAGCCGGTAAAGGACGGGACCTCGGTCTTGACGCGGTCGGGCGAAAAGACGGCGCATCGTCGGTTCGATCGCGTTATTCTGGCGACGGGTCATCTAACGGATTTCGGAAAGCTGAAACGGCCGACACGGCTTTATCGTTCGCCCTATCCGACGCAGAACCTAACGCTGGACAAAGACCGTGCGGCGCTGATCCTCGGATCATCGTTGAGCGGGATCGATGCTGTGGTGGCACTTGCCTCCCAACACGGCACGTTCATCGCGGAGGGGACGGCGTTTCGATATGAGCCGAAAGGCCCCTCGCCTATCCGTCTCGTCATGACGTCGCGCAAGGGGATTATCCCTGATGCCGACTTTTTCTATCCCATCCCCGAAGAGCCGCTGCTGATCTTCACGCCGGCGCGTCTCGAAGCCTTGCAAGCTGAAGGGAAGACGGGATTTCTCGGTCGCGCTATGAAGCTCTTCAAGCAGCAATTGGCGACGGACGATCCCGAATTTCTTGCGCGATTGGGGCTGAAGCGGTTTACGCCGGAGGCTTTTGCCAAAGCCTATTTCGAGATGCGGCGCGATCGCCAGGGGTTCAAGGCGATTGCTCAGAACCTGCGCGAATCCGAGCGGAACTATCGCGAGCGACGCACGGTGATGTGGCGCTATACGCTGATGCGGGCCCATGAAGTGTTCAGCGAGATCGTGCCGTACTTCGATAGCAAGGATCTCAAGACGTTCAGAACCCACCTGACGCCGGTCTTTGCCGATGCCTATGGCTGCATTCCGCATAAATCCATTGAGCGGCTTTTAGCTTTGCATCAGGCCGGGTGCCTCGACGTGATTGCCTTAGGTGACAGCGGCAAGATCATCTATCGCGCCGGCGCGTTCGAGCTGGTTGGCGTCGAGAAAGAGCAGAGTTTCAGGACGCTGATCGATGCACGTGGACAGGTGATGGTGTCGCTGGCGGATCTCGGGTTTGAGCGGCTGGATCAGGCCGTCGATGTCGAGGATTTTCTCAAGCGCAGCGAGGGGGAAGCCGCGGAGCACCAATTCCGCGTGCCGCTCAGAGGTCAGCCGAAGTCGGATATTTTCTGCCTCTCCATTCCGATCATGATGAAGCGCTATCCGTTTGCCCAGGGCTTGGTGGCCTGCGCCGATGCGGCAAAGCTCGTTGCGGATGCGATTTGACGGCTGAAACGCTGGTGAACGCTCCTGCGCATCATGTGGAACGGGTTTCCGCAGATCTCGTTTTTTCCAGGTGACATGGAGGTTTGCTGATGGCTGCGAGGGCAATCTGGAGCGGGGCGATCAAGATCGCGGAGATCGCGTGCCCGGTC
Source organism: Devosia sp. Leaf420 (assembly GCF_001425445.1). Lineage (GTDB taxonomy): Bacteria > Pseudomonadota > Alphaproteobacteria > Rhizobiales > Devosiaceae > Devosia. The sequence goes on along the minus strand of NZ_LMQU01000009.1, from coordinate 566,583 downwards.
AAAATGTATACGGCAGCCACGACCTCCGAGCGTATTTCGCTCAACCTACTCAATCGCAAGACGGGCAATCGGCTCAAACGGCTCTATGTCGACGAAAAGACCGACAAACCAGTCGAGCGCGAAGATCAGGTCAAGGGCTATGAGACGAGTGCGGGCCACTACGTGGTGCTCGAGCCCGAAGAGATCACCGCTGCGGTGCCCGACAGCGACAAGGTGCTCAAGGTCGATAATTTCATCACCTGCGGGCAGATCGAGACGACCTATTTCGACAAGCCTTATTATCTTCTGCCAGCCTCCGATGCGGCCGAAGAGGCTTTCGTGCTGATCCGGGAAGCGTTGCGCAACCAGAAGGCGGCGGCAATTGCCCATACCGTGCTGTTCCGCAGATTACGGCCCGTGCTGATCAGGGCGCATCGCAAGGGGCTGATCGCGACGACACTCAACTTCGATTACGAAGTCCGCTCGGCAAAAGAGGCTTTCAAGGATATCGGCAAACGCAAGATCGATGCGGAAATGCTCCAACTTGCCGAGCATATCCTGGAGACAAAAGCCGGCAGCTTTGACCCCAGCGCGTTCGAAGACCGCTACGAGGATGCACTGGCCGAATTGGTGAAGGCCAAGATCGATGGGCGCAAGGTGATTCCGCTCAAGCGCCCCGAACCGACCAAAAAGAACGATCTGCTGGAAGCGCTGCGGATGAGTGCCGGCGGCAAAGAAGAGGACAAGGCGCCCGAGAAGAAAGGCACACCTAAGAAAACGACGAGCCGCAAAAAGGCCGAGGGCGAAACGAAGCCCGCCCCGCGCCGCAAAGCCAGTTAGCTGCGGCGCTTTCGCTTCGGGGTATCGTCCGGCTTGCCCTCGAGGCTTTTCTTGAGGGCAGCCATGAGATCGATGACATTGCTCGGCGCGCTGTCTTCGTCCTCGGCTTCGATCTTCTTTGCTGACTTGGCCGCCGGCTTCTGGGTTTTCTTGGATTTGATGATGTCGAGGAGACGATCCTGCACGGGGTCCTCGACCATGGTTTCGGACCATTTGGTCGTGCGCTTTTTGATGAGCTCTTCGACCATGCCCATCATTTTCTTATCGACTTTGTGGTCGTCGACCTTTTCCCAATATTCATCTTCATCGCGCACTTCGTCGCCGAAACGCAGCGTCCAGAGGACGATGCCTTCTTCCCAGGGCTGGAGCATGACCGCGCGTTCGCGGCCGCCGATGACGAGACGGGAAATACCGACCACGCCTTTATTGGCCATGGCCTGGCGTATGACGCTGAAGGCTTCCTCGCTGATTTCGGCATCGGGCACGAGAAAATAGGGCGTATCGAAATAGGTCCATTCGATCGTGTCCTCAGGCGCGAATTCCTGGATATCGATCGTCTTGGTGCTATCGAGTTGCACCGCATCGAGATCGTCTTCTTCGAGAACGACGTAGTCGTCCTCGCCTTTTTCAAAACCACGCACCTGATCATCGCGCTCGACCGTTTTGCCCGAAACAGCATCGACATAGCGCGTGTAAATGCGGGAATTGGTCTTGCGATTGAGAGTGTGGAACCGAACCTTTTCGCCCTCGGTGGTCGCGGGGGTCAGGGTGATCGGACAGGTGACGAGAGAGAGTTTCAAAAAGCCCTTCCAATACGAACGACCTGCCATTTGCGACCTCCTGAGAACAGGCGGAAAACGCGGGGCCCTGCGGGATGTTCCGCGCGGTTAGAAAGGCCCTGCGCTGGTGAGCAGGGCCCAAAGCGAATTAGCGCGAGGCTTTGTAAAGCTTGGATGCGATTTCGAAGAACTCTTCGGGCGCATAATCTGGCGTGAAGGCGGAGGGGACGCCGACAAGCTGCTGCATCTTGCCGCCTTCCGGCATGCCTTCGACCACTTCCAGCGGCCCCGGCGGATCGGTCGGCAGCGCGACTTCATCGTTGGACCAGATGCCCGAGATTTCCTTATAGTCGTCCTGGCTCCAGGTGTAGAGCCGGCGGTGCGAGCCCTCGTCGAGGTATTTCTGGCATTCCGGAATTTTGGAGAGCGGAATGTTGGGCGTGGGCAGCATTTTCTCGATTTCGACGCCGGTCAGTTTCTTCAGGGCCAGCGCATAGGAATGGGCGTGGACTGAGCCACGGACCAGGAGATAGCCACAGACTTCGCGGCCGGTGGCATCGTCGGCGCTCAGCGTCTCATAAACGCGCAGCTTGTGAAGACGCGCGCCGCATTCGAGATGGAAATTGTGGAGGAGATCGAAGATGACATTGCCGGTCGTCGTGATGAAGTCGTTGTTCCACGAGACGCCATTGGCGTTGACCGGGGTTGCACCGCCGCCATTGGACAGAAACGCCGAGGCGAGGCGGATGTCCTGCATAGCTTCGAAGGGCGACTTGCTGATATCGCCACCATCGCCCTTATCGCCACCGCGCTTGTCGGGGCCATTGTTGAGCATGGCAACGCCATTGCTGACGAGTTCGACATGGGCGAGTTCTTCGGCAGTGATCGAGGCAACGAGGCTGTAAAACGGCCTCAGCTTGTCCTTGCTGCGGAAATTGAAGCTTTGGAACATGTAGTTCCCAAGCGTCGACATCTCCCCATATTTGCCGCCGAGCAATTCCTGAAGCGCTGCGGCAGCATTGGGGTCCTGTTTTTTCGGCGGAGGCAATTCGGTGATCAGACGGTCGACACGCATAAACATGGACAAGTCTCCTGATTGGCTGCAGGGCCAACGGAGCGCACATGGCGATGTTCCTGAAACCATCCTCGGTTTCATTTGCGGGTTGTCAGTCTGCTGCCGCGGGAAAATCTCGCGAGATCAGGGCGGGTTCACGGCGGTGGATAGACCTATTCAGGCTTCCAGACGGCCGTGTCGGCTTCGCGTTTGAGCGGGCCCATATGGGTGATGTCTTCGCCGCGGCGCATGGCGATGTTCATGCGGAAGGAGTTGCCGATGCGTTCGGAGCGCTCGGTGAAAAGGGCGGCGATGTCGGGCGGGCAGAGGGCGTCGACGGTTTCGCGGAAGAGGCGGAGCCAGCGCATGAAATGGGCATCGCTGAGTTCGGGGATGGCCATGTGCTTGGGCATGGGCCGGCCGCCATATTTGCCGGTGCCGAGGAGCATGGAGCTCCAGAAATCGGTGATCGTTGCGATATGGGCAGGCCAGTGGGCTTCGGGGATGACGCGATTAAAGACAGGGCCGATGACCGGATCGCGGCGGGCGGCGGCATAAAAGCTCACGACCACGCGGGCGATCATGGCTTCGTCGAGCCCCTCGGGCGTATCCCAGCCGATGCGGTGAAGGCGCGTGCCGGCGGGTGGGCGGGGATCGGTCATGAGACGGTCTCGGACGTGATGCGATAGGAGCAGCGGCGGCCACCGCTGACGATATGTTCCTCGCGCTCGATCTGGGCTTCGGGGCCGAGAATCGAGCGGAAGACATCGAGCTCAGCGCGGCAAAAGCCCTGGCAGGCAGTGGCGGCGGCGCAGATCGGGCAATGGTTTTCGATGAGGAGGAGCGAGCCATCGGGCTCTTCGCGCCACTCGGCCATATAGCCTTCGCGTGTGCGGAGATCGACGAGCGCGGCGGTGCGGGATTTGAGGTCGGTTTTATCGGCGACGGCGGCTTCGTAGGCCTCGCGGGTGAGGGTTTCGCGGGCGGTGATGACGGCATCGAGCGCGTTGGGGCCAAGGGTGGTTTCGACGAGTTCGAGGAGCTGGACGGTGAGAGCCGCGTGCGTATCGGGGAAGCGCGACTGGGCGGCGGGGGTCAGGGACCAAAGCTGGGTCGGACGGCCGACGCCGGTCGACGACGCCATGGCTTCCACCAGGCCTTCTTGGGCGAGGCGCAGCAATTGCTGGCGGGCAGCTTCGCCGGTGATCCCCAACTCCTGGCCGATGGCGCCGGACGACAGGCCCGAGCGCATCTTGAGCGCCATCAGCACCCGCTCGCGCGGGCTGCGGGGGGACCAGGCCGGATTTTCCAAGTCTGAACTTGACATATTTGGCGGAAGGGTTTTCAAAGTCATTGCTTGGAAAATAGTCCGGTTAGCCGCAGATGGCAAGCCGGGCCGGAAGGAACCTCAAGCGAGGTGCTTCGATTTTCCCGATGCACAATGCAAAAGGAGCCTCAAATGGCCTTCGAACTGCCCACCCTGCCCTATTCGACCAATGCCCTTGCCAATGCCGGCATGAGCCAGGAAACGCTGGAACTGCACCACGGCAAGCACCACCAGGCCTATGTGACCGCGCTCAACGGCTTTGTGGAAAAGAACCCGGATCTGCAGGGCAAGAGCCTCGAAGAAATCGTGCTCTTTGCCAAGGACAAGGCAGACCTCGCGCCTGTTTTCAACAATGCCGGCCAGCACTGGAACCACATCCACTTCTGGAACGCGCTTTCCCCCACCGGCGGCAAACTGCCGGGCAAGCTCGAAGCCAAGATCACGCAAGACTTCGGGTCGGTCGATGCGTTCAAGGACGCGTTCAAGACCGCGGCGACCACGCAGTTCGGTTCGGGCTGGGCCTGGCTCGTGCTCGGCAATGACGGCAAGCTCAAAGCGACCAAGACGGCGAATGGCTCGAACCCGCTCGCGACTGGCGAAGGCAAGCCGCTGCTGGGCCTCGATGTTTGGGAACACTCCTACTATGTCGACTTCCGCAATCGTCGCCCGGATTATGTGACGAACTTCCTCGACAAGCTCGCGAACTATGAGTTTGCCGAAGCCAATTTGGGCTAACACCCCTACGCAGCGTCATCCCCGCGAAAGCGGGGATCTCGCTTACCAAAAGGGATTCCCGCTTTCGCGGGAATGACGCGGTGAAATCGACTGACCCGCAACCATCGACACTTCCGAGTAGCGTGATGCCTGATTTTGAATTGCCTGAGAGCATGACGCTGCGGCCGACGCGACGGCCGATGGTTGGTTCGGCCGAGTTCCGCAGCGCCATGGCGTCGATGGCGGCCAGTGTCTCGGTGGTAACGGCGCGGCGAGGCGAGGAGCGGGTTGGGCGGACAGTTACTGCTGTGATGTCGCTTTCAGCGACGCCGCCGGCGATCCTGATTTCGATCGATATCATGAGCCGGCTGGCAGACTTGATCGCCAAAACCGGTGGCTTTTCGCTCTCGATGCTGGCAGCGGGGCAGGACGAGATTGCGAATGCCTTTGCCGGCAAGGTGGCGCAGGCGGAGCGGTTTATGCTTGGGACCTGGCACCAATGGCCATCGGGGCATCCGCAGCTCGACGGGGCGATGACGGTGCTCGATTGCGAAGTGATCGGCTCGATCGCAACGGGGACGCATGTGCTGTTTGCCGGGGCCATCGTCGATGTCGAGACGCATGAGAGCCGGCAGCCGCTTTTGTGGCAGCGGCACGATTATCATGCGTTGACGGAATTGGACTGAAGCGGTCCAAAGTGCCACACTGACAGCGTTTTCCCGATTCAGGTTGAACCGCGCTGGAGGCGAGACGTTTTCCTCCAGTGCCGGCGCTGAGGAGGCGGTCTTGCCACGTTACTTTTTCCACTATCGCACCGATGAGGAACTGATCCGCGACGAAGCGGGCAGCGAACTCGCCGATCTCGACGCTGCGGAAACGCAGGCGGCGGAAATCGGCAAGGCGATAATCGAGCGATTGGCGGGGCAAGGCGGCGAAACCAAGCTGCCGCGGACCATCGAAATCACCGATGCGGGCGGCGAGGAGCTGCTTTATGTGGTGTTTTGGGAGGGGCCGAAGATCGGGAGCGAGGGCAGCCCGGTGACGCCGGCGAGCGTGCACTGATTTTTGCAATGGCTTCCCGCTTTCGCGGGATGACGCCGTAAATGGCAAAGTTCTAATTACAAGAAGAGCGGGCCGCCGTGGGCGGTGACGACGAAGCCAAGGATAAGGGCGGCGGCGAGAGCGGCGTAGGAGACATAGAGCTGGACGTTGGTCATGGCGGCCTCACGAGCTATGACCCAAAGACTACCAGACTAATCGAGATTAACAAGCTGTAAACCGTATGCCGGAAGGCCTGCGGTGGAAACGCTTTGCCTCGTTGTGACGGTTTGATGAAAAGAGTCTACCGTCACGCTCCTGTCCGAGGCGTGACGCAGGAAGGCAGACAGACTCACTTTGGCTGATAGAGTGGGCGCGAATAACGGTAGGAGCGGCGTATGACGGACGAGCGGATCTGGAGCTTTATCGAGGCTGCAAAGGCACTGGCAGCGGGCGATGCGAGCCTTGCCCGGTTCCTGGTGGCGGCGATCAAGGCGACCGATCCCGACGACCTGGCGCGGCAAACGCCGGAAACGTTCCTGGCCGGATTGAAGCGGAGCCATGCGGCGGCGATTTTCGGGCCGCTACAGGAAACGCGCATCCAGATGACGCCGCCGACGGCGCCGGGCGAACTGCTCGCGATGGATGTGATCTCGCCCGATATGCCGTTTATCGTCGATTCCACCTTGGCCGCCTTGCGGGCGATGGGCGGGACGATCCGGCTTTTTGCCCACCCCGTGGTACATGTGAACCAGGCGCAGGTGGTCGAGACCGGGGGCGCGGCGATCAGCGTGCTCCATATCCTTAGCGAACCGGTGGCGGACCTTGCGGCGCTTAAGGAGGAAATCCGGGCGACGCTCACCGATGTATCGCGGGCGGTTGTCGATTGGCGGGCAATGCTCGACCGGGTGCGGCAGGCGATGACCGGGCTCAATGGCGTCAAGCCGGCGCTGCGCGATGAACCGGCGCGGTTTCTCGAATGGCTGACCGAGCATAACTTTACGTTTTTGGGCGTGCAGGAATACCGCCTCGAGGGCGCGGAACTGGTGCCCATGGCCGGGACCGGGCTGGGGCTCTGGCGCGATGAGACCCTCAAAGTGCTGCGCAACGGGCAGATTTACGTGGATTCAACGCCCGAACTCGTGGCGTTTTTGCAGACCGCCGAACCGCTGCTGGTGACCAAGGCCAATGTGCGCTCGCGCGTGCATCGGCGGCAGCACATGGACTATGTGGGGGTCAAGATTTACGGCGCCGACGGCGCGGTGCGCGGGGAATTGCGCATTGTGGGGCTCTTTACGGCGCAGGCGCTGGCGACGCCGCATACCGAGGTACCGATCATCCGGCGCAAGATTGCCGAGGTGATGCGCAAGAGCGGGCTCGACCCGCTGGGCCATGCCGGACGGGCGCTGCTCAGCGCGCTCGATTCTTATCCGCGCGACGAGATGTTTCAGATCGACATCGCGCAATTGGCCGAATTTGCCGAGGCAATTGCGGGGCTTTATGACCGGCCACGAGTGCGCGTCTTGCCGCGCATCGACCGGTTCGACAATTTCGTCTCGATCTTGGTTTTCGTGCCGCGCGATCGTTATGACGGGGACGTGCGGGCGCGGATCACGCGCTATCTCGCCGAGGTCTACGACGGGCGCGTTTCGGCCTATTATCCGCATTTTCCTGAGGGCGAGCTGGTCCGGCTGCATGTGATCATCGGGCGCCTGAGCGGGCCGACGCCGAAGCCGACGCGCACTGTGCTCGAAGCGCGGGTAGAGGCGCTGACGCAGGATTTTTCAGACCTCTTGCAGGCGCAGGCGACAGAGCCGGCCGAGATCAGCGACTATCGTTCGGCCTTTTCGCAGGCCTATCAATCGCGCAATACGGCCGAGGATGCGCTGGCTGATATTGCCGCCTTGCGGGCGCTGACCGAGGGGCAGATTGGCTTGAAGCTCAGGACGCGCGAAGGCGCGGAAGGGGCGTTGGGGCTCAAATTCTATTCCAAGGGCGGGGCGATTGCGCTGAGCGATCGCGTGCCCATGCTCGAGCACTTTGGGTTCAAGGTGATCGACGAGCGGACCTATACCGTCGTGCCGCGGGACGGGGTCGAGCGGTTTATTCACGACATGGTTCTGGCGCCGGCCTCGGGCGGTGAGCTCAATGTCGCGCTGCGCGGCAAGGCGATCGAGGAGGGACTGCTTGCGGTCTGGGCAGGGCTGGCGGAAAGCGACCAGATCAATACGCTGGTGACCCAGGCTGGGCTCGACTGGACCGAGGCGGCGTTGTTGCGCGCGCTTTCGCGCTATCTGCGGCAGATCGGGATTTCCTATTCGCAGCGCTATATCGCGCAGGTGCTGGTGACGCAGGCGGAGGCGGCCAAGGCGCTGGTGACGCTCTTTGCGGCGCTGCACGATCCGAAGCTCGAAAGCCGCGGCATGGCAGAGGCGGCGGCGCGCGACACAATCGCTGCGCAGCTCGAGGCGACGAGTTCGCTCGACGAGGACACGATCATCCGGCGGTTCTTGAACCTGATGGATGCTTCGCTGCGGACCAATGCGTTTCAGCGCGACGAAAGCGGTGCGCGGCGACCGGCGCTGGCGATCAAGTTTGATTCCGCTGCCGTCGCCGGCATGGTGGCGCCGCGACCCTATCGCGAAATTTCGGTCTATTCGCCGCGCGTCGAGGGCGTGCATCTGCGCTTTGGCGCCATCGCGCGTGGCGGCATTCGCTGGTCGGACCGACCGGAGGATTTCCGCACGGAAGTGCTAGGGCTGGTCAAGGCGCAGCAGGTCAAGAATGCGGTGATCGTGCCAGTCGGCGCCAAGGGCGGGTTCGTGCCCAAGAGGCTCGTGACCGGCATGGCGCGCGAGGCTTTCATGGCCGAGGGGACCGAGAGCTACAAGATTTTCATCGGCGCGCTGCTCGATGTCACCGACAATCTGATCGAGGGCGCTGTCGTGCCGCCGGCCGAAACGATGCGGCGGGATGGGGACGATCCCTACCTCGTCGTCGCGGCCGACAAGGGCACGGCGAGTTTTTCCGATACGGCCAATGCCATCGCCTTAGGGCGCGGCTTCTGGCTCGGCGATGCCTTCGCCTCGGGTGGATCGGTTGGCTATGACCACAAGAAGATGGGCATTACCGCGCGGGGCGGCTGGGAGGCAGTGAAGCGGCACTTCCGCGAGATGAACCGCGATATTCAGCGCGAGGCGTTCAGCGTCGTTGGAGTTGGCGATATGAGCGGGGACGTCTTTGGCAATGGCATGTTGCTATCGCCGGAAATTCGGCTCAGGGCGGCGTTCGACCACCGCGATATCTTCATCGATCCGGAGCCCGATGCGGCGAAAAGTTTTGCCGAGCGGCAGCGGCTCTTTGCCCTGCCTCGGTCGAGCTGGCAGGATTATGACAAGAGCCTGATTTCGGCTGGAGGCGGGGTTTTCTCGCGCAGCCTCAAGGTGATTGCGCTGACCGAGGAAATGCAGGCGCTGCTGGGGCTCAAAAAGGCGACGGCGACGCCGGCCGAGGTGATGCGCGCGATTTTGACGGCGCAGGTGGATTTGCTGTGGTTTGGCGGCATCGGCACCTATATCCGTGCGGCAGAAGAAGACGATGCGGCCGCGGGCGACCGCGCCAATGACGCGATCCGGGTGACGGCGGGCGAGGTGCGCGCGAAAGTGGTCGGCGAAGGCGCTAATCTCGGCGTCACGCAGCGGGGGCGCATTGCTTTCGCGCTCAATGGCGGGCGGATCAATACCGATGCCATCGACAATTCGGCTGGCGTGAATTCGTCTGACCTCGAGGTCAATATCAAGATTGCGCTGGCGCCGGTTGTCGCTTCTGGCGCGCTGGGCGAACAGGCGCGGAATGCATTTCTGGCGACCATGACCGATGAAGTGGCGGCGCTCTGTTTGCGGAACAACTATCTGCAGACCCTGGCGCTATCGCTGGCTGAGCGCGCGGGAACGGCGGAACTGCCGGATCATCGCGGGCTGATCGAGACGCTGGAGGAACGTGGTCGGCTCGATCGGGCGGTGGAATTCCTGCCGAGCGATGCGGTGCTCGATGCGCGGGCAGCGCAAGGCAAGGCGCTGACGCGGCCGGAACTGGCGGTGATCCTTGCCTATGCCAAGCTGTCGCTGTTCGATGACTTGATGGCCAGTACGGCGGTCGATGCGCCTTATCTTGCCAATGAACTCTTCCGCTATTTCCCGCAGACGCTGCACGGGGCCTATCCAGAGGCAGTCGAGGGACATCGGCTGAAGCGCGAGGTGATCGCAACGGTGCTGGCCAATGCGATGATCAATCGCGGGGGTCCGGCTTATGTGTCGGAGCTGACGGCGGGGACGAGCGCGAGTGCCGGCGATGTGGCGCTGGCCTATGCGGCGGTGCGCGATATTTATCGGCTGACCGAGCTCAATGCCGCGATTGACGCGCTCGACACCGTGGTGCCGGGCAGTGTGCAACTGGCCCTTTATGCGCAGGTCGAGGCGCTGCTGCGGCGCGAAACGCTGTGGTTCCTGCGCAATGGCAATGTGGCGGGGAGCGACATCGCCGATCTCGTGCGGCGGCATCAGGCCGGGGTCGAGACGCTGCGGAGCGAAGTCGACACGCTGCTGCCGGCCAAGGAGCGCGAGGCGCTTTCGGCGCGGGTCAATGGGCTGATCAGCCATGGGGTCGCCAAGGACCTGGCGCGGCGGATCGGGCAGATGCCGGTGCTCAGTTTTGCAAGCGACGTGGTGCTGGTCGCCGAGCGCGCCGGGGTCGAACATGACGAGGCGGCACGGGCCTTCTTCGGGGTGGCGGGGCTATTCGATTTCTTCCGTATCGTCGAGGAAGGACGCGCGATTGCGCTCAGCGATCGGTTCGACCGCATGGCCCTTGATCGGGCACTAGCGAACCTGATGCGCGCGGTGCGGGATTTGACAGCGGACGTGTTGGCGGCGGGGGATATCGATGCGTGGCGGGCCAAGCACGATGCGGGCATCGCGCGGACGGTGAAGGCGGTCACGGAGCTGACCGGCGGCGCGGCGACGGTGTCGCGGCTGAGCGTGGCGGCAGGGTTGCTGGGGGATTTGGCGCGGGAGGGGTAGGTGCTTTATTTTTGGCGTTGGAAGGCGCATATTTTGAGCATGACTCTGACCATCGATATCCCTGAACCAATGCAGGATCGCGTCCAAGCAATTGCGATGCGGTCAAACCTGACGCCTTCACAAATCGTTGCGGATGCACTGGAGCACGGACTGTCGCTCGAATGGCAGGAGCATTTTATCGCCCAGGCTGAGGCAGGGCTGAAGGACGCCGATAACGGTAACTTTGCCTCTGAAGAGGAAGTTCTGGCGGTCAGAAACAAATATAGACCCAAGAGCTTACCTTCCTTCTCCCCTTGAGGGAGAAGGTGGCGCGAAGCGCCGGATGAGGGGTATTCCTGCTGGCTCGCTCCTAGCTCCTATGCGGAGGATGGATACCCCTCACCCTGGAATTTCTTCTAAACGAAGAAATTCCTGTCCCTCTCCCACAAGGGGCGAGGGAAGGTCCGCGCAAGGCATCTCTCAAGTCACCCAAAAGTCTCTCTTGTGTCGGTTCGCTCGATCGCCATGGTATCTGCGATCAAATGGAGTTGCCTATGACCACGCTTGCCCAATGGCTTGAGACTGAGACGGATGATGCGGCGCTGGCTTCGGTGGTTTTGAGCATGGCGGCGGCGAGTGCGGAGCTTTCGGGGGTTTTGCGGGAGGCGCCGATTGCCGGGCAGACGGGGCTGGCGGGCCATACCAATGTGCAGGGCGAAGCGCAGAAGGCGCTCGATGTCATTTCCAATGATGTCGTGCTCAAGCATTTGACGGGTAATGCGGCGGTGGCTGTGTTGATTTCGGAGGAGCTGGATGAGGCCGTGCATCTGGCGGAAGGGGGCGCTTATCTGGTGGCGACCGATCCGCTCGATGGGTCCTCCAATCTCGATGTGAATGTCACTGTGGGCACGATCTTCTCGGTGTTGCCGAGTTCGGGCGGACTGTTGCAGCAGGGCAAGGCGCAGGCGGCGGCGGGATATGTGGCGTATGGGCCGGCGACGAGCTTGGTCATCCGGATCAAGGGCGACGTCTCGGTGTTTACGCTCAGTGCTGCAGGCGGATGGCTGCAGACGGTGGCGGCGGCGAAGGTGCCGGAGGCTTCGGGCGAATTCGCGATCAATACGGCGCGCGAGCGGTTTTGGGATGCGGCGACGACGGGCTATGTGAAGGAAAATGTGGCGGGCGAAACGGGGCCGGCCGGCAAGCGCTACAATATGCGCTGGGTGGGGTCGATGGTGGCCGATATCCACCGCATCCTCATGCGCGGCGGGATTTTTCTTTATCCGCTCGACAGCGAGACCGTGAGCAAGGGTGGGCGCCTGCGGTTACTTTATGAGGCGAACCCGATGGCTTGGCTGGTCGAGGGGGCCGGTGGGCGTTCGACGACGGGAACGCAAGGGATTTTGGACATTGTGCCGACAGGGATTCATCAGCGAGTGCCGGTGATTTTGGGGTCGGCGGAGGAAGTGAAGCGGGTTGAGGGGTGGTATGCCAAGGGGTGATGGCCCTCCCGCTGCGGAGGATGCCATTCGAGCGTAGCTCTCATGGCCTTCTCTCCTCAAATCATGCCACTGGCATGATTTGCCCTGCAGGACGGCTCGAAGCCCCTCACCCTGATTTTCTGCTGAACGCAGAAAATCTGTCCCTCTCCCACAAGGGGCGAGGGAGAGCCGGTGATTGGGGTGAGCAGAAAGAAGACTGCACACTGAAAAATTGCAACGTTGCGATGATGTCGGTAGAAGCGTCGGAAACGTCCGGCAGTGATGGCCGGAGGGGAGATATGATGAGCGAGCCGACCCTTTCCCTGCCCCGCACCAATGCCAGCCCCTGGCAGAAGCGGCCTTTTCACCGTCAGTACCTAATGCGGCAGGCGAACAACCTGTTCGACTTTTTCGAGGCGGCCTCGATCAATCCCAAGGGCGGATTTTTCGAGCTCGACGATGAGGGCTTTCCGCTCGGGGTAGACAATGGGCTGCGGCAAATCCATGTGACGACACGCATGATTCATTGCGCCGTTGTCGGTAGCCTGATTGGGCGGCCGGGGTCGGACGAGATCATCGACCACGGGATGACATATCTCTGGGAAAAGCACCGCGATGCGGAGCGCGGGGGCTATTTCTGGTCGCTCGACGACAATGGTGTCAAAGACGGCGTCAAGCAGGCCTATGGGCATGCGTTCGTGTTGCTGGCCGGGTCGAGCGCCAAGCTGGTTGGGCATCCGCTGGCCGACAAGGTGATTGCCGACGTGACCGAGGTGATCGAGCGGCGCTTCTGGGACGACAAGGCCGGGGCTGTGCGCGAGGAGTTTAGCGCGGACTGGGTCGAAGTGCCGGGCTATCGCGGGCAGAATTCGAACATGCACCTGACCGAAGCGCTGATGGCGGCATATGAGGCGACGGGCAACAAGGATTATCTGAAGAAAGCCGAGCGGATCGCGCAGCGGATCATTCGCGACAATGCCGTGCCGCTGGGGCATCGGGTGGCCGAGCATTTCGACGAGAACTGGGGCGTCGACAAGAATTACAAGCACGAGAACGAAATGTTCCGCCCGTCCGGCACGACGCCTGGACATTGGCTGGAATGGTCACGGCTGCTCTATCAGCTCTGGGTGCTGGGGCAGAAGCAGCATAGCTGGATGACCGATGCGGCACGCAATCTCTTCACCAAGTCGATCGACCTTGGCTGGGACAAGGTGCATGGTGGTTTTTTTTATACGCTCGACTGGGACGACAAGCCGGCGATCCGCGAAAAGCTCTGGTGGCCGGTGGCTGAAGCCATTGGCGCGGCGGCTTATATTTCGGCCCATGACAATGAGGACTATTTCCAGACCTGGTATCGCAAGCTCTGGGACTATGCCGAGAACCATGTGATCGACCATGCGCGCGGCGGCTGGCTGAGTGAATTGTCGGAAGACCTGACGCCGGCCTCCAACCTCTTTGTCGGCAAGCCCGACATTTATCATGCGCTGCAGGCCTGCCTTATCCCGCTTTATCCGGCAACGGGCAGCTTAACCCACGGCATTATCGAGCAGGATCATACGACGCGCGGCAGCCACTAAGCGTTTTGGGTCACGAGAGATTGGGGCGTCGGGGTCAACCCTGGCGCCCTTTTTGCGTTCTGGCTTTCGAACAGGAGAGAACCATGAACGATCTGAGCAACAAGGCGGCGCTGGTGACGGGAGCCGGTTCGGGACTGGGCAAGGCAACGGCGCTGCGCTTGGCCAAGGCGGGCGCGAAGGTGGCTGTCTTGAGCCGGACCAAGGAAGAAATCGATAAGGTTGCGGCAGAAATCGAGGCGGCGGGCGGCACGGCAATCAGCATTCCGGGCGATACTTCGAGCGATGGCGACATGAAGAAGGCCATCGAGACCGTCGTCGAAAAGTTTGGCAGCCTCGACATCGTGGTGGCCAATGCCGGGATCAATGGCGTGTGGGCGCCGATCGAGGATATTACGCCCGATGAGTGGGACAAGACGATAACGGTCAATCTGCGCGGGACCTATCTGACGATCCATCATGCAGTCCCGAAGCTCGAAGCGGCGGGTGGCGGGGCGATCGTGATCATTTCGTCGATCAACGGGACGCGGACGTTTACGTCGCCGGGGGCTTCGGCTTATTCGGCGACGAAGGCCGCGCAGGTGGCGATGGCGCAGCAATTGGCGCTGGAACTGGGACCGCGGAAAATCCGGGTGAATGCGATCTGTCCAGGGGCGATCGAAAGCGAGATCGACGATAATACCGAGCAGCGCGGTACGGAAAAGACGGAGATTCCCGTGGAGTTTCCGAAGGGGGATATTCCGATTACCGATGGCAAGCCGGGCAAGGCTGAGGATGTGGCCGAGGCGGTGTTGTTTTTGGTTTCGGATGCCTCAAAGCATATTACGGGGTCGCCGCTTTGGATCGATGGCGGGCAGAGTTTGCTGCGGTAGGGGGTTAAGGCCCCCTCAACCCGCCGCTGCGCGTCGACCTCTCCCCCAGAGGGAGAGGTGGTGGCTGTTGGGGTGTAGGAGAAAGAGGCGAGATTGTCAGCGTGACGGGAGAGGCGTAGAGAACGGCGGAATTCTTTGCGCAAGTGTCACCTATGTCCGATCCCCTGCCCGCTTCGTCTCAGAGCCTGACCGATCTTGCCGTTACGGCGTCGATTGCGGCGGCAGAGGTTATTCTCGAGGTTTATGCGCGGCCGATCCATGCGGTCAAAAAATCCGACGGGTCGCCGGTGACCGAGGCGGATGCGGCGGCCGAGAAGATCATCATTGCGCATTTGGCCGGGACCGGGGTGCCGGTGCTCGGGGAAGAAAGCGTTGCGGCGGGGATTATTCCCGAACTGGGCGACCGGTATTTCGTGGTCGATCCGCTCGATGGAACCAAGGAGTTCATCAAGCGGAACGGGGAATTCACCGTCAATATTGCGCTCGTCGAAGATGGCAAGCCGACAATGGGCGTGGTGCTGGCGCCGGTAACGGGCGAAATTTTCGTCGGTGACGCGGATGGCGCGTGGGCCGGGAAGATCGTCGATGGCGTCGTGACCGGGCGCGCGCCGATCAGCATCGGCTTTATGCCGCGTTTGCGGATCGTCGCCAGCCGCTCGCATGGCCATGCGGCGCTTGAACAGCTCTGCGAGAGTTTTGATGTCGAGAGCGATGTGTCCGTAGGATCGTCGCTCAAATTCTGTTTGCTGGCGCGGGGCGATGCGCAGCTTTACCCGCGCTTTACCCCAACTTGCGAATGGGACACCGCGGCAGGCCAGGCGGTACTGGAAGCGGCGGGGGGCGCCGTGGTAACCTTGGATGGCGCGCCAATGCGCTATGGCAAGCACGCACTGGGATTTCTGAATCCATACTTCGTTGCTGCGGCGAGCCTAGAGCTTGCACAGCGTGCAGCGGATAAAATGCGAACGCTGCTTGCGTAATACTGCGGCAATGTCCCGTCCCTATAGACTTTGTCAGGGGAACATTGGGGGACATGCAACACACGCTTAACTGATCTGCGCGATGCCCTCCCTCGTAAATCTTGCCGTGAGGGGGTTGGACAATATATAGCCCGAGCATATATCGAACCGGAATAGGCCGGAGGATGGGTGCTTGATGAACGTGCGGACGCTTTGCCTGTCGGTTCTCTATGAGGGCGAAGCCACGGGCTACGATATCCGCCGCATGGCCTCGGAAGGCGAGTTCGCCTATTTCGTCGAGGCCAGTTTTGGGTCGATCTATCCGGCACTGGCAAAGCTCGAAGAGGATGGCCTCGTGACGAGCCGGATCGTGCCGCAAGACGGCAAGCCGGCGCGCAAGGTCTATTCCATCACCGACACCGGGCGCGAGGCTTTTGCCGAAGACCTGTCCGGCCCGATCGGGGAAGACGTTTTTCGCAGTCCGTTTCTCCTACTGGCACGGTTTGTCAGCATCTTGCCGCAGAACTTGGTGGCGCAACGCGCCGAAGAGCATCTGGAGCGAATTGCAAAGGACCGCCAGCGGCTCGAACAGGGCGAAGCTGACGGAAACTGCAGCCCGGCTGATTGCTGGGTCATCAATTACGGTCGTGCAGTATTGGATGTTGCGGAACGCTATTTGCGCACCCATATGCACGAACTGATCACTTTATCGCGAGCCGAGCAACGCAAGGACGCGGCGGAATAAAAGGGGCGACTATTCTATGCGTGCATTGTTTTCCTACGGGCTCGCGCTGCTGATCCTTCTGGGTGCAGGCGCGTGGCTTTCGACCGGAACGCTCGTGATGGGCGGCAACGGCCCGGGCAATGGCGAAAAGCCAATCGTCTCGGTGATCGAAGGCAAGGAACATGGTCCGGTGGCTACGGCGCTCGGCAATGCCGGGCTGCTGGCCGAACACCATGAGCCGGAAGTCGACCCTGCCCTGACCATTGCCCAGCGCAATGAAGAGACAACTGGCGCCAATGCCCCGATGCCGGATGTTCGGGTCCAGACCTTTACCGCCCAGCCCATGCCGATCGAAGTGCCGCTGCGCGGCCGCACGATCGCCAAATCCAGCATCACCGCCGTTGCCGAAACTGCCGGCACCGTCGATACGGTGCATGTGACTAAGGGCCAGCGCGTCAATGTGGGCGATGCGCTCTGCACGCTCGACCAGGGCACGCGCGCCGCCGCCGTTGCCCAGGCACAGGCCGGCGTCGATCAAGCCAATGCAGCGCTTGCCCAGGCGCAGCTCAACTTCGATACCAATGCCGACCTTCGCCAGCGTGGCCTTGCCGCTGCAAACACCGCCAATGCTGCCGATGTGGCGCTTGCCCAGGCCAAGGCCGGCGTGAGCCAGGCTGCTGCTGGTCTCGACAATGCGCAGGCGGAACTTGACCGCACGGAAATTACGGCCAAGGTCGCCGGCCTCGTGCAGGACCCGGTCGCGACGGCTGGTGCGATGCTCAATGCCGGTGGTGCTTGCGCCACGATCGTGCAGCTCGACCCGATGGTCTTTGCCGGCATGGTTCCGGAAAAGCATATCGGCCTTGCCAAGGTGGGGCTTGAAGCGACGATCACGACCGTGACCGGCCAGAGTGTCGAGGGCAAGGTGACCTATATCGCGTCGCAGGCCGACAATGCGACGCGCTCCTTCCCCGTCGAAATTGAAATCCCGAATGCCGACTTTGCCATCAAGGACGGGGTGACGGCGGAAGCCAAGGTCAATCTCGGCGCTGCGCCCGGACACCTGCTGCCGCAATCGGTGCTGACGCTCGACGACGAAGGTACGCTTGGCGTGCGCACGGTGGAAAATGGCGTTGTTGCCTTCCATCCCGTGACGATCGTGAGCGACACACGCCAGGGCGTCTGGGTGACAGGCCTGCCCGTAACGGCCGAGGTGATTACCGTGGGCCAGGAAAGTGTGACTGCCGGACAGGCCGTGAAGGCCAGCCCGGCGGCGACTACGCCGACTGAACCCGTAGCCAGCTAAGGACGAGTTTCATGCTCGACTTCATCGAAAAGATTTTGAGGATGCCCAGAGTCGTCCTCACCGTCATGGCGATTGTCCTGACGGCTGGTACGGCGGCCTATCTTTCCATGCCAAAGGAAAGTTTCCCGGCCATCGACGTGCCCTATCTCTACGTCTCGATCAGCCAGACCGGCGTTTCACCGCGCGACGCGGAAAACCTTTTGGCAAAGCCTGCCGAAGAGGAACTGGCCAATCTGCCGGGCCTCCAGAACATCTCGTCGACCTCGACCACCGGCCATGCTTCGGTGATCCTCGAATTCGACATCAACACCAACAAGGACCAGGCGCTGCAGGATACGCGCGCCAAGATGGACGCGATCAAGGCCAAGCTCCCCGCTGACGCCGACGATCCGACCGTGAGCGAGGTCGATTTCATCGGCCCGGTCATGTCGGTGGCTATCTATGGCACGGCGCCTGAAAAGGAACTCAACCGCCGCGCCGAGCAATTGCAGGATGCGCTCGAAGCGCTGGGCGATGTGCGCGAAGTCAAGCTTTCGGGCGCGCGCAAGGAACAGCTCGAGGTCCGCATCGACCTGCTCCGTCTGGAAGCCTATGGCCTGACGGCCAACCAGCTCTTTGACGCGCTATCGCGCAACAACATGGTCGTGCCTGGCGGTACGCTCAACACCGGACAGGGCTCGTTCAATATCGAAGTGCCCGGCCTCATCAGCAATGCCGAGGACGTCTACAATCTGCCGATCAAGACCGACGGCAACACCGTCGTCACCTTCGGCGATGTGGCAACCATTACGCGCACGCTGGCCGACGCCACGGAATATACCCAGGTGAACGGCTCGCCGGCGCAGATTCTGGGCGTGTCGAAGAAAGCCGGCACGAACATCATCGACGTCTCGAGCCAGATCCGCGCGACGACGGCCGAACTGGCGAAGAGCTGGGGCAATGGGGTTGGCTACAGCTTCTTCCTCGATCAGGCTGAAACGACCACCAATCTCTTCCGCTCGCTGGAAGCCGCTGTTTTGACCGCTGTGGCGCTGGTGCTGATCACCTGTATCGCAACGCTTGGCCTGCGCCCTGCGCTGATGATCGGGCTTTCGATCCCGCTCTCGTTCATGATGGCCTTTCTCGTCGCCGAAATGCTGGGCATGACCATCAATATGATGGTGATGTTCGGGCTCGTGATCGCGGTGGGCGTGCTCGTCGACGACCCTGTCGTGGTCGTCGAGTATGCCGAGCGAAAACTGATGGAGGGCGTTCCGAAGAAGGAAGCCTTCATCATGGCCATGCGCAAGATGTTCGTGCCCGTGGTTGGCGCGACGGCAACGACGCTTGGCGCATTCATTCCGCTCCTCTTCTGGCCTGGGATCATCGGCAAGTTCATGAGCTATCTGCCGATGATCGTGATCATCGTCATGATCGCCTCGTTCATTTCGGCGCTGATCTTCATGCCAGTTATCGGCTCCGTCATCGCTTCGACCCATGTCGATCCGGTTGCAAAGGCCAAGGCCGATATCGTCATGTATCCCGACAAGTTCGACACCAAGAAGGTGTCGGGCCTGACCGGGCTCTATGTGCGGTTGATGGACAAGCTGATTTCCTGGCCAGTGCCGACACTGGCCGTCGGATTCGGTATCATCGTCGCGATCTTCGTGACCTATGCCACGCATCCCACCGGGTCCGAAGCCTTCCCGGCTTCCGAACCGGAATATGCAACGGTGGCCGTGGTTGGACAGGGCAACTATTCGCCCGAAGAAGTGCGCGACATGCTGATCGAGGTCGAAGACCAGCTCTTGCAGGTCAATGGCATCCAAGACGTGATCATGCAATTTGGCACGACCGGCGCCGCCGGCACCATGCCGCCTGACACGATCGGCAATTTCCAGCTCCAGCTCACCAATTGGAACCAGCGTATCAAGGCGGAACAGATTTTCGCCGATATCCGCAATCGCGTTGCCGGCATTGCCGGGCTCGATGTTCAGGTTTTGGCGGTCGAGAATGGACCTCCGGCCGGCAAGGATATCAACCTGCGGGTGGAAAGCACCAATTACGACGACCTCGTGCCTGTGGTGACCGCGATCCGCAATCACCTTTCTACGTGGCCGGAAGTGGTCGATGCCGAAGATGGCCGCCCTTCCCCCGGCATCGATTGGCAGATCACTGTCGATCGGGCAGAGGCGGGGAAATATGGTCTCGGCGTGCGTGAGCTCGTGCCCTATGTGCAGCTCATCACCAATGGCGTGAAGCTCGGCACCTATCGTGACGAGGAAGGCGACGAACTCGATATTCGCGTTCGTCTGCCCAAGGACGAACGCACGTTCGACGCGCTCGATTCCATGCGCATCGCCACCGCCGGTGGCATGATCCCGGTCTCGAATTTCATCGACCGCAAGGCTGTACCCAAGGTCGCCAATATCGAGCGCCGCAATCAGGTCTATGTGATGAACGTGGCGGCTGGGCTCGTGAACCTGCCCGAAGGCGTCTATGCGGCCGATAAGGTTGCAGAGCTGCAGAAGTGGATCGGCGAGCAGAACTTCCCTGAAAGCGTCAATGTCGCTTTTGGCGGTGCCGAAGAGCAGATGGGCGATGCCAATGCCTTTATCGTTACGGCGATGGGCATGGCTATGGCGCTGATCTTCTTCATCCTGCTGCTCGAATATAACAGCTTCTTCCAGGTGATGGTGACGCTCTCGACGGTGGTGATGTCGGTTGCGGGTGTGCTTCTGGGCATGCTGGCAACGGGGATGACCTTCTCGGCCATCATGACTGGTCTCGGCATCGTGGCACTGGCGGGCATTGTGGTGAAGAACGGCATCGTGCTGATCGACACCTACAATGACTATAACCGCCACCAGCATGTCGAGCCGGTGAAGGCCATGTTGTTGACGGTCGCGCAGCGTGTGCGTCCGGTGTTGTTGACCGCGTTCCTCACGGCGCTTGGCGTTATCCCGATGTGGGCGAACGTCGAGTTCGACTTCATCCGCCGCGAAATCGTGGTGGGTGGTCTGGCGGGTTCGTGGTTCATCCACCTCTCGGCAGCGCTTGTATCGGGCCTCTTCTTTTCGACGCTCCTAACGCTGATCATGGTTCCGGTGATGATCACTGCGCCAAGCGTTCTCTGGCGCCAGATCAAGGGCACGGGCGAATGGATCCGCAGCATGCGCCGCCGGCCGGCCACGGCTACTCCGGCAGGCTTTGACGGCATGGCCGTCGAAGAAACCGCCGATGGCACCCAGCGCTTTGTCGTCAGCAAAGATGCCGGGCTGCACGATCGCCGGGATGCGGCGGAGTAGTGTTTGGTGGATCGAAGAATGAAAAGGGCCCGCAGCGATGTGGGCCTTTTTTTATTGGTGGGTGACAATGTGGGCGGAATGGATTATATCCAATTTAGCTATTTTAGCTGAAAGGGATGACCATGGCACAAATCTCGGCGACGGATGCTAAAAACAAGTTTGGCCAAGTTTTGGAAATGGCGCAGGCTGGTCCGGTGCACGTCCAAAAAAATGGCAGAGATGTCGTGGTCGTGCTGTCGGCGGAGCAATATGCTGAACTGAGAGCCGCGAACGGTACAGCCAAGGTCAGACCTGCGATCGAAGAGTTGATGGCGAGAAGCGTGGAAAAACGGAAGTCGCTTTATGAAGCGCTCGCTCGATAGCCAGCATGCCTTTCAGCTATTTGACGCTTGAAGAAGCGCTGCGCATCCATGCCATCCTGATCGAAAAATTTGGTGGTGCGGCGGGCGTTCGGGACCTCGGCCTGATCGAGGCGGCACTGCTTCGCCCACAAACGGGCTATTATGCCGACCTTATCGAGGAAGCTGCCGCACTCTGGGAAAGCCTGGCGATGAACCATGGCTTCGTCGATGGAAATAAGCGCGTCGCCTATGCCTGTCTCGAACTCTTTCAACAGCTGAATGGCTCGGACGTTGTGGCCGACAACGACGAGATTGAGCGCTTCATCTACTCAAATCTCCAGGCCGGATCGTTTCGCAAGGACGTTCTTGAGGCGTGGTTGCGCCAGCACACAGCCCCGCTGACCTAATTCTATCTCAACGGCCCTTGAGCCACAAACTCATTAAGCCGCCAATCGTCGCCGTCGAAGTGGATGTCGCGGGTGGTCAGGGCTTGGGGTGCGAGGACTTTGGGCCAGAAGAATTGGGCGGCGGTGTTGGCGTGGGGCACGGCGATGTGCCAGGGGCCGGGGTGGAGGACGAGGGCCTCGTTGACGGCGGCTTTGCCGGCTCCCCTGCCCCGATAGGCTTTCAAGACAAAGAACTCGGCCATGAACCAGCAGGGCTTGCGGCCGGTGAGCGGGCACTCGTCGATGACGACGGCGAAGCCGGCGATCTCTTCATCGGACATGATGAGGTAGGGGAAGCGCCAGAAGCGGTCAAGGAAATCGTATTGGTAGCGGCCATCCGCGCCGACCGGAAACGGCATGAAGGCGGTCATGTCGTGGAGATAGAGCTGGATCAGATTGGCTATGATCGGCTTCTGGTCAGGGCGCGCGGGGGTGAGGTGGATGGCCATTGCGGGAGGTTAGGCGGAGAGAGCGGAGGGGGCAAGGTTTGACGGCTTGATTGCGCGCTCTAAGCACTCAGCACCGGGCGCTTTGACTTCATCCTCTGTCATCCTCACGCGAGCGGCGAGCAATCTTGAAATATCAGGATGGGCCCCGGCCTTCGCCGGGGTGACACTCCGTGGGGTTGCTGCTGCTCTTCAATCACAGTCCAAAAAGAGATCCCCGCTTTCGCGGGGATGACGCAGGATGGAGAGGTACGCCTTGGTTCAAGTCATAGACTATTCCGCAGCGGGCGTGCCGCGCTTTACAAAACCGTCCGGGTCTTCGCGGGTGCGGGCGAGGGCTTCTTCGGCTTCGGTGGCTTCGCGTTGGCGGCTCCACATTTGGGCGTAGAGGCCGTTTTGGGCGAGGAGCTGGCTGTGGTTGCCGCGCTCCGCAACGAGGCCTTCGCGGAGAACCAGGATTTCGTCGGCATTGATCACGGTCGAGAGACGGTGGGCGATGACGACGCTGGTACGGTTGCGCGAGACTTCATCGAGAGCTGCCTGGATATCGCGCTCGGTCTTGGTATCGAGGGCGGAGGTCGCTTCGTCGAGGATGAGGATCGAGGGGGCTTTGAGGATAGTGCGAGCTATGGCAACGCGTTGCTTTTCGCCGCCGGACAGTTTTAGCCCACGTTCGCCGACCGGGGTTTCATAGCCCTTGGGCAGGCTTTCGATGAAGGGGCCGACCTGAGCCATGCGAGCGGCAGAGCGGATGTCTTCCTCGGATGCACCGGGGCGGCCATATTCGATATTGTAGCCGATGGTATCGTTGAAGAGCACCGTGTCCTGCGGCACCATGCCGATGGTCGAGCGCAGGCTTTCCTGCGTGACATCGCGGAGGTCCTGGCCATCGATAGTGATGCGGCCGCCGGTGACGTCGTAAAAACGGTAGAGCAGACGCGAAATGGTCGACTTGCCGGCGCCGGTGGGTCCGACGATCGCGACCGTCTTGCCGGCCGGCACTTCGAAGCTGACGCCCTTTAGGATCGGACGATCTGGATCGTAGTGGAAGGTGACGTCTTCGAAACGGATGACAGGACCAGTGACCTTGAGCGGGGTCGCATTGGGCTTGTCGACGATTTCTGGATCCTGATCGAGGAGCTTGAACATCTCTTCGATATCAGTGAGGCCCTGGCGGAGCTCGCGATAAACGAAGCCAATGAAATTGAGCGGACGATAGATCTGCATCAGGAAGGTGTTGAGCAACACGAAATCGCCCAGCGTCAGGCGGCCGGCCATGACGCCATTGATGGCCATAATCGAGATGATCAGGAAGCCGCCATAGAAGATGACGGCCTGGCCGAAGTTCAGCCAGCCGAGCGAGGTCCAGATGCGGATCGCGGACTTTTCGTAGCTCGCCATGGCGCCGTCATAGCGCTCGGCCTCCATCTTCTCATTGGCGAAGTATTTGACCGTCTCATAATTGAGGAGGCTGTCGATCGCCTTACCATTGGCGTCGGTGTCGGAATTGTTCATGTCCCGACGGATGGAAATGCGCCAATTCGAGGCCTTGATGGTGAAATAGAGATAGGCCCAGATCATCACCACCAGGACGCCGAGATAGCTGACGCCGAAGAGCCAGACGAAGATGATGGCGACGACGATGAACTCGACGATGGTGGGTGCGATATTGAGCATGGCGAAACGGACGACCGTTTCGATACCTTTTACGCCGCGCTCGATGACGCGGGAGAGGCCGCCAGTGCGCCGCGCGAGATGGAAGCGCAGCGAGAGGCGGTGCATATGGTGGAAGGTCTGGAGCGCAAGTTTGCGCACGGCATGCTGGCCAACGCCGGCAAAGAGAACGTCGCGCAATTGCTGGAAGCCAGCATCGAGCACATTGCCCAGCACATAGGCGATGACGAGCACCACCGGAATGGCGAGGCCCATCACCAACTGGCTATCGACATCGGTGCCATCGAGATTGTCGATGATGCCCTTATAGGCAAAAGGCACGAGGGTGGTCGCGACCTTGCTGAGGAGGAGAGCGCCGATGGCGAGCACGACCTGCAGCTTGAGATCGGGCCGGCCATCGGGCCACATATAGGGCCAGAGATTGCGGACGGTAGAGAATACCGAGCCTTCGTCCGCGTTAACGGACGGCTTCTTTTCATTGGGTTTGTCAGCCATTAGGCCAGTTTCGCTTTCCTCAAAGCGCAGGGCGAGTTTTTCAGGCTCGCTTTATGCGCCTTAATCATTGGTTTTGTGCAGATCGTAATTCCCGAAACCGAGAACCAGTTTCAGGAGACCTGCTGTAGTGGGGCTCGGAGATTGAGACCATCGATCAAACCGCCAAAGGCGGTTCCGAGTTCGGCCAGGCGATCCTGCCGGATCATGTAGCGGTTGCGCGTGCCGGTGGGCTTGCGTTCGATTAGCCCGGCATCGAGCAGCACCTTTATGTGCTGGGAGACAGTGGACTGGGCGAGCGGCAGGGATTCGGTGACATCGCCGCAGCAACATTCGCGCTGCTGCTGGCTCGCGAGGAACCGCAGGATGCTGAGCCGGACCGGATGGCCCAAAGCTCTCATGATGTTGGCAATGTCGTCGTCTTGCATGGGGCTGGCCGAATTCAATCGGTGAATTGCGATGAACATGGTGAGGATTGGGGGGAAGGTCAATCCCTGGGGTGCGCTGGGGCGGAGATAAAGGTGGTTTGGGGTAGCAAAGGCCACCCCCTCCCGGCCTCCCCCATCTAGGGGGAGGTGTCAGGCTGGTGGGTGTGACAATACCCAGCCCCACACGCGATGCCTCACCTCCCCCTTGATGGGGGAGGCTGGGAGGGGGTGATGTGAATGTCCGCGTCAAACGAAAATGGCGCCCGGGGGCGCCATTTTTTATTGGGGGAGGCTGAAAACCTGGCCGGGGTAGATACGGTCGGGGTCGCGGATCTGGCCGGTATTGGCGTCGTAGATGGTGGTGTATTTGATGCCCTCGCCATAGACGCGGCGGGCGATGGTCCAGAGATTGTCACCGCGGCGGATGATGGCTTTGCCGGACGCGAAGCGCTGGGCATCAGGGCCGCCGACGGAGACGGCGACCATGGTGGGGACGGCAGGCTCGGCGGCGGGTTGCGTGGGAGCAGGCGTCGGGGTTTCTGCAGTTGCGACGGACGTTGCAGGCGCAGGCGCCTCGGGTTCAGTCGTCGTGGCGAGTGTGTCAGCATCGGCGGCGGATGTCGCGGGGGTCTCTGTGCTGGCGGCGGCAGCGGGAGCAGTTGGCTCTGCTGCTGGCGTAGGCGTTTCCGGGGCTGCGGGCTCGGTGGCCGGAGTGGTGGATGGCTCCACTGCGGACGTTGGAGCCGGCTGCGATGTGGCGGCCGGAGCGGTGGTCGAGGTGTCGGCGCTGGCGACGGAGGTCTCGGTGCTCTGCCCTTCAGGTTCATCGACGACAAAATCGACTTCGGCGCGGGCGACGACATCCGAGGAGTTGGCGCCGAGGAGGTCGGCGCGCACGCGCTGGCTGGGGGCAGAGAGGACGGGGCCGGCTTCGACCAGCCAGCGACCGCCTTCGACCTTGGAATCGGCGACGAAGGTATCATCCACATAGAGGCGGACGGTGCGCCCTTCTGGACCGCTGCCGGCGAAGAAGGTGCGGGCGCCTTCGACTTCAATGGCGTCGATGGTGGGTGGGACGTCGGCGACCTGAGGGGCTGCCGGCGCTGCGGGTGGAGTTGCTGCGGGAGCAGCGGGCGCGGGTGTGGTTGCCGGAGCAGCTGGCGTTGCCGGCGCGGGTTGAGTTTCTGCTGTCTGCGCGGCAGGAGGCGTGGTGCTTGGAGCGGCGGCCGGGGCGGTTGGTGCAGGAGTATTTGGCGCAGGGGTGGTCGTTGCTGGCTGAGCGGGTGCAGCAGGTGCGGCTTCAGGGGCAGCCGGTGAGGCTGGCTCTGCCGATGGGGTGGCGGCTTCGTCCGGTACTGCTGGTGGGGCAGTGGGTGCCGGTGTTGCGACGGGGGCCGGAGTCGCAGTGGGTGCTGGTGGAGTGGCAGCGGGCGCTGGGGGCGTCACAGCAGGCGCTTCGGCGACGGCCATTGGCGAAGGTTCGGTTTCCGGTGCCGCAGGAGGCGTTGTTACCTCGGGCGCGGCGGCGACGGCGGTCGGTGCCGGGCGATCGAGGCCCTGGAGGATTTCGCTGGCCTGGCCCGGTGTGCTGGCAACGACGAGCGGCTGGGTAGTTTTGTCGTCATCGACGACGACGACGAAAGACTGATCGGCGCGCTCGGTCTTGCCGTGCTCGGCAAGGGTGATTTCAACGCCGCCCGTGGGCAGTGGGCTATCGGGCACGAGGACCCAATCGCCTGAGGATTCGACCTTTGCCGTGCCGAGGAGCTTGTCGTCGGAATAGACGTCGACTTCGCTGCCGGGCTGACCGCTGCCGGCGATGACGACGGAGCCATCGGGCTCGGCGCGGAGGAGGCCAAAGGTTGCGGCGACGATGCCCTGCGGCACTTCGGGCGTCGCTTCGGCTGGCGGGGTGACGTCGAGCGCTGGCGCGGTCAACTCGCCTTCGGGTTCTGCGGGCGTGGCAGGCGTTTCCGTTGGAGCCGCCGGCGTTGTGGTTTCGGCGACTTCGGTGACGGGCGCGGGCGGGAAGAGGCCGGCTTCGGTGAACTTGCCCCTGATGCACTGACCCATGCCATCGGGACTATTGAAGCAGGTTGAAATGGTGGGCGCGGCGAAAATGCCGAGGATGACAAGTAACGTGACGGCGACTGCCCCAATGGTGAGAGCAAGTGGGCGTTTTGGAGCAGTTTCGGCCAGTTTGTCCTCCCGGACGGTTGTCAGCCGGTGGCTTTTTGCACCGGCCGAGAAGTCGCCATCACTGTGGTCGACTGCACCGCCTCAGTCTTCAACAGCTTGTATGTGATTGATTCATACAGAGCTTCAAAGGACGCATCAATGATGTTGGAAGAAACACCGATCGTCGTCCAGCGCTCGCCGGTACTGTCCTTGCTCTCGACCAGTACACGGGTGACCGCGCCCGTGCCACCGTCGAGGATACGCACTTTGAAATCGACCAGTTCAAGATCTTCGATCCGGGCGGAATAGATGCCGAGATCTTTGCGCAGGGCCTGATCGAGCGCGTTGACCGGGCCATTGCCTTCGGCGACGGACATCAGCAATTCGCCCTGCACCCGGACTTTCACCACCGCTTCGGTGACGGTGATCTCTTCACCTTGTGCGTTGTGGCGGCGCTCGACCATGGCGCGATAATGTTCGACGTCGAAAAAGCTTGGCAGCGTGCCGAGGACGGAGCGGGCGAGGACGGCGAAGGACGCATCGGCGCCGTCATAGGAATAGCCGCGGGCTTCGCGACTTTTCACCGTCGCCAAGAGCTTTTCGAGGCGGGGATCGTCCTTTTCGAGAATTATATCGTGGCGCGCGAGGGCGGTGAGCAGGTTGGATTTTCCGGCCTGCTGTGAGACCATGATGGCGCGTTCGTTGCCGACGCTTTCGGGCGGGACGTGCTCATAGGTAGAAAAATCTTTGAGGAGGGCCGAGGCGTGGATGCCGGCCTTGGTGGCGAAAGCAGCGGCGCCGACATAGGGCGCCTGGCGCGCGGGGGCACGGTTGAGGCGATCGTCGAAGGCGCGGGAAATGTGGGTGAGGCGTTCGAGATGGGCTGGCGTGATGCCGGTTTCGAAGCGCTCGGCGTAATAGGGTTTTAGGACCAGCGTCGGGATCAGGGTAATCAGATTGGCATTGCCGCAGCGTTCGCCGAGGCCGTTGAGCGTGCCCTGAACTTGGCGCACACCGGCTTCGACGGCGGCCAGCGCATTGGCGACAGCCTGGCCGGTATCGTCGTGCGGGTGGATGCCGAGCTTGTCGCCCGGCGCGAATTTAAGAACCGTGCCGACGATGGTGCGGATTTCGGCCGGCATGGTGCCGCCGTTGGTGTCACAAAGGACGACCCAGCGGGCGCCGGCATCAAGCGCGGTCGTAACGCAGGAGAGCGCGTATTCGGGATTGGCTTTGAAGCCATCGAAGAAGTGTTCGAGATCGATGAGGACTTCCTTGCCGGCTGCAGCAGCGGTGCGCACGGTGTCCGCGAGCCCTTCGAGGTGCTCGTCGGTGTTGGAGCCGAGGGCGAGTTCGACCTGATAATCCCAGGCTTTGGCGACGAAACAGGTTGCGGCGGCGGCGGAATTGACGAGGGACTGGACGCCTGGGTCGTTCTGAGCCGACCGCCCTGCCCGCTTGGTCATGCCGAAAGCGGTGAAGGTGGCCTTTTTCGTGCGCCTTTCGTCGAAAAAGGCCGTGTCGACCGGATTGGCACCGGGATAGCCGCCTTCGATATAGTCGACGCCGAGCTCTTCCAAGAGACCAATAATAGCGATCTTGTCCTCGAGCGAGAATTCTACGCCGGCCGTCTGCGCGCCATCGCGCAGGGTCGTGTCGAAGAGGTAGAGGCGATCTCGGGACATTTTTGGTCTCTAGTCTTTTTAGGTTTTTGGTGGCCAGGTGGCCGTGTCGTGGTCGGGGTGCTGGTGATTGGAGGAGGCGATTGCGGCGGCCCACGAGGCGTTGTCATCGTCCCGTGTGCCTGTTTCGCCGCCATGTGCGAGCGTGGGCAAGGTATCGAACCAGGGCACGCGCGCTTCATTGCCATCATTGATGTGGGGCGGGAATAGCTCGAGGTGATCAAGCGAGCCGATGGTGAAATTCACCCGGTTGCCGGTGATGTCCTCGTAAAACAGGGGCGTGCCGCATTGGCTGCAGAAGCCGCGATCGACGTGATCGGAGGAGCGAAAGCGCGCGGGCGTGCCGCGGGTCCAGGTGATGACTTCGCGTGGAGCCGCGACGAGGGCGGCAAAGATATTGCCGACGGCCTTTTGGCACATGCGGCAATGGCAGATGTGCGCGTTGTCGAACATTTCCGTTGCGTGATAGCGCACAGCGCCGCATTGGCAGCCGCCGCTGACGTCCATTGTGTAGCGGTCCATCAGATTTCGTCCTTGGGCGGCCAATCGGCGGTGTCGTGATCAGGGTGCTGATTGGAATGGATTCCGGTCAGGAAATCGCGCCATTCATCGCTGACTTCATGGCGGACGGGGATTTTGGTCAGGTCGTCGAAAAATGGCAGCTTGTCGTGCGGATTGACCTGGATTTCGGGCGCGGCGACGGTCGGGTCGTCGAAGGCGCCGATGGCCAGTTCCAGGCCGAAGCGGGTTTCATAAGCAAGCGGGGTGCCGCACTCGCCGCAAAAAGCGCGGCGGGCGGCATTGGAGCTCTGGAACCATTTGGGTTCGCCGCGGGTCCAGGCGGCATTGTGCGCCGTGACCAGCGGGCCAAAGAAGCCGCCGAATGCCTTTTGGCACATGCGGCAATGGCAGATGGAGGGCCGGCCAAGCCGGGTGACGCGGAAACGAACCGCGCCACACTGGCATCCGCCGGCGTGTTCTTCACTTGGGGGCATGACACACCGCTTCGACATTGTTGCCATCGGGATCGATGACGAAGGCACCGTAATAATTCTCGTGATAATGCGGGCGCGGACCGGGGCCGCCATTGTCGCGACCGCCATTGGCCATGGCGGCGGCATAGAAGGCGTCGACTGCGGCATGGTCGGCGGCGGCGAAGGCATAGTGGCGGCCGGGGCCGGTTTCCATGCTCTCGGTTAGCCAGAAATCGGGTTTTTCCTTGCCATAGCCACCGACCTTAACGCCGCCCGTGAATTGCTCGGGGACTTCGGCGAGCATGGTGTAGCCGAGGGCGGCAAAGGCAGCGTCGTAAAAGGCGCGGGATTTGGTCCAGTCTGCGACGAGAATTCCGACGTGATCAAGCATGGGGGAGACTCCTTTGGTGAGGAGGCCATGAGGATAGGCGTGGGTGGTGACAGGGGGTGTCAGCATGGGTTTGCTGACCTCTGTGCAGAGTGGCCCAGATGGTTTCAGCGACGGCGTCTGGGGAGGCTAGGATGTCATTGTTCCAGAGGCGGAGGAGGTGGAAGTTTTGCGCGCGCAGGTAGGTGTCGCGGGTTAAATCGCGCGGGGATTCGGCGTGCTGGGAGCCGTCGGCTTCGATGATGAGGCGGGCTTCGAGACAGATGAAGTCGGCTATATAATTGCCAACGGGGAATTGGCGACGGAATTTGAAGCCCAAGAAGCGCCGGCTCCGAAGCAGGGTCCACAACCGTTGCTCGGCTTCAGTGGGCTCGTGGCGCATTGAACGGGCACGGCCGCGCATCAACCCTGAAATTCTTCGATGCTTGGGCGAAGAATACCCCTCATCCGCCCTTCGGGCACCTTCTCCCGCAAGGGGAGAAGGAGGGCTGGTGGTTAGGGCTGACACCACAGCTTGGGCATGCACGGAACTCCCCTCTCCCCTTGCGGGAGAGGGTGGATCGGCCGGAGGCCGAGACGGGTGAGGGGTATGCTCGGGAGCCACCATCACCTCTTCACTTCCCACTTGGTCGCCCGCTGGCCATTCTCATCCTTGTAGTCGAGCAACGCCACGCCCTGCTCTGCCAGATCGTTGCGGATGGCGTCGGCTTTAGCGAAATCCTTGGCGTTGAGGGCTTCGAGGCGGGTGGCGATGGCGTTGGCGATGTGGGCGGGGGCTTCCCAGCCGTCGTTGGAATCGAGGAGGCTATCGAGGCTGAAGCCGAGGAATTTTAGGGTGGCGGCGAGGCAGTGTTTGGCATTGCCTTCTTCGCGGTTGGCTTTTTTGACGATGAAATCGAGGGCGACGCTGGCGCGGTGGAAGTTGAGGTCGTCGGCGAGTTCGCTGACGACGGAGGCGTCGGGGTCGTCGCCCTCGGACACCGTTGCGCCGCGGGCGGCGCGTTGCCAGTCGCGGAGCTTGGTTTCGGCTTCTTCGAGGCGTTTTACGGTGAAATCGATGGGCTCGCGGTAGTGCGTCATGAGCATGGCGAGGCGCAGGACTTCGCCGACCCAGGCGCGGCCGCCCATGGCGCCTGTTTCGAGGAGCTCGTTGATGGTGACGAAATTGCCCAGGCTCTTGGACATTTTCTGTCCTTCGACCTGGAGGAAACCGTTGTGAATCCAGACATTGGCCATAGCGTGGGTGCCATGGGCGCAGCGGGACTGGGCGATTTCGTTTTCGTGGTGCGGGAAGATCAGGTCGAGCCCGCCGCCATGGATATCAAAGGTTTTGCCGAGGTAACGCTCGGACATGGCGGAGCATTCGATGTGCCAACCGGGGCGGCCGCGGCCCCAGGGGCTGTCCCAGCCGGGTTCGGTTTCCGAGGACAGTTTCCAGAGGACGAAATCTGCCGGGTCTTCCTTGTGGGCTTCGACCGCGATGCGGGCGCCGGCGAGATTGTCTTCGAGATTACGACCGGAGAGTTGTCCGTAGTCTGCCATTGAGCGGGTGCGGAAAAGCACTTCGCCATTGGTGTTATAGGCGTGGTTGCGCTCGATCAGCGACGAGATGAGGGTCTGCATCTCGGTGATGTTTTCGGTGGCGCGCGGCTGGTGGGTGGGTGCAAGCGTGCCGAGCGCCTTCACGTCGGCGAGAAACTGGTTCTCGGTCTTTTCGGTGACCTTACGGATGGCTTCGTTGAGCGGCAGATCAGGAAAATCGCGCAGCGCGCGGGCGTTGATCTTATCATCGACGTCGGTGATGTTGCGCACGTAGGTGACGTGGCTCTCGCCGTAGACGTGGCGCAGCAGACGGAAGAGCACGTCGAAGACGATGACCGGGCGGGCATTGCCGATATGGGCGAAGTCATAGACCGTCGGGCCGCAGACATACATGCGCACATTGTTCGCATCCATGGGCGCGAAGGGCGCCTTGGTGCGGGTGAGCGTGTTGTAGAGGCTGATCTGCGGCTTTGCCGTGGTCATCGAGAGGTCCTTGTGGGCCCGACACATTGGGGCTCTGGCGGGAGGCCTCTATCTTCAGAGAATTTTGGATGAAGAAGACTGCTCCGCCAACGCTTGGGTTAGCAGGTAATAATGCAGGCGATAATGGTGCACTTGGTCTTCATGAGCGGAGATTGGCCGGGCGAGCCAAATAAATCAAGAGCCAAAAGAAAAGAGGGCGACCCGAAGGCCGCCCATTTCGCTTTGGAGGCGAACATCATCCCAAGGGACGATCTCTGCGGAGTTAACTAACCCGTACGGGTTAGCTCCGGAATTGCTGGTGGCACTGGCCACAGGTGGCGCCGATGGCCTTGACGGCTTCGGTGTAGGCTGCGGCGTCGCCAGCTTCGGCGGCTGCGATACCCTGTTCGGCAGCGGTCACGCCGGCATCGGCGATAGCGGTGAAAGCTTCCCAATTTTCCCAGATGGCAGGAAGGGCTTCGGATTCACCGACATTGGAGCCTTCGGGGAAGAGCGCCGGAATGTGGCTATAGTTGTCGCGCAGGGTCGTCATGGCAGCGACGGCGTCGGCTCCGGTGAGGTTGCCGGCCTGGCGCAGGATGCCGCCATTTTCCTTCATCATCGCCTCGCGAACGGTGACAGCCTCTTCAGGCGTCGCCGGAGGCGTAAAAGCGTCCTGGGCCACAACCGCGACCGTGCCTGCAGCGAGCAAGGCGGCTATGGCAATACCGGAGAACTTCGAAAGGACCATCAAACTGCACCCTCAACGTGATTGATATGAACCAGCCGCTCCAACGGCCAGTGAGTTCGCCAAGCTCCCCCACTCGACAATGCGACAGTGGCACGCGGAGTTGACGCTCCCAACGTCAACACGGGAATGTTACCGAATTAGGGGCGCGGCGAAAGAGCCACGACGGTCTGCCGGATATCGCCGAAAACCGAGCGATTGCCCGTGCCGATGGCGGCGATGCGGACACTGTCGCCGGGCTTGAGGAAGGGCGTGCGGGCTTTGCCGAATTTCACCTTTTCGGCCGTGCGCGCTTCGGCGATGCAGCCAAAGCCGATGCCATCTTCTTTGATCGGGAGCGTAGAGTCGTGGTGGTTGGCGATCGTGCCCGAGCCGATAATGGTGCCGGCGGTCAACTGTCGGGTACGCGCGGCTTCGATGATGAGATCGACGAAATCGAAGTGGACATCGACGCCGGCATTGGGTTGACCGTAGAGCGTGCCGTTGACCTCGACGCGAATGGGGAGATGGAGCTTGTTGTCGCGCCAGCGATCGCCGAGCGCATCGGGTGTGACAACGACGGGAGCGAATGAGGTCGAGGGCTTTGAGTGGAAGAACCCAAAGCCGTTTTGTAGATCATCGGCGACGAGGCGGCGGAGAGAAACGTCGTTGCAGACCGTGATCAGGCGAATGGCGGCGGAGGCCTGGTCGCGGCTCGGACGCATGGGCACGGGGCCGATGATGGCGGCGAGCTCGACTTCGAAATCAAGCGCGAGATCATCTTCGGGGATGACGATGGGATCGGTGGCGGCGGAAAGCGAATCGGAGCCGCCCTGGTAGATCAGGGGGCGAACCGATTGTAGCTCCGCATCGCGGCTTCCCTTGAGCGAGCGGACGCGTTCGAGGTGGCTCATATAGCCGGCGCCGTCGATCCACTGATAGGCGCGCGGAAGAGGGGCAAGCGCGGTGGTTGGTTCGAAGGGTTGGCCGGCGATTTCGCCTTTGTCGAGCTGGGCCGAAAGCGCCGAAAGCTCGGGCGAGAGGCGCTGCCAATCATCGAGCGCGGCCTGCAGCGTTGGAGCGATGCGGCCGGCGGAGACGCAGCGGGTGAGATCGTTGGAGACCACGACCAATTGGCCATCCGGACGGTTGGCGCGCAGGGTAGCGAGTTTCATGAGCGAACGATCTCCCTTTATGTGTTGCCCGGCAGCGCTACCGGCGCGGTCAGGCATTGTTATAGTGTTGCAACTTGCCCTAGCGATGTCTTAAGGGCGAGACATGGCCACAGGTTGCGGCCGCCGAACAGGACCATTTCGTGCGCATATCTTTTTCCGGTCTTCGCGTGCCTCTGCTGCTGGCTTTTGCAGCGCTGATGTTTACGCTCGATGTGCAAACCGTCTATGCCCAATCGGCACAGTGCAACCAGCTCAATGGCGCGCTGCGCCAGTTCGACCGCAATGGCGATTTCCGGCAGCGCGGGGGCAATTCGTCGGCGGCGCAGCAATTGCAGCGCGACGTGCAAAATGCGGAAAGCCAATATATTCGCGAAGGCTGCAATGATGCGGCGCGGGCCGGCCAGGTTTTGACCCGGCAATGCCAGCAGATCGGGCGAACGGTTTTGCGGCTGCGCGAGGATTATGCGCAGGTTTCGCAATCTGTCGACACGGCCAATGCCGTCGCCCAGCAGCGCGAGGCCATTTTGCAGGAAATGGCGCGCTTTGGTTGCAATGGCGGCTCGAGCGCTACCTTTAGCCAGGATCGCCAATCGATTTTCGATCGCGTTTTCGGTTCGACCACCGAGGGCGATTTCACCAATGGCGATTTCATCGACGGCGGGGACTATTGGGGCAATCAGGGCTACAACACGGTCCGCACGGTCTGCGTGCGCCTCTCGGACGGCTATTTCTGGCCCATCAGCTATTCGACCCTGACCGAATATGTCGGGAATGACGCCCAGCAATGCCAGGCGATGTGTCCCAACACCCAGGTTGATCTCTACTACTATGACAATCCCGGGCAAGAGCCGGAGCAGATGCGGAATATGTCGGGTTCGGCCTATACGAGCCTGCCGACAGCCTTCGCCTATCGCACCAATTTCGACATCAAGGCGACTTGCAAGGTCGCGCCGCAATCGGCTGGCACGGTGAGTGTCGCGACGGACGCTGGCGGCAGCGGAAGGACGATGCTCGATATAAATGGGCTGAAATTTCCGATGCCGCTGCGCGATCCGCGCGGCAGCGTGCCGACGCAGCAGGCTGTGGCGCCGGCGCCGGTCGAGGCCGTTGCCTCGGTGGCGCTGATCAACGTCCCCCTGCCCCGCCCGAGGCCGTCGGGCCCCGGCGAAGTGGCTGTGCGGCCCAATGCCAATCAGACCGCGGAAGAAGCGGAACTGCGGATCGTTCACTTCGATGGCAAGGCTGTCAGGGTAGTCGGTCCAGACACGCCGTACGCCCAAGCAGGACAAGCAGGGACTTAAGCTCGGGGCCATCGTGGCGGCCTGTCAGGGCGAGGCGAAGGGGCAGGAACAAAGCCTTGCCCTTTCGGCCGGTCGCACCCTTGAGCGCAGTGGTCCAAGTGGACCAGGTGGTTTCGTCCCAAGGTTCAAGCGGCAGCATAGCCTTGGCGAGAGCCAGGAATTCCTGATCTTCATTGGCAATGACCGGCTCTATCGGGCCGGTGACGACCTTTGACCATTCGGCGATATCGGGGAAGCGCACGAGGTTTTCGCGCAGAAGAGTCCAGATCGCTTCGCCTTCGAGCCCGAGCGAAGAGAGGCGCGGAAACGCTTCTTCGTAGGGCATGGTGTGGAGAAGGCGGGCGTTGAGGCTGTCGAGTTCAGCGGGATCGAAGCGGGCCGAGCCATGCGAAATCATCGAGAAGTCGAGTTTTTCGGCGATGGCGTCTAGGCTCGGATAGGGCTCGATCGGCATGCTGGTGCCGGTCAGGGTCGCCATGATGGCGATGGCGAGCGGCTCGTAGCCTTCATCGCGGAAATCGGAAATCGACTGCGAGCCCAAGCGCTTGGAAAAGCCCTGGCCGGCTGCATCGGTGAGAAGATTGTGGTGGGCAAAGGTCGGGACAGCGCCACCCAGGGCTTCGATGATCTCGATCTGCGTGCCGGTGTTGGAGACGTGGTCCTCGCCACGGATCACATGGGTGATCGCGAGGTCGATATCGTCGACAACTGAGGGGAGCGTATAGAGATAGGAGCCGTCGGCGCGGATCAGCACCGGGTCAGACATGGAAGCGGTGTTGACCGTCTGCGGGCCCTTGATCAGATCGTTGAATTGAACCGGGCGACCATCGAGCTTGAAACGCCAATGGGGTTTGCGGCCTTCGGCTTCGTAGGCGGCTTTCTGTTCGTCCGTCAGACTGAGCGCGGCGCGATCATAGATCGGTGGTTTGCCGAGGAGGCGCGCGCGGGCGCGCTTGCGGTCAAGTTCGTCTTCGGTTTCGTAGGCGGGGTAGAGGCGGCCGGAGGCGATAAGCTGGTCGCGGGCGTTATCATAAAGCGCAGTGCGCTCAGACTGGCGGACGAGGAGATCGGGCGTGACGCCGAGCCAGGCGAGATCGACCTCGATGCCATCGGCGGATTCGCGCGTCGAGCGCGCGAGGTCCGTGTCGTCCATGCGGAGGATGTAACGTCCGCCATTGCGGCGGGCGAAAAACCAGTTGAGCAGCGCCGGACGGGCATTGCCGAGGTGAATGCGGCCCGTGGGGGACGGCGCCCAGCGTACGACTGTCATCCGACGGTCTGATCCTTGTAACCATTGGTGATGGGATATTTGCGGCCGAGGCCGAAGGCCCGGGCGGTCAGCTTCGGACCCGGCGCGGACTGGCGGCGCTTATATTCGGCGATATTGAGCAGGCGCTCGATACGCTTGACCAGAGCCGGCTCGTGGCCGCGGGCAACGACTTCTCCGAGGCTCATCTCTTCTTCAACGATGGAACGGAGAATATCGTCGAGCACGGGATAGGGTGGCAGGCTGTCCTGATCGGTTTGATCGGGGCGGAGCTCGGCACTTGGGGCCTTGTCGATGATGGATTGCGGGATGACCTGACCGCTCGGGCCAAGGCTATCACCAGGCGTGTGCTTATTGCGCCAATCGGCAAGGGCATAGACTTCCATCTTGAACATGTCCTTGAGCGGATTATAGCCGCCGTTCATGTCGCCATAGATGGTGGCATAGCCAACGCCCATTTCGGACTTGTTGCCGGTGGTCAGGAGCATGGAGCCGAGCTTGTTGGACACGGCCATGAGGATCGTGCCGCGCATGCGCGACTGGATGTTTTCCTCGGCGGTATCGAGCGGGCGATCGCCGAATACAGGCGCAAGCTCGCGGAGCGCGTTGTCGACCGGATCACCGATGGCGACGACGTCGTAACGGACGCCGAGGCGGGTGGCGCAATCCTTGGCGTCGCGGAGGCTCTCTTCGGACGTGTAGCGATAGGGCAGCATGATGCAGTGGACTTTTTCAGGTCCGAAAGCATCGACGGCCATGGCGGCGACGACGGCACTATCGATGCCACCCGACAGGCCGAGCACGACGTGATTGAAGCCGTTTTTATGGACGTAGTCACGCAGGCCGAGAACGGCAGCGCGCCATGGCGCTTCGTCGATCGAGGGCAACTCTTCCAGACGGCCATTGATCGAGGTCCAGCTCTCGCCTTCTCGATGCCAATCGGAGACAAGGAAGTCGGTTTCGAAGGACTTTGCCTGGAGGACGAGCTTGTCG
Source organism: Devosia sp. Leaf420 (assembly GCF_001425445.1). Classification (GTDB taxonomy): domain Bacteria; phylum Pseudomonadota; class Alphaproteobacteria; order Rhizobiales; family Devosiaceae; genus Devosia. The sequence continues at coordinate 529,076 of NZ_LMQU01000009.1, read as the reverse complement.
CCGGGTGCGATGGCAAAGGAGGCGCCATCGAAAACCAGTTCGTCCTGACCACCGACCTGGTTGAGGTAGATCAGCGGGACGTCATGCTCGATAGCGTGCTTGCGCACCAGTTCCTTGCGCACATGCTGCTTGTTCGTCCAATAGGGCGAGCCATTGGGGCACAGCAGGATTTCGGCACCTTCACGCACCAGATGTTCGCAGGCCCAGGGGTGCCAGATATCCTCGCAGATCGGAATACCGACCGAGACGCCCTTGATGGTCACGGGGTGCGGCAAGGGTCCGGCAGTAAAATAGCGCTTTTCGTAGAAGACGTCGTTGTTGGGCAGTTCACGCTTATACCGCTTGACGGTGATCGCGCCATTTTCGGCGACGAGCACGGCGTTGTGGAGCGCGGAATTTTCCTGCCAGATGGTGGGCAGGATCAATGTGACATCGGTCCCGGCAGTATCGGCGATCAGGGCTTCGGCGGCGGCCTTGGCATCGGCGAGAAACTGAGGCTTGAAGAGCAGATCATCCGGGAAATAACCGGTGAGGAAAAGCTCGGACAGCATCAGGATATCGGCCTTGGCCGAAACGGCATCGGCCAGCGCCTTGCGCGCCAATGCAAGATTACCTGGAAGGTCGCCGACCTTGGGATTGAGCTGGGCGAGCGCAATTCTGAGCTGGTCGGTCACGGAAGCTGCCTAATGGATATGGACGGGCCGCCCGGCCCGCGGCCGAACGCGGGCAAGACTTAGCCTCTGGACCTGCCAAGAGCAAGCGCTGGACTAGAAGCTGCCAGCGACTTCGAGCAGCGCGCCATAGCGGAGCATCGAGAAGGGATTGTTGTTCGAGATGTAGTTCTGCTGCGAAACCGTTGGTGGGTCCCCCGCTGTAGCCGGCTGGGTCACCTGGTACGTATTGTATGTAACGTCATACTGACCGGTCAAATAGGTAGCACGTCCACCAAGCCGGATTGCCAGATTTTCTGTTGGTTTGAAGCCAACCATGAGTTTGCCCGTCGCGCCGTAGGCATGACCGTTTACGGCGGCAGCCGACCCCTGACCAAAGTATGGACCTAGCGGTGCGCCCTGATAGGCACCGTACGTGCCGGTAATCCAAGAATATGGAATGGCGGCCGCTTCGCCGAGGATGTCAAAGCTACCGGTATCGAACTTGGTGGCCAAGCCGAGTTTAAGCTGATGGATCTCGAAGTTGTTGATTTCGCTGTCGCCGCCAGAAAGCTGGTAAAGCCCTCCTACCTGCGTCGTGCCGCCCGTGTAGAAGTTCGCTCGGCCCGTATCGGGGCTATCGTTGGTGTACTGGTAGCCTGTGATGAAGCCCAGGCCGACGCTATCCCCCCCGAAGGGGAGATAGGCAAAATCAGCGCCTGCATAGCCAAGGCGGTAAGCGGGTAGTGTCTGCGGGGTACCGCCATTGGTGGTGTATGTGCCCTCATGAGCGACGCCGTAGCCGCCGAAGGCTTCGAGGTAGGAGCGGGTCGAATGATCCTCGACGCGTGCGAAGACTTCACCAACATGGCTCTTGCTGTCGACCGACTGGCTATAGTTGCCGATCTGGTGGTCCTGCTTGCCAATCGAATACCAGTAGCGCACGCCCAGTTCGATCCTCAGTGGATCGCTGGCTGGGGTTTCCCACTCTTGCGGATAAGCCGGACGCAATGGAGGGAGTGCGCCATAGTCAGCAGCGAATACCGTTGCAGAAGAGACAGTGGCAAGGCCTGCAAGAACGCCGACTGCATAGAGCTTCATCACCAACTCCCCTGGTACGCAAACATTGGATCGTGGAACGTTTATCGATCATTAGGGTTAATGTTCCGCTAAATCAGTCCGCCGGAATTTTTCGCTTTGGTAACTTCCGAGGATCATCCTGACAGTCGACGTCGAGATTTCGTCGTTTCGGCATGCAACCACATTGCGCTTCAGGAGTTTGTGTCAAATGGGTATTAGTCAGAAGACTGTCGTTTGATGCCGTGTCGCGTTCTCATTGTTGAAGACGAGATATTCGTCGCTTCCGAGATCGAGCAGATCGTCGCGGAAATGGGCCATGAGCCTATCGGCATCGCTGCTGACAAGAAGAGCGCGTTGCGTCACGCCAGCGAAGCTGAAATCGCGCTTGTCGATCTCAACCTGCGCGATGGACCCACCGGCATCGAAATCGGCAAAATCCTGGCCCAGACTCATGGTGCAAGCGTCATATTCCTGACGGCCAACCCAGCGCAACTTGGCGCCGGCGTTCCGGGCACGATCGGGGTAGTTTCCAAGCCTATCGCCGAACGTGACCTGCGCGAAGTCGTGGATTATGCCATGGCAAAACGCGCTGAAGCTGACGCGAGACCGCCAAGACGCTTACGTCTTTTCGATTGGCCCGGTGGCGGAACGCAACAGGCCACTTGAGCCAGACAAACAAACATCTAACGACGATTTTGGGACGCCTCAGGCGTCCTCTGTTTTTTCTACCTGCAGGCGGCTTGAGCGCATGAGCGAAGCGAGCGGTAATGTCAGCTCGACCTTGAGACCATCATCTTCCCACAGACGCTCGATCTGACCGCGCATCTGGCCGGTGACGGACAGTTCGATCAAGCGCGATCCGAAGCCGGATAGCTGAGCTGGGGCCGAAGTGCTAGGGCCACCGCGCTCTTTCCAGGTGAGGTGGAAGTCGTCGCCTTCGCGCCGACCTGTGAGATCGACCCAACCATCGGGCCCCTGCAGCGCGCCATATTTGGCGGCATTGGTGGCAAGCTCGTGAAAGAGAAGCGCTAGGGGCGTAGCTGCGGCATCGTCAATGATGGTGTCGTCACCCGCATAGCGGATCCGGCTCGATCCATCTTCGCCCTCGTATGGACGGAGGAGGCGAGCGACCAGCGCGGACAAGGTCCCCTGCCCCTTCGAGCTTTCCGACAGGTAGGTCTGGGGGCGCACGAAGTCGTGGGCCTCGCCAAGCGCAAAGATACGCTGACGCAACTGATCGGCGAAGGGCTTGATATCCGGGCGGCCACGGGCCGACAGAGACACGATGCCGGTGAGCACCGCAAAGATGTTCTTGATGCGGTGGCTGAGTTCCTGAGCGACAAGCTCGCGCTCCTCGGCGGCCTTTCGCGACTCGTGGATATCGGTGCAGGTGCCGATCCAGCGCAGAATGCGTCCGTTGTTGTCGACGATCGGCAGGGCGCGACCAAGGGTCCAGCGATATTCGCCGCTGTGATGGCGGAGGCGATATTCGATCTGGTAGGGCTCACCGGTTTCGAGCGAGTGACGCCAGCGCTTCCAGGCTTCTTCCTGATCGTCAGGGTGGAACATGTCGTTCCAGCCTTCGCCGTCGGTGGTGCCCGGTTGCATGCCGGTGAACTCGTACCAGCGGGCGTTATAGTAGTCGTGGTAGCCATCCGGCTGGGTGGCCCAGATCATCTGCGGCATGGTGTCGGCGAGGGTGCGGAATTCAAGCTCGCTTTTGGCGAGCGCCTCGGCGGCACGGCGCTGCTCGGTGATGTCGATCGCAACACCTGGGAAACGATAGACTTGACCTTCGGCATTGAAGCGGGGACGGCCAGAAGCCACAACCCACCGGCGCGTGCCATCTGGGGCAACAACGCGGTATTCGCTGCGAAAGTCGGCGCCAGTGGAGAAAGAGCGCTGGAGGTCGTCGTTTACGCGCGGCAGGTCCTCATGTTCGACCGCCAGCAGATATTGCTCGATGGGCGCGCCGAGGCCGGCGATCTGGGAATCGACATTGTAGAGATTGGCGAACTGATCGTCGGCCGTGACGATATTGTTGATTGTGTCCCAATCCCAGGTGCCGACGAGGGCTGAGCTCGAGAGGGCAAGGGTCAGGCGCTCTTCGCTACGCGCGAGGGCCTTTTCGGCCAGGATACGGGCCGTGGTTTCATGGACAATACAAAGCGTACCCATGGAATAGCCATCGTCCCCCATGATGGGGCTGTAATGAAGGTCCATCCAGCTGGTTTCGGGCGCTCCGTGACGATTAAGCAGTAGTTCCTGGTCGTTCAGCGTCCATGACTCGCCGGTCAGGCCGCGCTCGACGTTTTGGCGATTGAAATCGGCGATCTCGGGCCAGGCTTCGAGGGCTGGCATGCCAAAGATCTCGGGGTGGCGCTGGCCGGCGAAGACGCCATAGGCATCGTTATAGATAAGGATGGCTTGCGGGCCGACCATCATGACCATGGGGGTCGAGGCGACCATCATCAAGCGCACAGCGCCTTTGAGGCTTGCCGGCCAATCGGGGATCGGACCGAGGGGATTGCTCGACCAATCATAATCATTGAGCAATTTGACAGTTGGATCGCGCTCAAGTTCAGCGCGGACCTCGGGTGCGGCCAGGGGAAACAGAGATCTCGGCATTACCTACTCACTCTTGCGCGGCACTGTCCTTGGCCTGGAAGCGGGCAAAGAAAAGACCGCGCGCCGATGATGAACGCGCGGCCGCCTCTCAAGTTCACTCTTGGCGCTGGTCTATTCGCCCGCAAGCCGCCGCTGGGCGGGCGGCTTCTGGGCGTGCACTTCCTCGGCGACGAGGAAAGCCAGCTCCAGCGCCTGGCTGGCATTGAGGCGAGGGTCGCAATAGGTGTTGTAGCGATCAGCCAGCGTCGTTTCAGTCACGGCCGACAGACCACCGACGCATTCAGTGACATCGTCGCCGGTCATTTCGATGTGGACGCCGCCAGCATAGGTGCCCATTTCGCGGTGCACTTCGAAGAAGTTGCGCACTTCGGTGAGGACGCGATCGAAGGGGCGGGTCTTGTAGCCGGTCGAGGCCTTGATCGTATTGCCGTGCATAGGGTCACAGCACCAGACGACGGTGCGGCCTGCCTTTTGGACGGTTTCGACGAGACGCGGCAGGTGTTCGTGCACCTTATCGGCGCCGAAGCGCGAGATCAGCGTGATGCGGCCGGCTTCGTCGGTCGGGTTTAGCCGATCAAGGAGGCGTAGGAGATCGTCATTGGCAAGGCTTGGGCCGCACTTGATGCCGATGGGATTGTGGATGCCGGCGAAGTATTCGACATGCGCGCCATCAGGCTGGCGGGTACGGTCCCCGATCCAAAGCATATGGCCAGACGTCGCATAAAAATTGTTGGAGATGGAATCGCGACGTGTCAGCGACTCTTCATAACCGAGCAGCAGGGCTTCGTGGCTGGTGTAAAAGCTTGTCTGCTTGAGAGCGGGCGTATTGTCCGGATTGAGACCGAGCGCCGACATGAAGGTGATGGCGTCATCGATCTTGCGAGCGACTTCCTCGAAGCGGACGTTCCAGTTGGACCCCTTCATGAAGCCCATGGTCCATTCGTGGATGCGAGTCAGTTCGGCATAACCACCCATGGAGAAGGCGCGAAGCAGGTTCAGCGTCGCGGCCGACTGGCGATAGGCCTGCAGCATGCGATCGGGATCGGGTACGCGCGCGGCTTCGGTGAACTCGATGGCGTTGATGATGTCGCCGCGATAGCTCGGTAGCTCGACGCCTTCGATGGTTTCGGTATCGGCGGACCGGGGCTTGGCGAATTGGCCGGCGACGCGGCCGACCTTCACCACGGGCTTCGAGCCGCCATGGGTCAGGACCACCGCCATCTGCAGAAAGACGCGGAAGAAGTCGCGGATATGGTCCGCGCCATGCTCGGCGAAGCTTTCGGCGCAATCGCCCCCTTGGAGCAGGAAGGCTTCGCCGCGGGCAACGGCCGCGAGGCGAGACTTGAGTTCACGCGCCTCGCCGGCAAAAACCAGCGGCGGGAACGAAGCGAGTTGACGCTCGGCCTCAGCCAAGGCAGCGGCATCGGGATAGGCGGGAACCTGAAGAACAGGCTTTTCGCGCCAGCTGCTGGGGGTCCAAGTGGTCATGGTCATCTCGCTCACGCGGGGCATCTTGCGGGTTGGGGCGGTCTAGCAATACCTACACGGGCTGCCAAGTCCAAACCAGGCTTTGCCGTCTACCCCACCTTCTTGCAGTCGCGATAAGTGTAGCTCGGCGATTTGAAGGTCACGAGTTCTTCGGCCGCCGTAGGGTGGAGCGCGATGGTGCGATCGAGGTCTTTTTTGGTCGCACCCATGCTCATGGCGACGCCGACAAGCTGGATCATTTCACCTGCGCCGGGACCAAAGATGTGGACGCCGAGGACCTTGCCTTCGTCCTTTTCGGTGATGAGCTTCATCACCATGCGCTCGGTGCGGGTCGAGAGCGTATTCTGCATGGGACGGAAGCGCGCGAGGTAGACGTCGACATCGCCATGGGTGGCGGCTTCTTCCTCGGTGAGGCCCACAACGCCAATCTCAGGCTCGCTGAAGACGGCCGTCGGGATCAGCGAATAATCGACCTTCTGCGGATTGTTGTTGTAGACGGTCTCGGCAAAGTACCAGCCTTCGCGGATCGCAACGGGAGTCAATTGCGCGCGGCCCGTGACGTCGCCGACAGCATAGATCGAGGGGGTCGAAGACTGCGAATAGGCGTCGACGGCGATGCTGCCATTGTCGTTGAGTTTGACGCCTGCGGTTTCAAGGCCAAGGCCAGTGGTGTTGGCGCGGCGCCCGGTGGCGAACATGACGACATCGAATGGCGCAGTGATGCCGTCGCTCAGGGTCGCCTGGACCTTGTCGCCAGCCTTGGCGAGCGAAGCGATAGTGGCTTGATAGATAGTGCGCACGCCACGGGTGGTGAGCGCGGCTTCAAGACCACGGCGCATGTCTTCGTCAAAGCCGCGCAGGATGCAATCGCCGCGATAGATCAGGGTCGTATCGACGCCGAGACCGGCAAAGATGGTCGCAAATTCCACAGCGATGTAGCCGCCGCCCTCGATGAGGATGGTCTTGGGAAGCGTCGGAAGATCGAAGGCCTCATTAGAGGTGATGCCGAATTCGGCGCCGGGCACTTCGGGAATGAAGGGGTGAGACCCGGTTGCTATCAACAAGCGCTCAGCCGTGAGTTCACGACCTGAACCCGTGAGGCGCAGGCTATTGGGCCCGGTGACGACGGCGCGATCCCTGATGATTTCGACGCCCGGCTTTTCGAGATTGGCCGTATAGGCGGATTCGAGCCGGGTGATTTCTTTTTCCTTGGCGGCGACCAGGGTCGGCCAATCGAAGCTCGCCTCGACCTGCCAGCCGAAGCTGGGCGCGAGATCGAACTGATCGGAAAAGCGGGATGCATAAACATAGAGCTTTTTCGGCACGCAGCCGCGGATGACACAGGTGCCGCCGACGCGGAATTCCTCGATGATCGCGACCTTGGCGCCATAGGTGGCAGCCATACGGGCGGCGCGGACGCCGCCAGAGCCAGCCCCGATTACCAAGAGATCATAATCATAAGCCATGCTCGCCCCCATGCTTCATCGTAATCTAACGATATAGATAATCTATCTTGCTGACAAAAAAAGACCCCGCACAAGGGCGGGGCCGGTATTCAAACGTCAGATCGATCAGAGCTCGATATTCTGAGCGCGGAGTTCGGCACGAACCTTGGCGAAGAATTCGCGCTGCAGGTTACCCGAGAAAACCTGCATGACGCGCTGCAAATCCGTGTTCAGTTCGGAATTGGCCTGAGCCAGCTTCGCGCCGGTCGGCGATTCATAGAAGGTCACGATCTGCTGAAGCTCTTCCATGGTGAAGCGCAGCGCATAGACACGCGCAAACTGATCGAGCAGTTCGCCCTTGCGGCCGCGATATTCCTCGATGACCTTGGTGATCGCGGCGTTCGTCTGATCGATGATTTCCGGATTCTGCTGCACGATCTGCTGCATGGTGCGCACGCCGGTTTCGACGACAGTCACTTCGTAAACAGCACCACGATCGGTCAGATCGATATATTTGCGGGCGAGCGCCAACTGCTCAGGCGCAACTTCCTGCGCGAAAGCAGGAGCGGCCAGACCGATCATGCCGGCAGTGACGACTGCGGCGAAGATCGCCTTGGCGCCGCGCATAAAATCCATGTTCATCCGGTTCCCCATGTCTTCAGTTGCGGGCTTGAGGTCAGTTGCCCTTGAGAAGTGTTTTTACGCCATCAGGCGCCGCCACATAAGCTTTGCTGCACATATTGAGGAAGAGCCCATGCTGGACTACTCCCGGAATATCGAGCAGATCGCGTGACAGCGCTTCTGGCTGCGAAATGCGGCCAAAAAAAGCATCGAGGATCAGGTGTCCACCATCGGTCACGAAGACTTCGCCCTTGTCTTCGCCGCGCAGCTTGAGAGCACCCTCGGCACCGTGCGCCTTGAGCGTTTCGGCAACAAGGGCGCGGGTAGCGCCAAGGCCGAAACGATTGACCTCGATGGGCAAAGGAAAGCGCCCCAGCGTGTCGACGACCTTGGAGCTATCGGCAATGACGATCATGGTGCTCGACGCGGCGGCAACGATCTTTTCGCGCAACAGCGCGCCGCCACCGCCCTTGATCAGATTGAGATTGGCATCGAGTTCATCGGCACCATCGACGGTGAGGTCGATGCGGCCAAGACGATCGAGATCGGACAGCGGAATGCCGAGGCCGCGTGCCTGCTCGGCAGTGACTTCGGATGTCGGCACGCAGATGACATCGAGTCCCTGCGCGACGCGCTCGCCGAGCAGGTCAACGAAGTGGCGGGCGGTCGAGCCAGTGCCGAGGCCAAGGCGCATGCCGGGGCGAACATCTTCAAGCGCACGGCGTGCGGCTTCGCGTTTGAGGTCTTCGGACATTTTTCCTCACTTTGGCCAAGGGTGATGCAAGCTCCCCTGCCCCGCTGTCAACCCTTGCGCAGCGCCGGTCTGGATCATTGGTGAACACGCACTGTCACCTCCGCGCAACAGAGTGTGGCGTACCCGCCATTTATGTGGCCAAAAGGTGACTGTTAAGACTTCTCGCCTAGAATTGAGAAATGTAAATAGCGGCATTACTTACGGCACGCGAATCAACCGCCGCCGAACTTTCAGAGGCCTGGACGAGCATGAAGTTTTCGAGAGCGGCAATGGCCGTGTGTCTGTCGGTCCTGGTGGCGCTTTCGATGACTGCGCAGAGCCGGGCTGTAACCGTCTACAACACCGATACGAATACGTGGGAAGAAAAGGTCGTCACCACCCCGCGTCGTGGCGGCAGCCCGATCAAGAAAGAGCTCGTCGACTATGTGACGAACTATAAAGTCGGCACGATCGTTGTCGAGACCGGCGAACGCCGCCTGTATCTCGTGCTCGAAGACGGTAAGGCGCTGCGCTATGGCATCGGCGTCGGCCGCGATGGCTTCACCTGGTCCGGCACGCACCGGATCACCCGCAAGGCCGAATGGCCCGGCTGGACTCCGCCTGCCGCCATGCGCAAGCGCGTCCCTGACCTTCCGGCCTATATGCCTGGCGGCCCGGAAAATCCGCTCGGCGCCCGCGCACTTTACATCGGCTCGACGCTTTACCGTGTGCACGGCACGTCCGAGCCCTGGTCGATCGGCCAGGCCGTCTCGTCGGGCTGTATCCGCCTGACCAATGATGACGTCGCGGACCTCTATGAGCGCGTCAAGGTTGGCGCGACGATCGTCGTCAACCACTAAGGTTGATGGACTAAGGAATTGAAAGGGTCGCTTCGGCGGCCCTTTTGTTTTGTCCGGGGCAACAACATTGCTCGACCATGGTTTCCATCTCATGCGGCACCGCTTACATTGAAGCCATGAACGCGCCTTTCGCTCCCAAACGTCCGCTGGTCGACACTTTTGGCCGAACCATCAGCTATCTGCGCATTTCGGTGACGGATCGCTGCGATTTTCGCTGTGTCTATTGCATGGCGGAGGACATGGTTTTTCTGCCCAAGAAGGATGTGCTGAGCTTTGAAGAGGTCGAGACGATCGCTTCGGCCTTTATAGCGCGGGGAACGACCAAGATCAGGCTGACGGGCGGCGAACCGTTGGTGCGGCGCGACATCATGGATTTGGTGGGGACGCTGGGTGAGCGGATCGGATCGGGGCTCGAAGAGCTGACGATCACGACCAATGGCAGCCAATTGGCAAAGCATGCTGAAGGCTTGTTTGCAGCGGGTGTCCGGCGGATCAATGTATCGCTCGATACGCTCAATGCGGAGCGTTTTGCGACCATTACACGGCGCGGGCGGCTGGCTGACGTGATGGCCGGAATTGATGCAGCACAGGCTGGGGGGCTGAGCCTCAAGATCAATATGGTGGCGATGCGCGGCGTCAATGATGACGAGATCGAGCCGATGATGGCCTGGGCGCATGGGCGCGGCATGGGCCTAACGCTAATCGAGGGCATGCCGCTCGGTGAAGTCGGGCTAGACCGTGTTGACACCTATCTGCCGCTGCGAGAGTTGCATGAGCGTCTCGCGAACCGGTACACCCTGACACGATTAGCCAAAAAGACCGGCGGACCGGCGCGCTATGACCATGTGGCGGAAACGGGCGGCGTGCTCGGCTTCATCACGCCAATGAGCCACAATTTCTGCGAAAGCTGCAATCGGGTGCGGCTGACGGCGACCGGCCAGCTCTTCCTCTGCCTTGGGCAGGATGATCAGGTGAACCTGCGCGACGCATTGCGCGATGGGGGTCGGGCGGGGCTCGATGCGGCACTCGACCATGCGATGCTGATCAAGCCCAAGGGGCATGACTTCGTCATTGATCGCAACGCACCGGCGCCGGCGGTTGCGCGGCATATGAGCGTCACCGGCGGATAGCCTAGCGCCCTTCACCGCGCTCGATCAGTTCCACCATGATGCCGTCGGGATCGCGCACGAAAGCGAGCTGTTTGATCAGTGGCGTATTGCGAGCGCCACGTGGTCCTTCGATCACCTCGACACCGGCAGCTTCAAGGCGCCCGAGCACCTTGGCCAAATCTGAATAGGCGAAGGTCAAGTGGCGGATGCCGGCTTCGTGGAGAGGCACGTCGCGGAAGCGGTCGACGGTGGCCGCATCGGGCGCAAAGACTTCGAGCATGCCGGCGCCGGTATCGAAAAAGCCGATCTCACCACGATCAACCTTATTGCGTTGTGCGAGCGTGAGCCCGAGCAGGTCGCAATAGAATGCGACCGCCCGATCCATGTTCGACACGGTCATACCAACATGTTCAAAGGCAATGAGCATGGCTTACTTGTCGTCGTCCACGACTATGGCGAAGTCGAGCGGCAGGGCTGTCGTGTACTTGATCTGGCCCATGGCAAAAGCGGAGCTGACATCGGTCAGATTGATCTTGCTGATGAGGCGCTTGTAAAACGTATCATAGGCCTGAATGTCGGGCACGACGACGCGCATGAGATAATCGACATCGCCGCTCATGCGATAAAATTCGACCACCTCGGGGAATTCATCGATCACGCCGGAGAATTTGCGCATCCAGGCTTCATTGTGCTCGTTGGTCTTGACCGAGACAAAAACGGTGACGCCGACATTGACCTTATTGGGGTCGAGCACCGCAACGCGACGCTGAATGACGCCGTCTTCTTCCATCTTCTGAATACGGCGCCAGCAAGGGGTGGTCGACAAGCCAACTTTGCGACCGATCTCGGCGACGGGCATTGTGGCGTCTTTTTGGAGCAGCGTCAGTATCTTGCGGTCGATCTTATCCAGTGCCATCCGGCCCTCTCGGCGAAATCAGATTTTTCTTGCAGCGATTTTATTGGGCATTCGCGCAGCGGAAACTGCCATAAGGACTTACATTGCGCAATAAAATTGCTTCGTCGACTTATCATATGACTTCTGGTGGACGTACGATCGTCCGCAGCAGGTAACGCAGATGCGGCGTTCCAGTTTCACGTCATGTTAACCACGCCCTGACTACGTTGGCAGCGAGCGTAGCAGTGACCCGTTGTTACTGCGTGGTTTAGTAATGAGTACCGTTCATGCCGTCTCAGCCGGCCAATAACGCGGACGTGCGCGCCTTGATGGGCCGTGACGGGAAACGCGCTGCCCAAAAGACCGTGCTTGAGGCACGCCAGAAGCTGACATCCAGCTCCGGCACCCGTGCGGAATTCGACTTCGAACTGATGCATGATTATGCCGCTTCGCGTCGTGAGGCAGCACTGCCCATGGCAGCGGTCGTCTGCATCCTCGCCATCGTCTCGAGTTTTTGGGTACCAGTCATTTTCTCCGCACTTTGGGCGGGGCTGGTGATCGTCAGTTTGCTGGTGGTGGTGCTGGTTGCGAGCCGGTTCATCGACCAGGACCCCAGCAAATTCAATGCGGCGAACTGGACGACGAGTTTTGTTGCCGCCGAAACCTTCTATGGCTTGACGCTTTCGCTCCTCGCCGTTTCCGCCTTTGTGGCTCCGACGGATGTGGCGCCGGTGATGTTTGCCATGGTGCTGGTGAGCATCGCGGCCAATGCGATCGCGACGCACACGCTGCCCCCGGCGACGCTGATGAGCACTTTACCGGTGACGATCAGCGTGGCGATCAGCCTTGTCTGGCTCGGTGGCACGATGAATTATACGCTGGCTGGCGTTGCCGTCTGCGGCGAAATCTTTTTCCTGTTCCTTGCTCGTCAGCTCTATGGCTCGGAGCTTGAGACGCTGTCGCACCAGTCCGAAAAGGACTCGCTGATCGCGGAACTGGAAGAAGCGCGGCAGATGTCGGAAGAGGCGCGGCGACATGCCGAGCAGGCCAATATCGCCAAAAGCCAGTTTCTCGCCACGATGAGCCACGAGCTGCGCACGCCGCTCAACGCCATCATCGGCTTTTCAGAAGTGCTGAAATCCGAACTGTTGGGCACGCACCAGGTGCCGCAATACAAAGAATATGCCGGCGACATCCATTCGAGCGGGCAGCATCTCCTCAACCTCATCAACGAATTGCTCGACCTCAGCCGTATCGAGGCCGGTAAATATGAGCTGCATGAGGAAGCGGTTTCGATCATCGATATCGCCGACGATTGCCAGCGCATGATGCAATTGCGCGCCAAGTCCAAGGGTATCGAGTTGACCTTTAGCTATGGCGATAACCTGCCGAAAATCTGGGGTGACGAACGCGCCATTCGCCAGGTGGTGCTGAACCTCCTGAGCAATGCCATCAAGTTCACGCCCCAGCATGGCAAGGTGATGCTACTCGTAACGCGCAGCGCCGATGGCGGGCAGTTGCTTTCGGTCAAGGATAACGGTCCGGGCATTCCGGAGAACGAAATCGAGACGGTGCTGTCCTCGTTCGGCCAAGGGTCACTCGCCCAAAAGACGGCGGAACAGGGTGCGGGTCTCGGTCTGCCGATCGTGCAGCGGATCATGGACCTCCATCAGGGCAGGTTCGATCTGTTCTCAAAGCTCCGCTTCGGCACTGAAGTCATTGCGACCTTCCCGCGTGCTCGCGTGATGGATGCGCTGGCCCCGGTGACCGAGCGTCGCAACAAGCTCGAGATTTACTCGCAGGTTGGTTGAAACCGAGCATTTGGCGTCTCAAATTTGCCCCTATCGGGCCCTCCATTGCGGTCCAGATAGGGGTATCGAATTTGAAGTCGCTTGCTCGGTTCTTGTCGTTGTTGATCCTGCTCCCGACCCTCGCCTTTGCGCAGGAGAAACCGGTCCAGGTTTTCGACACCAGCTATCCGCCTTCAACGATCATATCGGCGCGTATCCAGCGCCAATTCCTCGACTCGGTTCGCTGGTCGGTCGGCGTCGAGGTGCGCAATAGTCTTGCGGCAGCGTTTGCCGAGCGACCCGCGCTGGAAATCTGGCAGGATCTGGTGGCCAAGGACGGGCTAAAGACCGGCAATGTGGCCGATGCGTTGACCGCCTATTGGGTACTCAATTGGGTGACTGCCAATGCCCGCTACAACAGCAAGATCGACAACAGACCAGTACGGGCGCAAATCGCCGCGGCCATGGCGAATGATGCAAGTTTTCGCACGCTCGACAATCTGCAGCGGCAGGAAATGGCTGAGGGATATATCCTCAAATTCCTCGTCGAGCATGCAGCGCTGAACCAGGCGATGGCCAGCAAGGATGTGGCAACCCTCGGCAGGCTAGCCCTCGCCTCGGCCACCCGCTTCCGTCAGGAAATGGGCGTCGATCTCTTGACCCTTGAGCCCGGCTCAGAGGGGTTCATGCCAAGGGTACGACCTGTCACGCCAGCGGCCGACTGACCGACGCGCTTTCGAAGGTCGCCATATTGGTGTGGAGGTGGAGCGCCGTCTTGATCAGGACGACGCCGAGCGCTGCGCCCGTGCCTTCGCCGAGATAAATTCCGAGATTGAGCAGCGGCTTCTTGCCGAGGCGTTCGAGCACCTGTGCGTGGGCGCCTTCGTCGGCGACGTGTGCGAATAGGCAGTGGTCGATAGCTTCGGGGTTGACCGCATGGGCAATGGCGGCAGCGGCGGTTGCTACATAGCCATCGATAACGACAGGGACTTTCTGGTGGCGTGCAGCGATCAGGGCGCCGAGGATGGCAGCGATCTCGCGGCCGCCGACGCGGGCCAGAATGGCGAGCGGATGATCGAGCTGGCCGGCGTGGAAGGCGAGGGCCAGGTCGACGGCGTCGATCTTATTGGCGCGGTGTGCGTCATGGCTGCCGGAGCCCTGCCCGACCCAATTAGCGCCGGTGCCACCATAGAGCGCGGCAAAAATGGCGGCGGCGACGGTGGTGTTGCCGATGCCCATATCGCCGAGGCCGATAAGATCGGGCTTACCAGCGACCGCTTCCATGCCATAGGCAATGGTGGCGGCGCACATCTGATCGTCGAGCGCGGCGGCTTGGGTGATGTCTGCGGTGGGGAGCTCGAGCGCGAGTTCGAATACGCGCAGGTTGATTTCGTGGAGAGCGCAAATCTGCGAAATGGCCGCGCCGCCATTGGTGAAATTGGCGACCATTTCGGCGGTCATTTCCTGGGCGAAATCCGACACGTCCTGCGCCGCGACACCGTGATTGGCGGCAAAGACCGTGACCATGGGATTATCGAGACGCGGCACTTTCCGGTGCTGCCAGCGCGCGAGGAACTCGACGAGCTGTTCGAGACGACCGAGCGAGCCTGCCGGTTTGGTCAAATCCGCATCGCGTTCGCGCACGGCCGCCACGGCCGCTTCGTCCCCATCCGGCACAGCCATCAGCAGTTCGAGAATATCGGCAAAGGCGGGATTGAGCGCAGGCATGGGGCAGTCCGGTGAAGGGCGATTGGTGCGGACTTGTTGCTCAGAACCGCGCCGAATGCAATTGAGACTGGAGCCGAGGCGTGCCTGCGGCGTTAAGGCGGGGGAACTTCGCTGCTGCCAAGCCTTGAAATGGCCGCGCTGCTCCCCTTAATCCATAGGCATAGGCCAACGGAGCGACGACGACGATGATCTTTATAGGGATTGCGCTTCTCGTCGCCGTGGGTATTGCCCTGATGATATCTGCCGATGCCGGGAGCATGATCGGCCTGACGCAGACACAGACCGCCCAACTCGTGCCAATGGTGGTGATCCTGATTGTATTTGCTGGCGGGCTTTTCTCAAGGCGGCGCCGCGCGGCAGAATTGCTGGGCGCGGTCGGGCTTTGGGTTGCGATTTTTGCGGCGGTCGGCGTTGGTTACGCTTATCGCGATGAACTGCTGGGTGTCGTCGGTCGAGTGACGGGCGAATTGCAGCCGGGCGTTGCTGTCGTCGATAGCGAAAATCGCACGGCAGAATTCCGGCGCGGCTTTGGCGGGCATTTCGAAATCGCGGCAACGATCAATGGCCATACGACGCCGATGATCTTTGACACCGGGGCAAGCGCCGTGGTGCTGACGCGCGCCGATGCCGAGGCGGCGGGGATCGATCTTGAGGGATTGCGCTATACGGTGCCGGTTTCGACGGCCAATGGAACGGGCATGGCGGCGCGGGCGGGGCTCAAGAACATCGAGGTTGGCGGGATCAGCCGGCGCAATATCGCGGCCTTTGTGGCCGAGGATGGCGCGCTCGATACGAGCCTTCTAGGCCAGACGTTCCTCGAAACGCTGGGCCAATATAGCGTGAGCCAGAACTCGCTCTTGCTGCGCGACTGATTACTCGGCAGCGACCTCGGCGCGGTCTTCGACAGCCGCCAGCGCCTGGAGGAACACTTCCGTGCCGGCATTGGGTCGGCAGGCATCGACGCTGAGAATTTGGCGGAATTGGCGCGCACCGGGACGGCCATTGGCGAGGCCCAGCATATGGCGCGAGATATTGTTTAGGCGGGCGCCGTCGCGAAGCTGGGTTTCGGCGTAATCGGCCATCTCATGCATAACATCGGCAAGGGTAATGTCGCGTGGTGCGTCGCCAAAGAGGCGCTCATCGACTTTGGCCAGCAGCATTGGATTTTGATAGGCGGCACGGCCTATCATGACACCGTGCATGTGCTGGAGATGGACAGCGATGTCATCAAAGGTTTCGATGCCGCCATTGATCACAATCGGCAAGGGTGCAAGGCGCGCGCTGAGCCGGTGAACACGCGGGTAATCGAGCGGCGGGATCGTGCGGTTTTCCTTTGGACTCAATCCCTGAAGCCAGGCTTTTCGCGCATGGACATAAAGCGCGGCAACGCCGGCTTCCGCCATCTTGTCGGCGAAGCGATCCAGGCTCTCTTCGGTGTCCTGATCGTCGATGCCGATGCGGCATTTGACGGTGACGGGCTTGTCGGTTGCGCTGCGCATGGCGCGGACGCAGTCGGCAACGAGGTCGGGTTCGGCCATGAGGCAAGCGCCGAACTTGCCCGACTGCACGCGGTCCGATGGGCAACCGACATTGAGGTTGATTTCATCATAGCCGAACTCGTCGCCGATGCGGGTAGAGGCGGCGAGATCGGCGGGATCGGACCCGCCAAGTTGCAGAGCGACAGGCTGCTCGACGGGATCAAAGCGCAGCAGGCGTTGGGTATCGCCGTTGAGGATCGCGCCTGTTGTGATCATTTCGGTGAACAAGAGACCGCGACGCGTGAGGATGCGATGGAGGTAACGGCAATGCCGATCCGTCCAGTCGATCATCGGGGCAACGGAGAAGCGGCGTGCGGTCTCGAGGGAAACGGCATGGCCGCGCTTCTGGTCGGTCATCAGCGCGCAAACACGTTTTTCTAATCAGGAGGTGGCTGGAATAGACCTTTCCATGGCGGCGGGCAATGGACTGATCTGGATCAAAGCGGACACGCATGCGTTAGTCCAATGTCACACCAGTCCAAGCCAAAAGGGGGAATGAATGTATTCCAACATCATCTGCGCCATCGACGGGTCCGATCTCAGCACTAAGGCGCTGACCCAGGCGATCCATATTGCCGGAAAGCTTAGCGCGCGACTGACGGCGGTGACCGTAACCGAAACATCGATGATCGTGGCGCCGGGGCCGGAAATGATGATGGTCGACACGACCAATATGATCGGCGAACTCGATAAGGCCAAAGCGGAATCCGCAAAGGCGACCTTGGCCGCAGCATTGAAGCTGGGTGAAGCGTCCGGGCTCGAAATGTCCGTCAAGCATGTCCCGAACCTACCGGCAGCCGAGGGCATTATAGCGGCCGCGCGAGAGCTGAATGCGGACCTGATCGTGATGGGATCGCATGGACGCCGCGGGCTTGGCCGGCTGCTGCTTGGCAGCCAGGCGGCAGAGGTTTTGGCCCATGCCGATATACCGGTGCTGATCATCAAATAGCGCTAACATGTTAGCCATGGCGCGGCGGTTTGAATTCCGCTATGGGGCTTAAGCCCCGACGGAGAGCGCTGCGCCATGACACAGTCCCTGCCCCGCCATATCGCCGTGATCGATATCGGCAAGACCAATGCAAAAGTGGTTTTGATCGATGCGGCAAGCGAGACCCAACTTGGCGGGCTCAGCCGACCCAATACCGTCCTTCGCGATGCGCCATACCCGCATGCCGACGTAGATGGGCTGTGGGATTTTGTGCTCGATAGTCTCGGTCGGCTGCATCGCCAGCATGGCGTCGATGGAATTTCCATTACGACGCATGGTGCCACCGCCGCGCTGATCGCGGGCGATCGACTGGCGCTGCCGGTGCTCGACTATGAATATGATGGTCCTGCGGCTTCGGACGAAGCCTATGACCGGGCACGGCCGAAATTTGACGAGACACTGTCACCAAAACTGCCGAACGGGCTCAATCTCGGGGCTCAGATCTTTTGGCAATCGCGCGCCTTCCCCGAGGATTTCGCTCGGGTGACGAGCATTCTGACCTATCCGCAATATTGGGCCTGGCGGCTGACGGGCGTCCTCGCCAGCGAAGTCACCTCGCTCGGCTGCCATACCGACCTTTGGGCGCCGGACAGCGGAGACTTTTCGGCGCTAGTGGATGAGCAGGGGTGGCGAGGGCTGTTTCCGATGATCCGTCCGGCGGCTTCAATATTGGGCGCCATTCGGCCCGATATCGCGACGCTGACAGGTCTTGCGGCAGACACGCCGGTGACCTGTGGGATCCACGACTCCAATGCGTCGCTGGTGCCGCATCTGGGACGGCGCGCTGCGCCATTCACGATCCTTTCGACTGGGACTTGGGCCATTGCGATGACAGTGGGTGGGGACACGGCGCAGCTCGACCAGATGCGCGATAGCCTTGCCAATGTCGATGCCTTTGGACGGCCCGTGCCGACGGCGCGGTTCATGGGTGGGCGCGAATTCGACGCGCTGGTGGACAAGATTGTCGAACCGACAGAGGCTGATCTGACATCGGTCATGGAGCGCGATGTTCAGGCTTTGCCGACCTTTGCGCCGGGGGTTGGGCCCTTTGCAGGCAAGAAGGGGCGGTGGACCGCGGCGCCGGATGGTTTGAGCGATGGAGAACGGACCGCTGCAGCCTCGCTTTATCTCGCGCTCGTCGCCCGCGAATGCCTCGAACTCTGCGGGTTGGGAGAGACCATCACCATAGAAGGTCCATTGGCGCGCAATGGCGTATTTGCGGCAGCGCTGGCGGCTTTGGCCGAGCGGCCGGTGCATGCTTCGGGCGATGGGACGGGAACGAGCCTGGGGGCCAGCCTGTTGTTCGGTGGACAACCCGCGCATGAGCAGCACGATTCTCCGATCGCGCCGCTGATGCATCCAGGTTTTCCGGCCTATGCGCAGCGTTGGCGGGATCGTGTCACCGGGTAGACTTAAGCGGCATTGACGGCGCGCTGCCCAAACCCAATGTTTGAGGCAGATATGGAGGCCGCCATGACGACGCCAAAGCACCGGATCATCATCATCGGTGGAGGCTTTGGCGGTATCGCCGCAGCGGAGGCGCTCAAGCACGCCGATGTCGACGTATTGCTGATCGACCGGCGCAATCACCACCTGTTCCAGCCGCTGCTCTATCAGGTCGCAACGGCGTCGCTTAGCCCATCGGAGATTGCCTGGCCGATCCGGCATGTGCTGCGTCGCCAAAACAATGTCCGCGTGATCATGGCGACGGTGACCGGGATCGACGTTGCCTGCAAACAGGTGATGATCGAGGATGGCGAGCCGGAGCGCTATGACAGCCTGATCGTCGCGACCGGGGCGCAACACGCTTACTTTGGCAATGACGAATGGGAGCAGTTTGCGCCCGGGCTGAAAACGCTCGAAGACGCGACCGGCATCCGCCGCAAGCTGCTGCTGGCTTTCGAGGCGGCTGAGCGCGAGGCCGAGCCAGAGCGGCGGCGGGCTCTGCTGACATTTGCCATCATCGGAGCCGGGCCGACCGGGGTCGAAATGGCCGGGGCGATTAGCGAATTAGGGCGGTCGGCGCTGGCGGGGCAGTTCAAGACCATAGCGCCTGGGGATGTACGCGTCGTGCTGATCGAAGGTGCCGATCGCGTACTGCTCAATTTCGAGCCCGAGCTCTCGGACTATGCGCTCAAGGCGCTGGAGCGTCTGGGGGTCGAAGTAGAGCTAGGGCAAAAGGTCAAAAATATCGACGCCGATGGCGTCAGCTACGGCGACAAACGGCTCGAAACCAAGACCATCATTTGGGGCGCTGGGGTTGCGGCGTCGCCAGCGGCAGAGTGGCTGGGCGTGGAGCCGGATCGGTCGGGACGGGTCAAGGTCGAGAAGGACCTGTCGCTGCCGGGACATAAGGAGATTTTCGTCGTCGGGGACACGGCGAGCATCATGCAGGAGAATGGCAAGCCTGTGCCGGGCGTGGCGCCTGCGGCCAAGCAAGCAGGGGCACATGCGGCGAAGACCACACTACTGCGGCTCAAGGGCGATATGAGCGCGCATCCATTTTCTTATAGCCATGCCGGCGATCTCGCGACGATCGGGAAGCGGGCAGCGGTCCTCGACTTTGGCTGGACCAAACTCACCGGCGGGCTCGCCTGGTGGGTTTGGGGCATCGCGCATATCTACTTTCTGGTCGACGTCAAAAACCGCATCTTCGTCGCGATGAGCTGGCTCTGGATTTATCTGACGGGCCAGCGCAGCGCGCGGTTGATCACCCACGGGCGGGCGACTTCTGCAGAGCCCTTGCGGGAAGTCGAAGAGGGCAAGGTCGGCTAGTGGGGCACAACAACTGAGGGCGCGGGCTTGGCCAAGCTCCGCTCGCGCAACCAGATGTATAGCCCGCTCAAAATGACGATCGGCGCGCCGACATAGAGCCAGAAATCGGGCGGCTGGGCGAAAATCAGCCAGCTCGAAAGCGCCATGAAAATGATCTGAAAGTAAGAAAATGGCGCCAGCACAGTCGCCGGTGCCAGACCCGAGGCCATGGTGATCAACTGATGACCGAGAAAGCCGAAGATGCCCACGGCGAAGAAGGCGATCCAACCATCTGGCGTCGTCGGCCAGGACCAAAAAAATATCACGATCGGCAGCAGTACGACGGTTGCGAAGATACCAACATAAAACTGGCTGGTCGCGGGGCTGTCGAAGGCGGAGACGCGGCGTGTCAGCAGCATATAAGCCGCAGTGCTGAATGCACCGAGAAGGCTGAGGAGTGAGGCTGGGTGAAAGGCGTTGGTGCCTGGGCGAACGATCACCAACACACCGATAAAGCCGACGCCGATAGCGGTCCACCGCCGCCAACCGACGGTTTCGCCGAGGAAGGGGACGGAAAGTGCGCAGATCAACAGGGGGACTGTGAAGGCAATGGCGCCCGTGACGGTCAAAGGCAGATATTGCACCGCGACGAAATTGCAGACGGTGGACCCAAGCAAAGCAAGCGCACGGAAGAACTGGAGTTTAAGGCTCCCTGTCCTCACCATGACCCGGCCATGGCGCGGCAGATGGACCGTCGCCACCAAAGCCAGATGAATGGCGTAGCGCAGGAAGACGATCTGCACGGCCGAAATGCCGACAAGCCCGAGCCATTTGGCGGAGGAGTCGATGCCGGTGAACATGAAATAGGCGGCAAGCGCCAAGCCGATCCCGAGGAGCCGATGCTCTTGGGGCGGGGCGAAGGGAGCAGACATTTTCGATCCATGCGGCCGCAGGAGGCGCGACCCGGATCAAGGGTGGAAGAAAGCTGCCGCCCAGTCAATCGCCGGGCGGCAAAAACTTGTATGGCAGTTTAGAAGGTTTCGGCCAGGTTGCGGACCTTGAGGGAATTACGCAGGTCAGCAGATGTGACGCTCGCGCCATGGCGCGGTTGGAACACCAGCTCGACCGGTTGGCCGGGAAGCAGGGTTAGTGCATTGTCCGAGAAGTAGCCAGGAACATCGACCGTCGCTGTTGCGAACAGGGCGGGCTTGTCCGAAACGAGCGTCAGGACCGCTTGGCCGTCGCGATCGGACCAGGAGGACGCGATCGTGGGCTGGACCAGTTCATAGGCCTTATAGGGCTTGGGGAAGTAGTCGTTTTCGCCGATCGTTGTTCCGGCAGCGTCCTTCCATGAGAAGTAGAGGAACTCGTCGTCCGCAAGATCGGAGAGCGACATAGTTGCGAGAACGATGGCAGCGTCGGGACCGACGGCGGCATTGCCCGAGAAGACCGTCCGGGTCTCGCCAGTGACTTTGACGGCTTGGACGTCAAGCGTGAAAGACGTCGCGCTGCCGGTGTCGTTGATACCCTTGAGGCTGATTGCGGTGTTTTCAGCATTGGGTACGGCGACGACATTGACCAGGCGGAAGAAGCGCTTGGCCATGTATTGCATCAGCTTCCACTGCCCGCCGTAATCAAGGCTCGACCAGCTTGCGACCGGCCAGATGTCGTTGATCTGCCAGTAAAGCGTGCCCATGCAGCGGGGCTTGGTGGAGCGCCAATACTCGATGGCGGTCTTGATGGCGAGTCCCTGCTGGATCTGGCTGAGAAACACCATCTGGTCGAAATCGCGCGGGAAGCGGAAGTAGCGCGTCATCGTTTCGATAATACGGGCATTGCCGCCATTGTTGCGCTGGTGGTTTTCCATGACCGGCGAGGACGGATTGCGGTCCTTTTCTTCCGAGAAGGTCTCAATGACATTCATCGAGGTGAAGGACTGGAAGCCGAATTCGGAGGCGAAGCGCGGATTAACCGAGCGATAGGCGTCAAAGCTTTTGGCCGAATGCCAGACGTCCCAATAGTGGAGATCGCCGCGGGTGTCGGAGTGCCAGCCGTCGGAAAAATCCATGTAGCCGAGCGAAGGCGAAGACGGCCAAAAGCGGCGGGCGGGATCTTCATCCTCGACGATGCGATGCAGCATCGAGTTGAGGCGATCGTAATTGGCGAGATAGCGGCCGGGGTCGGCCTTGGTTTCCGGGTACCAATTGAGCGAGCCGATAACTTCGTTATCACCGCACCAAAGGGCGATCGAGGCGTGGTGGCTGAGGCGGCGCACCTGCTGTGTGATTTCGGTTTCGACCGAGGCGAGAAATTCTCGGTTGGATGGATAACTCATGCACGAGAACATGAAATCGTGCCAAAGCAGAATGCCGAGCTCGTCGCAGAGATCGTAGAAGTAGTCCGGCTCGTACTGGCCACCGCCCCAGATGCGGAGCATATTCATATTGGCAGCTTTGGCGCTCTCCAGGAGATCGCGGATGACTGTTGGCGTGATGCGCGAGGGGATGGCATCGGCCGGGATCCAGTTGGCGCCCATCATGGTGATGTCGCGGCCATTGATGCGACACTTGAACGAGTGGTCGATCTCGTCCTTCTCGATGATCCATTCTAGCTTGCGCAGGCCGATCTTGCGGGTCGTGATTTCGCCTTCAAGATTGGTGGTCAGTTCATAAAGCGGCTGCTCGCCCTGCCCGGCCGGCCACCAGATCTTTGGATTATGGACGGTCACATTGTGGGTGAAGACATTCTCGCCCTTCTGGACGGAAACCTTATCGGTGATGGTCTGGTCATCGATCATGTGTTCGAGTTCGACTTCGCCATGGGCAAAGGCGAAGATGCGCGTCTTGATCGAGAGTTCGACCGAATTGGCGCCGTGGGTCTGGTTGACCTCGACGCTGTCCTGGCGGGCAAGGCGCGATTTGCGGAGCGCCATGGTGCCATAGACGCCGATAGGCATGGTGCAGATGCCCCAGTCCCACCCCGCATGGCAGGCTGCCTTGCGGATGAAGTTCATGTGGATACCCTTCAGGCCATTGGTCTGGTAATTATAGGTGAAGGGGATCGGGAACGGGTGCGCATCGGAGCGTGCTTTGGCGACATCGGGCGCGATATCGAATTCGATGCGAAGCGTGTTTTCGCCAGCGCTGACCTTTCCGGTGACGTCGATGTCATGGCGCACAAAGCTATTGTCCGTCCGCGCGATCTCTTCGCCGTTGAGGAAGATGGTTGCGATGCAATCAACTTCCGAGAGTGTCAGGGTGAGATAGCCATCGATATCAGCGGCCGAGGCTTCAAAGCGGCGCTCGACGGTCCAAGCGGTCTCATTGACCCACATCACGACCTTTTCATTCTCGCCGTAATAGGGGTCGGGAATGAGATCGGCGGCGAGGAGAGCGCCATGAACGTCGCCAGGCAATTCGATGGTCGTGGCGATATCGCGCGAGGTGGCGGTTAGCGCGTATTTTCCGTGCAGGTTCAGCGCAGTATTGAAGCTTGGGATGGTCAAGTCGTCCTCCTGCCGGGCAGGTCCGGCCTCGTCTAGCAGCGGATGGCGTGGCTGCTGAAATCGATTTCGGAAGCGCTTTTAGCGTGAAGAGGTGACGGTTGGAATGCCCGCAAGCGCGCATTTTTTTATCTTTTGCATCGTTGCGATCAGCTTGAGAAGAGAATGCGACGCTGGATTTACTGATCTATTAGGAAGTTGCTGCTTAGTCTTCCTTGGTTAGGGGCGTTCGATGGCAGTTTTCCGGCAATTTTGCCGCAGTGTATTCGGTGGGCAGGCGACGGCAGAGCTGACGCTAGCGCAATGGAATGCCCTGCGCCTGCAAGTGCCGCTGATGTATGTCATGCTGCTGACCAATTCGATCATCCTGGCCGCCACACATTATGCCGTCGCGCCGCATGGATTGACGCTGATCGTCCCTGGCGTCCTGACCGTCCTTTGCACCCTTCGCATTGTGATCTGGATGCGCGATGGGAAGCGTCCGGTGACGGTCGAGAAGGCACGGCGCGGGCTGCGCATGCTGGTCATCCTCGGGCCGATGCTGGCCGTTGGTTTCACCTGGTGGTCGCTGAGCCTTTTTCCTTATGGCGATCAATATCAGCAGTCCCACGTGGCCTTTTTCATGGGCATCACTGTGATCGGCTGCATGTTCTGCCTTTTGCGCGTGCGTCAGGCGGCGCTGGCGATCAGCGCGATCGTCATCGTTCCATTTCTTCTGGTTTTCGGCACCGCGGGTGAGCCGACGCTGCTGGCCATCGCCGTCAACATGTTGCTTGTGACGGCCACGCTGACGGTGATCCTTTTCGGCAATTATCGGGACTTTGCCGGTCTCGTTGCCTCGCGCACGGCAATTGCACAGAAGCAGGCCGAGACACAGGCGCTGCTTGAGGAAAACCACCGCCTCGCCTGGCTCGATAGCTTGACCGGCGTGCCCAATAGGCGCTCGTTCCACGAGACGCTCGGCGCCTGTCTCGAAGAAGCGGGGCGCGAGGGCCGGACCATTGCGCTAGCGCGGCTCAATCTTGATGCGTTCAAGGCCGTCAACGAGGTGTTCGGGCAATTCATGGGCGACCAGGTGCTGCGGGAAATCGCGCAGCGGCTCGACCAGAACAAGCCACCGCATTCGTTTTTTGCTCGTCTCGATAGCGATAATTTCGCGCTGATCGTCACGGAAAACACCGGCAGCAAAAATCTGGAGCGGCTGGGCAAGCGGCTTGGCGATATCGTCAACCAGCCGATCACCCTGGTGCAGGGCACGGCCCATGTCACCGCCTCGATCGGTTTTGCCGCATCAAGCGTCGATGACACGCCAGAGACGCTGTTCGATCACGCTGATTACGCGAGTTGGCTGGCTAAGCGCGATATGCGCGGCCGCTGGATGATCTTTTCGGCCATCGATGCGCATGACCTCCGGCAGATCCGCCGGATGGAGCAGATGCTCCACGCTGCCGACCTCGACAGCGAAATCTACATTTTGCTGCAGCCGCAATTCGATGTCTCGATTGGCGAGACGACGGGCTACGAAGTACTGGCGCGCTGGCGCAGCCCGCATCTTGGCGAAGTGTCTCCCGCCGATTTCATTCCCATGGCGGAGCGCATGGGGCAGATCGGGCGGATCACACAGGTGGTGTTGCGCAAGGCGATCGAGGTCAGCAAAACCCTGCCGCGCGGCGTTCGCCTGTCGGTCAATCTTTCGGCGCACGATATCGGCTCTGATGCGGCCGTCGATGAGGTGATTGCACTGGTCAAAGCCGCGGACCAGCCAACGCGGATCGATTTCGAGATAACCGAAACGGCAGTGATGCGCGATCTGCATCAAGCAAATGAAGCGGTGTCGCGCCTCCTCAATCTCGGGTCGCGCATCGCGCTCGACGATTTCGGCACGGGTCACTCGAGCCTTACCCATGTGCAGCGTTTGCCGCTCCATCGGATCAAGATCGACCGCAGCTTTGTTGCCGAAGTCACGACCGACAGCACGAGCCGCGCCATCGTCAAAACGATGATCGACCTCTGCCGCAATCTTGGGATGTCCTGCGTGTTCGAAGGGATCGAGACCGAGGAGCAGCTCGAAGCGCTGGTCGGGCTCGGCGGAACAGTGATGCAAGGCTATCTCTTTGGCCGCCCCATGGCGCCGGAAGCAGCGCTTGAACTCGCCGCGCGACCAGGAGACGGCAAAAGGAATGACCGCTTGCGCCAATACGGCACGACAAGCTGAATTTTCCCGATCGCGTGTCGAAACTACCGCCCGAAAATCGTCGCAAGGTCAGCGGCTCAACAGTGAGCGCGGGATGGACAAGACAAAATGATCAGGACAGGTTGGGTATTGAGCGTGCTGGTCACGCTGTTTCTTCTCGGCGCTTCGGCAGCGCCAAAGCTGATGAATTCGCCATTGGCGCTGGAGCCGATGACTGTCGTTGGCTGGCCAGCAAAATACATGCTGCTTATTGGCCTCATCGAGGTGCTTTGCGCTGTGCTCTATATCATTCCGCGCACGGCCCTATTGGGCGCAGTACTGACGACCGGGCTTTTGAGCGCGGCGCTGGCGGCCAATCTGCGGGTCGACAATCCGCTTTTCAGTCACACGCTGTTCAGCGTCTATTTCGGTATTTTGGTTTGGGTAGCGCTATGGTTGCGCGAGCCCAGGATACGGAATCTCTTTCCGATCATCCGCTAAGAAAAAGCCCCGGCATCGCTGCCGGAGCTTTTTGCTATTGCGCAGCTTCCAAGTCCAAGAACCCACCGGACTGACGCTCCCAGAGCATGGCGTAGTGCCCTCCAGAGGCGAGGAGTTGCGCGTGCGTTCCCTCCTCGACAATCCGGCCCTTTTCGAGCACGACAAGACGGTCCATGGCGGCGATGGTTGAGAGACGGTGGGCGATGGCGATCACCGTCTTACCCTGCATCAGCATGGTCAACTGCTCCTGGATTGCCGCTTCGACTTCGGAGTCGAGGGCAGAAGTCGCTTCATCCAACACGAGGATCGGCGCGTTCTTGAGGAGAACGCGGGCGATGGCGACGCGCTGGCGTTGGCCGCCCGAGAGCTTTACGCCCCGCTCTCCGACATGAGCGTCATAGCCCCGACGGCCCTGTGGATCGGACAGGCCCATGATGACTTCATGCACATTGGCCTGCTCGGCGGCCCGGATCATCTCTTCGTCACTCGCCGAATGGCGGCCGTATTTGAGATTTTCGCGGACCGAGCGATGCAGCAGCGACGTATCCTGGCTGACAAGGCCAATGGCGGCGCGGAGGCTTTCCTGGGTTACCGAGCGGACATCGTGGCCGTCGATGCGGATCGATCCGTCCTGAACATCGAACATGCGCAGGGCAAGGTTGACCAGCGTCGACTTGCCTGAGCCCGAACGTCCGACAAGGCCGATCTTTTCGCCTGGTTTGATCGTCAGGTTGAAGGCATCGATGACGCTGCCTTCCTTGCCCCGCCAATAGTTGAAGCTGACATTGTCGTAGTGGAGGCCACCCGCCGTGACTGGCAGAGCCACCGCTTCGGGCGCGTCGAGCATGGTGAGGGGCTGAGCGATGGTGTCCATCGAGTCCCGCGTCGTGCCGATCTGACGGAAAATGTTCGACCCGATCTCGAGGATCCAGCCGCTCATATTCATGATCTGAAGGGCAAAGGGAATGGCAGTCGCCACCGCAGCGGCTGTCAGCGTCCCATTGTTCCAGCCGGTCAGTGACAGCCAGGTGACCGAGACCACGAGACCAGCATTGAGCAAGAAGAGCGTCGACCACATATAGGTGAAGACCCGCATGAGTTTGCGAAAACTCTTGGCGTGGTCGAGGACGCTGTCGGAGACATAGCGGTCCTCATGCTCGCCGGTAGCGAAGGTCTTGATGGTCTGGATATTGGTGTAGCTGTCGACGATGCGACCGGTCATCACCGATTTGCTTTCCGAAAGCTCTTCGGAGTAACGAGCAATGAGCGGCATGGTGATGGTGAAGAGCACCGCATAAAGCAGCAGCCAGATGCCGATGGGTACCAGCAGCAACAGATCGAGCTGTGCCAGGACGATGATGGCGACGACAACGAACACCAGAGCATACCAGGCGGCGTCGATGGTCAGGTTGACGCCGATCTCGATGGCTTCACCAACTTGGATGACCTTATTGGCGATGCGGCCGGCAAAGTCATTCTGGAAATAGGTCCAGCTCTGACGGATGACATGCCAATGGCTTTGCCAGCGGATAATGTCGACGAGATTGGGCACGATGGCATGGTTGCGCACCAGCGTATCGAGGAGGAAGGTCAGCGGCCGGACGAGCACCACCACGAACACCATCCACAAAAGAGTCTGGCCGTGCTGGTCGAAGATTTCGCCTGGATTAGTGGTGGCCAGCATGCCCACGATCATGCCGACGAAAACGGGCATGAGCGCATCGGCGACCGAGCCGATGGCGACAAGGCCTATGCGGATAGCAAAGGCGCGCTTGAACTGGCCGATGAAGTAGCTGACGAAAGGTCGGAGGCCCATGGGCGGCTGGCGGTTCTTGGCCAGAGCGACGGGCGAATAAAGATTGTCGAAGAATTCGATGACGCGGTTGAACATTTTCTGCTCATTTTATTGAGCCGCGCCTGACGGGAGCTTCCTTAGTCGTATTGCTGGGAAGGAAAGCTGGTTTCCACTTTTCCTAGCGATACTTGCTTCCTGGTCAGGTTCGGTGCCGATCGGTGGGTTTGGGTTGGCTCAGGGCAAATGCACTCGGGTTGCCCATATGTCGCGTCATGATGATATCTCCCATTTGGGATCTCCTTGTTTGGTGCTGCCCCTCGGGGCGGCGGGTTGATAACTCTATGTCGGAAACGGAGCGGCGCTTATTGCGCCGCGTCCTCCACCTGATCCATCTCGAGGAATCCGCCTGATTGGCGGGCCCAGAGCTGGCTATAGATGCCGCCTGAATCGACGAGCTCGGCATGGGTACCCTGCTCGACGATCTGGCCTTTGTCGAGCACCACGAGACGATCCATCATGGCGATGGTGGAAAGGCGGTGGGCAATGGCAATAACCGTCTTCCCGCGCATCAGCAGCTCGAACTGGCTCTGGATGGCAGCCTCGACCTCCGAATCGAGGGCGGAGGTCGCTTCGTCGAGCACGAGAATTGGCGCGTTTTTCAGGAGTACGCGGGCAATAGCGATCCGCTGGCGTTGGCCGCCGGAGAGTTTCACACCGCGCTCGCCGACATGGGCGTCGTAACCGGTGCGACCCTTGTAGTCGGTGAGGTTGAGGATGAAATCATGGGCCTCGGCAAGCTTGGCCGCTTCGATCATCTCCTCTTCGGTCGCATCCGGACGGCCGTAGGTGATGTTTTCGCGCACCGAGCGATGGAGCAAAGACGTATCCTGCGTGACGACGCCGACATTGGCGCGGAGGCTATCCTGCTGGACCTCGGCAATGTCCTTATCGTCCATAAGAATGCGGCCACCCTGACGGTCGTAGAACCGCAGCAGCAGGTTGACGATGGTGGACTTGCCGGCGCCTGAACGGCCGACGAGACCGATCTTTTCGCCCGGCTTGATATTGAGGTTAAGGCCCTCGATGACGCCGGATTCCTTGCCATAGTGGAACGACACGTTGTCGAACTTGATGTCGCCGGCAACGCGGCCGATGGCCTTGGCCGCAGGCTTGTCCGAGACGACGCGCGGCAATGAGATCGAGTTGATGCCGTCCTTGACCGTGCCGATGTTTTCGAACAGCGACGACATTTCCCACATCACCCACTGGCTCATGCCCTGGAAGCGCATGACGAGGCCGAGTGCAACTGCAAGCGCGCCCGGGCTCATGATGCCCTGCATCCAGAGCCAAATACCCGTGGCGCCGACGGCAAAAAGCAGCAGCGCATTGGACCAGAGCACCAGCATATTGAGCCAGGTGAAGAGCCGCATCTGGCGGTAGACGGTGTCGAGGAACTCGTCCATCGCCTCGCGGGCATAGGTCTCTTCGCGGTTGGAATGGCTGAAGAGTTTTACCGTCGCGATATTGGTGTAGCTGTCGACGATGCGGCCGGTCATCATCGAGCGCGCATCGGCCTGCGCCTGGGAAATCTTGCCCATGCGCGGGATGAAATAAACCATCAGAGCGACATAGGCAGCGAGCCAGGCGAGAAACGGCACTGCGAGCCGCCAATCAGCGGCGGCGGCCAGAATGACGGCGCCCGTGAAGTAGAC
This sequence comes from Devosia sp. Leaf420, assembly GCF_001425445.1. Taxonomy (GTDB): domain Bacteria; phylum Pseudomonadota; class Alphaproteobacteria; order Rhizobiales; family Devosiaceae; genus Devosia. Next base: position 499,086 of record NZ_LMQU01000009.1, on the reverse strand, counting down.
GACGACATAGACCAGCATGTCGAGAAGTTTCATGACCACTTCGCGCACGGCGAGCGAGGTCTGCATCAGCTTGGCGCCGATACGGCCGGCAAACTCATCCTGGAAATAGCTCATCGACTGACGGATCAGATAGCGATGGGCCATCCAGCGGATGCGCTGGGGGAAGTTGCCCAGGAGTGTCTGGTTCATGGTCAGCGTCGAAAGAAGCGCAAAGCCCGGCACGATGAACACAACCATCGCGCCCATGAGCGCCAGCTTCCAACCGTCCGTCTCAAGGAACGTGTTGGGATCGGCGTCGGCGAGCCAATTGACCACATCGCCAATGAAACCGAAGACGAGGATTTCGCCGATAGCAACGGCTGCGGCGGCAAAGGCCATCAGGGCCAGCCACTTCTTGGCGCCAAGGCTATAGTGCAAGCAGAAGGCGAGCAGCCCCTTTGGCGGCTCCGTCGGCTCACCTGCAGGGTAAGCGTCGAGCCGCGTTTCGAACCATTTCAACATAACGTCACCATACCTACCGTCCGGAAGGACACCGTGGCCAAACGCTATGCGACGGCAATGACAATGGCCGTCAGCAGAGCTGGCAATGGTCGAACCACCCAGGAAAACTTCAAGGACCGCGCTCGGTACGCCCCCAAGTGGCGCAGAGGAGCTGCGTGGTGCATTGCCCGTTCCTCCTCCTCGCACCGCCCTATGGGCACGAAGAATTGGGCTATGCAGCCAAGAGCGGCGTAGAATACACAAATGGAGAGAGTCGGCTGTTACCCGATGGCCACATTAGACTGCCAGAAATAACGTTGTATTGGATCGCCTAATGCGCACCGAGACCGAGCACACCATTTTTCTCAAGGACTATGCCCCGACGCCCTACGCGATCGTCGCCGTGGACATGGACTTCAAGATCACTGCGGCTGGGACTCGGGTGCGCACGCAGATGACGGTGGAGCCGCGACCTGAAACGGCGCCGGGGACGCCGCTGGTGCTTGATGGCGATGGACTGACGCTCGATTCCATTGCCATTGATGGCCTGCCGCTGATGCTCTCGGCCTATGCCTCAAACGAGACAGGTCTCACCGTTGTGGAACCACCGTTCCGCCGCTTCGTGCTCGAAACGGAAGTGAACCTGCAGCCCGACGCCAATACGAAGCTGATGGGGCTCTATCGCTCGGGCGGGACCTGGTGCACCCAATGCGAACCCGAGGGGTTCCGGCGCATCACCTATTATCTCGACCGGCCCGACGTCCTCGCCACATTCAAGGTGCGGATCACTGCGCCCAAAGACATTGCGCCGGTGCTGCTCTCGAACGGCAACCTCGTCGACAAGGGCGAAGCTTCCGACGGCATGCATTTCGCGCTCTGGGAAGATCCGTTCCCCAAGCCCGCTTATCTCTTCGCGCTCGTTGCCGGCGATCTGGGCTCGATTACCGACACTTTTACGACCATGAGCGGCCGCAAGGTCGATCTCGCAATTTATTGCGCCCATGGCAAGGAAGCCGAATGCGTCTATGCCATGGACAGCCTCAAGCGCTCTATGGCCTGGGATGAAAAGCGGTTCGGCCGGGAATATGATCTCGACGTTTTCAACATCGTCGCCGTATCCGATTTCAACTTCGGCGCGATGGAGAACAAGGGCCTCAATATCTTCAACGACAAGCTGGTTTTCGCCCTGCCCGAGATCGCGAGCGACGCCAATTATTCCAATATCGAGCGCGTCATCGCGCACGAATATTTCCATAATTGGACCGGCAATCGCATCACCTGCCGCGACTGGTTCCAGCTCTGCCTCAAGGAAGGGCTGACGGTCTATCGCGATCAGGAATTCTCCTCGGACGAGCGTAGCCGCCCGGTGCAACGCATCCACGATGTCGAAAACCTGCGCGTGACACAGTTTCCCGAGGATGGCGGTCCGTTGGCGCATCCGCCGCGGCCTGACCATTATCGCGAAATCAACAATTTTTACACGACAACTGTCTACCAGAAGGGCGCGGAAGTCGTCCGCATGCTGGCAACGCTCCTCGGCGAGGCTGGTTTCCGCAAGGGAATGGACCTTTACTTCGAGCGCCATGATGGCGAGGCGACAACGATCGAAGCTTTCATCAAGGTGTTCGAGGACGCCAATGGGATGGAGCTCAATCAGTTTGCCCGGTGGTACACCCAGGCGGGAACGCCAATCGTCAACGCGCGCGACACGTACGACGCCGCGAGCCAGACCTACACGCTGAGCCTAAGCCAGCGGACGGCGCCCACTCCAGGCCAACCGGAAAAGGCGCCCTTCGTCATTCCCGTGAAGTTTGGGCTTATCGGACCAAATGGACACCCTGTGACTTGGTCCGAAGTCAGTGGCGGTCGCGTAGAGGGCGACCTCATCGTCCTCGACCAGGAAACCGTCACCCTGACGTTTACCGGTGTTGCCAATCGGCCCGTGCCGTCGCTGTTCCGCGGTTTTTCAGCCCCCATCAAGCTCGAGACGGGGCTCGGTCATGGCGATTTGCTTTTCCTCGCGCGGCATGATAGCGATCCATTCAATCGTTGGGATGCGATGCAGACGGTTGCAACGCAATTGCTCGCCAAGAGCGCCACTGGCGCGAAGCCGACGACCGGTGACATAGATGCCCTCCGGCAGGCGATGATGGATACGCTCAACGATCCATCGCTTGATCCGGCCTTCAAGGCCCAGGCGATCGGCATTCCGGACGAAACCGTGATTGCGCGGCATATCGGGCGCAATGTGGATCCAAGCGCGGTTAGCGCGGCGCGGGCAAGCCTCGTCAAAACCATCATTGGCCCAATTGCGGCACAGCTTGAAGCGGTCTATCGCGAACTCGCTGTTTCCGGACCCTATAGTCCCGATGCGGAGCAAGCCGGACGCCGGTCGCTGCGCAATCGGCTGCTTGCGCTGCTGACGGCAGGATCGGACCTCGGCGCGGATCTGGCCGAGGCCCAGTATTACGCGGCGACCAATATGACGGACCGCTACGCTGCGCTCGCAATATCGGCGCATAACTGGACCAAGGCCGCGCCTGCTCTACTTGGGGATTTCCGAATGCGTTTCGGCGGCGATCCACTGGTGTTCGACAAGTGGCTGGTGGCGTCCTCGCAGGCGCCGGACGACGGGGTGATCGAGCGCCTTCGCTCTATCCTTTCGGCACCGGACTTCCCCAAGACTAACCCCAATCGCCTGCGCTCCCTGCTCGGCAGCTTTGTCATGAGCAATCTCGAACAGTTCGCACGCGCCGATGGGCTTGGCTTCCGTTTCGTGACCGAAGCGGCGGCGGAAATCGATAAGGTCAATCCGCAGGTCGCGGCTCGCATCCTCACAGGCTTCCGGACATTGCCACTCCTTGAAGCCAATCGCCGCGAGATCGGGCGGGCAGCGCTCGAAGCACTCAAGAGCCAGCACGCGCTCAGCCGAAATACCGGCGAAATTTTGGATCGAATCCTCGCCGGCTGACCCCAAATCACAGCCCGCTGTTTGGCGCTAAGCCACGGCTTCTGGGCACCTCAGACGAGTATTCCACAGGCGGGTTCCGGAGACGTTCTCCGGGACCCTTTTTCTTAAACTATTTTTCTTTGAGCCTAAGTGACTCAAGAGACTCGCGTTTTTTGACAAGCCCAAAACAGCCCCTGTGAGGACTCTGGACAACACCCCTCGGGATGATTCATTAATCGTTAACGGGCAAATCGCTTCGAGACTAACCTCTTCTAGTTCTGGAGAATTTTATGCAGTCGTCGGAGACCTCCGGCGCCAGTGCTGACAAAATCGGCGCGGGCAATGGACGAAATTTCTGGCGTGTCCGCCACCACGGCAAGACTGCATCCCGCAGCCGGCACAACAAGACACCATCGGTCACGATGTCAGTCGCCGGAACAGCTTTTATCGCCGCAACGCTCTTCGTTGCCTATGACGTGTATTCGACATTGGCGGAGGTGAAGCGCGAGCTGGCTCTGATGGGCACCGCTGTTGCAGCGCGCGTCGCCACCGTTGCGCCGGAAACCGCAGAAGCAACTTTGGCGGGCAGTCTGGGTGATTATCCCGGGATTGTCAGCGCAAGCTTCATCCAAGGTGGCGTACCCGAGCAACGCCCGCTCTTTTCCGAATTGGTCCCCGCTGGCGAGCATGGGCTTATCAGCATTGAAGGCGAACAGTCCGGTGCGTTAGCCGGTATTGCAGGCCGTGGCGCTGCAGCCCTCGCCCTTGCCGGTCTTATGACCGCGTTTACACTGCGTCGCCGCCGCGACGACGATACCGAAGTTGATCTACAGCTCGAAACGCTCGAAGTCCTGACTTCCGCCATCCCCATGGGCGCTGCCTGCTGGACCCAAGAAGGCCGCATGATCGTCTGCAATGAGGATTATCGCGCCCGCCTCAAACTCCGCGACAATGACATTACCTACTCGGAAGCCTTGGGGCGCCTGTTGACGGGGGGCTACCTCAAGCTACTCCGCGAAGATCGCGGCAATCGCCTTCTGGAACTGCATCAGGTCGATGGCTCTTGCTTGATGATCGAAGAGCGTCCCCTGGACAATGGCGGGTTCATGACGCTCGTGTCCGACGAAACCAAACGGCGCCACGCCGACGTTCTGCTCACGACGATCCGCGAAGAGCAACGCCAGCTGGCGCGGCGCTATCATGAGGAAAAGATCAAGGCCGAGGCTGCGAGCCGCGCCAAGACCAATTTCCTTGCCCATCTCAGCCACGACATCCGCACGCCGCTTAACCACATCATCGGCTTTGCCGAACTGATGGGCCGGGAAACCTATGGCAAGCTCGGCGATCCGCGCTATGCCGACTATGTGCAGTCGATCCGTAATTCCGGCGAGCATCTGCTCAACTCATTCTCTGCCATTCTCGACCTCGCCGAACTCGACAACGGCCAGAAGGTGCTCCGGTCCGACACAGTGCCGGTTGATGAGGTCATCGATTCCGTCAGCCGCCGTTTCCAGGCGCAAATCAAACGCGCCGGCCTCGAACTTGCTGTCAGCGCCAATTGTGGTGCCGTGCTCAATGGCGATCGCCTGGCCCTCGTCCGCATGGTTGCCAATATCGTCGAAAATGCCATTCGCTTTACGCCGCCAGGCGGGGAGCTGACCCTAGCCACGTTCGCGGCTGAAGATGGCGTCGTGATCGAAGTGACCGATACCGGCATCGGTATGAACGAAGAACGCCTGAGCAGCCTCCGTCAGCCATTCGCCCTTGGCGATGCGACTTTCACCAAGGAAGGCGTCGGCCCTGGCCTCGGGATTTCGATCTCCCGCGCCATTGCCGAATTGAGCGGCGGCCGCATGGTGATCGACTCAACGCCTGCGATCGGCACGACCGTTGCCATCTCCCTCCCCATCGGAGCAGACCTATCTAAGGCGACCGTGGCAGCCTGATCGCAACTGGTCTGATGCGCACCGAACAATAAACGTTACAGCGTTCGCGCTTTTTCGTACCACTGGGCCGCTGCTGCAGCGACTTCGCTCTGCATCTGGGCGACATCAGTCGCGAGCAGCCGGAAATCGGGATAATGGCAGAGTTGGGCCAAAAGCTCTTCGAACGCTGGAGACCAGGCCGTCTCGCTGAACGGCGAAACCAGCGCCGAACTCATCACCTGCAGAATGGTCGCGTAGATCTGGTGGATTTCCGCCAGTCTTTCGCCCCTCGGCACCAGGCCGAGCTTGCCGAGGCGCATCAGCACGCGTGGGGGCGCGGCCTGTGGCAGATCGATCATCCTGCTCGCAACGAGCTGCGCCGATTGCGCGATAAATTCGAGATCAACGAGGCCACCCGGCGCCAGCTTGAGATCGAAGGCATGGCGCGGCTTGCGCTCCTTGGCCATCAACGCGCGCATGGACACGGCGTCGTCGATGGTTTTTCCGACGTCGCGTGGCATGGCCATGACTTCAGCGATCTCGGCATCAACTTTTGTCCGCAAGGCGGGAGCCCCAGCGACGACGCGTGCGCGCGCCAGTGCCAAGTGTTCCCAGGTCCAGGCTTCTTCATGCTGATAGCGATGGAAGGAGCCGATGCTGGTTGCGAGCGGTCCGGCATTCCCCGAAGGCCGCAGCCGCATGTCGGCCTCGTAAAGCACGCCTTCGGCCGTCGGTGCAGCGAGGGCGGCAACCAGACGTTGAGTGAGCCGCGCAAAATAGTGGGAGGTCGCCAATGGCCGCTCACCGTCGGACTCGGCATCTGGCGCGTCATAAAGCAGGATGAAATCGAGATCGGAAGCGAACGTCATCTCACGGCTCGCCATCTTGCCGAAGGCCAACAGAGCGGTTGACGCGCCGGCAATCCGCCCATGGCGCCGCGCGAACTCATCCTCGACGCTGGCGAAGAGACGATGCAGCAGGGTCTCGGCCAGGGCGGTGAACTGTTCACCGGCAACCGTCGCAGAGACTGTGCCCGAGAGCAGCCCCGCGGCCACGAGAAATTTCTGCTCCTGTCCAATGATGCGGGCGCGATCGATCAGGTCTTCATAGGAGCGCGCATCGGCGAGGAACGTATCGACTTTTCCCACCAGCACATCGCGATGGGTGACATCATCGGCAAAGGCGGGGTCGATCAGACCATCGACCACGTGCGCGCGGTGAATAACCGCCTCCGCCATACGCGGGGCCGAAGCCATGAATTGGACGAGCAGCGACCGCAATTGCGCATGATTGCGCAGCAGCGCGAAAAGCTGCACGCCGGCCGGCAGGCGCGAGAGAAAATCGTCCATGCGCGCGAGACCCAGATCGGCGCTGCCCGCCGCGGCGAGCGTCGTCAGCAGCGCCGGAAGAAGTTCGGTCAAATGCGCCCGGGCCGCGGATGTGCGTGTAGCAGCGTAGCTCCCATAGTGCCACTTTCGCACGATCTCGATGGCCTTGTGGGCGTCGACGAAGCCCATATTGGTGAGGGTCTCGAGCGTGTTCGGATCGTCATCGCTGCCGGTGAAAACGAGATTACCCTCGACGGTCCCTAGCGTTTCGCCTTCAGTGAACAGCTCGGCATAATAGCGGGCGACCCGTTCGAGCGCCGCACGATAGGTCTTCTCGAATGTAGAGAGATCAGGTTCGCCCATCAGCCGGCCGATAACGGCAACGGCTTCGGGCGTATCGGGCATGATGTGGGTCTGTTCGTCACGCAGCATTTGCAGCCGGTTTTCGACGGCGCGAAGATACCAATAGGTCTCGGTCAGTTCCTTCGCCGTCGTCGGCGCGATCCAGTTGGCCTCGGCAAGCGCGGCCAGTGCATGCGATGTCGGCCGCACCCGTAGCGACTTATCCCGGCCACCGGCGATCAATTGCTGCGTTTGCGCGAAGAACTCGATCTCGCGGATACCGCCGCGTCCAAGTTTGACATTGTGCCCTTCGACGCGGATATCGCCGACTTTCTTCGACACATTGATCTGGCGTTTCATCGCCTGGATATCGGTGATGGTCGCGTAATCGAGATGCTTGCGCCAAACATAGGGCGCCAGCTCCTTGATGAAGGCTTCGCCCACTGCCTTGCCTCCGGCGCAGGGCCGCGCCTTGATCCAGGCGGCGCGCTCCCAATTCTGGCCGCGCACCTCGTAATAGGCAATGGCCGCATCGACCGACAAAGCCACGGGGGTCGACCCGGGATCGGGCCGCAGGCGCAGGTCGGTGCGGAAGACATAGCCATGGGCCTGATGATCCTCCATCAGCCCGACGAGCTTTTGCACCATGCGCGAATAGATTTTTGTCGCCTCGCTCGGATCGGCGAGCACCGGCTTTTGCGGATCGAAGAAGGCGACGATATCGATATCCGAGGAGTAATTGAGTTCGCGCCCGCCATGTTTGCCGAGGGCGAAGAGCGCGAGACCGGAATTGGCCGCCAGAGCTTCCTCACGCGGCAGAACCAGTTGTCCCTTGTCTGCGGCCTGCCCCATCAAGAGATCGAGCGCCGCTTCGAGCGCTGCGTCGGCCAGGTCGGAAAGCGCTTCCGTCGCGCGTGCCGTCGTCCATGCGCCACCGGTTTCGGCAACCGCCGCCAACAGTGCAGTCCGGCCCTTGGCGATGCGCAGGGACTGCCCAAGCCCGGCCTCGTCACCCGACCGGCCAGCACTGCTCACCTCGGCCAACAGCGCGCCGAAAGCGGCATCGGGGCCCGTTTCGATCGCGTCCATCAGCCATTGCGCATGCACGCGCGCCAGTTCCAGCAAATAGGGCGCCGACTGCAGCAACGGCCCCAAAAGACCAGCGTGGGTCTGAACCTGCTGGCCGAGCGCAGGAGGCAAGTCAGCGCAAAGCGCGTCGAATGCAGGATGGGGAATGGATGGCAAAGGCGAAAGAACGGTGCTCATTAAAGAGGCATAACCCGCCTCCTCTAACCCAGCAAGTCGGGCTAGGCCCTGTCCGCCTTGCCGGCTTGAGTTTGGGAAAGTTCAGCCAGGACGCGCTTTTCCTCGTCCGACAGATCATCCCCAGCCTGGGGCGGAGACTGCCTACGGCTGGCGACCCAAATTCCACCAAGGCCCGCAATCAGCAGCGCCGGCGCGGCGATCCAGAGGATCCAGGTATGCTCGTTGAGCCTTGGATTGAGGAGGACATATTCGCCATAGCGATCGACGAGATATTGCTGAACCTCGGCGTCACTATCACCGGCCACCAGTCGCTCACGCACCAGAATGCGCAAATCCCGAGCGAGATCGGCGTCGCTATCGTCGATCGACTGGTTCTGGCAGACCAGACACCGCAGCCCCGACGAAATTGCCCGCGCCCGTTGCTCCAGCGCCGGATCGGACAGCATTTCGTCTGGAGACACCGCCATCGCCGGAAATACCAGAGCCAGCATCAGAGCGAGACAGGCCAGAACCCGCTTCATTCGGCTGGTTCCATGACGTGCTTGGTGGCGCGCTGTGGAGCGCCGACGCGGAGCCGCCGATCGGTCAGCGACAGCACCCCTGCCCCGGCCATGACGATGGCGCCGAGCCAGATCAGGAGGATGTATGGTTTGTGCCAGATGCGGACGACATGGGTGTTATCGAGCGGTTCGCCGAGCTGCAGATAAAACTGCGACAGCCCGAACGTTGCGATTGCGGCTTCTGTCGTCGGCATGCCGCTCGCGACATAGGTCCGCCGCTCAGCCTCAAGATTGGTCGTGCCGCCACCAGGCGCCGTCAGCGTGAAATGCCCGGTATCGGCCATATAGTTCGGGCCCGGAATCTGGGAGAAATCGTCAAACGCCAGGGAATAGCCGGCAAGTTGCGTCGTCTCGCCAGGATTGAGCGTCGTCACCAGTTCGGTTTCCCAAGCCGTTACCGAGACAATGCCGAGCACAGTCAGCCCCAGGCCCATATGGCCAATCGCCGTTGACCAAATGCTGCGTGGCAGGCCCGCCAGACGGCGCAAACTTTCGCGCACTGGAATGCGCCCGATCTTGCCGCGCTCGATCAGTTCAGCAAAGGCGCCGAAGGTGACCCAGAAGCCAAGCAGCAAACCCAGTGGCGCGAGCGAGATCGAGACGCCGCCCAGCGCAGAGACCAAAATCGTGAGAAAAATGGCAAGTCCCGCGGCCCCGATCAGCCGCTGGCCAGCGGCCACCATATCCGCGCGCTTCCAGGGCAAGAGCGGCCCAAACGGCAACACCAGCAAGAGCGGCGCCATCAGCGCGCCGAAGGTCAGATCGAAGAATGGCGCGCCAACAGAGATAGTGGTGCCGATCAGCGCGTCGAGCACGAGCGGATAAAGCGTGCCCACAAGGATCGCGCCGACAGCCGTCGCCAGGAACAGGTTATTGAGGATCAATGCGCCCTCGCGGCTGATGGGCGCAAACAGGCCACCCTGCCGCAATGCGCTTGCACGCAGCGCGAACAGCAGGAAGGCGCCTCCGATCAGCACGGCGAGAATAGCGAGAATGACGAGACCACGCGTCGGGTCGCTGGCAAAGGTATGGACCGAGGTCAGGATGCCCGAACGGACAAGGAAGGTGCCAAGCAGGGACAGCGAGAAGGTGATGATGGACAAAAAGATCGTCCAGATTTTCAGCGCGTTACGCTTTTCCATCACCAGCGCTGAATGGAGCAGCGCCGTGCCCGCAAGCCAGGGCATGAAGCTGGCGTTTTCGACTGGATCCCAGAACCACCAGCCGCCCCAACCGAGTTCGTAATAGGCCCAATAGGAGCCCATAGCGATACCGAGGGTCAGAAAAATCCAGCTCAACATGGTCCAGGGCCGCACCCAGCGCGCCCACGCCTGATCGATACGGCCGGAAATCAGCGCGGCGATAGCAAAGGAAAAGCAGATCGAAAAGCCGACATAGCCGGCGTAGAGTAGCGGCGGATGAATGGCGAGGCCGATATCCTGCAAGATCGGATTAAGGTCGGCGCCCTCTATCGGCGGCTGCGCAAGACGCGCGAACGGATTGGACGTGAAAAGTGTAAAGCCGCCAAAGGCAACGACCAGAAGGCTCTGCGTCCCGAGCACCAGATTGAGAAGGTCCGCCGGAAGACGCCGGCCAAACGCCGCGACCAGAGCACCGAACAGCACAAGGATCAGGATCCAGAGCAGCAGCGAGCCTTCGTGATTGCCCCAAACGCCGGAGATTTTGAAAATCAGCGGCTTCAGCGAGTGCGAATTGTTTGCCGCCAACGCGAGGCTGAAGTCGGATGTCGCAAAAGCCTGCACCACGGCAAGAAACGCCACAGCCACCAGCACGAACTGCAGAATGGCCGATTGCGCCAAGACGGAAGCCAGACGTTCGCCGCTGCGCCAAAGCGTCAGCCCGCCAATGGATGATGCCAGCGCGATGGCGCAGGCGAGGATCAGGGCGAAATGTCCGAGCTCGATGCTCATTGCGCTGTGCCCTCCGGCCGCCATTCGCCCTGCGCTTTCAGCGCCTCGACGACTTCCTTGGGCACATAGTTCTCGTCGTGTTTCGCCAAGACATTGGTAGCCGTAAAAATGCCATCAGGACCGACCGAGCCCTCGGCCACGACGCCCTGCCCTTCGCGGAACAGGTCCGGCAAAATGCCGCTATAGCGCGCCGTGATCTCGGTCCCGCCATCGGTGACGACAAAGGTATTGTCCTGCCCAGCGCGCACCCAAGTGCCGTCCTTGACAAGACCACCGAGACGGATCGGGTGACCGGGCTCGACACCACGAGATTGAATTTCGGACGGCGAATAGAAAAAGACGATCTGATCGCGCAGCGCCGTCAGCACCAGCGCCGCAGCAATAGCCAGCACCACACCAAGCCCGACGATCACAGCGAGGCGCTTCTGCTTGCGCGACCAGCCTTTGCGGCGGACTGCGGAAGGCATGGTCATTGCGCGTCTCCGTTCAGTTTCAATCCTGCGCTCAGGGCTAGCGTGTCGAGCTCACCCCGTTCGAACGCTGTGGGATAGGCTGCGACCGAAGCATCATAAGCCTTTTGCGCATTCGGCAGATCGCCAAGCACGATGTAGGAGCGCACGAGCTGCGTCCATTCTTCGATGGTTCCGCCCTCGTCGTAAAGCCGTGTGGAGAGACTCTCGACCATTCCGCCGATCATCTCTGCCTGATCGGAGGCCGTCGTATCGACACCGTCGTTTTGCGCCACTGCAAGCCCCTGCCGGGCAGCGGGTAGCCACGGCTCCGCCCCACTCGCGAGGTCGATTGCCGACTGCCAATAGCGCGCGGCATCGTCATATTTTGCAGTCCGCGTCAGCTCGGCGGCCAGATAAAGCTGCGGCTGCGGGTCAGTGGGGTCGAGTTCGGTTGCCTGGCGCAGCAGCGTCATAGCCTCATCAGACCCTGCGCCATCCGCCGCAAGCAGCAGCGCCTCAGCCTGATCGGTCAGAAGTTGCGCCGTCGGCTGCGATAGCGCGATGACACGGCCATAGGCGTTGGCGCCATCCGTGAAGCGGCCGACCTGCACCAAGGCCGGCGCGAGGACGGTCCAGCCACGAATGTCATTGGGATCTTCTGCAAGCCGAGTCTCAATGCGGGAAATGGCCGCGTCGATATCCATGTTCTGCGCCGCCACATCGGCGCGCGAGGCAAGGGGTTGAGCGGGAATATTGGGACTGCCGAGAAGAGCATAACCACCGAGCGCAATGGCGGCGACAAGAGCGGCACCGGAGACAAGCGCGGCGCGGCCGAGTCCAACGGCAGCGGGCTTCGCTTCCGACTTTGCCCGGATCATTTCGCGCGCTAGTTCGCCCTTGGCGCCAATCGCTTCATCGGCATTGATCTTGCCGGCGGCGAGATCGCTATCGATCCCAGCAAGCAATTGGCGGAAATGGCTGGTGGTATCTGCGCTTTCGTCCCCCGCTGCGTTGACCGGGCGACCGCGCCCCGCGTACAACAGCGCGGCGCAGGCAATTGCGGTTACAGCTATGGCGATCAACCAGAAAATCATGGGCTCCGGACGCTTGCTTCCGGCCTTGAGAAAGGCCGCGCCTTCTATAAGCCGATTGGCAGCAAATGCCACTAAAACCCACGTGTTAGCTGCGGACTCATTGCCACAGGGTCAGCGCGCCGCAGGCAGGCAGCATGCCTGACATCGCGGTCGAGTTCGCCGTATTCGGCGCCAGTCCGCTGGCCTGCCTCGTTGCAGGCCTCCTTGCCGAGCGGCATGGAAAAACCGTGGTACAGATCGCAGAGCCGGAAGCCCGCTATCGGTTGACGCGTAGCATCGATCTCTCGATTGCGCCGATCACCCGGCCCGAAACCTGGACGCTTTTGGGCAAACTTGTTCCCGAAACCCAGAAGCTGCTGACGCGTATCGCGGGACGTCGCGTCCTGCGCCGACTTGATCCTCTGCTCTACGCCCATCACGCAGAAGGCCAGGAGGCTCTCGGCCATATTGCTCACATGGCCCGCGCCAACGGGCTGATGGCCGATCGGGTTGCCAATTCGAAGCTTGGTCCGAACCGAAGTGCGTTCCGGTTCGGCGACGTGCTGACAATCGACCGACAAACGCTGTTGCCGCGCTCAGAAAAATGGCTCACGGGTCTAGGCGTCAGGCGTTTGAGACCGGACTTTGCCACTCTGCACGCTGATGGCGTGACCGAACTGGCGGATGGCGAAAACACGATCCGCGCCGCGCGGTCGATCCTGATCGACGAAGCCGCCATCATGCGCCACGTGCCCACCGCGCAGTGGCCGGACGTGCTCCAGACCCGGCCCCATGCCAGCATCCTCATTTCCGCCAAGCATCGCCTCAGCAGCGATGTGATGCTCAATCTCGATACCGGTCTGACACTCATCCAACTCGATGGCGGCAGTGTCGCCGCGACGGGCCCCGGCACACTTTCGCAATTTTCGGCACGGCTCGCGCAAACACTCTTGGACCGGGGCGTCACCCAACAAATTGGGCAGTCCGGTTTTGACGCGCTTGTCTCGCTTGACGGCACACCGATCATCGACGCTTTGGACACGGGCCTAGTGATCCTTGCCGGCCTTGGCACGACCGGCGCGTTCCTCGCGCCTCTCTTTGCCCGCTACCTGACGAATAGCGCGAGCGACGAAGAAGCTGTTTGGTCCGCCGCCAGAAGCTCAAGCATCGACCGCCGCGCCGTCGCCGAGTTCCTTTTCCGCTTGCCGGATCACGCCGCATGAGACCGCAAATCAGCCGGCTACCCGCAAACACCGCCAAGGGCCTCGCTGGCTCGCAAATTGATCGCACCCGGCCCATCGAGTTCCGTATCCAGGGTCGCATGGTCTCGGCGTTCGAAGGCGACACGGTGCTGACCGCGCTTCTCGCTTCGGGCATCGACACCATCGGGACCCATCACGGTCAGCCGATTGGATTGCGCCACGGCGCAGCACCGGCAATTGCCTATGCCGGAGCTGCCGCCACGCCAGAGCTCGCCTTGCCGATGGATCGTGTACCTGCGCGGGGCGGCGCCGATTACGTCTTCGTCGCTCCCGGCAAGAAATCAGGCCTCATCACCCGCCTGTTCCAAGGTGGCCGCACGCTGGGCCTGACGCTGGACGATCATGACAGGAGCCTCGTCCGCCCGTGGCGCAGTCTCGTCGGTCGTACTGAACCCGGCGTCGATGTGCTCCTCATTGGTGGCGGCGTCGCCGGGATGAGCGCGGCTTTAACTGCCGCTCGTGCCGGCCTCTCGGTCACGCTTGTGGAAGAGAGCCCGATGCTTGGTGGCCATTCCGGTCTGTTCGGCACTCAAGATGGCGATGCAACGCCTGAGGACCACGTCGCGCTACTGGTCACCGAAATCAAATCCCACGCCGCAATCACCGTTCGCACCCATAGCGAAGCCTTCGCGATCGTGCCGGGTCTTGTCCGCGTGCATCAGATCGATATCAGCGGCGGTCTCGTCACCGGCAAAGTGCTCGACCTACCCGCCCGCTACATCATTCTCGCCACGGGCTCCATCGAGCGCCTCCCCGTCATTCCCGGCAATCGACGGCCCGGCGTCATCGGCGCGCAGGAAGCCTATGAGCTCGCTCAGCGCTACGGCATCTGGTCAGGTCATTCGGTGATGCTCGCAACCTCGGCCAATCCCGCCTACCGCCTTGCCACGCTGCTTGCCGAAACCGGCATCGCACTCGATCGCATTACCGATGGGCGCGATCAGGCCAGTTCGCGCTATATCGAATTTTCGAAGGCTTATGGGTTCCGCTTGTTTCCTGGCACGGTACCAAAGAGCATCGCCACAGCCGACGGGCAGCTTGCCATCGATCTGGCGCATGGAGATGCCGTTCGTGTCGACAGGCTCATCCTCAGCGGCGGCTGGCAGCCCGATCTTACGCTGTGGCACATGGCTGGCGGGCATAGCCGCTGGAACGCCAATGCGGAGCGGCTCGAACCCATCGGCACGCTCGACACAATCGCTCTCGCTGGCGCCGCCGCGGGCTACCTCACGCGCCAGGGCTGCGTCACCAGCGGCGTTGCCGCGATCAATCATCTGCTCGGCCGGGCTGGTCCCGGTGTCGACGACCCCGTCATATCCGCGCTTTACGAGACGCCCGATCGGCAGATGTGCGCTCTTGAAGCGCCAGACGCGAACCCTGCCTATCTCGATGCCGAAGCCAGTCTAGTCGTTCGCCCTATCCCCCAGCCGCAGCATTGGTTGTCCAAAATCACCGACAGGCAAGGAAGCACTTCGGGCCTTCTCGCCGAATCGCCGCAGCCGCTTTCGATTTCTGCAATTTCCTCGGGCGTCGCTCTTGGCCTGATCCCGCCTGAATCCGCCGGTGTCGTCGCGCAGGAGCGGGTCGCCCTGATCCCTCTCTCGCACCAAGATGCGGCAGACATTTCCGCGCCATCCGAGACCAAGTCTGTCCCAGATTACCTCCAGGGACGGTTTGGCGCCGACGCCATAGTGGTGCAGCTCGATCAGCCCGAGGCGCGCCGAACCGACAGCGGTGCACTCATCTTCCTCGATCACGACACGACCAACCCGCAGCGCGCGGTGGGTATCGTCCTTAGAATGCGGAGTGAGAAGATCGAAGCGCTCTTGGCCGCAGCCCATGCGCAGCCGGGCGTAAGGCTGGTCGTGCGGGATCTCGGCCAGGCGTTCCCGGCCGAGGTAAAGGCTTAGCTGCGCTTTTCCGCGGCGTGCCGCGCGCGCTTCAGCGTCTCGGCATATTCGGCCGAGAATCGCACCTGCGCCATCTGGATCACCGCATCGAGGCGGGCGATCGTATTGGCGTCTTCCGGGTCCTGCCGATAGGTATCCATCGTGCGCTGAATGTGGATTTCCAATGCCTGGCCTGACTGGTTCCAGGCCTGCTCGAACACCGAATTGAGCGCCAAAGAATCCCGGCAATCGCGTACGGTTGCGAGGAGGAAAATCCCGCCAACAGCGGCGAAGAGTTTTTCGGTGTCGAGCCGGTCCGCGTTCTCGCGCCGGCGCATGGCCTGGTTGAGGTCGGTCACGACCTCCTTGAGCCGTGGCTCCAGCCGGTCCGAAACATATTTGGTGATGGCCGAAAGGGTTGCCGTCGCCTGGCTGCCGCGCGAAAACTCAATATATCCCGTCAAGGAGCGCACGAGCTTGTGGAAGCGCTCAAGCGCCCGGCAGATCAGATCCACATCGGCGAATGGCCCATTGCCCTCGAAGAACCGCAACTGATTCTGGGCATGAGCGATATAGGCATCGAGAAGTGGGCCGAGGCCCGCGCGCCGCACGGACACTTCCGTAGCCGCGCCCGAAAGTTTGATGGCGGCGAGAACGAGGATCGTCGGGTTCCCCGCCTGACCAAGCGCAGCGTGGAAAACCAACGCCGCAAGCGCAGGCTCCTGCAGCGGCATGGCCTTGATGGCTGCGGCCAGAGCATTTTCGTCGGAGATTGAATTGGTCGCCTTGCCGAAGGCCTGGGCTTTGCCGAGAAGTGCCCGGTTGCGCAGAGCCAACATCACCGTGGGCAAATGTTGGCGCGTCTCGTCGCCACCAAGCTGGGCGGAAAGGCGTCGCGCGCCTTCCACATCGGCCAGGCCTTGAGCGAGCGCGGCCTTCATCCGCCCCAGCATTTCGGGCAGAGCAGCTTCCACCTCGGCAGGCGTCAAAGCACCGCTGGCAATGCGATCGGCCGGAATAATATCATTGCAGATATCACGCGTAACCCAGGTCCATATGCCCTGGGCAGCATGAGCATTCACCGATCCCTGAAACGTCTCGAGCACTGGGTCATGCACGAGAACGGAATCGATCAGACCACAGAAAGGGCCTTTGGGCTTTGGTGCCGCGCTCGGCTGGGCAGAAGCCGGCGCAACGGTATCCACGCGGTTGGCGAGCTGTGTCATGGGGCTGTCAGTCAAAAAGAAATTTGACCGACAGCGTACCGAGCGCAGGTAAACAATCCATGTCAGGCATGGATTGACTTGAGTTTATGCGGCGCCCTGAACCACATTCCAATTGCCGGTCTGCTCGCGGCAAGCGGTGCCCTTTTTCACGTAGTCCTGGCCATTGGCCTTAACCGTGTGCGTGAAATCGCGGCAATCGAGATTGTTGACGCGGACGTAAGGCCCAACCGAGACCGAGCCGGTCGTGCCCTTGTCGCCAGCCCACTGGCGCGGCGCGCCGGGACGGCCAAACTGGAGCGCGTAGAATTGCGCGCTATTGGCTTCAGCCGAATCCTTTGCCGTCATCACGGCGAGCGCTGCGCTATCGACAAAACCGGTGGAAACGCTGGTGGTCAGGCGAGCCTGCTGCGTCGTCTGGGCCGTGCTCGGCATCATCGGCTGCGTCACGACCGGCATTGGAGCAGTAGCCACGACCGGAGCCTGCGCCACTTGGCTTGTTCCAGTGCTGGAGCAACCGGCAAGCGCCAGAGCAAGGATAGGCATGGCAAACAGGGCAAAGCGATTCATCGTTATGGACCTTATCAGCGTTCGATCGGTACTTGTTGAGCCATTGCGGCGAAAGTGCGTCAGGCGGCGGATGGGCGCCCAATGCCCACCGCCCGTGCAGCGGGAAGGCGCAGTTCGACCAATAGTCCGCCTAGCGCCGAACGTTTGAGCTCAAGACTTCCGCCATAGACATCAACCAGTTCCTTGACGATATCCAGCCCCAGCCCGCTTCCGGGCGTTTTCTCGTCGAGCCTGACACCGCGGCGCAACACTTTGCGGGCGTCATCCTCGGTCAGACCGGGGCCATTGTCCTCGATCCGAATCAAAAGCTGGCTGCCCTTGGCATTGCGTTCGCCCGAAAGCGAAACGTCGACCTGCCCCCTCGACCACTTGCAAGCGTTGTCGAACAGATTGCCCGCCATTTCCTCGAGATCAGCTTCATCGCCCCTGAACCACGGGAGGCCTGCCTCGGTTTGCTCGAAATGAACATCCACGTCGCGATGGATCTTTCCCATCACCCGCGCCAGCCGCGACAGGATCATGCCCGCATCGGCTTTCTTGCCCACGACCGACGTCCGCGCTGCAAGCCGCGCGCGTTCGAGATAGGTCGAGACCATTGTGCTCATCTTTTCGGTCTCGGCCGCTACGGCATCGGCCAAGGCGCCATTTTGCGTCCCGGCCTCATTGCGCAACACGGCGATCGGCGTCTTCAACCCATGGGCGAGATTGCCCACCTGATTGCGCGCGCGCTCGATGATCTGGGCATTGGAGCGGAGGAGTTCGTTGACCTCCTCAGCCAACGGCGCGATTTCAGTGGGATAGCGTCCAGTAATCTCCGTCGTTTCGCCCTCGCGCACGCTTTCGATTGCCGCACTGAGCCGCCCCACGGGCCGCATGGCAAAGCGCGCGACGATCACGCTCATGATGGCGAGCATTGCGCCCACCGCACCAAGCACAATGAATGTCTGCCCGCGGAAATCGCCGACCAGCCCAAGAATTTCAGTGAGATTGCCGGCGACCTCGATCCGATAGGTCTGGTCACCCATCGAAACACTGCGCTCGACGACGCGCAATTGCGTTCCGAAGGCATCGGACAGCACGCCAGTGCGCCGGCCGAGCGCATCAAGATTCCCGCTCAGCCCAGGCAGATCGATACCCACAACCGACGTCGACAGATTGACAAGCCGGCCGCTACCATCGCGAATAATCCAGTACCAGCCCGAGCGCGGACGATCGAAACGCGGATCCGCAAGTGTGATTCCTGGGTCGCGCGGATCACCGGCCTCGAGCAAAATCCCCGTGAGGCTCTCGACGTGAAAATCGAGCGTCTGGGATAGCGTCGTATCGAGCGTCCGCGAATAAAGGTCGGTCAGCAAAAAACCGGTCGCGACCAGCGCGATCACGAGCCAGCCGGCCGTCAGCCAAAAAAGCGAAGCGGCAATCGATCCCTTGCGCAGCCAGTGCGGCGCGTTATTGGGCGAAGCAGCCGGTTGTCCGGTCTCGTTGGACAAGCCCGCCTAGTCCCCGACGATCTGATAGCCGAGTCCGCGCACCGTCTGGATGCACTCTTCGGGCAGTTTCTTGCGCAGGCGCCCCACGAACACTTCGATCGTGTTGCTATCGCGGTCGAAATCCTGGTCGTAGAGGTGCTCGGTCAATTCCGTGCGCGAGACGACCTTACCCTTGTGATGCATCAGGTAGCTCAAAAGCCGCAACTCGTGGCTCGTCAGCTTCACGGCCTGCCCATTGACCGTCACCCGGCCCGAACGCGCATCGAGCCGCACCGGCCCGGCGGTGATCTCGTTGCTGGCATGACCTGCCGCGCGGCGCACGAGCGCCCGCAACCGTGCCAACACTTCTTCCATATGAAATGGCTTGGCGACATAGTCGTCGGCCCCGGCGTCGATCCCCTGAACCTTATCGCTCCAGCGATCGCGCGCCGTTAGCAGCAGCACCGGCGTTGTTTTGCCGGCACGGCGCCATTCTTCGAGCACCGAAAGCCCGTCCATCTGTGGCAGGCCGATATCGAGCACCACCGCATCATAGGGTTCGGTTTCGCCAAGGAAATGTCCCTCTTCCCCGTCAAAGGCCACGTCGACGACATAGCCTGCTTCGGTCAGGGCTTCCTTGAGCTGCCTGTTGAGATTGGTATCGTCTTCGACGACCAGAATACGCATCGCCTGCCCCCGACGCTCAGAGAAATCCGCTGGTGACCACTACCACCATTCCCGCACCAAGGCACAATAGGCTGGAAACCTATTGTGCGCTCAGTGTCAGGTTCTGCGCCTGACCATCCGCGGTCAATACGCCGATGATATAGACCAGTTGCCCGCCCTGATCGCAAACCTGGACGTTGAGAATTTCGGCGCTGCCATCGACGCCATTCGCCGCCAGCACCGCATCGAGGGACATGATCTGCCCCGAGGTGACGGCTTCCTGGATCTGTTGCCGGTCAAGACAAGCCTGTGCCTGGCTCGCTCCCGTACCCGAAAGGGCCAAGGCAAGAGCCAGTGCAATGGCTGCAGCGGCGGATGGTTTTGAGGCTTTCGTGTTCATGGCGTGAAACTAGCGGCACCTAGCTGAATGGGACATGAATAAGGCAGGTCATATCCCAAAGCTGATTGTCCCGATTTCGTTCCGTCATGCCGCGCCGGCCTTCAAACCCTTGCGCAAAAAGATGATGGCCAGCGCTTCGAGAACAAGATTGCCCGCCGCCCCGCCATCAAGCGAGGGCAGGTCGATACCCAGAACCTGCGCCAACCCGGCCAGCAGCATGAACGCCGCGACGATATAGGTGCGATAGCCCGAGAAAACATCCATCGGCAGTCTCCTTTGCATGGAAGTGGAATTTTCGACGGCGCCCAGCGCAGCCGCCCTCACCGCGGCCACTCGGCTGGTCCAGCCGCGGCCGAACACCGGAAAAGTCGCGAGCCCGCGCAGGAAGGCGAGCCGCCGGTCGCAAACCGCGTTGATCAGCGCCCTACTGTCAGCCGCACCAAGCGCCGCGAGCGTCTTCGGCCCGACTTCACCATCCGCCGCGACGCCGAGCGCCGCCTGCAAGACGCGCGCCGCCCGATCCGGCCCGGAATTGACCGCAAAATCAAACACCGCGAGGTCCACGCCCGCCGGCATCGCCCCGGCCTTACAAGGGTTCCAGTATTGTGCCCGATAGATCTGCGCCGCCTCGGCCCGGCTCAGCGCCTTCACCGCGCTTTTCGGCAAGTCGGTCCAGGGCGAAATTTTTCGCCACCGCGCCAGCGTCTTGCGCGTGATCCCCATATTCGTCGCGCCGCCAAGATCGCTCGGATGGTCACTATAGCCCCCCTCATGCCGCAGAACTTCCCTGAGGCACTGCTCAAACCGCTCATCCGCCATAGCCCTGCTCCCGTGCCTGCCCCGCTCCCAAAGCCGGGCTCACCTGCGCCACCGTGTAGACAAAGCCCGTCGCCGCACCGCCAAAGTCAGCCACCTGCTCGGCCAGGCTGTAGCTCGCCTGCGTCGCTCCGCTGTCGATGACGCGCTTGACTGTGGATCCATCGAAAATCGACAGCCGATAGTGCTCCGGCACCACGTCGAGCCCCGGCTCCGCCACGCCCCAGGCATCATCATCTGCCCGGCTTCTTCTGATCCAACTGAAGGCGATGGCTCCATCGCTCTGCCGCTTGGCCCGCAGATGCACCGGCGCCAGAGGCAGGGCCGCCGCCACTTGCGTCAGGGCCGAAACCACCTGCCCCACAAGATCAGCGCTGCCCGCATAAGCCCGAACATCCCGCGCCTCGCCCAGCCAGCCCGACTCCACCGGCACAGCACTGACGCGACCATCCAGCACCATGACGCTACGACCCGAGGAAACCGGCCCCACCGCCGCATCCGTCCCGATCAGCCCACGCAAAAGTTTGGACAGCCGATAGACCCCCGCCTCGATGAGTTCAGCCGCGGTAAAGCCGATCACCTCCCAAGCCCCCGCATCCGTCTCGACCGCAATCCGATTGCCACCCGCCAAGACCGCTGGCTCGGCCCCATCGGCAAGATGCCCGCCATAAAGCCGGATGGTCAGCACATTGCCCCTGTCCCAAACCGCCCGCGGCCCAGCCCCAATCGCCTCTACCACCTCGCCCAGCGTCGCCGGCCGCTCCACTTGCGTCAGTGCCGCCCCCGTCGCCGCATCCACCAGCCGCACCATTCCCGGCCAGGGCCGCGCAAACGCGCCCACCGCCAGGCGGCTGCGCGTAAGATCACCCGCATCCGGCGGCAAATGCGCCAGCGCAATCACCGGTGTTGCCGTCAAACCAGCCACTGGGGCTGGCGCCGGTGGCCGCGTCAGCCCCGCCGCCGTCGCCACTCCAGCCGCCACCGCCCGCGCCGTTACCCGCCGTACAAGCCCGTCGCGGATTTCTGTGATCTCGAACGGTCCCTCGGCGAGCCCCTCCACGGCCACCCGATCCCCCGGCTCCACGGCAAGGAGGCTCGGCGGCAGGGCCAGTTCGACCGTATCAAGCGACGCCGCTCGATCATCGAGCAACCGTTCCGCCGCCAGCCTTGCCCCTGCCCCATCGAGCACCATGGAGAGG
This sequence comes from Devosia sp. Leaf420, assembly GCF_001425445.1. Lineage (GTDB taxonomy): Bacteria > Pseudomonadota > Alphaproteobacteria > Rhizobiales > Devosiaceae > Devosia. Next base: position 477,285 of record NZ_LMQU01000009.1, on the reverse strand, counting down.
CTCTCGCTGACCAACGGCCCCGTCCCCGGCCGGATAGACGTCGCCGTCGCCACCAGATAATCCCGGTCACGATCGATATGACTTAGCGCCAATCGTGCCGGCCGCTCTTCGGCCGCCGCCCGACGGCGCGCCAAGATCGGCCCCTCGCCCTCCGCCAGCGCCTCGTGATCAAACGTCACCGCCGCCGATCCACGCGCCGAGACGGCCGTCAGCACACCCTGCCGCGCCAGCAGCCGCTGCCCCGTAATCTCCAGCAGCGGCTCCAGCGCCTCTCGCGCCGTCCCCGGCGATGCCAACATCACGCCCGTCACCATCGGCTGCGCTGCCCCCGAAACCAGCGTCACCCCATGATCCCGCGCGATCGCCGCAGCCAATTCGTCCGTCGCCATGCCCCCAAGCCGCCCGGTCAGCCAATGCCCCGTCAGATGGTTCGCGCCATCCGCCCAGAAATCGGTCAAGGCCGGAAAAGCCGGGTAAGGCCGCGCGTCCCAGGTCCAGCAATAAATCCGCTCGACATCGACCATGCCCGCCGGATTTTTCGCGGGATCACTCCAATGCCGGTAGTGCGCCCGCAGATATTGCCGCTGCATCAGCGCATCGGGCGCCCCATTGGAGAAGTATGGCCGCCCACCCTCGGCGCTCTTGGCGTCGCCAAAAATATTGGGCTGGTTCGCGCCCTTGTCGACCGCCGCGCAGCCCAATTCCATGAGCCAGATCGGCTTCGCCCCCGGCACCCAGGCCGTCGGCACAGCCGCTCGCACCCCGCCCGGCCGGTTGAAATGCTGCTGGCTCCAAAAGCTGACCAGATCCTTGAACCGCCAGATCCACGGCTCGCCATATGCGCCATCCGCAATCGGCGTCCGCACCTGGTTCAGCCGATCGGTGTCGCTCGCATAGAACCAATCGAACCCTTCGCCCCCGGCGATATTGCCGCCGAGATAACCAAGATCATGGATGCCCCCCGCCGCGGCATCGAGATGCCCCTCGCCCTCGCGCCAGTCAGCCGCCGGCATGTAATAGTCGATCCCGACCGCATCGATGGCAGCCGATGCCCAGAGCGGATCGAGGTGAAAAAACTTCTCGCCCCCGCCCTGCACTCCGGCATATTCGCTCCAATCCGCCGCATAAGTCAGCTTCACCCCGAGCCCGACCAGCGCCCGCACATCGTCCGCCAAAGCCACCAGCGCCGAAACGAACGGGAAGGTGTTTCCCGCCCCGCGCACCGTCGTCAGCCCGCGCATTTCCGAGCCGATGATGAATGCCTCGGCGCCGGCCTCCGCCGCTAGGCCCGCATATTGCAGCACCATGGCGCGATAACCCGGCACGAATGCTGCTACCTGCGCCGCAGCCGCTGCGCTCCCATCGGGAGACCCCGCCCGTCCAGCCGCCGGATGACATGTGATCCGCCCGCGCCACGGATAGCTCGCCTGCATCGCCCCGCCATAAGGATCGGGCAGGCCATTACCCGCCGGCACATCCATCATCACCATGGGATAAAGCGTCACCGAAAGCCCACGCGCCCTGAGGTCGGCAATCGCCGCGCGCACCGCCGCGTCCGAGGGCGTACCGCCATAAGCCGGCCCGCCCGCATGGCTCGACACGACCGGCACATCCCCGCGCGAAAACCCCGCGACGCTCCATTCGACCCCCTCGACCACACGCTCCGCCGACTCGACCCGCGGCCCGATGGCGCAGGACCCACAGCGCAGATCGTCCCCAAACCAGGCCACCACCAGCGACACATGCTTGAGGTTCGGGCAAAGCTCCTGCAACTCGTCGATCGACACCGTCCAGTCGCTGACACCAGGCAAAACATGCGCGTTCTCGGCCTCGCCCGTCCCCCGTCCCAACACGCGAAAGCGCGGCACCGGGTCATAACCAAACTCGGTCGCGCCGGGGATCACCGTGATCGCCCTTATCGCCGGCTCCAGCTCGCCCACCGGCCGGCACAGCTCCACCGAAATCTGCGGAATGCGATTGCCGAAGCGCGAGAGCGGCAGGTTTTCGAACACGATGTAGCAAAGCCCGCGGTACGCCGGCGCCTGTCCCGTCCCCTGCGTCGCTTCGATCAGGCTATCGGGCGCCTGGTCCTCGCTCCCCGCATAAAAGCGGAAATTGAGCCCGCGCGTATCGAGCAATTGCCCATCCGCCCAAATCCGCCCCAGCCGCGCCGCAGTCCCTTCGCAAAAGCCGATGGCAAAGCTCGCGCCGATTTCGTCGTCTTCCTCCTGCCCAAACCCCTTGGCGCCCGACGTCTCACCCCCGAGCCGCTCCAGCTCCCGCGCCCAGATGATATTTCCGGCCAGGCGCCCCCAGCCATAGAGCCGCGGGATCGGCACGCCCTCCGCCGATCCGCCAATGCGGACGTCAAAGGCGCGCTGCTGCGGCTTTTCGCCAAACAGCATCCCATCGACAGCACTCCCCGCCAGCGCCCCCAGCGCCCGCCCGATCGTCGCCCCGATCGGCCCGCCCACCAGCGCCCCGGCAAACTGCCCCGCCAAGGATAAAGCCAAAGTCGCCATGTTTTCACCATTGCCTGAGAGCCACGATCCTCCCTCGCCCCTTGAGGGAGAGGGACAGATTTTCTGCGTTCAGCAGAAAATCAGGGTGAGGGGTATTCTCTCCTCCGCAGAGGAGCATGTGATTGGAAAGTGGTATCGGCCGAACCTAAGGAAACACGAACCGTCCGCTCACCCGCTTCGCCCAGCCCGGAGTCAAATTCGCCTCGACCACGCCGAGCTTTTCCTGCGCATGGAGGAACCGATCGGCTCCAACCAAAATCCCGCAATGCCGCGCCTCGTCGAGCCCATTGAGCCGAAACAGCACCACCTGCCCCGCCTCAACCGCCCCCTCCGCCGGCAGCAAAAACTGCTCCGCCGCTTCCCGCAGCGCCCCAGCATGCTCCGGATCTCGCACACTCGCTCGATAGGCAGGAACCACCACCGGCTCCTTGCCATAAAGCGCCCGCCAGACCCCGCGGAGCAGCCCCAGGCAATCGCACCCTGCGCCTAGCGTTGAAGCACGATGCCGATAGGGCGTGCCGAGCCAGGCCCGCGCTGCCGCAACCACCGCGTCGCCGGTCATCGCACCACCGCCCGTCCATCGAGCGCGTCGCCCTCGCGTGGATAGCGCAGCACGAAGTCATTGCCCGGCACATGCGGAAAGCCGCGAAACCCCGCGCCATTGCCGAATTTGTCCCGGCACGTGGCAAAGCGCCGGTCACACCCCGCCGTCACCTTAAGCGTGTCGCCCGGCACGACCCAGTCGCCCACCCGCTGCCCAAATCCGATAAGATCGCCAGCGCCACTCTTGCGATGCGCCAAGACAGCATCCGCCAGCCCGCTCTTCTTCCCCGAGCTCCAATGCCCCATGCCAAAGGCAAACCAGTCCTCGACGAAGCTGCCAAGCCCACTGACTTCCACCCGAAACGCATCGACCACGGAAACCACCGTCGCCACCGCCCAGCGCCCCGGCGCATCGAGATCGACGCCACAGCGCGCATCCCCCACCACCGCGTCGCACAGCCCCTGATAGAGCCGCCCACCGGTCTTGTTCAGCGCTGCTTCCGCCGAGCGCAGTTCCGCACGAAAAATCCCATCTTCACGCACGATCTCGCCGATCGTATCGACCCGCAGCAGCAGCCGTTCTTCCGGTGCGTGCCAGTTCACCCGCCAGGTCTCGACCCGCGCGCCATCGTAGCGCCCGAGCAAAATATCGTCCTCGGCAATGGCGGCATCATCGAGAATGCCCAGCACCTCGCCCGTCTCCACCTGCGCCCCGAGCCGCACCGGCACCTCGCCGCCCTCGAGCCCATGCATCGGCCGGCACGCCGTCCCCTCGACCAAAAGCTCCAGGTCATGATCGGTAAATCCGAGCACGACCCCGTCGGATCGCAGCACCCGCCAGCACGTCGCCAGCGTCGTCTCGCCCTGCGCCAGATGCGCCGCCAACCCCGCGCTCACCGTCTTCATGGCAAGATCTCCACCAGCGGAATATTCGGCGCCTCGGCCGCATCGAACCCCGACCATTCGACATCGAGCCGATCGGTATCGAAGCGCACCGGCACATCGAACAGAAACCCCGCCGTCACGGCAGCCCCAGCACCCGGCGCCACCGCAAAGCTGACAATCCCCGTCGTCATATCGACACTCCAGCCGCTCACAGCCTCAACGCCAGCCACCGCCACGCGGACCGACCCCAAAACCGGCTTTCGGATTGGCCGCTGATAGGGCGCAAAACTCGCTCCATAGGTCTTGATCAGCTGAAAACTCTTCGTCGCGCCATCGCCGGTGCCGAGCGCCTGATCTCCCGGCAGCGGCACCATGCCACCCGAGGAATGATCCATCCCATCGCGCCACAAAAACCCATGCAGCCGCCCGCGCCGTTCCTCGAAAAACGCCAGCACCGCGTGCATATCCGCCCGCGATTTCACCCCGTAGCCGGCATTATATTTCCGCCGCGAATGCGCCCACCGCCCATTACGCTGCTCGCCCCCGCCCGCGAGGGTGACGACATCCGTCTTCCGCTCCGGCCCACCCCGCGCCCCCAGCGCAATGTCGAGCGGAAACCGCACATGATGAAATGCCATTTTTTTGTCCCTACCCACCTAACCTCCCCCTGAAGGGGGAGGGACACATCACGTTTGTCTCCTGGTCTGTGAGCCACCGGCAGACCCCTCCCCCTACCAGGGGGAGGCCAGGTGGGGGTCCTACTAGGCCCCCCTCGACCCCCGCCTGACGGCCCTCAACAGCATCGCGCTCACCTCTGCTTCACTCGCCGCAAAGCTCCGCGCGTCGCTCGCCGTCACATTGAACGTCACATTGACCCCGCCACCGCCGCCTGCGACACCCAGCCGACCATCGGGCCCGCGCGCCAGCGGCATGATCGCCTCCGGCCCCGCCTCGCCCGCCAGCCCGATTGCCCCACCCATCGGAAAATAGGTCGGCGCTGCAATCACCCCGCCCTTGGCATGGGGAATGATCGAGGGATTGAGGCCCGTAAACAGCCCCTCCAGCGCCTTGCCCGCCAGCATCTCCAGCGGCTTGAACGCTGCCTTCAGCGCCATGTCCGAAAACGCCTTGCCGATATCGGCGATCACCGATTGCAACGATTTTCCATCGGTCAGCGCGCTGCGAAATCCCGAGGAAATGGAGCGCGCCACTCCGTTTGCCAGCACATGGATGCGCTCGATCTCGACCGACACATCGGTCAACTCGGTCCTGAAATCGTCCGAAAAAAGATCACCGGCCATCTGGAAACCTCTCCATCAGCGCTTCGAGCCCCGGCCGGTCCATCGACCCCGCCCGCTCGCCCACCACTGCGCCCCAGGCTGCCGCCAGTTCACGCGGGCTCATTTTCCAAAAAACCTCGGGCGGCAGCCGCAACACGCCCAAGCCAAACTGCATGGCGTCCTTCCAGGGAAACGGCCTCATGCCGCTTCCCCAAATGTCGCCTGCAGCAATCTCACCGCAATATCAGCCGCCCCGCGCAACCCGCCCTCGACGCTCATCTGCGCCAGGTCATCGTCGGAAATGGCATTGCCACCCCCGCGCAATCCGGCCCCAATAATCGCCGTCAAATCCCGCGCCGAAATCTTGCCGCCAGCAAACCGCTCGGCCAGTCCCGCCAGATCCCCCGCCCCAAGACGCGCCTCCAACTCCGCCAACGCCCCCAGCGTCAGGCAAAGCGTGCGCGTCTCGCCACCGATCACGGTAGCGATTTCTCCTCGATAAATGTTTGGCATTTTGTCTCCTCAGAAAAACGTCGCGCAGCGACACCTCACCCTCGGGGGGGGGGGGAGAGGTCGACCCTCTTGGGTTCACCGAATTCGCGTCTGCGAATTCGGTTGGGGTAAGGGAGCCTTCCCTAAGCCGCCACGAACGTCACTTCCCCGGCACTTTCCAGCGCCAGATCGAACGTCACTTCCCCCGCATGGTCAGCCGAGAATTCCAGCGCCACGATCTGGAACGGTCCCGCCACCGTGCCGAAATGCGGCAGGATCAGCTGCCAATTCCGGATCGTGCCGCCAAAGAAAAGGCTCCGGATAAGCCCATCCGAAGCCTGATCCTTGAACACCCCGGCCCCCGAAACCGAAGCCCGCTTCACCCCGCCACCAGCGAGCAATTCCCGCCAGCGCCCCGCACTTTCCTGGTCCGTCGTATCGACACTCGCTGCATTGAACGCCAGGCTTCGTGTCCTCAGCCCCGCCACCGTCAGAAAACTCCCCGACCCCGTCTGGTCGAGTTTTAGAAGCATATCCTTGCCGCTCTGCGCCGCCATTCTCTTGGTCCCTCTCTCGGTGTCACCCCCCCCACCAGCGCGTCCCTCCCCCTCTCAGGGGGAGGCTAGGTGGGGTGCCCGCTACTCCGTCAAAAACCGCAAAAGCACCGCCGCCCGCGCCTGCCCCGTCGAAGTATCGATCATCGTCTCGGTCCGCACATGCTCCGCCAGCGTCACCGCCAAGCCCACCGGCGCCAATCCAAACCGCGCCGCCATCACCCGCTCGACAATCGCCAGGGCCGCCTTTCGGCTCGCCCGATCCGCCCAGCAATGCACCATCACCCGATGCTCCTGCCCCGGCGTCCCGTCGCCATCGGCCTGGCGCATATCGTGCCGGTCGATCACCACATAGGGCGCCGGCCTATTCTGCGGCGGCGCATCGAACACGCCGCCTGCGCCGATCAGCGCTGTAAGACCGGCATCCGCTTCAAGCGCCGCCACCAGCGCCCCCTGCAGCAAAACGATCGGATGGCTCATCCCGTCACCTGCGTTTCGCTGCACGAACAGCTCAAATAGGCCCGACGCCCGTTCAAATCCGCCGCGCTGACCACATCGAGATTGCGCCCGCGATAGATGATCCGGTCGCCCGGCCCGAGATCAGGCCGAAACCGCAAAACCACCGTATGCGAAATCGCCACCATGCGCCCATCGGCATTGCTGCCCTGGCGCCCCGAAAGGCTGCGCACCCGCGCCCAGGCATTGCCCAGCGGCACAAAAATCCGCGCATGCCCGCCTTCCGGCTCCGCCACGCTTTCTCGTCGCCGCAGCTGCACCCGATCAGTCAGCGTCCCGATCGGCGGCACCGCCTTGCTCACAGCCGCACCCGCTTATGCGAAGCCACCAGCCGGTCGAACCCTGTGGGCACCACCGCCCCTGAACCCGCGACGATGACGGCGTCCCGATGCTCATACCAATGCGCGATCAGCCCCAGCATCGCCTGTTTGAGATCTGCCGGCACCTCGTCCGGTTCGGTCCCAAACCCCGCAACATAATCGATCTCGATCCCCTGCCGCTCCTGCAGCGCCGGCATGCCGACCACCACGCGCGGCACCAGCAGCCGATCCGGCTCCGATCGGAACTGCCCCAGCGGCAGCTCATGGCTCGCGCCATTGCCATCGGTCGCCGAAATCTCGGTCACCGCAATCAACGGCGCCACCGGCAGCTTGACGACGCCATTCTCCGGCCAATCGTCGAGCACCACCCGCCAACTCTGCGCCAAGAGTGCCTTGCCAGTGATGCCCTCCACATGCAGCCGCGCCGCCCCGATCAGTGTCGTGATCAGCCCGTCTTCCGCACCATCCTCGACTTTCAGAAACCCCTTCGCCTCGACAAGCGAAACCGGCTCCTCAGCGGGCCCCGCCAGGAGATAGGACGTCATTCTTTTGTTCCTTTGGATTGTTAGCTGGAAGCCACCGGCCCTCCCCTCGCCCCTTGTGGGAGAGGGACAGACCAACTTTGCGTTCAGCAAATTGGTCAGGGTGAGGGGTATCCATCCTCCGCAGAGGAGCGGGTAGGGGACACTGTAAGAATACCCCTCATCCGCCCCTGCGGGGCACCTTCTCCCACAAGGGGAGAAGGGGGCCGGTAGGTGTGATTATCTCAAGCTATTGCCCAGGCCCTCAGCTGACCCCAAATTTGAGCAGCTTGATCGCATCGTAATCCGCGATCCCACCACCCACGCGCTTCGTCGTATAAAACAGCACATAGGGCTTGCTCGAATAGGGATCGCGCAACACGTTCACCCCCTGGCGATCCACAATCAGATAGCCCCGACGAAAATCACCGAAAGCCACCGAAAGCGAGTTCGCCCCGACATTGGGCATGTCCTCCGCCTCCACCAGCGGAAAGCCCATGAAGCTCGCGCGACCATCCGCCGTCGCCGAAGGCTGCCAGAGGTAATTGCCGTCGCCATCCTTGAGCTTCCTGAGCGTCCCCTGCGTCTTACGGTTCATCACCCAGGTCGCGTTCTGCCGATAGCCGGCCTTGAGCGCATAGACGAGATCGATCAGCACATCGCTGGCATTGCTCGAGGGCAGCGCGCCGGATGTTCCGGTCGCCACATAGCCGAGGTTCCCCCAGCTCCAGCTCGTCTCGGCTACTGCCGTCGCCGCAAGAAAGCCGGTTGGTTTATTGACGCCGTTGCCGGTCACGAAGGCCGTCGTCTCCTGCGCCGCAAAAGCCGCGTTGACCTCGTCGGCAATCCACTGGCCGACATCGACCGCCGCATCGTCGAGGAAAGCCGTCGTTGCCGCCGGCATGGCGTAGAGTTCTGTCGTCGGATAGGTCAGTTCCGCCAGCGTCTGGCTCGACGTCGTCGGGCGGCTCGCCGCCTCGCCAACCCAGCCCGTCTGCGGCCCGGTCACCGTGATCGGGCGCTTATAGATCGAGGCCGACACCTGGCGCACACCGGCAATGGCACGGATTGGAGAAATACCCGTCATCAGCCGGGTGATTTCCACCTCGACCTCGCTCGGCACTACATAGCCGCCATCGGCCCCAACGCCGACCTGCAGCGCCTTTTCCTCGCCGCGCTTCACATAGGCCGAAAAGGCCTCCTTATATTCGCCATTGGGCACCGCGCCCTTGCCCTCGAGCGCCGGACGGCCACGCTCCGCCGTCGCGCGATCAAGCGCCGCCTTCTGCCCGTCGAGCACGGCATTGAGCTTTTCGAGCTTGCCTTCCAGCAAGCCGTCGGCCGTGCCGCGCTTCTCGATCTCCTTCAAACGCTGGTCATTGGTGCGCTTGAACTCCTCGAAAGCAGAGGAAAATTCGCCAAACAGCGCGGCAACGTCAGTCCCCGCGCCGGCCTTGGTTTCAAGTCCGTCGTCAATCCGATCCATGTCGGCATCCTTCTATCGGTTACGGATAGTTCTCGTGGCGGCCGCAATGGCGGCGCCGGCCGAAATGGGAACAGCGATCCGCGCCGCCTCCATCATCGGAAAGGTCACGATCGAAATTTCATAAAGATCGATCTCGTGCAGCAGCCGGTTCCCCGCCTGCCGGCTGGCTTTCACGGTGCGAAAGCCGATGGAAAGCCCATCGAGCGCCTCGGCCTCGATCAGGCGTTTGAGGGCATCCGCCCGCGGCACGCCGGGCACGAGCCGCCCACGCGCAAAAAGCCCGTGAGAATCCTCGCGAAGCTCCTCCCAAAAGCCCACCGGCTCCTTGGGATCGTGCTGAAACAATAGCCGAATGCGCCCTGCGCGGCTCCTGAGGCTTTTGGCAAATGCCCCCGGCAAAACAATATCGCCGCCGCTATCGAGCCGGTCGAACACGCTCGCATATCCCGCAAAGCGCCCATCGGCATCGACAGGAATTGGCCCTGCCATCAGCGCTTGCTCCCCGCCCGCCCCTGCGGCCGGGCAGCGGATCGCCCCGGCGGTTTCGCCATCGGCTTCCCCTTGTCCACCAGCGTCCCCGCCAGGTTCCAGGCAAATTGCCGAAACGTCTGCACCGCCGCCTCCCGCCCCTGCTTATCCGCCATGTCAGTCATCCCCCTTGCGAAAGAGCCTATTCAGGCTCGCGATCTCGCTCACGAAATCATTGAACCGCTTATTCCCCGCCGCCATCTCCCGCAGCGCCCAAACCAAGAGCGAACTCGCCCCCGTCGCCCACAAAAACAGCGCCAGATGCGCAAGATCTCCCCGCTCGACGATGGTTCTCGTCAAATCGTCCATGATGTGTCCCCTTTGTCAGCGCAGTCAGGCGGGCGAGACACCAACCATCTCCCGCTTCTCCGCATCGCTCAAAAAGTCCGCCCCGCCGACCCTCGCCCAAAGCGCCGCGCGATCCTCCGCCAGCGCCTCGACCTCGTCGAAATCCGGCACGACCTGCGCGCCGTCGAATGCCGGCCCCAGCCACAGGCTCAGTTCCTGCGCCACCCGCACCACCAGCGGCACCAGGGTTTGCCGCCAGAGCGCCCGATTGGCCTCGGCCATATTGGCATAGGTATTGTCGCCCGGAATCCCGAGCAGCATGGGCGGTACGCCGAAGGCGAGCGAAATGTCCCGCGCCGCCGCATGCCGCGCTTCGATAAAATCCATCTCGCGCGGGCTCATAGCGATGGCCTTCCAGTCGATCCCGCCATCGAGCACCATCGGCCGCCCCGCATTGGCGGCACCGGAAAAATTCTCTTCGAGCTCTTCCTTGAGCCGCCGAAACTGCTCTTCCGTCAGCGAGCCCCCGCCCGTCGAATAGACCAGCGCTCCGCTCGGCCGCGCCGCATTGTCGAGCAGCGCCTTGTTCCACTGCGCCGAGGCATTATGAATATCGAGGCTCGTCTGCGCCGCCTCGAGCGGCCCCATGCCATAATGGTCGTCCATGGGGTGAAACAGCGCCATGTGCAGCACGCCCGGCACCGGCGCTGTCTCCTGCGAAATCCGCACCGAGCGCCCACTGGCCGTATAATCATAGCCCACCGGCCAGCCATCACCGCCTGACACGACCCGCATCCGATCGGGCCGCAGCACGAACAGTGCCTTCACCCCGCCATCGACGATACCAGCCTGCAGATAGGCATTCCCCGCGGTCTGCAGATAGGCATAAACCGCCTCCAGCATTTCCGCGCCCGATTGCCGCCCATTCGGCCTTTGCAGCAGCGCCACGAGCGGATGCTCGCTCACGTTCCGGCCATCGACCTTGACCACCAGCGGCACCCGGTTCGCCGTCTCGGCAATCAGCCTTATGCAACGATAAACCACCGGATTGCGCATAAACCCCTGATTGACGAGGCTCGCATAGCCTCGCCCGCTCCACTGCGCCGGCCCCAAGGCGCTCAACGTCATCAGCGAATGCCCGCCAAAACTCTTCGTTTCGCTAGGCATGTTCGTCCGTCCGCCAAACAGGCGGCCCATCCAGTTCGGCATTTTTTGATCCTTAGATTACCCGCACCCGCGGCCCCTGCCCTTTGAGCAGCAGCTCCGTCAGCGCCCATACCAGCGCATCCACCCGGTCCGGCGAATGTCCATCCGCCTTGCCATCCGGCCCAAAGGCACAGAGCTCATCCTCAAGCGCGGTCAGTCCCGCTACATGGCCAACAAGCCCCCGCGCATAAAGCGCCGCCACCGGCTCGGCCCGCACCCACTTACCCCGGCTCGCCCGCACCTCGATCACCGGCACCGTCGCCTTCACCTGGGTCAGCAACCCCTTCACCAGGTCCCCGCCCTGGTTCACCTCGACGACGATCGCGTCCGCCTCATGCGCCTCGAACGCCGCCACGGCCCGCCTCGCCCAGGTCAGCGGCGCCACCCCCTTGAGCGTCGCGTCTTCGAGCACCACCGCGCCCTCGCCACTGCGGCCCACAACCACGATCCCGCACGCATCCGAGCGCGCCGTTCCCGTCACCGGCGGATCGACCGCCACGACGATCCGCCCGTCGATCACCCCGCCCTCGCGGAAAATCCCCCGCTGCCAGAGCGCATCGGGTCGATCCTCGATCAGCTCGCCCTCAAGCTCCTGCCGTCCCAGAACCGTGCCACGATAGCGCGCGACAACGGCGTCCAAAAACGTCGGCGCCAATTGCGCCTTGTTTTCCTCCGTCGTGATCCGCACCGTCACCGTCTGCGGGTCGGCCAACAGCCGCTTGATCAGCCGTGTCGGCCGCGGCGTCGTCGTCACCAATTGCCGCGGCCGGTCCCCCAGTCGCAGCCCGAACTGCAATTGATCGAAGGCCTCTTCCGCCCTTGGCCATTTTCCCGCCTCGTCGCACCAGGCAGCGGCAAATTGCGGTCCGCGAAACCGTTCCGGGTCCGATGCCGTCATGATCGACGCCTCGACCCCATTGGGCCAGACCAGCCGATTGCCCCCGCGCAGGATCGGTCTCTCATCGTCGGGGTGCACCGCGATAATGCCGCTTTCGCCGCGCACCATGATGCTCAGCGCTTCGGTCATCGTTTCGCCCACCAGCGCAATCGGCGACACCCGCTCCCGCGCCAGTGCACGCACCCATTCCGCGCCCGCCCGTGTCTTGCCCGACCCGCGCCCGCCCATCAGCAGCCACGTCGTCCAGTCGCCTGCCGGCGGAAGTTGCTTGAGAAAGGCCCATTTCTGCCAGTTGAAGAGCATCGTCTCGACATCTACGTCTTCAAGCCGTTCGACCTGTTCTTTCTCTGTCAGGCGCGGTCCCTGGACAGGTGCATTGTCCCAAACGTCCGTTTCGGTCACGCCCCGCCCCTATCGTCTGTTAAACTGCTCCAACTGCTTGACGAGTTTGGCCCGCATGTCCGTCATGTCCTTGCGGCTCGCCGGTTCCACATCGGGCTTGGTCGCCCCCTGCTTGATCAGCGTGTCGAGCGTTTTCACCGTTTCGCTCAGCGCCTTGACCTGTTTGTCGATCGGTTCGTCCACCGCCTTCTCCAACTGTCTCAGCTGCTTGTCCAAAACCCTGAGCATCCGCGCGACGATGTCGCCATGCTTGGGCACCCGAGCCCGCGAACTCAGCCAGCCTTCCAACTGCCGCCGATAGCGCAGCTGCATCTCGGAAATCCCATGCCGCTGGCAGATCACCGACGGCAAAAACAGCCGGCCTTCATACTCTTCCCGAATGGTCTCCCAGTCGGGCTTGCGCACGTCATCCATGTCATTGACTCGATTGTGAATCCGCCAAAGCGGAACGCCGTGGAATCGGGCTGGATTCATTTCTGTGGCCCCAACGGGAGAGCCGCGCGATGTCCACCGCCATCCGCCATATGCATTACAAGTCCGACAGCCAGGAGCTGTCGGTCTGGTTCGGCCCCGATTTCCGCCGCTACAAATATTTCGGCGTGCCGCAGCACCTCTATGAGGCCTTCAGCGAAGCCGACAGCCAAGGCCAGTTCTTCAACCGCTTCATCAAAGGCCGTTTTGATTGCATCCCGGTCGCCAAACCCGCCAACCCGAACAAAGGCTGGCAATCCGTCCGCCGCGTTTCACCCACTTCTTCGACCATACCCAAACAATAGCAGGTCACCGTGACGCGTGGATAAGATGGATAAGTTTTTAGGCGATCCAGCTTGAAGACCGCCGCAGCGCCGCAAGATCGCGCGGCGATTTCATCGCCTCTTCAGCCCGCTCCAAAGCATCTTCTCCTAGCGCTTGCGCCGCTGCGGCAAAGCTCGGATTGCATGCCGCCACCGTTTCCAGGCACTTCATCAGCCGGATCATGACTTCGACGATATGCGCCCCGTCGCGCGCCAAAGGCCGGAACACATCCTCAAGCACATCGGCAGGATCGAGCCGCGCCACGAACACCCGGTCATGCTTGGCGTCCTCTTTTTCATCCTCGAATTCGAGCAGCAGCCGTGTCACCGTGTCGATAACATCGATTGCCGTACCCGGATCGTTGATCCCAGCGGACATCGCCTTATCGGCAATTTCGCCGAGCACGATAAAGCCGAAGCGCGGATCGGAATCATAGCTGCGCGTGTCGCCGATGACGAAACAGGCCGCCAGTTGTTCCGCGACGTCCTTGCCAAAGGTCCCCTCGACCGCGAGCACCGGCCGCACCGGCGTCGCATAAGCGCCCGGCCGGGCCAGCACCGCCAGGGTCAGGTCGTGCTCTTCCGCCAGCCGCTGCAGTTCGACCGTGTCGCAGTGCTGCACATAGCCGGGCTTGAGCGCAGTAATCCGTTCGCCCTGCGGCTCGCCGTCCAATAGGCGCCCATCGAGCAGCGGATGCTCAGCCATCACGGCGAGCGCATCGTGCGTCGCTTTTTCCACTGCATCGATCGTATTGCCCACCCGCCCGATCGCCGAAATCTGACCGATCCAGCGGATAAGTGCCGCCACGACAAGGACGAGCACGCCGAGCGTTACGACGAACAGAAAAAGCCGCCCGGCTTCGCTATAAAGCCCCGCCGAAAGCCCGATAATGCCGACGATGGAAAACAGAAATGCCCCGATAAAAACCGAGATCGAGGTCTGCGCCCGCAGATCGCCGGCAACGAGCGGCACCGCCCGCGGCGTCGTCGCGCTCGAGGCACTCGACAGCGCCCCGACGACGGTCGAGAGCGCAAACACAGCGACCGTTAGAAGGCTCGATGCCAATATCTGCAAGATCGACTGCACGGCGTTGGCCGGCATGACGAAAGGCAGCTCGTCCGGGGCAAAGCGCGCCAGGATATAGGCGATGATCACGGTCAGCACCGCCAGCGCCGAAAACGCCGCCGGCAAAAACCACATGCGCTGCAACAACTGGCGCAGCTTGAACCGGATATAACTCATGAGCCCCCCTTTCCTCTCGGAATGCGCGGGGTCGGAATAGGATGCGCCTTGAGCCTAAGGCCCCCTCACCCGCCGGCTACGCCGTCGACCTCTCCCCCCTAAGGGAGAGGTGGGTGATCACCAATGTCGCGGAGCGACACCTCTCCCTTGGGGGACTTCGAATTGACCCGAAGGGAAAATCGCTCCGGTGGAGCGATTTTAAGTGAGAAGGCCATGAGAGCTATGCTCGAATGGATTGTCGGCCCTCTTGGGCCGGGTGAGGGGGCCTTCTGGCGCTCGCAAACGCCTCACCCAAAAACCCGCTTAGCCTCCATCGCCAAGCCAAGCCCCACGCTCCCCAACACATCCGTCCGCACCACATCGGCGTCCGGAAAGAGCCCCTGCAATTGCCCGGCCACTGCCGGCACCAGCGTCGAGCCACCCGTCAGGATCAAACTATCCACCGCCTCGCGCCCAACCCCCGCACGCTTCAGTGTTTCGCCGATTGCCGCTTCCAGCCGCCCAATCGACTCCGCCAGCGCGGCGCCCAATTCAGCCGCCGTAATCGTCGTCTCGATCGTCCGGTCCCGCACCGGAAACTCGAACAGCGTCTCCGCCCGATCCGAGAGATCGATCTTGGCCTCTTCCACCCGCCCGATCAGCCGGTGCCCCAACCGATCTTCGACCAGCATCACCATGGTCTCGACCCGATCGGGCTCGGCCGCCTCGCGCATGGTCGAGCGCAGGTCGCGCTGCGCCTGCGCATCATAGAGCCGGTTGATCCGGTGCCAGGTCGAGAGTTCGACATAGGGAGCGACCGGCAGATAGCGCTTGCCGTCCCGGGTTTCGCTGCCGAGCCCCATTTCCGGCATCACCTTGGCCATCGAGAGCAATCGATCGAAATCGGTGCCGCCGATATGCACGCCGGCCGTTGCCAGAATATCGCCGCTGCGATCCGCCAGCCCGCTGCGTTCCGGCGAAACCCGCACCACCGAAAAGTCCGACGTGCCGCCGCCCAGGTCGACGATCAGCGCCAGCCGCTCGCCATTGACCTGCCGCTCATAATCGAGCGCCGCCGCGATCGGCTCGAACTGAAAGGCGATTTCTTCAAACCCCTGCGCCCGCACCGCCGCCTCGAGCTGCCCCTGCGCCGCCGCATCAGCCACCGGATCGTCATCGACAAAATGCACCGGCCGGCCCATCACCACCTGGGTCAGTTCATCGCCGAGTTTTGCTTCGGCGCGCTGCTTCAATTCCCCCACAAAGCTGCCGATGATCTCGCCAAAGCCGAGCCGCCGTCCCTTGATGCGCGTCGTGTCGTTAAAGAGCGTCGTCCCCAACACGCTCTTGAGCGAGCGCATCAAGCGCCCATCCGCCCCGCTCACATATTCGGCCACCGCATCGCGCCCAAACCGCAACTTGTCGTCTTCAAACCCGAAAAACAAAACGCTTGGAATCGTCCGGCTCTCACCCTCAAGCGCCAGCAAATCGGGCTGCCCATCGGCGCCAATCCGCCCAAGCGTCGAATTGGAAGTGCCAAAATCGAGGCCACAACTCAGCGCCATCGCAAACCGTCCACGAAAAGGGAAAAGCGCGGCAACCGCGCGGGGACGGGCTCTATAGGAGGTGAGCCTTGGCTTGGCAACCGCTGGGGGAGAGAAAGGCGTACAGCCATCACGTCGCGCCGAGCGTTACACGGCGTCATTCCCGCGCAAGCGGGAATCTCTTCTCAAGAAGCCAAGGCCCCTCACCCGCCGCTAAGCGGCGACCTCTCCCCCAGAGGGAGAGGTGGGAGTATGGCCTTAGTCGCGGAGCGACACCTCTCCCTTAGGGGGAGAGGTCGAATTGCGCAGCAATTCGGGTGAGGGGGCCTTCCGGCAATAGAGGATGGCGAAGCAATAAAGCGGAGCTACTTACTGTCCGCTTCCTAAAACCTAAGCCGCCACGTCCCGCTTCTCGCCACCGCGCAGATCCGCAATATCGAGCCGACCCAGTCCCCGCCGCTGCGCCTTGCGCAGCGCCTGCTTGGCGATATCGAGCACATTGCGATCATAGGGCGGTTCCGGATTGACCACCGCCAGCCCTGCCCCGAGCGTCACCGCTCCAGCGTGGCTTTCCTTGTTGATCAGACCCTGACGACGCACGGCCTGGTTGATCTTCATCACCAGTTCGCGGCCCATCAGCATCGGCATATCGGGTAGCACCAGCACAAAGCCGCTCTGGCCGAGCCGCATGCAACTATCGTCCTCGCGCACGAGCAGCGAAGCAATCAGCCGCTCCAGCGTTTCCATGCAGTCTTCGGCTGCATCGCGCCCATAGGCGGAGAGATATTCGACATAACAGTCGATTTCGAGCGCCACGACACAAAGCGACACGCGCCGCTCCGACGCCATCAGCCAGGCGCGTTGCAATTCTTCTTCGATCGGCCGGCCGGCGGGGTAGCGCTTGCGCATGGCCTCGAGCGCCTCTGCCCCGCCGCTCCCGCGCAACGCCGCATGGCGCCCCAGGATCGTCCGCACACGCTGCCAGAACCATTCTTTCTGGAAACTTTCGGTCATGCTCATCATGCCTGCCCCACCGCGGATATTGCCGCCGATCTGGTCACATCATGGTTAATGAGAAGTTACCAAGTTAACTGATTTGGCAAGTATCAGCTTTGCTTAGATATCGAAGAAACGCGCAAGATAGCCGCCGTGTGACAATTTCGACTCTAAAGATGTTCCGGCGGTTCCCATTCGGGCCAATCCACCGCGTGCTCTTCCCATTCATCGGGATCGACTTCGGTTTCCAAGAACGTCCGCCCCTTCACCGACACGCCGACATCGACAACGGTCTGCGGATCGCCCGAAACCAGCGGATGCCACCAGGCAAGACCCTTGCCTTCGGCGAGCCGGCGATAGGCGCAGGTGGTCGGGATCCACTTGATTTCTACGACATTCTCGATCGTCAGCTTGATGCAGTCGGGCACCTTCTTCTGCCGGTTGGGGTAGTCGGTGCAGCCGCAGGTATCGCCATCGAGCAATTGGCAGCGCACGTCCGAGGTGATCAGCGTGCCGGTATCCTCGTCTTCGAGCTTGATGAGGCAACAGCGGCCGCAGCCATCGCAGAGCGCTTCCCACTCTGCCGGGCTCATTTCGGCCAGCGTTTTTTCTTCCCAAAAGGCCATGCGGGGTTCGTTCCGTTTATCCTGTTGCCCGTTTGCGCTTGTCTTCCGCACAAGGCAATCATATTCCAGCGATGCGATTGAATTGGCATCCGGCTCAAGTCACATTCGAGCGACGTGATCCAAGGGGTTGGGCGTGCAGGATCCTTTCTATAGCAAGCAAAAACGTCCAAAACGCGCCGGCGGCATGTTGGCCGCCGATGCCTGGCTCGACTCTTCGCTTTACGAATTCTGGCAGGCCCTTGGCCGCGGTTATACCCGCTACCAGGATTTCATGAGCCGGTTTCACGTCACGGGCTTCAAGCGCTTCATCGTCGAAATCCTCTCGGACGCTTTTACCTTCGGCGCTATCGGCGCGGTGTTGATGACGGCGCTCGCCATGCCCGCCTTTTCGATCATCGATCGCGGCGCCTTCAACAAGGCCGAGGATTATTCTGTCGTGTTCCTCGATCGTTTCGGCACCGAAATCGGCCGCCGCGGCATTCGCTCCGACGATAGCGTCGCGCTCGACCAGATGCCCGATTATCTGATCAAGGCGACCCTTGCGACCGAAGACCGCCGTTTCTACGACCACTTTGGCATCGACATCGTCGGCACGCTGCGCGCCCTTGCCTCAAATGCCCAGGGCGACAATTCCACCCAGGGCGGCTCCTCGCTCACCCAGCAGCTCGCCAAAAATCTCTTCCTCTCCTCCGAGCGCACCTTTGAGCGCAAGATCATCGAAGCCTATCTCGCGATCTGGCTCGAATGGCACTATTCCAAGGACGAGATTTTAAAACTCTATTTCGACCGCGCCTATATGGGCGGCGGCAATTTCGGCGTCACTGCCGCGGCCGAATATTACTTCGGCAAGCGCGTACAGGACATCAACCTCGCCGAAGCCGCCATGCTCGCCGGCATGTTCAAGGCCCCGACGCGCTATGCGCCACACGTCGATCTCGCCGCTGCTCGCGGCCGCGCCAATCTCGTCCTCTCCAATCTCGTCGCCTCGGGCTTTCTGACCGAAGGCCAGGTAACCGCCGCCCGTCGCCACCCCGCCTCGCCCATCGAGCGCACCGCCGACGTCAATTCGCCCAATTACTTCCTCGATTGGGCCTTTGACGAAGCCAAGCGCATCATCGACGAGACCGGCGCGCAGGGCAATAATTTCACCGTCCGCACCACCATCGATACGACGCTCCAGCGCTATGCCGAGGAAGCCGTGACCTCGGTCGTCCGCGAACAGGGCGAGCAATATAAGGTCTCCCAGGCCGCCATGGTCGTCACCGACACCCAGGGCGCCATCCGCGCCATGGTCGGCGGCACGGACTACGGCAAAAGCCAGTTCAACCGCGCCATCGTCTCGACGCGCCAGCCCGGCTCCTCCTTCAAGCCCTTCGTCTATGCCGAAGCCTTCGAGCAATTGGGCCTCAAACCCTCCGACACCATTTCGGACCGTCCGGTCTGCATCGGCGATTGGTGCCCGCAGAATTATGGCCGCAATTACAAGGGCCAGATTTCCCTGCAATCAGCCTTTGCCGCTTCGATCAACACGGTCCCCGTCACCCTCTCGATCAAGACCGGCCGCGACACCATTGCCGCGCTCAGCCATCGCATGGGCCTCCGCGCCGATTATCCGGTGACCCGTTCGCTCGCCCTTGGCGTTGCCTCGGTTTCCGTCCTCGACATGACCTCGTCCTATGCGGTCTTTGCCAATGACGGCCTCAAGACCCCCGCCTTCGGCATCACCCGGATGACGACGCTCACCGGCGATCCCGTCTGGGAATATGATCCCGACGCCCCGCGCGAGCGCATCCTCTCGGAACAAACCGTCGCCTATATGAACCAGATGATGCGCGCCGTCGTCACCAGCGGCACCGGCTCGCGCGCCAAGATCGACGGCGTCCCGACGCTGGGCAAAACGGGCACCACCACGTCCTATCGCGACGCCTGGTTCTGCGGCTTCACCGGAAATTATGTCGCCGCCGTTTGGTTCGGCAATGATGACTATCGCCCGACCAACAATCTCACCGGCGGCACGCTGCCCACTGTGGCCTGGCAGAAATTCATGGCCTATGCCCACACCAATATCGAGATCAAGCCGGTCTTCGGCGTCGATTTCGTGCCCGAGCAGACCATCGTCGCCGATGCCGCCGCGCTCCCCGAGGAAGAAACGGCCGAGCGGCCGCCCAACCTGACCCCGGCGGCCGCGCGCAAACTCCTCGATCTCGCCGATCGTCTTGACATCGCCATCAAGGATCTGGCGCCGGTTTCCGATCAGGCCAGCGCCCCCGCCCCCAGCGCCGGGCTCTGAGCCCGGCAGCGCCGCGCCACAGTAAACCCCTGTCGCCGCCCTATTTTCACCGCATCTTTTGCCCATCTGATGCCGGCGCTCACCGTTTCGTGAGCGTCAAACTGCGATGCACCGGCCGGTTTCCGGCACGGGCGCCATTCGCGATCAACAGATCAAAGGATGAGTTATGAAGACAACGATTCTCGCCGCTGCTTTTGTTTTCGCCGGCACCGCCACCGCTTTCGCCTGCACGCCCGAAGAGCTGCAGACCAAAGCGATGGAGCTCTCGACCAAGGTGCAGGAAGTGGTTGCCGCCAATCCTGACAAGGCCACCGAAATCAGCCAGAAATTCACCGGTCTCCAGACCAATCCACCGACCGATGTCGAAGCCGCCTGCAAGGCCTATGACGATCTCATCGTCGAACTCGACGCCATGTAAGTTTCGGCGCGGCGGTCCCCCGCCGCGCTCACTTCTACTGCCGCTTGTAGGTCCCGATAAACGACACATTGAGCCCGCCGCATTGGCCATTGTCGTCGACCTCGAGCAACTCGCCATTCAGCGTCATATCCACCCAGCAATCATATTGCCCGGCTTCGCTCGTGGGGATGATCTCGTCGCCCGTCGATGCGATAGTCACGTTATTGCCGTCGATCCAGTCGGCCGGAATGTTGCCTGCAAATCCCCCCACATTGATCGCGCCCATCGCGGCACTTTCGGGATCCTCGGCGCCATAGGTGGCATAGCCCTCGACCGCCAAACCGCCATCGGCGCCCGACGTGATGGTGATCTCCTGTTCAGGTCCCCCGATCCATGTTCCGGTCCATCCGGATAGGTCGCCCACGGCCGTCGTCTTGTCCTTGGCCATTGCGGGGCCAGCGGCAACTGCCAATAGCCCAAGCGCGATCCAAATCCGTCCCTGCATAAACATCTCACCCGTCTTGATTCTCTTGATAGAGCTATCGCTATTTTGCGTCTGCGGCATCACCATGGCTTTCGCCCCCGCCGCTTGATTGCTATAGCCTTGGCATGTTCGCGGCGCTGCCGGTTCAGCACGTCATGCCCAGATATCGAGGAAGCTGAACTCAAGTGCGGTTTGTCCTGCTTCTCCTCTTTTCCATCGCCGTCGCCCTCGTGACCGGCTTTGGTCTTTCCTATTACGCGCTGACCGATGGCCGCCTCTTCGGCGCCGCGCAAATCGGCGCCTGGGTGTCCTGGCCCGATCTCGGCTCGGACGCCCCAAATCCCTATACCCGCGGCCATCTCACCCGCGAAGCCGCGCTCCAGCTTGGTCGTGCCGAAGGCCTCCAATTCCTCGCCACCACCGACACCGCCGGCGAGCCGCTCGATCTCTCCTGCACCTATACGCTCTCCGGCCACGTCCCGGTCTCGAGCTTCTGGACGCTCGTTGCCGTCGATAGCGCCGGCCAGAACCTTGCCGCCCCCGGCACCGATCTCGCCATGCGCTCGAGCCAGATCGCCCGCGACAAGTCCGGCGCCATGACCGTGCATGTCGGCAAATCGCTGTCCCCCGGCAATTGGCTTGAACTCGCCGGCTCCGGCCCCTTCAGCCTCGAATTGACGCTTTACGACACCACCGCCTTTTCCGGCTTCGGTTCGGGCAATGACACCATGCCCACCATCACGCGCGGAGATTGCGCATGATCCGGTTCTTGCTCTGGCTCGTCGGCGGCGTCCTTCTCGGCGGCATCATCCACATCGTCGTCATTCTGACCCTGCCGATGCTGGCCGAAGAAACCACCTGGTCGCGGGTCTCAGCCTTCGAAGCCAGCAACCGTATGGTCATCCTGCCGCCGGTCGAAGCCGCCCAGCCCAATCCGCTGGGGCTCGATCCCGATCTCGTCTATGGCCTCTGCCAGCTCGACCTTTCCCAAGGCCCCGCCTATCTCCGCGGCACCCTGCCCGATGCCTTCTGGTCCCTCGCCCTTTTCAACGAGGCCGGCATCGTCATCTATTCGACCACCAATCGCGACGGTATCGGCCAGACGGTCGATCTCGGCATTTTCAACGCCGCCCAGACCCGTCTCCTTGCCCAGCAGCAGCTCGATATCGAAGAGGGCCTCCTCGTCGTCGAAGCGCCCAGCGACAAGCTTTTTGCTCTCGTCCGCCTCTCCCCGCCGCACCAGGTTATGCGCGCGCGTTTCGCCGAACGCCTCGGCGCCATTTCCTGCGGCCCGCGCGGCTGATGCCCGCGTTCGGCTCCGCCCTTCTCGTTTATGCGCTGGCCGCGCTCGCTGAAATCGCTGGCTGCTTTGCCTTCTGGGCCGTCTTCCGTTTGGGCAAGCCCATCTGGTGGCTTGTTCCCGGCATGCTGGCCCTCGCCGCTTTCGCCCGGCTCCTCACTCTCGCGCCCAGCGATCATGCCGGCCGCGCCTATGCCGCCTATGGCGGGGTCTATATCCTCGCCTCGCTGATCTGGCTCCGGGCCGTCGAAGCGCGCCAACCCGATGCCTGGGATCTTGCTGGCGGCGTGCTCGCCCTTGCCGGCGCCGCAATCATCCTTTTTGCTCCTCGCGGCTAAGCCGGCGTCGAAACGGCAAGTAGCCGTTCGTCGCGCAGAAAACAGAGGAGTGTTTTCATGTCGTCAAAAGTCTTCAACGTGCAGGGCGCCTATGCCGGCATGTCCGTCGCCGATCTCGATATAGCCCTTGTCTGGTACGAAAAGCTGATCGGCCGCCCGGTCGATGACAAGCCCATTCCCGGCATGGTGCAGTGGCGCAATATCGGCGGCACCGGTCTCCAGCTGTGGCAAGACGAAACCAATGCGGGCCACTCGGTCATGACCATCGTCACCCCCGATCTCGACACCGAAATCGCCCGCCTTGCCGCCCTAGACATCGCCGCCGTCAACGCCACGAGTGGCCCCTTCGGCAAGGTCGCACAAGTCTTCGATCCCGACGGCAACCGCATCGCGCTGGCCGAACCACCCCCAGGTTTCGGCGGCTGATTTCTTTCTCGCATCACCGCCGAGCCCCCCCCACCATCATGAAGACCCGGCTCGACCGGGTGGACCATCTGACGCCCGAGGCGCAGAACAGGATTTCAGTTCACGCGCCAGACGGTCTAAAACCTCTTCATGTCACCCGAATCCTTCGCGCAAACCCTCGCCGCCACCGTCACCCGCTATCTCGCCCAGGTAGCCGCCCCCGCCGAGCACCTGTCGCTGCTCCGCTGGCAAATTGCCGAAGGTCATCGCCTCGATCTCCGCGAAACTATGCCGGGCCATCTCACCACCAGCGCCATCGTGCTCTCGCCCGATCACGCCCAGATCCTCGTCATCGACCACATCACCATCGGCCGCTGGCTCCAGCCCGGCGGCCACTACGAACCAAGCCCCTTCTTCCATCTCTCCGCCCAACGCGAAGCGGAGGAAGAAACCGGCGTCACCGGCCTAAAACTGCACCCCTGGCATCAAAACGGCGACCTTCCCTTCATCATCGACAGCCACGACGTCCCCGGCAAAAAATCCCGCAACGAGCCGCCCCACATCCACCACGACCTCCAATACCTCTTCCTCGCCGACCCAAGCCAACCGCTGACCGCGCAGCTAGACGAGGTGAATGCCGCCAAATGGCGCGAGGTGGCGATGTTGGAAGATTTTGCGCCAAAGACGGCTGCGCGGTTGAAGATGGCCCCTGCGCCAGTCTAGGGCACGAAGCGCACAGCCCAGCGCTCCGTGTTAATCCTGATTCAGCAAATTTAAGTGCGATATTGGTATTTGTTGGCTCGCCCCGCGCCAATGATCTAATCATCGCGCAGACAACTCCGCCGGAGCCCAAAATGGCGAAGCGAATTGAATACAATTCTATTCAATACTTGCGCGCTGTTGCTGCGCTCGGCGTCGTCGCGCACCATCTGGCAGTGCAATTTCCGCGCTTCGGCAGCACGCTGGAACTGCCGGAGTTTCTCTCGGCGGGCGTCGATCTTTTCTTCATCATCAGTGGCTTCATCATGTGGATGACCACGCGCGAGAGCGATATCACGCCCGCGCAATTCTATCGCAAGCGCATCGTGCGGGTGGTGCCGCTCTATTGGCTCGTCACAAGCTTTCTGGTGCTTGTCGCGTTTGCGGCGCCGAGTGTCCTTCAAAGTGGCGCATTCGATCTCAACCACATCATCGCGTCATATCTTTTCGTGCCCTATCCCCACCCCGTCGTCGACGCGATCTATCCGATCCTCGTTCCCGGCTGGACCCTCAACTATGAGATGTTCTTCTACGCCATATTTGGCGCGGCGCTCTTTTTGCCGGTCACGGCGCGGCTTTGGGCCGTTGGCGGCCTGCTGATCCTGCTGTCGGTCTTTGGTGCCGTTACGTCCCCGACCAATGCAGCGCTCAAGTTCTGGACCGACTCAATTCTGATCGAGTTCCTCTTCGGCATGCTTATCGCAGCGCTGCTCAGCAGCGGCAGACTCACGCTTGGACGCGTCCCGGCCTGGACGCTGATCATAGCCGGGCTGGTCTTGGTCGCCATTCCAGGCATATCGACGCACGGACTATCGCGGACATGGTTCTTCGGCGTGCCAGCCGCGATGATCCTGATCGGCGCTGTTTCGCTTGATGCCATTGGCGATATCGGTCGGTGGCGCATCCCGAAGCTGCTCGGCGATGCGTCCTACTCGATCTATCTGTCACATGGGATCACCCTGTCGGCGATGAGCCACGTTTGGCAGCGGCTCAATCTTGGTGGCGAGCCCATCGCCATTCTCGCCTTCTGCATTGCCGGAATGAGCGCCGCAATTATCGTCGGAATAGCGGTCTATTTCTTCGTAGAGCGCCCGCTGACCGGGGCCTTCATGCCGCGCAACCGACAGGTACCGAAGCCAGCCTAACGGTCACACGACCCCCATCACCCCGCCAATAACCGCCAGCGCCACAACAACCGCCAGCGGCGGCACTTTCCAGTTCACGAGCGCCACAAAACCTGCCAGCGCCAAAACAAAATCCACCGGCCCCAGCACCGCGCTCGTGAATACCGGATTATAAAGCGCCAGACCCAAAATCCCGACGACCGCGGCATTTGCCCCGCGCATCGCCGCCTGCGCGGTCGCATTGCCGCGCAGTCCATGCCAGAACGGCAGCGCCGCCAGCACAATCAGCATGCCCGGCAAGAAGATCGCGACGAGCGCAATCGCTGCCCCGATCGCTCCATTTGGCGGCACTCCGCTCGCCGCGCCGAGATAAGATGCAAACGTGAAGAGCGGCCCGGGCATGGCCTGCGCAGCGCCATAGCCGGCAAGAAAAGTGTTCTGGTCGAGCCAGCCCTGTCTCACCGTTCCCGCTTCAAGCAGCGGCAGCACGACGTGCCCCCCACCAAAAACCAGCGCACCGGCGCGATAAAACGCGTCGAACACCGCAAGACCTTGTCCGAAGCCCGCCACAAGCGGCAGAACCAGTAGCAGTCCGGCAAACAGCAACAGCGCCGCAACGCCGACCGTGCGCGACACCGGCACGGCGAGCTCCTCGCCGACCGCCTGCGCCTCGCCCCGGCACAGCCAGAGCCCCAGCAGGCCGCCAAGCAGAATCGCGCCAACCTGCCCCCAGACACCGCCGAGAATCACCATAGCCACCACAGCCAACACCGCGATGCCCGCCCGCACCTTGTCCGGCGTCAGGCTCTTCGCCATGCCCAGCACCGCCTGCGCGACGACGGCCACGGCAACAAGCTTCAATCCATGCAAAACGCCCTGCGCCAGATCGCCGCCCAGCGCCCCTGCCCCAAGGGCAATGGCCAGCATCAACAGCGCCGATGGCAGGGTAAATCCGGCCCAGGCCGCGAGCGCGCCCAGGCCACCGGCCCGCATCAGCCCAATAGCAAAACCAACCTGGCTCGATGCCGGTCCCGGCAAGAATTGGCAGAGCGCCACGAGATCGGCATAGGCCTTATCGTCGAACCATCCGCGCCGGCTGACGAATTCATCACGAAAATAGCCGAGATGGGCGATCGGCCCACCAAAACTTGTCAGCCCGAGTTTGAGAAAGACTAGAAAGACCTCAGCGACATTTCCGGTCCGTCCAGCACTCAACACTCTGCTCCAGCTATTTTTGGTCGATCACTTCAAGGTCGGGCACCATCGTCTGGAAGCGTGACGGTATGGTGACACTGCCGCGGGCATGCTGGCCCGTCGGATCGCCGCAGAAATCATGCCGTGTCGCCCGCGCCGCCCAGTAGCTCAATTGCTCGAGCGAAGTGTCGACGGTGATCGATTGCTCATGTGGCGTTTCGACGAGGAGATTGTCGAGCGCATATGAATAGCTCTCGTAGCGATAGTTCACCGCCCGCACGAACCACTCGATATGAAAGTCGTTCTCATGCTTTCGCGCCGCGACATCCTCGGCCGCACCCGGCTCGAGATCGGTTAGCGAAGCCAAAGCCACCGCCCGGTTGCGATCGACTTCGATCACCGCGCAGATGCTCGCAAAGGTCGTCGGCATGGTATCGAGATCGGCCAACACATGCCGGTTCAGCGTCGCGTAGCGCACGCGGGAGGATTGGTAATAGGTCCGCTTCAGCCAGGAATAATAGCGGTCCGTCGTGAAGGTAAAATCCTTGGGCCGGGCGATGCGCGTGCGCTGCATTTCCGCCTGAGTGTCGAACATCCAGTCGTCCGCCTGTGCGGCAACGAGAAAACGCCAGGTGCGATCGTGCATTTCGCGTTCCTGGTCGGTCTGGTTGAAATTGGACACAGGTTCGCGCTGGCGGGCCATAAAAGTCCCGACCGCAGGCAAAACACTGTCGTGCAGCACGCTCGGTTGCGCGCGGCCAAAATCACCGACAGGGCGCGACGCGCAGGCGACGACGAGCCCGGCGAGCAGCGCCGTTCCGGCAAGACGCAAAACTGTCGACACGCGATCAGCCGCGCTTGCGGCGGCGACGTGACGGGTCGAGCCGGTCAGTGGGTGGCGGCGTAGGCCCGCGTTCATAACGTACCCCGGTGAAGATCAAAATCTGTGCGTCTCCGGGCTGTCGTATTCCCGACCGTGCGGGTCGATCCCGCATTTCGAATTTCAGCAGCTTTCCCAAGCTGACCTCCAATGTGAGCCGCTCCCCCGTCCCTAGTGGAGGCAGCGAGTTCAGTGATTCTCCCGGCGCAATGACGCCCTTTGCGCTTATTCCTATTAAGAGATCGTCAAGGTTAACGGACTGCTAACGAATTGGAGGCAAATTAGGCATCAGAACGCGCCGGGGGCGCATTAGAGTCGATGGTTCTGCCAAAAATGCTCGGTTTTCAGCCTTACGAAACTTTCCAGCTTCTTATCGAGACCGGCGGCGTCGACCGCACCAATACGCTTCTGATCGCCGCCTGCGACGCTTATGCCCGCCGCGGTCGTCCGACCCCTCCCGAAATGGAACAGTTCGAAACGCTGGCCACTCGGCTCTTCCAGGCAGCGAGCCCGCAGGCCCGCGCGAAAGCCGCAGCAATCCTGGGCCGGAGCGAGCTTTTGTCCGAGCCGCTCGAGCAATTGGTCGTCGACAATATCGGCGATGACCTCAACGCCTTCCTCACCCAAGCGCCCGAGCTATCCGATCGCACAATGCTCGACGTCATCGCCCGCTACGATGTTGGCGCTGCGGCCATCATCGGCGCCCGCGCGAACCTCTCCAATGTGGTTCTCGCAAAACTCTTCCAGATGAACTCGCGCAAGGTCTATCGCGCGCTCTCGCAAAATCTCGATATCAGCCCGCGCGGCGCCTATCTCAGCGCGCTCGCCCGTTCGGCTCAGATGGATCATCTCGTCGCCGAAGCCCTTGGAAACCGTAAGGATTTCGACGCGGCCCTCCTCGCGCCGGCCTTCTTCGATCTCTCCGATATCCACCGCATCAAGGTCATCCAGGCCTTCGCCAATCGCGAAACCCCGGCCGCCCCGATCCAGCGCACCATCGAACAGCTTTCCGTCGCAACGCCCGAATTGACCAAGGCGCTGATGAAGTTGTTCTCGGAAAATCGTCGTCCGGAAGTCACTAAGCTCCTCGCCCAGATCACCGGCCTCGATGAAGTCCGCTGCGGCCAGATCGCCCATGACGTCACCGGCGCCTCGACCTTCGTCGTCCTCCGCGGCTTCGGCGTTTCGGCCTATGATGGCCTGAAAGTTCTGATCCACGCGACGAGCCACGACGACGAGCGCTCACGCGCACTGGCCGATTTCGCCTCGCTCTTTGCGACCGTATCGCCCGAATCCATGGCCTATCTGATGAGCGCCTGGCGCGGCGAGGTGAACCTCCTCGACCTGTCCAAGCCCCAGTACCGCCCCGTCGCCATGCCAAGCCGCCGCACCCCTGCCGCTGCAGCATCGGGCGCCACCTCGACGAGCTCGAACAATCCCGTCGTCGAACAAGCCATGGTCGCCCTCTCCCGCCTCGGCGCCCGCCGCGCTGGCTAAGGGCCACAACGTCATCCCCGCGAAAGCGGGGATCTCGTTTCGAAATCGGCGATTTAGGGCGTTTGGTCTTTGATCACATCGATCCCGAGATCATCGCCCCTGAGATCCACACTCAGAACCCAAAGATCGGGATCGAAATCGCTTTCCCGCGCAATGCGTTGGCGTACGGCGTCCGGCTCGACGCGGCTGAACCTGCGCTGAAACACCAGCCCGGCCGTATTACCGCGGCTCACCACTGGCGCCGGCGTATAAAGCGAACGGGTGCCATCGAGATGATCGACCTCGATAAACACTTGCCCGGCAATAGGGTCGCCGCGCTTGGCGACGACGCACATATTCCCGAGATCATTGTGGCGCCGGACGAAGGCCATGCACCAGATATCGCTGCGCAGGGCCCCGGCCACTAGATCGTGGCGCCCGCCTTGCGCAGCAGATCGACGAGATCTGGCTGGACCTGGCCGGTGATCTTGTAACGGTGGAAATTCTCGAATTCGCGAATGGCCCGCGCTGTTTCCGGCCCCGGATTGCCGTCAATCTGGCCGCGGAAAAAGCCAAGGCTGGCCAATCCACGCTGAATATCGGCCACGAGATCGCCGTCCGTAGCCGGACGTGCGGCGCGCGGTGGCTGGGTCGGGGTAATGGCAACCGGCTGCGCCACGGGCTGGATCTGCGCCACCGGCTGGGCTGCAGCGGCCTGCACCTGGACTGGCGCCGGCATAGGCTGGTTCGGCACGCTTGCCGTCGGTACGGGTGGATTGCTTACCGGCGTCGACGTACCGCGTTCGCCACCGACAGCCGCGACGATGGAATCGATCGTGTTGGCTGTGGCCGTACCAACCGTATCCAGGGCAGTCTCGACCGGCGACAGCGCTGGAAGCCGCGCCACCACGCGATCCTGCTGCGGCGCGGGAGCCGGCGCAATCTCGGCAACTGGCGCAGGTGCTGGCGCAACGACAGGCGCAGCCGCTACCGGCTGTGGCGCTGCGACCGGTTGCGGCGCGACTGCAGCCTGGGGCTGCACGACAGGCTGCGGCGCTGCTGCCCGGCCTGCCGCATCGGAATTGATGATCGATTGCACGATTGCCGAAGACAGCGCGCCCTGCGGCTCAAAGCCGTTGCGTTCTTCGAAAGCGCGGATGGCGCGGGCGGTCATCGGACCATAATAGCCGTCGACCTTGCCCTCGAACAATTTGAGTTCGGCGAGCTTTTTCTGCACGGCAAAAACTTCGGAATTGCCCACCGGCTGGTCGGGAATCACCTGCGGCTGCGCGGTCACGACGCTACCGGTCGTCTCCGGAACCGCGGCTGGCGCAAGGGCTGCGGCGTCGTCCTCGGCCTGTTCGCGCATGGCGGCAGGCGCCGGCATCGGCGCTTCAACCGGGCTCACCTTGACCGCACGCGGCACATCGAGCGAGGTCGCGAAGAAGGGCGATGGATGCACGCCCGTCTGGAAATAGAGCGCATTGCTGCTGGCAAAGGCACTCATCGAAACGAGCGCAAAAATAGCCGTCGAGGCGAGCGGCGCCCGCATATAATGTTCGAAAGACCAGCGCGCGCCACGACCCAGTTGAGCCATGAGCACGCTACCGGCCATCAGCGGAAGCTGGGACAGGGTAGAAGCCGTCATTGCGCTTTTCTTTTTTCGTTTTGCCATGAAGTATCGGGCGCCGTCGCGGGCTCACGATGCAATTGTATAACCGCGACAGTCTCTTCCATCTTTGTTGCCGGACCGTTTATCGGCAGGAGTACGGTCATGGTTGTCCCCGCTCCAATTTCCGACATGGCCCTTAAAGTGCCGCCGTGGAGCTCGGCCAGACCCTTGACGATCGAGAGTCCGAGGCCGGTGCCTTCATATTGCCGGTTGAGCCCATCCTCTGCCTGGAAGAAGGGTTCGCCGATTCGTTCGAGCGCCATTGGCGCCATGCCGATGCCCTGGTCGCGCACGGCAAAGCTGATCGCCGTACCCTGGCGTTTGACCACCAGCGTCACGCGGTCACCCTCGTGGCTGAACTTGATGGCATTGGAGAGGAGATTGATCAGGATCTGCCGGCATGCGCGCTCGTCGGCGACGATCATCGGCAGGCCCGCTTCGATATCGGCATCGAGCGTGATCTTGCGGCCCTTGGCCATGGAATCGATCATGGCAAAGCAGGGCTGCACGATATCCGCCGCCGCGAACCGCGCGGTGCTGATCTCGAATTTACCGGCCTCGATCCGCGACATGTCGAGCAACATGCCGACAACGTCGAGCAGGTGCTTGCCGCTCTGGTGAATAAGCCCGGCATATTCGCGATGCGTGTTCGACAGTTCGCCACCAATGCCCGTCGTCATCATTTCGGAGAAGCCGACGACGGCGTTGAGCGGCGTGCGCAATTCGTGCCCGATCGTCGCGAGGAAACGCGACTTGGCCTGCGAGGCTTCCTCGGCCGAGCGGGTCGCTTCGGCCATGGCAGCTTCCGCGTCCTTGCGTTTGGTCACGTCGCGCATCAATGCGGTCACTTCATAGCGCTCGCTGGTTGCTGCGCTGCTGATCGGCGCAAAGCGCACTTCGACCCAGATAAATTGCGGCGCCGAGGCGCCCGACCGCGGATCGTCGCGGCGCATGCGCACCTCGATCGTCCGGTTCTTCCCGCCTTGATTGGCATCGGCATAGGCCGTCAGGTAGGCAGGGCGATCCATGACATGGAGCCGCTCGCCAAGCGTTGCAGAACTCAATTGGTAGCGCGGGCAGCCGAAAAGCTCCTCGGACGACCGCGAGGCCGACAGAATGTCTCCCTCGAGCGAAAAGCAGATGACCGTGTCCTGCATATGCTCGACCAGATGCCGATAGGCGTTCACCTGCGCCTTGTCGTGGACGACATAGCCGGCGTTGATGTGGTGGGTCGTGTGCGCGACGACGACAATCGCCAGGGCAAAGAGCACGCCACCAGCGAGCGTCGCCTCATTGGCGAGCGTGATATCGTGCGGAAATCCAAAGAACGAGAATGCGCCGCCAACCAGAATTGCCGCGGCAACGCCGAGCCAGGTCAAGATCCGCGCCTGCCGCCCCATCAGAAGCGCGGCCAGCACCGGACCCATGAGGACGACGGCGAGGCCAAGATCGGCAAAGCGCGAATCGATCAGCGTCAAAAACACGCCGCCGCCCATGACCGTACCGATCTGGGCGAGCGCGGCTTCATCGTGGTGGCCGCGATGAAAGAACGAGAGCGAGAGCATGCCGCCAGTTAAGACGAGGCAGGCGAGCGCGAAGCCGAGCGCAGCATGGGCAAGCAGGGCCCACATGGCAAAGGGCATGGCGAGCGCGGCAATGGCGATCATCAGGCGGGCATTGTTGGCAATGGTCTTCCGGCGCAACACGTCAGGCCGCGGGCTGGAGGCAGCAAAGCGTGCGCCATCCCTTCCGCCAATGCCAAAAATATCGAGGCTACGCATCATTTTACTCATACTAAGACGCCGCTCTTGCCGGCCCCTGGGACCGTCGCCGCGATCAGTGATCCCGGCCTGCTGTCTGATTACCCATCAGATCTTGTGTGCCCCACACTCGCGCCTCAGGCCCTAAAACAGGTTTAAGTCCGCGCCGCGCGAGAGGGGTTTCGCCCGATAGCGTAAACAAGGTGTTGTCCTCCTCCGAAACTGCGATAACCATTTGTTTCAAATTTTAAGAACTGGGCCAAACCAGCCTTAGGAAGCGCTCGTTAGGGTCGAGATAGAAGGGCGGCATAGGGTCGCTCGAAAAGTTTCGGCCATGTTTTTCCTATTGCGCTCCGCATTTTGGCTCACTGTCGCCTTCCTGGTCATCCGGCCAGGCGTCGATATGCGTGCGTCCGCCGAGTCGGTGGCCAATGAGGCCATGACGCGCGGCAGCCAGTTCGTTGCTCAACAGATCCAGGCGATCGAATGCGATAGCCTGCAATGCTACGGGGGAAAGGCGATCATTGCCGCCACCCTCCCGCCTATCCCGCCCTCAGTCACACCCATGCATGTTGCGCCTGAGGCCGATCCGATTCCCTATCCCCGCCCCCGACCTCAGCGCGCGGGATAGAGTTTTAGATCAAAATGCGCGGCGGACTTGCTTTGAGGCCGATGCGCATAGGGAAAATGGAGCACCCCTGCTCCAACGACGCCAGGTTTGGTGTCGCACTGTTAATCCGATGGGCCTGCTGCCCGCCCGGCAGCGTCGCTCCAATACCCATCGGCTCCTGCCGCAAGCACGCACCCCGTGCTTGCGGCCTTTTCTTTTGAGGCGTTTTTGCGCATGTCTTTTTCCTGAAACCGGTACCCACTTTCAGGCGACATGCTGTAGATAGTGGCCCATGACCCAGCCCCAAGCCTTTCAGGACATTGCCGACAACCTTTCGTTTCTCGACGATTGGGAAGACCGCTACCGCTATCTCATCGAACTCGGCCAGGCTCTGCCCAAGCTCGACGAGGGCGAACGAACCGATTCCAACAAGGTCAATGGCTGCATTTCCCAAGTCTGGCTCGTCGCGGAACCCAAGGACAGCGCGCTGCACCTTAAGGGCGAAAGCGATGCGATGATCGTGCAAGGACTGGTGGCCGTGCTGCTCGCGCTCTATTCGGACCGGCCGATGAAAGAAATCGCCGAGACTGACGCCATCGCGCTCTTTGACGAATTGGGCCTCCGCGAGCACCTGACCTCGCAGCGCTCCAATGGGCTCGTCGCCATGGTCAATCGCATCCGGAACGAAGCCAAGGCTCGGCTAGCCTAGGGTTTCTTGCGGTTGAGGCGCCGCATCAGCGGCCGCTCGACATAGCGGTAGAGCAAAAGCCCAAGCCAGATGCCGGTGCCGATCGCAAGGAGCGTCACCACCGGCACGATTCCCGGAAAACTCCGCCCGATCAGCTTGAGTCCAATCCCTGCCATCAAGGCGACGGCAAAGATATGGACAAGGTAGATCGAGTAGGACGCATTGCCCAAATGCTCGAGCCAGCGGAAACGCGGCAGCCGCGCCTCATAGCGCACAGCCAATAGGACTGTGCTCGCCGCAAAGGCCAATAGGCCGACAAAGGCACTCGCGTCTTCGACGACGCCGCGGTTCCAGCCAAAGCCTTCATAGAGCCCGAACAGGCCAGTCGCGCCGACCAGCACCATGACGGGCAGCGGGATATCCGCCAGCCGCCCTTCGAGGTGCCCCAGCCCGATCCAGCAGCCGGCGACAAAAGCGAGCGGCAGGAAGCTCGTGTAAAAATGCGG
This sequence comes from Devosia sp. Leaf420, assembly GCF_001425445.1. Lineage (GTDB taxonomy): Bacteria > Pseudomonadota > Alphaproteobacteria > Rhizobiales > Devosiaceae > Devosia. Next base: position 443,779 of record NZ_LMQU01000009.1, on the reverse strand, counting down.
AATGGCGGCCTGCGGCGCGAGAAAAAGCCCGATCAGCGCCAGCCCGATATAGGCGATGGTCAACCCCATGACCCGCCCGCGCGCGGTGAAAACCGCGAGAAGCGCGAAGCAGGCATAAAAGAACATCTCATAGTTGAGCGTCCAGCCGAGTTTATAGAGCGGGTGCAATCCTTGGCTTGCCGCGTTGTAAAACGGGATGAAGGCCAGCGAGAGCGCCAGTTGCTCGCCGTTGAACACCGTCGTCTTGAACAATTGCGGCGCGACGAACGCCATGAGCGCGGCAACAAAGGTGAAGGCCCAATAGAGCGGCACGACACGGAGAATGCGCCGCTGCATGAATCCGCGGCCATCGAAGCGCCCGCCCTCAGTGACGCTGACCATGATGAAACCGGAAATGACGAAAAAGAGGATCACACCCAGCCAGCCCAGCCGGCCATAGGTGATGTCCTCGACCGTCAGCGGGTAAAGCAGGGCGTGCGAAACCAACACCATGAGAGCCGCAATGGCGCGCAGATACTGGATGGCAACGATTCTTGCGGACATGGCTCCCGCCCTGCTTGATGAAGGCAATCTACCACGCGCACCATTCACCAAACATTACAGAACCTTACATCGTTAAGAACCCGCATGCGGAAACATCTCCGGCCGCTCTGGCAGCCAATGCCTTTGCGGGGTCGCGTCGCGGCCCTCGGCCTTGGCCTCCAGCCCGAATTGGCTCGCAAGGCTTGAAAGCGCAATCCGCAGGACAAGCTTGCCGCCGCGTCGAGGCCAATCCCGGCTTGCCTCGATCTCCTGCAGGCCAAGATCAAGCCCGCAAATGTCGAACAGGAGCGACCAGCACTCGGCCGGCATCGTTCGCGCCAGATCTGATAGTTTTCGCCGTGCATCGGCTGCCGACACGGACAAGTCCGTCTCGGCCGATCCCGACCCCGAACGCCCACCTACCCGCGCCGGGTCATAAGACATGGTCACCCGCTGCCGCAGTCGCGCCTTTTCGAACAGGCGAGCGAGGCGCGATGCCGCCTCGATATGGTGCCGATCAAGAAATGCCGCCTGCTCTCCGCGCCCACTCGCGAGGCGCAAAACGGCGTCTGGAAGCCCTTCCATCTCAGTGCTCCCGCGTTTCGTTGAGCAGCGCCTCAAGCCGGTCGAGCTCTGCGTCAAAGCCGGGATCGTCGCGCATATCCTCGATCAAACCACAGGCATAGGAGACTGTAGTCCTATCTCGGCCGAAAGCGGACCCGATCGCCGTCAGGCTGATGCCCTTCACCACATGGGCCAGATACATCGCCACCTGCCGCGCCCGCGCCGTCTCGGCCCGGCAACGAGAAACGTGAACCAGCAACCGGATAGGAATATCTCTCTCCCGTGAAATCAGAGCGAGTACATCGGCCAACCCAAAATCGCCGCGTTTGCGGCGTGGGTTCGGTTGTGGCGGTTCACCGGAATGAGTTTCGATTCGCATAGACATCCCCCGACATCATAGGACAATATTCCTATATCCTGACAGAGGTTTTCCACCCCGGGGATAACTTGGCCCCGAGAAGGTAAAAATCGCGAGAAATGAAGGGGTAAACGCATAGTGGCCACCCGGGGGCGGCCACTAAGAGAAAAGTCGATCGGATCGAATTGCGCTTCAACTCAAATATCGAGAGCTCAGCGCAACTGCTTGGTCTTGCGCAGGTCTTGCCGATATCGGCAAGGCCTCACGCAGGTGACCTCTAGATTGTTCAGCCAGCCTTACGGCCGAGGCCATTGTCCTTGGCAAGCTTGGAGCGCGTTGCCGAATAGTTTGGCGCAACCATGGGATAATCGGCCGGCAGGCCCCACTTCTCACGGTATTCCTCGGGCGAGAGGTTGTAGTGCGTGCGCAGGTGGCGCTTGAGCGACTTGAACTTCTTCCCGTCTTCGAGGCAGATGATGTAGTCGGCAGCGACCGACTTGCGCACCGGAACGGCAGGCTTGAGATCTTCCACAAGCACAGGCACTTCATTGCTGCGCAGGGACCGCAGCGCACCATGCACTTCAGCGATCAACTTGGTCAGATCTGTCGGGCTCACGGCGTTGTGGCTGACATAAGCCGAGACGATGTCGGCACTTAGTTCGACCAGATCGAACTCTCCCACATCTGCCGGAGCGATGTTGTCGTTCATGTTGTAACCTTCCGAATTTATTGAATCGCAACAGGGCAGTGGCGACCGTGTTGCATTCCTAATTCTGTTTACTGCAGCACGCAACTCTGAACTGCAATATAAACCGAATTCACTCGGGTTTATTCATGCTTGGGAATTTTGTTCCAATCGTGTCTTAGGATCAACCCCTACGCTACTTTCCCCAAGCGGTTGATTGCCAAGATAACTCGCTCTGGCAAGGAGATGCGCGGACAAGGGTGTTGTGAGCAGCAGAAACACAATACCGATCAATGCGCGGAGCGCCACTGCGGCATCAAGGCTCACCAGCCCGACCGCCAGCAAAACGAGCCCACCGCCCACGGCACCTGCCTTGGAGGCGGCGTGCATCCGCGTGTAGAGGTCAGGCAGGCGAATGACTCCGAGTGCGGCGATGAGCGTGAATATCGCCCCCAGAATCAAACAACCGCCTCCAAGGCAGAGCACGATATCTCTCACTTTGATTGCGCCTCCATTGCGTGATCTTCTTTAAGACCACGTCGCATGATGTATCGCGCTAAGGCCACAGTCGCGAGAAAGCCCAAAAGGGCGAGCGCGAGCGCAATGTCCAAATACAGCGTCAGCCCGGTGCGAATGGCTACGGCGCCAATAAATCCCATGGCCACCACCGTCAGCAGATCGAGCGCCAGGACGCGATCGGCCAAGGTCGGCCCGATAACAATGCGCACGATCGACAACAACAGCGCTGCACTCAGCAAAACCAGCGCGATAAGACTGCTCAAATCAAGAAATTGCGCGACGCTCATTTGAAGATCTCCGCAATCCGCGCTTCGAACCCGGTCTTGATATCGGCGATCACGGCCGCTTCGCTCGTCATCGACAGCACATGCACATAGAGCACCGAGCGGTCCTCGGCGACGTCGATGCTGAGTGTCCCCGGGGTCAGGGTAATCATATTGGCAAGAAGCGTAATCTCTGCATCCGACTTGACCGTCAGCGGTACGGCAACGACCGCAGGCCGGATCGCCGATTTCACATCGGGCCGCAGCACGATTGCCGCAACGCGAATGGCGCTCATCAGCAGTTCGACGAGAAACAGCAGCGCCAGCCCCAAAAGCTGCCGCGCCTTGCGCAATGAGCCACGATCTCTGACCGAGGACCGCAACACGAAAATGGCGACGCTGCCGATCACACCGCCAAAGAGCAGGTTGAGCCCGGAAAAATTGCCCGAAATGCCAGCCCAGATCAGCGCCAGGATGACGACGAGAAAAGCACTGTTCATGGCGTCACCTCCGCCAACCCGACCGCTTGGACATAGCGGGTCGTATCAATGAGATCGACCGCCCCTGCCTGCCCCACGGTCAGCATTGGATTGGGCCAGAGCCCGATGGCAAAGACGATGAGCGTCAGAACTGCCGTCGCCCCCATCGCCAAGCGCCCTGACCCGGTCAGCGGCGGTAAAGGCAGCGGCTCATTCACCCCCGCCACGCCCTCGGGGCCGTTCCGCCAAAAAATATGCGCCCAGATCCGCGTGCCGGCGATCAACACCAGCACGGCATTGACCACGAGCGCCGAGACCAGCACCCAGCCCATCCCGCCCTCGGCAACACCCGCCTGCAGGATGAGCAGTTTTGGCCAAAAGCCCAGAAATGGCGGCACGCCGGCAAGCGCCAGGATCGTCCCGAAGAACAGGATCGAAAGCGGCGCACTTCTCGCATAGAGCCCACCCATCGCTCGCGTATCGCGCGCGCCCGTCCGCACCTCGATAATCCCGATAACAAGATAAAGCGCTGCCACCGACAGCATGGCATGGAAGATGTAGACCCCTGCCCCAGCCACACCTTCGGCGCTTGGCATGGCGATCCCAGCCAGAATGGCGCCGATCCCTGAAATAACAAAGAACCCCGCCGCGCGCCGCAGATTGGTTTCGGCAATCGCCCCGAGCGGCGCAATCACCAGCGTGGCGACCGCCAGGATCACCAGTACCGGTTCCAGCAGCTCCCGGCTCTGCGGCAGAAGCGCGATAAGCGTCCGCAGCAGCGCATAGGCGCCCACCTTGGTCAGCAGCGCCGCAAACAGCGCCGAAACCGCGAGACGCGGCGTGTGGTAAGACGCCGGCAGCCAGGCATTGAGCGGAAACGCCGCCGCCTTGATCCCGAAGGCCAGCAGCAAGAGCGCCGCGATCCCCGTCAGCGCTGCCCGGTCAGCGCTAGGGGCCTCGCGGATAATGTCGGCCATATTGAGCGTGCCGAGCAGGCCATAGGTCAGCCCCAACGCCAGAAGAAAAAGCGTCGTCGCCAGGAAATTGATGAAGCCATATTTGACCGCCCCATCGATCTGCGGCGGCGTCCCGCCCAGAACAATCAGCCCGAACGAAGCGATCAGCGTGACCTCGAACCAGACATAGAGATTGAAGAGATCGCCGGTCAGAAACGCGCCGCTCACCCCGCCGAGCAGCAGCAACACCATGGCATGGAAACCATCGCGGCTTTGCCCGTCATCGCGCCCCATTTCGGCATAAAGCACCACCGCCAGCGTTACCACCGCCGCCGCCAACGCAAAACCGGCGCCAAAGAGGTCAGCCGTCAGCGCAATGCCAAAGGGTGGCAACCAGCGCCCCATGGTCATGCTTACCGGCCCGGTTTCCAAAATCCGCAGCAACAGCCCGACATCGGCAGCGATAATTCCGCAGACGACCAAGGCGGCCACGATGACCGGCAAGCCTTTTTGTCCGCGCAGCACCAGCAGCAGTGCCGCACCCATCAGCGACAGCACGATTGGCAAAATCACGAGCCAATCGGCGAGCGCCGTTGCGGTTTCGATCATGGCGGGCGGCAATCCCGATAGCGCCGTGTCTTCCATGTCAGTAGCTCAATGGCGGTTGCGGCGCATTGTCAGGCTCGGCGAGCCGCATGCGGTCCGTGTTGTCGGCATCAAGGCTTTGATAGGCGCGATAGGCCAGCACCAGCAGGAAGGCGAACATCGAAAAGCCGATGACAATTGCCGTCAGGATCAGCGCCTGTGGCAGCGGATTGGCGATCGGCCCTGCGGGTGTATCGAGCCCCACCGGCACGATCGGCGCCACCCCGCGCGTGACGCGGCCCGCGGTAAAGATCAGCAAATTGACGCCATTGCCCAAGATAGTCATGCCGAGGATCATGCGGATCACCGAGCGCGAGAGCAGCAGGTAGACCCCGAGCGACACGAAGACCCCGACCAGCAAAGCCAGAACATAATCCATCAGAGGTCCTCCTCGCTGTCGCTTTCAAGGGCCAGCGCCACTGCTGAAAGCGTGCCGAAGACCGTCAAATAGACGCCGATATCGAAAAACAGCGGCGTCGACAGCGGCACCACCGTCTCCCCGAGATCGAGGTAAAGCCAAATGCTGGTAAGGAAAGGCGCCTCGATGAACAGGCTCAAAAGCCCCGACACTCCGGCCAGCAAAACGCCAGCCCCGGCAATCGCCATCGGATCGAGTTTGAGCGCCCGGCGCACCGCGGGCACGCCCGCCGCCATGCCATAAACGGCGATAGCCGATGCGGCGATCAGCCCGCCGATAAAGCCGCCGCCTGGCTCGTTATGGCCGCGAAGGCAGATATAGACTGAAAAGACCAGCATGGTCGCAACGATGAGCGGCGCAGCCGTGCGGAAAAGCAGCGTATTCATCGTGCTTCACTCCCAGGCTTGCGGCGCCGCAACAGCGCTAGGATGGCGATACCAGCGCCAATCACCACCGAAATCTCGCCCAGCGTATCGAAGCCGCGATAGTCGACGAGGATGACATTGACGATATTGGCCCCATGCGCGATCGGCACGCTGGTCCGGGTGAAGAATTCCGCCAAACGGTCATCGAGCGTACCGCTCAAAACCAGCATCAGCAGCAGGCTCAACCCTGCCCCGCAGACCACGGCAATGGTCCCGTCCCGCGCCCAATCCTCGAACGGCCGGTGATCGCGCGCGTCGAGTTTGAGATTTGTCATGACGATCGTCAGGATCACGACCGAAAGAATTTCGACCATCAACTGGGTGAAAGCCAAATCCGGCGCGCCGAAGAGCAGGAAAATCAGCGCAAGCGCTGTGCCCTGAATGCCAAGCGAGAGAATGGCAACCAAGCGGCTCTGCGCGATCAAGACCGCAAGGAGCCCCAGCACCGCCAGCAGCACAACGCCCCACTCGTGCAGTTCCAGCGCCGGCAGCACCAGGCGCTTGGACCAATCGCCGAGATCGGCCGTCGGCACCATCCAGTCGAACCCACCTAGCATGAGCATGGGCAGGAACAGCGCCAGCGTCAGGCACATGAAGAGCAATGCCAAATAATATTCGAGCCTGCCGTGATGAAGCGCCCGCGTCACCGCTGCCGCAAAGCGAATGAGCCCGAACATCACAAGGTCAAACATCCGATCTGCCGAGGGCAGAACGGCATTGAACCGCCGCAGCACAGCCCGGATGACGTGACCTTTCTGGAACACCAAAATGGCAGCCAGCCATGTGATCGCCGAGAGCCAGAGCAACGGGCTCGTGATGTCGAGCGCGAGAGACAGATGGCTCTCAATCCCCTGCCCCAATATCGCGCTGCCGGCTTGCGCCAACACGTCATGGCCCAGCCAATCGGGCAATAGTCCCAGCACCACACCCACGCCACCAAGCAGGATCGGCCCCGCCAGCATGGCAATCGGCGCCTCATGCACGGCCTTCGGCGTCTCGACGACATCGCCGAGGAATGGCCGGATCATCACGATCAAGCCCACGCCCGCCAGCAGCGCATTGCCGATTACAAGCACCAGCAAGACCGCCAGCATGCCGAAGTCGCCGCCGGTCACCGCCAGATACATTTCTTCCTTGGCGAAATATCCGAGGGTCAGCGGCAGGCCGAGCATCGAGAGCACCGCCAGCGCCGCGCCGATAAAGGTCACCGGCATCTTGTCGGCCAACCCGCCAAGCGCATTGATCTCGCGCGTCCCCGCGCCATGATCCACCGCGCCGGCGACCATGAAGAGCCCCGCCTTGTAGCAAGCATGAGCGATGAAATAGAGCACGGCCCCAGCAATCGCCGCCTCGGTCGCAAGCCCGATCAGCACGACGAGTAGGCCCAGCGAACCAATCGTCGTCTGCGCCAGCATTTGTTTCAGATCAGTCTCGCGCAACGCCGCCAGCGCGCCCCAGATCAGCGTCACCCCGCCAAAACCGAGCAATAATCCGGTCCAGACCGGTGTGCCGCCCAGAACCGGCGTCATGCGCAGGAGTAGATAAACCCCAGCCTGGACCATGGTCGCCGAATGCAAAAAGGCGGAAACCGGCGTCGGCGCTTCCATGGCATTGGGCAGCCAGAAGTGGAACGGAAACTGCGCCGATTTGGTGAAAGCGGCTAGCAGGAACAGGGCGAGCAAGACGCCATAAAGACCCGAACCGCGCGCCACCTCACCCATGTCGCGCAGCTCGCTTAGAAGCCACGTTCCACCGACATGCTGGAGCAAAATCACGCCGACCAGCAGCGCCATGCCACCGATATTGGTGATCACCAGCGCCTGGATTGCCGCCCGACGCGCCGCCTGCCGGCTATGATCGAACCCAATCAGGAGGAACGAAGTAACTGACGTCGCTTCCCAGAACAAAAACAGCGCCAGCATGGAATCGGCCAGCACCAGCCCCAGCATCGCGCCCATGAAGGCGAGAATATACGCATAGAAGCGCCCGAGATGCGGATGCCCTCGAAGATAGGCTCCGGCATAGAGGAGGATTAGCGTGCCCACCCCGGCAATGGTCAGCGCGAAAACCAAGCTCAGCCCATCGACGAAAAAGCCGAGCGTCAGTCCATAGGCCGGCACCCAGTCGATCGCGGCCGTCAGCGTACCGCCACCAATCACCGTCTCGCCCAGACGGATCAGCAGCATGAAAATGCCGGCCGGCACCAGCGCCAGGATCCAGGCCGAATAGCGTCCCGCCAGACTATGGATGAACGGCGCCAATAGCGCCGCAACAAAGGGCGCTATCGCCACAAGGGCGATGCTCGCATCCAGGGACAGCCCCACTCAGCCCCTCCAAAGGGTTCTTGGTTCTTCTTTTGTGAATCAAAGCTTAACCACTCACGAAGCGGGAACAAGCCAAATCGGACTGCGCCAGCATGTTGCGCCCAGCTTTCGCGCCTCTGGCAATTCCCGCGCGCCCCGCCTATGTCCTAGCCACCACTCCTGCCTCCAAAGCGGAATAACTTTATGACCAAGACCACCCCGCCCCAAGCCAAGCGCGTGCCCCATAGCCATATCCATCACGGCGTGACCCGCGAGGATCCCTGGGCGTGGCTGCGCGCCGATAATTGGCAGGAGGTCATGCAGAGCCCGGAAACGCTCGATCCGGAAATCCGCGCCTATCTTGAGGCCGAAAATTCTTTCTACGAAGACCAGTTCGGCAAGCCCACGGCGGAGCTGCAGGACAAGATCTACAAGGAAATCCGCGGCCGCATCAAAGAAGACGATAGCGGCATTCCCTCGCCCGATGGCCCCTGGGCCTATAATTCGCGCTTGCTCGAGGGCAAGCAATATCCGCAGGTCGTCCGCACCCCGCGCGACGGCGGCCCCGAAACCGTTCTCCTCGATTGCAATATCGAAGCCGGCGACGGTTACTTCGGCTTTGCCGGCGCCGACCATGACGCCAGCCACCGCTATCTCGCCTGGGCCGCCGACCGCGCCGGCTCGGAATATTATGACATCGTCATCCGCGATCTCGAAACCGGCACGGATAGCCCGGAAACCATCGCCGACACCGCCGGCTCCTATGTCTGGAGCAATGATTCCAAGGCGATCTACTACACCGAATATGACGACAACCACCGTCCCTACCGCATCCGCCGCCACACGATCGGCACTGAGCAATCCGCCGACCCGATCATCTACGAAGAAAAAGATCCCGGCTTCTTCGTTGGCGTCGGCAAGACCCAGAACGACAAGTTCATCATCATCGACGCGCACGATCACCAGACGTCCGAAGTCTATCTGATCGACGCCGAAACCGGCGGCGAACCGCGCCTCGTTGCCCCCCGCCTTACCGATCGAGAGTACGACGTCGAAGAGCGCGATGGCCTTCTCTATATCCGCACTAATGCCGACGGCGCCGAGGACTATAAGGTCGTCACCGCGCCGCTCGACAATCCCGGTGCCGAAAACTGGACCGACCTCGTCCCCCACGAAGCCGGCACGCTGATCCTCGACACTATCGTCCTCAAGAACCATCTCCTCCGCCTCGAACGCCGCGACGGCTTGCCGCGCATCGTCGTGCGCGATCTCACTTCGGGCAAGGAAGACGTGGTCCGCTTCGAAGAAGAAGCCTATTCCCTCGGCATGTCGGTCGGCTACGAATTCGACACTACCGTCTTCCGCCTCTCCTATTCCTCTCCGACGACGCCCAACCAGGTCTACGACGTCGATCTCGCGACCGGCTCGCGCACCCTCCTAAAGACCCAGGAAGTCCCCTCCGGCCACGACAAGGACGCTTACGAAACCCGCCGCATCTTCGCCAAAGCCGCCGACGGCGCCGAAGTCCCGGTGACGCTTCTCTACAAAAAGGGCACGCCGCTTAACGGCAATAACCCGACCCTGCTTTACGGCTACGGCGCCTATGGCATGTCCATGCCCGCGAGCTTCTCCGTTTCGGTCCTCTCCCTCGTCGATCGCGGCTTCGTCTACGCCATCGCCCATATTCGCGGCGGCATGGATAAGGGCTATGCCTGGTACAAAAACGGCCGCCGCGAATTCAAGACCAACACTTTTTCCGACTTCATCGCCGCCGCCGAAGCGCTGATCGAAGCCGGCTACACCCAAAAGGGCAAAATCGTCGCCCAAGGCGGTTCCGCCGGCGGCATGCTGATGGGCGCCATCGCCAATATGCGCCCCGATCTCTGGGCCGGCGTCATCGCCCAGGTGCCCTTCGTCGACGTGCTCAACACCATGCTCGACGAAACCCTGCCGCTCACTCCGCCCGAATGGCCCGAATGGGGCAATCCGATCACCTCGGAAGCGGACTACACCCGCATCGCCGCGTATGCGCCATATGAAGCCGTCTCGGCTCAAAACTATCCGCCGATCCTCGCCCTCGCCGGCCTTACCGATCCGCGCGTCACCTATTGGGAGCCGGCCAAGTGGGTCGCAAAACTGCGCGCAACCGCGACGGGCACCGCGCCATTATATCTTAAGACCAATATGGGCGCGGGCCATGGCGGCGCTTCCGGCCGCTTCGATCGCCTCAAGGAAACCGCCGAGTGTTATGCCTTTGCGATAAAGTCGGTGGGATTGGACGGTTAGTTCCCGCCCCGTCATTGTTGGGACAAGTCAGACTGCCTATAACCAATCCGTAATTCCTGTTTCGCTTCAGCGTCATCCTTTTTCAGAAACGGAGACTATCCATGTCGACCAAGTTCACCCTGCCGCCGCTGCCCTATGCTTACGATGCGCTCGGGCCCTACATGTCCGCCGAAACGCTCGAATTCCACCACGACAAGCACCATCAGGCCTACGTCACCAATGGCGAAAAGCTGCTTGAAGGTTCGGGTCTCGAAATCCTGCCGCTCGAAGACATCGTCAAGGAAAGCTTCGGCAAGAATGCCGGCCTCTTCAACAATGCCGGCCAGCATTATAACCACGTCCACTTCTGGAACTGGATGAAGCCCAACGGCGGCGGCAACAAGCTCCCCGGCAAGCTTCAGGCGGCGGTCGATTCCGATCTCGGCGGCTTCGACAAGCTCCGCGCCGATTTCATTCAGGCCGGCACGACCCAGTTCGGCTCCGGCTGGGCCTGGATCGCCGTCAAGAACGGCAAGCTCGAAATTTCCAAGACCGCAAACGGCGAATCTCCGCTCGTTTATGGCGGCAAGCCGATCCTCGGCGTCGACGTCTGGGAACACTCCTATTACATCGACTACCGCAACGCCCGCCCGAAATACCTCGAAGCCTGGTTCGACAATCTCGTGAACTGGGAACACGTCGAGTTGCTCTTCGAAGAAGCCACGGCCTGATTTCCATCACCGGCTGTCACCCCGGCGAAAGCCGGGGCCCATCCTGAGATTTCTGAGAAAGCCCGCCCGCGCAAGCTGGCGGGTTTTCTTTTAGTCCAGCGCCCCCCTCCCGGCCTCCCCCATCAAGGGGGAGGTGTCGCATCGAGTGTGTGGCACGCTTCGTCCAAAAGCACCGGCCCGCACCTCCCCCTTGATGGGGGAGGTTGGGAGGGGGTGTCTTTGGCAAACACGAAAAGCGTTTTCGCAAACCCCTCTCGCCGTTCACTTTCCCAACAATTCCCACTGCTTAGCGGAATGCAACGCTTCCAGCGCGATTCAGTCCGTGTTAACGGATTGTTTACTAACCGGGGAAAAGCGTTGACGACAAAGCCGAAAACAGTGGCCGTATTGGCCGCTAACCCCGCATTGACGTCCGTTCTGACGATGGTCCTCGCCGGCGACTCACGCCTGCGCGTGCGTCCGTTCGAAAGCGAAGGCGAGCTCTTCGCCTATATGCGCATCGCCCCGCTCGATATGCTGGTGGTCGATTTCGATCGCGACGGTCGCCCGGCCTATGAAATGGTCGAAGCCATCCGCCTCGACCCCACTTTCGTCAGCCGCGACCTTCCGGTGATCGCGCTTACCCGCGCCATCACTCCGCCCATGCGTCACCAGTCGATCAGCGCCGGCATCGACGAGGTCCTCGTCAAGCCCATGTCCCCGCGCCACCTGTTGCAGCGCGTCCAGGCCCGCCTCATCAATCGCAGCGTCGTCGGCCTCCTCGGCAACGGCTACCGCGGCCCCGACCGCCGCGACCGCGTCCCCATGCCAAAACCCCAGCCGAGCCCGACGCGCCGGACGACGGACAATGTGGTCCCGCTATTCCCCAACACCCGCCGGCCCATGCATCCGGGCCTTGAGCCTTAATCGGGTAAGGCCCCCTCACCCGCCGGCTACGCCGTCGACCTCTCCCCCAAGGGAGAGGTGAGAGTTCCCTTAGTCGCGCAGCGACACCTCTCCCTTTGGGGGAGAGGTCGGCTTGCAAACCAAGCCGGGTGAGGGGGCCTTCCCATTATCAGCCTCGCTCCCTCACCGTCTCTCCAGCACCCAACTGACCTTGTGCCAGAGATCCTCGACATTGTCCGCAAACTGGATATTGCGGTCATATCCAGCCACCGAATGCGACAGCACGTCGCCAGCGAAACCCTTCACCACCTCAAAAGCCCGGTGGCGGTTGAGCATCACCACGGGCTTGGGCTTCCCCTGCCCTGCCGCCCAGGCGCCGAACAGCGAACTTGCCGAAGCTAGCGAGCCCGGCAGAGCCAGCAAAACCTGCGCTTCCTCGGCCAAGAGCGCGTGCCGCGCCGCCCGATCCTCCACGACCCGCACCGGCACCCCGGCCAAAGTCGGCGGCACGCTTACCTCTTCATCCGCCAGGATCGACACCGGTCCGCCCGCCGTCCGCGCCGCCGTCATCAGTGGTAGCGGGCACACCCCATTCTCCCAGAGGCACAAAAGCTGGGCGCCGCGCCGGGCAAACAGCGTTCCCGTCTGGCTCATCAGGCTCGCGCGTTCCGGATCGCCTGGCCCCTTGTCCGAAGCGAAAATGCCGATAACCGGCTGGGTCTTCGAAAGATCGGCCATGGTCATCGTCCCTTGAGGCTGCCGAGAATGCCGCGCACGATGGCGCTGCCGAGCCGATTGGCCACCGTTCGCGCAAAGGAGTTCATCGCCGCCTCTGCCGGCGTCTGCCGGCTCGTTCGCCGCGGCTGGGTCACGCGTTCTTCGCGCGCCGTTTCCCGCGCCATCTGATCGGCCCGCGCCCGGTCCTCGGCATCATATTTGGCCCGTTCATCCGACAATTGCCGATCGCGCGCCCGCTTTTCCAAAATCTCGAAGGCCGACTCGCGATCGACCACCGTGTCATAGAGACCGCCAACCGGCGAATTGGCGAGCGTCGCATCGCGCTCCGCCGGATTGAGCGGCCCCACCTGCGCCGAAGGCGGCCGGATCAACGTCCGCCCCACCATCGAGGGCACGCCCTTATCCTCCAGCACCGAAACCAGAGCCTCGCCGATCCCAAGCTGGGTGATCACCTCTTCGGTCGAAAAAGCTGGGTTGGGGCGGAAGGTTTCCGCCGCCACCTTTACCGCCTTCTGCTCGCGCGGCGTATAGGCGCGCAACGCGTGCTGCACGCGGTTGGAAAGCTGCGCCAGCACATTTTCCGGAATATCGATCGGGTTCTGCGTCACAAAATAGACGCCGACACCCTTGGAGCGAATGAGTTTGACGACTTGCTCGACCTTATCGATCAGGGCCTTGGGTGCGTCATCAAAAAGCAGGTGCGCCTCGTCGAAGAAGAACACCATTTTCGGCTTCTCCGGATCGCCCACTTCCGGCAGCTCTTCGAACAGCTCGGACAGCAGCCACAGCAAAAACGTCCCATAGAGCCGCGGCGAGGCCATCAATTGATCGGCCGCGAGGATCGAAATGAACCCGCGCCCGTCGCTATCGGTCCGCATCAGGTCGGCAATTTCGAGCGCCCGCTCGCCAAAGAAATGGTCGGCGCCTTGCTGCTCCAGCACCAAGAGCGCCCGCTGGATCGCGCCGATCGACGCGGTCGAAACATTGCCATAGCGTCCCGAAATCTCCTTGGCCCGCTCCTGGAGATTGACCAGCAGCGCGCGCAGATCCTTCAAATCGAGCAGCAGCAACCCTTCCTCGTCGGCCACGCGAAAGGCAATATTGAGCACGCCTTCCTGCGTATCGTTGAGATCGAGAATGCGGCTCAGCAGCACCGGCCCCATCTCCGAAATGGTCGCACGCACCGGATGCCCCTTGGTCCCGAAAAGGTCCCAGAACACCACCGGAAAAGCGTCATTGGCATAGTCGGTAAAGCCGATCTCCTCGGCGCGCTTGGTCTGCCATTCCTGGATCGGCTGGCCCTTGGCCACACCCGAAAGATCGCCCTTGATGTCAGCCGCAAAGACCGGCACCCCCGCCGCCGAAAATCCCTCGGCCAGCGCCTGCAGCGTCACGGTCTTGCCCGTGCCCGTCGCCCCGGTCACCAGCCCATGCCGATTGCCATATTTAAGGCTCAGATATTCCGGCCGCGTGCTCGTCCCGAGATAGATCTTACCGTCAACGAGCATTGCATGCCTCTCTCTAAAACCATTCCCCCGTTATAGCCGCGCCGTTGGCGGGCAAACAAGGCACGGAAGGATGGCCCCGTTCACCAATTCCCCCGCTTTTCCTCGCGCCGCGCCCGAAAGCTGGCACAATACAATCATGCGCCAAGAAACAACGATTTCCCGCCGCCACGCCGTTCTCGGTCTCTCCGCCCTCGCCGCGGCCGCTTCCGCGCCGGTTCAGGCGCAGACGGCCGATCTCGTGTCCGATGGCGATAGCGACCAAACCGCCGCTCTCCAGGCCGCTATCGATAGCGCCGTCGGCAAACTCACGCTCCCCGCCGGCCGCTTCCGCGTCGGCCAGATCAATCTCAAATCCAATTTCACGCTCGAGGGCGTACCCGGCGCCACCTGGCTCGTCGCCTCCGGCGGCCCTGCCCTCGTCATTTCCAACCAGCAAAGCACCATCGTCCGCGACATCGGCTTTACCGGCAATAGCGGCACCGACCCGCTCTTCGGCATCGAAACCGGCACCGACATCACCGTCGAGCGCTGCCATTTCACCGATGGCTCCAACATTGCCCTCGGTATGCATGCCAGCGCGGTCCGCGTCAGAGATTGCGTCTTCCTCAATCACGCCGATTGCGCCATCCATTCGCTCGAAAGCACGGGCTCGCTCATTTCCGGCAATCACATCGATGGCTGCGGCAATGCCGGCATTCGCATCTGGCGCGATACCAAAGGCGTCGATGGCTCCATCGTCACCAATAACCGCATCGCCAATATCGATTGGAAAGCCGGCGGCAATGGCCAGAACGGCAATGGCATCAATGTCTATCTCGCCGACGAAGTGATCGTTTCGGACAATCACATCAGCGATTGCGCCTTCACCGCCGTGCGCCTCAACACCACGAAAAACACCGTCGTCTCCGGCAATCAGTGCCGCACCTGTGGCGAGGTCGCGATCTTCTCCGAATTCGGCTTTTCCGGCTCGATCATCGCCGAAAACCTCATCGACGGCGCCGCAACCGGCATTTCCATCACCAATCTCGACAGCGAGGGGCATCTCGCCACCTGCGCCAACAATATCGTGCGCAATATCTCGCCCAAATCCGAGGTCAATCCGGACACTGTCCCCGTCGGCATCTATGTCGAAGCCGAAGTTTCGGTCACCGGCAATGTCGTCGAAAACGTCCCCGGCGTCGCCATCGCCGCAGGCTTCGGCCGCTTCATGCGCTCGATCGTCATCGCCAACAATGTCGTCTATGCAAGCGATGTCGGCATTGGCGTCACCGTTGCCGACGATCCTGGCCCGGTGCTGATCGCCGACAACATGATTTACGAGCCCAAAGTCGGCGAAATCGTCGGCCTAGAATGGACCAAGATCACCGAGCCGGACCTCCGCGCCGCGGCAGACAAATATCCGCATGTGACGATCAGGTAGTGCCCCACCTAACCTGCCCCTGAAGGGGGAGGAATAGATGGCTCTTGCCACCATACCCGGGCAACACCATCAGATCCCTCCCCCTACGAGGGGGAGGCTAGGTGGGGGTTGTGCTAAATCCCAACCGCCCGCATCTCCCCCACCACCGTCTTCCGCACATTCACCGTCGGCTGCCTAACAAACTGCTCCAACACCTTGCGCTGCCCCTCATCCGGCTCCGCAAATTTCAGCAGCAGCGCCGCGACCATCGCCTGGCTCGCCGCCATATTGCCGTCGTCGCATTTGAGCGCATAGCCCCAGCCCTTGTCGCGGATGGCGCCGCATTGCACGCCTTCGGCCCCGCCCTTTTGCATGACGCGGCCACCAAAAGCTTCCATCACCAGCGTGTCGAGATGGCCCGTTCCCGCTACGAGCAGCGGATGGGTGGTCGCCGCATCGAACAGCGCCTGCGCTCCCGCCGCGTGGCCGGCATCGAGCCCGTTCCCCGTCGCCATCCGCGCAAAGCCATGCGCCCAGGCCCGGATCGGCGCTGCCCATGTCGGGATCGAACACCCGTCCGTGCCGCAGCGGTCCTCGGTCAGCTCCTCGCCGATCACCAGTTCCACCGCCGCCCGCACCGCGCGCTGCACATCGTGCTCGCGGCTGACATAGCCTTCCGTCGGCACGCCCATGGCCAGAGCCACGCTCAACATGCCGGCATGCTTGCCCGAGCAATTGTTATGGAGCGCACTTGGCTCCTCATGCTTTTCCCTGAGTACCTCGCGCGCCGCGCCATTGGTCGGCTGATGCGCGCCGCATTCAAGCGTCGCCACCGACAGCCCCATGCGCTGCAAAAATCCGCCAACCCGGCTCGTATGCACCTCTTCGCCATGATGCGAAGCGCAAGCCAGCGCCAGTTCTTCGGAAGAATGATGAAACCGTTCCACCGCATGCCGGTCGAAGATCGCGAGGGCCTGCATGGATTTGATCGCCGAGCGCGGAAAGACCGGCCGCTCGATATCGCCTGCCGAGGCAATCACCCGCCCATCGGCATCAATCACGACAAAAGCGCCGCGATGGCGATTTTCCACCCAATTGCCGCGCACGGCTTCGGCGAGAACGGGATTGGCATCCATAAAAGAAAACTCCGGTCCTGACTGCTCTTGAGGAACAATCAGCGACCGGAAAAGTCAATGCATGGGGAGGTCAGTACACAGTCACTAAAATCAGCCGATGGAGGGGTCGGCCTAAAAATCAGATTTCTCTGCCGCCGAGCGGTGAGAGGTAGCGAGAGTTCACCCAACCGCGCGTCTCGTCATTATCGACAAGGCACCAGTCCGAGCTTTTCGCTACCTCGATACAACGCTCGACCCAAACCGGAGTTCCCGGCCCAAAGCTGCCGACTTTGCGCGAATAGCTCGCCGGCCATTTGCGCACCTGCAGCACATCCCAGGGCGCAACGCGCGACACCTGCGCCGGCTGGCCCACATCATAGCTCGCCGCCATGACGGGCTGCACCACGAACCCGGCCGTCACCGCGATCACGAGACCACAAAGCGTGGCGACCAAAACCTTTTCCTGGCGCTTGTTCATGTTCGTCCCCCGACGATCAAATTCATCATGGCGTGAGAATGGCCCTCTCCGTTTGAACTTAGCCTGATGGCCCCGTTCAGTTTCGGTTCATCCGCGCGAGAGAGCGCTCCCTGTTGGCAAGGCCAGCAATTCCGCCTAACCTTCTTCCCAATAGTCGCGCAGGAAATCCGCGTGGAATTTGAGGAGGTTCGGATGAAGAAGGTTCTCGTCACCGGGGGCAGCGGCAAGCTCGGTCGCGCCGTGCTGCGCGATCTCGTGGCCCATGGCTATGACGTGCTCAATGTCGATAACCAGACGCTCTCGGAACCGATCTGCCCCTCGGTGCGTATCGACCTCACCAATTTCGGCGAAGTCGCCTCGGCCATTCTCGGCGGCGTCGATGAGCGCGGTGGGCCCTTCGACGCCGTCGTGCATCTTGCGGCCATTCCCGCGCCTGGTCTCGCCGCCAATGCTAGGACATTCGCCAACAATGTCCCGACGACCTACAATGTCTTCGAGGCCTGCCGTCTGGCGAAGATCAAGAATGTCGTCTTTGCCTCGAGCGAAACCGTTCTCGGCCTCCCCTTCGACAGCCCCCCGCCCTATGCGCCGGTCGATGAAGAATACTTCCCCCGCCCCGAAAGCGCTTATTCACTGGGAAAACTGCTCGACGAAACCATGGCCGCCCAATTCTGCCGCTGGGACCCCGAGCTTCGGATCGTCGGCCTGCGTTTTTCCAACGTCATGTACCCCGAAGACTACGCCGCCTTCCCGGGGTTCGACAGCGACCCGAAAAAGCGCAAGTGGAACCTCTGGGGCTATATCGACGCCCGCGACGGCGCCCAGGCCGTGCGGCGTTCGCTCCAGGCCGATTTCAAGGGCTTTGAGGCCTTCATCATCGCCAATGCAGATTCGGTAATGACCCGCTCCAACACCTCGCTCCTCGCCGAAGTGTTCCCCAATGTTCCCCAAAAGGGCAACATCTCGACCAATGGCACGCTGCTCTCGATCGAGAAGGCCAAGCGGATGCTGGGCTATTCGCCGCAATATTCCTGGCGGAATGAAGTGGGGAAGTAGTTCAGAGCGACGATCCGTTGAAGAGGTACGTGGGGGAAGCGACCCTCGGGTCAAGCCCGAGGGAAAACGCAGTGCTTGTGGATAGTTCTGAGTTTAAGCCGCTAAGCACCGCCAGCAGCCGCGAAAGTTTGGTTTGAACTTCAAATCGCCCCACCCACCTATCTTCCCTCGGACTTGATCCGAGGGCCTTCATGAAAGCCACAGGAGTATTGTTCAGGCCTACACTTGCCGAACATCTCTAATACAACACACACTCCAGTGTCGACCTACCGGCCATTTGGAACTGAAATCAGCCATGGCCTGGCTCTACATTATGGCTGATCGCAAGTTCGGCACGATCTACATCGGCGCCACCAGCGACATCGTCCGCCGTGTCTGGGAACACAAAAACGATCTGGTCCCGAGCTTTACCCAAAAGTACCAGTGTCACCTCCTCGTCTATTACGAAGAGCACCAAGACATGTACTTCGCGATGCAGCGCGAAAAGAGCATGAAACACTGGCCGCGCGCGTGGAAAGTCGCGCTGATCGAGAAAGACAATCCCGAATGGGAAGACCTCTATCTCGGTATTTTGCCCGGCTGACAATTCAAGTCGGCCCCCAATCCAACCACACCCACCCATCTTCCCTCGGACCTGATCCGAGGGCCTCCGCGGGAGCCACCGCACTCGCGCGCAGGGGTAGGGACCCTCGGGTCAAGCCCGAGGGAAGACCGGGGATGGTTTGGTAAATCCGGGAAGATGCAGACATGATTGTGGACGTGTCACTCACGACGTCCGGCGCGTCCCAATCCAACCTACCCACCATTCTTCCCTTGGACTTGATCCGAGGGCCTTTGCGGGAGCCACCGCGCCTGCGCTCATGGGCTGCGACCCTCGGGGCAAGCCTGAGGATTATGGATTAAGTGGACCCCTCACTTCATCCAAAACACCGGCAGTAAATCTACCGATACCGGCTCGTTCTTCTCATTTGTCGCCATGATGTCGGCCATATGCGCCCACCAGCGCTTCATGACCTCGGTACTGGGTAAATCCGCCATCGTGTGATCCACCCGCCGCCACAAAACCCCGAACAGCGTGTTGGTCTCTTCGTCGAGATGGATCGAATAATCCTTCACGCCCGCAGCGTGCAGCAGGTCGACGAGTTCGGGAAATATCTCGTCGTGGCGCTTTTTATATTCGGCGCTCATGCCGGGATTGAGCCGCATCTTGAAGGCGTGCTTTTCGTAGCCGTTATCGGTGATCATGCGCGTCTTTGCCTCCACATGCGGAACAGGATCGGCAGCGCGATCACGACGATCAGCAGCGAGCCGATGAAAATCGACATGACGATCCCCGGCACGTTGAGGAGCCCAAGCCCGAAGGTCACAAGGCCCATGATCAGCGCCGCGAGCACAACGCCGATGATCGTGCCGGAACCGCCAAGGATGGAAACGCCACCCAGGACAACCATGGTTACAGCCTCGAGCTCAAAACCTTCCGCAATCGACGGCCGCGTCGACCCCAGCCGCGCCGTCAAAAGCACCGCCGCGATGCCGCTCATCAGCCCGGTCAGGCAGAACAGCACGAATTTGATGCGATCGACGCGCACACCGGAAAACCGCGCCGCCGTCGCATTATTGCCGATCGCATAGACCCGGCGCCCGAAATTGGTGTGCTGCAGCAGCACATAGAAAATGACGGCTGCCACGACGAAGAGCACCAGCTCGAATGAGATAACCCAGAACACATAGCCCTGCCCGAACCAGGAAAAGCTCGCCGGGTAACCCTTAAAGCTCTGGTCGCCCAAAACAATATAGGCGATGCCGCGGAAGAGGCTCATCGTACCGATGGTAACGACGATCGAGGGCAGCTTGAGCCCGGTCACCAGGAACCCGTTGAACGCCCCGCAGAGCACTCCGACACAGATCCCCACCATGACGAGCACGGGCGTATCCGCTCCTGCCTGCAGCGCCAGGCCCATCATGGTCGAGGCAAGCGCAATGATCGAGGCGACAGACAGGTCGATCTCACCGGTGATGATGATCAGCGCCATGGCAAGCGCGATCAGCGCCTTTTCGGTGAAGTTGAACGTCATATCGCTCAAGCTCCACTCATTGAGGAAGTAGGGCGAGGCAAACGAATTGGCGATGAAGATCGCCAGCGCGACGAGCACCAGCAGGCTTTCCCAACTGAGCACAGCGGATTTCAGCGGCTTGTCGAGCCGGTTCGGAAGCTGACGGCCGGTTGCAGGGAAATCGGTCATGAAGGGGCTCCCGGCGTGAGAGTGGAAATGGATGGGTTTATGGGTGCCGTCACCCCCTCCCAACCTCCCCCATCAAGGGGGAGGTGCAAGGCCGGTGGGGGGCACAAAATCTCATCCCAAACTGGATGCAACACCTCCCCCTTGATGGGGGAGGCTGGGAGGGGGTGATGCGATACAGCAGCTCCGCTCATCATGCCCCCGCCTCCGCCTTATTCAAAATAATCCGCCCCTTGGTCCGCTCGCTCCGGCCATTGAGCACCACGGCAATCAGAATCGCCGCGCCCGAAATCGCCATCTGCCAGAACGGCGAGACACCGATCACCGGCAGCGCGTTGTTGACGACGCCGAGGAACAGCGCGCCAAGCAGCGCACCCGCCACCGTCCCGATGCCACCGGCAATCGACACGCCACCGATGACGCAGGCCGCAACGATGGTCAGTTCATAGCCACCGGCCACTTCCACCGAAGCGATCACATAGCGCGAAATCCAGAGATAGCCGCAAAGGCCCGAAATGGCCCCGGCCAGCACGAAGGCGAGAAACTTGGTCCGCCCGACATTGATGCCGGTATAGACGGCCGCCGTCGGATTGACGCCGATGGCGTAAAAGGCCCGGCCCTGCGGCGTGCGCGTCATGAGGAGATAGACGAGCCCCGCGACGACCACGGCAAACCACGAGAGGATCGGCAGCCCAAGGAAAGACCCGCGCTGAAGCTGGATGAATTCCTGGCTCATCTGCGCCGCATTGACCCAGGCGCCGCCCGAAATCACGAAGACGAGGCCACGGAAAATCGTCAACGTGCCGAGGGTGACGACGATCGGCGGAATATCGAGCTTCCAGACCAAAATACCGTTGAACGCCCCCAGCGCCGCGCCAACCACGACGCAGCCGGCAATCAGCAACGGGATCGGCACGCCGGGCGCTGCCGCATTGATCATGGCCACGACCATGCCCGTCAGTGCCAGGTTCGACGCCATCGAAAGATCGATCGAGCGCGTCAGGATGACGGCCATCTGCCCCAGCGCCAGCATCATCAGGATCGACGTGTCGTTGAAAATGGTGAGCAGATTGCCCGGTTGGGAAAAGCGCGGGAAGCGCAGCGTCACCAGCACGATGACGGCGAAAATGCCGAGGGCCAGCCAGAGTTCGCGGGTTTTCAGCAGCCGGTTCATGCCGCCTTCTCCTCAGCAATGCCAGCCGCCAGACGCACCAGCGTCTCGGGCTGCAAGTTGGTATTGTCGAGCGTGTCGACCATCAGCCCCTCGCGCATAACGACGACGCGGTCGCTCATGCCGAGGATTTCCGGCAGTTCCGACGAGACCATGATCACAGAGAGCCCCTGGCTCACGAGTTCGCCCATGAATTCGTGCACCGCTGCTTTCGAACCGATATCGATGCCCTTGGTCGGTTCATCGAGAATGATAACCTTGGGCAGCGTTGCGAGCCACTTGGCGATGACGACCTTCTGCTGGTTGCCGCCTGACAGGGTCGACACATTCTGGCTCAGCGAAGAAGCGCGGAGATCCAACCGCTCGGTATAGGTCCGCGCCAGCTTGTATTCTTCCGCCATGCGGATGAAGCCCTTTGAGCTGGTCTTATCAAGGCTCGGTAGCGACACGTTTTTGAAAATCGGCTCGCCGGTAATGACACCCTGCTTGCCGCGCTCTTCCGGCACATAGACGATGCCAGCTTCCACGGCATCGGCGGGCGAGCGCGGCGCGATCGTCTTGCCATCGAGCACCATGGTGCCGCCCGACACTTCGGTCATCCCGAAAACGGCTTGCATCACCTCGGAGCGCCCGGCACCCACGAGGCCATAAAACCCAAGAATCTCGCCCTTCCGCACTGAAAACGAAATGTTCTCAAACTCGGTCGGATGGCTGAGCCCCGTCACCTCGAGCACCGGCGCCCCAATGGTCGCCGCGCGCATCGGGAAAATCTGATCGACCGAGCGGCCGACCATCATCTTGACGATCTCGCTTTGCGGCGTATCCTTGATAAAGCCCTTCCCCACCATTTCACCGTCGCGGAACACAGTATAGCGGTCGGCGATGCGATAGATTTCGTCGAACTTGTGCGAGATGAAGAGGATCGCCTTGCCGTCCTTCTTGAGGAGTTCGACGAGCACATAAAGCTCCTCGATTTCCTTCTGGGAGAGCGCCGCGGTCGGTTCATCCATGATCACGACCTGCGCATCGACGCTGAGCGCCCGCGCCACGGCGACCAGATGCTTCTTGGCAATCCCCAATTCCTTGAGTGGAATATCGGCATCGATCCCGGCCGCCATGGAATCGAGCGTCTTCTGCGCCTCCGATTTCATGGTTTTCCAGTCGATCATGCCGAAGCGATTGCGCGGCGCATGCCCGAGATAGATGTTCTCGGCCACGGTCAGCTCATCGAAGAGCACCGTTTCCTGGTGGATCGCGGTAACCCCCGCCGCCGTCGCCGAGATCGCCGTCGGCAGCGTCACGACCTTGCCCCCAACCCGGATCTCGCCCGCGTCCGGCTGATAGATCCCGGTCATGGTCTTCACCAGCGTCGACTTGCCGGCCCCATTCTCGCCGATCAGCGCCGTCACTGCACCGGGATAAAGCTCCAGCGCCACATCATGCAGCGCCCGCACACCGGGGAAGGTCTTGGTGATACCCGAAAGGGTCAGGATGGGGTCGGTCATTTTTTTATTCCTTGGCGTGGTGGTGGTCTCGCCACGCACTCGGTCCAGTCCCCTCTCCCTCTGGGGGAGAGGATCACCGAATTCGCTCTTGCGAATTCGGTTGGGGTGAGGGGGCCCTCCTGTTTCGGAAAGGCCCCCTCACCCGCTGCTTCGCATCGACCTCTCCCCCGGAGGGAGAGGTGAAGAAAGATCAATAGATCTTCGAGAATTCTTCGATGTTGCTCTTGTCGAACTGGAACGGAGCGGCCATCGCAGCCGAGTTCGTGTCGTCGAGCGTCACTTCGCCGACCTTGCCGATCGAGAACACTGCGCCTGGCTTGGCTTCTTCGCCCTTGACGAGATCATTGGCGAGGTAGACGGCCGAGTAGCCGAGATCGATCGGGTTCCACAGCGCCACGGCCTGGCTCGCGCCATTGTCGATGAACTGCTTGAACTCGGATGGCAGCGCGAGGCCGGTGACGTTGATCTTGCCGATCAGGTTCTGGTCGGTGACGACCTGAGCCGCGGCAACGACGCCAACGGTGGTCGGCGCGATGATGGCCTTGAGGTTCGGATAGGCCGAGATCAGGCCGCGCGCTTCTTCGGTCGACTTCACCGAGTCATCATCGCCATAGACGGTCGCGACGAGGTTGATGTTAGGGAATTTTTCCGGAATGACAGCCTTGGCCGCTTCGATCCAGGCATTCTGGTTGGTCGCGGTGGAGGCGGCCGAAAGAATGGCAACATCGCCGCCTTCGGGCAGATAGTCTGCCGCCAGCTTGATGATGGTTTCGCCGATCAGCGCGGTTTCCGATGGGTTGAGGTGGATCTGGCGGCCTTCCGGCGCCACGCCGGAATCCCACGAGATAACCTTGATGCCGCGGTCCATGGCGCGCTTCAGCACGGGCACGAGAGCATCCGGGTCATTGGCGGAAATCGCAATCGCGTCGACCTGCTGGGCGATCAGCGAATTGACGACTTCGATCTGGGCTTCGGCGGTCGCGGTGGTCGGGCCGGTATAGATGACCTCGATATCGCCGAGTTCCTTGGCCGCGTCCTGCGCGCCCTTGTTGGCGGCGTCGAAGAAACCGTTGCCGAGCGACTTTACCACGAGCGCAATGCGCGTCTGGGCAAAGGCAGGCGTCGCCAGAAGGATGGCGGCAGCAGCGGTAGCGGCCATCAGTTTAAAGAGCTTCATAAATTCCCTCCCTGGGATTTTGCGATGTTTCTCAAGCCACGGCGGCCTGAGCAGGCGTCTCCACGACGATCAACCGCACGCCCGCCGTTTCCAGCATCTGTCGGTCTTCGTCGCGGATGCCGGCGTCGGTGATGACAGCGGCAATCTTATCGAGGCCACACAAGATCAAACTTGAGCGGCCTGTAAATTTGGAAGAGTCGGCAAGAACGATCAGCTCATCCGCCTGCCCGATCAGTCCCAGCTCGGACTGCACGACCATGGGGTCCGCCTCCATCAGCCCATGGGCGCCGATCCCCTGGCAGCCGATGAACATGCGCTTGGCATAAAAGTGACTCGCCACCACACCGCCAAAGGGCGAGAGGATGACGTTCTGCTCGCGATAGACCGTGCCGCCAGGAATGACGACGGGATTTCGCGAATTGTGGATGAGGAATTCGGCGATGGCGAAGCTATTGGTGAAGACACTGACGCGCTTGGTCGTCAGGTGATGCACCATCTGATAGGTCGTCGTGCCGCCATTGATGATGATCGGCTCGCCGTCATTGCAAAGATCGGCCGCCGCTTTGGCGATTGCGCGCTTCTGAGCGATGTTGATCGTTTCATTGACCGAAAATGGCCGCCCGACCAAGCCACCCTGCGATGGCGGGTTGATCGCCTCGGCCCCGCCCCGCACACGCCGCACCTTGCCCTGCTCGTCGAGCGCGGCAATGTCCCGGCGAATGGTCGCTTCGGAAGAGCCCGTCAGATCGCACAGGTCCGCAACCGTCACCATGGCATGGGACTGGGCGGCGGCGAGAATAACGCGATGGCGTTCCGTTTCGTGCAATGCTGATACTCCTCAGGCGCAGTGCTTTCATTCTTTCCAAGCAGAGTCAATCAGCATTTTGCCATTTACAATCATCTTCGCGCACATCTGATGATTGATGATCGTTTGTGATTGACAGCGTCAACCGTTCTATGGCCATGTCCGCGCCAAACGAATGTGTTGCCGGCTTTCGGATCACCCCTCGAGAGCGACCAAACACACGGTTGTCACCCCGGCCTCGAGCCTGGGCCCATCCTGAGATCTCAAGATGGATCCCCGCCTGCGCGGGGATGACAGCCGGTGGGTGGGGCAAACTCCGCAACCCTGCGCTTCGCACCGAGGCGCCACCACTTCGGGAGGAATCTTCATGTCGACCGCGCCCAAGCGCCTTGAAAACAAGTGGGACGACGCCAAGGCCGCGTCCATGACCGAGCCGGAGCGCCTCGTTTATCGCTCCAACCTCCTCGGGTCCGACAAGCGCGTCACCAATTATGGCGGCGGCAACACGTCCTCCAAGATCATGCAGAAGGACCCGCTGACCGGTGAAATGGTCGAAGTCCTCTGGGTGAAAGGTTCGGGCGGCGATAGCGCCTCGATCAAGCTCGATGGCTTTTCGACGCTCTATATGGACAAGCTCCGCGCCCTCAAGGGTCTCTATCGCGGCGTCGAATTCGAAGACGAAATGGTGGGCTACCTGCCGCACGCGACGTTCAATCTGAACCCCCGCGCCGCTTCGATCGACACCCCGCTCCATGCCTATGTGAACCACCCGTTCGTCGATCACATGCACCCCGACGCGATCATCGCCATCGCGGCTTCCAAGAACTCCAAAGAACTGACCAAGCAGATTTTTGGCGATTCCATCGGCTGGCTCCCCTGGAAGAAGCCGGGCTTCGAGCTCGGCCTCTGGCTCGGCAAATATTGCGAAGAGAACCCCAATTCCAAGGGCCTGATCCTTGAGTCCCACGGCCTCTTCACCTGGGGCGACACCCCCAAGGAATGCTACGAAACGACCATCGGCATCATCAATCAGGCCATCGAATGGTTTGAGAAGGAAACCGAGGGCAAGACCATTTTCGGCGGCCAGGCCGTGCAGTCGCTAGACGCCGACGCCCGCCGCGCCGTCGCGGCGAAGCTCATGCCGAAAATCCGCGGCTTCATCTCCGAAGACAGCCACAAGCTCGGCCACTTCGACGACTCGCCTGCGGTGCTCGAATTCGTCAATTCCAACAATCTGCGCCCGCTGGCGGCTCTCGGAACCTCGTGCCCGGACCACTTCCTGCGCACGAAAATCCGTCCACTGGTCATCGACTTTGATCCGGCCAATCCCGATGTCGACGCCGTCATCGCCGGCCTTGACCAGCAGGTTGCCGACTATCGCGCTGACTACGCGGCCTATTATGACCGCTGCAAGCACGACAATTCGCCCGCCATCCGCGATCCCAATGCCGTGGTCTACCTGATCCCCGGCGTCGGCATGCTGACCTTTGCCAAGGACAAGGCCACCGCCCGCATCTCCGGCGAGTTCTATGTCAACGCCATCAACGTGATGCGCGGTGCCTCGACCGTCTCCGAATATCAGGGCCTGCCCGAGCAGGAAGCCTTCGACATCGAATACTGGCTGCTTGAAGAAGCCAAGCTTGCCCGTATGCCGAAGCCAAAGTCCCTCGCCGGCAAGATCGCCCTCGTCACTGGTGGCGCCGGCGGCATCGGCAAGGCTACGGCCGCCCGTCTTCTCCGCGAAGGCGCCTGCGTCGTCCTCGCCGATATCGACCAGACCGCCCTCGATGGCGCCACGGCCGAACTCTCCGGCATTTTCGGCAGTGATTTCGTCCGCCCGGTGAACATCAACGTCACCAAGGAAGAGCAGGTCCTCGCCGGTTTCGCCCACGCCGTGGTCGAATTCGGTGGCCTCGACATCCTCGTCAGCAATGCCGGTCTCGCCTCCTCGGCCGCGATCGAAGACACCTCGCTCGAACTCTGGAACAAGAACATGGACATCCTGTCCACGGGCTATTTCCTGGTTTCGCGCGAAGCCTTCCGTCTCTTCCGCCAACAGAAGATCGGCGGCAACGTCGTCTTCGTCGCATCCAAGAACGGCCTCGCCGCTTCGCCAAACGCGGCTGCCTATTGCACCGCCAAGGCTGCCGAAATCCACTTGGCCCGCTGCCTCGCCCTCGAAGGCGCGGAAGCACAGATCCGCGTCAACGTCGTCAATCCTGACGCGGTGTTGCGTGGCTCGAAAATCTGGGCCGGCGAATGGCTCGAACAGCGCGCATCGACCTACAAGACCGACAAGGACGGCCTTGAAGAGATGTATCGCCAGCGCTCGATGCTGAAGCGCTCAGTGTTCCCCGAAGACATCGCCGAAGCCATCTACTTCTTCGCCTCGGAAGCCTCGGCCAAGTCCACCGGCAACATCATCAACGTCGACGCCGGCAACGCCCAGTCGTTCCCACGCTAAGCAACAGCAAGGCCCCCTCACCCGCCGCTATGCGGCGACCTCTCCCCCAAGGGAGAGGTGGGGGGCTCCCCGTCGCGCAGCGACACCTCTCCCTCTGGGGGAGAGGTCGGCCGAAGGCCGGGTGAGGGGGCCTTATTCCCAGGAGGAGCAAAACATGACCGAACACATCATCGACCCATCCATCGTCACCGCCGACAATTCCAAGCGCGAAGCCGATCTCCGCCGCGATTACGAAACCCTGGGCGAACGCCTAGACCGCCGGGGCATCGCCATCGACGCCATCAAGGCAAAAGTCGCAAAATTCTCCGTCGCCGTTCCCTCCTGGGGCGTTGGCACCGGCGGCACGCGCTTTGCCAAGTTCCCCGGCAAGGGCGAACCGCGCGACATCTTCGACAAGATTGAAGACTGCGCCGTCATCGCCCAGCTCACCCAGGCGACCAAAACCATCTCGCTCCACATTCCGTGGGACAAGGCCGATCCGAACCGCCTGAAGCAGGCAGCCAGCCGCTTTAATCTCGGCTTCGACGCGATGAACTCGAACACGTTCTCGGATGCCAAGGGCCAGATGCAGAGCTACAAGTTCGGCTCGCTTTCGTCCTATGAAAAGGCGACCCGCGATCAGGCGATCGAGCACAATCTCGAATGCATCGAGATCGGCAAGACCATCGGCTCCAAAGCCCTCACCATCTGGGTTGGCGACGGTTCCAACTTCCCCGGCCAGGTCAATTTCGCCGATCAGTTCGCCAACTATCTCGACTCGGCCAAGTCGATCTATGCCGCCCTGCCGGACGACTGGAATCTCTACACCGAACACAAGATGTATGAGCCGGCCTTCTATTCGACGGTCGTGCAGGATTGGGGCACCAATTACATCATCGCCAAGGAACTGGGCGACAAGGCCCTCTGCCTCGTCGATCTCGGTCACCATGCGCCCAACGTGAACATCGAAATGATCGTCTCCCGCCTTGCCCAGTTCGGCAAGCTCGGTGGCTTCCACTTCAATGACAGCAAGTATGGCGACGACGATCTCGACGCCGGTTCGGTCGATCCCTACCGTCTGTTCCTCGTTTTCAACGAACTCGTCGACATCGAGAACCGCGATGGCGATTTCCACCCGGCCCACATGCTCGACCAGAGCCACAATGTCACCGACCCAATCGAGTCGCTGATGCTCTCAGCCTCCGACGTCCAACGCTCCTACGCCCAGGCCCTCCTCGTCGACCGCGCGACCCTCAAAGCCGCCCAGTCCGACAATGACGCCCTGACCGCCACCCAACAACTCCGCCACGCCTTCCGCACCGATGTCGAGCCGATCCTCGCATTGGCCCGCCTCGAAGCCGGCGGCGCCATCGACCCCCTCGCCGCCTACCGCGCCAGCGGCTACCGCGCCAAGGTTGCCGAAGTGCGCCCGGCTGTTGAGGGCGGTTCGGGCGGTATCGTCTGATTTTTGCAGGCTCTGAACTAAAAAGGCCCGGCGATCAGCCGCCGGGCCTTTTTGTTTGGCTCGCGCCCCCTCACCCGTCTCGGCCTTTGGCCGATCCACCCTCTCCCCAAGAGGGAGAGGAATAAAGGCCCCACCTCTTATTCTTCTCCCCCTCGGGGAGAAGGTGGCGCGCAGCGCCGGATGAGGGGGATGCCTAAACACCCACAACACCCCTACCCCCGCACCAGCCCCCCAAAATAATCCAACCCATAAGCCGCCACCCCCTCCACCAAGATCACCTCCCGCCCCCGAAACTGCCCAACGCCGCCCTCGCTCCAATCGCGATAAACCCCGAACGCGCCCACCCACTCAAACCCACCTAAAAACCGCCCCTCCGCATACATCGCCGTCAGCGCGCCCTTGATCGTCGCCCCGGCCCGCTCCGCGTCGATCAGATCCGGCCGGATCACATAGCCATAATAGTTCATCGCCCAGACCGGATCGGCGAGGTGCCACACCACTTCCTGCCCCAGAAAATCGGTGCCGCCAAAATAGCTGTCGAGGTAGCGCCACGGCCCCTCGCTCCAGCCAAGATCATGCGAGCCCGGTCGCGACGCTGGCGCTTTCACCCCGCCCCCGACATAGGTCGCCGCCTTGGCCCGTACGATGACGGCGTTGAGTTCGTCGCTGGTCATATCCGCTCCATCCATGATGATGCATGAGCGCTACCGGCCGTCCGCGACAGCTTTTGTCAGGATTTTACCCGCTTCGGGCTTTTGAGCGTCTCGATGCTAACGGAATGCTACCGAAGTCACGTGCCCTCGCGCATGAATGCGGTGGCCCCCAGCATCCAGTCGCGAAACATCTTCACCTTCGGCGCATTCCGCCGGCTCTCGGGATAGACCAGATAATATCCCCGCCCCGCCGGCGCGAGAATCAGGAATGGCTGGATCAGCCGCCCCGAGGTTATTTCGTCGCGAAACAGCGCCGGCGTCAGCATTGAAACACCCCGCCCGGCCATTGCCGCCGATCCCAGCAGCGATTGCAGATTAAGGATGCTCATCGGCCGGCCTTCCGTCGAAAAGCCAGGCACGCCAGCCACTTCGAACCACATGGCCCACCATTCATCCCGCGGATCGAGCATGGGCAGTTTCAGAAGGTCGGCCGGCTCCTTCACCCCGCCAATGCTCGCCGCCAGAGCCGGGCTCAGGAGCGGCGTGAAATCCGCTTCAACGAGCAGATGCGCCACCAGACCCTTCTTGAGCGGCCCGGACAAGGTCCTGATTCCAATATCGAAATCCTCATTGAGCAGGTCCACAACATCGCTACGGCTATCGAGCCGCACTGCGATATCGGGATGGTCGATCTGGAACAAGCCAAGGTTCTGCGCCAGCCATTGGCTCGCAAAAGTCGGTACGATGGTGATGGAGAGGAGATTATCGACCTCGCCGCGCGTATCGGCAAAGGCATCGCGCATGATGTCGAAGGCCTCTTTCACCTGCGGCGCCAATTTTATCCCCGCCTCGCTCAGCGCAATCTGCCGCGGTTTGCGCAAAAACAGCGCCGCCCCCACCCGCTCCTCGAGCAATTTGACCTGATAGCTCACCGCCGCCTGCGTCATCCCCAATTCCTCGGCCGCGCGAGTGAAGCTGAGATGCCGCGCGACGGCCTCGAAAACCCTGACGGCATTAAGTGGCGGCAACGACATTTGGATAAGCTCACCTTATGCATGCATGCGGACGTTTAGTTGGATCGCCGCCGATATCAGGCGCATCCTCCTGCCATGTCAACCTGATATGGAGCGGCTCGCCATAAGGCCAGTCGATGCATCAATGCTCACGCTGCCGCACATCCTTGGCTTCCTCTTCGCCGTCCCCGCCCCGTCCAAGGCATCCGAAAAGCCCGACCGCCACAAGGCCATCCAGGCCCTCCGCCTCTCCGCACACATCCTTCGCGATGTCGGCATGGAGGATTACGACGCCGCGGCCAGTGACCCGCGTTGGGTCCAGCGACCCGACCTCGAACGCTGAGGCTTGAGCTTTGTTTTATTCGAGCTAAAACAAGGACATGTCCAAGACCACGCCCGCCACCCAAGCGCTCATCAACGCCGGTATCGCCTTCACCCTGGCGCACTATGACTACGACCCGAACGCCGAGCGCGTCGGGCTGCAAGCTGCTGAAGCGATCGGCGTTTCTCCCGGCGAGGTGTTCAAGACCCTCATGGCCGAACTCGATGGCAAGCCGATCTGCGCCATTGTCCCGTCGGACGAAGAGGTCAACATGAAAAAGCTCGCCGCCGCCCTCGGCGGCAAGTCGGCGCATATGATGAAGCCCACCGACGCCGAGCGCCTGACGGGCTATAAGGTCGGCGGCATCAGCCCCTTGGGGCAGCGCAAGCCCGTGCCGACGGCGCTCGACGAAATGGCGCAGCTTTACGATGAGATTTATCTCAATGGCGGACAGCGCGGGCTGCAAATTCGCATAAAGCCCAATGACTTGATCGTCGCGCTCGACTGCATAGTCGCTGACCTGACGCGCTGAAACCAAGCCCCAGAAACGACAAAAGGCGCCCTGAGGACGCCTTCATCGTACGACTGCTTCTGCTTAAAGCTTAGGCAGCGTAGGTGCCGCGAGCGATCGACTTGATGTCGCCGCGCGTGATGCCCAGATCGGTCAGCTGACGGGCGTCGAGCGAGTTTAGCTCGCGCATCGTGCGCTGGTAACGGGCATAGTCGGCAAGCTTCTTCGCAATGTTCATTTCGGTTCCCCTTCGTTTGATGCCCCCTATGTAGAT
Organism: Devosia sp. Leaf420; assembly: GCF_001425445.1. GTDB lineage: Bacteria > Pseudomonadota > Alphaproteobacteria > Rhizobiales > Devosiaceae > Devosia. Next base: position 411,888 of record NZ_LMQU01000009.1, on the reverse strand, counting down.
CGAACCGGTCGTGATTAGTAGTCAGTCTCTCTGCACATCCGTTATGCACTGACTGCATCCAAAAGAGGCATATGGTTCATATTCGGTTTAGGTGGCCTGCGCTCAGCCGCCAATTGGGTGAGAGCCCAGCGCGTGATCAAACTACGCAAAACAAAGGAAAACCGGGCAATACGAGCACCTCGCATTACCTGTCCGCGAATTTTGACCAAATGGTCAGGAGCTATGCGTTAACGAATGAGCAACACGGCCGCCGGTGCTCTGCAAGCGACCATTACGCCGCAAGACTGACGGGATCGTGGTCTGAACACACGGTTTGCATTTGTGGCCTACCGCACAGTCGACGACTTCTCAGCGAACCACTGCTCTGGCGACTGCGTCTTGACCTCAAACTGGTCCTGCGTTTGCGTATAGCTATGCCCACCAAGGCGGCCGACTGCATCCATGGCTTGCTTATCGATGTGAAGGTTGTTGGTATCCACCGCACTGCTGCGGACATAGAGACCAACCACCTCCCCCAGAATGATCTCGCGTGCCTTTCCGACTTCCAAAGTCATGTAGCGCCGGCATTCGAGAGCCGCGGGAGCCGCCAAAATGCGCGGGCTGCCAACGGCATACCCCGGCACCGTCTCCAGTCCGGCTTCAGCGAGTTCATCGACCTCCGGACCAAATTTGATGGCGCAAATCTCCATCTGATCTACCAGCGCCTGGTCTACGATGTGCACGGTGAACTCGCCCGTCTCGCGGATATTGCGCGCCGTGTCCTTGAAGCGCATGTCGGCATAGTTCTCGACCCCAACCGCGATGATGGCGGGGTCGTGAGTGAGGACGTTGAGGAAGCTGAAGGGACCGGCATTGGCTCGTCCATCCCGCCCTAGCGTTGTGATAAGCGCGATCGGGCGCGGGATGACGGTGCCGATAAGCAGCTTGTAGCGCTCGCGCTCATTGAGGGCGCCAAAGTCGAAATGGGTATGCTCCATCACACAGCGACCCGGTGCGTTTCGAGCGGGGTGTGGCGGCTGAGGTTTTCGAAGCCGTCTTTGGTGACAAGATAACAGTCCCCGATATTGCATCCGGCCGATTGGGCTTCGAGCCATTGGGTGTGGAGCACAAAAACCATGCCCTCTTCGAGCCGGTCGAAGTTGTGCGAGGACACATTAAAACTGTTTTGCGCACCCGCCATGCCCACGGAGTGGCCGAGGTTTGGATTATGCGGCCCATGCGTAGCCGGATAAACGTGCATGAGCTTGCGGCCCTGCGCTTCCCAGTCGGCATCGGGAACATATTGGCGCGGCACGAGCCGGGCACCACCATCGTCAGCGGGGCTCCAATTGTAGGGCATGGTCCGCGCATGCGGCGAAGTCAGCAAGCCGTGCTCGATATAGGATGAGAAGGCGGCATTGTTGACCTCGCTGATGAGGGCACCGGGCTTGATCAGTTTTTCAGCACGCTTGACGCCGAGGGTGCAGGCCGCGAGGACTTTTTCCTGGCGCTCGGTGATGTCCCCAACGGCAATCATACGCGCAGTCTGGGCGGTATAGCCGCGATAGGTGACGTTGGAGATGTAAAGATTGATGATATCGCCAGGCCGGACGACGTGTCCATAAGGCTTGCCGCAATGGGTCCCGTATTCGTTGATGCCGATCTGATATCCGTCGCCGGTTTCCCCGCCCCGCGCGAGCTGGGCAAACGTGAAGGCGGCGTAGATTTCGGCATCGGTCACGCCCAGGCGCGTAACGTGATAAGCGGCCTGCGTTCCTATGGAAATGAGTTGAGCCGCAGCCTGAAACATCTCGACCTCGCGGGGACTGCGAATTTTCTGCATGCGATCGATGATGGCATTGTCCCGGACAAATTTGGCCTTGGGCATGGCTTCATCGAGATCGGACCAGAAGTCGCGAGACGTGCGATCGCCGAGGAGCCCGATCTGGCTTTTGGATAGACCGAGCTTATCCAGCAGATGTGCCGTCGCTTCGGCCGTGAGCGTGGTGGATGAACCGGGACGATCGGCATATTCCCGGCCGATGGCACCCACCTGCCAGATGTCTTCGACGAGAACCGGCTCGCCCCCTGGCGGCAGAATGACGGACTGGGTGAAGAACGAGACGAGGGTCAGCGGTTTATCGCTGTCGGTTGGAATGATGAGGACGCCTTCGCGCATCCAGTCGCAGACATAGCGAAGATAGGCATTGGAAGTGTGGAACCAGCCGACCATGTCGGTGTGGATCACCAAGGCATCGTGGCCAGCAATGACCGCCTCGCGGCGGATGCGGCGGAGGCGATCTTCGTATTCGGCTTCCGGAAGCGGCGGGGGAGCGACGAAGTCGAAATTCGGCTCGAAATCGGCAAGCAGGTTCTCAATCCGGCGCAGGGCGCCAGGCGAATGCATGTTCATCTGTGTGGTCCTTGTTGGTGGCGCGCGGCGCCTTGACTTGGTTTAGGTACGGGCCAAGGCCTTCCGGCCGAGGATGAGGCCGATGAGAACGAGGCCGATCAAAATCCCGGACATGGCGGCTACCCGAACATCGAGCCCCTCTTCGATGAGGGCAAACATGCGCAGCGGCAGCACGGTAGTCTGGGGGTCGGCGAGGAAGAGCGAGATCGACACATTGTCGAGCGATTGGATGAAGACGAGGAACGCGCCCGCAAGAATGCCCGGCAACATCAGCGGCAGGGTCACCTTGAAAAGAGTTCGCACCCAACTTGCCCCCATGACGGTCGAGGCTTCTTCGAGGCTCGGATAGAGGCTTTGCGCCAGCACTGCCGCCGAGCGGTACATCAGCGGACCGAAGACGACGACATGGCCTGCAATGGTCAACCAGAAGGACGGCCTGATGCCGAGGAGCCGGCAACGATCAGTGCTGCCAGGCCATAAACGAGGCTGGGCAAAACAAGTGGCAGGAGCAAAAGTGGCTCGACGGCACCGGCAGTGCGCCGCTTGACGCGACTGACGCCAATGGCGGCGGGGACGGCAAAGAGCAGCGCGCCAAGAACAGCCGCGGCGGCGATCTTGAGCGAGTTGAAGGCGGCGATGTGTTCGGTCGAGGAGCGAGCCGGATCGAGCAGGGCTTCATACCAACGCAACGAAAAGCCTTCCGGCGGAAAGCGCAGGGTTTGGCCGCCCGTAAAACTCATGGCGATGGCAATCACGATCGGCGCCGCCATGAAGGCAACGCAGAGCGTGCCGAAGCCAAAGACGAAGATTTTGTGGAGGGCGGCAGGCAACAGGGTTTGGCGTCTGTCAGGCATGGTTGGCGAGCCTCCTGTGACGAGAAAGGAAGGTGATGGCCAGAAGCACGGCGCCGGAGGTCAGCAACAGAACAACGGCGATGGCGGCGGCAAGCGGCCAATCGAACAGAGTGCCGACCTCGCGGTAGATCAACTGCGGCATGTAAACATTACGGGCCCCGCCGATGACGGCCTGGGTGACGAAGGAGGCGCTGGTGCTGGCAAAGACTAGAACCCAGCCGGCAAGCAGGGCCGGCAGCATCAGCGGAATAAGAACGGTTATGAGAATGCGCCATGGGCCCGCGCCCGAGACTTCCGCGGCCTCGCCCAGACTTGTCGGCAAGCGCGAGAGCATGGCAATGAGCGGCAAGACCACGAGAGGCAAGTCGATCTGCGTCATGGCGAGGACCAGGCCCAATTCGGTGAACATGAGACTGATCGGGCCGTCGGTGAAACCGAAGGCAAGAAGCGTTTCGCTGATCGGTCCTTGGCGACCGAGGATCACGATCCAGGCGAATGTCCGCACGACGTTGCTGGTGAGCATCGGGATGAGCGTCAGGAAAATAATCACCTGACGGACACGGGGTCCGCTATGCCAGTAGAGCAAGGCGATGGGGATGCCTAGCAGCGTCACGCCCAACACGGTCTGGATGCCGAGACGGAACGTGTTGACCAGCACCCGGAAGTTGAAAGGGTCGCCGAGAAAACGGGCATAGTTGTCGAGGGTAAAACCTGTCTCGCCGACAAAGCTGTAACCGACGAGCATGGCGAGCGGCGCCGCGAAGAACAGCACCGACAGGGTGAGCATCGGGGTCAGGAAGGGAACGCCGCTCGCACGCATGGGATCAGCCCGCCACGACAGCGTCGAACGCGCGGATCCAGGCGTCGCGGTTCTGGTTGATCAGCGTCCAATCGGGGTAGACCAGATTGGGGAGGTCTTCGCGCGTGACATATTGCTCGATTTCGGGCGTCAGCGCGACATCGTGATTGGTCGGGAAAGTCGCCGTCGGCGGCGCCATAAGTTCGGTCTGGGCGGCCGCGGAGATGGCGGCGTCCATATAGGCATAAGCCGCATCGACATTTTGCGAGCCCTTGGTCAGGTGAATGTTGACGGGGGCAGCCGGCGAGCCGGTTTCGGGATGGACGAATTCGGCATTGAGGCCAAGGCTCTTGAGCTTAGCGACATTACCGGTCGAGCACATGAAGACGGCGATCTCGCCCTGCTGGAATAGCGTCATCTGGCTATTGGTGCTATCGACGACATTGTTGAGCTGATCCGGGTGATCGCGAAAAAGCTGGAACACGGCTTCCATATCATCGGGACCAGTTCCGAAAATCTTGGCGAGCTGGGTATAGGCCATGACGGCAGTGTTGGAGCCGAAGCCGGTCCAAGAGACCTTGCCGGCATATTCCGGCTTGTTGAACAGATCCGCATAGCCGGCAGGACGCGGCACGAGGCCTGGATTGTAGCAGATGCCGTTGACTTCGACGGTAACAGTCGGGCCATACTCGCCCTGGAAGGCAGGATCGAGCTTGTCCCAATTGGAAAGGCGCGCGGGGTCAATCTTCTGGATCAGGTCGTTCTCGATGGCGACGGCGCCCTGCCCTAGCGACATCAAGAGCGTGTCGAAGGCCGGAGCATCGGGGCTGGCCATAACCTTGGCCAACTGATCCTGCGCCAACGCGGGCGAAATCGTGAGGTCGAACCCCTTCTCGGACAAAAGCGGCGTGAGCACGCGGCGATAGCCGTCTTCCCAATTGCCCGGGAAGGTCGCGGCAACGAGGCCGCCGGCGGCACGCGCCTGCATTGGCAGGAAGCCGGCGGCCGCTGCGCCGAGGGCAAGGATGTTGAAATGGCGGCGGGAAAGTCTGGTCGTCATGAAGGCACCTTTGGACTTCAGTGGGAGGGAGACGAAGACAGGCTAGAACCGGCTGGCGCCGGGAAGATATGACACCTGGCGGTATCGATGGAGAGGAACACCGCCTCGCCGGGCTTGCCGGGACGCATTGATTGATCGCGCATCTGGCTGGCGCGAATTTCGGTGCCGTCGGCGAGCGTCAGCTCGTGAACGAGCGTCGGCCCCAGGGCGATGGCGACGCTGACGCGGGCCGGCAGCGTCGTGGCATTGGCCCCGGAGACGAGGGTGACGTCCTCCGGTCGACAGGTGACGACGACGGGAGCGTCGACAACGAATTCAACCTGTCGCGGGACTTTGATCTTCTGGCCGACTGCAAGCCGGACAATGGAGTGATCGGCACCGGCGCTTTGGATGATGCCGGGAAGCTGATTGGCCTGGCCGATGAAGCTGTTGACGAAAAGGCTCTTGGGCGCATCGTAGACCGCCGTCGGCGTGTCGATCTGTTCAACCCGTCCCTTGTTCATCAGCACAAGGCGGCCGGCGAGGCTTTGGGCCTCTTCCTGGTCATGGGTGACGATCAGCGTCGTGATACCAAGGCTCCGCTGCAGCCGCAGCATCTCAACCTGAAGGTCGAAGCGGAGCGCGCGATCGAGGGCGCCGAACGGCTCATCGAGAAGCAGAAGGTTTGGTCGCGCGGCAAGCGCTCTTGCGACCGCCACACGCTGTTGCTGGCCACCCGATTGCTCTCGCGGCAGGCGGCGCGCCATGGTGTCGAGGCGCACCAGCGTTAAAAGTTCGGCAACGCGCTGGCGCCGCTCGGAGCGGGGCAGCCCCTGACAGGTCAGGGGATAGCCGACATTCTCTTCGACAGTGAGATGGGGAAACAGCGCATAGTTCTGAAAGACCATGCCAATCCCGCGGGTACGAGCCGGCATCGTATCGAGCCGTTGCGCTCCCATCGTGATCGTCCCTTCTTGGGGCTTGATCAGACCGGCGATCGAGCGGAGCACGGTCGACTTGCCACAACCGCTGGGCCCCAGCAGCGCCACGACTTCGCCCGGCCGCACATCGAAGGTGATGCGGTCGATCGCCAAAGCTGTGCCATACCGGTGCGTGAGGCTGTTGACGACCAGCCCTTGCGGTTGTGTTTCCATTGCTTGCTGATCGACGGCTAAAGCTTGATCGGTCATGGTCAGGCACTCACGATGATCCCAACCGAAACATCGCAATCAGCGTGCCAAATCGAGCGTGGCCAGCATATTTTTGTCTTAAGCAACTGACTTAAATAAATAAAATTCACTCATGAAATGTTTGCGAAACCAGTTTCGCATATTCATACGAATTATAATTCGCACATTATTTTGCACATTCGTGCGTCATGTGATGTATTTGTAGGCATCGCAAATCAGGACTTCCGACCATGCCGCCCCGTAAAGCTCCCCGCGCAAAGCCCGTCGAGATCGACATCGATGATGCCGAGGATGTCAACGACCGCATCTGTGCGACGCTGTCGACGGCCATCGCCGACGGTGCACTCAAGCCTGGAAGCAAGATCATCGAAGAGGCGATTGCGGAGCATTTCGGCGTCAGCCGCACAGTCGTCCGCGGTGCGCTCGGCGTCTTGCAGCGTGAGCGGCTCCTAGAGCGCAAGCGCAATCGCGGCACGTTCGTCGCCGAACCCAGTATTGAAGAGGCGCACCAACTGTTCGAAGCACGGCGGGCGCTCGAGCGCACTATTCTTAGCCTTGTGGCGCAACGGATCACCGCGGCTGATTTCGAGAAGCTCGATGCCATCACTGCCGAAGAGCTACGCGTCCACCAGCATGGTCATCAGGTGGCAAAGGCGACAACGATCGGCGAATTTCACGTCGAGCTCGCAGCGATCGCCGGCAATAAAGTGCTCAGTGAGATGCTGGCCAAGCTGGTCGCCCGCCTCTCTCTGGTGATGGCTTTATATGAAGATGAACGGCAGGATGATTGTGGCGCAGATCATCATCGCCAGATCGTCGACGCCCTGCGCGCGAGCGATCTGAGAAAGGCCCAAGCGCTGATGGATACCCATCTGGGAGATATAGAGGGGCGCGTGAGGCTGACGCCAGGACAGAGCGAGCGCCACAGTTTCATGTCCATGCTCGAGACATTCAGCGACTAGCAGAGCCACATGCTGATTAAGTCTTTCTCGAGAAACGAACCTCAACTTCCAGACGCTCATCCTCGATAGATCGCTTGATGAAAAATGGCGGCCATCGCTGGCCGCCATGTAAAGTCAGTTGGCCTGAACAGGCACGACGGTACCGGGGGAATAGACCACGGCACGATTGCTGAGATCGACGAAATAGACGCGATCATTGGTGTAGAAATAGCCGTGGGTGGCATCACCCTCGATCGGATGCAGCACGACAGCTTCTGGAACGGTGTAGCCGACGTCGATGGCGCCATCGATCACGACAGGGTCGGTCGGGTGCAGCCGAACATATTCAACTGAGCCGGCTTCGACGCCACCTGCAGCGCCGACCGACGCGCCAGCGAAACCACCGATTGCAGCGCCGATAGGACCGAAAACGAGGCCACCAATGACGGCCCCGGTGACGCCGCCAGCGGCGCCGCCCACGGCGGCATCAGCATTGGCATCCGGGTTCGTCTTGATAATCTGCGCCTGCGCAACGGTGGGGACGGCAAGGGCGGCAATAGCGAGAGCGCTGATAAAAAGCTTTTTCATCTTATCCTCTTGGAGGGTTGGAAGATGAAATCAAAACTCCTCAGCGCATGCCCAGTTCCGGTGATTATTTCAGAATTTCTATTATTACATAGGAATTACGATAACCGTAATGCAGATGTAAGGTATGAATACAATTAATATGGCCATTTCATTTATGATTACGACATTATACTCTGCAGTCGGCCGACGTTTCCAACAAACTATCGACATCCAAAACGGCCGTAGCGCGGTTCAGCGGCGGGCAAGCGGCAGGCGAACCTCGACCTTGAGCCCACCGCGCTCACCAGCGGAATAGGCAATCGTACCGCCATTGATGTCGAGGATTTCGCCGGCAATGGCGAGGCCAAGGCCGGTTCCTGGAACATTCTGGTCAAGACGCATACCGCGCCTCCCGAGCGTCTTGATAAGCTCATCCGGAATGCCCGGGCCGTCGTCTTCAATCGTTAAGAGAGCCATGGCTCCAGCCGTGGCCGTTGAAACCGCAATCGAGGTGTGCGCCCACTTGGATGCGTTTTCGAGCGTCACGCCGATCAGCTCCATCAGATCCTGCCGATGAATATCCACATCGGGGTCGTCACCCAGTTGCGCCATCCAGTGAAGGTTTTCGCCGTCTTGCGTTTTCCGCAGCACCGCCACGGTGCGCAGCACGGCGGTATTGAGCGAACTGCTCTCGCGATGTTCGCCCGTCCGGGTGCGCAATGAGGCCAGGCGCATCTGATAATCGACGCGCGTGGACATTTCATGCGCCAGATCATCGAGGACCGTTGCTTCGTCGTCCTGCCCCTTGTCGCGCAGGCGCATAGCGATGCCATGGAGGGCCGCGAGCGGCGTTTTGAGCCCGTGAGCAAGATCGGATGCGCGGCGCCGGCCGCGCTGTGCCAGTTCTTCGCGTTCGGACAGCAGCGCATTGACCTCGCTGACAAGGGGTTCGATTTCTGACGGAAACGCGCCCTCGAGCCGGCCGACACTCCCTAGGCGCACATCGTCCACCGCGCTGCGCAGACGGTTGAGCGGAGCAAGACCCAGTTGCAGTTGGGCCCATGAAGCGCCGACAATGGCAATCGCCATGAGCGCAAAGAGGCGCCCGATGTCCCATCCATAGGCCTGCGACGCCTGGTGGATCGGATCGTGATCTTCGCCAAGCGTAACCCGATAGGGACGACCATCGATGGTGATGTCGCGAGAGAGAAGGATCAGGTGAAAACGATCCTTGTTGGTCCAGTGGACGATCGATCCATTGGCTTGAGGCGCGATATCCAATTGCTGATCAAAGAGCGAGCGCGAGCGCGCCACGCCCTTGGTATCTAGGGCCTCGATCTGCCAATAGCGGCCGCCCAAGGGTGTTTCATAGCGCGGGTCTGGCAGGGGGGCCGAGATGGATGGGGTCGATGTGGATGGATCGATGACGGCAATGAGCCTCGTCATTGCCGCTTCAAGGTCACGTTTAACGCTGGCTTCCAGATTGGCGACGAAAAGCGCCTGCAAGATAATGCCGGAGAGGATGAGCGACCCCACGACCATGACCACCGCAAGGCCCATCAGCCGCAGAGCGATCGACCGCCGGTTTGGCAGCCAGCGCCGGATCAATAGTTGTCACCGAGCGTATAGCCAAAACCGCGGCGGGTTTTGACCACGTCATGGCCCAGCCTTTTACGCAGGCGCGCGACTAGAACCTCCAGCGCGTTGGAATCTCGCTCGTAGTCCTGCCGATAAATGTGCTCAGTAATTTCGAGTTGCGACACCACTCGACCGCGATTGTGCAACAGATAGGCCATTAGGCGAAATTCCTGTGGCGTCAGGTCCATGGGAAGACCGTCTTCCGTGACCGCCATGGTCCGCATGTCGAGTTCGTATTTGCCGAAAGCCACGCGCGAAGATGCAAGGCCCTTCGAGCGGCGGATGAGAGCGCGGATGCGCGCAACGATTTCGAGGGCGTGAAATGGCTTGACCACATAGTCATCGGCGCCAGCTTCGATCCCTTCCACCCTCTCCTCCCATTGCCCGCGAGCAGTGAGGATCAGCACAGGCGTCTCAAGGCCGCCGCGGCGCCAACGCTTCAGGATGGTCAACCCGTCCATCTGCGGCAGGCCCAGATCGAGAATGACCGCGTCAAAAGTCTCGGTGTCGGCCCGAAACCACACAGCTTCGCCATCGCTTTCGCGCTGCACTTCGAAACCGGACCGGCTCAAACTCGATTGCAGCACTTCGGCAATGCGGTCGTCGTCTTCGCCCACCAAGATCTTCATGGCTCGCTCCCGATGAAGCGCCCCGATTGGGCGTAATAATATTCCGTCGTCACCGTGCCGTTGGCGCGCAGAACGCGGATCGAATAGACGAGAAAGCCACGAATGCTGAGCATTTCCGCGTCGATGACATTGGTGCCGGCACGTTGGGCCAAATCCGGCAACAGACTGCTCAGGCTCACCGCACGTCCAGCGTTGACCGCATCACGCGCATAATCGGTACTGTAGTGCACTGTAATGTCTGGCGCCGCGATCGTGTCGCCTGACCCAGGCGAGACGGTGCTGCCTGTTGCAGGTGCAACGCCCCCGCTTCCGGCGCTCGTCGATCCTTGGCTCGCGCCATTGCCTTGGCCATTATTTCCGTTGTTTCCAGTATTGCCGTTGTTTCCGGCGTTGCCGTTATTCCCGGCGTTGCCATCGCCGTTCCCATTGTTCCCGGCATTGCCGTTTCCGTTTCCGTTTCCGTTTCCGTTTCCGTTTCCGTTTCCGTTTCCGTTTCCGTTTCCGTTTCCGGAATTGCCATTTTCGGTTGCGTTCCCGTCCTGCTGGGATTTTTCAGAACCGTTTCCATTGCCGTTGCCATTCCCGTTCTCTCCCCCATTGCCGTTGCCCTGGGCGAGCGCAGGTGCAGCGACCAGAAAGATCATCAAAGGCATGAGAAGGAGGATCCGCATGGCACAATTCTATCCTGCTGAAGCTGACAGAGTGCTTACAGGCACACTCACAGATGCGTCACGCCAATTGTGAGACACTGGTTTCGGTCGAGCTCCGCCCATGCTGGATTTTCGACCTCTTGATGGTAAAGGCCGCTCCGACATATCCCCGCCCCCCAAGCCCGTTGGAGCGGCCTCCTCGCTTTCAAACCCAGCATGAACGTCGCCGAGGTCCAGGGGTTAGACACGGCGTATCGGGATGGACCTTCGCCCTGTCGCACCTTGCAAACGCGCGACGCCGTTTGTCGGAGGACAAACGGCGCCACAAAAGTATTTATCGAAACGGATCAACCTCGACGCCAGGCAGCCTAAACTGCCGTCGATTAGCAGTCGTTGATACCTAGCGCTCAATAGATGAGACCCGTCTCTGCCTGGGCCTTAATTCGTGACCGTAACGTTGGGCAGATCGACGTTTACAGACTCGCCATTGCTGGTGATGCCACCGTTGACCAGCCAGATAATCAAGATAACCGCGAGGACGGCGGCAATGATCCCGCCGATAATGCCAAATGGGCTGCCCCCAGTGACCACGGTCTCGGTCGTTGCTGGGCGTTCGATGATTGTTTCGCGTTCGATAGTCATTGATGTCTCCAGGGTTTGAGATTGTTAGGGGGGCGAGCGCAGGGCGCCGCAATGAAAGCTCAAGAGGCTGACGTTTCGGGCGCAACCAGATCGCTGCCGGTCCGCTCGACGGCAGAGAAATCCGTTGCTGTGAAGATCAGGCCCGCCGACGCAAGGCAGGCAAGACCAACGATTCCCAAAAACAAAAGAATGACGAGCATCCTTTCCTCCTCTTGAAACCACCCCAAAGGGGCGGCTGGCCGAGCCTTAGGCTGGGCCGTTTAGTGGCAAACAGTCATGATGAGGACGATCCAGAATGGGCAGCTATTGCAGCTCTGTCGTTTTGCTGCCGGATGTGAGCCGCGTCCTCGTTATCCATGCCAAAATAACGGCGAGTACCACCTAGCGTTCCCTCTAAGTGATTGTTTTTATTATTACATTTCAATGTTCAGCGTTGTAAGCTATTTGTTATCTTTGCTGTCGGCTGCTATTTCGAATTAACGAAATCGACAACATCACCATGCTTTCAAACTAGACAGCCATACAGCCTAGGTATCTATGCCCGTCAGCAGTTTACGTTGTGCGGGCCACAGATGGATTTCCTGAGCTTCGCCATCTTGATAGACATGTGCGTCTATGCGCTGATCGGCTTCATTGTCGCCAAGGTCGGGCGCCGCTGGCTGCCTGAGCCCTGGAACAAACCATCGATGACGATCCCGGTAGCCCTAGCCATCGGCGCGATCATCACATTGGCCACCCTGCCCCGCTGGTTCATCTGGCCGCACTGATCGCGGTCGATCTGGCGGCTCAGTCGCGGGGTACGATCATCTCCACGCTCGCGATCAGGTCTGCGGCAAGGGTAGGCTTCTGGTGAAGCACGCTCCCTTCGATCATGCCCTTGTCCGCTGCGCTGACAGTGTCACCCGTCATGAAGATAACGCCCGTTGCAGCGCTGATTTCACGAGATCTGCGCGCAATGTCCCATCCGCTGACAGTGCCGGGCAGGTGAATATCCGTAATGACCGCATCAAAGCGCGGAAAGGCGCTGGCCAGCAGGTCCAGAGCCGCGGCGCCACCATAAGCAGTGGCCGTCTCAAAGCCAGCCTCTGTCAAAACTCCTTCCAAGAAGACAGCGATCATCGCTTCGTCTTCGACCAGGAGAACTTTCTTGCGGGGAGCCATTGCTGAGACGATCCTGACTGCAGCCACCACACTTTGGTGGTGTGCATCGGCCAAAGTTCTCTCAATAATCCAGCCCTGCTGACAAATGGCTGACACAACTCCGGCTTGGCAAAGTTATGTGCCCTAGACTGCCCCTTTGCCCGGCCCGTCCCCTGCTGATCACCGCTCTAGCGAGATTAAAACTGGAAGTTGAGAGCCTTCTCGCCCTGAAGTTCGATGCGACAAACTTTGCCCTCCACAGCCAGAACGCCCGCCATCCGCATCATCATTTGAGCGAGTTCGCTGGTTGGCAGTTCGACCTCGATGGTTTCGGCTCTCCCGCCTCTGAGCGTGAGGCTCGCCAGTGCGCCGTTTTCCCAGGAGAGATCAACACTGTGGCCGCCGACGGTGCGGATGTTCCGGGCGCTGCCGGCGGGCCAGCTCGCCGGAAGCGTCGGCAGAATGATGATATGGCCCTTGCGGCTCTGAACCAGCAGTTCGGTCATGCCCGCCACGGCGCCGAAATTGCCGTCGATCTGGAAGACATTGCCTTCTTCCCAACCCGAATGGGGATGAAGCACCATCAGCGATTTGAATGCCAGATTGTTGAGGAGCCCGTGGATGGCCTTATCGGCGCGCGCGGTGTCGCGGAGACGCGCAGCCTGACAGAGAATCCAGGCTTGGCTCCAGCCGGTGTGACCCGACCCATTGGCAAGGCGAACATCGAGCGCTTTGCGCACACCGGCAAAAGCCTCGGGTGTCGTTTGAGCGGTAATGCGGCGGCCGGGATGCAGGCCGAAGAGATGCGAAAGGTGGCGGTGGCCGATTTCGGCCGAGGTGACATCGACGGACCATTCGCTCAAAGCGCCAGTGGCATCGATGTGCGGGATTTTCAGTTTGGCAAGCGCAGCGCGCGCTTCTGCCTTCAGCGCGGCATCGTCTGCGGTTGCAAAGCCGACAAAGATTTCGAGCAGTTCGCGGATCATTTCTTGATCCATGGCCGACCCAGCCGACACCGCAACCTTTGCGCCATCAGCCGCGAAAAACTGGTTCTCAGGTGATGTCGAGGGACTTGCGACCAAAGCGCCATCTTGGTCTTCGACGAGCATATCCAAGGCGAAGGGTACCGCCTCGCGCCACACAGGCAGAGCGATGGTGCGCAGAAACCCATCGTCGTCCGGATAGTAGTCCAGGCGGCTATTGAGCTGAACCGCAAGCCAGATGAGGCCCGATGCCCAATTGGCCCAGCTCGGATCGCCATGAACAGGCGCCGAGAAATGCCAGATGTCGGTATTGTGGTGAATGGTAGCCCCGCGCGCTCCATAATAGTGCCGCGCGGCGACTTGGCCTCGCGCGCCTGCAGCCTCGGCAACGAATTGGTGGAGCGGGGCTGCAAGATCGCCCAGCCCTGTCATTTCGGCGGGCCAATAGTTCATCTCGGTATTGATGTTGATGGTGTAATTGGCGCTCCAGGCGGGGCGCACATCGACATTCCAGATACCCTGAAGATTTGTTGGCTGCGTGCCGGGGCGGGAACTGCTGATCATCAGATAGCGGCCATAGTGATAGAGCAATTCGGCGCGTCGCGGATCGAGGCCATCATGGACGGGCGACTGCGAGAGGTCGAAATCCATGCGGTCGAAATAGCTTGAATAGTCTTCGCGATGATCCTCGACGAGACGCTGGATCGGTTGCGCAAGCGCTGCGGTTACGCGGTCTTTTGCCGCTTTCGCAAGGGCCGCGACATCGGCGCTGGGACGCTGATCATACCCACGAAAACCGCTTTCCGCCGAAACTATCAGGCGCGCTGATCCCGCCGCATCTTGGTGGAGCGCCGCAACCACGGCATAGCCCATCCCCGCGGCTACTGTGCCTGAAGCATCGGGCATGTCATCGGCGTAGACGATGGCCGGTTCGTCATCGACATAGTTGGGCAGTACAGTTTTAGGCACGCGGCCCGTGACGGTCATCCATTTGATGCCGTCGGCCTCGGCAACAGCGATTTCCGCCTTCTCGTGTGGCGTATTAAAGGCCAGTGCCATTTCGACGAAAGCCAAAATGCCCGGCCCTGCGATGGTGGCGAGGAGAACACCTGCCGGTGCCGAAACGAGCGAGCGGAGTTGCACCGATCCGTTTTCACTATCGTAAGTGGCGCGCGCTTCGGCCTTCGCGAGATCGAGGCAACGGTTATAGCCACTAATCTCAGCCGCAGCGGCATAGGTGAGTTTGAGCGTGCCAAGCGGCTGGTAGGACTGAGTCCAACCAGGCCCCTGCATATCGCGGCTGATTGCATCGGCGCGTTTGAAATCACCCGCGGCAATGGCATCGCGCAGCGGCTGAAGAAGATAGGCGGGAGATGGCCCCGGTTCGTCGCCAAGCGGACCGGCCGACCAGAGCGTATCGAGATTAAGCGCAAAGCTCTCCGTTCCCGGCTTGCCCAGAACCGACGCGCCAAAACTGCCATTGCCGAGCAGGAAGCTTTCCGTAAAGCCGGAGGCAGGAGCGTTGAGTTCGAGAAGGAAGCGGGAGGCCATATCGGGTCCTTGCAAAGAAGATGGGGTGGAAGGTTATCCTTCCACCCCAGATCATAAAAGACGGAGCATGCTTTGCTAGAGACGCATCTTGATGGATGCAAACCCCAAGCTGCGCTCGCGGTCTGCGAGACCCAAACTAGAATTCGCTCCAGTCATCTTTGAGCGCGGTATTTCCCCGGCTGATATAGGCGCGCGAGGCAGAGGCGATCTTGTTTTGCACGGCTTTGACTGGGCTTGGTCGTGCCGACGCTGCGGCACGAGAGACGGGTGTCGCGCTGGCGCTGATCTTGAACTGATCAACGATATGATCGAGATCGCTGGCGCGAGACTCGGTCTGCTCGATTGCCGCATTGGTTTCTTCGACGAGGGCAGCGTTGTGCTGGGTCATTTCGTCCATCTGGCGGATGGCGACGGAGACTTCCGCGATGGCCGAGGATTGCTCCTGGCTGGCCGTGGCGATGGACTGGATCAGCGCGCTGTTGGTCTCGACCGAGTCGAGAATAGCCCTAAGTTTGCCGGCAGCATCGGCGACAAGGCGGCTGCCCTGCCCGACTTCGTTAGCCGATTGCTCGATAAGCGCCTTGACCTCGGCAGAGGCTTCGGCAGCCGATTGCGCCAAGCGACGCACTTCGACGGCCACCACCGCAAAGCCTTTGCCGGCTTCACCGGCACGGGCCGCTTCCACCGAGGCGTTGAGCGCCAAGAGGTTGGTCTGGAAAGCGATGTCGTCGATCATGCCGATGATGTTGGAAATCTTGGCGGAGGATTGCGTGATCCGCTCCATGGCGCCGGTCGCAAGGTTCATCACCTGACCGCCTTCACCGGCAAGACGGGCGGATGCGGTGGTCGAAGCGGCTGCGTCGTCTGCCTTGCGGGCATTGTCGACGACGGTGCTCGAAAGCTGCTCAATGGAGGCCGATGTCTGTTCGATGGCCGCGGCCTGTTTGGTCGTGCGTTCCGAGAGATCGTTGGCGCCGGCGAGGATTTCGCTGGTGGCCAATTTCAGGGCGCGGGACGTTTCGCGAAGTTGCCCCATGACGCTGGTTAGATTGTCGGCAACAGCATTGGTGTCTGATTTCAGCCGATCAAGTGCGCCGCGATATTGCCCAGTCACACGTTGAGTTAGATCCGTGCGGGCCAGCGCGGAAAGCACTTCTCCGGTTTCATTTAGACCCGTTTCGATCGTGTCGATCATGCCGTTGAAGTTTGCTGCGATGCCGGCAATGTCGGCATCCGCGAACTGGCTCTGCATGCGCTTGCTGAAATCGCCATTGCTCGCCGAGCGCACGACGACATCGAACTCGGATTGAAACGCATCCATCAATTTGGCACGGGCCGCCGCTGCACGGGCACGGTCGGCTTCCTCGAGCCCAATGGTGGCGACCCGCTCGCCATTGTCGCGGAAAACGGCGACAGCCTTGGCCATGTCTCCAATTTCGTCGCCACGGCCCGCAAAAGGTATTTCGCTCGCCAGATCACCCTCGGCCAGCGCGGTCATGCGCTTGTTGATCTCGGCGATCGGTCGCGCCACCGAGCGAGCGCCGAAAACGGCTGTGCCGATCAAGACGAGGATGACGAGGCCGCCCAAGGCCGTGCTGATGAGCGATGTCTGATCGCGCTGGCCATCGGCAGCAGCGTTGGCGTTTTGCGCCAATTCCGAAGCGAGCGCCGTGATGTGCTGCATACGTTCGGACATGTCGGCGCCGAGGTCGGCAAGCTTTTGCTTGAGCGCGCTGTGTTCGCTGGCAACGTCCAATGCTGCAGCGGGGTCGAGCGCCTTCTTGGCATTGGCCGCGAGGCCGACGGCTTCGGCAATGAACTGTTCGCGCGCCGTGAGGACTGCCTCGGCATTGGCGATATTTTCCGGCCGCGTCATGCGAGATTTGGCGTCGGTGATGAACGTTTCCATCCGTCCGCCGGCTTCGGCCGCGGCTTGATATGCAGCATCGGCTTCGGCGGCACTGGCCACATCGTTGAGCTGGCCAACAGCGATTTCCATATCGCGCATGGATATGCTCGCATTGAGCATCAGCCGTCTGATTTCCATCTGTCGGTCCTGGAAATCGTCGGCCTGTTTGGTGAGACCCGTCCCGAAAATCGTCGCGGCCATCATAATTGCGACGACGATAATGCCAATAAGGGACGCCAGAGCCAATTTGGCTCCGAGTTTTATACTACCCGGGGTTTTCATGAGAGCACCTGATCAACACGGATAAGGGCATCCGTATTTGTACCAAGGGTTACGCCGCTGTGGTTAACGGCTGGTTCCCATAATGGGTCACTTCGAGCGCCATTTCACGCCAAGCGCATCACATTTGAAATGCACACCGCGCCCTTCGGCAAACCAGAGATTTGTTCGGTCGGCTTAGCCGCAGCGCAGGCGAAGTTGGGTGAGATCGACGATGGTGACGTGCCGGTAGTTGGCGATCTCGATGACCCTATCCGTCTTAAGCTTGCTCATCTGCCGGCTCACCGTCTCGATGGTCAGCCCCAGGAAGTCGCCGATATCGGCACGACTTAGCGGCAGGTCGAAGGTGGCTAGCGCCCCTTCTTCCGTGGGGTCGATATGCGTTGCAATGAGGTACAAAAAGCTTGCGACCTTTTCGGCCGCCGTCTTGCGACCCAGCGTTACCATCCAGTCGCGCGCTTCATCGAGCTCACGCAGAGCCTGCATCATCACCCGGTGCTCGACGGGGCTACCATCACGCATCAGCGCTTCGAGCGCAGGCTTGGGAATCATGCAGAGTTCGACATCCGATGCCGTTTCGACGCTGACCCGGCTTTCGCTGGCAAAGGGCCGGCCCAGAAGATCGGGCGCGAATTGCAGGCCGACGACCTGCTGCCGCCCGTCCTCCAGCACCTTGGTCAGTTTGACGACACCGCGCAGCACATTGGCATAGGCCGGCATCGGCATGGCGTCGGCCATCAGTTCCTGTCCTGCTTCGCGCTTGACGCGGCGCGTTTGCTTGGCAAGTGCGGCGAGTTGCTCAGGCGTCAGCGCGCCACAAATACCCTGATGCCGCGCCTCGCAGCTTTGGCATAGGATGGGCACGTCTGAATTGTGGATGTCTTTGCGAACCGTCTGCATGGAACTGCTCCTGACAGTTCCGTGATTACGCCTCATCCGCTCCCAAGATAATCCGCCCTTTTGACGCTGTGCCAACGCGTCGCATGGCGAAACCGAGGCGCGCCTCAAATAGAGACAGACAGCCCTTGACCTTCCCATCATGGGAAGGTCTATCTCTACGCGGACGAGGTAATAGCCATGAACGCACACGTCCAAAAAACCGCTGCCACACCCATCACGCTCGACATCACCGGCATGTCCTGCGCGTCCTGCGTGTCGCGTGTCGAAAAGGCACTGTTGAAAGTCCCGGGCGTCGAAGCGGCTTCCGTCAATCTTGCAACGGAGCGGGCAACGGTATCAGGTGGCGACCAGGATGCACTGATGAAGGCCGTCGAAAAGGCGGGCTACACGAGCAGCATCCGCCTGCCCGACCAGCCCACGCATGACCACGCGCATCATCACGACGAAGATGCCGCCGTGCTCCGGCGCGATGTCATCATCGCCGCGATCCCGACCATTCCGCTCTTCGCGCTCGAAATGCTCGGCCATCTCTACATGCCCTTCCACATATGGCTGATCTCCGTCATCCCGATGGACGTGCTCTATGCTGCCTATTTCGTGCTCACGACCTTCGTGCTTTTCATGCCCGGCCTTCGCTTCTTCAAGGCCGGCATCCCGGCTCTCTTGCGCGGCGCGCCCGAGATGAATTCCCTTGTTGCGCTCGGCGCCGGGGCGGCCTGGCTGTTCTCAACCGTGGTCACCTTCGCCCCGCAGCTCGTGCCGGCGGAAACCCGCTACGTCTATTTCGAAGCCGCTGCGGTCATCGTGACGCTGATCCTCGTCGGCCGCTGGCTCGAAGCCATCGCCAAGGGCCGCACCGGCCAAGCCATACAGCGGCTCGTGCACGAGCAGGCCAAGACGGCACGCATCGAACGCGATGGCACATCGCTCGAAGTCGATATCGCCCAAGTCCGCGTCGGCGACATCATTGTCGTGCGCCCGGGCGAGAAGATCGCCGTCGATGGCGAGGTGATCGACGGCACAAGCCATGTCAATGAAGCCATGATTTCTGGGGAGCCCTTACCAGTCTCTAAGTCTGCCGGTGCACCGGTCATCGGCGGCACGCTCAACACTTCCGGCAGCTTCCGCTTCCGCGCCACCAAGGTCGGCGGCGATACCATGCTCGCCCAGATCATCCGGATGGTCGAAGAAGCGCAGGCCGGCAAATTACCGATCCAGCGTACCGTCGATCTGATCACCGCCTGGTTCGTGCCCGCCGTCATGGCTCTGGCTGCGCTGACCTTTCTCATCTGGCTCATCTGGGGGCCCGACCCTGCCCTGACATTCGGTTTCGTCAACGCGGTCGCCGTCCTCATCATCGCCTGCCCCTGCGCCATGGGTCTTGCGACACCCACCTCGATCATGGTCGGCACCGGCCGCGCCGCCGAACTCGGCGTGCTCTTCCGGAAGAGTGAAGCCCTGCAGCGCCTTCGCGATGCCGACGTCGTCGCCTTCGACAAGACTGGCACGCTGACCGAAGGCAAGCCGGTGCTCAGCGACCTCATTCTCGACGACGATTTTACCCATGACGAGGTGCTGTCGCTTGTCGCCGCAGCCGAAAGCCGCTCCGAACATCCGATCGCGCTGGCCATCGTCGCTGCCGCCGAAAAGTCCGGCCTGACACTGCCCGCCCTGGAAAACTTCGCTTCCGACGCCGGCCACGGCGTCACGGCCACCATCGATGGCCGCAAGGTGCAAGTTGGCTCCGCCCGCATGATGGACGGGCTTGATCTCTCGGACTTCGAAGAAGCGCTGCAGCGGCTTGCCGATGAAGGCAAAACGCCGGTCTTTGCCGCCGTGGATGGCAAGATCGCGGCCGCCATCGTGGTCGCCGATGTGATCAAGCCGACCAGCAAGGCCGTCATCGCCCGCCTACACGCCATTGGTCTCAAGACGGCGATGATCTCGGGCGATAATCAGCGCACTGCCGCAGCCATCGCCGCCCAACTCGGCATCGATGAAGTCCGTGCCGAAGTCCTGCCCGCCGATAAGGTCGCGGCGATCAAGGCCCTGCGTCAAGACGGTCGCACGGTCGCCTATATCGGCGACGGCATCAACGATGCCCCAGCCCTTGCCGAAGCCGATATCGGCATTGCCGTCGGCACCGGCACGGACGCTGCCATTGAAAGCGCCGATGTCGTCTTGCTCGGCGGCGACCTCAAAGGCGTACTCAATGCCCTAAAGGTTAGCCGATCTACCATGCGCAATATCTGGGAAAATCTCTTCTGGGCGTTCGGCTACAATACCGTGCTGATCCCCGTCGCTGCCGGCGCGCTCTATCCAGCCTTCGGCATCCTGCTCTCGCCCATGCTTGGCGCCGGCGCCATGGCGCTGTCCTCGGTCTTTGTCGTCAGCAACGCCCAGCGCCTCCGCGCCATTAAGGGAGAAGCGCTATGAATATCGGTGAAGCCGCGAGCGCCACCGGCGTTTCCGCCAAGATGATCCGCTATTATGAAGAGATCGGCCTTATCCGGCCGCCGCATCGGACTGGCAGCAATTATCGCGTCTATGGCGCGGATGAGGTCCATGTTCTCCGCTTCATCCGCCGCTCGCGCACCCTCGGCTTTTCCATCGAGGAGACCGGCGCGCTCCTCGCTCTCTGGCAGGACAAGACCCGCGCCAGCGGCGAAGTGCGCGAAATTGCCGCCGGCCATATTTCAGCGCTCGAAACCAAGATTGCCGAACTCCAATCCATGGTCGGCACGCTCAAGCATCTCGTTCATTGCTGCCATGGCGATGACCGACCCGACTGCCCGATCCTCGATGATCTCGCAGGCAGCTCAACCAAAACCAAAGGACACTGACATGACCGACAAGACCATTTTTATCGTCAACGACATGACCTGCGGCCACTGCGTCGGCACCGTCCGCAAAGCCCTCGAAACCGCCCTGCCCGGCGCCGAAATTTCCGTCGATCTCGACACCCACAAGGTCAGCTTCACCGGCGACCGCGCAAAGGGCGAAGAAGCGATCAAGGAAGCCGGTTACACGCCCGAGCCAGCGTAAAGCCGCCCAAAGTCCCTGCTTGACCTTGCCATTTGGCAAGGCCGCAGGCTGCAACCGATAATAGGAGACCCCAATGAAACCAGCGCTTCTCGCCCTTGCCTTCACTCTGCTTGCCGCACCGGCCTTCGCTCAGGATCAGCACGCTGGCCATAGTGCCGCCGCGGCCGGCGAAGCCCCGTCCACCGCCGCCTTTCGCGCTGCCAACATGGCCATGCACGAAAATATGGACATCGATTATTCCGGCAATCCTGACGTCGATTTCATGCGCGGCATGATCCCCCATCACCAGGGTGCGGTGGCCATGGCGAAGATCGCGCTTCAATACGGCTCGGACCCTGAGGTCAAAAAACTTGCCGAAGCCGTCATCGCGGCGCAGGAAGCCGAAATCGCCTTCATGCAGGATTGGCTCGCCAAGCACCCGCAATAGGGGTTGACGCCTGGACGTCAGCCAACTCGCCCCACGGAGTTGCGCACGATCAGTTCCGCGCGCAGCAATATCTGGCTTTCCTTTGGCGTCTCGCCAGCGAGCATGCCGAGCAGCAAGTCCATCGCGGCCTCGCCGATGCGCGTGCGCGGCTGTTTCATCGTCGTGAGCGACGGCGAGACGAAGCTTGAAAACGAGATATCGTCAAAGCCCATGATCGAGAATTGCCGCGGCAAGTCGTAATGCCGCGCGCTCAGCGAGATCAGCACGCCGAGCGCCGTCGCGTCATTGACGCAGAAGAAGGCGGTCGGCAGTGCATCGCGCACGAACATCAACTCGGCTGCCGCGCGGCCGCTCTCCGTCGTGCCATCGCCATCGATGATGAGGCGCGGATCCACGGTCAGCCCGGCTCCAGTCAGGGCCGTACGATACCCCTCTTCGCGCAGCCGATTGACCTCGCGCCCCGGCGCTCTTCCGATAAAGGCGATCCGCTTGTGCCCTTGCGAAATCAGGTGCTCGGTCGCGATCCGCGCCCCGGCAAAATTGTCGACGCCGACAAACGGCACATCGGCATTGGGCACCGGCTCGTTGACCGCCACCATGGGCGGCAGCCGTGTCTCATTGCCATCCTGGCCATAGCCGAACGGCAGGTGCCCAGTAAAAAGGATGAGCCCATCGGCTTGGTTTGAGCTGATGAATCGCAGGTAGTCCGTTTCGCGGCTCGGATCGTTCTGCGTATTTCCGATCAAGACGCCATAGCCGCGCTTGCTGGCCTCGGTTTCGAGCCCGACGAGAATATTGGAAAAGTTTGGATCGCCCACATCGGGCGCCAGGATGAGGATCATGTTGGATCGCCGCATGCGCAGCGACCTGGCCATGGCATTGGTGGTGTAACCGGTGCGGGCAACAGCCTCGGTCACCTTGCGGCGCGTGGCTTCGGCTACTTTCGTTGGCTCATTGATGGCGCGGCTGACCGTGGCGATGGAGACCCCAGCCAAGGCAGCGACATCCTCGATCGTGGCCAGTTTTTGCTGCTGCACTCAGCGCTCCGCCCATCGCGCGATACCGCCCGAGCGGCGCGCGCCTCAGCCCTTAGCAGAAGCCATGAAAGAAGCCATGGCCTTCAACTCAGGCTATATGCTTTTGCTGCACTGTAAACCTTTACACAATCCATGAAAACCTTTACATCAATGGTCATGGCCGCAGAATGGACCCAAAGTCCTCCGGCTTCAGAGGTAGGAGATGCACATGTCCGAGGGGGCAGGTGCTGCTGTGCCGCCGATCCTGTCGGCACATCGCATTTCGAAATCATTCGGCGAAATCCCGGTGCTGTTCAGCATCGACTTCGACATTCGCCCCGGCGAAGTTCACGCTATCATCGGCGAGAATGGCGCGGGCAAATCGACGCTGATCAAGATCCTCTCCGGTCTCGAACAGCCCACCTCCGGCACGATCACCTATCGCGGCCAGCAGGTCACCCTGCCCCCTAATGGCGAGGCGGCGGCCATGGGCATCGTCGTCATCCACCAAGAACTCTTGCTTGCCGAGCATTTGACGGTCGCCGACTCGATTTTCCTCGGCCGCGAAATGCAGTCCGGCGGTTTCCTGAAGCTCAAAGAAATGCGCGCCGAAGCCCGTGCCATCCTCGATACGCTCCACGTCAATATCGACCCCGATACGCGCATCCATACGCTTTCGGTCGCCGACAAGCAGATGGTCGAAATCGCCAAGGCGATCAGCCAGGACGCCCGCGTCATCATCATGGACGAGCCGACCGCCGTCCTCTCGGTCGCCGAGACCCGCACCTTCTTCGAGCAGATCCGTCGCCTCACCGCGCAGGGCGTCGCCATCGTCTTCATCTCCCATAAGCTCGACGAGATCATGGAGCTCGCCAATCGCGTCACCGTGCTCCGCGATGGCCAGTTGATCGCGACTGTCGGCACGGAAAACCTGACGCCCGATTCCATCGCCCAGATGATGGTCGGCCGCGAACTCTCCAATCTCTATCCGCCCAAGCACGAGCCGGATGTCGATTCCGAAGTCATGCTCTCTGTGCGCGACCTCTCCGCGCCGGGCATTTCCGGCATTTCCTTCGATCTCAAGCGCGGCGAAATCCTTGGCTTTGCCGGTCTCATCGGCTCGGGCCGTACCGCGGTCGCCGAAGCCATCGTTGGTCTCACCAGAAAGACCAATGGCAGCGTAACCGTCAAAGGCCAGCCCGCCGACTTCACCGACGTCTCAAAATCCGTCGCTGCGGGCCTTGCCTATATGACCAAGGATCGCAAGGGCCGTGGTCTCCTTCTGAATGCCGGACTCACGCCGAATCTCACGCTCCTGACTCTCAAGAAACACCTCAAGAACGGCTTCCTCGACGGCAGCAGCGAGACCAAGGCGCTCGAGCGCGCGGTACGGCGCTTCGATATCCGCGCCCGCGACCCCTCGGTTCCCGTCGGGAAGCTCTCTGGCGGCAATCAGCAAAAGTTGATGCTGGGCAAGACCATGGAGAGCGAACCCGATATCGTCATCATGGACGAACCGACGCGTGGCATCGATGTCGGCACCAAGCAGCAGATCTATCACATCATTGCGGCCCTTGCGGCCGAGGGCAAAGCCATCATCGTCATCTCCTCGGAAATGCAGGAAGTGATCGGGCTGTCTCACAGGGTCGTCGTCATGCGCCAGGGCCGAATGGCCGGCATGCTCGAGGGCGCGGAAATAACCGAAGCCGAAATCATGCGCTACGCAGCCGGCATCAAACAGGGTGGCGAAGATGACCGTCTCAGTGCCTGAAGCACAAAAGGCTCCCAAGGGCTTTCGTATCGATCTCAAGACCGCCGGGCCGCTGCTCGCCTTGGTCCTCTTGATCATCCTCGGCTATAGCCTCAATCCGGCCTTCCTCAACGAGGGCAATGTCACCAATCTTCTGACGCGCTCGGCCTTTATCGGCATCATCGCGGTGGGCGCCACCTTCGTCATCACCGCCGGCGGCATCGACCTTTCGGTCGGCTCCATGGCCGCCTTCATCGCCGGCATGATGATCCTGATCATGAATGCCGCCGTCGACAGCTGGGGCGCTTCTCTCGCCACCGTGCTTCTCGGCATCGGCTGTTCGCTGATCCTCGGCATTAGCGCCGGTTTCATCAACGGCTTCCTAACGACAAAGGCCAAGATTGAAGCCTTTATCGTCACCCTCGGCACCATGGGCATCTATCGCTCGCTCATCACCTATTTCGCCGATGGCGGCACGCTCTCGC
The DNA here is from genome assembly GCF_001425445.1 of Devosia sp. Leaf420. Taxonomy (GTDB): domain Bacteria; phylum Pseudomonadota; class Alphaproteobacteria; order Rhizobiales; family Devosiaceae; genus Devosia. The sequence goes on along the minus strand of NZ_LMQU01000009.1, from coordinate 387,062 downwards.
TCAACAACGGCGCGCGCGAAATATATCGCCCGGTCTACTATGATAGCTTCCTGCGCATCCCCTACCCGGTCTGGGTCTTCATCATCGTCGCCTTAATCGGCTGGATCCTGATGAACCGCACCGCCTTCGGCCGCTATTGCATGGCCATCGGCTCCAACGAGCAGGTGGCGCGCTATTCCGCCATCAAGGTGGATCGCATCCGCACCTGGACCTACGTGCTCCAAGGCCTCTGCGTCTCGCTGGCCACCATCATCTATGTGCCGCGCTTGGGCTCAGCATCCTCTGCCACCGGCGTCCTCTGGGAACTCGAAGCCATCGCAGCCGTGATCATCGGCGGCACCGTGCTCAAGGGCGGCTTCGGGCGCATCGGGGGCACCGTTATAGGCGCGCTGATCCTCACCGCCATCGGCAATATCCTCAACCTGACCGATATCATCTCGAATTATCTCAATGGCGCCGTGCAGGGCATCATCATCATCGCAGCGGTCTATCTGCAGCGCGGCAGCCTCACGTCCAAGCGCAAAAAAGCCGAATAAACACCGCAGAATTCCCGGTCTCGGCCGGGCGAAACCGGCGCCAAAGGCGCCACACTAGAGGGAGGATTACTTATGTATATCAAGGCATTGGCCCTGGCATTGGCGGCCACGACCGCACTCGCTGGCACCGCGATTGCTCAGGAAAAGATAAAGATCGGCGTCTCCATCCCCGCAGCGACCCATGGTTGGGCCGGTGGCCTCAACTGGCACGCCCAGGAAGCCGAAAAGCGTATCGAAGCGGCCAATCCCAATATCGACATCACGCTCGTGACCGCCGATAGCCCGGCCGATCAGGCTGGCGATATCGAAGATCTTGTCTCCGTGCAGCAGATCGACGCGCTCGTCGTCCTGCCCTTCGAATCCGATCCGCTGGTCGAGCCAGTGCGCATGGCCAAGGAATCGGGCGCCTTCATCACCGTCGTTGATCGTGGTCTGCCGGATACGTCCATTCAGGACGTCTATGTCGCCGGCAACAATACCGAACTCGGTTCAGTTTCGGCCGAATACTTCAAGACCCGTCTCGGCGAAGGCGACAATATCGTCATTCTCCGCGGCATTCCGACCGTCATCGATACCGAGCGCTTCGATGCGTTCATGAAGGGCATCGAAGGCTCGGGCATCAACGTCCTCGACAACCAGTTCGCCAACTGGAACCGCGATGACGGCTTTGAAGTCATGCAGGACTTCCTCTCCCGCTTCCCGGACATCGATGGCGTCTGGGCGCAGGACGACGATATCGCCATGGGCGTTGTCGAAGCCGTGCGTCAGGCCGGCCGCGAAGGCGACATGTTCATCGTCGGCGGCGCCGGCATGAAGGATGTCATCAAGGGCATCATGGATGGCGACGCGCTGATCCCGGTCGATGTGCTCTATCCGCCGGCGATGATCGCCACTGCCATGGACGTGACCGTTGCCAACTTCACCTCCAATGGCCCCGTGCAGGGCGAATATATTCTGGGTGCGCCACTCGTCACCAAGGACAATGCCGAGCAGTTCTACTTCCCAGACAGTCCGTTCTGATCTCCCATCAGCACAAATGGAAAGGGGCGCTCCGGCGCCCCTTTTTTTATGCCATCACCAAACTGACCAGTTTCTGATCGCCCCATGTCATTCGGCCCGGACGGCCGAGGAAAAAGCCCTGCGCCTCGTTGCAGCCTTCGTGCCTCAGGACATTAAGCTGTTCGATGGTTTCTACCCCTTCGGCCAGAACCGGCACGGAGAGACTGCGGCCCAGCGCCAGGATAGCCCGCACGATGGCCTTGGACTGCTCGGAGTTCTCCACTTCCTGCATGAAAGAGCGATCGAGCTTGATCTTGTCGAACGGAAAGCTGCGCAGCGTTTCAAGCGAGGAATAGCCGGTCCCAAAGTCGTCGATGGCAATCGAGACGCCCATTTTCCGGATCTGCCGCAGCGTATTGAGCGCCCGCTTCTTGTCCGAGATGATCGCCGTTTCGGTCACTTCGAGCTCCAGCCGCTCCGGCGCCAGCCCCGATTGGTAGAGCACCATCTTGACCAGATCGACGAGTTCAAGCTGTGCCAGCTGCACACCCGAAACATTCACGGCGATCTTGTGCTGGCTCGGCCAGCTCGCAGCCTCGATGCATGCAGTCCGTAGCACCCAGGCGCCGATAGCGTTGATGGCGCCGCATTCTTCAGCCACGGGGATGAAATCGGCGGGCGACACCCAGCCATGTCCCGGCCGGTTCCAGCGCAACAGCACCTCGTAGCCCGTTATTTCGCTCGTCGCCACGGACTTCTGCACCTGATAGGCGAGTTCGAACCCATCGGTCTCGATGGCGTTCCAGAGGTCCTTGACCATGGCGCGGCGCCAGCGGGCGCTCTCGTCCATCGCGGCTTCATAGTAGCAGATATGAGCGTCGAAATCGGCCTTGGCGCGATACATCGCCAAGTCGGCATTGCTGAGAAGCTTCGAGCGGTCCTTGCCATCCTCGGGATAAGTCGCAACACCGATACTGCCGCCCGTGGCGATGAGCACCTCATGGTGCTGCACATTGCCAAAGAGCACGCCTTCGATGCGTTCGAGAAATTCGCGCAAGGCTTCGATGGAGCCAAAGGGCTTGAAGGCGGCGAACTCGTCGCCCCCAAGGCGCGCCACAACCTCGCCAGGCTTCAAGACCGAGGTGAAGCGCTCGGCGAGAACGCGCAGCACCTGGTCGCCAGTCGCGTGGCCATAGCTGTCATTGATTTCCTTGAACCGGTCGAGGTCCATGGCAACGACGCCGACATGGCCGGATTTTTCCTCCGCCTCGACCAAGGCGCGTTCAAACAGTTCGTCGAACTGCGCGCGATTGGGTAGGCCCGTCAGCGTGTCGTGCAGCGCCAGATGGGCAATCGCGGCTTCGTTGCGCTTACTTTCGGAAATGTCCTCCATCATCGTGACCCAGCGACCGTCACCAATGGGATTGTGCCGAACGCGCATGAACCGATCGCCGATGGCGTGAACGATTTCGCCGCCGCGTTGCGCCAGTTCGCGATGTTCGCGCGCGATCCGTTCCACCCCGGCGAGCCCCAGTTCGTCATCCGGATTGAAACCGTAGGACATCATGGCCAGCTCTTCGAGCGATTTGCCCTCCACCGACGTGTGCGATGGCAAGCCCAGAAGCTCGAGCATACGTTCGTTGTGGAGAAGTATCCTGCCCTCTGCCGAATAAAGCGCGATGGCCTGACCCATATGGGTCAAGGCAAGTTCAAGCTTCTGCGTCACCGATGCAATCCGGTCGGCATCGAGCTGTTCGCGCAGCATTTCGCGTTCGGTGCGCCGACGGTCGGCTTCGTCGAGAACAATACTGCCCAGCACGGCTGTGAGAATAAGAAGCGTAATGACCGCAACGATGAGCGACATCATCTGCCAGTCGATGTCGAAACCGCTATGGATCAGCGGCAAGCAATTGCTGAAATCAGCCGCGCCCATGGCCGTAAAGTGCATGGCGCAAATGGCGAGAGTCAAAAGCACGGCGCCGCCAATCAAACGCCAGCGGTTGCCACCCATGGCGGTGATGACGGCAAGACCCGACAGAACGATGCCCGCGATAATCGATGTTGCGACGAGACCATCGCTCCACACCGGCCTGCCTTCAAGCAAGAGCGCGGCGATGCCGACATAGTGCATGGCCGAAATGCCGGCGCCGACCACGGCACCGCCAAGAAACCTGTCGTGGATGGTTGTCGCGCGCACCGCGACCGCAAGCCCGACGCCACAGAGGATTATGGCAATCAGCAGCGACACACCTGTCAGAACGATGTCGTATTGCAGCGGGAAGCCCGCGCGAAACGCCAACATCGCTACAAAATGGGTCGACCAGATGCCAAGCCCCACCGACAGCGCCGATACTGTCAGCCAGATCGTCCGTGTCCGGCCTTCCATTCCAACAGCGTGCCGCAAGAGGCTCATACAGGCATAGGCGGACAGCATGCAGACCGCCGCTGCCATGCCGACATAGAGAAAATCATGGTCTTTAAAAAAGAAGTCGAGAAGTGAAAACAAAGCGCGACATCCGTAAATTTACGGAGCTAGCACTACCCGCTTCGGCTTTACCGATCTCTTACGCCATGTTCACGGCTGTTGCGATGCTGAACAAGCCGTAAATTGCGAGCTAAACTATACCTTTGAAAGCGAGAATCGCTCCAGCTCCTGTGTCGAAGATTTCTGCCGACACACCATAGAGTTGCGCGATAAGACCTGGACTGAGGACATCTCCGGGCGTCCCTTCGGCCACCACTTTTCCGCCTTCCATCGCGATGAGCCAATCGCAATATTGCAGCGCCAGATTGAGATCGTGCAGTGCCAGCAACACGAGTTTCCCTGAAGTGGCGAGGCTACGGAGCAGGGTCAAAACCTCGATCTGCGCCCGAATATCGAGATGGCTCGTTGGTTCGTCGAGCAGAAAGAGTTGCGGCGCCTGCGCCAGGGCCCGCGCGATCTGCCCACGCTGCTGCTCACCGCCCGAAAGCGTATTGAATTGCCGCCCCGCAAATTCCTCCAAGCCGACTTGGGCAAGAGCCTGGCTGACGATATCGGCATCCTCGGCGCTGTCAGCGGCAAACATGTTTGCATGCGGAATGCGCCCAAGCGCGACGACTTCGGCAAGGCTCAGCCGCTCCTCCGTCTGCGCCGATTGCTCGACCAGAGCGCAAAGCCGCGCCCGCTTCCGCCGGCCGAGAGCCAGCAAATCCTGCTGACCGAAACCAAGCGTCCCCTGCTCTGGCCTCTGCAATCCGGCGATTGCGCCAATGAGGGTCGATTTCCCGGCTCCATTGGGTCCGATCAGTCCCGTCACTTTCGCTCGCGGCGCGGAAAAGCTGGCGCTATCCACAATGGTCTTGCCGCCCAGCACCACCGATAGATTTGAGACAACCAAACTCATGTGATCCGCCTGAACCGCATGAGGATTAGCAAGAAGGCCGGCGCCCCGACGAGCGCCGTCACGATGCCCACCGGCAGTTCCCGCGGATCAAATACCGTCCGCGCCAGCGTATCGGCCCAAAGCATGAAAATCGCGCCCACCAGCATCGCCATCGGCAGCAGGCGCCGGTGCCCCGACCCCACCGCGAGCCGCACGGCATGCGGAACGACGAGACCGACAAAGCCGATGGCCCCCCCGATGGAGACCATGATCCCGGTCAGCAGTGCCGAAGCCAGAAGCAGCACCCAACGCAACCGCGCCACATCCACCCCGAGGCTTGCGGCCGCCTTGTCGCCAAAGGCAAAGGCATCGAGCCCGCGCGCCGAGAGCACCATGACCGGCGCACAGACGATCAATGCTCCAATGACCAGCGCCGCATCGAACCAGTTCGAACCACTCAGCGAGCCCATCAGCCAACTGAGGATTTCCCGATAGGAATCCCCCGTCGCCGACCAGAAGATAATGAACGACGTGGCAGCCGAGGCCAGTGCTGAAATTGAGATACCCGCTAAAATTGCGCGCACCGGTGTCGTCCCGCCCAGCAGTTGCGTCACGACTAATGCCAGTGCCAGCGCAGCCAACGCCCCAACAAACGCGCCAAGCGGCACAAAGGCCGTCAGCCCCAGCACAACCAGCGCCACAGCGCCCAGCGCCGCGCCGGATGACAGGCCGAGCAAATAGGGATCGGCTAGCGGATTGCGCGTCAGCGCCTGCATCACCGCCCCCGCCAGCGCCAACCCTGCCCCCACGCCCAGCGCCGCAATCACCCGCGGCAACCGCAAATCCCAGACAATCGCATCACGCAGCCGCGAGACTGGACTTTCGGGCACGAAGCCGAGGTGATGGAGGATGGTTACCCAGACTTCGGCAGGAGTGATGTCGGCGGGACCAAAGGTGACGGCAAGGACGGCGCTGGCGAGAAGCAGGAGGCAGAGGGACGCAAAGGCCGTCATAGTGAGCGAGCGCTTCAAAAGACCTGAGCGCCAACCGACACCCCCTCCCAACCTCCCCCGTCAATGGGGAGGTGCTTCACCCAGTTTGGCGCAGCATGTTGCCCAACCCACCAAACCAGCACCCTCCCCCTGGCGGGGAGGGTTGGGGAGGGGGAGCGGTGTGCGCATAAATCCGGCATGTGTGCTAGAAACTCAATCCAGCCAACTGCCCCGCCAGATCCACCGTGGCCGGCACATTCCGCACCCCGGCTTCCGAAGCCGGGAACGGAATAATCAGATACCGTTCGTTGATCACCGCATCCATCTTCGACGTAATCGGATTTTCCGCCAGCAGCTTCTTCTTCGCATCGGCCGAGTTCCAGGCCGCATCGACCAACACGATCACATCGGGATTGGCATCGACGATCGCCTCCCAGCTCGCCTGCGTCCAGCCCTCGTCGACATCGGCAAAAATGTTGTTGAGCCCAAGTGCATGGAGGATCATCTCCGGCGCATTGCTGCCCGCGCCGACATAGGGCGTTTTGGTGCCCGAGGAATACCAAAGCGCCGTCAGCCCGCGATCATCCGCCTTCACCCCGGCCAGCGCCGCCTTCTGTTCCTCGACCAGATTTTCCGCCGTCGTCCCGACATCGAAAATGGCGCCCATTTCGGTGATTTCGCCAAAGAGCTGATCAAAGCTGAGCTTTTCCGGCTTCACCGAGCGACACGCCGCCGGCGCGACATAGCTCGTGATCCCGAGCTCCGCCAGCGCCGGCCGCTCGCCCGCGCCATCAGCCGCAAAATTGCTCTCCCAGCCGCCATAGATGAAGTCCGGCTCGGTCTCGAGTACTACTTCCTGCGACGGCAGCTTGTCCGACAGAATGGGATAGGTGCTGTCCGTATAGGGTTCGGCCAGTGGCCCATCGAGGAAGGCCAAGCCCACAATCTTGTCTTCAAGCCCCAGCGCCAACAACAGCTCGGCCGCCGTCGACTTGATGGCGACGACGCGCTGCGGTGGCGCGGCAATGGTCAGCGCCATGCCGCAATTGTCGAGCTGCAGGGGATAGTCCGTCGCCCAGGCGGGCACGGCAAAAAGCCCGGCAGCCGCAGCAGCCAGAAGAGAAAGGGAGTGACGCATGGCTTAGTCCTGCTTTTGCGCGTTCGAGCGCTCGTGAGAAATCGTACCGCTCTTCAATTCCGCCATCGCCGCTTCATAGCCCAGCCGATAGGCCTCGGCCGAACCGAAGCGGAACATGTCATCGTCCCCAGTCCGCACCAGCGTCCGCGCCCCCGGCGCATCGAGCCCGGCGACCAACCGCCCCATGCCGCGCACCACAGCGACAGGAATGCCCGACGTCTTGCCTTTGACGAGGTCCGCCGCCCCCGCCAATTCGTCGGCCACCACCGCCACCGTCACATGCAGCGGCCGTCCATTGGCGTCATTGGCCCCGCGCAGATCGTCCGTCAGTTGCAGCCCTGCGGCGCCGATCGCCAGATCCGTCTGCCCCACGCGCCATGGCCTCCCAACCGTGTCGGTCACAATAACCGCAAGCTCGATCCCGAACCGCTCCCGCAATCCCTCGCACAGCGCCCGCGCCGACCGATCCGGGTCTTCCGGCAATTTCAGCGCAAAGCCCTCCGGCACATTGGACATGTCGAGCCCAGCCGCCGCCATGATCATGCCCTGCTTGGTCTCGACGATCCGCGTCACCCCGCCCGGATGCACGCGCTCGGCGACGACACGCACCGTGTCATCGGCGATGGCCTTTTCCCGATCCGCGGCCGGCACCTGCCGCCCCTCGGCTTTCGAGACGATCTTGCTGGTCACGACCAGAATATCGCCATCGACCAGCGCATGTTCCGGCCCCATCTCGGCAATCGCCGCAGCGATCAGCGCCACGAGATCATCGCCCTCGGCAATCTCGGGAATGCCGGTTACGCCCCAAACGCTGTATGTTGGCACCGACATCATCGTCTCCCTCAGACCAGCGCCTTCAGCCGCGGCAGGATTTCCTTGGCATAAAGGCTCAGAAACCGGCTCTGGTCCGTCCCCGGCGCATGAAACACCAGATGGTCAAACCCATAGTCCATATAGGTCTTGATCTGCGCCACGTGCTCATCGGGATCGCTTGACACGATCCAGCGCTTTGCCACCCGCTCGATCGGCAATTGGTCGGCAAGCCTTTCCATCTCCTCGGCGTCCTGCACCGAGTGCTTTTCCTCAGCCGAGAGCGACAGGGCTGCCCAGTTGCGCGTGTCCTCCAGCGCCCGTTCAGCATCGGTATCGAACGACACCTTCACCTCGATCATCCGCTCATAGGGCTTATCCGCCCGCGCGGAATCCTGCCGCCCAACCGCCACGTTCGGCAGCAGTTCGTCGACATAGAGCGACGCGCCCTTGCCCGAGGTGCAGATGAAGCCATCCCCCTCGCGCCCGGCAAATTTCGCATTCAGCGGCCCGCCTGCCGCGATATAGATCGGCACCATTTCGTCGGGCTTGTCATAGATCGTCGCGTTGACAGTCTTGTAATACTGCCCCTCGAAACTGACCCGATCCTCGCTCCAAAGCTGCCGGATTAGTTTTATGGCCTCGCGCAACCGCGCCGACCGCTCCTTCAACTCCGGCCATTCAATCCCGGTCGCTGGCACTTCATTCAGCCCTTCGCCCGTTCCGACGCCGAGAATAACCCGGCCCGGAAACATCGCCCCAAGAGTGCCAAAGGCATGCGCCACGACCGATGGATGCAGCCGGAATGTCGGCGTCAGCACCGATGTCCCAAGCGAAATCCGCTCCGTCTTCGCCAACACCGCCGCCATCCATGCCGGCGCAAAAGGGGCATGGCCATCGGTATGCTTCCAAGGCTGAAAATGATCGCTGACGAACACAGAGTCGAACCCACCCTGCTCCGCCTCGACGGCAAACTGCAGAAGCTTATTGGGCGAAAACTGCTCGGCCGAAGCCTTATATCCAAACCGCATTCTTTTGGTCTCCTCCGAAGCTCGGTGAGCACCCCCACCTAGCCTCCCCTTCTAAGGGGAGGGACAAATCCGTTCTTGCCGCGCCGACTTTAAGCCACCCGCAGATCCCTCCCCTGTCAGGGGGAGGTTAGGTGGGGGTCAAACCTCACCGAAAAGCCGGGATCACATGCCTGCCATAACCGGCAATGATCTCTTCTTCATCGCCACTATCGAGATAGATATTGAACTGCGTGACACCAGCCGCCTCGAGCTCGCGCACCTTGGCGATATGCTCGTCGGGCTCACCAAGCACGCAGAAACTCTCCACCACATCATCGGTAATGAAATCGAGGAACGGGTTATCCGCCTGGCCGTGCTTGGAATAATCATAGCCCCGGCGCTTCTCGATATAGCTCGTCAAGCTCGCCGGCACCTTGCCGCTCTCCGTGCCATATTTCTCGACGATATCGGCCACATGGTTGCCCACCATCGCCGGGAACCACTTCACCTTCTCAATCGCCCGCTTCTTGTCGCCAAAGTAAGCCGGCGCGGCCGCCATGGAGCGATAGTTCGACATATCCTTGCCCGCCGCAGTGCCCGCTTCGATGCACTGGTCGGTGAACCACTTGCAGAGGCCGGGATCGGCGATCTGCAGCACGACGCCCTCGGCGCTCTCACCCGCGGTCTTCAGCGCCAGCGGGCCATATGCGGCGATCCAGCTCGGCATGTCGTGGCCAACCGCCCATGGGAACTTCACCGGCGCCGGGATTTCGCCATAGGAAACCTCTTCGCCCCGCACCATGGCCTTAGTCTTGTCGATAAATTCCGCCACGCGCTTCAGCGTCGCCGGCTTCTTGCCCATGACGCGCATGGAGCTATCGCCGCGGCCCACCGCGAGGTCGAACCGACCGCCGCTTTGCTTGGAAAGCGAGCCGAAGATCGACGCCGCCACCGACCAGTCGCGCACGTCCGGATTGGTCACCAGCGGCCCGAACCGCATCTTCTGCGTATGCTCCATGCACATGGCAATGGCCGAGTAGCAGTCACGCCACAAGATATGTGAATCATAGAACCAGCAATAATCGAAGCCGGCGAATTCGGCAGCGCGGACCAGATAACGCGCGCGTTCCGCATCCACGAAACCCTTGAAGGTAATGCCGAATTCCATAGTCCCGTCCCCACGTTTCCTTCGGTCAAGAAATTTGACCAGTCAGTCAAATTTTGACCGGCGCGGGGTGATTGTCAACTGGCCTTTATGCGCCGGAACGCGGTCGCTTTATCGACGTTGAATCGACACAACGGACCGTCGGGAGCTGATCATGGCCGCCAAGGCGCAAGACCTGCTGAAGGACTACAAAGCCAAGCGCAATTTCGCCAAGACCCAAGAACCCGCCGGTGACGGGGCCACAGGCAAAACGTCCGAGCGCGGCAGCTTCGTCATTCAGAAACACGACGCGACGCGCCTTCATTATGATTTCCGCATCGAGCTCGATGGCGTCCTCAAAAGCTGGGCCGTCACCAAAGGTCCCTCTAACAATCCTGAGGATAAGCGCCTCGCGGTCCGGGTCGAGGATCACCCTCTCGAATATGGTGGCTTCGAAGGCACCATCCCCGAAGGCGAATATGGCGGCGGCACCGTCATGCTGTGGGATCGTGGCACTTGGGAGCCGATCGGAGACCCGCATGAGGGCCTCGAAAACGGCGACCTCAAGATGCGCATCTATGGCGAGCGCCTCAAAGGCGAATATGTCCTCGTCCATATGAAGGGCCGCGACACCAAGCGCAAATCGGGCCCTGACCGCGAAAACTGGCTCCTCATCAAACACCGCGATTCCTATGCGCGGGACAAGGATACGCTGACCACGCGCTTTACCCGTTCGGTGGCCACGACCCGCGATTTCAAGCAGATTGCGAGCGGCGCGGCGACGGCAAAAGCAAGCAAGGTCAAGCCCGACGCCGTCTGGCATTCCGATGCCGAAGAGGCTGAAAAAGCCGACCAGAAAACCCGTATCATGGCTGAGGCGGATAGCGGCAAGACACCCGCCTTCCGTCCCCTCCAGCTCGCCACTCTCGTCGACAGCGTCCCTGCCGGCAAGGATTGGCTATTCGAGATGAAATATGATGGCTATCGCTGCCTTGCCTCGGTCGAGGGCGATAGCGTCAGGCTGTTCACCCGCAATGGCCTGGATTGGACCGAACAGTTCGGCGCTCTCGTCGAGCCACTGCAAAAGCTCAAGATCGGCTCAGCTCTAATCGATGGCGAAGTCTGCGCCTTCGACGCCAAAGGCCGCACCGATTTCACGACGCTCAAGAACACCCTCGCGGATGGCGGACGGCTTGAATATTTCGCCTTCGACATCCTCGAAGCCGATGGGCGGGACCTCACCAAACTGCCGCTTCTCGAACGCAAGGCGCGGCTCGAAAAGCTCCTCGGTAAATCGGCTCGCAACGACCCGATCCAGTATTCGTCCCATGTCCGCGATCACGGCCAAAAAGTGCTCGATGCGCTGTGCAAGGATGGCCACGAAGGGGTCATCGCCAAGCGCGCCGACGCCCCCTATCGCGGCGAACGCAATCGCGATTGGCTCAAGATCAAATGCCTAAAACGCCAAGAATTCGTCATCGGCGGATGGTCGCCCTCCACTAAGCGCAAAGGCTTCGCTTCGCTGCTCCTCGGCTCTTGGGAGAACGGCAAGCTGCTCTATCGCGGCCGTGTCGGCACCGGCTTCACCCACAATTTGCTCGTCGAGATGGACGCCAAGCTCGAAAAACTCGCGCGCAAGACCAACCCCTTCGAGGCCGTCCCCAAGGAACGCGCCCGCGGCGCTCATTGGGTAGAGCCGCAATTGGTCGCCGAGATCGCCTATACCGAATTGACCGGCGACGACATCCTCCGCCATCCCAGCTTTATTGGCCTCCGCGGCGACAAACCCGCCAAGGACGTAAAAATGGAAAAGCCCGAGCCGTTGGAGCACGATGGCGAAGAAGTCGCCGAGCGCCTCGGCGTCCGTCTGACCTCCCCGAGCCGCGTCGTTTTTCCCGGCCAGGGCATCACCAAAGCCGATCTCGTCGCCTATTACGAAGCGGTCGCCGAGGTCATGCTGCCCCATATCAAAGACCGGCCGCTCAGCCTTGTCCGTTGCCCCCAAGGTCGCGCCAAATATTGCTTCTTCCAGAAGCACGACACCGGCGGCTTCCCTGACGAAATCAAGTCGACCTCGATCACGGAGAAAGATGGCGAGGAACAGGACTACTTTTACGTCGACGATCTCGCCGGTCTCATCGCCGGGACGCAGATGAATGCGCTCGAGTGGCACATTTGGGGCTCGCGCCGGCAGGCCGTGGAAAAGCCCGATCGTCTGGTGTTCGATATCGACCCCGACGAAGGACTTGGCTTCGACGCCGTCATCGCTGCAGCCCAAGAGATCGCCGCGCGCCTCACGGACAAGAAGCTCAAGAGCTATCCCATGGTCTCGGGCGGCAAAGGCATCCACGTTATCGTGCCCTTAAAGCCCGAGGTCGAATGGCCGGAGGTCAAGGATTTCTGCAAGAGCTTTGCACAAGGCCTTGCCGACGACGAACCCGATCGCTTCACCGCCAATCTGTCGAAAGCCAAGCGCAAGGGCCGGCTCTTCATCGATTATCTCCGCAACGAACGCGGCTCGACCGCCATCTCCCCCTGGTCCGCCCGCTCCCGCGAAAACGCCCCCGTCGCCGTGCCCGTCTCCTGGGACGAAGTCAAAACCCTCAAGGCGGCCAACCTCTTCTCCCTCGACGCTGCCGCGAGCCGCGCCAAAAACGACAACCCCTGGCCCGATTATTTTAAAATCAAGCAATCGTTGAAGGGAAAACTGTGTTAAAGCCGGTCAGGCCTAGTCACCGTCATCGAGGTACCCACCACCTCTCCCTCTGGGGGAGAGGTCGACGCAACGCGTCGGGTGAGGGGGCCTTCCTCTAATCCCTGCACCCGCTTCCATTCACCCTTCCCACCCAAGCCACTTCAGCGTAAACCCCGGGCATCACGGGGGAGTGATCATGGCCTACACAGTCGAACAGGTTCTCGATACAGCCGGCGCCGGCCGCTTCCAGCGCCGCCTTCTCGGCATTTTTGGCCTCGTCTGGGCCGCAGACGCCATGCAGGTCCTCGCCGTCGGCTTCACCAGTGCCTCGATCGCCGCAAGCTTTGACATTTCTGTCCCGCAAGCCCTCCAGATCGGCACGCTCTTCTTCCTCGGCATGCTGATCGGCGCGAGCCTTTTCGGCCGCCTCGCCGATCGCTTCGGCCGCCGCCGCGTGCTGCTGATCACCGTCGCCTGCGATGCCATCTTCGGCCTCCTCTCGGTTCTCGCGCCCAACCTCTTCCTGCTCTTCCTCTTCCGCTTCCTAACCGGCATTGCCGTCGGCGGCACCCTGCCTGTCGATTATGCGATGATGGCCGAATTCCTGCCCGCCAAAAATCGCGGCCGCTGGCTCGTCATCCTCGAAGGCTTTTGGGCCGTCGGCACTGTCGCCGTCGCCCTCGCTGCCTGGGCCGCCAGCATCTATATGCCGACCGATTCCTGGCGCTGGATTTTTGCCGTCACCGCCCTGCCCGCCCTTATCGGCATCTGGCTTCGCCTCTGGGTCCCGGAATCCCCGCTTTATCTCCTTGGCCGCGGCGACCAACCGGCGCTCAAATCCGTCCTCGACACCATTCTGACGACCAACGGCAAATCCGCGCTCCCCGCCGACGCCGTCATCGACGCCCCGCCGCAGCCACCCAAGCAGAGCATTTTCTCGCCCGACCTCCGCCGCCGCTCGGTCGCGATCCTCGCCGTCTGGTTCCTCGTCTCGATCTCTTACTACGGCGTCTTCACCTGGCTGCCCGCCCGTCTCGCGCAAGACGGCTTCGGCTACGTCCGCGGCTATGGCTTCCTCGTTCTCGTCGCCCTGGCCCAACTCCCCGGCTACGCCCTCGCCGCCTGGGGCGTCGAAGCCGTGGGCCGCAAGCCCACCCTGATCGGCTTCCTCTTTCTAAGCGCTGCCGGCTGCGCCCTCTTCCTTATCGCTGGCGACGGCGCCCTTCTCGGCTCCGCAATCCTCCTCATGAGCTTTGCCCTTCTCGGCACCTGGGGCGCGCTCTATGCTTTCACGCCCGAACTCTACCCCACGGTCTCCCGCGCCACCGGCATGGGCGCGGCCGGTGCCATGGCTCGCCTCGGCGGCCTTCTCGCGCCCTCGCTCATGGGCCTCGTTTTCGTCCAGAGTTTCAGCCTCGCCATAGCCCTATTTGCTGCCCTTCTGCTCCTCGGCGCCGTTGCAGCTTGGTTCGTCGATGCCGAAACCCGCCAGCAAGCGCTGCACTAGCGACACACGGACTTCAGAAACTACGTATTGTCACGTCAAAGTATTTGCCGCTCACTGTATTGCGAGGGGCATGACTGAATTTAAACAATAACAAGAAGACATCGACCTGCCCTCTCGCGCAATTTGTGTTGCCGAGCGAAGGGTTCAGTATGCGTTCAAACAAAGTCGCCTTGATCACCGGCATTACCGGCCAGGATGGCTCCTATCTCGCCGAATTCCTGCTCGATAAGGGCTATCGCGTTCACGGCATCAAGCGGCGCTCGTCGCAGTTCAATACTCAGCGCATCGACCATATCTATCGCGATCAACACAGCCAGGCCGATGGCCTCACCCTCCATCATGGCGATCTCTCCGATACGCTCAGCCTCACGCGCATCATCCGCGATGTCGAGCCAGACGAAATCTACAATCTCGGCGCCCAGTCCCACGTTAAAGTCTCCTTCGAAGCGCCCGAATACACGTCCGATATCGACGGCCTCGGCACGCTGCGCCTCCTTGAATCCATCCGCTTTCTCGGCTTCGAAAAGAAGACACGCTTTTATCAGGCCTCCACGTCCGAACTCTTCGGCAAAGTTGCTGAAGTTCCCCAGCGCGAGACGACGCCCTTCCATCCTCGCTCGCCCTATGCGGTGGCCAAGCTCTATGCCTATGCGATGACGGTCAATTATCGCGAGGCCTACGGCCTCTATGCCTGCAATGGCATTCTCTTCAATCATGAGAGCCCGCGCCGCGGCGAAACCTTCGTCACGCGTAAAATCACCCGCGGCCTTGCCAATATCGCCCTCGGCCTCGAGCCCTGTCTTTATGTCGGCAATCTCGACGCCCTGCGCGATTGGGGGCATGCCCGCGATTATGTCCGCATGCAGTGGATGATGTTGCAGCAGGATGAGCCCGAGGATTTCGTCATCGCCTCCGGCCAGCAATATTCGGTGCGAGAATTCATCATCTGGGCCGCCGCCGATCTCGGGATCACGCTCGAATTTTCCGGCTCCGGAGAAAACGAAGTCGGCGTCATCGCCGCCATCCAGGGCGACCTCGCGCCGCAAGTGCGGACGGGCGACATCATCCTCCGAGTCGATCCGCGCTACTTCCGTCCCGCCGAAACCGACACGCTTCTCGGCGATGCCAGCAAGGCACGCGATAAGCTCGGCTGGACGCCGCTGATCACTGCCCGCGAAATGTGCCGGGAAATGGTCGAGGCCGATTATCAAGCCGCGCGACGCCACGCCCTTCTCAGCGCGCATGGCCTCGCTCTCCCCGTCAGCCTTGCAGATTGAGGTGGGCCATGCCGTTCGATCTCTCCGGCAAACGCATCTGGGTCGCCGGGCATACCGGCCTCGTCGGCAGCGCCCTCGTCCGCCGCCTCCAGCGTGAAAACTGCACGCTCGTAACCGCGACCCGCGCCCAGCTCGATCTTCGGCAGCAACCAGCGGTCGATCGCTTTATTCATGACAGCCGCCCTGACGCCATCATTATTGCGGCCGCAACCGTCGGCGGCATCCTTGCCAATCAAACCCGGCCCGCCGAATTCCTCGCCGACAACCTTCTTATAGCCACCAACATCATCACTTCGGGCCACTCGAATGACGTCGATCGCCTGCTCTTCCTCGGCTCCTCCTGCATCTATCCGCGCCTCGCGGCGCAGCCCATATCCGAAGATGCGCTCCTCACGGGCCCGCTTGAGCCGTCCAACGAATGGTATGCCATCGCCAAGATCGCCGGCATCAAGCTCGTCCAGGCCTTCCGCGCCCAATATGGCCGCGACTATATCGCCGCCATGCCGACCAACCTCTATGGCACCGCAGACAATTTCGATCCTCTCTTGAGCCACGTCCTCCCCGCGCTCATCCGAAAAATTCACGAAGCCAAGCTGGCGTCCGCGCCGTCCATCACCATCTGGGGCACCGGCACGCCCCGCCGCGAGTTCCTCCATGCCGATGATTGCGCCGATGCGATCGTTTTTCTCCTCAAGGCCTATTCCAGTGGGGAGCCAATCAATGTCGGCTTCGGCGACGATATCAGCATCTTGAATCTGGCGCATACGATCGCCCGGATTATCGGCTACTCCGGCGAGATCCTACCCGATCCGTCCAAGCCCGATGGCACGCCGCGGAAGCTTCTCGACAGCACCCGGCTCCGCCAACTCGGTTGGTCGCCCAGCGTGGATCTGGAGACCGGCATCACCCTGACCTATCGCTGGTTTCTCGCCCATTCTGCTGTCGAGCCGCGTAGCGGTCCTGCCGCTAAGGATATCGAAGAAAAGCGTGCGGGAAGCGCTTGAACCCTTGCCCGTCTCTGGCTATAACGCCGCCACATCGCGCCGCGACGGGTTTTACCCGCGCATTCCCGAGCGATGCAATTCCTGACGGAGTATAGCGCAGCCTGGTAGCGCACCTGCTTCGGGAGCAGGGGGTCGAGTGTTCGAATCACTCTACTCCGACCAATAGCAACGGGCGTCGCCGAATTTTCGGCGGCGCCCGTTTTGCTTTCTCCAAGTTCTCAGGTGCGCAAAAGCCGCCGCAACGACGCATCAGGCGTCGCGGCTTGCTTCCATCGCGCGCGCCAATTCAAACGATTCCGCATCGTCGAGTGCCACACCGTCATTGAGCGTGCCCCAACGCGGCTGCCAGAGTTCGTCGCGTTGCAGCGTCACGACCACTTCGGGAAATCCATGCAGGGCCTTGGCTGCCTCTGCCGCCTTGAGGGCCTCGTCGACAGTGTCATAATCGGCCTCATCGGCATCGACATCGCCGCGCGATGGCCACCAGACCGCCGCCACCACCCGGCCGTCGGCGTTTTCCTCGATCCCGACCGTCACGGCGTCACCGGCATCTTCGCCCACGCCAATTTTTCGATATGCGCTCATCTTCACCTCGCTCTGCCCAAAGACGTGCGAGCACACTTTTTCGTTCCTCGCCTTCGCATGTGAATCAAGGAACTCGCAACCGCACCGCCGCATTTCTGGCGACGGACGATGGAGACCACGATGCGCAGCCAGGGACCAGTTTGGGACAGAATGCGGGCCGATGAAATCGTTGCGGCGCCCCCGCCCGGCCTTTGCTTTTCTTCCGATTGCGATCCAGGGTGGACGCGTCTCCGCCGCGGTAAAGGCTTTTCTTATGTCGATGCCGACGGGGAAGCCCCGACGCCGCAGCAGCGAAAAATGATCGAGGCTCTCGTCATCCCGCCCGCCTGGACCGATGTCTGGATTTGCGCCGAGGCCAATGGCCACATTCAGGCCACCGGTCGCGACGAGCGCGGCCGCAAGCAATATCGCTATCACGCCGATTGGACCGCGCATCGTTCCGGCAACAAGTTTGGTCGCCTCCTCGCCTTCGCCCAGGTCCTGCCAAACCTCCGGGCCCAGGTCGATGCGGATCTGCGTCGGCGCAGCCTTGGCCGCGATCGGGTCGCTGCCTCTGTCGTCTGGCTCCTCGATAATAGCCTTATTCGCGTCGGCAATCCCGCTTACGCGCGCGACAATAAGAGCTTTGGCCTGACGACGCTGCGCCGCAAGCACGTCGATATCAGTGGCCAGGCCATCAATTTCCGCTTCAAGGGCAAGTCGGGCAAGGACTGGAACCTGCAGCTCGTCGATCGCCGCATGTCCCGCCTCGTCAAATCCATGCAGGACCTGCCCGGCCAGCATCTCTTCAAATATGAGGACGAAAACGGCTTTCACGCCATCAGTTCGCGCGACATCAACGACTACATCGCCGAACATGCAGGCGAAGGCTTTTCCTCAAAGCACTTCCGCACTTGGGCGGCGACTGTCCGGGCGTATGGCCTTCTCTGCGGCACCGATGTTCCCGAAACCAAGGCTGGACAGAAACGGTTCGTCACCGGCGTGATCGATCAGGTCGCCAGTAAGCTCGGCAATACCCGCGCCGTCTGCCGCTCGAGCTATATTCACCCGGCAGTTTTCGAGCATTGGGAAGAGGGAAAACTGCTGCCCGAAAAGCGCCTGCGCCCGATCGAATGGTTCGACGAGGAGGAGCTTGGCACCCTCGCCTTCCTCAAATGCCTTTCAGCGGACAAATAAAAAGGGCCGGCCTGCAGGCCAGCCCACATATTCTAGATCGGTTCGTGTTAGCGCTTGGCGCCAAAAACGTTCCAGGCGCCGGTCACGGTCAGCGCAGCCAGAGCCATCTTGAGAATATCCCAGACGATGAATGGCTGAACCGCCTTGGCCCAGGCCGAGGCGACGACATTGGTCTGGTCGATCCACTGGGCATTGCCCGAGAGGGTCAGCAGCCAGGCAAAGCCAATGGCAAAGAGCGCAACTTCTCCGACCAGCATGGCACCGAACAGAGTTAGAGGCTTGGATGAAGCGCCGCGGTCAGCGGCATAGCCAATAATGCCGGCCATGACGAGGAAGCCGAGAAGGAAGCCACCGGTGGGCCCGATCAGGTAAGGCAGGCCGCCGCCGGTCGCGAAAACGGGCAGGCCCATCGCCCCTTCGAGGAGATAAAGAGCAACGGTCGCAACGCCGATACGCGTGCCGAAAGCGGCAGCAAGCGCGGCGATGGCAAGACCCTGCAGGGTCACCGGAACCGGCCAGACCGGAACATTGATCTTGGCGGCAAGGGTGATCAGAAGCGTGCCGAGCACGACAGTCGTGAGATTGGTCGCCAGCTTGGCTGCATTGGACTTGGGCTGGAATGCACCGAGCAGCGTATTGGGCGTGGTCAAAGTGACGGCCATTTCATACCTTTCTAGCTGAGAGCACGGCCGGGTCGATCAACCGTCCGTGTTCGGTACCCCCGTTCTATTCTGTCACGATACCAGGCGCAATGGCTCCCCAAGCTCCTCCCACATTCGATACGCAGTTCTCGCCTAAGGTCGGCGCCGGCATCGCGCTCGCGCCCGGCCTCACGCGCATAACAGCGCCCAATGCGTCGCCCTATACTTTTACCGGCACCAATAGCTTTCTCCTCGGCACCAATCGCGTCGCCATTCTCGATCCAGGGCCTGACGACACCGCCCATCTCGAATCGCTCCACCGCGCCATCGCCGACCGCGAGGTCTCGGCCATTCTCCTGACCCACACCCATCGCGACCACAGCGCCGCCGCTGCAAAAGTTGCGGCGCGCTACAAGGCCCCGCTCTGGTTCGGCGGCCCCCACCGCCTCTCGCGCCCACTTCGCCGCTTCGAGCGCAACCCGATCAAGAATTCCTGCGATTGGGATTTGCAGCCCGACCGCACTCTCACCGATGACGAAACGATCACCGCCGGCGATCTGACGCTCACCGTCCACACGACCCCCGGCCACTGCGCCAACCACCTCGCCTTCGGCCTACCCCAACACGATATTCTGTTATCCGGCGATCACGTCATGGGCTGGAATTCCACCCTCGTCGCCGTCCCCGATGGCTCCATGGCCGATTACTTCGCCTCCCTCGACAAAGTCATCGCCCTGCCGTATCGGCATTTTCACGCTGCCCACGGTGGCCCTATTGAGGACGGCCGAGGCCATGCTGAGGCGCTCAAAGGGCACCGGCAAATGCGCAACGACCAACTGCTCGCCGCCGTCGGCAACGGCGCGAAGACTCTCGGCGCGGTGGTGAAAGTAATCTACCCGACCCAGCCCGCAAAGATCCGTACGGCCGCCCGGATGACCATGGCGGCGCACGTCGAATATCTGGAACAGCGCGGCGCGCTGAAAGTGAAACGCGGTTTTTTGGGGATGCGGTTGGCTTTGGCCTAAGCCCTCTTCACCTATCCCCACGGGGAGAGGTGTCAGTTCCGCTGGAAACCCACAGCCCCCTCGCGCCCGGTCTGCCCGCGATGCCGCAACATATGATCTGCCAGCACCAGCGCCATCATCGCCTCACCCACCGGCACGGCGCGAATACCCACACAGGGATCATGCCGCCCTTTGGTGATGATATCGGCATCCTCATTGGCCGAGGTCACCGTCTGCCGCGGCGTAATGATCGACGATGTCGGCTTCACCGCAAAGCGGCAAACGATCGGATCGCCATTGGAAATCCCACCCAAGATCCCCCCGGCATGATTGGATAGGAAATACGGCTTTCCCTCGCCCGCCCGCATCTGGTCGGCATTCTCTACCCCCGTCAGCGCCGCCGCGCCAAAGCCATCCCCGATCTCGACGGCCTTGACCGCATTGATGCTCATCATCGCCGAGGCCAGGTCCGCGCTCAGCTTGCCATAGACCGGCGCGCCCCAGCCTGCCGGCACGCCCTCGGCCACTACCTCGATCACTGCCCCTACGGAGTTGCCATCCCGACGAATGCCATCAAGATAATCCGCCCAAAATTCCGCCGCCTTGGCATCGGCGCAGAAAAACGGGTTCTCCCCCACCTGATCCCAATCGAAATTTTTGTAGTCGATCTTGTGCGGCCCAACCTGCACAAGGCTCGCGCGGATCGTCACGCCCGCCAGCACCTGACGCGCCACCGCGCCGGCCGCAACGCGTGCCGCGGTCTCGCGGGCCGAAGTGCGCCCACCACCGCGATAGTCGCGAATGCCGTACTTCTGGTCATAGGTGAAATCGGCATGGCCCGGACGATACTTGTCGCGGATATCGGAATAATCCTTGGATCGCTGGTCCGTATTCTCGATCAAGAGCGAAATCGGTGTCCCCGTCGTCCGCGGACCATCGGTGCGCTCGTCCTCGAACACGCCCGACAGGATCTTGACCGCGTCATCCTCGCGCCGCTGCGTCGTATATTTGCTCTGCCCCGGCTTCCGCCGATCGAGATCGCGCTGAATGATCTCCGGCGTCAGCAAAATGCCCGGCGGCACCCCGTCCACCACCACGCCCAGCGCCGGCCCATGGCTCTCGCCCCAGGTGGTGAAACGGAAAAGATGCCCGAACGTATTGAAAGACATGGCGCAGCCCCTTGGGTTGTGGGCTTTCTAGAAAGCCCACCCCCTGAGGTCAATCGCCATGCTCAAGCAGAAGCGGAATCCCAGCTATTCTCTGCCGCATGCAGCGTCATCCGGCCCTTGGCAAAATGCGCGATGACACCCTGCGGCGGCGGCCAATTCAGCACATCCCCGCGCGGCGCACCTTCGACCAGATGCCGCAAGACGCGCAACACGCCGCCATGCGCAACGACGACGGCTTGATGGGTCAGATCATGCGCGAAATCGACAAGTCGCGCCGAAACGTCATCATAGTTCTCGCCGCCATTCGGCCGGAACGCCCAATAGCTCTCGTCGCGCTCACCGGGCGACAAAGCCGCATATTTCTGCGCTACTTCCGCGTGCAACATGCCCTCGAAATCGCCGAATGAAATCTCGATCAGCCGCGGATCATGAATCACCGGCGGCAATTCAACATCAAAGGCCGCCCGCATGCGGTCCATGGTTTCCGACGCCCTGCTCAGCGGCGAGGCAAACCAGTTGAGCGAAGCGGGATCGACGCCATCCTGCTCCAACAATTGCCGCAACAACACGCCATTGGCATCGGCCTGCAGCTGCCCGACCCGATTGAGCGGAATGTCCATGCTGCCCTGATATCGGCGTTCGCGGTTCCAGTCGGTTTCGCCGTGCCGGGCAAAGTAGAAATCGGGCCAGTCGGGGGTGGTCATGCGCATAAACGCGCCAAAAACGGCGCGACCTTGGACTAGAGTCGAAACGAACGCCAATTCGCCCGTTCCAGGCCGAAACCGCTCTTCGCGCAAATCCCGAACCCGGCGGTACCGTACCCGATTTGCCTCATCATGCCAGAGGCAGAAACGGGAATGTGCCATGCCCGCCACGTCTTTCTGGCATCCGGCGTCAGTGTGTGGCAGATGAGATCACCCATCCTGCGCGCCGTTCCGGAGGCCCCATGTCCCTGTCACAAAGCGAAATCGCCAGCGGTCTCTCCGCCATTATGGGGCACGATGCGGTCATCACCGATGCGCAAAAAATGGACGCCTATGTCAAGGAGCCGCGCAAGCGGTTCCACACGCCCGCTGCCGCCGTCGTCATCCCACCCGACGTTCACGCCCTCCAAGCCCTCCTCCGCTGGGCCAATGAAAACCGCGTCGGCATCATCCCCCAGGGCGGCAATACCGGCCTCGTCGGCGCCCAGGTACCGCTCCTAGGCAGCGAGGTCATCGTATCTCTCGCCCGCTTCGATCGCATCCGCGCGCTCGATACCGCCGCCGGCGTGATGACCGCAGAATCCGGCGTCATCCTCGAAAACGCCCACAAAGCCGCCGAAGCTCAGGGCGCCATGTTCCCGCTCTGGCTCGCCTCGCAAGGCTCGGCCCGCATCGGCGGCGTCCTCTCTTCCAATGCCGGCGGCGTCAATGTCCTCGCCTATGGCAATGCCCGCGAATTGACCATGGGCGTCGAAGCCGTCCTCGCCGATGGCCGTCTCTATCAGGGCCTCAATGCCCTCAAAAAGGACAATACCGGGTACGATCTCAAGGACCTGCTCGTCGGCGCAGAGGGCACCCTCGGCATCATCACGGCCGCAACTCTCAAAATCTTCCCGCTGCCGGAGGACCACGAAACCGCCCTCGTCAACGTCGCCTCGCCCGATGCCGCGCTGACCCTCTTCCAGCTTATGCGCCAGCGTCTCGGCGGTCGCCTCAATGCCTTCGAACTCATCCCCCAGATCGGTCTCGATTTCCAACTCCGCCACGGCATGCTCGACGCCGATCCCACCGCCAGCCCCTCGCCATGGTATGCGCTGATCGAAGTCACGCGGATGGCCGGCACCGAACCCGGCGCCCTGCAATCGGCCCTCGAAAACGCCTTCGAGCGCGATCTCATCACCGATGCGACGCTCGCCGAATCCCTCGCCGAGCGCACCCGCATGTGGACCTTCCGCGAACAGATGAGCGAGTGCCAATCCAAGGAAGGTGCCTCCATCAAGCACGACGTGTCCGTGCCCATCGCCGCCGTTCCCGTCCTCATTGCCGAAGGCTCCGCCGCGGCGGCACGCGTCTCTCCTGGCATCCGCCCCGTCCCCTTCGGCCACATGGGCGACGGCAATATCCACTTCAACTTTTCCCAACCCGCCGGCGCCGATCCCAAAGCCTTCATGGCCGAATATGACGAGGCCGTGCACGAGGTCATCTACGACACCGTCCTCAAACTCGGCGGCTCGGTCTCCGCCGAACATGGCATCGGCCAGCTCAAAGTCGATCTGTTGAAGCAGGTCAAAGACCCCGTCGCGCTCGAGATGATGCGCTCGATCAAGACGGCCCTCGATCCCAACGGGATTCTCAATCCTGGGAAGATGCTCGGCTCTGAGCCGTCATAAATTGTAGATCACCAGGTGATGATGGAGTCGCTATACCCGGCGAGCGCCGCATCATGTGTCAACAAGCGAATGCCCTCAGAGAGGGCTTGAGCAAGGATAAGCCGGTCGAATGGGTCACCATGGGCCATAGCGAGGCCGTCTACGGCCACGGCATGCTCAGCGGATACGTTCAACAATTGAAGACCGGCAGCTTCAAATTCGTGCCTCGCGATCTCCCCCGAAAAAGGCATGTGCCCGCGCCTGCTGAACTTGATGGCAATTTCCCAGAGGGAAACAACCGAAACCAGCACTTCATTATCGGGCCGGCTCATCAGCCGGCGAATATGCTGGGGAATTTTCTTTGGGTCCATAACAACCCAGATTGCCACATGCGTATCAAGCAGCAGACGCATCATCATCGCCTTTAGCCGGCGGGAAGATTTCGCCCTCCAGCATGATCTTGGCGATTTCGACGCTTTGCCGATCCCACTCATCCCAGTCGATCGGGTCATACTTGCCTTCGGCCAAGCCAAACAGGATCGGCTGGCGCACAGCGACGATCGGCACGATCCGCGCCGCCGGCTTGCCATTGCGCGCAATGATGATCTCGGCTTCCGCGCCGCTTTCCACTGCCTCGACGAGCTTGGACAGCTGCGTCTTGGCCTCCAGCATATTGACCATCGTCATTGCCATCACCCTTAGCTAAGCTTGGCTAAGGTAAGCCTGCCCACACATTTTTACAAGTCGGTCACTCCCTTGTGCCTTCTTGCTCCGCGTGCCAGAGCGCCCCATCTTTCGGTTATGCTCCTCAACATCAATTTTCTCGACGACGCCACGCGTCCGCCCGTGCCTACACTGCCCAATCTGACCAATCGTCAGCGTCAGGCCGGTCACCACCTGCGCATGATCCACGATCATCTGTGCGACAATATGAAAACCCTCGGCAAGCTGATCGAGCGGGCCAATGCGCGGCAGGTAAGCCCGGCCGAAATCGCTGCCGAAACCAGCGACATGGCCATGGTCGCCAACTATCGGCGCTTCGGCAATCTTTGCGGCCAGCATTGCGGCATTGTCGACACCCACCACACGATCGAGGATCAGCACCTCTTTCCCGTGCTCGCCCAACAAGGCCCTGCCTTCAAGGCCATCGCCGATCGGCTGGCTGCGGAACATGTCGTCGTCCACGAATTGCTCGAGCGTCTTGTCGAGGCCCTCAACGCGCTCGCCACCGAACCAAGCGAAACGCGCTTCACCGACGCCCGCGACATCTATCACGCCCTCGAACGCGTACTCCTCTCCCACCTCGGCTGGGAAGAAGAGGCCATGGGCGATGCGCTGGGATATTTTGAGATTATGTAGCCCCTCACCCGTCTCGCGCTTCGCGCGATCCACCCTCTCCCCAAGTGGGAGAGGAATGGTGCCCCTCTTTTATTCTTCTCCCTCTCGGGGAGAAGGTGGCTCGCCCAAGGGGCGAGACGGATGAGAGGGGACCTCAAAACAAATCCATCTGCCCACCACCGCCGGCAACCTTCTTAGGCTTCACAGCCACCGGCTCCGGCTTTTCCTCCGTCACTTCCTCGATCAGCCCTGGATCATCGTCCCGCGCCGAATTGACCCGCGTCGACACCGGATGGAATTTCAGCACCCCGTCCTCGAGCGGCAGCGCCATCTGCGCCGCTTCCTCCGCGCGCACCTCGCGCACATTGAGCCAATCGTCGATCTGCCGTTCATCCATCAAAATCGCCGGCATGCGATCATGGATCGCTGAAAGCTGCGCATTGGCCGCGACGGTAATGGTCGCAACGCTGTCGATCTCTTCGCCCTCCGGCCCGCTCCAGGTCGCATAAAGCCCCGCCAGCGCCATCGGTTGCCCGTCGGCGCGAGTGATGTAATAGGGCCGCTTTTTCTTGTCTGGCCCCGTATGCCATTCATAATAACCGCTCGCCGGCACGATGCAGCGCCCGTGCTTGAGCGGATCGCGAAACGCCGCCTTTTCCCGCATGGTCTCGGCCCGCGCATTGACCAGCAGCGGGAATTCGCGCGGGTCCTTCACCCAGCGCGGCACGAGCCCCCAGCGCGCAAAATGTCCCTCGCGCTGCCCGCCCTCTTCCCAGATGGCGGCGATGGGCTGGGTCGGCGCAATATTGTAGCGCGGCACCATGGGCAGCTCTTTCAAGATCTTGAAGAGCTCGACCATCATTTCGGGCGGCAAAGTCGCCGCATAGCGTCCGCACATGGCGTGTCTCCTTTACTTCTCACGAGGTAATGTCATTGCAGACGAATCGCAAACTGCTCGGGCCATGACCGCTCTCCCCAATGCCGCCAGCGTCGGCATCGTACGCCACGGCAAAATCCTGCTCATCAAGCGCGCCCTGCCGCCTTACCAGAACTTGTGGACTTTTCCGGGCGGCCGCCTTGAGGTCAACGAAACCATCGAGCAATGCGCCATCCGTGAAGTGCAGGAAGAGCTTGGCCTTACCGTGCGCAACCCGCGCCACGTCATGACCCAGGAACTCGGCCGGGACGGCACCTATCGCCTCGCCGTCTTCACCACCACCGACTATGTCGGCACGGTCAAACCCTCGAGCGAAATCCTCGATCACAAATGGGCCGACCCAGGCATGCTCCTCGCCCTCCGCACCACCGCGCGCCTCGATGACGTGATCAAAGAGTGTTTTAAAATTTTGGGCCAAAGCTGGTAAGAGGCGGGCATGATCAAGCCTAACCTCCAAGCGCGTGGCTCCACCCCCTCCCTCCTCCCCCATCAAGGGGGAGGTGCGGCATCGCGTTTGGGGCGCTCTCTGGTCAAGATCACCGGCCTGCACCTCCCCCTTGAGGGGCTCCGAGCCGGACCGCAGGGCAAATCGCTCCAGTGGAGCGATTTGAGGCGAGGAGGCTGGGAGGGGGTGACAGCAAGCACAATCCTCAAAAAAACCCTCGCCCCCCTCCTTCTCGCCCTAACCCTCACGACCCCAACCCTCGCCGTCGATCCGCCCTATCAGCGCCAGATGGAGCGCCTCGCCGAGGTCATGGGGAGCCTTTATTACCTCCAGCCGCTCTGCGAAGCCGGCAGCGAGGATTGGCGCGCGCAAATGTCCGAATTGATCTCTCTAGATGAGCCCGATGAAGACCGTCGCCAGCGCCTCGCCGGTGCATTCAATTCCGGCTATACCGGCTTTTCCCGCCTCCACCGCCATTGCACGCCGGCCTCGCGCGAAGCGCTGTCGCGGCTGATGGTCGAAGCCCAGCAATTGGCCCGGAGCATTCATACGCGTTTTGCCGAATAGGCAGGGCGGCGAAAGCCTGCAATTGCCTACTCCGCGTTAACCTTCGGCTTACTTCTGCCGCGCCATCGGACGGGGTGCGTGCTACGGAACCCCTTATGAGCACCACCAAATCCATTTTTGCGCCGGCTTCCGGCCAGGGCCCCTTCGAGCAGGGTCAGGTCGAGCGCCAGATCGCCCTCGAATATCTGGCCGAGGCCTGGAACAGCGCCGAGGAAGATGGTCTCGAACCCGCCTCCCTCGCCCACGCCTCGCTCTTTGCCGCGCTCGCCACTTTCGTGCGCATGCATGGCGACGAAGCCACGGCCGACCTCGTGGCCCAACTCCCCGACCGCATCCGCACCGGCGAATATAACCTCGAGCGCATTCTCCAGTAGTTTTATCACCTCAGCCGCGCCGGCCACCGGCGCGCTCCTCCCCCTACCAGGGGGAGGTTGGGTGGGGTAACCCCTACTCCGCCATCGCGTGCGCGCGCTCGATCGCCAGCTCTTCCTTGGTCTTAGGCTTGGCGCTCTTCTTGGCGCCCCGCAGCAAGAGGATCAGCGGGATCGACGCCAGGCTCAGGATCAGCATCAGCCAGAAATCGTCGAGATAGGCGAGCATGGCCGCTTGCTTCTGCACGAGCCCGTTGATTACCGCGATGATCTGCCCATTGCCCGCGATCAGCCCCGGCATCTGCGTCTGCACGGCCATGGAGTCGACTGTCAGCCGCTCGGCGAGCTCTGCATGGTTCACCTGCATCATGCTCGAGAGCACGACCGACACCAACGAGATACCGATTCCCTGCCCCATATTGCGCACCAGCGCGAACATAGCCGTCGCATCGGCGCGCACGCTCGGCGCAATGGTGGCAAAGGCCATGGTCGAGAGCGGTACGAACAAAAAGCCCATGCCAAAGCCCTGCAGCGCCCCCGTGATGATCACCGGCCAATAGTCCATATCGGGGCTAAAGCCGGTCATCAGGTAAAGCGAGTAGCTCATCAGCAAAGCGCCGATCAGCAAGACGATCCGCGGGTCGACCTTGCCGCTCGTGCGCCCCACGATCATCATCGCCACCAGCGTTGCCGCACCGCGCGGCGCCATCAGCAGCCCAGTAAAAATCACCGAATAACCCATCAGGTTCTGCAGCATGGGCGGCAAGAGCGCGAGCCCTGAAAACAGCGTGATCCCCATCACGCCCATCAGGAGCGAGGCGAGCGAAAAGTTGAAATCCTTGAACATTTTTAGATCAACAAACGGCTGCTTGGCTGTCAGCGAGTGTACGAGAAACACCCAGATGCCGGTGATGACGAGCCCCAGTTCGATCCAGGTTTCGATCGATTGGAACCAGTCGTTCTCGGCGCCACGATCGAGCATCAATTGCAGCGCGCCGACGCCGAGCGCCAGCATGCCGAAGCCGAAAAAGTCGAAACTCCGGTTCTTGATCTCGGTCTGCGGCATGAACAGCATCAGCATGGCGACGCACACCGCGCCCACCGGCACGTTGACGAGAAAAACCCAGCGCCAGTCAAAAGTCTCGGTCAGCCAGCCGCCCAGCGACGGCCCGATGATCGGCGCGACCATGATGCCCATGCCATAGATGGCCATGGCCTGGCCGATGCGCTCCTTGGGATTGATGTTGAGCAGCACGGTCTGGGCCAAAGGCGCGATCATGGCGCCGCAAATGCCCTGCAGCACGCGGAAAATCACCATTTCCGGCAGGCTTGAGGCAATACCGCACAGCGCCGAAGCAACGGTGAACCCGATCACCGCGAACAGAAACAGCCGCCGCTGCCCCAGCCGGTCGCTCATCCAGCCCGTCAGCGGCGTCGCGATCGCCGCCGCCACGATATAGGAGGTAAGAACCCAGGTGATTTCGTTCTGCGAGGCGCCGAGCGAGGACGACATATGCGGCAGCGCCACATTGGCGATCGTTGTGTCGAGCACCTGCATGATGGTGCCCAGCATCAGCGCCAGGGTGAGCATGCCCTTGTTCTTAACGACAAGTGCGGGCTGGGAAATCGCTTCGGCCATCTTGGCCTCCTTGGGAGAAATGGAGGCGGGCCCGTGGGCCCGTCACATCAGAGGGGCTTTGCTTCGCCCGTCATGCGCTCAAGCGTATTGGCGCCGGTATCGACACTGACCACCGCGCTCATGCCCGAGCGCAGCAGATCGGCCGGCACAGCGTCGCCAAAATCGATGCGCACGGGAATGCGCTGGGTCACCTTGACCCAATTGCCGGTCGCGTTCTGCGCCGGGATCAGCGAAAATTCCGAGCCCGTCGCCGCGCCGATACTGGTCACCGTGCCTTCGATCGGCTTGCCCGGAATAGCGTCGACCGCCACTTCGGCCTTCATGCCGACGCGAATGCCGGCAAGCTGAGTTTCCTTGAAATTGGCTTCCACCCAACTCGCCTTGGTTTCGACAAGGCTCGCAATGGTCGTGCCGGCCGCGACGAACTGCCCGACATTGAGGCTCGCCACCTGGCTGATGACGCCATCGGTCACGGCCACAACCTTGGTCTTGCTCAGGTTTCGTTCCGCCAGGCTCACAGCCGCCAGCGCCGTCTTCACCGCCGGATGCGCATCGGTATCGATATCGGCATTGCCGCCGAGCGCTGCCGCCGCATTATCCACCTGCTGCTGCGCCGTCGAAACCGCATTCTGCGCCTGCTGCAAGGCAAGCTTGGGATCATCAAGCGTTGCCGTCGAGGCAATGCCTTGGGTCACAAGCGTATCCTGCCGGTCGAACTTGGATTGCTGAATGGCCAGAACCTGATTGGCCGCGTTCAGCGCCTTGGTCGCCGTCGCATAGGCCACCTTGAGCTGTTCCACATTGACGCGCGCCGTGCCCAGCGCCGCATTGGCCTGTTCGAGCGCGATCTGGTAGGGCTCGGGATCGATCGCAAAGATCTCGTCCCCGGCATGCACCATCACGTTCTCGGCCACATCCACTTCGGTGATGCGCCCAGCGACATCGGCCGAAAGGGCAACCTTGGCCTGCTGCACATAGGCATTGTCGGTTTCTTCAAACCGTCCGCCCGTCAGGTAGAAATAACCACCCGCCGCCACCAGCAGCACGGGCACGCTGACCATCAGCAGCAGCCGGCCTGGCCGGCGCTTCTTCTTGGCAGGTTCGGTTGGTGGCAGTGGCGGCGTGACCTCGTTGGCAGCAACAGGGGTGGCTTCGCCGGGCTTTGGTTCTTTTGCGTGGGCGTTCATCGGGTCAGTCCTTGGTCTCGGCGTCGCCGCCGCTCAGATTATCGCGAATTCTGGCAAGCCCTTCGATCAGGGCCGCGGTCTCGGTCGGCGCCATGCCTGCAATGGCCGTCTTGTAGAGTTCGACGCCCATCCCCTCGACCTGGGAGAACAGCGCCCGGCCTTCCGGCGTCAGCGTCACGATCTTTGCGCGTCCGTCCTGCGGGTCCGGCTCACGCTGCACCAGTTCGCGCTCGGTCAGGCGTTTCAAAATGCTGCTCATGGTCATCGGGTCGGTATCGAGCGCCGAGGCCAGCGCCACCTGCGACATGCCGTTTTCGCGCCCGAGCTTGGTCACCGTGCGCCATTGCGGCAGCGTCAGGTCATTGCCGCGCGTCTGCTCCTCGAGCTGCCGGCGGAAGGCCCGGAACACCTCGTGGATCAGGTAAAAAATCGGCGCTGTCTCCATGCTTTTCATCAGGCATACCCGCTTTAGTAAGCGTGCATATAATATGCCTTCTTACTAAATGAAAGCGGCGTTCTTTGTCATGGAGCAATGCGCGCCGTGCAATCCTGCGTGAGGGTTAAGAAAGTCCGCTATTGTCCCGCCATAAAAAAATCCGCCTTTGCCGCAATCCAAAGCGTTGAGGCGCAAGGAGACATGCATGCGGTGGGGATTCCTCGAAAGCCTGGTCAGCATCGCCGCAATCGCGGCCGTCGGCGGCGGCATCTATGCGTGGGGTGCAGGCTGGTTCTGGCCCTGCGAAACTCTTGGACTGATGTTCAATAATGGCGCCTGCCAGAAAGTCGCGCATTTCGACGCGCGCAATATCGGTCCCTTCGGGCTGTTGCCGAACGGCAATATTCTGGTTGCCAGTCTCCCCGGTGAAGACAACAGCTCCGACCCACTTGCCCTCGTCGAAATCGACGCAAAATCCGGCGAGGCCATTCACTCGACCCTTGTCAACGACCTACAACCCGAAGCCAGCGTCACCAACATGGCCGTCAGCCCCGATGGCCAGACGGTCGCGCTCTCCTTCATTCACAACAAGACCCATGTCATCAGCCGCGATGGCGGCACAATCCTGCGCACAGTAGATCGCTGGTTTCCACGCTATCTGAGCTTTGACAAAAGCGGCTGGCTTCTGACGGATATGGGGACAGACCCGACCGGCCTGCCCGACCCCAACCACGCCGAAGGCTGGCCGATCGCGTCAAATAATGAAGATCCGGTCCCGGCCAACGTCGCCGATACGGCAGGCCTTTATAGCCATGGTATCGAGACCGCCCTCAGCCCGGATGGCCGAACCTATGCGCAAAAGATCGATCAGCTTCGCGATAGCGCCGTCACAGGCATCCGCATCGGCTCCGTCGATGATCCCGCCTACGCGGGCACCCTCTATGGCCTGACCCTGCGCGATGGCTGCACCTATGCCAGCAGCCAAATTTCCTTCAGCCCATTCGGCAAGCAAGTCGCCGCCGAATTCTCCTGCCCCGAACGCTGGGGCAAAACCGCCAGCGCCCTCGCCGTCTGGGACTACGAAACTGGCAAGACGCTCCTCATCCTGCCCACAATCGATTATTTCAGCTCCATAGTTTGGGAGAGCGCCGACACCATCCTGACCGACCGCTATAATTTCGGCCCGGAAACCAACGACATCCTTCGGATCAAGGTGCCGGCGGCGGAGTAACGCGAAAAAGGCCCCCTCACTCACCGCTCTGCGGCTCCACCAAAGTCGCGGAGCGACACCTCTCCCTCCGGGGGAAAGGTCGAACTGCAAAGCAATTCGGGTGAGGGGGCCTTTCTTTTTTGCCTTACCCCTGCGGCAGCGATTCCAAAAACCGCATCGGCTGCCCCTGGCTCGGCGTCACCAGCTCCCCCTGCCACATCACCTTGTGCCCGCGCACCACCGTGCCCACCGGCCAACCCGTCACCGTCACCCCATCATAAGGCGTCCAGCCCGCGCGGCTCTTGATCCACGCATTGGTGATCGTCTCGCGCCGCTTCAGATCGACCACCGTCAAATCCGCATCATAGCCCACCGCGATCCGCCCCTTGCCGGCAATCCCGAACAGCCGGTTCGGCCCATGGCTCGTCATGTCGACAAACCGCTGCAGGCTCAGCTTTCCAGCATTCACATGGTCGAGCATGGTCGGCACCAGCGTCTGCACGCCGGTCATGCCCGAATGGCTGTCCGGATAGGGATGGTCCTTTTCCTCGCGCGTATGCGGCGCATGGTCTGAGCCTAGGATATCCGCTACCCCATTGGCAACGCCCTTCCAGATGCCTTCGCGATGATCCTTATCCCGCACCGGCGGGTTCATCTGCGCATAAGTCCCGAGCCGCGTGTAGGCGGTCTCATCCAGCGTCAGATGGTGCGGCGTCACCTCGACCGAGGCCACATCCTTGTGCTCGGCAAGATACACCATCTCTTCCTTGGTCGAGATATGCAGCACATGGATGCGCTTGCCGGTTTTGCGCGCCAGGTTCACGAGCCGCGTCGTGCAGCTCATTGCGACTTCCGGCGAGCGCCAGACTGGATGGCTCGACGGATCGCCCGCCACGCGCAGATGCTTGCGCTCTTCGAGCATATATTCGTCTTCAGAGTGGAAAGCCGCCCGGCGCGAAATCGTCCGCAAAATCGCCTCGACCCCGGCATCGTCCTGCACCAGCAGCGAGCCGGTCGACGATCCCATGAACACTTTTACGCCCGCACACCCCGGCAGTTTTTCGAGCGTGGCCAGTTCGCCGACATTTTCGTGCGTCCCGCCGATATAGAAGGCGAAATCGCAATGCATGCGATTTGTACCCGCCGCGATCTTGGCCTCAAAGGTCTCGCGCGTCGTCGTCAGCGGATTGGTGTTCGGCATCTCAAAGACGCCGGTCACCCCGCCCATCACCGCGCCGAGCGACCCGGTCTCCAGGTCTTCCTTATGCGTCAGCCCCGGCTCGCGAAAATGCACTTGCGTGTCGATAACGCCCGGCAGGATATGCAGTCCTTTGCAATCGACCACTTCGGCCGCATCGCCCGTCACGGTCCCGAGCGCAACGATCTTCCCGCCCTTGACCGCGATATCGGCCTGCCCCTCGCCGTCATGGTTGACCACAGTCGCGTTCTTGAAAATCGTGTCGTACTGCGCCATGTCTGAGGCCTCCGCGGGTTCGGTTCCGGGCTGGTTTAGCGGAGGAAAACTCCGCGAGGCAAGGCATTCCATGACCATTCATCTGCGCAGCGACCGTGCCGTCTTCCGTTTTTCGGGCCCTGACGCGCATCGGCTGATCAACGATGTGGTCACTGGCGAAATCCCGACCGAAGGCGATAAGGCCGCCGCCTGGGCCCTGCTCTCCCCCCAAGGCAAGATCCTCGCCGAAGGTCTCGCCGGCTTTGCCGAAGACGCGCTTTGGCTCGACGTTCACACGTCCGTCGCTGACGACTTCTTAAAACGCATGAAAATGTACCGCCTCCGCGCCAAGGTCGATATCGACGATCTGCGCGAGACCCACCGCGTCGGCTTTGCCGCCGAACCCGCGCACCTTGCACATCAGGATCGGCGCGGCCCCGTTTCGCTCGGCTATCGCATCATAGCGCCAGTCGAAGCCACAATTGACTGGTCAACCGACGACACCGCCTACCACACCGCCCGCATCGCCAACGGTATCCTGCACCAGGGTAATGACTTCCCGGCCAATGAGGCCTTCGCGCACGATATCGGCCTCGACATTCTCGACGGCATCGACTTCGCCAAGGGCTGCTATGTCGGCCAGGAAGTTGTCAGCCGCATGAAACACCGCGGCACCGCCCGCCGCCGCCCCGTCATCGTCTCAGGCGTCGATGCGCCCCCCGACACTCCCGTGATCGCTGGTGGCCGCGACGCCGGCACCATCGGCCAGGTCGTCGACGGCAAAGCCGTCGCCATCCTGCGCCTCGATCGCATCACCGACCCCTCCGCCGCGACCGTCGAAGGAAAAACCGTCGAACTATCTCTCCCCGCCTGGGCCACCTACCAATTCGGCGATTCGGTCCCGTCCGAAGACTAACGGCATCCCCGATGCGTCCCCCCCTACCAGGGGGAGGCTAGGTGGGGGTATCGCCGGTCGCCAATCCCCGACTAACCAAACCTTATCGAATCGACGCCATCTGTTAGTCTCGACGATACCGTGATGCTAACGAATTAGACCTAGATGGCCCGTACAAGCACCCGAGCCTGGCAGCGCATGCTGTCCGGTCGCCGCCTCGATATTCTCGATCCCTCGCCCATGGATGTGGAGCTTTCCGACATCGCCCATGGCCTTGCCCGCGTCGCGCGCTGGAATGGCCAAACCATTGGTGACTATCCCTTTTCCGTCGCGCAGCACTCGGTTCTCGTCCTCGAGCTTTTCCGCGCCGCCAATCCGGACGCCTCATCCGCGGCCCTCCTCCAAACGCTCCTTCACGACGCGCCCGAATATGTCATGGGCGACATCATCTCGCCCTTCAAGACGGCCATGGGCGGCAATTACAAAGACGTCGAAAACCGTTTGATGTCCGCAATTTACCTCCGCTTCTCCCTTCCCGCCACGGTCCCTGCGGCGCTCAAGAAACAGATGAAAAAGGCCGACCAGGAAGCCGCCTATTTCGAGGCTACCACCCTTGCCGGTTTCGAACCCGGCGAGGCCACGAAATTTTTCGGTGAGCCGGGCGTTGCCGCCTTCGAGATCGAGCAGTTCGATCGCCTGATCCAGCCCTGGCCGACCCGCCAGGCGCATGATCGTTTCATCGCAAGTTTCGAGACCATAGCCACACTTATTCCCGCCGCCTGAAACCGTGGCAGAATTAACCAAGGGCTGAGGAAAGGTTTGGCACGCCCGCATCGCGATGGTTACTGATCCGTTAAGCACGTGCACCAGCACTGGATCAGAATGGGACGCATCAAATGCATCTGCCGACCCGTCGCGCCATCTTCGGCCTACTCGCCAGCAGTCTTTTTGCCGTTTCTATCCCCGCTTTCGCAGACGGTTTTGACGGCGACAATCTCGTCCGTTTTGGCGACGACCAAGGCGTAACCTATGACGATTGGGTCTCGACTGATCCGGTCAGCACCGTCACGGTCAAGAAGATCGAAGGCGGGCGCGTGAGCTACGTCACCATCACCAAGACAGCGACCGGCACCTATTCGGATGATGGCATCGCTTCGCCACATGTGCAGTATCCAGGCGTCAACGAACGCGATAACGCATTGAATCAATTCAGCTTTTCAAGCTGGAACAATGGCCATTGGAACCGGATGCGGACCTATAATGGCAATTCCTACGTGTCGGTGACGACCTATAAGACCCATCGCGGCCAAACCCGCACCTCGACCTGCATTTCCACGGCAAGCTTTTATTATTGCTAGGCTTTTAGCCGAATAACCAACCGCGCTTGAACTTGTAGAAAACGTGCAACCCGATCTGGGTGACCTTCTCCATGCGCGGTGCCCATTTGGGGCTGACATAGGTCGCATGGTAATGCGTCGCGGTGCCGACTTCGGTCAGGTAAAGCTCACCGGCGAGGAAACGGTTGGCGATATCTTCGGCCTGAACCCAGGGCTCGCGCTCGCTGATGACCTCTGGAATGCCGTCGCAGGCAAACGAGAACTGGCAGGCATTGCGCTTGTCCTGGTTCTGGAACACCACACCACAAATCGTGCTCGGATAGCGATGATCTTTGACGCGGTTCATGACCACCTGGGCCACGGCCACCTGACCGCGATAGCTTTCGCCACGCGCTTCGAAGTAGATCGCGGTTGCAAGGCACCACTTCTCGCGGTCTGATACTTCAACAGGGGCCATGGTCGAAAAAGCCCCGGTCACCGGGGCATTGGCGCGGGCATAGGCCAGTTGTTCGGAAGCGACGGCAGGCATCATTGGACCCACGGGACCAAGCGATGCCGTCTGCGGCGCGATACCGGCGATGGCATCGAGTGCCGCTGCCGTTGCCGGATCGATCGAAGCCACCGACATGCGCGGCCCAGTTTCTTCTGGCTGGTTTTCGAGCGCAGCGACGCGCGATTGGCCGAGCGCATTGGGATCGACATTCTCGTCGCGCAGCGCTGCAATCTGCATGCGCGCCTGCTCAAAATTCTTGGAAAAGGCCGCAACATCGACCGGCGGACGATAGCGATCGGTCTTTTCCGACCGGTTTGGCCCGGTAAAGCTGATGGATTTGAAGAGGTTGTCGACGGAGCCAGTGATGACAGGCTCGGCGCCAGTATAGCTCAGGCTCGCCAGAGCCAGCTCGGGTTTGGTCTGGTCAGGCAGATCGGAAGACGGACCGAAGGCGCCTCCCGCAAAGCCCATATAGGCGACGGAGGCAAACAGTCCCAGCGCCAAGGTCTTGGCGACTGGAAAACTCCGGCGAACCGCTCTAGCCGCGTGCGAACGCACGACCGGCCGGTGTGGATGGGCCATAAACTCTACTCAACGCTACGCAACACGAACTAAGCTCGGCAAAGGTGACGCTAAAATGCCGATAGTTGTGATGATCTCTTATTAAGGTTAGCGCGGAGTAAATTCCCAAGAGGGCGTGCAAAGGGTCAAAGCGCGGCAGGAATATGATCGCCGCTTTTGTCTGAGTTTTTAGCTACAGGCGGCCCGCACCGGCTCGACCTGTTCGAGCACGCCGGCAAGGCTGAAGCGCACAGAAAGCGAGCGCGAATTCGCCGGCGTCACGCGTGTCGTCAGGTTGTTCGAACCTTGCAGTGAATCCAGAAAAGCCAATGAATCCGAGGTGTTATCGATCACGACCGCAGTGTTGGTCCGATTGACATTGAGCGTGCGGCTACGCGCCGCCTGCAGATCCACCTGCGTCGTCAGCCCCGCATCGCGACCTAATGCCGACATAGTATTGCCTGCGTAAGCAAAGGCGATCGTCAGGTTTCCGGCCTCACACGATATCGTCATCGTCGCGGGCATGCGACCGCTTGGGCGCGCTGGAATAAGCTGTTCGGAGTTAAAGGTGACGCTCAGCGCGGCCTCACTCGGACCGTTTCGAAACACACTGTCATAACAGGCGAGGCGTTCGCCATCGGCCACGATGGACGAGCATTGATTTCCCGATTGGGCGGAAGCCGTCCCCGTAAAAGCCAGTGAACCCAAAACCGCAAGTGTCGACCACTGCACACTATTCACCGGCAGTCCTCCCCATTCTTCTTTTCGTTCTTCTCTGCCA
Source organism: Devosia sp. Leaf420 (assembly GCF_001425445.1). Classification (GTDB taxonomy): domain Bacteria; phylum Pseudomonadota; class Alphaproteobacteria; order Rhizobiales; family Devosiaceae; genus Devosia. The sequence goes on along the minus strand of NZ_LMQU01000009.1, from coordinate 350,007 downwards.
ACATATTGGGGCAAAAGCGTCGAATGTGAATGGGGTCAGCCAAAAGTGTGGCGCGTCACGTCGCCGCCTGCGCCAGTGTCAGCCGCGCGACCGGTACGCGGTATGGCGCGCAACTCACATAGTCGACGCCAAGGCCGGCAAAATATTTGAGCGAGACGGGATCGCCGGCATGCTCGCCGCAAATGCCGATCTTAAGCTTGGGATTGGCCGCCCTCCCCCGCTCGATGGCGATGGAGATCATTTCGCCGACACCCTTTTCGTCAATGGTCACAAAGGGATCGCGCTCATAAATGCCCTTGCGCTGATAGACGGCAAGGAATGTCGGCGCATCGTCGCGCGAAATCCCGAACGTCGTCTGCGTCAGGTCATTGGTGCCGAAGGAGATGAAATCGACCATGTTGGCGATGTCGCCCGTGCGAAGGCAGGCGCGCGGCAATTCGATCATCGTGCCAAAGGAGAAAGTCACCTTATCCGATTTAAGGAGACCCGAATTGGCGATGATCGCCATCATGCGTTCGCGCACCCAGGCGACTTCTGACGCGGTCGAGACGAAGGGGACCATGACCTCGACGGGAATGGTTTTGTTGAGACGCTCGCTCGCCTCCCGGGCGCCGGCAATCACAGCCTGCATCTGCATCTGCAGAATTTCGGGATAGGTGATGGCAAGCCGCACACCGCGGTGGCCTAGCATTGGATTGACCTCGGCGATCCGTTCGAGCCGCATGCGCAAGGCACGCACGGCAACGCCCAGCGAGGCTGCCGTGTCCTCGATTTCCTCTTCGCTTCGCGGCAAGAATTCATGCAGCGGCGGATCGAAGAGACGGACGGTCACGGGCAGTCCACCCATCACCGAGAACAGCGCCGAATAGTCGCCCGTCTGGAAATCGACGAGCCCGTTGACGGCAAGACTGCGCGCCTCCTCGTCCTCGGACAGGATCATGCGCCGCAGCGCCACCATGCGCTCGGGCGAGAAGAACATGTGCTCGGACCGCGCCAGACCAATGCCCTCGGCCCCAAAACTCAGTGCCGTTGCCGCGGATTCAACCGTCTCGACATTGGTGCGGACGGAAACGGCGCGGCTCGCATCGGACCAGCCGAGCAAAGTGCCGATCGCCCCGCCGATATGCGGCTGCGAAAGGGGCAGTGTGCCGGTATAGACCGAGCCGTCGCTACCATCGATCGTCAGCCGATCACCGGGCCGGAATTCCCGCGATCCGATGCGGCAGACCATTTCCACCGTATCGACCGACAGTGTGCGAACCCCCGCCACGCAGGGCTTACCGGTGATACGCGCGATAACCCCGGCATGGCTCGTCATGCCGCCACGCGCCGTCAGGATGCCCGTTGCGGCCTTCATGCCTTCGATATCGGCCGGCCCGGTTTCGTTGACGACAAGAATGCAATGCTTGCCCCTCGCCCGTAGTCGCGCCGCATCGTCGGCGGAAAAGGTGATGATGCCGCTCGCGGCCCCCGGCGACACGCCCAGCCCCGTCGCGATCGGCACCACATCATCAGTTGATTTGATGCGCGGATGCAGCAATTGCGGCAAACGGTTTGGATCGACGCGGCTCACCGCATTATGCGGCGACCAGATCTTGTTCTGCACCCGATCGACCGCGGCCTCGAGTTCGGCTGCTGCCGAAGCCTGCACGGGACGGGCCGAGAGAAACTGCACCTTGCCGCGATTGATCGTCACGAGGCAGGCCATATGGCGCCCGGCCTTGGCATCGAGCAGCGAGATCAACGATCCCACACCTTCTGGCAGCTTAGACAGTGGCACCCCATTGAGCGGCGCGGGCCCCAATGCCCCCGTCGTCGCATTGCGCGTCAGAAACTGTTCGATCTCGCCTTCCGCCGCGACCTGCACCAGCACGATCTGCCTTGCCCGGTCGTCATCCTGACGGAAACTCGCCCATGACTTCTGCGGAAAGCCATAGCTGTCGAAGGCTTGCTTGACCGCCTTCGCCAGAGCCCGGGTCGGATCGACGGAATCTTCTGGCGCTGTCGGCGCCGCAATGCCGATACGGGCCGGCTGCAAGCCACTATTGTGATTTGCCGCCGAGGTGCGCACCGCCAGCAGGGGCGGCTTTCCGTCCTTATCGACGAGCTTGAAAAGGCAAGTCACCCAATGGGTTCTGAGGCGCGTATCGAGCCGGCCCCGTTCGGCCTGCAGTGCCTCCCAAGCGGCACGGGTAATCGCGATCGTGGGCACCGTCGGAAAACCCGCCTCGCCGACGCGAAAAATCCAGCGCGCCTTGCCGGCTAGCAGTTTGAGCTGCGCGGCAGTGAGGTTTGCCTTCCCCTGGGCCGGAACGATCGCAAACATTTCCTGGGCAAGACTCACCGGCCAACCGTCCCTGACTTCATTGTCGCCTCATATTGCCTCAGCGCCCCCTCCGGCTGCAACAGCACTTGACTTGAGGGGTTACCGAAAGCATCTGATCTCTCATGGAAAAACGGCCACACCTCGACATCCTGCTCTGTGCACCCCGTGGATTTTGCGCGGGCGTTGATCGCGCCATCCAGATTGTGGAGCTGGCGCTGCAGAAATATGGCGCGCCGGTCTATGTGCGTCATGCAATCGTCCATAATAAATACGTGGTCGAAGGCTTAAAGGCCAAGGGCGCGGTGTTCGTCGAAGAGCTCGACGAAATCCCGGCTACCGAGGCGCCCGTGGTGTTTTCGGCCCATGGTGTGCCCAAAAGCGTGCCGGCCGATGCCAAATCGCGCAACATGTTCTTCCTCGATGCCACTTGCCCGCTCGTGAGCAAAGTCCATGTCGAAGCCTCGCGGCATTTCGAAGAAGGTCACGAGATCGTGCTGATCGGCCATGCCGGACATCCCGAGGTCATCGGTACAATGGGCCAATTGCCTGAGGGCGCCGTCACGCTCATTGAAACCGTTGCCGACGCGAATAGCTTCACGCCGAAAAATCCCGACACGCTTGCCTTCGTGACCCAGACGACCCTCAGCGTCGATGATACGCGCGAGATCGTCGCTGCCCTTAAGGTGCGCTTCCCCGCGATCAACGGACCGCACAAAGAAGACATCTGCTACGCAACGACCAATCGCCAGGAATCGATCAAGGCCGTGGCGCCGATGGTGGAAGCCATGATCGTGGTTGGTTCGCCCCACTCCTCGAATTCCCAGCGCCTCGTCGAAGTCGCCCTTCGCAGCGGTTGCAAAATCGCGACCCTCGTTGATCGCGCCAGCGAAATCGACTGGTCGCTTTATGGTGATATCAAGTCGCTCGGCGTCAGCGCGGGTGCCTCGGCCCCAGAAAGCCTCGTCGAGGAAGTCATCGATGCCTTTGCCGCGCGCTATGACGTGACGGTCGAGACCAAGACCACGGCCGAAGAAAATATCGCCTTCAATATTCCGAAGGTGCTGCGCACCATGGAAGTGGCCGTCGGCCGATGAAAGACCTAGCCCTGTTCGAGACCGAAAGGCTGGTGCTGTCCGGCTGGCGGCTCGATCAACTCGATGATCTTGTGGCGCTCCATGGCACGCCCAATGTCGCTCGCTATCTCTCGGCAAGCGGCGAGCCCTGGCCACGCGAAAAGGCCGAGGCTGCGCTGCGCGGTTGGATCGATCTCTTTGAAACCCGCCAATTGGGCAAGCTGCGCCTCACCCGCAAAAGCGATGGCGCCTTTATCGGCCGCGCCGGCTTCGGCATCTATGGCCCCACTGGCGAGCCCGAAATCGGCTATGCGCTTTTCGAAGAGCACCACGGCCAGGGTTTTGCCAAGGAAGCGGCCGCCGGCCTCCGCGATTGGTATTTTCGCGAAACGACCGGCACGCATTTCATCGGCTTTGCTGATACGCGCAACGAACCCTCCCTTGCCGTCCTCCGCAAGATCGGCATGGAGCCGACACACGTTGAGGTCGAGCCCGGCGGATTGACCTGCCAATTCCATATCCTGAGGCGACCAAGCATTGGCTGAACCTGTCATCATCCATACCGACGGCGCCTGCTCGGGTAATCCCGGCCCCGGCGGCTGGGGCGCCATCCTGCAATTCGGCCAACACCGCAAGGAGCTGAAGGGCGGCGAAGCGCACACCACCAACAACAAGATGGAGCTCACCGCCGCCATCGAAGCACTGAATGCCTTGACGCGCCCCTGCGCCATCGACCTCCACACCGATAGCCAATATGTCAAAAACGGCGTTCAGGGCTGGATCCACGGCTGGAAGAAAAACGGCTGGAAAACCGCCGACAAGAAGCCGGTGAAAAACGTCGAACTCTGGCAAGCGCTCGACGAAGCCACCAAGCGCCACCAGATCTCCTGGCACTGGGTCAAAGGCCACGCCGGCGACGAACTCAACGAACGCGCCGACGAACTCGCCCGCGAAGGCATGGCGCCTTTCAAGGGCAAAAAGGCCCCGGAGGGTTTCGCGCCACCGTTTTGAGGTGTTCTTTCTCAGTAGTCCTCATGGTGAGGTGCGAAGCGTAGCGTAGCCTCGAACCACGAGGGCGTGGCAATGCCACATCTTGGCACGCCCCCGCCCTTCGAGGCTCGCCCTTGGCGAGCACCTCAGGATGAGGGCTACTACAGCTGGGCGCCAGTTGAGGCCCGCTTCGGCAGCATCCGCTTAATCGCCTTCCAAGCCGGCGCAATCACATAGCCTGCGACTGGGATCAGCAACGCCCCAAGGGCTAGTCCAAAGAAAAAGTCCACAAACGCCGTCGCGAACCACCCTGCTACCGCAGCGATCGACGGGAAGATGTGCTCGGCCCAATGCGCTGCGGCTTCGATCACATGCTCGGGCCAATCGAGCCCAAACTCATAAAGCCCATGCGCGACGATCGAGCCACCGACCCAGGTCATGGCCGCCGTCCCGATGATGCTGAGCGCCTGCATGAAATAGGGCATGCCGACGACAAGCCCCCGGCCGAACCCGCGACCCGCGCCGGTCTTGCCATTCTTGGCCATGAACAGCCCGAAATCGTCGGCCTTCACGATCAGCGCCACGGCGCCATAGACGACCACGGTGATGCCGATCCCGGCCACAGCGAGCACAGCCGCCCGGGTCCAGAAATCACCCACTTCGATCGCGGCGAGGATGATCGTCATGATCTCGGCCGAGAGAATGAAATCGGTCTTGATCGCGCCGCCGACTTTTTGATCCTCGAGCGTCTGCGGGTCGATCGCTGCGGGCTCCAAGCCTGCTTCATGATGCTCCGCCTGATGCGGCGCGAACATATGAAAGACCTTCTCGGCGCCTTCGTAGCAAAGGTAGGCGCCGCCAATCATCAGCAGCGGCGTAATCAGCCATGGCGCGAAAAAGCTCAGCAGTAGCGCCGCTGGCAAAAGGAACAGCAGCTTGTTCTTGATCGAGCCCCAGGCGATCTTGCCGACAATCGGCAATTCGCGGTCAGCCGTAAAACCCTGCACATAGTTGGGGGTCACCGCCGCGTCGTCGATCACCGCCCCCGCCGCCTTGGCACCCGCCTTGGCCGCCTGCCCCGCGACATCGTCGAGCGAGGCAGCAGCGACCTTGACGAGCCCGGCGACGTCATCGAGCAAAGCAAGCAGGCCAACACTCATGGCGGTCCTCAATCCGTTGATGCGAAAGCAAAACCGCGCCACCAGGGCGCGGTTGCATTTAGCCGGCGACTTTGCCGAAATCGGCCACGAGATGCATAGTGTCGCGCAGCCGCGCGAGGAGATTGAGGCGATTGGCACGCACAGCCTGGTCGGCATCGTTGACCAAAACCGCCGTAAAGAACGCATCGACAGGCGCTCGGAGCGTCGCAAGCTCCGCCATCGCGCCCTTGTAGTCGTCCTTGGCCACATGGTTCGTGACCGCCGCGTGGACCGCATCCACCGCAAAGGCCAGCGCCTCTTCTTCCGGCAGTTTCAACGCCGCCTGATCGACTGCACCAGCGAAGGCCTTGCCGTCCTTTTTCTCTTCGGCCGCCAGGATATTGGCGGCGCGGCGATAGCCGGCGAGGAGGTTCTTGCCATCGTCGCTCGACAGCAAGGTCGACAGCGCTTCGGCACGCTGCGTGATCTGGAGAATGTCGTTGCTGTCGCCCGAAATGACGGCATCGACGAGATCATGCCGCGCCCCAGCATCGCGCAGCGACACCTTTAGGCGATCGTGGAAGAACGCCAAGAGATCGGCATCGACCTTGAGCGGGAATTTCAGACCATTTTCGGTGATGATGCGGATCACGCCAAGCGCCGCACGGCGCAGCGCGAAGGGATCTCGCGAGCCGGTCGGCTTTTCGTCGATCGACCAGAAGCCCGAGAGCACATTGAGCTTGTCGGCCAGTGCCACGGCAATCGAAACCGGCTCCGTGGGCACCCGGTCCGAAGGCCCGACGGGCTTGTAGTGCATTTCGAGCGCATTGGCGATTTCAGCCGGCTCGCCCTGCGCCGTCGCATAATAGCGGCCCATCAGGCCCTGCAATTCGGGGAATTCGCCGACCATGCCGGTGACGAGATCGGCCTTCGCCAGCATCGCCGCACGCTTGGTCTTTTCGACATCGGCGCCAACCTGCGGCGCGATTTCGGCCGCCAGCTTTACCAGCCGCTCGACCATGGCGAACTGCGTGCCGAGCTTGGCGTGGAACACCATGTCTTCGAGCTTGGGCAGACCATGCTCGAGCGGAATAGCGAGATCACCCTGATAGAAGAATGCCGCATCCGAAAGGCGCGCGCGAATGACGCGCTCATTGCCGGCGATAACAACGGCGCCGCCATCCGCCGGGATCGTGTTTGCCGTGATGATGAAATTGGGCGCCAGCTTGCCAGTCGCATCGCGCAGGCAGAAGCATTTCTGGTTGGCGCGGATCGTCGCGATGATCACTTCCTCGGGCAGTTTGAGGAAGTCTGGATCGAACGACCCCATCATCACATTGGGCCACTCGACGAGACCCGCGACTTCTTCGAGAAGACCCTCGTCGTGAATGACGGTCAGGCCCTGTGCAAAAGCCAGGTGATCGGCCTCGCCCCGGATGATGTCCTTGCGGCGATCGATATCGAGAACAACCTTGGCGCGCTCAAGCGCGGTCACATAGTCGTCGAACCGCCGCACCCGGATCGCGTCGGGCGCGAGGAAGCGGTGGCCAAAAGTCGTTTGCGCGGCAGCGGTGCCAGCAACCGTAAAAGGCACGACGGTCGGTTCGTCATTTTCGGTGCCAAACGTCGCGGTGATGGCGCGAAGCGGACGGACCCAGTTAAAGCTGCCCGAGCCCCAGCGCATGGATTTGGCCCAGGGAAATTCGGTCAGGATTTTCGGCAAAATACCGGAGAGCAGCGCCACGGCGTCAGCGCCGGGCTTGTCAATGACGGCAACGTAAAAGTCGCCCTTTTTCGGATCGCTTTCGACCTTGGCCTGATCGAGCGAGGTGAGCCCCGCCGAGCGCAGGAACCCGTCGATCGCCGGCTGCGGCGCACCGACCTTGGGACCCTTCTTTTCTTCGCGCGTATCCGGCGAGCGCGCCGGCAGGCCATTGACGGTCAGCGCCAGGCGGCGCGGCGTCGCAAAGGCTTTGGCGCCCTCATAAACGAGACCCGCATCGACCAAGGCATTGGTGACGGCTTTCTTGAGGTCCTCGGCAGCGCGACGCTGGAAGCGGGCGGGGATTTCCTCGGAGAAGAGTTCAAGCAGGAGTTCGGGCATGGTCTAACCAGTCAAAGAGCGCGTGTTTGCCTAGCAAGTGCATCGGCCAATGTCCACCAAGCGCTTAACCCGAACGCGCCAAGTGGAGATCGAGCCGCTCCCGCACCGCGTTCATCACCGGCTTGGGCACCTTCACATAGCCATCCCGGCCAAGCCATTCGAGCGTGTCGTAGCGCATCAGCAAAAACTGCAGGACCAGAAACGTCAGCTCGTCCTCGACAGGCGTCCCCAGCAAAAGCGCGCGCTGCGGCTCATCGAGATAATGCCGCGCCGAAAGGGTGCGGTCGCCAAGCGTAAAGTCATAGTCGATATAGTTGTAGAAATAGCCGAACTGGCCGGGCAGGTTGGGGTCCGGGTCGCCAAACTCGACGCGGTGATAAATGGCGACAGGCGCGATGACGTCCTGCTCATAGGGTGAGGCCGCCACTACCAGCCCCCGCCTCCACCGCCGCCACCACCCCCGCCGGAGAAGCCGCCGCCACCGCCGCTCGAGCCGGACGAACTTGCCTGCACCGGCTGCGCTGCGATCATCGCTGCGGCCATGCCGGTCGTTGCGGCGCTGACGGTGTTGGAAATCGAGCCCGGCGAAAAACCGCGCGAGCCGCCCGAATACCAATAGGGATTGTAGCCAGTGCTCGACACATCGCTGACGGCATTCCGCGCCAGCTCGGATTCGAAATGCTCCGACCACGGTTTTTCAACGCCAAGCGCGATGGCATAGGGCAGGATTTTTTCAAACCGCTCCACCGTCATCGGCGGCTCCGCCGTCATGTTGAGCCGCTCTTTTTCAGCCGTATCGAGATAGAGTTTAAAGCCCTCGATCTCGTCCATCACCTTGCGGCCCTGCACGGTCGGTGCGCGCATCAGAACCGCGAAGATCGCGGTGATCAGCACCATCGAACCTGCCGCCAGCGCCGCCGAATTGATCGTCACGCCCGAGAAGGTCTCGAGCATGCCCGCGACGAAGTTGAAGCCGAAAATGCCGATAATTGCGAGCGTCAGATAACGCTGCCAGCCCCCCTGTTTCATCACACTGAAAATGATCGAGCCGACCACCGCGGCAAAAATGCCGCCGACAAAGGCGACGATCAACCAGACCGGCTCCAGCACATCGAGCGCCACCATGCCGACCAGCATCAGAATGGTCAGGACTACGCTCAACGCTGCAAAACCGAAATTGTGGTTGAACCAGATTTTCTGGTTTTCACGCTGGATGGCGCTCATGAATTCGCTGCGCTGCCGCGCCAGTTCGACGCCCGTCGATTTGCCGACAGTCACCTCGCCCTGGCTCGAAAAATAGCGATTGAGCACTTCCTCCCCAACCGGCAGCGGCGCATCGGGCGCCTTGCCGGTCGCTTGGACGGTGAGCCCATCGTCGGTGTTCTTGATCGTCACCAGCCCCTTGACCCCAAGATCAAAGATCGCCGCCGTCATCGCCGTCCAGCCAGAATTGGCAAAGCCCCATTTGTGGACATAGTGCGTTAGGGCCGGCGAGAAATTCTTGGGCGGATGAAAGAGCGGAATGATCGTGCCCTTGGGCGGATCGCGGCCAACGCGTATCCAGGCGCCAAAATTGTAGAGGAGCAGCAGAAGCACCGCGACGACTGGCAGCCAGACCTCGCGCAGGTCGGACGCTTCCTGCACCAAGGCATCGACGCCGGTCGGAAAGGCAATGATGCCCTTTTGGAATGAAACGGCAAAGCTCATCCCCTCCCCCGGCCCCAATTCGCGCTGGGTGCGGAACGTCGCCTGATTGTCCGATGTCGGCGTGATGGTCACGGCCGTTTCCGTCGAGCCGACATCGCCGGTAAAAGCCGACATGTTTTCGATGACGGCGCCCTCAGGCAGCGTCACCCGCGCGACCGAGCGCAGGATCGGAAAATTCCAGTAATTGCCCGTCGCGTTCCAATAGAGCTCGTCATAGGTCTCGAATGGCCGCGCCATCCGGTCCATGGTGTAGGTGATGACGAAGCGATGCACGCCGCGATCAATGAACTGGTCCGGGTCGCCGATCCAGATGCGCTGGAAATTGCCCATGCGCTCGGTGCGGAACATTTCCGCATTACCGTCGCGCGTCACCGATTCGACCTCAAGCCCGACACGGATCTTGTTGCCCGATGGCCCCTGCAGCACGGTCGGAATATCGCGATAGATGCCGCGGCGGATGTCCAGCCCTTCGGCATTGACATCAACGGTTTCGATCACGCGCACCGATCCATCGGTGCGCAGCGTCACGTCCGAGGCAAAGGCGCGGATTTCCTCGCGCCCTAAGGCCGGCACGGCAAGAACAACCAGCGCCAGAAGCGCCGTGACCCAGGCGGCAAGTGCCTTCATGTCTTTAGAACTTTACCACCGGCGCCTGCCGCTCGGCTTCGTTGTCGAGCTCGAAATACTGCGCCTTCTCGAATCTGAAAGTGTTGGCGACGAGGTTGGAGGGGAAGGATTCGACCTGGATATTCAGGTTGCGCACTGCGCCATTATAATAGCGCCGCGCCATCTGGATTTCGTCTTCCACCGTCTGCAGCGCCGTCTGGAATTCGAGGAAAGTGGTGTTCGCCTTGAGGTCGGGATAGGCCTCGGCCACCGCGATCAGCCGCCCCAGCGCCGAAGACAATTCGCCTTCCGCTTTGGCGCGGGCCTCCGGGCCGGCCGCGCTTGCGCTCGTTGCCTTGGCGCGCGCTTCGACCACGGCCTGCAGCGTCTCGCGCTCGTGGCCCATATAGCCCTTCACCGTCTCCATCATATTGGGAATGAGATCAGTGCGGCGCTTCAATTGTACGTCGATGCCGGACCAGCCTTCGGCCACCATCTGCCGGTTTCGGACAAGGCCATTGTATATGACGATGGCATAACCGACGACGCCCACGACCAGGGCAAGAATGACCCATTCCATTGCGCTCAACTCCCTCAAGCCAACGGAGCGGACACTGGCAGTTTGGCTTGGCCAATGCAACGGGGCGCGACAGCCCCGGGCTTGACTTCGAGGCATCAATGCATAGCTTTGTGGGCATGAACACCATGCGCCACACCTATCGCCGTATCGTCCTCCTCGCAGGATAGAGACCCTAGGCATGCGCCCGCCGGAGCCTGCTTAGGGCTCGGCACTTCGCCCCACCGGCATCTTTTTATTTTTTCACAACGGCTCCAACCGCCGCAGTTTTGCGCGCCGGGCCGACGGGACCTATCATGACTGACATCCGAAAAGACCTCGCCCCTGCTATCGTCTTAGGCAAGAGCGACTACGCCAAACTCACCGCCCTCGCCGAAGCCGGCCTCGACCGCTGGCCCGACCTTGCCGATCGGCTACTTGCTGAACTCGAACGCGCCAAAGTGGTCGCCGACGACAAGGTGCCCGAAAGCATCGCCCGCATGGGCTCATCCGTCACCTACAGCACCAATGCCGGCCAGCAGCAGACCGTCACTCTCGTCTACCCCGCCGATGCCGACATCGACCAGGGCCGCATTTCAGTGATGACACCAATCGGCACCGCATTGATCGGCCTCAAAACCGGCCAATCCATCACCTGGCGCGACCGCGCGGACAAACGCCACAAGCTGACGGTGGAAGCAGTAAAAGCACCGGTGGAGGCTTAATCGGCTTTTGCTCGGAGAACCACCTGTTATAGACCGCGCTCGGACAGCATTGCTTCGAGATCATCGATCAACGCATCATGCTGACCGCGCGCAATCGCGCCGATATGGCGCAGCCAGACCCACATCGAAACCCGATGCAGCAGCGTATAGAGCCAGAGCGCGCGCTGCGGTTCTGGATGGTCGATCACGCCATAGCCTTCGAGCAATAGAGCGCCTGCGCCCGACGCCATATGCTCGGTACAGAAAATTGCCTTGGCGAGGTCGAAGATAGCATCGGCCGCGAGCGCATTTCCAAAGTCGATCAGCCCCGTCACGACTGCCGCGCCGTTCCTGACTTCAGCGAGGACATTGCCAATTTGGAAATCATTGTGGGCAAAGACGGGACCAAGACTGTGATCGGCTGCATCCAGATGCGTGGACACGGCCACTTCCATTCGCACCGCCAATTCGGCCGCCCCACCTTCCGCGCGGAAACGCTCAATCGCCGCGGTGGCAAAGGCTGTGATGAAGGCTGGATTTATCCGATGTCGGCGCGTGTCCTCGCCGTCATCAATCGCCCCATATAAAGGACGCGACACACGGTGCACCTGTCTTAGTAGCGCGCCCATCTCCCGGTAGGCACTATCGAGCCTGATGCCGCCCGCTAATTTGAGTTGCTCAAGAGTTTGTCCGGGCAGATAGCTTGTCACCGCAAAACGATAGGGAAGCTGGGTGCAGCTTTCGTCAGACAACAGATAGCGCGTTGCAGCCACGCCCGCGTCCGCCAAAAGCTTTGCCGCATGAGCCTCGCGCGCTGGCGCCTTGCCGCGCGAGTCGTCATAGGTCTTGATATTGACGCGCTTACCGTTTGTGAGATCGACGCGGAACACTGCGTTCGATCCACCCGGCATCCTTATCACGGCCAGCGCTGGTGGCAATCCGATAACATCAAGGATCGGAGCAAGCTGATGGAGCGTCGGAGTGACTAGGCCATCCGACGCCGCCGCCATTACTCCGCGCCGCCGCCCGCTGTCTGCAGCCATGCTTCGCCGCAGGATTTGGCCAATTCGCGGATGCGCAGGATATAGCTCTGGCGCTCGGTGACCGAGATCACGCCGCGCGCATCGAGCATGTTGAAATTGTGCGCGGCGCGCAGCACCTGCTCATAGGCGGGGATTGCCATGGTCTGGCGATTTGCTTCAGCGCCCTTGGCGAGAATGGCGCGGCATTCCTTTTCCGCATCGGCAAAGTGGCGGAACAGCATCTCGGTGTCTGCCGCCTCGAAATTGTACTTCGATTGCTCCTGCTCGTTTTGCAGAAACACGTCGGCATAGGTCACCTTCGCATCGCCCACGCCGCCGTTGAAGTTGAGCTCCATGATGGAGTCGACGTTCTGGAGATAGCAGGCCAGCCGCTCCAGCCCATAGGTCAATTCGCCCGCGACCGGATTGCACTCGAAACCCGCAACCTGCTGGAAATAGGTGAACTGGCTGACCTCCATGCCGTCGCACCAGACTTCCCAGCCCAGCCCCCAGGCGCCGAGCGTGGGGTTTTCCCAATCGTCCTCGACAAAGCGCAGATCATGCACTGCCGGGTCGATGCCGATGGCATAGAGTGACTGGAGATAGAGCTCCTGGATATTGTCCGGCGATGGTTTGAGGATCACCTGGAACTGGTAGTAATGCTGGAGCCGGTTGGGGTTCTCGCCATAGCGTCCGTCCTTGGGCCGGCGCGACGGCTGAGCATAGGCTGCGTTCCAAGGTTTTGGCCCCAGCGCACGCAACACCGTGCCCGTATGCGACGTCCCCGCACCCATCGGCATGTCATAGGGTTGCAGAATGACGCAGCCCTGCTCGGCCCAGAAATTCTGAAGCGTCAGGATCAGACCCTGGAAGGAATTCTTCGGGTCCATGTGAGCGGGGCGGTTGGTCATCGGTAAAGTCCTGCACTTGTGCGGGACAAACCTCTAGTTTGACCGCATGGTCGGGTCAATGGCGCAGAGTGGAGGCTGAAACGGGTGTTGGACGACGCAGCGGTGTTGGCGGCTCTCGGTTTTCCCCATGCTCCACTCCTGGGCTCGGGCGGCGAGGCTTGTGTTTATAGCTTAGGGAGCACTCGTGTTCTGCGCCTTATGCGACCGGGCGCGCGCTTTTCTGATGCGCAAGCGAAGGCGCGCCTCCTCAAAGCCATCAAGTCCAATGCCCGGCATCTTGATTTTCTCACACCAGAAGTGCTGGCCATCCATAAAATAGGCAAGCGCATCGCGGTTATCGAACCCACGCTACCCGGCGTCCCGGTGTCGAAGATGCTCGAGATAGTTTCGGGTCTGGAGCGGGTTCGCCTCATCCAAAATTATCTCGACGCCGCCGCGTCTATCTTTTCCATTGTCCTGCCGGCGAACGGCTTCGGGCCACTCACGGGAGATGATGCTCTCCGCCGTGGTTCTTGGAGAGACTACGCAAAGACCCGCATCCTTCGGAGCGCCGGGCATTGTCCCGAGGACCTCCGTGCCGCTGTTCTGGCTCAGGCGGATAGTCCGTTGGATGAACCATCAAAGCCGGCTCTGGTCCATCTGGATTATTTTCCAGCCAACGTTCTCGCCGAAGGAGAACGCATTACGGCCGTTCTCGATTTTGGCGCGTCGTCCGTAATCGGTGACGCTCGTTTCGAACTCTGGAGTGCTGTGGCCTATCTTGATGCAGAGATTTCACCAGCCGCAACCGACGCTGACAGGCAGCAAGCACAGTCATGGCTGGCTGACGCGGGTTTGATGATGGGTTCAGTCCAGCGAAACGATGGCTCGCTGCTTACTGGTCTTTCGCCGCCGACGATGCCGCCCTGATGGCGTGGTGCCGGCGAATTCTTCTGACCTAGCGGTCGTCCCGATCATTCGGCCTGAACGTTCCATCCTTATCGCGTTTGAGGTCGATGACGTCGGGGCGCTGGCGTTCGGCCAGGTCGCGCTCGCGGCGCAGGCGCTTGGCGTCTTCCGCGTCATTGTCGAACTTGCTCGTCCAGTCGCGCCAGATGCGCCTGACGCCGAGATAGACGATGACGGCGAGTGCCGCGAAAATCAGAATGCGTAACGGCATGACACTCTCGACCTAAAGTCCCAGCCGCGCCCAGAGCGCGCGATCCTCAACACTTGTCGCTAGTTCCTCTACCACACCGCTCGCCGAAAAGCCGAGGCGGGGCATGGCAAAGAACGGGCGTTTTGCCGCGATGGGTTTGAGCACAATGTTCTGGCCATAGCGTTCGCGCAGCACCGTGTGGAGTTCACCAAGACTATCCACCAGCCCAAGATCGAGGCCGCGCAGGCCTGGCCACCATTCGCCGGTAAAAAGCACATCGTCATCGGCCTTGAGCCGACCGGCGCGATGCCGTTTGACGTGCTCGATAAAGACCTGATGGATGTCTAGCTCAAAGCGCTTGATGCGTTCGACGTCTTCGTACTTTTCGGGCAAGAACGGATCGAGTGTCGATTTATTGCGCCCAGCGGTATGCACGCGCCGTTCGATGCCAAGCTTTTCAAGCGCCCCGACAAAGCCGAAGCCAGCCATGATGACGCCGATCGACCCGACGATCGATGAGGGATCGGCAATGATCTCGTCGCCCGCCACGGCAATGAAATAGCCGCCCGATGCGGCCGCATCTTCGACGAAGACGAGTACGCGCTTGCCCTTCTGGTCGGCCAATTGCCTGATGCGATTGGAGATCAACCGGCTCTGCACCGGCGAGCCACCCGGCGAGTTGACGACGATGGCGACCACCGGCGCCGCCTTCATATCGAAAGCGCGTTTGAGGAGCGGATCGACCGAGTCGATATTCAGCCGCCCAGGCCGCTGATCGGCAGCAATCACACCTTGCAGGCGAACCACAGGAATGACGGGAGGGCGGCGCAGCAGCCGGGCCAGAAAATTAGGCTTGGGGGCGACCGTCTCAACCATGTCCTCTCCTTTATTTTCCAGTGATTTAGGCATGGTTTTAAGGATTTACCAGTCGAGCGCTGCCTGCCCACGGAAAATTGCGTCGAATTCGGGTGCCAAATCGCGCCCTGCCGCGCCGTGCAAGGCGCGGGTGGCCTTCAGTGTCAGCGGCGCCCGCGATCCTTTTGTGCCGCGCACCAGCAGGCGCGTCGCGTCTTCGCCGCTGCGCGGCGAGATCGGCAGCACGGTGACGCCGCCGAAGCGTGGCGCTATGGCATTGAGCAAATGCACGAGGCCTTGCGCAGGATAAATCACGATTAATTCGCCGCCGCCCCTCGCGCACCCTGCCGCGCAGCGCGCCCAATTTTCGAGTGCCGAGCCATCCATGTGCCGCGCGTCCGCCCGGCTTGTTTCGGGCGCCAGCGTCCCCTGCCCCGCCTCGAAAAATGGCGGATTGGCGATCACGACGTCGAAAAAATTCTCAGCCAGACCCGCCGCGCGCTTCATGGGTCCAGGCGACATAATGTCGAGCGGGAGAACTCTCGCCCTCTCGCCAAATCCGTTGTCGTCAATATTTTGTGCGGCAAGGTCAGCCGTCGCGACATCCCGCTCCACCAGTACGGCCTCTTTAGCCCGGTCGAGCGACAGCGCCACGAGCCCAGCCGTCCCTACGCCGGCACCAAGATCGAGAAGTTGTCCCGTGCCCGCCCGCACCGCAGCGCCTAAGAGCACGCTGTCCAAACCAGCCCGAAAACCCTTTTGAGGTTGCGACAGAGTGATCCGGCCACCCAAAAAGGCATCGCGCGTTGTGGTTTGGTGTTTTACAAAGTCACTTGGCTGGTCTAGGGACATCGCACCCTGATGGCTGGTTCAGCGCGAGTTTATTGCGCTGATCTCACAGGCTCAACCGATTTGCTGCCGTGCGGCAAACGAGGACGGTAATGGCGGTCTCTGTTCTGACCCAAAAGAATGACATCCCGGCAGGCAATGCGGTCGACAAGCTGTTGGCAGCAACCGCCGATGACATGGCTAGGGTCAATAGCCTGATCCTGAGCCGTGCCGATTCCCATGTCGAAATGGTGCCCGAGCTCGCGCGCTACCTCATCGAGAGCGGCGGCAAGCGTCTGCGCCCGATGTTGACGGTCGCTGCGGCCCTGCTCTTCGGCAAGGGTGTGGGCAATGAGGTCAATTTCGCCGCCGCCGTCGAGTTCATGCACAATGCGACGCTGCTTCACGACGATGTCGTCGATGAAAGCGATATGCGCCGCGGCAAGCCAGCGGCCCGCATGGTCTGGGGCAACAAGGCCTCGATCCTTGTCGGCGATTTCCTCCTCGGCCAGGCCTTCATGATGATGGTCGAAACCGGCGATATCGAAGCGCTTGGCGTGCTTTCTGCCGCATCCGCCGTCATGGCCGAAGGCGAAGTGTTCCAGCTTGCCAAGACTGGCGACCTGACGACCACAGAAGCCGATTATGCCGAGGTCATTCGCGCCAAGACGGCGATCCTCTTCAAGGCGGCCTGCGAAGTCGGCGCCATGTCGGGCGGCGCCGATGCCGCCGGGCGCGCTGCACTCGCCCAATATGGCCTCGAACTCGGCAATGCCTTCCAGCTTGTCGATGATGCCCTCGATTATGGTGGGCAGTCCGGTGCGCTCGGCAAGAATGTCGGCGACGACCTCCGCGAAGGCAAGATGACCCTGCCGGTGATCCTCGCGCTTGCCGATGGCAATGAAGCCGAACGCGCGATCATTGCCGGCGCTCTCGGCAAGGCCGATGCGTCGGAGCTCGAAGTCAATCAGGTGGTTGCGATCTTCAATCGGCACAACACGCTTGGTCGCACGCTCGAAAAGGCACACGCCCACGCCGAAGCCGCTGTCGCCGCCCTCGCTTCCTTGCAAGACAATGAGATGAAGACCCTGCTCGCCGATGTGGTGATGCACAGCGTCAGCCGCGCATCGTAACGCTTAAGGCGTCAGCAATGGCGCCGCTGCGACCCAATGATCGGGGTTGCGCTCGCGCATGAGTTGCGCGGCCTGATAGGCCTGTCCCTCCGAGCCGAAGAGCCCGAACACCGTCGCGCCTGATCCCGACATGCGCGACAGGATGCAGCCTTGGGTCTGCGCGAGATCGTCGACGATCTCCCCGATCACAGGCACGAGCTTGACCGCAGGTGGCTGCAAGTCATTGCGCGTTTCAGCCAGCCACAGCCCCAATTGCGCCGGTCGCGTCATCGGTTCCGGAAGCGCCGGCAGGGGGTAATTGTCATGCGCCCGTAGCCGCCGAAACACGTCTGGCGTCGAAACCGGCACGAGAGGATTGACCAAGACGACATGGCAATCGGGAAACTGCGGCAGCGGCGACAGGATCTCGCCCACGCCACGCGCCACCAACGGCCGGCTGATCAGGCATGCCGGCACATCGGCACCAAGTGTCGACGCGAGATCAGCCAGTTCCGAAACCGGAATGGGCGCCGAGGACATGTCCGCCAGAATGCGGAGGGCCGCAGCAGCATCCGCCGAGCCGCCACCGATGCCGGCCGCAACCGGCAGGTTCTTGACCAGATGCACCGCGATCCCATCGGGCACAGTTCCCGGCCAGCGCTGCCGGAAGGCGCCGATGGCGCGGAGCACGAGATTGACGCCACCGCCGCTCAGTGCCGATGCGAAAGGGCCCGAAATATCGAGCCTATCTGCGTCGGCGGGCACGGCCTCCAACTCGTCCGCCACATCGGCGAAGACGATCAGGCTTTCAAGGTCATGGTAGCCGTCTTCACGGCGACGGGTAACGTGCAGCGCCAGATTGATCTTGGCTGGCGCTGCCTGAACGACCGGTTCAGTCATGCAGTTTATTCCGTCGCGGTTTCCGGCGTGAGACCCTTGGTCAGCTTGGCATCGACGCGCTGGGCAACATTGCCCACTTCGTCGACCGACCGGGCGACCTTCCACTGGAATTGAGCCTCAAGGTGCCGTCCGGCCTTCCAATAGGCGTCGCCCAGATGGTCGTTGATCTCGGCATCATTGGGTCGCAGCATGACGGCGCGCTCAAGCGTTTCCACGGCTTCGTCGATGCGGTTGAGCTTGTAGAAAGCCCAGCCCAGCGAGTCGACGATATAGCCGTCCTGCGGCTGCGCGTCGACGGCCTGCTCGATCATGGTCAGCGCCTCGTCGAGGTTCATATCCATGTCGATCCAGGAATAGCCGAGATAGTTGAGAACGGCCGGCTGGTCCGGATTGAGCTTGAGCGCCTTGAGGAAATCGGCCTCAGCCTTGGGCCATTCCTTGGCGCGCTCATAGGCGATGCCGCGGACATAATAGAAGCGCCAATCGGCCGGTGCTTCGCCACCCGAAATTTCGAGCGCCTTGGTGTAGGCGTCAGCGGCTTCGGTATATTGTTCGTCATAGCGCAGGAGATCGCCGAGCACCGAAACGGCGTCGAGATCGTCAGGGCTCGTCGATACGATATTGCGCAACCGGCGCAGCGCTTCGGCGCGGTCACCCATGGCATCGAGATTCTGGGCAATGCGCACAACCGCAGTCGGCTTCATAACCGACGAGGCGGGAATGGACTCGTAGATCTTATTGGCCGCATCGTGCTGGGCGTCGGTATCGAGCAACTGCCCGACCGCGAGCGAAATCACGTCGGCGTTGGGCTCGAGGTAACGGCCCAGCTGCAGAAAGACGAGCGCCAGGTCCTTGCTCCCATCGCGCGACAGCGCCACGCCGATACCGTGGAACATCTCAGCCGCGCCGATCTGCACATTGGTCGTGAAGACGCCCGGCCGGCGCTTGGCCTCTACCGCTTCCTTGACCACGGTCACGAGCGGATGGGTCAGCCCTTGGTCTTCGAAAGTCTTGATGACTTCCGTAGCTTCGTCGAACTTCCCGTCATTGGCCAGCATCCGCGCATAGACTTCCACCATGCGCGCGACATAGGGCTCGTTCTCGAACGATTTGGCCGCCAGTTCCAGCGCCTTGGCCTTATCGCCCGAAGCTTCCGCCATCAGCGCACGGTGGAACACGAGGAAATCCTCGAGCCCCGTTGCACCAAGCTTGCTCATCAACTCATCGGCTTCGGCATAGCGTTTTTCGCCGACGAGAGCCCAGGCCCGAAGAATACCAGCGGTAATACCGGTAAACGTATCTTGCGAGATGGTTTCGAGCGCGTCTTCAGCCGCAGTATAGCGGCGCTCTTTTAGCGCCTCGGTCGCAACGACCAAATCGGCGAGTTCATTTTGACCAACCAGCTCGATCAGGCGCTTCGCGACCTGCGAGGCCTGCCCCATGTCGCCATTGGCGGCAAAGGCAATGAACGAGCGTTCGACCAGAACCGGATTGTCCCAATCGCTCTGCGCCGCCTGGTTGAAATAGCGGGCGGCTTCATCGGTGCGCAGTTCATTGAGCGCCTGGCGCCCGGCGAGATAAGAGCCGGTGGCGCTGGGCTTGAAGAGCTGCAGCATGTCTAGGAGGCCCTTGGTATCCGTCTGGGCGGAAGCGGCGGGCACGAGTGACATGGCCAGGATCGCCGCCATGAAAGGCCGCACCAGTCGGTTGGAAAGCAAGGTCACGTTGCAGAAGTCTCCCTATGCCGCAGGCGGCACGATTTGGCGGCAAAGATTGTCTGTTTTACGGCCGCGCCGCAAGGCCACGCATGATTTGACCGGTCACATTCCGCTGTAATTGGGCCCGCTACCACCTTCCGGCGGCACCCAGGTGATGTTTTGGGCCGGGTCCTTGATGTCGCAGGTCTTGCAATGCACGCAATTTGCCGCGTGAATTCTAAAGACCGGCCGCCCCTCTTCTTGGGCAACTTCATAAACACCCGCGGGGCAATAGAGCGGCGCCGGCTCGCCATAGAGCGGCAGGTTTTTCTCGATCGGAACGCTGGGATCGGCGAGGCGCAAATGCACCGGCTGATCCTCGTCATGCGCGAGATTGGCGAGAAACACTGACGACGTCCGATCGAACGTCACTTTCCCATCGGGCCGTGGATAGCTGCGCCCCACCACATCCTTACGCCGCTTGAGTTTTGCATAGTCCTGCGCCCCGTGCTTGGTCAGCTTGATCGGCGAGCGACCAAAGATCGAGGCGATCCAGAGATCGGCGCCAATCGCCAGCGACCCCGCAATCGTCCCCAACTGCCCCCAGAGCGGCTTGGCATTGGCGACGCCCTTCAATTCCTTCTCGATGCCGGTGCGCATGATACTCTGCGCAAAATCCTCAAGCACATCCTGCTGCCGGCCTGCTGCAATCGCCGAGCCCACCGCATCCGCCGCACCAATCCCCGAGAGAATGGCATTGTGAATGGCCTTGAGGCGCGGGGCATTCATGAAGCCAGCCGAACAGCCGATCAGCCCACCGCCCGGAAAGGCCAGCGTCGGAATGGATTGCCAGCCCCCAGCCGTCACCGCCCGCGCGCCATAGCTGACGCGTGTCCCGCCATCCAGAAGCTTAGCAACGGACGGATGCGTCTTGAACCGCTGAAATTCATCAAAGGGCGATAGGGTCGGATCGGCGTAATCGAGATAGGTAACGAGGCCGACATAAAGCTTGTTGTCCTCGGCATGGTAGACAAAGCCACCGCCCGCCGTGCCGTTGTCGAGCGGAAAGCCGAGATAATGGTCGACCTGGCCCGCATGGTGCTTGTCGCCCGGGATTTCCCAGACTTCCTTGATCCCGAGCCCATATTTCTGCGGCTCCTTGCCGAGCGCAAAGTCGCCGATCAAGGCCTTGGCAAGCGAACCGCGCGCGCCTTCCGCGATCAGCGTATATTTGGCCTTCAGGGCGATGCCCTCGGCAAAGCCTGGCTTGGGATTGCCCTCGGCATCGCGCCCGAGATCCCCGGTAATCACCCCGCGCACCGGCCCATCGCCGCTGCGCAGCACATCGACCGCCGCGGTCATCGGAAAAATATCGACGCCCAATTCCATCGCCTGTTCGCCGAGCCACTGCACCAGCCGCCCGAGGCTGACGATCACCGCGCCCGGCGTCTTCATCTGCGGCGGCACCAAAGCATGGGGCAGCGCAAAATCGCCCTTGGCCGTCAGATAGTGGTAGCTGTCCTTGGTGACATTTGGCCCCACCGGCGAACCCTTCAGCCGCCAATCGGGAATGAGCGCGTCGAGCCCCACCGGGTCCATCACGGCGCCCGAAATGATGTGCCCACCGATCTCGGCAGACTTTTCCACCACCGTGACGGCGATGTCGGGATGGCGCTGCTTGATGCGAATGGCCGCGGCCAGCCCCGCAGGACCGGCGCCGACGATCAATACATCGGTCGAAAGCGTCTCG
The DNA here is from genome assembly GCF_001425445.1 of Devosia sp. Leaf420. Lineage (GTDB taxonomy): Bacteria > Pseudomonadota > Alphaproteobacteria > Rhizobiales > Devosiaceae > Devosia. The sequence continues at coordinate 328,589 of NZ_LMQU01000009.1, read as the reverse complement.
CGATTGCCCGCCTCAGCCATCTTCTCTAGTCCTCGTGAATTTTAGGCGACTGGTCGCCTCTCGCGCGGTGTGACATAACGAGCCTCATGTCTCAAGTTCGAGAACTCGACAAGGCCGAACTGCTTGCCGTGCTGGATTGGTATCGCGCCGCCGGCGTGGATCTTGCCGTTGGCGAAGACCCTGTCGACCGCTTTGCCAAGCCCGCCGCGCCGCAACCTGCCCAACAGGCACGCCAGGCCGCAACGCCCAATGCCCCCGCCCCGATCCCGGCCACCGCTGCGATCACCGGCGACCCCAGCGAAGCACGCCGCCTTGCCGCCACCGCGCAGTCGCTCGACGAGTTGCGTACCATTCTCGAAGCCTATAACGGCTGCAGCCTCAAATTCCGCGCCACCCAGCTCGTCTTTGCCGATGGCAATCCCGAGGCCAAGATCGTTCTGATCGGCGAAGCTCCCGGCGCCGAAGAGGATCGCCAGGGCAAACCTTTTGTCGGCCGTTCGGGTCAATTGCTCGACCGCATGCTTGGCGCCATTGGCCTCGATCGCACCAAGGTCTTCATCGTCAACACCGTCCCCTGGCGCCCGCCCGGCAATCGCACGCCGACGCCCGAGGAAATGGAGCTTTGCCTCCCCTTCCTCAATCGCCAGGTCGAACTCGTCGCCCCGCGCCTCGTCATGACGCTCGGCGGCCCCGCCATGCAGACCGTCTTCAAGACCACCTCCGGCATCATCAAAATGCGCGGCCGCTGGCAGGATGTGTCCATCGGCACGCACGAGGTCCCGGCGCTGCCAACGCTGCACCCTGCCTATCTGCTGCGCAACCCGGCGGCCAAGCAGCAGGCCTGGGCGGATCTGCTGAGTTTGAAGATGAAGATGGATAGTTTGGGGCTGAGTTGAGCGCCCCGCGCCATCGAGTTTGCCGACACCCCCTCCCATCCTCCCCCATCTAGGGGGAGGTGCTGGATCGAGTTTGGCGCACCTTCTCGTCAAAACCACCAGCACGACACCTCCCCCTTGATGGGGGAGGCCGGGAGGGGGTGACCCACGCTCACTGCATGAGCGCCTCCATCAGCAGAAGCTCACCCACCCAACTTTTTCCCGCCCGTCCCTAATTCCGCCCTATCGTTTCAGCTTTGTCGCGTTATGGTCACCCTCGCGTGATTTGCAACGTTTGACCGCCCACATATTTCGAGCGCCATGGCTTCCGTCGTCAAAATCTATGCCCTTTTTCTTGGCTCGGCTCTGTTGATGTTCGGAGGTGGCCTGCAGGGGCTGCTGCTCTCGGTGCGCGGCGCGGAGGAGCACTTTTCGCTCCTCGCTCTTGGTCTGATCGGCACAGGCTGGTCGGTAGGCTTTGTCGCCGGCTCCATCGCCGTGCCGCTGATCGTGCGCAAGGTCGGCCATATCCGCGCCTTCTCGGTCATGGCCGCCATCGGAACCATCACCATCCTGCTCAATCTCTTGTGGATCAACGACGTCGGCTGGATCGTGCTGCGCGCCTTGTCCGGCTTCTGCTTTGCCGGCGCCGCCATGATCGTTGAAAGCTGGCTCAACGAAGTCGCCGACAACAAGAGCCGCGGCACGATCTTTTCGATCTATGTGACCATCAACCTTGCCGCCTCGACCGTCGGCCAGATGGCCATGTCGATCACCGGCACCGCCGGCTACCTGCCCTTCGTCATCGGCGCCATCAGCTTCATTTGCGCCCTGATGCCACCGGCCCTCACCTCGAGCCCGCAGCCGCGCCCGCTGGCCTCCGCCAAGCTTGACCTGCCACTTCTTATAAAAACTTCGCCCGTCGCTGCCGTTGCTGCCTTTTGCTGCGGCATGGCCAATGGCGCGTTCGGCACGCTGGCCCCGGTCTATGGCTATGAGCAGGGCCTTGATTCCACCGGTATCGCGCTACTCTTTGCCATCGCCGCCATTGCCGGCGCGGTCGCGCAAATCCCATTCGGCCGTCTCTCGGACCGCATCGATCGCCGCCTCGTCATGATCGGGCTCGCCGCCTGTTCGGCGGTCGTCGGCGTCCTCATCGTCGCCATCAATCCAGCCGCGGGCTGGATGATGTATATCCTCTTTGCCCTCTATGGCCTTGCCGCCAACCCGCTCTACCCAATCGCCGTGGCTCATGCGAACGACTTTGCCAGCGACGGCAATTTCGCCAAGATTGCCGGCGGCATGTTGCTCATCCTCGGCGTCGGTCTCGCCATCGGCCCAGCAATCGCCTCGGTACTGATGAGCAATATCTCGCCTGCCGCGCTCTTTATCATCACAGCCATCTTTCACGCTGTCGTCGCGGTCTTTGCCTATCTCCGCATGCGGGTGCGCAAGAGCGTCGATGCTTCGGAACGCGCGCCGTTCCAGCCTATGGGCAATGACAAGCAGGTTACGCCAGAATCGATTGTGCTAGATCCGCGCGCTGATATGGATCAGGAAGAAGAGATGGTGCTGCGGTCCGAAGCTGCCGTGCCCGATGAACTGATCGAGACCCCGGAGAATGAGCGCCATGTTCAAGACGGAACAGTTTGAAGACCGGGCGTTCAAGCCGCTGTCCATCGCCGTCATTGCCGTGTCGGATACGCGCACGCTCGAAACCGATACCGGCGGCGCGCTGCTGAAGTCGCTCCTCGAAGCCGATGGCCACAGCTGCCATGACCGACAAGTTGTGCGCGACGATATCCAGCTCATCCGCGCGGCCGTTCAGGCTTATGTCGCCGATCCGAAAGTCGACGTCATCCTCACCACCGGCGGCACTGGCTTTTCCGGCCGCGACGTTACGCCGGAAGCGGTCGAGCCACTGTTCGACAAGCGGATGGAAGGGTTTTCCGTCCTCTTCCATCAATATTCGGCAACAACGGTCGGCACCAGTTCGCTCCAGTCCCGCGCTACGGCGGGCCTCATCGGCACCACCTTCGTCTTCTGCCTCCCCGGTTCGCGTGGCGCCTGCCGCGATGCCTGGGAAGGCATTCTGACCCATCAGCTCGACTACCGGCATAAGCCCTGCAACTTCGTCGAACTGATGCCGCGCCTTAGCGAACGCTGATTTTCAATCCCTGTCGAACAACCCGTTCGGCAATGAGGCCTTTACCCGATCCGCATTGAGGCGCACTTGCAGGGCAAGGAACAGCGCAATGCGGAAAGGGTTTTTGCCATGCTCGTCAACGGAAAATGGACTGCCGACTGGCAGCCGGTTCAGGGTGTCGACGCCAAAGGCGGCTTCGTGCGCCAGACCTCGTCCTTCCGCAATTGGGTCACGCCAGACGGCAGCGCCGGTCCCACTGGCGAAGCCGGCTTTGCCGCAGACGCCGGTCGCTATCACCTCTATGTCGCGCTCATCTGCCCCTGGGCCTCGCGCACACTCATCGGTCGCACTCTAAAGGGCCTCGAAGGGGTCATCAGCGTTTCGATCGTCGAGCCCGAGCTCAGCGCCGAAGGCTGGCGCTTTGCCCAGCCTGATCCGATCAATGGCGCGACCTATATGCATGAGATCTACACCAAGGCCGATCCGCAAGTGAGCGGCCGCGCCACCGTGCCGGTGCTCTGGGACAAGAAGCTTGGCACCATCGTCAACAACGAGAGCGCGGATATCCTCCGCATGCTCAATTCCGGCTTCGGCGCCTTGGCGTCCAACCAATACGATCTCTACCCGGAAACCTTCCGCGCCGAGATCGACGCCCTCAACGACTATATCTATCCGCGCCTCAACAATGGCGTCTATCGCGCCGGCTTTGCCACCACCCAGCAAGCCTATGACGAAGCCTATGTCGATGTCTTTGAAGCGCTCGACACGCTTGAAGACAAGCTCGAGGGCAAATCATTCCTCTTCGGCGAAGCGCTGACCGAGACCGACATCCGCGCCTTCGTGACGCTTGTCCGGTTCGACGCCGCCTATCACGGCCTCTTCAAGACCAATCTCAAGCGCATCGCCGATTATCCGAACCTGCAGGCCTACATGCTGCGCGTGCTCGACGTGCCGGGCGTGCGCGCCACGGTCGATATCGACCACATCAAGCGCGGCTATTATTCGATCAAGACGCTCAACCCCAATGGCATCGTCCCACGCGGTCCCGCCATTCCTGGGCTTTACGAGCCAGCCGCCAAATAGGGCAAAGAAAAAGGGCCGGGGTTGAACCCGGCCCTTCGTGTTTCTAGTGGCCCATTGCCGGGCCGCCGTGACCGCCTTCCGGCCTCTTCACGAAGAAGGCCGCGACGATCATCAGCACCGAAACCACTGCACCGCAGAGGAAGCCCGCACGAATACCGGCGGCCAGTGCATCGACTTCACCAAGCCCAGCGGCAGCACCCGAAGCGGTCTGCAGGCTCATCACCGCCACGAAAAGCGCGATGCCCGCAGCACCCGCCACCTGCTGTACCGAGCCCAGAATAGCGCTCGCATGCGAATAGAATTTTGGCGGCACCGAGCTCATCGACGAGGTGAAGAGCGGGGTGAAGGTGAAAGCCAGACCAATGCTGAGGACGATATGGCCGGCGATCACGCCCCAGATCGGGGTATATTGGCTGACCATGGTCAGCGCCCACATCACCGCCGACACGGCGATTACGCCGGGCACCAGAAGCGGCCGCGGCCCCACCCGGTCATAAAGCCGGCCGACGACAGGCCCAAGCACACCCATGAGCAGGCCGCCCGGCAGCAGGATCATGCCCGTCTGCAGCGTATCGAGGCCAAGCACCTTCTGGGTATAGATCGGCAAGAGGATCGAGCTACCGAGCAGCGCCACCATCGCGATCGCCATGGTGATCAGCGCCAGCGTATAATTCCGGTGCTGGAGGGTCCGCAGATCGAGCAGCGCCTTGTCGTCATTCTGCAGGCCGAACTGACGCTGCACAAAGAGCGCCATTGAAACCACACCCACGACAATCGGAACCCAGGCCGGGACCGCCGAGCCATGCTCTGCGCCTTCCCCGAGGCTCGAGAGCCCATAGACGATGCCGCCAAAGGCAAAGGCCGAGAGGATTACCGACAGGATATCGAGCGGCGCGAAGCGCGGCGTCGACACATTGCGGATACGGCTCGCCCCGATCACGAGCGCTAGGATCGCGATGGGCAGGGTGAAATAGAACATGAAGCGCCAGTCGAAATGGGCAAGGATAAACCCGCCGATGGTCGGGCCGATGGCCGGCGCCACCGACATGACAATCGAGATATTGCCCATGATTTTGCCGCGGCTTTCGGGCGGCACCAGCGTCATGACGGTCGTCATCAGCAGCGGCATCATGATGGCCGTACCAATGGCCTGCACCACGCGCCCGGCGATCAGCAGTTCGATCCCTGGCGACACGGCGCAAATAGCCGTACCCACGGCGAAGACGGTCATGGCGATCATATAGATCGGCCGCGTGTTCAGCCGCTGCAGCAGAAAGCCGGTGATCGGGATCACCACGGCCATCGTAAGAAGAAATGCCGTCGTCAGCCATTGCGCGGTGCTGGCGCTGATATCGAGATCGGTCATCAGGTGCGGAATGGCGACGCTCATGATGGTTTCGTTGAGAAACACCACGAAGGTCGACACCAGCAAAAGCGCGATCACCAGCCGATTGCGCGCGGCATTGTCCGGATGGTGCGGTGCGCTTTGCGGCAAGCCGTCGAAGCCAACAGTATCAGTTGTCATTTCCAAACCCTCTCTCAAGCGCGCGACATCCGTACGACGCTCCGCGTCTTTACGGTTCGACATCGCTCTTTTATTTTTTCTGCGACAGGGGATGTCAGCAGCCACAAATTGCTGGCCGATTGGAAGCATATTCAGGCCCGATCGTCTGGTCCCGATGCGCCACCCCTTAAACAGTTGCCCTTGATAGGATCTCCGCTTCAAAGCGTCCAGTCCGAGCGTCGCAACGCTGCAATGCGAAACAAAAAGTGAGAACATAAGTAGAACTTTGTTCTTGTTGCGTTCCACTCCGATTGCTAGATTCGGTGCTGTTCCCGGTTCGATTCCGAAGCGTGCTGGGATTAGGGAGATTTCTCATGGCCCTCTATCAGGCCCCGTCTTTCGAAGCGCTCGAACGCTTGAGCCAGAGCCGCGATGCGGACCTCGCCCGGCGCGAGCTGCTCAATTCCGATCGCATCCGCGGTCGTGGCGCCCAGACCAACCGGTCCGGGCGCTTCGAAATCCATGCGCGCGAGAATTTCGACGATGGCTGGGGTTCGGTCGAAACGCTGCCGACCTTTGAAACGGTCGAACATGCCGAGCGCGCCAAATCCATCATCACCAGCAATGACAGCCCCGATATCGGTTTCGAGCGCTCGATCAACGCTTATCGCGGCTGCGAGCACGGCTGTTCCTATTGCTATGCCCGCCCCACTCACGCCTATCTCGGCCATTCGGCGGGCGTCGATTTCGAGCGCGAAATCTACGTCAAGACCAATGCCGTCGAAGCCCTGCGCGCCGAATTGTCGGCCAAGTCCTATCGGCCCAAACCCATCGCCATGGGCACCAATACCGATCCCTATCAGCCGGCTGAACGCAAGCATAAGCTGACCCGCTCCATCCTCGAGGTCATGCTCGAAACGCGCCATCCGGTGATGATCACCACCAAGTCGGCGCTGATCCTGCGCGATCTCGATCTCCTGACCGAATTGGCCAAACTGGGTCTCGTGAAAGTCGCGATTTCGGTGACATCGATGGATCACAAACTCAGCCGCAAGATGGAGCCGCGCGCGTCCTCGCCTTCCCGTCGCCTCGAAGCCATCCGGCTCCTCAGCGAAGCCGGCGTGCCCACCGCGATCTTTGCCTCACCGATGATCCCGGCGATCAACGACATGGAACTCGAACGCATTCTCGATGCCGGCAAAGCCCAGGGCGCGCTCAGCGCCTCGATGATCCTCCTCCGCCTTCCCGGCGAAGTCCGCGACGTGTTTCGCGAATGGCTCCTTCGCCACTTCCCCGATCGGGTCCGCCACGTGCTCTCGCTGGTCCGCGACACCCGCGGCGGGAAAGACTATGACTCCCGTTTCGGCACCCGCATGACCGGAGAAGGCCCCTACGCCACCCTCCTCCGCCAACGCTTCGAAAAAGCCCGCGAACGTTACGAACTCGACGCCAAACTCCCAAGCCTGCGCACCGACCTCTTCATCCAGCCCCAGCTGGAAAGCAAACAGATGAGTTTGTTTTAGCGGTTGGCAATGGCCCCTCTTATTCCTCTCCCCCTCGGGGAGAGGTGGCTCGGCCGAAGGCCGAGTCGGTGAGGGGGATTTCTCAGTGAGCTCCAAGGTCCACTAAGCTAAAACGCGACCTTTGACAAACTCCAGCAACGCCGCATCCCGATAATCCCGCGCCGCCAGCGTCGCACCGGCCTCGACCAATTGCGCCGGCTCAAGCCCCGTCGCCATGCCGATCGTCGCAATTCCCGCCGACGTCGCCGATTTCAGCCCCGCGCGCGAATCCTCGAACGCCACACAGTTCGCCGCTTCCGCCCCCAATATCCGCAGCCCTTCGAGATAAGGCAGAGGATGCGGCTTGCCGTGTTCCAGCTCGTCCGCGATCACCAGCCCCTTGAAGCGAGGCCGCGCGCCGATCGAATTCAACAACTGCTCGGCATTATCCCGCGGTGCATTGGTCACCGCCACCGCCGGCAAACCGATCGAATCCGCCCAATCGAGCAATTCGAACAGCCCATGCACTGGTTCGATCCCTTCAGAAGCCAGTTCGCGGAACAGCGCTTCCTTGCTCATCATGATGTCCCACTGCCGCTCTTTGGTCTCGCCCGGCAAAAAGCGCGCGCCGATCGCCTCATTAGCGAGCCCCTGCAACTCCCGCCCAAAGCGCTCGCGATCGAAATGATGACCATAGGGCGCAAAGGCTCGGTTGAAAGCCTCAAGATGCAGCGGATCGCTTTCCACGAGAGTGCCGTCGATATCGAAAAGCAGGCCAGCGCCAGGCTTGAGTGTCATGGTTCGTCCCTAAATAAGCGGCGCGAAACCACACGAACGCAGCGCATTCGTCAACAGCTCTGTTGGCGTAGGGGATGCCTCAGTACTGCGCGATCTTGCGCGCATTGGTCGCCATGAAATCGAGCGAGGCCATGACGCCCTGTAGCGACAGCCAGATTTCAGCCGGCTTACCCTCGCCGACAATCGGCACGACGAGCTTGAGCGATGTGCGCTCTTTCATCTGCTCGATCAGGCTCAGCGCCAGCTCGGGATCGGCGACGAAATACTGGTTGGTCGTGTTAAAACGCGTCTCGATTTCCGCGCCCATATTGAGCATCACCGGAACCGAGCCGGAAAACAGCAGCCGCATCGGCCGCGTTTCGTCATAGGCGGTTTTGTCGGTCGCAATGGTGATCGCCACATCGAGCGTGCCGTCGAGCCGGTTGCGGATCAGCGTCAGCTTATAGGCCGGCAGATTGGCGCTGTTCCTCGTCTGGCTCCCTGTGCTGGCAAAGCAGGAATAGCCATAAAAGTCGGTCGCATCCTCGTTGATATTGTCCGGGCACGAGGCGAGCCAATCGCGAAAATATTCCCGCCATTCTCCGCTCGAATGATGAAACGGCTCGGCAAAGGCAGGCGAAGCGAAGGCGATCAAGGCCACAAGGGCCGCGGGCAAGCGCATAACAAACTCTCGTCTTTGCCCCCCGGCCAGACTCTTATACCAGTGCGCTTGAGAAAAAGACCAGACGATGACCGGCAGGAGCTGATGGCACGCAAGGCGGCAACAGCAGCAATTTTGGAAACCAGCGCAGAGCTCTTCGCGCCCGAGGTTGATTTCCCCGACTTTTCCCACGAAGCCATGGCCTATGCCCGCGGCGCCCATTGCGTCGTGGGCGTTGATGAAGCCGGCCGCGGCCCCCTTGCCGGGCCCGTCGTCGTTGCCTCCGTGCGCCTCGATCCCGAGCGCATCCCGCAGGGCCTCAACGACTCCAAAAAACTCACCGCCGAGCGGCGCGAAGAGCTCTTTGCCGAAATTCTCGCCGTCGCCGATGTGTCAGTCGTCAGCGCCCCGCCCTCGGACATCCTCAGTCTCAATATCCGCGGCGCGACCCTTGCCGCCATGGCGCGCGCCGTCCGCGCCCTTCCCTGCGCTGCCGATTGCGTCCTCGTCGATGGGCGCGACGTCCCCCCCATGCTCCCCTGCCCCGGCATTGCGCTGATCGGCGGCGATGGTCGCAGCGTCTCGATCGCCGCCGCCTCCATCGTTGCCAAAGTGATGCGTGATCGCATGTGCGCAATCATGGATTGCGATGCGCCAAATTTCGGCTTTGCCGGCCACAAGGGCTATGGCACGGCGGCCCACCTCAAGGCGTTGAATTTGCACGGCCCTTGCCGCCATCACCGCTCGGCTTTTGCCCCGGTAGCCGCGCTTCTCGTCACGTAGACCGTGGTTGTAGTCGAGAGTTAACCCCTCGCTAACCCCTTGCGAACGCTCCATTAACCCTGACAAAGTACAAAGGCAGGGTTAGTACTGCGTTAGGGATAGTTGCATGTTGCGTACCGCGCGTACGGCCCCGTTGGCCGATGCGGAGGAGGCTGTTCGCCTTCCGATCGACACCATTCTTGTGGGCGATTGCATCGACCACATGAATGCCTTGCCGGCCGGCTCCGTCGATCTCATCTTTGCCGATCCGCCCTATAACCTGCAACTGGCCGAGGGGCTCACGCGCCCCGACCAGTCAAAGGTCGATGCGGTCGATGATGATTGGGACAAGTTCGATTCGTTTGCCCACTATGACGCCTTTACTCGCGGCTGGCTGAAGGCCGCCCGCCGCGTCCTGAAGCCCGATGGCGCCATCTGGGTCATCGGCTCTTATCACAATATCTTCCGCGTCGGCACGGCGCTCCAGGATCTCGATTTCTGGATGCTCAACGACGTCATCTGGCGCAAGGCCAACCCGATGCCCAATTTCCGCGGCACCCGGTTCACCAATGCGCACGAAACGCTGATCTGGGCCTCCAAAAGCCAGAAGAGCCGCGTGACCTTCAATTATGAAGCCATGAAGCTTGCCAATGACGACACGCAGATGCGGTCCGATTGGCTCTTCCCGATCTGCACAGGCGCTGAACGTCTCAAAGACGAAGACGACGGCAAGGTCCATCCGACCCAAAAGCCTGAAGCCCTGCTTTTCCGCATTCTCAACGCGACGACCAAGCCGGGCGATATCGTGCTCGACCCGTTCTTCGGCACCGGCACAACCGGAGCCGTGGCGCGCAAACTTGGCCGCCACTTCATCGGCATCGAGCGCGAGGACACCTATGTCGCAGCGGCCCGCCAGCGCATCGCTTCGATCCGCCCTGCAGTGTTCGATGCGCTGCAATCGGTCACCCCGAAGCGCAAGGAAACCCGTATTCCCTTCGGGTCTCTCGTTGAACAAGGCTTGATCGAACCGGGTGCGCAACTTTTCGACTTAACGAAACGTTACTCTGCTATGGTTCGTGCAGACGGCTCGCTCGTCTCAGGTCCGCACCAAGGGTCGATCCACAAGGTCGGCGCATTGGTTCAGGGCGCTGAGGCATGCAACGGGTGGACCTTCTGGCACCACGACTTTCTTGGCGTAACCGAGCCCATCGATGTCCTCCGGGCAAGTGTGCGCCAAAAACTTGATTTGCTTTCTGCCTGATCCTGACCTCCAATCACTCAGGCTCTTAAACTGGCCGCTGGTTTGCCCCAGCGGCCTTTTTGTTTTCGGAAATCGTGATGCCGCGCCCCGCGGCGATAGCCATTCAATAAATCGATGCGCGGACAAACAGGAGACGAAACATTTTCGTCCTCGCTGACGTTGCTGCGTCGGTTTGATGAGGGCGTTAGCCGTGTGGTCGTTGCTTCAGATATTCAATGCGTTAACGCCCAAGGACGCGGGGGCTGAGAAGATCGCACGCGACCTTGCCTATGGCGCTGAGCCGCGCCAAAAGCTCGATATCTATGCGCCGCGCAACGCTTCTCGGCCGCTGCCGGTGGTCTTTTTCATCTATGGCGGCTCCTGGATGGATGGGGATCGGCACAATTACGATTTTGCCGGCCGCGCGCTCGCGGCCCTCGGCTATGTAACCGTCGTCGCCGATTATCGCCTCCTGCCCGAAGTCGAATATCCGGCCTTCCTCGATGATTGCTTCATGGCTTTGAAATGGGTCGAAGCCACTATCTCGGAATTTGGCGGGGACTCCTCACGGATCGGCCTGATGGGCCATTCGGCTGGCGCCTATAACGCCATCATGCTCGCGCTCCATCCGAATTATCTGGCGCAGTCAACCATAACCAAGAGCGTGCGCTGCGTCGTCGGGCTGTCAGGGCCATATGATTTCTTTCCCTTCGACGGCAAAATCACCATGCGCACCTTTGGCGCCGTCCCAAATCCGCGCGACACCCAGCCCATCGAGCATGTCAGGAACACGGCCGCCCCCATGTTCCTCGCAACCGGCGACAAGGACGGGCTGGTCTACCCAAGAAACACCGTAGCCTTGGCCAAGCGCTTGCGCGGTGTAGGTGTGACCGTCGAGGAAAAACACTATCCGCAACTCGGCCACCCACAGACCCTCATCGCCTTCAGCCGTCCGGGACGACGTATGGCCCCGGTGCTCGACGACGTGGCGAAATTTCTAGACTCCAACCTCAAGGTTTAAGCCTACCAGTTGGATTCCAGAGCTTGTCGCACCTGCGCATCCGACCATTCCGCCGGCACCCACACGGCCACTTGCTGCCCACCCTGCTCGACATAGGCATGGCGCATCGGCGTCGCCCCTTGCGCGCCGGGGTGTTCGTCATGATCGTATTCGGCAAATTCGTGGCTGAAATCCTTGCCCTGCCAATCACCCTCATGCAGCCAGCGACCCGTAAAATTTCCCTTGGAAGCATCCATTCGCATCTCCTCTTTGAAGAAGAATGCGCGAACCTGCCCGTCGCTCCCAGGAAAATGGTTTGGTCAGCCAAACCCGTTTCGGGGCAGCACCATAGTGATCGATCGAGTCGGCGTACCCATCTCGGAGGCATCACATTCTTCGGTTTTCTGCCAACCGCGATGCTGGTAAAAGTCTATGGCATTCCTATTGAAGACGCGAACGTCAAGCACGGCCGCGCCATTCTCCTCCGCATGGTCCATCAAGGCTTTTCCCAAGCCGCTCCCTATCGCCTCGGGATGCACGTGAATTGCATGCAGATATGATGCGTCTAGGTCAAACATACCGAGGACAACGCCATCGCGCTCGGCGACCACAAAGTTCTGCAAACGGGAATCGACATAGCCATGCGCCGGGCGTTCGCCCCGATAGCGCATTACGGATGCGGCATGCACATGAGGCGCCCAATGGGTCAACCACGAGAGATCGAGAAGACTTTTGAGTGCGTCTTTGTCTCTAACGTCGGCCGGCCGAATGCGGATAAGGGTCACGGATACCTCATTTCCATTTCCGCGCCATCGCCTGCGGCGCAGCCGCTGCGATGACGCCTTCGATGTCGGCGCGCTGCTCGGGTGACAGAAAGCGTAGTGGAATGATGCGGCGCAGGTTCTGCGATTCAAAGAGCACGATCAGCTTGTCGTTGTGCTCGACGCGGAAAAGGTCGCTCCAAGGCAGCTTCGTATTGCCGAGATCGGAATGAGCCAGATAGTGGGCCTCGTCCCAAGCGATCGAGTAGGGTTTTCTAAGGCTCACCTGCTGTTTGAAAATCCGGCGCGCTGTGCCCGGGTTGATGACCCAGACCACAAAGGCCGGCCCGGCAAGCACGGCCAGCGGCGAAACGATTGTGAAGGCGGCAATGGGGAGGGCATTTCCCGCGTCCCAAACCAGAAGGCCGAATATCGTCGAGAGGGCAGCCGAGAGAAACAAAACGCTCAAAATCCCGCGCGGCCGCCGCAATGAATTGATGAATTGCAGCTTGTTGGCGTCGGCCAGATCGTGCGGAAGCAGTTGGATGTCGGCGGTACGGTTCATTCTGATCTCGGGATTGAATGTCAGCAATCGGCAAAAGCTGGTCCGATATCGAGCGGACAACCGATCTGGTCCGCAAGGTTTTGCGCAAATTCATTGAGCCCATCGGTCTTGGGATCGGCGGCAAGAAAGAGCGACTGGCCCTCGGAGTTTGGCGCGGCACTGTCGCAAATGGCGTAGAGCGTGGCGCCGCCGCTGCCTTTGGCAGGTGTCAGGCGGACAACCTCCAGTCGGCGAATGGCCGATCGCGGGATGACGTAGAGTTGGCTCGAGAGAACCACCAAGGCCTCGCCGCCTGCCGCTATGCTCAGCCTGGGCTCGGTACTAATCCCCGCCTCCAGTCGACGGGCATATTCGAGCTGCGTCTCCAGTGGCGCGCTGGATTGCGGTGGAGTGCCGCCAATCGAAAGGGGCCGGAGCCGCTGGCTCGACGAAACCCATTGCCTCTCCACTTCGCTCAGCGTCAGGCAAAGCCCCGTGGCAATTTCCATATGGCACGCGGACCTAAGGCGCGGATTGTGCTCCTCCGCCGGGTTCTGGAGCTTGTCCGATTGCAGATGCGGCGGCCACGCCGTCAGCCGGATTTCCGCCAGGTCCGAGGTCCAGGCCGCCACAACCGTGTTCCAGCGACGGCCGATCGGCGCGGGGCCAAGGGTTTTGGCGATATGCTCGGCGGTGCAACGGAGATTGAAATCCGCATCGTCCGCAAGCCAGACAAGGCCGCTAAAGCGGCTGATCGGGAATTGCGGCGGTGTGCGATCATGGACATAGGCCGCCCATGGCCGCATTGCCCCCGGCAATTGCTCTGCCTCCGGCAGCAGCAAAGTCGGCCAATTATAAATCGGGTCCGAAACGATGCCATTGCGCGCTTCGATCGCCGAACGCGGCTCATCGAGCGGCAGCCCCCAGGCAGTCAGCAAGGCCGTGATCGGATTTTCTCTTCCGCTACCGGCAAGGTCCCGCGCAGGCGGACCGTCCGGCGCGGACACAGCCCTCTTCGGCTTTGGTCCGAAAAGGTCGCGCAGGATATTCATGGCCGCGGCGTTTCGTAGTTGCAAAGCGGTGGACGCGGCGTGCCCCTTTCGGTCGCGCTCATGCCCGCATACCAGCCCGCGCCCATGGCGATGAACCTGACCTCCGCAAACAGCCACGCATTGGTATTTTTGCCCTTCGTGCGCTCGGCAGCGAGTTCCATGAAGGCAATGCCCGGTCCCCCATCCTCCTCACAGCCAACTTTCCTCGCGTTTTCGCGGATGAGATCATCGAAATAGCGATCGCGCAGCCCCTGATTGGCCCGAATTTCGGCGATATTGGGCACATCGGCGCAGTCGCCGGTCAGCACTTGGATGCCCACCGGCGTGCTCAGTGGATCGTCCTTGAAAAAGGCAATCGTGCCCGCCCGTAGGTTCTCGGCAAGGAAGCGCAGATATTCCGTGTTGGCGGTTTGCGCATCCCAGCCTCGTGTCTGTTGCACCGTGCTGGGCAGCCCAGGACCATCAAGGAAGCAGCCGCGCTCGCCCAATTCAGCATAGTCGTCAATCCCCGAGGTGACGGCCGCGACCTCGGGATCGTCAATCCGGATCTGACTTTTCACAGCCGGCGGCGCAATGACGCAAAGGCTCGACGGCAGCAAAATCCAGTCTCCCGTCCGGACTGTTTCCGGATTTTCTTCCGCTTCGGCAACCACCGCGCTCATTGCGTCTGCGGAAAACCCTGCCGCGACAGCAAGGTCGGTGGTCTCCGGGCCAATCGCGCAACCCTGCCCCACCAAAAAGTCGTCGAGGTCCTCTGCCAAAGCTGCGCTCGCTCCGGGAATTTGGGCGAAGAGGCAGCAAAGGGCAAAAAGGGCGCGCTTCATCAAGACACATCTCACAGTCCAATCGAACGGAACCATGATGGCGCAGATGGGGCTATAATTCGACCGCTGCTGGAAAAAAAGCATTTAAAAGCCGACGGCGTTCAAGACCACAATAGAATGCCGCCTCGTCCTGTCGTTTGAGACCAAAAGCGACGGTCTCTTTTTTACGAACAATATCTTAGGTCTTTGCCGGCCTCCGAGGCTGACAAACGCCCGCCTTGCCAAAGACACGATTGAATGCGATAAGTGCAGCATACGTTTTCAGCCTAAGTCGGCTGTGTCTGCCGGTCATTTCCGGTCCTCGGCGCTCTGATCTACTTGCGAACGTTCTAGACCCTCTTGCATGTCGCAGGGGGAAACCGCTCGTTTCGCTTCGGCTCCGAGCTACCCAGGAATACAAAATGTCCCGCATCAACGGCACTGTAAAATTTTTCAACGCCACCAAGGGTTTTGGCTTCATCACGCCCGAAACCGGCGGCAAGGATCACTTCGTTCACATTTCGGCTGTTCAGCGCTCGGGCGTTGATGGCCTCTATGAAAACGACAAGGTCAGCTACGAAGTAGAAACCGGTCGTGACGGCCGTGAATCTGCTATCAATCTCACGCTCGCTCAGTAAGCAGCGTTCTAAAGCTCACGGATAGGCCGCCCTCCGGCGGCCTTTCTCGCCCCGATTGGGCTTTCAACCACGGGGAAACATATGAAGCCAAATATCACCGCTCTCGAACGCGCGTTCGAGCTTGCCAAAAGCGGCAAATTCACCAGCGTCACCGAAGTAAAGCAGGCTATTGCGCGCGAAGGCTATTCCGCCAGCCAGCTTGAAGGGCCGATGCTCGCGCGCCAGTTGCGCGCTCTCGTCAAGGCGAGTTCGCCGGAATAGGCGCGTCTCTGCGCCGGGCGTGCAAGTGCGTTATTCCAACCCCGCCTGAGCCAGCACCTTTCTGAACAGCGTCGGCAATGCCTCGCCTTTTAGCGCGCTCGCGGGTGCCCACCAGCCATTTTCAAGTTCATCTGGCATAACTTCGGCCGACCATATTTCGAGCTCAAGCCGGAAATGGGTAAAGATGTGGACCACCTGTCCCCGGTGCCGCCACTCCGCTGCGACGGGATGCATCACCGCTCCAGGCTCTGCGCTCCATTCCGATGTCGGCACCTCGGTCATGCCCGCAAGAAGCCCTTTGCCCGGTCGAGACTGGAGATAAACGTCGCCGCTCGCGTCGGTCATGACGAAGGCATGGCCACGTCGGGTCGGACGTTCCGCCTTTACCGGCTTAATCGGAAACATGGTTGGATTGCCCGTGCGGGTGCCGAGGCAATCGGGCTGCAGCGGACAAATCAGACAAGATGCGGTCCGAGGCGCGCAGATCGTGGCGCCCAAATCCATCATGGCCTGCGCAAAATCACCCGACCTCTTTGGCACGCTCAGTTGCAGGGCGGCCCGCAACTCCTCCTTCGCCTCACGCACCGGAACCGGCAGCGCATAGTAGCGCGCAAGGACACGGTCGAGATTGCCATCGAGCACCGCAATCTCCTCATCAAAGCAGATCGCGGCAATCGCAGCGCTGGTATAGGCGCCAATCCCCGGTAGCGTCTGCAGCCCGGCCGAAGTGTTGGGAAACACGCCGCCATGCTGCTCCACCACCGCCTGGGCGCAGGCATGAAGATTGCGCGCCCGCGCATAATAGCCAAGCCCAGCCCATTCGCGCAGCAATGCGTCGAGCGGCGCCGCCGCAAGATCATGCACCGTCGGCCAAAGCGCGGTAAAGCGCAGGAAATAATTGCGAACAGCGGCAACGGTCGTTTGCTGCAGCATCACTTCGCTCAGCCAGACCCGATACGGGTCCGGCCTGACCCCTCGCGCTCGATCAGAAGGCGGCACGCGCCACGGCAAATCCCGCGCATGCCGATCATACCAGACAAGAACTGCAGCAGCGTCGATGGGATGGGGATCGATGAGGGGCATGGTGCAGGGATATAGGCTCCGGCCAATGCGCCGCAAGTCCAGTGATTGCGGGCACCTCCTCAACTATTCGTTCCACCCCAAGTCCTCGGCGTCATTCCCGCGAAAGCGGGAATCCAATTCCTCGGAGGCAAGATTCCACCTTTGCGAGAATGACGTCGTGAAGTCAGGCGACAATTTGACGTCTTCACCGCCCCTACCCCACCCACTGGACTTCCCTCGGGCTTGACCCGAGTGCCAATGCGGGAGGCACAAGTATTTAAGCGAAAGCAGGTGACCCTCGGGCCAAGCCCGAGGGAAGTCCATTAGGTAGGGCGTAGACGTGTCGCACTTATTGGAGCCAGCAAGAGTGACGCCGCACCCGCCCCCTTGCCCCAACCCGCCCCACTCGCTACTTCCCATCCATGGCCGAAGAAAAGCTGCCCGAACCAAAACGCCGCAATCGCACGCTCAGCGTTGCCGATGTGCTTTCGGGCGCGCTCGATCCGGTGTTGAAAAAGCGCGGTTTCGCCACGCGTGACATCATCACCCATTGGCGGGTCATCGCGCCGCGACCCTATGATCAGACGACCATGCCAGACAAACTGGTCTGGCCCCGCAGCGCCGGCCATGGCCATGAGGGCGCGGTGCTCTATCTCCGCTGCGGCCCTGGCCAAGCCCTCTTCGTGCAGCATGCCGCGCCCGAGATCGCCACGGCGGTCAATCGCTATTTCGGTTATCTCCTCGTCAACGAAGTCAGGCTCTCGGCCGAGCCATTCACCCCTGGTTCAGGTGCCAAGCGGCAAAAAACCCGCGAGCCAAGCCAGAACGAGATCGCCAAGGTGGGGGCCGCAGTTGAAAAAATCGACGATGAAGATTTAAAGGCCGCCTTGCGTGATCTGGGCCTGGCGCTGGCCGGCCGATCGGAGCGTAAGGACGGATAGTCCGTTCACCCCCAAGTGATAATCGTGCCCACTTGCCGACATCAACGCCATGTGTAGTGTCGCGCAGACAATGTTCAGGAGCCTAAAGCCGTGAAATTCAATCGCCGTGAGACCCTTATTCTTGGTGCGGCCGCTTCGGCGCTCAGCCTTTCGGGCATCAGCGCAACGCAAGCCGCGGACGGCGATGTGGTCGATCCGGCTAAGCTTGCCGCTCCTGCTGGCAATATCGCCGACAAGGTCGAAGGCTCCGCCGACGCCCCGGTCACCGTCTACGAATATGCTTCGCCGACCTGCCCGCACTGCGCTGAATTCCACAACAACACTTATGCGCCCTTCAAGGCCGCTTATATCGACACCGGCAAGGTCAAGTTCGTGGTGCGCCCCTTCGTGCGCAACGTGCTCGACGCCGCCATCTTCATGCTGGCCGAAGCTGCCGGCGAGACGAATTACGAAAACGTCCTCGCCACCTATTTCCGCACCCAGGGCGAATGGGGCGTGTCGCAGACGCCGCGCGACGCGATCTTCACCATCGCAACCCAGCTTGGTTTCACCCAGGAGACCTTTGACGCTGCCCTGACGAATCAGGACCTGTTCGCTGGCATGGAAGCGATGCGCGATCAGGCGCTGAACGATTTCGGCCTTCAGGGCACTCCGACCTTCTATATCAATGGCAAGACGCTGTCGGGCGCGCAGACGCTGGAACAGCTCTCTGCTGAAATCGACCCGCTGGTCCCGGCCGATTTCCAGCCGACCACCGGCACCACCACCGAAACTCCGGCCGCAACCACCCCGGCTGCTCCGGCCACCGATGCGACGACGCCGGCAACGCCTGCTCCCGCGACCACCACGCCGGCACCGGCAACGCCCGTCACCCCGACCGATACGATGGCCCCGGCCGATACCATGACGCCGGTCACCCCCGCTCAGTAAGATCTTTGCAAGATCCCCGCCCCTAGTGGCGGGGATTATGCTATTGGGGTGGCTCCATGAAGTTCACCCGCCTCAAACTCCACGGTTTCAAATCGTTCTGTGACGAGACAGTGCTCGTCATGGAACCTGGGCTGACCGGCATTGTCGGCCCCAATGGTTGCGGCAAGTCTAACCTTGTCGAAGCCATGCGCTGGGTCATGGGCGAAAATTCATACAAGGCCATGCGCGCCTCGGGCATGGACGACGTCATCTTTTCCGGTTCCGGCAATCGGCCCGGCCGCAACAGTGCCGAAGTCACCCTCGTCCTCGACAATATCGACCGGACAGCACCCGCCGCCCTCAACACCGCCGATGTCCTCGAAGTCACCCGCCGCATCGAGCGCGAACAGGGCTCGGTCTATCGCGTCAATGGCAAGGAAGTGCGCGCCCGCGACGTTCAATTGCTGTTTGCCGATGCCTCGACCGGCGCCCATTCCCCCGCCATGGTCCGTCAGGGCCAGATCGGCGAGCTTATCGCCGCCAAGCCGACCGCCCGTCGCGCTCTCCTGGAAGAAGCCGCCGGCATTTCCGGCCTCCACTCGCGCCGGCACGAAGCCGAATTGCGCCTGAAGGCAGCCGAGGCCAATCTCGAGCGCGTAGACGACGTCATCGCCCAGATCGAGACCCAGCTCGAAACCTTAAAACGCCAGGCGCGCCTTGCCATCCGCTATCGCGGTCTCTCGGGCGATATCCGCCGCGCCGAAGCCACGCTCTTTCACATCCGCTGGGTCGCCACCCGCGTCGCGGAAAAAGACGGCGAAGCGGCCCAGGCCGTGCTCATCCGCAAGCTCGCCGACGCCACCCATGCCGAGCGCCTGGCGCAGAAAAGCGTCGAAGAGGCCGAAGCCGCTCTGCAGCCCCTCCGCGAAAAAGAAGCCGTCACCAGCGCCATCCTGCAGCGCTACAAGATCCTCTACGAGCAATTGAGCGATGAAGCGCGCCGCATGAGCCAGCGCCGCGCCGAACTCGAAGAGCGCCTGCGCCAGATCGCCGAAGACGGTACCCGCGAACGCGCCCTTGTCGAAGAAAGCCAGGAAAGCCTCGCCGCCTTCGCCGAAGAAGAAGCCCAGCTTGCCGCCGAGGAAGAAGACGCCGAAGCGGGCCTAGAAACCGCGCGTCTCGCCACCAACGAAGCCCGCGACGCAGCCCTTGCAGCCGAAGCCGACGTGCGCCGCCTTACCGACGCCCTAGCGCAAATCCGCGCCCGCCGCACCCAATTCCTGCGCGCGGCGCAGGATGCCCAGATCCGCCTCGACCGGCTCGAACGCGAACTCGCAACCGTCGAAGCCGAGAAATCCGAACTCGCCCTCAGCCTTAACAGCGACGATCGCGTCATCACCGCCCGCGAAGGTCTCGCCGAAGCGCAAGCCATCACCGAAGCTGCCGAACAAGCCGCCCTCACCGCCGAGGAAGACGCCGCCATAGCCCAGGCGCAACTCGACCACATGCGCCCGCGCCTTGCCGAACTCGATGCCTTCCTCGCCGGCCTCGAATCGGAAGCGTCCACCTTGGGCAAGATGCTCAATGTCGGCTCCAGCCTCTGGCCGGCCATCGTCGATGAACTCAAGGTCGAGCCCGGCTACGAAACCGCCCTTGGCGCCGCGCTCGGCGATGATCTTGACGCCTCTTCCGATGCCGGTGCGCCGCTCCACTGGTCCATCGCCATCGAAGGCTATGACGATCCGCCCCTCCCCCAGGGCGCTGAACCCCTCTCGCGCTATGTCACCGGCACACCGCTCCTCAAACGGCGCCTGGACCAGATCGGCCTTGTCAGCGAATTCGACGGCGAAGGCCTCATGCCCGCTCTCTGGCCCGGCCAGCGTCTCGTGACGCTCAACGGCGCCATGTGGCGTTGGGACGGCTTTGTTGCCGCCGCCGATGCCCCGACCGCTGCCGCCCTTCGCCTCGCCCAGCGCAATCGTCTCGCCGAACTCGACGAGGAAATCCTCCGCGCCAAGGCCGAACGCAACGCCTACCGCCGGGACATCGACGCCCAAACGCAAAAGCTTGACCTCGCCCGCCAGGAAGAGCGCCTCCGCCGCGAAGACTGGCGCAAGGCTCAGCATGGTATCGGCGTCGCCCAGGCCGAACTCGATACGGCCCTCAAAGCCCAGGGCGAAATCGCCACCCGCCATTCAGCCCTCGTGGAAGGCGAAGCCCGCCTGCGCACGAGTCTCGAAGAAGCCGTCGCCATTCGCGAAGAGGCCGAAATCGCCCTCGAAGACCTCGGCGACGAAGACGACAACAGCGCCCAGCTCGACGCTGCGCAAGCTCACCTTGCCCGCCTCCGCGAAAAAGCGAACGAAGCCCGCCTCCGCCTCGGCTCTTTTGAAAACGCCGCCCGCATGCGCCGCGCCCGGCTCGACCAGATCGCCCGCGACAGCGCCGCCTGGCGCCGCCGCCATGAAGCAGCGTCCGCCCAATTGGCGACACTTGACCAGCGCGTCGCCGCCATCAATACCCAGATCGTCGAAATCGACACTGCCCCAGACGGCTTCGCTAATCGCCAGGCCCAACTCGAAGACCAGATCAGCGACGCCACGCTCGACTACCAGGAAGCCAGCGACCGCTTCGCAAAAGCGCAAACCGCCTGGCGCGACCACGAAAAGAGCCTCCGCACCGCCGCCGATGCTCTTTCCGAAGTCCGCATCGAGCTGACGCGCATCGAAGAGCGCCTCAAGGGCACCATGGCCCAGCGCCAGCAGATCGAGCGCCAGATCGAGGAAACTCTCGGCATCCCCGCCAGCAAAACCCTCGAAGCCTCCGGCATCCGTCCCGAAGAAGCGCTCCCGCCGGAATCAAGCATCGAGCAAAAGCTTGAACGCCTCAAATCCGAGCGCGAGCGCCTGGGCGGCGTCAATCTCTCCGCCGAAAAGGAAGCAGCCGAGGTCCAGGAAAAGCGCGACACCATGGTCGCCGATCGCGACGACCTGATCGAAGCCATCGCCAAACTGCGCAGCGGAATCTCCGCCCTCAACCGCGAAGGCCGCGCCCGACTTTCCGAAGCCTTTGAAAAAGTGAACGCCTTCTTCCAAGAACTCTTCACCACCCTTTTTGGCGGCGGCACGGCCGAACTCACCTTTGTCGAAAGCGACGACCCGCTCGAAGCCGGTCTCGAAATCATCGCCCGCCCGCCCGGCAAGAAGCCACAGACCATGACGCTCCTCTCCGGCGGCGAACAGGCGCTGACCGCCATGAGCCTGATCTTTGCCGTCTTCCTCACCAATCCCGCGCCCATTTGCGTGCTCGACGAAGTCGATGCGCCCCTCGACGACGCCAATGTCGAGCGCTTCTGCAATCTCCTCGAAAGCATGCGCCAGCGCACCAATACCCGCTTCATGGTCATCACCCACAACCCCATCACCATGAGCCGCGTCGACCGCCTTTTCGGCGTCACCATGGCCGAACGCGGCGTTAGCCAACTGGTCTCGGTCGATTTGCAGACGGCAGAGAGTTTTCGCGAGGTCGAGCAGGCTTGACGTTGCAGCACGGGCACGCCTGTATTACTTGTAATACAAAGGAGAACCGTGATGGCTGAGCTTTCCGATCCCGTTACCTTGCGTCTCCCGCAAGACATCCTGAGAGACGTCGAGAGAATCGCCGCCGGCTCTGAGCGAACGCGAAGCTGGATCATCGTGCGCGCGCTCAAATATTACCTCGCACAAGAGGCAGAGGGCGGTATCTGCCTTTCGGTACTGCGCGGCCGTGAAGAAGCGGCCGAGGGCGGTGGCGAAGACCTGGAAGATGTCATCGCCGAACTGGACGAGATTATTCGCAAGGGCAAAGCGGCCTAATGCGCGTCAAGGTTTCGAGAGAAGCCAAGCGCGATATTCAGCGTGAAATCGATTATCTTAAGGGAAAGACGATCTCGGGTATCCTAACCTTTCGCTCGATCATTGAACGCGCGCGTCAGCTTCTCGCAAGTCAGCCATCTGCCGGTCGAGCGCGCGCGAGCCACCTTCCGATCCGCGGCGCGCAGCGCATCATAGTTGATGGCTGGTGCTTCGATTATGACGTGATTGACGGCTCTGTCTGGCTACAGCGCGTGACGCACTCGATTGCTACACCTTCGTTGAAATACGACGACGACTTCGATTACGAAAAAGACGATCCGGACAGTTAGACCGTCGCGCGATCGGCCCGCGGTCGAAGGCCATGATTGCGTGGTCTACCTACCGCCTGCCACCACCGACATGGCCGCACAAGTTGCCCGCTTTGCAACCCAGCCCCTCCCGGGAATCTCTCCTTGAGCCACGGCTTTACCACAATTGACCTGTGGACAGCATGCCGCACCCGTGGATTTCGCGAAAACATAACGCAAAATCAAGAACTTACATCTTCGTCACTTGCCTTGACACCTTTTGGGGCCACCACTATGTTGCGCCCGACCTGAAAAGGCACCGGAAATTCCGGAACAGGCGGGCCAGGGAGAAACGGGATGGCAAAGCCGCCCAATATCCAGGGCAAGCCGGAAAAAGACAGCGAAGTGACTCGCGATCTTGCATCGCGCATTGCTTCTGCCAAGCGGGAACAGGTACTCAAGGACGCTAGAGCCTCGGGTGGTGTCTCGGGCGATATGAGCGGAATGGCGCGCGGTATGCGCATCGCCACCGAATTCATAGCTGCCATTCTGGTGGGGACCTTTGTCGGGTATCTCATCGATCTTGGCCTGGGGACCAGCCCTTGGGGTTTGCTCATCCTGTTCATGGTGGGCTTCGCCGCTGGAATCCGAAACGTCATCCGCGTGGTGACGGACCTGAATGCCGCATCGCCTCCCCCGCCTTCATCGGGCGCGGAAGACGAGAAGCGGACCGATAGTTGATGACGCTTAGAGGGCTCCATGGCCGGTACTGACCCGATCCACCAGTTTGTCATCTATGACCTTTTCCCGATTCATATCGGGGACGAGGCTGCGGGTAACGCCCTCAATCTTTCCTTCACCAATTCATCCCTGTTCATGGTCGTGACCGTCGCTGTCCTGACCGCGTTCATGGCGATGTCGGCCTCCAAGGCCAGCATGGTGCCGGGCCGTTTCCAGCTCGCGGGCGAATTGGCCTATAGTTTCGTGGCCAATATGCTTCGAAGCTCGGCTGGCACCGAAGGCATGAAATTCTTCCCGTTCGTGTTCTCGCTTTTCGGCTTCGTGCTGGTGGCGAACCTTCTCGGGATGTTCCCCTATTTCTTCACCGTCACGAGCCACATCATCGTCACCGCAGCGCTCGCACTGCTCGTGATTTCGGTGGTGATCCTCTACGGTTTCTTCCGCCACGGTCCGAAATTCCTCAAGCTTTTCGTTCCGGCAGGCGTTCCGGGCTATGTGCTGCCCATCGTGGTGCCGATCGAAATCATTTCGTTCCTGTCGCGCCCGATCAGCCTTTCCGTTCGTCTGTTCGGCAATATCCTTGCCGGTCACATCACCCTCAAGGTGTTCTCTGGTTTCGTGGTCAGCCTTGGTGCCCTCGGCGCTCTTGGTTGGCTCGGCGCTCTGCTCCCGCTCATCATGACGGTGGCAATCACGGCGCTAGAACTGCTCGTCGCAGTGGTGCAGGCCTATGTGTTTGCAGTGCTGACGTCGATGTACCTCAACGACGCGGTCCACCCATCACACTAAGACGTTGAGTCCCTCAAACGGCGGCTTTTCGCCGGTAATACTTTGACCCTCGAAAGGACAAACAAATGGATGTTGAAGCCGCAAAGATGATCGGCGCTGGTATCGCAACCCTGGGTATGGCTGGTGCCGCCCTCGGCGTGTCGAATATCTTCGCAAACTTCCTCTCGGGTGCCCTGCGCAACCCATCCGCAGCTCCGAGCCAGACCGGTAACCTGATTTTCGGTATGGCCATGACCGAAGCTCTGGGCATCTTCTCGTTCCTGGTTGCTCTGATCCTGCTGTTCGTCGCCTAATTCGCGACCAACGAATTTTATCGCAGCCGGACACAAGGGTTCGGCTGCGGTTGCATTCGGCGCCCGCGCTGGATGACCGGATTTAACGGGATCTCGACCAGATGGTAACGCAAGCCTACGCTCAAGAAGCGGTAACGCCGACCGAGGAAAACCTCGACCACGCTGTCGACGCCACCCATGGCGAAGGCGTGGACGCGCACGATCCGACCGCCGACACTCATGCCACCACCGAAGCGCATGGCGAGGGGCATTCCGATGTCTTCCCGCCCTTCGATCCGGCAACTTTCCCCAGCCAGTTGCTCTGGCTCGCAATTTCCTTTGCCGCGCTTTATCTGTTGATGAGCAAGGTCGCCCTGCCCAAGGTCGGCTCCATCATCGAAAAGCGCCAGGCAACCATCGACGCCGATCTCCAGGCAGCCGATGCCGACCGTCAAAAGACCGACGCGGCCATCGCTTCCTATGAAAAGGCACTCGCTGAAGCCAAGTCCAAGGCTCAGGCCATCGCCACACAGTCGCGCGATGCCATGCAGGCTGATCTCGCTGCCAAGCGCAGCGCGGCTGAAGCCACGCTCGCCACCAAGGTCAGCGAAGCCGAAGCCCGCATCACGACCACCAAAAACGCCGCTCTCGCCCATGTCGACGAGATCGCTGCCGAAACGGCCCAGGCCGTCGTCGGTCAGTTCGTGGGTGACGTTTCCGCCGACAGCGTCCGCGCTGCCGTTGCCAAGGTGAAGGGATAATCGCCATGCCCACTTGGATGGATAACAGCTTTTTCGCGCTTGTCGGCCTCGTCATCTTCATCGGCGTGCTGATCTATGTCGGCGTTCCCCGCATCATCGGCGGCATGCTCGACAAGCAGATCAAGAAGATCGAAACGGACCTGAGCGAAGCCAAGCGCCTTCGCGAAGAAGCCGCAGCTCTCCTCGCCGAATATGAGCGCAAGCGCATCGCTGCCGAAAGCGAAGCCCAGGGCATCATCGCTGCGGCCCAGGAAGAAGCGGCTCGCATGACCGCCGAAGCCCAGACCGCCCTGACCGACCTCGTCGCCCGCCGCACCAAGGCCGTGGAAGACAAGATCGCCCAGGCTGAAGCCCAGGCCATCGCCGACGTCCGCGCCCGCTCCGCCGACCTCGCCGTCGAAGCCGCCCGCGTCGTCCTCACCGACGAAATGAACGCCAAGGGCGGCCAGATCGTCGACAAAGCCATCGCCGACGTCGCCGGCCGCCTGAACTGATTTTTTTGGTTTTTTTGGATTTTTGAAGGCGGGCCCTCGGGTCCGCCTTTTTTGTTTGTTTGTCGCATTTGGCGCCACACCAACCAGCCTTACCCTCGCCCCTTGAGGGAGAGGGACAGGAGTTTCTTCGTTCAGAAGAAATTCCAGGGTGAGGGGTATTCTCTCCTCCGCAGAGGAGCAGGCGGCAGAACGCAGCCCGTCCCTAACTGCTGCCCTTCCCCCCTCCTACCCACCGCCGTCATTGCCGGGCTTGTCCCGGCAATCCATCTCGCCTCCGCATGGACCACCGGGACAAGCCCGGTCGTGACGACCGACGAAAAAGCGCCCTGACAGCTGAAGGCGCCTAGACTGTCTCCTCACCATACCCACGCCTCCCGTGCACATCCCCACGGCTGCCGTTGACGCCACCACAAATCTCCCCCATGGTGCCAACGACTGCGGGAGAGACTGGCTGAAAATGCCAGCGCCGAAGGAGCAACCGCCCCGGAAACTCTCAGGCAACCGGACCGCAGTCAGGTCAAAACTCTGGAAAGCAGGCCCTCACGGCCTCTCCGAAGGAGCAACCGGCGCTCAGCCGGGAAATCTCTCAGGGCAAGGACAGAGGGGGCACGCACTCCGCCATTTCGGCAGAGCATAGTCGTGTCGCCTTTGAACCCGAGAGACCCATGGCCGAACCTTCGACCGAAGACCTCAAGCAGACCCCGCTCTATGAGCGTCACGTCAGTGCCGGCGGCCGCATCGTGCCCTTCGGCGGCTATGCCCTTCCCCTGCAATATCCCACCGGTATCATGACCGAGCACAAGTGGACCCGCGACCACGCCGGCCTCTTCGACGTCAGCCATATGGGCCCAAGCTTTCTGACCCTCAGCGCACCGACGAGCGACACCGCCGCAGACCACGCAGCAATCTCTGCGCTGATCGAGCCCTTGGTCTGTGGCGATATCGCTGGCCTAAAACCCGGCCAATTGCGCTACACGCTCCTTCTCAACGACAAGGGTGGCACGGTAGACGATCTCATGATCGGTCGCGCTACGGAAGGCGGCACGCTCTACGTGATTGTCAATGCCGGCACCAAAGACGGTGACTTTGCCCTGATCGCCAAGACAGTTGGTGATAAGGCTATGCTACACCGCGCCGACGATCGCGCCCTCCTAGCCCTCCAAGGCCCCGAGGCCGTCAACGTGATGGCCGCGCTCATGCCCGAGGCGACCGACCTAGGGTTCATGCAGTTCGGTGACTTCGACTGTAACGGCGTTCCGGTCACCATTGCGCGCTGCGGCTATACCGGCGAGGATGGTTTTGAAATCCTGGCTCCGGCTAGCTCGGCCTCAGCCCTCTGGGATGCTCTTCTCGCCGATCCACGCGTAAAACCAATGGGCCTCGGCGCCCGCGATAGCCTGCGCCTCGAAGCCGGCCTGCCGCTCTATGGCCACGACCTCGACGAAACCATTTCCCCCATCGAGGCCGATCTCGGCTTTGCCGTCTCCAAGCGTCGCCGCGAAGCTGCCGACTTCCCCGGCGCCGAGCGCATTCTTGCCGAACGCGAGGGCCAACTCACCCGCAAGCGCGTAGGCCTCCTCGTTGAAGGCGCTCCCGCGCGCGAAGGCGCCGAAATCCTCGATGCGTCCGGCGCAGTCGTCGGCGTGGTCACCAGCGGCGGTTTTGCCCCTTCGCTCGGTAAGGCCATCGCCCTCGGCTTCGTGCCCCCTGCCCTTACGACACCCGGCACCAAACTCCAGGTCTCCGTCCGCGACCGCGCGCAGCCGGCCGAAGTCGTCCCGACCCCTTTCGTTCCCCATCGCTATTTCCGCAAAGCCATCTGAGGCCCGCTCATGACCACCAAGTTCACACCCGACCACGAATATATCCGCGTCGAGGGTTCGACCGGCATTGTCGGCATCACGCCCTATGCGCAGGAGCAACTCGGCGACATCGTCTTCGTCGAGCTCCCCGCCGTCGGCAAGGTGCTCAAGAAGGGTGAGGAAGCCGCCGTCGTCGAATCCGTCAAGGCCGCCTCCGAAATCTACGCGCCAGTAACCGGAACGGTCATCGAAGTTAACGGAATGCTAACAAACGAGCCCGGTTTGGTGAACACAGACCCTGAAAATGCAGGCTGGATGTTCAAGATCGAAATCGCCGACGCCAGCGAAATCGACACTCTCCTCGATGCCGACGGCTATGCGGAATTGACCCTCTGATCATGCGCTACCTCCCCCATTCTGAAACCGAGCGCGCCGAGATGCTTGGCGTCATCGGCGCCGCCGATATCGACGCGCTGTTCTCCGCCGTTCCCAAATCCGCTCTCAAAAGCTTCGATCTTGGCTTGCCCGCGCATAGCCCGGAATTCCTCGTCGAAGCCCATGTGCGCGCCCTCGCGGCCAAGAACCACGCCGCTGGCGATGGTCCATTCTTCGTCGGCGCCGGTGCTTATCGCCACCACGTGCCGGCAACGGTCGATCATTTAATCCAGCGTTCCGAATGGCTTACGGCCTACACGCCCTACCAGCCGGAGATCTCGCAGGGCACCCTGCAGATGCTGTTCGAGTTCCAGACCCAGGTCGCCAAGATCACTGGCATGGACGTCGCCAACGCTTCGCTTTATGACGGCTCGACCGGCACCGCCGAAGCCGTGTTGATGGCTAAGCGTCTGACGAAAAAGAGTAAAGTCGTTCTGTCCGGCGGCCTCCACCCGCACTATCGCGATGTCGTCAAAGCCTATCTCAAAGACGATCCGGACCTCGTCTGCCTCTCCCCCTCCCCCGAGGGCCAGGGCGATATCCTAAGCCAGATCGACGGCAACACCGCCGCCATCGTCGTCCAAACCCCTGATTTTTATGGTCATCTTCGCGACCTCAAAGCTGCCGCCGATGCCGCCCACGCCCAGGGCGCGTTGCTCATCGTCGTCATCACCGAAGTCGTATCCCTCGGCCTCCTCGAAGCCCCGGGCGCGCTTGGCGCCGACATCGTGGTCTGCGAAGGCCAATCCATCGGCAACGCCCTCAACTTCGGCGGCCCCTATCTCGGCCTCATGGCCACCCGCAAGGATTTCATTCGCCAGATGCCCGGTCGCCTCTGCGGCGAAACCGTTGATGCCGATGGAAATCGCGGCTTCGTGCTGACGCTCTCGACCCGCGAACAGCATATTCGCCGAGAGAAGGCGACGAGCAATATCTGCACCAATTCAGGCCTCTGCGCCCTCGCCTTCTCCATCCACATGTCGCTCCTCGGCGAAGCCGGCTTCACCCGCCTGGCTCGCCTCAACCACCACAACGCGGTCAAGCTCGCCCGGATGCTCGGCACCGTTCCAGGCGTCGAATTGCTGAACAAGAGCTTCTTTAACGAGATGACGATCCGACTGCCTGTTCCGGCTGCTCCAGTCGTCGAAATGCTGGCGCAAGCTGGAGTTTTGGCCGGTGTGCCGGTCAGCCGGCTCGAACCGGGCTATCCGGATGTCGAGAACCTGATCGTTCTCGCCGCAACGGAACTCACCACCCACGCCGATATCGAAATGCTGGCCGAGTGCCTCCACGCCGCCATTGAGGAGGACGCGCAATGAGCATGAACACCCAAGGCCGCCCAACCGGCATCGGCACCAGCGGCAGCACCGCCGCCTCCGGCTCGGCGCTCATCCCCGATGAACCGCTGCTGTTCGAGATCGGCGACACCGAACATTCCGGCGTCGACCTCCCCGAAGTCAAAATCGACGGCAGCTTCCTCGACGGTTTCGAGCGCAAGACCAAGCTCGATCTCGCCGGGCTCACAGAGCCCGAAGCCATGCGCCACTATGTGCGCCTCTCGCGCATGAACCATTCGATCGACAGCGGCATGTACCCGCTAGGTTCGTGCACCATGAAGCACAACCCGCGCCTCAACGAAAAAATGGCCCGCCTGCCGGGCTTTTCGGACATCCATCCGCTGCAGCCGGTCTCGACCGTGCAGGGCGCGCTCGAGCTGATGAACCAGCTTTCGCACTGGCTTCTTACCCTCACAAATACCGCCGCCGTAGCCCTCTCACCTAAGGCCGGCGCCCATGGCGAACTCCTCGGCATGATGGCGATCAAGGCGGCTCAGGAGGCTGCGGGCCAGGCGCATCGCACCATCGTCCTCGTCCCCGAAAGCGCCCATGGTACCAATCCGGCGACTGCGGCCTTCCTCGGCTACACGGTGAAACCCGTGCCCGCCAAGGCCGATGGCACAGTCGATGTGGAAGCGGTCAAGGCGGCGCTCTCGCCGGAAGTCGCGGCGATCATGCTGACCAATCCCAATACCTGCGGCCTCTTCGAACCACAGGTGATCGAGATCGCCAAGGCGGTGCACGATGCGGGCGCGTTCTTCTACTGCGATGGCGCCAATTTCAACGCCATCATGGGCGTTGTGCGTCCGGGCGATCTCGGCATCGACGCCATGCATATCAATCTCCACAAGACCTTCTCGACGCCCCATGGCGGCGGCGGGCCGGGTGCGGGCCCCGTCGTGCTCTCCGAGGCCCTAGCACCCTTCGCGCCGGTTCCTTTCGTGCGGAAGGGCGAAAAGGGGCTGGAGCTCGTCGAACATGTCGAAGAACATGCTCTAGGCCGCGTAACGGCGTTCCACGGCCAGATGGGCATGTATGTCCGTGCGCTGACCTACATGCTGAGCCATGGCGGCGATGGTCTGGCCCAGGCGGCGCAGGATGCGGTGCTCAACGCCAACTATATCAAGGCGCGTTTGCAGCACATCTTCTCGGTGCCCTTCCCCGATTATCCGACCATGCATGAGGCGCTTTTCGACGACAGCTTCATCAAAGACGCAGGCGTCACGACGCTTGATTTCGCCAAGGCTATGATCGACGAGGGTTTCCACCCGATGACCATGTATTTCCCCTTGGTCGTCCATGGCGCCATGCTGGTCGAACCCACGGAAAGCGAGAGCAAGCAGACGCTCGATCGCTTTTGCGACGTGATGGTGGAACTGGCGACAGACGCCAAGGCCGGGAACACCGCCCGGTTCACCGCAGCTCCGGCCAAAGCGCCGCGGCGGCGTTTGGATGAAACCCGTGCCGCACGGCAGCCCGTGCTCAAATGGGAAAAGCCTGCGGATCTGCCGCAGGCGGCAGAATAAAAAATGGCGGCCCGAAAGGCCGCCATTTTCATTTCTCTGGTTGGAGCGATCAGCCCCGCGTGTCGAACCCGACCCAGATCGTGATGCTCTCCCCGCCGAGATAGGGGATAGCGACGTTTTCGACGACCTTGACGAATTCGGCCGACTGGGCTGGCGGCGTCAGGGCGACGGGGATGGTGTATTTTTCCGAGAAGATTGCCTGGCCATCGCGCTCGACTGCGAAACGGATTGGGGCGTTGACCGAACTCTGGCTGCCGGCAGGCCCGAGCAAAACGCGGCCGGAAGCGCCCATATTGACGGTGATGACGCCGTTGGAGACGACGCAATTGCGCGTCACTTCGTCGATCACGCCTTGATATTGCAGCGCTTTGGCATCGCCTGTACGCCCGCCGCCATAATAGAACATCGCCTCGCCGCCGACACGCACCTTGATCGGCGGACATTCGGTGGCAATCGCTGGCAGCGCATTGGTCTGTGCCTGAGCCACAGCCTGAGGTGACGCAGTCGCATTCTGAAGATTGGCGCTGGTCGATGGCCCGCCGCCGAACATGCTGCCCATCGAGCACCCGGCGAGAGCCGCTGAGAGGCCGGCAAGAGCGACAAGTCGCAGAACGGTCGGCTTGGTCATGGTCACTTCCTGCCTCAAATTACGCATTGGCTGCTTCTAGCGCCATCAGGATGGCCGGCGCACCGCTGGCGTTGACGCCGGGCGCGTCCTCCACAAAAATGTCGAGCACCTTGCCATCCCGCACGATCATGGCCGAGCGCGCATAGCGCGTGCCCATGCCATTGGCGGAGAAATCCTTGGCGAGGCCAAGCGCCTTAGCGAGATCGGCATTGCCATCGGCAATGAACTCTACCTTGCCCAGGGCATCGCTGGCTTCGGCCCAGGCCTTCATCACGTGAGCGTCGTTGACGGAGGCACAGACGATGCGCTCGACGCCGTGCGCCCGGAATTTTTCTGTATTGGCGAGGAAGCCCGGCAAATGGTTGACGTGGCAGGTGGGCGTAAACGCACCCGGCACCGCGAAGAAGACGACGGTCCCCGAGCCAAGGACCACGTCACTGGTGGTGTCGTGCGTGCCGGAAGCCGTTACGAGCTTGATCCCAACAGCCGGAATCGCATTGCCACGTTCAATCATGCGAGGATTTGCCCCATGCCCCAGGCGAGAAGATCGCCTTACTCCAAAACCATCCCGCTGGCGGCTTGGCCGCTCGTCTCCGGGACTACTCGTTCGCCGGCTCTGCCCCGACTGTCCGGCGAAGCTCGAATGCTCCCATACCGGTCATGAATGACAACTGAACGTCTTGGCCGGTCAGGTCAATATTCTCGGTTTTCGCCAGAATGGGAAGCAGCACTAGGTTCGCTTGCGGGCTTTTTTGCGGCATGCCGAACAGCGGCTCGCCACTATCGGTCGCAACGATGATCGAGCCGGGGTCGATATCATCGGTTGCGAGAGACACTGCCAGGGTCTGTTCGTCTTTGATAAATTCGACTTTGCCGATTGGTGCCGGGCCGTCGTTCCACGGAATGGGCGCTTCGGCCACTGCCTGCTTGATGCGGAGGCCATTGGGCCGATCAGGCGCCGCATCCGCTGCAGGGAGGCTGAAACTCGCTTGCGCCGGAATGCATATATCGGAGCAAATGCCAAGCAGCGCCGAAATATCCACTTCGGCTGTCTTGTCGGCCACGGTCAGTTCGATGGGCAACAGGGTTGGCCCAAAATAGGCAAAGTCGAGATAGCCGGAGCTGAGATCGACGATCGGGTGCGGCCAGAGAATCTTGCCCGCGCTGACACCGCGAGACGCGGAAAAATCGAGCTCGGTCGGAAAACCCGTTTCGCCAGGCACGCGCCAATAGGTTTTGGTATTTTCCGGCATATCGATTTCGAGGCCGAACAGGGTCGTGCCGTCGGGCTTAACGACGCCGGTGCTGACAAGCCGCAACTTTACGCCCGGCGTTACCTCTTGCCACGGCGTTTCGCCGGCAAAAACCGGGGCAACGAGAGCGGGCAAAAAGGCGGCGGCAAGAGCAATTGATCGCATGGCTCGGCATTAACGCAGGAGATGGTGAAGGAATAGCTGACGCGCCTTCAGGCCTTCGTGAAGAGGCACGAGACTTGGCTTCACCCCGCCCAGCGCATAGACTTGGTTGATGACTTATCTTGAAGGACAATTCCTGGTCGCCATGCCGGGCATGGAAGACGAGCGCTTCGCCGAAAGCGTGATCCTGCTCGTCGGTCATGGCGAAGAGGGCGCCATGGGTCTGGTGGTCAATCAGAAATTGGCCAATCTGCGGTTTGCCGACATTCTCGACGAGCTCGATCTAGGCGATCCCGATGCCGTCATTCGTCTGCCGGACACGATCCGTGACCGCACGGTCATGCGCGGTGGGCCGGTCGAGAAGGGGCGTGGCTTCGTGCTGCATTCCGCCGACTATCACAGCGGCAATACCTATAAGGTCACCGAAGATATCGGCCTTACCGCCACCCTGGATGTGCTTCGCGCCATGGCGTTCGGCCCGGCACCGAAAGCCTCATTTTTTGCGCTTGGCTGCTGCGGCTGGAGCCCCGGACAACTCGAACGGGAGATCGCCGAAAACGGCTGGCTGACCGTGCCATTCACGCCGGAGCTGGTGTTCAATACTCCGGTGGAGAAACGCTACGAGAAGGCGCTGGAAAGCCTGCACATCACGCGGGCAACGCTGAGCAGCGACGCAGGCCACGCCTAAGCCAAACTGTCGTTAGCGTCGAGCCTTATCGCCCCGCCTGCGCCATCAGCTTCTTCGCCAATTCCTGCCCAGTCATAGCGGCCCCAAACGCAAAGCCTTGCGCAAAACGGCAGTTCATTTGTCGCAGCCGCTCGATTTCGTCGAGCGTTTCGACACCCTCGGCAATCACCATCAGATCCAGATCTTCGGCAAGCCCGACGATGGCGCGGATGATCGGTGCCTGCGTGTGTGGATTGCCCGTCTCGGTGCCCATCTTCACGAAAGCGGCCGGGATTTTGATCGTGTCGAACGGGAAGCGATGCAGGTAGCTCAGCGACGAGTGGCCCGTGCCGAAATCGTCGAGCGCCAACCCCAAGCCCAAGCTACGGAGCGCTTCAAGCATGTAGGCGGAGTGCTCGGGATTGCTCATCACCTGGCCTTCGGTGATCTCGAGCTTGAGGTGGGTAGCCAGCGTCTTGTCCTGCGCGACGAGATTGCGCATGTCGTTAAGCAGCGTCTCGGTCGCCAACTGCGTCGGCGAGAGATTGACCGAGATGAAGAATTCTTCGCCGAGCCCAATCGTCGCCGACCATTCGCGGGCTTGTGTGGCCGCCTGTTCGAAGGCCAAGCGTCCGAGCTTTTCGATCTGGCCGGACCGTTCGGCAAGCGGCACGAATTCGTCCGGGTTGACCACGCCACGCGTCGGATGGTTCCAGCGCATCAGCGCTTCGGCCCCAACGATTTGGCCAGACGCGATGTTCATCACCGGCTGATATTGCACCGAGAGTTCGCCTTGGCGCATGCCGCGTTCGAGATCTTCTTCGCTGGCGCGGTTGTAGTTGGCGATGGAGCGCGCCGAGGCGCGATAGGCTTCGATACGGTCTCCGCCGAGGCGCTTGGCGTAATACATGGCCAGTTCGGCATCGCGCAGCACGTCGGGGGCTTCTGCGGGATTGCCGTCGTAGATCGTGACGCCGATCGAAGCCGTGATAGTGAGGTCACGGTCGCCGAAGTTGAACGGGGCCTTCAGCGCCTTGCGGATTTGCTCAGCGCTTTCGGCGATCTTCCCGGCCGTCTGCTCGGAGGCGAGGATCACTGCGAACTGATCGCCTGAAATACGCGCCACGGTATCGAGTGGCCGCATGACGCGGGAAATGCGCCGGGAAATGGCCAGCAGCACCGAATCGGCCGCGGAATGGCCGATGCGCTCTTCGAGCTCCATGAACCGATCGATATCGATGAGGAAGACTGCCGGCTTGATGCCGCCCGGGGTGCGCGCGCGGGCTAGCGAACGCTCAAGCCGATCGAGCAGGAGTTGGCGATTGGGTAGGCCGGTGAGGCTGTCGTGCACAGCATCGTGAAGCAGGCGCTCACGGGCGGCTCGATCCTCGGTCACGTCCTGCAGCGTGCCGACGATGCGGTTGACCTGACCATCGCCGCCCAACACCGGTTTTACGCGCATGCGGAAGGTGCGGTAATTGCCATCATGGCCCGCCACACGCAGGTCCGAAGAAACCTTGCCACGGCGTAGTTCCACCAGCGTATCAAAAGCGGTGCGGAAGCGGTCGCGGTCATCAGGATGAACCCGGTCGAGCCAGCGCTTGATGGCGCCGCGCAGCGCCCCGCGCTTTTCGCCGAGACGGGTTGTCAGTTCGTCGCTGACGGTGACGCGGTC
Organism: Devosia sp. Leaf420; assembly: GCF_001425445.1. GTDB lineage: Bacteria > Pseudomonadota > Alphaproteobacteria > Rhizobiales > Devosiaceae > Devosia. The sequence goes on along the minus strand of NZ_LMQU01000009.1, from coordinate 293,385 downwards.
ACGGTCGATGTTCCAATCGAAAACGAAATCACCCGAACCGGTCAGCGCCAAAGCGCGGCGCTCGACTTCGCTGAGCGTACCGATCGTCACCTGCCCTTCGGCAAAGGCGTGTTGAACGGCCGTGAAGCCTAGAAGCATGACGACAAGCACCAGACCGCCGCCTACGGCTGGCTGGGCAACGTCATTGGTCACCTGACCGGAAATGACGAGCCAGGAATAGAATAGCCAAGCAATGAAGATGATCCAGGTCGGGACGAGCAGCACGGCGCGATCATAGCCGCGGAGCGCCAGCAACAGGATCAGGAAGAAGCCGGAAAGGCCGAGCAGCGCCAGAACGAGACGCGCGATGGTGGCGGCAATTGCGGGTTGGAAAAAGGCAAAGCCGAAGAGCGCGAGAAAAAGCGCCGAGAGCCCGAGCGCCAGATGGATGAAGCGCAGATGCCACCGGTGGAGATTGAGATAGATGAAGAGGAAGCCGGCAAGCGTCGTCGCTATGCCCGCCTCCGCCGCGGCCCTGAGTGGTTGGAGCCCGCCGGCCGATATGCCGAAAAGGCGGCCAAAGATGGCGAAGTCGATGAGGAGATACGCGAGCACCGCCCAGGCGAAAGCGGCCGTGGCCGGGAATACGCCCCTGCCCTTGACCACAAACATGATGGTCAGAAACACGGCCGCGAGCGATGCAACGCCTAGCACCACGCCCCGGAACAGCGTGAAGGAATTGACGTAGTCGCGATAGGCGTTGGGTTGCCAGAGGTAAAGCTCCGGCAATTCGCCCGAGGTTAGCTCGGCAATCAGCGTCACAGTCGCGCCGGGATCGAGCGTGACCTCGTAAACGTCGGCTTCAGGGTCGGCCAATTGCACCGGACGAATGCCGGCGCTTGGGGTCACCGCCGAAATGCGCGCATTGCCGAGATCGGGCTGGAAAACGCCTGACGCCGGTAGCCGGTAGAATGGCGCGACGAGAAGGCGCTCGATCTGCTGATCGGAATCATTGCGGAGCGCAAATAACGCGAAAGACGGGTTGGTGCCCTGCTCGCTTGCCAGAACCTCGATGCGCCGGATGATGCCGTCGGCGTCAGGCGCGGTCGAAAGCTGCAGACGCCCATTCGTGCCCGGCACGATTTCGACGATATCGGACAGGTTGACGGCATTGACGTCTTCGGGGACCGAAATGACTTCGAAAGCCCGGGCTGGCTGCGAGAAAGCGAACGCAAGGATGATTGCGAGAACAAGAAACGGACGCATCAAGAGCAGCTAATTCCCACACAAGGCTTCATTGTGGCGGCAGTCGGCCGCGGATAACGCGGGGGGACAAGCCTTTGGCTTTGGTAACCTCCAAAGGGGGCGCACCTTTGGTACGAGAGATTGACCCTTGCGGCAAGCGGGGTGGCGCAGTGCGATGTGGAACGTGATGGACGTCCCACCGGTCAGGCAACACGATGATGTGGACTTGCGAAGCGGAAACTGTCCCAGCGCTCGCGCGTCAGCCCCATCAGCACATGGTCTTCCCAGCGGCCATTGATCTGCAGGTAACGTTCGGCAAAGCCTTCCTCGACAAAGCCATTTTTTTCGAGCACCCGCCGCGATGCAATATTGTGCGGTAGGAAAGCAGCGTGGACGCGATGGAGGTCGAGCGTTTCGAAGGTGAAGGCGAGCGACACCTCGACGGCTTCGCTCATCAGCCCCTTGCCGGCATAAGACTGGCCCATCCAGTAGCCCAGATTGACGAATTGCGCCGCACGACGCCGGACATTGGAGAGGGTTATCCCGCCAACCAAGGTATTGCTGCCGTCATCGAGAAAAATAAAAAACGTGTAGTCGGTTCCCTGCTCGGCTTCCTGCCGCGCCCGGCGCACCCGCATGGAGAACACGCGACGGCCAAGATCGGCCTCGGTCCAACGCGGCTCGAAGGGTTTGAGGAAATCCTGGCTGGAGCGGCGCAGATTATACCAAGCCGTATAGTCGCGCATCTGCGGCAGGCGCAAAGCGATGCTGCGCCCGCGTAGCGTGATCAATTGCTCCGGCGACGACCAGGGCCAGAGCATGATTTAGCGCTTGAGCGTCTCGCCGATGCTTTCGACATCGGCCAGCCGGCTGATCGGCCCAATACCGGCAAGTGTCGGCGTCGAGCTGGTGAAAATCTGTTCGGCCACCTCGCGCACACGCTGCGCGGTAATGCGGTTGATGCGCTCGACCGTCTCTGCCATCTGGATAGGGCGGCCCCAGAGGATCTGCTGGCGTGCCAGCTGACCGGCGCGGGCCGAAGGGCTTTCGAGCGACATGAGGAGACCGGCGCGGATCTGGTTGCGGACGCGCACCACTTCCTCTTCCGAGATGGTTTCAGCCGCGCGCTTGAGTTCATCGAGCACAACAGGGACGAGTTCAGAGACTTCGTCTTCGCCCGTCGCCGCGGCAACGCCGAAGACGCCGCTATCGGCAAAGGCCCAGTGGAAGGAATAGACGGAATAGCAGAGGCCGCGCTTTTCGCGCACTTCCTGGAAAAGGCGAGAACTCATGCCGCCGCCGAGAACAGAGGCAAGCACCTGCGCGGCATAAAAGCCATCGGAATTATAGGCACGGCCCTCAAAGCCCAGCACGATATGGGCCTGTTCGTGGTCCGAAATCAGCCGCTCTTCGCCGCCTTGATATTCGGCGCGCTGCGGCGCCGGCGCACCATTCGGAGTCAGGTCGGCAAAGCGCTGCTTGGCGACTTCGACGAGCTCGTCATGATCGACATTGCCCGCAGCGGCCATGACCATGTGGTCGCCCACATAGTTGCGGCGCATATATTTGCGGACCATTTCGGGTGAAAAATCCCGCACCGAATCAACCGTGCCCAAAATAGTGCGGCCAATGGGCTGGGTTGGATAGGCCGCCTGCTGAAACAGATCGAAGACGTGGTCATCGGGGTTGTCGCGCGCCGCGCCAATTTCCTGAACGATGACCTGCTGCTCGCGGGTCATTTCGTTTTCGTCGAAGGTCGAATTCTGCAAAATATCCGAGAGGATATCAGCCGCGAGAACGACGTCTTCCTTGAGCACGCGCGCAAAATAGCCGGTATGCTCGATCGAAGTCGCGGCATTGAGGTCGCCGCCGACATTTTCGATGGTCTCGGCAATTTCGAGCGCCGTGCGGCTCTTGGTGCCTTTGAAGGCCATGTGTTCAAGAAGGTGCGAAATGCCGTGCTCGGCCTTGCGCTCCGAGCGAGCACCGGCTTTTACCCAGACGCCGAGCGAGGCACTCTCGAGATGCGGCATGTCATCGGTCAGCACCACCATGCCGTTTTCGAGAGTCGTCGTTTGTACCGTCACACTCTTCCTCCTGAACCGCGCGGGGGCCTTTGGGCTCTCCCGCCATGGTCCGATTATGCTTCAGGCCGCGCGGGTGCGCGCCCCGATAAAGTCTTCCAAAATACGCTGGTCATTGGCCAGCAGTTCAACCCGTTCGGGCCGCTCATAAAGATCGGCAAGCCATGCCGGCAGCGGCGGCTCGATGCCCGAGGCGGCGTTTACGGCCGCCGGGAACTTTGCCGGATGAGCCGTTGCGAGCGTGATCATGGGCGTTGCAGAGCCCGAAAGGCTGCGCGCCACGCTGACCCCAACAGCGGTGTGTGGATCGAGAAGGTAGGACGAGTTCGCCCAGGTCTGGGCAATCGTCTCGCTCGTCGCCGCTTCATTGGCCGTACCAGCCGCAAATTCGGAACGGATGGCGGATATGGCGCCTTCCGGCAGGTCGAACCCACGCGATTGCTTGAGCGCGGCCATCATGCGGCCGACGGCACTGGCGTCGCGCCCGGCCGATTCGAACAGCAGCCGTTCGAAATTGGAAGAGATCTGGATGTCCATCGACGGGCTAATGGTGGGGGCAACGCCCTGCATCTCATAGCGGCCTGTATCGATGGTGCGGCGCAGGATGTCGTTGGAATTGGTGGCGATGACGAGCTTTTCGATCGGCAGGCCCATGCGCTTGGCGCAATAGCCGGCAAAGATATCGCCGAAATTACCCGTCGGCACAGTAAAACTGACCGGCCGATAAGGCGCGCCCAGCGATACGCCGGCCGTAAAATAATAGACGATCTGCGCGACGATGCGGCCCCAATTGATGGAATTGACGCCTGAGAGGCGCACGCGGTCGCGGAAGGCATGATGGTTGAACATCGCCTTCACGGCATCCTGGCAATCGTCGAATGTGCCGCTGAGCGCGATATTGTGCACATTGGCATCGAGCACCGTCGTCATCTGCCGGCGCTGCACTTCCGAAGTTCGACCCTCGGGATGCAGAATGAAAATGTCAGTGGTGTCGCGACCGCGGAACGCTTCGATGGCGGCGGAACCCGTGTCCCCCGATGTCGCGCCAACGATGGTAGCGCGGAGGCCACGGGACGAAAGGATATGGTCCATGATGCGGCTCAAAAACTGCATCGCCACATCCTTGAAGGCCAAGGTGGGACCATGAAAAAGCTCAAGCACGAAATGATTAGGCTCGAGTTCGACCAGCGGCGTCACCGACGGATGACGAAAACTCGCATAGGCGCCATCGATGATCGACTTCAGCGTCGCGGCCGGAATTTCGTCGCCGGTAAAGCGCGAGATGATGGCATAGGCGACATCGGCATAGGGTTTCCCTGCAAAGGCCGCGATTTCATCTGCGGAAAACTGAGGCCAACTGGCCGGCACATAGAGACCGCCATCGGAAGCCAGGCCCGCAAGGACCGCATCTGAGAAACCAAGCGCAGGCGCCTGGCCACGCGTCGAAACAAACTGCATCGGAAGGGAAAGCCCTTTTAGAATTGTTGCAACCTAGTGAAAGCGACGCTTCGCCGCAAGGTTTTGCCGATCACGCCGGTTTTGACGGCTGGCGGCTTTGGCGAAACAGCCAAAAGCCGAGCATGACCACAGCGACAATGGCAAAGCCATACCAGGTCAGAGCATAACCGAAATGGTTGTTGGGGAAGGTAACGACGGTCTCGCCCGCCTGAGGCAGATCGCCTGGGGCGCCGGCCGGCAGATCGATATAGAAGGGCGCGATCGGCGCAAGCGCTGGATCGGCAAGTTGGGCCAACCGCAAGGGATCGCGCACCCACTCGATCCGATTGGATGTATCGGCCTCAGGCGTCATGAAATCAGCCTGCTCGGGCGTACGGACCACGCCTGTAATGGTGACGATGCCAGGGTCTTCGCCGTGAAGATCGCCGAGCGCCGCCGCTTCCTGATATTGCTGCGGTACGAAGCCACGATTGACGAATACCGTGCCGCCGCCTTGCAGCTCGAACGGCGTCATCACCCAATAGCCGGGGCCTGAATATTGCCCCTTCGCACTGGCAAGACTCGTGAACACGGTCGACGTCTGGGTATAGCGATAGGCGCCGGTGAGCGTCACCGGTTGATAAACGATCGTTTGCGGATCAAGCGTCGACCACGATTCCGGGCCAGGCACGGGAACAGGGGCCGCGGTCAGGCGCGCATCGACCGCTGCGATGAGCGCCTCCTTTTCGGCCAGTCGCTGCATCTGCCAGTTGCCGAGAAAAACGCAGACGGCCGCCAGCACCAGCATGAGGGCGGCAAAAACCCATTCTTTTAGCCCGAGGCGACGCGTGGTCATTGATGTCCCTCGTGCGCATCGTGGAGAAACTGCAGATTGACGAGCACGCCTTTGAACGGCGGCAGCAGCGCGAGGCTCAAAAACACGGTTACCGGAATCCAAATCACGAGATGCATCCAGGGTGGCACGGTGGCGACAGCGCCGAGGATCAGCGCCATAACGAGCACCAGAGGAGCAACGAGAAAGATGACGAACACGGCGGGGCCATCACCGCTATCGGCAAAGGCGAGATCGAGGCCGCACTTTTCGCATTGCGGCGCCAGCTTGAGATAACCGGCAAAGAGCCGTCCCTCGCCGCAGCGGGGACAGCGGCAAAGAAGGCCGGTCAGGATCGGATTGGGCTGCGCCATAAACTGCTTCTTGATGCAAAAAGAGGCGCAGCCTTGGCCGCGCCCCCAAATTCCGGGCTCCCTGCCCGATCAGTGGCTGAGCGCCACGCCCCAGCTGCCCCAGACATAGATCGAGGCAAAGAGGAACAGCCACACCACGTCGACGAAGTGCCAATACCAGGCGGCAAATTCGAAGCCGAGGTGACGCTCGGGAGTGAAGTCGCCGCGTTCGGCGCGGATCAAGCAGACCGCGAGGAAGATGGTGCCGATCAGAACGTGGAAACCGTGGAAGCCGGTCGCCATGAAGAAGGTCGCGCCATACATGCTGCCCGCGAACGAGAACCCTGCATGGGTATATTCGAGATACTGCACGAACGAGAACAGCACGCCGAGCGCAACGGTGATCGCAAGACCCCAGCGCAGGCCCTTGCGGTCGTTTTCAAGCAGCGCATGGTGCGCCCAGGTGACGGTCGTGCCCGAGGTCAGGAGGATCAGCGTGTTGAACAGGGGCAGGTGGAAGGGATCGAACAGCTCAATGCCGGTCGGAGGCCAGTGGCCACCAGTGGCCGCGACGCGGGCATATTGCTCGACGTCGTCGAGGCGGAAGAAGCCATCGAAATAGGCCCAGAACCACGCGACGAAGAACATGACTTCGGAAGCGATGAAGAGGATCATGCCATAGCGGTGGTGCATCTGCACGACCGGGGTGTGGTCGACGCCGTTATTGGCTTCCTTCACCACATCGGCCCACCAGGCGTAGAAAACGTAGAGAACACCGGCGAGGCCGATGAAAAACAGCCACGGGGTCCACTGGTGCATCCAGAACACGGCACCGATCATCATGACCAGTACCGCGGCCGACATCGCAAAGGGCCAGGGCGACGGCTCTACCATATGGTAATCATGGTTCTTCTCAATGGCGGCCATGTTCAGCTTCCCTCACTGTCTGAAGCGTAGAATGTATAAGAGAGCGTTATCTCTTTAATCGTGTTGAGTTCGCGGTTGTCCGCGATATCGGGATCGACGAAGAAGACGATCGGCATATCGACCGTCTCGCCCGGCTGCAGCGTCTGCTCGGTAAAGCAGAAGCACTCGATCTTGTTGAAGTAGATACCGGCCTGCTCGGGCACGACGTTAAAAATCGCCTGGCCGGTTATCGGCTTATCCGAATTATTGGTCGCCACGTAGTTGACCGTATCGACGGCGCCGATCTTGTCGGTGATCGAGGCGGCCGGTTTGACGGTCCAGGGCAGCGTATTTTCGACGTTGACGTCGAAGCGCACGCGCATTTCGCGCGCTATGAAACCCTTCGGATTGGCCTCCGCCACCTGCGTCGTGCCGCCAAAGCCAGTGACCTGGCAGAACAACTGATAGAGCGGCACAGAGGCGAATGCGAGGCCCACCATGCCGGCAACCAGCACGGCAAGGCTCACGCCGATGCGGCGGTTCTTGCGTTCGCTGAGATTGTCTCGATGGTCAGGTGCGACAGAAGTCATTACAGCGCCCTGTCAAACAGCGCCGGGCCCATCTTGACGATGGTCAGCACATAAAAGGTGATCGCGAACAGCGCGAGGGCGCCGGCAAGGGCAAGCGACCGGCGGCGACGTACACGCTTCAGGGCTTCGGCAGCCTGCAGATCGGCAGCGCTTGGTTGGCTCACGGGGGTCTCAGTGCTCACAGCCAGAACCCTCCGAGGCGCGAAACGAAGGTATCGACGAGCAGCGCAAGGAACAGCACGAAAAGGTAACTCAGCGAATAGGTGAAAAGCCGGCGTGCCGCCTTCTTCATGTCGACGCTGTTTGGCGCACGAAGAATGCGGACCGCAAGATAGATGAAGGCAGCGCCGGTTGCCGCCGCAACGACACCGTATATCCAGCTTCCCACGCCCAGATAAATCGGCACGAAAGACGACACGGCAAGGATTACCGAATAGACGAAAATCTGGCGCTTGGTGGATGCCTCGCCAGCAACGTTCGGCATCATCGGTACGCCGGCCGCGGCATAGTCGCTCTGCTTATAGAGCGCCAGGGCCCAGAAATGCGGCGGGGTCCAAAGGAAGACGATGAGGAACAGCGAGAGGCTTTCCCAGGTGATGGTGCCGCTGACCGCAGCCCAGCCAATCATGGCTGGAAAGGCACCGGCCGCGCCACCGATAACGATGTTCTGGGGCGTCGAGCGCTTGAGCCACATCGTATAGATAACGGCATAAAAGAAGATGGTGAAGGCAAGGAGCCCGCCAGCCACCCAATTGGTCGCAAGGCCGAGAAGCGACACCGAGAAGGCCGAGAGAACGAGGCCAAAGCTCAGCGCTTCGCCTTCGGAAATCCGCCCTGCCGGGATCGGTCGGTTCTGCGTCCGGCTCATGATGGCGTCGATATCGGCATCGTACCACATATTGAGCGCGCCCGACGCGCCGCCACCGATAGCGATGCAGATGATGGCAATGAGCCCGATGATCGGGTTGATGCCGCCCGGCGCGACCAGCATGCCGACGAGTGCGGTGAAGACAACCAGCGACATGACACGAGGTTTGAGCAGGGCGAGGTAATCCTCGACCCGTGCCTCACCCGCCAAAGCGGGCATTCCCTTGCTGTCGTCGATATAGGTCACTGAACTCTTCCAAACTTTTGGTGTGAACCGCACACTTGGGCGCGATCCACGGACTTCTCAAACCACGACTTAGTGCGCGTTGGTCGATTCGATCTTCGGCAGCGTCGAGAACTGGTGGAAAGGCGGAGGCGAACTCAGCGTCCATTCCAACGTCGTCGCGCCTTCACCCCATGGATTGTCACCGGCCGGACGCTTCTTACGAACAGCTTCCCAGGTCGCGTAGAAGAAAATGACCATGGCGACGAAGGTGATGTAGTAGCCGATCGAGGACACGCGGTTCCAGAGTGCGAAGGCATCCGGATAGTCGATGTAACGGCGCGGCATGCCGGCAAGGCCGAGGAAGTGCTGCGGGAAGAAGATCAGGTTCACGCCAACGAACATGACCCAGAAGTGCAGCTTGCCCAGGAATTCGGAATACATGTGACCGAACATCTTGGGGTACCAGTAGTACCAACCGGCAAAGATCGAGAACACGGCACCGAGCGAGAGCACGTAGTGGAAGTGCGCCACGACGTAATAGGTGTCGTGAAGAGCACGGTCTGCACCCGCATTGGCCAGCACCACACCCGTCACACCACCAACGGTGAACAGGAAGATGAAGCCGATGGCCCAGAGCATGGGAATGCGGAAGGTGATCGAGCCGCCCCACATGGTGGCGATCCAGGAGAAGATCTTCACGCCCGTCGGCACGGCGATAACCATTGTGGCCGCAACGAAGTAGCGCTGCACGTTGAGGCTAAGACCGGTCGTATACATGTGGTGCGCCCACACGACGAACCCGACGAAGCCGATGGCGACCATGGCATAGGCCATAGCCATATAACCGAACACCGGCTTGCGGCTGAAGGTTGCCACGATGTGGCTGATGATGCCGAAGCCCGGCAGGATCATGATGTAAACTTCAGGGTGACCGAAGAACCAGAACAAGTGCTGGAACAATACCGGATCACCGCCGCCTTCGGGCGAGAAGAACGTCGTGCCGAAGTTGCGGTCGGTCAGCAGCATGGTGATCGCGCCGGCAAGAACGGGAAGCGCGAGCAAGAGCAGGAAGCCGGTGGTCAGAACGGCCCAGGCAAAGAGCGGCATCTTGTGGATGGTCATGCCCGGGGCGCGCATATTGAGAATGGTGGTGATCAGGTTGATAGCGCCAAGGATGGAGCTCACACCTGCCACGTGCAGCGACAGAATGGCAAAATCGAGCGCCGGGCCGGGATGACCAGCGGTCGAGAGCGGCGGGTAGACGGTCCAGCCGCCCCCAAAACCACCGACGCCACCAGCGCCTTCAAAGAAGAGGCTCATCAGCAGAAGGATGAACGCCACCGGCAAAAGCCAGAACGCGATGTTGTTGATGCGCGGGAAGGCGGTATCGGGCGCGCCGATCATCAACGGGGCAAAGTAGTTGGCAAAGCCACCCATGGTTGCCGGCATGACGGTGAAGAACACCATGATGAGGGCGTGGGCCGTCGTGAAGACGTTGTACATCTGCTTGCCGGCGTCGACGGCGGAGTCGCCCTGAACGCCATAAACCATGGATGCAAGGCCATGGAAAATCTGGATGCCGGGCTCCTGCAGCTCCATGCGCATGAAGCCGGAAAGGATGCCGCCGATCACACCAGCCACGATCGAGAACACGAGATACATGATCCCAATGTCCTTGTGGTTGGTCGAGAAGACCCAACGGCGCCAGCCGGTCGGGGTGTGATGGTCATGCTGCGATGCATAGTCATGCCCGGTGGCATGGGCCTCGAGGTGTGTTTCTGACATTATGGTCTCCCCTGACCCAGATTACTGAATTGCCGGCAGCAGGGCAGCGGCGGCGGCATAGTCACGACCTTCTGCATATGCCGAAATGAAGGTTTGGAATTCGTCTGCGGTCACCACGCGAACGGCGATCGGCATGAAGGCATGGTCCTTGCCGCACAGTTCCGAACACTGGCCATAGTAAAGGCCGGTCTCGCGGGCATTGAACCAGGTCTCGTTCAAACGGCCGGGAACAGCGTCGACCTTGATGCCGAAAGACGGCACGGCGAACGCGTGGATGACGCCGGCAGCGTCGGCGGTGATCTGCATGCTGACGGTCGTGTCGACCGGCACGATGAGTTCGTTATCGACGGCCAGAAGACGCGGCTGGTTCGGCTTCGCACTCTTGCGACCTGGGGTCGGCGCCCCGCCATTCACGCCCGGAACGTCTTCTTCCTGCATGATATTCTGGGTGAAACCGAGCGGCTGGTCGGCTGGCGCATCGGGGACGAAATTAGAGTAATCGACATACTCGTAGTCCCAGTACCACTGCTGACCCGTCGCCTTGATCGTCAGGCTTGCAGCAGGAACCTCGACTTCGCCGAAGGTGAAAATATTGGCGCCCAGATACTTGCGCTCGCCATCAGGCGTCGTCATCTGATCGGAGAGAACGCCGAAGGACGGGATGGCGATAACGATCAGGACGATGATCGGCACCACGGTCCAGATCACTTCGATCAGCGTGTTGTGGGTAAAGCGCGCTGGGACCGGATTGGCCTTGGCATTGAAGCGCACGGCAACGGCGATCAGGAGCGCCAGGACGAACAGCACGATGATGGTGATGGTCCACATCAGCGGGCCATCATGGAAAGCCACGATGGAATCCATGATCGGCGTGACCGATTGCTGCAGATGGAACTGACCTGGCTCGGGATGACCCTTGCCGATTTCCTGGGCAAAAAGGGAAGACGGCACCAGCGCCAGGGCGGCAGTCGCTGCTGTACCCAACTTCCTAACGAACTGACCGGTCACCATAAACCCCCTAAATACCAATTCTGGTGCACGCACACCGGGAAGAAGAGGGCAAAAAGCGGCATAGCTCACGCCGCCCCGACTCAACCTCGGAGCGCAAAACTCAATTTCGACCTAAATCACATTGATTGGCCCGAGTCTATTGCGGCCAAGCTCACTTATTGCGGTTTAAAACTGGACAAATCGAGCCGTCTTTGCCTCAAGGGCGCCGCAGTTCCGCTGCCAGAATGCCGCAAAAGCGGGCTTGGTTGACAGCCGGAACGCTGTAACAGAAACAGGCCGGGCGTGCCGCATATCCGCGAATCGGCAGGAGACCAGCAAAGTGATGCATTTTTCGAAGCACCTGATGGGCCTTGCCCTTGCGCTCACCGCTGCTTTGAGCGCGGCCCCTGCCATGGCGCAGGGCACGGTGCGCGGCGAATATGGCGACTGGCAGATGAGCTGCGACACCCCTCCGGGCGCAAGCGCAGAACAGTGCGCGATCATCCAGAATGTCATGGCCGAGGATCAGCCCAATGTCGGCCTCTCGGTCATCGTGCTGCGCACGGCCGATCGCGAAGCTAGGCTGCTGCGCGTTCTCGCCCCGCTTGGCGTGCTCCTCCCCAATGGCCTGGGGCTCAATGTCGACGGCAAGGATATGGGCCGCGTCGCCTTCGTGCGTTGCCTGCCCAATGGTTGCGTTGCCGAAGTCGAGCTCGATGATGACCTGATTGATGTGCTCTCTAAGGGGACGAGCGCGATTTTCGTCGTGTTCAAGACCCCTGAAGAGGGCGTCGGCATCCCCGTTTCGCTTGAAGGCTTCTCGGAAGGCTTTGCCGCCCTGCCCTGATCCCGGCCAACCCCATGACCGAAGAACGGCGCAAGGTTTATCGCAATCGTACCCTTAAGGGTGGACGCATCGTCACCAATGACGGCCACTCCACATTCGATTGCACGGTGCGCAATCACTCCGACAGCGGCGCAAAACTTGTCGTTGCCAGCATCATCGGCATTCCCCAGCATTTTGGGCTGACCATGCATGATGGCCGCAGCTATGCCTGCGAGACCATCTGGCACACGGAAACCGAAATCGGCGTGCGGTTTTTGTAGCCGCTAGGCGATCGCGAGCGTGGTGATGAACGCGTCTGCAATTGCCGGCGCGTCCGCAGTCGACACCACCAACGCGTCGCCGATCGTCTGATAAATCGGAAACCGCTGGCGGAATTTGCGCTCTTCGCTGCTTTGGACAAACCCGAAACCCCGCGTCAATTGCCGCGCTACGACGATATCGGTGGCGCGGTCAATATCGAGCGAAGGCAGCAGCGTCACGCCATACCCCTTCTCAACGAGAGCGGCGGCGCGCGTGAAATCACTCGAATCCGGCGGCGCGGCCAGAAATCCTGAAGAACTAACGAAAATGGCGGGCGACTTGAGATCGGCAAAGCACCGCTCGCCCAAGGCCAGATTTTCAGCGCGATAGTGATCATAGCCCTTTTGGGCAATGACCTCGCCGATATTGCCGATGACCGAACAGAAGAGTTCGTCGAGGTCGATCAGCACCCAACCCAGTTGACGCGAAAGCTCGCAGCCGAGCGTCGATTTTCCCACCCCACCAGGGCCAAGGAGAACAAGCGCCTCTCCAGACTGCCAGGGCCGACGGCAATTTATATAGACCACGCTAAAGTGCCTCTGCCGGAAGAGCGTCGACCATCATATCCCAGCCCTCAAGCAACTCATCGCGCGCCCGCACACCGCCGCCAACGGTGTGACGCTGCTCGTCCTGGTTGAGACGCGCGACAACAAGGGTCCGGCCGTCCTTTTCCGCCCATCCAACGAACCAGCCCCAGCCCTTGGCACGTTCGAACGTCCCATCGGCAAGCCGCGGAAAGGCCGAGCCGGTTTTCCCGGTAACGGTCCAGCCGTTTGGTGTAGACGAGCTTTCGAGCACCGCCGCGGTCATATCCATTGCATCAGTGCTGACCGGCAGCGTGCGGTTGACGAGGTTGCGCAGGAAAGCGACCTGCTCCACAGGCGAGATCTTGAGCGAGGACGAAATCCAGGCGCGTTCGAGCGCATTGTTTTTGCCTGGATCGCCCGCAAAATCGGCATTGCCATAGCCGAATTTTGCCGCATAATTCTCGAGCGTTGCGACGCCCAGGGCCTCGGTGATCCGCTGCGAATACCAGACGACGGAATATTTCATCCAGCGCGTCGGGTCAGTCGTCTGTTGCCATTCCTGTCCGCCCCAATCGGCATAGCCTTCTTCGAACGGAATTGCCGGCGTCGTGGTATCGCTCAGAAAACCCGCATCATAGCCCATGACGGCCAGAGGTATTTTGAAGGTCGACGCCGGGGTGACGCGCGTCCGGCAATCGCCGTTTTCCTCAAGCAATTCGCCCGTCCTGGCATCGGCCACAATCGTGCAGAGCGTCTTCGCTTCGGCAGCCGTAACGGAGAGAAGGGAGACAGAAAGGGCCGCGAAAGCAAGCTTCATGAAGAACTCCAGAGACGCTGCCAAGGCTTGGCACGAGGAGCCTCTAGACGACACTCGCGGCGAAAAAAAGCCGGGCGAGTGCAAGCACAAGCCCGGCAAGTCTTCAGGAAACGGGACCAGCGGCAAAACTGGCCCGGGAGATGGAACGAGCATAAACATGTTCGTTCCAAGGCTTGCGCTCCACATAGGGGCAGAGCGAAGAACTTAGCGCAGGGACCGTCGAGCCCGCGCCGTATTGAGAACCATGGTCGCGGTGCGGCCACCGCGCGCCGTCATGGCTTCATGGATATCTGCATGGGAGAGACCCAGATCGTCGAGACGATCGGCGTCCAATTCGAGCAGGCTTTGCAGCGCAGTCCGGCGGATACGATCAGCATTAGCCTTGGCGAACCATGCAAAGACGGTGCGCAAAGGCGTATTCGGCATGGCGGCCGTAACTGACCGCTCGCCGGGAAGCGAGAGAGCCATTTCAAATCTCCAAAAAACTGAGCCGGGGGGAGGTCGGCAATCGCCGTCGTTGGCGACGCTGTTGAATTAGCGCTCTGGACTTCCATTCGTCCAACAAATAGATTTCATCCATTCAATCAAATTGAGTGATGGAGGTGGCGATGGCTGCGCCGCTCGATCTCGACCAGTTGCAAAGTTTTTGTGCCATCGCCGATTGCGGCAGCTTCACCGAAGCGGCGCGCCGCGTGAACAAGACGCAGTCCGCCGTTTCGATGCAGATCAAGCGGCTCGAAGAGCGGCTGGGCCATTCTCTTTTGACACGCGATGGTCGCACCGTTGCGCTCACCCATCATGGCGAAGTGCTCTATGAGCGCGCGCGGAAAATGCTGCGCACGAATGCTGAAATCCTCGATCACTTCAATGATGGCGATTTAGCCGGCTCGATCCGCTTCGGCGTGCCGGACGACTACGCCGTGCGCCTTTTGCCGGTGATCCTCTCGAGCTTCCAGCGCACCCATCCCAAGATCGTTGTCGACGTTTCTTGCATGGCCTCGGAGCACCTGCTCGAAGGCATGCGCGCCGGGCGCTATGATCTCATCGTCTTTACCCAAGGCACCGAGCAGAATTTCGGCGAATTGTTCCGCACCGAAAAGATGTTCTGGGTGGCAAGCCACGGTGGCCGCGCGCTCGCCAGCGAACCCATCGCTATTGCCTGCGGCCCGCAATATTGCATCTGGCGGAAAGACGCGATGGACGCGCTCGAGCGCAGCAATACCGATTATCGCATTGCCTACACGTCCTCCAACGCCACGGCGATTTCCTCGGCGGTTCTCTCCGATCTAGCTATCGGCTTCCTGCCGGAAAGCGCCCTCCAGCCCGGCATGCGCGTCGTCTCCGACAATCGCGGCCTGCCGCCGCTCCCGGATGCACAAATGGCCCTCATGCGCGGCAGCCATGCCTATGGCGGCATCTACGACGCGCTGGCCACCCACATCGTCCAATCCATGGGCAATCTCGAACGCCCCATTGAAGCCGAGGCGGCGGAGTAGGACCGAAAGGTGCGGCGTTGAGTAATGGTCGCCCCTTGACCTCCCGTCTGCTTTCGACCACCAAGAACCTATGCCTCAAGCTCTGACAAATGCCGCCGAGTTCACCGTTTCCGAAGTCGCCCAGGCGGTGAAGCGGACGGTCGAAGATGAATTTGGCCATGTGCGCGTGCGCGGGGAAATATCCGGGTTTCGCGGCCAGCATTCGTCGGGTCATGCCTATTTCACCCTTAAGGATGATGGCGCCACAATCGATGCGGTGATCTGGAAGGGCAGTTATGGACGCCTTGCCTTCAAGCCAGAAGAAGGGCTCGAGGTTATCGCGACAGGCCGACTGACGACCTTCCCGCGCTCGTCCAAATATCAGATCGTCATCGAGCAGATCGAACCGGCGGGCGCCGGCGCCCTGATGGCGCTCCTCGAAGAACGCCGGAAAAAGCTTCTGGCGGAGGGACTGTTCGATCGGGAGCGCAAGCGGCCCCTGCCCTATCTGCCCCGCGTCATCGGGGTCATCACCTCGCCGACCGGCGCAGTTATCCGGGATATCCTTCACCGCCTCGATGATCGCTTCCCGAGCCATGTTCTCGTCTGGCCGGTGCGCGTGCAGGGCGATACCTGCGCTCCGGAAGTCGTCAACGCCATCGAAGGCTTCAATGCCCTTCTGCCCGGCGGCCGCATACCGCGTCCCGATATCCTGATCGTCGCCCGTGGCGGCGGGTCGATCGAGGATCTCTGGGGCTTCAACGAAGAGGCCGTGGTTCGCGCTGTCGCCGCTTCCGGCATCCCGGTGATCTCCGCAGTCGGCCACGAGACCGATACGACACTGATCGACTATGCGTCCGACATGCGCGCGCCGACCCCGACGGCGGCCGCCGAAGCGGCTGTGCCGGTTCGGGCCGAACTCATCGCCTATGTCGACGATCAGGGCAGCCGCCAGCGACAGGCCGCGCGCCGCAGCTTGATGAGCCTCAAAGACCGCCTCCGCGCCGCGGGTGCTGGGCTTCCCCGCGCGACGGATCTGGTTGCCACCCAGCGTCAGAGCCTCGACATGGCCTCAGCCCAACTGTCGAGCGGCCTTCGCCATTTCGTTCAAGCGCGCCGACTTGCCTTTTCGAAGGCTGCCGGCGCCATGCAGCCGCGTCTTGTGCGCCAGCGTTACGAGGATCTCGCCAAGCGTCTCGACCATATCGATCATCGTGCGCTCGCGGGCCTCAATAAAACCATCGAGCGCGCCAGGCTGACCTTCGATCCCCGTGCCACGCGTCTCCCCGGCAGCGTTGGCCAAGCGCTCGAACGCAAGCGCGCGCTCTTTGCCCGCGTCAGCCCGCGCCTCACCCCGCAGCCGCTCCGCGCTGAACTCCGGCAATCCCAAGCGCAACTTCAGCCGTTAGCGCAACGCCTCGGTCTCATTCCGGCACGTCTTACGTTTGACCGACGCCAACAGCTTTCCCAGCTGACAAAACTGCTCGATACCCTCTCCTATCGCAGCGTTCTCGCCCGCGGCTATGCGCTGGTGCAGGACGAGGCTGGCGAAGTCGTTAGCGCAGCCGCGCAGGTCAAGCCCGGCGATGTTTTGAAGCTGACTTTTGCCGATGGGGAAGTGGGCGCAAATGTTGCTGGCGCCCCACCGCAGAAACGCAAGCCGGGACGAACTTCATCCGATGACGGCTCGCAGGAAAGTCTCTTTTGAAACTCCGGTTTTGCCTCTATAGCGTAAGTCATTAGAAGGAGCCCGGCGGTGAATATCTTCGACAAGGGGTTTACGCCCTCCGAGGCGAGCGTCCGTTACCTCGATGGCGATTATGTCGTGATCAAACAAGGCACGTTCGTCCGCTGCGCCATAACCGGCAAACCCATTGCGCTCGATGAGCTGACTTATTGGAGCGTCGACCGGCAAGAGCCCTATGTCGACGCGACCACCGCGCACGAAGCGTTCCTCCGCTCCGGCAGAGGCAAGTGATCGTGACAGAGGCGGCGACGCGTCAGCGCTACCTCGTTATTTCCAATGGGCACGGCGAAGACGCCATCGGGGCAGCGCTCGTCAAGCGCCTCTCCCAATCCGCCCAGGTGGAAGCCTATCCCATGATCGGCAGCGGCAAGGCCTATGAAGGCGCCTGCCGCGTCGTCGGCCCGCGCGCCACGCTCGCCTCCGAAGGCTGGCGCAATGTCAAAGGCTCGCTCCGCCGCGACATCGTCACTGGTGGACTTCTCACCGTGCCGCCGGCTCTCAAATTCCTGCGCTCCGTGCGCGGCCATTATGACAAGACCATCGTCGTCGGCGACATGGTGGGCGTCATCGCTGCTCTCGCCATGGGCCTGCGCGATCTTATCTATCTCGATGTCTATAAGACCGGCGCCGCCCGGCTTTATTCATCCGGCGAAGCCTGGGCCATCAAGAAAAGCTGCCGAACCGTCTTTTGCCGCGCGGCAAACCTCGCCGATCGCCTCAAGACCGAAGGCGTGGACGCTCGCGCTGTCGGCAATATCATGATGGATGCCATTCCATATGGCGATTATGACGTTGCTACCCGTCGCAGGCGCCCCATGGCCGTCACGCTCCTGCCCGGCAGCCGCGCGCTGACCGCGGAGAGCTTTGCCATTCAGGTCGGCGCGCTTCGCCTTCTCCCCGAGGAAGAACGTCCCGACGTTTTTCTTGCCGTTGCCGGCAGCGTCAATGTCGAAGAATTGGCCAAGGCAGCAAGCCTGCGGCGCACTGCGCTCCTCAGCACCGAATCCGATGATCTCGGTGAACTGAGCGATGGCAACCTGACCGTCCACATGGCCCGCGGCGTCGCCATGGGCAATCTGGTGCTCGATTCAGATATCGTCCTCAGCCAGGCCGGCACCGCGACGATACAGTCGCTCGGCCTCGGACGTCCCGCCATCACCTTCATCAATCCGCGCGACAGGCGCTCGCGCTTTACCGACGAGCAAAACCTTTTTGGCGATGCGCGCAAGGTGACGGAAGCAAAACCGGAAGAGGTGGCGGAGGCCCTGCGCGAGCTTTTGCTCAACGAAACCAAGCGCCGGCATCTGGCCCAGATGGGCCATATTCGAATTGGCAATCCCGGCGCGATGGACAAGATCGTCGCCGAGATTACCGATCGTCAGGCTGCCTGATCAGGCAGCGGGTGTCTGCGGATCGAGCAGGCGATGCAGGTGCACGATGAAATAGCGCGTCTGCGCGCTATCGACAGTCATCTGCGCCTTCTGCTTCCAGGCGACCAGCGCCGACGCATAATTGGGATAGAGGCCCACGATGTCGACCTTGTCGAGATCGGCAAAGGTGATGCCGTCGATGCTCGACAGTTCGCCGCCGATCACCAGGTGGAGGAGTTGTTTTTCAGTCGCTTCAGCCATCGCTCAAGAGTCCATCGAGGTTGAGGAAATGTGTTCGGCCTCGCCCATCGGCTCGGCGGGACAGCCGTAAACCGTGATCAAAGCCGCGTGGACGAGGGGTTTTAGGCTCATGTCGCTGAGCGCCGCAAGCGCACCATGGCGCACATCTCGTCTGTTAAATTGTGGGAACCCGGTGCACACATCGGCGAAGTCTAGCCCGCATTCGCTCAGGATCACGGCGGCGGCCGCAATATCCCAATCCTGGCTGCCCCGCCGCGCCACGGCCGCATCGAGTTTGCCGGTCGCGACCTGGATCAGCCGATAGGCGAGCGAGGGAAACATTGGTCCGCGCGTATAATTGAGCCCGGCCGCCTGCAATTCCTGATGCACGGCACCCGGCGCGGGAATGAGCGGCGCAGATCCTGCGCGACGGTTCCGCACGAGCTCCACACCATTGAGCCTCGCCCCACCGCCAAGGCTTGCTTCATACATCTCGTCGCGCGCCGGCGCATAAACGACGCCCGCGACCGGAATGCCTTTTTCGACCACCGCGATGCAAATGGTCCAGCAATCCTCGCCGCGCAAAAAGGCTCGCGTGCCGTCGATTGGATCGACCACGAAGACCCGATCGCAATCGAGCCGGCTGGGATTGTCCGCAGTTTCTTCGCTCAGCCAGCCATAATTGGGCCGCGCATTGAGAAGGCTCGCCGCCAGATAGCGATCGACGACGATATCGGCTTCGCTCACCGGCGAGGCGTTTTCCTTGTTCCAGCTCTTTATATCGCGCCGAAAATAGCCCGCAGCAATAATGCCCGCCGAAACGGCAGTGGCGCGGAGCAATTCGAGATCGTCTTCATAAGGGGGGGCAAAGGCCGGCATGCGCGGCTTTTATGCCTCCTACGACTTTCGGACAAGGCCCGGGGGATCATGGTCCCCTCTTGATTGGCGAAGACCGGCCACAGTTGAGGTAAACAAGCTGCGATCCGATTGGGTAAACTCATCATGACCTACTGCAAGATCCCGCTAACCACCGCTGAAAACAACATAAACTTAACCGAACCCATTAAGGCGGCTGGTAATCCGACGCGCTAGATTGCCCTCACAAACGGAGCGCAAAAAACAGCTCTCGAAGTTACAGGAAGGCATCAAAATGGTTCATGGCGTAGCGATGGAAGGATCGTCAGTCGTTCTTGCTTTCGGCAAGCCTGCACTGGCGGAACGCCGCTTCATTGCGGCGAACGACAATGGGCCGCGCGATCCCGTCAAGACAGTGACCGTGCGCAAACAGCTTGAACAGAGCGGTGTCGCGATCAAGATCAAGGTTCCGGTCACCGAATTCATCGGTGTCGCCGTTGCCACAAGAATTTCAGAAGAAGGGCTGCTGACGAGCGCGATCGAACTGGTTCATCCCGATGGTGAGCTGACCTACAAGGTCTTCGAAGAAGAGGGCAATCACAACGTCGTCGCCGAATGGCAGAACTGGGGCAAGAAGCTCCGCCTGCCGCTCTTCATCAAGGCCGGCGATGGCGCTTATCTCCCCTATAGCCAGCAGGTCGATGGCGTCATGGTCGGACAGACGGCACCGCGCCGCAAGCTCGCCGCCGACGCCGCTCGCCGCCCCCGCTTCCTCAACCGCCGCAAGCCCGGCGAAGCCGAAGTCAATTAATCGTCTGCGCCTAACCGGCGCAACGAACGAATCCCCCTCCAAGGGCACGTCGACGGGATCAGCTGGTGGTGCGGCTGGTCCTTTTGGCGGTTTTGGTTTTTGGTCACTTGTTTGAACGCCGTCGCCGGCACTGAGGCACGACGGATTGTTGAAGTCCCTCATCCGCGGCCGTCACCCCGGACTTGATCCGGGGCCCATCCCGAAATCTCAAGATTGATCCCGGCCTTTGCGGGGATGACAGTCCGCGGTTGCGATACCGCGCGGCTACCACGCCCATTCCGCCATCAGCGCAAGAGAAATGGCGATCCCGACATAGTGGTTGTTCTGAAACCGCAGGAGCGGATTGCCTAAGTTTTGAGGATCGAGCGTATAAACCTGCCAGGCCATCAAGCCGCCCGCGACCAGCGAAAGCGCCACGAAAATCGCGCCACCGCCAGCTTGCAGGTTCGCTGCCTGCCAGAGCAAGAATGCCGCGATGTAAAGCACCGCAGCAGCCGGGCGCACATTCTTTCCAAAAAGCCTGGCTGTGGATTTGACGCCGACCAGCGCATCGTCTTCGACATCTTGCAGTGCATAGATCGTGTCGTAGCCGATTACCCAAAGGATCGTGCCTAGATAAAGCAGCACGGCGGGCCAGGCGAGGCCACCGGTCTGGCTCGACCAACCCACCAATGCGCCATAGGAAAAGGCCAACCCCAAGAAAAGCTGCGGCCACCAGGTGATCCGCTTCATAAAGGGATAAATGGCGACCAGCACCAGGGACGCGACACCCGCCCAAACCGTAAAGCGGTTGAATTGAAACAGGATAATCGCACCCAAAAGCGCCTGCGCCACAAGGAAAGCCAGCGCCTCCTTGGCCGTCACCTGCCCGGATGGAATTGGCCGCGATCGTGTGCGCGCCACCTTATCGTCGATGTCGCGATCGACGATGTCATTGAACGTGCACCCCGCCCCGCGCATCAGCCCCGCGCCGATCAGCATCAAAATGGCATGGTACCAACCAAAGCCCCAATCTGGCTGGGCGACCGCCGCCAAGGCCAGGCCCCAGATGCAGGGCCAGAACAGCAGCCAGACCCCGATCGGCCGATCCCACCGCGCGAGGCGCAGATAAGGTTTGGCAATGGCCGGCGCATAGCGATCCACCCAATTATCCTTCTGGGCATCGGCGACTGGGGCGGAATGGATCTCGGACATCTTGCCAAGCCTCATGGTTCGACTCGCCACGAGGTCTACTCTAAACGCTTGAGACAAAGTAGACCTCATCCTGAGCTAGTCGAAGGACGAGGGCGTGGCTTGGCCATGCCCGAAGGAAGAAATGCCACGCACCCACGCCACCCTGCCCCGCCTCTATGTCGACGCCGACCTCGTCCAATCTGGCGCCATCACGCTCAACAAGGACCAGTCGCTTTATCTCGCGGCCGTTCTTCGCAAGGCCGTGGGCGACGAGGTCGTCCTCTTCAACGGACGTGATGGTGCTTGGCTCTGTCGGCTGATGTCTGATTCGAAAAAGTCTGTCGCCCTCAACTGCGTGGAACAGATTGCGACGCAGCCGCCGCGCCTCGACCTTTGGTATGGCTTTGCCCCGCTCAAAAACGAGCGGCTCGACTATGTTATCCAAAAGGCTGTGGAAATGGGCACCGGCACCATCCAGCCCGTGATGACCCAATTCACCCAGGTCCACCGCCTCAAGACCGATCGGCTCCATGCCAATGCCATCGAGGCGGCCGAGCAATGCGAAGTGCTCAACGTGCCCGAAATTGCCCCCGAGATTACGCTCGAGCGGCTTCTTTCCGATTGGCCAACCGAGCATACTGACCGTCAGCTGATTTTCGCCGACGAGGCCGCAGCCTCGGCCTCCCCGCTTGAAACGCTGCAGGGTCTCAAGGCCCAAAAATTCGGTCTGCTCATCGGCCCCGAAGGCGGTTTCTCACCGTCGGAGCGCGAAAAACTTCTGTCGCTCCCCTTCGTCACTCCGATCAGCCTTGGCCCCCGAATCCTGCGCGCCGACACGGCTGCCGTCGCGGCCCTCGCGGTCATCCAATCGACCATCGGTGATTGGCGATAAAAGCCGATTGCATTCCGGCTTGCGCTCGCTATCTTGCCGGCCCAGTTTAAGCCTCACTTATGCAACGAGGATGCCATGGCCGGCGCCGATAGTTTTTCGCCACTGATCGAATCGCGGGCCGACCTCATCGAGGCCATGTCGCGCGGTGCCAAGCCGGAAGCGGAATGGCGCATCGGCACCGAGCACGAAAAGCACGTCTTTCACACCAATCCGCTGCGCCCCGTGACCTATGAAGGTCCGAACGGCGTTCGCGCTCTGCTCGATGGCGTCGAAAAAGAAACCGGTTGGACGCCGTTTTATGATGGCGAAAACCCGATTGGCCTCCGCAATGACGCCGTCGCCGGTGGAATTTCGCTCGAGCCCGGCGGCCAGTTCGAACTCTCCGGCGCGCCGATGGCGACGCTGCATGAGACCGCCGACGAAATGGCCGAGCATATGCGCGTCGCCAAAAAGGTCGCGGCCCCGCTCGATATTCATTTCCTTGGCCTTGGCGTCACCCCGCTCTGGGCAGTCAAGGACATTCCGGCCATGCCCAAGTCGCGTTATGGCATCATGACGCCCTATATGGACAAGGTCGGCAGTCTCGGTACGTCGATGATGTACCGCTCCTGCACGGTCCAGACCAATCTCGATTTTTCGAGCGAAGCCGACATGGTCAAGAAGCTGCGCGTCTCGGTTGCGCTGCAACCGATCGCCACTGCGCTCTTTGCCAATTCGCCCTTCGCCGATGGCCGCGATACTGGCTATCTCAGTTTCCGCAGCCATATCTGGCTCAACACCGACAATGCCCGCACCGGCATGCTGCCCTTCGCCTTCGATGAAGGTTTTGGCTTCGAGCAATATGCCGACCATGCGCTCGACGTGCCGATGTATTTTGTCATTCGCAATGGCGAATACGTCAACGTCGCCGGCGAAAGTTTCCGCGCCTTTTTGAAGGGTGAACTGCCGCAGCTCCCCGGCGAAAAGCCGACGATCAAGGATTGGGAAGATCACCTTTCGACCCTTTTCCCGGAAGTGCGCCTCAAGCAATTCCTCGAAATGCGCGGCGCCGATATGGGCGATGAAGCCCATGTTGTCGCGCTCTCTGCTTTCTGGACCGGCCTTCTCTACGATAGCGTCTCGCTCGAGGCGGCTTGGGAATTGGTCCGCAACTGGAGCGATGAAGACCGCGACTATCTCCGCCGCGAAGTGCCGCGCACGGGCCTCTCCACCGCTTTCGATCGGTCGAGTATTTTCGACGTCGCCGCCCAAGCCGTCGGCATTTCCGAAGCCGGCCTCGTCCGCCGCAACCGCCTTAACGCTACCGGCCAGGACGAAACCATCCACCTCGCGCCGCTCGAAGAAACCATCCGCACCGGCAAAGCCCCCGCAGAGCGATGGCTCGAAAAATTCCGCGGCGCGTGGAATCAGGATGTGACACCGGTCTTTTCTGAAGCGGAAATGTAGCGAAGGCAGGAATTCCTTGCCCTCCCGGCCACTTTCCTGCATCACGCCCGCAGCAAGAGCGTGGAGGCGAGAATGCGGGTTTTGGTCATCGGTTCGGGTGGACGTGAACATGCTCTCGCCTGGAAAATTGCCCAGTCGCCGCTCCTGACCAAGCTCTATTGCGCCCCCGGCAATGGCGGCACCGCCAATGTCGCGGAAAATGTCGCCCTCGACATTATCGACCACGCCGCCGTCATCGCCTTCGCCAAATCTCAAAACGTGGATTTCGTCGTCGTCGGCCCCGATGCCCAGGTGGTCGCCGGGCTCGGCGATGATGTCCGTACCGCCGGGATCACTTGCTTCTGCCCCTCGAAAGCCGCCGGCCAGCTCGAAGGCTCGAAGAGCTTTACCAAAGCCCTTTGCGACGAATTCGACATCCCGACTGCCGCCTATGCGCGCTTCGAAGATGAAGCCTCAGCCCTGGCCTATATCTACACCCAGGGCGCACCGATCGTAATCAAGGCCGATGGTCTTGCTGCGGGCAAAGGCGTGACGGTCGCCATGAGCGTCGAAGAGGCCGAAGAAGCCATTATCGATTGTTTCTCCGGCGCCTTCGGGGAATCCGGCACCGCCGTCGTCATCGAAGATTTCATGGAGGGCGAAGAAGTCAGCCTTTTCGTCCTATGCGACGGCGAAACGCTGCTACCGCTGACCACGGCCCAGGACCACAAGCGGGCCCATGATGGCGATACCGGCCCCAATACCGGCGGCATGGGCGCCTATTCGCCCGCGCCCGTCATGAGCGAGGAAGATTTTCACTTTGCCATGACCCGGATCGTCGAGCCGACGGCAAAGGGCCTCGCCAAGCGTGGCACACCCTATCAGGGCGTCCTCTATGCCGGTCTCATGCTCACCGACGAAGGCCCCAAACTCGTCGAATACAATGCGCGCTTCGGCGATCCTGAAACCCAGGTCATGATGATGCGCATGGACAGCGACCTGCTGCCGCTGCTGCTAGCGACCGCCAAAGGGGCCCTGAAAGGCCAGCACATCGTCTGGAAGGACGCCTATGCCTTGACCGTCATCATGGCGGCAAAGGGCTATCCCGGCTCCTACGAAAAAGGCAGCGAAATCCGTGGCGTCGATCGCCTCGACACCGATGACCTGACGGTCTTTCACGCCGGAACGAAGCGTGAAGGGGAGCGTTTAATTGCCAATGGCGGGCGCGTGCTGAATGTCACCGCGCTGGGCTCATCGGTGAAAGAGGCGCAAGGCCGTGCTTACCAAGGCGTTCACGCGATTGATTGGCCCGAAGGCTTTGCCCGGAGCGACATTGGATGGCGTCAGGCCGCCCGCGAAGCCTGAACCATTCTTCAATCTTACCGTCCTAAGCTCCTTGCGGACCGTCTTCGACGAGACGCCGCCCGAACGCCCGCCTACCCCGTTGCAATTGCGCGGCAAGGCTTTGGTTGAACGGCTGCGCTCCAAGGGAAGGGAGCGAGGCGGAATGACAACGATTTCCGGCCCCCGCATCGGCGTCGCCTTAGGTGGCGGCTCGGCGCGCGGGCTGACCCATATTCCCTATATCGAGGCCATGGACGAACTTGGCCTTCGGCCCTCCGTGATCTCGGGCACCTCGATCGGCGCACTGATCGGCTCAGGTTGGGCCGCCGGGATGACCGGTAAGGAACTGCGCGAGCATTCCTACGACGTGCTGGGCACGCTCCGCACCATCGCGACACGGCTCTGGTCGACGCAGATGAAGGGGCTCGGCGGTCTCCTCCGCAATGGCATCTCGATGCAGCTCGATCCGATGCACATCGTCGATGCCTTCACGCCGCCGAGTTTTCCCAATGAGTTCAGCGAACTCAAGATCCCGCTCTATGTGGTCGCGACGGATTTCCAATCCTGGCATCAGGTGGTGTTCAACTCCGGGCCGCTACGCCCGGCCATTGCCGGCTCGATCTCCATGCCGAGCATTTTCAAGCCCGTGATTCACGGCAATCACATCCTCGTCGATGGGGCCGTGGTCAATCCGCTGCCGCTCGATCAGGCCGATATCGGCACGGATTTCCTCATCGGCATCGACGTCAATGGCGACCCTTCAGCCGGCATTTCCAAGACCGACCATCGCCCGCTCGATATCTGGTTCGGCTCAGCGCAGATCATGATGCATTCACTGATCGCGCATTCGATGGCCGCCTATCCGCCGGACATTTATATTCGCCCGCATGTGGCCAGCTTCGGCGCCATGGAATTCTGGCGCGTGCGGGAAATGCTCACCCATGTGGAAACGGAGAAAGACCGCTTCAAACACATTCTGACCCGCAAGATCGAGGCCTATATCCAGAATAAGGTGGAGCCGATCGGGAGCGCGCGGCGCTGAAGACTAGAGGAGAGGCGCGCCTGGGAATGCGCTAGCGCGACACGCCTCTCCAATCAGGTCCGGTGCTGTACGAACACCCGGCCCAAACTTTTCCGGGACCCTATTCAAGCCGACGCGATGGCGCGCCGAACCCATAGGCCATCCCTAGATCCTCGACATAGACGACATCCGCCCGCGGCGGCATGGCCGGCATTTCGGCAAAGAGCAGCAGCATATGCGCGAGGGTCGCTACACCGAGCTTGCCGAAGATCCGGTCGATGTCGGCCGTCAATTCGTCGATCGACACGTCTCGCAAGAGCGCGATTTCAGGCAGAGACCGGCCACCTGCCAGCGCTTCCGCGATGGAAAACTCATCGCGCGTCAACTGTCGAAAATGTGCAGGGGCGCGCTCATCGCACGCGTCCTGATAGTCCAGAGTGATGTCGAGGGCGGACATCTCTTCGATCCCAGGGCAAGACCAAAACGTGCCGTGATGATAGCGCTTGGGGACGATCGTGAAAATTGTCAGGAATGCCACTGTGACATCTGCCATTGGCAATTTTGACATGTGGATTATTCCAATGGGAGAAATCTCGTCAGTAAAATAGGCATTTCCATCCAAGAATCGTATCATCCTGTGTTATATCGATTTTCGACGAGACTCTGGTGTGGGAAGCAATGCTCGCTCTTGCCGAACCCTATTTGACCGCCTTGGCCGCCGCCCGCACCGACAGCGATTTTGTCGAAATCGCCGGACGGCTGGCGCGCGACTTCGGCTTTCGCAGCACGTTTCTCGTCGAATATGGCGAGCGGCACCTTGCCGTGGTCCATGTTCTCGATAGCGATTCACGGCGGCTCGATTGGTGGAAAGATTATCTCTCAAGCGGCTTGCGGCAGTCGACATCCTATCTGCAGGGCATCATGGCGCGCTCACCGGTACAGCGCATGAGCCTTGATCGTTTCGGCGATCCCAACGATCCGCTACTGGGCTATGCGCGGCGCATGGATCTCGTCGATTTCACCATGATCCCGGTGAGCCACAATAATGAAGTGGTCGGCGTCGCCGGTTTCTGTGGCGATACCGAGCTCGACGAGCGGCATAAGGCCGCCTTGCAGATGATCGTTTACACGCTCTTCGCCCATGTGCGGCGGGATCGGCGCATGGGCATCGTGACCGCGCCCGAGCCGCTGACGCCACGCGAGCGCGAGGTGATCGGCCTCAGTGCCGAAGGGCTCACCTCTATCGAGATTGCGGAACGCCTGGGCCTCTCCGCCCGCACGGTCAACCAACACGTCGATAATGTCGCGGAAAAGCTCGGCACCAAGAATCGCGCCCACACGGTTGCCGAAGCCGTCCGCCACCGCATGTTTTGAGCGGTCAGCGAAGTTTTTTAAAAAAGTCCGTCAGCAGCGTCTCAGCCCGCGACGCAGACACCCCGCCGATGACCTCCGGCCGGTGGTGGCAAGTCTGCTGCTCGAAAAGCCGAATGCCATTCTCGACAGCCCCAGCCTTGGTGTCCTCAGCCGCAAAATAGACCCGCCGCACTCGCGCATGCGCGATAGCGCCCGCACACATGGCGCAGGGCTCGAGCGTCACATAGAGATCGCACCCATCGAGCCGCCCCGTGCCCCGCACCTCTAGGGCTTCCCGGATCGCCATCATCTCGGCATGGGCCGTGGGATCACGCAGCGCCTGCATCCGGTTACGCGCCGTCGCGAGTACTCGCTCCCCCTCCATCACCACTGCCCCTACAGGCGCTTCGCCATGCGCCGCTGCTTCTTCGGCAAGCGAGAGCGCAAGGTCCATGGGTGAGAGAGGCGGGATCATGGCCTTTCACTAGCCCGCAAGCTGTCGCCGAGCAAGAATGGGCACAAATCCTGATGCGGGTCGGAAAGTGCCGCGGCTTTCCCTATATTGGCCTCAAGGAGAATCGCCCTTGCCCATTCGCCAGCTTCCAGAAGACCTGATCAACCGCATCGCTGCCGGCGAAGTGGTCGAGCGACCGGCGAGTGTCGTCAAGGAACTGGTGGAAAATTCCATCGATGCCGGCGCGCGCCGCATCGTCATCGCCACAGCGGGCGGCGGCATCGATCTCATCCGCATTACCGATGACGGCCACGGCATGGACCGGACCGATCTTCTCCTCTCGGTCGAGCGGCACGCGACGTCCAAACTCTCGGCCGACGATCTCGACGATATCCGCACCCTTGGCTTTCGCGGCGAAGCCCTCGCCTCGATCGGTTCGGTCGCCCGCCTCACCGTCGCCTCGCGTCCCGCCGACGCCGAGTCTGGCCTCATCATCACAGTCGATAATGGTCGCCGCTCGGGCCCCGTGCCGCAGGCGATGAATCGCGGCACCGTCATCGAAGTCCGCGATATCTTCGCGCTCATTCCTGCCCGCCGGAAATTCCTCAAGAGCGCCCGCTCGGAAACGGCCGCGATCACCGATGTGGTCAAGCGCCTCGCCATGGCCAATCCCGAGATCCACTTCATCCTCGAGGGCAGCGATCGCAATCCATCAAACTGGCCGGCCGTCACAGGCGAAGGCGCCCTCGCCGCCCGCCTCGGCCAAGTCATGGGCGGCGATTTCATCGACAATGCCGTGCCCCTCGCCATGGCCCGCCACGGCGTCGTCGTCGCGGGGCTTGCCGGGCTCCCCACCTATACGCGTGCCAATTCGCTCTCCCAGTTCTACTTCGTCAACGGCCGCTCGGTGCGCGACAAGGTGCTGGTCGGCGCCATTCGCGCCGCCTATGCCGATTATGTCTTCCGCGATCGTTTCCCGGTCGTCGCGCTCTATCTCGCCGTCGACCCCGGCGCGGTCGACGTCAATGTTCACCCCGCTAAGGCCGAACTGCGCTTCCAGGATCAAGGCGCCATTCGTGGCGCCGTCATCCGTGCCATCGGCACGGCGCTGGCCGCCGCAGGGTTCAAGGCATCCACAAGCGTTGCCGAAGACATTCTGGGCGCCTTTACCGCACCGGAAATGGCCGAGGCTCCCGCTCCGGTCTACGAACCCGCGACCGGCTTCAACGATGCACCACGCGCAACGAGCTATAGCTATCGCGCCGAGGCCGCCCCGCTCTATCTCGACCGCGCCCCTGGCCGCCTCTCGGGCTTCACCGCCCCCAGCGGCCGCGTCGAAACCGTCATCGAACCCGCCGAACCGGTCGATTATCCCCTCGGCACCGCCCGCGCGCAGATGTTCGACAATTACATCATCGCCCAGAGCGACAAGGGCCTCCTCCTCGTCGATCAGCACGCCGCCCATGAGCGCCTGGTCTATGAGCGCTTCAAGGCCCAGATGGCCTCCGGCCCGGTCGCCAGCCAGGCGCAACTGATCCCGGTCATCGTCGAACTGCCTGAAGAAGACTGTGCCCGTCTCGAAGAGGCTGCCCCCGAACTCGAACGCTTCGGCCTCTATCTCGACCGCTTCGGCCCCCGCGCCATCGCCGTGCGCGAGACGCCGGCCCTCCTCGGCAATACCGATATTTCCGGGCTTGTCGGCGATCTCGCCGATGGCCTCGCCGAATGGGACAGTACCGCCGCGCTCAGCGACCGGATGGAAGCCATTATCGGCCGCATGGCCTGCCACGGCTCGGTGCGCTCCGGCCGCCGCCTCCGCGTCGACGAAATGAACGCCCTTCTCCGCGACATGGAAGCAACGCCCCATTCCGGCCAGTGCATCCACGGGCGCCCCACCTATGTGGAACTGAAAAAGGGCGACATAGAACGCCTTTTCGGGCGCAGCCGCTGATGCTCTGGTTCACGAGCGACAATCATTTCGCTGATCCCCGCGTCCTCCGCATCGACCGTCGCCCCTTCGCCAACATGCCCGAGCATGACGCAGCGCTGATCGCCAATTGGAATGCCGTCGTCGCGCCGGATGACGAGGTCTGGCACCTCGGCGACTTCGCGCGCGGCACCACCGAAGAGGTCGAAGCGCTCCTCGCCCAGCTCAACGGCACGAAGCACCTGATCATCGGCAACAACGATCCGCAAACAACGCTTGATGCGAAAGGCTGGGCTAGCATCCAGCATTATGTCGAGCTTACCATCGACGGGCAGCTCTTCGTCATCTGCCACTATCCCTTCCGCACCTGGAACAAGATGGGCAAGAAGTCGATCAATCTCCACGGCCATTCCCATGGCAAGCTGACGCCTATCCCGCGCCAGTTCGATGTCGGCGTCGACGCGCAGGACCTCCGTCCGCAGAGTATCGAAGACGTCATCGCGCGGCCGCGCCGCAAGGCAAAGACATGACCTCAGGTATTCACCACGTCACCCTGATCACTGGCGACGTCCAGGCCAATGTCGACTTCTATGTCGGCTTCCTCGGCCTCCGCCTCGTCAAGCGCACCGGCGGCTATGAAGACGCGCGCCAGCTTCATCTGTTTTATGGCGACTATGCCGCCAGCCCCGGCTCGCTCATCACCTTCCTCGTCTGGCAGGGCGGCTCAACGGGCCAGGCCGGCGCCGGCCAGGTCAGCGAACTCGCGCTCGCCATCGCCCCCGGTTCGATCGGCTATTGGCTCGAACGCGCCCTTACCCATCAGGTCAAGGTCGACGGGACAAGCCAGGAATTCGGCGAGACCGTCCTCCGTCTTCGCGATCCCGATGGCGTCATCGTCAAACTCGTCAGCGCCAATCTGCCCGCACTGACCATGCCTGCAACCGATATCCCCGCCGAACACGCCATCCGCCGCATACGCGGGGTGACGCTCCTCTCCGAAGTGCAGGAAGAAACCACGGCCTTCCTCACCCGCCATTTCGGCTTCCGCTCCGGCCCCGTCGAAGGCCCGATCCAGCGCCTCGTCTCTGACGTGGGCGATGTCCTCGACATCCGCGACGCCGCCGGCTTCTGGCCTGGCGCACCGGGCACCGGCACCGCCGACCACGTCGCTCTCCGCGCCAGCGACGCTGCAGCAGTCGAAGCCACCGCGACCGAATTGCAAAAACTCAATTCGAGCCTGACCAATTTCCACGACCGGCAATATTTCACTTCGCTCTACGTCCGCGAGCCCGGCAATGTTCTGATCGAAATGGCCAGCGACGGACCCGGCTTCACGCTCGACGAAACGCTCGAAAAACTCGGCCACACGCTCTTCATGCCGCCCAACACGCCCGATCCAGAAGCGATGGAAGTCATGCTGCCGCAGTTCGGCCTGCCCGGCGAAGAGCGCACCGTTTATCGCGACCTCATCTACAAGCACCGTTTCTTCACGCCCGAGGATGCAGACGGCACCACCATCGCTCTCCTCCATGGCACCGGGGGCGACGAAACCGACCTCATGCCGCTCGCGCACCGGGCCGCGCCGAAGGCGACTCTCCTCGGCCTCCGTGGTCGCTCGACCGAAAGCGGCGTGCAGCGCTGGTTCCGCAGCTTTGGCCCCTCGATCTTTGACCAGAAGGATATCCGTTTCGAATCCCGCGCCCTCGATGCCTTCTTCCAAGAAATCCGCAGCACCTATCGCCTCGAGCCGGAAAAGACCGTGGCCCTTGGCTATTCCAACGGCGCCAATCTCCTCGGCGCCGCCCTCTTTCTCCATCCCGGCGTCGTCCGTCGCGCCGTCCTGATCCGCCCCGTCATGGTGCTGGACGCGGTGCCGGAGACCGACCTCACCGGCACCAGCGTCCTCATTCTCCTCGGCGAGACCGATGCCTTCCGCCCTCAGGGCGAAAGACTCGCTGACGCGCTTCGTAACAATGGCGCAACTGTCGAGGTTCGCCTTATCGCCGCGGGCCACGACCTCAGTGACGAGGACGCGCCAGCGTTTGGGAATTGGCTTTCAGCCTAAGCCGCCTTGGGCCCGACATAGCGCGACTGCGGCCGGATCAAGCGTCCCTTCTCCACCTGCTCATGGCCATGGGCGAGCCAGCCGCCGACACGACCAGCAGCGAAGACGCCCGTAAACGCCTCGCGCGGAAAGCCCAGTGCTTCGAGCAGCAACGCCGTGAAAAACTCGACATTGGTTTCGAGCACGCGATCGGGCTTCCTGGCCTTGAGCAGCTTCAACGCCTCGCGCTCCACCGCTTCGGCCAGCGCCAGCCGCCCGGCATCCATCCCGCCCGCTGCGCCCAACCGCGCCAATGCGGCCTTGAGCGCATCTGCGCGGGGATCGCGCACACGATAGATCCGGTGACCAAAACCCATCAACCGTTCGCCGCGCGTCAGTTCGGCTGAGAGCCAAGCCTCTGCATTGCCAGGTGTTCCCACAGCATCAAGCATGTCGAGCACCGGCCCCGGCGCCCCGCCATGCAGCGGCCCTTTAAGCGCGCCGAGCGCCGCCAAGACCGCCGACGTGTAGCCCGCCCGCGTCGAAGCGACGACCCGCGCCGCAAAGGTCGAGGCATTGAGCCCATGATCCGAAACGGTCACGAGATAGGCATCGAGCGCCGCGGCGGCCTCCTTGCTCGGCGCCGCACCATTGAGCATGGCCAGCATATCGGCAGCATGACCAAATTCCGGGTTCGGCGCAATCGCCGCCCTCCCCGCTTTGCGCCGCACTAAAGCTGGCACGAACACGGCAGGCGCCGCCGCCAAGAGCAGCGCCGTTGCCGCATCCTCGCCATCCGGCAGCCGCGCCATCAGCGCACGTAGCCCCTCGGTGATCGACAGCGCCAGGATGCCATCATCGATCCAGGCCACCTCCGCAAAGGCGCGCAACCGCGCCATGCCCAGTTTGGATTTCAGTGTCGCGCCCGGCAGCAGGTCGCCGCCAAGCAAACCCAGCACGTCCTCCCATGACTTGTGCCCAGCCAGCTCCTCCAGGGTATATCCGCAAATTACCAGGCGGCCATTCAGCCCGTCGACCTCTGAAAGCGTCGTCTCAGCGGCAATGACATCATCCAATCCAG
Source organism: Devosia sp. Leaf420 (assembly GCF_001425445.1). Taxonomy (GTDB): domain Bacteria; phylum Pseudomonadota; class Alphaproteobacteria; order Rhizobiales; family Devosiaceae; genus Devosia. Next base: position 260,388 of record NZ_LMQU01000009.1, on the reverse strand, counting down.
ACATGTTGCGTCTCCTTCGTCTTTGACGATAGATTGGCCTTATCAAGATTGACGTCAATCTTGACGCAATTGATCAATGTGAGGCCCCATGAGCTGGATATCGGCCGATCAAGCCCTGAGTCTACTCGGCACCAAGCCGCAGACGCTCTACGCCAATGTCAGCCGCGGCCGCATCGCCGCGCGTCCTGATCCCGATGATCCTCGTCGCAGCCTTTATCGTCAGGACGATGTCGAGCGTCTCGCCGCGCGCCAAAAAGGCCGCCGCCCCGCAACGACCGTCGCCGCCGAAAGCATCGCCTGGGGCGAGCCAGTCCTCGAAACGGCGATCTCAACGGTCGCCAATGGACACTTTTATATTCGCGGTAAGGACGTCGCCGCACTCGCCAAATCCGCCACGCTCGAGGACATGGCGGCGTTACTCTGGAACACGTCCGGCCCCATCGACTTCGCCGCCATCACCAGCAGCGGCAGCAGCGCCGGCCTGATCGCGGCCTATCGACAGATCGCCGAACTCGCCGCCACGCAAATGCCGCCCATCGGTCGCGCCCGCAGCGTCTTGATCAAGGACGCGACCCTCGTCGTGTCGCTCGTCGCTTCGGCCATTACCGGCGCCCGTTCCGGTCCAGTCCACGAGCGCCTCGCTATGCAATGGCAGCGCCCCGACGCCGCAAACAGCCTCCGCTGCGCCCTCGTCCTCTTGGCCGAACACGAACTCAACGCCTCGACCTTTGCCGCCCGCGTCACAGCCTCAACCGGCGCACCTTTGGCCGCCGCGGTCCTTTCAGGCCTCGCAGCTTTATCTGGTCCCCTCCACGGCACCGCCAGCCTCAGCATGGGCGCCCTCGTCCGTGACGCCAAGCGCCACGGCGTCGAGGCCACGATTTCGAGCCTCCTCCGCCAAGGCCGCCCCCTGCCCTGCTTCGGCCACCGGCTTTATCCTGACCACGACATCCGCGCACCAGCACTAATGGCGACGTTCGAAGTCCCAAAACTCTTTGCAGAACTCGCCAAGGTCGGCGAAGCCATGAGCGGCGAAAAGCCGAATATCGACTTCGCCCTCTCCGCCTTAGTCGCGACCTGCGATCTCCCCGAAGACGCCCCGCTGCAAATCTTCGCGCTGGCGCGCAGCGTCGGCTGGCTGGCCCATGCGCTGGAGCAGATCGAAACCGGCGCGCTGATCAGGCCAAGGGCGCGGTATGTGGGCGTGCCGACACCCCCACCCAACCTCCCCCTCTAGGGGGAGGAGTGAATCGGGGCTCCCAAAAATCTCGGCAAACTCGATAGATCCCTCCCCCTACCAGGGGGAGGTTAGGTGGGGGTTATTCAGCCTCAGCCGAATACACTCGCTCCACGATCGGCCACACCAACCAGACTCCGGAACCCGGCAAACAACTCCCGGCCCATGCCAAAATGCTGCGGCCGCAGGTCTTCCAAGGCCGGGGTGCGCGAGAAGAATTCCTTCTCGTCGCCGAGGAAAGTCAGCGTGCCTTCATTGGCATCGAGCCGGATCATGTCGCCATCGCGGATCTTGCTGATCGGGCCGCCATCGACGGCTTCCGGGGTCATGTGGATCGCCGCCGGCACCTTGCCCGACGCGCCCGACATGCGGCCGTCCGTCAAAAGGGCGACCTTGAAGCCGCGATCCTGCAAAATGCCGAGCGATGGTGTCAGCTTGTGCAATTCCGGCATGCCGAGCGCCTTGGGGCCCGAAAAGCGCACAACAGCGATGAAATCACCAGTCAGTTCGCCCGCCTTGAACGCCGCCTGCATGCCATCCTGGCTATGGAACACGCGCGCCGGCGCTTCGACCACGCGATGCTCCGGCTTGACCGCGGAGACCTTGATCACCGAGCGGCCGAGATTGCCGGTCAGAAGTTTCAAACCACCCGTCTGCTGGAACGGCGTCTTGACGCTGGTCAAAACCTTGGGCAGCGCGCTTTCGGCCGGCGCCGGTTCGAAAGCGAGCTTGTTTTCGATCAACTTGGCTTCGACACTGTAATTGGACAGCCCCGCACCCCAGACGGTCTTGACGTCTTCGTGGAGATACCCGCCCTCGAGCAATTCGCGGATCATGAAGCCCATGCCGCCCGCGGCGTGGAAATGGTTCACGTCAGCAACGCCATTGGGATAGACGCGCGCCAGGAGTGGGGTCGCATCCGACAGGTCGCTCATATCGTCCCAGGTCACCTGCAGGCCCGCTGCCGCAGCCATGGCGATCAGGTGCATGGTGTGATTGGTCGAGCCGCCCGTCGCATGAAGGCCGACCAGCCCGTTGACGATGGCCTTTTCATCGACGATGTGGCCGATCGGCGTATATTCATTGCCCTGCGCCGTCAGCGACAGCGCCCGCTTGGTCGCCTCGCGCGTCAGCGCATCGCGCAGCGGCGTACCCGGATTGACAAAGCTCGCGCCGGGCAGATGCAGGCCCATGATTTCCATGAGCATCTGGTTCGAATTCGCCGTGCCATAGAAGGTGCAGGTACCCGCCGAATGGTAGGACTTGCTTTCGGCTTCGAGCAGTTCGGCCCGGCCAACCTTGCCCTCGGCATAAAGCTGGCGAACTTTTGCCTTTTCGTCATTGGGAATGCCTGACGGCATCGGGCCTGCAGGCACGAACACAGCCGGCAAGTGCCCAAAGGTCAGCGCGCCGATGACGAGGCCGGGCACGATCTTGTCGCAAATCCCGAGATAGACGCCGGCATCGAACATATTGTGCGAGAGCGCGATGGCCGTTGCCATGGCAATCACATCGCGCGAGAAGAGGCTCAAATCCATGCCCGGCTGGCCCTGGGTTACCCCGTCGCACATGGCCGGCACGCCGCCCGCCACCTGGGCCGTCGCGCCCATTTCACGCGCCGCTTCCTTGATGATGTCGGGATAGAATTGGTAGGGCTGATGCGCCGAGAGCATGTCGTTGTAGCTCGTGACGATGCCGAGGTTCAGCGTCTTGTTTCCGGCCAGCGCAGCCTTTTCCGAGGGCGCGCATGCGGCAAAGGCGTGGGCCAGGTTGCCGCAGGAAAGGCTCGAGCGATGCACGCCTGCTTCCCGGGCTGACTCGATGCGCGCGAGATAGTCGCGGCGCGTATCCTGGCTGCGGGCCGCAATGCGGTCGGTCACGTCCTTGATGGCCTGGCGGACGGTCATGGTCATTTCTCCATATAGGGCAAGGACGCGCCAAAGGGGGGGGCCGCTGGCGCGGAGAAGCCTTGCAACGATGACTAGCCACCAGGCGCGGCCGGAGCGGTCGATTGGGGACCGCCCCAGGGGCTCAAGGAGACCAGTAAACTGAAAGCGGCGCGCCCGAGCGCAGCACAGCGCGGATCGGCATCTCGTCGACCGGTCCGTCGCCGAGCGCCTTTTCGAGCACCGTGGCCTTTTCCTCTCCCTCGATGTGAAGATAGAGGCCATCGGTTTCCAAAAGGCGCGGCAGGGTAAAGGTGATGCGCGGTTCGCCCGCGCCCGGCGCGTGAATAGCAAGGGTCGGGCCCGTTGCCGTCAGCGCTTCGTCAAGCGTATCGCCGCCCGGAAAAAAGCTCGCCGTATGTCCGTCATTGCCCATGCCGAGGATCACGGCGGCAAAAGGCTTTGGCAGCGCGCCGACGAGTGCATTGGTCTTGGCCACGGCATCGGACGTCGGCTCGTCGCCACCCGAATATAGCGGCACGAACCGGGCGACGGCCGCCGGGCCTTGCAGCATCTTCTCGTTGACCAGCAGCGCATTGGAACGATCGCTGGTTTCGTCGACCCAGCGTTCATCGACCAAGGTCACGATGACCTTTGTCCAGTCGATGTCCCTGAACTTACCCAGCGCCATGAAGAACTTACCGGGCGTCGAACCACCACTGACGGCAATCGCCGCCTCGCCGCGCTCGGCAATCGCGGTGCGAATGCGATCGGCTACGGCTTCCGCCAATTCCTTGGCGAGGGTCGGCCGGTCGGCAAAGGTGCGGCGATCGAGGGTCACGAGAGCGCACCCTCATACCAGGAGCGGCCATCGCGCTCGATCAGCGCCACGGCGCCGCTCGGGCCCCAGGTGCCGGCCGTATAGGTCTGCGGCGGCTCGCTCGAGCGATCCCAGGCTTCGCGGATCGGATCGACCCACATCCAGGCCGCTTCCAATTCGTCGCGACGCATGAACAGCGTCTGGCTACCGCGCACCACGTCCATCAGGAGGCGCTCATAGGCCTCCGGCGTACGCTCGGCAAAAGTCTCGGCAAAGGAGAGGTTGAGCGGCACTTCGCGGAGGCGCATGCCGCCGGGCCCTGGATCCTTGATCATCATGAGGAGCTTGACGCCCTCATTGGGTTGGAGGCGCATGATCAGCTTGTTGGGCTTGGGCGCGCCCTCGGCATGGTCGAAGATCGAGTGTGGAATGGGCTTGAACTGGATGCAGATTTCCGAGACACGCTCGGCCATGCGCTTGCCGGTGCGGAGATAAAACGGCACGCCGGCCCAGCGCCAGTTGTCGATATTGGCCTTGAGCGCCACGAAGGTCTCGGTGCGGCTGCCCTTCTTTTCTTCCGGCAGTTCGTCCTGATAGCCGGCAACCGAAGTCGCTTCCGAGGACACGCCGCGATACTGGCCGCGCACGGTCGATTTGGCGACTTCGCCATTGACGATCGGCCGCAGCGCCCGCAGCACCTTCAGCTTTTCGTCGCGCAGCGCATTGGCTTCGTCCGAAGCCGGGGGCTCCATGGCCACAAGGCAGAGAAGCTGCAGCATGTGGTTCTGGATCATGTCGCGGAGCGCGCCGCTCTCGTCATAATAGCCGCGCGTACCGGCGCCGACGCTTTCGGCCACGGTCAACTGAACGTGGTCGATATGGGCCGAATTCCAGACTGGCTCGAAGAGCGTATTGGCAAAGCGCAGGGCCAGGAGGTTCTGCACCGTCTCTTTGCCGAGATAATGGTCGATGCGATAGACCTGATCTTCCTTGAAGATCTTGGCCACGCCGTCGTTGATTGCCTTGGACGAGGTGAGATCGTGGCCGAGCGGCTTTTCGATCACGACGCGCGCGTCGCGGCGATAAAGCTTCTTGGCCGCCAGATATTCGGCGATCGGCTCGAACAGGTCCGGCGCCACGGCGAGGTAAAAGGCGCGCACGATCTTTGGATCATTGCGCAGCGCCTTGCCGAGATCGCCCGATTCCTCGGGCTTCGAGGCATCAACCGGCACGTAGGTGCAGATCTTGACGAAGCGCTCGATGGTCGCTGCGTCCTGATATTCCTTTTCGACGAACTGGCTGATCGCATCGCGAACGGACGTCTGGAAATCGGCTTCGGTCAGCTTTGAGCGCGACGCGCCGATGATGCGGCTCTGTTCGTCGAACTGGCCGTCCTTGAAGCGGTGATAGAGCGCAGGAACGAGCTTGCGCTTGGTCAGGTCACCCGTGGCGCCAAACACCACATAGTCAAAGGGCTGGACGGGGATGATACGGCTGGACACGGGGCAAGGTCCCTAGTTTGAAGCGACATTTTGCTTGGCGAGGATGACCGCGCCATGCAGGGGCTCGAATTGCGGCAGGGCGACAAAGTCACCATAGCGTTCGGTGAGGCGCGGAAAGAGCCGCTGCCCAAGGCCACCAACAATGGCCATCACCTTGGCATCGTGCGATTTGAACCAGCGCACATAGGTGTCGATATAGCTCATCTGGATATCGAGCAATTTGAGCGCGACTGGATCGTTCCGCTCTAGATGTTCGAACCAGAGCGGCATGAGTTTGCCGAACTCGCCGGGCGCGCGGCCGATCAGGGCGTCATCGCACCCTTCGCTGTCATCGCGGCTCAAGAGTTTTAAATCCATTTCGGTGGCAAAAGACCAGGTCATCACGGCCTGATTATCGCCGCCCAGCGCAGCTACCACCGCTTCGGTCAGCGGCGAGCCTTCGACGAGACCGTCTTCTGCCTCGACGGCATAGCGCGCCAGTTCCCGGCCAAGAATCGCGCCCGACATCTGGTCGCCGATATGAAAGCCCCAGCCGCCAGCCTGATAGCGCTTGCCGCCAACGATCGACATGGCAGCAGAGCCGGTGCCGATGATAACGACCCCGCCTTCGCCGCCCGCAAGCGCGCCGGCATGGGCAATGTCGATATCGTCGTAAACTGTGACGCCGGCAAAGGGCCAAGCGCGCGCGGCGAACTCGGCCCGCGCCGTATCCATACGCCCACCCGCCATGCCGAAGCAGGCATAGGTATTGGCGGTCTCGGCATAGTCGATCCCGGCCGCTTTGAACACATCGCGGGTACCGTCGAGGATCGCCTTATAGGCCGGTTCACCATCGTCGATCTGCAGATTGGAACGGCCGTTCTTCACTTCGGCCAGCGTCACCAGATTTTCGTCGGCCAAACGCACGCGGCAATTGGTGCCACCGCCGTCAACGCCAAGATAATATCGGGCCACGCGGTTTCTCCGTGAAAGGGATGGGGCTGCTTGATTCGGCGCGAAGCGGCGTTCACCCGAAGCGGCCACACCCTAAGGTGTCAGTTTCGCGCGGACCATAGTGCGAAAGAAGCTAAGACGAAAGTAGTATAAGGCAGAAAAACGACCACCTTCTCATCGCTGCGGTCCGATTATTCCTGCGGCTGCACCGCGGCCCGGCCGAGATCGGTCAGGCCATAGATGCCCCGGCTTTCCCGCACGAACCAGCCATAGACATTGCTCCGCAGAATCGTTGCGGCCCGCGCCACGAGTGGCTTCAATTGTTTCGGGCTCTGCGACCCGCTCAAAAGTGCCGTGGCGCAGAGGATGCAGTCTTGCCGATAGGCGGTCATGATCGGCTTGCCGCGTCCCCCGCCCTTTTGCGGATCACCGATGCGCCGCTTGTGTTCGTCAAGAAGGCGCGATCGCTTCTTGGCATCCTTGCGTGGCGTCACCGCAAAGGGCGCCACCACGACATTGACCGCTCCAGCCTCGGAAACCGTCAGCATCCCAAAGCCCAGCCGCCGGCAGAGATTGCGAAAACGCGCATCGTGCTCGCGCCCCTTCGCTGTTTTCGCCGCCCGCGCCGCGAGCCACACTTCATCGGTATAGGTCGCGCGCTGCACCGCCTGCATGACAAGCTCGAGATTGAAGGCCAGCTTCATTTCGCAAACGACGATCACTGGCGGATCGTCATTGGTCACCCCGACCAGATCGCATCCATTGACCTCGCCCTTGACCACATATCCCGCGCTTTCCATAAAGGCTTTGAGCGGCAGATAGAGGTCGGTTTCGGCCATGGGCGCGTTCATATCCATATGCGTTTGAGCCTCATCTAACTGAGTCTCTCACTCAGAACAGCAGCCGGCTTACCTCCATCCATTTCACGAAACCCGGGAACATCTCGGCCCCGCAAATGGTTTTGAGACGTCTTGCTGCCGCGCTGGTGGCGGCGGCATGCGGAGGAGACTTCCATGCGGCACACATTGGTTTTGGGTGGAGCCCGGTCTGGCAAGACCGCCTTTGCCGAACGACTGGCCATGCGCTCAGGCAGCAAACCGCTCTATCTCGCAACCACCGAAGCGCTTGATGATGACATGCGCGACCGCGTGCAAAGCCATCGCGCCCGCCGCGCCGGCCGGTTCGATCTGCGCGAGGAGCCCATGCAGATCTCGCACGCCATTCTCCAGGCAGGCGAAAAGCACGATGTCATCCTGATCGATTGCGTAACGCTCTGGATCAACAACATGCTCGTATCGGGCGAGGACGTCGCGACTGCCGTCAGCGAACTTTGCGCCACGCTCGTCGAATTCAAAACCTCGAAAGTCGTGCTCGTCAGCAATGAACTCGGTCTCGGCATCAGCCCAGAAGATCCCCTGACCCGCACTTTTCGCGATCTGGCCGGCTCGACCCATCAACGCCTCGGCGAAATCTGCGACGATGTCTACTTCATCGCCGCCGGCCTGCCGCTCACTCTCAAGGGCGAGACGCCGCCGATCGAAAACTGACAGAAATATTCGCGGGCTTTTGAGGGACATTCACCGATCCCTCGAGAAGAAAGCATGCGAGATCAAGGGCTTGCCCTGCGCCCGCCCAGATAGAAATGCTTCTGAAAATCACTCGCAAATACAAGCACTTGCGGGCAGAAGACATTGCCGCTATGGGCCGCGCTCACGCTTGCGGAGTTCCCATCATGGCCGTCACCAATAGAACGCTGACCATAGCGGCGATCAGCCTCGGCGTCGGCATCCTGGTGCTTGGCCTAAAACTCCTCGCCTGGCGCTTCACAGGCTCGATCGCGCTTTATTCCGATGCGCTGGAATCAATCGTCAACGTCGTCACCGCCATTCTGGCGCTGATCGCCGTGCGCCTCTCGCAGCGCCCGGCCGACGCCTCCCTGCCCTATGGCTATCACAAGGCTGAATATTTTTCGGCTGTGCTCGTTGGCGTCATGATCATCGTCGCCGCGATTCTGATCCTCCGCGAAGCCTATTTTGGCTTCATCAATCCCGAGCTCCCCGAGGCGCCCGTCGAAGGCATTGCCATCAGCGTCTTCGCGACCCTCATCAATCTCGGTTGGGCGCAATATCTCCGCCGCTATGGCAATCGCGTCCGCTCCCCGGCGCTCGTTGCCGACGCCAAGCATCTGATGACCGATGTGGTCTCGACCTTCGGCGTTATCGTCGGCCTCGCGCTCGTCTACATGACCGGCATTGCCGCGCTCGACGCAGTCCTCGCCGCCCTCGTTGCGCTCAACATTCTCTGGTCCGGTTGGGGCGTCATTCGCGAAAGCGTCGGTGGCCTCATGGACGTCGCCGTGCCGCCCGAAACCCAGAAATCCATTCGCGACGTCATCGCCCAGAACGCCGATGGCGCCATCGAAGCCCATGACATCCGCACCCGCCAGGCCGGCAAGCTGACCTTCATCGACTTCCACCTCGTCGTCCCCGGCGCCATGACCGTCGATACCGCCCACAAAATCTGCGACGACATCGAAGCCAAGCTGCGCGAAGCCGTCGAAGACGTGCAGATCACTATCCATGTCGAGCCCGAGAACAAGGCGAAGCATGCAGGGATCGTGGTGCTATAAGCGATAGGCAAGGCCCCCTCACCCGCCGGCAAACGCCGTCGACCTCTCCCCCCAGGGAGAGGTGGGAGTTTGCCTATGTCGCGGAGCGCCACCTCTCCCTCTGAGGGAGAGGTCGGCCAAAGGCCGGGTGAGGGAGCCTTCCCTTACGCACCGGCCCTTGCCTAACCCTAACTCCACAGGCATCCTCCCGCCATGCGCATCCTAGCCCCCCTCTTCGCTCTCGCCCTCCTCGCCCTGCCAGCAACCGCTCAGGAAACCTGGAGCGCCTACGAAAACCCCGCCTTCAACTATACCGTCGATATCCCGCCCGGCTTCGAGGGTCAGGGCGCTGACGCCAATGGTTCGGGCGAAACCTTCCTCTTCGATGGCCGCGTCGGTCGCCTCAAGATCTGGGCCTCGCCGCTCGGCGCCAGCGGTTTTGAAACCGAATCCTACGGCCAGCTCGCGTCCGACATGGCCTCCGGCTGGGGCGTCACCGAGCGCTCGACCACACCGACCTGGGCCACATGGTCCGGCGCCAAGAAGGATCGCGTGCTCAAGCAGCACATGATCGCTTTATGCGATGGCAAAGCCTATGCCGCGCTCCGCTTCGACTATGCCCAGACCGACCGCAGCAAATTCGACCCTCTGGTCGATCAGCTCGTCGCTTCCCTCAAGGCCGATTGCTGAGCCGCAACTAGCCCGGCATGGGCGATGATCTGCCGTGCCGCCTCCTGCGGTTCGATTTCCGACGTATCGAGATCGAACCGATTGGGATGCGTAACGCGCAGAATTTCCCTTGCCCTCGCGGCCAGTGCCCCGTCGACATCGGTCATTTTCAGCCGCGTTTCGCGCTCGGCTGACGGCACCCGCACCGCATGCGCCGCGTCCGATGCCCTGAGGATCACCGGCACAAACACCCCGCCCCGCTTCTCCGAAGTCGCGACGCCCTCGTCGAACGCCTCCCGATCCATCGGATCCTCTTCCATCAAGGCATTGGTCAGAACAAAGCTCGCCCGCTCCGGCGCGATCTCGGCCATCGCCGTCAGCGCCTGCCGCCGGATGATTGTGATCAAGTCCCAGGCCCGTTCCGGAATCTTCGTCCGCCCATCCTCGCGGATCAGCGAAAAGATGACATTGTTGGCGAGGTGATTGTCGAACACCCGCGCACCCGTCTGCGCCGCGATTTCCTGGGCGATCGTATATTTGCCGACCCCATAATGGCCGATCAGATAGATGATCGTGTTCCGCATCGGCCTCAATAGTCCTGCTTGGGCAGTTCGTCAGGATAGGGATAGCCGAGCGAGATCGACTGCACGCGCACATCGAGCGTTTTCAGCAGCGGTTCCGAAGACGGGACTGTCACTTCGCCCGAAACGGCGTCCACATTCAAATCCGAGGGATACTCATCCTTGGGCGCAAAGCGGATCCAGAAGCCGCAGCCATCCTCGGGATTGACAAGCCTGCCCTTCTCGAACACGGCATTGCCGCCATAATCCCACCAGAAGCCGCCGACGGTAAACGGCGCGCCATTGATCGCCTCGACCTCGGCCACGGTCATGCCGATGCGCACGCCCGTCGGCGTCTGCTGGCTGGGCGACAGATCGACCGAGCCGAGATATTCGAGCTTGTCCTCGTCCCACCAGCTGAATTCGATCACCCGCTGCGGATCGTCGGGATAGACCGTCGTCGCCATGAATTCCACGCCCTCGGCGCCATAGGCCATGCCGGTTTTGACGTTGTCGGTCCCAAACGTCTCCTTGACCAGCGCGTCCGAACTCTTGCGGCCATAGACGCCGTCGCAGGTGACGGTTTCTGCCGCAGACGGTTCGGCCTTGGCCTTTTCCTTGGCCGCAAGCGGCATGGTCGCAACCAGAGCCAGTGACAAAGCGGCAAATGACAAACGAGCGAACATGGCAAAATTCCTCCCAATCCCCGAGGCCCATTCTGTCCGAGCCTGCGCATGTCCGCAATTGGCGACTCGCGCTATGAACGGGGGCTGAAAAGGAGCCCGCCGATAATGGAAAAGATCAAATTCAGCCGCGAAGAGACCAAGGCCATCGTCGGCGAGATCCAGGATTATTTTCGCGAAGAGCTCGATCAGTCCATCGGCACCATCCCTGCGGAAATGCTGATGCAGTTTTTTGCCGAGCGCATGGGCAGCTATTTTTACAATCGCGGGCTTTATGACGCTCAGGCGCTGGTCAAAAAGCAGGTAGATAATCTCACCGACGAAATCTTTTCGCTGGAACGCCCAACAAATCACCTGCGTTAATGAGCCTTGCCAAGACCGGGTGCGCCGCACGAAACATGCGAGGCGCGCCCGACCGGGCCGATTCTCCCCTACGGTGTTTCAATGGGCCTCAATTTTCCCACCCTCGCCCCCATCGGGCTGCTGCTCGCGTCCAATCTCTTCATGACATTCGCCTGGTATTGGCACCTCAAATATCATGGTCTCGTGCTCTGGGTCGTGGTGCTGATCAGCTGGGGCGTCGCGTTCTTCGAATATTGGCTCGCCATCCCCGCCAATCGCATCGGCAGCGCCGTCTATTCGGCCGCAGAGCTCAAGACCATCCAAGAGGTCATCTCCCTTTCGGTCTTCGCGCTCTTCGCCGTCTTCTATCTCGGCGAAAAGCTGACCTGGAACCACGCCATCGGCTTTGCCTTCATCGGCATCGGCGCCCTCTTCATCTTCAAGGGCCCGCTCAAGTAGCCTGCCAGGACGGGAACGGATCAGGCAGCACGGTCCAGGCGTCGGGCGTCATCGTCCGCGCCGGCACGAGGCAGGCATCGAGTCGGCGGCGGATATCGGCCTCGTCCATCAGGTCGGTGCCGATAAAAACCAGTTCCTGGCGCCTGTCGCCCCAGATGGGATCAAGATAAGGCGCCATCGACTCCCGCCATTCCACACTGTCCGGCCAGCGCTGCGCAGGCACCGCTGCCCACCACATGCCCCGCCGCTGCGTCCGCACCAAAGCGCCGGCCTGGCTCAGTTCACCGACCAGATCAGGCCGCGTCGCCAGCCAGAAAAAGCCTTTGGCGCGGATCACGCCATGCCAGGCCGAATTGATGAACCGATCGAGCAGCAGCGGATTGAACGGCCGCCGCGCCCGATAGACGAACGAGCGCACCCCATATTCCTCGGTTTCGGGCAGATGATCCTTGAAGCCATTGAGCTCCTTGAACCAGAGCGGATTGGTCTCGGCCACCTCGAGGTTGAACAGTCCGGTATCGAGCACCTCATCCAGTGCCACCTGGCCGAAATCGGTCTCGACGATCTTCGCCGCCGGGTTGAGCGCCTTGATGATCGTCCGCGCCGCCTGCCGGTCTGCCTCCGGTGCGGTCGAGATCTTGTTGAGCACCACCACATCGGCAAATTCGATCTGCTCGACCAGAAGATCGACCAGCGCCCGCTCGTCGCCCTCCCCCGCCGTCTCGCCGCGATCGCGCAAAAAATCGGTCGAGGCATAGTCTTTGAGAAGGTTCGCGCAATCGACCACCGTCACCATGGTGTCGAGCCGCGTCACATCCGAGAGCGAAAAACCGCGCTCATCGCGAAAGTCGAACGTCGTCGCCACCGGTAGCGGCTCGGAAATGCCGCTCGATTCAATCAGCAGATAATCGAAACGGTTCTCGCCCGCGAGCCGCGTCACCTCCGCCAGGAGATCGTCGCGCAGCGTGCAACAGATGCAGCCATTGCTCATCTCGACCAACGTTTCTTCGGTCCGGCTCAAATTGGCGCCGCCATCGCGCACGAGCGCCGCGTCGATATTGACCTCGCTCATATCGTTGACGATGAGCGCGACCTTACGCCCCTCGCGATTGTTGAGAATATGGTTGAGCAACGTCGTCTTGCCGGCGCCGAGAAAGCCGGACAGCACGGTGACTGGGAGTTTTTTGGCACTTTGATGGTGGGGGGCCATGACAGTCTCCATTGGAGAAGACCCCGCCGCCGAGCCGGGCGGCAGGGCATAAATTTAGTGCTGAGCGCCGGAGCCGCCGACGGCGACGATCGTATAGGGCGCGCCCTCGACGGGGATATCGCCGGAAATGGCAAAGCCTGCGATATCGACGAGGTGCACCAATCCCCTGAGCGGATCGGTCACGGCGACCTTATCGCCGACCACTGCCAGTCGCGGCCGCGGCAGACTCCATTCGCCATCCATCGAATAGGGCTCGGTCACCTTGAGCGCCTGGGTCAGCTCACCCTTGACCACGTCGAGCTGCCGCAAGAAGCCGTCCTCGGTAAAAATATAGGCAAGGCGCGGCCGGCCGGGATCGGTGACAAAATGCACTCGTCGCGTCGGCAACTCGACCAGGCGATAGGGCTCAGCCTCTGCCGGGTCGATGATCACGACCTTGTCCGGCCCATAATTGCCGAGGAAATATTGCATCCCCTGCCCGCCGACGAGCGTCGTCGTCTTGCCGTCCGGAAGCCCGGCATAATCGAGTTTCTTAACCTCCGGCGCGCCTGAGCCGGAGACGACCAGCACGCCATCACCGCAACCGATCGTCAGCAGATTGCCTGATGCCGCCTCGCCATGAAGGTCCGGACAGGCATAGGTTTCACCCACTTGCTCGCCCCTGGCATCGAGCACATTGAGCCCCACGCGCGGCTTCTTTTCGTCTTCGGCATTGGCCGTCGACACCAGCGTATAATCGCCCCACGGCACTGCCAGCCCATGATGCGCTGTGCCGCTATCGAGCTGAGCCGGCGTCACCGTGCCTTCATGAACCCACTGCCCGGCGTCGAAGAGATCGACCTTCCCCGACCCATCGAAAAACAGCGCCACCTTGCCATCATGCTCGACAAAGTGCGCCGGCTTTTCGCCCGTGATCACCGCATCCACCAATGAAGGCGCCGAAACCGCGATATCGCCGTGGTCGCCATGATCTTCGAACGCGATACCGGAGCGAATAGCCGAGACCTGATTGCCGGCGCCCTGCACCGCAAAAACCGCATCGCCCGATGCACTGGCATAAAGCGATGCGGGGCTCTTGAGGGCAAAACTATCAAGCACCTCCCCGCTCAACGCATCGATCGCCGTCACCTTGCCCTCGGCATGATCGCCGACGAACAACCGCCACGCGGTGACATCATCGGCCAAAACCGGCCCCGTCAGTGCCGTGGCAAAAAGCAGGGGAGCAAAAAGAAATCGCATGTCATTTTCGTTATGTTAGAACGTAACTATTGGGTTTGTAGGCGTGCGAAAACCCGTCCGTCCCAAGGGACAGATGGATCATCTGCGAAATGAGAGGAAAGGCCGGCGGCTTAAATCGCCACCGGCTCATAATCTAGTGGTCAGCCGAGGCAATCAACGAGGCCGGTCGCAAGCCCACGCAGCAAGTTGGCGTAGAGATCGGGGCCTTCGGTCAGCGCGCTGCCTTCCGGATCAAGCACGCCGGCCTTGGCATTGGTGCCCTCGATGATCGTCTTGACAATCGTCGGCTCGAAATTAGGCTCGGCAAAGACGCAGGTCGCGCCAAGCTCTTGCACCTTGGTGCGCAACTGATCGACCCGCGCCGCGCCGGGCATCACCTCGGGCGAAACAGTGATCGAGCCCGCCACATCAAGCCCAAAGCGCTTTTCGAAATATTGGTAGGCGTCGTGGAAGACGATGAACGGCTTGTCCTTCACCTCGATCAAACTGGCATTGATTTCGGTCTCGAGCGCACCAAGCGCCGCTATTTCGGTCTCGGCATTGGCATTGTACTTTGCCGCATTGTCCGGGTCTGCCGCCGACAACACCTTGGCAATATCGATCACCATCAGCTTGGCATTTTCCGGATCGAGCCAGAAATGCATATCCCCTTCGCCCTCTTCATGGGCGTGGTCATGCTCTCCGTGCTCGTGCCCTTCTTCGGCGTGCTCGTCGCCATGGGAATGATGCTCGAATGCCCCGCCCTCGCGCACCGGCAGGAGCGTAATCCCCTCGGCATCGGCGAGCTCGACCGTCTCGGCTTTGGTCGAGAGCGTCTCGAGCGCATCGGCAAGGAACAGCTCCATCCCATGCCCGGTCCAGAACACGATATCGGCATTTTCGAGCGCGGCAGCATCGGAAGGACGCAGCGAATAGGTATGCGGCGATGCCGATCCCTTGACGATCAGGCCGGGCTCGCCCACCCCCGCCATCACCGCCGCCACCAGCGAGTGGACAGGCTTGGTCGAGGCCACCACATTGGGTACGGCCAAGGCCGTGCCAGTCAACATCAGGCTCGTCAGAGCCACAAAGGGAAGAAGCCGGGTCATGTCAGACACCTCTTGTCGGCAGGATCATGCGCAACAACATGTTATATTATTACGCTTGCGGCGGTGTTATGCTATAACGTAAATCTCAGCGTCAAGAGCACAGTTGGAAAGTTTCATGAATATGCGTGCCAAGGGCGAAACGCTGATCACGCTGGCTGGTGCCGGCGTGCGGAGCGGTGGCCGTGTCCTCGTCGAGGGCGTTGATCTGTCAATCTCCCGCGGTGAGATCGTCACGTTGATCGGCCCCAATGGCTCGGGCAAGTCGACGACCGCCAAGATGGCAACTGGCGTCTTGAAGCCGACGACCGGCACGGTCACGCGCAAGCCGGGCTTGAAAATCGGCTATGTCCCGCAAAAGCTCAGCATCGACTGGACGCTCCCCCTGACGGTCGAGCGCCTCATGACTTTGACCGGCCGTTTCTCTCGCCCCGAAATTGAATCCGCCCTCGAAGCCGTCGGCGCCCGCCGCCTCCTCGGCGCAGCCGTGCAGGAGCTGTCGGGAGGCGAGTTCCAGCGCGTGCTCTTTGCCCGCGCCATGATCCGCAAGCCCGATCTTCTCGTCCTCGACGAGCCCGTCCAGGGCGTCGATTTCTCCGGCGAAGTCGCGCTTTACGAACTCGTCCGTCAGATCCGCGACGTCACTCAGGCCGGCATCCTGATGATCAGCCACGACCTTCACGTCGTCATGGCCGAAACCGACACCGTCATTTGCCTCAACGGCCACATCTGCTGCCGCGGCACCCCCGCCGCCGTCAAACGCAGCCCCGAATATCTCGCATTGTTCGGCACCCGCGCTGCCGAAACCCTGGCAATCTACGAGCATCACCACGATCACGAGCACCACGACGATGGCTGTGTGGTGGGCAAGGGTGGCAAGCACGACCATCATCACGAGCATGCGGGGCATCATCATGGGTGAGCGCATGCGCGTGTTGCCCCACCCCCTCCCATCCTCCCCCATCAAGGGGGAGGTTTCGGGCCGGTGGCTCTGGTCAGATGTTGCCCAGCACTCGATCTGCACCTCCCCCTCGATGGGGGAGGTTGGGAGGGGGTGCTCCCACGTACCAGCGCGGCAAGGAGTCCTCCATGCTCACTGATTTCTTCTCCCGCGCCATCGCCGCCGGCATCGGCCTTGCCTTCGTCACCGGCCCGCTCGGCTGCTTCGTCGTCTGGCGCCGCATGGCCTATTTCGGCGATACCATGGCCCATTCGGCCCTGCTCGGCGTCGCCATTTCGATCCTCCTCTCGATCAACATGACCCTCGGCGTCTTCGCCGTCGCCGCCATGGTCGCTGGCGCCCTCCTTCTGCTCCAGCGCCAGAACACGCTCTCGACCGATGCCCTTCTCGGCATTCTGAGCCACTCGTCCCTCGCCGTCGGCCTCGTCCTCGTCGGCTTTCTCACCCAGGTCCGCATTGATCTCATGGGCTTTTTGTTCGGCGATATCCTGGCCGTCTCGATGGACGACATCATCATCATCTATGCCGGCGGCGCCGCGATCCTTGCGCTTCTCGCCTTGAATTGGCGCCCGCTCCTTGCCGCCACAGTCAGCCCAGAACTGGCCGAAGCCGAGGGGCTCAATCCCGAGATCAGCCGCATCCTTCTCATGCTGCTTATGGCCTCGGTCATCGCCATCGCCATGAAGCTCGTCGGCGTGTTGCTGATCACCTCGCTTCTCATCATCCCCGCCGCCACCGCGCGTCGTCTCAGCCCTACGCCCGAAATCATGGCGCTGGTTGCTGCGGGCCTCGGTGCAGTCTCCGTGGTCGGCGGCTTGTATGGGTCCCTGACCTGGGATACCGCTTCGGGACCATCCATCGTCGTGGCGGCCCTACTCATTTTCCTCGTTTCGCTTGCGGTGCCGACCGCACGATTGTTCGGCAGGAGAGAATCTCATGGCACATAGCCACGACATGCCGACCGACCTGACGCGTAATCAAGAACTGGTGCTTGGTACGTTGACCGCATCGATGGGTCCGCTCAGCGCCTATGATATTCTCGACAAGCTGCGCGCCGATGGCCTCCGCGCCCCGCTCCAGGTCTATCGCGCGCTCGAAAAGCTCGTCGATCGCGGCCTTGCCCACAGGCTTGAATCGCTCAACGCTTTCGTTGCTTGCGCCGATACCCATTGCCACCGCAAAGGCCTCATCGCTTTCGCCATCTGCGAAAGCTGCGGCAAGGTCGACGAGTTCGCCGACGCGGTCATCGAAGAGCGCCTCGGCGCCTGGGCCGGCAAAGAGGGTTTCAAGGTCGAACGCACCACCATGGAAATCCGCGGCCGCTGCGCCGAGTGTTTGCAGAAGGCGGCATGACCGTCAGGGATCTTCCCGCATCATCGGCATGCCGGCAATCACCGGCAGCCAAGGCTCGCGCCTGACGCACCAGCCCTCGACCTGAGGCTTGATGTCATTGGGCGCATCGTCGAGAGACCCGAGGTAAATCTCGACGCCCTCTTCATTGCGATTGAAAAGCCGCGATCCACAGGTCGGGCAAAATGAGCGCCCCTCATAGGTCTCGACCTTGCCCTCAGAGCTGAACTGATGGCTGAGCCAATCAGCATAGGCGAGAAACGACGTCCCCGTCACCTTGCGGCAATCGGCGCAGTGGCAAAGCCCGGATTTGAATGGCGCGCCGCGCACCTCATAGCGCACCGCTCCGCAAAGACACCCACCCGTCCGCACCACTTCCGCCATCACTCATCTCCAGACAATTGCCGGGGACAAACTCGGGGACGCGGCGGAAAGTTCAGTCTGCTGTACCAAACGTGAGAAACCGTACCGCCGCCGCGCCATAGGTCCGCTCGTCGTCGAGCGCGAATCCCTCGGGAACGGTCACCGCCGCGTCGGCGCTTTCCTCCCAGACCAGTGTCGCGCCAGGCTTGAGCCAGCCATTGGCCGCCAGTTCCGCCATCGCCTTTTCACCCAGCCCCAACCCATAGGGCGGATCGAGGAAAACGAGATCAAATTGCCCAAACGTGCCCGGTGCCCCAAGCGCCGTCGCATCGCGCCGCAAGAGTTTGGTGATCCCCGCCACGCCAAAAGCCTGGATATGATCGCGCACCAGTCCGCGCGATTCCGCGCCGGTATCGACAAAGGTTACATGCGCCGCGCCGCGCGACAGCGCTTCGAACCCAAGCGCGCCGGTCCCGGCAAAGAGGTCGAGCACCTTCAGGCCCTCGAAGACCGGTCCCAGCCGCGACCCCAAAATATTGAACATGCTTTCGCGCACGCGGTCAGCCGTCGGGCGAATGGAATCGTCCGACGGTGAATTGAGCTGCTTGCCGCGAAATTTGCCGGCAACGATCCGCACCGCTTAACCCCGCGGCCTGCCGCCACCAGGCCGGCCACCCGTTGGACGGGAGCCACCTGTCGGACGCCCACCACCCGTGGGACGCCCACCACCCGTGGGACGGCCACCACCGGCGGGACGACCTCCAGTCGGTCGGCCGCCACCTGGATTCCCACCAAACGGCTTGCCGCCGGGACGGCCACCGCTAGCAGGCCGGCCACCTTCGGGCCGGGCGCCGCCAAAGCTCTTGCCCGCGGGGCGACCACCCTGTGGGCGGCCCTGACTTGGCCGGTCATCGCGGCGCGGACCACGATTGTCGTCGAACGAACGCTGCGGACGATCCGAACGCTGCCCCCGCTCCGGCCGATCGCCAAACGAGCGTGCGGGCTTGTCGCCATAGGAACGCTGCGGACGATCGCCGCGGCTTGGACGATCCTCGAAGCTGCGAGCCGGCTTGTCCCCAAAAGACCGAGCCGGACGCTCGCCGCCACTGCGCTGTGGGCGCTCTCCACCGCCAAAGCCGTGGGCTGGCTTATCGCCAAAGTTACGCTGCGGGCGCTCCCCACCGCCAAAGCTGCGCTGCGGGCGTTCGCCGCCGCCACGCCGCTCATCATCGCGCCGCTGCGGACGCTCGCCAAAGCTGCGCGCGGGACGCTCGCCACCCTCGGAGCGGCTGCGTTGCGGCCGATCCCCATAGGGCTTGTCGCCGTAAGGCTTGCGGTCGCCATAAGGCTTCTTGTCGCCAAACGACTTCTTCTCGCCATAGGGCTTCTTATCGCCAAACGACTTCTTGTCGCCGTAAGGCTTCTTGGCGCCAAACGACTTCTTGTCGCCAAACGATTTGCGATCGCCTTCCGGCTTTTCTTCGCGCGGTGCGCGGATAGGGGGGCGGCCATAATTGCTCGCCGGTTGATCATCGGGATCTACGCGGCCCCGGCCCGGACGATCCGGCCCCTTGGGTTCATATTCTTCCGGCGCCCGGCCATCGTCGTCAAAGTGAATCCGGCGCGGCCGCACCGGGCGGTCCTCGTCGCGATCATCGAACCCAGCGCGCGTTGCAGGCTTGCGGAAACCGCGGCTGCGCGGGCTTTCGCTCATGGCGCGCGGTGGCGGGAACAGGCCTTCGGGCATTTCGCTGTCGAAGTCGACATTCGCGGCTTCGGCCAGCTTCTTGCCCAGCTGGTCCTTGAGCATCTTGGCCTTGACGACCTCGATCGCGCCTTCCGCGAGATCACCAAGCTGGAACGGACCATAGGACACGCGGATGAGGCGATTGACCTCAAGGCCGAGCGCGCCGAGCACGTTCTTGACTTCGCGGTTCTTGCCTTCGCGCAAACCGACGACAATCCACATATTGTGGCCCTGCTCGCGCTCGATCGTCGCTTCGATCGGCCCGTAATTGACGCCTTCGACGGTGATGCCATCCTTGAGCGCATCGAGCTGCGCCTGGGTGACATAGCCATAGGCGCGCACGCGATAGCGGCGCAGCCATCCGGTGGAGGGCAGTTCGAGAATGCGCTTCAGCCCGCCATCATTGGTGAGCAGCAGCAGGCCTTCGGTGTTGATATCGAGCCGGCCGACAGTGACGACGCGCGGCAGACCCTGTTCGTCGAGCGCTTCGAAAATCGTCTTGCGCCCTTCGGGATCCTTCTCGGTCACCACGAGCCCGGCAGGCTTGTGATAGAGCCAGACGCGCGTGCCCTGGCGTTCAGCCAGCGGCTGGCCGTCGACGGTGATCTTATCGCGGCTCGTCACGTTGAAGGCTGGGGTGATGACCTTCTTGCCGTTGACGGTGACGCGGCCGGCGGCGATCCAGCCTTCGGCATCGCGGCGCGAGCAGAGCCCGGCGCGGGCCATGACCTTGGCAAGACGGTCGGCGGTTTCGGGTTTTGGTGTGTCGCTCATGGAGAGGACTTTCATGACATGCGGGACCCATTATGGGCGGCGCGGAGAAAGCGAAAGGCGGCCGGGTCATCCGGCCGCCCAGAAGGCAGGAAGCTCGCTGCGGAGCTTAGTTTTGCAGCGTCGTTTCCGAGTTGGTCAGCTTGGCGCCGGGACCGGTGCTGAGCTGGCTGGCGCCCGGACCGGACGTGCGCATGGCGCGACGGACTTCGTCGGGGCAGCGCGCATCGCTGAGCGGCACCAATTCGCCATTTGCCGTGCGGCAAACAAGGTTCGCGTCGCCGACGCGCGTGAAATATTCATCCGGTGGCAGATAGAGCGGACGCTCGGCCGCCGAGGAAACCTGCATGCCGGCAGCGCTCATGCGCGCCGTCAAGGAGCGAGCCTCTTCCGCCGTCAACGGGCGACCTCCCAGAGAGCGCAGATCGACCACCTTGGCATTGCGCAGGCGCTGAATATCGGCCTCGCTCATTTTGCTCGTATCGACGCGCACCGTATCGCTATTGGCGGGCAATTGAGCCGTTGCCACTTCCGTCGTCGGCGCCGGCAGGCTCGCCGTGTCGCGCGGCAGCGCCAGCGGCGCACGTGGCTTGGTCAGATCTTCCTTGGGCGCATCGCCGGGAATAAGGCCCACACCGCGCGCCGTCGTGTTCAACACTTCGCGTTCAAAGGTGCCGGCATCGGTCAGCGCATTGGTGCCTTCCACCGTCGTGCACGCGCCAAGGGCAAGCGTTGCGACGAGGGCTAGGCCCGCCAACACCGCACGCGCCGGGGCCGAAATGCGGCTCTGGTGGCCGGTCAATCCAATACGCATGAAACGTCCCTTACGATAGTGGCGGCGCTTATACCGCATTTCTGCCCCTAAGGCCAGATTTGGGCAGCACAATGATCGCGCAGCGTTAAGTGGCTGGCGTGTGGCGCAGCCGCCCCACCCCCAGCGCATCGAGCAGCAGCAGGATGACGCCGAGCGTGATCGCCACATCGGCGATGTTGAAAATATAGAACGACCACGTTCCCCAGTGGAAGTGGAAGAAATCCGCCACCGCGCCATAGATCAGCCGATCAAGCGCATTGGATAGCGCCCCGCCAATGGCAAAACCGAGCCCCAGCCTCACCAGCGGGGCATTGGTCCGCCACCACCAGATCGAGAGCCCTACGATCGCCACCATCATGATGGCCCCGAGTGCCCAGACCGGCAGCCCATCGAGCAGCCCATAGGAAATGCCGGTGTTCCAGACGAGCACATAATCGAAGAACGGCGTCACCGGCACGATCTCGCCGCCCCGCCATCCCGTCATCGAAAACGGGATGAAGTTGGAAAAAACCGACACGCAATTGGCCTGCCCCAACGCATAGCAATCAGCCGCGATATGATAGCCCTTTTGCGCCCGGTCTATGCCGAAGGCGAGTACGGCGACGAGGAGCGAAAGGTAGACGGACCGGATCGAAAACTTGTTGATCATCATGTGAGCGCCCCTTCCCAGCCTCCCCCGCAAGGGGGGAGGTGCAGGCCAGCGTAAATGGCACAGTCCAGCAACAAACGCGATGCGGCACCCTCCCCCTTGCGGGGAGGGTTGGGGAGGGGGACGGGAGCCACTGAGCTCAAATCCCCGCCGCCGCCAGTTCGCGCAAGGCCTGAGCATCGCGCAGCGTCACGTCCGGATATTCGGCATCCGTCCCAACTTCGGGCAACACCTTCCAGGACCGGGCACAGCGCGTCCCTTCGGCCAGAGCCGGCGTCACCGCAATGCCCGGCACGTCATCGAGCTTGAACGCTTCGGCCGGACCGTCCGCCTGCTTCACGACAACAGCCGAGGTGATCGCAATCTCGGCCAGGTCCTGGCCTTCGAGCGCATCGATATACCGCGCATCTGCGATGAACACGGTCGGCGCGGCCTCCAGCGACGAGCCGATCCGCTTCTCGCGCCGCTCAATTTCGAGCGACCCGGTCACGACGCGGCGCACCGCGCGAATAAGCTGCCATTTGCTCGCAAGCTCATCATCGAGCCACTCGCCCGGAATCTCGGGGAACAAGCGCAAATGCACCGATTCCATCTCGCCCGGATGCCGTTCGAGCCAGCACTCTTCCATGGTGAACACCAGGATCGGCGCCAGCCAGGCCGTCAGCGCGTTGAACAGATGATCGAGCACGGTCAGCGCCGAGCGGCGCTTCACCGAAGAGATCGGATCGCAATAGAGCGTGTCCTTGCGGATATCGAAGTAGAAGGCCGACAGCTCGATATTCATGAAGTTGGTCAGGAGCGACACAACCCTGCGATAATCGTATTCCTTATAGGCCGTCCGCACCGCGCCATCGAGCTGCGCCAGACGGTGCAGCATCAGTCGTTCGAGTTCGGGCATGTCGCGGAAGTCGACGACGTCTTCCTTTTTGAAATGCGCGAGATTGCCCAGCAGCCAGCGCAGCGTATTGCGCAGCTTGCGATAGCCGTCGACCGTGGTCTGGATGATTTCCTTGCCGAGCCGCAGATCCTCGGAATAATCCGAAGACGCCACCCAAAGGCGTAAAATATCGGCGCCGTATTGCTTGATGATGTCCTGCGGGGCAACGGTATTGCCCAAGGACTTGCTCATCTTCTTGCCTTCGCCATCCATGGTGAAACCATGGGTGAGAACGCTGTCATAGGGCGCATAGCCATTGGTCGCGCACGATTCGAGCAGCGAGGAATGGAACCAGCCGCGGTGCTGATCCGAGCCTTCGAGATACATCGAAGCGGGGAATTTGAGGTGCGGCCACTTCTGCTTGTTGCGCAAGACGAAGGCGTGGGTCGAGCCGGAATCGAACCAGACGTCGAGCACGTCGGTCACCATCTCGTAGTCGTCGGCCTTGCGGCCCTCGCCAAGATAGCGTTCGGCAGCACCCGGCTTATACCAGGCGTCCGCACCCTCTTCTTCGAAGGACTGCGCGATGCGGTGATTGACCGCCTCGTCCCGCAGGATTTCGCCGCTTTCTTTATGGACAAAAACCGTGATCGGCACGCCCCAGGCGCGCTGGCGCGACAGCACCCAATCGGGGCGGTCGGCGATCATCGCCCGGATCCGGTTCTGCCCGGCTGCGGGATAGAATTTGGTCTTGTCGATGGCGCGAAGCGCACGCACGCGCAAAGTGTCGCCTGCAGCACCCTCGATGTCCTTGTCCATATAGACAAACCATTGCGGCGTGTTGCGATAGATCACCGGCTTCTTGGAGCGCCAGGAATGCGGATATTGGTGCTTTACGCGGCCACGGGCGATGATATTGCCGTGCTCGGCGAGCGCGGCGATCACCTTGTTATTGGCGTCGCCCTTCTTACCATTGTCGTCGATGACGCGCGCGCCATCAAAGCCCGGTGCGTCCTTGGTGTAAAAACCATCGTCGCCGACGACATAGGGGATCGTCGGATCGATACCGCGATCCTGCAACAGGCGCGTCGATTCCATCCAGATCCCGAAGTCATCGAGACCATGGCCGGGCGCGGTATGCACAAAGCCGGTACCGGCGTCGTCGGTCACATGCTCGCCATCGAGCAGCGGCACGTCAAAGGAATAGCCGCCACCAAAGCCGCGCAGCGGGTGATAGGCCGCAATGCCTCCGAGCACCGCAGCAGGCACTGTCTGCAGTCGCACCGATGCCGCTACCTTGGCCTTGGCAAAAACTTCGGCCGCCAGCTTGTCGGCGATGATCAGCTTGTCGCCCACCTTGGCCCAGTTTTCAGCCGGCGCTTCGGTGATCTCATAAAGGCCATAGGCGATCTTGCTCGAAAACGAGATCGCGCGGTTGGCCGGGATAGTCCATGGCGTCGTCGTCCAGATCACGACGCTGGCCCCGGTCAGGTGCTCGCGATGCGCGATGACGTCATCGGTGTCCTTGCCGTCGACCGTCTGGATGCGCGAAACCGGGAACTTCACCCAGATCGTATCGCTCTCATAATCGGCATATTCGATTTCGGCTTCGGCCAGCGCCGTGCGCTCGACCACCGACCACATCACGGGCTTGGACCCGCGATAAAGCTGGCCCGACATCGACACCTTCATCAGCTCGCGCGCGATCTGCGCTTCGGCGTCAAAGCTCATCGTCAGGTACGGGTTGTCCCATTCGCCCAGGACGCCGAGGCGCTTGAATTCCTCGCGCTGGATATCGACCCACTGCTCGGCAAAGGTGCGGCATTCCTGGCGGAATTCCACCACCGGAACTTCGTTCTTGTCCTTGCCCTTGGCGCGATACTGCTCTTCGATCTTCCATTCGATCGGCAGGCCGTGGCAATCCCAGCCTGGGATATAGGCGGCATTGTGCCCCAGCATCTGCATGGATCGGGACACCATATCTTTCAGCGTCTTGTTGAGCGCATGCCCGATATGGATATTGCCGTTGGCATAAGGTGGGCCGTCATGGAGCGTAAACAGCGGCCGGTCCTTGGCCTGCTCGCGCTGCAGCGCATAAATATCCATGTCCTGCCAGCGCTCGAGCCAAATCGGCTCACGATCGGGCAAGCCCGCGCGCATCGGAAACTCGGTTTCGGGCAGGAAGAGCGTGGCCGAATAGTCTTTTTCGGTCGCGCCGGGAGCGGTGTCGGTCATGGATCGGCGTTTCGTTCAGAAGAAGTGCGCGCCTTTTAGCAAGGTGGGGCCCATGGGGCAAAGGGTGATTTGCCTTCAGCCGATCAGCGGCAGGAGACGTTCGCGCGTGATGGCGCCGATATCGCCAAAAAGGTCATTGCCCAACCGCATGGCCACACCCCGCGCATGGGAAGATGCCGCATCGTCGCGATAGGCCGCTTCGATCACCCCCGCGATGTCGTCCGCCCTTGTCATACTAGGCCCGATGATGCTGACCGGCGCCAGCGCAGCCGCCTTTCTGGCATGAAAAAGATGCTCGAGATGCTGCGGGATGGCAATTTGCCCCAGGCCCATGCCGAGCGCGAGGCACAGCGAACCATGCTGTCCCGAATGGATCATCAGCCGCGTGCGCCGGCCGATATCCTCAACCGGCACTGGCGCCGGCTCGACCACAATACCGGCCGACGCGAAGCGCATTTTCGTCTCTCCATCTTCGCCTGGGAGGAAGGCGCGCACGGGCAGCCCAAGGCCCAAGACCGCGTCGACAAGTGCTTCGTTTTCGGTCTCGCTCGTTGAAAAATAGACAAAGATCTCGTCGCCGCTCCCGTCAGGCCGCGGCAATTTTTCATTGAGCGGCGGCAGTAGTGGCGCCGCTCTCATCCCATCATAGGGATCAAGGCCCGCAATAGTGCGCGGCATGGCGCCTCCGCCGCTATAAATATCGGAGAGGTGTTGCAGCGGCGCGGACCCAAAATGCCGGAGTGCGCGGTTCACCGCGTCGAGCAGTTCGCCCTCGTCATAGATAGAAATGGCATATTCAGGCAGCAGCACCGGAAAACGCTCAAGCCCACTGGGTGGCACGGAGTAACCCGTCCCAACGGCGATAGAGGGAATGCCGGCAATCAGGGCGGCCAATTGCGCGCAGGGCGCAAAATCGGCCACGACCAGTCTGCTCTGCCGGGCCCTGATTACCGCGAGCCACCAGCCGATCTGGGTGATCAGGAATTGCGGATCCCAAAAATTGAGATCGCCGAGAAAATCGCCCCAGGTTGCGGTGTGCGGATTGCCCATCGCCTCGCGTCTTGCCCGGTTCGGCCAAAGCCGGGCTCCGGCAAAGACGCCGTCGCAAAAGGGCGCGATCTCTGCCGCATGCTCCATGCGGCAGAGGGCGGCATCGCAAATGGCGGCGGCGCCGAGTGCTTCTGCAATGACCTTTGACGTCACCACATGGCCGCGCCCGGCGCCGCCTTCCCAGGCAAGGAGGACACGCGGCGCCATGGCTCAAGTCGCGTAGCAGGACCCGCAGGCACACGGATCGGGTGCTGGCGGCGGTGGCGGTGGGGGTTCGACGACCGGGGGCGGTGGCGGCTCGGCCGCGACGACCGGCGGCACAGGCGGCGCTGGGGGCGCGGGAGGAGCTGGCGGCGCCACTGGCTGAGTGTCGCTGCCCCCTGTCGACTGGATCGACCCGAACGGCCCCGGCACCCGGTTCGGCTGGCAGTTAGCCTTATGGTCGGCGGGCGAACTCAGCATCATGTCTAGGCATTCGAAGAAATGGTGCACCTCGCGGCGCACATTCTCGACGGCATAGCCCGGCACCGTGCTGACGCTGGCCAGCAACATGCCTACGAGCCAGGCATACGGCCTGCTCTTTCTTCTCAAAGTCATCGTTTAACACTCCCGGTCCGGAGCGAGCCTGCGCTGGAGGCAGCGTCGGTCACCCCTTCGATTGACCGGACTTTTTTATTGGCCCATGCTGGCGTGGACATCGAACAGACGTTCGATGCGGAGCGTGGCGTGATGGCCGGTATCGACGCGATCATCGGGACCATAAGGCAGGCTGCCGAGGACGATGCGGCTTGGCCCGCAATGCTGGAGCATTTGTCCGATTATCTCGGCGTCGTTGAAGCGACGCTCGGTGGCGGCATTGCCGGCGCTGCCCCTGAAATCCTCGCGCCGCGCACTGATCCCGCCCAGATCGCGCGCTATTTTTCGACCTATGCCCCGCGCAACATGCTCATGCGTTTCATGCTGTCCCAAAGCCCGGGGCAACTCGTCGTCGATGAAGCCATGGCTGACTTCGACGGCTTCGTGAGAGACAGCTTTTACAACGAGTGGTGCGTCCCGCAGGGCTACCGCCGCGGCGCCGGCCTCGTCCTCACCACACAAAATGGCTGGACTGGCGCGTTGATGCTCAATTCCCGCGCTCCGCTCGAAACTGATCAGATCGCGCGCTTCGAAGCCATTCTCCCCACCGTCCAGCAAGCGCTCGAAACCAATACGCTGCTGCGCCGGTTCCGTGGCCTGGCCCGGTCGAGCCTCGATGTCCTCGATCTCTCGGGCCAGGCGGCCATCCTGCTCGATGGCCGAGGCCTCTTGCTCGACGCAAATGCCGGCGCCGCTGATCTTCTGGAAAGCGGCCGCCTCGTTCTCCGCCAGCGGCGTCTTGGCTGTGCAGATGGGGCAGCAGACCGGCGCCTGTCGCGCTTGCTCGCCCTATGCCTTTCTGCGCCCGACCATAGTTCCGGCGGGCGGCTCGATATCCCGACGCCGCAGGGCGTTCTTTCGGTGCACTGCGCGCCTTATCCAGGTGGTCGGCTTTTCCCATCAGGGAGACGGCCAGCCGTGATCGTGATCATCACCGATCCCCAGCAGAAGCTGCGCCGAAAACTGCTCGCCCTGCGCCAGAAATTTGGCCTCACCGCCGCCGAAGCCGAACTGACGCTAGCGCTTGTCGAAACCGGCAGTCGCAAGACCGCCGCTGCGGATCGCGGCGTATCGGACGCGACCGCACGGGCGCAATTGACCAGCATTTTCGACAAGACCGGCGTGCGCCGGCAGACGGACCTCGTCCGCCTGGTCCTCGAAAGCGATTAGCCGAAAAAGCCCAGATGCGTGTCGAGCACGCCAAGCGGACCGCATTCGGCAATCATCGCACGCGACTTGCGGCTATCCCGGTCCATGGCGGCGATCAGATCGTCGAGACCCTTGAACACTTCCTGTCCGCGGATATGACCGACCAGCGCCACCGAAATGGTCTGGCCATAAAGATCGCCGGAAAAATCGAAGAGATGCGTTTCAAACGGCGGCCGGTGATTGTCGAACATCGGCTTGCCATAGGCGGCAACGCCATCGAGCAGATGCCGCCCGACCTTCGCCCGCACCGCGTAAACGCCTTGCGCGAGCTGAAAGCCATCCGGGGTCACCGTATTGGCCGTCGGATAGCCCAGTTCCCGCCCGCGCTGGTCCCCCTGGACCACGCAGCCATCGAAAAACCAGTGATAGCCGAGCAGCCGATTGGCCGCCGTCACCGCGCCTTCGGACAAAGCCGCGCGGATGCGGGAAGATGAAATCGGCTCATCCGCCTCATCGACGAGATCGAGCGTTTCCACGGCAAAGCCCCGCGCCGCTCCCTGCTCGCGCAAGAAGGCCGGCGTCCCGCGCCGCTGGCGGCCAAAATGGAAATCGGAACCGATGATAACGCCGCGCACACCGAGCGCCTCGACCAGCACATCGGCGACGAAGCTTTCCGCCTCCATCTGCGAAAACGCCGTGTCGAAAGGCAGGATGATGATCCCGTCGAGCCCCAGCGCCTCGGCCAACCGCGCCTTGGCATCGCCCAGTGTCAGCCGGAACATAAAGGGCGCCGGCGCAAAGACATCGCGCGGATGCGGCTCGAAGGTCAGGATCAGCGCCGGCACGCCGGCCGCCGAAGCGCGTTCGCGCAAAGCTGCGATGACCTTCTGGTGCCCGCGATGCATGCCGTCGAAATTGCCGATCGCCACATAGGCGCCCTTGAGCGCCGCAGGGAGCCCGGCATAGTCGGACAGGCGGACGAAAGTGCTCATGTCACGCAGACCAGGAGAGACGTGGCAAGAAGCCCGCGACCCGCGCCCGGCTCGGCGCGACGAGATCGGCAATCGCCTGCGGATCGGGCTTGCCGAAAGCATCGAGCTCGGCCGCATGGATCGAGCCGGTGATGAACAAGAGATCGATCCCGAACTGCGCCGCGCCCGTCGCATCGGTGCGCACGCTGTCGCCGATCGCCAGCACCCGGCTTTTGTCGAGTGTCTTGCTCGCCGCCAATTCCGCCAGCCGGAACGCTTCTTCGTAAATCGGCTGATAGGGTTTGCCGGCCATCAGCACCATGCCGCCCATGGCCGCATAGAGATCGCCGAGCGCCCCGCCGCAATAAATGATCTGGTCGCCATGCTCCACCACCCGGTCGGGATTGGCGCAGATCATCGGCAGCTTTCGCGAGAGCCAAAATTTGGCGCGGTCGCGATACATTTCGGGCGTATCGTCATCGGTGTCGAGATCGGTCACGACCACGACCTCGGCCTCCTCCGGCCCGGTGCGCCTCAGATCGAACCCATCGTAAAGCGCGTCGTCCTCGGTCTTGGGCCCCACATGGTGGATGGCCTTGCCCCGATACTTTGAAATCATCGTCCGCGTTGCATCGCCCGATGAGACGATGGCGTCATAAGCCTCGCGCGGCACGTTAAGCCGGTCGAGCATGGCGACGATCGGCGGCGATGGCCGCGGCGCATTGGTGATCAACACCACCTTGCCGCCCGCACGCCGATATTGCACCAGCGCATCGACAGCCTCGGGAAAGGCGGAAACGCCATTGTGGATAACACCCCAGACATCGCTCAAGACCGCATCATAGCGCCCTGCGAGATCGGCAAGGCCGGAAATAATGGGCAAAGGCGCTGGCGCGGACATGGGCTTGAACTTCCCGTAGTTGTTCTTCTCGTCCGCTATGGGACAGATTGCGCCGCCCGATCAAGCCCGAAACGGCGCTGGGTCCGAATTCAGACCTCTGCGCGGCGACGCGGCGGTAGTGCCGGCTGCGGCACGACGGTGCGCGCCGGCTCGAGCAGCAGGTCCTGCCGCACTGGCCCGGCCGGGGCGATATGATTGCCCTGCACCAGCATGATTTCATTGTCGAGCAGCTCGACGATCTGCCGCTCGTCGGTCACGCCCGTTGCCAAGAGCGTCATGTCGAACCGGCCGACATAGCTCGCGATATCGGAGAGGTGGAAGTCGGTATAGACCTCGGGTGAAGCGATGAGCCGGGATGCATTGACCCGGATCGAACGCACGCCGATTTCCGAGAGCTCGGTGAAATTAAGCCGCAGCGAGGTGGCATAGGAGAGCGAAAAGCCCGCGCCGCGCCGCTGGATCGCCTGCAGTGCCGGCCGCGCCTTCTGCAGCAGCATCTGGAAATCGACTTCGGGCACGGTGAAAACGAGATTAGTCGCGATGACGCGATTGGCGTCGAGCGTCGCCAAAACCTGTTCCATCGCCGCGCTGTCGCGCAAAGTCGCGGCGCTAAGCGGAATGAACAGCGAAATCGATTGGCCGCCGGTGCGCGCCCGGCGCGCAATGGCAACGGCCTCGTTGAGCGCGGTGCCCTCGATGCGCTGCACCACGTCTTCGCCGCCTTCACGCGGCATGAAATCATCGGGGTCGCTGAAATCGCCGTCTTCGAGCATCAGGCGCGGCACCAGATCATAGCCGGCAGCACGGCGCTGCGGCAGCCGGGCGACGGGCTGGATATGATAGACGAGGTGCTGTTCGGCCATGGCCTGGCGAACAAGCTCAAGCGGAATGATCGGATCGGCGCGATCGTCGGCCACAGGCTTGGCCTGTGCATGGGGACGCGCGCTCTCGCCGCTGAACCGCTCGGCATGGCCATTGGAAAGGGCGGCGGGCGCAGCGACGCTTTTCTCTTCGATTTCTGCAACAGCCTCAGCCACCTGCCGAATCACCGTGCCAAGCACGGAAATATCGGCCTCGATGGTTTCGAGCCGCTGGCCTGGGTTGAGTTCTGAGAGCGCGTTGATGCGCCGTCCAAGCACTGAAC
The DNA here is from genome assembly GCF_001425445.1 of Devosia sp. Leaf420. Classification (GTDB taxonomy): domain Bacteria; phylum Pseudomonadota; class Alphaproteobacteria; order Rhizobiales; family Devosiaceae; genus Devosia. The sequence continues at coordinate 229,537 of NZ_LMQU01000009.1, read as the reverse complement.
CGGCCTGCGCGTCGGTCGCCAAAAGCCGCGACAGATCTTCGATGCCGCGCTCCAGCCGGCGTTCGGCGCGCAGCCGCAAACGGCGCTCCATCACCAGCGTGCCAATGCAGAGGGCCACCAGGGCAACCAGGATTGCTTCCGCCAAAGTAAAGGCCAAGCCAAAGTAGGCGGCCGCACCCAGAGCAACTCCGGCAAGCGCTATAAACAGATAGACGAGGGCCTGCATTGGCATCCCAGGTTAAGAAAAGTGGCCAGATTCGACATCCCGTCATAGCATCGCCTCTGTGACGGAAAAAGCACCGAGACGCGTTCGGTGGGGTTAAGAACGGATTATTTACCCTGTTCGCCAACAATCGCCACAAAGGTCAAGACCGGTTCGAATCCGTTCGAACCCGCGGGCACACTTGGGGAAAATGGCGCAATGGCAATGATTTCGGGCGTCGAGCACGCGCTGAGTGGACAACTTCTGCTGATCGATGCCGATGCAGTTGCTGCCGCCCAGACCGGCGAATCGCTCAGCCAAGCCATGCTCTGCACGCCGGAAGTATCGGTCGCCAAGTCGGGCCGTGAAGCGCTCGACATGCTTCGGGCCGGTCGATTCGACATTATTCTTGCCGATATGCCGAGCCTGGCCGATCTCGGCGAGCGCGATGAAGACGGCATGGGCCGCATCGTGCGCCTCGCCGAAGGCGCGCTCGTCGTCGCCATGGCCGGTGGCGCTTCCATCACCGCGGCTGTCGGCGCCATGCGCGCCGGTGCCCACGATTATGTCGCCAAGCCCGTCGCTGCCGCCGCTCTCGCCAATCGCATCGGCGAGCTCGCCCAGCGCCACGGTCGCCCGCGCTCGCTCGGCATCGACACCGCCCGCCCGCAAGCCATGGCCGATTATGCTGGCTTTGTCGGCGCGTCGAACGCAATGCAGTTCATCTACGAGCAGATCGGGCGCGTCTCGACCTCCTCCGCTCCGGTGTTCATCACCGGCGAAAGCGGCACCGGCAAGGATGTCTGCGCCGAAGCGCTTCACAGCCAGGGTCCGCGCAAGGCCAAGCGCTTTGTCGCCATCAATTGCGCCGCCATTCCGCGCGATCTCATGGAAAGCGAATTGTTCGGCGTCGCTCGCGGCGCCTTCACCGGCGCACATGAAGATCGCAAGGGCGCTGCCGAGCTGGCCGATGGCGGCACGCTGTTCCTCGATGAAATCGGGGAAATGGATCTGTCACTCCAGTCCAAGCTTCTGCGCTTCCTCCAGACCGGCACGATCTCGCGCGTCGGCGAGGCCAGCGTGCGCAAGGTCGATGTTCGCGTCATCTGCGCCACCAATCGCAATCCGCTGCAGATGATTGCCGAGCGCAAATTCCGCGAAGACCTCTTCTATCGCCTCCACGTCCTCCCCATCCACCTGCCCCCGCTGCGCCAGCGTCCGACTGATATCATGGTGCTCGCCCGCCATTTCCTCGATCGCTACGCGCGCGAAGAACATAAGAGCTTTGGCGGCTTTTCCAATGAAGCGGCCCAGCAACTGACCGCCGCCGATTGGCCGGGCAATGTGCGCCAGTTGCAAAATCTCGTTCGCCGCATCGTCGTCATGTTCGATGGCGGCGATATCGACCACATGATGCTCGGCGCCGCTGACATCGAATCCCAGGCTTTTGCCCCAGCAGAAACCCCTGCCCCGCGCGCCGAAACCCGCCGCGCCATCCTCCCCATGTGGCAGCAGGAACAAAAGATCATCGAAGACGCCATCGCCGCCTTCGCCGGCAATATTTCGATGGCCGCCGCCGCACTCGAAATCAGCCCGTCAACCATCTACCGCAAGCGCCAAACCTGGGCCGAAATGCAAAAAGCCAGCTGATCTTTTTTCAAGGTTTTGCACCTCCGCAAAAATCAGACCTCACCTAGCGCGTCATTCCCGCGAAAGCGGGAATCTCACCTCTCTAAAAACCGGATTCCCGCTTTCCCGGGAATGACGCCGTGTTTTGGACGGCCTTGAGCCGAGATCAATCTCGAAATGAACCGGTGCCTTCGCCGCAACTGTTCACGTCGCTGCATGTGTCTCCCATAAGTGTTCTCACCCACTGTGCTTCCCTCGGGCGTGACCCGAGGGCCTATGCGGGAGCCACAAGCGTTCATGCATGGGAAAGTGCCCCTCGGGTCAAGCCAGAGGAAGAATGAGACGTCAGGCGATCAGCTCCACACACCGCCCCCTCTAACCAGCTCACCCACCCAGAAAATCTCGATCACGTTTTTCTATCATAACCAAATAGTAACCATAAACATGTTTGGTAGCAGTCATCATTCTACAGTTGATCGAGAGAAAATGATCCGCACTGCACTGGCAATTACTGCCGCACTTCTGTCTACCGCGGCCGTCAGCGCCGCCGATCTGATTATCCCGACGAGCCCTGAGCCAATTTATGAAGCTGGTGGCGTGAGCTGGGAAGGCCTTTACGTTGGCGCGCGCGCTGGTGGCCAGTGGTTTACCGCTGCGACCTATGGCGTCGTCGGCGGCGTTGTCGGCTTCAACTTCATGCCAGCCGATCACGTCGTACTCGGTGCTGAAGCCACCGCTGACTACACCTGGAATAACGTCCGTCAGGGCGGCGAATACTTCGTCAATATCCGCGGCGGTTTCCTCGCCAGCGAAGCCGTGCTGATCTACGCACTCGGCGGCCTTGGTGTTTACAACAGCAGCGACCGTACGGTTGGCATCTTCCAGCTCGGCGGTGGTGTCGAATTTGCTCTGACCGATGCCGTTAGCATCCGCGGCGAAGTCGTTGGCCAGGGTGACTACGCGAACAACAACAGCCCCTTCTTCGACACTGCCAAGGCAACTGTCGGCGTCGCCTACCACTTCTAAGTCTTAGCCTGACAGAGTTAGAAAAAATCTCTGAAAAGGTCCGCTTGGGCGGGCCTTTTCTATTATTCAGCCAAAATAACCTACGGCAGCTACACTGTCTTTTCTTGGTCTTGCGCAGCGTCTAAAACCCCCGGCCCACGAACCGGAGGAGATTTAGATGGACGCAAAAACCGTTGCCGCCCATTGGGAGGCCAATGCCGAGAACTGGACACACTATTCCCGCGCTGGTCACGACAAATACCGCGACGCCCTCAATACGCCGTTCTTCCTCGCCTTTCTCCCCGAGATTGAGGGCCTGACCGGCCTCGACCTCGGCTGCGGCGAAGGCACCAATACGCGCTCCGTCGCGGCGCAAGGCGCCAAAATGACAGGGCTCGACATCGCCCCCACGTTCCTCCGCCATGCGCAAGAGACCGAAGCGTCGGACCCGCGCGGCATAACTTACGTGCTCGGCGATGGACTCACCCTGCCCTTCCCCGAAGCGTCCTTCGATTTCGCCACGGCTTTCATGTCGATGATGGATATGTCCGATCAGGCCGGTGTCCTCCGCGAAGTTTTTCGCGTCATCCAGCCCGGTGGCTTCTTTCAGTTTTCCATTCTCCACCCGTGCTTCGTGCCGCCGCGTCGGCGCAATATCAGGAACGAAACGGGCGAGCCGATCGCGGTCGAAATTGCGGACTATTTTCGCGAGACCAACGGCGACGTCGAGACCTGGATCTTTTCGTCAATCCCCGCTGAAGAACGCGCCAATCTGCGCGCCTTCACCGTTCCGCGCTTTCACCGAACATTATCAAGCTGGGTCGGTATGATCGTTGCGGCCGGCTTCACTATCGAAGCACTCAACGAACCCATGGCCGACGAAGCGACCGCCGCCGCCGTCCCAACCGTCGCCGACACCCGCATCGCGCCGCTCTTCTTGCATTTTCAATTGCGGAAGGCGGCGTAGCGCTAAGGCGTATTGGCTTCCTTGGCCTTGATCCGATCAAGGCCAAGGCGGTGTTCGCGAAGAATGACTGCGATGCCCGAGCCGATGATGATCAGCGCCCCAATGACCATGGTCACCGTGGGCACTTCGGCAAAGACGAAAAACCCAATGAGGATCGTCAGCAGCAGCGACACATATTCGAAAGGCGCGATCACCGACATATCGGCATAGCGATAGGACGAGGTCATCAACAACTGACCGATGCCGCCGAAAAAGCCGGCGCCGATCAAGAGCGCCGCCTGCTGCGGCGTCGGCCATATCCAGCCAAAGGGCAGCGTCATCAGCGAGATGACGCTGGCGCTGATGAAGAAATAGGTGACGATGGCTTCCGTGCGTTCGGTATGGACGAGATTGCGCACCGCCATCATGGCAAAGGCCGAAACCACGGCCGCAAGGAGCGCCGCGATCGCGCCCACGGCTTCCGCGTCTCCCAGCGCCTCGCCGCCGGTAAAAACCGTCAGCCGCGGCCAGAGAATGACGACGACGCCGAGGAGCCCGACGACGACTGCAGTCCAGCGGAAGACATGCACCCGCTCATGCAGCAACACGGCGGAGAAAATGACGATCAGGAGCGGGGTCGCGTAATTGATCGCCGTCGCTTCCGGCAGCGGCAGGCGCGTCAGCGCGAAGAACCCCAGGCTCATCGAGGTGACGCCAATCAATCCGCGCAAGATATGCCCGACCGGGCGCTTGGTGGTGAATGCATGATGCAGACGCCGCTTCCAGCCGAGATAGGCGAGCACGGGCAAAAGCGCGAAGAAGGAGCGGAAGAAAACCATCTCGCCCGAAGGCACGGTTTCCGTCGCCTTGAGCATCGTGGCCATGACCACGAAGAAAAAGACGGAAATGACCTTGAGCATGATCCCGCGCATGGGATCGGCGGCCGCTGGGGCCGCAGCATGCACGGCCGAGGCCGCTACACGCGCGGGATCTTTTTTGGAAATAGGCATGGCACTCAGACCCGGCCGAAGGCGGGCTTATTTGGACTGGGACTGTTCCAGCTTTTCCTTGGCGACACGCGCCGTGGCGAAAGCCTTGTGCTCCGGTCCGACAGCGCTGCCGGTCTTGACGACCGTGCCGTCTGCGTCATGGATTTCCCAGTGCCAGTTTGCATTGGGACCGCTGCCGCCCTTGAGGCGCAGCTTGATCTGGTAAGAAGATTGTTCGCTCATGGTCAGCCTTATGCAGCACATGCGATGCGGAAGAAAGCACAAAGTGGGCCGCCTTTTAGCGCCCCACTCACCAATTCGTCCTTCGCACCATCTCGATGTTAACGGAATGCTACCGTTTTAGACGTCCGAAACGGTTACCTTCACCCGCTCGCCACCAAAGGTGATGAGGTCGCGAATGTCGGCATAGGCGCCATCGGCATAGGGAAAATACCAGGCTTCATCCGGGCCGTCGGCGGTCAAGGTCTTGATGGTATAAAAATGTGCCTCGCCTTTTCCAGCCTCAGTCCGGCGCGTATCCGAGGCTTCCAGAATGCCCGGATGGACATGGTCGAGCGGGACGAAATATTGCGGCTCCCGGCCAGCCTCTACCACCTGCAAAGCATTGGCGCTGCTGGCGATTTCCGCATCGTCAAAAAAGATATGCACGCGGCCCGATACAGGGCTCACATTGGCGGTCGCAGTCTCATCGGCGGTCACGGTTGCCTCCTTCGTTCAAGAGTCATCTTCCCATGGTAACGCACGAACAAAATCTCCGTTCACCCGACCTTGACTCATTGGCCGGGGGCTCCCTATATCCCGGTCAGCTTGTTAGCACTCAGCCACATCGAGTGCTAACAAGCCCGAGATTGCACCAGAAATGATGCCAAGAGGAACTGAAATCATGGGCTTCCGTCCCCTGCATGACCGCGTGGTCGTCCGTCGCGTCGATAGTGAAGAAAAGACCAAGGGCGGGATCATCATCCCCGACACCGCCAAGGAAAAGCCCTCTGAGGGCGTGATCGTTTCGGTTGGCCCCGGCGCCCGTGACGAAAACGGCAAGATCAATGCTCTCGACGTCAAGGCTGGCGATCGCGTGCTCTTCGGCAAGTGGAGCGGCACCGAGGTCAAGCTCAACGGCGAAGACCTGATCATCATGAAGGAAAGCGACATCATGGGTATCGTCGAGGTCTAAAACCCTCGTCTGTCCAGTCGTTTAACCCATTCTAAGGAGCGCCTCACATGGCTGCTAAAGAAGTAAAATTCTCGACCGACGCCCGCGAAAAGATGCTGCGCGGCGTCAACATCCTCGCCAATGCGGTGAAGGTGACCCTCGGCCCCAAGGGTCGTAACGTCGTTATCGAAAAGTCCTTTGGCGCCCCGCGCATCACCAAGGACGGCGTTTCGGTTGCCAAGGAAATCGAACTCGAAGACAAGTTCGAAAACCTCGGCGCCCAGCTCCTCCGCTCGGTCGCTTCCAAGACCAACGACGTTGCCGGTGACGGCACCACGACCGCGACCGTCCTCGGCCAGGCCATCGTCGTCGAAGGCGTCAAGGCAGTTGCTGCCGGCTTCAACCCGATGGATCTCAAGCGCGGTATCGACCTCGCTGTTGCTGAAGTCGTTGAATCGCTGAAGGCTTCGTCCAAGAAGATCACCTCGTCCTCCGAAGTTGCCCAGGTCGGCACCATTTCGGCTAACGGCGAAACTTCCATCGGCGACATGATTGCCGAAGCCATGCAGAAGGTCGGCAACGAGGGTGTTATCACCGTCGAAGAAGCCAAGACCGCTGAAACCGAACTCGATGTCGTTGAAGGCATGCAGTTCGACCGTGGCTACCTCTCGCCCTACTTTGTCACCAATGCTGAAAAGATGACGGCAGTCCTCGAGGACCCGATCATCCTGCTGCACGAAAAGAAGCTCGGCAATCTCCAGGCTATCCTGCCGATCCTCGAAGCTGTCGTTCAGTCCCAGCGCCCACTGCTGATCATTGCTGAAGACATCGAAGGTGAAGCTCTCGCGACCCTCGTCGTCAACCGTCTGCGCGGTGGGCTCAAGGTTGCAGCCGTCAAGGCTCCAGGCTTTGGCGATCGCCGCAAGGCAATGCTCGAAGACATCGCTATCCTCACCGGTGGCCAGGTGATCTCCGAAGATCTCGGCATCAAGCTCGAGAACGTGACCCTCGACATGCTCGGCACGGCCAAGCGCGTTGAAATCACCAAGGAAAACACCACCATCGTTGATGGCGCTGGCTCGGCTGAAGACATTCAGGGCCGCGTTGGCCAGATCAAGGCACAGATCGAGGAAACCACCTCGGACTACGACCGCGAGAAGCTGCAGGAACGTCTTGCCAAGCTCGCTGGTGGCGTTGCCGTGATCAAGGTCGGTGGTTCGACCGAAGTTGAAGTCAAGGAACGCAAGGACCGCGTCGACGACGCACTCAACGCAACCCGCGCTGCCGTCGAAGAAGGCATCGTTCCGGGTGGTGGTGTTGCTCTCCTCCGTGCTTCGGCCAACATCAAGGCCAAGGGCATCAATGCCGACCAGGAAGCTGGTATCGCCATCGTTCGCCGCGCTCTTCAGGAGCCAGTGCGCACCATTGCCAACAATGCTGGTGCCGAAGGCTCCGTCGTCGTGGGCAAGATCCTCGAGAACTCCGCTGCAGCGTTCGGCTACAATGCCGCAACCGGCGAATATGGTGATCTCGTTGCTCTCGGCGTTATCGACCCGGTCAAGGTCGTCCGTCATGCTCTCCAGGACGCAGCTTCGGTTGCTTCGCTCCTGATCACGACGGAAGCCATCATCGTCGAAGCTCCCAAGGACGCAGCACCGGCAATGCCGGGCGGCGGCGGCATGGGCGGCATGGGCGGTATGGACTTCTAAGGCTGACGCCTTAGACTTTCTTCTCGCTCACGGGCCGTATCGCGGTCGGCAAACCGCCGACCGCTGCCCCTCCGCGGAGGCGGCCGACGGCCGGGCGGCCTTGCCGCCTAGAGATAAAAGACTTCCAGGATCGTTTCTTCCCAGTCACGATCTTGGTGGAAAGCTCCGGTGGCAACACCGGGGCTTTTTTCATGGGCGTTGAACGGCTAGTCTGGGAACAAAGCAAACATGAGGCCAGCATGAGAACGCCACGACGCGGCAGCGCCTACGATCAGGCAGAAGCGGCCTTCAAGAGCGTCACCACCAAGCCAGAAACTGCGGCCAATCCAAAATCGTCAACGCCGCCAGAAGGCAAGGAATTGGTATCGCTCCGGCTTGATCGCGCCGTGCTCGAACATTTTCAGGATGAGGGCCCGGGTTGGCAAGAGCGTATCAATGAGGCGCTGCGCAAAGCCGCAGGGCTCGACGATTAAGCGCTAGGGCCAGACCAGCAGCTTGACTGCCATGGCGACCGACACCACCACGACCAATGGCCGAATAAGCTTGGCACCGAACCGGATGCCGGCGCGGGCGCCGACATAGCCGCCGATCACCTGCCCGCCGGCCATCACGATCGCCGCCTGCCAGACCACATCGCCGCCATGGATGAAAATCACCAGCGCGGATAGGTTGGACACGAGGTTGAGCAGCTTGGTATTCCCCGCGGCCTTGGTGATCCCAAGCCCGAAAAGCAGCACAAACCCGATGGTGAAAAACGAGCCCGTGCCCGGGCCAAATACGCCGTCATAAAAGCCGATGACGAAACCGAGGAGCGGCACCCAGCGAGGGAACGGCAGCCGCGACACGCGGTCGGCATCGGACAGGCTCGGCGCGAATAGAAAATAGAGCGCCACACCAATCAGGGCTATGGGCACGGCGACATTGAGCAGCGATGTATCGATCTGCTTGACGATCAGCGCACCGATCATGCTGCCGGCAAATGTTGCGGCAACCGAGGGCAGTAACGCGCGCACCGAAACGAAGCCGCGACGCCAATAGGTCAATACGGCGATCGTCGTGCCGATCGAGGATTGCATCTTGTTGGTCGCGAGAGCCGCAATCGGCGGCAGGCCCGCCGAAAGCAGCGCGGGCACCGTGACCATGCCACCGCCGCCAGCAACGGCGTCCACAAAGCCCGCGAGAGCGCCAACGCAGGCAAGTGCAACCAGAATCAGAGGATCGAGCATGATGGTCCCGGGAAATCTCGGCGCGTCTTAGCACCGGCGGATGCAAGGCAACAGAGCCTCAATCGCCCCCACCGCCGCCATCACCACCGCCGCTGTCGCCACCTGCATCCCCAGCGTCTCCGCCGTGATCGTGGTCACGATGGCTCGGGGAATATCCGGCATCGCCGGAGCCACCGGTGTCGCCCGAGGACTTGCGCGCCCGCCGCCGATCGGCGCGCTGACCGAGCGACACGATGGCGATGATCACACAGGCGACCACGACGAAGGTCAGGACAATCGGTTCCATCATCGCCACTTCGAGCTGGCCTAGAGCACTCCTGCACCCAGGCGTTTGAGCAGATCGTTGAGATAGGCCTTCTTGTCGGCCGGCCACTCGGTCGTGCGCGAGACGATCAGATTGGCCTCGCTCTTGAGCATTACGCCATCATCGAGGACGCGCAAGCCATTGGCAGCAAGGGTCGAGCCGGTCGAGGTAATATCGACGACGATATCAGCCACACCGGATGCTGGCGCGGCTTCCGTCGCACCGAGACTTTCGACAATGCGATATTCCGCAATCCCGGCCTTGGCGAAATGCTGGCGGGTGATGGTGATATATTTGGTCGCGATCCGCAGCCAACGCTTGTGACGGCTCCGAAAGTCCGAGGCAACGTCCGCAAGGTCATGGAGATGGGTGACATCGATCCAGGCATCGGGCACGGCAATGACGACGTCGGCATGACCGAAGTCGAGCGAACGAGCGAAGTGGACGGCATCCGGTCCGGTTTCACTCGTCTCGTGGATGAGGTCACGACCCGTCACGCCAATGTCGATATTGCCGCGGATCAGCTCGCGCGCAATTTCCGAGGCGGGGAAGAAACGTACCGTGACATCGGCTTCTCCCTCCATCACGCCGAGATAGGATCGCGCGCCGCCAGGCCGGGAAATGGTGAGACCGCGCTCGGCAAACCAGGCGCGGGTCAGTTCTTCGAGGCGCCCTTTCGAGGGGACTGCAAGTGTAATGCCCCTCATGCCGAGACCTCCACTTCCAGCCGATCAACCCAAAGCGCGCAACCTGAGGCCGCGATAGGTGCCGTGGCGCCGAGCCGTTCCAGCAAACGATCGTATTGACCGCCCGAGGCCAAAACGTCGCCACTCCGGCCGACAATTTCAAAGACGATGCCGGTATAATAATCGAGCCGCGGCGAGAAGGCGGCGTCGAAGGAAATGCGTGCTTCGCCAAGCTTATCGAGATGGCGCCGAATAGCGCGGATCGGCGCACCGAGCATCAGCTTGTGGCTTTCGGCCAGCGCTTCGATCTGGCGCAGTGCCGAGAGCACGTCGCCCGAAATCGAGAGGTAGTCGCGGAGCAGCTTTAGCGTTTCCGCAGGAACATGCGCTGCATCAAGCGCCTGTTGCTCGAGATAGCGGTCGGCGATCTCGTTTGGCGTGCGGCCTTCCGAGAGGCTTAGACCCGTCGATACCATGCGCGCCGTGACATCCTCGATCAGCACATCGCGCGACGGCTGTTCCTGTCGCGGCACGTCCGGCGCAGCCTCAAGGCGCGACAGCAGGCGCTCCATCGCTTCTGGATGACCGAAACGGTGCCGAATGCGCGAGCGCCACGCGGCGGGCATATCAGCCTGCACCAGAAGAGCCTCGAACAGGCCAACGCCGCCAAGACGGATATGGGCCGGGAGGCCATAGATGGAGAGGGCAGCACGCGCGAACGTCAAAACCTGGTCAAGCGCCACGTCGCCATCGGGCTGTGCCAAAAGCTCAATCCCGGCCTGGTCGAATTCGGCGGGACCGGTTTCACGCTGGCGGAATATCGGGCCGAGATAGGTGAAGGCCGCCGGTTGGCGCGTCCCATCGGCGATGTACTCGCGGACGATGGGTAGTGTAAATTCAGGACGCAGGCAATGCTCGGCGCCAGTCGTGTCGGTCGTCAAAAGCAGCCGGCGTCCGAACTCTTCGCCCGCCAGATCGAAATAGGGATCAGCCGGCAGGAGCAGCGGCGGGGTCGCACGGCAACCGCCCTGGGCCTCGACAAGGGCTTCGAGCTGGGCCCGTCGCATGGCGGCGTTAGACATTTACGGCCCCAAGAAACATCAACACACGCGGTGTCATCCCGGCGAAGGCCGGGATCCATCTTGAGATCTCAGGATGGGCCCCGGCCTTCGCCGGGGTGACATCGCGGATGGAGATGAGACTGCGCATCATTGCTGGTTCAGCAACTTCTGGATCGCCGAAACGAGATCCTCGCGCTTGATCTCGAACTGGCCGGGACGCGCAGCCTTCCATTTGGCATTATCGGTAATACCCTCGGACGCCTGCTTGCCGGCGACCAGATCCTTCACCTGCAGAATGCCCTGCTCGCGTTCCTGGCTGCCCTCGATGATGACCGCCGGCGAATTACGCTTATCGGCGTAGGAGACCTGCTTGCCGAAGTTCTTGGTTGAGCCGAGGAACATCTCGGCCCGGATGCCAGCCTGGCGGAGTTCGGCGACCATGGCCTGGTAGCGCGCGGTCTGGTCCTTATCCATAACCAGCACGACGACCGGGCCCACCGGCTCTTTCGAGCCGAGATTGCCCGTGAGTTTGAGCGCATTGGCAAGACGCGACACACCGATAGAAAAGCCGGTCGCCGGAACAGGCTCGCGACGGAAGCGGGATACGAGCCCGTCGTAACGGCCACCCCCGCCGACTGAGCCGAAGACCACGTCCTGACCCTTTTCGTTCTGCACCTTGAAGGTTAGTTCGATCTCAAAGACCGGGCCAGTATAGTATTCAAGGCCACGGACGACCGACGGGTCGATCTTGATCTTGTCCGCATCATAGCCAGCCGCGTCGAAGAGCGTCTGCATGACCGCGAGTTCAGCGACACCGGCATTGTCGGCGGGCGGCTTGCCTGCAACATAGTCGAGCACCACGCCCGCCTGCTCATCATTGAGCCCGGCACCTTTGGTAAAGTCGCCGCTTTCGTCCTTGCGTCCGGCGCCGAGCAGAAGCTTTACGCCTTCGGGACCGAATTTATCGAGCTTGTCCACCGCTCGGAGCACGCCCAGCTTTTGCGCGTCGGAGGTGACACCCGCGGCCTCAAGCACACCATCGAGCACCTTGCGATTATTCACCCGGACGACGTATTTGCCGGCCAGCCCCAGCGCATCCATGACGTCGGCCATCATCATGCACATTTCAGCATCGGCTTCAGGACCGGGCGCGCCAACCGTGTCGGCGTCGAACTGCATGAACTGACGGAAGCGGCCTGGGCCGGGCTTTTCGTTGCGGAAGACATAGCCCTGCCGATAGGAGCGATAAGGCTTTGGCAGAGTTTCGAAATTTTCAGCGAAATAGCGGGCGAGTGGCGCGGTCAAATCGTAGCGGAGGCTCATCCACTGCTCATCGTCGTCCTGCAGCGAAAAGACGCCGGCATTGGGCCGGTCCGTGTCGGGCAGGAATTTGCCAAGCGTCTCGGTAAGCTCAAGGAGCGGGGTTTCGACAGGGTCGAAGCCATAGCGCTCATACACCTTGCGGATGGTCTCGATCATTTGCCCAACGGCAGCGATATCACCCGGCGTGCGGTCTTCGAAGCCACGCGGCAGGCGGGGCGAAATCAGCTTGGTCTTTTCGGTCATCGCACTACTCCGGAGGCGGACAATGGCGGGCCCTCGCGCGGCCGGGAGGGCGGTTCCCCCGTCAGGCCCCTGCTCTAGCCGATAGGGTTTGGCGAGACAACAGGGGCCGTTGGAGTTTGCTTGATGTTCAGGCGGCCGGAGGTGCCCGGCCGCCTCTAACAATCATCTTCGACTTCGCTCGTTGAAGCCGGGTATGATCGTTATCGCCGGTAGCGAGTGCCAGATAACGGGTTCTGCTACAGGCGGCAGGCCAATATCAGCCCGCAGATAGGCTGGCAGATCGCTCGGCACGCGTGGCCGGTTCCACCAGGCACGAACTGCTGCAGCAATGACCGGCACGATTCCACGCTGATGCACGGCATCGGCGATGGAGAATTCAAGGCGCAAAACGACATTGCGCTCGGAAAGCACATTGGAAGACATTGGTATCCCGGCAGGGTGCAACCCCACCGGCCTCATGGTTTCAGAGTGGGAAAAGTGCTCAGACGGACGCAGTACGGACCGGCTTCGACACGTTGGCTAGGGTTGGATAATCCGCGGGCGATTTGCCCTTAGACACTCATCAGCGGCTAAATCAGCCTTTTACCGGCTCTCGGCGGGTATTGATGAGATGGAGCCAGGTCCCCGAGTGGCGGAACGTCATGACTGTCATAAAACGCCTCCCTCGGATGGCTGTTGCGGATGTCGAATCCTTAGATCGCGGCGCCGTGATCGGCAAGCATAAATGAGGCAGAACGCCGCAGGCTTTGCTTCCTGTTGCCACAACGCAACAGTTTTACCGCTTGTTAAGCCTTCAGGCTGGTCAGTTGTTTACCACGTTCCTTGACCTCTTTTTTGCGCTCAGCGCGCAAAATGCGGGCGATATCAAAGGGGCGTCGAAGCTATGGTCGAGACCAAGCGTCTAATCTCGGTTTTGTTGGCTGGTTTGCTTTTGCTGACAGCGCAGGCCGCGCCAGGCTTTGCCGACGGGCGTTTCCAGCAGGGCTGGCGCTTCGCGCCGCCGCCCGGCATGACCGTCACCGATCAGCGACCGCGCCACGCTTTGGCCCTCCAGGGCAATCCCTATGTAAGCCCAGCTTATCTCCGTCAGGTCGTGACCTATCCGACCGGCGAACGGTCAGGGACGATCGTCGTCGATACTACTGCGCATTTTCTCTATTTCGTTCTCGGCGATGGCCGCGCTTTGCGCTACGGCATTGGCGTTGCGCGTGATGGCTTTGAGTGGAACGGCACGCATCGCGTTACGCGAAAAGCCGAATGGCCGACATGGACGCCGCCTGCAGAAATGCGTCAGCGCCAGCCCGAGCTACCGGCCCAGATGGCGGGCGGCCCAGACAATCCGCTTGGCGCACGGGCGCTCTACCTGGGATCGACGCTTTATCGCATCCACGGCACCAACCAGCCCTGGACCATCGGCCAGAATGTCTCGTCAGGCTGCATCCGCATGACCAATCAAGACGTCACCGACCTTTATGGCCGTGTTCAGCTCAACACCAAGGTAGTCGTGCTTTAGCAAGCGCCTGCCGGATATCGGAATACGGAGCACCCGCGTGACGGCGCAGACGAAATTAGCCCGACTTCTTCGCCGATTTGCCAAGGATGAGGGCGGCGCCTTCGCCGTGATGTTCGGCGTCATGGCAATCGTCCTGATCGCCCTTGGCGGCGCAGTCGTTGATTATGTCACGCTCGAACAGGGCCGCAACCGCGCCCAACTCGCGCTTGACGCTGCGGCCCTGGCCCTGCAGCCAAAAGTTTTCGACAAGAATTTCAACGCCGCCGACGTGCAGAAACTGGCGCAGGCGTTTGTGATCGAGCGCGTCGCCAATTCCAGTATCGATGCGAAAATCCTGACGACCCGCGGCAATCCGACAGATGGTTCGCTTCACTTCGAGGCCAGCATCTCGGTGCCGACCGCCTTCGTCGCCTTGGTCGGCGTACCAAAACTAAATGCCAATGTCGTTTCGGAAGCAACACGCAAAAAGCTCGCGCTTGAAGTGGTCATGGTGCTCGACAATTCGGGATCGATGGGCAGTTTCAGCCGCATGACCTATCTCAAGAGTGCGGCCAAATGCGCCACGAATACCTTGTTCTATGATGACGTGGTGGTCGATCCATCAGATCCGAATAGCTGCGTGGCCGCCTCCAATGCGAAAACCGTTCCTGATGTGAAACTCGGGGTCGTACCCTTTACTATGTTCGTCAATGTTGGCAGCAAGTACGCCAACGCGACCTGGCTCGATCGGTACGGCGCATCGTCGAGCAGCAACGACAATTTCGACAATGATGACGACGATGCGCACCTCGTCGTGCCGGCCAATTATTCGTGGCCCAATCGTCTACAGCTATTTGCGGCGACCGGAGAAAGCTGGCGCGGATGCGTTGAAGAACGTCCGCATACGAAATCGGGCACTACGGCGACCGAATATCTCGATACCGATGATACGCTCCCCACCTCGGGCGACACCTTATTCATCCCGATGTTTTCGCCTGATCTGGCAAGTGGAACCGGGGGCAACAACTACATCAGCGATAGCCCAGCGATCTGCGATCGACCGGCGGTGACCTCAGGTGGGGTCACGACAGACTGCGTCCGCACCCTGACCTATTCGCAATGCAACGCAACCATGAGTAACTCAGAATGCCGCCAGACCGGGGATTCCACTGGTCCGGTAGGTCCAGTCAATTTCACCAGCACGGCCAAATTCACGACCGGTTTCTACGGTTCTCACGCTCCAAGCTGCGACTGCCGGATCTGGTCTGGTTGGAGTGGAGCGACGCAAACCTCAGGCAATGGCAACAACCGTACCTTCACGCGAACTGCCAGTTGCGTAGGTCAGGGCTACGTGCCCACTGGACTGTCGACGCGCGAATTGCAGGAGCGCATGTGCAAATACTATGCAGGCGTTAGCGGGTCGACTTTCTCATCCGGCCCGAACGCCGACTGCGTCCGAACTCCCATCCAGGAACTGACAACATCGCCCACCTCGGTTCAGAACACTATCTCGGCCATGCAGGCAGAGGGCGGCACCAACATTCATGTCGGCACGGCATGGGGGTTCCGTGTCCTGTCCCCAACCGCTCCGTTTTCCGAAGGCGGAGTTTATGACGAGGCCACCAGCAAGGTTATGATCATCATGACCGATGGCGAAAACACGGCTTATAATCTGACCAACTACTGCAATAGCGCCATGCGCGACCTGAACGGAAGTTGCTACAACTCGGCCTATGGCTTTCCCAATAATTCACGAAATGCCGACAGTAACAGTACGAGCGGCAGCAACATCGAACGTCTTGGCAAGCTTGGTACGAGTAATGCCGATCTCGTAACCGCAATGAACGAGCGCACCAGCCAGACATGCCAGAACGCCAAGGCCGCAGGCATTACCGTTTATACAATCGGACTCTCGACAGATAAGGTCGATCAGAGCACACCCGACGTGGTCCGCGCCATGCTGCGCGCCTGCGCAAGCACGCCCGAGAAGGCATATTTCCCAACAGCGTCCAACGAACTTCAGTCGGTCTTCTCGTCTATCGCCAACGAACTTTCGGCGCTACGCCTCGCCATTTAATCGAGACGCGTCCTATCACCAAGGAAACAGAACAACCAATTTCTGAAGGGTGGTACCACCTCTCGGGATCGAACCGAGGACCTCTAGATCCACAATCTAGCGCTCTAACCAACTGAGCTAAGGCGGCTCATGACATGGCGGGAAAAGCGTCGCCTGTCGAAACCGCGCGGAACATAGGTCGAGTTTTGCGGAATGACAAGCACCGATTTTAGGCCTGTGGACAGTCGCTCAAACTCCCTTTCGATCACGATTGGGAAGCCGGTGTGACCATTCGTTAGCACCTGCCGTTTAACCATGACGAGGATTGAATGGGCGCGATGCGTGCCATGGGCTGGATTCGTTTCCAGCGGCACGATAATGAAGAACACTTAAAGAACCCCGAAAAATTGTGCCAAACTGGTACAAACAAAATTGGCCCTTATACGCTGTCTATGAATGCCGAGTGGACCACATCGCCGAATGCCCGCCGGGTGCTGCAGCACGCACACGATCCGCGGCCGGCATGGCTTTGGTCGGGCGATGGCCAGCGCCTGATCTGGTCCAATTCCGCGGCAAACCTCTTCCTCGCCAAGATCAAGAAAAGCGGCCTTAAGCTCGCGCCATTGGCCGTGCCGCTCAAGGGACAGGTCGCACGGACCATCCGCCTTGGCTCGCCCGGCCGCACCAGCCTCGCGCGTATTCAATTCGATGCTGGCGACAAGCCGGCCTCTGCCACCTGCGCCACGACGCCGATTTTGCTCGAAGGCGAAGAGTTGTCGCTGCTGATCGTTGCCGTCGATCCGGTCGACGAGGCGATCCTGCAGGTGTTTGCCGAGCGCAACCAGATTTCCATTACGTCCGAAGAGCCTGAAATTGCGGATGAGCCCGCTATTCCGTTCGAAATTCAGCCCGAGCCGGAGGCGCCGGCTCCTGCTGTTGTAGTAGACACGGCGGCCGGCGAAGCAGACCCTTCGCAAGACGATCAAGACGCGGTGGGCGCCATCGAAGAACCGATCGATGAGACACCGGGTGCCGCTCACGCGCCGATCGAGCCGGACGATGCCTATCGTCATGAACTGCATAATTGGCAGGAGGCCGATCCGGAATCCGTCTACGCCCCGCCACCGGAGGAGCCGGTTTTTGCGCCGGTGAAGGATGAAGATTTTGCCGAGGACGCCGCTGAACCGTCAACGGACGTTCCTCTGGCCCCGAACGAAGACGAACGGCCACTTTTCCGCAGCCTGACAGCGCTGGTCGATCGCCTTGCGGCAGACGAAGACCTCTATACCCCGCTCGGCGAGAGCGACGACACGCCGCCCGAGACGTTCACCGAAGCAAACGCCGAAGAACTCGCTTCGACAGAAACGCCTCAGCCGACGCTGTTCAAGATCACCGGCCGGGGCTTCAAGGCGAGCAAATTGCCCACGCTTGCCGAAGCGCCGCCCCCTGCCCCGCCTGTCGAAGACGATGCGCTCTTTCCGCCGGGAACTGCGCCAGATTTGGTCGAGCGCGTTTCGCGTTATAATTTCGATGAGCTGTCGCGCATTCTGAATGATCGCGTGGGGTTGGGCGAGCGGAACGCTGTGCAGCCTCAGGCCGGTCAGGAGGTTGCACCTGCGGCATCCACCGGCTCGCTCGTCAATCTCGGTGGCGAGGCACTGGTCCTGAACCGTCTGCCGCTTGGCATCCTGGTTTTCCGCGACCAGCAGATCCTTTTTGCCAATCGCGCCATCACCGAAATGATCGGCTACGAATCGGTCGAGTCGCTGCGCCGTGCCGGACTAACGGCCGTTTTCCCTGCCAGTAGCGGGGAAGAGAGTGCTGGGCCGGTCAATCATCTCGTGCAGCAGGACGGGACTTTGGTGCCCGTGACCGCGCGCCTTCAATCGACCTCATGGCAGGGGCGGCCTGCGCTCATGCTTTCGGCCAGCGCAACCGAAGTGCGCACCGGGCATGAAGACGCGGTCCGCGCTTTTGCCAAAGCATTTGCCGAGCTGCGTGGCGATGGCTTTATCGAAGCCAGCCGCGCTGGCGTCGTGCGCGCGGCGGATCCTTCGGCCATTGCCGGTCTGGCCGATGGCACCACCGTGCTCGGCAAGACGCTATCAGAACTCACGCTGCCCGAAGACAGCATTGCGCTGCGCGCTTTCCTCGAGCGGCCGGCCAGGTTTGCCGAGACAGAGCGCCCCTCGATCCTGCTGCAATCCGCCAATGGAAAATCGGAGATCATCCTTTTTGCCCAGGGTCAGGCCGGCACCGTCAGCGGCTACTTCGCCTTCGTGCGCCCGCGCAGTGTCGTGCCGCGGCGAATGTCGGGCGGATCGGACGCCGATCCCGCGCTTTTGGCACGCATCAGCCGCGGCGTACGCCGGCCTCTCAATACAATAATCGGCTTTGCCGAATTGCTGCGTGGCAAGGCTTTTGGCGAACTCGGCGACGAGCGCTATCAGACCTATGCCGATGACATCGCGGCCGCCGGCAATGACATCGCTGCTTTGGTCGATGAGCTCGAAGACTATGCGCGGCTTCGCGACGGCAAATATCTCGCCGAGCGCGCCAGTCTCGACCTCACCGAACTGCTCGAAACCTGCGTGCTGCGCATCCGCAACCAGGCCAATGCTGGCCGGATCATCCTGCGGAACGCCATTTCGGAAACGCTGCCGAGGGTCACGGCGGATCGCGCCTCGCTGACACAGGCGGTGCTCAATCTTCTCGCCAGCGCCATCGATCAAAGCCCGGTGGGCAGCACGGTCGTCATCTCTGCCCAGCGCCTTGATGATGATGGCATCGCCATCCACGTGCGCGACAACTCCAACCACGGTGTCGATATGGCGGAGCGCTTCGTTGTGTTCCGCGATGGTCTCAGCCGCACCGGCCAAGCCCTTGCTCCCCTCCGCTCAAGCGTTGGCCTGGCGTTGACGCGCTCGCTGCTCGCGGTCAATACCGTGTCGCTTTCGGTCGATCCGGCGGGGGAAAGCGGTGTGCTTTTTACCCTCCGTATTCCTGCCGATCTCATCGACCGCTCGCCACTTGAGCCGAACTGAAGTCGTTTGTCCTAAACGCAGGGCTCTGAAGCAAAAACTTTAGCCCGGTATGCGCGTGCATGGCGCGGCAAGTTTGCCTATACCTAGCCGCGGGGCGCGGGACTGCGTCCGACCTCTGGGAGACAAATATGAGAGTGACCAAATCCCTCGCGCTGGCCAGTGCCGGTTTGCTGTTGGCCACCAGCCTTGCCATGGCGCAATCCACCGAAATCCGCGTCGGCGCGCCGCTCGAGCCACCGGCCCTCGACCCGACGGCGGGCGCTGCCGAAGCCATCGACGTGGTTGTCTACCAGAACGTTTTCGAGGGTTTGACCCGTATCGACCAGAACGGCGCCGTACAGTCCGGCCTCGCTTCGGAATGGACCATAAGCGAGGATGGTCTCACCTATGATTTCAAGCTCCATGACGGCGTGACCTTCCACGACGGCACGAGTTTTGACGCCGAAGACGTCAAGTTCACTTTCGATCGCATCCTTGCCGAAAACAGCGTCAACGCACAGAAGGCGCTTTATGAAGCCATCGAGAGCGTCACAGTCGTCGATCCGCTGACCGTCGAAATCAAGCTGTCGCGGCCCGATGGGCTCTTCCTCTTCAATATCGGTCGCGGCGACGCTGTGATTGTGGCGCCAGAGAGCGCCGAGAACAACGCCACCCAGCCGATCGGCACGGGGCCGTTCGCCTTCGTGCAATGGGATCGCGGCAGCCGCGTCATTCTCGAGCAATACGGCCCCTATTGGGGTGAGAAGCCTGCACTGACCAAGGCGACCTATGTCTTCATCAGCGATATGGCGACGATGACCAACGCGCTGCTCGCCGGCGATGTGGACGGCACCTACAACTTCTCGGCCGAAGCGCTGCCCGTCTTTGAAAACAATCCGCAGTTCAAGGTTCTGGTCGGCACGACCGAAGGCGAGACGATCCTTTCGACCAACAATGCCAAAGAGCCGTTCAACAAGCTCGAAGTGCGCCAGGCGATGGCCCATGCCATCAACCGCCAGGAGATCATTGATGGCGCGACCTACGGCTATGGCGTGCCGATCGGCAGCCATTTTGCGCCGCACAATCCCTATTATATCGATCTGACCAACACCTACCCCTTCGACCTCGACAAGGCCAAGGAACTGCTGGCCCAAGCCGGCTATCCCGATGGGTTTTCGGCGACACTCAAACTGCCGCCGGTCAATTACGCCACCGTCTCGGGTCAGATCATTGCCAGCGACTTTGCCAAGATCGGCATCAAGCTCGAACTCATCAACATGGAATGGGCGCAGTGGCTCGAAGACGTCTTTGCCAACAAGGACTTCGATCTGACGATCATCAGCCATGTCGAGCCCTTCGACATTGGCATCTATGCCAATCCCGACTACTACTTCGGCTATAACAATCCAGAGTTCCAGGCCCTCAACGAGACGCTCAATGCCACGACCGACGAGGCCAAGCGCAAGGAACTGGCCCAGGAAATGCAGACCATCATCGCCAAGGATGCGGTCAACGGCTACCTCTTCGAGCTGGCCCAGACCGGCGTCTGGAACGCCAAGCTCGACGGCATGTGGCAGAATGCTCCCGTCGAAGGTGTGGTCCTGCGCGACGTGCATTGGGTTGAATAAGCTTTCGGCGATCGAGATAGACACCCCCCTCCCAGCCTCCCCCACAAGGGGGGAGGTGCAGGTCAGCGGGTGTGACCGGTTCCGTTCAAAAACTCAAAACTTCACCTCCCCCCTTGTGGGGGAGGCCGGGAGGGGGGAACTGCTTCAGTGACCCTCTACATCCTTCGCCGCCTCGCAGGCTTTCTCGTCACCCTCCTCATCGCCGCCGCCGTCATCTTCCTGCTGCTCGATCTGCTCCCCGGCGACCCCGCGCGCTTCATCCTCGGCATCAATGCGACGCCCGAATCCGTCGCGGCACTGCGTCTTCAGATGGGGCTCGACGATCCGGCCATCCTCCGTTTCGGCAATTGGCTCTTGGGCATGTTCCGTGGCGATTTCGGCATGTCCCAGACCCAGAAACTCCCCGTCGCGGATCTCATCGCCGCGCGCATGGCCGTCACCCTGCCTCTCACGCTCTTTGCCATGGTGGTGTCGATCGTCATCGGCCTGCCGCTTGGAATATTGGCCGCCATGCATCGCGGCAAGCCGCTTGATACCATCCTCATGGTCATCGCCCAGGCCGGCGTCGCCGTGCCCAATTTCTGGTTCGGCATGCTGCTGACACTGCTCTTTGCCGTCATCTTGCGCTGGCTGCCGACCGGTGGTTTCACGCCTTGGCACGAAAACCCGATCGCCGCGTTTCGCGGCCTTCTCCTGCCCGGACTGGCCTTGGCCCTGCCGCAAGCCGCCATCCTGGCGAGGGTCATGCGCACGGCCCTCGTCGATGTTTCGACGCAGGATTTCATCCGTACTGCCCGCGCCAAGGGGATGACCTTCGGGCAGGCCATGTGGCGCCACGGGGTCCGCAATGCGTTTCTGCCGGTGCTGACGATCCTTGGCCTCCAATTCGCCTTTCTGATCGCCGGCACGATCATCGTCGAGAATGTGTTCTTCCTCCCCGGCCTCGGCCGGCTGATCGCCACCGCCGTCACCGAGCGCGATCTGGTATTGGTGCGCAGCGCGACGATCATCCTTGTCCTTGCCGTCAGCGCCACCATGCTGATCGTCGATATCGCCTATGGCTTTGTCGATCCGCGCTTGCGGGAGCGCGGCGCATGAGAACCGCTTGGATGCGTCACCCGGGCCTCATGCTCGGGCTTGCTGCGAGCTTTGCCTTCGCCCTTCTCGGGCTGTTGTCGCTGGTCTGGACGCCCTATCCGATCGGCGATATATCCATCGCCCGCCGCTTTGCGGTGCCCAGCCCGGATCATTGGCTAGGCACCGACCAGCTTGGCCGCGATATGCTGTCGCTGATCATGTCGGGCACACTGACAAGTTTTACCGTCGGCGCCACCGCCATCATCATCGGCGCGGGGATCGGCGTCCCGCTTGGGCTTGCAGCAGCCATCTATGGCGGACCCGTAGAATGGCTGGTGTTGCGGTTTTCCGATCTCGCTTTCGCCTTCCCCTCCATCATCATCGCCATTCTGATCGCGACACTCATGGGGCCCGGCGCAGCCAACGCCGTTATCGCCATCGGCATTTTCAATATCCCGGTCTTCGCCCAAGTGGCGCGCGGCGGCGCGCTGACGATCTCGACGCTCGATTATGTGGCGGCGGCCCGGCTGGCTGGTCTCAGCAGACCCGCAATCGCCCTTCGACACCTTCTCCCCAACATCGCCAGTCTCATCATCGTGCAGGCGACGATCCAGCTTTCGGTCGGCATTTTGGCCGAAGCTGGATTCTCCTATATCGGGCTTGGCACCCAGCCGCCGGAAACGAGCCTTGGGCTCATGCTCAGGGATGCGCAGAACCTTTTCCTGATCCATCCCTGGCTCAGCATCGCCCCGGGTCTGGCCATCGCTGTCATCGTCATCGCCCTCAATATTGCCGGCGATGGCCTCCGCGACATTCTCGATCCGCGCCTCCGCCGGCAGGAGGTTGGCCGTGTCGCTGGTTGAGATCGAAAACCTAACCATCCGCTTTGGTGGGCGCCCTGCCCTTTCCGGCCTGTCGCTTGCAATCGCCCGCGGGGAACGCTTCGGTATCGTAGGGGAAAGCGGCTCGGGCAAGTCGCTGACCGCGTTGGCGATCACTGGTCTTCTGCCCGATGCGGCAGAAGCAACCGGCGTGATCCGCTTCGATGGCAAGCTGCTACCGACCGACGAAAGGGCCATGGCGGCCCTTCGCGGCCACCGCATCGGCATAGTTTTCCAAGAGCCGATGACGGCGCTCAATCCGCTGATGCGCGTCGGCGCGCAGATCGACGAAGCTCTCGATCTCGCAGACAGCAGCACACGTGAGGTGGCTGCGCTGCTGCAAGAAGTTGGCCTCGACTCCAGCCACGCCATTCGCTTCCCACATCAACTCTCCGGCGGTCAGCGCCAGCGCGTGATGATCGCCATGGCGCTGGCCAGCGATCCTGACCTGATAATCGCCGACGAGCCAACCTCTGCGCTCGATGTCATTACGCAACGGCGTGTGCTGGATTTGATTGCCGAAATCTGCGACCGGCGACAGATGACGCTGATCTTCATCAGCCACGACATGCGCGCCGTAGCAGCGCTGTGCAATCGCGTTGCCGTCTTGAAGGCGGGCGAACTGGTCGAAACCGTACCAACAGAGGACGTCTTGAGAAGGCCCAAAGCGGCTTACACGCAGGCGCTCGTCGATGCCACGCAGATGGCACCGCGCGCGAACCACGATCTGTCTGACCAAGACTTATTGCTGAGCGTCGAGGGAGTCACGCGCGCCTATTCGCGCAATGGCCTTTTTAGCCGGCGTCAGCCGCCACTAATGGCAGTCAATGATGTCAGTTTCGATGTCACGCGCGGCGAGGTCCTCGCGCTGGTCGGCCCGTCGGGCTGTGGCAAGACAACCCTCGCCCGCGTCATTGCCGGCCTCGACAGCGCAACCTCTGGAACAATGACGATCGATAGCACGCCCTATCATGGCGCCGACCTGCCCCGGGAGAAGCGGGGAGACATATCGCTCGTCTTCCAGGATCCCTTCGGCAGCTTCAATCCGCGGCTGACGATCGGCAAATCGCTCGCGGAACCCTTGCGCCTCCTGCCCAAGCTGTCCCCGCTTGACCGCGAGCAGCGGCTGATCGAGGCCATTGAATCGGTAGGGCTCGATGCCTCGATGCTCACCCGCTATCCACACGAGTTTTCCGGCGGCCAACGTCAGCGCCTCGCCATCGCGCGGGCCTTGGTGACGCGGCCGCGCCTTGTCGTGCTGGATGAGCCCGTCTCAGCGCTCGATGTCTCGGTGCGCGGCGCAGTGCTCGATCTGCTGGCGCGCCTCCAGAGCCAGTTCGGGCTGACCTATCTGATCATCAGCCACGACCTCGACATGGTCGCGGCTATGGCTGACCGTGTCATGGTGATGGAAGCCGGCAGGATTGTCGAAGCCGGGTCGCCTAAAACCCTGTTCGCCGATCCCAGACACAGCCTCACCAAAGCGCTGATGGCAGCGCGACTGCCTGATCTTGTCTAAAACCTAGTTTTGGCGGTGCAGCCGATAAAGCAGCACGGCGACCTGGGCGAGCACTTCAGGCATGGCCTCGCGCATTTCGTCATATTCGGCCCATTCTTCATCGCCGGCGGTGTCGTCGGGCACGTTCTCGCCCTGCGCCAGCATCAGCCCGGTCGCAAGACCCATGGCCGCTTCGCCACGCGCATCATCGCCGGTATCGCGAAGGATTTCTTCCCAGGCGTCGAAGCGCAGGAACATGGCCTGCTGAAAGCCCGCCAACCAGGCTTCCCAGACGATATCGTCGCTTTCATCATCGACTTCGTAAAGCGGGGCATATTGATCTGAAGCCAGTTCAGCTTCGATCTCGGCCTGGCGCGCGAAGATCAGGCTTTCGATCTCTTCATTGCCCGGCTTGAGCATGCCGCGCTCGTCGGCAAGCCAATCGAACGGCCACCATTCTGACCGCTCGATCTGCGCCGGCCCGACGGCAAGCCCGCACAAAAACCCATCCAGCTCAGTGAGCAACATGGATTCGTCGCCTGCCTCGGACAGGAGAGTATCGAGACGCAAAAGGGACTCGGGGAGATCGACGAGTTCAGACATGAAAAAGGCCCGCGCTTGGAATTCAGTGCGCGGACCATACACGGTTAGCGCGTGTTGTGCAGCATGCCCTGGAACGCGCGATAGCTCGCCTTGGGGGTCCGCTGCTGCGTTTCATAATCGACATGAACGAGGCCGAAGCGCTTTTCGTAGCCCTCTGCCCATTCGTAATTGTCGAGCAACGACCAGGCGAAATAGCCGCGCACATCGGCGCCAGCATTGCGCGCAGCAAGCACGGCCTGCAGGTGCTCATCATAATAGCGAACGCGGCGCGGATCGTCGTCGCCTTCGACTTCCGCCATGCCGTTCTCGGTCACGTAGAGCGGGATTTTGGTATATTCGTTGGAGACGCGCACCAGAAGGTCGGACAGGCCCTTGGGGTAGATTTCCCAGCCGATATCGGTGAGTTCGAGATTTCCCTTTACCTGCTCCACAGGACGGCTCGGATCGCTCGACGCCTTATAGAGGCTGCGGGTGTAATAATTGATCCCCAGCCAATCGAGCGGACGCGACACGACGGCCATGTCGGCCTGGTAATTGGCGGGCAGATACAGCGCGAGCCACTCGGTCAATTCGCTCGGATACTGGCCCTTGAGCACGCCGCCGAGATACCAGCGATTGAACAGTGCATCGCCGAAATTGCAGGCGGCCTTATCGGCTTCGCTGTCTGTCGCAGGCTCGGATTTTTCAAGGTTCAGCACGATGCCGAGGTTTTTTGTGCCGGTGGCGCGCAGGGCGTCGATGGCCGTGCCATGGGCATAAAGCACATGGTGCATGGCGCGGGCAGCCGCGCGCATATCGCGATAGCCCGGCGCGTGGATGCCGAGATAGTGGCTGAGAAAGGCGACGCACCACGGTTCATTGATCGTCGCGGTCGCGGCAAGCCGATCGCCAAACTTTTCCCCGATCAGCGTCGCATAATCGGCGAACCAATTGGCGATATCGCGGTTCATCCAGCCGCCGCGATCCTGCAGCGTCGACGGCAGGTCCCAGTGATAGAGCGTCGCATAGGGCTTTAGGTCGCGCTCAAGCATGCCGTCGATCAGGCGATCGTAGAAATCGAGACCGGCCTGGTTCACGGCGCCCGTGCCCTCGGGGATGAGCCGCGGCCAGGCGAACGAAAAGCGATAAGCGCCGAAGCCGCCATCGCGGATCAGATCGAGATCCTGCGGCCAGAGTTCATAGTGGTTGCAGGCGTCGCGGCCCGTATCGCCGTTTTTCACATTGCCTGCAGTCGCAGCAAAGGTATCCCAGATCGAGGAGCCGCGGCCATCGCGTTGACCGCCTTCGATCTGATAGGCCGCCGTCGCCACGCCAAAGGTAAAATCGGACCCAAAGTCCCGCCGGTCGATCGAGAACATATCCCCTCCGCTCAGGCCTGCTGCCTGTTCCAAAATTCGGATATCCGGTTCGGAAATGCCATGCAATCGATTTCATAAATCGATTGCATCGATCTTCAGCGTCAGATGGCCTGTGCTTTGGCGATCAAGGTCCGCGCAATCTGGCGATAGACACCAGCCTCTGTTCCATCCGGTTCGGCAACCAAAGGGGGTACACCGGCGTCGGAGTTTTCGCGGATCGACATGACGAGGGGCACGGCGCCGAGGAACGGGATTTCGAGGTTCGCTGCGGCGCGTTCGGCGCCGCCCGAGCCGAAGATATTGTAGCGATTGCCGGTGTCGGGGGCGATGAAATAGCTCATGTTTTCAATGAGCCCCAGGATCGGTACGGACATGCGACGCAACATGTCGATGGCCTTTTGCGCATCGATTAGGGCGAGGTCCTGCGGGGTCGAGACGATGACCACGCCATCGACGATCGTCTGCTGGAAAAGGCCGATATGAATGTCGCCAGTGCCCGGCGGCAGGTCGATGACGAGAACGTCGAGATCGCCCCAGTCTGTTTCGCGCAGCAGCTGCCGAAGGCCGGAGGTGGCCATGGGGCCGCGCCAGACGACGGCTTGGCCGGGCACAAGCATAGAGCCGATCGACATGACTTTGAGGCCAAAGGCTTCGTGGGGCCGGAAAATACCGTCGTCGCGCAGAGCCGTGCGGCCCTCTATCCCCAGCAGTTTGGGGACCGAGGGACCGTAGAGATCGGCGTCGAGCATGCCGACCTTGAGGCCTTCGGCGGCAAGCGAGAGAGCCAAATTGACCGAGGTGGTGGATTTGCCGACGCCGCCCTTGCCCGAGCCGACCGCGATGATGCGGCTCACGCCATCAACCCGCGTCTTGCCTTGCGGCTGTGGCGAACCATGCGAGAATTTGGGCGTATTCTGCTTTTCGGAGGTGATGGAGACCATTACCTTGCGTTCGCCGGATCGGGTCTTTGCGGCGGTCAGGGCGGCATCGCGGACCGGCCCGAAGGCCGCTTCCATGCCGGGCTTTACGGCGACAGCAAAGGCGACGGCGCTGGGGGTGACGATGATTTCGGAGAGGCCGGAATAGCTTGCGAGATCACCGCCGCCGGGGATGTCCACATTGGCAAGGGCAGCCTTGATCTGGGCGGCGAGTTCGGTATCGGCCATCTTGGTCCCCAAAAGAAAAACCCCACCCAAGCGGTGCGCGGGCGAGGTCTTGAAGCGCGACCGCAGAAAATTTCCGCAGTCAATCAATGGATTAGTCGCCTCTAGAGGATCGACTGGCCGGTACCGGCCCAATCCTTGACGAAGCCTTCGATGCCGGCATTGGTCAGCGGGTGGTTGACGAGCTTCTTGATCACGTCAGGCGGGATGGTCGCGACATCGGCGCCAACCAGGGCAACCTGGGTCACATGGTTGGGCGTGCGGATCGAGGCGGCAAGAATCTGCGTCTCGAACTGATAGTTGTCGTAGATGGTGCGGATGTCTTCGATCAGTTGGACGCCATCGAGGTTGATGTCGTCGAGACGGCCGAGGAAGGGCGAGATATAGGTGGCGCCGGCCTTGGCTGCGAGCAGGGCCTGATTGGCCGAGAAGCAGAGCGTGACGTTGGTCTTGATGCCCTTGTCCTTGAAATACTTGGTGGCTTTCAAGCCGTTAAGGGTCAGCGGCAACTTGACCACAACGTTGGAGGCGATCTTGGCGAGGTGCTCGCCTTCGGCGATCATGCCGTCGAATTCAAGGCTGGCGACTTCGGCGGAGACCGGATCAGGCGTGATGCCGCAGATTTCCTTGATCACTTCCTTGAAGTCGCGGCCGGACTTGGCGATCAGCGACGGGTTGGTGGTCACACCATTGATGAGCCCGGCTTCGTTGAGTTCCTTGATGGCGGCGGTATCTGCAGTGTCGACGAAGAACTTCATCGTTCCCTCCTAAAAGCGTTCAATTCCGGCGAGTTAGCCGAATGCTAGTCCATGGCGGCTGGGCGCCGCAAGCCGTGCTCAGCGCAGCGCGCCAAGAAAAGCATCGGCGAGATCGCCGACGCGATCTTCCGGGATGCCGGCAACATTGATGCGACTGTCTCCAGTCATATAGACGCCATTTCCGGCCTTAAGATGTTCGACGGCATCATTGGTCAGGCCAAGCAGCGAAAACATGCCGCGATGTTCGGCGACGAAGTCGAAATCGGTCGAGTTTGAGCGTTCGCGGATCGCGTCAGACAGCTTTTTCCGCAATGAAATCATACGGTTACGCATGATCGCCAATTCCGCTTCCCATTCGGCGCGCAGGGATGCGTCTTCGAGAATGGTGCGGATGATCTCCGCGCCATGATCGGGCGGCTGCGAATAGGCGCCGCGGATGATGTTGAGAAGCTGGGAGTTGGTGACTTCCGCTTCCTCGGCATTGCGGGCAACGAGGATGGCGGCCCCGACACGCTCTCTATAAAGCCCGAAATTCTTCGAGCCCGAGAATGCTACCAGAGCCTCAGGGACCGTGGATAAGATTTTGCGCGTGCCATAGGCATCGGCTTCGATGCCATCGCCAAAGCCGAGATAGGCGAGATCGACGAACGGCAGAGCGCCGGTGCGCTTGAGGCTGTCGGCGACCTGATCCCACTGCGCATCTGTGAGGTTCGCGCCGGTCGGGTTGTGGCAGCAGCCATGGAGCAGCACGACGTCGCCAGCGCTCAATTTATCAAGCGCCGCAAGCATTTCGTCGAATTTTACACCGCGGGTTGCCGCGTCGAAGTAGGGATAGGTCGCGACCTTGAGGCCTGAATTGATCGCGATCGGATTGTGGTTGGCCCAGGTCGGATCGGAGACATAAACCGTGGCGCCGGGGCGAGCGCGATTGATCAGCTGCATCAGGACCCAAAGCGACCCGGTGCCGCCGGGGGCCTGGGCGATGCGGACGCGGGAACGGTCGACGCTATCGCCAAGGACAAGGTCGAGTACCGCGGTGCCAAAGCCCTTGTTGCCGGCGATGCCGAGGTAAGTCTTTGTTTTTTCGTTCGAAAGGATTTTCTCTTCGGCTTTGCGCACGGAGGTCATGACCGGGGTCACGCCTTTTTCGTCCTTATAGACACCGACGCCGAGGTCGATCTTGGTGGGACGGGAGTCGGCCGCATATTCGCCCATCAGCGCAAGAATCTTGTCGCCTGGGGCCTTGGAGAGGGTTTCGAACATTTTTGGAAGTCCGGTGGGAAAGCGCCGCCTTTATAGGCGGAATGGGGATTTTTGCAATCTTTTGCGACTAGCGCTTTAGGCCGAGACGCTCGAGTTCCGTGACCAATTGCGGAACGATTTCAAAGAGATCACCGATCAGCGCAACATCGGCGATTTTCACCAATGGGGCTTCGGGGTCTGAATTGATGGCGAAGATTTTCTTGGCGCCCTGGATGCCGGCGAGGTGCTGCAGCGCGCCGGAAATGCCGATGGCGATGTAGAGATCGGGGGCGATGATCTTGCCGGTCTGACCGATCTGCCAATCGTTGGGGGCATAGCCGGCATCGACCGCTGCGCGGGTGGCGCCGACAGCGGCGCCGAGGGTTTTGCCAAGCTTTTCAATGAGTTGAAAGCCCTCTGCCGAGCCAACCGAGACGC
Organism: Devosia sp. Leaf420; assembly: GCF_001425445.1. Classification (GTDB taxonomy): domain Bacteria; phylum Pseudomonadota; class Alphaproteobacteria; order Rhizobiales; family Devosiaceae; genus Devosia. Next base: position 199,823 of record NZ_LMQU01000009.1, on the reverse strand, counting down.
CGCCGCCGATGACGATCTGGGCGGTCGCGAGGTCGGGCGTATCGCTATCGGTGCGATGCGCGGCGAGGAATTTTGCAGCGGAAGTCACTGAAATATCTAACGATTCCACTGGCGCAGTGTTGCCAGAGGCGGCGGGGCGGAACGCCGAAGCGCGGAAGGTGAGGAGATGGGTTGCCTGCGGATCTTCGACGGTTTCGAGGGCATTTCCGGCGTAGATCGGGCGGGTGAAACGGTTGGGGCTGAGGATTTCGACGACGTCGGTGACCGGCTGAATATCGAGCTTGGCGGCTAGGCGCGGGATGACATCCTTGCCCACAGAGGACGCACTTGCGACAACATTCCGGTAACGTTGAGCAAGGTTCTCGAGCGAATTGGTGATGGTTTCGGCAATCGGGGTGGCGGTGACGGTGATCACCTTCTGGACGCCGGCGATTTTTGCAGCTTCCGCAGCAATGGAAGCGGGATTTTCGGCGACGACGAGAATGTCCACCACGCCCAACGCGCTCGAAGCGGCAACGAGGCGGGCGGTGGCGGGCGAGAGGACGCCGTTGTCATGATCGGCAAGCAGGAGAACCGACATCAGAGCGCCTCCATCTCGTTGACTTCCGAGGCGACGGCCGCGGCGAAGTCGGAAACCGAGCCCACGGTCTTGCCAGGAACGCGTTCAGTGGGCGGGGATATCTTTTCTGTTCTCAGGCGCGGGGCGAGGTCGACGCCGAATTCAGTGGCGGGGCGCACGGCGAGGGGTTTTGAGCGCGCCTTCATCACCATGGGCAGTGCGGCATTGCGCGGGGTGTTGAGGCGGAGGTCGGCGGTGACGACGGCCGGCAGCGGCACGGAAATGGTCTCGCGGCCATAGTCGACTTCGCGTGTGACTTCCAGTTCGGCGCCCTTGACGACGATTTGGGAGGCGAAGGTCGCTTGCGGGCGGTTGGTCAGGGCCGCGAGCATCTGGCCGACGTGGTTGCTGTCATCATCGACGGCCTGCTTGCCGAGAAGGATCAAGTCGGGCTGCTCTTCGGAAACAACCTTGGCAAGCAGCTTTGCAATGGTCAGCGTTTCGAGCGCGGCATCGGTTTCGATGAGAATGCCGCGGCGGGCGCCCATGGCAAGGGCGGTGAGGATAACGTCGTTGGACTGTTTCGGGCCGATCGAGACGATGACGATTTCGCTGACATCGCCTTTTTCCGCGAGCTGCACGGCGGCTTCGACCGCGTGCTTGCAGAAAGGGTTCATCGACATGCGGACGCCAGTGGTTTCGACACCGGTGCCATCGGGACGGACGCGGATGCGGACATTGTGGTCGACCACGCGCTTGACGGCGACGAGGATTTTCATGAGCGGCTCCGAAGTTGCCGGTTCAATGACAAAAAGGGGCGAATGGGGCAAGGCGCGGATGGGAAAATTCGGTTCGGTAGTGGAGGGAATGTTAGAAAGGGGTGCCTGAGGGGTTTTGCGAGGCTGGGCCCCCTCACCCGTCTCGGGCTTTGCCCGATCCACCCTCTCCCCAAGTGGGAGAGGAATAGAAAGAGGCGCCTCTTATTCTTCTCCCACTCGGGGAGAAGGTGGCGCTAAGCGCCGGATGAGGGGGCGTTCGTTTCGTACTGGAACAGTGGTTGACGCCAATCCTTGGGGCAGAGACACTGTCGCATCGTTTATTGTTCTGGACGTCTTATGCCTATCCTCAACCGCATTGCCGAATTTCATGACGAGATCACCGCCTGGCGGAGGGATCTGCATGCGCATCCGGAAGTGCTGTTCGATGTGCACCGCACGGCGGGGATCGTTGCGGAAAAGCTCAAAGCGTTCGGGGTCGACGAGATCGTCACCGGGCTCGGGCGCACCGGCGTTGTCGGCATCATCAATGGCCGAACCAATACAAGCGGTAGGACTATTGGGCTGCGCGCCGACATGGATGCGCTGACCGTCACCGAGCAGACCGGCGCTGCCTATGCCTCGACCATTCCGGGCAAGATGCATGCCTGCGGACATGATGGGCACACCGCGATGCTCTTGGGCGCCGCGAAATATCTCGCCGAAACGCGGAATTTTGACGGGCGCGTCGCGGTGATCTTCCAGCCGGCCGAAGAGGGCGGCGGTGGCGGCAAGGTGATGATCGAGGACGGGCTGATCGAAAAATTCGACATTGCCGAAGTCTATGGGATGCACAATTGGCCGGGCATGCCGGTCGGACATTTCGGCATTCGCGCCGGCGGCATCATGGCCGCGACGGATCGCTTTTACATCACCATCACCGGCCAAGGCGGGCATGCGGCGCGTCCGCAGCAGACGATCGATCCGATCATCGTTGCTGCGCAATTGGTAACGGCGCTGCAGACGATCGTCTCCCGCAATCTCGACCCGCTCGATAATGCCGTTTTGAGCGTGACGATGATCGAGGCGGGCGAAGCGGACAATGTGATTTCCCAGACCGCCAAGATCACCGGCACGGTGCGCACGCTCGATGGCGCAGTGCAGGACTTTATCGAGGCCCGGCTCAACGACATGGTGCCGCAGCTCGCGCTCGCCTTTGGCGCAACGGCGGAAATCCGCTATGCGCGCGGCTATCCGGTGACGGTCAATTCGGAGCGCGAGGCGAGTTTTGCGGCTGACGTCGCGGCGGAAATCTCGGGCGAGGAGCGGGTGGACCGCGACGTTGCGCCATCGATGGGCGGGGAAGATTTTTCCTTCATGCTCAACGAGCGGCCGGGGGCCTACATTTTCGTCGGGAATGGGGAATCCTCGGAATTGCATACGGATACGTATGATTTCAATGACGAGGCGATCCCGGTGGGGACAAGCTATTGGGTGAGGCTGGCGGAGCGGGCGCTGAAGGCGGGATGATAGCGCGCGAGCACTTTAGCTCGCGTTTGTGGCCCTCCCCCCATCCTCCCCCATCTAGGGGGAGGTGGTGGATCGAGTTTTGGGGCGCGATCTGGCCAGTTTCACAGGTCGGCACCTCCCCCTTGATGGGGGAGGCTGGGAGGGGGTGTTTTGACTAACCTCACAGCGCCAGAATAAACAGCCATCCCGAAATCGTCAGCGCCGAGAGTACCGTGGCGATGAGGATCGTGTTGGTCGCGACGCTGACGCCACGATCGTAATAGGTGGCGAAGACGTAGATGTTCACCCCGGCCGGCATGGCGGAAAGCAAGATGCCGTAGCGGGCGATGTCCATGGGGACGTGCAAAACCCAGATCATCAGCACATAGGCGATGGCGGGGTGGATGATCAGTTTGATCAGCGAGGCGACGAGCGCCTGCTTCCAGTTTTCCGAGAGCTTGAATTCGACCAGCGCGCCGCCGATACCGAAAAGGGCGGCAGGAACGACGGCCTGGCTCATCATGACGAAGAAGGCTTCGGCCGGCTCGATGAGCTGGATTTCAAGCAGTGAACCGATGATCCCCGCAGCAATGCCCCAGATCAGCGGATTGGAAACGACGCGGCGCATGGCGACGAGGAGCGTCTTCCCGAGCGGCTGGCCATCGCGCTTCACCAATTCCATCGTGACCATGCCGAGCGTGAGGAGGATCGCGCCATGGAGGCCGATGATGGAGAGGATGACGGGCAGCGCGTCGGAGCCATAGGCGCGGGTGATGATGGGGAGGCCGACGAGCACGGTATTGGTAAAGGTGCCCGAGAAACCGACGGCGACGCTTTCGCCAGGGCGATTGTTGAAGCCGCGACGGGCGATGAGGATGCCGAGCGCAAAGCAGACGAAGGCGCCGAGGTAGAACGGCCCGATTATCGAGAGATTGAAGGCCGAGCGGAAATCGCTGGTCGAAATCGAGTGGAAGAGTAGGCAGGGTGTCGCAAAATTGTTCACGAAAGCGATCAGGCTTTTGACGCCTTCAGCCGGGTAAAGGCGACGCAAGACCGCGATATAGCCAAGGGCCATCAACGCGAAAATGGGCAGGATCACATAGATGATGTCGAGCATTCGTCCAGCCGATCCTGGCGCAGGGATTGGGCGAGCCGTACGCTCCCAAAATCCCCGGGTCAACTGCGAACTTGTATGGAAGTTTCACAGGTTAAAGCGAACCAATTTCGGTTTTAAAACGAAAGCAAAAGCACTATATACGAAACATAATGCAGGAGATGGCCATGAGTGAAGCGGTGCTGGATCTGTTCGTCATCGGCGGCGGCGTCAATGGGGCGAGCGTGGCGCGCGATGCGGTCGGGCGCGGCTATACCGTTGGCCTCGCGGAAATGAACGATTTTGCCTCGGGCACCAGCTCGGCGGCGACCAAGCTCATTCATGGCGGATTGCGCTATCTCGAGCATTATGAATTCCGGCTCGTGCATGAAGCGCTGGCCGAGCGCGAAATCCTCTGGGCTGCGGCGCCGCACATCATCTGGCCGCTCCGTTTCGTGCTGCCGCACCACAAGGGATTGCGGCCTGCCTTCGTGCTGCGCACGGGCCTTGCGATGTATGATTATATGGGCGGGCGTAAGCTTTTGCCGCCGACCAAGACGCTCGACCTGACGCGAGATGCGACGGGCAAACCGCTGAAACCCGGCTATCGCCTGGGCTTTGAATATTCCGATTGCTGGGTCGACGATGCACGCTTCGTGGTGCTCAATGTGCGCGACGCGGCCGATCGCGGCGCCAAGGTCTATGCGCGCACCAAGGTGACGAGCGCGCGGCGCGAGGACGGCGCCTGGACTATCGTGCTCGATGGCGAAGATGGCATGCAGACCGTGCGCGCGAAAATGATCGTCAACGCGGCGGGTCCATGGGTCGATAGCGTCATCAATGGCGTCATGGGCAAGAACGGCGCGCATAATGTGCGGCTGGTTCAGGGCAGCCATATCGTCGTCAAAAAACTCTATGATCACGACCGCTGCTACATTTTCCAGAATGGCGATGGGCGGATCATTTTCGCCATTCCCTATCAGGACGATTTCACCCTGATCGGCACGACGGACCGCGATTATAAGGGCGATCCGAAGGATGTGAAAATCTCGGCCGAGGAGACCGATTACCTGCTCTCGGCGGCGAGCGAATATTTCGCGCAGCCAGTGACCAGGGACCAGATCGTCTGGACCTATTCGGGCGTGCGGCCGCTGTTCGACGATGGCGCCAGCGAAGCGCAGGAAGCGACGCGCGATTATGTGCTCAAGACCGAGGGCGACAAGGCGACGGGCGCGGTGATCAACGTCTTTGGCGGCAAGCTGACGACCTCGCGGCGGCTGGCGGAATCGGTCCTTGAAAAGATCGAAGATGTCCTGGGCAAGAAGCGCCCGGCCTGGACCAAGAAAAGCACCCTGCCCGGCGGCGACTTCGGGCCGCAGAGTTTTGACGCAGAAGTGCGCCGGCTGGGGCTCGATTATCCCGACCTGCCGAAACCATTCTTGCGGCGGTTGATGCGGCTTTATGGAACCAAGGCGCGGATTTTGCTGGCGGACCGCAAGACCACTGCCGAACTCGGGCAGCATTTTGGGGCTGACCTTTATGCGGCGGAGGTCGATTATCTCGTCGAGCACGAATGGGCGCGGAAAGCGGAGGACGTGCTCTGGCGGCGGACGAAGCTGGGGCTGAGGGTTGACGGCGAGGCTGCGGGTAAGCTGGAAGAGTATTTGGCTGCCTGAGGGATTGCGGCAAAGCAAGAAGCCAAGAGAGCTTCGCGAGAGGAGACGAGCGTGACCAAATTCATTCTAGCCATCGACCAGGGCACGACGTCGAGCCGGGCTATCGTATTCGACGGCGCGCGAAAAATTGTCGGCGTTGGCCAGAAGGAATTTACGCAGATCTTTCCGCAGGATGGCTGGGTAGAGCATGACCCGGAGGAAATCTGGGAGTCTGTGCTGTGGTCGATCAAGACGGCGCTGAGCGAGGCCAAGATCGGCGCGGATACGATCGCGGCGATTGGCATTACCAATCAGCGCGAGACGGTGGTGATCTGGGACCGAGAGACGGGCAAGCCTATCCATAATGCCGTGGTCTGGCAGGACCGGCGCACCTCCGCGATCTGTGCGGATTTGCGCAATGCGGGGCATGAGGCGCTGTTTACCGAGCGGACCGGTCTGCTGCTCGACCCCTATTTTTCCGGCACCAAGGTCAAATGGCTGCTCGAGCATGTCGATGGGGCGCGGGAAAAGGCGGAGGCTGGTAAGCTGGCTTTTGGCACGGTCGACACGTTCCTTATCTGGCGCCTGACAGGGGGCAAGATGCATGCGACCGACGCGACCAATGCGGCGCGGACGCTGATGTTCGATATCGGGCGCAATCAGTGGGCTGATGAACTGCTCGATATCCTGGGCGTGCCGGCAGCGCTGTTGCCGGAGGTGAAGGATTGCGCCGATGATTTCGGCGTGACGGACAAGGCGCTGCTGGGCGCGGAAATCCCGATTCTCGGGGTGGCGGGCGATCAGCATGCGGCGACGATCGGGCAGGCCTGTTTCGAGCCGGGCATGGTCAAATCGACCTATGGCACGGGCTGCTTTGCGGTGCTCAATACCGGCAAAGACATGGTGCGGTCGGCAAACCGGCTGCTGACAACCATCGCCTATCGGCTCGATGGCGAGACCACTTATGCGCTGGAAGGCTCGATTTTCATTGCGGGCGCGGCGGTGCAGTGGATCCGCGATGGGTTGAAGCTGGTCAAGAACGCGAGCGAAACCGGGCCGCTGGCGCGGACGGCGGATCCCTCGCAGCACGTCTATATGGTGCCAGCCTTTGTCGGGCTTGGGGCGCCCTGGTGGGATGCCGAGGCACGGGGCGCGATTTTTGGGATTACCCGCAATACCGGGCCGGCCGAGATTGCCCGCGCGGCGCTCGAAGCGGTTTGCTACCAGACGCGGGACTTGCTTCAAGCCATGCGCAAGGATTGGACGGCGGACGAAGAAACCGTGCTGCGCGTCGATGGCGGGATGGTCGCTTCGGACTGGACCATGCAGTTTCTCGCCGATGTGCTCGATGCACCGGTCGATCGGCCAACGATTTTGGAAACGACGGCGCTGGGTGCGGCATGGCTTGCGGGGATGAAGGCCGGTGTTTGGCCGGGCATGGATGAATTTGCGGCAAGCTGGGCGCGGGACCAGCGCTTTGAGCCGGAAATGGATGCCGCGGAGCGCGACGCCAAGGTGGCCGGCTGGGACGATGCGGTGCGGCGGGTGCTGACCGCTTGATAGGGCGGCACCGAAATGCCATAGGCCGGGCATGACCCAAGACAATGACGACTATATCTATGACGAAGCGACAGGCGAATGGCGGCCGGCTTCGGAGGTGAGTTCTGCTGCGGCGGGCCCGGCCGTGGTGCGCGATGCGTCGGGCACCGTGCTCGCCGATGGCGATGCCGTGGTGCTGATCAAGGACCTCAAGGTCAAGGGCGCCGGGCAGACACTGAAACAGGGCACGGTGATCAAATCGATCCGGCTGACTGACAATCCCGAAGAAATCGATTGCCGCCATGACGCGATCAAGGGCCTGGTCCTCCGCACCGAATTCGTGCGCAAGCGCTAGACCTTATTCGCCCTCGACGGCGGGCGCGGGCTCGTCGTCATCGGCGGGCGTCGGCTGATTAGCGGTTGGGTTATCGCGCAGAAGCGTCGTGACTTCATTATCGAGCGCGATCATGAAATCTTCGATGCGCGAGCCATTCGAGCCGAAATCGTGCGGCGCATTGATCGAGGCCGAGCGCATATCGACGCTGGCGCCGCCGGGCGTTGAGGACACACGAAGAACCGCTTCTTCGCGCCAGCCGGGAATGGTCGTGATCCGTGCATTGATGCGGCCAGGCGCGTCGGCTGTCGGCTCGACCTTGCGGCGGATGTCCCAGCCCTGGGCGATGGCGAGTTTGTCGACGATGCCGAAGAGCTGGGTGACATCGAGCGGATAGGTGCGCGTCGTCGCATTGGGGAAGATGCGGGCCTGATCGTCCGGAGTGAGGAGGATGGGCGGCGGCATTTTTGCCGTATCGGGCAGGAATAGCAGCGGCAGTTCGCCGCGCGCCACGGTCGCGATATCGGTGACCGGCGGATAGCGATAGGCGAGATAGCCATAGTAGCCGAAAGGCGCGAGGCAGATGAGCCCGAGGAAGAGGCCCGACAGCGCCTTCATCCAACCCTGATCGCCGGAAAACCACAGCCGGATCAGCGCCAAAACGGCGACGAGCACCGCCAGCGCCGAAACCGCCAGCGCCGCCATCATGACGATCAGAAAGCTCGGGGAATCGATCAGGCCCAGATGGTGCATAGCCACCGGCAGCACGACGAGCGGAATGGCAAGGCTGCCCAAGCGGCGAGCCCAGATTGCCGTTTTCGACGTTCTGATCAATATGCGCACGAAGAGGCCATTCCCTTGCTGGCGCTATGTTTACGGCAAAGGTGTTTCGCGACCCTGAACGGAACGGCTTCCCACTATCAGGGATAAAGCCGATTGCTCTGCCAGGTTCCGTCGACGGCTTCGCGGGTAAAGCGGACGCGATCGTGGAGGCGGTATTGGCCGTCCTTCCAAAATTCCATCATCAGCGGCTTGATGCGGAAGCCGGACCAATGATCGGGGCGGATGACGGGGCCATCGCCGATTTCGGCGGTCAGCGCTTCGACGCGGCTTTCGAGCGTAGCGCGGTTTTCGAGCGGACGGGATTGCAGCGAGGCGGCCGAGGCGATCTGGCTGCCGCGATGGCGGGAGGCGAAATAAGCGTCGGCTTCAGCCGGGCTGACGACTTCGACTGGGCCACGGAGGCGGATCTGGCGGCGCAGCGACTTCCAGTGAAAGACGGCGGCCGCCTTGGGATTGGCCTGCAATTGCCTTCCCTTGTCGGAACCGAAATTGGTGAAGAAGCAAAAGCCGCGCTCGTCGCGCGCATTGAGCAGCACCATGCGCACATCGGGCAGGCCATCGGTATCGGCGCTGGCAATGGCCATGGCGTGGGGATCGTTGGGTTCGCTTTCCTGCGCCAAAGCAAACCATTCCTCGAAAACGGCAAAGGGATCGAGGTCCTCGCGATTGCCATCATCGAAAAGGCGTTCGGTGAGCGTCTGCAACATCGTCATATTCCCGCGCTTTTGCGCCCCGCAAAACTGGACAAGGCCATGGGGCGTCGCCATATAGGACTGCAATTGTGGGCGAAGCAACGCCCGACCCAGACAGATTGGACCAAATGCGCGATCCTTACACCGTGCTTGGGGTGCCGCGGTCCGCAAGCGAGAAGGACATCAAGTCCGCCTATCGCAAGCTGGCCAAGAAATATCACCCCGACCAGAACCCGGATGATCCTTCGGCGCACAACAAGTTCGCCGAGGCGACCCATGCCTATGACCTGTTGAACGACACCGAAAAGCGCGGCCAATTCGACCGCGGCGAGATCGATGGCGACGGCAATCCGCGCTTTGCCGGCTTCGGCAATGGCGGATTTGGCGGCGGCGCGCGCGGCGCACGGCCCGGTGCCGGTGGCGCGGGAGGCTTTTCAGCCGAAGACATCTTGAAGGAATTCATGAGCGGCTTCGGTGGCCAGCCCCGTAATGGGGCGGGCGGCGCAAGACCGGGCGCCGGCGGCGCACAATGGGACCCGTTTGCAGGCGGCATGGGTGCTGGCGGCGCAGGGGCCGGTGCGCAAGCGCGGATGAAGGGCGACGATGTCGTCGTGACCGTCGCCGTTTCACTCGAAGATGCGCATAAGGCGGCTTCGGTGCCGGTGCGCATGCCGACGGGCAAGATGCTGTCGGTAAAGCTTCCCGAAAAGGTCGAGGAAGGCCAGCAGATCCGCCTCAAGGGCCAGGGCACGCCGAACGCCTTTGGCGAGCCGGGCGATGCGCTGGTCACAGTGCGCTTTGAGAAATCAAAGGTGTTCCGCCGCGACGGGAACGATCTGCGCACCGATGTGTCGATCACGCTTTATGAAGCGGTGCTTGGGGCCAAGGTGCGCGTGCCGACGCTCGATGGTTCGGTGGAACTGAACTTGCCGCCCGGGGTGGATACGGCGAAAGCGCTGCGCCTCAAGAACAAGGGGCTTTATGGCGATAGCGATCTCTATGTGAACCTGCGGGTGGTCTTGCCGCCGGGCGGGGATCCGGACCTTGAGGCGCTCGCACGATTCATGCGGGATCAGAAGCCTTATAAGGTTCGGGATTAGGGATTTTGGGGTGGCGGGTGGCTCAGGAAGGCCCCCTCACCCGCCGCTTCGCGTCGACCTCTCCCCCTGAGGGAGAGGTGTCGCTCTGCGACCTTGACGTTCTCCCACCTCTCCCTTTGGGGGAGAGGTCGAATTGCAATGCAATTCGGGTGAGGGCGCCTCGCGCGTGTCCCTATCCCCGCGGCGCGGCGGCTCTTTGCAGGCGGTCGTTGATCGCCTCGCCCAAGCCCTCATCCGGTATCGGCGCTACAGCGATCATCTTTGCGCCGGTGGCGTCCAGGTCATGCAGCATGGAGAAGAGGTTGCGGGCGGCTTCGTGGAGGTCGGCAGTGGGGGAGAGGTTTCGCATTTCGCCCGGGAAATCAGGCGCATCGCCAAATGCCAGAAAGGCTTCGCCGGGCTGCGGCGTTGCGTTAAGCCGCATGTGGGCGTTGGGGGCATAGTGGCTGAGGAGCATGCCGGGGGCGGAGATTTTGGCGCCTTGTTCGGCTAGGGAGACTTTCAGGCCAAAGGATTGTTCGATGTCGCGACGGGCGAGCGCGCCGGCGCGAAGCTGGATGATGGTTTCGCCATCGACGGCGACGATGGTAGATTCAACGCCGGCCTGGCAGGGGCCGCCATCCAGCACCTTGATTTTGCCGGCAAAGCCGCGGGTGACTTGTTCGGCTGTTGTGGGCGAGAGTTTTCCGGAAGGGTTGGCGGAGGGCGCCGAGAGTGGTCTTCCGGTGGCGCGGATTAAGGCGAGGGCGATCAGATGATCGGGCATGCGCAGCGCGACGGTATCAAGGCCGGCCGTGGCGACATCGGACAGGCCGTGACCGGGGCGTAGCGGCAGGACGATGCTGAGCGGACCGGGCCAGAATTTTTCGGCCAATCTTCGCGCGAGCGGGGAAAACACGGCGAGCTTTTCGGCCATATCCAGATCGGCGACATGGGCGATCAATGGATTGAAACGTGGGCGGCCTTTGGTTTCGTAGATGGAGAGCACCGCATCGGCATTGGTCGCATCGGCGCCGAGGCCATAGACGGTCTCGGTGGGGAAAGCGATAAGCCCGCCCGAGCGCAGGCGCGCGGCGGCGGTGGCGATAGCCTCTTCATCGGGAATGGTGCTCATGGGCAGTGTTTGGCAAGCGGCAGGACCCGCGTCAAGCGGCGCGCATTCGCAACGGAAAAGTGCTATGCCGCTTTTCTGAAAACCCCGAAGGCCACAAGTGACAACGCTTCTCGTCAGCCAGCCCAATTTTGCCGACCACCAGACGCCGCAGGGCCATCCCGAGCGGGCGGAGCGTATTGCGGCGGTCAACGAGGCGCTAGCGCATGAGCATTTTGCGCCGCTGGTGCGGCGCGATGCGCCTTATGGCGACATAACATTGGCTGAACTCGTGCATGACGAGCGCTATATGGCGCAACTGCGCGCCGCGCGCCCGGCCGAGGGCATGGGACAGCTTGATAGCGATACCTTCATTTCGGCCAAGTCGCTTTCGGCGGCGGCGACAGGGCTCGGCGGGGCGCTGGCGGCGCTCGATGCGGTATTGCTCGGCGAGGTCGACAATGGCTTTTGCGCCATCCGCCCGCCGGGGCACCATGCCGAGATCGATCGGCCGATGGGCTTTTGCCTGATCAATACCGTGGCCGTGGTGGCGCGCGAGGCGCAGCGCAAATATGGCGCGGAGCGCGTCGCGATCATCGACTTCGACGTGCATCACGGCAATGGCACACAGGATATTTTCGAGACCGACAAAACCGTCTTCTACGCCTCGAGCCATCAGATGCCGCTCTTTCCCGGCACTGGGCATCCAAGCGAGCACGGCGTGGGCAATATCGTCAACACTGCGCTCAAACCCCAGACCGATGGGCTCGCCATGCGCGAGGCCTATAATCAGGTGATCCTGCCGGCGCTCGATAATTTCGCGCCGGATATGATCCTCATTTCAGCCGGGTTCGATGCTCATGCGCTTGATCCGTTGGCCCAGCTCGAATGGGAAGACGGGGACTATGCCTGGATCACGGGGAAGTTGATGGATGTCGCCGAAAGGCGCTGCGCCAATCGGATTGTGTCGCTGCTCGAAGGTGGCTATGACCTCACGGGCCTTGCCGGAGGCGTGCGCCAGCACGTCGCCATGCTGATGGGCGGCACGGCAGGACGATTTAACGAGTAGGATGCACCATGGCCGAAATGAACGCGGATGACGTCAAAGCCCTGAGCTTCGAGGCGGCTTTGGAGCAGCTCGAACAGATCGTGCAAAAGCTCGAAAGCGGCCGCGCCCCGCTAGCTGAATCCATCGCCATCTATGAGCGCGGCGAAGCGCTGAAGGCGCATTGCGAAATGCTGCTCAAGACTGCGGAAGCAAGAATTGAGAAGATTACGCTGAGCCGTGAGGGTAAGGCCGTGGGCACTGAGCCGCTCGACGCGAATTAGTTTTTTCTGCGACGACCCCCACCTAGCCTCCCCCTGAGAGGGGGAGGGACGTTTCGGTGCGTGGGGCAAGATGATTTCATAGCCACCGGCTTTGCTCCTCCCCCTACCAGGGGGAGGTCGGGTGGGGGTTAAAGGCCCAAAAACATGACGACGAACAAAACCCTGCGCAATGTGCGGATCGTGCTGTGGGCGCTGGTTGCGGTGGCGGCGCTGGGGGCGACGTGGCTCTATCTTTATCGGCCGCCCGCTCGACCGCTCGGGATCAATGGGCAGAGCTTTGCGCTCAATTCGACGCAGGGCGGGACGTTTACCGAAAAGGATCTTGTCGGCACGCCGACGCTGTTGTTCTTCGGCTATACGTTTTGTCCCGATGTGTGCCCGACGACGCTGGCGGAAACCACGGCCTGGCGCGCGCAATTGGGGCTGACGCCCGAGCAATTGCGGATCGTTTTCGTCACGGTGGATCCCGAGCGCGATACGCTCGAGGCGGTGAAGTCCTATGTCGAGGGGTTCGATCCTTCGATTATCGGACTGGTGGGGGATCAGGGAGCGACCGATCAGGTAAAGGCCGCGTTTGGGGTCTTTTCGGAAAAGGCAGGCGATGTCGAGAGCGAGTTCTATCTCGTCAATCACACGGCTCTGACCTTCCTCATCGACAAAAACGGCGCTTTCCAGAGCACCATTGCCTATGAAGAGGCGCAGGATACCGCGCTTGCCAAGGTCAAGCGGCTGGTCGAGGGGTGAGCGAGCGCATCAGGCTCGATCTGGCGCTGGAGCAGCGCGGGCTGCTGCCGAGCCGCGCAAGGGCGCGCGACGCTATTTTGCGCGGGACGGTGCAGATCAACGGCGAGCCTGCGAAGAAGCCGAACCAGATGGTGGGGCCTGACGATGTCATCGTGCTCGACGATCCAGCGGCGGGATATGTGTCGCGGGCGGCACTGAAGCTGATTGCCGGGCTCGATGCGGGCAGTGTGGATGTCAGCGGTAAGGTGTGTCTCGATGTCGGATCGTCGACTGGTGGGTTCACGCAAGTCTTGCTTGAGCGCGGTGCGGCTAGGGTATTTGCCGTGGATGTGGGGCATGAACAGTTGCACGAGAGCTTGCGGCGTGATCCGCGCGTCGTGAGCCTTGAGGGGTTCAATGCGCGAGAGCTTTCGCGGGCAGACATTCCCGAACCCGTCGATCTCCTCGTATCCGATGTGAGCTTTGTGTCGGTAACCAAGGTGCTCGAAGCGCCGCTTGGGCTTTGTGGACCGCAGGCGTGGGCGGTTATTCTCTTCAAGCCGCAGTTCGAGGTTGGGCGCGATTTTGTGGGCAAGGGCGGAATTGTCAGCGACGCGGAGGCGTCAGCCCGGGCTATGGCCGAAGTGATCGGTTTTGTCGAAGCGCAGGGCTTTGTGCATCGGGTGAGTGTCGAATCCCCGATTGCTGGCGGGGATGGCAATCGGGAAACGGTGCTGGTGTTTTCGCGGGTGAGTTAAGCCCGCCAGGCATCAAAGCTGCCGCCGGCGATCATGGCCCAATAGAGTTTTCCGGAGCTGGTGCGGGCGGTGGCGAGGCCGAATTCCACGAATTTTGGCGAGAGCAAAGTGCTGCGGTGGCCGGGGCTGGCGAGCCAGCCTTCGATGACGGTCGGGAGCGTCTTATAGCCCTTGGCGACGTTTTCGCCGACGGCGCCGAGATAGCCCGCTTCGGTTACGCGCTGTCGGAGGGTGACGCCGAGATCGTGGCTGAGCGTGTCTTTTCGTGCCATCAAACGCGCCTGGGACAGCGCGGCCGTTTCGAGGCGCGGATTATAGGCCCAGGCCGGTGCGCCATTGGCTTTGCGCGTGGCATTGATGGCGGCGATGATTTCGTCGCGCGTCAAGGTTTCCGGACGATCGGAGGTGGCGGCCGGTAGCGGGGGGATGGTGGCCGAACAGGCCGAGAGCAGGCCGGCAGCGCCAAGGGCGAGAACCATGCGTCGCGAAAAGTGCGTCATCAGAAAAATCCGGTTCGATCAGGCGAGATCATAGGCAGTGAGCAGATTGGGCAGCACGGCGAGTTGGCCGGTAATGAGCTTGCCCTCGTCGAGATCCCAGCAGGCTGAAAGCGCGGCGTGAGCGGCAGCCCAGCCGAGGATGCGTTTTCGCGAATAGCCGAGGCGCTGGGAAAGAATATCGGCGCGGGCGGCGATGCGCTTGGGATCGGAGGCGATCTTGTCGGCGCGCTCGGGATTAATGAAGATGTTGGCGCTTTCATACGCCGGATCGCCGAGCAGGCCCTTGGGGTCGATGGCAAGCCAACCGCGATCGGAACTGAGGACATTGTCGTGATGCAGATCGCCATGAAGCGGGACGATGGCGCTGGGGCGGTCGAAAAGTTTTAGGGCAATGCCGGTCGAGCGGGCATAAAGATCGCGCGCCGTGTGGGGCCAGGCGCGCACATCGGTATCGAAAAGCGTCTGAAAGCGATCGCGGAGCGGTTGCAGATTATCGGGCGCGTCGGGGCGCTGGCGATGGAGGCTCGCAATGACGGTCGCCATGGCAATCGTGGCTTCATCGTCCTTGCCGGAACGGACGGGATCGCCCAGCGTGCCGCCATCGAGCCATTCCATGAAAATGGTATCGCCATGGCTATCGAAGACTGTGGCGGCGCCATCGCCTTCGTACCATTGGAGGAGGCGCACGCCCCTGCCCTCTTCGCGCGAGGCTTCGGGCTTGATGATCTTCAGAGCCGCAAAATTGCGGCCGTTCTGCTCGACCCGGTAAATCCAACTACGCGGGGTTTCCTTGACCGGCGTCGACTTGGTCAGGGACCAGCGGATCATGGCGCGGCTGAGAGCGGTTTCGACGGGAGACTGATTCATCATGGCGCCATTAGAGCAGAAGGCGTCGTCCGATTCGACGGGCGATTCGCAGTTGGCGCGAGAAGGTGATGAAAGTGTGGTGGGATTTGCCGTTTTTGGTGCGTGAGGCGCCACCCCCTCCCAGCCTCCCCCATCAAGGGGGAGGTGAAGGGACTGTGTTTTAGGTGAGATCGTGCCACGCACTCGATGCGGCAGCTCCCCCTTGATGGGGGAGGCTGGGAGGGGGTGACTACAGTTTCCTACTTGATCCGATACGCGTCCTTGGCCGCCTGATAGCTCAGGTGGACCGCGATCTCTTCGGCACTCGACTTGCTGATGCGGTTTTCGCCGACCCAGGTGCCGAGGAAGTGGCAGACTTCGCGGCGCCAGACGTCGTGGCGGGCGGGGATGGAGAGAAGCGCGCGGGTGTCGTCGTTGAAGCCGGCGAGGTTGTAGAAACCGGCGGTTTCGACCACCTGGTCGAGATAGCGGCGGATGCCCTGCGGGCTATCGTGGAACCACCAGGGCGGACCGATCATGAGCGATGGCCAATAGCCGGCCATTGGGGCGAGCTCGCGGGCATAGGTGGTTTCGTCGAGGACGAACATGATCAGCCGCAGGTTAGGCTCATTGCCGCAGCGCGACAGGAGGGCGCGGAGGCCGCCGACATAATCGGTGGGGCCGGGAATATCGGCGCCGAGATCGGGGCCGCGCTCACCGAAGAGCAGCGGATCGGTATTGCGGCGCGAGCCGGCATGGATCTGCATGACCATGCCGTCTTCGACCGAAAGCAGAGCCATTTCAGTCATCATCTGGGCGCGGAAAAGCTCGGCGTCATGGGCGTCGTGCTTGCCGGCCAGGATCTTGTCGAGCAAAGCCTGCTTCTCAACCAAAGGCAGATCGGCCGTGTTGGCCGTCGGCACGCCATGGTCGGTCGCAACGGCGCCAAAACGCCTGAAATATTCGCGGCGCTTGCGGTGAGCGTTGATGAGGCCGTTCCAGTTGGAAATGTCTTCGCCGGTCAGCTCGCCGAACTTTTTGAGATTATCAACGATGGCGGGGCGGCTTGGGTCGGTGACATCATCGGGGCGATAGGTGGTGCGGACCTGGCCGATCAGGCCCTGCTCTTCCATCGATTGGTGGTGCGTCAGGGGATCGAGCGCGAACTCGGTGGTGGCGATGACTTCGACGTTGAAGCGATCGAGAATGGCGCGGGGCAAAAGATCGGGCGAGCCGAGTTTGGCGTCGATGGCGTCAAAGATGCTGTCGGCTGTTTCTGCCGAAAGCTCTTCGGTGATGCCGAAGACGGCGTCGAGCGAATGGTCGATCCAGGTTTTCGATGGCGTGCCGGCAAAGAGGTAATAGTTCTCGGCAAAGAGGCGCCAGGCTTTGCGATTGTCGGCCTCGACCGGCTTGCCGTCCTTCCGCGGAATGCCCAGCGCGTCATAGTCGATGCCGCGGCTTTTGAGCATGCGCAGCACATAATGATCCGGCGTCAGGAACAAAGCCGTGGGGCTGGCGAAACGGCCATTGGTCGCGAACCAGGATGGATCCGTATGGCCATGCGGGCTGACGATGGGCAGGTCTTTGACCGCTGGATAAAGCTCGCGCGCGATGGACTTTTGCGGCTCGCTGGCGGGAAAGAGACGATCGGGATGAAGATGAGCGGACTGGGTCATGAAGGGTTTGTGCCATGAACCGGCGAGGCGTTCAACAACTTCCATACAAGATTGGATCTGTTAAAATTTAAGACAAATTAACCGCGTCTCCAGTCACCCGTTCGGGAAAAAGCCGGTCGGGCTTATCCTCTTGTCGCGGGTAAGAAACAGCACTTTCAAGGCGGCTGCCCAATCTTCGGTTCAGGTCCAGAGCGACCGGCAAAAGATGAGGGGACTGACATGGCCAATCTTGAATTCGACACGCGCGCTGTCAAAATCGTGCGGACCCGGGCGCGGCGCGATGCGCATGTGCAAAGGGCGCAGCAAATGCTGGTGGCGGCGGGGCTTGCCTCGCTTTGCGTCGTCGCCGTAGCTGGGGTTTTCCTCGGCCAGGTGCTGTAGAAAACGAACGCCCACTTTTGGCCTGACATGCTGTAGTATCCCTCTGGGGAGACAGACTTCTGCATGCGAATTCTTCTGGTCGAAGACAATGAAGACCTGGGCGAGGCGATCGAAAAGCGCCTGCGCACGGCCGGACATTCGGTCGACTGGGTGCGCGATGGTGCCGATGTGGTGCCCGCAGCCAAGGGCGAGGATTTTGATGCCGTCGCGCTCGATCTGATGCTGCCCAATCGCGACGGGATTAGCCTCATCGCAGAATTGCGGCGCGAAAAATTTTCGGCGCCGATCCTCGTGATGACGGCGCGCTCGGAAATCGACGACAAGGTGAGCCTTCTCGATCTTGGCGCCGATGACTATCTCGTAAAACCGTTCGATCTGCGGGAGCTCGAGGCGCGATTGCGTGCGCTGATCCGGCGGACGGGTGGGCAGACAAGCAGCGTCTTGGCGCTGGGCGATCTCGAGCTCGATCTGGCCGGGCTCAATGCCAGCGTTGGCGGCAGGCCGCTTGAGCTGGGGCGGCGGGAATTTCGGCTGCTCGAGATTTTGCTGACCCATGCGGGCAAAGTGGTCGCCAAGGAGCGGCTGATGAACCAGCTTTTCAATTTCGACGAGGCGGTGTCGATCAATGCGCTGGAGCTGCATATTTCGAGGCTGAGGAAAAAGCTCGAGCCGGCGCGGGTGGAGATTGGGACTGTGCGCGGGGTGGGGTATGTGGCGCGGGCGGTGGATGGGTAGCCTGACGATCGTGTTTGCCGTCACCCCTCCCGGCCTCCCCCATCTAGGGGGAGGTGCTGGGCCGGTGGGTTTGGCACTTACACTGCCCCAAACGCGATGCGGCACCTCCCCCTTGATGGGGGAGGCTGGGAGGGGGTGACCGCCCATGTCCGCTAAACCCTTCTCCATCCGCCGCCGCATCCTGGCGCTTGCCGTGGCGCTCTTGCTGGCCGCGGCCGTGGTCCTCATCGTCTTCATCCGCGATTATGCCGAGCGCGCCGCCGATAGCGCCTATGACCGGCTGCTTGCCGCATCAGCCTTCACCATTGCTGGGGCGGTGCAGGTCGAGAACGAGACGGTGTTCGTGGAATTGCCCTTGGCTGCCTTTGCCATGTTTTCCGGGGCTGACCGGGTGTTTTATGCCGTCGAGGGGCCTGATGCGGTGACGGTGACCGGCTATGAGGACCTGGCTCTTGCCATGGACGAGACCACATCGGCCGAGCCCCGGTTTCGCGATCTCGACTATCGCGGCGAGCTCGTTCGCGTGGCGAGTATCGGGCGGTTGATTTCGACGGCGAGCGATACCGGCTGGGTGACGATCCATGTGGCCGAGACGCAGAACCAGCGACAGGCGCTGGCCAATGAAATCCTTTCCAATGCCATCGTGCCGGTGATCGCGCTGACGCTGCTCGCCGTGGGGCTGGTCTGGTTCGGGATTTCGCGCATGTTCGCGCCGCTAACCGAGCTGGAGCATGATCTCCTGGCGCGGCCGCCTGACGATCTGTCTCCCCTAACAGTGCCGGTGCCGGCCGAGGTCGATCACCTCGTTGCTGCGCTCAACGGCTTCATGGGGCGATTGCAAAAGACCATGGAGCGGGTCAGCGGGCTGGTTGCGGAGGCAGCGCATGAGGTGCGGACGCCGCTCGCCTCGCTCCGCGCGCAGGCGGAGGTGGCGATGGACGAGCAGGAGCCGGCGGCCCTGCGGCGTCGCATCGAGCGCATCCATAGTGGCGCGGTGCAGGCGAGCCAATTGGTCAGCCAACTTCTCATGGACGCGACCATTTCCCACCGTCTCGAAGCGCAGGAAAGCGAGATGGTGATGCCCTGGAGCCTCGTCGAGGAAATCTGCCAGCGGCTCGATATGGAGCAATTGGGCCGGCTCTCGCTCGAGGCCGACGAGGCCGCGCAAATGGCGCAGATCCGCGGCGATCGGGTGGCCTTGCGCGAAATGCTGCGCAATCTCATCGACAATGCGCTGGTCTATTCGGCCGGGGCTGTGGAGATCGACATGCGCGTCTCGGGGGAAAGCCTCCTCGTGTCCGTGATGGATCGGGGTCCGGGCATGGATGCGGAGGATAAGGAGACGGTGCTCGAACGGTTCAAGCGGGGCAAGGCGAGCGGGGGCACGGTGGGGTCGGGTCTGGGCCTGGCGATCGTGTCGCGCGTGGCGACGGGGCACGGCGGCACGCTGCGGTTTATCGATCGCGAAGGGGGCGGGTTGACGGTCGAAGTGGCCTTGCCTTTGCCACGCGGATCATGGCGGCAAGGTGTGGCTGTTCTGGCGGGACTGGTTGTTGCGGCCATGCTGATCATGCCCGGACAAGCCGAGGCGCGGAGCACGACTTATCCGGCGCCGAGCGGGGTGGAAGATCAGGTGCTGACCATTGTCGGGGTGACGGACACGCCGCTCTTTGCTGCCTTTATCACGGGGTTCCAGTCCCAGCATCCTGCGGTCAGCGTCGTCTATGAAGAGATGGATTCGCTGCCGCTCTATGATCAGTTTCTTGCCGGAACACTGCCCGTCGCGCCCGATCTCCTGATTTCATCGGCCTCGGACCTGCAGCTCAAACTCGCCAATGATGGACATGCCCAGGCCTATGACAGCCCCTATCTCGGCGACCTGCCGGATTGGGCACATTGGCGCAATGAGGTTTTCGGCTTCACGTTCGAGCCGGCTGTGGTTATCTATAATCCGGACCGCATCGCGCCTGACGAAGTGCCGCGGACGCATCTGACGCTGGCGGAGCTTCTTGAGACGCAGACCGAGCGCTTTCGCGGGCAGATCGCGACCTATGACATCGGCGTCTCGGGCGTCGGCTTTTTGCTCGCCTCGCAGGACCAGACGATTTCCTCGACCTTCTGGCGCCTCGCGGCAGCGTTTGGGCGGGTCAATGCGCAATTTTCGGGGTCGAGCCCGGCCATTCTCAATGGCGTTGCCGATGGCAGTCTGGCACTCGGCTATAATGTGCTCGGGTCTTATGCCTTTGCGCGGCAGGCGGAGGGCGCCGATATCGAGATCGTCGTGCCCGACGATTATGTGCTGGTGCTGACGCGCTCGATGCTCATTCCGCGCGAGGCCAAGGCGGTTGGACTCGCCGAAGATTTCATCGACTTTGCGCTTTCGCCCGAAGGCCAGGCCATTGCGGCAGGCGGGACGGCGCTTGGGTCGGTGGTGCCGGGATCGGCAGGGACATGGACCAGCGAAGCGATCGCGGCGCGTGGGCGCGGGGTCATCCAAGCGATTTCCTTGGGGCCAAGCCTCATGGTGGCGCTCGATACGCTCAGGCGGCAGCGCTTTTTGGATACGTGGAAAGAGATCGTGTCGCCAAAGCTTTGAGTGCCGTTGACACAGAACCCGGCCCCGCTATGGTCCGCGCCAGTCTATCCGAGGAATTGCCAATGTCGCACGCCCAGCTTTCCAGCATCATCGAGACCGCCTTCGAGAACCGGGCCGAGATCAATTTCTCGACCAAGGGCGAGGTGCGCGATGCAGTGGAAACGGCGCTCAAACTGCTCGATAGCGGCGAAGCGCGTGTGGCCGAAAAGGTCGGCGGCGACTGGCAGGTCAATCAGTGGCTGAAAAAGGCCGTGCTGCTGTCCTTCCGCCTCAATGACAATGTGCTTATCGAAGGCGCGCCGGGCGGAGCCAATTGGTTCGACAAGGTGCCATCGAAATTCGTCGGCTGGGGCGACAACCAGTATCGCGCTGCCGGTTTCCGCACCGTGCCGGGCGCCGTCGTGCGTCAGTCGGCCTTTATCGGTAAGGGCGTGATCCTGATGCCGAGCTTTGTCAATCTTGGCGCTTATGTCGATGAAGGTACCATGGTCGACACTTGGGCCACGGTCGGCTCCTGCGCGCAGATCGGCAAGAATGTACACCTCTCGGGTGGCGTCGGCATCGGCGGCGTGCTTGAGCCGCTGCAGGCCAATCCGACCATCATCGAAGACAATTGCTTTGTCGGCGCGCGCTCCGAAGTCGTCGAAGGCGTCATCGTTGGCGAAGGCTCTGTGATCTCCATGGGCGTCTTCATCGGTGCCTCGACGAAGATCATCAACCGCGCGACCGGCGAAGTGCATATGGGCAAAGTGCCGCCCTATTCCGTCGTCGTCTCCGGCTCGCTGCCCGGCAAGCCCTTGCCCGATGGCACGCCGGGCCCGAGCCTTTATTGCGCCGTCATCGTCAAGACCGTCGACGCGCAGACGCGCTCCAAGACGGGGATCAACGAACTCTTGCGCGACTGATCATGACCATCGACCCGCAAAACCTGCTCGAGCGCCTGATTGCCTGCCCTTCGATGACGCCGGAGGCAGCGGGGGCGCTGGAGTTGTTGACCCACGAGCTTGAGGCAATCGGGTTTGCGGTGACGCATTTGCGCTTTGAGGGCGATGGGTCTTATCCCGTCGATAATCTCTTTGCGACGCGCGGGAGCGGTGGGCGGAAACTGCTGTTTGCCGGTCATACCGATGTGGTGCCGCCCGGCGATCTCCAGCAATGGACAAGCGATCCATTCGTGCCGCGCGTGGCGGATGGAAAACTCTTTGGGCGCGGCGCGGCGGATATGAAATCGGGCGTCGCGGCTTTTGTCGCGGCCTGTTCGGCTATCCCGGCCGATGCCGGCACGATCCAGCTTGCCATCACCAATGACGAAGAGGCCGACGCCATCAACGGCACCGAAAAGCTGGTGCGCTGGATGGCGGATAATGGCCATCACTTCGATTTTGCGTTGGTGGGCGAGCCGAGTGCGGCAGAATTTCTCGGCGATAGCATCAAGATCGGCCGCCGCGGCTCGTTTTCGGGCACCGTGATGGTGAAGGGTGTGCAGGGCCATGTCGCCTATCCGCACAAGGCCAATAATCCCCTGCCCGTGCTCGCGGCGATCGTGACGGCGCTGAGCACGACCAAGCTCGATGACGGCACCGAGCATTTTCCGGCCAGCAATCTCGAAGTGACGACGGTCGATGTCGGCAATCCGACGGGCAATGTCATTCCAGGGGCAGGGACGCTCAAATTCAATATCCGCTATAATGACACCTGGACGCCGGACACGCTGGCCGACTGGGTGAAGGCGCGGATCGCTGCGGTCGATGCTAGGGGTACGAGCGTCGATTTCGCTATTGCCGGCGTGCCATCACGCTCCTTCCTCTCGCCGCTGAGCGAGGATATCGATACGCTGTCCGACGCCATCGAGGATGTCACCGGGCGGCGGCCGGAATATTCGACCGGCGGCGGCACATCGGATGCGCGCTTTATCGCGCAGTATGGGCCGGTGGTGGAGTGCGGGCTGGTCGGCCCCTCCATGCACAAGGCCGACGAGCATATTTCCATCACCGATCTTGTCGGACTGACGGCGATCTACGAGACCTTTATGGGCCGGTTCTTTGCGGCGGAGACGCCATGAAGATCTGGGGGGCCATGAGCGAGGCCTTGAAAGGCTGGATCGCCATCGTCCGTGGCGATGCCGATTGGGCGCGGTATTTTGCCATTTCGGCAGCAGGCCTCGCGACCGCGCTGGTCCTGTTCTTTTTCTTCGCGCTGCTCTCGGTTG
Source organism: Devosia sp. Leaf420 (assembly GCF_001425445.1). Classification (GTDB taxonomy): domain Bacteria; phylum Pseudomonadota; class Alphaproteobacteria; order Rhizobiales; family Devosiaceae; genus Devosia. The sequence continues at coordinate 176,898 of NZ_LMQU01000009.1, read as the reverse complement.
CCCTGGCGACGGCCGATGTCGGCATTCCGAGCTTTTTCGGGCTGATCATCGCGCTCGTGGTCCAGGGCCTCTCGATCCTTGCGCTCCTCGGCGGTATTCTGATTACGCGCAAAATCATGCCGGGCGAGATCAGCCTGCTGCGGCTGATGGTCCCAGGGATTTACGCGCTCATTGCCTATCTGATCGCCGGGACCATTCTGTCGCTGATCGCCGGGCCGGTGTTGATTTTGCTCTGGATTGGGCTCGCCTTCCTGCTCTTTTGCCTGGGGCGGCAGGCGGGGGGCTGGACCATCGGCGTTGCGGCCGCCTTTGCAGTTTTGACCATGGTCCTGCTTGTCGGCATGCCCGTGACACTCTACATGGCTCTTGGCCCCGTGGCCGCGCCCACCCCTTGAGACGAGACCCACGCTTTTGGCCCAGCCCAATTCCGCTTTTTTCGACGAAGCCGCCAATGCCATCCGAGGCTGCATCGCCCTCGTCATGGGCAAGCGTGACTCATCGAGCTATTTCGATTTCTCCCAGCGCGGCCTCGTCGGCAGCCTGATCGCGGTTCTCGCGGCCATGATCCTTGCTGGTTTCGGGCCGCTGCTCCTCGGCGCGCCAATGCCGTCGGGCGCAGCGACACAGTCGATCGTGATCAATGCCGTGCTGTTCGTCGCCCAAGCGTTTACCGCTTATCTCGCTTTGCGCCAGATGGGCCGGCAGGATGGGTTCATTCCCTATCTCGTTGCCAGCAATTGGGTGACGCTGCTGTCGGCAATCCTGCTCTTGGTCGCGACGATTTTCGGGCCGCTCGGCGTCATCGTGCTGCTCGGCACGGCTGTCGTCGCGATCCTGACCTTCGTCAATATCGGCCGGTTCATCGTGACATTGGCGCCGCTGCAGATCGGGCTCTTGTTCCTGTCGCAGGCGGTAGGTGTATTTTTGGCCCTGGGTCTTGTGACGCTGATCCTGCCGGCCCCGCCGATGCCCTGACGGGTCTTGACGTTGCGCATGTCCTTTTCCTGAAACCGGCGACCACTTTCAGGGGACATGCGCTAAGGGTAATCGACCCTGACGAAATAGAGCCCCGCCGAAGGCGCCATGGCGCCGCAGCGGCTGCGGTCCGCAGCGTCGAGCGCTGCGCGGAAATCATCGGGGCTCCACTTGCCTTCACCCACGAGCTTAAGAGAACCGACCATCGAGCGCACTTGATGGTGGAGGAAGCTGCGCGCGCTGGCGGTGACGATCACATGGTCGAGCTCGCGGCGCACCGCGAAATGGTCGAGCGTACGGATAGGCGAATTGGCCTGGCACTCGGACGAGCGGAACGTCGTGAAATCGTGCCGGCCGAGGATTTTTTGCGCGGCGGCATGCATGGCCTCGGCATCGAGCGGCATCGGCACATGCCAGACCTGATGGCGCTCCAGCGCTGCGGGGGCGCGGCGGTTGAGAATGCGATATTCGTAATGCCGCGCGAGGGCGGAAAAGCGGGCCTCGAAGGTTTCGGGGGCGGTTTCGCAGCTGATGACCGACGCAGGATGTGGGCGCAGGTGATAGTTGAGCGCCTCGCGCACGCGAAACGGTTCGCGGTCGGTCGAGAGGTCAAAGCTGACGACCTGGCCGAGGGCGTGAACGCCAGCGTCGGTGCGGCCGGAAGCTTGCGTCGTGACCGTTTCGCCGGAAAATCGAAAAATGGCTTCTTCGAGAGCCTGTTGAACGCTCATCCGATCCGCCTGCCGCTGCCAGCCGCAGAAGGGGGTTCCGTCGTATTCTAAAGTAAGCTTATATCTATACTTAGTGATGGGAGGGACCTATGGCGTTAATTAGACGTTTTGAGCTAGGTAGCAGCGAAAGAATAAGTCTACATAACGAAGTCAAAGCAACCTACGAGTGCTCTACGCTGCATGGTCAGCGCTTGGTGACCATCAAGACTTTCGGCAACCCGGATCGGCAGATGCCCACCATACCATCTCAGACTATCCAACTGGATCACCAGGGTGCAGAGGCTCTTGTTCACATTCTAAGGAAAACTTTCGCCCTTAGCTGACCCGCTCCGGCAATACCCCGGCCCCGCGCAAAAACGTTGCTGCGTCCATGGCGCCTTTGCCTTCGCGCTGCACCTGAGTGAGGCGGACGGCGCCTGTGCCGCAGGCAATGGTGAGGTCTGGGCCGATCAGGCTGCCGGGCGCGGCGCTGCCGGCGGCAAGCGTCGAGCGCAGCGCTTTTACGCGCGTCGGTTTGCCTGCCAGTTCCAGCTCGAACCAGGCGCCCGGAAAAGGCGAGAGGCCGCGGATGGTGTTGTGGACCTCTTCGGCGGATTTGGAAAAATCGAGTTTGGCCTCGGCCTTTTCGATCTTTGCCGCATAGGTGACGCCCGCTTCGGGCTGGGGCGTGAAATCGAGGCTGCCCCGTTCCAGCGCTGCGAGGGCGCGGCCCATGAGATCGGCGCCGAGGCGCATCATCTGGTCGTGGAGTTCGCCCGCCGTCATATCGGGACCGATGGGGATGATCTCGGTGGGGCCCATGGCGCCGGTATCAAGGCCCTCATCCATGTTCATGACGACGATGCCGGTCTGCTTGTCGCCGGCCATGATGGCGCGCTGCATAGGCGCGGCGCCGCGCCAGCGGGGGAGCAGCGAGCCGTGGAGATTGAGGCAGCCTTCAACCGGCGCATCGAGAATGGGCTTGGGCAGGATCAGGCCATAAGCGACCACCACGGCGACTTCGGCGCCGAGCGAGGCGAACTGGGCCTGCTCGGCTTCGTTGCGAAGGCTTTTGGGCGTGAAGACCGGAATGCCGAAATTCTCGGCCGCTTCATGCACCGGGCTCTTGCGCTCGGCCTGGCCGCGACCGGCCGGCTTTGGCGCGCGTGTATAGACGGCGAGCACTTCGTGGCCGGCAGAGACGATCTCGGTCAGCGTCGGCACGGAAAATTCGGGCGTGCCCATGAAGACGACGCGCATTGGCTTTACTCCTGGGCAATTCCCCGCGCTAGCGCGGGGAAGCGTTCTTAGCGCGCGGCGAGCTTTGCTTGCTTGTCGAACTTCTTGATCACGCGGTCACGCTTCAGGCGGCTGAGATAGTCGATATAGAGCACGCCATCGAGGTGATCGAGTTCGTGCTGGATGCAGACGGCGAGCTTGCCGTCGGCGTCCTTGGTCACTTCCTTGCCATCAAGATCAGTATATTTCACCGTCACGGTCGAAGGGCGCTCGACCTCGTAATAGAGCTCGGGGATCGACAGGCACCCCTCTTCGGTCACCTGGATTTCGTCGCCAAAACTGGTGATCTCGGGATTGATCATGACGAGCGGCTCGGGCGTTTCCTTTTCGCCGGCCAGATCCATGACCACGATGCGCTTCAAGACACCGATCTGGGGCGCGGCGAGGCCGATGCCCGGCGCGTCATACATGGTATCGAGCATGTCCTTGGCCAGCGTCTTGATCTCGTCGTCGACCTCGACGATCGGATCGGCAACGGCGCGCAGGCGCGCGTCAGGAATGATAAGAATAGGGCGGATGGCCATGGCAAAGGTCCGGCGATATCTGGATTTGCCAGTGATATGGCGTCTTGAGGCCAATCGGTCAACAGCGGAGGTCGTTTACGCCCGGCGCAGAATAGAACATTTTAAGAACGGAAGAATCGGTTAGACTGGCGCAATGAGTGAATTCGACACGATTTTGTTTGTGGCCGGCTCGGTGCCGGTGACCTTGGGCCTCGCGCTGGCGATTGGTTTTTTGCTGCTCGTCGGCTTGGCCTTTGTGTTGCTGGTCGGGAATGCGCGGGCCAATGCCGAGCGCGCGGAAGGTGCGGCGCGGGAGGCTAGCGACAATCTCAAGGCGAGTTTTCTCGAACAGATCGCGCAGCGCGACATGCGCATTCGGGATCTCGACTTGGCGCTGGCGCGCGAGCGCGAGCGGGCCGCGGATCTTCTCGACAGCGAGCGCGACAAATCGAGCGGGTTGACGGCCGAGCTTGCCGCCATGCGGACCCGGCTCGACGAGCAGGCGCGGCAGAACGAAGCGAACCTCAAACGCTTCATGGATGCGCGCCAGCAGATGACCGACGAGTTCAAGGCCATTGCCGGCGATGTGCTCAAAACGCATGGCGAGACATTTACGCGGCAAAACCGCGAGCAGGTGGATACGCTTCTCAAGCCCTTGCAGGACAAGATCACCGAGTTTCACAAGAACCTCGTCGAAGATCGCTCCGCCATGGGCGAGCGCATTCGCGCGCTAGCCGAGAGTAATCTGCAGATCACCACCGAGGCACAGAATCTTACGCGCGCGCTCAAGGGCAATTCGCAAACCCAGGGCGCCTGGGGCGAGATGATCCTCTCCACCATCCTCGAGCAATCGGGCCTGCGCGAAGGTGAGCAGTATTTCGTCCAGCAGAGCCATAGCGGCGAGGATGGGCAGCGCGTCAGGACCGACGTTGAAATCCTGATGCCGAATGGCGATCGACTGGTGATCGACTCGAAAGTGTCGCTGACAGCGTTCGAAGCCTTCGTAAACAGCGCCGAACTGGATCGGGACCAGCATTTGCGGGCGCACATCACCTCGGTGCGTGGGCATATCACGACGCTGGGGGACAAGAGCTATCATCGCGCCGCAAAGTCGAGCCTTGATTACGTGATGATGTTCGTGCCGATCGAATCCGCGCTCGCAACAGCCATCCAGCACGATGCCAAGCTCGTCGAATTTGGCATGGGGAAGGGTGTCATGCTGACGACCCCGACGACGCTAATGACGGTGCTGCGCACGGTCCGCAATGTGTGGGACATCGAAAAGCGCCACCAGAACGCCGAGGAAATCGCGGAACGCGCCGGGGCGCTTTACGAGAAAGTGGCCGGGTTCTTATCGACCATGGACAAGGTCGGCGCGAGCATCGAGCGCGCCAGCCAGGATTTCGCCAAGGCAAAGGATCAACTCTCAACCGGCCGCGGCAACGTTGTGCGGCAGGTGGAGATGCTGCGCGAGCTGGGCGCGAAATCGGGCAAGAGCTTGCCGGCGGGTTGGGACGGCGGGAGCGAGGAACAACCGACCTTGCGGCTGGTGGTGGATGAGCCGGGGGATCGGAATTAGAGGCTGGTGATTGGGGCTTCACCCCCTCCCAGCCTCCCCCATCAAGGGGGAGGTGGCGCACCGAGTATGAGGCACGATCTATTCAAGGCCACTAGCCAAACACCTCCCCCTTGATGGGGGAGGCTGGGAGGGGGCCCCGCGACACTACCTTCAAACCGCGCTCAATTCACTCTTGCTCTTGAGCACCTTATCGCCGTCGTCTTGCTCGATGAGGTAAGCCGGCTCGGCCTTGCTCGCTTCGCGTGTCACCTTGGTGCCCTTGATGGTCTTGGTGACATCCTCGGTGAACCGCTCGACGATCTTGCCTTCGGCCGTATTCGCGCCCCACTTCCAGCTGACTTTCGAACCCTTGCGAAATGCCATTTTCATCTCCGTTTTCGGAGCAATGGAAAATGGTGCGCAAATGTTCCTTGTGGCCCAAATGGGGCTGATCACGTCTCGTCGCCGTCCCTGCCGCAATGCTGCCTGCAACATTGCGAAAGCTTAATGTCGGCGCAACTTCACAGAAAGGCGCGACGTTCCATATGTAATCCCACAAGCTGTTGAGAGCTTTTTCGAAGGAGACTATTCCTTATGCGTCCCACTCTTCTTTCGCGTACGCGCCGTTGGCTTGGAGCATCGGCCCTGGCGCTTCTGGTCGGTGTCGGCGGCGTATCCACAGCCTTCGTGCTGACGGGTCAGGCTGCCAATGCTCAGGTGCGCAATGTCGCCCAGATCGCGGTTCCCGAAGTGAACCAGCAGGGCTTTGCCGACCTCGTCGATGCGGTCAAGCCGGCTGTGGTCTCCATTCTCGTTGAAGCTCAGGAACCGGCGTCCGGCCCAAGCGGCGGCCCTGCTGGTCCCGGCGGCCCGCGCGGCCGTGATTTCCAGTTCAATTTCCCCGATCTTCCGGAAGGCCATCCTTTCCGTGACTTCTTCGACCAGTTCGGTGGTGCTCCCGGCGCCCCTGGTGGCGGCGAAGCCAAGCCACGTCAGTTCATGGCAGCCGGCTCGGGCTTCATCGTTTCGGCTGATGGCTATGTCGTAACCAACAATCACGTCGTTGCCGACGCAACCAAGGTCACCGTGATCTTCGAAGATGGCACCGAACAGGTGGCGACCGTTGTCGGCACCGACGAGCGGACCGACCTTGCCGTTCTCAAGATCGAAGGCAAGGACCTGCCCTTCGTGACCTTCGAGGACCAACCAAGCCGTGTTGGCGATTGGGTGGTTGCCGTGGGTAACCCGTTCGGCCTCGGTGGTACCGTGACCGTGGGCGTCATCTCGGGTGCTGGCCGCAATATCGGCGGCTCGAACTATGGCGACTTCCTGCAGATCGACGCTGCCGTCAATACCGGCAATTCGGGCGGCCCGGCCTTCAACACCAAGGGTGAAGTGGTCGGCGTCAATACCGCCATCTATTCGCCCAATGGCGGCAATGTCGGTATCGCCTTCGCCATCCCTGCACACACGGTCAAGCAGATCGTCAACCAGTTGATCGACACCGGTACGGTGACCCGAGGCTATCTCGGCGTCTCCATCCAGGACGTCAGCAAGGACATTGCCGATAGCGTTGGCCTGACCACGGCCAAGGGCGCGATCGTGCGTGAACCGGCTGCCGATGGCCCTGCAGGCGCTGCGGGCGTCAAGTCCGGCGACATCATCACCGCCGTCGATGGCGACAGCATCGATGACGCGCTTGACCTCAGCCGCACCATTGCCGGCAAGGCCCCGGATTCGACCGTCGAGCTGACCATCTGGCGCGATGGCGCCGAGCAGAAGGTGAGCGTCAAGCTGACCCAGCTTAAGGAAGATGCTGGCCAGACTGCCCCGAGCACACCGACGCCTCCGGCTGACGTGCCGGAAAGCACCTCGATGCTCGGCATGACCCTCGTGCCTAATGGCGACGGCTCGGGCGGTCTGCTGATCCAGGACGTGCAGCCCGATAGCTCCGCTGCCCAGCGTGGCCTTGCCGTTGGCGATGTCGTGCTCGAAATCGACAATAAGCCGATCAATTCGGTTGCCGATTTTGAAGGCGCAGTCTCTGCTGTTCAGGGCAAGGGGCTCGCAACGGCTCTCGTCAAGGTTTCGCGCGACGGTGAAGCCCGCTTCATCGGCCTGCCGATCAACGAAGAGGGCTAAGGCTCTCTTCTTCCCACCGCGCCTGGAGGCGGTTCCCTCCTGCATCCAGCGCGCTTCTGCCGGCTCCGGGGTCATTCCCGGGGCCGTTTTTTAAACTGGGTCGCGATGCGATCTTTGCGATTTTGCATTTGCCCATTACTGCTTGTTGAGTTGAGCGCGGAGCGTCGGCGTGAAGATTTTGTTGATTGAAGACGATCGCGAAGCGGCCAGCTATCTGATCCAGGCTCTGGACGAAGCGGGCCATGTCACCCACCACGCCGCCGATGGCGAAACCGGCTATGCCATGGCGTCGGGCATGGATTATGACGTGCTGATCGTCGATCGCATGCTGCCGCGGCGCGATGGCCTCTCCATCGTCGAAAGCCTCCGCGCCGAGGCCGACCAGACCCCCGTCCTGATCCTGTCCGCCCTCGGCGAAGTCGATGACCGCGTGACGGGCCTTCGCGCCGGCGGCGACGATTACCTCACCAAACCCTATGCCTTTACCGAACTGTTGGCGCGTATCGAAGTCCTGGCGCGGCGATCGAGCCCGGCAGAAGCGGCGACGAGCTATAGCGTTGCGGGCCTCTCGCTCGATCGGCTGAGCCGCAAGGTCGAGCGCGACGGAGAATCCATTCTCCTGCAGCCGCGCGAATTCCGGCTGCTCGAATATTTGATGAAGAATGCCGGCAAGGTCGTGACCCGCACCATGCTTCTTGAAAATGTCTGGGATTATCACTTCGATCCCCAGACCAATGTCATCGACGTCCATATGTCGCGTCTGCGCTCAAAGATCGACAAAGGTCACGACAGCCCCCTCCTCCACACCGTGCGCGGCGCGGGCTACATGATCCGCGAGTAGACCTGTGAGCCGTTTCGCGCAGGTCTGGCGCACCTCGACGGTCCGCCTCACCGCGACCTTCATCGCTATTTTCGTGCTCTTTGCCATTTTGCTGATGGGCTTCATCGGCTGGCAATCTAGCGTAACGATCCAGCGCCAGCAGGCCGACGATATCGACCGCGAAGTTCGGCTTTTCCAGCGCATCGAGGCAACGCAGGGCATTCGCGCGCTCGCCTTTGCGCTCAATCGCCTGTCGAGCCAGCCGGGGCCGGGCGTTTACTATCTCGGCGATGCATCGGGCCAATATCTCCTCGGCAATATGACCGAAGTACCGCCCGATGTGCTGATCGATCCCGGCGTCTATAGCTTCGATTATGACCGGCCTGATCCGCTTGGCCCCGAAGCGGGCCCACCCGGCGGCCCTGCCGGTGGGCCGCCTGATCCGCCGAAGCGGGCGGGCGTGGCGCTGGTGCGTTCGGTGGAACTCAACAACGGCATGCGGCTCGTCGTCGGGCGCGATGTCGTCGAACGGCGCGGCTATTCGGCCATCATTCTCCAGAGTTTCCTGGTCGGCGTTGTCGGCATCATCGTCTTTTCGATCTTTGCCGGCGGGCTGACAGCGCGGCGCGTCCTCAAACGCATCGACACCATTCGCGATACCTCGACCAAGATCATGTCGGGCAATCTGTCCGAACGCGTGCCGATCACCAAGCGCAATGACGAATTCGATGGGCTGGCGCGCAATCTCAATGCCATGCTTGATCGCATCGAACAGCTTTTGCAGGGGCTCAAGGAAGTCACCGACAATGTCGCGCATGACCTCAAGACGCCGCTGACCCGCCTTCGCAACCAGGCCGAGGGCGCGCTGCGCGATACGGCAAGCCCCGAAACCAAAGAAAAAGCGCTCGAAACGGTTATTGCCGAAAGCGACAAGCTGATCCAGACCTTCAATGCGCTGCTGATGATCGCGCGTGTCGAAGCCGGCGCGCCCTCGGGCGCTTTGTCGGAGATCGATGTCAGCACGATCGTCGCCGACGTGACCGAGCTTTATACTCCGGTGGCAGAGGACGAAGGCATTACCATCGAGGCCACTATTGCCGAGGGCGTGACGCTGCGCGCCAATCGCGAACTGATCGGCCAAGCCATGGTGAATCTCCTCGAAAACGCCATGAAATATGCCAAGCCCGAAGACGGACGCGATGGCAAGATCACGGTGGATCTCCGGCGCGAGGGGACGCAGGTGGTGCTCGCAGTGGCGGATAATGGGCCGGGGATTCCCGAGGCGGATCGGCTGCGGGTGCTGGAGCGGTTCGTGCGGCTGGAAAAGAGCCGGTCGGAGCCGGGGTCGGGGCTGGGCTTGGCGCTGGTCAATGCCGTGGCAAGATTGCACGGCGGGACGTTCAGGATCGACGATAATGGGCCTGGAGTGCGGGCGGTGTTGGACCTGCCTGAAGCATGACGGCGACGAGCCCTTTCTCGCCTCTCTTCCCGTGCTTGACCCGAGGGTCTCTGACCACGCCACTTGGCTTTTGGCCCCCCAATAGGCCCTCGGATCAAGTCCGAGGGAAGAACGGTGATTGGGGTGACAAAGCGAAACTCAACGGAAGCGTAAGCTAAATTTGCGTCCGCGCCCGCAACGCTTGGCTCAGCGTGCCCTCGTCCAGATAATCGAGCTCGCCACCAATCGGAACGCCGTGCGCAAGGCGCGTCACCTTGGCTCCCGGCCCTAGCCTGTCGGTGATGTAATGCGCCGTCGTTTGCCCATCGACCGTTGCATTCATCGCGAGGACAATTTCGGAATAGTCCCATGCCCGTCGCGCGAGACTATCGAGATTGAGATCATCGGGCCCGATGCCATCGAGCGGGGAGAGCACGCCGCCAAGCACATGATAGCGCACCTGCCCTGCCCCGGCGCGTTCGAGTGCCCAGAGGTCGGACACGTCTTCGACGACGATCAGGATGCCGCTTTCGCCGCGGCGCGGGTCGGAACAGATCGAGCAGGGGCTGATCGTATCGACATTGCCGCAGACTTCGCAGGTGCGGACCGCCGCGACAGCGCGATCGAGCGCCGCCGAAAGGGGCAGCATGAGCTGCTCCTTTTTCTTGATCATATGTAGGACGGCGCGCCTGGCCGAGCGCGGCCCCAAGCCCGGAAGGCGGGCCAGAAGCTGGATCAGTTGCTCGATTTCAGGTCCGCCGGACATTTTTGCGACTTGGCTCAGAGGTTAAACCAGCCACGGCGTCATCCCCGCGAAAGCGGGGATCTCAGAACGGGATTCCCGCTTTCGCGGAAATGACGCTGTGGTTGGGAAAGCTTTAGAACGGAAACTTCATGCCGGGCGGGATCGGCAGGCCGGCGGTTACTTCGCTCATCCGGCGCTGGACTTCGGCTTCGCTCTTGCCCTTGGCGTCGTTAAAGGCAGCGACGATCAGGTCTTCTAGCACTTCAATCTCTGACGGATTGGCCAGAGACGGATCGATCTTGAGACCCTTCAAATCGCCCTTGCCGGAGAGTGCCACGGTGACGAGGCCACCACCGGAGCGGCCTTCAACGACCATGTCGGCAAGTTCGGCCTGCATGGCCTCCATCTTGCCCTTCATTTCGCTGGCGGCCTTCATCATGCCCATGATGTCTTTCATTCGTCGTCCTCTTCGGTGGGTGCGGGGGCGATTTCTGGCAGGGCAGCATCTTCGTCCCTGACGGTGACGTTAACGAGCTTGGCCCCGGGAAAGGTTTCCAAAATAGCTTTGACCAGTGGATCTTCGTGCGCCGCAGCCGTTGCCTCGACCTTACGCTGATCGCGCTCCTGCCGGATGGTCATGCCTTCGGGCGGCTTACTTGAGACCATGACGAGCCAGCGTTGACCCGTCCAGGTCTGGAGGCGCGCCGAAAGCGTCGCGATCATGCCGGGATCGGCATTCTCGGCCAGGGCCACTTCGATGCGGCCCTGCTCGAAGGAGATCGGGCGCATCTGAGATTCGAGCGCGAGTTTTACGAGGACATCGCGCTTGGCGGTCGCGAGAGCGATGAGGTCCTTGTAGGTCGCGACGGTCGCTAGCGCCGGCTGGGGTACGGGCTGGGGCGTGACCACCCGAGGCTCAACCGAAGCGACAGCCTGCGGCTGCGCCGTGGTGACCGCCTGTGGGCGCGTGACAGGCTGCGGTTCGGCAACGGCGATAGTCATGGGCGCTTCGACACGCATTGCCGAGGCGCCACCGCCACCGGACGGCAGGCCGCGCGGAGCGGGCGGGCTGAGCGGCGCATTGGAAAGCACCTGGCCGGAAAGCTTGGCGATGACTTCGTCAGGGCTCGGCAAATCGGCCGCATAGGCAAGCCGGATCAGCGTCATTTCAGCCGCCTGCAGGGCATTGCCGGCGCGACCGGTTTCTTCATTACCCTTGAAAAGGATCTGCCAGGCGCGGGTCAGTGCGCGCATCGGCAGGCGCTGGGCCAGATCGCGGCCACGGCTCTTTTCGTCGGGGGTCAGCGAAGCATCGTCGGCCGCCGCGGGCACGACTTTTATGCGCGTGACGAGGTGGGTGAATTCGGCGAGGTCCGCGAGCAGCGTCTGCGGATCAGCGCCGAGATCATAGAGTTCGCGCAAAGCCGTCAGCGCTTCGGCGACACGGCCACCCATGACGTCTTCGAAGAGATCGATGATGCGTGCGCGATCGCCGAGGCCCAGCATGGTCTTGACAGTTGCCGCGGTGACAGTACCGCCCCCATGGGCAATGGCCTGGTCGAGGAGCGAAAGCGAGTCGCGGGCCGAGCCTTCGCCGGCGCGGACGATCATGGCGAGCGCGTCGGCTTCGAACCCGATGCCTTCGAGCCCGAGGATTTTTTCGAGATAGGCCGTCATCACATCCGCCGGAATACGGCGCAGATCGAACCGCTGGCAGCGCGACAGGATGGTGATCGGAACCTTGCGGATTTCGGTCGTCGCGAAGATGAATTTTACATAGGGCGGCGGCTCTTCGAGCGTTTTCAGGAGGCCGTTGAAGGCCGCCGTCGAGAGCATGTGCACTTCGTCGATGACATAGACCTTGTAGGGCGCCGAAGCCGGGCCGTATTTGACCGAGTCGATGATCTCGCGGATATCGCCGATACCGGTATTGGAGGCCGCGTCCATTTCGATGACGTCGACATGCCGGCCCTCGATGATGGCGCGGCAGTGCAGGCCTTCGGTTTCGAGATCGAGCGTCGGGCGGCGGCCGTTTTCATCCTCATAATTGAAGGCACGGGCCAGAATACGCGCCGTCGTGGTTTTACCAACGCCGCGCACCCCGGTCATGATGAAGGCGTGGTGGATGCGGTTTTGCGCAAAGGCATTGCCCAGCGTCTGCACCATGGCGTCCTGCCCGACGAGGGTCGAGAAGTCGCGCGGGCGGTATTTGCGGGCCAGCACCAGATAGGGCGTGGTCTGAGCGTCAGCCATTTTTGCCCTCCATTGTCGGTGCTCGGTGGAATCTGCGTGAAGTCATGGCGCAACCATAGGGCAATGGCACGCAACCCGCAAAAGCATGGGCACGAAAACATCGGATTCAAACAGGGAATTGAAGTAGGAGGCTGGCATCGACCCGTGAGGATCTCGTTGGGGCTGCTTCCTTCCGGACCTGACCCGGTTGGCGAGGAACACGTCCGCGCCAACCTCCCGATGGGCTATATGCGGATTCTTGGTGCAAGATGCAAGAGGCGTCTACCCAGGTAAGGCCATCCCGAAGTCACCAATCGAGGCAGCAAATTTGTGATGCCGTTTGACTATGTGCGACGGCACAGAGCTTGATCAGTTCAGGAGAACTCCATCTTTGGAATATTGACGTGGCTGGTGAACGAGCGTGACCAACACAACCGAAATCAGCATCAACAGGTACCAGGAGCCAAGCTTTTCCCAACTGACCAGTGACCAACCGTCAGCTTGGCTCGGATAGATCCACGCTCTACTCCACGTGCCGATGTTTTCCGCAATCCAGATGAACAGGGCGACGAGCATGGGCATGCGGTGCCGGAAGCGAAAGACGCGGTAGTGCATGAAGCTGCGCCCGTAGAGAACCACCACCGCGGCAAAGAGCAGCCAGCGGAAATCATAAAAATAGTGGTGGGTGAAGAAGTTGACATAGATGCCGAGCGCAACGATCACCGTCATCCACACCGGCGGATAGCGCGTGAAGGTGATGTCGAAAATGCGCTGGATACGCGCCATATAGGAGCCGACGCAGGCATACATGAAGCCGGAAAAGAGCGGCACGCCGCCAATGCGGAAGAGGGCATCGTCGGGATAAATCCAGGACCCGACAGAGGTTTTGAACAATTCCATCCCGGTGCCCACGAGATGGAAGATCAGGATGACGCGGACTTCGTCGAGCGTTTCAAGCTTGAATAGGACCATGCCGACCTGAATGGCGATGGCCGCGAGGAACCACAGGTCGTAACGGTTGACCCCGATTTCTGGCCACCACAGGCGGGTGATGATGATCATGCCCAGCATCAGCCCACCGAACAGACACGCCCAGGCTTGTTTGAGACCGAAGACGAGGAATTCGACAGCGCCATCGCCGACCTTGCCGCGCGGCAAGCGTGAGAGCAAAACGCGGGCGGCCGCATCGATCCTGGCTTCCACACTCGTGAAGTGAATGGCACGCTCCGCCCTTGCCCCCTGCCCCAGCACTGGATAAGCCCTGATCAAATGCGCCGAATTGTGGCGCGCCGGCTTGGGCCGGATCGGAACGGAGAAGCTTCTTGGCCAGACGTCACCCGACACCTTTGCGCACGTCCGAACAGGATATTGCAGCCGCGAAGAAGGCTCCATCAACGCCGCAGACGGAGAATCCGGCTTATCGGCTCGCCTTTGCCGACGATGAATTCCTGACCTCGGAAGACACGCGTGGCATTCGCTTCCAGCTCGAATACCTCAAGACCGAGCATCGCCTGCGCGAGCGCGGGATTCTCTCGACGGTTGTGCTCTTTGGCGGTGCGCGCATTCCCGAGCCGGGCAAGCCGGCATGGGCGGCGAAGAACGAAACGCAAAAGCGCAATCTCGAAGCGGCTTCGCGCTATTATGAGGAGGCACGGCGTTTCGCGCAGCTGGCGAGCGAAACCTCGGCGCAGTCGGACTACAAGGAATATGTGGTGGTGACCGGCGGCGGCCCGGGCGTCATGGAGGCAGGCAATCGCGGTGCGGCTGATGTCGGCGCGCCCTCGATCGGGCTCAATATCGTTTTGCCGCACGAGCAGGCGCCGAATATTTACGTGACGCCCGATCTCTCCTTCAACTTCCACTACTTTGCGACGCGCAAGATTCATTTCCTGCTGCGCGCCAAGGCAGTGGCCGTGTTCCCCGGCGGGTTCGGGACGCTCGATGAGTTCTTTGAAACACTGACGCTGATCCAGACTGGGCGCATGGCGAAAGTGCCACTCTTGCTGTTCGGCAAGGAATTCTGGACCAGGGTGATCAATCTGGAGGCCCTTGCCGAAGCCGGGACAATCGCGCCGACCGATCCTGAGCTCTTCACTATCGTCGATACGGCTGAAGAAGGATGGGATGTGGTTCGTGCATTCTACGAGCTACCTAAGGCCGAAGGGCACAGCCAGTAGGCAAGTCGTCTGCTAGGAATATATCCCGGCAGCAGGCACTTCAGTTTAGTCTAGCTCGTCAACACGATCCGCATGAGATCGGCGGTATTCTTGGCGCCGAGCTTCTCCATGACGCGGGCCCGATGCACCTCGATGGTGCGCGGGGATATGCCGAGATTGCGGCCCGCTTCCTTGTTGGATTGACCATTGGTGATCAATTGCAGCACTTCGCGCTCACGCGGCGTGAGCTGGGAAAAGCCCCGCACCTCCACCGGCCGTCGACCGGCTTGCATGGCACCGAGATGGACGTCCAGGCGCAGGGCATCACGGATGACGGTAAGCAGATGCTCGCTGTCGATGGGTTTGGAAACCACATCAGTGGCGCCCAGCTTCATCGCCGTTACAGCCGCTTCGAGCTGCGGCGCATTGGACAGCATGACGACCGGAATACCGGCGTGGAGCGCCTTGATCCGCCGCAGCAGCGGCAGGCCACTATCCTGCCCGACGGCCAGATTGATCACCGCCACATCGATACGCCGTCGCTCGAGCATGGCAAAGAAATGGGCCGCATCGAGCGAAAACGCCGTCTGAAACCCTTCGAGCCTGAACAGAACGCTCAGGCCCTCGCAGATAACGGGGTCGTCGTCCACGATGTGGATCAACCGGTCCCGGTTTAGAAATGAATGATAATAGGTGTCGTCGTTCATCGTGCCCAAAGCCCCTTTGGCAGGTTCGAATACCTTCCGGGCCGGAGCCGCACTGGCAGGGAGCAAACGTTTCCACCGCCCTCCGTCCCAAGTCACCCCGGTATTTTGCTCTAGGTGGTGATGCCGTTCGATATGGGATGAATACGTAGGGGCCACTACCTATATATTTAGGTATATTTGCCTATTATTAATCTGTCAATGACGATATTCCTAAATTGGATGTACGGAATCTCTCCTCCGGTGGGCGGCAATCGAAAGCAGCTACCTAGCCCTGGTGGCCGATCACACTCCTGTTTCGTGCTCGGGTGCGGCGTGCATGAGTTGCACCTCCGGAGATTGCACCAGCGCGAGATATCGCTCGAACTGAACAAGCACATCTCCGATCAACTGATCGCGATTCATGCCCATGATGTTGTATCCGCGCCCGCCGCTCGAAAAATAGGTTCGGGCCTCGTAGCGCTGTTCGGGCATTTTCGCGCTCATGGGAGACAGTGTGGCCTGCGGGTGCGATACCAAGCTTACGCCGTAGACGAAATCGCGTACGCCTTCTGCCGGAGAGCGCAAGGCGATGGCACCATTGGCTTCTTCCACCACCTGCGTTTCGCGTTCACGGGAGCTCAGTTCGGCTGCAACTTGTTCGAGCGCTGGCCGCACTTGGTTGGCAATGAATTTTTCGACCTGTACTTTGGTTGGAGCATGCATCATCAGCCCCAGGCGCCTCTGCCAGGTCAGCCCCGAGGCAGGTTGTGCCATTGGAACATGTGCATTTCCGCCATGAGCTTCCTGCTGGGCAAGATCGGCCCGCATACCAACATAGAGCGACCAGACAAGAGCAAGCATCACGATGCTGAACGGCAAGGCACTGGCGACCGTCACCGCCTGTAGGGCACTGAGACCGCCGGCCAGCAACAGCGTTGCGGCAACCACGCCTTCGAGAACGCACCAGAAAATGCGCTGTCCTATTGTCGTTTCCGTTTCCCCGCCTGCCGAGATGGCATCGATCACGAGCGAGGCGGAGTCTGCCGAGGTCACAAAGAAAATAGCGACGAGAATGACGGCCAAAGTTGATGTGATCAGCGGGAAAGGCAGATATTGGAAGAACTGAAAAAGCCCAACCGAAATATCGTTTGAGATGGCAGTGCCAAGCTGGCCGGCGGCAACGCCCATGTCTACGGCAATCGCGGTATTTCCAAACACCGTCATCCAGATAAAGGTGAAACCGGCCGGGATGAAAAGCACCGCGGTGACGAATTCACGCACTGTGCGCCCGCGCGAGATGCGGGCTATGAACATGCCCACAAATGGCGACCACGAAATCCACCACGCCCAATAGAACAGCGTCCAAGCGTCAATCCACGGCGTAGGACTATAGGCATAGATGTTGAAAGTGCGCAGCACCAAGGTGTCGAGATAAAGGCCAAGATTTTGGACAAAGTCGCGAAGCAAGTCTGAAGTAGGCCCAACTGCCAGCACGAACACCATAAGCAATATCGCGACGACGAGGTTCAGTTCGGAGAGAATGCGGACGCCCGTATCAAGTCCGGTGGTGACCGACAGCGTGGCAGCCGCAGTGACGATAGCAATGACCGGAAGTTGGACTTCAGGTCCGATCGGCCAACCAAAGAGATAGTTGAATCCGGCGCTAATCTGGGAAGCACCGGTGCCGAGCGAAGTTGCGAGACCGAACATGGTGCCAACCACGGCAAAGATATCGACGGCGTGGCCGATCGGCCCGTGGATGCGCTCCTTGAGCAGCGGATAGAGGCCGCTGCGAATGGTCAGCGGCAGATTGTAGCGATAGCCGAAATAGGCGAGCGAGAGGCCGACGACCGCATAGATGGCCCAGGCGTGGAGCCCCCAATGAAAGAACGTCACCGTCATCGCTTCGCGGATCGCCGCGGCAGTGCGCGGATCGGCCGTCGGTGGCGCCATATAATGCGTCATCGGCTCGCCGACGGCATAGAACATGAGGCCAATGCCCATGCCCGCTGCAAACAGCATGGCGATCCAGGAGACGAAGCTGAAATCGGGCGTCGCGTCATCCGGCCCGAGCTTCAAGCGCCCGAAGCGTCCGAGGCACATGAGGAGGACAGCCACGAGAAAGATGCCGACGGAGAGCAGGTAAAACCAGCCGAACTGGTTGAGAATGCCTGCCTGGAGCGAGCGGAAAATCTCTTCGGCGTTGGCGGGGAAAAGCACGCCAACGGCGAGGAAGAGAAAGATGATGATCAACGCGCCGAAGAAAACCGGCGGGTTGATGATGAAGGGTTTGAACATCGACGCTCGCAAACCGGCTGCCCATCCCCCAGGGATGTCTACACCTCAGCCGATATGATCTATGTAAAACCCTGCCCTCTCTCAGAGTTCCAAGACGCAAGCGATTTTGGTGGCTTGGCCCGAACGGAATGCGCCTCCATTCGGGCCAAGCCGAAGATGACTAGATGCGTGGTGTCGCGCGCAAGGCGTCGCGAATTTCGGTGAGCAGCACTTCTTCCTTGGTTGGCGCAGGCGTCGTTTCGACCGGCTCCTTTGCGGCTTCGCGCTTGAGGCTATTGATGCCCTTGACGACGAGGAAGAGCACGAAGGCGATGATGGTGAACTTCACCACGGCATTGATGAACAGGCCGACATTGAGCGTCGAAACGCCAGCGGCCTTGGCAGCAGCGACGGACGGCACGGCAACATTGTCGGGATTGGAAAGGACAACGAAAAGATTGGAAAAATCGATGCCGCCGATGATCAAGCCGATCAGCGGCATGAAGATATCGTCGACGATGGATGAGACGATGGCGCCAAAGGCGGCGCCGATGATCACGCCGATGGCGAGATCGATCATATTGCCTTTGACGGCAAAATCCCGGAATTCCTTCAATACGCTCATGGGTTCGACCCTCCCGATCCCTCAAAGAGCCGCTTCTGCATGACGCGGCAGGAGTGCCAGCATTTCCGAGCCTGCGCCGTTTTGCAATGGTCCGTCTGTCGAACTTGCACGCTATGCTGTGGAGGCCGATAAACAGCCAGCAATTCCAGCTTCCGGTTTCCCATGACGCCTTCCTTTGCCGACAGTTCGGCCAGCATCCGGCTTGCCATCGACTATCTGCCGCAAGGCGTCGCGGTGTTTGATCCGGGGCTACGGCTCGTCGTGTCCAATCGGCGCTACAATATGCTGCTTGGCGTGCCCGAGGATCTGGTGCGTGCCGGGACAGCGCTGTTCGACATAGCGCTGTTTCTGGCAGAGCGAGGCGATTTCGGTATTGGCGATGCGGCAAGGCTCGCCATCGAGCGGATCAATGTGCTGACGTCAGCACCGATCACCGTGACCCAGCGCATGGGCAATGGCGGTCAGGTGCTAGAATTTCACTCAAGCCGCCTGCCCGATGGCGGGCTCGTCGTCAGCTTTACCGAGGTCACGGCGCGCGTCAAAGCCGAGCGGGAACTTGAAAGGATCAACCAGACGCTCGAGGGCCGCGTCGAGCAGCGCACTGCGGATCTGACCCGGCTCAATAGCGAGCTCGAAGTTGCCCGCGCCAAAGCGGACGCAGCCAATCATGACAAGACGCGCTTTCTCGCGGCCGCCAGCCATGACCTACTGCAGCCGCTCAATGCCGCGCGGCTTTACACCTCGACACTGATCGAGCGCGCGAAATCCACCGCCTTTGCCGAACTCGCGACTTCGATCGAAGCCTCGCTTACCGCGGTCGAGGAGATCATGTCGGCACTGCTCGATATTTCACGCATCGATAGCGGCAATCTCAAACCCGCACCGACGCCCGTCGCCGTCCAGGAACTGTTGCGCAAGGCCGAGGTGGAATTCGCGCCCCTTGCCCGGGAGCATAATGTGAAGCTGCGGATCGTGCCGACGCGTACGACCGTCATGGCCGATCGCGCGCTTGTTGGCCGTATCGTCCAAAACCTTGTGTCCAATGCCATCAAATATACTCCGGCGGGCGGCAAGGTTTTGGTCGGCCTGCGGCGCCGGGGCAATCGCCTCAGGCTCGATGTCGTCGATACCGGCATCGGCTTCAACCGCGACCAGCATCGCCTAGTCTTTGCCGAGTTCTCCCGGCTCGACCGGGCGGCCCGCATGGCGCAGGGGTTGGGCCTTGGCCTTTCCATCGTGCAGCGCCTCGTGACGGCGCTCGATCTAACGCTCGAACTCGACAGCCGGGAGGGTCGCGGGTCGCGCTTTTCGCTTTACCTCCCCATCGTGCGCAATGCGCGCCCGGCGCAAGGCGAGCGCCGTTTGTCCTATGAGGACCAGGTGGGCACGCTCAATTTCAAGGTGCTTTGCGTCGATAATGAAAAGGCCATTCTCGAAGCCATGCAGGGCTTGCTCGAACATTGGGGCTGCGATGTTCGCGTCGCTCTATCGCTCAAGCAGATCGACCGCGAGCGGCTCCTCGAAGGCTGGTATCCCGATCTTGTGCTGATGGACTACCATCTCGATCAAACGTCGGGACTCGATGCCATCGAGTGGCTACGGCACAATCTCGGCGGCCATCTGCCGGCGGCGCTCGTCACCGCTGATCGCAGCCCCGCCGTCCGGGCTCTCGCCGAGGATCGCGGCATTCTCGTTGTCACGAAACCTGTTAAGCCCGCAGCGCTGCGCGCGACGATCAGTGGGCTTGCCAACCAATCGGGCCGCAGCACGCGACCGACCAAATAAAAAGGCCGGAACCCAGGGGTGCCGGCCGCAATATAAATTCGGTGAAAAATCTTCAACAAAGGGACTGGTTATTAAATGGGCGAGGCGACCGGAAGGTTCCGGCCGCCAGGAGAAAAATTTAGATCCAGTATGGCGTCACGCCATAATAGTCGTAGACGCGACGGCCATTCTCTTCGGTCCAGTACTCGTCGTCTTCACGCTCATAGCGCGGTGCGCCTTCGAGTTGGTCCTTGGTCACATCGACGCGGTAGCCGCCGAGACCTTCATCATAGTTGAGCTTGGACCAGGGCAGCGGATAGTGATCATTGCCGATTCCGAGGAAGCCGCCAAAGCTGAGAACAGCGTAGGATACCTTGCCCGAGCGCTTCTCGACAAGAATGCGTTCGATAGAGCCGATATGCTCGCCATTGGGGTCATAGACCTTGGTGCCTTCAACCTTGTCCGAGGCGATCAGGTCATGGGTTTCCTTGACATTGGCGTCTGCGGTGCGAACGTCATCATAGGCCATTTTGGTCCTCCTTGGTTAGGATGAGACCGGAAAACGCGACCTACCGCGTGAAGTTGCAGACAAAAGGTTTTGTGATCACGCGACAAGCCGAGTGGGTTTGTCGCCAAAGCGTTCTTCTTCGGCAAGGAAATGGGCAAAGGCCGGCGGGTTGAGCGGCCGCGAGATATAGTAGCCCTGAGCGATATCGACTTTGCCAGTATTTTTGAGGCGAGCGAGACAAACTGCACTTTCAACGCCCTCGACAACGACCTTGCGCCCCGCCGCCTGGACGAGATCGATCGCGTGATCGAGCATATTGGCCATGACCGAGCCTTCCGGCGCCATGGCAAAGCTGCGATCGAGCTTGACGCCATCGACCGAAAGCCCGGCAAGGGTATGCATGGACGAATAGCCCGAACCGAAATCATCGATGTAGATGCGGGCGCCATAGCGGCGCAATTGCTCGATTTCGGCCTGTGCCGTGCTCAGATCGATGGCGCCGGTTTCGACGATCTCGATGACGAGATCGAAGGCGGAATCGGGCATCAGAAATGGCGCAAAGATTTCGAGCAGCAGCGCGGCGTTGAGATCTTGCGGGAAGATATTGAAATTGACCTGCAGGCGCTGGCCGGGCGCCATGATCGCCAAGAGATCGGCATAGGCGTGAGCGACGATGTTGGCTGTGAATGGCATGGTTAGCCGGTGTTTTTCGACCAGTGGAATGAACCGGTCGGGAAAGACCATCGCGCCATCGACATCGCGCCAGCGCGCGAGCACTTCGCAGCCGACGATCCGATCATCATCGAGACCATAGAGCGGCTGATAGGCGCATTCGAGCCCCTGCCCTGCCTTAAGCTGGCGGAGAAAGCGCTGTTCGAACGACCAGCGGTGCGCAAGCAACTGACAGGCCCTGCCGGAAAGCCAGGTCGCCAGAATAGCGCTGACCAAGGCGCCGAGTGCCAGCATGGGCGCACCGCGCTCAATAACATAGGTCGGCGCCGCTCGCGCGGCGATGCAGTTGAGCCCGCCAAGATCACACTGCACATCCGTCAGCCCCGACTCGATCAGCCCGAAGGGCCCGGTCTTTTCAGCCACGGCTTGAGCATAAAGCCCGTTAGTCCCGCCGATTGGCCAATAGCGGCCATCGTTTGCGTGGATGACCACTTGCATATCGAGCGCATCGGTCGAAACGCGTGCCGGCTTGCTCATGGGGAGGACGAGCCCGAAATTGCCATCCACGGCAAAAATGCCGCGCATGCCCGGAAGGCCGAGAAGTCCGAGATCCCGATCGATCCAAAGGGTCGGCATATCATCTGTAGCCGGAATGTCGGCCATTTCGAGCATTTGTGGCGTCTCAAGGCGCCCATTATTGGCCGAACAAAGGATCCGGCCATTCTCAAAATAGAAGAGTTCGTTGATGCCATCGGGCAGGAAGGCGACGCGGCGGAGCTGAGAAATATAGGCATCCGAGCAGATATCGGCCGTCAGTTCCTCTTTCATCACCCCAAGCGTCTGGGTCGAGGCAGAACGCGCACGCGTCACGCTTTCCATGGCGCGAGCCACTTCGTTTCCCATGCCCTGGCGCAGATCGCGGAAGACGAGAAGCATGGTCATGGCAAAGAGCAGCACGAAGCTCAGCACCCACAGCGCGGTTCTCACCCTGCGCTGCTGCTCCGCCGAAATCAGAAAGCTTACGAAGCTGCTCATTCTTGCGCCCCTGCCCGATCAAAGCATGCCCAAGAGAGTCTCAAAGCCCAGTTAATCCGGGCCGGCACTTTGTCCGCATGGAACTGTCCGCCACGCCAAGACATTTCCTTCGCAACACTGAAACTGTTTGCGGAGGAAGGACATGGTTCTCGGTAGTCTCATCGCCCAGATGACTGGACGCGATAACCTGACCCCCATGCAGATTGCCCAGCACAGCCTCTTCACCGCGCGTGAGAAGCTCGACCTGCTCAATCAGCTCAAGGCCGACGCGACGAGCGCCGCGGCCGAAGGCAAGGAATTCGGCTTTACCGCCGGCGAAGTAGATGAAGCCATCACCCATGTGCGCGAGGGCGTGCAGGACGGCGTTGGCACCGAAACCGTGCTCAAGGGAGATTTTTGATGGCCAGCCAGGACGTTCCGCCGGTTGCAAGCAGCGCCAATGTCGATTTTCTCGTCGATGAAAAGGGATCGCGCATCGATGTGCCCCCCGATTCAGCCATTCATGCCACTGGCGATGCGGAAGCGGCCATCGGCGGCACCAGCCCGACCAATTGGTGGCTCTATGGCCTGATCGGCCTTGGCATCGTCATCGCGCTAGTTCTCGCCATGCAGATGTTTTCGGGCGCACCGGGCACCGATGTGCAGCCGGGCACACCCACCGCCGAGCCCGTCGCGGAACAGGTTACGACGCAATAAGCACTCCGTAACCACAAACAAAAACGCGGCCCACCGGGCCGCGTTTTCTTTTTGAGTAGAACCGATCAGCCGCGGATCGGGGAAATCTGGATTTCGACGCGGCGGTTCTGCGCCTTGCCCGCTTCGGTTGCGTTCGAAGCGATCGGGCTCGAAGCGCCCTTGCCCTCGATATAGAAGCGGCGCTGGTCGATGCCCTGGCTCGACAGGATCGTCGCCACCGAAACGGCGCGGCGCTGGCTGAGCTCGTTATTGTGCTGCGCACTGCCGGTCGAGTCGGTGTGGCCGTAAACGTCGACGATGGTCTTGTCGAACTTCTTGAGCACGAGCGCCACGGAAACCAGGGTCTGGTTGAACTGTGGCTGCACCGTCGACTGGTCGGTCGCGAAGGTGATGTTGGACGGCATGTTGAGGATGACCTGATCGCCGACGCGGGTTACGGAAACGCCGGTACCCTGAAGCTGGGCGCGAAGCTCGGCTTCCTGCTGATCCATATAGGAGCCGATAGCCGCGCCGCTGAGGCCACCGACACCAGCGCCGATCAGCGCGCCAACGCGCGGATCACCGCCGACTGCCGCGCCGACGATGGCGCCCGCAATGGCGCCGCCGCCGGCACCGATCAGGCCGCCGCCTGCCGTGTTCGAAAGCTGGGACTGGCCGGTATAGGGATTGGTGGTGGTGCAAGCGCTGAGCGCCAGGGTGGCTGCAAGCGCGACGAGAACCTTGGACTTCATCTTTTCCCCCGAAGGAATCTAAATCTGGCCTTGATTGGCTGTGGAATACGGCAGGAGCGTGATGGGGCGAAGATGCTGAACATTGGATGAACGCGGGCCAAATTAGCCCGATGCACGCTTTCAGCCGAGCAACTGCCGCGTCACCTGTTGCGACCGCGCCGCATCAACGAGGGGGGGGTCAGGTCGCTGGCCTGGTCGATCGCGCCCATGATCGGCAGCGAGCGCAGCCCCAGATCCTTGATCGCTGCCATGGCCGCTTTCAACGCGTCGTCGGTATTGATGGTGACGAAGGGGCGCTCGTGATATGGGCCGATAACAGGCGCAAAGGGCGCGATCCCTCGCTCCTTCTGGACAGTGGCGAGCGTGAGATAGGCTCGGGCCAGCGCTTCGCCGCGTTCATTCCACGCCATGGCCTGCAATGCCGCGTCAAGGTCCGGCGTCAGCACAGCAGCGATCGGCAGGCGTGAGAATCCTGTGCCGAACCATTTGGCATAAGGCGCATAGCGCCGCTCAAGGAGAAAACCCAGCGCCATGACATCTCGGACCAACCGGCCCGCGACGAGGCGCGAGCCCAGATCATCGCCCGCTTGCCCCGCGCGCCCGACAAAGGCCTGCTCCTCGGCAATCCGCCGCCACTGGCAGGCGATACGATAGTACCAGACATCGTGGGGGAAATAAGCGAGCGCCTGCCGCGCCGCCGTCAGCCGGCCATCGCTATCGTGAAAAACTGCGCCAGCCGTAAAGGCGAGCAACTTTTGTTCGGGAAAGCCGAGCCAGTCGAACGGCGTCAGGTTTTCGAGCGAACGCCGATCCAAATGGGCTTCGAGCTTGCCCTCGATCGTATGAAACTCCAGCCCGTGCTCGAAATCCCCCGCGGCATCGGGGCCACTCGCAGCCGGATGTGGACGCGCCCGCCAACCGATAGGCTCGCCGGCAAATGTCTCGAGCACTACATCGGCAAATGCAGCGAGCAGCGGCTGGGCTTGAACGCGAAAATCCGCTTCCGAGAGATGAATGTGCACCCTCGGACCCCAGTTGTGGTCCTTCGATTGCTCATCATCAAAACCCAGCAATTCCGAGCCATAGCCGATCAGCGCCGCCGCATAAGACAGGCCCGGCGCCGCCGTTGCCAGAAAGGGCGCGACGATCTCTTCGTAAAACGCCCGAGAAAGCGCGATGCCTTGCATTGTCTCCGCTCTCTCTAGCGTTCCGACCAGCCGACAGCCACGGCATAGCTGATCAGCGCGAGTGGAAGGCCGCCGAGGATCGGCGTGAGATAAATGAACTCAAATCCGTAAGTGTGATCGATAACGCTGCGCCACGTCCAGAAGACGGCTTGTTCAATGGCGAAGATTAAAACGCTTAGCCCGACGACCCAGAGCCATTCGTCGAACCGGTCGGATGCCGCGACGAAAAGTGTTACGACGGCGGCCGGCAGCAAGGCCGGACCAAGCATTGGCACCAACACTTCCGGCCTGAAGATGATGGCCGGCCCTGGGAACCAAAACCATAGTGCGAAATGAACGAAGACGCCAATGGCGACCGCGACAAGAAAGATGCGCAATGCCAACGCCACCCTTCCTAGTTCCGCTCTCCAATCCTGCAAATGCTCTTCCTTTCTAAACCAAGCCCTCAGCGCAACCGCTCGACACTCGGGGCCATCTGATGCGGCGTCACGTCTCGCCGCTCCACATGATCGAGCACCGCCAATATCTTCTCCACATTCGCCAGGTGGCGCTGTTCCATGGAAAAATTGAGCGTCACATAATCCCGGCCGGGGCAGAAGGTGCAGATATTGACCGCCGCATGCCAGGCGCCGCAATAGAGTGGCTCGATCATGCCGTGGGTCATCGGGCCATAGGTGCGGTGCGGGGGCACCAGCGTCAGCACGATGTGCATGCCGCCGTTAAAGCGCCAGAAGCGCTTGTTAGGCAGCGCGGGAATGAAGCGATTGAGCGTGCGCATGGCCTTGAACATAGCCATGATCATCACCTGGAAAGAGGTGATATCTTTCTGCTCGATGCCGGCGACGGTATTGTCGACGGCGCGGACATAGTCGACGAAATCGTCCATGACCTGGAATTTGGCTTCGAGCGCGCGGACGCGGAAGAAATCGTCGTCGGTATTGTTCCGCTTGGTATCGAGCATGGTGTAGGCCGCGCCGATCACCTTCTTGCTCATCAGCTTTTCAGCGCCCTCGCCATTGAGCGCCTGGGTGACGAGCGCGAACATCAGCGAGCGCTGGCGCACGCCGAGCTTATTGGCGAGAAGCCGCAGCCGGTGCCGCTCGATGGCGAGGGTTTTGAAACCCCAGGGCTGTTCCTTGGGCGCGAGGATATTGGCGAGGACCAGATAGATGAAGGCGGTCATGCCACCGCGCAGCGCGCTTTTGAGCCGGGTCCCAAAGGGCAGCTTGTTGGTCTTGTCCGATTGCACCCCGTGCCCGGCGGCAGACGAGCGGGTCAGGAGCGCTGAATCCGAGCCTTCGAGCAGGGCGTGGCTCGATCGCACCTGCAATACCGCCGCGCGGCCTTGCGCATCCGGCCCATCACGGCGCACCGCCGCCATGACACGGAACAGTGGCAGGTCGTCCCGCTCGAAAATGTCGGTCGATTTGCTGAGCCATTTGTCGGGAAAGCCGTCGAAATCGTCGACGATTTCAAGCGAGGTGATAGCATCGAGCAGATGCTTTGGGAAAGGTTGGCCGGGCTCGGCGCCGACAAAGCCGTGGGTCAGTTGCGGTGCCAGCGCCACCATTTCGGCGACCATATTGGCAAGGCCGTCCTTGTCGTAAGTCTCGGTCGAAAAGGCGGTGAAAAACACCGTGTCGCGGCCCTCGTACAGGAACCACTGAAAGTCGGTGAATAGGGCCTGCGGATCGCGTCTGACTGCGGCATGAGCCAGTGTCAGTGCATCGGCATGCTGGCCGGCAAAGCTTGACGACGAGAAGCTTTTCACGATGTCCCCTCCGTGCCGTTCCCCCTTGGCACAGAGGGGATTTAAGCGCAGTCCGGACGTTCCTGCAACGGGGTGGCTGGAGCACCATAAAAGGAGTGATCGCATCGCGAAAAAGCGCTCTGGCCAAACTGCGTCAACGGGGCAATTCACCAGTTGGCAGATCACCCTCAAAACTTTAGAATGGTTCTCGAATAGCGGACATGTGTCTTTAGTCCGCGCGTCGAATTGACCTATGTCAAATCGGGCTTGCCGCTTCTAGTGAAGGTGCGACGGAGCCAGAATGGCATTCCTGCCGACCCCACCGGCAGGCGTAAAGGAACGACCCATGGACTATCGCGGTATTTTCGAGGATGCAGTGGACACGCTGCGGGCGGAAAAGCGCTATCGCGTTTTTGCCGATCTCGAGCGCATCGCCGGTCGCTTCCCCAAGGCGCTCTATCGCGACGATGCCGACAATGCCCGCGAAATCACCATCTGGTGCTCCAACGATTATCTCGGCATGGGCCAGCACGATAAAGTCGTGAAGGCGATGCAGGAAACGGCGGGCAAGCTCGGCGTCGGCGCCGGCGGCACGCGCAATATTTCGGGCACCAATCGCCCGCTGGTCGAGCTTGAGCGGTCGCTCGCGGACCTTCACCGCAAGGAAGCGGCCCTCGTCTTCACCTCGGGCTTCGTCTCAAATGAAGCAGCGCTCTCGACCATTGCGCGGCTTCTCCCCGATTGCGTAATCTTTTCCGATCAGCTCAACCACGCCTCGATGATCCAGGGCGTGCGCCAGTCCGGTATGGAAAAGAAGATTTTCCGGCACAATGATGTCGCCCATCTTCGCGAACTGCTCGCCCAAGTCGATCGCAAGCGGCCAAAGCTGATCGCCTTCGAATCCGTCTATTCGATGGATGGCGATATCGCCCCGATCAAGGAAATCTGCGATCTCGCCCAGGAATTCGGCGCGCTGACCTATATCGACGAAGTCCATGCCGTGGGCATGTATGGCCCGCGCGGCGGCGGCATTGCCGAACGCGACGGGTTGATGGAGCGCATCGACGTCATCGAAGGCACATTGGCCAAGGGTTTTGGCGTCATGGGCGGCTATATCGCTGCCAATAAGGCCATTATCGATGCCGTGCGCTCTTATGCGCCCGAATTCATTTTTACCACCGCCCTGCCCCCCGCGCTCTGCGCCGCCGCGCGCGCCTCGATCGAACACCTCAAGGGCAATGGCCAGGAGCGCATGATGCATCAGCGTCAGGCGCGGCTGACCAAGGCGATCTTGGCCGATGCCGGCCTGCCCGTGATGGAAACCTCGACCCATATCGTGCCGCTGATCGTGGGCGATGCGCGGGCTGTGAAGGCTGCGAGCGACATGCTGCTCGACAAGCACAATATCTATATCCAGCCGATCAACTACCCGACCGTCCCCAAGGGCACGGAGCGCCTGCGCATCACGCCGACCCCGCTCCACACCGACGAGATGATCTTCGAGCTGCGCCATGCGCTCGTCAGCGTCTGGACCAGCCTCGAATTGCCGCGCGAAAAGGCCGATGCCGCGATCACGGCCAGCAAGCTGACCTCGGGCGATCTGACCCTGCCCAGCCTTGGCGGCTAACAGCCTCCACGTCTCTCCAGTCTGCAGCAATCCCCGCGAAAGCGGGGATTTTCTTTTGGGCTGCTAGTCTCGAATCCCGCGGTGCCGGGACGACCCGAACTCCGGTCAAGCCCTCAAAACTGCAAAAACATCAACTGAAACAAATATTTGTCAACATGCATCCGGTTTGGAACTTCGGCGTTTTGTTTGCGAGTTCAAGTCGAACTAAGGCGCGTGCAGGCGCGAATGGGCGGGGTTCGTCACCCCGTCATTCGACTCATGCATAGAGGCGCCAACCGTTCGGCAGGTCGTTAGTTTTCGGAATTTGCTTTATGCCTCCTCAGTTCGTCGCCTTCAGAACGGCCACCCCGGAAGACGCACCGGCTATTCGCTCGCTCGTTCGGGCTGCCTATGCCAAGTGGACACCCGTTATCGGCCGCGAACCGCGTCCAATGCTCGCCGACTATAGCGAAGCCATCCATGATTTCCGCTTCGATCTGCTGACGGTCGATGGTCAGCTTGCCGGCCTTCTCCAGACCTGCCCCTGCGCCGATCATCTCTGGATCGAAAACCTCGCCGTTCATCCGCACCACCAGCGTCGCGGCCACGGCCAGTCGCTGATGATCCTTGCCGAACAGCTGGCGCGCCACGCCGAGCTCGATACCATTCGCCTGCTGACCAATGCCGCCTTTACGAGCAATGTCGCGCTCTATCAAAAGCTCGGCTATGAGGTGGAGCAGACCGAAGCCTTCATGGGCGGCACGACGGTCTATCTCAACAAGCGCCTCGCGCCCTCCGGTTCTTTCCCCATTCGCCCAGCGCATAGCTGGACTGAGGTTAGCCGCACTACCGCTTGAGGCCATCAAGGCTCATTTAGGTGTCATGGAAGCGGCCCGGGATGATCCAGGGTCCAGTACAGGAGACCACCATGAGCACCCCGCGCAAGAACAAGTTCTTTGCGACCCTCGACACCTTCGTCACCGTTTTCGGCAGTGCCGTCGCGGTTTCGGCTGCCGTCGAAGGAGGCCGGGCGCCCAAGGCCAAGCACCTGCGGACCCTCGGCATCAACCCGACCGACTTCCCATCGAACGGCCACTAAGCTGCGCAGGGCGCCAACCTCCTGGCTTTTACTCCGGTAAAACGCCAGGCGACCTGCAGCGCAAGTAGCCGACACAGAAAGCCCGGATGCCAGTCTCCCTCCCTGGCCTCCGGGCTTTTGTTTTTTTCGGGTATTTGGGGTAATTCGTCCATGCGTCAGGTGCATGGCGGGGAAGAGATCGTAGAAGCCTTAGCGGGCCACCGCTGTCATCTTGGCTTTGAGCCGGGATCCATCCTGAGATCTCAGGATGGGCCCCGGGTCGAGCCCGGGGTGACAATAGGGGTTTAGGGGACGTCAGCGCACGTCTAAGAGAGCCCGGCCATGAAGGCCGAGCCTAAGTGATCAATCTTCGTCGCTCGCCAACTGATTCAGCACATCACCCTTACCGCGCATGCGGAGGATGAAGGGCAGTGCCACGGCGATGATCGCCAGGGCATAGAGCACCAGCGAGATCGGCGAGTGGAAGAGAATGCCGGGATCACCCTGGCTGATCGAGAGCGCGCGGCGCAATTGCTGCTCGGCCATGGGCCCAAGGATCAGTCCCACGACCACCGGCGCGATCGGATAGCCAAAGCGGCGGAGGAGATAGCCGAGAATGCCGAAGACCAGCAGCAGCACCAGTTCAAACGAAATGCGCACTGGGCCAAAACCCATGGACATGGCCCCATTGGCGCCCAGCGTACCGAGCGTCGCAAAGACCAGAATGCCAGCATAGAGCCAGGGTTTTGGAATGGTGAGCAGCTTTACCCAAAGTCCGATCAGCGGCAGGTTGAGCACCAGCAACATGAAATTGGCGATGAGCAGGCTCGCGATCAGCGACCAGACGAGCGGCGCATTGTTGGCGAACAACAATGGTCCGGGCTGGAGGCCGAACTGCTGGAAACCGGCGAGCATGATCGCCGCGGTTGCCGTCGTCGGCAGGCCGAGGGTCAAGAGCGGCACGAGCGTCCCGGCGGCCGAAGCATTGTTGGCGGCTTCCGGACCTGCGACGCCTTCGATGGCGCCATGGCCGAATTCCTCTGGATTCTTGGCAAAGGTCTTTTCGGCCGAATAAGAGAGGAAGCTTGCGACATCGGCGCCGCCGGCCGGCATGGCGCCGATCGGGAAGCCGATGAAGGTGCCGCGCAGCCAGGAAGCCCAGGAGCGTTTCCAGTCGTCGATCGTCATCCAGACCGAACCCTTGACCGCCATGACCTCGGCCTTGATCTGCTCGGGATCGGTCGCGGTTTTCAGCGTTTCACCGATGGCAAAGAGCGCCACGGCGAGCGTCGTCACTTCGATGCCGTCGAGTAGATCGAGCACGCCAAAGGCCAGGCGGGTCTGGCCCGTCTGCTGGTCGATGCCGATGAGCCCGAGGCCAAGCCCGATAAAGAGCGCAGTCAGGCCGCGCAGCGCGCTGTCGCCGAAGGCAGCAGAGACGGTGATGAAGGCCAAAACCATCAGCGCGAAATAATCTGCAGGGCCGAAAGCCAGCGCAAATTTGACGACGAAGGGCGCGACGAAGGCAAGGCCAAGCGTGGCGATCAACCCGGCGACAAAGGAGCCAATGGCCGCTGTCGCCAGCGCAGGACCTCCCCTTCCCCTGCGGGCCATCTTGTTGCCCTCGAGCGCGGTGACGATCGAGGCGCTTTCGCCCGGCGTGTTGAGGAGGATCGAGGTCGTCGAGCCGCCGTACATGCCGCCGTAATAGATGCCGGCAAACATGATCAGCGAACCGGCCGGATCGAGCTTATAGGTGACGGGCAGAAGCAGCGCCACGGTCAGCGCCGGCCCGATGCCGGGGAGAACGCCGACGGCCGTGCCGAGGGTCACGCCAATTAGCGCATAAAGGAGGTTCTGCACCTGCAGAGCCGCTATAAGGCCCTGGGCGAGAAGTTCGAAAGTTCCCATTTTTTTCAGAAACTCCCCGTGGTCAGCAAGCGCTCGAGCGGACCTTGCGGCAGCGAGAGCTGCAGCCCGCGAGCAAAGAGAAACCAGACGATAAACGCAAAGACGACGCCGATCGGGATGGTCTGCCAAAGCGGGGCGCGGCCAAAGCCTTTTGCGGTCAGCGCGAACAAGACGCCAGTGGCAATCGAGAAGCCTGCGATCGAAAGCAAGAGAATCTGCGCGACGAGGCCGCCGACGATCCAGGCGATGGGGCCGAACTCATCCTTGCTGCGCGCCGGAAAACCATTGCGGAAAGCGGAGAAAACCGTGCCGATGGCAAGGAATGCGAGACTGGTCGCTACCACATAGGGAAACACTGTCGGGCCGACGCGCTGCTGCACGGGGGGCACGCGCATCTGGCTGGTTTGCCAGAAGATGATGATCGAAATGGCGGCCAGAATGACCGCGATGACGAGCGCCGCCCCATCGGGGCGGCGCGTGCTGTTGATTTCGCCAGCGCTCATTGCACCAGGCCAATGTCTTTCAGGATAGCCTCGGTGGCCGAGATATCCGCTGCCAGCTGCGTGTCGAAGGCTTCGCCATCGAGGTAGGTATCGACCCAGCCCTTGGTTTCGAGCGTCTTCTTCCAAGCGTCCGATTCAGCCATCTTCTTGATGTCTGCGGTGATCGACGCCTTCTGCTCGTCGGTGATCCCGGGCGCAGCAGCGACCATGCGCCAGTTCTGCACAGCGAGATCAACGCCGGCTTCCTTGAGCGTCGGGCCATCGATGCCCGGCACGCGATCTTCGGAGGAGACGGCGAGGAGACGCAGTTCGCCGGCTGCGATCTGCGAGGAGAATTCGCTGATGCCGGAAATGCCAACCGTCACCTGATTGCCCAGGATCGCGGCCAGCGCTTCGCCACCACCGGAATAGGCGATGTAGTTGACCTGAGTCGGATCGACGCCAATGGTCTTGGCGATGAGGCCAGCCGTGATGTGGTCGACGCCACCAGCCGAACCACCGGCCCAGGAAACGGCGCCGGTATTTTCCTTGAGCTTGGCGATGAGATCATCAAGCGTCTGGATGTCGGAAGCGGCGGGCACGACGATGGCGACGGCTTCGCCGGTAAGGCGCGCAATCGGGGTCACGTCGTTGAGGGTGACGGGGGCCATATTGGTCAGGATGGCGCCAACCATCACATAACCACCGACGATCAGGGCGTCGGGATTGCCCGCGTCCTGCGTTGCGAACTGGGCGAGACCGATGGTCCCGCCGGCGCCAGGAACGTTGGTCACCTGCACATTGCCCGAAATGCCATCGGCCGTCATGGCCTCCTGCATGGAGCGGGCGGTCTGGTCCCAGCCGCCGCCGGGGGCCGCAGGGGCCATGATGGTATAGTCGGCCGCGAATGCGGACACGGACAGGGCGCCGGAAACCAGCGCCGCGAGAAGCAGCTTGTTCATAGATCCTCCCAGAACAAAGGCGAACGACGTTGCGTTCGTGAGAGGCAGTCTATGCGCTGCTCCCTGTCATCGTCCTGTCACCAGCTTTGGGAGGACAAGTTTCCCGCTTCAGGCAGTCTTGCGGCTGTCGCCCGGCGTTTGCCCATAGGCTTCGAGCATGCTGGTGCAGACCCGCGCCGGGACCGGCCTTGCATAGAGATAGCCCTGTGCCAGATTGCAGCCGAGACGGCGGAGCATCTCGGCCTGCTCCTCACGCTCGACCCCTTCGGCCACGGTGCGCATATCGAGCTTGTGCGCGATATCGACGATCCCCGACACCAGCGCCTCGCTCGGTCCATCGACCCCAAGCCGCGTGACGAAGGACCGGTCGATCTTGATGATATCGACCGGAAAACTGAGAAGATGCGTCAGCGACGCGAAACCGGTACCGAAATCGTCAAGCGCCACGAGAATGCCGCGCGCCCGCAAGGCCTCGACGGCATTCGGCACGATCTTGTCGCTGCCGCCCATGAAGACGGCCTCGTTGACCTCGAGCACGATATGGCTGAGCGGCACCGAAGCGCGGCCGAATATGTCGATGATGCGGTCGGCAAGATCGCCGCGGAGAAAATCCCCGGTCGTGACATTGACCCCGACATGCTGGAAATTGAGCCCGACATCGAGCCAATGGCGCATGTCGCGCGCCACCTGGGTCAGCATCTGTCCGGTCATCTCATAGGCAATCCGCGGATCGCTGAGCGCGGTGTGAAACTGACCCGCCGAGATCACAGCGCCATCCGGCATGCGCAAGCGCGCCAAGGCTTCAAGGCCGACGATCTGATTGGTCGTGATGTTGACGATGGGCTGATAGTGCGGCTCGATGCGGTTCTCGAGCAGTGCCTGATCGACCTCTCGCACCATCGCATGGCGATGCGTCATCTGGGTGCGGAGATCGGAATGGAAAGCCATATAGCCGCCGCGGCGGGCTTGCTTGGCGTGATAAAGCGCGAAATCGGCATTCTGGATCAGCGTGCTGGCCGTAATGCCATCTACCCCGAACAGCGCGCCACCCATGGTGACATGCGCTTCAAAAGTCTGCCCGCCCATCTCCACCATGCCGGTCGCCGCGTCGCATAGTAGACTGCCCCAGTGTTCAAGCAGCTCATGGCTATCGCAACCGCGCACGATAACGGCGAATTCGTCGCCGCCGAGCCGGCACGGCACCAGCTTGTCGTTTACAGAATTGAGGCGCGCCGCAACCGTCGCGATCAGCCGGTCGCCTGCGGCGTGGCCAATCGTGTCATTGACCGATTTCAGGTGATCGATATCGAGAAGGATCAAGCCAAAGGGCTGTTCGTCGTCGATCACGTCGGAGAGAAGCTGGTTGAAACGGCCGCGATTGGCGAGCCCGGTCAAGACATCGAAATAGGCGAGCCGGAAATTGCGCTCGCGGATACGCTCATGTTCGATTGCGAGTGCGCAAAGATGCACGCAGGTCGCAACGATATCGCGCTCCAGATCGGATGGCCCGCGCGGCTCGCGATAGTAAAAGGCAAATGTCGCGACGACGCGGCCGGCATGGTTGATGATGGGGTTCGACCAACAGGCGCGCAAACCATGCGGCTCGGCATGGGCACGAAAACTGTCCCAGAGCGGATCTATCGCAATGTCGGAAACGACAACTTCCGTCTTGTGATAGACCGCCGTGCCGCACGAACCGGCCTTGGGCCCCGCCTTCAAACCATCAATCTTATCGGTATAGACCTGTGGCAAAGTAGGCGCCGCCAGAGGCCGAAGCACCACACCATCTTCGACCAGCAAAATCGAGCAGATGACACCGGGCGCCAATTGCTCGGCGCGCAGACAAAGCATCCGGGCAATTGCAGGCAAAGTCTCGCCTTGCGCCACCGCCTCCAGAACCTCGGTCTGCAGCCGCAAAAGCTGCTCTGTTTCCCCGCCCGTCATTTCAGCACCCCAGCCTCAGCCAAACAATGCGGCAAGGATGTAAATGAGATGTTCAGCAGCCACCCTCAATTACATCAATTTCTATTTTTCTTCTCTTGCTGTCAGGAGGATAGTGACTTCGATATCTCTGCGGGACGTCACCTCAAGCTAAGTAATTTTGCAGTGGCCTCGCATCATCGTGGTGCCTTGACGACAAATAGTCGCGGAGCTATGAATAATCCATAGCCAAATGGATATGTATTTTGCAGCTCGCGACCGACACTCTCTTCAAGGCCTTGGCGGATCCGACGCGGCGCGCCCTTTTCGAGCGCCTCTGCCGTGAGGGCGAGTGCACGGTCGTCGTTCTGACCAGTGGTGCAGGCGTGTCCCAGCCGGTGGTCTCGAAACACCTTGGAATTCTGCGTGATGCCGGCCTCGTCGAAGGACGCGTCAATGGGCGCCAAACCCACTATCGCGCCCGAACCGCTGCGCTTAGCCCCCTCGCCGATTGGACGCGCGAGATGAATGACTTTTGGCACAAGCGTTTCGATGCGCTCGAGGATCTGCTCGGAAGGATGGACCAATGAGTGCCACCTCAGGCGTCAAACTGCTTGCGGGCGACAACCCGCAAATCCCCAAGGGTTTTGGTGATGCACCGGTCGCGGCCTATATCGCGGCAGTGCCCGGTTGGAAGCAGGGTATCGTCCGCGCGGTCGATGAGTTGGTCGTCTCCACCATCCCTGGCGTCAAGAAAGCCGTCAAATGGAACACGCCGCTTTATGGGCTCGATGGCAGCACCTGGTTTCTCAGCATGCACTGCTTCAAGACCTATGTGCGCCTGACCTTCTTCAACGGCACCGAACTCGACCCCATGCCTGAAAAACCATCGAAAGTGCCGGGGGTGCGCTATCACGATATCGGCGAAGCCCAAGGGATCGATACCGATCGCCTGACTGCCTGGATCAACCAAGCCGTGCTCCTGCCCGGCGAAAAGCTGTGAGAGAGACCATGGCGGAGAAGCCAGACCCGGCCGCTGCCGGCGCGCTGATCGACGCGCGTATTGCAAACCTTGGCGGCTGGCGCGGCGACACTCTCGCCCGCCTCCGCGCCCTCATCAAGCAAGCCGATCCGGACGTCGTCGAAGAGTGGAAATGGGATAATCCCGTCTGGTCGCATGGTGGCATCATCTGCACCGGCGAAGCGTATAAGGCAGCCGTCAAAACCACCTTCCCCAAAGGCGCATCGCTCCCCGATCCCAAGGGCATCTTCAATTCGAGCCTCACCGGCGGCACGCGTCGCGCCATCGATTTTCGCGAGGGCGATCCGATCGACGAAGAGGGGTTTATCGCCCTGATCCAAGCCGCCCTTGCCGCCAATCTTGCCAAGTGAGATGAGATGACCGACCCCGTTCCCGAAATCCGCACCGTCATCCTTGAACGCGACTTCGCCCATGGCCCCGAAAAGCTCTGGCGCGCCTTGACCCAGCCGCATCTCATCGAAGAGTGGCTGATGGCCAATAATTTCGCTCTGGCAGTGGGCCACAAATTCCGCTTCACCGCCGATTGGGGCGGTGTCGATTGCGAGGTCCGGGAGATCGAGCCCAACAAGACCCTCTCCTACACCTGGGATGCCTACGGCCTTGAAAGCACTGTGACGTGGACCCTGACGCCGATCCCATCGGGCACTCAACTCCGCATGGAACAGACCGGTTTCCGCCCGGATCAGGACCAGGCCTTCCATGGCGCGCAGGCTGGCTGGCGCAATTTCTTCAGCCAACTTGACGCCCTGCTCGATCGCACTGAC
The DNA here is from genome assembly GCF_001425445.1 of Devosia sp. Leaf420. Taxonomy (GTDB): domain Bacteria; phylum Pseudomonadota; class Alphaproteobacteria; order Rhizobiales; family Devosiaceae; genus Devosia. The sequence goes on along the minus strand of NZ_LMQU01000009.1, from coordinate 140,624 downwards.
TGAAAGAGCAAATCCAACAAAAGTTCGGGCTTGGAAGCGGACGGCGATTCACACATTATCCCCGGTGAAACACCCATCGCAGTGGTGATTGGCCGGGGGGAAAAGTGGGGGTCGAAGCAGGCTCCAATCAAGGTCTCGCCATCAAGCTTGCCATAGCATCCATGCTGGCGGCGGTGGGGCTTTTCGTCGCCCTGTTGGCGCTCTTCATTTATATCGGTGCCGAACAGACCCGCGCGCGGCTTGAAGAGCGCTCGATGGCCGCGGCGCAGGTTGTTTCGACCAATGCCTATTGGATCACCGAACTCGCCGACCAGACCCTGCGCCGCGTCGATGCCGCGCTTGGCCCGGCCTTGACCGGAAGCGACGCCAGCATCGAATCCGTGCTCGATGGCCTGCCCGATGCAGCCGACACTTATGTCATCGACGCTGCCGCCAATACGATCTTTGCCACCGTGCCGGGCGCTGCGCAGGTTTCGGTGGCCGATCGGGAATATTTCACCGCTCTCAAGGCCGGTGCGCCATCCTACGTGTCACCACTGCTGATCAGTCGCACCACCAAGAACCCGATTTTCGTCTTCAGCCGACGGGTCGAGCGCAACGGCGTCTTTGCCGGCGCGATCATGATCTCGTTTCCCGAATCCCTTCTCACGACGATTCTCGACGCGCTCGACCTGCCAGAAGGTTCGTCGGTCAGCTTCATCCGTGGCGATGGGCAATTGATGGGCCGCAGTCCACCCTCCGATACTGCGCTCGACCTCAGCCAGCATGCGCTCTTTACCCAATACTTGCCGCAGAGCGACCGCGGCACCTATGCTTCTGTGGCCTCGCCCATCGATGGCATTGCCCGCATCGTGAGCTACCGCAAGGTCGAAAGCGCCGATATCGTTGCGCTGGCCGCAATTGCCTCAAATCCCTCCTGGCAGACCTTCCACGGCGCCATTCTCGCGGTACTCCTGATCGTGTCGCCGGTGCTGATCGGGCTGATCCTTGCCTGCGTGTGGATCGTCAAACTTCTGCGTCGCGGCGCCGAGCGCAATCGGCTGCTGCAACAATCAGCCGATCTCAACACCATGCTGCTGCGTGAAATCCACCATCGGGTGAAGAACAATCTCGCCTCGATCCAGGCGCTGGTGCGGATGCAGGACATTCCCGAAGAGGCCAAGCGCGACCTCGAAGGGCGCTTTGCCGCCATGACCGCGATGCACGAGCATATCTATAGTCAGGACCGCTACGAAGATATCGACGCTGCCGAGTTCATCCCCGCCATTATCGGCAAGGCGCTCGAAACCTATGGCTCCTCGGCGAGCGTCCACTACGCGCTCGATGCGATCCCCGTCGATCGCGACCACGCGACACCCCTTGCCCTGCTCCTTACCGAGCTCGCCGCCAATAGCTGCAAATATGCCTTTGCCGATGGTCGTCCGGGTGAAATCCGCGTGTCACTGTCGCGCGACGCCAGCGGAGTTTCGCACCTCGTCTTCCGGGACAATGGCAAGGGCCTCGATACCGAGCCAAGCCCACGCAGCATGGGCATGCGCATCATTCGTGGTGCGGTCGCGCAGATGGATGGCACCTGCAAATTCAGCTCGGACAATGGCCTGGTGTTCAACGCCGAAATGGCCCTCTCGCGCCAGGCGACTGAGGAGCCCGCACCCGAAACCGAGTTGGCCTAGCGCTCAGGCAAAAAGCTCTGCTGGTCTCACGACGAAGGCCCTAGCCAGAACGTCGATATCGTCGAGTGCAAGCGCAGCGGCATCGCCTGCTTCGATAGCTGCGATCCGCGATACCGCCCAACCCGTCCGCAGCGCGAGGATAGAGGCGGACATTTGCCGCTCATCGCGGAGGCGCACTATATTGCGGGCGATCAGCGTAGCAGTGTTCGATTGGCTGGATGGCGTCACGGCGCCGCGGGGGGATGCGGTCATGGCTCAACCCACCAGCTTGAGCTTGGCGCGGGTTTCGGTCAGCTCCGGATTGGACAAGACTTTTAAAAGCTTGATCGCCTTGTAGCTCGATCCGCTGATCAGCAGACCATTGACCTCAGCCACCAACCCCGCATGCTGGGGCGCCTCGGCGAGGAGCGCCTGGGCGGCCTCGAAATAATCGATATGGTGTCCCGGAATATCGCCCGTCAGATACATCTGCTGCACGGCATAGCGCAGGCGCATGGCGGGGGACGTCGCCTCTTTGGCGGCAACATGATCGTCGGAACGCAAAATGGGCGCATGACCGCCCACCAGAACATTGACGATCGCATCGCACTGCACGCTGATTTCGGCGGTGCCGATAAAGAACGTCTCGCCGGGTTTGACAGTGAGTTTGAGCGCCATTGTCTTTCCTTCTGGGTAAGACCGGGGGCGACATCGCCGCCCCCGAAATGCTTGCTTTGTTGCGATTAACGTAGGAGCTGCAGCACAGCCTGGTCCTGCTGCGACGCCATCGACAGAGCCGAAGACGACAGCTGCTGACGGGTCTGAAGAGCCAGAAGGTTGGCAGCTTCTTCGTTCGTGTCAGCCAAGGTCAGGTTCGCGGCGCCGGTTTCCAGCGTGTTGATCATGTTCTTGGTGAACGACTGACGGTTTTCGACAGACGACAGGTTCGAGCCGAAGGACGAAGCCTGCGAGCGGAGTTCAGTCAAAGCCGAAGACAGCTTGGACAGGAATGCGTCGATCTTTTCGTCGGTGTCGAGGTCTTCGGCCACGAGGCTGTCGACGCCGAGGTTCGAGGCATTGATACCGCGAACGTTGCCGTTGGCATCCTTGGCCTGAATGTCGATCGAGGACGTGCCGGACTCGTTGAAGGTGATCTTCAGCTTGTCGCCACGGAGCAGGTTGATGCCGTTGAAGGAAGCGTCATCCGAGAGCTTGTCGAGCTGGTCACGCAGCTCGTTGAACTGCTTGGACAGGTTGGCGCGGACATTGTTGCCATCAACCTTGAGCGACTGTACGGCGCCGGCAGTGTCGATGCCGATATCAAGTTCCTGGGTCGACAGGTTCTCGAGACGCAGCTTGCCGTTGTCGTTCGAAGCACGGACCTTGCCGCCAAAATCGCGGTTGATCAGTTCGACGAACTTGTCGACAGTCTTGGTTGCGTTCAGTTCGCTCTTCTCGGCCTGACCGGTGTGCACACCATCGGTACCGAAAAGGGCGACAGCGTCGGAGCCGGAGACGGCGAGCGTCTTCGCTTCTGCAGTTTTGGCAACGAAGGTCAGCTTGTCGTTGTCGTCAAACTTTGCTTCGACATCCAGGATACCCTGGTTGGCAAGCTGGTTGTTGACCGAAGCGATGGTCGCATCCTGCCAGTTCTTGATTTCCAGGGCATTGGCTGGAACAGCAGCGCCACCGATGCCACCCTTGACGGCAAAGATGCTGATGTCGGCTGTCTTGCCACCATAGGAAACCGTGAACTGATCCTTCTCGGCTTCTACTGCTTCAGTGTAAGCACGCGGGATACCAACGGTCTGCGTTGCGCCGCCGGTAACGACGTTCTGGCCCTGGGTGAAATCACCAGCCGGGAAGCCCGCAAGATCAGTCGAGGTGATGGTGGCGGCGGAACGCCCGGCGCCGGTGGTGTCGTCGGTTAGCGTGACGAGGCCGGTGGCGTTGTCGTAGGCTGCCGTGTACTTTGCAGCAAGGGTGGCGTTGCCGTTGATGGCGGCTGCGATCGCGGTACCAAGAGCATCTGCGTCAGCAGTAGCCGCGCCCAAATCGAGCGTGATGCCGTCGACGACGATTTCGTCGTTCGCAGCGCTACCCGTGGTGTAAGCACTAACATCGAACTCGGTGGTAGCAGCAGCCGTCGGCTGGTTCACCGGAATACCGGTAACCGACGGAGCATTGGCGCCCGAGTTGACGTTGGTCAGCGTGATATTGCCAGTGACTTCGTCAGCAACGACGCTGTAACCGCCGGCAGTCTTGTTGGCTTCGAGGCTCGACACGAAGTCGGTGAAGTTTGCGCCGGTATTAATCGTCTGACCGCCGACGGTGATGGCACCGGAAACGGCAGTATAGTTGAACGTCGTGGTGCCCTTGACGTCGCGGTCGCCAACAGCGAACGCGACTTCAGCAGCAGGGGCGCTTGTGTCAACCGTCTCGATGATGATGCGGCCGGCATTCGCACCGGTACCGGCAGTTGCCGTGTACTTACCGGTCATGCCCGGGGTCAGATCCAGAGTGTTCTGGATAGTCGTGGCAAGGCCAGCGTCGGTTACGTCGGCGCCCGCAGTGATGGTTACGCCTGCAACGGTGAAGGATTCACCATTTGCAATGGCACCATTGGTGACGATCTCAGTACGTGCGCCAGCGCCCGATGCAGTGGCGGCAGTGCCGGTTGCGCCGAGATACGGCGTTGCAGAAGCAGTGGTGACCTGCGACTTGATGCCAGCAACCGTGGCATCGGCCAGGCTGATCTGCGAAGCGGCGTCGAACTGACCGCCGTTGAGGGTCAGAACGGTGTTATCGCTGACTTCAAACGACTTGGTCTGGAACGACTTGTCCTGGCGAGCCTGACGCAGGGTCGACTGCATGGATTCAAGGTTCTTGGTCAGTGCGGTGATGCCGTTATTGGCGGCTTCGATGACCTTGATGCCCGAAGCCATCGAGTCGAGCAGATTGCTCATGTCGGCGGCGCGGCTGTTGAGTGCCGAGGCAGTGAAGAAGCTCGAGGGATTGTCGAGGGCAGAGTTTACCTTGTTGCCGGTCGCAAGACGGTTTTGCGTCTTGTCCATCATGCCGGCGGTATTCTGGAGGCTCAGAAGGTTCGCGCGAACGGCCTTCGAGAGAGAAACATCGGAACCCATGTGTGGTGCTTTCCTTCTGGAAAAATGGACCGCTTCATGCAGCCCTTCACAAATCAGAGGATTGTACGCATCACATTAAAACCGCGTTAATGATGCCCATAGACCTACAATTAAGCAACAAAATTTCGGGCGGTGAGAGGATTAACCGCTGCAGACGCTTGCGATGGAAAGATGAACTCAGAAGCGGTAGCGCAGCGCGAACTGGGTGCGGTTTTGGGCGCCGGTCTTGCGCAAAAGGTTCTTGACGTGAACCTTGACGGTTCCCGGTTCGATGCCGAGGGAAGTGGCAACCTGCTTGTCCGTCATGCCCTGCCCCAAAAGGGCAGCAACCTGCTTTTCCCGCGCCGTCAGCGCGGTTGCATCCTGACGCGGCATCAGCGCGCTCGGTACGAAGCGCTCTCCAGCGAGAAGCAAATGCAGTGCACTGACCATTGCCCGGCCGCCCATGGATTTCGGCAGCCAGCCCACCGCTTGCATCTGCATGGCTTCAGCAACGAGCAAGGCATCATCCTGACCGGAAAGGAAGGCGACAGGCAGGTCCGGACGTTTCTGCCTGATCCGTTCCAAGCCCTGAAGTCCGGTCTCGCCGGGCATGGCATAGTCGAGCAGAACGAGATCGACAGGCCGTCCATCATCCAGTAGGTCGAGAGCCTCTCCCACCGATGAGCAGGCCACACACTCAATCGCCTCGTCGAGCGTATCGAGAAGGTAAATCAGTGATTCTGCGAACAGCACATGATCGTCGACGATGAGAAGTTTCTTGGACAAGGGCTACCGAAATCTCGACTGCTTTTTTCAAAAATAGAGCTGTGAAACGTCTGGCGCGCGAGGTCTTCGCAGGCGTGCTGCTTGCAGCACTATGCCTCCTTTCCTTCCGTATTGCCAACATCCTGCCTCTATTTAAAACTTATTCCAGCATCTGGTTCTTGCCCTCAGGCGTCATGCTGGCCATCGTTTTGGCCGCTCCAGGTTGGCTCAAGCTTGTTCCGCTCCTTGCCGGATTATCGCTCTATTTTCCCGCCGTACGCGACAGTTTTGCCCTGTCAGACGAAGTCTCCATCACCCATGTCATCCGGGCAATTCGGCTCTACCTGATCTATGGCGCTGCCGCCTGGATCTTGTTGAAGATCACGAGGGTCAGCCTTCCCATCAAGAGTTGGAGAGATGTCCAAGCCTTTCTTGGCGTCGGCCTCGTCGCTTCGCTGATCGCCGCCCTGACCAGCATAACATTGCAGGTTGCCGGTAATCGGCTTCAGCTCGCCGATGGGCTCAGCCTCGCCCATCTCTGGTGGCTTGGACACGCCTTGGGGGCCGTGATGGTGCCGCCCATTTTGGTGCCCCTGCTTATGGTCTGCTTCCGGCAACCGCTCGGAGAGTGGCAGTGGCCGCCGCCGCTGTTTTGGTTGGGCCAAAGTGTGATCATCACACTTGCGGTAACGCTTGGAATCATCGGACCGAATTTTGGCGTCGCGCTTTGGTATCTGATCATTCCCGTTCTGATCATTGTCGGGCTCTATGGCGGCTTTGAAAAATCGGCGGCAACCGTGCTGCTTGCCGGCGTGATCACGCCGCTGCTCGGAACGCTTTTTGAAGGCCCACTGCCGGTCTCGGACCTTGCTGTTCCGCTGGTCACTGCCGCCGCCGCTGCGCTTCTCATTGGCGCCGCTACGTCAGAACGTCAGCGCACCGCGCAACGCCTGATCGAACTCGTCGCCCAACGTACACATGAGCTCGAAAAATCTCACGAGATGCAGCGCCACCTGGTGCGCTCGCTCGGTCATGATCTGAGGCAACCGGTCGAAGCTATAAACCTCACAATCGAGGGCCTCAGCATGAGGATCACCGATCCGCAGGCCAGCAAAGGCCTTGATCGCGCGCGCGAACTCGGCGAGGCCGCCTCGCGCCTTCTGACGCGCATCCTGTTCTACGCGCGGCTCGATGTCGGCGATGTGCAGGTGCATTCCGAGGCTTTTGAGATCGTCGCTCTCATATCTCAATTACGGGCGATCTTCGGTCCGATTGCCAGCCGCAAGGGTGTTGTCCTTCAATGGGATTTTCCCGAAGCGGAATTGAAGTCGGATCGCGAACTTTTATTTCAGGTGCTTGGCAATCACCTCGATAACGCCATCCGCCTCAGCCGCAAGGGCGATCGCGTCACCGTTCGGATTGCTGAAGAAGCTCAAGGCACGGGTCTTTTCGTTATCGACCAGATCGCCGAAAACGCAGCCCAAAAACCTGGAGCGGCCGGGCTTGGCCTCAGGATCGTCACCCAGATCGCTGACCTTCTCGGCGCAGACAACATTATCGAAGCCAATCAGCGCGGCATCATCCTACCCTACCCCGAAAGAGGTATTTAACGCTACCTTAATAGACGGACCGCGAAGCCCGCATGCCGCTATCCTCTTGCCAGCTATTAAAAACGATTCGAGGTGCGGCGTGGGCGCTATTGCAGCGAGCACAATTCTTGGTCTCAACAGCAAAAGCCTGCGCATTGCTCGTGGCTGGAGTGCTGCCGGCCTTGCCGAAAAGCTCGGGTGGTCCGTCGACGCGGTTACCGCACTCGAAGCTGGCCGGCTCGAGATTACCCTCGATGAGCTCGATAGCGTCGCAAAATCCCTCTCGGTCTCGTTGCATAGCCTGATGCTGGCGCCCGAAGCCCACGCGGACTTCCGAGAGACACGCCGCTCAGCTTGATTGTTTCCCTATTGCCGATTGTGTAGGTTGCCCCCGCGAATCTGGCGGGAGGGGCCATGGACAGTCGTGAGCTCGTTGCATGGAATATGCGACGCCTGAGAGTTGACCGAAAGCTGTCGCAGGACAAGCTTGCCGAGCTCGCCGGGGTGGATCGCACCTATGTCAGCCGGCTCGAACGCATGATGGAAAACCCCTCCATCGGCATCCTCGATAAGGTCGCCGTCACCCTCGGCGTCTCCATCGCCGAACTCTTCGCCCCGCCCAGCGCCGAAGACCAAAAGCCCAAACCCCTAAAAGCCGGCCGCCGGCCAAAAGTCGTCGAGTAATTTCGGACGACTAGGCAATGTTGGATGTTGGTACGCGGCTTCAGGCAAACGCCCTAGTCACCATCCGCGACGATCCCGCATGGCAGCGACAAACTCGTTGGAGTCGCTTTGCGATCTTAAAACCAAAAATACTGAGAAGAAAAATGGTGCTGCCGGACAGGATTGAACTGTCGGCCTCTCCCTTACCAAGGGAGTGCTCTACCACTGAGCTACGGCAGCATCGTCAAAATGTCGCTGGCGGTTTTCTGCGGCGACGGGCGCTCTACTGCCATAGGGATTCACTCGACGCAAGCGCAAAAACCGCATATCAACGGACCCGTTGTGAATCACCGTTAGCCAGGAAGGCGATGAGTAAATCTGCGCAAGCTGAGGCCCGTGAGCAAAGATTGGCCGCAAAGCTTCGCGAGAATCTCAAACGTCGTAAGGATCAAGCCCGGGCGCGCGCTGCCCAGGACGATGCTCCGGCACCCGAAACGATCGCGGTCAAGAAACCGTAAATCATTTTCGGGCGACATAGGAACGTCACATATTCGCAAGAGCGCGGCTGGTCTGGCTTACGTGGCAACGAAGACCTCGCCTACCTCCCTTCAAAGGTAGAAGGCCCTTTCCGGGCCGGTTCAGAGGAACCATTTCATGGATCGTATTCGTTTGGTCGGCGGCAACCCGCTTCATGGTGACATCACCATTTCGGGCGCCAAGAATGCCGCCCTGCCCCTGATGATCGCGTCACTGCTCTCCGATGAGCCCTTGGTGCTCACCAATGTGCCGCGGCTCGCCGACGTCAAGCAGCTCGAGCGCATTCTCGAAAATCACGGCGTCGATATTGCCGTGCATGGCCGGCGTCGCGGCGAATCCGATGATGGCGGGCAGCGCATGACCTTTCATGCCGCCGATATCGTCGACACCACAGCGCCTTATGATCTCGTTTCGAAAATGCGCGCCAGCTTCTGGGTCATCGGACCCTTGCTCGCCCGCTGCCACGAGGCCCGCGTTTCCCTTCCCGGCGGCTGCGCCATCGGCACGCGCCCGGTCGATCTCTTCCTTTTTGGATTGAAGGAGCTCGGCGCCGAAATCGACATCGACGATGGCTATGTGGTCGCCAAGGCGCCCAAGGGTGGTCTCATCGGCGCGCGGATCGTGTTCCCCAAGGTGTCGGTCGGCGCGACGCATACGCTTCTCATGGCGGCAACGCTCGCCAAGGGCACGACGGTGATCGAGAATGCGGCGCAGGAGCCCGAGATCACCAATGTTGCCGAATGTCTCGTCGCCATGGGCGCGAAAATTTCGGGCATTGGCACGCGGACGCTGACCATTGAAGGCGTCGAAAAGCTGCATGGCGCCAATGTGGAAGTCATTCCCGACCGTATCGAAACCGGCACCTTCGCCATGGCTGCGGCCATGACCGGTGGCGACGTTTTCCTCCGCGGTGCGCGCGCTGACCATCTGCAGTCGGCGCTCGATATTTTGGCCAAGACCGGTGTCGATCTGACAACGGAAGCCGGTGGCATTCGCGTCACGCGCAATGGCAATGGCATCCAGCCTGTCGATGTCGAAACCCATCCGTTCCCGGGATTCCCGACCGATCTCCAGGCCCAGTTCATGGCGCTGATGACCATGAGCCAGGGCACGAGCCATGTGCGCGAGACGATCTTTGAGAACCGCTACATGCATGTGGCCGAACTTGCCCGCTTTGGCGCCGATATCGCCGTCGATGGCCAGCTCGCCACCATTCGCGGCAAATCTCAGCTCAAGGGTGCCCAGGTGATGGCGACCGATCTGCGCGCTTCGGTGTCGCTGGTCATTGCCGGCCTAGCGGCCAAGGGCGAGACGATCGTCAACCGCATCTATCACCTTGATCGCGGCTTTGAACGGCTCGAAGACAAGCTCAGCCGCTGCGGCGCGGAAATTGAGCGTCTGGCTGGCTAGCGCGCTAAGCCATGAAAGCTACGCTCGAATGGCAGGCATGACCAAGAACCGAAGGCCCGGCACCACCGGGCCTTTTCTTTTGCCCAAAAACCTTGCGGCAATGTCCCGCAGCTCGCATGATCGGGCAAAGCGAGGAGACGCCGCAATGACCGCAGATCTCACAATCTGGACCTATGACTGGGTGCCCGAGGGCCCACGCGGCTTTGTCCGGGATTTGCGACTGCGCTGGGCCTGCGAGGAAGCGTGCCTGCCCTATTCGGTCAAATCGGTAAAGTTCGACGATCGCAGCCCCGAGCATTATGCGCGCCAGCCTTTTGGGCAGGTGCCGGTATTGCAGGATGGCGATATTACGCTCTTTGAAAGCGGCGCCTGCCTGCTCCACCTGGCGCAAAAGAGCACCGCGCTGATGCCGACCGATCCCAAAGGCGCTGCGGAAACGCTCGAATGGGTAATTGCCGCGCTCAATTCCGTCGAACTTGTCTCGGTCTCCTGGTGGTTTGTCGGCCTCTCGGACCCAGCCGAAAATCCGCTGGAACCGTGGCTCTTGCAACGCCTAAGACACCTCGACGCCGTCCTTGCCAAACGCGAATGGCTCGCCGGCGGGCGCTTTACCATTGCCGATCTCCTGATGGCCGACGTGCTGCGGGTGCCAAAGTTCCGGCAGTTCAATCCCCATCCAGCACTTGAAGCCTATGTGGCGCGAGCCACGTCGCGTCCTGCGTTCAAGCGCGCTTATGATGCGCAGATGGCTCATTTCGCTGCCGGCAGCATTGCCCGCGACAAGGCGAGCTTGTAGATCGGTCCGGCCATGACCAAATATGGCGAAAATGTTTGACCAAGGCCCCGCCATGACCGATCTCAAGCTGCTTGCGCTTGATAGTGAAGATCTCGACGTGCTGTCCGCCCATGTGCAGGATGCCGTCGTGCGCGTCGTCGATATGGGCTATGCCCGTGCCGATCGGCGCTTTGCCCTGCTGATGAACCGCTATGATTGGTCGAGCGACCAGCCGCGCTCAAAAGGCCTGCGCAAGCGCGCAGGGCTCCATTTTGATCGCGTCCAAAATGTCGCCTATGCGGGCTTTGATCCGGCTGCCCCCGAGGGCGTGCTCAACCTTCTGGCGCTCACCTTCACGCCCACACCCGATGGTGTTTCCGGCGTGGTGGAACTGACCTTCGCCGGCGGCGGCACTGTCCGCCTCACCGTCGAATGCCTCGAAGCCCGTCTTGGCGATCTCGGCTCCGCCTGGGCGGCAGCGGCCAAACCGGCCCACGCGCTAGACTGAGCCAACCCTTTCGCGCCTGATGCGTTGCTCTTCTCCCAATTGAACAGGAGAAGAGCGATGCGGATCGGCGTTTTGGGCAGTGGCGATGTCGGCGGCAAGATCGCCAAGAAATTGGCGTCGCTCGGGCATGAGGTGATGCTGGGCTCGCCCCATGCGAAAGATAAAGCCGATGAATTCCCGGGTATTGCGCTCGGCTCTGCGTCAGATGCGGCGCAGCATGGCGACTGGGTCGTCAATGCCATGGAAGGAGCGATCGCCCTCGAGGCGCTGAAAGATTGCGCCATTGACGGTAAGATCTTCGTCGATATCGGCAATTTCGAAAGCTCGATCGAGGGACCGCTCGAAACGCCTCTCGGCGAGGCGATCCAGGCGGCTCATCCCAAAACGCGGCTCGTCAAGACGCTCAACAATATCAGCGCCCATCTGATGGTCGATCCCGGCAGCCTGCCACGGCCGACCACCGTCTTCATCGCCTCAAACGATGATGAGGCAAAGGCGGAAGTCAAAGATCTGCTGAAGACTTTCGGCTGGACCGACATTGTCGACCTCGGCGATCTCAAGGCCTGTCGTGCCATGGAAAATATGGCCGCAGCCTGGATTTCGATCGAAAAGGCCGTCGGCGGCCCGAACTTCAATTTTTCCCTGGTGCGGCGATAAAGTCGCCCTCGCGCGCCTGCCTAGTCGGCGCGCGGCCCGGCGGCTTCCTGGAACATTTCGAGCAATGCCTTGGCCCGCTGCGCGCCCATGCGGTCTTCCTCTAGGCAGCCATCGAGCCGAAGCGCCTGGCGCAGCAGCATTTCCGCCGCCTGGCTCGTGGGCACGTCGAGCCCATTGATGTCCTTCCAGCGCTCGATCGCATCGATCAGATGCGCGTCGACAGCCAGAATAAATTCGCCGGTTTCAACCGGCTGCATCGGCAGAAAAGCAATAGCCATGACCCTGCCTCCAAGGGATTTACTGGCCATTCTGCCTTTTCTCTTGCCACTAGGCAATATTTGCCTATGCGAATCGGCACTGCGCCAAACACATGGCGCAACTGACTTGCAGCCAGCACCTGTTCACAACATGCCGCCGGCCCAAGCAACGCCCCTCATGTGGGCCCGACCATCACCTGAGGAGCTTTCGAGCTTTCGAGTTCCCGACATTCCCACAAGAACCGTGCTTCCCTCGGGCCTGACCCGAGGGCCTGTGCGGGAGCCACGATCACCTGTGCACACGCGACTGACCCTCGGGTCAAGCCCGAGGGAAGCATCGTGGGTGGGGGAAGCATGTAGGTCCAAAGAAACAATTGCCCACGCGGGACGAGCAGATGCTCCCCAAGCAACGAGAACCACAGCCCTCTCCCTCCCCCAAAACCCCATTCCCCCTTGCGACCCACACGCCCATCGGGATAGATCGGACCATCTTTCCTGCCCAAGTTCGGACCGCACATGCCCCTTCGTCTCGATAGCGCCGCAGCCGATTTCGAGGCCAGCTTCACCGACCTCCTCGGCAGCAAGCGCGAGGCCTCGCAGGAAGTGGGCGACATCGTTGCCGGGATCATTGCCGATGTCCGCGCCCGCGGGGACGTAGCGGTGGCCGAACTCACCAACAAGTTCGACAAGGCCGGTGTCACCCCGCAAACCCTGCGCTTTTCGTCTGAGGAAATCGCTGACGCTGCCGCCCGCGTCTCGCCCGAAGTCCGCGAAGCCCTCCAGACCGCCCATGATCGCATCAAGTCGCACCACGAGCGGCAGATGCCCAAAGATGATCTCTATACCGATGCCCTCGGTGTCACCCTTGGTTCGCGCTGGACGGCCATCGACGCCGTCGGCATTTATGTGCCCGGCGGGCTCGCCTCTTATCCCTCCTCGGTGCTGATGAATGCCGTGCCGGCCAAGGTCGCGGGGGTTCCGCGCATCGCCATGGTTGTGCCGACCCCCAATGGCCAGTTGGCCGCCGCCATTCTCTGCGCCGCCCAGATTGCCGGCGTCACAGAAATCTACCGCGTCGGTGGCGCGCAGGCCGTTGCTGCTCTCGCCTACGGCACTGCCGCCATTCCGCGCGTCGACAAGATCATGGGCCCCGGCAATGCCTTCGTTGCGGCCGCCAAGCGCCAAGTATTCGGTCAGGTCGGCATCGACCTCATTGCTGGCCCCTCCGAGGTCCTCGTCATTGCCGATCGCTCCGCCAACCCCGCCTGGATCGCCGCCGATCTCATCGCCCAGGCCGAGCATGGCGGCGGCGCGCAATCGATCCTCGTCACGACAGAAGAAGCCATCGCGGACGCCGTCGAGGCCGAAGTCGATCGCCAGCTCAGCCTCCTGCCTAAAGAATCCATCGCCCGCGAAGGCTGGGACGAATTCGGCGCCGTCATCACCGTCGATACACTCGACACCGCCACGGCCCTCGCCAATCGCATCGCCTCCGAGCATGTCGAACTTGCCGTCGATGATCCCCAGGCGCTGGTGCCAGCCATTCGCCACGCCGGGGCAATCTTCCTTGGCCACCACACGCCCGAAGCCATTGGCGACTATGTCGGCGGCTCCAACCACGTCCTGCCCACTGCCCGCTCGGCACGCTTTGCCTCGGGCCTCGGCGTCCTCGATTTCGTCAAGCGCACGTCGATCCTTGGATGCACGCCGTCCTCGCTGTCGGCGCTGGCCGATGCTGCCGTCACCATCGCCGAAGTCGAGGCGCTCAATGGGCATGGCCGCTCGATTTCGATTCGGCTTAATCGGTGAGTATCACCATGGGGACCGAACAGGCGGCGCCCAGCACCAATCGCCTGGTGACCGTCACGCTCGACCCCAATACCATCACCTCGATCAATCCCGACGAGGTGCATGAATGGCGGATCGCCATTTATGACCTCCTTGAAAACAACACGTTCCGCCCGGCTCGCGTCAGCGCCGAAGGGCCCTATGCGCTCCACGTTTCGATCATCGGCAATTTCATCGTGCTCGACGTCCGGCACCCCGAAACCTTCCAGCCGATCGCGGCGCATTATCTGTCGCTGACGCCGTTTCGCCGCCTGATCCGCGATTATTTCCGCATTCGCGACGCCTATTATGAAGCGATCCGCTCGGCCCAACCCTTCCAGATCGAAACCGTCGATATGGCGCGGCGCGGCCTCCACAATGAGGCGGCCGAACTCCTCCGTACCCGGCTCAACAACAAGATCATCATCGATCTCAATACGGCTCGGCGCCTCTTCACCCTCATCTGCGCCGTGCAGCCCTATGCAAGCCGCATCGACGAGGCGACGAGCGAATTGCCGACGGTGCTGTTCGTCTGTTCGATGAATTCGGTGCGCTCGCCCATGGCCGCGGCTCTTGTTCGCCAAGCTTTCCCCGGCCGCATCATTGCGCGCTCGGTCGGGGTCAATGGCGGCAAGGCCGATCAGTTCGTCCATGAGGTCATGGAAGAAATCGGGATTGATATGAGCGTTCATACGCCCCATATTCTCGATGAGCTCGTGGCCAACCGCTTCGATCTCGTTGTTACCCTGTCCGACGATGCGCCGGAGGCTGTGGCCCGCAAGGGCCTTGAGGCTGGCGAAGTCGAACAATGGACGGTTACGGATCCCTCACTTGTCGAGGGAAGTCGGGACGTGGTTCTGTCGGCTTATCGCGAGCTTCGCGATGGCCTCAGGCGCCGCGTTCGTAATCGTTTGGAACCACTGGTTTCCGGTAGTTCACAAAGCCACTGATTTGCAGTAGGTTCCGCCAAAATTTACGGCCACCGCCGAGCAATTTCGCACGCGGGGGTCTTCCCAGGAGAAAGTATGGCCAAAGAAGAAGTGCTCGAATTCCCGGGCGTGGTCACCGAATTGCTTCCCAACGCGACCTTCAGGGTCAAGCTGGAAAACGAACACGAGATCATCGCTCACACTGCTGGTCGCATGCGCAAGAACCGTATCCGTGTTCTCGCCGGCGATAAGGTGCTGTGTGAAATGACTCCCTACGACCTGACCAAGGGTCGCATCACCTATCGTTTCAAGTAAATAGCTATGGCCAGCCGTCCGGACCTGATCCTGGCCTCCGCCTCGCCGCGTCGGCTTGCATTGCTCAATCAGATCGGCATCGAGCCCCAGCATCTGGTGCCCGCTCATGTTGATGAAACGCCCGAAAAGGGCGAATTGCCGCGCAAGCTCGCTGGCCGCCTCGCCGAACTGAAAGCACTTACCGCCCAGCACAAGGCGCGCGTCGCCGGCTTTGGCGAAGAAGCGCTTGTCTTGGCTGCCGATACGGTTGTCGCCGTTGGCCGGCGTATCCTGCCCAAGGCCGAGACCATGGAAGAGGCATCCGAATGTCTCCGCCTTCTCTCGGGGCGCGCGCATCGGGTCTATACCGGCGTCACGCTCCTGACGCCGTCGGGCGCCAAGCGCAACCGGATCGTTGAAACCCGCCTGCGCTTCAAGCGCCTCTCGACGCGCGAGATGGAAGCCTATCTCGCCAGCGCCGAATGGCGCGACAAGGCCGGCGGCTACGCCATCCAGGGCATTGCCGGCTCATTCGTCGTCAAACTCGTGGGCTCCTATTCCGGCGTCGTCGGGCTGCCGCTCCATGAAGTGACGCAACTTCTTGCTGGCGAAGGCTATCCGGTTCACTTCAACTGGCTCAATCAGTCGAGCCTGTCGGGGGTCTGATGGCGCCCGAACGCAAGTGCCCGATCTGCGGAAAACCGACCGTGGATAAGTTTAAGCCGTTCTGCTCGAAACGCTGCGCCGATGTCGATCTCAATCGCTGGCTGACCGGCTCCTATGTCATCCCCGCACGGAACGACGAGCCGCTCCCGCAGGACGATGACGAATAATGCCCTAACCCGCGCTCGATGTTACCGGAATGCTACCGAAGTCACGCCGGATTGCGGCTCTCCGGGCGCAACACCAGAGTACAATCACCGGGCAGGATCCAGAACTTTTCCGGCTCCACCGGACGCCGCCCTGCCCCGCCATATTTAGGGTGCTCGCTCGACCATTGGAGCGCCCAGCGCTGCCCGTCGGGTGGCGCCAGCAGCGGTTCAGGCGTCACGGCCATATGCAAGTCGCGTCCAAGATTGCAGAGCAGAAGCCGGTGTTGGCTCGGGTCAGCCATGAAAAAACGCAGCGCAAAAGCACACTCGCCCAACACCGCGCCATCAACCCGCCGCGCTGATATTTGCGAGAAGGCAGCGTCGGTTCTGCGGAGCGCTAGCAGCTCCTTGTGTAGCGCCAAGATACCGGAATTGCTCGACATTTCCGACCAGTCGAGCTTGCTGAGCGCGAAGGTTTTGGGGTCATCGGGCCGCGCCAGCGTTGCTTGCATTTCTGGGTCGGTGACCGACGGAAAATCCATCAATCCCTTCTTCCGGCCCTCCGCCACCGCCTCGGCTTCTTCGCCCGTGCGTCCGGCAAAATAGAGGAATGGCTTGCGCGATCCGAACTCTTGCCCCTGAAACAGACACGGCGTCTGCGGTCCAAGCAGTAGTAGCGGTGTTATCGCCCGCAGCCGCGCTGGCGACATAAGCTCGGAAAGCCGTAAGCCCTTGGCCGAATTGGCAACTTGGTCGTGGTTCTCGAGGAAATGCACGAAGTGCTCTGCGGGCGTTTCAAGGTTATATGTGCCATAGGCCTTATCGCGCATGTCCGAGCGCTGACCCTGATACAAAAATCCGTATTTCAGGGCCGAGACGATCTCCTGCGGCGAACCCAAATAGTCTCGATAATAGAAGTCGTTATGCCCGGTCGCCGCCACTCGTATGGCGTGCTGGAAGTCGTCGCTATACATGCCATCGAGCCCAAAACCGCCTTCCTTCGGGTCAGCAATCATCCGCCGTTCCTGCGGCTGGTTTTCGACCACCATGTAGGCGCGCCGCGGTTTGGCCGCTTCGCGGACAGCGTCGGTCAGCTCGGCGATGATGTGCGTTTCGCTCGTGTCGAACATGGCCTGCGCCGCATCGATCCGAAGTCCATCGAGATGAAAATCTTCGATCCAGTAAACGGCGTTGCCGATCATGAAATCCCTGACGGCCCGCGAATTTTCGCCGTCATAATTAAATCCGCTGCCCCACTCATTCTCATGCGTGTGGGTAAAAAAGTGCTCGCTATAGGCATGGTAATAGTCTCCCATGCCGGCGTGGTTGTAGACGACATCGAGGATGACCCCGATCCCCAATCCGTGCGCCGCGTCGACAAAGCCGCGAAGGTCGTCCGGCGTTCCGTAGGGGGCATAGGGTGCATAAGGAAGCGTCGTGTCGTAGCCCCAGCCGAATGTTCCTTTAAAGCACCCAACCGGCATGACCTGAATCACGGTCACGCCCAAGTCTTTCAAATGCCGAAGCTTTTCGCGCGCGGCATTCCATGTCCCCTCGGATGTGAAGGTGCCGACATGGAGTTCGTATATAACCTGATCCTGCGCCACCGGCCCCGCCCAGCCCGCATCCGTCCAGATATACTCTGGCGACACGACGACTGATACGCCATCGCTACCCTCAGGCTGCCAGCGCGAGCCGAGGTCCGGCATGGGCAAGCCATCGTCGAGCCGAAATTTGTATTTTGCGCCCACGCCAACATTGGGCACAAGGGCGCTGAAATAGCCCTTTTCTTCAGGGGTTAGCGCAAAACTCCCCGCGCCCTCGACATCGACGGCCGCGCGGCTTTTTTCGGGCGCCCAAAGTCTGAAATGGGTGCCTGCAGCGGTCGGCTTGGCGCCGAAAAAACTGGATTTGGACATGGAAGCCCTATGAAAGAGGAGGCTTCCCATAACGACGCAGCCGCAAACGCGTTGCCGCCTCATAACCCAGCATGGCAAGTTTGATCCTGGCCAGGCCAGGCGAGACCGCGCTCATGGCGCGATCCCGCAATAGTCTCGATCAGTCGGTAAAGCTGAAATCGGCCAGTTCGCAGACATTGTTGTCTGTCGAGGTGACCTTATCGCCATCTTCGAACACAGCCAGGAAGTCATATTTGCAGTAACCAGAGCCGTCATCGATGTTGATCATGACGCTATGGCCTGCGGGCAGGATGTCCTTGCCCAAGATATCTTCTTCCCACGAATTTGTGCCCGTGTTCGAGGCATAGAATTCGACGATGTCGTATGACGATTTATTGTTGATCTGGACGCGACGATCCAGCGCCGAAGCGTTCACGACGCTGGCGGCCAAAAAGACAAGCGCAAGGCCTGCCACAGTCTTGTTCATGATAGTCCCCCGGGAAATATCTTCCCGTTCCGGAGGTAATTCCAAACTCAGGATAAGAGCAAGGGGCCGTCGAAAATTATCTTAATTTCGAGTACAGGCTCCGTTTGCAACAACGCGACGGATCGCGTCAGCCTTTTGCTGTACCAACCTTGAATGGCGGAAGTTCAACAACCGTCTCTTCAACAGTCGCAGCGATCGGCTTGGTTCGCGGCATACGGTTCCAGGCGTCGAGCGCGGCGATCTTGTAGGCTTCGGCAAGTGTCGGATAGTTAAAGGCATTTTCGACAAAATAGTCGAGCGTCCCGCCCAGGTTCAGCACGGCCTGGCCGATATGGATCAGTTCGGTCGCGCCTTCACCGACGATGTGGACGCCGAGCAGTTTTCGCGTATCGAGCGCAAAGATCATCTTCATCATGCCCGACTGGAGGCCCATGATGTGACCGCGCGACGTCTCGCGGAAGCGGGCAATGCCGGCTTCATAGGGAATGTTCTGCGCCCTGACCTGTTGCTCCGTCAGGCCCACGGTCGAAATTTCCGGCACGGCATAAATGCCATAGGGGAAGAATTCAGGAGCCGGCGGCATCTGCGCGCCGCACGCATGGAGCGCGGCGATGCGGCCCTGTTCCATCGAGGTCGAAGCGAGCGACGGCCAACCGATGACGTCGCCAGCCGCGTAAATGTTGCGGACCTCGGTCTGAAAGGTCACTGGATCGACCTTGAGGCGACCCCGATCAACCGGCGTCAGGCCGGCATTTTCAAGGCCGAGATTGGCGGTCGCGCCGGAGCGGCCAGCCGCATAAAGCAGCATATCGGTTCGGATACGCCGGCCATCGGCGAGGATGGAAACTGCCCAGCCCTGTTCGTCGATCTCGACTTTTTCGACCTTGGTGCCGAGCCGCAGCGTCACGCCGCGCTGGCGCAGATCGTGAGTGAATTCTTCGATGATTTCGCGATCGATGAAATCGAGGATGGTGTCCTTGGGTTCGACGATGGTGACAGGCACATCGAGTGCCGAAAAGATCGTCGCATATTCGATGCCGATGACGCCTGCACCCACAACCGTCAGGCTGCGTGGCACGCGTGGCTCGGAAACGAGGCTATCGCTATCGAGAACCGAGTGGTCGTTGAACGGAATATTGGCGGGGCGATAGGGCGCGGTGCCCACCGCGATGACCGCGTGGTCAAACCCAAACCGCGTCTCGTCGCCATCGGGCGCCACGACGGCAATGTGGTTCTGATCGATAAAGCGCGCCATGCCGCCAAAGGTGCGCACGCCGTTGCGGTTGAACTGGTGTTCGAGAACTTCGATTTCGTGGTTGAGCGTCATCCGCAGGCGGGCGCCGAGATCCTTGCCCTCGATGTCCTTTTTGACGCGATAGGAGAGGCCATAGAAGCCGCGTTCGCGCCAGCCGGAGAGGTTGAGAACCGTTTCGCGCAGGGTCTTGGAGGGGATCGTACCGGTGTGGACGGAAACGCCGCCGAGACGCAGGCGATTTTCCACCACGAGAACGGACCGGCCGAGCTTGGCTGCCTGCACGGCAGCACGACGGCCGGCTGGCCCAGAGCCGATGACGATGAGATCAAAATGTTCCAACGATAGACCCCTGGATCCGACGGGTACAGACTATTAAGCCGCAGATATGACAACACGAATGCACCGAATCGGACAGCGCCGCTAAGGGCTGGCAGACATGCACTTTCGGCACATTAGCCGAGATGTATTACCAATCGCTTCGGAGCGAGGACTTGGGATCAGACCTGCTCGGAGGCGGGATAGACCCCGAGGATCTGGAACCGGTCGGTGAAGAATTTCAGCTCGTCAAAAGCGTGCTGAACGCTGACATCATCGGGATGCCCTTCGATATCGGCATAGAACTGCGTGGCCGTGAAAGCGCCGCCGACCATGTAGCTTTCGAGCTTGGTCATGTTGACACCATTGGTCGCAAAGCCGCCCATGGCCTTGTAGAGCGCGGCAGGCACGTTGCGCACGCGGAAGATGAAGGTCGTTTTCACCTTGCCCGCCTGAGGCGCTAATTTTGCGGTGGTCGAGAGCACGAGGAAGCGCGTTGTATTGTGGTCGGCGTCCTCGATATTGCTCGCGAGAACATTGAGACCATAAATCTCGCCGGCAAAGCGCGACGCGATGGCTGCAACGGACTTGTCGGCCTTTTGCGCAATTTCGCGCGCCGAGCCGGCGGTATCGACGGCATTGATGGTGCGATAGCCGTTTTCGGAGATGAAGCGGCGGCACTGGCCAAGTGCGACCGAGAGCGACTGGACGGCCTTGATATCGTCAAGCGTCGCGCCGGGCACGCCAAGCAGGTTCATTTCGACGCGAAGATAGGTCTCGCCGATGATGAAGAGACCGCTTTCGGGCAAAAGGTGATGAATGTCGGTGATGCGCCCATAGAGCGAATTTTCGACCGGAACGACCGCGAAATCTGCCTTGCCCGACTGAACCGCATTGAGCGTTTCTTCGAAGGTCACGCAGCCCACGAATTCTTCGCCGGGAAAAACATTGGCCGCTGCGGCATGGCTGAATGCGCCAGGTTCACCTTGAAAGGCTATCTTCATGCTCATGGGAGGTCCGTTCATCTGCCTGCTGCGGGCTTTAGACGCGGCACCAGAGGGTGTCAATCAGAGGTTTCTGGGGCTAAAACGACATGAGATTGGGGGAATTGTCGCCAAGAGGGATTGTCCTGTTGCACCCTACGAGGCGTAATACTATCTTCCGCGCGCGTCGAACCGGGTCAGTTGAGGCAGGTTTCCCTCGGAAACCGATTGTTGGACCCAGTTCGTTTATTGTCCACCGGGGATGGACCGGCAGAGAGACCAAATGGATTCGTTTGAGCTAAACAAGATCATGGGCGCCGTCCTTGGCACACTTATGTTTGTCATGGGCGTGGGCTTTCTGGCTGAGGCCATCTACCACCCGAAAGAGGACAATGGTCCGGGCTATGCCCTGCCCGCGCCGGAAGTCGCGGAAGCTGGCGCTGCCGCTGATGCCGCACCGGAAGTGCCGCTTGCCACGCTGCTGGCCAGCGCGAGCGTTGACCGTGGCGCTGCCGCTGTCCGCAAGTGCCAGTCCTGCCATAGCTTTGGCGAAGGCGAGGCGGCCAAGCAGGGTCCGAACCTTTATAATATTGTGAACAATACCAAGGCTCATATGGAAGGCTTTGCCTATTCGGACATTCTGCAGCAGCAGAAGGCCGAAGGTCAGGTCTGGTCCTATGAGAACCTCAATGCGTTCCTGACCAATCCCAAGGCATATGCGCCGGGCACCAAGATGACCTTTGCCGGCGTCCGTTCGCCCGAAGAACGCGCCGACATCCTGGCCTATCTCCAGACGCTGTCGTCGAACCCTGTTCCGTTCCCGACCGCCGAAGAAGCGCCAGCGACCCCAGAAGAGGCTGGTACGCCGGTTGAAGCGGCTCCCGATGGCGCCGTTGCCCCGGCTGAAGTGACCGCGCCGGCGTCGGACGCAACGCAGACCGCACCAGCCGCACAGAATGAAACGCCGACCACGACCGAGTCTGAAACCGCTGTCGAGGGCACCCCGGCCGCTGGCGGGGACGCCACCCAGGTTGCGCCTGCAACACCGGCGACCACACCGACAACGGCCCCGACCACCGGCAACTGAGCTGGTTTCGATAAGGCATTGATGAGCCGCGCCCCAAGGCGCGGCTTTTTTATTGAAAGATCCTCCGCCCATGCTCCTTCTCCATCTCAATGACGTCAACGAAGCCAGTTGGGCCGAAGCCTTTGCCAAGGCGCTTCATCCCTATCCCGTGGTGCGGCGCGGCAATGATTTCGATCCCACCGATATTCGCTATGTTTTTGTCTGGAAGCCCAAGCCCGACGCCTTTGATGGGCTGACAGGGCTGGAGGCGGTCTTGTCGCTCGGCGCGGGCGTCGATGCCTTGATCAAGCATCCAAAACTGCCCGATGCACCACTGGTGCGCTTTGTCGACAGCGACCTCAGCCAGCGCATGAGCGATTATGTGGTTGCCCATGTTACCATGCATCACCGGGTCTATACCCGTTTCCGCGCCGACCAGAAGGCGCGCCGCTGGAGCCAGTTCTATCCCCCCTCTGCCGCCGAAAGCACCGTCGGGATCATGGGCATGGGCGTTCTCGGCCAGGATGCTGCGCGCCGATTGGCGCCGCTTGGGTTTACGCTCCGAAGCTGGAGCCGCACCCGCAAGGAAGTCGAGGGCGTCGCCTGTTTTGCGGGAGATGAAGACCTCGATGCGTTTCTTTCGGGCACCGACATTCTGGTCAACCTTCTGCCGTTGACCCCGGAAACGACGGGCATTCTCAACTACGAGAATTTTGCCAAGCTGCGGCTTGGCAATCTCCAGGGTGGCCCCGTGATCATCAATGCCGCACGCGGCGGGCATCAGCGCGAGGCCGATATCGTCAAAGCTTTGGCGGATGGCACGCTTGGCGCAGCGAGCCTCGATGTTTTCGAGCAGGAACCGCTGCCGCAGGAGAGCCCGCTCTGGGATATCGAGAACTGTTATATCACCCCGCATATCGCGGCGATTTCAGACGAAAAAAGCGGCGTGCGCTATTTCTCAAAGATTATTGCCGATCATCGCGCCGGAAGGCCACTGATCAACGTCGTCGATCGCAATCGCGGTTACTGACGCAAATTTCACTGGCCTGACAAAGTTTTCCGCATAATGGTGCTAGTGCACTGCCCAGACAAAAGAGACCAATGACCGACACCGCGCCCGCTGCAAAGCTCAGCTTTTATGACCGTCTCAAGCTCGCCACGAGACATCGCCTGGCCGAGCCCATCCTGGCCCTGCTGTGCTTTCTCGAGGCGATGATCCTGCCGATCTTCCCCGAAATCATGCTTGCGCCAATGATCATTGCCGATCGCATGCGGGCGTGGCGGCTGGCGGCGATCTGCACCGTGGCCTCCGTCACCGGCGGTCTTGCAGGCTATGCGATCGGTTACTTTCTCTTCGATACGCTTGGCCGCGGCATCATCGATTTCTATGGGGCAGGCAACGGCTTTGACTCGCTGCGCCAGAGTTTCAATGAAAATGGGCCGCTGATGATCCTGATCGGCGCGCTGTCGCCCATCCCCTATAAGGTCATCACCATTACGAGCGGCGTTGCCGGGCTCGATATTTGGACCTTCGTCGTCTACGGCCTAATCGGTCGGGGTCTTCGCTACTTTGTGCCCTGTGGTCTCTTCTACTTTTTCGGGCCTATCGCTGGCGAGTTCATCGAAAGGCACAAGAAATGGGCCGGCTGGGGCATGATCGTTCTGGTCATTGTGGGTTTTGCCATGGCGCCACTGCTGTTTCCAAAATCAGACGCAGTAATCGACCAGGCACCCAACCACGCCGAGATCGTCGATCCGAACCCAGAGGGTTAGGAGCACTTCTCGAGCTTAGCTCCGGCAGCCATCACGCTGATTGCCGGAGCCGTCTGTCTTTATGCGAACCGCTGCTTGATCGCCGCAAAGACAGCTCGGATGCCCTGGTCCGTTGCGCCAACCGGCCGACCCGGTCGCGCTTCTGGCGCCCAGGCAAGAATATCGAGGTGGACCCAGGCCTTTGCACTGCTGACGAAGCGCTTGAGGAAGAGCGCTGCAATGACCGAGCCGGCATAGCCGCCTGCGCCGGTATTGTTCATATCGGCGATCTTCGAGTTCAATTGACCATCGTATGAAGACCAGAGCGGCATCTGCCAGAAGGGGTCTTCGACTTCAAGACCGGCTTCGGTGATGGCCTTGGCAAAGGCATCATCGGTCGAATAGAGCGGCGGCAGTTCAGGCCCGAGCGCCACCCGTGCGGCGCCAGTCAGAGTCGCCATATCGACGATCAATTCGGGCGATTCTTCATCGGCGAGCGCTAGCGCATCTGCGAGGATCAAGCGACCCTCGGCATCAGTATTGCCGATTTCGACCGTAATACCCTTGCGCGAATGAAGGACATCGCCGGGCCGGAAGGCGTCGCCCGCGATGGCGTTTTCGACGACGGGGATGAGCACGCGAAGACGCACCGGCAGTTTGGCAGAGACGATGGCGCTGGCCAGACCCAGAATATTGGCGGCGCCGCCCATATCCTTCTTCATCATCAGCATGCCCGCCGCCGTCTTGATGTCGAGGCCACCGGTATCGAAGGTGACACCCTTGCCCACCAGCGTCACCTTGGGATCGCTCGCCTTGCCCCATGAGAGGTCAAGCAAGCGCGGCTTCTGGGTGCTGGCGCGGCCAACGGCGTGGATCATCGGAAAATTCTGCTTGAGCAGATCATCGCCGACGATGGCCTTGAATTCCATGCTGCGCTCGGCGGCAAAACGTTCGATCTCCTTATGGAGATTGTCCGGGCCGAGATCGCTCGAGGGCGTGTTGATGAGGTCGCGGGCAAGGCTTGCAGCTGCCACCTGGCGGTCGACTTCGGCGCTGTCCGCGCCACTCGGCAGTTCGAGTGTGGGCGTCGCCTTGGCGTCGCGATAGCGATCAAAGCGATAGGCGCCGAGACGGAATGCGATCGAAGCGAGCGTTGCGTCGCCAAGTTCGCCTTCGAGACGATAGTGGGCCGCTGGAAGCGAGACGGCGGCTAGGCCGGCGACAAAGACGGGCCGGCCCTCCGCAGGACCGACGCCGAAGAGATATCCATCAAGCCCACCGTCTGCGCTCGGGAGCGGCAAGAGCTTGCCGCGCTGGCCGGAAAAGCCATTGGCTTCAGCCCAGCCCTTTTGTGCTCCCGATAAGCCCAAAGCTCCCAACCCTCCTTCGCCAACGAGATAAACTGGGGTGGTGGTCAAGGCGAACATGGGCAACTCCGGGGTGTGGTCGCCACCATACCTAGCCCCCTCGCCTCGCTTGCGCAACGCACTGGGGCAGCGATCTTTAACCGCCTATTAGGGTTAATGATTTATTGCTTGGCCTGAGGGGAAAGTCCCCCGAGGAGTCGTGCCGTGCTGCGTATCGTTGCTACCAATCGGACCTGGCACATGCTGCTGCTGGCCGGCGTTGCAGCTCTCGCGCTATCGGCTTGCGCTTCCAATCGCGGACAGCTTGGCGCGACCGATTATTCGAGCCTTCCGGCGGAACAGCGCCAGCAGACGCTTGCGGAACTGACGGGGCGTTACAAATCCAATCCGCGCGACCGCGATACCGTCATTCTTTATGCCGCGGCCCTGCGCGCAGCCGGCCAGCCGCAACAAGCAGCAGCCGCGCTCGAGCAGGCGATCGGGCTCTATCCAAACGACGTCGAACTATCCGTCGCCTATGCCAAGGCTCTGGTCTCGATGGGCAGCTTTGAGCAATCGGTGGCCGTCATCGACCGCACATTGCGGCCAGATGCACCAGACTGGAATGCGCTTCTCGTCAAGGGCGCGGCCTTTGATCAGATGGGCCGCAATGCCGAGGCTCGTGCGCTTTATGCGCAGGCGGCAACCGTTGCGCCTGGCGAGGCGGCGATCGAAGCCAATATGGGCCTTTCCTATGCCATGACCTCCGATCTGGCATCGGCTGAGCAGCATTTGCGCCGTGCAGTGCAGATGCGTGGCGCAACAAGCCAGACGCGCCAGAACCTTGCCCTTGTCGTCGGTCTCCAGGGACGCTTCGATGAAGCGCGCGCCATCTATGCCGCGGAATTGCCGCCGGAACAGGTCGAAGCCAACATGACTTATGTGCGGGCCATGCTGACCCAGCAAAATCGCTGGGATCTCATTCCCAACGGCTGAACCGAAGCTTGCAACTGTTTGACGGTCAGCCGCCGCTCATCATGCCGTTGCCCATCACCTTGATGATGGCGGGAGCCATGATGACGATGAAGAGCACCGGAAGGAAGAACAGGATCAGTGGCACGGTCAGCTTCGGTGGCAAAGCCGCAGCCTTCTTTTCCGCTTCCATCATGCGCGATTCACGGCCTTCTTCGGCCATGACGCGAAGTGCCTGACCGACCGAGGTGCCATAGCGGTCAGCCTGAATAAGTGCGGTCATGACAGCGCGAACATTATCGAGACCGGTCCGGCGGCCAAGATTTTCATAGGCGCGGGTGCGGTCTTCGAGGAATGACAGTTCGGCTGTGGTCAGCGTCAGCTCTTCGGCCAGTTCGGCGCTCTGCTGGCCGATTTCGCGGGCCACGCGCTTGAACGCGTGTTCCATCGACATGCCGGCTTCGACGCAAAGCAGCAAGAGATCGAGACAATCAGGCCAGGAACGGCGGATAGATTGCTGGCGCTTCTGTGTCGCGTTCCGCAGCATCAGTACGGGTAGATAGGACCCGACGAGCGCAGCACCGATCGCGTACACCAAATTCAAGAAAACCGGCCGGTCACCGGGAATAACGATCAGCAGATAAAACGCCGCGATGATGAACACGCCAAAGGGCGTGGCGAAGCGTTGGAACAGGAACGAGGTCAGGTGACCCTGGCCGCGATAACCGCCCATGGCGAGCTTGTCGACGGTGTTGTCGTCCTGGAACGCCTTCTTGAGGTCGAAGCGCTCCACCGCGGTCTTCATATAGGAGCGCGCTTCCTTGGTGCGCCGCATGCTCGAGCGGCTATCGATCGCCCCCCCGCCCCGCAGACGCGCCATTTCCTCGGCACGCATCCGATCGCGCTCAAGCGCGACGCGTTTGACGCGGGTCTTCATGTCCTGCTTGACGATCATCGAAGAGCCGAAGGTGAACACCACGGCGGCGGCCGAAATCGCTGCCAGAACGGCAATCAGGAATTCGCGCGATGTCAGCATTTCGACCATGTGCGATGCCCTGCCCTAAAACTCGAACTGAACCATGCGGTTCATGACGAAAACGCCTAGGCACATCATGATCGCTGCGGCGCCCAGCCAGATCTGGCCCAATGGCGTCGTGATCAGCGGCGACAGATATTGGGGCGAGACGACCGAAACCATGATGGCGACGACGATAGGCAAGGAGCCGATAATGCCCGCGGAGGCCTTCGCTTCCGAGGACATGGCAGCCACCTTCTGTTTCATCTTCTTGCGGTTGCGCAGCACGCGCGCCAGGTTTCCGAGGGCTTCCGAGAGGTTACCGCCCGCCTGTTGCTGCACCGAGATGACGACGACAAAGAAGTTGACTTCAGGAAGCGGCACGCGCTGGAGCAGAACCTGCACGGCTTCCGTCATCGAGAAACCGAACGCCTGCTGATCAAGCACGCGCTGGAATTCGGACTTCACCGGCTCCTTGGTATCCTTGGCAACGACGCGCATGGAATCGTTGAGCGGAAGCCCCGTCTTGACGCCGCGCACGATGGCTTCGACGGCGTTCGGCAGCTCGTCGAGAAACTTGTTTTGATACTGCTTGCGCTTGCGCATCACATACATGCGCGGCAGCAGATACCCGCCGGCAACGGCGAAAATTGCCGCGAAATAATATGGCACCTGAGTGATGAGTAGAATGAGGAAGAGCACGACACCAAATATGACGCTATTGCGGATAAAAGCCGCTGGCGTGATGGTCATGCCGGCCTGAAAGATCATGTCCGATACGGTCAAGCGCTTTTTGGCATTGAGCTCATCGGACTGGGCCTTGAGCGCCGATTGCACCGTCTTGCGGCGCGCATCGCGCGTACGATTGGCATCGAGCTCCCGACGATTGGCGCGAATGTCGCCGCGATAGGTTTTCAAACGCTTCTGGGCTCGGCTGCTGCCAAGGGCCGATGGCACGAGCGCAAAGCCGGCCGCGCCAACCGCGACGACCGCCAAGATCACAAGCAGGATAGGCATGAGCATGGTCAGCGACCCATCAGTTCGTGTTGCTCGGTATTGGATTTTTCGAGCGCCTCGATGAGGTTGGCTTCCTCGTTGAAATAGCGGGCCCGCTCGGTGAACTGCGGCTTGGTGATGCCGGTCGAGCGATGCTTGCCCATCAGCATGCCGTTCGCGTCTTCGCCCATGATGTCATAGACGAAAATGTCCTGGGTCACGATGACGTCGCCTTCCATCCCGAGCACTTCGGAAATGTGGGTGATGCGGCGCGAGCCGTCGCGGAGACGCGCGGCCTGGACGATGACGTCGATCGAAGACACGATCATTTCGCGGATGGTGCGGCTCGGCAGGGAATAGCCGCCCATGGTGATCATGGATTCAAGACGCGACAGGGCTTCACGCGGGCTATTGGCGTGGAGCGTGCCCATGGAGCCGTCGTGGCCCGTATTCATGGCCTGGAGAAGGTCAAAACTCTCCGGGCCGCGGACTTCGCCGACGATGATGCGCTCGGGGCGCATACGGAGGCAATTCTTGATGAGATCGCGCATGGTGATCTCGCCTTCGCCCTCAAGGTTGGGCGGGCGGGTTTCCAAACGCACCACATGCGGCTGCTGCAGCTGAAGTTCGGCAGAGTCTTCGCAGGTGATGACGCGCTCATCCTTTTCGATGAAGGCCGTCAGGCAATTGAGCAGCGTCGTCTTGCCCGAGCCGGTACCGCCCGAGATGAGCACATTGGCCCGGACGCGGCCGAGAATGCGGAGAACTTCAGCCCCTTCAGGCGAAATCGAACCGTATTTGACAAGCTGCTGCAGGGTCAGCTTGTCCTTCTTGAACTTACGGATGGTGAGCGCAGCGCCATCGATGGCGAGCGGCGGAGCGATAACATTGACGCGGGAGCCATCGGGAAGACGGGCGTCGCAGATGGGCGAGCCTTCGTCGACGCGGCGGCCAACCTGGGACACGATGCGCTGGCAGACATTCATTAAATGCGCATCGTCGCGGAAGCGCACATTGGTGAGGCGTACCTTGCCGCCAACTTCGATGTAGCACTTCTGGCTGCCGTTCACCATGATATCGGCGATGTCGTCGCGC
Source organism: Devosia sp. Leaf420 (assembly GCF_001425445.1). Lineage (GTDB taxonomy): Bacteria > Pseudomonadota > Alphaproteobacteria > Rhizobiales > Devosiaceae > Devosia. Next base: position 111,641 of record NZ_LMQU01000009.1, on the reverse strand, counting down.
GCCAGCAGCGGCTCGAGCGGCCCATAACCGAGGACATCGTTGCAGATATCCTCAAGCAGATCTTCCTGCTCGGAAATCGACATGACGATTGATTTGAGCGCGATGATTTCGCCGACGATGTCGCGGATTTCCTCGCGCGCAGCCTGGCTTTCCATCGTCGCGAGCTGGCTGAGATCGATGGAGTCTATCAGCGCGTTGAAAATCGCGGACTTGGTCTGGAAATATTCGCGATCACGCTGCGCATCGACGGGATTGCGCACGTCCAGCACTTCGTCCGTCGTTCGCTGGCGCGTGGCCATGCTGTCCGTGTCGGAAGCGCGGCGTTGCGGTGCGGCAGCTGGCTCAGGGCGCGTTGGGCTGGGCACAGGGCGAGCGATCTCCGCCACGCCCGGTGTATTTCCGCCAAATGTCGTCCGCTTGCCAAACATGTTGTTCTCTTATTTTTCGCGCCGAGCTCTTGGAGCTAGGCCCGCTTTCTGAGGAAGGAGGGCAGCTTCATCAGCCCCGCCGCCTTGCCTGCGCCATGCGCGACCTGCCGGCCGGTGACCTGCATGCCGATATTGCGATAGACGTCGTTGACCTTATTGCTCGCCGAAACCTCGGCGATCATCTGGCCATTGTTCGCGGCCGTGCCGAAGAGCGCGGCGTCAAAGCCGATTTGTCCGATCAAGGTGCATTCGACCGAGGCGGCGAATTCGGCCGCGCTGATCTCGGGGCGCCGGGCGATACCCTGCTTGTTGATCACAAGGTTCGGCGCCTTTTCCGTCGGCCGCAGCGCCTTGATCGTGTCAGCCAGGTTCTTCGCATTGCGCAGATTGGCCAGATCGGGCTCGGCGACGATCACCACCTCATCGATCGTCGAGAGCGTGTGCCGCACCCAGGCATTCCACGAATGGGGAATATCGAGGATGATGACCGGCATGGATTTCTGGCAAATCTCGACGATCTGCTCGAATTCGCGCTCTTCAAAATCCCAGGTGCGATCGAGCGTTGCCGGGGCCGTCAGCAGGTTGATATGATTTGCCGCCTTGCTCATCAGCCGGTCCAGCATGGTCTGATCCACCTTCTGGTTGGCGAGCAGAGCATCGGCAATGCCATGCGGCGGGTCCTGGTTGAAATTCAACCCGGCCGTGCCGAAGCCGAGATCCATATCGAGGATCAGGCAATCCTGCCGGAGGCCAGTGGCAATCGCCCAGGCAACATTGTGGGCGACAGTCGAGCCACCTGCTCCGCCTTTGGCCGAGACAAAGCCGATCGTGCGCCCGATGGCCGCCGCGCCTTCACCCGCAAAGAGGTCAGTGATGGAATTGACGATGATCTGCGCGGTCGCGGGCAGGACGATATATTCGGAAATCCCCGAGCGGATCAGCTCACGGTAGAGCAGCACGTCATTGACGTGGCCGAGGACGATCACGCGCGTGGTCGCGTCGCACACATCGGCGAGACGCCCCAGCGCCTGCGGCACCTCTTCAGGCGGCAGCGAGGTCTCGACAATGATCAGGTTCGGCGTTGGGTTGGTCTTGTAGGTTTCGACCGCACCGTCGATGCCGCCGTTATGCGTCGTCAGCGCAACCTTGGACATACGCCGATCATGCACGGCGCTTTCGACCAGTTGCGCAGTCTGGGAATGCTCACAAAATGCCTGGATGGTGATGCGCGGAACAAGACGCGCGCCGGGCGAGATATCGGCTGCGGCCTCTTCCTGCTTAGCTGGCTCTTCGGGGTTGAGGAAACTCTTCATTACTTTTCTCCTGCCGCCATCATCAATCGAGCGCGAAGCCGACAGAGCCGTTGAAACTGCCGCGCATGCCGCCGGGGCCGACGCCGTATTGCTTTTCGAGCTTGCCGAGGAAAATGCCCTCGGCGTCGCTCGCAGGCACGGCATAGTCGGTCGGCACGGGAATGGTGTTCACCGGGGCGGGATTGACCAGGTAAGGGGTCACCAGAACGACCAGTTCGGTTTCCTCGCTGCGGAATTCGCGGCTGCGGAACAGGGCGCCAAGGATCGGGATATTGCCCAAGCCCGGAAGCTGATCGATATTCTGCGTGGTGTTTTCCGAGAGCAGCCCGCCGATGGCGAGCGTCGACCCGACACCAAGCTCGACGCTGGTGTTCACATCACGCCGTGTCAACGCATAGCTGCCGGTCTGCACTTCCGACACACCGGTTTTGACCGTCAGCGCGATCACGCCATTGGAGCGCACCGTGGGCGTGAACTGCAGTTCGACGCCATAAGGCTTGTACTCGACCGAAGTGCTGCCATTGCTATTCGTCGTTGGGACCGGGAATTCACCACCGACGAGAAATTCCGCGGCCTGGCCCGAGACGGCTGTGAGGGTCGGCTGGGCCAGCAGACGCAGCGCGCCGCGCTGTTCGAGCGCCCGCAGCGAGGCGTTGATCTGGGTATTGCCGATCGGGAAATTGCCCGAAAAGCCGTTGGTCGAGGTGCTTGGCGTCACTGAATTGTTCAGGCCAAGGCTGGCCGAGCCGATGGTGACGGTGCCCGATAGATTGATGCCGAGCTGCTGCGCAACGGTGCGACGAATTTCCGAAACAGTGACCTGCAGCATGACCTGCAGCCCACCGGCGACCTCAATGATATTGGCAACATTTTCCGGGTCGCCCGCAAACTGGATGGCCACCTGGGCGGCACGATCCTTGTCATCGGAAGACAGTACGGTGCCGGTCAAGACGACCCGGTTCGTCGAGTCGTTAAGAGTGACGGATTCGACGCGGATATGAGAACCGGGGATGACGCGGGCCAGCGCCTCTTCGAGAGCATTGCCGACCTGGGATGGCTCCTTGATCACGCGCAGATCGAGCACCTGAATGGTGCGGCCGGCATCATCGATGAAGAAAATATTGGTGTCGCCACCGCCAATGCCCTGAACGATGGCACGGGTGCGCGTGCGCATGATCGCAGCGGCCACCGATGGCTGCGAGACGATCACCTCGGCAACGCCAGCAGGGAGATCGACGATCATCGACTTGTTCAATTCAAGATCGATATCTCGCTGCCCGCCATAGGCCGTCGAAGAAACATTGATCTGTGCCTGGGCCACGGCAGGAGTCGCAACTGCAAGTGACAAGCTGCCGATGGCGCTGGCAACGAGCCAATGGCGCAGGGATCGAGATAGTCTCGTTGATTTGGCGATCATTTCCATCTCTCCCTCACTGCGGCATCAGCTGCGGCTGGGCGGTTTCAACCTGAATTTCAGGCAGTGCGGGCGCAGTCGTCTCCGTCGCCACGAACTGATCGGGCGGCTGCGTTTCGATTGGCGCACTGCTCGACAGCGACCCTGCGAGCACGCTTTGTTCCTTACCGGCACGAATAACCCGCACAGATTGGCTGGCGCTCGCCGGCCGCTGCGTGTCGGCGGTCTTGCCGAAATCGACGATCGACCGAAGGCTTAGGCTCAATTGGCCGCGCATAGAGGCGTTGATCAGGGTTTCGGCTTGGGGCGGGGTCAGTTCGAGGGTCGCGATCGTGCTGTTGTCGAACGGCTCCGGCGCTGGAGTTTCGGCCTCGCCAGTCTCGTCGCCGCCGCTCATGCCAAGTTCGCCAAGGCGCTTGCCGATCGCGAGCACGCGGACATTGGAAAGGACGACTTCGGACTGCTGCCCGCCATTAGTCGCGGTCGTCAGGACAACGTCGACATGATCGTTTGGCACGACGAACCCGCCGGCGCTCGAGACGGCGGTGACGCCAACCGACACGCCGCGCATGCCGGACGCGAGAACAGCCGAGAGATAACCCTGATCGGATTTGACGAGCTTCTGCTCGCGAATGGGTTCGCCGGGGAAAAATTCAAAGCGCGCCACGGCACCAGTCAGCGTCGCCGGAGCATCCGGCATCGATGAGACGGTTACATATTCGGGACGAATGGCGCCTTCGGGCCAATCCTGCCACTCGACATTTTCCGGCTTGAGCCTCTCGCCCACCCCGATCGGTGCCTTGGCAACGAGGATCTGGGTCTTGGCTTCCTCTACCACCTGCGTGACGACTTCGGTCGTCGAAGGTGCCTGTCCGCCGCGAAGTACAAGGATAGCGGCGAGCCCGCCAGCGACCAGGGCAACTACCACCAGGATGATACGTGCTGGTCTCATGACCCACTCCGGTTACGCTGGGCAAATGCCCAATTCCACCGGGTAACTATGCGATCAAAGGGTCAAAGTTTGGTTAATCGAGCCTTATGACACAAGGTAAACAAGATCTTAATTGCCTGCCGCCATTAGCTTTGTTCTTGCAGGCGTAATCGGACCGTTGCTAGTTCAGGCGATGAGTCGTTCGAAAATTACTGTGTTCGAGTAGACCATGATCGCGGCAACCGCCATGGCGATGCCATAGGGCACGCCTGATTTCTTGTCGTGCAGACGAGCAATCCATTCCCAGCGCGCTATAAGCGGGTTGAGCGGAAGAGCACGCAGGCTCAAAATAAGCAATGTGAGGGTCCCGCCCAGCATGCCTGCCAAAAGCAGATAGGGCAGAGTTATACCAAAACCCAGCCAGAGCGTCGTCGCAGCCGCAAGTTTGGCATCTCCGCCGCCGATCCAGCCGAACGCGAACATCACGAAGGCACAGAGAAGCACAACCGACGCGCACAAAAGATGCATGCCGATCTGCTCAAGCGGTAAATTGACGGCAATGGCGACGACAAAGAAGGTCGCGGTGAGTGCGATGACCAGCCTATTTGATATTTTCATCGTCAACAGATCGGACGACGCGGCGAAGGCCATGAAGGCTGGAAACAAAAAAAGGGCTAGGGTCCACATGATGTCCTCAGGAACCAGACAAGACAGGAACCAAGTAGCTCCGGATATACTCGTACATATCGACCATGCTGCCGTTGAGCGCCGTCAGCGCGCCGACGATGACCACTGAGATAAGAGCCCCGATAAGGCCGTATTCAATGGCGGTAGCTCCCGACTGATCGGCCCTAAGCCTCTGTGCCAAGATGAACATATTCATATCAATCGCCCCCGATTGACGCATGAGACACTAGAATTGTTTAAAAATGAAAAAGGGGCTCATAGAGCCCCTTCCTAACTCAGCAGCGGTCTTTTGCTTAGGTGCCCTTGACCGCCGCAGTGCCACCAAGCTTGGTGTTGATGTTATTGAAAACGCTAAATAGCTGACCGCCAAGAGCGCTGACAGCGCCGATGATGACGACCGAGATAAGTGCGGCGATGAGGCCGTATTCGATTGCAGTTGCGCCGGATTCGTCCTGCGCGAAACGTGCCAAAATATTCATGTCCCAGGCTCCTTTTACACGTCCTCGTGACGCCTCACGGCCGGTCACAGCGAAGATATGGCAAAACTAGCCCCCACTCATTGCCATTGCGTTAATCGAGCACCTCAGAACGCGTGCTTTTCGGGTAAAATAAGTGATGGTTTTCAACATGTTGAAGAATTGGGTCGCATTTTAGACACCATTCATCACCGCGATCTACTTGGCATCAATTTGCTACGTCTATCAACGACTTGAGCGGAACGTATCGGCACATCCAAGCAGGAAAACAACCGCTGTTTGCCAAGTATTTACCATTCCATCAGATGGTGTTGTGCATAGTTCAAGCCGGATGAGTGCCATGTTCCGCAAAATTGCCTTCACAGGCTTCTCAATCCTGCTCGCGACGGCAGTGCCAACCCTTGCCACGGATAATGCGCCGATCGATGTGAAGGTGAACATGGCGCGGGTTTTGCGCATGAGCGCACCGGCCGCGACGGTGATCGTCGGAAATCCAGGGATCGCCGACGTCACCATCCAGGATCCACAGACGCTGATCCTGACCGGCAAGAGCTATGGACAGACCAATCTGATCGTCCTGGATGCCTATGGCGAGCCCATCGCCGACACTCTGATCGATGTCGTGCAAATGCAGGCCGGCGTGACCACCGTCTACCAGGGACAGTCGCGCACCACTCTGAGCTGCGCGCCCGTTTGTCAGCCGACGGTCATGCTCGGCGATGACAATGCCTTTACGACCCAGGCGCTCGCATCGTCGCAATTGATCCAGACAACTGGCAATTAGATTTAGCCCTGCTTAACCCTGAACCTGAATTCGGCGCTTGGGTTCACCAATCCTAACGACGCTTTAGCCATAACCGGTTCACTTAGAGCGCATAGCGGAAATTGTCCGCTTGCCGGGTGGAAAAGGCATGGCACGTCTTCGACGCAAATCCTTCTTTGGCGATACGCGCGGCGCAACCGCAGTCGAATTTGCCTTGCTTGCGCCGATCTTTTTCACCCTTCTGGGCGCCATCCTCGAAACGTCAGTCAATTACCTTGCAGCACAAGTGCTGGAAAGCGGGGTGCAGGATACAAGTCGGCTGATCCGCACTGGCGAAGCGCAGCGCCGCAATTGGACCGTTGCCGACTACAAGAAAGACGTTTGTGGGCGCTTGTTTGGGCTCTTCGGCGACTGTTCGGACATGTATGTCAGTGTCCGGCAGATCGATACCTTTCAATCCGCAGATTATGAAGTACCGCTCGACCGCGATTGCAAAAGCAATTGCAAGTGGAGCAAATCGGACGAATGGCAGCCTGGCGTCGCCTCCGGCGTCGTCATGATCCAGGTCTATTATCGCTACCCTTCCATTCTGCAGACGCCGCTCGCCGATAATCGGCTGGGAGATGGTCGGCTATTGATGGGTGCTGCGACGGTTTTCAGAAATGAGCCGTTCTGATGGGTAAACTGATGAAGTATTTGCGCCGTTTCATTCGCAAAGAGACCGGCACGGCAGCAGTTGAATTTGCATTGGTCGTCCCACTGATGCTGACGCTTTATCTTGGCTCTTCGGAAGCAGCAGCGCTCCTCACGGCAGATCGTAAGGTTCAGACCGTTTCCGGCGCTGTGGGCGACCTTGTGGCACGCGCCAACAAGACCATCACCAGCGACCAGATGAAGGATTATTTCGACGCGGCGACCAGCATCATGACGCCCTATGTCACAACTGGGCTGACGCAGACAGTAACGGCGGTTTCGGTTTCATCAACCGGGCAGACGACGGTTCTCTGGTCGGTCCGCTTTGCTGATGGCAGATATTCGGGGACGGTTGCCGATCACCCCAAAGGGCAGCCCTATACGTTGCCGGCCGAGACGATCGCCATCGCCAAAGGCCAGACCGTAATCGCTTCGGAAGCCCGCTATGCCTACAAACCCTTGCTTGGCCTTGTTTTCACGAGCACGTTCGATCTCAACCGCTCCGCGCTGTTCATGCCCCGCTTCGGCGGCAGAATCGATCTGATGTGATCGCCATGGCCTGAGCGGTTGCCGAGTTCCGGCCAGCGTGCCAGAAGCGGTGAGCTTCACCTCGAACCGATCAAGAGCATGAACGACACAATCATCCCTGTCTTCGACCTGGGCGGCGTTTTCGTCGACTGGAACCCTATGTATCTGTTCCGCAAGCTCTTCGAGAGCGAGGAGGATGCGTTGTGGTTTCACCAGAACATCTGCACCGGCGACTGGAATCTCGAATTCGATGCCGGCGAAATCTATGCTGAAGGCGTCGCCAAGCTGATCACGCGCTTTCCGAAATATTGGCGCGAAATCCAGGCCTTTGATCTTCGCTGGAAAGAAACGCTCGGCGACTTCATTCATGGTACGGTCGACATCCACAACGAGCTGATCGAACAGGATATCCCAACCTTCGCCATCACCAATTTCTCCTGGGAAAAATGGGTGAGTTGCCTCGGCGAGTGGCCATTCCTCGAAAAATTCGATGGCGTGATCGTTTCGGGCCTCGAAGGCCTCGTCAAACCCGATCCGCGCATCTATCGCGTCTTCTGCGAACGCTATGGCTTCGCGCCAGATTCCTGCGTTTTCATCGACGACAGCGAACCCAATATCGTCGCCGCCCGCAAGTTCGGCATGCACGGCATCCACTTCAAGGACCCCGTCGCACTCCGCGGCGAACTGATCGCCCTCGGCCTGCCGCTCAAGGCCAAATAACAAAAACCCCGGAGCGATCCGGGGTTTTTCATATTTGCGGTTACTGGAAGCGACCACCCTTCTGGATGACTTCGATTTTGTAGCCGTCGGGGTCGGTCGCGAAGAAGAAGCGCGCGACTGGCACATTGCCGTTCTTGAAATCCACCACCTTGCCGACAGTAAATCCTTCGGCCGTGAACCGCTCGTGCTCGGCCTGCAGATTGTCCACGACGACTGCGAGATGCCCATAGCCGTCGCCGAGATTATAGGGCTCGGCGCGGCCGTGATTGATGGTCAGTTCCAGCTCGAAGCCATCGAGTTCATGGGCCATATAGACCAGAGTGAAATCGGCGAATTCGATCCGGTTGACGATTTCGAGCCCAAAGGCGCGGCGATAAAAATCCACAGACCGCGCTTCATCGAGCACGCGGAGCATCGAATGGGCAAGTTTTGTCATAACTTACCGTGTGCCGTACATGCGGTCGCCCGCATCACCGAGGCCGGGAATAATATAGCCCTTCTCGTTGAGATGGCTGTCGATCGAGGCTGTATAAACCGGCACATCCGGATGCGCCTTTTCGAAATTGACGATGCCTTCGGGCGCCGCCAAGAGGCACAGGAAGCGGATATTATTGGCGCCGCGCTCCTTGAGCTTTTCGATCGCGGCCGTGGCCGAATTGCCGGTCGCCAGCATGGGATCGACGACGATGATCAGGCGGTCTTCAAGGTTGGATGGCGCCTTGAAGTAGTATTCGACCGGCTCGAGCGTCTCGTGGTCGCGATAGATGCCGATATGGGCGACGCGCGCGGCTGGGACGAGATCGAGCATGCCATCGAGAAGACCGTTACCGGCGCGCAGGATTGAGGCGAAAACCAGCTTCTTGCCCTTGATGGCAGGCGAATCCATCGTCGCCATGGGCGTGTCGATCGGAATCATTTCAAGCTCCAGATCGCGCGTCACTTCATAGCACATCAGGTGAGCAATCTCGCGCAGCAGCCGCCGGAAACCGGCGATGGAGGTCTCCTTGTTGCGCATGATCGTCAGCTTGTGCTGGATCAGCGGGTGATCGATGACTGTGACATTGCCCACGACTTTGCTCATATCGATCATCTCTCTCGGTTACAGGAAGGACCTGCCGTGGCGGCCGGGCGCCAGCCCGAGCCATGCGGCTATGCTTTCCCCAATATCTGCGAAGGTGGAGCGAATGCCAATCTCTCCTTTGGGGAGGGCTGGGGAAAAGACGAGGATCGGCACCTGTTCGCGCGTGTGATCGGTGCCCGGCCACGTCGGATCATTGCCGTGGTCAGCCGTCAGGACGAGCAGATCGTCGTAACGCATCTTGGCGATCAGTTCGGGCAGCCGCGCATCGAACAATTCGAGTGCCGCGGCATAACCCGGCACATCCCGGCGATGACCATACTCAGAATCGAAATCGACGAAATTGGTCATTATGAAAGCGCGGTCTGCGGCCATTTCCATGGCGTCGAGCGTCTTGTCGAACAACTGCGGAATCCCGGTCCCCTTGATCTTGTGGGTCACGCCGGAACCGGCATAAATGTCCGAAATTTTCCCAACCGCATAGACCTGATTGCCGGCCGCCTGATTGCGATCAAGCAATGTTGGTTCTGGTGGCGGAATGGCGAAATCACGACGATTGCCGGTGCGCTTGAACGTGTCCGGGGTGTCGCCAACGAACGGCCGAGCGATGACGCGACCGATATTGAGCGGCGCCGTCAGTTCGAAGGCTTGTCTGCAGATCTCGTAGAGCCGCTCGAGCCCAAAGTGGCTTTCATGCGCCGCTATCTGGAAGACGCTATCGATCGAGGTGTAGCAGATCGGCTTGCCGGTGCGGATATGCTCTTCGCCGAGCGCAGCGATGATGTCCGTACCCGAGGCATGCTTGTCGCCCAAAATGCCGGGGAGCTCAGCGCGTCGAACAAATTCTTCGATCAGGTGCGGCGGAAAGGTTGGTTCGGATTGTGGAAAATAGCCCCAATCGAAAGGCACCGGCACGCCGGCGATTTCCCAATGCCCCGATGGCGTATCCTTGCCGCGCGAGATCTCACGACCAACGCCGAACCGGCCGCCCTTTGGCACATCGCTGAGATTGGGTGGCAGGCTGCCCGTGGACAGTTTGATCGCTGCCCCAAGGCCCATGGCGTCCATGTTCGGCACATTGAGCGAACCGGAACGGAGGCCGGCTCTGTCCGCCCTGCCCTCGGCGGCCCATTCGGCGATATGGCCGACCGTATTGGCGCCCTGGTCGCCATATTGATTGGCATCAGGCGAGCCGCCAATGCCGACACTGTCGAGAAGGCAGACAATTGCGCGTGGCATGGGCTTACTCCGTGGCGGTGATGCGGTCGGCGATCAATGCGAATTTTGGCGCGCCGGAGCCGACGAAATAGGCAGAGCGCAGACGCGCTTCGGCATCGGCTGCCGAAGCTTCATCGGCGGCGTGGATGCGGGCGATCGGGGTAGTTGGTTCGACTTCCGCGCCAAGACCAAGCAGGCGATCGAACCCCACCCGATGATCGATGGCGTCCGTCGGCGTTGCCCGACCGCCACCAAGGGCGACAACCGCCATGCCGACGCCGCGCGTATTGATCTCGGCGATCGTGCCGCGGCCTCCCGCGAGAACGTCGCGAACGATCGGCGCCGGCTGCAGATGCTCATCCATGCGCTCGACGAAATCGGCCGGGCCACCCAGCACAGAAACCATTTTCGAAAAGTGCTCCGTCGCCTTGCCGCTATCGAGGGCGACTTCCACTTTTTTGCGAGCGGCGGCAGACGTTTCCGCCATTCCGGTCATCAGGGAAATTTCCGCCGACAAGGCAAGTGTCACTTCGCGAAGGCGCCGGTCCTGGTGCTTACCCGTCAGAAATTCGACGGCATTGCGCATCTCGAGGCCATTGCCCGCAGCACTCGCCAGAGGCTGGTTCATATCGGTAATCAAAGCGCCGGTCTTGAGGCCGGCACCATTGGCCACATCCACCAGGCTTTTGGCGAGATCGCGGGATGCTTCGAGGGTCGGCATGAAGGCGCCAGAACCCGTCTTGACGTCGAGCACCAATGCTCCAAGGCCTGCAGCCAGTTTCTTCGACAGGATCGATGCGGTGATCAGGGAGATGGATTCGACCGTTCCGGTCACGTCGCGAATGGCGTAAAGCGTCTTGTCGACTGGCGCGAGATCGGCGGTCTGGCCGATAATGGCGCAGCCGGCCTGCTGCACCGCGTTGCGGAAGAGCGTATTGTCGGGCTGGGTCTGATAGCCGGGAATGGAATCGAATTTATCGAGCGTACCGCCCGTGTGGCCCAGGCCGCGGCCGGAAATCATCGGCACATAGATGCCGATGGCGGCAAGGATCGGCGCAAGCATCAGCGAAACATTGTCGCCCACACCGCCGGTCGAATGCTTGTCCGCGACCGGACCATCGAGATCGGACCAATCGAGCACGCTTCCGGAATCGCGCATGGCGAGCGTCAGCGCGACGCGCTCATCCATGCTCATATCCCGAAAATAGACCGCCATGGCAAAAGCGGCCGCCTGCGCATGGGACACCGTCCCTTCGGCAAAGCCGACGATGAAGCGGGCGATGTCTTCCTTGGGAAGTTTCTCGCCATTGCGCTTTTTCAGGATCACTTCTTGGGGGAGGAAGACCATTGGATGGCTTTCAGCTCTGAGGAATTACCCCCACCTAACCTCCCCCTGCTAGGGGGAGGAATAGCCTAGAGGTCGTCTCGATATTGCGGCAAGAACCGACGCGCTCCTCCCCCTATCAGGGGGAGGCTGGGAGGGGGTGACTTGGGCTCACGCCCCGTATGGAATCCAGACGTTCTTCACCTGCGTCGCCTTACCGAGGAAATAGTCCCCGGCAAAGCGCTGATCGGCAAGATCATAGTAGAGCCCGCGGCTCGTCCAGGTCTGCTTGAGATTGCCCACCGAGGCCTTCTCGACCATGGCAGAGCCTTCGGCAGACCCCGCGAACCAAAGCCCATCGACGCCATCGTGTTCGGCCAAAGTCTTGGCAAGGCTGACACTTTCACCGGTGACGATATTGACGACGCCAGAAGGCATGTCGGAGGTTTCGAGCACCTGGTAAAAATCGGTCATCGACAGCGGCGAGCCCTCCGAAGGCACTAGCACGACGGTATTCCCCATGGCGAGCGCTGGAGCGATCAGCGCGATCGACCCGAGCAGCGGGCGCGAGGGTGGAGCAACCACGCCGATCACGCCAAGCGGCTCGACCATGGCGGCGGCAACGGCGCGCATGGGCGGGTTGTGCACCGCCCCATCATATTTGTCGGCCCAGCCAGCAAAGGCGAACAGGCGCTCGACGGACTGAGCGACTTCCTTGGAGCCGTCATCGCCGGTCTGCACCTTGATGCGCGCCGCGAATTCGTCCCGGCGATAGTCGAGATTTTCGGCAAGGAAATAGAGGATCTGCGCGCGGGAATGCGCTGCAGTCGTGCCCCAGCCAAGCGCGGCGCGAGCCGCTTCGACGGCATTGCGAATATCCTTGCGATTGCCATCGCCGACTTCGCCGACGAGCGCGCCGTCAGTGCCATGGACCGGCCGATTATAGCCGCTATCGGGCCGTGCCTGCTTGCCGCCGATATACATCTTGGCTGTCTGGTCGAGATGTTCGGCATCGAGCGGGTTTGCCGCCTTGGCAGGAACCGACGTCGCCACAGGAGCCGGTTGGAGCGCCTTCTCCCACTTGGGTTTCAGGTAAGCCGACATGCCTTCGCGGCCGCCTTCGCGACCGAAGCCGGACTCTTTATATCCGCCGAAACCGACGGCAGCATCGAACTGGTTGGTGCCGTTGATCCAGACGACACCGGCCTTGAGCTTTGGCGCTATATCCAGCGCGAGATTGATGTTCTCGCTCCACAGCGTCGCGGCAAGACCGTAGCGGGTGTTGTTGGCAAGCGCGACGGCTTCTTCAGGTGTGCGGAAGCTCATGGCGACCAGCACGGGGCCAAAAATCTCTTCTTCCACAAGAGTGTTAGCCGGGGAGACATTGGTGACGAGGGCCGGTTTCAGGAAGCAGCCATTGGCCGGTACTGTGCCATCGGGCTCGTAGACCACAGCGCCTTCGGCGACGCCCTTTTTCATCAGGTCACGGATGCGCTCGACCTGCACCGGGGCGACCAGCGCGCCGATATCGACTGATTTATCAAGGGGATCGCCGACCCGAAGATTGGCCATGCGCTTTTTCACCTTGGCGATAAAGCGTTCTTCGATGGATTCTTGGACCAGAAGACGTGAGCCGGCGCAGCAGACTTGGCCCTGGTTGAACCAGATGGCCTCGACGAGACCTTCAACCGCCGAGTCGAGATCGGCGTCCTCGAAGACGATGTAGGGCGATTTGCCGCCGAGTTCGAGCGACAGGCCCTTGCCGGTTCCGGCCGTGGCGGCGCGAATGATTTTTCCCACTTCGGTCGAACCGGTGAAGGCGATTTTGTCGACGTCGGAATGGTTTACCAGGGCCGCGCCCGTCTCGCCTTCGCCCGTGACTATGTTGACGACGCCCTTGGGAAGGCCGACGCGCTCACAGATTTCAGCGAAAAGTAGCGCAGTGAGCGACGTGAATTCGGCGGGTTTGAGGACCACCGTATTGCCGGCGGCGAGAGCCGGTGCGATCTTCCAGGCCAGCATCAGCAGCGGGAAATTCCACGGGATGATCTGGCCGCAGACACCATAGGGGACATGGTCGGGGAATTCACGTTCGAGATGTGTGGCCCAGCCGGCGTGGTGATAAAAATGCCGTGCTACCAAGGGGATATCGGCGTCGCGGCTTTCGCGGATTGGCTTGCCGTTGTCCATGGTTTCGAGCACGGCGAAGAGGCGGCTGTGCTTCTGGATCATGCGGGCGATGGAATAGAGAAATTTCCCGCGCTCATAACCACTTAGACCACTCCACAATGGGAAGGCGGCGCGGGCGGCAGCTACAGCTGAATCGACGTCGGCAGAGGTGCCGTCGGTGATGTCGGCCAGTTTTTCGCCTGTTGCCGGATTGGTCGAGGCAAAGGTCTTGCCGCGGGCGGTCCAGGCGCCGTCGATGAAGTGGCCAAAAGTCCGATTTTTGCTGTCGAGCCAGGCATTTGCCTGGTCAGCAGTTTCGGGTGCGGGGCCGTATTCGAGGGTTTCGAAGATTTGTGCGATCTTGTTCATTTGTGGCCTCACACCATCGGCTGGCGGTAGTCGGCGGCGTAGTGGCCGGTTAACCCGTGCTCGAGTTGACGTTCTATATCCGTTAACAATCCGCTAGCGCCGAAACGGAATAAATGGGGATTCAGGTAATGGGTCCCCAGTTCCTCTTTCATCAGCGCCATATATTTGAGCGCGTCGCCCGCGGTCGCGATACCGCCGGCTGGTTTGTAGCCGATCTCGATGCCGGTCTCTTCATTGAACCAGCGGATCATGCGGATCATGGTCAGCGAGGTGACGAGATTGGCGTTGACCTTTTCCTTGCCGGTCGAGGTCTTGATGAAATCGGCGCCGGCCAGCATGCAGACGAGCGAGGCTTTGGCGATATTGGTCTGGGTGGCGAGTTCGCCCGTGCCCAAAATGGTCTTGATATGCGCGTCGCCGCAGGCCTTGCGGAAGGCGCGGACCTGATCGTAAAGCGCCTGCCAATCGCCGCGCAGGACCATGCCGCGCTCGATGACAATGTCGATTTCCTGAGCGCCGTCTCTTACCGAGGCTTCGATTTCGGCGATCTTGGTGTCGACGGGAGCGAGGCCGTGGGGGAAGGCAGTCGAGACGGCGGCGACTGGAATTCCGGTCCCTTCCAACGCGTCGACCGCGGTCTTGACGAAGGTGTGGTAGACGCAGACGGCGCCGGGAAGGATGCGCAGATCACCGACCCCGAGCTTGTCGACGATTTCAGCGCGGAGCGGATTGCGCGCCTTGGCGCAGAGGCGCTCTACGCGGCCGGGTGTATCGTCGGCATTGAGCGTCGTCAGGTCGATCAGCGTGATGGCTTTGAGGAGCCAGGCGAGCTGGTAGTCCTTCTTGACAGTGCGGCGCGCGCCGATGGAGCCGGCGCGGCGTTCGAGGGCCGAGCGGTTCATGCGGACGCGTTCAACCCAATCGAGATCGAGCGGGTAGCCCGGATTACGCTTGTGCGCGGGCGCGTGGCTGCTCCCGCTATTGTCGACGACCTTGAGACTCATAGCTCCTCCACCAGGGCCGGGATCAGCTTTTGCAGCTTGGCCGCCCCTTGCACCGCCATGGTCTTGGTATGCTCATGGCTGATGTTTTCGTTCGAAAGGCCGGCGCCCATATTGGTGATGGACGAACAAGCCCAGACTTTTAGCCCCAAGAAGCGCCCGAGGATCACTTCCGGAGCAGTCGACATGCCAACGGCATTGGCGCCGAGGCGAATGGCCATCTGGATTTCGGCGATGGTTTCAAAGCTCGGGCCAGAATACCAGAGATAGATCCCCTCCCCGACCTTGATACCGAGCCTTTCGCCCGCCGCCTTGGCCTTGGCGCGCAGATCGGAATTGTAGCAATCGACCATGTTCACAAAACGGCGGTCGGTCGGCTCGCCGATCAGCGGGTTCATGCCGGCATAGTTGATGTGATCGGAGATCAGCATGAGATCGCCGGGACGCAGATTTTCGTCGAGCGAACCGGCGGAATTGGTGAGAAGCAGCGTCTTGGCGCCAAGCTCGGCCATGGTTTCGAGCGCGGGACGCATGGCGGCGGCATTGCCATGCTCATAATAGTGTTCGCGGCCGGTGAGGATGGCGATGCGCTTGCCGCTCATCGTGCCTATCAGCAGATCGCGGCCGTGGCCGGAGACGCCGGCACCCGGGAAATCCTTGAGCTCGGAATAGGGAATGGTGACCTTGTCTTCGAGCAGATCACCAATGGCCGAGAGGCCAGAGCCAAGGGTCAGCGCGGCGACAATGGGTTCTTCACCGGCGATCTTGCGAATGGTTTTGGCGGCTTTGGTCATTTTTGCCTCTCGGCTTTCTTCTTTGGCATAGCTTGTTTACCCCGCCACTCGCGCATAGCGCTCGCGGCCTTCTCGCCTAAATTCACTCCACCGGAGTGAATTTGCCTGCGGCCGGCTCTAAGCCCAAAAACTCCGGCCCAAAGCTGTGCGGCAAGAGCTGCCCCAGCGTCTGCACCAGCGGCGTTCCATCCACGCCGTGCGAAATCACTTCCACGTCGAGATCGGCGAATTCGCGGATGCGTTGGCGGCAGCCGCCGCAGGGGGTGACGGGAGCGCTGCCAGGACCGGTGACATAGATGCGCTGGATGCGCCTTGCACCGCCGGCGATCATGGCGGCAATAGCGGAGGTTTCAGCGCAATTGCCTTGCGGATAGGCGGCGTTTTCGATGTTGCAGCCGGAATAGATCTTGCCATCATCGGCGAGGATGGCGGCGCCGACATGGAAATTGGAATAGGGCGCATAGGCCTTGGCGCGGATCGCTTCGGCAGCGGCGAAGAGGGATTTATCGGTATCGGTCATTTGTTTGTTCTCCTCTGCTGCTTTTTCACCTCTCCCTTTGGGGGAGAGGTCGGGTTGCGAAGCAAACCGGGTGAGGGGGCCTTTCGATGTGGGTGCCTAAGGCCCCCTCACCCGCCGCTTTGCGGCGACCTCTCCCCCAAGGGAGAGGTGAAGTGCGCCCCAGCCTCCCTCAGCGCTCCTTCGTGTACGGCACGCCGCCTGCCTTGGGGCCGACTGCCTTGCCGATGAAGCCGGCGAGGAGCACGACCGTGAGTACATAGGGCAGAGCCTGGATGGCCTGGACGGGGACGACGCCGATGACCGGCAGCTCGAAATTCTGCAGGCGGATTTGCAGGGCATCGAGGAAGCCGAAGAGGAGGCAGGTGAACATGGCGGGGACCGGCTTCCACTTGGCAAAGATGAGCGCCGCGAGGGCGATATAGCCCTTGCCGGCTGTCATGTTGTTGCCAAAGCCGGAGCCCTGCGCGATCGAAAAATAGGCTCCGGCGAGACCGCAGAGAAGGCCGGTGATGATGATGGCCTGATAGCGCTGCTTGACCACCGAAATGCCAGCGGTGTCGACGGCTTTGGGGTTTTCGCCGACGGCGCGGAGGCGGAGGCCGAAGCGGGTGCGGTAGAGCACGAAGGTTGTCACCGCGACCATGATGAAGGCGATATAGACCAGAAGGTAATGGCCCGAAATCAGCTCGGAATAGATCGGGCCGAGAATGGGCACGCCCGCGAGTTCATTGGCGAAGGGCAACGTGATGGGCGAGAAGCGGCCGCCTTCGGAGAGTGCTGGCGTGCGGCCGCCCTGGCTGAACCATGTCTGACCGAGGAAGGTCGTCATGCCGGCCGCGAGCATGTTAATGGCGACGCCCGCAATCAACTGATTGCCCTTGAGCGTGATGGCGGCTGCACCCTGCAAGAGCGTCGTTGCTAGCGAAACGGCCATGCCGGCCATGAGGCCGAGCCAAGCGGAGCCGGAAATGGCGGCGACGGCGCCGGCCGCAAAGGCCGCGGCGAGCATCTTGCCTTCGAGGCCAATATCGAAAATGCCGGCTCGTTCCGAATAGAGCCCCGCCAAGCAGGCGAGGAGGAGCGGCGTCGAGAGACGGATCGTGGCATCGAGGACGGAGAGAATGACGGCGAGATCCATCTCAGCTCTCCGGCTTGGCGGTCGAGACCGCAATGGCTTCGGATTTCTGCTCGGGCGAGAGCAGCATGAAGGCGCGCTCGAGCGAGGGGCGGAAAAGCCCTTCCATGGCGCCGGTAAAGAGAATGACCAAGGCCTGGATCACGACGATCATTTCGCGGGTAATGCCGGGAATGACGAACTGCAATTCCTGCCCGCCCTGATAAAGCGCGCCAAAAAGAATGGCGGCGAGCGCAATGCCGATCGGGTGATTGCGGCCCATAAGCGCGACGGCGATACCGACAAAGCCTGCACCGGCGACGAAATCGAGCACGAGACGATTTTGCACGCCCATGACTTCATTGATCGCCACCATGCCGGCGAGGGCGCCGGAAATGGTCATAGTGATCATGATCATTTTCGAATTTGAAATACCGGCATAGCGCGAGGCCGTCGGATTGGCGCCAAGGACGCGCATGGCATAGCCGAACTTGGTGTGCCAGATCAGGATATAGACCCCGATCAGAGCCGCAATGGCGATGACGATCGAGAGATTGACCGGCGAATAGCCAAAGAAGGAGAAGAACTGGCGAAGCTGCGGCACGCGGCCGGCGACTTCGATGGTTTCGGATTCCGGAGCCATGGTCGAGGCGGGTTTGAGCACGCGATTGACCATGTAGACCATCAGCGCCGAGGCGATGAAATTGAACATGATGGTGGTTATGACGACGTGGCTGCCGCGCTTGGCCTGGAGCCAGCCGGGCACGAAGGCCCAGAAGCCACCGACGGCACCGGCCGCGATGACCGCAAGCGGCATGGCGATGAGCCAATGGGTCTGGTCGAGCGCCAGCGCAACGACCACGGCGCCGAGGCCGGCGACATAGGCCTGGCCATCGCCACCGATATTGAAGAGCCCGGCATGAGCCGCGACGGCGACCGCGAGCCCCGTGAAGATGAAATTGGTGGCATAATAGAGCGTGTAGCCAAAACCATCGCCATAGCCGAAGGCGCCATAAAGGATGACCTGAATGGCGTGGAACGGATTTTCGCCCACGAGCAGCACGACAAGGCCCGAGACAAGGAAGGCGAGAAGAAGATTTAGGGCCGGCAGGAGGGCAATATCAGCCCAGCGCGGAAGAGGTCTGCTTGCGCTCATGGAAGAGGTCCCTGTTCGGCTATGCCGATGGTGCGGGGCGCGGTCTTGTTGATGCCGGCCATCATCAGGCCGAGTTCGCCTTCGGTGGCCGTGGCTGGATCGGCTTCGCCGACGATGACGCCATCGAACATGACGAGGATGCGATCGGCGAGGGAGCGGATTTCATCGAGCTCGACAGAGACGAGGAGGATCGCCTTGCCCTCGTCGCGCATCTTGATGATTTCATTGTGGATGAATTCGATGGCCCCGATATCGACGCCGCGGGTCGGCTGGCCGATGATCAGCACATCGGGGTCCTGCTCCATTTCGCGGGCAAGGACGATCTTTTGCTGATTGCCGCCGGAAAAGAGCGATGATTTCAGATTGATATTGGCCGGACGGACGTCGAAAAGCTTGACCTGATCGGCGGCGGCTTTCTTGGCGGCGGCGATATCGAGGAAGGCGCCGGAGCCATAGGCGGGCTTGTCGTGATAGCCGAGAATGGCGTTTTCCCATTCCTGGAAAGTCGTGACGAGGCCCATGCGCTGGCGGTCTTCAGGCACGTGGGCGAGGCCGGCCTGGCGGGCGCGGGCTGCGCCATCATCGCCTTCGAGCGAGAGTGGCTTGCCGTTGAGGATGACCGTGCCCGATTTCTGATCGCGCATGCCGGTGATGGATTCGAGGAGTTCTGACTGGCCATTGCCGGAGACGCCCGCAATGCCGACGATTTCGCCGGCACGAATGGCAAAGCTAACATCTTTGACGCGGGGGACGCCCATATCGTCGGCGACGACGAGATTCTGGACTTCGAGGAGGGTCTTGCCCGGATTGGCGGCGGTCTTGTCGACGCGGAGGAGCACGCGGCGGCCGACCATGAGTTCGGCCAGTTCTTCTGGGCTGGTTTCGCTGGTCTTGACGGTTGCGACCATCTGGCCCTGGCGCATGACCGAGACATTATCGGTGATGGCCATGATCTCGCGCAGCTTATGGGTGATGAGGATCACCGTCTTGCCCTGGGCGCGGAGCGTTTCGAGAACGCGGAAGAGGTCGTCGGCTTCCTTGGGGGTAAGGACGCCGGTGGGCTCGTCGAGAATGAGGGTTTCGGCGCCGCGATAGAGCGCCTTCAGGATTTCGACGCGCTGCTGCTGGCCGACGGAAATATCCTCGATAATGGCATCGGGATCGACTTCGAGCGCATATTCCTTTTCGAGCCGATCGAGTTCCTTGCGGGCACGATTGAGGCTGGGCTTGAGGAAGCCGGAATCTTCGGCGCCGAGCACGATGTTTTCGAGGACCGAGAAATTATCGACCAGCATGAAATGCTGGTGCACCATGCCGATGCCGAGCGCGAGCGCCTGCCGGCTGTCGGCGATATTGGCTTCGGCGCCATTGACACGGATCGTGCCGCTGTCTGCCGTGTAGAAGCCATAGAGGATGGACATGAGCGTGGATTTGCCCGCGCCATTCTCACCCACAATGCCGTGGATGGTGCCGCGTGCAATTTTCAGATCGATGTCCTTGTTGGCGTGAACTGCGCCGAACCGCTTGTTGATCTTTTCAAGCTCGATCGCCCAGCCATTGGCCGGTTGAGGTACAGCGGCCGTTTCCGGCCGCTGCGTGTTCATGGTGTTCTCACTCATGCCGAGCGCTTAGAGCGGGCAAGCCGAGTCGGTGGTGTAGTCGTGGACGGTGACTTCACCGGCGATGATCTTGGCCTTGTAGTCTTCGGCCGCGGCAATCATTTCGGGCGTGAGCAGGTCCTTGTTGTTATCGTCGACCGCATAGCCGACGCCGTCATTGGCAAGGCCGAGAACGGTGAGGCCTGGCTTGAAGGTTGCGTCATCAGCAGCTTCGGTCAGCGCGTTCTGGACGGCAACGTCGACGCGCTTGAGCATCGAGGTCAGGACCGAACCGGGCTGGAGGTAGTTCTGATTGGAATCGACACCGATCGAGAACTTGCCAGCATCCTTCATGGCCTGGAGCACACCGAGGCCCGAACCACCGGCTGCTGCGTAGACGACGTCAGCGCCGGCATCGACGGCAGCCTTGGCGAGTTCGCCGGCGGTGACCGGGTCATTCCAGGCGGCAGGCGTGGTGCCGGTGTAGTTTTCGATCAGCTTGATGTCCGGGTTCGCAGCCTTGGCGCCCTGGGCATAGCCGCAATAGAACTTGTGGATCAGCGGAACGTCCATGCCGCCGACAAACCCGACCGTGCCGGTTTCAGACTTCATGGCTGCGAGAACGCCGACGAGGAACGAGCCGGTGTGCTCGTCAAAAAGGATCGACTGCACGTTGGGCGCGTCGACGACGGTGTCGATCACGACGAAATTGGTATCGGGGAATTCCGGCGCCACGGCGGTGAGCGCGGCGGTCCAGGAGAAGCCGGCCATCACGATCGGGTTTGCACCCTGGCCGGCAAAGCGGCGGAGGGCCTGTTCGCGCTGCGCGTCGTTCTGCAGTTCGAGATCGAGGAAGCTGCCACCGGTAGCGGCCTTCCATGCTTCGGCGCCGTTATAGGCCGCTTCGTTGAACGACTTGTCGAACTTGCCGCCGAGGTCATAGATCACGGCCGGATCGGCCAGGGCCACACCGGTCAGGATCGCGCTGAGAGCAAGACCACCGGACAGAGCCTTGGTGAGGGTCGAGAAATTCATGGATTTAGTCTCCCTGTCTGACATCGTGTGGCCTGGCACCCCCTCGGGGCCAGTCCCAATGTCCTAACAAAGAATAAAATCGTTGAATGACCCGCCCCGCAAGAGGGATCGGCTATTATTTTTCCGGATGGTCAAAATTCTCGGGGACATATTCTGTTACCCGAGCGCGACAGGGAAATGACTACCACCGCGCAAGGATGGCGTGGAACAGGGTGCCGAGATCGACATCGGCATAAAGCACGCAGAGAACGGCCACTGCGGCAATGAAATAAAGCGCGATGCCGTCACGCGTTTGGCTGGTCATATTCATTTTGAGACAAATTGCAAATGGTTGATGGGCGTGTCTCTAACGCACGGGCCGGGGCTGGATTGTGGCTGCGCCGCGGCAATCAAATCTTAGGGTAAATGCCGCGTTAAGCGCGCGGCAGCGGGGTGACCTCGATACCGGCCGCAGCACCGAACCGCTCGAAGAAGCCATCGATAATGCGCTGGGCCGAATTGCCGATCAGCGCCTTGCCTAGCTTCATGATCTGGCCCGACGCGCCGCCATTGGCGGTGAAGGTGAGGATGGTGTTGGGGCCGTCATCGGCGAGCGTGACATCGGCACTGCCTTCGGCGAGACCCATGAAGCCGCCCTTGCCACGACCAGACAATGTGTAGCTCTCGGCCGGGACGATATTGGACAGCGTCAGCTCGCCTTTAAAGGTTGGGTGCATGACGCCGAGATTGACCTTGATCTCGAGGTCGAGCGCATTTCCGACGGACCAGTCGATGTAGCTACAGCCGGGAATGGCGGCCTTGAGCATGGCGGGGTCGTTCAGCGCCTCCCAGATGCGGTTGCGCGGGGCGGACATGAGATAGCGGCCACCGAACTCCATCAGGCAGAAACCGCGTCGCGAAGACGTTTTTGTGGATTGGCACAATTGGGCAAAATCATCGTCGCGGACCCCAGTCTTTACGTGCGGCTTTTTCGCACCAATATGGACTAAATAGTTGCGGGAGCGAGGCGATGCAATTGTCAGCGGAAGCTTCCCGCGCAATCTAGGGTGCATGGGCACCCCACGGCCTCGATGGGCCGCCAAATGCACAGGGAGCGATCGATGACCGACCAAGTGACCACCGCGCCGCAGACCACGACCAGTGCCGTGACGGAACGGCCGCTGCAGTATCTCGACAAGGCCGTCAACGCCATCCGCGACCTCGGCATCTGGCCGGCAAACCAGGGCGAGCAGCCTATTACGGGCCTCTTGCAACAGATTACCGAGCTCGACGAGACGCGCGTCATCCTGATCGGCCGCACGCTCTCCCAGGCGAGCGCGTTTAACGAAGTGGTGCGCGAACAGGTCGCCGCCATGAAGATCGGCGAGCGCTACGAAGAGATCACCAAGGGTTTTGATTCCATTCGCGACGACGCCAAGGGCATGGTCGACCAGTTGGAAGACAACAAGCTCGACCTGCTCGAGCGCGCATCGAACGTCTGGATGAAGGTCAGCCGCGGCGATATCGCGACGCGCTTCAACAAGATCCGCGACACCTATCTCGATGTCACCAAGGACACCAAGGATCAGATCGATCGCGAACAGACGATTTTGGAAGCCTATCGCGATTTCCGCGGGGCACTGAAGCAGTCGGAAGTCATGGCGCTTGAAGTGCTTGCGGTCGCTGAAAAGCGCCTTGAGGAAAAAAAGAACATTTTGCAGGCCGCTTCGAACGAAGTGACGGGTTTTGCAGGCACGGCGCCGGCTGATCGCGCCCGTCTTGAAATGGCGCGCGACGAAAAGCTGCGCGACATGCAGAACGAAGAAAAGCGCTATCAGATTGCCAAGGACCTCTCGGACAATCTGACCATTTCCTACAATACCTCGGAAGTGGTGATGGCGCGGCTGATGCAGACGACCAATGCCAAGGAGCGGGTCTATCAGCAGTCGATTTCGTTCTTTTCGACCAATGAGACGGTTCTCACCGCGCTCTCCGCCTCGTTCACCGGGATGTTCGGCCTCCATGAATCGACTGCGACGCTGAACGCGATGAAGGAAGGGATGTCGAAGAGCTTGGAAACGCTTTCCGAGATCGGCGACAAGGTGCAGGAAGAAGCGGTTCGGGCTGGCTATGGTCCGACGGTGCGCGCTGACGCGGTGAAAAAGCTCGTCGATAGCGTCGTCAATTTCCAAGAAAAGAGCCGCACGATCATCAACGAGATGCGCGTGGCTTCGACCAAGAATTCGGCCGAAATCCGCGATGCCGTCGAGGATGGCAAGCGCCGACTCGCAACGCTAGCGGCCGAGGGCAATGCCCTGCTGCTTGAAACCAAGAACTGATCGGGCCCGGTGGAGACATAGGCCCAGAGGATGAGTGACGCGACGGCCAAGACGGCTGCCCCTCTCGATGAAGTCATGCTGGCGATGGACGTGGTGGACACACTGCGCCATCGACAGGATCTGGCTGTGCGCGAACTCGACGGCGCGGCGCGCGAAGCGCAGCTAATCGAACGCCTGCGCGAGATCTATCGCCAGCAGGGCATCGAAGTGCCCGATCACATCCTCAAGCAAGGCGTCGAGGCGCTGGCCGAAAGCCGCTTTGCCTATGACCCGCCATCGCCAAGCTTCAAGACGACGCTGGCGCGCCTCTATGTCAGCCGCAAGCGCTGGGGGCGCCCTGCCCTTATCGTCGTGGGCGTGATTGTAGTCCTTGCCATTGGCTATTTCGGGGTCGTTCGACCCTTCGCGGAAGGTCGCGCTCATCAGGATCAGGTGGAACTGAGCGAGGGCCTACCGGCCCAGATGGATGCTCTCTACAAGACCATATTCGATGAGACCAAGGTGCAGCAGGCCGTCGTGCAGGCCGATAGCCTCGTCAGCCGCGGCAAGGCTTTTGCGGCCGAAGGCAATCGCACTGGCGCCGAAGATATCGTCGCGCGGCTTACGGCACTACGCGATCAACTCCGCCAGGAATACGTGGTGCAGGTCGTCAATCGCTCCGACGTTCAATCGGGCTTTTGGACCTTTCCGGAAATTAACACCGACGCGACCAATTATTATCTCGTCGTCGAAGCCATCGATCCCGATGGCAAGGTTTTGAGCCTGCCCATTCTCAACGAGGAAACTGGCAAGACCGAGGTCGTTGCGCAATGGGGCCAGCGCGTCTCGGAAGGCGTCTATAATGCTGTCGCCGCCGACAAGCGCGACGATGGCATCATCCAGGCCAATGAAGTGGGCCGGAAATCGGACGGTTTCCTCGAGGTGGAATATCAGATGCCGGTGCTCAAGGGCACCGTGACGCAGTGGTGATGGCATGAGCATAGGCGGTCCACAGGCTCTCGCCAGCCTTGAAGAGGCAATGCGCGATATTCGCCGCGAAGAAGATGAAATCTCCCGCCGGCTGGCGCGCTCCTCCGAAGTCATCGCCAAGGTCAAGGAAAGCGAGGCGGAGCTGTTCCGCCAGCTTGCGCAATTGCGGCTCGACCCATCGATCCAGCGCGAACTGGACGGACGGATTTCGAGTGCCGAAGTGCGCGCCCGCGAGACGCTGAAAACGCATGGTAAGGCTATCGAAGGCGCACAGAAGACGCTCGACGGCTTTGAGGCCGGGCGCGTGTCGCTGATCGAGCGGCGCGCCAATGCCGTCGCCGTGCTGGCTGAAAAACAGCAGGCGCTCGACGCGCTTCTCAAAGAGGTCGCAGTGCGGCTCGAGGCCGATCCGGCCTATATCGAGAAACGCACGGCCGCAGCGGCACTAGCCGAAATTGCCGATCAATCGCTCGACAAGACCAAGCAGGCGGAAGCCGATCGCGAGGAAAAGGGCAAACCCTATCGCGACGATCCGCTCTTCATCTATCTCTGGGACAATGGCTTTGGGACCAGCGCCTATCGTGGCGGCAATCTCACGCGCTATCTCGATGGCCTCGTTGCGGGGCTTGTCGGCTTTGCCAAGGCACGGCCAAACTATGCCATGCTCAACGATATCCCGCTTCGCCTTCGCGAACATGCCGAGCGGCAAGCGGCGGGCGCGGAAGCAGCAGAAGGCGAGCTCGCCGCTTTTGCCGATGCCGCGGCGGATGCGGCCGGCGGCAAACCGCTGCGCGAAGCGCGGGCAAAGGCGCAGGCCGATGTCGATGCGATCGATGCCGCAATCGTCGAAGCCGAAGACAAGCGCGATGCCGCGGCCCAGTCGTTGCAGGACCTCAATGGCAGCGACAATCCCGTGCTGAGTTCGGCCGCGGCCGCGCTCGCAGCTGCCTTGGGACAAGAAGATATCCAGACGCTTCTCGCCGAAGCGCGCCGCACGCGCACTGGTCAGGACGATACGATCGTTGCCCAGATCGATGATGCGCGCACACGCATGCGCGAAGAAGAAGAAGAAAGCCGCGACCTTCGCGATCGCGCCCGGACGCTTGCGGCGCGGCGGCGTGAGCTCGAAGACATCCAGTGGGAATTCAAGAAGCAGCGGTTCGACGATCCGCGCTCGACCTTCCGCGAGGACAGGCTCGTGGGTGATCTGCTCAACGATTTCCTGCGCGGCGGCATTTCGGCGGCAAGCTATTGGGACCAGTGGCGCAAGAGCCAGAACTGGACGCCGGGCAGCGAATGGGGCGCAGGCAATTCTTCGTCACGGCAAGGTGGCTCGCCCTGGGAGGGCGGCGGCGGCTTCAACTGGCCCGACAACAGCTTTGGCGGCGGCGGTGGATCGTCGGGCAATCGCAAGCCGCGAGCGCCCGGCGGGTTCGGTGGCGGCTGGAGCGGCGGGGGCTCGAGCAGTGGCGGCAGCGGCGGCGGGTTTTCGAGGCCGCGGACTGGTAGCTCCGGGACGCGAAAGCACGGCGGCTTCAAGACAGGCGGCGGATTTTAGCATCGTGCCAATACAAAAAGCCCCGCTCGCGCGGGGCTTTTTGTTGGCTGCGCCTCAGACAGGTTGACTGCCAAGGACCGCAAGAAGCCGAGGATTGATCTTGCCGGTTTCGTTCATGCCGGTGCCGCGTTCAAAAGTCTTGATCGCTTCGGCGGTCTTGGGACCGGCGACGCCGTCTGGGCTGCCGATATCGTAGCCGAGGCGCGTCAGCACTTCCTGAACGCGGGCGATCACCTCTTTGCTCGTGATCGCGTCGCCGGGATTGAAATCCTTCATCCAGGTGCCGATGGGTGCAAAGTTGGCTTCGAGCTCGATCGGCTCGGCCTTCCAGGCATCGACTTCGGCGGTGATCCGGCTGACGGCATCCGCCGTCAGGGACTTGGCGATATCGTCGCGGGCCTTGGCCGAATCCGCGTCGCCGCGCTTGGCGGCGAGCGAGAACCACTTGTAGGACTTTTCGAAATCCTGCTCGACGCCGAGGCCGCGGGCATAGAGCATGCCGAGATTGAACTGGCTATCGGTCATACCGCGCTGTGCGGCCCGCTCGAACCATTCGGCGGCCTGGTTGAACTGCTGATCGCCAAGCTGGCCGCTGGCGTAGAGCGCGGCAAGATTGTGCATGGCCATGCGATTGCCGGCATCGGCGGAGCGCTGATACCAGAGGCGAGCCATATCGAGGTCCTTGTCGACCCCCGTACCCGCTTCATAGAGACTGCCGAGACGGTATTGCGCCGGAGCAAAGCCCTGGGCTGCGGAGCGTTCGTACCAGACGGCCGCTTCCTTGGGGTCGGCCGGGACGGCGCGGCCTTCGGTATAGATGGCCGCGATTTCAAATTGGGCGCGGGCGTCACCATCTGCTGCCGCCTGCCGCATGGCCTCGGGGCCAACGGCTTCGGGCGGCAGATCGAAGGTTTCCTGGACGGCAGGATTGACCGCGCCGATGACTGGGTTTTCCTCGATGACCGATTCAGCCGTCGTCGACAGCGGCTTGGCCTGTTCGGCGAAAAGCGCCGGCGGCATGGGCGTGACTTCCGGGGCGCGCGAGAACGACATGCGCTCGCCCGGATTGATGGCGCCGACCGAAGTGGCATCGACCATATCGATAACGCGCGGAGCGATCAGTTCGGAGGTCTGGGTCGAGGGCGCGGGATCAACCGGAATAGTGAGCGAGCTGACTTCCGGCGTTGCGTCGGTCGCGGTCGATTCGACCGCTGCAGGAGCCGCCGTATCCTCGCGCATGCGCTGCAAGACGAGATTGAGGGTCAGCATGGACACGGCCACGACGGCTGCCGCGAGCAGAAGCGGGCGACGATGGCGAACGAGGAAGCTTGGCTGAGCTTCATCGGTGTCTTCGGCGCTTTGTGCAGCGACTTCCGGCGCAGGCTTGCGCGGACGGCGCTTTTCCGGCTTGGGCGCCACGGGCGTTTCGACAGCAGCGGCTTCAGCCTTGGGCTGCGGCTTTACGCGCGCCAGGGCACGGCCGATGATCGAATCCGACCCCGAGGGCGCAGCGGGTAGTTCCTGACGAGCGCGCTGGGCGCGGCGTGCAGCGGCAACGAAGGTGCTGGTATTGGTCTGCGGCGCTTCGACAGAGGGTGCAACGTCGACTCGTGGGGCGCCAAAGCTTTCCTTTTCGGCTGCAAAGCTCGATTGCGGGCGCGGCGGCCGCTCGACCTTTTCGGGATCGAAAGCGGGAGTTTCGGGGCGCACTTCGGCCTTGGGCGCAGGCTTGGCAGCGGGGCGTGGTGCAGCGGCAGGCGCAGCCTCGGCTTTTGGCGCCTCCTTGAAACCACGATCGACCAGCGGCGCTTCGTCTGCCGGATTGGCCGGCATGGCATCGTCGCGCTGACGGGCATCGAGGCGCGAGAGGAGTTGGTCAAGCCGCGAGGACTGGACGTCGAGATCGTCGTCCTCGACATAGGTCGGGGCTTTGGGGGCCGGTGCAGCAGCCGGCGCTTCGGCGCGCGGTGCGCCGGTCGGCGCGGTGTTGCGCGAGGCGAGGGCCGCTTCGAGGCGCGCGAGACGTTCGGCGGTATCCTTGCCAGCGGTGTTGAAGACGGCGGTCATGCGCTTTTCGAGCGCTTCAAACCCTTCGGGATTGAACGCGGGCGCCGTGGCGCCGGACTTGGCGACGGCGGCCGACGCCTTTTCGGCGATGAGCTGCGCAAGAGTGTCGGCGTCGGGGGTCTTCGAAACCGAGCGCACGAGGCTCGAAATGCGATCTTCGATGGTCTTAAGGCTTTCCGGGCCGAACATGGCGACCGGCGCAGGCGCCTTGCGGCTCATGGCGTCGCTGGTGCGTTCGGCGACGAGAGTAGCGAGCTGCTCGAAATCGGGCTTGTCGCCGGCATCATGATAGAGCCGGGCAAGGCCGTCGAGCTGGGCGCCGGCTTCGTCCATGCGGACCATCAGGCGCTTGAGCTGGCTTTCGACGGCGCCGGTATCGACCGGCACGACCTTGGTGCTCAGCGCTTCGATCTGGCTTTCGATTTTTGCAAAGCGCGGCTCCATGCCGGTGATGACGGCCTGCTTGAGCGCGGCGATATCATCCTTGAGGGCAAGCACGTCGCCCGATCCACTGCCACTCTGTTCGAGACGATCGGCAAGCGCATCGACGCGGGAGACGATGAGGTCGGGGTTGATGGAGTGATCGCGCAGGGCTTGGGTGACAGCGGCCATTTCGCCGGTCAGGCGTTCGAAATCGCCGGATGAAATGCTCATATTGCGCTCGATCGCATCGATGCGATCATAGACGCTGCGGACGTTGGCTTCGATCGAGGCCATGGCCGGCTCGAGCTTGGCCATGGACTTGCCCTTGGGCGCGGCCTCGGCGCGTTCTTCGCGCACGATTTCACGTTCCATCTGCTGGGCCTGGAGTTCGGCAAGCTTGGCGACGGTATTGGACACGTCGTCGAGACGGGCATTGACGGCGCTGAGATCGACGCGCGGACCCTGCTCGATCATGGCGCCGAGCGCCGCGATCTGCTTTTCCAAGCGCTTGACCTGGCCGGTTTCGCCGACGGCACCGGCGAGGAGCTCAACGACCTGGGTCAATTGCTCGACCTGGCTTGCGACTTCGCGCACGTCTTCCGAGCCGTTGCGGACGGTGCGCAACTGGCCTTCGAGATTGCCGATGCGATCGCCGATGCCCGAGACGAGCACGGAGAGGTCGCGATAGTCCGGCATATCGGCCGGGCGGCGATCGAGGAGCGAAACGCCGGCGGGCCCTTGGCGGGAGCGGATTTCATTGATGGCCGCTGTCAGATCATCGGCATCGTCATCCTGATGATTGAAGCGATCGACGGCGCGCTTGACGCTTTTGAGCGCTTCGCGACGGCGATTGGAGGTGTCTGGGGTGCCGACCTGATCGCGCAGGTGCTTGACGCGGGTCGATAGGCCGTTAGCTGGCGAGGCGCTCGCGCCAAACCGGCTTTCGACTTGATCGAGCAGGGCGACCAGTTCGCCACGCAATGCCTGCCAGTCGCCAGCTCCCGGTTCGTGGGCGGCGTCTGCGTAGTCCGATTGTGGATAGGCGCGGGCCATGGGCAGTCCCTGTCAACTCGCTGGTGCCAAGCCGAAGCAGCACGAAGGTCTAAAGGTTACTTTTGGGAAAACATGGTAAAGAACCCGTTAAGCATCGCTGCATTATGCGAATGCTGAAGGCCTGAAACGATGGTTTTCTCGTCATTTGATCGCTTCTGGAGTTCCAAACGCCCATGACTCGCCGCCGTATCATCATCGTCGACGACCATCCGCTGTTCCGCGCAGCCCTGCGCCAGACGCTTGCGGGAGGGGATGCGACCGTGCATGTCGAGGAGTCAGGCGACCTCAACGCGTTGAGCAAATCGCTCGATGCCGACCGCGATTGCGACCTAGTGCTGCTCGACCTCAACATGCCGGGCGTGCGGGGTTTTTCCGGTCTCTTGCTGGTGCGGGCGCAATATCCCGATATTCCGGTAATGATCATTTCCGCGGTCGAAGATGCGACCGTCGTGCGCCGCGCCTTCGAGCTTGGCGCCTCGGGTTATCTTCACAAGTCCGAAGGTCCGACGGAGATCCGGCGTGCGATCGAGACAGTGCTCGCGGGGGAAGTATTCATACCTAAGGGCACGACCCTGACCGGCGAGGACGAACAATCTGCGCTGATGAAGCGGCTTGCGGCCCTCACCCCGCAGCAGGTCCGTGTTCTGATGATGCTCAGCGATGGGCTGATGAACAAGCAGATCGCCTATGAACTGTCCATTTCCGAAGCGACGGTGAAGGCCCACGTCTCCGCCATCCTCCAAAAGCTCGATGTCGATAGCCGTACCCAGGCTGTCATCGCGGCTGCCCGCATCGAAGAAGGGCAATTCGAAGCGCTCTTTGCCACCGGGGCAGAAAAAGCCTAGACGAGGCCACCGCGAAACCGGAGTGCGCCATGAAGCCGAAAATCAACATCATCACCATCGGGGTGGACGAACTCGAACGCGCCTTTGTGTTTTATCGCGAATTGTTCGACATTCCCGATGAGCAGATCGGCGCGGGTGAAGATCACATCGCCTTCTTTTTCGATGACGATTTTTCCTTCGTTCTCTTCCCGCGCGAGCAGATTGCCCTGACCGCCGGCAAGCCCGAAGCTCTCGAAGGCACCCCCGGCTTCGTGCTCAGCCACCGCGCGGAGAGCGCCGAGGAAGTTGATGCGATCCTCGAGCGCGTGCTGATCGGTGGCGGTCTCATCATTACCCCGGGCACGGAATCGGAATGGGGCTATTCGGCCTATTTCGAGGATACCGAGGGCAATGTGTGGGAGCTGATGGCGACGCCTGTGGCGAACTAGCCAAACGGCGGTGCACAAAAAATCCTACGGATCGATAAAATTTTGACCTGTTTTTCTGGAACCTTGACCACTTGTTGACGGTCTAACCGTTAGCTTCAGGCTCAAACACCAGACCAGACGGGACCCAGGGTCTTGCAGATCTATCTGCCGATCGCCGAGCTTTCCGTGAACCTCTTTTTCCTCGTGGGGATCGGAGGGGCAGTCGGCTTCTTGTCGGGACTGTTCGGCGTCGGTGGTGGCTTTCTCCTCACCCCGCTGCTGATTTTTTCCGGCGTCCCGACTTCGGTCGCCGTTGCATCGGTGACCGGGCAGGTCGTTGCCGCCTCGACCTCAGGGGCGCTTAGCCACTATCGACGCGGCGGCATCGACCTGCATCTGGCGATGTACCTCATCCTTTCGGGCATTCTCGGCGCTTTCGGGGGCGTTGCGACCTTCTCGATCCTGAGGGCCAATGGCCAACTCGATCTTGTCATCGCGGTCGGCTTCGTGGTGCTCCTTGGCTTTGTCGGCACCTTGATGCTGCAGGAATCGGTGCGCGCGCTCCTCAAGCAGCGCAAGGGCGTCGTCGTTCGCGACCGACAGCCCAACCAGCATAGCTGGATCCATGGCCTGCCCTGGCGCGTGCGCTTCAAGAAGAGCCGGCTCTATATCAGCGTGCTGCCGGTCCTCTTGATCGGGCTCTTTATCGGCTTCGTCGGCTCGCTCCTCGGCATTGGCGGCGGCTTCGTCATGGTGCCCGCGCTCGTCTATCTCTTGCGCGTGCCCGGCAATGTCGTGATCGGGACCTCGCTCGCGCAGGTCGTTGCCATGATGGCGGCTACGACGATCATGCATGCGGTGCAGAGCCAGAGCGTCGATATTCTCCTCGCCTTCTGCCTGATGGTGGGCGGCACGGCCGGCGCACAATTTGGCGCTGCGGCAGGCCAGCACCTGCGCGGCGAACAATTGCGCGGGCTTCTCGCCCTCCTCGTCCTCGCCGTCGCTATTCGCTTCGGGCTATCGCTGGTCTTGACCCCGAGCGATGTGTTCTCGATGGCAGTGGCGCGATGAAACGGCTTTGGCTTTTTATCCTGGCGCTGCTGCTTCCCGTCCTGCCCGTCCAAGCCGAACGGCTGGTTTCAGGCATTTCCAATGACACGATCCAGATCACCTCGAGCTTTGACGGCGAGCGGCTGACTTTTTACGGCACGATCGCGCCCGATGCTGGATCGACGGAGCGCGTCGTTCAGGGACCGTTCGACGTCGTCGTCGTCATCCTTGGCCCGACGCAGAACCGGGTCGCGCGCGAGATGACGCATAATTTCGGCATCTGGCTCAATACCGAGCAGGTCGAGTTCAAGCGCTTTCCGAGCTATTTCCATGTGCTATCGAGCAAGCGGCTGATCGAGATCGCCGACATCAACCTCCTTAATGAAAACTACATCCTGCCCGAAGCCCATGCCATGGCGCCGAACCCGGCCGGCTTCATGAAGACGCTCGAATTCGGGCGCGAACTGATCCGCCTGATGTCGCAGGATGGCTTGTTTGGCGTGCAGGAAAACGGCGTCCAGTTCATGTCCGACACGTTCTATTCGGCGCAGTTGACCCTGCCGAGCAGCGCACCGCCCGGGCCCTATATCGCCCAGACCTATGTGTTCAAGAACGGCCAGATCATCGCTCGCAAGTCCGAGGGATTTGCGGTCCGCAAGATCGATTTCGAGCGGTTCCTCGCGCAATCAGCGACGCAGTCACCGCTGCTATATGGCATCGCCTGCGTCGTGCTGGCGCTGTTTACCGGCTGGTTGGGCGGGGTGCTGTTCCGGCGGTAGCCGCCCTCGACGGCTTCCCCCCTCATCCGGCGCTGCGCGCCACCTTCTCCCCGAGAGGGAGAAGAATGTACTGCGGCCCCCTTTATTCCTCTCCCCCTCGGGGAGAGGTGGCCCGGCAGAGCCGGGTCGGTGAGGGGGAAAATCCGATCCTAGCCCCGCACCAATCGCTTGGGCGAAACTGGATAAGTCCGGTCACGCCCCAGCATCGTCACTTCCACCGAAGGCCAGTGCAAGAGGCCGACAAAGGCGGGCGAGAGGATGTTGAGCGCGCCGGTCGAGCTGCCATAGGCCGGCAGGATCATCAGGCGGTTGTCGTGGACAAAGCAGGCGCTGCGGGCGGTGCGGCCCGACACAGCGATGCGCGCCGCGGGATGAAGATGGCCAGCAACGAGACCCGCTTTGCCCCGCTTCGGTTCATGGGTCAGCGAAAGCCCGTCCAGTTCGAGTTCGGCGCAGCACATGCCGCCGATGACATGGGGGGCGGGATCATGATTGCCCGAAAGCCAGGTGCATTCGATGGTTTCGACGATCGTATCAAGCCGAAGCCGTTCGGCTGCGCCGAGCAAGGCGCTGGCATCGGCGCGGTGAAAGGTGTCACCGAGCGAGATCAGCTTTTTTGCGCCGGTGCGGCGAAGATCGGCTTCGAGCCGCGCCAGCGTCATGCCGGTATCATAGGGCGGCAACATCTGGCCGCGGCGCGCAAAGCTCGCCATTTTTTCAAAATGCAGGTCGGCCACGAGCAGGGTCTGCCGCGCGTGCCAATAAAGGCCGCCGGAGGGGAGAGGCTCGAAATTGTGGCCGGCGAAGCGCAGCACGGGGGACTCCAGCGGAGAAATATCGGAGGCAGCGCTGAGCATATGGTTTCTTCGTCACCCGATCGGAAGGTCTGGCGGACCCGCTGGGGCGATCCTCAAATCTCGCCGACGGCCTCGCGCAGGAGTTCTTCTGCTGCGTCTGCCATAGCCGATTCGCGGGCTTCTCCGAAAATGGGTTCCTTGCCGATATCGAGCATGATGGGCACCGCGAGCGGTGAAATCTGCGTGAGCGGCTTATGGACGATATGGGATTTGATGCGCGCCAGCATCTGGCCCAGGCGCTCGATATCGAGGAGACCACGGGCGGCGTCGCGGCGGGTGGCTTCGATCAGGATATGGTCCGGCTCGTGCTGATAGAGCACGTCGTAGATGATGTCCGAACTCATGGTGATTTGGCGGCCGGACTTTTCCTTTCCCGGATGGCGGCGCTCGATGAGGCCGGAAATGATGGCGCAGTTGCGGAAGGTCCGCTTCATGAGCGCGGATTCATCGAGCCAGGATTCGAGATCGTCGCCGAGCATGTCCTCGTCGAAAAGTTCGTCGAGCGAGAGACGATCGGTGCGGATCAGCGCCGAGAGATCACCGAGCCCCCAGATGCCCAAGGAGTATTCGGAAGCGACGAAGCCGAGCGGGCGGGCACGCATGCGTTCGAGCCGCCGGGTTAGCAGCATACCGAGCGTCTGGTGCGCCAAACGCCCCTCGAAGGGATAGCAGACGAGGAAATGATTGGAGCCGCGCGGAAAGGTTTCAACGAGTAGGCTATCGCGCCGCGGCAAGACCGAAAAATCGCGCTGCAGGCGCAGCCAGTCACTCACCTGATTGGGGAGTTTATCCCACTCGTCGGGCGTATCCATGATGCGGCGAACGCGCTCCGCGAGATAGGTCGAGAGCGGGAAGCGGCCGCCGGAATAAGACGGCACCTTGGGGTCCTTGGCAAAGGCGCGGGAAACGAAGGCCTCGTTGTCCTTGATGCCCTCGAAGGCGACGATCTCGCCGCCAAAGACGAAAGTGTCGCCGGGGACAAGCTGGCCGAAAAAGTACTCTTCCATTTCCCCGAGCACGCGACCGCCTGAGCCGATCGGGCCGGTCGTCCGCCCACGCTTTTGCTCCTTGGAGCGAATGAGGCGCACGCGGACCATGGGCTCTTCGATGATGGTGCCGATATTGAGCCGGTATTGCTGGGCGACGGATGGATGCGACAGGCGCCAGCGCCCGTCCTCGTTCTGGCGCAGGCGGGCATAGCGCTCATAGGCGCGCAGGGCATAGCCGCCGGTCGCGACGAAATCGAGGATGCGATCGAACTTTTTGCGCTCGAGATCGCGATAGGGCCAGGCGCGGATCACTTCGGCATAGAGATCATCGGCAAAGAAGGGCTCGGCGCAGGCCATGCCGAGAACGTGCTGGGCGAGGACGTCATAGGCGCCGGGATGCGGGTCCTCGCTGTCCTGATGGCCCTCCGAAACCGCTTCGACGGCCGCTTCACATTCAAGCACCTCGAAGCGGTTGGACGGCACGAGAAGCGCGCGGGAGGGATCGTCGAGCCGGTGATTGGCGCGGCCGATGCGCTGCAACATGCGCGAGGAGCCTTTTGGCGCGCCGATCTGGATGACGAGATCGACATCGCCCCAATCAATGCCGAGATCGAGCGTCGAGGTACAAACGACGGCTTTCAATTTGCCTTCGGACATGGCTGCTTCGACTTTGCGGCGCTGCTCGACCGACAGCGAACCGTGGTGCAGCGCGATGGGCAGCATGTCATCGTTGATATCCCAAAGACCCTGGAACAGCATCTCGGCCTGGGAGCGCGTATTGACGAAGAGGAGCGTCGTCTTGTGGGCCTTGATGGTCTCGTAGAGATCGTGGTGGGCATAGCCCGCCGAATGCCCGGCCCAGGGGAGGCGCTGCTCGGTTTCTAGAATGGCAAGTTCGGGCGGCGCGCCACCGGTCATGCGGAGGAGATCGGTGTGTCGGTTGGGGACGGGTTCGGCGATCCAATCGCGGAGGAGATCGGGGCGGGCAATGGTGGCCGAGAGGGCCGTCACCCGCATTTCGGGCGCGAGGCGCGCAAGCCGGGCTAGCCCGAGCGACAGGAGATCGCCGCGCTTATTGGTCACGAGCGCATGGAGTTCGTCGAGAACGACGCGGCGGAGTGTGCCAAACATCAATTCGGCATGGGGATGGGAAATGAGCAGCGCCAATTGCTCGGGCGTGGTGAGCAGGATGTGCGGCGGCTTCAGCCGCTGCCGGGCGCGCTTGCTCGCCGAGGTGTCGCCGGTGCGCGCTTCGACCCGGATAGGCAGGCCCATTTCGATAATGGGGTTGGAGAGGTTGCGATGGACGTCGATGGCGAGAGCCTTAAGCGGGGAGATATAGAGGGTGTGGAGACCCTCGAACTTGCCGTCGACGAGATCGGTGAGGCTCGGGAGAAACCCGGCCATGGTCTTGCCCGCGCCGGTCGGCGCGATCAGCAACTGGCTCGCGCCCGATTGATAGCTCCCTAGCACATCGAGCTGGTGCTGACGCGGCGACCAACCGCGCTTGGCAAACCAGTTGGCAATGACAGGTGGAAGGCTCGGGGGCACGAAAGTTGACAACAAGCACCTACTGCAAATCGGGCTAAAGCCTATATGATGGGCTTGAACCTGCCAAACGGAGCGAACCGATGACAGAAGACCTACGCCCCGACCCGCGTTCCGGGCTCGAACGGTTTTTGGGCGACCGGCCGATGGCGCTAGCCATCAGGCTGCTGCTGATCTCGCTTTTCGTCGGTTTTCTCATGACCGTCTTTGGCTTCGATGCCGCCGATCTCGTGCGCGGCGCGACTGATGCAATCCGCGATGTTCTGCGCGATGGCGGCGGCGTGTTCCGTCAGCTTGGCGCCTATATCCTAACGGGTGCCGCGATCGTGATCCCGGTCTGGATTGTCCTGCGTCTGTTGCGGGCACGCTGATGCTCTCCGGCAAGCTGACGCTGACCCCGATCGATGCGCTGACCGAATTGACGGTCATTGCGCAGCAATTGGCCGATAAGGCAGAAGGCCGGCGCATAGTGCTGGGTCTCGCGGGTGGCCCGGGCGTCGGCAAATCGACGCTGGCGGCGGATCTGGTTGGGGCGCTTAATGCGGCGCAGCCGGGGCTTGCGGCGCTGGTGCCCATGGATGGCTTCCATATGAAGCACGCCAAGCTCGAAACCATGGGCCAGACGGATTTCAAAGGGGCGCCGCACACCTTCGAAGCAAGCGACTTCGCGCAGTTCCTCAGCCGGCTCAAGGTGGCGACGGAGGCCATGAGCGGTCCGGGTTATTCGCGAAAGATCGAGGATACAGTCGACGATGCCTTTA
The DNA here is from genome assembly GCF_001425445.1 of Devosia sp. Leaf420. GTDB lineage: Bacteria > Pseudomonadota > Alphaproteobacteria > Rhizobiales > Devosiaceae > Devosia. The sequence continues at coordinate 74,688 of NZ_LMQU01000009.1, read as the reverse complement.
CCGTTCCCCCGGAGGTGAAGGTGCTGGTGGTCGAGGGCAATTATCTGTTGCTCGACGACGACGATTGGGCCGCGGTGCGTCCGCTGCTGGATTATGCAGCGTTCATCTCCGTGCCGCGCGACCTCGTCCGCGCGCGGTTGATGAAACGCCATGGCGAAGAAGGGCTGTTTACCGAGGAGCGCAACCGCGCCCATATCGAGCGGAACGACCTGCCCAATTATGATCGCGTCACGGAAACGCAGGGACGAGCAGATGTGATCATCACGCTCGACGTCGCCCAGTGAAGACCTGGCCGATTGCGCTCGCCGTCGTCGCGGGAGCGGCAATCGTTGCATGCGCCGTAGTGCTCAAGCCGAGCCCCTTTCGCGAATGCGTGGGGATCATCTCGGAGGACATTTTCCGGCAGGACCTGACGGTGACGCTCGATCCGCGCGATGTGGAAGCACAAGCGGCGCGGATCTGCTCTGGCGTCAGTTCTTAAGCCTCGCCGCGGGCCCAGGCATCGGTCTTGGTGCCAACAAGATCAGTGATGTTTTTCTTGCCCGAGGCGCGCACGCTCGTGACAAGACCTGCCTTGATGCGCTCCAGGAGATCGAGACCACCAAAGACCAATGCCGAATAAAGCTGGATGGCATTGGCGCCAGCTTCGAACTTGGCGAGCGCCGTCTGCGGCGAATGGATGCCGCCGACGCCGACAATCGGCAGCGCCCCGACGCGCTGGCGCATCTGGGCGAGGCGCTGGGTCGAGAGGGTGAAGAGCGGTTTGCCCGAGAGGCCGCCCATCTCATCGGCATTTTCGAGGCCAGCGACCGGATCGCGCGAAATGGTGGTGTTGGACACGATCAGGCCATCGAGATCGGTCGCGCCGATGACGCGCGCAATGGCATCCATCGCCGCTTCGTCGAGGTCGGGCGCGATCTTGAGAAGCGTGGGCACGCGGGTCTTGGCCTTGGCGCGCGCATTAAGCACAGCATCGAGCAGCCGCGTCAGGGCCTCATCGGCCTGGAGATTGCGCAGACCCGGCGTGTTGGGCGAGGAAATATTGACCGTCAGATAATCGGCGAGATCGGCAAAGCGTTTGACGCCCGCGACATAGTCGGCGACGAAATCCTCGCTGTCCTTGTTGGCGCCGATATTGACCCCGAGCGCTGCGGGGACGCGAAGGCCTTTCAGGCGCTCGAACGCGGCTTCATGGCCTTCATTGTTAAAGCCCATGCGATTGACGACGCCTTCGGCTTCCGGAATGCGGAAGAGGCGGGGTTTTGGATTGCCGGCCTGCGGGCGCGGCGTGACCGTGCCGATCTCGACCATGCCGAAACCCATCAGCGCCAATGGGCGCGGCACTTCGGCGTTCTTGTCAAAGCCGGCTGCCATGCCGATCGGGTTCTTGAGGTCGAGACCGCAGAGGCTGGTCGCGAGCTCCGCCGGATCGGGCCGCTCCTGCGTCGGCGCAAGACCCATGCGGAGCGCCGTGATCGTCGCGCCATGCGCGGTTTCCGGGTCCATGCGCAACAGCGCGTCGCGCGTCAGATTGGCCAAACCGGCATTGCGCAGCAGTGGCGAGAAGGCGGAGAAGATCATTGGACACCGGCCGGCAAATGACACGAACCGTCCGCAGCAACGCTGATCTGCTCTTCCCAGAGGATATCGGCGATGTCGAGCGGCCCACCATAAAGATGCGGAAAGAGTTCGCCACCGCGCGAAGGTTCCCAGACGAGCCTATCGCCCAGATCCACCGTTTTGACCGCTAGGAGCAGCAAACACGATTGGCCGGCAAAATGCAGCCGTAGCGTTTCCGAGAGTTGGCTCGCCGTCGAAAAATGCATGTAGCCGTCTGCAGCATCGATCGGCATTCCGGCAAAATTGCCGGAAGCGCGGGCTGGGGCAAAAGCAGCGGGCGTGGTGATTTTATAGATCAGTTCGGGTGTCGACATGGCGCGAAACTAGACAAGGCGCAGCGGATCGGCAAGCGCGCATCGGCTCTTTACAGGGCCAGTTGAGAGGGCTAGTTTAGGACTAATTTCCTTGTCTATAATCGAACTCCTTTTTACGGCTGTGACATGCTTTCACATCGGGCCCTCTGGGACGGTATCGACGCTGTGGCGCAAAGAAATGGCCTATCGGTGTCGGCGCTCGCCAAATTGGCGGGGCTCGACGCCACGGCATTCAATGTCTCGAAGCGCGTGAGCAAGGACGGGCGGGAGCGTTGGCCGTCGACGGAAAGCATCGCCAAAGTGCTCGAAGCGACGGGAGAGACGATGGATTCGTTTCTCGCGGGCGGCACGTTTCTGCATATGGATGCCCCCCGCTACCGCACGGTGCCGCTGCTCGGTCTGGCCCAAGCGGGGGCCGGCGGCTTTTTCGATAGCGCAGGTTTTCCAGCCGGACAGGGTTGGGACGAGGTCAGCCTGCCCACGCCGGGCGATCCCGGCATTTATGCGCTCGAAATCCAGGGCGATAGCATGGAGCCGCTTTATCGCGAGGGGGACCGGGTCGTGGTTTCGCCCACCGAACAGGTGCGGCGCGGCGATCGCGTCGTCGTCAAGACGCGCGAGGGTGAGGTCATGGCCAAAATCCTCTATCGCCAGACGGCCAACCAGATTGAACTTCATTCGCTGAATCCCGCCTATGATCCGCGGATACTGAACATGAAGGATATCGAATGGATCGCGCGGATCATCTGGGCCAGCCAGTAACGATCGCTCCCGCCGTCCCGAGTGACGCCTGCGATTGGACATCCATGCGCACGGCGCTTTGGCCCAGTGGTGGCAATGGTGAACACGCGGCCGAGATTGCTGAACTGCTCAAAGATCCCGGCGAGACGATCAACCTGATCGCACGAGGTGCGGATGGCGCGGCGCTCGGTTTTGCCGAGGCCGCGCTGCGGCGCGACTACGTCAACGGCTGCAAGACTTCGCCGGTAGCGTTTCTCGAAGGGATTTTCGTTGTGCCGGAGGCGCGCGGCAAAGGCGTGGCGCGTGCGCTTATTGCCGCCGTCGAAGGCTGGAGCCGCGCCCAAGGCTGCACTGAATTTGCTTCAGATGCAGCGCCCGAGAATGCAGCAAGCCTTGCGATGCATGCCGCGCTGGGCTTTGCCGAAACGCAGCGCGTGGTGTTTTTCAGGAAAGTTTTGGGGTAGCGGCTGGGTTGTGAGGCATGCCCACTCCCTCCCCATCGCGGGGGAGGAAGGGAGGGGATGGAGCGCTAGTTCAGCAGCTCGCCGGCCAGCGCTTTGTCGATCAGCTTTCGCGTATTTTCGATCCCGTAGAGCGCCGCAAACGAGCCGAAGCGCGGGCCGCGTTCCTGCCCGATCAGCACCTGATAGAGCATCTGGAAGAACTCGCCGGAAACGCCGGGGCCGCCGGTCGGACCCTTCTTGGTGTGATCCTGATAGCGCTCGATATTGCGCGCGACATCGAGCGCCGCATTCTGGATCGTTTCGTTATCGGCATCGGCGGGCAGCGCTGCGAACGCAGCGGAAAGCCCTTCGAGCGCGGCCCGTTCGACATCGTCCGGTGCCCGATAGGTCTTTTTCACGAAATCGCGGAAGTAGCGCATGGCGTAGCCGACCAGCGCATCGAGATGCGGATGGGTCTTGGCCGAAATCCCCGGCGCATAGGCCGAAATATAGCCCCACATGACTTCGGGCGTTTCCGGGTTCGACGCCGTTGCGAGGTTAAGCAGCAGCGCGAAAGTGATCGGCATGTCGACCTTGGGCACATTGCCGTAGTGGACATGGAAGGCCGGGTTTTCGAGCCGTGCTGCCGCTTCCTGCTTCTCATAAGAGGCGACATGGGCGAAATATTCGTCGACCGCGCGCGGGATGACATCGAAATGCAGACGCTTGGCGACGCGCGGCTTCTGGAACATGTAGAGCCCAAGGCTCTCCGTCGGCGCATAGGTCAGCCATTCGTCGATCGTCAGGCCATTGCCCTTCGATTTCGAGATTTTTTGTCCTTCAGCATCGAGGAAGAGCTCGTAAACATAGTGCTCGGGCGGAGTGCCGCCGAGGATCGCGCAGATCTTGTCGTAGATATGCTGATTTGTCTGGTGATCCTTGCCGAACATTTCAAAGTCGACGCCGAGCGCGGCCCAGCGCATGCCGAAGTCAGGCTTCCACTGCAGCTTGACGTGGCCGCCTGTGACCGGAACCGTGGTGTCGCGGCCGTCTTCGTCCGCGAAGGTCACGGTGCCGTCCTTGGCGTTCACTTCCTTCATCGGCACGTAAAGCACGCGGCCCGAAATCGGCGAGATCGGCAGGAATGGCGAATAGGTGGCCTGACGCTCGGCGCCGAGGGTCGGCAGCATCACATCCATGATCGCCTGATAGCGCTCGGCCGCGAGGCGCAATACGGGGTCGAACTGGCCGGACCGATAATAGTCGGTCGCGCTCGCAAATTCGTAATCGAACCCAAAGGTGTCGAGGAAGCGGCGCAGCATGGCGTTGTTGTGGTGGCCAAAGCTTTCATATTCGTTGGTCCACGGGTCCGGCACCGAGGTCAACGGCTTTTGCAGATGCGGCTCCATCGCTTCCTTGGAAGGGACAGTGTCCGGGATCTTGCGCATGCCGTCGAGATCGTCGGAAAAGCACAGGAGCCGCGTCGGAATCTGGTCGCGCGTCAACAGGCGAAAGGCCGTACGCACCATCGTGGTGCGCGCCACTTCGCCGAACGTGCCGATATGAGGCAGGCCCGAAGGACCATAGCCGGTTTCAAACAAGGCTTCGCCCTTGCCCGACTTTTCGAGCCGTTTGACGATCTTGCGCGCTTCTTCAAACGGCCAGGCGCGAGCGGTCTGCGCAGGCTCAAAGAAGGAGGGGTCAAGTTCGGGCAAAGCAGCGGACGACACGGGCTGGCGGCCTTTCGGAAAATACGAGAAAACAGGCAAGGCATGCGGTGTCGCATTCCCTCGCTTTGACGTCAATGTCGCAGGTGGTTGCGAAAGTGCAGCCGGAGACCTAGTTCTTGTGCCTGTTCACTCTTTGCCGGAAAGCACCATGACGACCACTGCCCATGACGCTCTGATCCACGTGATGCTTGTCGCTGCGTCCTCGGACAGCACCATGACGGAGCGCGAACTGTTTCGCATCCAGGCCCTGATCGACCGCCTGCCGGTGTTCGAAGGCTTTGATAAATCCAGGCTGATGGCGGTCGCCAATGATTGCGCGGATATGCTGAACGAGCCCGATGGCCTCGATCGCGTGCTCGACAATGCCTTGGCAGCCTTGCCCAAGAAGCTCGAAGATACCGCCTATGCCCTCGCGGTCGAGGTGACGGCCGTTGACCTGCACCTCGAACAAGAAGAGCTGCGCTTTCTCGAAATGCTCCGCGACAAGCTCAGCATCGATCGGTTGACGACGGCCGCAATCGAAGTCGCGGCCCGCGCCCGCCACCGTCGTCTGCCGGCTTAATAAAACCCGACAGGGAACCAGCGCAGATAGAGTTCATCGAGGGCGCCGTTCTGCTTGAGGCGGACGAGTGCCCAATCGATGGTGTGCCGGATGGCGTCGTTTCCAGCGGGAACGGCGATGGTGAGCCCCTCCCCAAAGAGCTCCGGCCGGAAATAGGGTTCGCCGGCAAAGCTGCAGCAGTCGGGATTTTCATTGAGCCAGAACGCGGTGCGCATGGCATCGCCGAAATAGGCATCCGCCTTGCCATCACGAAGCGCGGAAAGCGCGTCGATCTCGGTTGCGAAGGGCGCAACCGTCACGTCCGGCATATAGCGCGCCATGAATTGGGCATGGGCGCTGCCTTCGCGCAGGGCAACGGTCTTGCCTTTAAGACCCGCTACCGAAAAGCTCGCGGCGTCGTCGGTGCGCGTGACGAAGCGTCCCGGCAAGGCCAGATAGGTCGATGAAAAATCGAAGCGTTCGCCGTTTTCAGCGCTGACTGCCAGACCGGCAATCAGTGCATCGCCCTGGTTATCGCCCAGTGCATTAGCGGCTTGATCCCACGGCCAGGCCTGGAGCGTGCAAGCGATATTGACCTCGGCACAGATGCGCTTGGCGAGATCGACATTGAAGCCAATCAGTTCCCCGGTGCTGTCGCGAAAATTGAACGGCGGGAAATCCGCCGTGGTCAGGAACCGAATGGCCGGCACGGCGCCCTGCATCGGCAGGATTTCGCGGGCATCGGGATCGGCGTGATTGGGGAGGGGTTGGGCGACGGCGGGGGCACTGAGGGCGAAGAACGCCAGCGCGAGGAATGCGCGCAAAGACCCCCACCTAGCCTCCCCCTGCAAGGGGGAGGAATACTTCTGCGCGTGTAGCTTGATCGTGTCCCGACCACGAAACTGTCCCTCCCCCTTCGAGGGGGAGGCTAGGTGGGGGTGACCGGACGTAGAGGTCATCACACCTGATCCAGCGCATACATCAGGTCGGCAATCAGATCATTTGGATCTTCGAGACCAACCGACAATCTCAGCAGACCCGGCGTCACGCCCGTTTCGAGCCGGACCTCTTCGGTCAACCGCGCATGCGTCGTCGTGCGTGGATGAGTGATCAGCGACTTGGCGTCACCGAGATTGTTGGAAATCAGGATCACCGCGAGCGCGTCGGATAAGGCGAACGCAGCCTCCTGACCACCCTTGGCCTCGAGCGCCAGCAGCGTCGACCCCCGGGTCATCTGGCGCTTGGCCAGATCGTACTGCGGGTGGCTCTTGTGGTGCGGATAGATGACGCGCGCGATTTTCGGATGCGAGCCCAGCGCCTCGGCGACTTTTTCGGCGCTATTGGTCATCTGCTCGACGCGCAGCGTATAGGTCTCAAGGCCCTTGAGCAGCACCCAGGCATTGAAGGCGCTGAGCGTCGCACCGGTCTGGCGAAGGAAAGTGTGGACGTCGCCTTCGATCAGCGCTTTCGAGCCGAGCACGATGCCGCCGAGCACCCTGCCCTGCCCGTCGATATGTTTCGTCGCCGAATAGGTGACGAGATCGGCTCCGAGCTGGAGCGGCTTTTGATAGAGCGCGGTCGAAAAGACATTATCGACGATCAGCTTGGCGCCATGGGCATGCGCGATTTTGGCGACGGCAGCGATATCGACCAGTTCCAGCGTCGGATTGGTCGGCGTTTCGATGAAGACCACCTTAGTATTGGGGCGCATAGCCGCTTCAAAATTGGCGGGGTCGCGGCCATCGACGAGCGTCGATTCGACGCCAAAACGCGGCGCGTAGTCTTCGACCACATAGCGGCAACCGCCGAACAGCGCTTGCGCGGCAACGATATGATCGCCCGCCCGCACTTGGCTCATCACCGCATTGGTGACCGCAGCCATGCCCGAGGCAAAGGCGCGGCTGGCTTCCGCGCCTTCTAGCAGCGCCATGCGCTCTTGAAACATGTCGACGGTCGGGTTGGCAAAGCGGGAATAGTTGTGGCCGCCCGGGATTTTGCCCTGGAACAGCAATTCGGCATGTTCCGAGCTGGGATAGGAATAGCCCGAATTAAGGAAAATCGCTTCGCTGGTCTCGTTGAACGGCGAGCGCATCCCCCCGCCATGCACCATTTGCGTCGCCGCAGAATGCTTGGCTGGATCAAGGAGGGGATTTTTCTCTTTGGACATGGCTCTGCCTTCAAACAAAAAACCGGCGCGCGAATGGCGGCCGGTTCCAATAACGGTCTTTAGCGACTTATTTAAAGTGGCTGCAAGCGACCGGCCAAATCACCACTGGTTGGGACTAAACCGCAATTGGCCGGTGGCGTCAATCTCCGCGCTTTGCTAGGGAGAGCGACCCCTGATTTGACGGAGCGCGCAGCATGCAAGAGGCTTGGCCCCAAGGCGTCTTTCCCGCGCGCCTGATCGAAAAGCTCCATGCGCAAGGCGCAATCACTGCGACACGCGAATTCGACGCCGATCAGGTACAGCCGGCAAGCCTCGATCTCCGGCTTGGCGATGTCGCCTATCGCGTACGTTCGAGCTTTTTGCCCGGCCCGGCCCATTCGATGGCCGAGCGGATCGAAGCGCTAACACTCCACGAGATCGATCTGACCAAGGGCGCGGTGCTGGAGCGTGGTTGCGTTTATCTGGTGCCGCTGCAGGAAAGCCTTGCTCTCCCGTCCGACGTCAGCGCCTCGGCCAATCCCAAGAGTTCGACAGGCCGGCTCGATGTCTTCACCCGCGTCATCGGCGATCGGGCGCGCGGTTTCGATCAAATGCCCAAGGGTTATAACGGGCCGCTCTATCTTGAAGTCAGCCCGCGCACCTTTCCCGTCCTGGTGCGGACCGGGTCGCGGCTGAGCCAAATGCGGTTCCGCTCCGGCGATACGCGTCTCTCGTCATCCGAGCATCAGGCGCTGCATGCCAGCGACACGCTGGTTATCGGCGGCGATCTGCCGGTCGATGGCGGCGTCGCGCTTTCGATCGATCTTTTGGGCGAAGGCCGCGATGGCCTCATCGGCTTCCGCTCCAAACGCCATACGGCCGTGATCGATGTCGACAAGAAAAGCGCGCTCGACGTCCTCGATTTCTGGGAGCCGCTTTATAGCCGCGGACGGCCCGAGCTGACGCTCGACCCTGATGAATTCTATATCCTTGTCAGCCATGAAGCCGTGCATGTGCCGCCGAGCCATGCCGCTGAAATGGTGCCGTTCGACCCGCTCGTAGGCGAATTCCGCGTTCATTATGCCGGCTTTTTCGATCCCGGCTTTGGCCATTCCCTCGCCGGCGGCACAGGCAGCCGCGCGGTTCTCGAAGTGCGCAGCCGCGAAGTGCCGTTTCTTCTCGGCCACAAACAGATCATCGGCCGCCTGATCTACGAAAGCCTCGCCGAAACGCCCGACCGTCTCTATGGCTCGGCACTCGGCTCGAACTATCAAGCCCAGACACTCAAGCTTTCAAAACACTTCAAGCCGTTCCCCTGAGACCGTCTTGACGCTGACCCCGATTTCCAGCATCTAGGGTCAACACCGGAATGCGGGTGTATCTCAATGGTAGAGAAGCAGCTTCCCAAGCTGATGACGAGGGTTCGATTCCCTTCACCCGCTCCAGTCCTCAGGCCTTACCCGATGTCGGAATATCGCTCGGGTTTGCCGTCTCGCATTGAAATCCAGCCTTAAAGAAGGCTCAGGGCGTTCAAGCCGTGGGAGCCGGCGAGGTCCGGAACATCGGTGTAGCTCAAGCCCAAAAGTCCGCCCACCGAACTGCCGACGTCTGCCACGAGCGACGACGCTGCATCACTGAGGTCAGGTATAGCCAAGCTATCGCTGCCTCCATCGGCATAGAACAAGTCCGAGAGCAATCCATCCGAGCCGTCTGGGCCCTCATTGCCCAAAAGGGCCGATGGCAGGTCGGCGAGATCGCCAATGGTCCCGCCCAAAATTTCGGATGGCAGGGCGCCGACATCGGTCAATATCGTATCGGCCAGGTTTGCGGTGGCACCCAAGATGCCGTCCACCATCGAAACAGGATCGATCTCAGCGAGAGTGGTCTCGCCGAGGTTATCACTACTGGTCAGCAGCGAGCCTATATCGAGGCGCGCGACAATTTCCTGGGCAGATTGGACGATGTCGCTGGAGATCGCCTGGCTGAACGCTTCCGCACTCATCCCAGGCTCTGCGCCTTCCATCACCTTGGAGATGGTACCCGCCATCTGTTGCGACAGCTCATGGACCAATTGATCTTCCACCGATGTGACCATCGGGCTTGGAAGCGCTGCCTCAACCGGCATCACTGCTAGTTGCGCTGGATCATCCATGCCGGTTGGGGCCAAAGCCGGCTCCTGATCGGCCTGCTGCGCGCTGTCCAATTCCGCTGCCGGTCCTGTTGTCGCCGGGTGGTCGCCGACATCCAAACCGGGCACCGGCGTATGCACGTCCGACGCCTCTGCCGTCGCCGCTTGCGCCTGCATCGTGCCCAGGACCAGGCCGCCGGCTGCCGTTCCCAGGACGATCGCGTCGGCGAGCGGGGTTTGGGCGGGCTGGCGGTTGTCGTCCTGACGCCGTTGCTTTTGCGGAGTGGTCATTTCAAATCTCCTAGCGTTCCCGGAAGGCGCCGCTCACCTCATCGAGGAGCGGGCTGGTGAGGTAATCGATCAACGTGCGTCCCTTGGTGGGAATGACCACCTGAACGGGCATGCCGGCCGTCATGTCGATCCCGGCATCGGCGACTTGCTGCGCATCGAGCGAAACCCGCAGCGCATAAAACGACTGGCCGCTCCGATCGTCGATCACGCGGTCGGCCGAAACAGTCTCGACCGTACCGCTCAGGGATGGCCTTATCGAGGCAGGCACTGCGAGAAGTCGGATATCGGCCACCTCGCCGGGGGTTACATCCGTCACATCGGCGAGCCGCATTTGTGCTTCGACGATCATCGGCCCATCCGAAGCGATGATCGAGAGCAGTTCCTGGCCGGGCGAGACGACACCGCCCACCGTGATGACGGAAAGGCCGACCACCCGGCCGCTGGCCGTTGCGGTCACGTCAGTGCGCATCAGCGCATCCTCTGCCGCCGCAAGTTTTGGATTGAGAGCGGCAAGCGCCGCCTGATTGGCGCGCAGGTCCTCGCTCGCGCCCGATTGACGCTCGCGGTCGAGACCCGAAATTTCAAAATCCGCCTCGGCCATCGCCTTGTTGGCCGTCGCGATATCGGCGCGAAGCACGGACGCCTGGGCATCGATGTCGTTGAGCGAGCGTTCGAGTTCCAAAACCCGGCTGCGTTCGATCAATTGCTGGGCCAACAATGCCTGCGCGTCTTCAAGTTCGCCTGCAATGGACGCCCGCCTTTGATCGAGCCCAGCAATCTGGGCTTGAGCGGAATTGACGCGCTCGTCGAGCTGCGCCTTTTGCTGCAAAAGCACATTTTTTCGCGTCTCGAATTGCTCGGCCCGCGCCCCCATCAGCGCGATTTCGTTGTTCATTGCCTGCTGGACAGTTGGTTCGGTCCGGCGGGACAGAAGATCGTCCGGGAAAGCCGGCTCTGTCGCGCCGGCCAGTTCGGCCTCTAGCCGTCCTTCTGCGGCGAGCAAGGTATCTCGCTCTGCCGAGAGCACATCGACTTGCGCGCGCGGTTCGGCATCGGAAAGCCGCATCAGCACCTCGCCTTCGCGCACGCTATCGCCTTCGGCGACAAGCAGTTCGGTGACAACCCCGCCATAGGGGTGCTGGACCGCCTGGCGGCCGCCTTCTGCCTGCAAAACCCCATTGGCTACCACTGCTCCCGAGAGCGGCGCCAGCGCACCCCAGCCGATCATCACCATGGCGAAGACCACGATGACGAGAAAGCCCAAGCGGGCCGGCGTGCCGGGATTAAGGAATTTGCTGTTGAGGGTTTCGCCAGGGTTCATCATTCTGCCGCCTGCATTTCAGGGACGACGTTCTCCTTGATGTGCCGGTAAACGTCGTCGGGCTTGGCAAAAACCTCGAGCCTGCCATTGCGCACGAACATCATGCGATCGACCATTTCGAGCACGGTCGTGCGATGGGTCACGAGGACGATGGTGGTCCCTGCCGCTTTCAAAGCCTCGAGCGCATGGCGAAGGCCGGTTTCGCCCGCCGTGTCGAGATTGGCATTGGGCTCGTCGAGCACCAGCAAAGCGGGTTGGCCGAGGAGCGCCCGCGCGAGACCCAGCCGCTGCCGCTGACCGCCCGAAAGGCCGACGCCCTCGGGCCCGAGTTCGGTGTCATATTGCTTGGGCAGCCCCAAGATCATGTCATGAATGCCGGCCTTCTTGGCGGCAATGACGATATCTTCGATCTCCGCATCGCCGAAGCGCGCGATGTTTTCCCGCACAGTGCCGGCAAAAAGACCGACATCTTGCGGCAGGTAGCCGATCTGACGCCCGAACACCGTCGGGTCCCAGCTCCGATAGCTGAGATCGCCGAAGGAGAGCGTCCCTGCCGTCGTTGGAATGGCGCCGATCAGGAGGCGCGCGAGGGTGGATTTTCCCGAGCCGCTCGGGCCGACAATGCCGACTGCTTCGCCCGGCTTAATCGCAAAACTGATATCGCGCAGGATGGGTTCGGGCCGCGTCGGAATAGCAAAGGACACGCGCTCGGCGGTCAGTCCGTTCTGATTGGCAGGCACGATGGTCTTGTCTTCCCGGCCCGGAACCTCATCGAGCAGTTTTGAAACTTCGCGATAGGCCGTCCGCGCTTCAGTAAACTGCTTCCACGTCGCAACGCCCTGCTCAACGGGAACCAAAGCGCGGCCCATGATGATGGAAGCGGCGAAGATCGTTGCCGGCTGGATATATTGTCCGATGGCAAGCCATGCGCCTGCGCCCAGCATCAAGGCCTGGAGCAAGAGCCGCGCAAAGCGGATGCCGGACGACACGACAGCGTTGCGATCACTGGCCATGCCTTGGCTCGCCAACATCGTGTCGCGACTGCGCTGCCAATGGCCTTCGATGGCAGGCTGCATGCCCATGGCCACGACGACATCGGAATGGCGGAGAATATTTTCGCTGAAGGCATAGGCCCGGTTGCCCTCGGTCTCCGCGACGCGCAATGACGGCCGGGTGGTGCGCTCGTTGACGAGAGCCAGAAGCAGGAGGATGACAGCGCCAACTGTCGACACCACGCCCAAGACGGGATGAATGAAAAACAGCAGCAGCAGATAGAGCGGGATCCAGGGCAGATCGAACGCGAAATAGATGCCCGGGCCGGTAATGAAGGTGCGGAACTGGTCCAGTTGCCGCAATGTCTGGCTACCCTTCGAAAAACCCAAGCGCGCCGACTTGCGCACCAGAGCATCAAAGACGCGCCCCGCGAGCGATCGATCGAGCCGCATGCCCGCACGCACCAGCAATTGCGCGCGCAAGGCGTCAAGCGCGCCCATGGTCAGAAGGGCGCAGACGAGGATCAGGGTAAGCAGGATCAGTGTCGTGACGTTTTCGGACACCAGGACGCGATTATAAATCTGCATCAGATAAAGCGGCGAGCTCAGGTACAGCAGATTGATGACGCCGCTGAAGACGCCCGCCACCGCAAAATGCGGCAGTTGGGAGCGAACTGCCTGGCTCAGCTCATTATTTGTCTTGTTTTCTGCTGCCATGAGGTGTTCCGGGTAAGAAAAGGCGGGGTTCCGAAGAACCCCGCCAATTCGTGATGGTTGCTGGATTAGAGCAGGCCACCAAGCAGACCACCGCTATCGCTGTCCGAAACCTGCTGGTCGGAGCTTTCGCTCGACGAGCTCGAACCGAGATAGATCGGGGCGCCCAGGCCAAGGCTCAGGCCACCAATACCGGTGAATGAAGAGGAGTCGCCGTCATCATCGGTGCTCGAAGAGTGGAGCACGTCATCAAGGCTGAACCCAAGCACTGGGCTAGCCCCGACTTCATTGCTGGAGGTGTCCGAATTGTTCGAGACGGAAGCGTTATCACCACCACCAAGAAGCTGATCAAGAATCGACATTTGATTGTTCCTTCTTCTGTTTGCCCGTTCGTCGGGCGAGGAGTTACACCCTTGAGAGTGTCGCTCGTAAGTGACCCGCAGTTGCGGCGTCGGGGAGGATAACCGCTTTCTGTCTTCGCTGTTCCGGCAATTTCGGCGCGAAAAAAGTGATCGGTTTCAAAGCCTTGGATATCTATAGTTAAAATGCAGATTCACGTTTCTGTGCGCGAAACTGCCCGCTCAGGGCCACAATTGAAACGTGACAGCCGACGGGAATAGGCATTGAACGGGTGCCGTTCAGAGGTTGGATAGCACTGAGGCTGCTCGCTTTTTTGGAGCGGCACATCGGTCTACGAAGCTCTCTTTTCCGCGCTATCTGCTGTTTTCAATCCCAACTTGCCTTACCGCGATGGTCAGGTGGCAAAGGGCCATTGATCTCGACAATAGCTCTCGCCATCCCCGATCCCTGACGGCATCTTGGCTGAGCAACCGCGACGGAAGCGACTTTGCTATACGCTGACGTCGCCAGCCGGCAGCAGGCGCTTGGTGATGTCGGCCAAAGTGACAAGCCCCCCAACCTTGCCTTCGGCGAGAACGACGGCGAGTTGGACGCTGTTTTCGCGCATTTTCGCCAGGGCCTCATAGACGGGCGTCTTTGCTTCGAGCGTCACCGCTGGCCTTGCTGTATCGAGCGCCGGCTCGTCGTCACCGCGCAAAAGGGTGTCGCGCACGTGGACGACCTTTAACTGCGCCGGGTCTTCCGTCAGCATGATGATGCGCATATGGCCTGACTCGCGCGCGACGCGCCGAACCTCGCCTATCGTTGCCTGCGGTGACACCGCGGCGAGGCGATGGGCGATTGGGACGATCTCGCGCACCGGCATGGTACCAAGCTCGACAAGCCCTGAAATCTGCCGCTGGATCTGCGGCTCGAGCGTTCCGACTTTGGCGGAATGCTCCACCAGTTGCCGGATCGTTGCCATATCCCGGCCGCCCACCGCCGCGCTTTCGACCGGGGTGACACCGCTCGCAGCGACCAGGCGATTGGCGACGAAATTGATCCAGCCAAGAATGGGCCGTAGCGGCCAGATATAGGCGCGTGCCAACAAACCAATCGACACCGCGGATCGCTCGGGATGCGCGATGGCCCAGGATTTGGGCGCCATTTCGCCGACGACGAGATGGAGGAAGGTGACGAAGAACATGGAGAGCGCAAACGAGGCGCTGTCCGCAACAATGGTGGGCAGGCCGAGCGCGGCAAGATTGGGCCCAAGCCAGTGATCGACGGCAGGCTTGGTGATGGCGCCAAGAGCAAAGGTACAGACCGTAATGCCAAGCTGGGCGCCGGCGAGCATCAGGGTCAAATCGTTCATGCCGCGCAGGGCAGCACGCGCCGAAGCACTATGGCTTGCCTGCTCTTCCAGCCGATGCCGGCGCGCGCCGAGCAGGGCAAATTCGATGATGACGAAGAAGGCGCTCAGAACGATCAGGAGCGTCGTGATGAGTGTTACGAACAATGTGCCGCTCATGATCTTACTCCGCACTCTCGATCAGCTTGACGCGCACCCGCGTCGGCACATGCCGCTCGATCTCAAGAACCTCGAGCTCCAGACGTCGCTCGATCGGATGATCATCGACGATCTCTTCGGGATCGCTGGGCAGCACGATCGACACCGTGTCGCCGACAACGGGCAAGGCTCCGGCTTCGACGATCAGGAGGCCCGCGAGGGTTTCGACCTCGCCGCGCGGCAATGTCCGGTCCAGCAGACGCTCGACTTCGTCGAGTGGCGCATCCCCATCCATGACCCAGACGCCGTCGGCCTCTTGCCTGACGACGGCATCGATCTCGGCGTCATGTTCGTCCTTGATCTCGCCCACGATCTCCATGGCGATATCTTCAAGGGTCAGCATGCCGGCAAAGCCACCATATTCATCGACCACACAGGCCAATTGTTCGCCGCGTTCGAGAAGCTGCTGCAGCGCCGCGGGAAGGCTCATGAGGCTCGATAGCACTTCGGCCGGCCGCATGACGGAGCTGACGAGCTTATCGCCCGAAGCCTCGTCGAGTTGGGTCAGCAGGTCGGCAAGGTGAACGACGCCCAATGGCGCTTCCTCATCGTCGATGACGGGATAGCGCGTATGGCCATGCGCCATCAGTTGACGAACCTCACCGATCGTCGCGTCCGGTCCGATCCAGTCGACCTGCGAGCGCGGCACCATGGCATGGGCAACATCTTGCTCCTGGAAGTCGATGATGCGCTCCATCATGTGCGAGAGTTCGACCGGCAGATCGCCGCTGTCACGCGAATCCGCGATGATGCGCGGCAGATCTTCGATGGAGGCCGAGACGTCGAGATCGTGCACCGGCTCAATGCGCAAGAGGCGCAAAAAGAGATTTGCCGCCTTGTCGAAAAAGCTGATCAGCCAGCCCATGACGCCGAGATAAATAAGGGTCGATCCCGCGAGGGCCCGGGCCAGCGGCTCTGGGCTCGCGATAGCGAGGTTCTTTGGATAAAGTTCGCCAAAGATCATCTGGACGACTGTCGCGAACACCAGAGCCAGCACGGTGCCGGTGGCGATACCGACCTCGGTCGGCACACCGACGCCGCCCAGCAGCGTGCCGAGCGACGCCCCGACGAGCGGCTCGGCGACATAGCCGACGAGAAGACCCGTCAAGGTAATCCCGAGCTGCGCTCCGGAAAGCATGAAGCTTGTGCGGCTCGTGACCGACAGGGCGCGCTTGGCGGAGACATCGCCCTTTGCCGCTTGCGCCGCCAGGCGGGTGCGATCAACCGCCATATAGGCGAATTCCTGGGCGACGAAATAGCCATTGGCCGCGATGATGGCGAGGATCACGAGGATCCCTAGCAGAAGCGTCAGAATGGGCTCGAGCATGACTGTTTCTTACAAGGAGAAGATTGCGGCTGTGGCAAGCCAGGCGGCATAGGCAAAGGCTGCGACGACGCCGGAAACGATGATGACCGAGACGATGGCGGTCAGCGTCCCGACGAGTATCCAGATCCCGTCCCGCTCGATCAGCCCCAGCGCGAGAATGGAGATCGCGATCGCCGGCAGCATGTTGCCGAGCGGAATGGGCAGGAAGAGGATGATGGCGAGCAGCAATACCATTGCGCCGACGAGATATTCGGCCGGCGGCCGCGCCAATATTTCGAGCCGCGGGCGCATCAGCTTTTCCGCCTTGCCAAGCCAGGGCCCGACCTTGATCACCACCTTTTCGAAGTCGGTGCGGGCAAAAGAGCGATCGGCGATGATGCGCGGCAACCATGGCGACCGCCCGAGCATCAGTTGGGCGCCAAGGAAGATCAGCGGCGCGCCGAGGACGCCGGAAACGCCGGGCGGCACGGGAATGGTGTTGGGCACCGCGAAAATGAACAGCAGCGCCGCAAGAGCGCGATGGTCCAGTTCCCGGAGGAGATCGCGAATGAAGATGCGCTCGCGGTCCGGTTCGGAGGCGATGCGCAGCAGGGTGGCCGAGAGGCGATGATCGTCTCGAGACGGCACATCACCCTCGGCGAGACTTCGACTGGGGTCGGGCATGTTCGCCTAAAACTCCATGGCGGCGCTGCCGCCGCGCCGACCGAAACAACACGTCATGTATCGTCTCCGTTCAATCAAGGGTCGCGGCAAGCCCGTTTGCTGCCGCAAGAATGGCGTCCGGCTCGGCCTTGCTGACGAGGACATAGGCCACCTCGTCGATCTGCCAATGCGCCAGGGTCGCATCGCCGTTCGGGGCTGTCGTTGGCTCGATCGTGACGAAATCGCCCGGCCGCGCCGCAAAGATCGACGCCCGCCCGAGCCCACCGGCATCGATCGCCATTTCAACGCTGGGGCCGAAGCGAGAGGGATAGACCTGCACATCGGTCACCACCCAATCATCGGGCAATGTCGGCATGATGATGGCCGTGGCTGAAAGCAGCTCGTCCCGGTCATATTCCGGCGCCTCGAGCTGCGACACCATCACGGCGCGCACCTGGCTCACCGCGTGCGCCTCGAGCGCGGCTTCAAGATAGCCCGGCCTATCGGGTTTGAAGACCGCAGCAGTCATCGCCGCTCCGCCCACCGCGCCCGCGGCCAGGAGAAAACAAGCGGCCAATGCCGGCCTTAATTTATTCAAGACCATGCGCCGCGCCATCGCCCGCTGCAGTCTTAGCGCAAGGCTCGTTGTTGCAGGATCGGGCGTGCCGTCAGCGTCGGTCGCTGCCATCCGCAGCGCATGGATGATCTTGAGCTCTTCCATGATGCGAGCAGCCAAAGCCGGTTCCTGCGCGAGATAGGCTTCCACCTCGATCTGCCGCGCCGGCGCGAGCTGATTGTCGATATAGTAGGCCAGTTCCGTTTCGCTGATCGGTTCACGCGCCATCCGAACCTCCCACCACACGCAATCGTCGCGAGCGCTGGTGCTCGCGTTCACGCAGGGTTTGCCGCGCCCGCGACACGCGAGACAGCACGGTGCCCTCCGGCACGCCGAGTATTTGCGAAGCTTCGGGATAGGTCAGGCCCTCGATCCCGACGAGATGGAGCGCTTCGCGCTGTTCCTCGGGCAGTTCGAGAAAAGCGCGCCGCACTTCGGATAGTCGCACCGCGTCTTCCTGGCTCGCCGGCGCAAAATCCCGATTGGCCGGAGCGCTCGCCGCATGCCGGATGCGCACCAGGCGCGAGCGAACGCCATCGACATGCAGATTGTGGAGGATCGACATCAACCACGGCCGCATCGCCGCGCCGGGCTTGAAATCAGCCCGGCGATCATAGGCGCGGGTCAGCGTCTCCTGCACCAGGTCTTCGGCGTCCTCGCCCCGACGCGTCAGCGCCAGCGCATAGCGCCGGAGATCGGGAATATGGTCGGTTACCTTGGGCAGCTTGGCGATCATGATGGATCATATACGCGCAATGCCCCCAATCCCTTCCCGAGCGCATGGAAATTTTTCCACTCGATCGCCTAGCCCGCGGCAAAGCTCGAGTCACGATCCTGCGGCCGCACGAGGCCGACCATGCGCCACGCCGCGACCAGCGCCATTGCCGCGACAACCGCGCCGAGCACATAGACCGGGATGATCGCGACCTTGACGTCGCTGGCCGAGACCGCGGTCGCAAGCCCCGCCGCATTGGCCGCAACACCGGCCAAAGCCGCACCGATCGCATTGCCCGCCGATTGCGTCGTCGGCAGTAGTGCCGAGGTCCGATCGCGCTCGGCATCGCTCGCCGCTTCCATCATCGTCAGGCTCAAATAGCCATTGTGCAGCCCAAAGCCTGACCCCGTCACCATCTGGCCCAAAACCACCAGCGCCACCTGGTCTAGCTCGAGCCCAGCCAGAACCAGCAGCAGCCCCAGGCCGATCATGGCCGGGCCGATGCGAATAAGGGTCTTGCGCGTTTCCTTGCTTTTGACATTGGCGACCGTGATCGAGCTCGCGCTCCAGGCGACGGCCAAGACGGCGGCAAGCGCCCCAGCCGCCGTAGGCCCAAAACTCCACATCTCCTGCACGACAAGCACGAGATAGACGGCCGAGCCGGCCCCCGCGATATTGATCAGCAACACGGCCCAAAGCCCGCTCCCCACCACAGAAGAGAACCGGAAGGCATCGGGCGGCATCAGCCGCGTCGCCGAACGCCCGTCGAGCCAGACGGAGCCAACGAGCAGCACGGCTGCGCCAATCAGCAGACCGGTGGCGGGCAAGGGCGCGACGACCGCCGCCAGTGCGACGAGCAAGATGCCGCTGCCGATCAATCCGAGCCTTATCCCGGGAAAGCCGATCGCCTCGGCGCCCTCGCTGACGCGCGCCGGCACTTTGATCATCACCATGCTCGCAAAGATCAGCACCAGCGGCACATTGACGAGAAAGGCCGCGCGCCAGGAGACGAGTTCAGTGAGAAGGCCGGCTGCCGCCGGGCCACCAAAGGCCGCGACAGCCCAGACCGTCGCCTGGAGGCCAAAAACTTTGGGCACGAGACGCGAGGGGAAAAGTTCAGGGATCAGCGCAAAGCAGATGGCAGATACCACGCCCTCGCCCAACCCCTGGATCGCCCGGCCGACGAGGACCTGCGGCATCGACGTTGCCGCTCCAGCAATCAGCGTTCCGATCAGGAACACACCGGCCGACAAAAGAAGCGCATTGCGTGCGCCGAGCCGCCGCTTGAGCAGCGCCGCGCCCGACCCGCCAACAATGGCAAAGACCAGGAACAGCGTCAGCGCCCAGGAAATCAGCGCGACGCCACCCAATTCCTGCACCGCCGTCGGCAGCGAAATGGAGGCGAGGAATGCATTAAATGCGAGGAGCGCAACGCCAAGACAAAGGATCAGCGTCACCGTCGCATAGCGCGGCGTGAATATCTCGCCCCAGCGACCTTCGACCGTATCAGACATGGCGGCACCTCGCGTCAAACCGGCCGGTTCATCGCGCAACCAAGCGCGCAATCCCGACTCTGGTGAATTTTCCAAGTATTAGCTTTGAAAACTCTTCTCGCTGCTCTGTCAAGCAGCATGCTGCCTATTTTATGCCCAGCGCCGGCCAATTCGGGCGCGCGCCACAGCGCGGCCTTGTCGGAGCCCTCGATCGACTAACCGAAAATTACGGACTTTTCGCAAAGGTGAGCAGCGAGCATTTCGGAAGTAATCAATGACCCGTTGGAGCAGCCTCGGTCGGTGGCAGGCAATCGGCATCCTGGCCTTGGCAGGATGCTTCATGCGGCTCCTACTCGCGGTTGCCGCGACAGTGCCAGTTTCCCCAGAGAATATCTCTTCCTCCGGCGATGGCGATCTCGCCCTTTTTCGCCGCATCGTCGCCGAGATGCAGGGCGGCGCGTCCTACTATGCCGCCGCGCACCACCAATTGGTCACGAGCGGCTACGGCACCCAGTCGGTCTTCAATTGGCGCTTGCCGGGCCTGGCCTTTATCCTGAGCGTCCTACCATCCCTCGATATCGGTCAGTGGATACTTATCGCTATCGCTGTCCTTGCGGGCAACATCATGGTCTGGGTGCTTAATCAGCAAGGCGGGTCGAGGTTGGCAGCGCTCGGCGCTCTGGTCATGTTGCTCAGTTTGGCCGGCGCCTTTATGCCCGGCACGGTGCTGCTGAGCGAACTTGTCGCGGGCATTTTTGTGCTGCTATCGGTCGCTTTTTATGGTTCTGGCTTTCGCCGCGCGGGCTTGGCCGCTGGCGCGGTAGCGCTTTTTGCGCGCGAATTCGCCGGCGTCTATATTCTTGTGTGCATTTGGCTCGCATGGCGAGCCCAACGCTGGCGCGAACTGTCAGCCTGGGCGGCCGTGCTCCTTGTCTATGGCGCCTATTTCCTGTGGCATTATGGCCAGGTGCAGTTGCACGTGACCGCCGCCGATAGAGGCTATGCCGAGGATTGGATCCAGTTTGGCGGCTTGAGCTTTGTCTTGGCGACCTCGGCCTTCAACGGCTTTTTCGCCCTCCTGCCCACGCCGGCCCATGCGGTCCTTTTGCCGGTGGCCCTGCTCGGTCTTTTGGCGTGGCCAGGGGAGACGGGCGTGCGGGCCAGTTTGACCGTGCTGGCGGTCATAATCGTCTTCGCTGTCGTCGGAAAACCCTTCAATACCTATTGGGGCCTGATCTATACGCCGCTGCTCTCGCTCGGCCTCGCCTGGGCGCCATGGGCAATCGCAGATCTCATGCGCGGCGCCTTAGGCCGACGCCGCACTGAACCGCAGATAGGCTGAGTTTTTTGAACTGACGCTCCGCGCCTACTGATACCCGTAGGATTGCAGCAGGAATGTCGTGCCCAACATGCCGCCAAAACCGGCAACGGCGCAGGCGAGGGCAATGAGGTTTCCAAGCGGCTTCATGCGCTTTTTCTCGGCATCCCGCATCAGCACTTCGGTTCGCTCGCCAAGGATCAGCAGCGTCAGGCCGAAAACGATCAGTGGGCCAACCAGAAATGACGCGAGGGACCAGGTGCTGATCTCCGGAACGCCCTCCTGCGCGAGCCTCAGCCGATCAAAAATCGTCGGCCAGGAAATGGCGCCACCAGCCAAAATGCAGGCGAGCCCCGAAAGCCGGGCTTTGAGGTCAGGATTCATCGGCGTCTCCCAAGCAGCATCGAATGATGCATCACCAGGAAAACAATAGCCTCAGCATTTTAGCTTTGGGAGATCAAAATTATCCCCTCGATAACCGAGGTTACAAAGCCGTCTCGCGTTCCTGAGCCTCATCGGCGCATCCTCTTTTCCGTTTTCCAACAGTGACCCTTCCGCCACAGGCGGGCTTCACTCTTTTGCGAGTGATTGCTCCTGTTAAGATTTCATGAGTAATGAATTTTAGGACTAGGCCGCGAATCTCCCGGGATTTACGGCCTTTCCAGTGGAATAGGAGTAACTATGCGGAAGCTTTTGGTCAGTCTCGTTGCCCTCGTTGCAGCGGCGTCCCTCGGCCAGCCAGCCATGGCCCAGCAGGTGGCAAGTCTTGCCGTCCAGCCGGTTGTCATCGCGCCTCCGCAAAACGACCTCGCCCGCACCATCAAGGCCGGCCTTTCCGCTGCCTATGGCGCTGCTAAGCCCGGCACGCTCGGCTACGAAGACGCGCAAAAGCTCTACTATCTCTATGGCCAGCGCCATTTCGATCCGATCTGGCTCAACGATGCCGGCAGCGGCAAGATCACCTTCTCGCCGGCCGCCGAAAAGATCATTTCGCTTTTCAAGGATGCCGGCAGCGAAGGCCTCAGGCCCAGCGATTATCTCACCGCCGATATCGACCTGACCCGCGCATCGAGCACCGACCCCACCGCCTTGGCTGGTCTTGAAACCGCCTTTTCCGGCGCGGTCATGCGCTATGCCAATCATCTCTACAATGGCCGCATCAAGCCGCAATCGGTCAGCGAAAATCTCGATATCGAGGCAAAGCCCATCGATCAGGCAGCGCTGCTCGAACGGCTGGCCAAGAGCGACGATCCCGCCCCGATCCTCGCCGAGCTTGAACCCAAGCATCCTGAATTCCTCGCGCTGAAGGCCGCGCTTGCCACGTTCGATGACAAGCCAGCCGACCGCCCGGCCCCGATCGCCGATGGCCCGGTGCTGCGTCCTGGCGGCACTGATGGCCGCGTCGAAGCCATTCGTGTGCGCTTTGAAATCCCGTCCACGGGCACCGATGTTTACGACGACAGTCTCGTCGCCGCCGTCGAAAATTTCCAGCAAAGCGCTGGGCTTGAAGTCGATGGCATCATCGGCCCCGCAACCATCGCCGCCTTCAATGGTGGCAATGCCACGCGCCGCGAAGATATAATCGCCAATATGGAGCGCTGGCGCTGGATGCCGGCCGATCTCGGCGACTTCAACGTCTTCGTCAACATCCCCGAATTCCGCCTGTCGATCATGCGCGGCGGCAAGGAAGAATATACGACCCGCGTCGTCGTCGGCGCCACCAAGAACCAGACCCCAATCTTCTCGGATAATATCCGGCACCTGGTGGTGAACCCCTATTGGAATGTGCCCTCGTCCATCGTGCGCGGCGAAATTGCGCCGGCCGTCTTGCGCAATCCCGGCTATACCGACAGCCACAATATGGACCTCCTCTATAACGGCTCGCCGGTGAGCCCCTGGCAGGTGAACTGGTCGCAGGTCTCGACCACCAATTTCCCCTTCAAGATCCGCCAGCGTCCCGGCGCGGGCAATTCACTGGGGCAGATCAAATTCCTCTTCCCCAACAAGCACGACGTCTATCTCCACGATACGCCGTCCAAGTCGCTCTTCGCCCGCTCGTTCCGCGCCTTCAGCCATGGCTGCATCCGCGTCGAGAACCCGTTCGAATTTGCCGATGCGCTGATGGCCAATGAGCCGAACATTTCGCGCAGCTCGCTCGAAGCCATGTTCGGCCCCAATGAGCGCTGGGTGAATCCGGAAAAGAAAATCCCCGTCCACCTCGCCTATTTTACACTGCGCGTTTCGGCTGACGGGACCATCCGGTCCTATGGCGATGTTTATGGACACAACGAAGCGCTGATCGCCGCCATGGGCCTTGCCCCGGCGGCCGAGACGCCCATTGTCGCTGAGGCCGAGAGCATTCCGAACGACCTCTCTCCATAACCGATCCATGCCCAATTCGGGCTTCGGGCGCACTCGGTGCTAACGGACTGTTAGCATTTTCGCCTTGGTTGCGCCCGTTTTTGCCCTTATTACTTTGGGTGTGAGGGGGCTCCTGGGAGCCAAGTTCACACCTGGTTAGCGTTAATCAAATCGTTCGATTTTAGCGCTACCATCAAACGATACTGGCATTGAACCGGGCAGAGTTTGGCGTGACGGGTCTTTCCTTTTTCAAGCGTAGCCGCGTGCTGCGTACATGCGCAGCATTGGCTGTAACCCTTTGTTTGGGCGGCATTTTTGCCCTTCAACCTGCTGTGGCTGCAAGCGAGCGCGCGCTTTACATCTATTATACGCACACCAAGGAAACCGCGCGCATCGTCTTCAAGCGCAACGGTCAATTCGTGCAGTCCGGTCTCGACGAGCTCAATTATTTCCTGCGAGACTGGCGCCGGAACGAGCCGACCAAGATGGATCCCCGCCTTTTCGACCTCGTCTGGGAAGTCTACCAGGAAGTCGGCGCGACCCAACCTATCAACGTGGTCTCGGCATACCGTTCGCCGGCCACCAATGCCATGCTGGCCCAGAATTCCTCGGGTGTTGCGGACAATTCCCAGCACATGCGCGGCAAGGCCATGGACTTCTTTATCCCCGGTGTGCCGCTCGCCAAATTGCGCGCCACGGCGATGCGCAAACAGGTCGGCGGCGTCGGATTCTATCCCACGTCCGGCAGCCCCTTCGTGCACCTCGACGTCGCTTCCGTCCGCGCCTGGCCACGCATGACCCGCGCCCAGCTCAAGGAACTGTTCCCGGACGGCCGCACCATGCACCTGCCGAGCGATGGTAAACCCTTGTCGCAAGAGGGTTATCAGGTCGCCATGGCCGGCTGGAAACAGTGCCACGCCTATCCTTGCAACGGCTCGTCTTCCGGCACCATGGTCGCCGATTCTGGCGGCAGCAGCGGCAAGTCCTTGATGGACGTACTCTTTGGTGGCAACAAGCAGGCCAATACCCCCGCTCCCGCGCCGGTCGCAGCACCAGAGCCAGCACCCATGCAGGTCGCCTCGGTCGCACCGCAAGCCGCCACGCCGAACCTCGCCCCAATTCCCGCCCAGCGCCCGGCTAGCATGACCGTTGCTGCGGTAGCGCAAGAGGCCGTCGCGCCCGTTCCTGCGGCTCCACCGGCCATCCCCTTCTCGACCGTCGGCAGTGCTCCGCTCGACGCCGCAGAACTGGTCGCCGAAGCTGTTGCGCCGGTGCCCGCTATGAAGTCGGAAACCCTCCGCGTTGCAACTGCCGCAGCACTCCCGGCCGGCGATGCGGTCACCGCTCTTGCTGCGCTGACGGATGTGCCGATGCCCATGCCGCCGCCGCAAAACAACGACGCGACGGTTCTGACCGCCTATGCGCCGAGCACGGCGCGGACCATTCCCAATGGTCTTGCAGCGCCTGTCATCGCTTCGCTCAGCCCCTCGACAACCGGCGGAATTCCGCCGCATCCAGCCGCTCGGCTGCCGATCCTCTCGTCTGTCGAAACACCGATGCCGACTGAGTTGACGACGCTTCCTACGTCCGAAACCCAGATGGCAAGCCTATTCTCCGGCACGTTCAGCGCCGCGGAGACCGCGCGCCAGTCCGACCTCGTCGCTGCACTCGCGACCCATGTCGGCAAGCCTGTGGCTGCCGAGATGCGCGCCCCGGACCTTGTCGCTCCCGATTTCGAGCATGTGGCCGATGTTTTTGCAGCCCCCGCGAGCCTCTCGTCGAACCATTTCGCCGTGATCTTTGATCGCGACGAAGCGGATTTCGATCCCACACCGGAAATGGGCCGCTACACCATCAAGATGGGTGCCGGCGACGACACCACTGCCTTGGGCCATGCCCGTTTCGCCCCCGTCGCCAACTAATCTGGCGGCTGGGGTCGCAAAGACGCCACTTTATAGGTTTCCAAGCGTTCTCTGTAATCGGCAAGTCTAATTGCCGGTTCTTGCATTGGCACGACCGCAAGCCTAAAGACTTCCTGTTGCCGCCGCATCCCATGGAGCCCCGCTTGGCCGAGAAGCCGCAAACCCCTTTGCTTGACACGGTCAATACGCCGGCCGATCTGCGCGCGCTTCCCCGCGAGGAATTGCGCCAGCTTGCTGACGAATTGCGCGTCGAGATGATCGACGCGGTCTCGGTAACCGGTGGACATTTGGGGGCTGGTCTCGGCGTCGTCGAATTGACTGTGGCGCTCCACGCCGTCTTCGATACGCCGCACGATCGCATCATCTGGGACGTTGGCCACCAGGCCTATCCGCACAAGATCCTGACCGGCCGCCGCGACCGCATGCGCACGCTGCGCCAGAAGGATGGGCTGTCCGGCTTCACCCGCCGCGCCGAAAGCGAATACGATCCCTTCGGCGCCGGCCATTCCTCAACCTCGATTTCCGCCGGTCTCGGCATGGCGGTCGCGAGCGAACATCTTGGCATCAAGCGCAATGTCGTTGCCGTTATCGGCGATGGCGCGATGTCCGCGGGCATGGCTTATGAAGCCATGAACAATGCTGGCGACATGGACGCGCGGCTCGTCGTCATTCTCAACGATAATGACATGTCGATCGCCCCACCCACGGGCGCGCTCCGGGCCTATCTCGCCCAGCTCGTCTCCAGCCCCGCCTATCGCGGCACGCGCGACGCGGCCAAGTCGATCGTCAGCAAGCTCCCCAAGCCGCTACACGAACCCGCACGGAAGACCGAAGAATTCGCCCGCTCGTTCTTCACCGGCGGCACGCTCTTTGAGGAGCTTGGATTTTATTACGTCGGCCCGATCGATGGTCACAACCTCGATCATCTGCTGCCGGTCCTCGAAAACGTGCGCGATATGGAAGCGGGACCGGTCCTGATCCACGTCGTCACCAAGAAGGGCAAGGGCTATGGCCCGGCCGAAAGCTCGGCCGACAAGTATCATGGCGTCAGCAAATTCAACGTTATTACTGGCGCCCAGACCAGGGCGCCGTCCAATGCGCCGTCTTACACCAATGTCTTTGCCGAAACCCTGATCCAGGAAGCACAGAACGATCCGCGCATCGTCGCCGTCACAGCGGCCATGCCGACGGGCACCGGCCTCGATAAATTCGCCGAGCTTTTTCCCGATCGTATCTATGATGTCGGCATTGCCGAGCAACACGCGGTCACGTTTGCAGCAGGTCTTGCCAGCGAAGGCATGCGTCCTTTCTGCGCCATCTATTCGACCTTCCTGCAGCGCGCCTATGACCAGGTGATCCACGACGTCGCGATCCAGGGCCTCCCGGTGCGCTTCGCCATCGATCGCGCCGGCTTTGTCGGTGCCGATGGTCCGACCCATGCCGGCAATTACGACAATGCCTATCTTGGCGCTGTGCCCGGGATCGTGCAGATGGCCGCAGCCGACGAGGCCGAACTCCGCCATATGGTGGCGACGGCCGCCGATTATGACACCGGACCGATCACCTTCCGCTATCCACGCGGCGATGGCATGGGCGTCGATATGCCGGCGCGCGGCCAAATCCTGCCCATCGGCAAGGGCCGTATCCTGCGTCAGGGCAGCGCCATCGCGCTCCTTTCATACGGTACGCGTCTGGGCGAAGTTCTTGCGGCAGCCGACAAGCTTGCTGCTTTGGGTCTCAACCCAACAATTGCCGATGCGCGCTTCATGAAGCCGCTTGACGAAGAGCTGATTGCCAAGCTGGCCCAGACCCATGATGTGCTGGTCACGACCGAAGAAGGCGGCCTCGGTGGCTTCGGCAGCCATGTCGCGACTTTCCTCGCGAGCAATGGCCTCCTCGACGGCAAGCTGCGCTTCCGACCGCTGATGATCCCGGATCGGTTCGATGAACATTCGAGCCAGAACGACATGTATGCGGCCGCGGGCCTCGATCGCATTGGCATAGTCGCCACTGCCCTCACCGCGCTTGGCTATGATGAAGCCGCCATGAAGGCCGCTCTCGCCCAAGCCTGATCCGAGACACATTCAGCCAACAAAAAATCCCCGCTCGCGCGGGGATTTTTGGATTGGGGGAGTCTTGCGCTTTACTTCCAAGTGAAGGCGCGCGTCACGGCGTAGTTGAACACCGAGCTCATGATCGCACCCGAGAGGCCAGCGATAAAGGTCTGATGATCCCACTGGTAGATCGCATTGGCGACCGAGATATTGGCGATGCCGCCCAGCGCACAAATCGCGCAGAAGCTGAGGAAGCCCGTAATAAGCTTCGGGCCTTTGAGCTTGCGATCGGCATAGGTCAGGTTGTTGTTGAGAACGAAGTTCCAGGCCATGGCGATCAGGGTCGCCGCGATCTGGGACACCACAAACCCCTGGGCCAGCACCGAGGTGAAGAAGCCCAGCGTAAGCAGGTGAACGACGACACCCGTGCCGCCAACCAAGCCAAACAGCAGGAAGCTTGGTGGCAAGGCGCCACCCGTCATCTTTGAAAACCAGAGGCCGAGATACTGGATGACCACCAGCGGGTTCATCTTGCTTTCGCCAGCATGGCGCGGGCGGAACGTGTAGGGGACTTCGGCGATCTCAAGCGGCTTGCCCATGCGGGCAGAGGTTACAATGAGATCAATCAGGATCTTGAAGCCGTCGCTGGCCAGTTTAGGTGCTGCCGCAAGGGCTGCTTCGCGACGGATAAGGAAGAAGCCGCTCATCGGATCGCTTACAGCCTGGCCGGCGATCATGCCGGCAAGCTTATTGGCAAAATTGCTGCCCGAAAGGCGCGTGGCGCTGAGGCCATCGCCGGCAGACCCGCCTTCGGCAAAGCGCGAACCGACGACGAGGTCGGCACCGGAAAGAGCTTCGGCCAGCATCAGCGGCAAAATGGATTCGTCGTGCTGGAGATCGGCATCGATCACCGCAACATAGGGCGCAGCCGTAACCGCCATGCCTTCGACGCAGGCCGAGGCCAGACCACGGCGGCCAAAACGGCGCAGACAGCGGATATTGGCGTAAACCCGGCTCAGTTCATTAACGACGTCAGCCGTGCCATCCGGGCTATCGTCATCGACGACGATCATCTCCCAAGGCGTGTCGCCGAGTGCAACGGCGACCTTCTCGTACAGCAACTCGACATTGTCCCGCTCATTGTAGGAGGGAACGATGACGGCGAGCTGTGGGGGGCGGAAAGTTTGCGCGGTTTCGACGCGGACGTCTTCAAGCGAACCGTTCGACATTTACTGGAGCACTCTGGCTTCGGGCATCCAGCTTAAAAGCACGCCTCGCACGAAAAGTTGCAAAGAGATATTTCATGGCAGGGTTGCATGGGCCGCAGATGTGATAACCGGCTCTTTATGCAATTTCAGGCATGCTTCCATGGCAGGAGAAGCCATGTTTCCGCCTAGTCTCGATCTCAAGCAGGATAGGCCCACGGCTCTCCTGCTGCTTTTGCCGCTGCTTTTTGTTCTCAGCGGCACCCTCATCCGGTTTTTAGCCTTTCGTTACGCGCAGCCGGATGCAGATTGGACCAATTATTTCGGCGCTCTCTGCCGCTGGGATTGCGGTTGGTATGTCCGCATGGCCGAGACTGGCTATGACACGTTTCCCATTCCCTCACGTATCAATGCCGGCAACTGGGCGTTTTTCCCGTTCTACCCCATGCTCGTTGGGCTCGTCGCCAAAATCATTCCCCTGCCGACCATTGTTCTTGCGAGCCTATTGTCGATCCTCACCGCCTATGCGGCGGTCGTCGCAGCCTGGCCGCTCCTCGGACGCAATATCCGCGCCTACACGCTTTATGCGGCCTTCATGCTGTCAGGGCCCGTCTCCTTCTATTTCACGACCTTTTTCACCGAGGTCATGTATGTGCTGCTGACGACGCTGGTTTTTCGCTTCCTCGGCCGCTCCGATTATCTCGGCGCTGCCGGCGCCGCTGCGCTTTTATCGGCGACCCGCATCGTCGGCGTCTTTGCGTCGCTCTCGATCGGCGTTCAGGCTCTGATGGATTATCGAAAGTCAAAAGGCACATGGAAGGGCGTGGTCCCCGGGCTTCTAGCCCAGCCGCGTCTGGTCCTTGCCATCTTCATCGCGCCCCTCGGCTTTTTCACCTATGTAGCCTTCCTCAATTATTGGGTCGGCGATGGGCTTGCCTTTAGTCACACCCAGCGCGCCTGGGGCCGGATGGTCGCCAATCCCGTGGTCTATCTCTGGGAAGGGCTCAACAAGTGGCCGGACAATGGCGCACTGTTCAGCAATTCACAGATCCTCGCGCTCGCAGCCATTGCGGGGCTGATCGTCACCGGCATCCTTGCCTGGCGCCGCCAATGGCCCGCAGTGGTGTTTTGCCTTTTCTGCATCATCATTCCCCTCGCGGCAGGGCTTGCGTCCATGTTGCGCTTCATGACCGCCATGGCGCCGCTCACCATCACGGTCGCGACGCTGCTGGCGCGCCAGCGCGTGGTGTTCGCGCTGAGCTTTGTCGCCATCATCGTCAGCGCCTGGTTCGTTACGCTGGCCTGGTTGGGAGGCAATGTTGCGCTTGTCTGAACGCTCTCCCGCCACCCTCGGCGCTTACGCGCTGGCTGCACTGATCGCGCTCTTTGAGCTTGCCATCCTCTGGCAGGCGCTCCACCCCAACGTTTCCGACGATTATCGCGCCTACTACATCGACAAGACGACCACCTGCCTGCCTCAGCCGGTCGCAGCGAACTACACGCTCGGCACCGAACTCGATTTCCGATCCGGCGGCGATGACACGCGCGAATTGCGGCCCTGCGGCTGGGATGGCCCGGCAGGCGACGGCATGCATTCCATCGGCCAGACCTCGCGCCTTCGCTTTGCCGTTGGCCCCGCGCAAAACCTGACGCTGATGGTGGAATTGACCGGCGTGACCCTGCCCGGCCCGGCGCAACAGCGCGTGCTGGTTTCGGCCAATGGTGTGGACTTGGGAGAATTGATGGTGAAGCCCGCAAAGACCGAGCGCTTCACTATCGCCATCCCGGCCGATACCGTCGGCGATAGCGGGTATCTCGACGTCAAATTCGATTACCCTGACGCCATCAGTCCGGGCAATCGCATCTCGAACACCTATTGGCGTAGCGTCAAACTGAGCATTTTGCAGCTTAGCCCGGCCGATCCGGGCTAAGCGAAAATCACTTAGCGCTCGGGTGGCGCTTCGACCATGCCGAGAGCCGACATATAAAGCTCGAGCAGGGCTTCCTGCTCCATGCGCTCATTGGCATCCTGCTTGCGGATCGTCACGATCTTGCG
This sequence comes from Devosia sp. Leaf420, assembly GCF_001425445.1. Taxonomy (GTDB): domain Bacteria; phylum Pseudomonadota; class Alphaproteobacteria; order Rhizobiales; family Devosiaceae; genus Devosia. The sequence continues at coordinate 44,089 of NZ_LMQU01000009.1, read as the reverse complement.
CAGGATTTTGGTATCGAAACCATTGCCCTTGGCTTCGGCATAGATTTCCTTGATGTCGGCAGCGATCGCGGCCTTTTCTTCTTCCATCCGCTCGATGCGCTCGATAAAGGCGCGGAGCTGGTCCTGGGCGACGCTGTCTTCAACGGCCATGGCTAAACCTCATTTCGTTCTGGCCACCTTGAACCCCAAGGGCTGCAAAGGTTCAAGCCCTTGACCGACGATTCGTCACAGGGTCAGGCATGGCTTGCCCGCAATTCCGTCAAATCCCGTGCCTAAAGCTCGCGGGAAGAGCCACGCCGACGATCAGAGCGGAATGCGCATAACGCGATTCTGAAAGCGCGCGCTGGATTAGCCATTGACCTCCCCTGCCCCATCGGCTCAAAGAAAAGCGGTTTTCCCATGTTAAGTGGCCTGCCCGTGCACCGTTTCCACCTCGGCCTTCTGCTCTTGCCGCTGGTTTCGGCGGGTTTCTTCATTGCCGCACCTGCTCCGGCCTATGCCGATCTGCGCATCTGCAACCAGACAGCCAATGTCGTTTCGGTCTCGCTTGGATATCGCGCCGAGCGTGGCTGGATGAGCGAAGGCTGGTGGCAAACTCCGCCCGGCGATTGCCGCACGCTCTATCAGGGCGACCTGCAGCGGCGCTTTTATTACCTCTATGCAGTCGATGACATCGGGGGCGGCGCCTGGGATGGCCAGGTCTTCATGTGCACGCGCGACGAAACCTTCACAATATTCGGGGTTGAGGATTGCCTCGCACGGGGCTATGAGCGCACCGGGTTCTTTGAAATCGATACGCAGAACCGGACCGACTGGACGATGCAGCTCACCGAGAACGCTGGCGCGCCAAATGTCGTCGGTCCTGGTGAAGGTGAAGATCTAGAAGAGCCGGCTTTCCTGGTCGACCCCGAAAACCCCGATCAGACCGAACCGCCACCTCCGCCGCCCCTACCGCCAGAGACACAGAACACGGAATCACCATGAGACGGATCAGACGCGCAAAGATCCTCGCCACCCTCGGGCCTGCAAGCAACGAGGAAAAGATGATCGAGGAGCTGGCCAAGGCCGGTGCGGACGTCTTCCGCATCAATATGAGCCATGCCAGCCACGAATTGCTGCATCAGACCGTAGCCCGGATCCGCAGCGTCGAAGCGCGGCTTAATCATCCCCTCGGCGTTCTCGTCGATCTCCAGGGCCCAAAGCTGCGCGTCTGGAAGTTCGCCGAAGGCTCGATCAATCTCGTCCAGGGCCAGAAGTTTACCCTCGACAGCGAAAAGAACGACAACGGCAATTCCGAGCGCGTCTACCTGCCGCATCCGGAAATCATCGAGAGCGTTTCCGTCGGCGACCGTCTCCTTTTGGACGATGGCAAGCTGCAGCTCAAGGCGACTAAAGTCGGAGGCGGCGTGATCGAGACCGAAGTCGTCTATGGCGGCAAGCTCTCCGACAAGAAGGGCGTCTCCCTGCCCGATACGCTGTTGCCCACGGGCGCACTGACGGAAAAGGACCACGCCGATCTGCTCGAAGGCCTCAAGGCCGAAGCGGACTGGATCGCGCTCTCCTTCGTACAGCGTCCTGAAGACATCATCGACGTGCGCAAGATCGTTCAGGGTCGCGCCGGCGTCATGGCCAAGATCGAAAAGCCACAGGCCATCGATCGCCTCGAAGAAATCGTCAAGCTCTCCGACGCCATCATGGTGGCCCGCGGCGATCTCGGCGTCGAACTTCCGCTCGAAACCGTGCCGGGCCTCCAAAAGCGCATGATCCGCATGTGCCGCCGCTATGGCAAGCCGGTGATCGTTGCGACGCAGATGCTCGAATCCATGATCACTTCGCCGGTTCCCACCCGCGCCGAAGTGTCGGACGTGTCGATCGCCGTGTTTGAAGGCGCAGATGCCGTCATGCTCTCGGCAGAATCCGCATCGGGTCAGTATCCGATCGAAGCCGTGGCGACGATGAACAAGGTGGCCGTGGCCGTCGAAGGCGACGCGAACTATCGCAACATCATCCGTGCCGCCCAGACCGAGCCTGAAGCCACCGCCGCCGACGCTATCTCTGCCGCCACGCGCCAGGTTGCCGAAACGCTCGATCTCGCCGCGATCGTCACCTATACCGCGTCGGGCTCGACCGGCATTCGCGCTGCCCGCGAACGTCCCTCCAAGCCCATCATCGCGCTCTCGCCCAATCTGCGCACTATTCGCCGCCTGTCGGTCGTCTGGGGCATTCATTGCGTGCAGACTGAAGACGCCGTCAGCCTTGAAGACATGGTCGATCGCGCCTGCGTCATCGCCTACCAGGAAGGCTTTGCCCGCCCCGGCGACCGCATCGCCATCACCGCTGGCGTGCCGCTTGGAACCCCCGGCGCGACCAATATGCTGCGCATCGCCTTTGTCCGCCAGGACGGCGCTGGCTCGAGCTGAGCCCCTACGCAAGACGCACCTATGATAAGGCCCGCGCAAGCGGGCCTTTTTGTTTGTCTAACGCGGTGTTTCGAGAAGGGTCTTGAGCGTCAGGAAATCGGTGGTGATCCATTCAATCGCCGAATTGAATTGTTCCGCACTCATGCCGGGGCGCTGGAAAAAGGTGAACAGCAGTTCGGTACCGTTCTCGTTGGGCATGACGCGCATGGGCGTCCAGAGCAGCGGTTGTCCGGGGATGAAAACGGCGTGATCGAGCACACCGAAATCATTGCGCGGCGTAAACCGGATATGCCTGATGCCGCCAAACCGCACCTCGGCATGCCAATCCCCAGTCTCAAGCTGATGGAAAAGGTGAGGGTCCACCGCCGCCCACTGCGCATAGTTTCTCGGCTCGGCCAGATAGGCATAGACGAGAGCAAACGGCTGCTCGATCTGGATCGAAATTGTATGAGAACGCCGCATGTGGGCCCCTTTCGGTCGCCGCCCTTATCTTATCCGCATAGCCTCTGCCGCCCAAATCAAAACGCCACCCCTTGGGTGGCGTCACTGCTCGGTCAGTGAGTCTCGATGTAATTGCGGAGCACGTTGAGGTCGGTCCGCAACCATTCGCACTCAGAAGCGAACTGCGCATCGGTTTCGCCGCGCACCTGAAGGATCGTGCAACTGAGCTCGGCACCATCATCATTGGGCAGGATGCGCACCCAATATTGCCGCCGCGTGCCGCGATCATCGCTCACCCGCAGGTCAAGCACGCCATAGACATTGGGCGGGGTGAAATGAAGCTCGACCTCTTCGCCATCGAACTGGGCTTGCCAGTGATAGTCGGAGAGGCGTTCGAGAGGCCTTTCGATGACCCCGTTGATCCATTCATTGAGATTGGCTGGTGTCGAGAGGAAGGTATAGACGGCTGCAAAAGGCCGCCGGATGGTCAGGCTGATAGTGACGCTGGGAAACATGACGCTCTGGAACAGGATCGGCGCGCCGTCCTGGCGCTGCTGGATCTTGCTGATCTGAACCGGCTTCGGGCCGGCACGCTGTCCTAGCTTTCCCATCCGACCGTCACAAGCATGTGCCTGTGAGCCATAGAGTTTGGGTTAATTTACACCGAACGCCAGCCCATAAACAAAAAGGCCCGCAGCGTTAGCTACGGGCCCAATCAAGATAGAGAAGCGGAAAGGCCTAGCCCTGGCGGGCCTTGAAGCGCTTGTCCACTTTATTGATGATGTAGACGCGCCCGCGGCGGCGGACGAGCTTGTTCGCGCGGTGGCGCGTCATCAACGCCTTCAGCGAGTTGGTGATCTTCATCGTTGTATTCCCTGGTCAAACAAAAGGGGCGCCAAGGCGCCCTAAAACTGCGCCCTTCATAGGGAAATAGACCGGGCCTGTCAACGCGCGCAGCAAAGAGTTTTCCGCGTTTTCCGCATCAGAGCCCCGCTATCCATTAACCGGGAGGTCAACCTTCCCCGCTAGGATTTTTCTCAGGTTCCAGAGGACTTTTTGTGAACAAGATCCTGAAGCACGGCGTCGTTATTGCCGATCCGGTCGAGAATATGGCTGCCCTTATCGCGACCACGATGCGGGGTATCGGTCACCGCATGGTCACCGAGGTCACGACACCGAAAGATCTTCTGGCCGTTCTCAACGCGCGTTCCCATAGCCTTATCGTCATCGACGACGCCATGGGTCCGCCTGATGCCATCGAGCTCGTGCGCCAATTGCGCACGGATTTCGACTGCCCTAACCGCACAACCTCGGTGATCATGATGTCGGCGGCCCCTGACGTCGATCGCATCGCCGCCGCCCGCGATGCCGGGGTCAGCGAGTTTCTAAAGAAGCCATTCTCGGCGGCGGACTTGCAAAAGCGCATCGCCAGCCTCGACATCAATCCGCGCGAATTCATCGAAGCGCCCGAATATGCAGGGCCCGACCGCCGCCGGCGTATTCTCACCCACGGCATCGAAGACCAGCGTGAAGAGACCTGAGCGTCAGACGCGCGGCTTCGGTGCGTTACGCGGCGGAATGTCGTTGGAATAGATATTGTGCAGCCCCACATTGAGAATGTCGCGCTCGCCGCAGAGCGCCATGGTCGTATCGAGCTCCTTGCGGATGATCTCGAGCACGCGCGTCACGCCCGCTTCGCCGCCCGCGCCTAGTCCATAGAGCATAGGTCGGCCGATAAAGGTGGCCTTTGCGCCATAGGCCAGCGCCTTGATCACATCCTGTCCTGAGCGAATGCCGCTATCGAGATAGACTTCCGTCTTGTTGCCGACCCGATCGACGATCTCGGGCAGCACGCGAATGGACGATGGGGCGCCATCGAGTTGCCGCCCGCCATGGTTGGACACGACGATCGCATCGGCGCCGTTGTCCACCGCGGCCTGCGCATCAACGGGATCAAGCACGCCCTTGACGATCACCGGACCGCCAAAGCGCTCCTTGATCCAGCGTACATCGCCCCAATTGAGCGTCGGATCGAACTGGCTCGCCGTCCAGGCCGAGAGCGAGGCGAGGTCGTGATCGCCGCTCACATGGCCCACGATATTGCGGAACGTGTGGCGCTTGGTGCCCAGCATGCGCGCACACCAAAGCGGGTGCTGCATCATCTGCCAGATTGAATAGGGCGTGAATTTCGGTGGCGTCGATAGCCCATTTTTGATGTCCTTGTGGCGCTGGCCAAGGATCTGGAGATCCATGGTGAGGACGAGGGCCGAACATTTTGCCGCCTTGGCGCGGTCGATCAAGCGATTGATGAAATCGCGGTCGCGCATCACATAGAGCTGAAACCAGAATGGCGCCGTCGTGTTCTCGGCCACGTCCTCGATCGAGCAGACGCTCATGGTCGACAGCGCGAAGGGAATGCCAAACTTTTGCGCGGCTTTTGCCGCCTTGATCTCGCCGTCCGCGGTCTGCATGCCGCCCGTTGCCGCCGGGGCAATGGCGACGGGCATGGTGATTTCCTTGCCCAGCATCGGGGTCTTGAGGTTGCGCCCCTCTAGGTTCACCGCGACCTTCTGGTTGAGCTTGATCTTTTGAAAATCGCTCTCGTTATCGCGGTACGTGCTCTCGGTGTAAGAGCCGCTATCGGCATATTCGAAGAACATTTTCGGCACCCGTCGACGCGCCACCCGCATCATTTCGTCAACGGTGAGGATCTTGTCGATGGCGGGCATGAAAGGGCTCCGAGAGGCTGTCGCGCCTGCTCTAGCAACTAACATGTTAGTCTTCAAGGCATCCCGCAGGGCAAATCGCGCCAGTGGCGCGATTTGAGCCGAGAAGGCCATGAGAGCTAGGCTCGAATGGCAAGATGTATCAGCCGATTTGACGATCACCAACCGGCGCCGTCGCCCTTCGATTGATCATAAGCATCGAGAAAATGACGAGGAAGGCAAAGACCACCATGCCCCCGGCCAGCACATGGGCGCGCTCCCATTGCAGGCGCTCGACGAAATCATAGATGGCGATCGAGAGCACTTTGGTCTCGCCTGGAATATTCCCGCCGATCATCAGCACAACGCCAAATTCACCCATCGTATGGGCAAAGGCCATGATGCCGCCAACGAGATAGCCGGGGGCTGCGAGCGGCAGGACAACTCGGAAAAACCTTTGCCGCGCCGAGGCACCAAGCGTGTCAGCGGCCTCGAGCACTTCGGCCTCAATGGCCGCAAAGGCGTTGCGCAGGGGCTGCACCATAAAGGGGAGCGAGGCGATACCCGCCCCGATCATCAAGCCGCCAAAGGAAAAGGCGAGCGTCCGCGCGCCCCAAAATCCGGCAATCCACCCGCCTGGTCCGTTCGGCCCCAAAGCGAGGAGCAGGTAAAAGCCGAGCACGGTCGGCGGGAGAACGAGGGGGAGCGTCACGAGCGCCCCTACGACTTCTTTTCCCGCCCAGCGTCCATGCGCCAGCCACCAGGCGATTGGCGTCGAGGTGATAATCAATACAAGCGTAACGCTCAGCGCGAGGCTGAGCGTCAGGGCAATCGGGGAAAAAAGCGTCGTCCAATCCATCAGGGGACGGTATAGCCCGCCGCTTCGATAACCGACACTGCTTCATTGGATTTGAGGAAATCGAGGAAAGCCACCGCGGCGGGATTGTTTTCGCCTCCCTTAAGCAGCACCGCCCCTTGCGAGATGGGCTCATGCAATTGCGCCGGCACGATCCACTGGTCACCCTTGCCGATCACTTGGCTAGCGGCCACGAATCCAAGTTCGGCATTGCCGCTTTCGATGAATTGCAAAGTCTGGGAAATGTTCTCGCCCTGCACGAGCTTGGGTGTCAGCGTTTCGAGAAGGCCAAGGGCGGTCAGCGTTTCGATGGCTGCCTTGCCATAAGGCGCGGCTTCCGGATCAGCGATGGCGAGCTTGTTGAAATCGGCCTTGAGGGCTGCTTCGCCGTCGCTGAGATCGCGGCCCGGTCCATAAAGCGCGAGCTGGCCTTCAGCATAGATGAAATTGGTGCTTTCGACGCCAAAACCCTCATCGATCGCCTTTTGCGGGCGCGTATCGTCGGCGGCGAGAAACACGCCGAATGGCGCGGCTTGGGTGATCTGGGTGTAAAGCTGGCCTGTCGCACCGAAGCTCAGTTCCACCTGATGTTCGCCCTTGGCTTCGAAGAGTGTTTTCAGCTCCTCAGCGACGGCGGTGAAATTGGCAGCCACCGCGACATTGACGGTTTCGGCAAAAGCCGGCGTTGCAGTGGCGGCGATAACGGCAAGGGAAAGCAGCAGACGGGACAAGGAAGCCTCCGATATGTTCGACCGACCATATCGATGGCGGAAACATATCAAAGGCGCAAGCGATATGTTTACTCGGAAATATCGGATATCGCTGCGCGGAGGGCTGCGACATCGGCGGCAATCGCTGTCTCAGTCGCGACCTGCATCGCCCGGTAGCGAGCCAGCACCTCATGGCCCAAACCTGTCAGTTGAGCTCCACCCTGCCCCGCACCGCCGCGCGCCGTCTCGACCAACGGCCGTCCAAATCCCTCATTGAGCGCCTGCACCAAGCTCCAGGCGCGCTTATAGCTCATCCCCATGGCCTTACCTGCCGCAGAGATCGACCCGGTCGCCGCAATGCCCTCTAGGAGATCCGCTCTCCCAGGCCCAATATAGGCCTTGTCGGAAAGCACGATGCGGAGGTGACCGAGACCGGACGCTGTCTTGTCCACACTCACCTCCTTGATCGCATTAGGCCTTAAGCGCGCTCGCTTCCTTGGCGAGGGCTTCGATGCGGGCGAAGTCGCCGCTCGCGAGGGCGTCGGCCGGCATGATCCAGCTACCGCCGACGCAAATGACGTTTGGCAGGCTGAGATAGGTCTTGGCTTTCACGACATCGATGCCGCCCGTTGGGCAGAAGGTGATATCGGGCAGTGGCGAGGCAAAGGCTTTCAGCACGGGTGCGCCGCCAAGGGCTTCGGCCGGGAAGAATTTGAGGAAGGAATAACCGCGCTCGGCCGCGGCCATGGCCTCCGTCGGGGTGCCAATGCCGGGGAGCAGAGGGATGGCGACATCGTCAGCGGCATCGAGAAGGCGCGGCGACGCACCGGGGGAGACCATGAAGCGGCAGCCGGCATCGACCGATGCCTTCATATGCGCCGCATTCCGCACCGTGCCCGAGCCGACGATGGCGCCGGAAACCTTGGCCATTTCTTCCATGACCTTGAGCGCATTGGGCGTGCGCAGCGTCACTTCGAGCACCGGCAAACCACCGGCCACCAGCGCTTCTGCGAGGGGGCGCGCCTGTGACACGTCATCGAGAATGATGACAGGCACGACGGGCGCCAGGGACAGGATAGAGCGGATGGCGGTTGCGTCCTGCGGCATGGGCTTCTCTTCTCACAGCAAAGAACAGTTCGGCTGAAGGGTTAGGCTGAGATCGCTTGCCCCGCAAGGCAGAACACTATTGCCCCGTCAAAAAAGCCAATTGCCGTCGAGCCGCTCGCTGATTGCCTAACTGTCACTATATCCTTAGATAAGAACCACATAACATTGTGGGAGCACGCATCATGGGATTTGACGGTTTCGCTCTGGATGGGCTCAGCATCACGCTGATCTTCCTTGGTATCCTCATCATCCTGGTGCTGTTCGCCGGCGCCAAGACAGTGCCGCAGGGCTACAACTACACCATCGAGCGGTTCGGCAAATATACGCGGACCCTGAAGCCAGGCCTCAATATCATCGTCCCGTTCATCGACACGATCGGCAAGAAGATCAATGTCATGGAGCAGGTGCTCGACGTTCCCCACCAGGAAGTCATCACCCGCGACAATGCCTCGATCACGGCCAATGGCGTGACCTTTTACCAAATCCTCGATGCGGCGGCTGCGGCCTATGAAGTGGCCAATCTCGAAAACGCCATTCTCAACCTGACCATGACTAACATTCGTACGGTCATGGGCTCGATGGACCTCGACGAGCTTTTGAGCCACCGCGACGAGATCAACGAGCGCCTGCTGCGCGTGGTCGATACCGCGGTTTCGCCCTGGGGCGTCAAGATCACGCGCATCGAGATCAAGGATATCGATCCACCCAAGGATCTCGTTGATTCCATGGGCCGCCAGATGAAGGCCGAGCGTGAAAAGCGCGCCACCATTCTTGAAGCAGAAGGTAGCCGCCAGGCCGCCATTCTCAAGGCCGAGGGCGAAAAGCAGGCCCAGGTGCTGGAAGCCGAAGGCCGTCGCGAAGCCGCTTTCCGCGATGCCGAAGCGCGCGAACGTTCTGCCGAGGCCGAAGCCAAGGCAACCCAGATGGTGTCGGACGCCATCGCCTCGGGCAATGTGCAAGCCATCAACTATTTCGTTGCCAACAACTATATCGAAGCGCTGGGCAAGCTAGCCACCTCGCCCAACCAGAAGGTCCTGATGCTGCCGGTCGAGGCGTCGAGCGTCATTGGCGCCATCGGCGGCATTGCCGAAATCGCTCGCGAAACCTTTGGTGGCGGCGAAGCGCGCCAGGCCCAGCCGACCCGTCCCGTCGCGCGGCCGCCGGTTGCTGGCCAAACCCCGCGCGAGCCAAACCCAAGCTAAGGCGAACCCGGCATGGCCCTCATCCAATTCCTCGCTGCCAACGCGCCATGGGCCTGGATCATCGCCGGCCTCGTGCTTCTTGGTCTCGAACTCGTCGTGCCGGGCGGTTTTCTCGTCTGGCTCGGCGTTGCCGGCATTGTCACCGGCATCGTCGTTTTCATCGAGCCGATCGCCTGGCCCTGGCAATGGCTGATGTTCGCTGTCTTGGCGCTTATCGCCATCCTCCTCTGGACCCGGTTTAGCCGGAGCCGCTCGACGGACACCGATAGCCCCTATCTCAACCGCCGGGCCGATCGCTTCATCGGCCGCGAGGCCGTGCTTGAACAGCCGATAGCCGGTGGCTTTGGCCGGCTGACGCTCGACGACACCGTCTGGCGTGTGGCCGGGCCGGACCTGCCTGCGGGCAGCCGCATCCGCATCACCGGCAGCGATGGCGCGGTGCTTCGCGTCGAGGCCATTTAGGCCTCGGCAAGGGTTCGTTAACCATAAGCTGAAAGGATCGCGCGCGGAGCCCTCCGTTTTGGAGGCGCCCTGTTTTGGAGCGCGGCGTGTCCAAGAGGCAGCACAACAGGACCATTGCCTTGAGCGTGCTTGCCGGCATGCTGGCAAGCCCTGTCTTTGCCGCCCCCGCGCTTGTCGTCACCGACGAGATAACCGACACAAGCCAATCAACCACGACCGGCCAGACCAATCAGACCGGCCAAACCAACGCCACCACGACGCGCCGCATGACCGATGAGCCGGAAGATGTGACGGAGGATCGCCTCCGCCCGGGCGTCTATCCGGTCCAGCCTGTGCCCCCCGAATTTGCCGTCGCCAACGACGCGCCTGAAACAGTGCCGCTTGATTGGTCCGTGGGCCTGCGTGGCACCTATACGACCTCCAATGGCCAGGAAACGTTTGTCACCCGCCTGACGCCGCAATTCACCGCCACGCACAATGGCGGCATTGCCGATCTTGTCTTTTCCGGTTCTGCCGAAATCGCCAAGGCCAATGGCCAGGATGCCATCACGGTCACGGCTGGCGGCCTCTCGCTCTCGGCCACCGCTCCAATCGATTCCAATACTTCGGTAAAAGCCGGCGCCAATATTGGCCTCTCGCAGGACCTGCCCGGCGCAGTTGGCCTCTCGCCCTTCGTGATCACCCCACCGCAGATCGTCACCGGCGGCATCGACCTTGGTGTCGACCGCCGTTTTGGTCAGTTCAACGTGGGGATTACTGGCGGGATCGACCGGGTGAATTATGGCCCGACCACGCGCACCGATACCGGCGTCACCGATAATTCCGAGCAGAATTATTGGTCCGGCAACGGCGCGCTGCGCCTTGGCTACCAGTTCACGCCGGTTCTGGAAGTCTTCGGCCAAGGCGAAGTACAGCGCGACATTTTCGACGTCCAGACAGCGAGCCTTGGTGTCTACCCTAATGCGACCAATCGCAGCCTACGCGCCGGTATTGCGGGCAAGTGGAACACCGCCTGGTCGGCTAGCGCCTCGGTTGGCGTTGGCGAACGTGTCTTTGATGAAGCGAGCCTCGGCGCCTTCCGCGCCCAGCTTTACGGTTTTGAAGTCAGCTATACGCCGGACCCGACCGTCAAGCTCACGGCGGGCCTCGACACGACCCTGTCACCCGCTGGCGCCGACAACCCCGGCACGGGCCGCATCCAATATGCGGCCTTTGCCCGCGCACAATATGATATCAACAGTTGGCTGCGCGTCCGCGCTTCGGCTGACTGGAGCAATTCAGAGCTTGTAGGGACGGGCACCACGGACCGTCGCTTCGCCCTCGGCGGCGGCGCGGACTACGTGTTCAACAAGCACACGAGCCTCAACGCCGATTATGGCTATGCCAATAGCGACAATATCACGAGCGGCAACACCCAGAGCCATCAGGTCAGCCTGGGCGTCACCATTTCGCGCTAACGCGATCTTGCCTTAGAGGTGGTTTTCGAGATCGAGCTTGCGCAGTTCTTCGATGAAGCCGGGGCGGATATCGCCACGATCGAGCGCAAAGACCACATTGGCCGTCAGGAAACCGAGCTTCGAACCACAATCGAAGACCTTGCCTTCATATTTGACGCCGGTGAACGGCTGCTGGCTCATCAGGGTCTGCATGGCATCGGTGAGCTGGATTTCACCACCCGCACCACGGGTCTGCTCGGCCAGCAGAGAGAAGATTTCCGGCTGCAGGATATAGCGGCCCGAGATGAAAAGATTGGACGGCGCATCTTCGCGCTTGGGCTTTTCGACCATGCCATTGATGGCAAAGCCCTTGTCCGAGCCTTCCCCGCGCACAACGACACCATAGGACGACACATCTTCCCAGGCGCATTCCTCGACGCCGATGATATTGCCGGCGCTTTCTTCATAGGCGTCCATCATCTGCTTGAGGACACCGGGCTTGGCCTGGAAAATCATGTCCGGCAGCAGCAGGGCAAAAGGCTGGTCGCCCACGATATCGCGCGCGCACCAGACGGCATGGCCGAGCCCAAGTGGCTCCTGCTGGCGGGTAAAGCTGGTGCGGCCGGCCGATGGCAGGTCCTTGCGCAACTCGTCGAGCGCTGCGGTCTTGCCGCGCGACTCTAGCGTTGCTTCAAGTTCGAACTGGCGGTCGAAGTGATCTTCGATGACGCCCTTGTTGCGGCCGGTGACGAAAACGAAGTGCTCGATCCCGGCTTCGCGGGCTTCATCGACGGCATATTGAATAAGGGGCCGGTCGACGACCGTCAGCATTTCCTTCGGCATGGCCTTGGTGGCAGGCAGGAAGCGGGTTCCGAGGCCTGCGACGGGAAAGACGGCGGTACGGACGCGTTTGGACACGGAAACTTCCCTTTGACACTATTGCGCAATGCTGTCGCTTGCCGGGCAACATCTGATACATAGCGCCTCGCGACAACAGTTTTTTCTGGGTAGGATTGGGACAAATGGCGATATTGGTTACCGGCGGCGCAGGCTATATTGGCAGCCATATGGTTCTCAATCTGGCCGATGCCGGCGAAGACGTTATCGTCCTCGACAACCTCATCACCGGCTTCGACTGGGCCATCGATGGCCGCGCCCGCTTCGAGCAGGGCGATGCCGGTGACATCGATTTCGTCGTTGGCCTCATCGAAAAATACGGCATTACCGAAATCATTCACTTCGCCGGCTCCATCGTCGTGCCGGAATCGGTGACCAATCCGCTCAAATACTACGCCAACAACACCGCGACCTCGCGCAACCTCATCGAGGCGGCGGTCAAGGGCGGCGTAAAGCACTTCATCTTCTCTTCGACCGCGGCCGTTTACGGCATGACCGGCTTGGCGCCCGTCGTCGAGGATACCCCGCTCAATCCCATGTCGCCTTATGGCCGCTCCAAGCTCATGACCGAGTGGATGCTGGCCGACGTGGCAGCGGCTCATCCGCTGACCTTTGGCGTGCTCCGCTACTTCAACGTCGCCGGCGCCGATCCGCAGAAGCGCTCCGGTCAGTCGACGCCGCTTGCGACCCACCTCATCAAGGTCGCCTGCCAGACCGCGCTCGGCCAGCGCGAAAAGATGGATATCTTTGGCACCGACTATGAAACGCCCGATGGCACCTGCGTCCGGGACTATATCCACGTCACCGATCTGATCGCGGCGCATGCTCTGCTGCTCGGTCACCTGCGCCAGAGCGGCGAAAGCACGACGCTTAACTGTGCCTATGGCCGGGGCTATTCTGTGCGCGAAGTGGTCGAAACGGTCCGGAAAGTCTCGGGCATCAATTTCCGCGCCGAAGAAGGTCCGCGCCGCGCTGGCGATCCGGCGTCCATCACCGCCACCGGCGAAAAGGTCCGCTCGCTGCTCGGTTGGGTGCCCAAGCATGATGACCTCAACGAGATCGTCGACACCGCCTATAATTGGGAACGCCATCTCATGACCCGCAATCGCTGATGCACAAAATGCTGCGCGCGGCCGTCCTTGCCCTCAGCCTTCTGGCGACACCTGTCCTCGCGCAGGACGCCGCGTTCAGCCGGTTTCTTGCTGCGCTCAAGCCCGAAGCCGTTGCGAGCGGGGTCGAACCTTCGACCTATGATGCGCTCACGCAGGGACTGACGCCCGATCCGCGTGTGCCCAATCTCGTCGAGACCCAGCCAGAGTTCACGGCCCCGGTCTGGGACTATATCGAAACCCGGGTCACCGATGGCCGCATCGGCCGCGGTCGCGCCGCGCTCGAACGCAACGCCAATCTCTTCTCGACCATTGGCCAGCAATATGGCGTCGATCCCTATCTCCTCGGCGCCATTTGGGGCATCGAGACCGACTATGGCGCCGTGCTCTCAAATGACAGCCTGATCCGCCCCATCGTCCGCTCGCTCGCTACGGTTACCTATCAGCAGCGCACGCGCTACGCTGAGGACAAGGCCGATTTCTTTGCCGCTCTTCTCCTCGCTCAGCGCAATGGCGGCGTCTCGCCTGTGGGTTCATGGGCCGGCGCCATTGGCCATCTCCAGGTCAATCCGACCAATGTCATAGCGCATGGTGCCGATGGTGATGGCGACGGCCGCGTCGATCTTCACACATCGCTCGCCGACGCCCTCGCGACCTCCGCCAAGTTCCTTCGCGATCTCGGCTATCAGCCGGGCATGGATTGGGGCTTTGAGGTCGAAGTCCCGCAAGGTTTCGATTATCTCCTTGCGACGCGCGACCAGCTCCGCCCCATCAGCTTCTTTGCCGAGCGCGGCGTTACCCGCGTCTCCGGCCGTCCGTTTGCCGATGCTAACACGCCCGTTTTTCTTTATGTGCCGACAGGGCATCGCGGCCCGAAATTCCTGATGACGGCCAATTATCTGGTCCTAAAAGGCTATAATTTCTCGGACAGCTACGCCATGGCGGTCGCCCATCTGACCGATCGGCTCAAGGGCGGCGGCACTTTTGCAGCACCCTGGCCGCGCGATACCGCTTTCCCCAACATTGCTCAGCGCAAGTCCATTCAGCAGTCGCTCAAGCGCCTCGGCCTTTATGACGGTGCCGTCGATGGCCGCCTCGGCCCGATCACCCAAGCGGCTTATGCCCGGTTCCAGGCGGCCCGCGGCGAGATTGCCGATGGTTTCATCACCCGCGCCGCCGCCGATGCCCTCGCTGCGGCGCAGTAACGCCATGGCGAGCGGCATGGCCTTGGCCTCTTGCCTCTGCTAGACCCAAACGATGTTGCGGGACCACTTATGAAGCGCATTGTCCTTTTCCTGCTGATTGTGCTGTTCGCGGCAGTAGAGACCGCGCCCTCTTTCGCGCAGGCCGAGCAGCGCTTCGAGGTCGCCCAGCAGCAAAAGCGCCGCACGCTGTTCGACGTACTTTTTGGCGATGAGCCCCAGCAGGCGCCGCCCCCGGTGCAGCAGCAAGCGCCGCGGAAGGCAGCGCCAGTCGCCGCCCTGCCTCCGCCAAAACCGCAGGTCGAAAAAGCCGAAAACGCCACGCGCCTTGCCGTCTTCGGCGATTCCCTCGCCGTCGATCTCGCCAAGGCGCTCGAGCGCTTTTACGCCGAAGACCCAAATCTCATTGTCATCAACCAGGGCGTCGGCTCTTCCGGCTTCGTGCGCGACGATTATTTCGATTGGAACAAGACGGTCGGCGAACAGATTGCCGCCGACAGCTTCGATCTTGCTGTCGTCATTATCGGCGTCAATGATCGCCAGGAAATCACGGTCGATGGGCAAAGCTATCCGTCCCTGACCCCGCAATGGACCGCGGCATATCAGGCTCGCGTCAACACTTTCCTCGGCCAACTGCGCGCTGCGCGAAAGCCGGTGATCTGGGTCGGCCTCCCGCCCATGTCAAAGACCGAATATTCCGCCGCCATGAGCCAGATCAGCGCCCTCTTTAAAATGGCGGCCTTTTCGGGCGGCGCCGAATATCTCGATATCTATGATCGTTTTCTCGGCGAAGACGGCAAATATTCGTCCCAGGGTCCGGACGTGAACGGCCAGAACACCCGAATGCGCAAGGAAGATGGCATTCATTTCTCGACTGCGGGCGCCGACAAGCTCGCCTTTTATATCAGCCAGTCCATCCGCACCTTCTATCGCGGCGGCGGCCTGACCGTGGCTGTCGCCGACCCACTTCTCGGCACGGACGCTGCCGCTATGCTGCGCCCACCTTATCAAGGCCAGGGTCAGACGCGTCTCTTGGAAGTTGCCGGAGCCGTCGTTCCGATCAGCCGCGCCCCGCAACGCGCCGCCGATCTCCTCATCGCTGCGCCGCAAGCCGCCAACGATAACGGCTTTACGCTTGAGCAGCTCATGGCTGCCCCCATCGGCCGGGTTGATGCCTTTGGCGTCGGGATCGACCCAAGCGCTGATACAGCGAACGAGGGCGAGCGCTAGGCTCGCCTTACATCACGGCGCCAACCTGCCACGGCACGAATTCGTTGTCGCCATAGCCAAGCTTTTCCGACTTGGTTTCTTCGCCCGAGGCCACGCGCAGCATGAGATCGAAAATCTCCTGCCCCTTGGCCTCGATAGACACGCCCTCGACGATATCCCCGCAATTGACGTCCATATCGTCGGTCATGCGGCCATAGAGTTCGGAATTGGTCGCGAGCTTGATCGACGGCACCGGCTTGCAGCCATAGGCCGACCCGCGGCCGGTCGTGAAGGCGAGGATATTGGCACCGCCAGCCACCTGCCCCGTTGCCGACACCGGATCGAAGCCCGGCGTGTCCATGAACACAAAACCCTTTTCGGTCACCGGCTCGGCATACTCATAGACCGCCGTCAGCGGCGAGGTGCCGCCCTTTGCCGCGGCCCCGAGCGACTTCTCGAGAATCGTCGTCAGCCCGCCCGCCTTGTTGCCGGGGGACGGATTATTGTTCATCTCGCCGCCATTGCGCTGGGTGTAATCCTCCCACCACTTGATGCGAGAAAGCAGCTTTTCACCCACTTCACGATTGACCGCGCGGCGGGTGAGTAGATGCTCTGCGCCATAAATCTCAGGCGTTTCCGAAAGGATCGCCGTCCCACCATTGCGCACGAGAAGGTCTGCCGCAACGCCAAGCGCCGGATTTGCGGTGATCCCCGAATAACCATCCGAGCCACCGCACTGCAGCGCCAAGGTCAGTTCCGAAGCCGGCACTGTCTCGCGCTTTGCCCTTGCCGCGATCGGCAGCATTTCCTTGATCCGTTCGACGCCCCAATCGATCATCTTCTTGGTCCCGCCGATCTCCTGGATCGTCATGGATTGGAACGTGTCGGTCTCGGTCATCCCGTAGGATTGCTTCATCCGCTCGATCTGGAACACTTCGCAGCCAAGGCCCACTAGCAGCGCCGCGCCGAGATTGGGGTTGGCCGTATAGCCCCACTGCGTGCGCCGCAGGATCTGATAGCCCTCGCCCTGATTGTCCATGGCGCAGCCCGTGCCGTGGACAAAGGGAATGATGCCGTCGATCTCGGGATAATCGTCCAAAATGCCAGAACTGTTGATCGCCTGAGCCATGAACTTGGCGACGGTCGCCGAGCAATTCACGGATGTCAGGATGCCGATATAGTTGCGCGTGCCGACCTTGCCATTGGCCCGGCGATAGCCTTGGAACGTCGCCTGCGCGGGCCCCGTCAAAAATTCCACCGGCACCGCGCCCTCGGCAAAGGCATAGTCGTGTTCGAGCGTGCCGTCTGGCCCGCCCATGCCGCAATTGTGCTCATGCACCCAATCGCCGGCAGGAATGCCGACCTTGGCAAAACCGATGATCTGCCCGAACTTGACGATGGCCTCGCCCGCCGCGATCGGCCGCGTCGCAAACTTGTGCCCGCGCGGCACGCGCTTGACGATCGAAACGCCCTGCGCCGTCTCCGTGCCGGGATCGAGATTGGCCAGCGCCACGGCGATGTTGTCGGCGCCATTCAGCGTCAGGGTCTTGCCTTGCGGGCGGGTCATGGTTTCGGACATGGGGCGTTCCGGCAGAAAGAGGTCTCAACGGGTGCTTTACGCTTTGGCCCATCGCAGTCAGATTGGGCCATTGCGAGACGGCTGCGCACTAACTAACATGTTAGCATGAACAACCATACAAGTTCTTATTCTTTTTTGACACGGCCGCCGACCTTAGCGCGCGGCAATGTGACTGCCGAGGTAACGCAGGCCCTGCGGCAGGCCATTGTCACGCTGGCGCTCCCGCCGGGCACAGTGCTCGATAAGGCAGGTATCTGCGCCCATTTCGACGTTTCGCGCTTCCCCGTCAGCGAGGCCTTTGCGCGGCTTGCCGAAGAGGGCCTCGTCGACATCGCGCCCCAGCGCGGCTCCACCGTTTCCCTCGTCCGCATCGCCGACGTGCGCGAATATATGTTGATCCGCAAGGGCCTCGAAAGCGAGGCTCTGCGCGTTCTCATCGGCCGGCACGATGCCGAATTGGTCGCTGCGCTCCAGGCCAACATGACCGATCAGCGCGCCGCTGCCGCGCGTGACGATAGCGAAACTTTCCACCAGATCGACATCGATTTTCACGACCTCATCTTCCGCTCGATGCGGATGACCAAGGTCAAGGCCATCATCGACAAGGCCCGCGCCAATCTCGACCGCGCCCGCCGGCTGATCATCACGCCGCGCCGTCTTGCCCTCACCATCGCCGAGCATCAGGCCATTCTCGATGGCATCGTCGCCGGCGACACGCCGCAGGCCATCGCTGCCATCCGCGCCCATATCGATGCCGTCATGGTCGAGCTCTTCGCTTTCGCCCGCGAGCACCCGCAAATGTTTGCCGATGGCGCCGAAGGCGCGCTCGACCATGGCGACTTCCCCTTCGGCTGATCTTTTGGAGATAAAATGCTCAAGCTCATTCCGCCCATTCTGGGCCCAGAACTCCTCACCACCCTCCGCGCCATGGGCCATGGCGATGAGATCGTCATCGCTGATGCCAATTTCCCCGCCGAATTTCTTGGGCCCAACGTTCACCGCGCCGACGGCATCTCGGCGACCGACATGCTCGAGGCCATACTGACGCTCATGCCGCTCGATGAATTCGTCGAGGAGACCGCTATCGGCATGGCCGTTGTCGATCATCCCTCACAGCGCGAGCCCATCTACGACACCTTCGAAGAGATCATCCGCCGTCACGAACCGGCCAAGAGTTTTTCAACGATCGAACGCTTCGCCTTTTATGATCGCGCCAAAAAAGCCGTCGCCGTCGTCCAGACCGGCGAACACCGGCTCTACGCCAATATAATCCTGAAAAAGGGCATCATCCGCCCCAAGGCCTGACCACCGCGGCGAACGAAAGTCGCGCTCGACACCAAGACCACCCGCCTCCATCGACAGGCGACACAGAAGAGGATTTTTGCCAATGAAACTGCTCCGCGTCGGCCCCAAGGGTTCCGAAAAGCCCGCCATTCTCGCCCAAGATGGCTCGATCCGCGACCTCACCGGCGTGGTCGGCGATATCGGCGGCTCAACGCTCCTCCCCGAAGGCCTCGCCAAGATCGCCGGCACGGATATCGACCTCCTGCCCAAGCTCGACGCGTCCGAGCGCATCGGCCCCTGCGTCGCCAATGTCGGCAAATTCATCTGCATCGGCCTCAACTACGCCGACCATGCCGCCGAAACCGGCGCTAAAATTCCGGAAGAGCCGATCATCTTCATGAAGGCCACCAGCGCCGTCATCGGCCCCAATGACGATGTCATTATTCCCAAAAATGCCATCAAGCCCGATTGGGAAGTCGAACTGGCCGTGGTCATCGGCAAGGAAGCGCGCTACGTCGAAGAAGCCGATGCGCTCGATCACGTCGCCGGCTATTGCGTCTGCAACGACGTCTCCGAGCGCCACTTCCAGACCGAACGTGGCGGCACCTGGGACAAGGGCAAGGGCGCCGACACGTTTGGCCCTATCGGCCCCTGGCTCGTCACCAAGGACGAAGTGGCCGATCCGCAGAACCTCTCCATGTGGCTCGAAGTCGACGGCCACCGATACCAGAACGGCTCGACCAAGACGATGATCTTTGGCGTTGCCAAGGTCGTTTCCTATGTCAGCCAGTTCATGAGCCTCCAGCCCGGCGACATCATCACCACGGGCACCCCACCCGGCGTCGGCATGGGCATCAAGCCCGCCCCCGTCTGGCTCAAACCCGGCAACGTCATGCACCTCGGCATCGAGGGCCTCGGCGAGCAGAAGCAGAATGTGAAGGCTTACGAGGCTTAGGCGATGAGATCGCCTATAGGTACAATCATGTACGTACTATAACCGAGACTATATGGTGCTTCGCGGTCAGATCCGCGGAGCACTGCCCCTTGTCCAAACTGGTTGTCTACACGCAAGTTGGTGAGATTCTTGAACTTGGCAGTTCTCGCGCATTTCCTTGCACGCTCGACGACGAGGTAAATTTCTCTCACAGACTTGGCGAGCTTGCGATCCTCGCGGAGCTGGGGCCTTCCTTCATGGCGGGCTACATTGCTCTGGGCGAAATCGACTTTTTCAGCAATGAGGGTGGGGAGAGCTATGTTCATCTCAAGAACATAAGCCCGTTCGCGGAGCCCATACCGTTCAGAGACCAAGCGCCGGCAGCGCCCAGAATCGATCAGATCCCCGATGATGTGTACGAAGAAATCATCTCAAAGGTCACAGGCATCAAAAACGCACAAGACGCCCTCGGCGCAAGTTTCATATCCGAGACCTTGGGCCGCGTGCTCGCGCAGGTCAAACGGGATCAAAGGGGCGTTTGTAGCTTCTCCGGCATCGCAACCGATAACGGCGTCGCCACCTTCATTCGTCCCATGCAGGACGGCGGAACACTGCACGTCAACAATCTGCTTTTCCTCGATAGCGAAGCATCTGAACTCTTCAAGACCTTCGACTGGACGATCGGTCCAAACCTGCAGATCGTCGTCGATTTGTTCGCCGCCACGCCCGACTTCGCGGCTACGGTCAATCCAAAGGGCAAGCTGCTTCTAAAAAGTCTGGCGGCCCTCGACCAAGACGCAGTGGCTTGGCACCGCCAGCAATTCATTGCCAAGCACCTAAGCGCTCCTTAGCCTCGATCACTCCGCCAACAAATACGTCGCCACCGCCGTCCGGTCTTCCGGGGTCCAGAACGATGTTCCATCGGCGATCACTTCGCCCATCGGGCCGCCGAGAACGTCGAAGCCCGGGGTGAAACCGTCCTGCAGTGTCTGGGCCAGTGTCTCTACGTCGTAGCCCGCTTCGACCAATGCCGCGCGCGTCAGCGCCGGTGCCTTGCCGCCGGTGCCGCCTGGCGAGCCGGCAAAGGCCTGGTTCCATTCGAGCGCACCCAAGGCATTGCGTGGCGTGTGGCAAGCGACGCAATGCGCCGGGCCGGTCGCGAGATATTTGCCGCGATTATAGACATCGTCGCGTCCAGCCTCCGGCTCGAAGCGATGCGGCGAGAAGAAGAGGTTCTTCCAGCCGGCCATCAGCAAGCGCACATTGAAAGGGAACGGGATTTGGCTCTGGGCCGCCGGCGTCGTCACCGGCTCGGTCGCCATCAGCGCCGCATAGAGATCAACGATCTCCTGGTCGCTCATCAGCGTGTAATTTTCATAAGGAAAAGCGGGGTAGAGGTGTCCCTGTGGCCCCATGCCGTCGCTCATTGCGGCAGAGAACTGCTCGACCGTCCAGTTTCCGATACCGACATTGGGGTCGGAGGTAATATTGGGCGGCACGAATGTTCCGAATTGCGTCACGAGCCCCGCGCCACCGGCCAGTTCCGCGCCGCCTGCAGCGGCATTGGTGTGGCAAGCAACGCAGCCGCCGAGACGCATGGCATACTGGCCGCGCGTCACATCGCCAGCCAGGCTCAGATCACGCGCTGGCCCCGTCACCGGCTTGAGGAAATAGGCGGCAGTTGCCGCTCCCACCACCACGACGGCCCCGAGGACCACCCAACGCTTTTTCATGACAAACCCCGGTTGACGCTAAAGCGATCACACCAGAGTGAGCGAAAAACCGCAATGGTATCAGTGGTCAACTGCGCGAGAGGACGGCATCGACTTCGGCGCGGGTTGGCGGCTTGCAGCCTTTTTGTGCGCAATTGAGCCCGGCGACCACGGCGCCGAAGCGCAGTGTCGTTTCAAGCGCCGCCTGATCGAGCTGTCCCAATTGGCCGAGCTTGAGCGCGCCGGTTTCGTGAAGCCAGGTCAGGATGCCTGCCATCAAGCTATCGCCCGCACCCACAGTGTCACCGAAAACCGGCGGCGCATAAATGCCGGCTTTGCCCTCGGCGACATTGGAAAACGCGCGCGAACCGTGCTCGCCGAGGGTCACCACGACCAATTCGCAGTTGGGCCGGTCGAGCAGCATTTTGGCGTGCTCTTCGATCGTCACACCGGGCTCGAGCCAGTCGTGATCTTCCTCGGACAATTTGATGATGTGGGCGAGATCGAGAAAATCTTCGAGGCGGCGGCGATAGCCGTCTTCGTCGTCGACCTTGCGCACATTGATGTCGAAGGAAATGGTGGCGCCACGCCCGATCGCCGCTTTTACGACCGGGAGCCACTTGGCCCAATCCTCCTCCAGCATCGGTGCAAAGCCACCGATCTGGTAAAGTTCGATCTCGTGCGGCAAGGCCGCCATCAGCCCGTCCTGGGTGAAAGCGCGATCGGCCCCACGCTCGAAGACGTAACTCGCCTGCATCTTGGCGTTGAAGGTGATCACGGCCTTGGTGGTGGGCTCCGCGACGCGGTCGGTCATCAGCAGGGTCACGCCAGCCTCGGCAAGAGGCGCGAGCAGCATGTCGCCATACTGATCCGTGCTGATGGGGCACAAAAATCCGGTCTCGTTGCCGAGCTTGGCAAGGGCAATGGCGCAATTGAAGGGTGAGCCGCCGGGCAAGGCCAGAATTTCGGCGCCCGGCTCTGCCGATACCGGCACCAGATCAACCAGACTTTCCCCACCCACAACAAACATCGCGCGCTCCTCAGCCGTTCGGCCAGCCCTTAGCACTTTCTGGCGGCCTCCCGCCAGCCGCTTCCTGCGTGCAACCTATTGGTCTGATGCAAGTCTGGCGAAAGGCAAACAAGCGCCGCCATCCCCTCAAGCTTAGGGCCGCCGCGCGACGAGATCGATCTCGACCAAAGCGCCAACGGCCAGCGCTGTCACGCCCACAGTCGTTCGCGCCGGCAGCTTTCCCGGCTCGAAGAATGTCGGCCAGAGGGCATTGAGCGCGGCATAATCGCGTTCGAATTCGGTGAGATAGATCCGCGCCATGGTCACGTCGGCAAGGCTGAGACCGATGCCACCCAGCACGATTTTCAGGTTCTCGACCACCCGCTGCGTCTGCGCCTCGATTCCCTCCGCCAGCGGCGCATTCGGCGCCGCGGGATCAGTCGGCATCTGCCCGGTGACGAAAACAAAACCTTTGGCTTCGACCGCATGGCTAAAGGGCGCCACCCGCTGCGGGCCGGAGGCGATCATGTGATGGAGAATATCGCTCATCAGTAGCGCACCTGATCCGCAGTCTCGGAGAGATAGGGCTGCAATTTCTCCCAGCTCACCCGCGCCGTCGGCGCGCCATAGGCATAGGCCGAAACTTCATAGGGCTCGAATTGCAGGATCAAAGCATAGGGGTCGGAGAGATCCCAACGCGAGGGATCGGCGACTGCATCGGCGATATAGGACGTATCGTCCAGCATCAGGTTTTCGCCATGCTCGTCCTTGAGCGCGTCGACGGTGAGATCGAGCAGCGCGGCCTGCCAGCGCTTGCCGGTGAAAATATCCTTGGCCTCGAGGGCCCGATCTTCTTCGCGGAGATAGTGCAAATAGGTCAGCCCATAATTGCCGTGGGCCGCCCCGTGGCCATACCAGTAAGTGGTGACATCGAGCGAGATCTGGTTGCCACCGACCTCCTTCACCTCGATGGAATTGCTGGTGTCGCTCGTCGCATCGGATTCGACGTCCTGCTCGGACCCATCCCCACCGGCAATGTCGGAAAGCTTATTGGCTTCCGCCTCGACGAACGTGTTGAACGCCGCCGCGAATGGCTCTTCGGCATCGAGCTGCACGTAGCTCAATTCGTGCTGAGCCACCGCCCATGGTGCGTCTTCCTCGTCCTCGGCGTTGGGATCGGGCATGGCCGCATAGTGCGCCCGCGGGTAAAACCGCATGCCATTGATCATGCGGCTTGATTCCAAAACGCCGCTGCGGCCGTTGAACAGGTTGATCAGGCACTGCTGCGCGTTCTCGCCATAGGTGCCGGTCGTGAGCGGCTTTGCATCCGGCGAACAGGATTGCTGCGCAAAATCGAGCCAGGCGCGCTGGTCGTCGCGGACCCCGGCCAAGGCCTTGTCGGAAAGCCCACCAATCGCCGTCGCATAGCTCTTCGCCAGCCGCTCGTCCGCCGCCGAAAGCCCGTCGCTTGCACAGATGGCTTTTTCGAATGGTGTCGACGCCTTGGCGCAATCAAAGCTCGCCGCCTGCACCGCAACATTGGGCAAGGCTGGCGTGACGGAAAGGGCGAGGGCAAGCAGAGCGAGGTGACGAGACATTCCCATCCTCCGGAATTGACTGGCCCCGATTGGCCCCAGTTCCGTCCGCCCCGTCAACCCCCGCCGCCACACTCAAGCCGAGAGAAATGTCTGCGCCGCCAGCAGCTCTTCCTGCCGGATTTCATGCCCGCCTTCGTGCCAGACGAGCTCCGTTCCGGCGCCATTGCCGCGAAAATAGTCGGCCAGTTTTTCCGTCATTTGCGCCGGCGCAATCGGATCGCGCCGGCCCGCGGTCAGCAGCACCCGCCGTCCGGAGAAATCGGCCTTTTGCGGCGCAAAGGGAATAAGCGGATGCATCAGCACCGTAGCATCGAACAGGTCCGGCGCCGCAAATTGCACCGAGGCGAGAATATTGGCGCCATTAGAATAGCCGAGCCCCAAAACCTTCGAGGGTTTTCGCGCCGCGATCTGCTCGCGCACGAATTTCGCCATGGCTTCGGTCCGCTGTGCCAAGTCGGCCATGTCATAGACACCTTCGCCCGTGCGGCGGAAATAACGCAAAGCCCCCTGCTCACTGACATCACCACGCGGCGCGACGCGCGCAGCATCGGGCACGAGTTGCGCGGCAAGCTCGAAGAACTGGTTTTCATCTCCGCCCGTGCCGTGAAAAAGCAGGATCAGCGGAGCCTCAGCCGTGCTGCCTTCGGCGCTGCGGAATTGGTATGAAGCCATAATGCGTCTCCTTCTTTGTCGTCCCACCGATATCGGCAGGCGCACAGACAAGGCAATCTCCGCCTCCCGCCACGCTCCGTTGCCGATTCCGAAACAATCCTCTGGCTTTGCAGGTGGCGCCGCCTTTGGCTAAGGTGCGCCATGTTCCTTTCAGTCTTTGACGTCTTCAAGATCGGCATCGGCCCCTCGAGTTCCCACACCATGGGTCCGATGTCCGCCGCTGGACGATTTCTGTCCGAACTCAAAGACGGCAATTGGCCCCGCGCTCGCAGCGCCACGCCGGCCGCCATTACCGCCAGCCTTCACGGCTCGCTCGCCTTTACCGGCATCGGCCATGGCAGCGATCGCGCCGTCATCCTGGGCCTTGCCGGTGAAAACCCACGCGACATCGACCCAGACCGCATGGACGCCATCATCGAAGAGGTCCGGCACAGCGGCCGCATCAATCCGCCCGGTCACCCCAGTTATCGCTTCCGGCCGGCCGTCGATCTCGTCCTCGATACCAAAAGTCCCCTCCCCGGCCATCCCAATGGCATGCAGTTTTGTGCCTTCGATACCGATGGCCAACTGCTCCTCCGGCGCGCTTATTTTTCCATCGGCGGTGGTTTCGTCGTCAGCCAGGACGAATTGTCGGCCCTCAAAGCTGACACCGCGCCGCCGCAGGACACCCCTTGGCCCTTCGCCAATGCGGCCAAAATGCTCGACATGGCCCGGCGCTCCGGCCTCTCCATTGCCGCCATGAAGCGCGCCAATGAGGAAGCGCGACTTTCCCGCCAGCAGCTCGACAAGGGCCTCGACGATATCTGGTCTGCCATGACCAATTGCATCGATCGTGGCTTGGCGCAGGACGGCATCTTGCCCGGGGGCTTAAAAGTCCGGCGGCGCGCCAAGGCCCTCCATAGCCAACTCGCCGCCCGCTGGCAGCGGAATGAAATCGACCCCTTGAGCGGCAATGATTGGCTCAGTCTTTTTGCCATGGCGGTCAATGAGGAAAACGCCGCTGGCGGCCGCGTGGTCACCGCCCCGACCAATGGCGCCGCCGGCGTCATCCCCGCGGTGCTGCGTTATGCCGTGCAATTCCAGTCCGGCATGGGCCAGGCTGCCATCCGGGATTTTCTGCTGACCGCCGCCGCCATCGGCGGCATCCTCAAGCACAATGCCTCGATTTCGGGCGCCGAAGTCGGCTGCCAGGGCGAAGTCGGCTCCGCCTCGGCCATGGCCGCCGCCGGCCTCTGCGCCATTTGGGGCGGCAGCCCCGAGCAAATCGAAAACGCCGCCGAGATCGCGCTCGAACATCACCTCGGCATGACCTGCGACCCCGTCGGCGGCCTGGTGCAAATCCCCTGCATCGAGCGCAACGCCTTTGGCGCGGTTAAGGCCGTCACCGCCGCCTCCCTCGCCCTCAAAGGCGACGGCATCCACGCCGTCCCCCTCGACGCCTGCATCGAAACCATGCGCCAGACCGGCCTCGACATGAGCGAAAAATACAAGGAAACCAGCCAAGGCGGCCTGGCGGTCAACGTCGTCGCCTGCTGACGAGACCATTTAAAGTCGCGCAGCGACACCTCTCCCTCTGGGGAGAGGTCGGCCGAAGGCCGGGTGAGGGGGCCTTCGGCAGACGCTGCGGTCAATTCCGCCCGAACTCATCCTCGATGCGGATGATATCGTCTTCCCCGAGATAAGACCCGGTCTGCACCTCGATCAGTTCCAGCTCGATCTTGCCCGGATTNTCAATTCCGCCCGAACTCATCCTCGATGCGGATGATATCGTCTTCCCCGAGATAAGACCCGGTCTGCACCTCGATCAGTTCCAGCTCGATCTTGCCCGGATTCGCAAGGCGATGGGTGCAGCCAAGCGGCAGATAGATGGACTGGTTTTCGCTGAGCATCGTCACAGTGCCATCGACCGTCACTTCGGCCGTGCCGCGCACCACGATCCAGTGCTCGGACCGGTGATGGTGCTTTTGGAGGCTCAGCTTCTTGCCGGGCTTGACGAACAGCTTCTTCACCTGGAAGCGCTCACCCATCAGGATCGACGAATACCCGCCCCAAGGGAGCATCGTCACAGTGCCATCGACCGTCACTTCGGCCGTGCCGCGCACCACGATCCAGTGCTCGGACCGGTGATGGTGCTTTTGGAGGCTCAGCTTCTTGCCGGGCTTCACGAAGAGCTTCTTCACCTGGAAGCGCTCACCCATCAGGATCGACGAATACCCGCCCCAAGGGCGGTACGAGGTCTTGTGCGTCTCGGTCAGCGCCCGCGTCGCAGCATCAGCTTTCAGTGACTTGGCAATCGCCCCGACATTCTGCGCCTGGCTCAGCCGGCCAACGAACACGGCGTCTTCCGTCGCGATAACCGCGACATCATCAAGTCCATCGACGACGACATGCGCCGTCTCGCTGACCACAAGCGTATTGGTGGTATTGGACAACCGCGCCGGACCCGTTACGGCATTGCCGTTCGCATCCCGCTCCTTGCCCTTCCACACCGCATCCCAGGCACCGAGATCGGACCATTCGAACGAGACCGGCAACACCGCTGCCTTGCTGGTACGCTCGAAGATCGCATAGTCGACCGAGATATTGGGCGAAGCGGCAAAAGCCGTCTGATCGAGGCGGATGAAGTCAAGATCGCGCTTGGCCGCCGAAACCGCGCCCCTGGCCGCGGCAAACACATCCGGCGCCAGCTTCTCGCACTCGGCAAGGAACACCTTGGCAGGCAGCATGAACATGCCCGAATTCCAGGCAAACCCGCCCTGCGCCAGCATGGCCTCAGCCTTTTCAAGGTTCGGCTTTTCGACAAATGCCTGAACCTTATGCGCGCCATGGCTTAGGCCATCCCCGATCGCGATATAGCCATAGCCGGTTTCCGGCCGATCCGGCGTGATCCCAAAGGTCACGAGATGCCCGTCGCGCGCTGCCAGCGCCGCATTGTCCACCGCGCCGAAATATTCGGCGCTCGCTGGAATGAGATGGTCAGATGCCAACACTGGCATTCTCGTCCTGGCTCACCGCAACCTGCGCTGCCGCCGCAATCGCCGCCGCCGTATTGCGCGCCACCGGCTCCAGCAAGATCGCGCCAAGCGCAATCCCCCGCTCCTGCGCCTGCTCGGCAACGAGGAAGCGATATTCGGCATTGGTGATGACGATCGGCGCGCCATAGCGCCCGGCATCTTTCACCCGTTCCAGGCTCTGCTGAAACAGGCTCGTTTCACCCACAAGGTCGATAAACTGCTTGGGCCGCGCCGAACGCGACTTCGGCCACAAACGCGTACCCTGGCCGCCAGCCAGAATGACAGGAATAACGACGCTCACGCTCAACCTCGAAAGTGGAATGCTGATGATCCTAAGAGCACACTAAGGCTCGACCCGCAATTCAGCTAGGCAGATGTAGTTAAAGCCTGCGCTGAGCTACGCGCATGACTTCAAACACAGCCGCACGTCAGGATTGTTACAGAGCGGAAAAGGAAAAGCCCAAAAGACTGATGTCCTGTGGGCTTTTTTGGTTGCGGGAGCGCGCAACAGTCGTGCCCCTACATTCGTATTGGCCTCATAGTGTAATATCGGAAGTCGCTAAGCCTGTTGAAGTGGAGGTCTTCATTGCTGCGTCTTCCTGGTTGAGCGCCAGCTTTGACCCTTGCTGGTCGCAAAATTGCCGTTCCCAAAAGCACACTCTCTAAGAGAGACTTGATGATATTGCCCAGTGAGACAACAGGGTGTAGGAAGCGAATTAGTTAGAGCGTCGCCACGGTTTGAGGAACCCCGGCCAGCTACAGCAGCCTTCCACCCGTACCCGCGCTATCTGGTGCGTCGCATTAAGGTAGTCAATGTGCTCCCGCGCCAACCATCGATTAGCGCGAGCCCGAGCACTTGTCGTCGGCCTGTGAGACCACGCATCCAACCATTTTATATAGATGCAACATATCGAAGTGCTTGCATACGAATTTCGGTTTGAACTGCAGTATGAAAAAGCTGAAAACAGCGCTTGTTCTTATTTTAGTCAGCGTCGCGCTCGTAGTTTGGAGTGTGGTTCTGCCAATCGTCGGCCTGCTATACTTGGTTGGCTACTTGCGTAATTAGATACAAACGCAACGATCTTGCCATGCATTTCGCGCAGTGGAGCCCTTAACTACGCCGCGCTACCGAAATTGATAGCCGGACAATACTGTGCACATAAGATTATAGGTTTGTTAGAGGGCGCATCGTTGAAGTTGATTGTTCCTGTCATTCTGGCTGGCGGCCAGGGTACGCGTTTGTGGCCGAAGTCGCGTTCGGCGCGGCCCAAGCAGTTCATCGACCTTGTGGGTGAGACGAGCCTGTTTCAGCAGAGCCTGGAACGGGTGAAAGATGCGGGACGCTATGGCGCGCCGATCGTCATCACCAATGCCGAATATCGCTTCCTCGTTGCCGAGCAGGCGCAGGAGCGGGGGATTGCGCTTGGCGCGATCCTGCTTGAACCAGTAGCGCGGAATACGGCGGCAGCGATCGCGGCGGCAGCGCAGGTGGCGGTGAGCCAGGACGAGAATGCCATCATTCATGTGTTGGCATCTGACCATCTCATTCCAGCGAGCGCCGAATATTTCGGCGCGGTGGACAATGCGGCGCTGGCAGCGCGCGACGGGCATCTCGTGACCTTNCATGTGTTGGCATCTGACCATCTCATTCCAGCGAGCGCCGAATATTTCGGCGCGGTGGACAATGCGGCGCTGGCAGCGCGCGACGGGCATCTCGTGACCTTCGGGATCACGCCGGATCGCCCGGAAACGGGCTATGGCTATATCGCAATCGGCGATAGCTTGAGCCATGGCGCGCATAAGGTTCAGGCTTTCGTCGAAAAGCCGAGCCTGGAAAAGGCCGAAGCCATGCTCGCGCAGGGTGGGTTTGCCTGGAATTCGGGCATGTTCATGCTGCCGGCCAAGGTGTTCCTTGCGGAATGCGAGAAGCTGGCGCCGGATGTGTTTGCCGCGGCCAGGGGCGCGGTTTCGGCGGCCAAGCGCGATCTTGACTTCATCCGCCTCGATGAGACGGCTTTTGCCGCTTCGCCCAATATCTCGGTCGACTATGCGATCTTCGAGCGTACCAGCAAGGCAGCGGTGTTGCCGGTCTCGTTCGAATGGTCCGATCTCGGTGCCTGGGATGCGGTGTGGAAGGGCAAGGAGCGGGATGCGAACGGCAATGCCGTAACGGGTCCGGCGCGGTTGTCCAATACGACCAATACGCTCGTCGTCAGCGAGACCGCGCATGTCGTCGTCGATGGGCTCGATGATGTCGCCGTCATTGCGACAGAAGACGCTGTGTTCGTTGGCCGGCTGAGCCAGGCGCAGAATGTCGGGGCGATTGCCAAGTCACTGAAAGCTGATGCTGCCACGCGCGCCCTGACCGAGACCCACAAGACCTCGTACCGGCCTTGGGGCGGGTATTCGTCGATCCTGATGGGTGAGCGCTTCCAGGTGAAGAAGCTGTTCGTCAAGCCCGGCAAGAAGCTGAGCCTCCAAAAGCACCATCACCGGTCCGAGCACTGGATCGTGGTGCGCGGCACGGCCGAAGTGACGGTCGATGGCACTGTGACGATGCCAATCCGGGCAAGATCGAGCTGGAACTGATCGAGGTGCAGACCGGGTCTTATCTCGGGGAAGACGATATCATCCGCATCGAGGATGAGTTCGGGCGGAATTGAGGCGCATAATAGCCTTCAATGGGTGGGGAATTATTTATCTCCGCGCCCATTGCCTAAGCGTTAACAAATTCGCCACCAACGAATGCATGGTATCTATGCAAAAACCCTGGGCAGGAAAATACCCAACGATTCAAGGCTCTTCTGCGATGTCGCGCGCTAACCATTTGACGAATTGAGATAAGGCCAGGGTTCTCCAAGCTTTGCTTTATGTGTAACTAATCTCATGTTTATTTGGGGACAGTAATATGCGCATCACAATGATTGGCAGCGGCTATGTTGGCTTGGTCAGCGGTGCCTGTTTTGCGGATTTTGGTCACGACGTGACCTGTGTGGATCTCAATGAACAAAAGATTGCGGCCCTCAATGATGGGATAATCCCGATCTTCGAGCCAGGCCTCGAAGCTTTGGTTGCGGAAAATGCCAAGTCAGGTCGCCTCAAATTCACTACTTCATTGGCACCAGCTGTCGCAGAAGCCGATGTCGTCTTTATCGGCGTTGGAACACCTTCGCGGCGTGGCGATGGACACGCTGATCTGTCCTATGTTTATGCCGCCGCCGCAGATATCGCGCGGGCTGTTAAAGGGTTCACCGTAGTAGTGACCAAGTCCACCGTACCAGTAGGAACGGGCGATGAGGTTGAGCGTATCATACGAGATACTAACCCGTCCGCGGATGTAGTTGTCGTTTCAAACCCTGAGTTTCTGCGAGAAGGCGCGGCGATTGATGACTTCAAACGTCCTGACCGAATCGTTGTCGGACTGGAGGATGAGCGCGCGCGGGGAGTTATGACTGAAGTCTATCGTCCACTTTATCTCAATCAGGCACCGTTGATGTTCACCGGTCGTCGTACCGCTGAGTTGATAAAGTATGCCGGAAATGCCTTCTTGGCGATGAAGATCACGTTCATCAATGAAATATCAGATCTGTGCGAACGCACTGGCGCCGATGTTCAGGACGTGGCGCGCGGCATCGGCTTGGATGGGCGTATCGGGAGCAAGTTTCTGAACGCTGGCCCGGGCTACGGTGGTTCGTGTTTCCCCAAAGACACTTTGGCGCTCGTCAAAACGGGTCAGGACTATGACTCCCCGCTGCGGCTTGTGGAAGCGACTGTTGAAGTAAATGACCGCCGCAAGCGCGCGATGGGTCGCAAGGTAATTGCTGCCGCTGGCGGCAATGTTCGCGGCAAGACGATCGGCATTTTGGGCCTCACCTTCAAGCCGAATACAGACGATATGCGTGACGCTCCATCAATTGCTATCATCCAAACCCTACAGGATGCCGGCGCAACCATCCGCGCTTACGATCCTGAAGGCATCGAGATGTCGAAGTCTGTGATGCAGAACATTGAATATGCAAAGGACGCTTATGACGTTGCTGCCGGATCGGACGTCTTGGTCCTAGTAACTGAGTGGAATGAATTTCGATCTCTAGATCTCGCACGCATAAAATCGACAATAAATGAACCTATTTTTGTCGATCTGCGTAATGTCTATCGCCGTAGAGAAGTAGAGGCAGCTGGCTTCGTTTATCACAGCGTAGGCCGACCGGTCGCGCACGAGCACGCTGATAAGGTTGCTGCCGCAGAATGAAGATACTGGTCACTGGTGCCGCGGGCTTCATTGGGTTTCATTTAAGCCAGCGACTGTTGGCCGGCGGCCATCAGGTGCTTGGCTATGATGGGATGACAAAATACTACGACGTGTCTCTTAAAGAGGCGCGTCTGGCTATCCTGCAGCGGTCAAATGCCTTCAGCTTCGTTGAAGCGATGCTTGAAGATAAGTCATCGCTGGACGAAAGCACCGCAAGGTTTGATCCTGAAGTCATAATCCATTTGGCTGCACAAGCAGGCGTTCGCTACAGCCTTGAAGCGCCTGAGGCGTACATTAGCGCAAATGTGGTAGGCACGTTCAACATTCTGGAACTAGCCAAAAAACTCAAGCCCAAGCATCTTTTAATAGCATCAACCTCATCCGTTTATGGAGGCAATGAGAAGATGCCCTTTGAAGAGGCGGACCGCACCGATTTTCCCGTCTCACTGTACGCGGCAACAAAAAAGGCCTGCGAAGCGATGAGCCATTCCTACGCTCATCTTTTCAAAATACCGACCACATGTTTTCGGTTTTTTACAGTCTACGGGCCATGGGGTAGGCCAGATATGGCACTCTACAAGTTTGTGGATGCCATTGAGCAAGGTCGCCCTATCGATGTTTATGGCATGGGCCAGATGCAACGGGATTCGACTGCAGTAACTGATCTGGTTGAGGGCATAACCCGACTTATTGATGCGGTACCCCAGGAAGGTAACCCTATAACAACCACGAAGGATTCGTTATCGCCTGTAGCGCCCTGGCGGGTCGTTAATATTGCCGGCGGCCGTCCCACTGCCCTACTCGATTTCATAAGTGCAATTGAGAATGTCTTGGGTCGGCCTGCGCTTAAGAATATGTTGCCCATGCAGCAAGGTGATGTAGTTTCAACTTCTGCTGATCCGAGTCTATTACAAGCCCTGACCGGGTTTGTACCAAATACCAGTATAGAAAAATGCGTGCAGGATTTCGTTGAATGGTACCGCACATACTCTCTTCAATGAAATTTCAATGAAATAACTTCGGGGGCAAAATGAAAAAGGCTTTGATTACGGGCATTACTGGACAGGATGGTTCCTACCTTGCCGAACTATTGCTTGAAAAAGGTTATGAGGTTCATGGCATCAAGCGCCGTGCCTCGTTGTTCAATACTCAGCGCATCGATCACATTTATGAGGATCAGCACGTAGAAGGCGCAAAGATGACCCTTCATTACGGCGATCTTTCCGACACTTCAAACATTACACGTTTAATCCGTGATATCGAACCAGACGAAGTCTATAATCTTGGCGCTCAGTCGCATGTAAAGGTTTCCTTCGAAGCACCTGAATACACCGCAGATGTTGACGGGATAGGCACCCTGCGGATGCTTGAAGCCATCCGCTTTCTTGGCCTTGAACAGAAGACACGCTTCTATCAAGCATCGACATCTGAACTTTATGGACTTGTGCAAGAGATTCCGCAGCGCGAGACAACGCCATTCTACCCGCGTTCGCCTTATGCTGTGGCGAAACTTTACGCATATTGGATAGCAGTGAATTATCGTGAGTCTTATGGAATGTATGCCTGCAACGGCATCCTCTTTAATCACGAAAGTCCGCGCCGCGGCGAAACCTTCGTCACCCGTAAGATAACGCGCGGGTTGTCAAATATTGCTCTTGGTCTCGAGAGCTGCCTCTACATGGGCAACATTGATGCCCTGCGCGACTGGGGCCACGCAAAGGACTACGTCCGCATGCAGTGGATGATGTTGCAACAAGACGCTCCTGAAGACTTCGTCATCGCTACGGGTAAGCAATTTTCCGTGCGCGAGTTCATTACTTGGGCGGCTTCAGATCTTGGCATCACACTCGAGTTCACCGGTTCAGGGATCGATGAGATCGGCACTGTGGTGAAGATTGAAGGGGACCTGGCGCCCAATGTGAAGGTTGGCAATGTACTGGTAAAGATCGACCCTAAGTATTTTCGCCCGGCAGAGGTGGAAACCCTGCTAGGAGACCCGACGAAAGCAAAAGAAAAGCTTGGTTGGGTGCCAGAGATAACCGCTCGAGAAATGTGCCGCGAGATGGTGGAATCCGACCATAAGGCCGCTCGTCGTTACGCCCTCCTCAAGTCACACGGCCTCGATCTCCCGGTCAGCGTCGAATAGCACCCCGAGCACCGCGACCATCAACCAGCGTGAGAGATGAGATGACTTTTGATTTAAACAGGAAACGCGTCTGGGTTGCTGGGCACAGGGGAATGGTCGGTGGCGCAACAGTGCGCCGCCTCAAGTCAGAGGGATGTGAGGTAATCACCGCAGGTCGCGAGACCGTGGACCTAAAGCGACAGGCCGAGGTTGAAGCCTTCTTAAGGGACGCTCGTCCAGATGCTATTATCATGGCGGCGGCCAAAGTAGGCGGCATTTTGGCTAACGACACGCGCCCGGCAGAGTTTCTGTACGATAACATCATGATTGAGGCGAACATCATCGCCGCTGCACATGATAATGATGTTCAGAAATTCCTCTTTCTTGGCTCGTCGTGCATCTACCCGAAGTTTGCATCTCAACCGATCTCTGAGGACTCACTTCTGACGGGGCCTCTCGAACCAACTAACGAATGGTATGCGATTGCAAAGATAGCCGGAATTAAACTGGCTCAGGCCTACCGTAAGCAGTACGGCCGAGATTACATCTCCGCCATGCCCACGAACCTTTACGGTCCCGGCGACAACTTTGATTTGCGATCAAGTCACGTGATGCCGGCAATTATTCGTAAGGCACACGAAGCTAAGATCCAGGGCGCAAAAAACATCACCGTGTGGGGAACAGGCCAACCACGCAGGGAATTTTTGCATGCTGATGACTGCGCAGACGCTTTAGTGTTTCTGCTCAAGAACTACTCTGGAGACGAGCACGTCAATGTCGGATCTGGTGAAGATATTACGATATTGGAGCTCACCCAACTTGTCTGTGACGTTGTAGAATTCCGTGGCGAAATAATTCACGACCTCACGAAGCCAGATGGAACACCTAGGAAGCTCATGGACGCAAATAAATTGCGCTCGATGGGCTGGGCTCCTGCGATTGCCCTGAGAAATGGAATCGAAGAAACTTATTCCTGGTTCAAGGAAAACAGTCCAGAGGCGCAGACTGTATGAGAGTCCTTATTCTCGGCCTTAACTACGCACCAGAAAAAGTCGGGATCGCCGTATACACCTCCGGCATGGCAGAAGCACTGGCGACGCACGGCCACCAAGTCCAGGTCATTGCAGGTCAACCATACTATCCCGCTTGGGCCATTTTCGAAGGATATTCGAGAATTTGGTACAAGAGGGGAATAGAGAACGGCGTTGATGTGACGCGTGCGCCACATTATGTTCCTTCTCGACCAAGTGGTGCAAAGCGTTTAGTCCATCATGCATCTTTTGCTCTAACAGCGCTCGTTCCCACTATCCTTCGTGCGTTGACTTGGCGTCCCGACGTTATCCTTACCGTTGCTCCATCCCTCGCATCCACACCGGTTGCCCTTCTCGCAGCCAGGCTGTCTGGCACGCATTCTTGGCTACATGTCCAAGATTTCGAGGTTGAGGCCGCGTTTGTGACCGGATTACTTGCAGAATCATCACTTCTTGGGAAATTTGCTGAATCATTCGAGAAGTTTATGTTACGCAGCTTCGACAGAGTAAGCACTATTTCTCCACAAATGGTGCGCAAACTACTAGAGAAGAAAACCAAGACTTCCAGCGTAATAGAATTTCGGAATTGGTCGGACATAAAAAACATTTACCCACTGAATGCGGCCTCCGCACTTAGGGAAGAATGGAATATAACAACGCCCAATGTCGCCTTGTATTCTGGAAACATCGCAAATAAGCAAGGCATTGAAATAATTGTTGAGGTTGCGAAGTTACTATCGAATCGGAAGGACTTAACCTTCGTGGTTTGTGGTGAGGGGCCAAATCGCTCTACTCTTGAACAGCGGGCCGCTGGACTGGATAATATCCGATTTTATAATCTACAACCTGTTAGCCGTCTAAACGATGTAGTGAATTTGGCTACAGTGCATCTACTTCCCCAACTGGCAGGGGCTGCGGATCTGGTACTGCCAAGCAAACTGACCAACATGCTAGCCTCTGGCCGGCCCGTTGTAGCCAGCGCAGCCGCCGGCACCGGCATTGCCAGCGAGTTGGAAGGATGCGGAATCTGCACGCCGCCTGACGACGCAGAGGCGATGTCGAAAGCGATTTCTTACATTCTCGACAACCCGACACAATACTCCGCTATGTCGATGAATGCCAGGAAACGCGCGGAAGAAAGGTGGGCCAAGGATGGAATCTTGGACGCCTTCGAGACACAATTAGATCAACTCGTCACGCGTGTCGGCGCCCTTTGAAGCTCCCGATCGATCAACTACCCGGCCTGCAATGCAGGCCGGATTGATGCATCTGACTTTACTGATTTACGCCCATTCTTCTGTATCCTTATGAGAACAAAAGAAACGGCAATTATGGCCAACTCAAACCGGAATGTTGTCCTAATTGAATAGTTGGGCATGATATATAGAACATAAATAGACGCGATGTTTAACATTATCGCTGTTAAGAAGTCGCATTTCACGAAAACTCTCCAGCTCATTCTAAGCATGCTAAACAGTGCTACGGCATATAAAAGTTGGTAAAAAATGCCAAAGTGCACGACTTCACCAAGCCCACCCATTGGTACGTGCAAAGCGAATTTGGCTTTATCTGCCCCCATAATGCCGTCGAATCCATCCATTGATGATAGCAGCGGCGAGAATGACAATAGCTGATAATTTTCGCTAAAAACGGGCGCTATATCAATAGAGTTAGCTAAATTTAATGCAAATTCCAAGGCATTAATGGCTGAACCTGACAGATATGTCCCAATCTCTGAAATATTTGTTTGGGCGATATTGTCGAGAACAATCGACATGCCGAACTCTCCTCGTCCGCGGCCATTGATGACCACTGCGAAAAAGAAAAACCCCAGCGCGAAACACAGATACGAGTATAGAGATCCCTTTTTTCTGATAACAATGGACGCAACTGCGCTAAGGAATAGATAAAGCGGAACCCACCTAGAGTTACCAGCAAGCATAATAGTAAAGGAATATATAAATAGAAAAAATGAAAATGCTGCAAAAAAGTAACGTCGGACTGCGACATAGAAGGTTGTTACTACGATTGCGGCCAGTCCCACTACACGCATCAGGATATGGTAAACTTCCGTTATAGGGTCATTCAGACCAAGCTCCTCTGGGGTTTTGATGGCCAGGTAGCTTGTGTTGTACCAAAGTACGCTTCTATCGATGGAGGCGAAGTGGAAACACGTAACGATGACAAAAAATGCTATTATCAACGCCGCTGCAGGCGAAGACATCACTCGATCAATCTGCCCGCCGCGAGTAAACTCTTGTCTTAGAACGGACCTTGTTCTGCCTCTCTGCATAGCCCTGACATTGGGAGACCCAATCATAGAAGCTATCGAGACAACGTTTAACAGCAGGACTACTATATAGACCTGTAACTGAATAGATGAGAGCCCCTCCATCGGCATGGCGGAAAAATAGCTGCCAGCGATAACGAAGTCGTACTTATCCAGTCCATTCAAGCAAACGATGTATAAGCAGATGCATGCCGCCATATTGTGCAAAACAAAAAACGACAGCGCGCTTATGAGCGGCATACGCTGAAGGACGATAAGGCTAGTTAGCGCAATCAGTCCTAAAGCAATGATTTCGGTCATTGCAACCATTCCTGCAGTTCAGCGAAGTGACCCAAAGCTGGCTTGCTTACCAACTTTAGGGCCGCTTGTTGCTCGTCGCGCAAACCGCTTATGTTTTCAAAGAAATTTTGAATAGCTCTGTCTGACAGATCTGCAGGATCCCAATAGCTACTTTTCTGTAGCCCAAGCTGAGTTAGCTGTTCGAAAACCTTCCCTCTCCCACCCAAGCACACGTATGCAGCCCCCAAACTCATTCCGCATATACCTAGATGAAGCTTGGAAGAAATGACTGCTGCACTATCATTCAGCAGCTGAAGGGTTGCCTGAGTCCCCGCGTATGAAACGTGAGGGACCACTTCATATTTCCACTCGTAATTAAGGCCATAATCCGCGAAGTGCGTATCAAAGGTCATGACCTCGATATTTGAATATGCACCTGAAATATCGACTATGCGTGCGCCAATATCTGCATAGCGTTTATGGAGGTTGAGTATTACCCGCGGCTGTTTCTCTACGATGGGCTTAAGGTTGAACAGATCACTGGTTGCCAGTAGAACGTCGGGCACAAATTTTGCTTTTTTTCCGAGCGATTCCATAAGCCGAACGTCTTTCTCCAGGCGAACGGTGCAGTTTCTAAATGCTTCACTCTGCAAAACAAACCGACGAAAAAAGGATATTGTGTTGGGAGAAACGGCACCGTCACTGCCAATCGATACGGCATATGCGGGCCGGGAGTATCGCTTCAGAGCACGTGCGAGTGAGAAAAAACGAAGTTCTATCGCTCTTGCCTTCGGGTTTAAGAAGGCTCTCAAATACTGCGCATTCTTAAGAACGGCTCCGCCCCCCATCACTACAACATCGCACCAATTGACTAGGTCGTCGATATTGCGCTCGGTTGTCAGGCCGTATTTTAGGCACTCACGCTGATCAAGGTCAAACACCGTAACCTGGTGGCCCATCTCCTGCAGTTGAGACCCGAAGGCAGCAGCCATCAAATCGTCGCCGAAGTTGCCCTGCTGATATGCACCCCAAAGCGCAATTTTCACTTCATTTCCCCGATATCAGGTAGAGGCAGTATATGGATCCTGCCAATTGAACGATATTTGTTATGTAAGATCCCAGAACCAAGGCATTAACACCAAGGCTTCCCACATAAAAAGCAGAGAACGCTAATCCTGCGCCCACGGCCACGTAGTTTACCGGAACCATTGTCGAAACACGGCCAATTGAATGCATTGTTTGAGCGATAGCGCCCGAAAGGGCTGGGACAATTACAAGAGGGGCGAAAGGCAATAATATCCGGAGTGCCTGTCCGATATTCTCTAAAGCAGTACCTTTGAACATAACAGGCGCCGCTAACCCAAATAGCGCAAATGCCCCTGCAATAATAACTGCTGTATATATACTTTTCGAGTGAACTGCTAATGCAACTTTTATCAACTGACAGAAAGGCATTCTGTTCGATAGCTTCCGTATAGCTCCCGGAAACTCTAGGCGGCGTACTAATAGTGAAAAACTGTTGGACGCATTCAGTATATTTCGTGAATATACGAAGGACCCTGCTTCCGTTGCGGGCAAAACACCAGCCGCTAGGCCCATTTGAACGCGGTTAGTAATCTGACCCGGCAACCAACTTACAACTATCGCTCCCGATTGCTTAAACACGTACGCTAAATCGCGTTTGTTAAAGCTCAGAAGTTCAAGCTTGGTGCTTGCGCGGTGTGTCGCGAGAAGCTGGAGCATCTGCCCAACGATCAAACCTGAACCATACGAAAGACCTAGACCTGTAGCGAGCCATGCCGTCGACCAGTGGTAGGGAACTAGAAGCATATATGCCCCAGACACCAACCAGGGAGGACAAGATATCAACCCCGAAAATCCTTGCCAGCCGTGAGCGTCGACTAGACCGATCTTATTAAAACACCATGGAAGGGTACATGGAAGAAAAGCCAATAAACTAATCACCGCAAACTGCGTCATCCAGCCAGCCCGCAGAGCGATTAGCGCTGATCCTGCTATAGCCATCAATACAGTCAGACGCACTACGACGAGCGCAGAGAAAATCGCGTTAGCCCTACTCTGAGAAACCTTACGTTGCCGGACACGCACAACGAGGCGCGTTAGAAATGTTCCACCGCCAAAATCAATTAGCTGCACACAGAGCGTAAAGCTGGTGAGCGAAAGACCAACGTTTGCAACTAAAGAGAATTCACCCTTACTTAGTATAAATGACGAGACAAGAAAAAACGTCCCCTGGCCTATTACAAATGAAACGAGTAAACCCAGAACATTAAATAACCTCACGAATCATACTTCTCTTCGCGATTGATCAGCATTCTCACCATTCGCTCGTACCGAAGCTTGTCCTCAGCAATCTCTCGTTGGAGATCGTCTCTGATTTTGATAGCGCGGTCACGAAGGTCATCTTCCTTTAGTGTGGAGAGAACCGTTTCAGTGGCAGCATCAGCAAATATCTCAATGGGTATTGATTTGCCCCGCACCCCTGGGAGCATTTCAGGAATACAGCCATTAGTTGTAGCAATGACTACGCATCCGGCGGACAGAGCCTCATAAACAACGTTTGGAGCGGCTTCTAATGGATAGCGCGTAGGGAATAAAAAGAAGCGGCAACGATTATAAAATAACTGCTTTTCTTCGCCATACAGAGGCCCATAGTATTGGAAGCTTTCTCCATATTTTGACTTTAGGGCGTCAATTCGGTCCTTTACCTCAGTATCGATTATTGGACCACCCAGGTGAAGTGTAACTTCACTAGACTTACTATGCAGATTCTCAAACAAATCACA
Organism: Devosia sp. Leaf420; assembly: GCF_001425445.1. GTDB lineage: Bacteria > Pseudomonadota > Alphaproteobacteria > Rhizobiales > Devosiaceae > Devosia. The sequence continues at coordinate 3,747 of NZ_LMQU01000009.1, read as the reverse complement.
TACGTCAAAAAAACCCTTTTCGCGACACAAATTGCTTAAATGACCAACTGCGTAATTCTGTTTAATTCCCAAATCTAAGTTAGTTAATTCTACATAGTGGGAATTTCCAACTACTATATTATTTTTTGTGCCATATCTTTTAACAAATTTGTCTTTCATTCCTTCAGAGAGAAATACGTTTAACGCACTTCTTCCGCAAACTTTATTTATGATACTTACAAATTGACTATGATTATCGATATATAGGAACGTCCGATGATGTAGAATTGTGTTCCTGTTTCTAATTTTCGCAAGTACGCAGTGGAATGCTGTGTATATTATTCCTAAACCACCATCAGGTACGATATAAACCGGTCCCGATTTCCCAAACAGGATTTTGAATGCCGCCTTTAGGTTCACCTTTGCCCGTGAGAAGTGATAACCTCTGCCTCTTGCATGGCTAATTGTCGGACCAGATGTGTTTAGTTTACGGACATCTAAGCCCCGGCCACTAAGATCTTGCGCGAAGAGGGCGTTATTTTTAGCAGCGCCGGTAACTGGGGGTGGAAAACCACCCAAGATGTGAACGGTTATCGACAAGGGAGCCCCTCTGCAGTGCTTTTCTCAACCAGCCTAACACCACAATAAGGTCTGAGAAGCAAACCCAATAGGCGGGGTTAGTTAAGAGCTGAGATGTCGCAATAGCATGGCTTCGCGTATTGCTTGCGCTTGACACATCGGAGGTGGCCTAATTTTCGAGATCGCGTCGCATATAAGGTGGGTCCTTCTTTTCGAAGTACCTATCCATACGGTCTGTCAGCCGTTTTACCGCGTCATCGACCCTGTTAACCGCCTGTGTTAGTCCACCCTCTGTCGCAAAATTCTCTGCAGCATAGAGCTTATGTGCTTCTAGTGATCGCCGAAGCTCATCCTCTGCAAGCTTGGCGCGGCTCTCGACCGCGCCAACGAGTAAACCTACATCTTTTTCGAGTTTATCGATCGCAGCGTCGCGCTTGCCAAGCTCTGTCAGTACCCAGCTCACTATACGCCATCCGGTGATCAGTGCGACAGATACCGTACCCGCCATCCAAATCAGCACTTCCCATGTGACGGTACCTGTCATTAGTCAGCTAGACCTTCAGCTTGGTCCGCATGGAACGTAAGCGCCAAGGCGCCCCCGTCTGACGCATTGGCTTGAGTTGGATTATTTGCACGTCTGATTTGATGACGGTGTGAGTTTCTATGTCTGCTCCTATGCCCAGTGATAGAAGTTTCCAATTGCTAGAGGTGGTGCCGGGCGTAAGCGCCAAGGCGCCCCCGTCTGACGCATTGGCTTGAGTTGGATTATTTGCACGTCTGATTTGATGACGGTGTGAGTTTCTATGTCTGCTCCTATGCCCAGTGATAGAAGTTTCCAATTGCTAGAGGTGGTGCCGGGCCGGATGGACAGCAGTCCTGCGGTATCGCGGCGCAATTGGCCCGATGAGACCAAGGCTCGTATCCTTGAAGAGGCGCTTGCCCCGGACGCAAACGTGTCGGCAGTAGCGCGCCGATACGGAATGTCGCCCTCGCAATTGTTCGGCTGGCGGCGCAAAGCCTTTGCCAAAGGCCAGGTTGAGCGGCTTGAGACGCCGAGCGAGGAGCATGCTTGCTCGGGCGGGACTGTCGAGATCGAGATCGCAGGTGCCATGATCCGGGTTGGCCCGACAGTCAGCGAGGATCACCTGCGCCGGGTCCTGCGCGCTGTTCGGTCCGCATGATCCCCTCGGGCGCCAAGGTGTTTTTGGCCAGCCATCCGGTCGACTTCAGGAAAGGACCTGATGGTCTGGTCGGTCTGGTGCGCGACGCAGGAGCAGACCCGTTCGACGGCTCGCTCTACGTTTTCCGGTCAAAGCGCGCTGATCGGGTCAAGATCGTGTGGTGGGATGGCACGGGTTTGTGTCTGTACGCCAAGCGGCTGGAAAAGGCGGCGTTCTGCTGGCCGCGGATCGGCCACAGCCGGGTCCACATGAGCCATGCGCAACTGCTGGCGCTGGTGGAGGGTATGGACTGGAAACGGGTGCACGCGGTGACTGAGAGCCGGCCGCAGTCGGCTGGGTAAAAGCCTGCGGCAGACTGACTCACTGACGCGAAATCCCAGGCAATCCGGGGTGTTTTGTGCCACAATGCGTCATGGCTCCGACCGATCCACAACAGCTCCCAGACGACATTGACGCCCTTAAGGCGATGATCGCTGCTGCCCATGCCGAGATCGCTGAACTCAAGGTCATCAACGCCACGGCCGACGAGCGTATCGCGCGACTGACCTCGATCGTCGCCATGCTGCAGCGCGCCCAATACGGCACGCGCTCTGAACGGCTACGCCACGACCCGCTCAACGATGAGCAGATGGCCTTCGTGTTTGACGAGATCGAAACCGGCATTGAGGAGATCAAGGCTGGGCTGGAAGCACGCGACAGGAACAGTACCGCTCCCCGTCCGTCGCGGCCGCGAAAAGGCTTTGCTCCACACCTGGAGCGCATCGAGCAGGTCATCGAGCCCGAGGTGCCGGCCGACTGCGTTGGTCTGGAAGCTGTCTGCATTGGCGAAGACGTCTCCGAACGGCTCGATGTGACCCCGGCGACGTTCCGCGTCATCGTCACCCGTCGTCCCAAATATGCCTACCGGCTGGCTGACGACGAAGATCGCATCGTGCAGGCGCCGGCGCCCCATCACCTGATTGTCGGCGGCATCCCCACCGAGGCGCTGCTGGCCCAGGTGGCAGTCAGCAAATATGCCGATGGCTTGCCGCTCTATCGACAGGAAGAGATTTACGCCCGCGATGGCGTGGAGCTGGACCGCTCGCTGATGGCCCAGTGGATGGGGCGGCTGGGCTTTGAACTCGAACCGCTGGCCCAGTACGTCCTTCACACCATCAAGCAGGGCGAGCGGATCTTCGCCGACGAGACCCAGTTACCGACCCTGGCGCCGGGCTCGGGCAAGGTAAAGACCGCCTGGCTCTGGGCTTATGCCCGGGATGATCGGCCGTTCGGTGGATCAGGACCACCCATGGTAGCCTATCGGTTCGAGGACTCTCGGTCCGGCGATTGCGTCGCCCGGCATCTGGATGGTTATCGCGGTATCCTGCAGGTCGATGGCTATACTGCCTATAATCGGCTGGGCAAGGATCGCGGCGCCAATGATGCCATGACCCTGGCCGGGTGCTGGGCCCATGCGCGGCGCAAGTTCTTTGATCTGCATGCAAGCGATGCCTCGCCCTTTGCCAGCGCCGTGGTGAAGGCCATGGCCCCGCTCTGGGCCATCGAGGAGGATATCCGCGGCCACAATGCCGAACTGCGCGCCAGCGTACGGGCAGAAAGATCACGTCCCATCGTGGACGAGTTGTTCAACATGCTGGACCGGGAGCTGCCGCGCCTGTCAGGCAAATCCAAGCTGGCCGAGGCCATCCGCTATACCCTCAGTCGCCGCGTCGCACTCGAACGCTTCCTTGCCGATGGTCGTATCGAGATCGATTCCAACATTGTCGAACGCGCCATCAGGCCCCAAACCATTACCCGCAAAAATGCTCTCTTCGCCGGATCGGATGGTGGTGGCCGGACGTGGGCCACGATCGCCACGCTGCTGACAACCGCCAAGATGAACGGCGTCGATCCAAATGCCTGGCTCGCCGACACGCTCGAACGCATCGCAGGCGGCTGGCCAAACAGCCAAATCCCAGACCTCATGCCATGGAACTTCAAGCCCTAACGGCCTCGCCTACGCGCTTAC
>NZ_LMQU01000008.1 GCF_001425445.1 Devosia sp. Leaf420 | reverse complement strand
CCCGGCACCACCTCTAGCAATTGGAAACTTCTATCACTGGGCATAGGAGCAGACATAGAAACTCACACCGTCATCAAATCAGACGTGCAAATAATCCAACTCAAGCCAATGCGTCAGACGGGGGCGCCTTGGCGCTTACGCATGACCCTAAGCACACGCTTGGTGTTGACGACGGCCTTGCCTGCCTTACGCCGCTGCCTGTTGAGCAGTGCTGTCACACGGCGATAACCATAGGTGGGGCGCTGGTCGATGATCGGGCGCAGCTCGGCAAGAAGGGTAACATCCTCAGGCTTGCGATAAGGTCCGCGTGGCTTGGCAGGCTTGCTGGCGCGCTCGGTCAGGTTGGACCTGGAGACGCCCAGAGTGCGGGCAACGACGCTCATTGGGTATCGTCCTCGGGATTGCTCCACGACAGCAAGGGCGAGGTCCGTTTTTTTGGGCGCGCGAGATCCAAGGCCTCCCTCAAGATCTCGGCTTCCATGGTCTTCTTGCCGAGCATGCGCTCGAGGTCACGCACGCGCTTTTCCAGATCGCGGACCTGAGAGGCGCCAACAACATCTTCATCGGCCTGGACGGCTGCGTGGCCGCCCTCGAGCATCCGGCGCTTCCAGGCGAAAAGCTGAGACGGAGAAATGCCAGCCTGGCGGGCCACATAGGAAACGCTCATGCCCGGCTGCATGGCCTGCTCAACCAGCCGCACCTTCTCGGCCACTGACCAGCGACGGCGGCGCTGCACGGAGGTGATGACTTCGACCCGTCGAAACGGCTCGTCGGTACTCTTGGACATAGTCTTACTCATAGGCGCATGCCTATGCCTTATCAGCTATGCCGACTGTCCGGTCAAAATGGGGTGCGCTCCACTAGTCAACAAAATAAAAGCGGTCATTCCGCATTCCACCCCCCTCAAGCCGATGTGCCGCCTCAATCCGGAAGAAGGCCCTGTTTGACGCGACGCACCACTGTCGAAAATTCGGAGCGTAGAACGTCGCGTTTCTAAAAAGGAGCCTGCCGTGAAAGTGACGCGAAGCGGAGAATGCAAAAATTCGCCGAAAAATGCCTTTGTCGAAGACTTCCTCGTCGACTGGCTTGCCTCAGATAATCTTTCGGGTCGGATGGAAGCAGGAGCTTCCTTGCCTAAAGTCCCAGATGATCTCACCGAGGTAGAAATCTCCCACGCCATCAGTCACGGCAAGATCGGAGAAGCAAACGGCTTGATCACGGTCAACGGATCGAAAAAGCCTTTCGCTGTCTTCATTGAGTTCGCTTCAACAAAAGGAAATGTGGCCCGAAATTTGACCTTCTATTCGACGGCAGGGTCCGTGAAGTGAGCGTCTGCTCCATACATGTCCAGCCAATTATACGACTGTCCGCAAACCACCTCGGAGGTGGCGCATGGCAGGTGGCCGACACCGACCCCATTTCGGCCATTTGAGCTGTCGCATCTGAATCCCGAAAGCTGCCAGAGCATCCCAAGAGACGTAGATTATCCTACCCTTGACAGGGGGCGCTGAATCGATAATTCTCGATATATGGAACCATATCACGCTATCGAAGTCTTCGCGGCCCTCTCGCAACCGACACGCCTCGATACATTCCGGCTCCTAATGGAGCACGAACCTGACGGTTTGCCGGCCGGCGAGATCGCGCGTCATCTCGAGGTGCCACAGAATACGATGTCGTCGCATCTCGCGATCCTAACCCGTGCCGGCTTGATCCAATCTGAGCGTCACAGCAGGTCCATCGTCTATCGGGCGGTTGTTGATCGCGTCCGCGAGATTACGAGCTTTCTTGTGCAGGACTGCTGCGGCGGGCGCCCGGAGCTGTGCGAGCCGCTTGTCGCCGAATTCACCCCATGCTGCCCACCCAAGGAAGCAAGCCATGTCTGACCGCGCCTACAACGTCCTGTTTCTGTGCACCGGAAACTCTGCCCGCTCTATCCTCGGCGAGGCGATCCTCAACCACGTCGGTCAGGGCGGTTCAAAGCATATTCCGCCGGATCTACACCAAAGGGAGCGGTCCACCCGATGACGCTTGAGGCATTGGCGAAAGTCGGCATCTCGACCGAAGGCCTACGATCAAAGGCCTGGGACGAGTTCGCGGTGCCGGGAGCACCGAAGATGCATTTCATACTTACTGTCTGCGACAACACGGCTGGTGAAGCCTGCCCGGTCTGGCCTAGCCAGCCGATGACGGCCCACTGGGGCATTGAGGATCCTGCCGCCGTCAACGGACCGGCGTTCAAGCAACGCGCCGCCTTCAATGATGCGCTCCGTTACCTACGCAGTCGCATTGGTGCTTTCATCAACCTGCCGATTGCGAGCATCGACCGCATGGCGCTTAACTCCAAGCTCGAAGGTATTGGCGCGATGGACGGGACGACCACCAAGTCGTCCCCGGTCTCCTGAGCGGCGGTGAGCTTACCAGCAAATCGGATTTACCAATGACCGTCAATGCGGCGCCGGCGCGCCTATCTTTCCTCGACCGCTATCTTACCGTCTGGATCTTCGCCGCCATGGCCATCGGGGTCATCTTGGGCTCACTGATCCCTGGCTTGCCAGAAGCGTTGAACTCTATGTCGGTTGGCTCGACAAACATCCCGATCGCCATTGGGCTGATCCTGATGATGTATCCGCCGCTCGCCAAGGTGAAGTACGAGGCCTTACATGAGGTCTTCGCCGACAAGCGAGTGCTGGCACTTTCGCTGGTCCAGAACTGGATCATCGGCCCGGTGCTGATGTTCCTGCTGGCGGTCGTTTTCCTGCGGGACTACCCAGAATACATGTCGGGCTTGATCCTGATCGGTCTGGCACGATGCATCGCCATGGTGCTGGTCTGGAACAAGCTCGCCGGCGGATCAAACCAGTATGTCGCCGGGCTCGTCGCCTTCAACTCGATCTTCCAGATCCTGTTCTTCTCCACCTATGCCTGGCTGTTCCTGACCGTGTTGCCACCCGTGTTCGGGCTGGAAGGCAGCGTCATTGACGTCGGCTTTTGGACCATCACGGAAGCGGTGCTGATCTATCTCGGGATCCCTTTTCTCGCCGGGTTTCTGACAAGGTTCTTCCTGATCCGAGCCAAGGGCAAAGATTGGTACGAACAGGTCTTCCTGCCAAAGATCAGTCCGATCACCCTCCTGGCGCTACTCTTCACCATCCTCGCTATGTTCAGCCTCAAGGGCGGAGACGTGGTGCGGCTGCCATTTGATGCGCTGCTTATCGCTGTTCCGCTCACCATCTACTTCCTGATCCAGTTCACCGTGAGTTTCTTCATGGGCAAGTGGATCGCCAAGGACTATCCCCGGTCGACGGCGATCGCCTTCACGGCTGCCGGCAACAACTTCGAGCTGGCCATCGCCGTTGCGATTGCCGCTTTTGGCCTGGCCTCGCCTGTTGCTTTCGCCGCCGTCATCGGGCCGCTCGTCGAAGTGCCTGTCCTGGTCGTCCTGGTGCACCTCGCCTTATGGCTGGGACGCCGACATTTTCCTGCCTCCGGTGCGGTCGCCAGCGACAGCCGGGCGTAGACCACCATCCCCTTTCTCAGGACACTGAAATGACGGTCACCATCTATCACAATCCAGACTGCGGCACGTCCCGCAACACGCTGGCGATGATCCGGCAATCCGGCGTCGAGCCTCAAGTCGTCGAGTACCTCAAGACTCCGCCCAGTCGGCAGCGGATCATGGAGCTGGTCAGCGCTGCCGGCATGTGCCTGCGGGATGCAATCCGAACGAAGGACACACCGTTCGACGTGCTCGGTCTTGCCGATCCCGCCAAGAGCGATGACGAACTGCTCGACGCCATCGAGGCACATCCAATCCTACTCAATCGCCCCTTTGTTGAGACTCCGGTTGGAGCGCGCCTCTGCCGCCCCTCCGAGGTCGTGCTCGACATTCTCGAGAACCCCAACATCGGGCCGTTCACCAAGGAAGACGGCGAAGTTATTATCGACAGTGAAGGGAAGCGGCTTGTCTAATTTGCCCAATGTCGTGTCTGACGCCTTCCACGTACCAGACTTTTCTCGACTGACCGCTCCAGTACTCGACCACAAGCCCCGCATCCTGATGCTCTACGGGTCTCTCCGGGAGCGGTCCTACAGCCGCTTCCTGACACTTGAGGCGCAGCGGCTGCTCGAAGCATTTGGGGCCGAGGTCCGCATCTTCCATGCCAATGGGCTACCGTTGCCCAATGACGCCCCCGACACTCACCCCAAGGTGCAGGAGTTACGTGAGGCCATGTTGTGGTCCGAGGGCCAAGTGTGGACCTCGCCGGAGCGGCATGGCGCAATGTCGGCGGTGATGAAATCGCAGGTCGATTGGATACCCCTGCCTGGCGGATCGATTCGACCGACCCAGGGTCGGACGTTGGCGCTTATGCAGGTCTCCGGGGGATCGCAGAGCTTTAATGCGCTTAACCAGATGCGTATTCTCGGACGCTGGATGAGGATGGTCACTATCCCAAACCAGTCTTCCGTGGCGAAGGCTTTTCAGGAGTTCGACGAGGCCGGTCGCATGAAACCGTCATCCTACTACGATAGGGTCGTCGACGTCTGCGAAGAGCTGGTCAAGTTCACGCTGATCAACCGCGGCGTCTCCCAATATCTCACTTCGCGTTACAGCGAGCGCAAGGAGTCCGCTGCCAAGCTCGAGGAGCGGGTCGGCCTTAAGTCGATCTAGAATATCATGGGCCATACCCACTCCAATCCCGGCGCGATCTGGGCTCTCGGTATTACGCAGATCATCGGGTACGGCACCCTGTACTACAGCTTCAGCATACTCGCCCCAAGCGTGGCGGGTGATTTGCAGGTGCCCGTGGAGTGGATTTACAGTTGCATCTCGCTTGCACTGCTCGCCGGCGGGCTTGTCTCGCCATGGGCCGGAGGCCTGTCGGACAGGGTTGGTGCTGGGAAAGTGATGTCGATTGGTTCCATCGGCGCTGCCGCATCGCTCCTGGCATGCGGGTTGGCATGGAAAGCGATTGCATTTCTTGCTGCGGTGATCTTGGTCGAGTTGGCGTCGGCCTTTGTGCTCTATTCGACGGCATTTGCCTTCCTGGCCCAAACGACTGGCGCCAGGGCGCAGCGCAGCATCACATACCTGACTCTCATCGCTGGATTTGCCTCGTCGATCTTCTGGCCGCTGACCAGCTGGCTGCTGCAGTCTATGGACTGGCACCAAATTTACTTCCTCTTCGCCGGTTTGAACCTTGCTGTTTGTATCCCGCTGCACCTCTGGTTGTCCCGGTTCGCACAGATCGCTACAGCGCGCCCGCACGAAATTGGCTCAGAGCCTCCGGCCATGCCGGTTGAGAACGGGCACCTCGTCTTTGTCTTGATTGTCCTGGGGTTCTCTTTGGCCGGCTTTGTATCGGCAGCGACGCTGTTCCATATGGTGCCACTGCTCGGCGTGCTTGGCATAGGTGTCGCCGGCGTGTGGGTCGCCTCGCTGCTTGGTCCTGCCCAGGTGGCAAGTCGCTTGATTAACATGGCATTTGGCCAAGATCTCCCAGCGCCAATCTTGGCGGTACTCTCAGCGGTCACTATGCCACTGGCTCTGGGTACACTGGTTTTAACTGCACCCTCTACAACCGGCGCCATCGCGTTCGCTGCAATTTTCGGTCTCGGCAGCGGCCTCTTCAGCATCGTGTCTGGCACGCTGCCATTGGCGATTTCGGCAAGGCTGGTTTCGGAAAGCGATTAGGGTGGATCGGAATGGGAAGGCTCGGACTGTCAGCACTGGCGCCGTTCGCCTTCTCGGTCGCCCTCGCCACGATCGGACCGAAGCCATCCTTGTGGGTACTGGCAGGTGCTGGCGTTTGCTGCATTGCAGTGTTCACAGAGGTCTGGCGCCGATGTCGTTCCTCAATATCAGCGAGGCCAGCTCGTTAGGATCGGACCCTCAATGTCCGCAGTTCATACGCATGGTGCCAGGAGCGGACATTCTGCTAACTGAGCTGCTGCCGGTTCGGTAGACACTAAGTTAGGCTAGTTTAGCTTGCTCTTCGTATTCCACGGGGGTCAGATAGCCCAATGTCGAGTGTCGGCGCC
>NZ_LMQU01000007.1 GCF_001425445.1 Devosia sp. Leaf420 | reverse complement strand
CTCGAGCTTGAACTCCCGGCTGAACTTGCGTCTCTCCATCAAAACTCTCCAGTTCCAAAAACACCTTATCTTGGTGTCCTCAAAACCGGCAGCAGCTCACATGCGAGGCTCCTTGAACGAGAGCCTCTTTATCATTCAAACGAAAAGTCTGCGTGTTTCCGTAAGGTCAAAGTGTCCCAATCTCCGGCTTTAGTGTCTCAAAGCCCAGACAGTTGGGGGGGAGGGTTCAGGCGAGCACTGGAAGTATTGTTTCGATACACGCCTGCAACAGAGCGCCGGTGGCAGAATTTTCTGTCGCGTTCATGTGCGTGTCATCCAGGGCCCAATCGTCTCGCAATTGAACCATGCTGGAAACGGTCGATCCATAAGCAGGCCCGGCAATGTCGAACTTGGGAATTGTGGTCACTACGCTGATGAGGCCGTTGTTCTCCGCCATGCGGGTCAGGTCGGTGCTGCTCCACGCCCATGTGGGAGATTTCACCGGTGCGGTCGCCAACAGTAGCGTGGCAAGATGCAGCTTAGGCAATACGAGTACCGAAGTCGGCGATGGTTGTTTCCGGGAATGACCCTATTTCGGACATCGGACAGTTTAGCCATTAATCTTGAAAGAGGTCGTATCGGCAAACATCTGGCTGATCGCACGCCAGCGGCTGGCACCTGAAGCGCCAGGCCGCCGGCTTACTTAATAAGGCAGAAGGGTCAATCTACTTGCTACCGATCAACAACCGGATCGAAGCCGCCCATGATTGAACGGGAGGCGTCCCAGATTGAGGGGTCGGGGGCTATCCGAGGATCTTTCATAAGAATAGTCCAAGCCGCGTCCCGTATTTGCCGTGACGGCCACTCGATAAAGGAGAAGCCGATGGTTTCGTCGGCTTTGGTGGCGACGGCTCGTTGAAAGTCGGTGGTCTCACCGGGAGGGACATCATCGCCCAAAGTGTCGACGACGCGTAAGGCGCCTTGTTCAATAAGCAGGGGTGCCTGGGCCAGGGCAGCGGCACGATACGCTTCCTTGTTGGCGATCGGGATCGGAGAGATCATGCCATCAATATATCCCGGCTTGGCCCGGGCTCCGGTGTCGTTGATCACTTCGAAGCCGCCATAGATCATGCGCGTGGCGTCGAACGGCATTTCAGACATGGTCTGCACGTCAGGATCGTTCATCATGTCCTCACCGGCCTTCATCCGGGTGGCACGATCTGGATACTCGACCCATGAAAAAAGTGGCACTTCGCCTGCTTGCAGCTTGGTAGCACGATAGAAGTCGGTTTGCTGTCCGTGCGGCACATCCTCTGCCCAACCCTCTACCAAACGTGTAGCGCCTAACTTCTTGAACAAGTCAGCCCCGGCGCGGGCATGAACGATGTATTGTTCTTTGTTGGCGGCGGGAACGGCCAGTACGAAGCCATCAATGTAGGACATCAAAATTACCCTTTATCGAGTTGCGTCTTTCTATTCGACGAATAGGAAAGCCCACTTTCGACGCGTGTAGGTAGTTTTTATTCCAATCGCCTGGGTCAGAATCCGACCCCCTTTCGGACGTTCAAGTCGATTGTGTCTACGCCGAAAAGCCGCCGTTCGTGGGTCGGAGCCAACTTTGGCCGTATGCCTCGTCGCGCTCTAGCGACTGAGACTGCACTTCACAGAAACCGGCTTTCAAATGGCCCAGCTTTGACGTTGTAGAGAGGCCGTCTTTAGCAGACTGGCGATACACGGGCCGCTCGTCCATAATATTGCCTGTTTCTTTTTTGCGTCGGCCAGCCACTCCTAGCGCCACCCTTCGGACGCAACGGTTGTTTTGGCAGGACTCCCAAAGAAAAAATCTTTGTAAAAGGGCAGTTGTCGCTTCGCGTATGGCCATCACACTCAGGCGTTTGCCAAACCATAGCTATTGGGCTGACATTAAATAATGTCGCGAATCATGCGGACATCACTCTCGTTGGTAGCTTGTTGCACATTTTTTTCAGCATCACGTCCGCTAGTGTCTGATCGCGTTTGTATATTATAATGGCACAGCTTTTGTTTTCGACTTGTTCAAAGACCCACGTCAATTGAAAGGCGATTTCAGCCATGAGGACACGCTCGGCTGCGGCCCCTGCACACAAGCATTTTCAGCTTCTAACCGAAAACACTGACCTAATCGCTTGGGCGACGGATGTTGCCGGTGAGTGTTGCTATCTCAGTCCAGAGTGGTTCACGTTTACCGGCGCAGCAAAGGACCACGGGCTCGGGCTCACCTGGATAAGCCTCGTACACCCTAAGGACGTAGCCAGAGTGCGCCGTTCATTCTTCCAGGCTTATGAAAATCGCAGTGCATACTCGTCGCTATTCCGCCTTGCTCGTGCAGGAGACAACTACTCGACAGTCTGGGCCGTAGCTCTGCCGAAGTTCAACGACGATGACGAGTTTCAAGGTTTCCAAGGGACCGTATGCATCGTTGAGGAACACCAAGCCGACACCTTCGAAGACGAGCTGGAGGGCCAACAGCCGCTGAGACGGCGATTAACGGACCGAGAGTGTGAAATACTGAGACTTATATCTGAGGGAAGTACCAGCGAAAGCGTCGCAGCAGTTCTGGGTATAACCGGTCGCACAGTCGACACTCATATCTCGAACGCAGGTGCCAAATTAGGGGCGTTCAATCGGGTTCATGCTGTGGCTCTCGCTATGAAATTCAAGCTGATTTGAAAGCCGCAGTTGAGCTTGGATAGGTGGCCGCCATGGGTGAGGTTTGGCTCTCTACACCAATGCTAAAGCGAAGGGACTCACATAGTTCCGATCACTTCACAGGATCCAAGCCCAGCAAGAAGTTCTAGACGCTGAACCCGATGATTGGCGTATCCATTTGAGCACTCCGCAGACATGATGCTTGGCGTTAAGGACCTTATTGCAAGACTATGTTGCAGACGCTGGCACCTAAGTTGGACCACTGACGCCTGCTACTCAATTGCGTAAGCCCTAAATCCGCTGGCAAGCAGCTACGCCGGCATCACAGCCAGATTCGTGAGGGAAAACGCCGTTCTCGTCCGGCCAAAGAACCTGCAGCAGAGGCGTCTGTGAAAATTTTTTTTGCAGATTAAATGCTCGCGTGAGCACCATGGTTCTATGTAGCAGATCGCTTCGAGAAACATCACGAAAACGAACATCATAGCCCGCCAAGACTTGGTCAGAGAACTCAAAATTCGGGAACGGCCACCGTTCTTTCACCACTGAAAACGCGTTTTCTAGCGATGGCACCGCTAGTCCTGGCGCAATGCCATACATTATCAAATCCGGATGCCCTGTCGCCGCCCCGCCTATCGTGAACGCTACTGGCGGAAGTCCGTAACCTCCGGGCATTGCAGAAATGACGAGGCCCGTTTTTTCAAACTGACGGAAAATCTGATCATTCAACAGATCCAGTTCGGCCTGGGTATTTATTGAGAACATGCTTCCCTACAGGTTGTGCGATCAAAAATGCTTAAGCAGTGGACGTGGTGGTAGCGAAGAAAATAAATAACGCCGTTTCAACATCTTGATTGAGTATTACTTCGATAATCTATGAGCTCCCCAAATTAGCGCTCTCCAGCATGAATGACATGATTTGAAATTGAGCAAGGTAGTGTTGTAGCGCTTCGCTCCCGCCGTGTGTCGCTGAGGTGTGGAGCCTTAGTGGGAGGAATAATCCAACTAAATTCGCGGCGAAATATAGAGGCGCGTTGGCTAAGAGTTAATACGTAATTTTCAGGACAATTCAGCAATTCTTCGGATGATGACTGCGTGAAATTCACTTCAGCATTATCTAATGTCATTCGACGTACCATACCGGCCGGAGCTCGTCATGGCAGACCCCTCCAGTAGTTGGACAGAAGGTCAAAAGCTATTTCGTTCAATTATGGAGAGCACGCGCCAACTCGGCTGGATCTGCAACGAGTTTGGCGAATGCATCTATCTCAGCAGCGCTTGGGGCGAACTTACTGGGATCGCGGATGGTGTCGGTACGGTTTGGCTTAACGCTGTTCATCCAGACGACCGTCGTGCAACTTGGTCAGCGTTCGCGAAAGCGAACCTGGATCAGGAAGAGTATAGGATCGACTACAGGGTCCGCCGCGCTGACGGAGGCTATGTGCTCGCTACAGGCCATGGCGTTCCGCATCAAAATGCAGGGGGGCTCTATGAGGGGATGTTCGGCATCACCATGACCGTGCATCAGCAGGCTGAGGCCTCGAAACTTTCCGTCGAAACCGATTCCAAAAGGAATGTGCTGACCGAGCGTGAAAGGGAAGTTCTGCGCCTTTTTGCTGAGGGCTACACCGCAGAAACTGCAGCAGTTCAGCTAGGCATCACTGAAGAGACAGTGAAAGTGCATTCGAAGCACGCGGTAACCAAACTGGGCGCCTTAAATCGTCTGCACGCAGTTGTCACCGCCATCAGGCTAAACGAGCTCCACGTTCAACCTGACAGATCGGCTCGGTTGAACGGTGATAAAGTTTGCCCCACTCATCTGGCCACACGGATACGTCCCCGGTTAGCGTAAGTTTCGCACCCGAAATGGCGGCCAAAAGTACTGCGTAGCTCAGCGCAAAAGGCAGCGTCATAGCCTCCTCTTCACGATAACCGAACGTCTCTCCAAGTTGCTCACATAGGTAAGCCGGTGCCTTGAGCCGACCGTGAGGCTCTCCGTCGTGCCAAATAAGTGTCAATGAGATGTGAGCGACACTTGGAGTGTCCTCATACCAAAAACGCCCAATCATCTGCGTCCCTCAGAGATTTGTGCTGAGCAATTGAGGCATGATTTGGGGCCTCTTGCAACTTACCGTTGATAAGATCCCCTCACTTTGGGCGATACGAAATTCTGCATACCACTTTTGGGGAATTGATCGACAAGTTGGCCGCTTTGCAAGGAGCAATACTTACCACTATACAGGTATTTTTTTGAGCTCTCACCTGCGTCACAATACCAATCACCTTACGCAACGAGGCGAACATGGTAGATGAGATAACCCTTTCGAAAAGAGCGCTGGCCGATATTACTGTCTATATTTTAGATAGTGATCTTCAGAGTTGCGAACATCTGAGCGTGCTGTTCAGGCTTGAGGGCTACGCCACACACTTTTTTCTTGATACCGACAGCTTTAATCGCGCGGTTTCGAAGCGCGGGCCGAACCTGGTCGTGATGAAGTCGGTTGTGACTGAACAAAGCACAATTCCAGCTCTAATGCAGTTCAAAGCTGAAACCTGTGGCATACCGGTAGTCGTCATCGAGGCCACTCAGAGCGTGGATGCAGCGGTAGCCGCAATGAAAGCGGGCGCACGCGATGTCTGTTCTACACCGCTGGATAGCGAACATCTGCTGCGTACAATCCGTAGCGCATTGAGGCAGCAGTTTCAGAGTGTCGTAGGCAGCAATTCGATTGAGATCAGAGGCTTCAATTCCCTCACAGATCGAGAGCGAGAAGTTCTCAACCTTATTGCTAATGGTCGCTCCAACAAAGAGGCGGCCAACACTCTCGGCATCTCTCATCGTACAGTGGAAGTTCATCGTGGCCGCGTCATGCAGAAAATGAACGCAAAGAACGCAGCCGACTTGGTTCGAATTGTTCTACAGACGAGCCCATAATCAGACCTCGGAGCAAGCGATTGAAGACGTCGAAATGATTTCAGCCGGAAAGCCCATTCCTCGACTTGCGAAGGTCTCGCCTGGGCAGGGGCGTACCGTTAGTGTTGAGTGGCCGGATGGAAGAGTTTCGGAAATTGATCTGACACCTCACTTGAGCCATCGCGCGTTTGTCGAACTTGTCGATGACGACGTTTTCCGATCCGTCGAAGCGGATCCCTGGGGATGGGACATCCGCTGGCCTTCTACGAAGCACGCAGCAATACCAACCACTATTTTGCAAAGTCTCGAAGACGGCACTTATGGCAAGGCCCACACTGCACCTGATAAACAAACTGATCAGGGATGATCCCATGTCGACTATTTCTGTGTCAGATGATTGGCAGGGTTTTCGCGGCGCACACTTGATGCCCCTAGTCCCAGCCACAAAGGCTAGCCACCCAGACGTCTAGGGCTAATCAATCCGGGTTGTCATCCGGTCTTAAAAGGTATCGAAATGGTCGCTGGACACGAGCAAGCTGAAATTACAAAGGTTAGCTGTCTAGTTGGCCTCCGAGTGCTGGTGTCACTCAGCGATGGATCCTCTCGGTCGGTCGATATGGCGCCTCTTCTTTACAACAATCGTAGTTTTACAAAGCTGCGTGACGATAAGCAGCTTTTTGAGACACTAAGGGTAGCTCAAGACGGACGAGTTCTTGAGTGGGCTAATGGATCACGCGTATTAACGAGCTCCGTCCTGCGATTGCCGAATGCATCTATGACCAAGTCGGAGTTTAGGGCGATCATGAATGAGCTCCGCCTAAGCGTAGAGGGATTGAGTCGACTCATGGGCGTTTCGACCAGAGTTATCGCGGACTATCGCGCAGGCACTCTGATACCTGGCCCTGTCGCTTTGGCGATGCGGTACATATCCGCGATCGGACAGTGGTGAAATTTGGCGACAGTCCGTTGCCTGAATGATTTGTTCCATCAGCTTCGTGATTGATCGAGTTTTCACGCGACTTCTCGATAGAAATAAACGTCCGGTTCGCTAGTTGGAGTGGACCCCATTTCACCGGACAGTCGGCGGTTGGGTTTAGGCACTGAGGCGCAGGAACTCGCGTGGTGAGCGGAACTTGAGCCCGGAGTGCGGGTGTACCTCACAATAGTCCTCGATCCATTCGGGCAACAAGGCCAGGATGGTCTCGGCGTCTGGAAGTATGACGGTTGAGGCGTAGTCCCTCTTCAAGGTTTTGACGAAGGCCTCGGACATGCCATTGCTTTGCGGGCTTCGTACCGGGGTAAAGAGCAGGTCAATGCCCAGTGCCGCGGCCACCTGTGCAGTCTGCCGGGCGATATAGGCGCTGCCATTATCCGACAGCCATTCGAGCCGGTGTGGGACCTTGAGTGTGCGGAAGCGGCGCTCGACGGCAGCGATCATCAGATCACAGACCATCTCGCCGGAGATGCCGGCATTGGCAACAGCTGACCAGGCGATGATCTCGCGGTCACAGGCGTCGATGACGAAAACGATCCGCACCACCTCTCCATTCCTGGCATGAATCTCCAGATGATCGGAGCACCAACGGATATTGGAGCGTAGGGCAACCACAACTCCGTCGTGGGTGCGGGTGGGCCGGAGAGCCGTATGCTTTTGAAGGGTGAGCCCGTTCTGCTGCATGACCGTAAGCGCGTAGGCGAGGCCGTTAGGGCTTGAAGTTCCATGGCATGAGGTCTGGGATTTGGCTGTTTGGCCAGCCGCCTGCGATGCGTTCGAGCGTGTCGGCGAGCCAGGC
>NZ_LMQU01000006.1 GCF_001425445.1 Devosia sp. Leaf420 | reverse complement strand
AGCCCCCGCTGAAAACAGCCAGGGCACGGTTGGAACATGGGTCAAATCTCGATGGAAATAGTCCCGCCTAACGGGTCACTTCTCAGTGGCAATCAACACTGGAACCGACGCCAGAGCACTGAACCCACTTTGAAAGGCAAGATGCCGGTGTTGCCGTTGGGCGCCGTGAAGGAGATGGTGCTGCCGGAGAATGAAAGAAACAAGCCATTCTCGAAGTAAAATCCTCTTCCCGCGATTGCTCTTTGGGTCAACGAACTCGCCGACGTCTCATCCACACGAGCAAGATAGTCGAGGATCGCGCGAATTCTGCTTCCTTGCACCAGATACTCCGTTGCGCCGTGGACAATCCCGATCTTCGCGCAGCGAACTTCGTCGGAATGGCAACCGGGAAACAATCTATCGACCGCGTCTCGCCACTCTTCGCTCGCAGAGATGGCGTCGCCGAACCCACCAGGCGGATGGTACGTGACCTTCACGTCTTGAGGGCCGGTCGCGCGCAGATCAGCGGAGTGTCCAGCGTCGTTGTTGACGAGTTCAAGGGCAAGGACGTCGTCGCTCGACCATTCCCGTCTTTCCCTTTCGAAGTCATCCAGGACACTGCTCCAATCGATAAGCACACCTTGCTTCAATTGCGAGTAAGTTGATACCCCAGGCACGTCTACCCGCATGTCGTCGACGTGGGCGGCATGATGCCAGAGCACCCTCGCCGCCATAAATGCCTCCGAGGTCGTGGCTGCGGCGCAAAGCTTGATGGTCTGGAACAGAAAATAGGACTGCTCGAACTCGATGCCAGTCTTTCCATGATAAGCACCCATCCACTTTTTCAGAGGATCGACCATGGTTGCCTCGGTTCTTGCGGTTCGGAGATATTCGGTTCTTTAGATGCTTTGGCTTAAACATCTGTGACTGCCTTGGGTTTTGAGGGCGCTAGATTCCGGCCGGTACACTTACCATTAATCATTGAGGGGCGGTGCATCGCTGTCAGGGGTCTACGGCCTGATCGATCGGTGCTCGAACGATATCGACGTCAACTGCGACATCGAACGTTGCTTGCCGATGAGGCCGACGTTGCCAAACATGGCTTGCCGACGTGAATGGACGCGGTTCTACGGAAAAGGGCGTCAACTTTCTGCTCGCCTTTTTCTCCGTGCGATCCGGTTATATATCGAGCCTCCATCATGCAGGACGTGTGCAATGACTGCGACCCTGACCTTCGACCTGGACGATGCACTGGCCGATCGCGCAAAAGCCATTGCCGAAATCGAGAGCCGTTCCATGTCGACGGTCATCCGTGACGCCCTGATCGTTTTCTCCGAGATGCCCAGTGAGCTCAGGGACACGTTATTGGCCCTCAGGTCGAGCGACGACGCCCTGTTCCTCGACCTCAAGAGGGAGATGATGGACTATCTCACTCGCCCCCGCTTCATAGCTGCAGCAAAGCAGGTCGCATCGCGATTGGACGCCAATGCTATGCCTGACGATGCTTCCGACCTCGAGATCATGGAAGAGGCGACCCGGATGACGCTCGGTCGATGAGGGGTCCGTAGAGGAGACGAATCGACAGCGCCGTGGTCAGTTGTCTTTTGTTCGCGGGAGCGAGTTTCGCAGCAGGACAAGAGCGTGCTCCACATCGGCATAAGTGGTCTGTGGGGCTGTGCTGAAACGAACGGTGCTCGACATTGCGGCAGGGCTCATGCCGATCGCCGCGAGCACATGGCTGGGTTCGGGCATTCCTGACGAACAGGCAGATCCGCGCGATGCCGCCAAACGGGGCTGAAGCAGCGCAAGAAGCCGGTCGGCCTCCACTCCGTCGAAGACAACGCTCAAATTGCCAGGGTGTCGCTCGGTCGAGGACCCATTCAAGGTCACTCCCGTACCCAGATTCTTCAAGCCGTTCAGAAGCGCATTAGTCACTTCCCGCCACTTCGCAACTCTGGATACATCGGGCAGGTCTCGGCAGGCGGCTGCGAATCCAACGGTCAGGAATGTCGGCACTGTTCCCGGTCTGAGCCCGTCCTCCTGCTCTCCGCCGAAATGCAGGGACGTCAAATGCGGTCGGGCCCCGGTTGAGACGTACAAGGCGCCAATGCCTTTGGGGCCGCCCATCTTGTGCGAAGAGAAGCTGACGAAATCGGCGCCCCAAGCGTCGACATCGACCCCATTGAATGCGAGTGCCTGCGTTGCGTCGGTATGCAGCAGAGCGCCGTTCTTTCGAACGATGCGGGCAATCTCGGAGATGTTCTGAACCGTGCCGATCTCGTTGTTGGCGGCCCCCACCGATACGAGATCAGTCGGTCGCGTCAGTTCGATCTGCAACAGGTCGAGATCGAGTGTGCCATCCCGTCCAACGGGCAGCACGACGACCTCGTGACCTGCCCGTTCTGCCGCTCTTGCGGATGCCAGTACCGATTTGTGCTCGATCGCGCTGACCAAGATCCTTGCTTTCGTCGAGCGTCCAGCAACGAAGCCCAGAACCGCGATATTGTTCGCTTCCGTGGCTCCCGATGTGAAGACGATCTCATGGGCATCGGCGCCGATCGCCCGCGCAATATCTCCTCGGGCGAGCTCGATGGCACGAGCCGCTTCCCATCCCGCTGCGTGATCGTCCGAGTGAGGGTTGCCCTGAGATGCGTGAAGATACGGCATCATTGCATTCAGAGCAGCCTGCGACATCGGGGTGGAGGCCTGATGATCCAAATAGACAAGCATAAGCGACTCGTTCATCTACCACTGGCGACGTTCACCAGTTGACCGCCCTATCACTCACTAGTACCTTCTACTGGAGATTTTGTCCAGTTGGGGGTAAGATGAGAAGCATGCTCGATCGGGCCGGTTCAAAGGTTCAGTTCGCCGGCCATGAAACCTTCCCCTGCCGGTACGGATGGCTGAAAAAAACTTTTGATGCCATAGACTTGGCTGTGAATGAGGATGAGCGCCGGCGTGTCTTCTCGCCGGAGGTCGCAATCTCGGGCTTCGGTGTCGGCAAGAACATGGTGGCGTCCATGCGCCACTGGGCGTTGGCCTGCGGCGTCGTCGAGGCGAACGTGGTCAGGGGCAAGATCGTGGATTTCCTGCCGACGCGCTTGGGTCGAACGATCTTTGGCGCTGGCGATCCCTTCCTGGAGCGTCCGGGCTCGCTCTGGGCGCTGCATTGGAAGCTCGTCTCCGGCCCTGGGCGCGCAACTGCCTGGTACTACGCCTTCAATGAATTCAACGATGGTATCTTCAGCCGCGAGTCCCTCGCGAGCAAGCTGATGGCTCGTCTGGATGATCTGCGGGGCGCTGGCGTGCTTGCAGGGAGCCGGATCACGTCCGCGACCGTCGAGCGAGACGTGGACTGCTTGATCAGGACGTACGTGGCGCGCTCCAACGGCAAGGGGCTCGCGGAGGATGGCTTGGAGTGTCCGTTCGCCGAGCTGGGATTGATGGGAACGCTCGCGGGCGTTGGGGCCGTGCAGTTCCGCCGAGGTCCGAAGCCCTCTTTGCCCGACTTCGTCTTCGCGTTCGCCCTGATCGATTTCTGGCAGACGCACTATCCGTCGCGTGGATCGTTGTCGGTCGAGACGGTGTCTCACGAGCCTGGGTCGCCCGGGCGGTCGTTCGGATTGGACGAGGACAGCATCGTGGAGCGCCTTGAGCGCATCGATCTCGTCACCAACAAGGTGCTTGGATGGGACGAGAGCACCGGGCTGCGGCAGGTCACGGCGCGTTCGCCGATCGGGGCGCTCGATTTCGAGGGGCTTCTCGAGGATCACTATGCGATTTCGGAGGAAGCGGCATGATTATGCTCTCAGACCTGGTCTCGGTGCAACGTCGTTTTCGTCGGTCGGTGCGCATCGATGCGGATGCTGGTCTCGGAGCGGGGGAGGGTTTCATCTGCACTCCGACTGCCGCGCAGGCGTTGAGAACGACTCTCGACCACATCGCCGATCATGAGCATGGCGCGTTCACTTGGACGGGTGCGTACGGTTGCGGCAAATCCAGTCTTGCGCTGGTGCTCGCCACCGCACTGGGGCCGCAAGGAAAAGCGCGCAAGCAGGCGCTGTCAACCTTGCCTCCCGACGTCGTCGAACGCTTCGAGAAGAGGATGAGGTGGAGAGCGGCCGGCTGGACGGTGGTTCCGATTGGTGGGCGTCGCGCGGATCCGCGAGAGGTTCTCGATGCCGCGATCGATGCAGCAGGCATCGAGCCCGGAGATCATCCGGTCGAGCGCCTCTTGGCGGCGGCTGCCGCCCGTCCATGCGGCATCGTCCTCCTCGTCGATGAGATGGGAAAGCTCCTCGAGCATTCGGCCGCAGGCGGGGGAGATGCGTTCATCTTCCAAGAGCTCGCGGAGGCAGCATCGCGTTCGGCGGGAAAACTGGTCGTCGTCGGGATACTGCATCAAGCATTCGACGACTACGCCTATCGATTGGCGCGAGAGACCCGCGACGATTGGCTGAAGATCCAAGGTCGGTTCGTGGATGTCCCCCTCAGCCCAGCACCGGACGAGCAGCTCGGCTTGCTCGCAGCGGCGATAAGTGCGCCCGCTCGGAAGGTGGATCGTGCGGCTTCCGCGGTTGCCTCGTCGATCCGCAGCAACGATGCCGATGCCGAGGCAGTGGCGCAGACGCTCTCTGCCTGTTGGCCGATCGATCCGGTGGTGGCGTGCCTTCTCGGCCCTCTGTCGCGTCGTCGTTTCGGCCAGAACCAGCGCAGTCTCTTCGGCTTCCTGGCCTCGTCCGAGCCTGCGGGTTTCCAAGATTTCCTGCGCTCGACGACGGAGGAGAGCCAACGGCTCTACGACGCCGACTGGTTGTGGCGCTACCTGCGGGCCAACCTCGAGCCTTCGATCCTCGCCTCTCCAGATGGCCATCGGTGGTCGCTTGCGATCGATGCTGTGGAGCGATCCGAGGCGCGTGCAGCCTCGGACGACCAGATGCGGCTGGTCACGGCAGTCGCTCTCATCGACATGTTCAGAGAACGAACGGGTCTTATTGCGTCTCCGGAAATATTGGCCGCTGCTCTTCCTGACATCCCCTTGGCCCGTATCGTATCCGATCTCGAAATCCTGTCGGGCTGGTCTGTGGTCGTGCATCGTCGACATCTCGGCGGCTACACGCTCTTCGCAGGATCCGATTTCGACATCGAGGGAGCCATCCGCGACGCGCATTCGGGCGTCGTGGGGTGCGACTACTCCAGGCTGCGAAGCACAGGCGTCTTCGCTCCTATCCTCGCCAAGCGCCATTATCATCTGACCGGATCGATGCGGTGGTTCGATGTGGACGTCGTCTCCCTGGAAGACGCCGGGCAGAGGGTGGAGAGATTCAAGGGCGACACGGGCGCGGTTGGACTTTTCCTCCTGCTGATCAACGATTCCGGCTTCAATGCCAGAACGCTTCATCGTCGGGTGGAATCCCTGAAGCACCAGATCGGAGATAGGCCCATCGCCATCGGTCTTTCCGCGGACAGCTACATGCTGCGAGAGATAAGCATGGAGCTCATTGCCGTGGAGACCGTGCAGTCGGACCGCCCGGAGCTCAAAGGCGATCAGGTGGCGCGTCGCGAGATCGCGAGCAGGGCCGCTCGTCTCGGCGGGGAACTCGAGGAGCGACTGCGCGCAAGCCTGGCCGCCACTTCGTGGGAGGTGCCCGAGCTCGATGCAGCTGCGCTCGACTTCGGTCCCATCGAAGGCGCTGCACGCCTCAGCATGTTGGCTTCTGCATTGGCGGATGCCCTGTTTCCGAAAGCGCCGAGGTTGTCCAACGAACTGGTCAACAGGACCAAACCCTCGTCGAACGCCATGGCGGCCACCAAGGCGCTCATGGTGGCGATGGTCGATTCGAGACACGAACCGAACCTCGGAATCGAGGGCTATCCCCCGGAGAGAGGCCTCTACGTCTCCCTCTTGGCACGGACGGGCCTGCATGCCGAGCATGAGGGCGTCTCCGAGTTCGTGACCCCTCCCGCCGACATGCCTCATGGACTGTCGGCACTCTGGGAGAGGGCGGATGCGCTCGCCGAAGCAGCTGGTCCAAAGGGCATCCTCTTCTCAGACATCTACGATGCATGGAGACTGCGACCATATGGGGTCAAGGACGGGCTGCTGCCGATCCTGGCGCTCGCATACGCCTTGTCGCGCCAGAAGGACGTCAGCGTGTATCTCGACGGCGCCTTCTGCGCGTCCATCGGCGACCTGTTCGTCGACCGACTGCTCCAGGATCCGACGTGCGCCCGCATCCGTCGCATAGACATCGACGAGCGCCATGTACGGATTCTGCATGGCATATCGGGCGTCACCGGCGAGCTTCTGGGCGAGGCTGTTCCGGGAGAGGTCGATCCTTTGTCGGTCAGCCGTCGTCTTGTGTCGCTCGTCACGAGGACGCCGACCTGGGTGCGCCGGACGCAACGCCTCAGCCCGGTGGCCATGCGGGTCAGGGATCTTGCGGTGGCTGCCCACGATCCCAACAAATTCATGCTCGACGATATCCCAAGGCTCTTCGCGCACATGCAGGACGACCAAGTGGTCGCCGAACTGCAGTCCGGCCTTCGCGAGATCGCAGGTGCCTACGATGCCATGCTCTCGAAGCTGGGCGAGGAGATGCTGTCCGAGCTTGCCGCAGCGCCAGGGGCAGATGGATTGATGCGTCTCCACGATCGAGCGGTGGTGGTCGTGGGTCTGACCGGAAACTATCGTTTGGATGCATTCGCGACTCGTCTGCGCGATTTCGATGGCCATCGCGAGTCGATCGAAGGACTTGCCAGTCTCGCTGCGAACAAGCCTCCGCGAGATTGGGTCGACAGGGACATGGATGCGGCTCGAATGGAGCTGGCAGCCTTGGCGCAGGAATTTCTTCGGGCCGAAGGGCTGGCGCACGTCAAGGGTCGCCCCAACGGGCGTGTCCGAATGGCCCTCTACATATCCGACCCCGGCCGCCCGGCCATTGCGGCCCCCGATTTCTCGATAGACGAGGTTAGCCGTCGACGCGGCACCGTTCTGGCAGAAGAGCTGCGGGCCAGCATCGATGCTCGAACTCCGCCGCAGGTCGTGCTCGCCGCATTGATGGAACTTGGAATCTCGTTCGCATCGGCCCTGGAGGCCGAGGGCGAGAACAGCAACGGAGCCGCGAAGCGCTCTGGAGGTGCAGCATGAGCAGGAAGCGTCACGTTCTAGGTCTCTCGGGCGGCCGCGACAGCGCTGCTCTCGCGGTCCATATGGCCCAGGCCAACCCCGAGATCGAACTGGAGTATTTCTTCACCGATACCGGCAAGGAGTTGCCTGAGGTCTACGAGTACCTGGGCAGGCTCGAGGGTTTTCTGGGCAGGCCGATCGAGCGGCTCAATCCCGATCGCGACTTCGACTTCTGGCTCAAGCAGTACAATTCGTTCCTGCCCAGCCCCAAGACGCGGTGGTGCACGCGTCAGCTCAAGATCCGCCCCTTCGAGCAGTGGCTATGGCCTGCATTGGACCAAGGCGACGAAATCGTGAGCTACGTCGCGATACGTTCGGACGAGGACTATCGAGAAGGATACGCCTCAACCCATCCCAACCTGTCGGTGAGCCTGCCCTTCCGAGAGGCGGGCATCGATAAGGCCGGGGTCATCGACATTTTGAATGCCAGCGGTCTCGGCTTGCCGGACTACTACGCCTGGCGCTCCCGCTCCGGCTGCACCTTCTGCTTCTTCCAGCAGAAGATAGAGTGGGTTCGGCTCATGGAACGGCATCCGGAGAGCTTTGCCGAGGCCAAGATGTACGAGAAGAATGCCGTGGACCACGGGTCGCCATTCACTTGGACGCAGGGCGAGTCGCTCGATCAGCTCGCTCTTCCGGAGCGCGTCGAGCAGATCAAGGCGGACCATGAGAAGCGCGTTGCCAGGTTGGCTGCCAAGAGGATCGTCAATCCCCTCAGGTCGAACGACGAACCCTTGGACAT
The DNA here is from genome assembly GCF_001425445.1 of Devosia sp. Leaf420. Classification (GTDB taxonomy): domain Bacteria; phylum Pseudomonadota; class Alphaproteobacteria; order Rhizobiales; family Devosiaceae; genus Devosia. The sequence continues at coordinate 7,161 of NZ_LMQU01000006.1, read as the reverse complement.
TGACGAGATCTATGGTCAGGCCAAGGTCTGCATCACCTGCCACAAATAACGCACTGGGTTACGTAGCGCGCACGGCATTGCCGACGCGCTACGTGCAATTGCTAGGTGGGTTTGGGTCCCAGCCAAGGCGTCATGGTGCTCCATGCCAGCTCGGCTATACGACGAGACCTTGAACCTACGAACGCGGCGTCCCACTCGCCATCGTACTTCACAACGGGCTTGCAAAGAGGCAGCGAAACGCTCGTCTGAGCAATCTTGCGAGTGGCCTTTCCGATGGGTACGCCGAGTTTCTCGGCCTCCAGGATCGCTGCATCCGCATCGGACACCGATTCTGCAGCAAACACCGCCAGCAGTGCGCGTTTGTGCGACCAGTCGTGGTCGGCCAGTTCGTTGTTCTCGAGCTTGGGCAGAAGGAGCAGATTTCCCAGTTGATCCCGTGTACGGCTGTCTGCAAGCAGATCGGAAGGCCAGTTGCCGATGCCAGCCCCTTGCGGAGCGATGTGCTCGATCGTGAAGGTGCTTTCGTCGTACCAGCCGGCGGGCGTGAGGAGGTTGTGATTGCCGCGACCGCCGCCAGTTATCAGTCCTGGAGCGGCTGCATCGCTAACCGCGTTATGGCTGGCAGCCAGAAGAAGGAAGCGGGTGACGGAGTTGCTCTCCTCGTATATGGCGCGTTGCGAAGTGTTCGTGACCCAGGCATCCTTTGTGCCGATAGCAACTCTTTTCTGACTGAGCAGGCCCCAGAGCGCGGCTTGAAGCTCGGATAGGGTTGGCGCGACATTGGAAGAGTGGTCCGGTTGGCGTAGGCACGCCGGTTTCTTCACTCCTTGGCCACCGAACATGATTGCTCGATATTGGGCATCGATGTTCGAGGTTCCGCCCCGAGCGGCGCGCCACATCATCGAGAATGCTGCAATGGCCTTGATGGCGCCCTCGTACTCGCAGCGCGAATGCTCGTCCCCGCCCTTAGCCGCCGCAGCGTAGAATCGGACCAGCGGCGCGATGACCACGTCATGGCGGAGCGACCTGAGCGCCTCAAAGCAGAACCCAGCCACGGGATCGCTGCTGGCCGAACCATCGGGTAGAACGAGGGCCGACTCCTTTGCCGGCCGAGCCCAGGACGAGCCCAGAAATTTAGCTGTGATACCCAAGTATTCCGTGAATTCGAGCTTTTCCTCGTCCGTATTCAGAGCTGCATAGGCGGTCCTAAGATAACGCCCTTGCGCGCTCAGACGGCCTTCAAGGCGGCGTCCCGTGCGCAGCAGAGCAAAAGGAATGAGCATGGCAGTAGTGGCCCGTAGCTTTTCATCCGCCTTGGTGAACTTGCTCAAATAGTTTTCTACGAGGTCCAAATGCGTAGCGGATTTGGATTGCTGAAAGTTCGCTTGACCTTCGAACTCGATTACTTTTGGGCGGAAGGTTTCGAAGGCGGTCAGGGGTTGACCCGTCGTGTTCAAGGCTTCGAACATGTCAAAGGCATAGTCTTCCGTAAAAGTCGTCACCACGGTGATCGCCATTCGCGTGTTCAGATATCTGCCGAAGGCCATCAGACGCAAAACCTGTTGAGCAGCGCTGCTGCCCATGACGAAGTCCACAACGGGATTTGAGAATTTATCCGCCCAGAAAGCCGCCGCCTGCAACTCGACAGATATGAGCTGTTCCACATCGGGCAGTTGGAAGGCGTCTATGGTTCCTTCTGCGATGTTGTCCAACATTTCCATGGAGGACCTGACCGCTCTATCCAGCGCCGTCTGATTGTCGTCCTTGGTCCCCGCCTGTGGAGTTTGGCCGACGAACGGCGTCCCGTCGTCAGCCTCCAGGTGTTCGATGTATCGCCAGATGAGGCGCGCGATGGGCGAGTTGTAACGAGCATGCTGCTTGTTGCGGGACCATTGATCTTCGAAGGCCCTGATGACGCGGGGGTAGTTCCTCCAAATTGTCCCGCTCGTTCGACCCTCGAATCTCACAGTTTTGGCGAGATCGAAAAGATAGTCGTCGACGATCTGAAGAAAAGCATCGTGTTCAGGTGTCGCCGGAATTTTCAGGCGCCGTTGCTTGATGGCGTCGTGCAGCACGATGTTTACCGCGATTAGGGTGCAGAGCCTCTGCTGACCATCGATGATCGTCAGCACATCATTCGGAAGATCGACGTCCATCGGTTCCTCCACGGGCACTACAGATTTGTCGTCTATAGCAATGATGGTTCCGAGAAAGCGCAATGACTTCGTGTCGACCACAAGACGATGCAGACCATCGACGGTGTCCTCGAAGAGCCGTTTCACATCGTCGGACGACCAGGCATAACCGCGTTGATATGCCGGGATGAAGCACCCTTGGTCATTCGTGCTGAGAAAGTCCGCGAGGCTTCGCGGCGTGGCGGTGAATATCTTGCTAATGTCGGTCAATGATCCCCCCAATATGCGACGCTCGTGGCGCCACTCTTTCTCGTTCGTCGGTGGCCTTCAGCTGAAACTTGCCGAATCCTGCGTATTTCTCAGTCCCAGGCCGTACAGATGCAGCTCACCTCGATGCCACACGAAGGTTCTTTATTGCAATCCTCTATGGCTCATAAGAATTTATAGTGCTGAACTGTTTCTAATGGATTGCAAAGGCGATCCATTCTCTGCTCTATTCGCGTCGGGTACGGGGGGGGCGGCGTGTCTAGGCATCTTGTAGAGGCGCTGGCACGAGCCGGCGTAGAGGAACTTACGGCATTCGCCGGCAGGGACGCGGTCGAGCTTCTGTCCAAGGTCGAGAGCAAGGCGCTGAACGCTTCCGCTCTCGCCGAAGTCGTCGTTCGGCGCCTGGGCGGTTCGGAGGTGCTGCGGCAGAAGGGATTGAGATCAACTCTGCTGACCTCGCTCAGGGTCCCTGAGGCAAAGCTGCTCGCCAGTCTGCTTGGCCTCGAAAGCGAAGATCCCTACGCGTCGTTGCTCGAATTCGAATTCGACCGATCCGTCGTCGCGATGGAGACCCTCCACGCGCACTTCGGAGTACCGATCGTGGCACAGGAGGAGGTTGCGGAACTTCCCGACTCGATCAGGACCCAAGGCCCTTACACGCTCTTCTCTCACCAGCGTCGTGCCTCCCAAGCGGTTCAGCGCATCCTGACGGGCGATTTTGCGCGCGTTCTGCTGCACATGCCCACAGGTGCAGGCAAGACGCGCACTGCTGTCACCACTATCGTCGATCTGCTCAGGAGCCTCGAGGACGGCGAGGTCGTCGTCTGGTTGGCGCATTCGGAGGAGCTCTGCGACCAAGCCTTCGAAGAGTTCGTCAAGGCCTGGTCGTACCTCGGTTCGCGGCCGTTGCGCGTGCATCGTCACTATGGAAGCCATCGGATCCCCGATCTGTCCACCGTCGACGACGGCATAATCGTTGCAGGGCTATCGCTGCTCTACCAGCAAAGCGCCAGTCGACAGAGCGAATTCCTGGCCCTTGCGCGTCGCGTACGGCTGATAGTGATGGACGAGGCCCATCAGGCGACCGCTCCCACATATTCCCACCTCATCGACTTGCTGCAACGACGCAAGGATGCAGGCGTCCTGGGGCTTTCCGCCACCCCAGGGCGATCGCTCAAGGATGTAGGTGCCGACATAGCCCTGGCGGAGTTCTTCCGCGGAAACAGGGTCAAGCTCGAGGTGGACGGATATAGGGATGCGATCCAGTACCTCACCGAGCAGGGCTATCTTGCTCGAATGGAATTCGTGCAACTGCCTTTCGGGCAGGCCGATGTCGAACTGTCCGCCAGCGAACTGAAACGGCTGCAGGAGGGTTTTGACCTGCCGGCCCGTGTCATTGCCGAACTTGCCGACGACGAAGCGCGAAATCTGATGATCGTGGACGTCGTGAAACGGGAAGTGGAAGCGGGCGGAAGCGTTATCCTGTTCGCGCTCTCCGTCGATCATGCCAACATGTTGGCTTCCGTGCTCGCCTTCATGGGCGTTGCGGCGGCCTCCGTGACCGGCAGCACTCCCGCGGAACAGCGCCGACAGACCATTCAGCGGTACAAGGATCGCGCGGGCATCGATGTGCTCTGCAACTATGGGGTGCTCACGACTGGCTTCGACGCGCCCCGAACCAACGTTGCGGTGATTGCCCGCCCCACGACATCGGTGGTCCTGTACAGCCAGATGATAGGCCGAGCAGCGCGCGGTTCGGCAGCAGGCGGCAATGAAGAATGCCGCATTCTCACAGTGGTCGACAGGGTTCCGGGCTTCGCCAGCCTCGTCGAAGGCTTTCAATTCTGGGACGACATCTGGGAAGACGAACACAATGGCTGACTTTGCAATCATACCTCAGCACCTATCCATCGATTCGATGCGCAGCTCCGGGTACAAGGACAGCGCCTACGCCGTGGCCGAGCTCATCGACAACTCCATTCAGGCCGGAGAAGGTCTCGATCGCCCGATCACGGTGGAGCTGATCTGCGTCGACAAGTCCGGTCATGAAACCGGCGGCAGGCGCAGGATCAACCGCGTTGCCGTCTATGACAACGCCGCCGGAATGACCCCCGAGCAATTGCGTTCGGCGCTGCAGTTCGGCGTAGGATCCCACAAGGATGCCGCGAACCAGAAGGGTATCGGCAAGTTCGGAATGGGCCTGCCGAATTCGTCGATCTCCCAGTGCCGTCGCGTGGACGTCTACTCTTGGCAGGAGGGCACGACCTATCATACCTACCTCGACATCGACGAAGTCGAAGCCCAGACCTTGGTCGAGATCCCCGATCCGTCCCCCGCAACGATCCCTTCGGAATGGGTCGAGCTCATCAGCGACAAGATCGGCAGCAGCGGGACGCTGGTGGTCTGGTCCACCTTGGATCTTATGAAGTGGAAGCAGAGCTCGGCGCTACTGCGCAATACGGAATTCATCATCGGGCGCGTGCACAGGTACTTCTTGGCCGATGGCCGAGCGAGCATTCGTCTGGCCTCGTACGAGCACTCCGCAGGGAAGTACCGCAGCGATACGGACAGATTGCTGCGGCCGAACGATCCGATGTTCCTGATGAAAGGGACGCTGTCGCCGAAGCCGTACGACGACGCACCTGCGTTCGAGCTCTTCGGTGAGGAGGACCTCACCGTTGGCTTCGGTGGGGCGGAGCACACCATTCGCATCCGCGCTTCGATCTGCAAGCCCGAGGTGCGCAAGCTCGGTGGCGCCGCGCCCATAGGACAGGTGGCGAAGAAGAATCTCGGCGTTTCGGTCGTCCGGGCCGAGCGAGAGCTCGAGATGAACATGACGTTCGAGAACACCTACGATCCTCGCGAGCGCTGGTGGGGCATAGAGGTCAATTTCCAACCGGCGCTCGACGACCTCTTCGGCGTGACCAACAACAAGCAATCCGCGACCGGCTTCCATCGCATGGTCATCGAGGAGGACGCGGCAGCCGAAGGCATGAGCCTGGTGGATTTCAGGCAGATGCTGGAACTGGACAAGGACCCAAGGCTCGTCATGTACCAAGTCAGCCAGGTGATCGACAAGCTGCTCAGTGTCATGAGAGCGCAGATCAGGCGGCTCAAAGAGGGCGAGCGCACAGATCGAGAACGCACGTCGAACGACGTTTCGGCCGAGAGCATCGCCACGCGCGCCCTAAGGCGCAGGCAGGAGAAGCTCGGCAACAAGGGTGCGAGCGACGAGGGGGAGAAGCAGCCCGAGGAACAGCGCACGCAGACGCTGACGAGCGAGATAGAGCAGGAGGGCGTCGACCGCGAACGTGCCAAGGCGATTGCGGTCGACTATGTGAAGCGCAACATAAAGTTCCTCTTCCGACATGCCGACTTCCCGGGCGCTGCCGTATTCGACGTCACATCGAAAGCGGGCGTGATCATCGTCACGATCAATACCCGGCATCCCGCGCACGAGCACCTCTTCGAACTGCTCAGGGACGAGCAGAGCGAGTCTCCCGAAAGTCCTGCCTTGCAAGGCCTGAAATTGCTGCTGACCGCCTGGGCCCGCATGGAGGACGAGGCCGGAGGAGATCAGAAGACCGCGCTGGAGGATTTCCGAGGCGAATGGGGTCGCATCGCCAGGGACTTCATCAAGGAGGCGGAAGAGTAGGAATGCTCTGGCGCGATCTTGGCGACCACGTGGAGACATTGGCGGAATCGGCCGAGCGCTCTTTGGTGCTGGTGGCACCGTTCGCCAAGATCGCCATCGTCGCCGGCCTGTTGAGATCGGTTCCTGAAGGCGTGACCCCTCAGTTGTACACGAGATGGAGGGTAGAGGATGTCGCAGCCGGTGTCACGGACACCCGTGTTCTCGATGTCGTCGAAGAGAGAGGAGGGACGGTCTGGCTCGTGGACGATCTTCACGCCAAGGCTGTTGTTGCAGATGGCCAGCGCGCTCTTGTGGGGTCCGCGAACTTGACTGCTGCGGGGCTGGGCCGCTCGCGTCACCCGAACCTCGAGATCATGACGGCAGTCGAGGATGGCGGCGCCATAGCTCCTTTCCTGCTGACATTGAGAAGCAGGGCTCGTCTTGCAACTCTTCGAGAGGCAGCAGAGGTGGAGGCCGCAGCGGCCGATCTGAGACAGACGATGCCCACGATGGTGCAGCCGGATTCCGAACCCGCAGACGAGGCCGTCGAGAAAGGCATCTGGACGCCTGGCTTTCGTTCTCCGGACAGATTGTTTCGGCTCTATTCCGACCCATGCTGGTGGCAGTCCGCCAAGCCGCACGACCCTGCTCTTCAGGATCTGGTGGAGCTGGGCCTGCCCGGAGAACTCCGGGAAAGCGTGTTCAACGAGCGCGTTCGGGCGGCATTGCTTTCCTTCTCATGGGCCCAGGACCTGGATGTGCTGTTAAACGAACCGCAGCGCTTCGGGTCTGTCGCAGCAATCATCGGCAGATATCTTCCCTACGGCAACAGAGCAGCGAAGCAAGCCGCTGCGCAGGTGGTGATCAGATGGCTGATCCATTTTGCCCCTGACAGATTCGCCATGCGCACTCCTAACTATTCCGAGATACTCTTTAGACCTTGATCGCCGGAGCCCGTATGGTGCCCACAGCGCTCCTGTTCCAGCTTCGGAAATCCTAGTCGAACGGCTCAATGAATCATCATGATGTTGATTGCCACTGAGAAGTGACCCGTTAGGCGGGACTATTTCCATCGAGATTTGACCCATGTTCCAACCGTGCCCTGGCTGTTTTCAGCGGGGGCTG
>NZ_LMQU01000005.1 GCF_001425445.1 Devosia sp. Leaf420 | reverse complement strand
TCCAAACCTTAAGCTGGGCGACTTTCAAGTGGCAGGCGAACCGTTCGAAGCGATCGGTGGCCTTTTCGAGGATGAGCTGCTGCCCCTTTATGAGAATGGTGATGAGTGAGGACAGGGTGGCCATTCCCGCAAATCAAGGAGGCTTAGCCACTTGTGCCGGTCAATGAAAATTTCGGCCTTTGACCTTCAACGTGTCGATGTGCAGATCCGGCACAAAGATATCGCGCTGACGGAACCCGTCCCGTTCTCTTGTCCTGGAGTCGCCGGATGACCCGCCATGAGCGAATTCATCGCCGCGAACGGGTCGAACGGAAAACTGCCCATCCCTGCCACCGACGGTTGCAAGTTCAGCGGTCATGTCTGTCATGGACCTCGCAATGAGATGGACCACCTCTCCTTCTCTTTGCAGCTTGCCATAAATGGACATCATCGATGCGCCGAGCACGATCCGGCGGTGCTGTTCGAAAACCTTAGGCCAAACGATGAGATTGGCGGTGCCTGTCTCGTCTTCGATGGTAATGAACATAACCCCTTTAGCGCTGCCGGGCATTTGCCTAACCAGCACCAGCCCTGCCGTTGAAATCCAATGGTTGTTCGGTGTCGCCATTGCCTCGGCGCAGGAAAGAATGCGTCGGCTTGCGAGCTCATTACGCAAGAACGCCACGGGGTGTGATCGAAGGCTGAGGCTGACGCTCGAATAGTCCTGAACCACCTCACCCCCAGACGTCATGGGTTTGACCGTGAACTCTGGCTCGGACAATTCGGTGATAAACCGCTTTTCGGCATCGGCTGCTGCAGCAAACAATGGCAGCGGCTCATCGCGGAGCGCTCGAATGCTCCAGAGTGCCTGTCGACGTGTCACAGCCATGGAGGGATTAAAGGCGTCGGCCTTCGCCAAAAGCACCAAGGTGCGTGCTGACACCCCGGCCCGGTGCCAAAGTTCGTCGATGGATTGATATCCTCGATTGGGACGTGCCCCGATAAGGGCGGCCGCATCCGCATTCGGCAACCCCTTGATCATCCGAAAACCCAGGCGGACCGCAAAACGGTCATCGCCCAGCTCCTCCAGCGTGCAGTCCCACCGAGAGGCGTTCACGCAGATCGGTCTGACTTCGACGCCATGCTCGATCGCATCTCGGACGATCTGGGCCGGGGCATAGAAACCCATCGGTTGGCTATTGAGCAGCGCAGCGCAGAAGATCTCCGGATGGTGGCATTTCATCCAGGAGGACGCGTAGGCGATCAATGCAAAGCTCGCCGCATGGCTCTCAGGAAACCCGTATGAGCCAAAGCCCTCGAGCTGTTTGAAGGTGCGTTCGGCATAGTCCTGATCGTATCCGTTCGCGACCATGCCGCCGACCAGTTTGTCCCTGAAATGCGAGACGCCACCGGTGAACTTGAACGTCGCCATGGCACGCCGGAGCTGATCGGCTTCACCCGGCGTGAACCCCGCGCATTCGATTGCAACCCGCATCGCTTGCTCTTGAAACAAAGGCACACCGAGCGTTTTGCCGAGTACCTTCTCAAGCTCTGGCTTTGGATAGACGATCTCTTCATTCCCTTCGCGGCGTCGAAGATAGGGATGGACCATATCGCCCTGGATTGGCCCGGGACGAACAATGGCAACTTCGATCACGAGGTCATAAAATGTCCGTGGCTTGATCCGTGGCAGCATCGACATCTGCGCCCGGCTCTCGATCTGGAAGACACCCAAAGTGTCCGCCTTGCGGATCATGGCATAGGTCTTGGGATCCTCAGGCGGGATCGTCGCCATATCGAGATCAATGCCCTTGTGCTCGGCGAGGAGATCAAAGCTCCGCTTCATGCAGGTCATCATCCCGAGGGCAAGGATGTCGACTTTCATGAATTTCAGGGCATCGATATCGTCCTTGTCCCATTCGATCACCTGGCGATTGATCATTCGTGCCGGTTCAATCGGCACAAGTTCGTCGAGCCGATCATTGGTCAGGACGAACCCGCCAGGGTGTTGGCTTAGGTGCCGTGGTGCGCCCATGAGTTGCTTGGCCAGCTCGAGCGCGAGAACGAGGCGGCGATCGCTTAGGTTGAAGTTCAGCTCTTCGGCCTGCTTCTGGCTGACGCCGTCTTTCGACCAGCCCCAGACCTGGCTCGACAAGAGCTTGATCATATCCTCGGGTAACCCCAATGCTTTGCCGACGTCACGAAGAGCACCTTTTGACCGATAGCGGATCACCGTTGACGTGAGCGCCGCGTGGTCGCGCCCATAGGTTTCGTATACCCACTGCATCACGATCTCCCGCCGCTCGTGCTCGAAGTCGACGTCGATATCTGGCGGTTCGCGGCGCTCCATGGAGACGAAGCGCTCGAACAGTAGATCATTGCGGTCAGGATCGATGCTGGTGATCCCCAGCACGAAGCATACTGCGGAATTCGCGGCAGATCCCCTACCCTGGCAGAGAATGTCCCGGCTGCGAGCGAAGGCGACGATCGAATTTACGGTGAGGAAATATGGCGCGTAGTTGAGCTTTTCGATCAGATCGAGCTCATGCTTGATGATGCCGACGACACGTTCCGGAACACCTTCTGGATATCGCTTCTCGGCGCCTTCCCAGGTCAGTTTTTCCAACGCCTGCTGTGGCGTAAATCCCGGGATCGCGGCTTCCTCTGGATATTGATAGGCGAGTTCTTCGAGACTAAAGCGACATTTGTTCATCACCGCGATGGTCCGCTCGACCGCATCCCGGTTCCGCGGAAACAGACGAACCATCTCGGCGGGCGGTTTCAGATAGCGGTCGGCATGGCGTTCTCGATCAAAACCGACATCGTCGATGGTCGCGCCAGTACGAATGCAGGTGACAACATCCTGCAGAATCCGGCGGGACGGTTCATGGAACAGAACGTCGTTCGTCACGATGGTGAAAACACCCAAGGCGTCTGCCATGGTCTGGAGCTCATAGAGCCTGAGCTGGTCGTTGGGCCTTCGCCTCAAGGTCAGTGCGAGATAGCCTTCATCCCCAAATGTTTCTTTGAGGCGCCGGAGCTGCATTGCCGACGCCTCATCTGCCTCGTCGGGGACAAGGATCGCGACCAATCCCTCTTTGTACGTAGCGACATCCGACCAGTGCAGATCGCATTTGCCCTTCCCGCCGCGGGCCTTACCCAACGAGAGAAGTCGGCATAGCCGGCCATAGGCTAAGCGATCTCTCGGATACACGAGAACTGATGTCCCATCGACGAGATCGAGTCGGCAGCCAACGATCAGCCTGACGCCAGTGGTCTTGGCAGCCACATGAGCTCTGACGATGCCGGCAAGACTGTTGCGATCGACAACAGCCAAAGCTTCGATGCCAAGGATCGCGGCGGTCGCGAACAGCTCTTCGGCGGAGCTAGCTCCCCTCAGAAAGCTGAAATGGCTCGTGACCTGAAGCTCGGCGTATCTCATCCGAAGACGCCATGGAGATACCATTTGTGGCTGCCGGTCTCAGGATCTTCGCCGTCGCCGGCCCGATAAATCCAGAACCGTTCACCGGCCTCATCCTCGACGCGAAAATAGTCGCGCACTGCGGCAATCTCGGAATCGGTTTTCCACCACTCGCCAAAAATGCGCTCGGGGCCATCCGCGGCTTTGATCCGGCGTCGAATGCCGCGCCAGGTGAACCAGACCGGCGGGTGATCGGGCAGCAATGCCATGGTGTCGATCGGCTCAGGATGGGGAAGGAGCCTTGTCGGTCGAGGCCATTTGCTCGGCCAATCGCTGACCGCCTCATGCGAAAGCGGGGCGACCTTTTGGAAGGACCGCTCAGGAATGTCACTGGCGACAGGCGCAAAGCGATAAAGTGCACCCTGCCCCATCCTATTGGTCAAAAGGTCGATCAGGGCAGAAACATCCTGATCGTCACCGTCGACGAGCGAATTGAGCATCTGAGTTGGATCGAGTGGCTCTGCCTGAATGGCGCGCAGCCGCAATTGCTCAATGCCAAAGCCGGGATCGATTTTTTCGATCTTGTCCGTAAGAAGCCGGGTCAGCCGCTTGGTGTCCCTGATCGGCAAGGCGGTGCCGACCCGGACCGTCACCGTGGTGTTGTCCACGCGATGTGCCAGGAGATCGACACGCTTCGCTCCAAGTCCCTTCAGTTCGAGAGCGCCAACCAGACGCTCGCCCAACTGGCCGATATACTTTGCGATGGTGCCCGCAGCGCCAATCGGCTCGCCGAAAGGTCGCACGACCTCAATGAGTTCAGGCAGCTCCACCGGCTCAATTGGTTCACCGACTAACCCCATGGCCTGATCAAGACGCCGGCCGATTTCCGGGCCAAACCGAAGCGTCAGGGTGGCTCGCGGTGCCGCTGTAAGATCTTTGATGGTTTCAAAGCCAAGCCCTCTTAGGGCGGCCACCGTTGCCTCCGGCAATCGCAAGGCAGGCAATGGCAGGTCCTGAATGACCGAAGCGCCCTGCCCGGGTTCAACCAGAACTGCTGGGTGCTTATGGTAACGCGTCAAAGCGTGCGCTTGTCCCCAGGTGTCTGCCAAGGCTGCCTTACCCAGAAGCTCCGCCGCTTTGCACTGCGACAGGATTTTCTCGAGCACCATTTCCTCGCCGCCATGGAGATGATCGGCGCCTGCAATATCCATGATAATGCCATCTGGATGATCTGCTGCAGCAAGAGGCGAAAAGCGCTGCAACGCCCAAAGTGCCAGGCGCTCGATCGCCTCCGTGTCGCCAGCCGCGTCGAGCTCGGCAACATGCAATGACTTTATCATCGCTTGCGCCTTGCTTCGCGACGGCTGCCGCGACGCGTCACGAGCACCACGGGCTCTTCAGCCGGCGGCGCTGCGCTTCCCCGAACGCGTCGAAACCGGTCGGTTGGGAAGGTCGGAAAATAGAGAGAGACGACCCTTGCCATCACAAGCCTCAACTTCGAAATCTGCCGCTTCAGCACCGCGGCACCTGATGAGTTCAACCTGCCAGCGTGCTCTCCCCACACCCGGCACCGGCAATGGACGCGATGGCAGTGTGCTGACGCGCCATCGGGTCACTGCCGCTGTTGGCTGCCCGAAATCAGATGCCTCCGTTTGACGTCGCCAACGCCTGATCGCGATCCCAATGGCACCAGAAGTTTCCGCTGCCAGCTGAAGCCTGCGCGATGCGGTCATTGTGAGCTTCGCGACCTCTGCGACTATCCCACCGAGCCCGCCGTACCGCATCCCCTCTTCGAAAGCTTCGAGGACCGATTGCTCGTCACCAGCCTCGACATAGATGACCCGGTTGGCGCTCAACCCGACCTGAGCAATCGCTGGCGCGAAGAGGTCCTGTCGCGTGACGCACCAGAGAACCTTGCCTTTGGTTCGCGCGACGATGCCTGCTGCAAAAAGGGCCGCCGCTGCACCATCGATTGCACCATTCCCGCCGCCTGCGACTTCATGCAGGGCTCCCAAGGACAACCCACCACCCGGCAAGTGCCGATCAATGACATCGACCCCGAAAGGAAGGACCACACGTTGCGAGGCAGGCCTACCTTCAAGACGTCCGATCTTCTCGCGAAGCTCGGCGATCATCGCAGTGTCGATGGCCTGGTTCATTTTTCAGTTCGTATTTCTCCGCCCGCCTTTTCAAGCGTGCGGACAAGGAATATGTTCCCTCTTTGTTCTATCAGACTCGGGTTGGAGTCAATGCAGTTTGCCTGACTGTAGGTTTGAACGCCCTGCGTTGCACTCTTGGTGGATGATCATGTCAGAGAATTCAGGGGCTTGCGGCTCGGAGCGGCTTGGGGAAAACCCGCTGGACAGTGAGCGCATTCGTAAAATCGTCCATGTCGACATGGATGCCTTTTTCGCATCGGTCGAACAGCGGGATGATCCGAGTCTGAGAGGCAAGCCTGTGGCAGTTGGTGGTGCGCGCCAGCGTGGTGTCGTCGCTGCCGCCAGTTATGAGGCCAGGGTTTTCGGTGTTCGATCGGCTATGCCGTCGGTGACTGCAGCACGGAAATGCCCTGAGCTGATTTTCGTAAAGCCGCGTTTCGACGTCTACAAATCGGTTTCGGCGCAGATTCATGAGATCTTTGCCGAGTACACGCCACTCATCGAGCCGCTTTCGCTCGATGAAGCCTATCTCGATGTGACGGAAAATTTGAAAGGCATGACCATCGCCAGCGCGATCGCCGAAGAGATCCGGGCCAAGATCTTCGCAGTCACAGGTCTGACGGCCTCGGCCGGCATTTCCTACAACAAGTTCTTGGCGAAGATGGCCTCGGGACACAAAAAACCCAATGGCCAATTCGTTATTCCACCCGCCAAAGGGCAAGGCTTCGTGCGAACCTTGCCGGTCGCCAAATTCCACGGCGTCGGACCGGCGACGGCCTCAAAAATGAAAGCGCTTGGAATCGAAACCGGAGCGGATCTTGAAGCCCAAAGCCTCGAGTTCCTGCAGCGGCATTTCCGATCAAGTGGAGAGTATTATTACTGGATTGCGCGCGGCATCGACTATCGCCGGGTCAAGCCGGATCGCGTTCGGAAGAGTGTGGGTGGCGAGAACACCTTCTTCGATGACGTCCATGATCTCGCGGCGGCTTTAGAAAAACTCTCGCCGATCATCGATAAAGTCTGGCGACACGCAGAGCAGAAGGCCCTGTATGGCCGAACTCTCACTCTGAAGGTGAAGTTCGCCGATTTCGAGATCATTACCCGCAGCCGAACCGAGCAAGTGCCACTGGGCACCCGGGAAATCGTGGAGCGCACTGCACACGCATTATTGGCGCCAGTGTTCCCAACCTCGAAAGGGATACGGTTGCTCGGCATCTCAATTTCTGGATTTGAACCGCCGGACCGAGCGAGTAACATGGAACAGCTAACCCTCGCCCTATGACAGTCAGAAGAATTGGTTTTCCCGTGCGTCGATCTGGCTGTTCTGCGGATCTTCTTTTTTGCCAACAGAGACGATCTCAAGGACATTGTTGGCTTCCTTTGGGCGGTAGGGCAGCAACTCGTTGCATTATGATCGTGCTCGAGAATAGCCCAAAGGTGCCGCTGGACCGATGGTCGAAATGGGACGGTAAGCCCTCTGAAACCTTGAGGTAATCATCGCTTCGATGGCGCTTTTGGTCACCGGCGAGAGGCCAGGGGTGTCTCATGATATTGTTCGAAGGCGGAAGCTCACCATAGACTTTGGTACTCCCCCTAGCGAGCAGACACTTCATGAATTCCAGACCAGTCAATGATGGAGTAACTACCTGACGCTTGTGTATTGGCAATCGACCAGCTTCGGGTTCATGATGATCGGTATCGAGCCGGAACGAGTTTGAGCAGGCGCACAGAATGCCATCGATCGCCCAGCTGGTCTCTCGCTACGTCTGGCCAGCACGATCATGCCCAACACCAAATCCCATGGAGTCTTTATGTCAAACGACACGCCTGTTCCGCTTAGCGATGCCGATCTCGACAACGTCAATGGCGGCGTTGCTGCCGTCGGCTCCAGCAATCGGACCGGCGCGATCGGGAATATAGATATTGGCTCGATGGACCTCGAAACGGCGATGATGGCCGTTCAGTCCAACCGCGCCGCACTGCTCGATACACAACTGTCCGAGCAGATCAAATCCGTGCAGGAGCGCAACACCGAAGTCAGCGAGCTCAACGCGGATAAAGTTGCGCTTGAAAGGATCAATAGCCTGTTCGAGCCGAGCAAGGGCGATGATCAGAAGGTGTCGCTGGCGACAAAGCTCGGCGATACGACAGTCGGCGCCGTGCTCGAATCTCTCAACAATGACCTCAAGGTAGATGCCAACAAGGACGGAATGGTCTCGCTAGGCGAGCTGAAGTCATCAATTCTTGAGGCAAAGCGCGAACTCGATTCGATGAGCAACAGTCAGCAAATGGACATGCTGCGCCTGCAGAGCCTTTCTAACAAGCGCAACGAAGCATTCGACGTCATGACAAATTTCCTTGCGAAAATGCAGGACGCACGGGCCAGCATCATCGGCAATATGCGCTAATCAGGACGCGAACCCTACCGGCTAACGCGCGACGCCCCGTCCCTTTCGAGATGGGGCGCTAGCGCTTACTGTAGTGCGGCGACGGCGTCGCGCGCGGTTGCGTGGATGTCGAAGATCGAGCTGAAACCGCTAACCTCGAAGACCTCGGTGACCTGCGGGGTAAGCCCGGATAAGGCCAATTTGGTCTTCCCGGCACGGGCTGCCTTTGCCGCCTTGAGCAGCACGCGCAGCCCGGCGGAGCTGACATATTGCACGTCGGCAAGATCGAGCAGCAGGGCGGGATGACTGCGCACGCCGTCTCCAGCCAGCGCGTCATCGAGGGTCTGTGCGGTGTTGCTATCGAGCCGCCCGGACACTTCCACGCGCAGCACGGCGCCGTCCTGATGTTGGGTGATGTTCATGGAAAACTCCTAGCTGTCCAAAGCCTTGCTGAATGAAAGCCGGTTGCGCTCGCCCTCGCGGCTATAGCGCAAGTCGGTCATCATGGTACGCAGAAAATGTATACCGAGGCCGCCGATCGGACGATCCTCGACGTCGAGCTCGAGATCGGGCTCCGAGGCGCCGAGCGGATCGAAGGCGGATCCGCCATCCGACACATCGACAAGAACACTGCTCCCTTCGCGCTTGAGCGCAACGCGGATGGGCAGGCCATCGTAACCGCGCCCATGATAGCCGTGGGAGACGGTATTGGTGAACAGTTCCTCGAGCACGAGATTAAGCTGCATCGCTGCCTTTGGCGGCACGTCATTATCTTCGCAAAAGCGCTCTACCGCTTCGGCAAGGCGATCCAGTTCGCTCATCTTCACGGCCAATTCGATCAGCATGGCAATTCCGCGCGCTGTTAGAAACGGAGACGAAGAAGAGAGAAGTCATCGGGCAAGGGACCGCCATCGCCAAAACTGCGGACCCAGGCATGGATGGCTTTAGGCTCATGGTCGGTTAGGGCAAATTCGGCCAGTCGGTCGACGCTGAGCATGTCGCTGCCGATCCCGTCGATTTCAAACGTTCCGTCGCTGAGGAGCAGCAACACGTCCCCCGGCGCTATTGCAACCTGTCGCGCGGCATATTGCATGCCTTCGAGGGCACCAATGGCGAGCCGGCCCGGCGTTGAGAGTAAAGCTGCCCGAGGGCCATTGCCCTCGTCTTTGATGTGTATGGCAGGCGGATGACCGCCCGTTGCAAAGATCAGCGTGCTGGTGGAACGCTGATAAACGCCGTACCAGATGGTGAAAAACATATCGTTCTGCTTTTCCATCGGGAATGCGTCATTGAGCGCTTCGAGAACACTTGAAGGGTCGCGGAACTCGGCACCGCGCAGGGCTGAGGCACGCAGCACATTGATGACCGTGACCGAAAGCAGGGCTGCGCCCACTCCATGCCCGCACACATCGAGCAGATACATAGCGAGGTGATCCTCGTCGATGTCGTGATAGCCAAAACTGTCGCCGCCAAGTTCGGTCGAGGGCACGAGCAGCCAATCGGCGTAGGGTATGGTCGACCGCGGTTCGGGCAGGATCGACATGACATAGCGCGCCGCATCGTCGAGCTCGGCCTCGAGGCGCTTCTGTGTCTTTTGTAGCGCCAGATTGATTTCGGCGAGTTGGTCTTCCACGGCTTCGCCATGCTCGATCATGGCGTCGTAAAGGAGCTTAAGATCCTCGTAGTCGGCTCGCAGGCTTGCAAGCTGGGTGGACAGTTCTTCTGCTTCCGATGCCCTATCAGACATGATCTCGGCCTTTCCGACCTATCGAGCTGTTACAGATCTACAGCCCAATTGAGCCATAGAGGTAAACAACCCGATCATACGTAAGGAGAAAAACACGCGGCGAATGGCGTAAAATTGGCGGGAACAGCATGATGCCAAACAAAAATGCGCAAGACTGTTAAGGAAAAAGTCTTAACACCGTGGCGTGAAATCAGTTTATCTGGCCGGAATGCGGCTTAGGGCTTAGCCCTAACCGGGGTGCCGCAAAGTTGGGGGATTGCGCCATGCGCGCTGGGGCAGATCAAGCCGGGCTGAACACGTTCCAGCCACTTTTGTCCGTGGATATGGACATAGGGGTATTCGGAAGCAATTGGGCCTATTGCGACAGGCTATCGTCCTATGTCGCGCGCATGATCAGCCACAACCGCACCGACTCGCTGCTGTTCGCCAATCTTTTCTCCTCGGCGATCAACGAACTGCTCGAAACAATTTTTCGGACCCATTCCCCTTCAGGACGCTTCACCTGCTCGGTGGCGCGTTCCGGCGAGATAGACCGCGTGCGGTTGAGCCTGCCGGCCGATGCCGAGGTCAAGGCATTCTACGATACGGCCCTGGCAAGGCTGACCCAAAGCGATGCGCCCGAGCAATATCGGGCATCGCTCTTTTCCGAAGGGCCGCTCGATCTCAGCATTGGGCTGTTCGAATTGGCGGTCGACTATGACGCCCGCTTCAGCCTCGATCTCGAGATCCCAGACATGCTTCACATCACGGCCGATCTGGCCCTTGACAAGGCGAAGATCTGATGGCCACCCCGCAAACTTCGTTCGATGTCGTCTTTGACGAGAACAACCAGGAATTCTCAATCATCGGCGCCATGCGCCCAGAAAGCGCCGCCGAGCTTGCCGGCTGTACCGCGCTCTTTGAGCAATCGCTGCGCACTGTCCGCGGCACGCTCTATCTCAATGTCAAACGCCTCGTCAGGCTCAACAATATCGGCTTTCGCGTTCTTGCCGACCTCCTGATCGACGCGTGCGAGAACAAGCCCGGGCTCAAGATTTCGGTGATCACCTCGAGCGTTGTCGGCTGGTCCACCCGCAAGTTCGGCACCCTCTCTGCGGTCAACGATAATATCATCGTCGAGCAATATGACGCCGATTTCTATCCCGGCCAGGCCTTCGTCGAAGACGATGCTATCATCTCGCTGCTGCGCACCCAGACCAAGCTCACCTGGCGCCACGAACGCTCGATGTTGGCTCGACACGGCCTCAAGCCGGACATGGCGGTCGCCGATATTTGCTGCGGCATTGGCGATTTTGCCGTCCTCTTGCAAAAGGAGTTCGAGCCCGGTCGGCTCGTCGCGCTCGACCATGCCAAGCCAAGCCTTGATTATGCCCGCCAGGTCGCCAAGGACTTCGGCGTCGACGGCATCGAATATGTCTATGGCGACGCTTCGGAAATGCTGCTCGAGGACGACCAATTTGACTTCGTCACCTGCCGCCATTCGCTGCAGATTTTCGACCGGCCCGAACTGATCTTGAAAGAGCTCTTCCGCATCTGCAAGCCGGGCGGCCGGGTCTATGTGACCAACGAAAAGAATTCCCATTGCCTGGGCGAGCCGCGCGGCGAAAGCATCCAGTGGACCTATAACGAAGTCGCCAAAATCGTGGCGCACTTCAACCACGATATCGAGATCGGCCCTAAGAGCCGCCGCTTGATGCTCGACACTGGGTTCAAGGATGTAAAGATGGAATCCTTCATGGTCACCAATATGGATGGCGACCCGCAGGACTTTGCCGACATCATCGAAGCCTGGAAGAACCTGTTTGCCGGCAAGATGGCGACCATGCGTGGCGACGATCCGGACTTCATCAAACGCTTTTGCCAAGGCTTTGACGACCACATCTTTGCAGCGCTTCATCCCAAGGGTTATGCCGGCTGGCCGATCTGGGTTGCATCGGGACAAAAGCCGCTATGACCGTTATCAACCAGCCTGCCAGCAGCGGGGGCTTTTCGCTGTCGAGTTTTCGCGCGAAGTTCGTGCTCGTGGCGGGCGCGGCAGTGCTGTTCAACCTGCTGCTCAGCTCTGGCGTCGCCATTTTTAACGTGCAGCGCCTGTCCGAAGACGTGGCGAGCCAGGTTGGTGAGGGGCTGACCAGCGTCAACGAAGAATATCTGCGCACCTATATCGAAACCACTGCGCAACGCGCCGACCTGTTGCTCGATGGCGTCCAGGCGCAACTCCAGACCCTAAGCAGCACTATCCAATATCTCACCGATAATCCGCAGACCAGCGCGGCCATCGGGGAATCCTTGCGCCGCGACGCGACGCTGTCGGACCAGTTGATCTACAATGCCGCAGCCGATTGGGCGCAAAATGCGCCCACGGCACCGACCGCCGTCAGCGTCTGGGGCTATCTTCTCGATCAAGCGGGCAGGCCGACGCCGGCTGCTGAAAACGAGATCGAGAAAAGCGTCATAATGGACCTTTTGGGTCCCTCGCTGATGGCGACCGGTTCGCCCAAGCTACAGATGTACTACATCGGCTCAAAGGCGGCCTCCATCACCCGCTCCGTCCCCTATTCGGATCAGGCAACGACGCTCGACCAGATCTATCCTGGGCATAACGAAGGTCCTAGCTTTTGGGACTTTTTCTTTCCCGGCATCTATGAAGGCTGGCAGAGCTGGATCGCCAATCCGTCCCTGCGCCCGACCGAGAGCGATATCGTCACCACCGTGCCCTATCGCGACGCGACGACGGGCAGCATGGTCGTCTCCTACTTTATCCCCAATTACACGCCGGATCGATCCGATGTTTCGGGCGGGGTCGCTGTCGACCTGACGCTCGACCAATTGGTGACGCTGGTCGAAAGCGTCAATATCGCCGAGACCGGCTTTGGCTTTCTCGCCACTTCCAATGGCAATGTGCTGGCGACCAATCAGCTTGGCGAGCGCACGCTTGGTCTTGTTGCGAGCGATCGCGAAGGCCAGGGCGTGACGGGGCTTGATCGCTCGCTGCGCCAAAGCACCCAAACTTCGATTGCCGAGCTGGAACTGCCAGGCGACCAGAATACCGTTCTACGTCACATCTTCCTCCAAGAAGACGGCGAAGAAGTCCCTTACCTCGTCGTCCTGCGCCAGCTTGCGCCCACTAATCTCTGGAATGGCCAGAACATCGCGGCCGAAACCATGACGCTTGGCTTCGTCGTCTCTGAGCGCGACATCTATCACTCGCTGATTTCCGCCCAGGGCAATATTTCCGAAGCGACGCGCTCGATCATCAACTACCAGCTCATCGTCGCCCTCCTAAGCCTGCTTGTCGTTCTGGCAGCCATCTATGCCGTTTCAGGCCGTATCACGGCCGGCCTTCGTGCTCTGGCAACGACGGCACGTCGCCTGCAGGATAAAGATTATTCGGTCCGCGTCGCTATTCCGGGGCGCGACGAAGTAGCGGCCGTGGGCGTCGCCTTTAACAAGATGGCCGAAGAGATCAGCTACCACACGGAAAATCTCGAGGGCCTGGTTGCCGAGCGCACGCGCGATCTAGAGAAGGCAAACCTGGCGATTTCGAAGCTCAACCAGCGGCTGGAATCGGAGAATTTCCGCCTTGGCGCCGAACTCGATATCGCCCGCAAGATACAGATGATGGTCCTGCCCAAGGAAGACGAACTCGGCACCGTCGAGCGGCTCGAGATCGCCGGCTATATGTCGCCGGCCGACGAGGTGGGCGGGGACTATTACGACGTGCTGCACGCCGGTTCGCGCGTCAAGGTCGGCATCGGCGATGTCACCGGCCACGGGCTTGAAAGCGGCGTGCTGATGCTGATGGTACAATCGGTCGCCCGCGGTCTGCAGGAAAGCGGCAATTCGAACCCCCGCGAATTCCTCGAAGTGCTGAACCGCGCCATCTACAAGAATATCGAGCGCACCCGCACCGACAAGCACTTGTCGCTGGCATTCCTCGACTATGACGACAACCGTGTGACCCTCTCCGGGCAGCACGAAGAAGTGCTGGTGATCCGCGCCGACGGCACGAGCGAGCGAGTGGAAACCATGGATCTCGGCTTCCCTGTCGGTCTTGAAAGCGAGATTGGGCCGTTCATCGACACGCTCGAGATCGCCTTTACCACCGGCGACTTTATCGTGCTGCACACCGATGGCGTCACCGAAGCTGAGGGGCCCGATGGCAGCCTTTTTGGGTTCGACCGCATGCTCGACAGCGCCCTGCGGCACCGCCAGGGCAGTGCTGAGCAGATTAAGGCCGGCATTATCGGCGACCTGATGAGTTTTATCGGCACCCAGAAGGTGCATGACGACATCACCCTCGTGGTCATGAGGCACAAATGAGCGCTCCCGTCCAATTCGGCACCATCGGCTTTTCCAATGGCCCCGAGGCCGTAGCCAACCGCGTGCAGCTCGCCGATGGGCCGCTCGATCTCAGTTGGCACCATTGCACCACCACCTCGGATTTTTTAGGCGAGTTTTTTGCGCTGCAGCGGCGGGGCAACAGCACCCAATTCAACGAGACGCGCCACGGCATCGGCTACCTGGCTAACGAATTGCTGGAAAATGCGATCAAGTTCCGCCAGCCGGGCAATATCCAGGTCGAATGCTCGCTCGAAGATGCACGCTTTGAAATCAAAGTGACCAATCTGGTGGCGGAGGATGTCGCAACGCGGTTCCAGTTGCTCCTCAGCGAGCTGACATCTCGCGATCCCGGCGACTTGCTGATAGAGCGGATCGAAGCAAATGCGGCGGCTTCGTCCTCTTCGGGATCGGGATTGGGTCTGCTGACGCTGATGAACGATTATGGCGCCGAACTGGGTTGGGTCTTTACCCCCAACGCAGACGCCGTCCGCCTCGAGACATATGCCAGTCTCAATCTTTACTGACACATTCTTTTCGGAACGCACCTTATCATGGAAACTAAGACCAACGATTATCGAGTCTGGAGCGAGGGCTCGATCATCCATTACGAAGGCACTATGCGCCTTTCGGGCGTTGAGGCCTATGCACCCATTCTGGAACTGATGGAACAAGTGCTCAATTCCAAGCCGGACGCCATTGTTCTGGACCTCACCGAGCTCGAGTTCCTCAATTCGTCCGGCATCAACCTTCTCGCCAAATTCACCATCGAGGTGCGCAAGCGGGCCGATGTGGGTTTGACGGTCAAGGGCGCGACCCGCGTTCCGTGGCAGTCCAAATCCCTGCCGAACTTGAAAAAGCTCTACCCCGCACTCGAACTCGTCATCAGCTGACCGGCGGTTCTTTTGGGGGTAGGGGAACAACTGGCGCGTCAGGTCGGTGCGCTTCTGATGCCGCCGCCGCGCGGCAAGCGGCACAAGCCAGAGGAAATCCTCTACGGGCTCGATGAGCGCCCGCCGCTTGGCACGCTTATCTTGATCGGCCTGCAGCATGCAGCGCTTTCGCTGATGCTCGGCATCTATGCGGTCATCGCGGGCCAAAGCATCGGCCTTGGCAGTGCGCAGACGGCACACTATGTCGCGTCCTGCTTTTTTGTACTTGGCCTTGGTACGATGCTGCAGGCAATGCGGACGCGCTTCACCCCCGGCGTGCCGCTTGTGTCCATGCCAAATTCCCTATCGCTCGCCGCTTATGTGGCGGTGGTCGTACAGTTCGGCCTTGGCGCGGCCATGGGCGCGATCATTGTCTCCAACCTCGCGGTGATCCTCCTGGCGCGGTTTTTGCCGCGGCTGCGTGCCGTTTTCCCGCCGGAAGTCATCGGCGTCGTGGTGTTGATGCTTGGGCTGTCCATGGTCGCGGGCGGCGTCGAGCGGAGCACGGGTCTTGGCAACGGAGACGTCGTCTCATCCGGCGCGGTGATCGTTGCCGGGATCACCGTTGCCATTGTAGTCGCCCTTTCGGTTTGGGGCAGCGCGCAGATGCGCACCATGGCCGTGCTGATGGGCACGATTTGCGGGGTTGCGGCTGCGTTCCTCGCCGGGACGACCGATCTCGATGCGTTCAGCGGCATTGCCGAATTGCCGGTGCTGGGCGTGCCGATCATCAGCACACCCCTGCCCTGGCCGGTCCTGATCCCAGCTGCCATAGCCCCGATCTTTCTGACCGAACTGCTTTCGGCGATGGACCAGTTCGCCTGTGCCTTGACGCTCGACAAGCTGAACGATGCCAGATGGCGCCGGGCCGATATGCCTATGGTGTCTCGTTCCATCATGGCCTCCGGCATCGCCAATGTGCTTCATGGTCTATCGGGCCAGCTGACGAGCGGCTCTTCGAGCGCCAATATCGGCCTCTCGCACTCGTCGGGCATCATGTCCCGCCATGTGGGCTTCGTGGCGGGCGGGGCGCTTTGCGTGGTTGGGTTCCTTCCCATTCTATCGGGCTTGATAGCCTTCACCCCCGCGCCGGTGATCGGCGGCATCCTGATCTATACGGCAAGCTTCCTGATCGTTGCGGGTATGGACCTCATCCTTTCGCGTCTCCTTAACACCCAACGCACCTTTGTGGTCGGCTTGTCGGTCGTGCTCGGCACCTCGGTAATGGTGCTGCCGCAATTGGTCGACCAGGCACCCGCCTGGAGCCTGACGATTGTTGAATCCGGCCTTACTGTGGGATCGTTGACTGCAATCGCTCTCAACGCGCTCTTTCGCATCGGCATCAAGCAAAGCGCTGCGATCGACCTGCCCGATGGCGATGGCGCACGTGCCGCGACGGACTTTCTAGAGCATCATGGCAAGGCCTGGGGCGCGCGCAAGGATGTCGTCATGCGCGCCGGCATCGCCCTTGGCGAATCGCTCGAAGCCTTAATTGAAGCAGGTGTGGTCAAAGGCCCGGTGACGCTCCAGGCCAGCTTCGATGAATTTAATCTTGCCTGCCGGCTCGTTTATCTCGGCGTCGCCCTGCCCATCCGCTCAGGCGGCAGTATCGATGCGTCGGCTCTTCTTGAGGAGGACGATGACGCAGCGCTCGATCTTGCCATGCTCCAGCTTTCATCGGTGCTCGTGACCCGCCTCGCGGACCGCGTACAATCTTCCGAGAAATCCGGCCGGGCCGAGCTGCGCCTTAACTTCGATCACTGAGGTTTTGCTTCACGCTCGATTTCATCGGGAAATATTGATGAAATATCTGGGATGGAAAGATTTCCGATTTTCTGGCACAAGATAATCGTCGATCAGCAGGGGCCAGAATGACCAACCCACCGATGGAATTGACGGACGAGGATCTCGAAGCCATCACCGGTGGCACTGGCAAGATGGGGGATCGGGAAGATCTTTCCGAGGCGCACAAATTGGCTGAGCTAACCTCGCGGCAACCCGATGCCGAGGCATCGCCTCCGGCGCCCAAGGACGTGCAGTCCTCCATGCACCAGTTCATCTCCACTATGCCCGGGCTTGCTTCTACCGATAACGACGCCTTGTTGGTCGGGATTGCCATGAGCATGCGCGATGCCGACCTGAACACGCAGCAGCACAAGATCGAGGCCGACCATGAGGTCGCGAAGCTGCAGGCTCAGGAAAAGCATGACAAGCTCGAGGAAGCCCAAAGCAAGATTGACGAGGCGCAGGATAAGCTGCGCAGCAACAGCGCCTTCGACAAGCTTGGGGCCTCGATGGAATGGCTTGGGGCCTATTTCTCCGTCGTTGCGGCCGCGCAGGCCCAGGGTCTCGGGCCAGATAAAATCCCGCAGCACATGAATGACCAGTTCAAGCAGGCCCTTGGCTTTGACCCCACGGATGCTGCCGCGCTCAAGGGATTTGTCCTCGAGAACCTTCAGACAGTGCCCGAAAGCGCGCGCGCGCAGGTCATCAGCCAGTTCGAGGCCATGTTCAGCAAAATCATGGCCCCGCAAGCGCAAGCGATAAACGGCGTCGAAAGCGTCGTTGAGGCTTCAAGACTTGCGGCCGCAAGTAAGCGCGGCGTCTAGATCCAGCATTATGTTTGGCTGCACAAAGCCAGGAGGAAACTGTGTCCAACCAACCTATATCTCTTAATGACGACCAACTCGACCAGGTCACCGGCGGCGTTGGCGCGAAAAATGCGCGTGAAGACGAACACGCTGAGCTGCAAGCGGCGGCGCTGGCGATGATCGAGAAGCAGTTCCCCGGTGGCATCAGCGGCGAAAGCGTCAAGATGCTCGAAAAATTCATGGTCGAAATGGCGGGATCCCAACGTCATGATGCGCTTAACGATCGTCTCGCAGCGCGCGATGCTGCGACGAAAGAATTGATGAGTGCCGCCGAGCACATGAAAGATCAGGCAGGCACTATGATGCAGGGCGCGATCACGCAGATGATCACATCGGTGATCGGCGCTGGCGTTGGTATCGCTGGTTCCTCGCACGCGATTAAGGGCTTTGACCACGCCGATATGAAGGATGCTTTCGACAAGAACGACCTGGCAAGCGAGAAGATGACCCACAAGGCGGGCATGATGCAGGACCAGTCTTTCAGCCAGCAAAAGCACGCTGTGGACCTGGAAAAGATGCAGGGAATGAGCCAGGCATTTTCAGGCATGGGCCAGACTTCAACCATGGGCCACACGTCCCAATTCGAGTCCAAGCAGAATGAGGCTAGTGGCCATGTCGACGCCGCAGAGGCCCAGTATCAGCAGCAGGTGACTGACAGTCGTCAAGAAGTGATGCAGCAGACAACTGAGATGATGCAGAAGGTTATTGATTTCATCAAGGAACTCAAGGACGCGGAAACGGCGCAGATGCGCGCCATCACCCGCGTCTGAGCCGTTTCAAAACTGCTTTGAGCGCGGAAGCTTTGTTTCCGCGCTTTTTTATGCCTGTGCCTTGGCAATGCGCGCAAAGGCGCCATCGGCGGCGATCAGGTCTTCATAGGTACCTGCCTCCATAACCATGCCGCCATCGAGCACCAAGATGCGATGGGCGTGCCGCACCGTACTGATGCGATGGGCGATGACGAAGCGCGTGATCCGAAGATCGAGGATGGCCTGCATCGCTCGAGCCTGCGTGCGATTGTCGAGCGCACTGGTGGCTTCGTCGAGAATGAGGATTGCCGGATTGGACAGCAATGCGCGCGCCAGAGCTAGGCGCTGCACTTGCCCGCCGGACAAAGCCCGGCCCGCATCGGTCAGCATGGTGTGAAGGCCAAGCGGCATGGCCGCAATTTCTTCGGCGATCGCTGCCTTGGCTAAGGCTGTCCAGACAGCCTCAAGACTTGCGCCGGTGACGCCTCGCACCACTTCGAGAATGGTGCCAGGCGGCAGTTTCTCATCCTGCAGCACGACGCCCATCTGGCTTCGGAGCGCATTGGGATGGAGAGAGCGCAAATCATGCCCGTCAATATAGACAGCGCCAGCGGCCGGTTTTTCGGTGCCGAGAAGGAGGCGCGCGAGGGTCGATTTACCGCTGCCTGAGGCGCCGACGACCGCGATCATCTCGCCGGGCGCTGCACGGAAGCTGACGCTGCGCAGCACCGTTTGGCCCGGCGCATATTCGAACGCGACTGCCGCAAATTCGATATCGCCATCCAATCGGCCCGGATCGGAAAGCCCTGCCATCGGCTCGGGCAGCTGTTCCAAAAGCCCCTTGGCATAGACCCAGCTCGGCTTTTGCAAGGCGACCGAAAGCACCGAGCGCATGAAAGGGCCTACCGTTGCAAACATCAGTCCGAACGCGGTGATCGAGGCGACGACCGCTGCCATAGAAAGGGTGGGCTGCCCGGCAGGGGTAGATACTGTCATGGTGTGGACGAGTGCAAAGAGGGCCGCAGAACCAAGGATTGGGTAGGCCGAAAGCCAGCTCTCATAGAAATTCATCACCCGGCGCGAGTTCACAAGCTTGCCGCGCAGCAGTGCAAAGCGTTCGCCCCAGCGCATCACCGCCCGCTCTTCCGCTGCCGCGCTGCGCAGCTTGGTGATGGCATTGACCATCTGCACCATCTGGCTATCGGCCGTTCCCATCATCTGCTCGCCCTGCGAGAAGGCGCGCGCCTGCAACCAGCCTGCAAGGCTCGCCACCAGGACATGCAAGCCTACGAGCACCGCAGCAAGCAGCGCCAGCGGCAGGCTGTTCGATGCGATGACCCAAAGGCTCGAGACCACCGTGCCCAGGGTTGCCGCCGCGCCAAAGGCGAATTGACGGACGCCGGAGGTCACCGCTATCGCCGAGGACAGGCGGGCAGCAATGTCGGCGCTAGCAAACCGGCGCAGCACAGGAAGCGGCAGGCTTGTCACCCTGTCCCAGACCTGCCGGTGAACCGCCGCATCGCCCCGTGCGCTCAGCCGCTGCCGGGCGACATCGCCAGAAAGTTGCACGGCAAAACCAGCAATCCCAATGACGACGATCAGAATGCCCACTTGCAGCAGCGCATCGTGCATGGCGCCGGGCACCAAGACCCCGAAAACCAGGCTCGTCGCCATGGGCAGAACTTGGGCAATGAGACTGCCCAGCGCAATGGCAAGAAGCAGCGCGACGATATCGCCCAAGCCATTGGCGGTGCTTGAGAGGATCATCTCGGTAAAGCTGAGCTTGGCCGGCTGCGGAGCAAAGACGAGCTGGGCGTCTCGAGCGAATTCGGACGCGTTGCGTTGGTTGATCCGGGTCGCCTTGCCAGTCCGGTCAAGCGCCACATAGCCGCGGTTCCAGACCAAGGCAACGGGGTCGCCAGACAGACGGTGCCCAAGCATGGTGCCGCTTTCGCTCGTCCACCAAGCGTTTTCGAGCGCGACGGCCTGGAGACGGATGTTCGAGGCGCGGGCAATTTCGTCAAGACTTGGCGCCAAATCCATCTGCGCAAGGCGCGACTTGCTCGGGCGCTTGATGGTCACACCCAGCTTGGTGCCGATCAGCCGTAAGACGTCGATTAGGCCGTCGCTCTCGGCCTCCTGCCCGGGATCCGTGCGGTTTCCAAGGATCGAAGCAAAACGGTCAAGGACGAGGCGGCCGTCCAAATCCTCGGCCGCCTGGCGCGAGCGAATGCGATTGAACTCATCGGCCTCGGTGAAGCCACGTGCGAGGGGCAGGAGTTCATTGACGGCGGTGTTGAAGCAGTCGACCGCGTCGGGCCAGCCCTCGAGCGCCAGGCCTTCGGCCCAAGTCAGGCTCGAATAGGCTTCGCCCTTGTCGAGGGTGAGCCAGGCGCCGGCAGGCAGCGGCACCAGGCCTTCCACGGGCTCGATGCCAAAAAGCTGGCCGCCGCCCTTCGGCAAATCTATCCAGGCGATGCCCTCGGCGCAGCCGACGATCCCGGCG
This sequence comes from Devosia sp. Leaf420, assembly GCF_001425445.1. GTDB lineage: Bacteria > Pseudomonadota > Alphaproteobacteria > Rhizobiales > Devosiaceae > Devosia. The sequence continues at coordinate 17,672 of NZ_LMQU01000005.1, read as the reverse complement.
ACGATCCCGCTAGATGAGCGGCTGCCCGAAACAAGATGTTCCGGGCGTGGTCGCGGCTCGATGCGCTGCCCGATCCCGTTAGCAAGCGTCGTAAGCCAAATCCCGAGCCCGGCAGCAAAGGCGGCGGGGGGCGCCGGAAAGCGCCAGTTCTGCGGCAACTCGAATATTCTGGCATCGGGACTGCCGACCCCAAGCAGGCCTTCTTCCCCGAGAAGGCCTGGAGCCGCGCCAAAAAGCAGACCCCCAGCCGGGATTTGACCCACGGGAAGGCGCGCAAGTTTTTGAGCCGCGTCCGAGGCAAAGAGCCCAACATCGCCGCCAGCAACGATATAGCAGTGACCTAGGTCTTCCAGAAAGAGCGGACCGCTCAGCGGTTGCGGTTCGGAGCCGATGTCGTCGCGTTCGATGGCTTGAGTGCTCATGCTGGCTCCGCCATCAAATCGCGGAGCGGTCCCGAAGTGCTCAGCAATTCGTCGGGGCGCCCGGTCTGCACGATGCGCCCCTTATCGAGAACAAGAACGCGGTCGCATTCCCTAATGGCGGTGAAGCGATGGGCGATCACGATCTGGGTGGCGCCCAACTGCCGGAGGTTGGCGAAAAGCTGTGCCTCGGTGGCATTGTCGAGCGCGGCTGTCGCCTCGTCCATGATGAGAATACGCGGATCGCGCACTAGCGCTCGGGCAAGTTCGAGCCGTGCCCGTTGCCCCCCGGCCAGATCGCTGCCCCCTTCGGCCAGCATGGCGCCATAGCCACCCGGTCGCGCCAATACCACCTGATGCAGCATGGCAAGTCGCGAGGCTTGAACAATCCGATCATCGGGCAGGCTATGATCGAAGAGGCTGATATTGTCGCGCACACTGGCTTCAAGGATTGCCGAGCGCTGATCCACAAAGGCGAGGGACTGTCGCAACTGGTCTCGGGATAACGTCGCTATATCGACGCCATCGATCAGGATGCTGCCGCTTGTCGGCTGGTAGAGCCCGGCAAGGAGGCCCCCAAGCGTCGACTTGCCCGAACCGGACGCCCCGACAATGCCTAGCCGCTCGCCCGCGAGAAGTTCGAAGCTGATGTCGTCGAGAAGGAGAGGTGCACCGGGGGAATAGGCAAAGGACACATTGCGAAGGGTGATTGCGCCACGCAACCGCTTGCGGCTCGTTTTTGCCGCTGCAGGTGCAGCGAATTCGGGCGCGGTGGGATGCTTGAGCGTATCGTCGAGAATGCGCAGATAGGCCTGGCCATCCTGGATCTTGCCGCCCAGTTGCACGAGCTGGGTCATCGGGGCGAGAAAGCCTGCCATCAATGCCTGGAAAGCGACGAGCATGCCGAGCGTCATCTCGCCGGCAATCACCATATTGCCACCCACGATCAGCACGATGCCGCCAAGCAAAACTGCCGACAGGCCGGGCATGGCGTTTAGCCGCAATTGCGCGCCGGCGATTGCCTGGCGCAGGTTGAGCACCCGCATCTGCATGGCAGAAAGCCGCTCACGCAACAAATGCTCGTTGCCGCTCGCCTTGTAGCTCTCGATCATCTGCATGCCCTGCTTGGCAAAGCCGGACTGCATGCTGCTGGTGGACAGCAGCCGGCGGTTTTCGTCGGCAAGTTGCCGCGAGGACCAGACGAGCATTGAAAAATTGGCGAGCGCGAAGATGGCGATGATGGCGGCAAGCGGGGGCGCATAGAGCGTCATAGCGACGAGATAGGCACTTGCCGAAAAGAGATTGAAGATAACGAGGCCGACTTCGCTTGCCATCAACTGCGCGACGCGATCGTTGAGCATAACCCGGCTCGCCACTTCGCCGGCATGCCGCTGGCTGAAATAGCCGACCGGCAGGCGCATGAGGTGATCGACGAACCGCAGGGCACCAGTCAGCGCTAGCCGCGTTTCGAGTCGCAGCAGCGTTTCGCGCTGTAACCAGGTGAGAAATGCCATCAGCACCGCGCAGCCGGCCATGCTTGCAATCAACGGCAGGAGCCAGTTGTCGAACCGGTTGACGAGGATCTGGTCGATAAACAGTTGTGAAAAGACTGGCACGAGGAGGCCCGGCACGACGAGCAGCACGGACACAAGAACGGTAAAGGCGAAAGCATCACCGCTGCCTTTGAGGCGCCCCACCACCGCTTGGCGCAATGAAGGCTTGCTGCCCTGACGGGCGAAAGTGCTGCCCGGCTTCATCAGGAGAGCAATGCCGGTAAAATTCTCGTCGAACTCGCTCGCGCTGACGACACGCGGTCCGACCGCGGGATCGTTGAGGAATACCTTGCCGCGGCTGAATTTTTCGACCACCACAAAGTGGTTCATGCCCCAATGGACGATGGCCGGTAGCGGCGATTGGCGCAAATGTGTCGGCTCCATCTTGAGCGCCTGCACCTCGAGCCCTTCGGCCCGCGCTGCGCGCACGATAGAGCGCGCCGAGCTACCATCGCGCGACACGTTGCAACTGGTGCGCAGCTCTTCAAGCGTCTTCCACCGTCCCCAGTGCGCCAGGATGATTCCAAGGCACGCCGCGCCGCATTCGGCCGCTTCCATCTGCAAAATTGTCGGGGTGCGGCGGCGCAAGAGGGTCACGGGGCGGCACCGGGGGCAGAGGTTTCCCCGCCACTATAGCGCAGCGCCGGAATGGCGAGCGCCAGAAGCGAGGTGGAGCGGGTGGTGACGCGGATGTCTGCCAGGGTGCCGATGTCGATCTGGGGCGGATTAGGTCGTGGCGACGACCAGACCGGCTGGCCATTCGCATCGGTCTCGAGCGCGATTGTCACCTCGAAAGGCGCAACGAGGGTTTGAACGAAAGACTGCACGAGCCGATCGTTCTGCAGCGTGCGCATCATGCCAGCGCTCGAGGCGGGCACGTCGCTGACATGGGTCACGGTGCCGCGGATAAAGCCGTGTTCTTCGCGCCGCGTCGTCGATGGCGAAACCTCAACGCTCATGCCGGGCAGGATTTTTTTGCCATCGGCGGAGCCGACATAGGCTATGACGACAGGCGTCAGCTCTGCTTGATCCGGCCGTGCGCGCTCAAGCGTGACGACGGCTGTTCCCGGCTGCACCATCTGGCCGACATTGACCTTGGCTTCGACAACCCGGCCGGCGAAGGGCGACCGCACAACACCCATGCGATCGAGCTGTTCGGACAGGCTCGTCACCCGGCGTTCCGCTTCCGTCACCGCCCTGCCCGCTTCAAGCCGCTCGCGTTCTTCGGCGGTTGCTTCGATGGCGGCGTTCGATTGGAGGCTGATCAGCTCGTCCTGGGCGTCGGCAATCTGGGTATTAATGACCAAAATCTCCTGATTGGCCCCCATCAGCCGGTCGCGCGTGACGATACCGGTCCCGGCAAGCCGGCTCAGATCTTCACGCTGTTCCACCAACGCATCGCGCCGCTCCGTCATGGCCGATACACGCTGCTCAAGCGATTTGAAACGCGCGTCTCGCGCTGCATTGCGTGTCGACAGGTCCTGTTCCTGAAAGCGCATCAGTTCGCTTTGAAACCGCTGCGCGTCGGCCAACTGTCCTTGGGCCACGGTAAGTTCGAGCGCGACATCGGGTTGGGCGATGCGGGCAATGATCATGTCGGCCGAGACGATGCTGCCCGGCGCAACGACCAGTTCATGCACCTGCCCGCCCGCATCGGCGACCACATCGGCAACGCCGCCGGATGAGAGGAGTATGCCCTGTCCACTGACCGAAACGGGAATGGTGAAAAAGGCGCTCCACACAAGCCCGCCGACGATCACCGCAGCCACGACGAGCCCCGCACCCCACAGACGCGGCCGCATAACGCGCAGGGCATCCTTATAAATGCCCTGCGAGGCCAGCGATTGCATCGCCTCGGGGCGGAAGAGTTCGGTCGATTGCGCCATAAGGCGAGGCCCCCTCAGCAGACGGCGGGAGCTTACACCGCAATACTTTACCGCGTCTTGCCTCCGCTCAGGCAATGCCGCTCAAGCGTCTCTTGCGCTGCCAACTATAGCGTAACGCAAGAGCTGTGTTCGACCCTGAGGAATTCATGCCCTATCTTGAGGACTGGGATATGCCGGTCGAAAAGAAGCGGGAATATCTGGAGTCGGTCTGGCGGATCATGAGCGCGTTCGTGCATATCGCGCTCGACAATCGCCCTGAACGGAGTGCCCCAAAGGCGCAGAAAGATCGCGACAAAGACAGGACAAAGTCCGAAGGCCCCCCGCGTGAGTTATAGAACGGCGCTCTATAACTCACGTCAGGTCACCTGACAGACAACTATGCCGCGGTTCCTGCCAGTACGTAACTGGTGCTGCGGCCTCCAGCAGCTTCTTTTGCCAGGATTTTCTTGCCGAGCAGGTCGTCGATATCGCGCAGGGCGGTATCCTGCGAACACTTGGCAATGTTTGCCCATTTCGAGGAGGTCAGCTTGCCCTCGAAGCCATCGAGCAGCATGCCCACCAGCTTCTTCTGCCGCTCGTTGATGGGCGTGGCTGCATGTGCCGCCCAGAAGCGATCCTTGGACAGTACGGCTTCCAGGATCGTTTCCGCGCCTGTGAATGCACGCGCAAGGCACTCCAGAAACCAGCGCAGCCACCCCGTAATGTCGAGATCGCCATGCTGGGTTTCCTCGAGGATATCATAGTAGGCATTCCGCTCGGTGCGGATCTGGGCCGACATGCTGTAAAACCGCTGCGGGCTCTGTTCCGATCGCGCTAGCGCCATGTCGGCGATGGCGCGCGCGATACGACCGTTCCCGTCTTCAAAGGGGTGAATGGTGACAAACCAAAGATGCGCGATGGCTGCCCGCAATACGAGATCGATTTCGGGCTTGCGTTCATACGATTGGAGAAAGCCACGCATTTCTGCGCTCAGCCGCGTCGCGACCGGCGCTTCAAAGTGAATTCTTTCCCGTCCCATGGGACCCGAGATCACCTGCATCGGCCCGGCGGCTTCCGGTCGCCAGTTGCCGACGGTGATCCGATGCATGCCGCTGCGACCCGTCGGGAAGAGAGCGGCATGCCAGCCAAACAGGCGCTGGGCAGTTAGCGGAGCATCATAGTGCTGCGTGGCGTCGAGCATCATTTCGACGACGCCCTCGACGTTACGGTCCACCGGCTCAAGACCACCGATATCCATGCCGAGGCGGCGCGCAATGGAGGACCGCACCTGCTCGCGGTCGAGGATTTCGCCCTCGATCTCGCTGGACTTCAGGACGTCTTCGGTCAGTGTCCGCAGAACGGCCTCTTCCCGCAAGGCGAACCCAAGAGCCTCCATGCGACCCACCAGCCGTCCTTGTCGATGGCGAACCTCGCCGAGCTGCTCGGCTATGACGCCGGCGTCCCAACGAAAATCCGGCCAGTCGTAGCGTTCATGTACATACGTCATAATCACCGCATCATTTGCGGCGTTTATATCAGATATTCACCGCATAGCACCATCTTAATCGCCGCACATCATGCGGAGATTAAGCGCCTCAATCACCGCATGCCGAAAAAAGACAAATCGCAGATGGAGCCATTCGGCCAGACTGGCCCACCAGTTCTGGATGTCGGCAACCGCTATCAGCGTTCTCTTGCCAGCTTTCCTGACTCTAAGCCGGGAGGCGCCGATTTCCTTGTAAAGCGTGCTCCGGCTGATACCTATCATTCTGGCTGGTTCCGCTATGCCGACAAGGAGCTTTTGCTTGTCCAACCTGCCCTTTTCAGGAGGCAACTGAGCCTGCCGAGGCCGACCCACCGGTCCGGATGGAGTGTCTTCGAGGCGACCAGCTTCTATTTTCAGCTCACGTGATAAAATATTCCAGAGCTGCGCCTCCTCGCGCATGAGGATGGCGCGCCGCTGAGCGAGTTCGCTGAGGTTTCTCAATAAATAGTGCTGCATGAAAATCTACTGAATGATTCACAGGAGACAAAATCGCACGATTTTCGGATTTTCAAGTTCGTCGAGCGGGTGAATGGAATCGAACCCTCATAGCCAACTTGGAAGGCTGATGCTTTACCACTAAGCTACACCCGCAATGAGTTCCTTTTATCATCCAGTAATTAGTCCAACAGTCGTTTTACATGACTGAATCACGGCTAGCCGCAGTTAAGACGACGTCAAACCTCGGGCTCCATGACCATGCTGATAAATCTCAACTAGCGACCCCATCCACTTTGCGGCCCTGTCGTTCCGCAAGGGACATTTCGGGTCGAGTACCGCTCTACATAGGCCATACCAGCATCAACATTGGTACTGCAATGATCACGACCAGAATCGAAAGAGGCAGACCGAGACGCCAATAGTCACCGAAGCGATATCCGCCTGGACCCATGACGAGGGTATTGCACTGGTGCCCGATTGGGGTGAGAAAATCCGAGTCCGCTCCTATGGCAACGGCCATCAGAAAGGCCTCTGGCTGATACCCCAGTCCGGTCGCGAAGGTCGCAGCGATGGGCGCCATGACGAGCACCGTTGCGGCATTGTTAAGGAAGGGCGTAACCGCCATCGCTGCAACCATGATGAGCGCAAGGCCCCCCCATAGGGTGGTAGAACGCTCGCCGTCTCGGAGAGCCAGTGTGCGATTAACCCTGTCGCACCCGTTGTGCGCAGAGAGTCGCTAACGGGAATAAGCGCTGCGAGCATGATCAGGATTGGAGCGTCGAGATGACTATAAACCTCGCGCAAAGGCACGGTGCGGGTCAAAAGCATTAGGACGGCAGCGGCAAAAAAAGCCAAGGGCACGGGAACAAGGCCCAGTGCAGTGCTGCCCATGGCAAGGGCCAAGATGACCAGCGGTATCAGACCGTTCCGCACGCTTCCGAGCTTGAGGTTGCGCTCGACCAGCGGCAGGCAGTCCCATTGCCGCAACTTGTCGGGCAATCCTTGAGATTGCCTTGCAGTACGATGACATCACCATTGAGAAATTTAATCTCTGCAAGCCGCTCAGTGAACCGCTTCTCCCGACGGCTGACGGCCAAGAGGTTAAGCCCGGTCATGTCGAAGAATGTGAGTTCCCTGGCACTGCGTCCAATCAAGCTCGAGTGCTCTCCAATGACGGCCTCAACAACACCCGTATCTTCGGAGGCAATAGCGGCGTCCCGGCGTTCCGAAAACGCCAACTTGCCCTGCGCCACGATCTTGTCGAGTGCCTCCGGCTCGCCCTCGAGCAGCAGAAGATCACCCTCCCTCACCAGCGCGTCCGGTAGGGGAACCCGGCGCCGACAATTGCTGCCAACGACACCCAAGACCATGGCCTGCCCGCCGCCCAGACGCTGCACGTCGGCAATCGTCTGACCCACGCTTGTGGAATCGGTTGGGACATGAACTTCGGTGGTGTAATTGTTGATTTCGAGGGCCGTCTCCATCGACGCATTTTCGCGCGACCGGGCCGGCAGCAGCTTGTAGCAGAGCCCAAGGAATACTACCCCGGCCAGAGCCAAAGCGGCATCGACAGGGGTGAAATCGAACATGGTGAAAGGCACACCGGTAAGCTCTTCGCGAACACGCGACACGATAATCTTGGGGGAGGTTCCGATCTGGGTCATCAGCCCGCCGAGCAGCGAGCCGAAAGACATCGGCATCAAAAACAGGGACGGCGACACCCCTGACTTCCGCGCCATCTGAAAGGCAATTGGGATCATGATTGCCAAGGCGCCGATGTTTTTGATGAAGGCAGACAGAATGGTCACGACAACAACCAGTAAGATGAGCTGGACGCGTGGCATGCTGATCCTTGGTGCGAAACGACGAACAGCCACCTCCATCCACACCTGAGCGGGCTACGGCTGCGCTTACGACCAGAGCGCTCCCGACGATAATGACAATGTCGTCGGAAAACCCGGAAAAGGCATCCTCTGGCGCAACAATGCCCACCGCCACCGCAGCAAGCAGAGCTCCGGCGGCAACAATGTCGTAGCGCCATCTCCCCCAGACGTATGCAGTCATCATCAAACGGATGATGGCGAAGGCAAGCAGTTGAGGGGAGGCCATGCATCGGGCTTCGGTGACGAGCCTCCAACGCTGTGCACGGACAAAAAGCGCCGGCGATGCTCGTGGATTATTTGCCAGCAATTCAGCTAGGGCTATGCAACCATATCAATGCCGCCAGCTTCGTGTCCTCCAAGAACAAGAAAGTTCATGCGCCACTAACTGGACCGGCGATGCCCGACCTACCACCCATCGTAACGCCTACATTGCCGACCAATTCGGTCGAGGCAACGAACCTGATGATCCACTACTATCGGGCGGAAATGACCCGGATGAATGCCTGGCGAGCCCGGATCGACCTCACGAGCAATTGGGCCATTACCGTTGTTGCCGCACTCTTGTCCGTAGCCCTCTCAAATGCCAACGCGCATCATGGTCTGACTATCTTTGCCATGGTGATCATCCTGCTGATGCTTTTTGTCGAGGCGCGCCGCTATCGCTTTTATGATCTCTATCGCATGCGTATCCGACAGTTCGAGCGCCACTATTTCGGGCAGTTTTTTGAGGCTGATCCTCAGGGCGGACCCGAGCCTTGGCTCAAAATGCTGGCACAGGATCTGCGCCATCCCAAGTTCAGGATCACCCTGACCCTGGCGCTGAGGCGTCGTCTGCGGCGCAATTACATCTGGATGTTTCTCATCCTCCTCTGTGCCTGGATCGTAAAAATTGCCTCGCCAGACCTGCAGGCGGGCGTCTATTTCGATCCGTCTCGTCCAATAGCGACGATTGTTGGACATGCAGCTATTGGACCAGTGCCTGGCTGGCTGGTCATCGGCATTATGGCGACCTTCTACCTATGCCTGGCCATAGCCTGCCTCAAAGGCAAGGACCGCGGCGGTGATGAGGTTCACGTCTGACCAATTTGAGCCTCCAATCCCCTCCCCGACTGACGCCACAACGTTGATACAGTCATTCAGAGCGCCTCGTTGCGCTTCTCGTGGATGATCGGCAAGCGTGCCATATGAGCCTTGACTGCTCAGACCACGTTTTCCGCGAGTGGACGATTTTTCCGAGCTTCGCTCCAAACGTCACTAAAGCGATCGGTCGATTTCCTAAGGGGTTTAATTCATCAGATCCGATGACTTTTGGTCCAGTCATCCGTTGATCCGCGACTTTCGAGGAAACGATATGAAGATCGACGCCGAGACAGAAACGCTTCAGCCTATTTTGGTCAGCATTGTGGATGAAGTGAAGGCGCGAGCCCCAAAAATCTATGAAGAAGCGGTTGTCGCTGCGGAACGAGCGGCGAAGCCAAAGCCACGAAAAGCGGATTTCGACAAGTTCGGGATCGCTGTCTTCACCAGTGACGGCAAGCTGTACCAGGCGGGAAACGCAGAAACAGTATTTCCCATTCAGTCGATTTCCAAGGTCTTTGCTCTAGAGGTCGCAATTGAAGGACTGGGTGAGAAGCTTTGGACTAGGGTCGGCCGCGAACCCTCGGGCGATGCCTTCAATTCCATCATCGATCTCGAGCGGAAAGCGGGTATCCCCTGCAATCCATTCATCAACGCTGGTGCGCTGGTCGTGGTCGATGCACTTCTGGGCATCGGTGATCGCGCCACCAACCATACGGTCGCAGATTTTATATCGCGCCAACTCGATGAGGCGGAGATCCAATTTAACGAAGCGGTGATGGAAAGCGATCGCTCCGGAGGTGATCTCAATCGCTCGTTGATGTTCATGGCCAAGCACCATGGGAACCTCAAACATGACGTATCTGACGTCATGGAGGCCTATGTGCATCAATGCGCCATCCAACTGGATTGTGCGGGCCTTGCACAGGCTGGCCGGTTTCTGATGCAGGAAGGGCAAGACACCCGTTCGGACCGCGGACTGCAAGCGGCAAGGCGGTCGCGGCGGATTCTTGCGATCATGATGATGTGCGGTATGTATGACGGGTCTGGCGACTTCGCCTATAGAGTGGGGCTTCCAGCCAAGTCCGGAGTCGGCGGGGGTATCCTGGCTATCGCACCGCATGTGGCTTCGATCGCGACGTGGTCGCCGGCGCTTGACCCCATGGGCAATAGTTGGCTTGGGGTTCTGGGTCTCGAACTTTTGGCAAAGTGGACCGATTGGTCGGTATTTGGCTCCACCCGAGAATGACTTGAGGGCGGGCCGACCGCTGATGTTTGGCTGTGAAGCGGCACATTGGGGACGCCCACTCGAGAGGAACGCTCTACTTCCTCAATATCGACGACAAAGCCAATCTACCTAGAGATTTAAGATGTTTGAGCACTTCATCGCTGCGCAGGATCCCATCTACGAACAGGCGCTGGTCGAGCTGAAGCAGGGAAGAAAACGCAGCCACTGGATGTGGTTCGTATTTCCTCAAATTCGTGGGCTCGGACACTCCGCAATGTCAGACCGCTTCGCGCTTGCTGGAAATGAAGAGGCAGCGCTTTATCTCAACCATCCGATTTTAGGGAGCCGGCTTCGCGCAGCGACCCAGTCTGTAATGCGTCACCAGGAGAGCCGCACCGCACATGAGATCTTCGGAACCCCGGACGATCTAAAATTTAGATCCTGCATGACATTGTTTGCTCATGCAGCACCAGAGGATCTTCTGTTCGAGCAAGCGCTTCGCGCTTTCTATGAAGGCAAAGAAGACCGCGAAACAACGCGCCTGCTCTAAAAAGTCCTCTTTTATCTTTGGCATAGGTACTGCACCACTTGGTGGGAGCCCATGCAGTTCGCAACTAGGCTATATGTCTGCATCATGATTGAGCACATCGAAAGCTGACCCTGCTGATCTGACAATAGCACCGTACATGTTCGGTTGGATTGAAAGGACTGTGCCCTCTTCGTTGACGGCTGAAGTTCTGCTCAGCTAAGGTCATCGGGAATTCCGAGTAGAAGGAGGTATATATGCACAAGACAGATGCAACCCGCCGTTCATTTGGCGTGTCTTGCGCGACGACAGCGTCGCAGCTTCCTTCCAATACAGCCCCTCATGGAGCTGACACCAGGAATTTCTATCTTGTTCGAGCTCAGACCACATGGCTTTGCAGCCATCGCACCATTTTATAGCGAACTTCGTCTTCGACACGGCAGTGTTAGGGCCGTTCTCAACGATCCTTCTCTCGGCCAGGTTTGGGTCGACGATCTAAGCTCACCTCGCCAGACCATTCTGCGTGGCCCGGAAGGCCTTTATCTCGCCGGTCATCCCAGTTCCAATCTCGGCAATCAGGCGGAAGCGATTTCAGATTGGGACTATGTCTACCCTGATGAATCCTGGCTTCCCGTCATTCGCGACGTCCTGCCTAACCGCTTTATGATTGCGCACGACCGGGTGCGGCTCATCCTGAAGGGCACCTGTGAGCGTTTCTTTGCAGTGCCCAGCAGCTTCGAACTCAGCGCCGGTCGTCAGCCCATGGATGTATCAATCACTCATGCGGACAAGATCGTCTCGCGCTGTTCAGTGGATATGCACGTCGATGGATACGCTGAATTCGGCGTTTGGACACATCCTGCCTATCGAGGGCGCGGTCTGGCAAAAATTGCAGCCTGCGGCACTATTCATCGAGCCGGCAAGCAGGGCGTCTCGGCCTTTGCCTGGCACTGTCACGCCTCGAATACCCGTTCTCAGAAGGTTGCTACGGCTCTAGGGTTTGAAGTGGCGGATCGCTACCAAGCCTTTAGTGCGAGTGTACCTGCTGAAAATGACGGTGACCTCGATAGCTCCTATTGCCGCGAACTGGCTGCAGATTTTGAAACAGGTGCCTCGGAAATTGTGTGGCTCGATTTTCACGCGGCGGTCGCTTGGGTCTTGGCTGGGGAGCATTGCAAGGCGGTAGTAGCCGTCGAGCGGCTGGTGGAGCGTGGTTGGAAAGGCCGAGCAGAATGGCTCGAACATCACTGGGCGCTTGAAAGGCTCAACGCCCATCCAGTTTTCCGAAACGCGGTCAAGGCGCGGCGTGACGCCTCCTAGTTACTCTAGAATCCCGGCGATATTGTCCAGTCTGACGTCGCTGGGAGGCCGTGTCCGCTTTTCGGATGCCACGTGCGCGATGCCCGAAACGGGGTCCAGACCTGCCAAGGCAGCAAAGCGCCCCATTTCTGCCGCTAAACCACCGTCATCGAAATCCCAAAAGCGGACTCGGCTCAATGCCCTAAGAGGTCTTCAACGGGTGGGAGGTGGACAGTCGGCATTTGGCATCCCAATCCAAGCTGCCTCATATCATCGACGGCAGGAAGCTTAGGTTTTGTCCTCTGCCAAGACATGGGCAACGATCGCATTTGCGTGGCCATGACCCATGCCATGATCGTGCTTCAGCATGGCGACTAATTCCATATGTTTTGCGGGCATGCTTCGGCGCACCAAATCCTGCCAATCGGCAATTGGTCGGCCATACTTCTTCTCGATAGAAGGAAAATATGAGGCGGGTCCTTTGGCCTGATCGTCTGCCACGGTGCGAAGCTCCCCCTCCGAAGACTATGGCCGGTCACTGTAGACAGCCAACGAAAACGCGTTTGATAGTGTGCCAGTTATCAACCGTCTATGAAAGAACCTAGCTTGTCTGTCACGCGCCCCTATTTCGGCCGTTTGGTGAGCCGCCGCGACTTCCCGAAAGCTGTCAGTCCGCTTAAGTGGCCGACGTGGCCATAGTGGGGTGGTTTGCGGACTGTCGGCTATTGGTCCAGGCCAAGCAATAAGCAGTCGAAGCTGCACTCAATCTGCCGCTTTGAGCCAGCCAAGAACCTTGTGCGCCTCCGCAAGTGCATCTTCAGCGCTAGAATACAGCCCTGACTCAAAACTTGGCGCCCAATAGTCTCCGGAGTATTCGTCGTGCTCCTGTGTCCACTCCACGAACCGCCCAACCCCATCTGGCCTTAGAACAACTTCCAGAGTTTTGTGCCCTGAAGGGTGGACCACCTTGTGCCAGACCTCGCCGTCTAGAAAAGCCATAGCCGCTCCTGTCGATGATTTTCAAGATTATCGACGTCTGGCTGCTTTTGGCAATCCAGCTAGTCACTCCGACCGCGATGGGGTCGGCTCCAGCCGGCCACGTAGCCGTCGATTCAAGCTGGATCAGATGGTCGAGCAACGAGTGGCAGGTACGACCGGATAGTCCGATAAGCTTGATGGAAGATTGGGTGCCAGTCCGAATCGAGGTCTCTTTCGAGCGGATGCCAGAAGAAGGAGAACAACAGGCCACCTCCGTCTTCCGTCCAATGTACCCAGCTATCCGGAAGGTCTTTGGTCTCGAATGCGTAAAACTGCCACCGGACGGGAGGAGAACCGAGCACGTCTTGGCCCAACAAGTTTGGACTCAACGCAGGCGACAGGCCGCTCTCCTCTTGCAGCTCACGAAACGCCCCGCTTGCAGGCGCCTCGTTAATTTCCAAGGTGCCCTTTACGAACTGGCGACCAGCAAGTGGATGCAAGAACGATAAGACTTCCAAACCGCTCGACATTTTGCGGTAAGGCAGCGCACATACCTTCTCGGTCACACATCGTCCCCCGAAACCATTCCCTTCCTCGAACACTAAGGCTGATGTTCGCTTCCAGCAAACACTCAATCTAGCTGCAACGGCCGAAATGGGGTCGGACACTGCCAGTCTGCCGTACGCCCCATTTCGGTCATATTGAACCGTTGAGCGGGTCCCTATAGGCTGCCATCTACATCGGACGTGGCAAAGGGCTCAATCGGGGTGGCTTGCGGACTGGCGGCTTTCGGGCATAGTCCACACAAATCAGCCGCCACTGGCAGAAGGGCTATCCATCGATGTCAGAAGATTGGCAACGGATCGGCGATGACGATTTTGCTGGCTTTGGCCGTAGGCATATTGCGGTTCGGCGGTCGGACAATGGAGATACCTATCTCGTCGTCGCCGACGACAGCGACCAATACCAAGTTCGGCTTACCTACGATGGCGTTGAACTTCTGCTAGATGTCGAACGCAAATTCATCTCGCCCGAAGGCGTTTATCGTCTTTCGGGTGGTCTCAGTGACCGCGGAGACAGATTTGGTATCGAGAGGTATGCATGGGTCGAGCTACTGCTCACCTCGCCAGCAGTGGTTTCGTACTGGGGAAATGCCATTTTACTTCGGCAGGATTTTGAAGCGTAAGAGGATGCCTCTTCCCTAAGGGGAACGACGGGGCTGCGCACGTCCGCTTTCGGGACAGGGCCATATATAGCGTCAACGGCAATAGTGGGGTCGGCATCAGTCCCCTACCCAAAAGCCATCTAGCATCCCTTCGCCCCAACAATTGACAGTAATGGCGATGACGTTCAGCTTTTGCGACGCAGCAAGTGCGATCGGGAGAAGTGATGAGCGTGGAGTGGGAAGAAATCTACGGATTTCGAAGCTTGGGTGAGTTTGAACGCTTCGAAACTTGGATTTCGAAGCAGGTCGAAGCGCACCAAGTTTTTCCGGTTCGGGTAGCTGCGCCCTATACTGGCGCCACCACATTTCAGGAGCTCTGGTTCAGACACTCCGAAACTGGCGAAACATGGCGCTTAGTGTCACCCGACGCGCCATTCGCCGGGCTGTTTGAGCCTGTTCAACTGGACGAGCAATGAGTCCAACCTCTAATCAGGTGACTACCCCGAAAAATCTGGTTCTTTGGTGCAAACGGTCGCCTCGCCCACAATTCTCCCTTCCCAAATGAAAAATTTACCCGCCTTTCGAATAGCCTGTTCGCCTTCGGAGGTCAGAAAGAGAAGGCCGACTCTCCTAGTTTCCCCGGCATAAATCGGACCTCCGTCAAAATACATCCTTACGTCCCAGGCGTTCGTCGCTGTTCGCGAGACCTTGCATGGGACGCGAAAGTCTGAGGTTAGTGGTTTGGCCCTGCCGCCGAACTCTGGAAAGTACAGTGATAGGTCGGCAAATATATCTGGCTTGCGCATGTTCGAATCCGATCTAGCGACGTTTGATTTCAACCTACCACCGAGTGATGAAATGCCAACGTTCACTTACACCTTTACTTTTGCGGGAGAGACCAAGAAAGCAGACCTTCGGAAGAGTAACCCGCAAGGCTGGTTGCCAGACGCCGTAAAGGCGACGTTTCCTGAATTGGCAGCTCGACGGGCTGCCGATATTCTCCGCCTCCGACTGAATAGAGTAGACGGAGCAAGGCAGACTTGGGGCGCGGTTTTGATCGATGAAGTTTCGGATGTGCTGATCCAAGTGACCCAGACCAACGCATAAAGGCAGTTATACTCTTCGCAGCCTGCGCCCCGACGCCCACCGAGTCCAACCTCTAACCCTATGGCACTAATAGGAGGGGGACGCACTCGGGACGTTTCTCAAAAGCCTACCATGACCGGACAGTAGTTCACATTTGACTAGGCTTGCTAAAAACGGCCATTCCCCAGCAGCATCAAGCAGCTGTTTCTGGTGTCCAGCCGTCTTCGATCCGTTTTATCAGTAGAGTATCGTTCCACACTCCGCGAATGGGGAGTTTACGCTGTGACGGGCTGAGCGTTCCGACCCGCCACTCTTTCTCGCCATCCCAAAGCCACCATGGGCTACCTTCCCGCATATCACGACCTGGCATACCCGCTCGAAAAATTGGGAACTCGCGAGCATCTGCCGGGATATCTACATGTCCTGCAATGGAGACTATCCCTCGGTTGACGGCGGCACCAAGAGGAAAAAAACAAATGAACGTGGGCTCTGCGTTCATGTGTGCGCTGAAGTTTTCGGGGCGGGCGTTATAGGTTTGGCCAAACACTCGCAAAAGAGCCCCATATTGGGGGTGCTTGTGTGAAAAGTGAGCGTAGGCCAGACCCTTTCTTGTTCTTATTTCAATAACATCGCCAATTTTAGGTCTTTTCACTCTCTTTTACACCTCTGGCTAATGGAGGCTGCATGGCCGAGTGTTTGCAAGGCCAAAATGGATAGCAGTACCTAGTCGAGTATTCTCTCCGCTTGGTGTTTGCAAGGCCAAAATGGATAGCAGTACCTAGTCGAGTATTCTCTCCGCTTGCTCACGATATTGGGTCTTACCCAAATATTCTGCGGCGACTAGGCGGCAGGCCCCCAAATGACCAGAGTGGGGTCACTTGCTGCCACCCTCCGAGCATTCGAGCGCAGCTACTTCGTGAAGGCGAGTACCACGACGCTACCGTCGTCAACATCAACTGCTACTTGGTAGCAAGAGAAGGTGTTCGCCTTGAGTGTATACCCATCCCAAAAGATCCCGGTGAAACAGTCACGGGAACCGTGATTGACCGGTTTAGCTCTCCAGCGCACCGTACCGTCGAAGTTGGTCGCGATTAGATTTCTTCCATCTTTGAAATCTTCGGCGTCAGAACTATAAAGCGTTACGATGACGCCATTTGGGATCCTTGCTCGTTGGAGAATTTCTGCGCTTGTGGCAAACTTTTGCATCACATTCGTCTCCAGATATCCCGGGGCGTCACCTTACTTAGTGTCTGCGAAATCGTCCACACCAAGGACCTGACCGCGAGGGGTGCCTCCCTAACATTGAGTGGCGACCGCTAGACGGCGTTTCACGTTTCGTCCATCCTGACCCGCGTCAGTCCGGGTCAAAGAATGGTTCGCGTTCATAACTTCCGTTTAGGTGACAAAGTCTGCTCAGCTGCTGCTTATGCTGATGTGGTTTCGGCATTTGGCAAGGAAGAGATTTTCTGGTGGTATTTCGGCGGCGGCATGACTTTTGGGACGCCTTCTTCGCCTGATTACCTGGGCGTGTGGGGCGCGCGGAACTCATCCAGGCTGAGGCGAATGTTAAGAGGCCTGTACGGTCCTTTGGATGTCGTCGAGATGTCGCCGCCGTTGACAGGGTCCAGCCAATCAGTCACGGGCGCCAGATTGAATCGGCAAGAGCGCCAGATCCTAGAAGAGACGATATTGCGTGCGCGTTCTGCTGAGGCACCCGGCTGATCGGGTCCAACCTCTCAACCTATGAACAAATGGGCTCTTAGCAGTGGTGGCCTATGACAAAAGACGGGCGTCCTTCGCTAATCACCGACATCAGGCTGTTTGCCGGTCAGAGCTCTAATTCTCATTCCTATTTGGATGGGCAGGAAGAGGCAGTCGCTTTTGGCCGTCGGATCGCTTGGCTCTTGAACAGTGAGGGTTTCAGCCTCGGAGCATTCCCAGCGTTATACGTGCTGTTTACTCCCTCGCTGGCACCAGGTCTTGTTCGGGTAACGAATGATGGTGGAGACTGGTGGCAGCGATTTGTGCACGTTGGCGTGGCGGCAGATTTCCGCAATGGACCAGACGCACATGGTATTGTCACGCGCGGCATTGTGGAAGCCTTAGTTGCGGCAAGACCCGATCAGGTGCAGTTAATCCGCCGCGCTGAGACGACTGTGCGCGTGCATGGCGAGGGACTTCGCTTCCTTTTGAAACGTCGCGATGTCGCAAAGATGCTGGTGGAAATCTCGTTCAACATTGCGGCATGGCCGAAGCAGTCCCACCTGTTCATAGCCCACATCGAAAAAGCCACCGGCATTTACAGGGAAGCTGATCCGATTGCTCTGGGAACTTACTTCGAAGGCTTCGATCTTGTCAGCGGGATCAGACTGGTGGACGCGGCAAACCTGAAAGAGGTTCACCTAAGACCAACCATGTCGAACGTGGTGAAGCGCCGCGGCTAGACCTCGGGTGAAGTTGACCAGAACAACTTGGCAGGTTCTATCATATTGAGCTGCTGCCGGTTTTGAGGACACCAAGATAAGGTGTTTTTGGAACTGGAGAGTTTTGATGGAGAGACGCAAGTTCAGCCGGGAGTTCAAGCTCGAGGCCGGGAGTTCAAGCTCGAG
>NZ_LMQU01000004.1 GCF_001425445.1 Devosia sp. Leaf420 | reverse complement strand
GCCTGGCTCGCCGACACGCTCGAACGCATCGCAGGCGGCTGGCCAAACAGCCAAATCCCAGACCTCATGCCATGGAACTTCAAGCCCTAACGGCCTCGCCTACGCGCTTACCATGGAACTCGTAGCACCGCCGCTTAGAGGCATTGGCCACATCAAGTTGGGCACGCTCGCGACGAAGAGCGATTGCCGCTTCCTGCCCCGCGAGAAGCGAGGCATGCGGCGTGTCGATTGCGCATTCCGCGGGCTGCGGTCCAAGAGTTACCTGCGCTGCTGCAATGCCGAGGCGCACCCCGGCATCAATTTGCTGACGCTGAGACCCTGCCGTACAGCCAATCAATGTCAGTGTCAGTAAGCACGCAAGAGCGGCCTTCAGTGGCGAGTTCGGCTTCATAGGTGGCAATCTCCTGATCGAGCCGGGTCTGGGCCTCTAGGGCCGCCCTCTCGCTATTGGCTAAAGCTTCGCGATAGATGCGGAGGGCTTCGGCGCTGGCCCTCTGCTGCCGCTCGCGTTCGGCATCTTCCGCACGCCTCGCGGCATCAATGACGCGGATTGTCGCCGCATCATTTGCTTTGTCGGTCGCAGCCTGGACGATCGTGGGCCGCTCGATATGTTCGAAGATCAGGCCACGGCTAAACCAGCCGATGGGCCCAGAAACGATGGCAGCGGAGAGGGCCGCCGCCATAAGGCCCAGATGAGTGGGATTGAGCATCACCGTACGCCTTCGAGGCAAAAGCGCTGTTCGTCGGCCCGGCGATTGATAAGGCCAGGCACAACTTTGCCTCCCGCTCGGTTCCACATGGGAATAGCGTTGCATGCGCCACGAAAGTCACCGGCATTGGCCTTACGCGCAACGGTGGAGCCGCAAAACGCACCGGTGCCAATATTATAGGACAGAGAGAGGAAGGCGACATAGGGCTTGTCCGGCACGGCGTCCGGCGTAGCGAGGCACTTCCGCATGCCCGCCTCAAATTCAACCAAGGCGTTGCCGAGCATCACTTGACATTGTGAAACAGTGTAGCTGTCGCCGAGCTTCACGCCACGCGTCTCGCCAAAGCAAACGGTGGGAATGCCATTCGCCAATCGGTCGGGGTAAGCGACGGCGCGTAGCCCCTCCCAGCCACCGACGAGCGCGATTGCCGAGGCCATCAGGGCGGCGCCAATTTTGAGACGGCTACGCGTTGCCATCGGATATTCCTTTCTGTGCAACAAAGCGCGCAATGAAGGCGCCTACCGTCGCGAGAAACGACAGCAGGGCGAACACGCCGGGATCGAGAGGGAAGAAGCCGTGCATGAGGGGCAGCGCCACCTCCAAGCCGGACAGTAAGGCAGCAAGCAGCATCAGCCGCACGCTCCACGCGTGCGCCATCACTGCCCGCCAATTGGCGGTCAGTTTCAAAGGTTAAACTCCTATGTTCGAAAGTTCGCGCCGACGAGGGCGTTATTTTGATGGAGAGTCCGACTCCACCGGTTGAATAAATGGCGTATGCGGAAGCGCCAGACTATGAGCGACTACCCAATCACCCCGGCCATATATTCTCCAAGGTTGATTGCATCACCGACGCCGAGCTGCCCGGCTTCAAGCTCGATCGAAGCCAGTTCAGTTCCGGCCGGTGCGTCCAGCGCATAGGGGTCGTTTCGGCTGCGACACCAGTAAAGCCGGTTGCCCGTGTGATTTGGCTGATCTGAATCGTCATAGAGCACTTTAAAGCTGCTTCCGGTCTGTGCGCCGGCCCCCAGAAACTCCAATTCCTCCGCCCGTGCCTGGGGCGACCCGGTCGGCGCTGGCGTTGAGCTGGCTATCCGGAAGGTGAACTGTGTTGGACGGGAGAGAACAGCCGAAGCCGCAGCGCCGCTGCCGTCACCTCCGGAGAGCGTGATAACGGGGCTGGAAGCATAGCCGCTGCCTGGGTTGGTGATCGTGATGCCAATCACGACGCCACCAGAGATTTGCGCTGTAGCAGCAGCTCCAGAGCCCCCGCCACCACCACTGAAGCTCACCGTTGGCGCGACGCTATAACCCGATCCACCAGAGGTTACCGTTGCAGAAGCCACGCCTGCCAGAACCGTTTCGATGAATTGTCGCCGATTGTATTCAGCCTGGTTGAAACCGAAGAGGTATACGAACTCCCCAGCCTCCATCCCATGGGCAACATCGGCGGTAGCGGTCACCAAAGTAGTCCCTTTGGTGATGGCAGTGATGGAAAATCTTGCCCTCGGACGACGGCGCCAGTACCGCACGGTGGCCAACATCTGCATGTTGCCCACCGACGTGCCGCCCCATGCGACGATTTTGGTGAGCACACGCTTGAGGCGATCCATTGGAAATGGGTCGCTCTCCAGCCGGAGAAAGCCATTGGCAGAGGTTGATGTCAGCTTGAGGCTTTTCGTCGATGGCGCGAAGGCACGCGTATCATCAACGACACCCGTCACGCCGCTATAACCCTTCACAGTCCAACCTGGCACACCGACGCCGATGAGGTCCGCACCAACCGTCGCCTGATCGAAATTGCTGTTTCGATTGGCGATCATCTTTCTGGCTGGGAATTGGGTCCACGCGTTGAAATGGAGGTTTGAGATGCGAGCTATGTCCACGCTTTCATCACACATGAACAGCCCTTGGGTCGCCAGGTGATATGGCTTGGTGTAGCTGACGATCACATCTTCCAACGTGAGCTTAAAAGCACCTTTGAAGAGCGCTGTGTAAGGCGTTGCCAGACCATCGGCGCGAGCACCAGCAGGCACTGCACTTTCCGACGTTGTGGGCAGAATTTTCGATCGCGACACGCAAACGACGACATTGTTTGCAAGCGAACCGCCGACGCGTTTGATCAGCGCATCGCCGCATGATCCCTCGAAGTGATAGTCGACAAAGCTGATGCGCTGATAGGCGCAGTTGCCACCCATAAGCAGAGCGCCATTGCGGACAAAATCTACCGACCCCACCGTAAAATAAAGGTCGAAGCTGTCGGCGTTGCACTCGATTGCCCAGCCGTCAGGTGCGGCGCCGAACTCCATGTTCTGAAAAGCCATGCGCTCGCCGGAATTGGTGACGAGACCTTCCTCGAACCGCAGTCCCCTTAGAAACTGCTCAAGCCTGACGCCTTCAAGCAGCATCTGGTGGGTATCGATCTTCCTGATCAGCACTGCGGTTGCCCATGCTGTCAAAACGACGTCGCGAATCTTGACGTTGCGATAGTCGTCACGATCAGGACCGGTTGCAGCCTGACCCAAATCCAGGCCAACCGACGTTCCGACAGCACCTGGACCCAACAGCTGTAAGGCGCCGCGGTCCCCGGTTAAAAATGGCGCTCGATTGCCTGGTGCCGTGGGGCTGGTGCCAGCCGGAGCGCCTGCGTTGCTGGAGCGGACGCCTACAACATTCGTTGGCGCTTGCGACCAGTTAAGAAGAACGTTTCCGAGAGGGCCCACATGGACCCAGGGAGGAATGGCAACGGTTCCAAGCAGCTTGTATTTGCCCGATGGTGGCTCCACCATCATTGCGCCCATAGTGTCGCCGGCCGTCGACGCCAGTGAAACTGCGGCGTTAATCATGGCTTGAAAGGCTACTGTTACGTCGGTTGCATTGTCAGCCACAGCGCTGAAACGTCTAGGGCGAAGTTTTCCCTCTTCCAACTCGCTCCGCACGGTGACCGGCGATGTACCGACAGTGGGCGCAACGCGGTCATCGATGTCCATTCCGGCCACCGTCTTGAAGGTCAGACCCGCGCCCTGCTTGCGGTAGCGCGTCCTCGCGCCACCGCGAGTTTCATCGTTGAACACCTCAACAATACGCTCGCTAGGCAAGGCCGCTAGCCCCGCTGTAGCGAGGGCGTAGGTGTCGAAGAACGTCACATTGGTCCCAGACGCTTCAGCGGCAGCCTTTGCATCTTCCGCCTTTTCGGTAGCGATTCCTGCTTGCAGCTGCGAGACATTCCTAGCCGCTACGCTGAGATCACGCGCGCCTTGGGACTGAAGTTTCGCAAGTTCGGCCTCAGCGGCATCCGCCGCCGCTGCATCGGCCTCGGGAAGGTCGCCAATTCTTTGCCATGAACCAGCACCAACGGGCCCCGTCTTTTTGTAGAGCCCTTTGTAAGGCACGCCGGCAGAGCTTCCTGTATCGGCGAAGACTTTGCCCAGAGCATCGCCTGGCCATGTCAGGTCGGAAAACAGCTCGCTGCGCAGTGCATAGTTGGCTTTGGTAAGGATGCCCTCGCCGATGAGACGCATCTGCTCGGCAAACATGGTGTTGAGCGGTCCGAGCTGGTTCCAGCGGGGGCTGTTCTGGGTCGAGACGTAAGGCAGACCGTTGCCAGCTGGCCCGGTAAAGGGATTAACGAATTCGATGTGGCTATCATCGAGCAGCACGCCAACCGTGGCACCATGCTGCACTTCGCCATCGATGATCATCGTATCGCCTACGCGAAAATTGATCTCGCTCACCAGGGCGCCGCTGAAGGTAGCAACCTTCGACCCGGTTTCGACGCTGACGGTGCCTGCCGCATATACGGTCATGAGGCGCTCCAATAAGAGGGATTACGGAAATCGGCCGGGATTGGGTCCATGGCCTCAATGCGGTTCGACGCGTCACGAATGGCTTGCCGCGCATCGAGGAGCCCGGCGTAGGCCTCGGCGGTAAGCGAGGTGGGCTGGGCTGCGTCGACTTCGTCACGATGCCGCGTGACCTGCCAATCGGTCTCGCGCAGCAACCGGGCGGCGAGAGCCTTGACCTCGTCGGCCGTGACAACGACGATCGGCTCGAAGCTTTCCGGCCATCCATCCGGGCCGATGCGCCAGTGACCTTGCGAGAAGTCACCTTCAAGCACAACCTGCCTGTTCATCTGAGATTGGATGCCGACCTGGTGAAGATCGTTTGTCGAAAAGGCGCTCAACAAAGCGCCGCTCTCGGCATCAAAAACACCGAAATGCTGGTTCATCTTTTGAAGTTATCCAAGAACATCGCGCCACCCGGGATGAAGGCAAATTGGCCCGGTCCCCAGCCAACGACGCTGTCGATGCTATAAGTGTGGACACCCGGTCCCGGCGTATCCACAGCCGCGATAGAAACGACGCCTGCGAAGTTATCATCGTAATAGAGCGACAGAGTGTTGATCACGCTGCCATTCCGGAGCACCCGCAAAGAGTAGCCGCCAAAGTTGCTGCCGTTTTCCTGCGGCCGCCACTGGTAGCCGGTGAAGAGGATCTTCACGGAACCATAGGCAACGCTGATGTTGCCGGACACTAACGTTTGGTTCGGTCCAATTTCGGAGCCCTGATAAAAGGCTGCCGATGTCGTCATCGCATTGGCGAGAACGAGGTTTGTGGTAATTGTTTCCGCAACAATCAGAGAACCGGTGATCCGAACATCGGTCAGGTAAATGACACCGGCAACGACGGACCACGGGTTTATGAGGGTGCCGCCGTCGTCGCTGATCAACCTATATTCGCTTGCCTTGTCGACGATTGCACGCTGGCCGGTTGCCGAATTGAGCAGCATCAAGCGTCCCATCTCGACGGCCTTACCATCGACGCTTCCGCGCAGAATGTCCGCAACTTCGATCGTATAGCCGCTGACAGAACTGGCCCGAACCACGGCGGTGCGGAACGCTGATGCGGTAACGCCGCCAGCTTCAGCAGCTACTTCCTGCGCATAGGTGGCCTGGCTGTAGAACTCATTTGCAACCACGCCCACTCGCTCGGCCGCCACAGCGTTATTTCCATCGAATTCGGCTAGGAGCAACGTCGTAAGATCGACAGCAGCTTGGGTCGTATCGACCACAACCGCGACCTGCTCGACAAAATATGCCCGGTTCTCGTTTTGTGTGGCTTCAAGGGTGCGGCGCTCTACACGACCAACAGTGCCCGTTTTCAGGATGCTTTCAGCCAGGTCATCAAGCTGCTGCTGCAACTCCTCGAACCGCTCAATCAGGCTTCCGTCACCCGGCAAGACGCCAATCAGGCGTTTGAAATTGTTGTTGAGGTCAGCGATGTCCCATTGAACCGTCCCCACTGTGACCGTCTGCGGGTTTGTCCACATCGTGCCGCGAGCCGGGTCGGTGATCACCGTAGCCTGCACTTGGTATGTTGTGCGGGGCGTCACTTGATCGATAGCAGCGAAGCCTGCCTTTGGACCGTCAACGCGCAGGTATTGCACAGCGGCAGGGTTCGCAGTGGGCCAATATTTGATCAGCACCGCCGCCACCGTGCTGTCGGTGATCCCAGCCCACGTGCACCGAATGACCGGAATAGACGTAGCCCCGACCTCCATCTGCGCAGCAACGACGAGGAAATCGAGCGGATGCGTCAGGCGTGAAGGTGGCTGCACAACGATAGGATCGACCGGCAGCGGCATGAAGCCGCCAGTCGGAGACGGCACAATCGAGTTGTTCCATTCTCGAAGCGAAAGCTGGAACTGCTTCTTTGGCTGCCGCTGGATTCCGACCACCATCATGGGAATGGTGCCGAGCAGCTCATTCTGGCGTGTGATGACCTGACCAGGCCGAAGATCAGCTGCGCGCGGCCCAAATGTCGAGACTTCGACTGCAGAGAAGCGATCACGGCGCACCTTGATCTCCGCGAGCATGGAGGCTGTTTCTCGGTGACGGGTAAAAGAGGCGTCGAATGGCTCCAGGCGACGTCCGCCTTCAGCTACCTCTGCTGCGGCGCTGTAACGAACATCGTAGTCGTCAGGAATCCACCCGAGCACTGGATTGAGAAACTGCCCGTGAAAAGCCGTCTTGGTTTCGAGCGGCGACATGCGCGTCTGTTCGATGGTATCGGTGCCAGCGACGCGATGTTTGTCGGTCAGGGTCAAAACCGGAGCCATCGTCTGCGCCGGCAGGGGTGTGTAGGCGCCGCCATATTCGGCCCCATAGCCGCCCATGGCTGCTTCGAAAATCCGCATCACGGAGATTGGGTCGGTGCCATCCTTGATTTCGACGCCAAGGGAGTAGCGCGGTAAGACAGCACCGGTGTCGGTATAGGTCACCTGCTCGTCGCAGATATTGGCGGCTGATATAATGCCAGGGTAATAGCAGTCGTATTCGCTGACGCCGAGACCCAACAGGCGAACGCCGTTTACCCAGATACCGCGGCGCCAATTGTCCTGACAGATTGCAGCATTTTCCGACCACTCATAGGTTGATGGCTGGCCCCAGCGATGCGGCCCGGCGCCGCCCGCTGTACTGCTGTCCTTGCGGCGATCATAAACCTTAAGACCCTTCCAGATGGCCCGAAGATTTGGTAGGCCGCCGCCGAACAGTGTCGGGTGATAGCGCAGCGTCACAACACGGTAGGCCGTTGCTGTCATGGTGCACTGGTTCGTCCAACGACCGATTGGGTTCGATCTGGCCACGAGTTCAGGATCAGCGGCCTGACCGATATCCCCAGTATAGAACTTCACCCAACCATAGGGTTGGCCCGCAGGATCTTCAGCGCCATTGCCGTTGATGCGAAACTTCTCGATCACATAGCCCAGCACATTTGCATTTGAGCCGCTGAGTGCGGTGCTCGCATTGTCGACGAGGAGGCCCGTCATGCTGTGGTGAGCACCGTTGCCGTCGATGAACAGCAGCTGCAGGTACTCGTTATCGTTGCCGTAGCTGTTGTGATAGGCGAGATGGCCGGGGGTATCTTTCATACCCAAGATCGCGCTGAGAGCGACTTTGGCGCCGGCCCGAAACTGCAGCTCGACGCCCGTTATAGCATTCTCATTGGCTGGCTCGTCGGGCGTAATCCAGTCGATCGCCACACCAACTGCGGCGTTGATGGCGACACCAATTAGCGCATTGGTCAGGAGCGCCCCGAAGCCGCTCCCACCAAAAAGACCAGCGACGGGACCTATTGCCGCAACGAGCGCGGGCATGGCTCAGCCAATCCTGAAAGCGGCAACAAGACGCTCACGAGGGAGCCAGATCGCCCCCGATGCGTCCGTCTCGGGCATGCTTGGCAAAGCACAGCCGAGCACCATGTCACCCATGACGATAACAGCCGCCTTCACCTCGCGCTTGCCCGCTTCAGTAATGACGATGCCGCAGTCCCCGCGGCGCGCGCTGGCCGTGCCTTGGTAGCGCTCGAAATGCGCCGTCAGCGCGGCTTCAATATCGTCATAGCCGCGGTCTTTGAGAACGCCCGCCGAGGCCGCAGCACTGTCGTAGGTGCCACGGATATCGTCCATGGGATCAACGCCGGTCATGGCAAGCGACAGGTCAGCCACCCTCGTGAGGCAGTCGGATTCACCCCACTTGAAAGTTTCGTTTTGGTGCCGCGAAACCGTTTCGACAAACGCAACTTCCCAGCCCGAGTGTCGGGCCGGCTGTAGAATGCTCATGGCAATGTCCTTTAATTATCTGCCGCCCGAACTCGGGCCTCGGCCGGTGTTCGCCTGAACAGGGCCATTCTGCGGGCCCCAGACGATGGGGTCTGTGCTGACACGCGCAATATGGTCGTAGCCGCGGTCATTGGGATCGATAAGCCGCTGCAGTTCAGCGCCCCGTGTCTTCGCTTCAACGACCTTCGCGAGGGCCGCAGGTGAGCTCAGCGTAGCCTTTATGGTGCGGCCACGTTTGGAGCGCAGATGCTCGATTTTGTAGATTTCACGTCGGAGCAGTTGATCGACGCTGGTAAGGCGCCGGTTCGCGTCAAATTTGAACCGATAAACTATGGCCGGACGCCGAAACCAGACCTCATCCTCGATGCTGTTGAGCAAGCTTGGTTCGAACAGCTGATGCCAGGTGTTGTTAATTCGGCGGTGCGAGGCAAGCGTCAGCGTCAAATCGACTGCCGCGAGATTGATCGTTTCGCCGGGATTCTCGACTTCGATTAGCGCGCCCGAGCCGATGAAGGTCACGCCGTCCCATACGATGTTGCCACGCACGCCAGCAACAAACCCAAACTGGCCACTCGGCAGATCGAAACGGATCGCGGCCCGCTCTCGATAGACCGTCATGATTGTGCCGCCGCTTCTTTGAGTTGGAAACTGGCTATTGTGTCCTGATTGGGCACGCGAGGGGCCGACCAGCTGCCCGGCACGATGTGCATGCGCACGACCGGATCAAGAAACACCATCTGAGCGCCGACACCGAACAGGTTTGGTAGCAGCGGCGGCGAGATTTCGATGACCTGGTTAGTGGCTGTCGCTGCGTTGATCGGTTTGGTGACGATGTGGCAGGTTTTGTAGCCACTCTGGACTAGACCGACGCGATCACCCCGCCGAAGCATGAGACCAGCCGGCAGTCCATCGGCACGGGGCGCCCACGCATTTTCCACGTTATCGACGCTAGCGGTTCCATTCCATCCGCCCGGCAGTGCCGCCGCTGCGCGGTAGGCTGATGGCATGAAGAACACTGGATCAACAACGTCGATGACCAGCGTTTTGCCGATCGCTTCTGCAACGAAGCCTTCCCAATCTGCAAGCAGGACCGAACTCAGCTTCTTGGTCGACGCATCGCCGAGCCAATAGGGATCTTCATCTTCGGTCTGCCACGTGAAGCCGCTATTCTCTCGGGCGTCATTGATCACCCAATTTGGGAACAGCCTGAGACGGGAGAGACCGGTTGGAAACATCATCCGAATTGCCCCTGACTCATAGCCTTCCGCACCGTTGGCACGACTTGGCCGAGCAGCGATTTATTGTTCTGTTCGAGCACCTGAAGCAGCTGCTCTTGAGACAGCCCAGAGCCATCAATGTTGTAGACCGGCGCCAGCGAAATTGACGTTCCGCCCCCATATTTACGGCGCAGTTGCGCCGGCCATCCGATTTCCTCGCCTTCCATTCCGATGAACGGCACTTCGCCGGGCTTGAGGAAGTCTGTTCCGGTGTGATGGCGTGGGACATTGTGAAAGATGTCCATCGGCACTGTGCGCGACACCGACGCAGCGCCGATTGTCGCGCCCGTGTGTCCGACACCCGCTTGGTAGCCAAGCTTTAGTCCTCCACCCCCGAACAGGCCGCCGCCGCCAAAGATGCCGCCTAGAAAATTACTGATCGGCCCAGTGACGAGATTGCGCGATGCCATGCGTGCGATATCGATCAGGATCTGTTTGGCAAAATCCTGCCATTTGAATTCGCCGGTTTCGAGCGCGCTTATCCAGGCATCCTCGAAGCGATCGACACCGCTGACGAGGCTATCGGCGATGTCATCGCCAAGGTTTTTGCTGCGGCTACCGATGCGAAGCAAACCCAACTGGACGCCATCGATCCAATCGTTAGACGCCTTGAGGCGCCGCATGGTCATCTCTTCGACAGCCGTGGTGTAGTCTAGCTCTGAAATAACGCCCTGCTGCAGGGCCATGGCGAGAGCATTTTGGGCCGTCGCATATTCGGTGGTGGTTTTTGCCGCATCGGCAAGCTCGATCGCTGCGCCAGCAACAGCTTTGTTGTAGGTGTCCTGGCTGATCTGGCCGCTGGCTTGCAGTTCGTTGAGGCGCGCGAGAGTCAACGCGTATTCTTCTCCGGCGGCCTGGACGCGTTTGATCAGTTGCTCTGCCTCGCGGATTGCCTTTTTAGCGTCAGCATCAGGGCTGCCGCCCCCGGCCCCGACGCCGGTTCCGTCACTGGCAACCGGCGCGAAGATGCGCGGCTGAGGTGTGTTGCCGAGCATGGCAAAGACGCCATTGACGTCAAACTGCGTCGGATCCTGACGGCGCTTCAGCTCTGCCTCGCGCTCAGCGATCTGCGCTTCCAAATCCTTGATGGCTTGATTGGCACCAAGCCCAGTGCCAAACAATCCGGCACCACCGGGGTTTGATTGCGCCTTGGCAAGTGCTGCGTAGCGTCGCTCCAGTTGCTCCCGGATGATCTTCTCGGACCTCTGGCCAAGCGGCGCGGTCTGCGCCTCCATATTCTGCCAGCCAGGCGCCTCCTGTACGGCTGACCAAACGTCACGCACGGCCTGAGCAATCCCGATGATGGCCTGCGCGGTTCCGGTAATCAGCGGCGCTAACTCGACAAGGATTTGCTTGAACTGCAGGTCCAAGACCTTTGACGCCGTCTCAAACTCATCGCCCATCTGTTCGGCGCGCTGAATAAGTTCGCTATCGACAACCAGGCCAAGCTCGCGCGCCGAGTTCGCGGTCTCGTCGAGCGCTGCGGTGCCGCCTTTGAAGACCTCGACCATCTTTGCGCCAGCGTCGCCAAAAAGCACCGTAGCAAGCGCTGCCTTTTCGCTAGCGCCCTCAGTTTTGGAGATCGCGTCAGCGACTAACCGAAACCGCTCTTGCTGGGTGGTCGCCAGCATAATGCTGCTGAGGAGTTCGGGATTGAGGGCCTTGAGCTGGGCGACCATGCGGCCCTTGCCCGCTTCGGCAAGACCAGCATTGCGATTGAAGGAGACAAGAGCCGATGACAGCTCGTCATAGCTCACCCCCGCCATTTCTGCGGCGTAGCCCATCTCCTGGAGAAAATCCGTGGTGACGCCGGCAGTATTCGCGTCGTCCGCAATCTGTCCAAACCGGTCAAGCGCATCGCGAGCCCCTTGCAGCGCGGCCGAGAGGCCAAGTGCTGGAAGGATAGCTGCCGCAGCGCCACGGGCCATTTCAGAGAAAAAAGCGGCACCAGACATGCGGGATAGATGCTGATTGGAGGTCGCCATGGCCGCGTTCAGCGCACGGATCGATACCGATGCGGGCTCTACACTGCCCTGGATTTTCTTGAAGGCAGCCGAGCCCTCTTGGCCAACCTCACGCAATGCTCGCTCGACGAGTTCCTTGTCCTTGACGGAAAGGCGGATGCCGACTTCCTTAGTCTTCTCCACCGGGCTCCTCCTTTTCGTTCCACGCGGATACAGCGCCGCGTTCGCAGGCACCGAGCAACACTTCGGTCAATTCGTCATCGATCCCGGCATGCGCGCAGCGGCGCCTTGCCGCTTCAAGCTCGACGCCGACGATCATCCCCATGCCCGCCACACGAACGCGCCAGGCTTCCTCCTGAAAAAGCCCCCAGATGGTGGCCCCCTCGATCGTCTTGGGTGCATGCTTGTGATAGGCGCAATCCTGCGGCTGCGTGGTCGCGCAAGACGCGGAACTGGCACGACAGCCATCGCAATAGTCGCGTCCACGGCCCTTGCCGAAATTCCAGTTGGCAAGGGCCGTTAGACGTTTCCCTCTGCAACCACTTCGGTATGGCCGCTGAGGTAGAAGCGCGAAAAACTGTCAGCGACCTCTGGGTCGGTGAACAAACTGGCGACATGGGCGGGATCGAATGCAACCTCGCCATCATCAGCCTCGGGTCCGAAAATGCCTCGCCAATCGCTGGCGACCATTTCGGCGAGGCAAACAAGAAATAGCGACTGTCGCGTTGCCTCCACGGCCACGAGGTCGTTGAGATCAGGCATCCCTTCGACCGACGCCCCGGCTTTTGTCATGGCTATGCCACCAGCGATCATCTCAACAAGCAACTGCCCTGCCGCCGCTCGAGCCGCGTAAACAAGCGTCGTATTTATTGGCGCGCAGTAAAGTTGTGCCTTACCGCGTAAGGGTATCCAGCGCGCTTCCTTCAACTTTCCGAGCCGGATAGTCATCAATAGCTCGGCACATCGTTGATCAGCACGACGCCGAGCAAATAGCCGGCGACACTATCGTATGCAGCCCGCCAATTCAGCGTTGCCGCAATGCCGCCAGGCCCATCAATCGGCTTCTTCGTCGTGGGCCAGAAGGTGCGCGGAAATTGATACTTGAGGCCCCAGGTCGGCTGCGAGGCTAGACTGAATGCAAACTCAAGCGCCGCTGGCAGTTTGTTGTCTGCCAGGTCATCGAGCGTGCTGTCAGAGCCGAAGCGCACCGTTGCCGAGCCGTTGCCACTGCGGTTCTGCTCATCGACGCCAGCAATTGCCATGTCGGGGCGAATTTCGTCGACCGCTTCGAGATTATTGAGGAAGTTGCACTGACCGGCCGTAACACTGCCAAGCTGGCTGCCACCCACCTTGATCGACCCAAGCGCATTGTCGAACGGCAGGTAGGGATAAATCAGCGGGCTGGCGTCGCGCTGCGGCGTGCCGCCCGTGTCTTTGATTTCCTGTTGCGCGATGAGTGGCACTGTCACCAAAGCGCGGCCATTGCGCGCCATCGGAAATTGGATTCCCCCCGCTTTGATGCCGGAATGGGTACGCCACTTAGGTGTCGACAGCTTGGGGTGACCGACCTGGGCAGCGTACGAGAACAGTTCCTTGCCAGACTTCCAGGTATGCGTGTACCTGCCGCCGCCATCCGCAACTGTGGTCGGGGCGCCGAGCACCATGGTCAGTAAGAAACCAATTCCGCGCACATCCATCGGCGCCACCAAGTCGCCGGCCACGGTCGCCGCGCCTAACGACGGGTCACCATCGTCCGCAATTCCACGGTTCCAGGTCGGATCGTCTTCTAACGGCTGATCCTTGCCAAGCGTCATCGACCGCAGCGGCATGCGACGATAGACACCACCCGCGGAGCCGTCTGGAGGCGTGCCATATGTCGTTTCCTTGGCGATGAGGTGTACGGCATCGGCGCCGGAAGCGCGTGCTTTGGCCATAAAAGTCTCCTGCAATGTGTATGGTGTCAGCCGACCGGCCGGTCGGACCAGTAATCGATTTCGATAGGCAGGCTGGCGCCCTTGATGTCGGCAGAGCCCCAAATCTCCTGCACGGCCAATTCAGCCGCACGCACTTCGATGCGCGTCACCAGCCCGTTGAGATCGCCAGCCGCGGCAATAACGATGTCCAGCAAGTCGATCTGCGCATCGACTTTCCCGTCAACGTCATCCTCGACCTTCTCAAACACGATCGAGATTGTTGGAATCATGGTCCATTCGTAGATCGAGCCATTGATGAACTCTTCGACGAGTTCAATCCCACCGTCGAGCAAGCCCATCGCCTTGCCATCTATCAGGTCAGACAGTGCTGGGTTTCGCAGCACCTTCGCCATAGGCATGGCGCTTGTCAGATAATCGAATAGTGCCGCCAGGATTTGTTCGCGCTTTGTCGTCACTCCCAGGCCTCCAGAATGTTGCGCACCATCTCTGCAGCAGCGCGGTCGTAGTCCTGAGCAAGATTGAAGGCCTTCTTCATCCGCACATAGGGCACGAGGAAGAACATCACGACTGAAACGGCGCCCTGCTTAAATCCGCCCGCCTTATTGCGAGCCATTTGGCGACCCACTCGACCTGCCGACGTGCGCTTCACGCCATCCACCACAAGCAGCGACGTCTTGCCGGGCCGATAGACAAATCGAAGTCGCCCGAAGCGATCCTCTGGAAAATTAGATGGCGTAATCGGTTCGAATTTCGAGCCTTTCGGGCAATCGGGCGAAGGGATCGCGAGGAAGAAACCATCCTTGCTGCGAATGACCGTCGCCGCGTCGAAACTGTCGATGATATGCGGCGCCTTTGACACCAGCACGCCAGCAGCGCCGAGACTAGCCCCAGTTTTGGGGAAGGCATGGCTACGCCAAGTGTTTGCCAAACCCTGCGAGCCGAAAGCGTTCAAGGTCTGCTGTCGCAGCCGCATCTTGAGATCGTTTAGGGCCTTATGCGTGCCACTGGTGACAGCCTTGGCGCCATTTTCCAGCTCGACGGCCATGAACGTTTCAAGATTGCCGGTCAGCGCGGCGCCTAGCCTCATGATACAACCTTGAGACTGATACGAATTTCGAAGCGCCCGTCGCCATCAGGCTCCCAATCGAGAACCTCATAGACAATGCCGTCGCTAATCTGATCGCCCTTAGCGAGGAGCGGGAACTCGGCCCTGAGGGCAAGCGTCGTGTGCGTTGCAGTTCGGACCTTGTGGCCAAAGCTTTCAAACCGCTCGACCGCTTTTTCGACACCGAAGATAGCCTTTTCGATAAGGACCGCCGAACCGCCCTTGGGCGTATAAAGCACGTCCTCGAACAACTCATCTTCAGCGGCGGAGAGCACTTCGGCCACTAGATCCTTCCGCATGATCAGAGACCGAAGTCGGCCTTTGTGGCCCAGCGGGCCTTCTTCTCGCCCACGAGCGCTTCAGCCTCAGAAGGATCGATCTTCTGCAGGTTGCCGCTTTCGCCGATATCGTCGATGGTTTCGAGTAGCACGATCGAGCGCGTTTCCTTCGGGGCGGATTTCTTGGTCGTCATGATTGACCTCTTGAAAATGAAAGACCGGCACATCGTGCTGGCCTGATTGTTGTCGGGGTGGGGATCAGTTCGAGGTGAAGACTTCGACCAGAGTTTCCGGCCGCTTGCAGATCGAGAGCGTGTTGCTCTCGGACCAAAGCTCGACGCCCTTGCCATGGTCGAGCACCTTGGAGGAGATGAAGATCTCGTCGTCCGGCGCCGAGTTGACCGCCGTAATCGTGTCAGCCGGCGCGTCCCAGGTCTTGAAGGTGTCGCGCGTCCCGCTCGGATAGGCATGGCCCTTGCCGCTTTCGATGGCGGCAGTGCTGACGACGTCAGTGCCGATCTTGAGGGGAAAGGTCGTCTTGTTTTCGCGGAAACGGATATTGCCGAACTCGAAGACACGGCCCCAGTTGCCCCCAAGGCGATCACGCTCGAAGCGGGTGAGCTGCATGGCCTGTTCGGCCTGAAGATAGAACTTTTCGACCTTGGCGTGATTGACCAACCGGCTGAAGAACGAGCCGGACACCATCACTTCGACACCGTCAGAAACCTCGCCCTTGAGGTTGGCGACCACATGGTCATGCACTTCTTCGCATTTGCCCATGATGTCAGTGCCAACCGAGCCAAGCGCAAAGTCCACCGTCTTCTTGGTGATGTCGAACTCGTCGAAGAGATTGTAAAGTTCGGTCCCGTCGCCATCGATGATGACGCCCTTGAGCGCGCCGACGCGCACGAACTCGCGCGTGATCGCATGATTGGTGCGCAGCTGGTCGAGGCGCTTGGCAACCTCGTCGTCCATGGTTGCCGGCCGCTTGGTGCGGTTGACGAGGGCAATCATGTTCTGGATGTCCTGCGGCGTGATCAGGTCCATCTGCGGGAAGTGCGGGATCTTGAAGATCAGCGAGTTGCCCTTTTCCCGCTTGTTCTCGATGCCAGGACCGCCGCGCTCCTGGGCGCTGAGAACCCGGACGATTCCGTTTTCGATCCGCACTTCGACGAGGATCGAGGCAGTGCCCTCGGTGTTGAACATGCCCATGGCATTGAGCAGGCCATAGGTGTTCGGGATGCGGTTGACCGCTTCGGTGAGGCTCGTCGAGGTATAAAGGAAGTTGAATTCTTCGGGGTCCATTGCCGCCGTCTCCTACTGAGTTTTGGAAGGGACGGCTCACCGCCGTCGAAGGGTAGCCGCGCCTAGAGGGCGCGAACGATGATGTGTTTCTTGGCGAGCGCCGCGATTGCTGCAGCTTTCTGGTCGGTGGTCGCGCCGGCAGGCCAGGCGATACCGTCGAGATCGAGAATGGCCGGACCACGGGCTTCCATCAGCACGCCGCCATCGGCTCCGGACGGTGCAAAGCCCTTGTTGATGGCGACACCGGCAATTTCGGCACTACCGTCCGTCGCGGTCGGGTCCCATTCCTTGACCTTGGAGCCAGCCGGCACCTTGATTGCGAAGGCATCGCCAGCGACGAAGTCGACAGCGCCATCCGCGATAGTGAACCTGACTGGGCCATTGAAGGCCGTGCCAACAAAAGCCGTTCCAACCGAGACGCCGCTGTGATCGAAAACTTCAAAGGTGCCGCCATTGGCAGCCGGCTCGATGCAGATGGCTTGATAGTCGCCAACACTAGCGGCAGCCGAAATTGCAGGATTGGCGAGGGTGATTGCCCCGTTGCCGCTGTTACCGGCCAGCGCCAGTGCCGTCACCGTACCCATGCCCGCGACACCGAGAATGGTGCCAATTTCGACAAAGCGGGAATTGCCACCCGAGCCGGCAAGCAGCGTTGCCGATTCACGGCAATAGTTCTCTTCGACTTCCCATTTGACAACGGCCGTCATC
Source organism: Devosia sp. Leaf420 (assembly GCF_001425445.1). Classification (GTDB taxonomy): domain Bacteria; phylum Pseudomonadota; class Alphaproteobacteria; order Rhizobiales; family Devosiaceae; genus Devosia. Next base: position 34,589 of record NZ_LMQU01000004.1, on the reverse strand, counting down.
ACCTTAGGGCTGCCCATTGAGAAAGTTCTCTTGACCATAATGGCCTCCGATTAAAGGGGTGCAGAAACGACAGCGCCGCCCGAGGAGGGGCGGCGTTGTCGAGGGTTGATGGGGTCAGATGCTACTTGGACTTGCCACCATGTTTGGCAGTGCGGCGATCGACAGCCGCGAGGAGGCCAGAGCCTGACTTCTCCGCATTGGCGTCGCTGCCGCCGATATTGCGGTCGCGGCCCGCCATGGCAGCAGAGAGGTTCGACGCTTTCGGCGCTGCGCCAAGCATGCCCATCGCCTCGCCATACGTCATGCCGGCACTCGCGACCTTTTCACCGAGCTTGGCAGCAAGCGCTTCACGACCCTTTGCCGCCTTCGAACCCACAAGGGCAAAACCGGCCTTGGTGCCGGTCGCGCTGGCTTTGGGTTCTCCGTCTTCTTCATCCTCGTCTTCGTCGTCCGCATCGTCAGAATTGGATTCGGTTTCGTCACCGTCGCCTTCGTCGTCCGCCTTTTCGGCCGAAACGGGAATGCCGAGGGCCTTCAGCTCTGCGGTTGCACCGGCATCGCCAGCCGATGCCTTGGCGCGCAAGGCGGCGACCTGGTCTTTGAGGGCCATTTCTATCTCCATGGTTGGTTCGGGAGTGTCAGTGAGGGAGGCAAGGAGCGCTGCGAATGCAGCGCGTTCAGACCCGATCTCATCGACTAGACCGAGAGCGAGGCCAGAAAGGTTGGGATCGTCATGTTGGGCCAAATACCAGCGGGCCTCTTGGGCACGGATGGCGTCTTCGCTCATCCCGCGCCCTTGGCTCACGACGGACACAAACCGCTTTGCGACTTGATCGACGACAGCCTGGAGATGCGCACGCGCGTCTTCGGTCAAAGGCTTCCAGCTCGCGCCATCGGTTTTGTGCGGCGCGCTCTCGATCGCTTCGACCTTGAGACCCCACTCGGCTAACATTGCCGAACTATCGACATGAGTGATGACTACCCCAATCGACCCGACGTCAGATTCTGAGGCAGCCCAGATGCGGTCACAGCCTGATGGAAGGGCATAGGCAGCGGAGCACGCCACTTTGGCGTAAGCCCAGACTGGCTTTCCCCCAGAGGCGCCGTTCTCTGCACGGATTGCGTCGGCGAGGTCGAAACAGCCATCAACAAGACCACCCGGCGAGTTGACCCGCAGGAAAATGGCGCGTACCCGGCCATCGCCGCGCGCCGCAGCTAGGGCTTCCCCGATCTGTGCGTAGCCGGGAACCCAAGCTTCCGCCCACCAGTCATAATAGCCTTCGGGCGTCATGACGCCGCTGATGTCGACAATGGCGACACCATCGACGAGGGCATAGCCATCGCAATACTCAACTGCCGAGGCCCACCGAATAACGGGCATCGCCAAGGCTTCGGCGACAGCCTCGCCATCTTCACGAGCCGCCTTTCGCCCACCCATAAGATTGGTCAGCCAGTTGCCGGACCGGGCTTGCCGTCCTTCCAGTGCACGGTCGAGGAGTGCCTGTGCTTCCCCCCTCTTGAGCAGCAGGATGCGCCCCGGCGTGCGCAGAGCCAGATCGAGATCGGTCATATCGATGTCCTTTGACTACTGGTTCGGCCGGCGATCGTCTTGATCGGTGCGCGGTTGCACGGCGAGATCGACATCCCCACGCGTCAGGCCCAGGCGCGCCATCTCTGCGCGCTCGGCGGCAATCTGTTCGATGATCATTTCCCAATCACCGCCCTGCTCGGCCGCTTCTTTTTCGAGCGTCGAGATCATGCCGTCCTGGCGCATGCCAGACGCTTGCGCTTCCTTGACGGGATCGATGAAGCCGCGGCCCGGTCCGATCCACTCACACCGCAGCCAGGCAGCCGGCGCGTCGTAAAAATCGGCACAGCCCTTTGGGATCTCGATCATGTCAGCATCGAGAGCATCTTCCAGGACCGCCGCGAAGATAGGTGTCGCAGCGCCCCAGATCAGCACCTGCCGCAACCGTGCAACGCCACGCCACACTTCGTTGAGCGCAGCGCGCGCCGACGAATAGTTCGTCTGACTCCAGTCCATCGACAACTGCTCATAGCTAATGCCAATGGCAGCGGCGAAAGCCTGCAGAAACGCCCGCTGAAATGCCGGATAGCCGGCCGTCTGACGCGGCTGCGTGTTGAGGTCGAGCCGATCCGTTGGAAACAGCGTCAGGAAACGCGCTTCATCGAGCACGTTGCGATTGCCATAAAAGTCGGCGCGCTGTTGGTTGAAAGCATTCCAGTCATTACCGGGCGTCGGATCGCTGCCAAGACGGTCGGCAGCATATTCGGCGCCGAGCTGGGTATAGAGCGAGCCGACGATAGTGGCATTGATTGCCGCAGTTCGGACTTCGCTTTCCGAATAGCGCGACAGCATCCGCATCTTTGAGAGGACCGCAACCAGCTTCGAGACGCCGCGGGTCTGCCCCGGTTCGCGCTTGTCGAAAACATGCAGCACCTTGGGCCGCTCCCAGGCGCCGATATGATCCCAGCGCTCGACGCGTTCCCAGCGGAAACCATCGCCACTGACACCGAGAGTGTCGCCCGGATGTTTCCGCCGGAAATGGTAGGCAATCGCGGCGTTGTCTCCATCCTTCTCAACCCCGGCCCGAAGCTGTTCGGTATCCGGCATACCATTCGGGTTCGACAGGCGGTCCGACTCGACCACCTGTACCGCCGTACGAAAGCCCCATCCCGGACGATCAATCCACCGATTGATGGCGATACTCTCACCCATGGCGCAGAACTCACGCGCCATCAGCCCCATTTGCCCGGCGAACGGCAAATGCCGCTCCGCATCGTTGCGGAACACCGGATCTTCAGCCCAGGAGCGAAAGACGGACTGGATCGCGCGACCGAGCTGGTGCGCCTGCTTCGGCGTGATCCCTAGCGCCTCTCCATCCGGCTTGGAATTGAGCCGCATCATCCCGCCGACCAGCATATCGACCTGACGGTCGATGCCGGAGGTAATCCAGCCCTCGTTCCGCTGCATGTCGCGGATACGAGCGTTAGAAATATTCTTGTCGCGCAGCCACGCAGTGTCGGCAGACTGCAACGGCGGCATCCAGCCACTCATCGAAGGATGGCCCTGGTCACCGGCAACGTAGCTGGTGCGCGGCATGCCACCACGCGCAACGGCGCGCGCGCTGGCGCCAACGGTATCGCCAGCGCTTACGCGATAAACTGGCTTGGCGCTCACATCCGGTCTCCAAACCCGATGCGGATTGGTCCGGAACTACCCGTCCCTGCGAGGCGGCCGCGAATGACCTCCAAGCGGGCGATTTCCATGCCGATTTCTTCGAGTGAAGCCACGGACTTCTCAACCGAACCGTTGGAATAGCCAATTTTGGTCCGCACCCCATCGGTAAGACGTCGGGCACGGGCCGCGTAGAGCGCCGAAAGCTGCGCATCGACTTCTTCGAGCGTCATATGCATGTCAGACCCTATCGATTGAGCATGGCGAGAGCGTCGAGCCCCTCATTCCGGCTAGCTTTTGTCTTGGGCAGCGTCACCGCTGGCCCTTCTGGCGGATTTTCCGCCTCGACATCCCGGTTTGCGACCGGTGGAGCAGTGACGGCGCCCACGAAGCGACCGCCGAAGAGATCAGGATCGGTCGCGGCGAGCATATCCGTTAGGAGCTTCGCCCGTTCTGCCCATTGCTCGTCCGACCAGTTCCATAGCCCCACATAATGAGTCAGCGCCCAGCCATAGACGGCGCAGTCGAGCCAGTGATTTTCGCCGCGCTTCTTCCAAACGCGCTTCTTTTCGCCCTGATCTTCGATTGTCGTGACGAACTCCGACACCAGGTGCCGGAAATAGTCCTCTTCGGTATCTCCTGGGAAGTGCTGGTAGCCGCTGGGCAGCGCCCCGTTCTGCCCCTCAGTCATACCTCTTGAGAGGTAGATCATCAGCGCCGCCTTGATGCCGTAGGTACCGACCATCCAGACTTTCATGCCGTGCCGCTTCGCCTTGCCGGCAGAAAGTCCATGCTTGCGGATTTCAGCCGCCTCAGCGCCGTAAATCGGTAGCTTTGTCCAGCCGTCGCTACCCTTGATCGCAATGGCATTGTGACGCCGTTTGACCCAGCTGTAGACCGCGTCGGAGTTGTAGCCGCTATCGACCGCGATCATGTCAGGCGCAATGCGCGCCGGACCAAAGGCAACGCCACGCTCCACCACCATATCGAGCTTTGGCCATGCACCTTCGTGCGGGACGTCGCTCGTTCCGGCGATAAACCCATGGTCGAGGTGCCAGCATTCTTTGTTTGGCCCCCAGCCGATTGATGACCAGTAGAGCCCATCACCTTGCACGTCGACCGTGAAGGTCGTGTAGAGCACCCCTGCAGGTGCATTGCCGCGCGCCCAATCCATTTCGCGACGCGCCGAAAGCACTTCCCATGATGGACCCTCGCTCTTTGGTTCGTACGGGCGGCCGAGATCGGAATTCTCGAACGGTTGCAGCTTGACCGGATCATCACCTGCAGCCAGGCTGCGGGCTACGAGATTATCCCAGCGCTCGAACGTGTTCGTGACGCCGGTCATCGAGAAGCTGACGATATTTCCCGGCCCGACACGGCGCCGCCGCCAGTCGTCAATTTCTTCTTTGCGGATGGACTTTGGCGGTAGCACCCCGTCGAGATCCGGCGCTGTCGGCACCCAGCAGCCACCAGCCTTCATGGCTTTCTTGTCCGCCTCAAAGTGCTCGTGCTGGCAAAGCGGACAGATCAGATGCGAGCGGAACGGCGCAACATCGTTGTGCACCAGATCTTCGAACTCCCAGTCATTGGCGGCGCCGCAGCCGAGGCAGGCCATGTAGTAGTGGCGACGGTCGCCCTTTTGGTATTCCGCATCGATATCGGCATCCTTGAACTTGGGCGACGAGACATCGAACACCTTGGCGAGCCCATAAACTCGAAAAGTCTTGAGGCGCGCATCCGACAAATCCTTCGGATCGCCCTCGTTGTCGGCATTGTCCGTCCAGGCAGAACGGTCATCGCGCACCATGAAGCGGATCGAGTGCTGGCGCAGCGTCGCTGCCGAATTGGCGCCGGCAAGGAGCAGGAAGCCGCCCTTAAAGCGGATGCGTTCTGAGGTCGTGCCTTCTCCCGATCTTGACTTCGCGGGAGCTACAGCACCGCCTTTGTGCGGTGCCAAAACCGGAGTGGCATTGATGGTTGGCCCCAGTTTCTCCTGTATCCAATCTTTGGCACCCTTCACTGTTGGACCGACATACATCGCCGGACCTGGTGTTCGGTGCATGATGTAGCCGATCCAGTTTTCGGCGACGGCCGAACCACCCGATTGCGATGGCTTGATTAGCACCACCTGCTCACTCGGATGATCCGGCGACAGGCAATCCATGATTTCGACGAGCTCCGGCGCTACATGATTTTTCCATGGACCTGGAAGCGAACCCATATCCGGCACGACGCGATACTGTTGCGCCCAGTCAGAGACTTTTTCTCGTGGGTCAGGCATCAGCCCGGCTGCAGCGGCACGGTAGATGCTTCGACCGTTTGCTCGGATCCTGGCGTCGCTGGCCTTCTGAAGGTCAGTCGTCATCTTCCTCCTTCGCCTCCGCCATGGCGTCGAGCGATTTTGCCAGCGCCTCAAGCATGAGCCGGAACTGATCGTCCAATTCCGTTCGAATGGCCGCAGCATCCGGTTTGGCCGCAAGAACATCCGATAGAGTTGCCGGCATGCCCATTAGCCGGTCTCTGAATTTTCGGAATATCTCTGTGGTGCGGAGATCGACATCTTCCCGCAGCACCAGCAAACCCAACCGCTCTTCAAGGTCGAGGCGGGCCGTCTCGGCATTGATCGCTTCGCGTCGAGCGCGCGACTTGTGATAGTTCGGGTCGCCCGTCAGGGGCGCTGTCGGTTCGTCTTCTGACTCCTCGATCGCGGCAGGCGCCGTCGATCGGCCATTGCGAAGGTCCTGCGCGGGATCGGTTTCATCACTCACCGCGCGGAGATACGCAGGCAGATGCACAAGCGTCGAGCCCATCGGCCCCTTGCGGGTGACGAGCCGTCCTGCCTCTACCAGCTTCTTGACCCGCTTGCTCACCGCCGCGCGCGACACTGGCGGGTTCTGGCTGCGCCCTGCCTCAGCGAGCGACACCCAGAGCGTGTCATCCAAGGCGTCAACCATGTCGCTCACAGCCGTAAACCTCGTAAACCCTGTCAACCCTGCGGAAATTTGGAGAAACTACCGAACACACGCGCCTTGCCGCCCCGCATGACTGCAGGACAGGGGGAAGGACCCGTTGGCCTTTGGTGAATACAAAAATGCCCGCGAATGCATCAGCATCGCGGGCATGGAAAAATGGCAGTGGCGGGATCACACCCACCTGCACCAAGGTTGCAGGCTACTTGAGCGTCACGACCACTTGGCCAGCGGCAACGCCCTTGCCAGCGGATACGCGCTGGATTTCGTAGCTATCCGTCAACTTGCGCCGAGCATCCCGACTGCTTTGAAACATTGCGAGCGCTTGGCGGGCAGCCGAACATTGGCGATTGCGGATACTGTTAGCGTCTTTGCCGTTTACCGGATCACCTGCGCACGTAATGACCACGGAGCAGTTACTGACGGCGGCAAGCCTGCCGAGCCCAGCTAACTGCTTGTGCACACTCGGTACGATATCCGCTCTACGTTCTGCCAATCCATTGAATGCCATCGAGCCAGGAGATGAGCATAGTGCTTCCTGAGCTTGAGCAGCGCCAACGGATGCAGACCCCATTGCTAAGACCAGCGCGAGAAGCGCGACTTTCATAGTCATGTTCATGGGCTTACCTTAGGCACTTGCGCAGTTCAGTGATCGCACGGCGCGAGCCAGCCAGATCATATTCATAGGTGGTTTCGCCGGCTTTCACCGTCATGGTCAGAGACCGTGCGATGGGCTCCAGCAGCGCGCCTCCAGGCTCGGTCGTCCGGAAGGATATGCGACCCTCGTTGGATTCCCGCCAAGTGGCTTCAAGTCCTTCCTCGACAGTGCGCGACCCGATGGTCAGCGCAACGTCCGCGACTTTGCCTTGATCCTTCTCGGCTAGGGCGCCCACGCCGCGCAGTTCGAAGGTCATACGCGCAGGATCACGCTGATTGGCCATGGAGATGCGCAGCTGAGGCTTGCCCTCTTCGGTGGGAAAAACGAGCATACAACTAACCCGCTCTTCTGCCCCCGTTGTCAGCGATGACTGCAAAGTCCAACGCCGGTTTTCCGTCTGCTCCTGCGCATGCGCGCTCATCACGAGCAAACTTGCGAGTGTTACTGTGAGAATATGCTTCTTCACCATTGGCCCCCTTATCGACTTGAACGGGGCCATAATGAGCACTGAGACTTGCGGGTCAACCCAGGCGCAGTTCTGGCTGCCATGTCTGACTGAGATCTACAGTCACATTTCAGTCAGATACTTGAGTGCCAGACGCATTTAACACAATGCCCGCCAATGCAGTGAGCATCGCGGGCAATAAAGCATTTTGGGTACAATAGGAGCATCACCCATATCAGGCCCTCGTTGAGGGCGCGGGTCCAGTTGCGGTTAGTGGGTCTGCCTCGATGGGTCCCAACTGTCTTAGCGCCGAAGCGCTGGTCAACCGCAGTGGTCGAAAGCACGATGATGCCGATTCGCAGAAAGAGTCAAAAGCATCGTCTCTCAACCAAGGCCCCTCACCCAAGGTTCTGGCACGGACAGTGGCTGCGTCAGGTTCTCTAGCAGTCCGGTCACTCCAAAGAGTTTGAGCTTTGCAGCCCCATCCACCAACTCGACGATCTCGCCCTTCTTCCCGCTCCAAGCACCCCAGGTGACTTCAACCACGTCGCCGACAGCAGCAGACCAGTTGCGTGTGCCGCCCTTCCGCCGATGCTGCAGCCGCACCGACATCACGTTCTCCAGCGGTACTGGTACTGGTCCGCTGGCCATACCCACCACGCCAACGACATTCGTCTGGTTCAAGACGCGCAGCCATGGTACGTCTGCATGAAAGGCGTTGACCAAGACATTGCCGCGGCGACGTTCAGTCAGAACACCGGGAAATCCGACGAGCACTAGGCCCGTTAGCAAAGCCCTTTCCCGCTCTTTGCGTTTGAATTTGACGATGCGGGATGAGCGGACCATAACCACCTCTGTCGGATTAAACGCCACAAACCCGGCACGCGCCAATTCCAGCACCGCCTTGGCCTCTCTCTGCGGCGTCGTCGTCAGGGCAAACCACACATATGCACCGGGATCGGCCGGAAAGGCTGGTGGCTCATTATGCCGGCGCACGGGGCGCGCTGGCAGGCCGATCGCCTCGCGCTCCTGCTTGGTGAAAGCTCCAGCCCGAAGGCGAGCAACGCGGTCTTGGTGTCGAATCGAAGTCATAGGTCTTGCTTGCTCTGGGCTGAGTGGGATGATGGTGAAGGGCACACGGCTAAGGCGGCCCCGACCCACTCCCCAGCCTCTTGTTGGCTTCCTCGACAACCGCCTCATCAAATGACCAGCTGCCGGTTTTCCCGACTGGCACTGAGCGGCCAAGCACCTGCTCACACGCAAGAAACAGATCGTACTGACGCCATTTGTTGATCGTGACCTTCCCGGCCATCACCGCAGCGGCTTCGGTTCCGAGCTTAGCGCTCACAGGCCAAGTCTTCGCTTCAAGCCACTGCCGTTTGCGCAGCCAGGTGATCAGATACGGCGCGAAATTGCAGGCGTCCTGATAGGTCTCGCCCTTGCCGGCAGCGCGCTCTCGGAAAAACTGATCGTAGCGCTCGACGGCCTTCTCGATGGCAGGTAGGTCAACCTCATCGAGCTTTTTGAAAAGCTCCCAGGTCTCGTCTTCCGAGCTACCGGGCCGAAGCGGGAACATCTTCCAGATCGATTTGAACAGCGAAGCGCGATCCGCGCGCTCTGCGCGTTTCCCGGTTCCATTTCCGGTTATCTTTCCGGTTAAGCTACTATTACGAGTCCGCGCAGGCGGACACGGCTCTGCGTCTGAGCCGGACTCGGCTTCGCCTGTGGCGCGGACACGGCTCGCGTCAAAAGCCGTGTCCGGCTCCCGGACACGGGTGTCGTCTGGGTCCGTGTCCGGCTCCCGGACACGGCTTTCATCATCGTCCTGCTCCGACGCTTCAGCCGTTTCAGCGCCGACGATATCGGCAAAACCTTCTTCGAATTGGAGATAATAGCGGGTCGGCTCCTGCCGGTTCGTGACCGGGTGGCGGCTGGTGACACGCTTGATCAGGCCCGCCTGTTCGAGTTTTTTCAGTTGCTCGTTGATCGTCGAGCGGGAAAATTCGCAATCGCGCGCGAGCGTCTTCTGGTGCGGAAAACACCCGAGATCAACATTATGCCGGTCCGCCAGCTGCTGCAGCAAAACCCTGCCATAGGGTCCAATGCCACGCTGCTTGGCAGCCCAATAGGCAGCTACGTAGCTCATTCGTCCGAGCCGCCCTTGATCATCCCAAGCGCCGACATATAGAGCTCAAGCAGAGCCTCCTGCTCGGCGCGCTCGTTGGCGTCCTGCTTGCGGATGGTCACGACCTTGCGCAGGATCTTGGTGTCAAAGCCGTTGCCCTTGGCCTCGGCATAAATCTCTTTGATATCGGCCGCGATTGCCGCCTTTTCCTCTTCCATCCGCTCGATGCGCTCGATGATGGCGCGCAGTTGGTCCTGCGCTACCCCGTCTTCTACTGCCATGGCCCTACCCTCTAAATTTCGTTTGCCGGCGAAGGCAGCGCCGCAGCCGCCTCCCGCCGTGCCGCATCGCGGCGTTTCTGGTTCTGCCTGTGGGTCACCAGTTCCAGGTGCTGGTCGTTGACGCAGCGCCTGCGGCGACAGAGATGGTCGAGCTGCTTCTTGCCCGGCACGAAGCCGTGCTCATTGGTCCAGCTCACGATGTGGACGGCCACGGTCTGGCCATCGAGGTTCATGCGCGGATAGTCCCCGCCCCGCCCGTCGCCCGATGTCGGCCCCGTCCAGAGATGGCAGGGGCCGAGATGCTCAGGCATGTGCGGAGGCGCATCGACGATCTCGACGCGGGCAAAGATCTTTTCGCGGATGCGGTCGCGCCGGGTCATGCCGCTGCCCTCCCCGCGTCCTGCTCCCAAATCCACGTCCACTGATCGGCCATTGCCTTGGCGATGCCCGGAAAGAAGCGCGAGCGCTCATCCCAGCGCTGTGGACCGGGCGGCATCCGATGCACGCGTGCCGTGCGCCCCTCGACCACATCAGTGGCCATCAGCGGCGGCAGGCCCTTGAGCCAGAAGCAGGTGCGCTTGGTTTCCGGGTGGCCGAACTGCCAGGGCTGCACGCTCTGCGCGAACTCCTGATAGTTCTTGATGCGCGCCTTGGCGTGTTTGTGCATCACCGGGTTCTCGATGCAGATCCGGTCAATCGGCGCGTTCCAGAAGTCCGAAAACAGCGCGGCGCCTTCGTCCAGTTCGGACCACATCTGGTCGAGCGTCTTGCCATTGGGCGGCTTTGTCAGCCAGCGGACGCCGCTATTGCAAAGCCGTGTGCAGGGCGGATGCGCGACCATGAGCAAATCCCAGCCGTCGCACAGCAGCTCGCGCGCATCGCCAACGATGTGGCGATTGCTGCGGTCTTCTGCTGGAAGCAGATCGCACGACCAGGCATCGCAGCCAGTTTCGAGGAACGCGTTGCGAACGGTACCGGAGAACTCGCAGGCAATGAGCACCTTCATGGGGCGGGTCATGGCGCCGACCTCCCCAGATTGCTCCAGATCTTGAGGTCATCCGGATCAAACCCCGCATAGGGCAATCGCTTGGCTGGTGGTGGCGTGCGCAGCGACAAGCCCCATGGCTCGCCTTCATGTCCGACCACGATGACTTTGGCGCCGCAGCGCTCGGCCAGTGCATAGAGCGCATCGACATGCGGCCCCTTGTGATGCGACCCGATGGTGACGAAGCTGCGCACAAAACTCATGGCTCCGCCCTCGCCGCATTGGCGAGGCGCACGGCCTCGCGCTGCCGGTCCCGATCGCCAAGCCCGAGCCGGCTAGCTCGGCGCCGAATGTGCAGCTTGCTCGCCTCGACGCCCGCTTCGCGCGCCAGCCGGACAATACACGCCTCGAAGTCGATCACCTCGGCGCCATAGGCCGCACGAATGATCGCGTCGGTTTTTTCGCTCGTGGCGAAAGGCGCCAGAACAGGCTGAAATCCAATGACCGGATGCGTCGTGAACCGGGCCACATCGTCATCGCGCCGATAGGCCAGCTTCCGCCCCGGTGGAATCCAGAAGGGCGGCTGTGGCGCCACGTCCTTCACCCACACCAGCCAGCAATAAGCCGTCGCCGTCGATGAAATCGGGTCCCATTTGCCCGCGACCAGCGGCACGCGCTCGGCAAATTGCGCATAAAGCGTCGGCGGCCGATCCCGAAAAATCGTCTCGTAGCGCTCAATCCCTTCCAGCCATTGCTGGCGGACAAATACGGATACGCCACGCCGCGATTTTTCGAGCGCATGGAGCACGAAAGCCAGCGTCACATCGCCAAAGGGCGGGTTGAAAATCGTCCAATCGACGGCCTCGTCGCTGGCGAGGTAATCGCCCTGTCCGACCCAGCCAGGCGGGTATCTGCCGTCTTTCGAATAGTCGGCAATGTCGCTCGCGCGCACATCGAGCCCATATTCTTGCAACACGCCAGACATGTGCCCCTCGCCACAACATGGCTCGGCGACAACGCCCATCTCCTGCGGATCAATACGGAGATGCGGCAGCACGTCGTTCATCAGCGCCCGGGTCGCAAAAGGCGGCGTCGGAAAGTAGTCGAGCGATCCCTTCGGCTGCTCCCGGCTCGCCATGATGGAGCGCGCGCCGCCTGTCTGCACCTCGCGTCGCTGCATGTCCGGGCGGATGGAGCCTTCGGCGATGCGACGCTCGAATGTCTCGGTATCGAGCTTAGTCAGCTCATAAAGCGTGGCCCACGATGCCGGCAGAACGTGCGCATGCGCACGGTTTGTCAGCTTGTCATCCCTTGCAATCATCATCAGACGACGTGCGGTACTTCCCGAGAATGGAAGTTTGGCGTCTACGAGGTCTTCAAACTCGCCATGCGGCAGAGCCGCCTTTGCTTCGGCGATCAGCCGTCCCGTTTCAAAAATCGCATCGATGCTCTTTTGCCACGCGCCGCCAATGCGACGCGCCCAAGCTTCAGCACCGGAAACGCCGTCGATCGCTGCCGACTCAAAAGCAGTACCCACAATCCCGTTCATGCGGCACCGCCGCGGACGAGGCAGTCTTTGCACATGGGCGCAAAGAGACTGAGCTGCTCGCCCATAACCTTCGGATTGGGAAAGTCCTCGCCCCAGCCGAAGCCGTGGCGCTCAATCGCTTCTTTCTCCAGTTCGTTGAGCCACTGGCCCCATTTTGGATAGAGGACTGATGCCTCACGGCGCTCGGCAACCGATTGCATTGTTCCGCACATGCACTCACCCGATCGACAAAGCTGTGTCGCCACAGGGTTAATCGGGGTCGCTCTGGAATCGAGATAAGCGTCGCGATCCGTCTGGCTCCAGCCGTGGATCAAGCTCACCCAGATGTTGTTCTTTGCAGCCGGGTCTTGCCGCCAAACCTGCAGGTTCTTCTGGCGGTTTTCGCTTTCATCCTGTCGAGCGCCATTGATCAGAAGGATGCGCACCCCGCGCCGACGCTGCCGGATTGCGCGAGATAGTGCCTTCCGGAATGGGGTGGCCTTGAGGATGCGATAAGCAAAGCCGTGGGCCGCAATACCCTGTCCGAAGAAGCCTTTTCGAAGGACGTAATCTTCATAGGCAGTGCCAGCATCGGCAACCACCAGATCGCTCATGGCGCCGTACGTATCGTTCACGAACGCGCTGGTTTCGGGAATGCCGCAGCGGGTATTGCCATGAATAACGAGGTCAATCTTCACGCCGAGCTCGCGCGCGACCTGGTCAGACGCAGCACTATCCCGCCCGCCCGAAACCATGGAAACGATGTGCGTGGGCGAGAACGTGTCGATGGCTTGGCGCAGGATCTCGGCGCTTTCGGAGATCTTCATTCTCCCGCCTCCTCGATCGCCTTGAGCCTTGCATCCAGCTCGGCAAAAGCCGTCTGCGCGTCGCTGATCTTTTCGCGCACCAGCCGCGCCTCTTCGGGCGTCGTCACGCCATCGGCGCGTGCGCTGGCAAAGGCAGCAATGGCCTCGGCGCTCTCCGTCGAAATCTTGCACAGCGCCGCCATGTCGCAATCGTCCATACTGCCCTGGGGGCGCGGCACCAGCAGCATGTTGAGCGCTTCGGCGAGCAACAGCCCGTGCCGCGGCGGCCGGCCCTGCCTCAGGGCAAAGCGGTCCACCTCGATGGCGACATCGAAGGGAATGACCCGGTTGGGATACTCAAAGCTCGAATATTCCGAAAACCGTGTGCCGTGGCTGATGCGGCTGGCAACTGCCGCTAGCACCTTGTCGCCGCCCGCCTCTTCGCTTGCTGCCGCCGTCTGTGGCTTGACCTGCATCCAGATCGGTTTGAGTTCGCTCATGGCCTCGCCTCTGGCGTCGAAATCGGCCGGGGCTCACTCGTGACCGGTGGCTGGCCGCATTGCATGAAAAGGAAAGTGCCGGTGCGCGGCGCAGCCAGGGAGGCGGCACCAAGCCGCGCACCAGCTCGTGCCGCGCCGCCAAGGGCGAACGACGCGCACGAATGCAAAATTGGAGAGAGATATGCGCTCACGACCGTACCGCCTTCGCGGCAAGCCGCGCCCGACCAGTGCGTCGAAGCGCCCGGCGGATCGTCTGGATGCGGATGCCGGCGATGACCAAGTCTTCGGTGCAAAGACCGCTGGCGGTCATGTGCCGGATGGCGTCGGCGCGCGCACGACTATCGATCAGGCTGAGGCGGTTCACGACGGCACCGCCTCAGGCGCTGGGCCATAAACATCTGGGCGTAGCTCGTGCCGCGAAACGCCAGTGACCCGCTCGACTTCTAAACACCGTTCAGCCGGCACTCGAACCCACTGCAGAACCGCTGCCGGCTTAATGCCGAGACGACGCGCAAGCTCACTCGCGCTTCCAGCGGCATCAATCGCACTTTGAAGAGATTTGAGTTTTGCTTGCATAACGCACCATAAGCACAACTCAAAAAACGCTGCAAGAGAGTCTTACATGGACGCGAGCGTAGCTTTCGTTGCAAATCCGCCTATGGCTAAGTCGGAAATGGCTATTAAAATCGGAGAAGCGATCCGTCTCGCGCGAAAGCAGCGCGGGAAGGTGATGCGCAATATTTCCGAATTTTTGGACCTCGACGTTGCCGCGATCGGCAATTGGGAGAGCGGACGAAACATGCCATCCACCTCCAATCTCTTGAAGGTGGCGCAGTACCTGCAGATTGACGCCGCAGCGCTTGGGCGTGGGGAAGTTGTATTTCTTGGCGACGAACTGCCTGCCGATGCTGAACCTATCAGCTCACTCGGCCTGCCTCCTGCAGGCCCCACAGATGTCGAGCTTCTTGGCACCGCGGTTGGCGGTGATGACGGCGACTTCACGCTCAATGGCGAAGTCACTGGCTACGTTCGGCGCCCGCCAGGTATTGCGGGTCTGCGCAAAGTTTTTGCCTTACACGTTCTCAGCACCAGTATGGTGCCAAGGTATGACCCCGGCGAGCTAATTTACGTTGGCGGGCGCGACCCTGTACCGGGCGATCACGTCGTGATTGAAATGTTTCCAGAGGAAAACGAGCGAGCCGGCAAGGCGTTCGTCAAGAAGCTAGTCGAGCGCACCACGAGCACAATCCTTGTTGAGCAGTACAACCCTCCGCGCCAAATCAGCTTTGATCGGTATGCGATCAAGCACCTTTGGCGTGTAATTCCGACTCGCGAACTTCTAGGTTTCTAGCCCTCCAAAGATCCGCGCTTTTCTTTGCGTCGTCGGACGCGAAGGAGGCCGTCAGGACGATGTTCTTTCCAGGCAACCCATCCTGGCGGCATGGAGCGCAGCTCAACCTCGATGCCAATATATCAAGCGGAGTTCCTGAGGCGATTCCGAAGCGAGTGAGCTGAGAAGGTCGCATCCAGCGATTGTGACCGCAGTCGGCACACTCGACCGACACGGAAATTACGTCTGACACCAGCGGTCTACGCCCCGGCAACGCCATCTGCCACACCCCAATGTTCCACTAACGTTCTCATAATCGATTCTTTTAGCGCCGGAGTCGAGTCAGTTCGTTTTTGAGTTTTACTATAAGTTGCGCTTGCAGAGTTTTTTGAGTTAAGCTTATATTGCCTTCAGTTTCATCGCTGGAGGGCGCAATGCTCGCATCTGCCACAGTCCACTCCTTCTCCCCGCCCACGCCCGGCATGCACCCTATTGCCTCGCGTATGCTCGATATCATCCTTGCCAATGCCGTGGATGCGCAGCCGAGCATGGAAGGCGACTTCGCCGAGTTCTCGAAAGAGGACATCGCGCGCCACTTCCCAACCGCCAAAGCCCAGGCCAATCGTCAGGTTGTGCGCCAGCTCGATGATCAGCGCGGCTTTGAAACCCACGCGCAGCTGATCCGGCGCTGCTCGCAGAGCCTGCTGCGCACCCTCCCTAATGAAGCGGAGCTACATCTCACCCTGCGACGCGAAGGTCTGGGTAATTCCGAAATCGCCCATCTCTGGCCCGAGCTGATCGCCGTCACCGCCGACGCATTCGCAGCAGCCCGCGCCGCGCATCCGGCAGGGGTCTGATCATGGCCCGCGCTGAACTGCTCTTCACCTTCGTCGCGGTGCCGCCCGTCCTGGCGCTCGTTTTCATGGGGTTTTTCTGATGCAGACGATCGAACAACTGCAGGACGCCTACGCCGAAGCTGAGCGCCAATCCGAACTCTGGTGCCGCCTCGCAGGTGAGGCCATGGACGCACTCGACAGCTTGTCGTGCTGGTCTGATCGTCAAGACCAGGCCGCAGAGGCCGCTGGCAACATGGCCGATTTCGCAGAGAAGGCTGCGTCGGACATTCGCGCTGCCCATGCCCTCCTGTACAAGGGGCCGATCCGCCCTGCCGAAATTATGCCTGCGCCGGAAACCCCTATCCAGTTGCACGGCGGCCAGATCCAGCCCGCCATGTTCTTCTACACGATTGAGGGGCAGAACCTTTACCACATCGCCATCGAACACGGCTTCGACTGTCAGTTCGGCGATCTCTTTGACCAAGGTCTTACGGACGAAGAAAACGAGGATGCCCTCGCAAGCTATGAGCGCACTCCTGACGCGACCTTGTCTGCCTGGGTGCCGGAGGTGCCCGATGGCTGGCAGTTCGCAGGCAAGTGGCACGGCGAAGATGGCCCTGTCAGCTGCTTCCTTCGCAAGAAGGAGATCGCAGCATGAACGCCGTTCCCCGCAAAGGCGATTGGATGCAGACCGTTTCCGGCCGCCAGTTCTGGCCGCTCGATCCGCGCATCGCTGAAATCCACATCGAGGATATCGCCCACTCGCTCTCCATGGCCTGCCGCTATGCCGGCCACTGCCTGCGCTTCTATTCGGTCGCCGAACATTCGGTGCTGATGACGCGCTGGCTGCAGGCGAACGGATATAGCCAGGAAGAACAGCTCACCGCCCTCCTGCATGATGCGCCCGAAGCCTACCTCGTCGATGTGCCGCGTCCGGTGAAACCCTTCCTCACCGACTACAAAGCCATCGAAGCCCGGCTCTGGCTGATGGTGGCTTCCAAGTTTGGCGTCTCGCCCAATATGTCGTCGATCGTGAAGTTCGCTGACGAGTCCATTCTCGCCGATGAGCAACAGCAGAACATGGCGCCCTGCGTGGTGTCATGGGATCTGCAGCACGGCCCCTTGGGCGTCACCCTGCAATATTGGCACCCCGCGCAAGCCAAGTCCGAATTCCTCGAAGAATTCGAGCGCCTGACGGGAGGCCTTCAATGAGCGGCGATGTCATCGATCTTGGCTCCATCCCAGACGAAACGCTGATGACGGAAGTTCTGCGCCGGGCACGCGAGAAGACGCTTTCGCAGGACACTGCAAGGGCATTGCTGCAAACCATGTCCAAGGAAGTCGTTATTGCCGAAGCCAATGCTCGGATCGGCGTTCAAATCCTGAGAGCGCCAGAAGAGATCAACATAAACGCGCTAGGCGAAGCTGCTGCGCGCTTCGCACGGCGCGAATACGAGGACATGTTCTGGAACTTGGAGAAAGCACTCGGAAGGCGTTTCCGAGGCCTCAGCGATCTTGGCATGAGGGACCGCTGATATGACCTTCGAAGTCGCTCCCAATGAGTTCAAACAGGCGCTCGATCGCGTCATGGCCGCCGTCGAGCGCAACAAGGAAAATCCTGTGATTGGCCATGTTCTTATCACAACGGGCGGCGGCATGTGCACCATGCGCGCCACCGATTATTTCGTCGAGATCACCACGGCCGTCGAATGCCAGGGCGAAATGCCGCCCGTCGTCGTGCCGGCCGATCGCCTCTCCAATGTCATGTCGCGCTATACTGATCGGGGCATCGCTCGCTTCGCCCGCGAAGGCGCCGGCATCGTCATCACCTGTGCCCGCTCGCGCCAGGTGCTGCCCATCCTTGAGCCCGTCGAGAACTTCCCGACAATTTCCAAAGCCGATATTGGCTCGACATTCACCACTGAAGGCCGCGTCCTCTTCGATCTCTTCGAAACCTGCGGCTTTGCCATCGCCACGTCAGAAGTGCGCAATCCGGTTCTCGAAGGCATGCACCTTTTCTCCGGCAGCGTTCGGCACTTCATGCCGGGCTATCAGCCCACTTCGCCAAAACTCTGCGCCGTCGCCACCGATGGCTACAAGCTGATGGCGCGCGAATGCCTTGCCGATCTGCCCGAAGACATGCCCGCGGTCATCGTGCCCAAGCGCGCAGTCGATAAGCTCGGCCGCATGGTCAAGGAATGGGCCGAAGTCCATCTGGAAATCACGGCAGATCGGCTCGTCGCCAGCTTTGGCCCGACGCGCTTTGTCATCAAACTTCTGGAAGGCACCTATCCCGATTGGTGGCGCATGATCCCCAAGTCGAGCCCGGTCCTGTCCTATGACAGCGACGATCTCGCCGATGCCATCGGCAATGCCTACGCCGCCGTCCGCGCCGACAAACGCCATAGCGCGCTCACGGTCACCTTCACCGAGGCGGAAACCACCTTCAACATTCGCAACGAGGATGGCCGCGCCGCGGGCAGCGATGCCTGCCACCATTCCGTGCTTCAGAGCAACCCGCCCGATTTCGCCATCGGCTACAATCCGGACTATTTCATCCAGGTCATCGAGCACTTCGGCGCCGAAACCCTCCAGTTTGGCATGACAGATGGCAACAGCCCGACCCTTCTCACCTGCCCTAACCTCGACGATCGCCTGGCAGTCCTCATGCCCATGCGCATCGGCATCATCCATGGGGAAGCCGCAGCATGAGCGGCACCGCCCACAGCAACGAACTGCTGGCCCGGCGCGCGGATTGTGCGCGGTGAAACCCAAAGTGGCACTCGCAACCACAAGCTCCCCTAGATTGACAGCAAAGCGCCCCGCGCCGCAGCATAGTGCGACGCGCGCGGCCTTGCTGGCTTTCGTGGAAGCCTTGGCCGAGCAGCAAGCCATTGAAGACCATCTGGCGGAGACCGGACAGGATGACATCTACGACCCGCGCCGCGATCTACGCCCGCTTTAGCTCCGACCTCCAGAACGAACGCTCCTGCGACGATCAGATTGCCTATTGCGAAGCCTGGGCCGAGCGCCAGGGCCTCTTCGTCGTCGCCGCCTTCAGCGATGAGGCTGTGTCCGGCGCCAGCGCTATCAATCGACCGAGACTTGCCGGCATGCTCCGCATGGCGCGCGAAAAGCGCTTCGACGTGCTCGTCTGCGAAGATCTCGATCGCCTCGCTCGCAAGCAGGCCGACCTTCACCGAATTCGCGATGAACTAACCTTCCTTGGCATCCGCATAATGACGGTGTCGGACGGCACGGTCACCGCGATGCATGCCGGGCTGAAAGGCCTGATGAGCGAGATGTTCCTCGCCGAGCTGGGCAACAAAACCCGCCGCGGCATCGCCGCGCGCGTATCGGCCGGCGCCTCTGGTGGCGGCGTCAGCTTTGGCTATCGCGCCGTGCCGGGCAAGCCAGGCGAACACGAGATCAACGAGCGCGAGGCAGCGACTGTTCGGCGTATCTTCGCCGACTATATTGCCGGCCGCACCCCTCGGGAAATCGCAGCGGCCCTCAATGCCGAAAACATTCCGGGGCCACGCGGCGGAAAGTGGAATTCTTCGACGCTCAATGGCTCCAAGACCCGCGCCAACGGCGTGCTGCAGAACCGACTCTATATCGGCGAGATCGTCTGGAACCGGCAGCGCTTCATCAAAGACCCGGCGACGGGCAAGCGCGTTTCGCGACCCAATCCCGAATCCGAATGGCAAAGGTCTGCAGCACCCCACCTGGCAATCGTTGAGCAGACCATCTTTGGGCTGGCCCAGGCGCGCAAAGCCGAGCGGACGCAGGCGTCAGGGCCAGTCGCGGCCAAGCCCCGTCATTTCCTTTCCGGCCTTACGAAATGCGGCTGCTGCGGCGCAAGCTATACCGTCATCGGCAATGATCGCATCGGCTGCGCCGGCTATCGCGAGCGCGGTGATTGCGAAAATGGTCGCTCGATCACGCGGGCGCATGTCGAAGAGCGTGTGCTCAACGCCCTCGATGCCTACCTGGCCGATCCCGAGATGATCGCCGCCTACATTTCGCACTACCACCTGAAGCGCCGCGAGCTTGCGGCGACTAAGACCAGCCAGCTGAAGTCCATCGCCGATCGCCTGCCCGATCTCGACAAGCAGATCGAGAAACTCATCGACCTGCTTGTCGAAGGCAGTGCTACTGACGGAGTGCTTGATCGTTTGCGGAAAATGGAGGCCGAACGCGCCGAGCTGCGCGCGGAAGCCGAAGCCCTCAAAGCCGATGACGAACCGATCGTCCTTCACCCCTCTGCAGCAGATCGCTACCGCCAGCTCATCAAAGAGCTACGCATGCATCTGGAAGGTTTGCGGGAAGGCCAGCCGCGCGATCTCATCTTTGAGCGCCTGCGGGGCATGATCGAGAAAGTCGTCATCACGCCGAAGGGCGCGCGGCAGCCCGTGGACATCCAAGTCCATGGTTTACTTGCAGAATTGCTGGTCGACAAAAAGGAAACACCCCTAAATGCCAGGGCATTTAGGGGTGCAATGGTTGCGGGAGCAGGATTTGAACCTGCGACCTTCAGGTTATGAGCCTGACGAGCTACCGGGCTGCTCCATCCCGCGTCATTCACTGCGCCGCGGCGCTGTGTGAGGGCTATATAGGGGGGACCGTCGAAGACCTCAACCCCCAAAGCGGCATGAGTGACGTTTTTTTGACATGTTGCGGAAAACTCTCGGGAAATGGCCATTCCCTGCCGCGCGCATGTGGAAAACTTCTGCGCCCGAACGCCTTGGGCGCCCCCTGCCGTTTCCGAAGCGCACCGCACCGTCTAGGGTCGCGCCACTTCGTCACTCGAACCGGGATTACGCGCCATGGATATGAAAACACTCGGCCGCACCGGCATTGCCGTCACCGATATCTGCCTCGGCACCATGACCTGGGGCAGCCAGAACACCCAAGACGAGGGCCATGCCCAGATCGCCATGGCGCGCGATGCCGGCATCAATTTCATGGACACGGCCGAACTCTATGCTGTGCCCGGCAGCCCTGAAACCTCGGGCCGCACCGAGGAGATCATCGGCAATTGGTTCGCGGCGAACAATGATCGCGACAAGTGGGTCCTGGCGAGCAAGATCGGTGGCGGTGGCAACGGCTTCCTCCGCGGCGGCCGTCGGGCTGATGGCCCGAGCCTCCGCGAGGCGCTCGATGGCAGCCTCAAGCGTTTAAAGACCGACTATATCGATCTCTACCAGATCCATTGGGCGAGCCGCGGCCACTACCATTTCGAGAACTACTGGCGCTATGCCCCGGAAAAGCAGGACACTGCCGACGTTCTTGCCAATCTAGAAGACATGCTCGACGTCCTCGGCGATCTCATTAAAGCCGGCAAGATCCGGGCGATTGGCGTTTCCAACGAAACCACCTGGGGCATTTCCCAGTGGCTTCGTATCGCCGAAGCCAAGGGCCTACCTCGCCTCGCATCCGTCCAGAACGAATACAATTTTCTCCGCCGGCTTTTCGATCATGACCTGGCCGAACTCAGCCACCATGAAGATGTCGGCCTCCTCGCCTATTCCCCGCTCGCTGCGGGCATGCTGACGGGCAAATATCTCGATGACGCCAATCCCAAGGGCAGCCGCAAGGATTACCAAAAGGGCTTTTGGCGCCAGAACGAATTTTCGGAAGCTGCGACCCGCGAATATCTCGCTCTCGCCAAGGCCCATGGCCTAGAGCCCGCGCAAATGGCTATCGCCTTCTGCCGCTCGCGTCCCTTCACCACCTCCACCATCATCGGCGCTACGAGCATCGAGCAATTGGCCGTCAATCTCGGCGCCAAGGACCTGACGCTGTCGCCGGACGTGCTCGCTGGCATCGACGCCATCTATCGCCGCCACCCGCGTCCGCTATAATCGGCCGAAACGTTTGGGGGCCCGACGTGACATCGACGCTTTTCACCTCGCTTTTTCCGCTCCTTGCCTATTACGCCTATAATCTCCTGGTGCCGCTTGTCGAAAAGCGGCGCCCGTCGCTCTCGAGCATCATGAACATGCAGCGCCGTCGCTGGGTCAGCAATGCGACCCGGCGCGAAACGCCATTCGACGCCATCCTGTCGGGCAATATCATGGGGTCGGTGAGTTTTCTCGCCTCGACCTCAGTGCTGCTGGTGCTCGCGGTCTTTGCCGTCTTCGGCCAGGTGCCCGCGGTGATGGACACGCTCGGCACGCTCTCTGTCGAGCACACCTTCACCGTCGCCGACGTGCAAATCCATCTCATGGTCATGTTGACCATGTTTGTGCTCGCCTTCTTTGCCTTCACGCTCTCGCTGCGTCAGTTCAACCATTTCTGCATTATGCTCGGTGCGCTCGATCATGATCGGGTGACGAGCGAAGAAGAAATCGACGCCATCACCCGCATGAATGGGCTTGGCGCCAAAAACTTCAATTCCGGCATCCGCGCCTATTATTTTGCCGTCTCGACCGTCGCCTGGTTCGTCTCCGAATGGCTGGCGGTCGTGGCCTGCCTCGTGACCATTCTCATCATTGCCCACCGCGAGTTCTTCTCGACGGCTCACCGCACCGCGGCCACTGCGGCAGTCATTGCTGCCCGCCACCGCGAAAAGCTCAAAGAGGGCGAGGTCAGAGTGTCCGGCGACGGCGGCTTTTAGGCACAAACAAAAAGCCGCCCGGAAATCACCGGACGGCTCAATGTCACAAATCGCAAAAACCTATTTCGTCTTGGTCTTTCCGCTGGTGCTGCCCGAGCCGCTTGTCGCTTCGTTCAGCCGGGCCAGATTATCAATGGCCAGATCATAGCCCTGCGCAGCCGATTGCTCGTAATAGTCCTTGGCCTTGGCCTCATCGACCGGCACGCCGAGGCCGTTCTCATAGATATGGCCCATATTGTTGAGCCCGATCGGCTGGCCCTGTTCGGCGGCCATCTTCGTCCATTTCAGCGCCTCGGCATAATCGACATCGGTACCGGTGCCGTCCATGTAGAGAAGGCCGAGATTGACCGCCGCGCGCATTTCTCCGCCTTCCGCGGCTTCGCGATAGAGCTTTATCGCGCGGTTATAGTCCTGCGTTACGCCACGGCCGTCTTCGTAGAGCAGCGCCAGATTGTGCTTGGCGAGCGCCATGCCCTGCTCGGCTGCCAGCTCATAGAGTTCGGCCGCTTTCTTGAGGTCCTGCTTTACGCCTTCGCCGTTCTCATAGAGAAAGGCGAGATTGTTCTGGCCGTACATGTCGCCCTCGTCGGCCGCGACCTTATAGAGTTCGGCCGCACGCTTCGGGTCGCTCTTTTGCCCTAGCCCATCCTGGATCAGCTTGCCGAGATTGACGTGTGCCGACACGTCGCCGGCATCCACCGCCAGCTGGAACCAGGCGGCCGCCGCCACATAATCCTGCGGCACGCCGAGCCCATCCTGATACATCAGCCCAAGATTGGACTGCGCCTTGGGCATGCCCTGCTCGGCCGCCGCGCGATACCACCGGGCCGCCTCGCTATAATCCTGCTCCACACCCTCGGCGAAATCATAGGAGAGGCCAAGGCTGTTCTGCGCCAGGGCAAATCCGGCTTCGGCGCCGCGCTTCAAGAATTCCGCGCCGCGCTCCATATCGACATCGACGCCATCGCCAGTAATCAGCATGTCGCCAAAGATCGCCTGCGCGACGACGCTGTCGCCCTCTGCGGCTTCTTCGAACAGCGGCACCGCGTCCTCGTAATTGCCATCGGCGAAATAAGCGCGCGCCAGCCAGCCTTTGAGTTGAGAAGAATCCGGGTCTGCCTCGAGCGCCTTTTTGCAGGCTTCGATGGCCGTAGCGGTATTGATGTCCCAGGTTTCCCGGCCGGTGCTTTCGTATCCGACTTCATATTGGCTTGCCGCTTCGGCAGCACAGGCGTCGAATGTCGCGCTCGCCATTGCCGGCGCCGCCGGAACGAAGATGCCCGCGGCCAGAAAAGCCATGAGCGTCGTCCGTCGCGCCACTGGTCCGATAGGCTTCATCATTCTCTCCCAAAGATGGCTCAAAGTTTGAGCCAAGTTAGTCCAGTCTTTGTGGGCAACAAAAGGGCAATGCTGGATTTGATGCTGGTAAGCTGCCTTGCGAATGCGGCCGCGCCGCAGTATCAGGCGCCATGCCTCGGCTCATTCTCTTCAACAAGCCTTTTGACGTACTGACCCAATTCACCGGCGGCACGCCCGAGGAAACTTTGTCCGGCTATATCAAGGTCCCCGACGTCTACGCCGCAGGCCGGCTCGACAAGGATAGTGAAGGGCTTTTGTTGCTGACCGATGACGGCGCGCTCCAGGCCCATATCGCCTCGCCGCGCTTCAAGATGCCAAAGACCTATCTCGTCCAAGTCGAGGGTCTGCCGAGTGACGAGGCCCTTGCAAATCTTCGCGCCGGCGTCACGCTCAACGACGGGCCCACGCGGCCGGCAAAGGTCGAGCGCATCGACCGGCCCGATCTCTGGCCGCGCAATCCGCCTGTTCGCTTCCGCAAGAGTGTCCCCGACCAGTGGCTCTCGCTCACTATCACCGAGGGCCGAAACCGGCAGGTGCGCCGCATGACGGCCGCCGTCGGCCACCCAACCCTGCGCCTCGTGCGCTGGAGAATCGGCGATTGGACACTCGATGGCCTCGCGCCCGGCGAATGGCGCTTTGTCGAGCCGCCTACCCGGCCCGCGCGCTCATCGGCTCCGCCGCGGCCTAATAGGTCGCCCGTCCCCCAGAAAGGTCGAACACCGAGGCGGTCGTAAAGCTGTTTTCCCGGCTGACCAGCCAGGAGACCATATTGGCCACTTCCTCGACTTCGAGGAACCGCCCGCGCGGAATCCGGCTTAGCATATAGTCGATGAAATCGGGCTTTAGCTCGTCGAGAATGCGGGTCTTGGCCGTCGCAGGCGTGATGGCATTGATCGCGATGTCATATTTCGCGACTTCCTTGCCCACCGCCTTGGTCATGCCGATAACGCCGGCCTTGGCCGCGGCATAAGCTGCGGCATTGGGGTTGCCCTCCTTGGCCGCGATCGAGGCGATATTGACGATGCGCCCATAGTTCCGCGCCTTCATTCCCGGCAGGATGGCGCGGTTGACGTGAAAGGCGCCATTGAGATCGATATCGATCACCCTCCGCCATTCATCGAGCTCATATTCGTCGAGCGGCGCATTCTTCCCCGCGATCCCCGCCGAATGCACCAGAATATCGATGCGCCCGTGGGCGAGCTCGGTCGCAGCCGTCGCTGCCTCAACTGCCGCATAGTCGACGATATCGACAAGGCGCGTGGATGCCGCGCCGATCTCTTCTTTCGTCTCCGCTAGAAGGTCCGCTTCCCGATCCCAAAGGCTGACCACCGCGCCTGACGCGATCAATCGCCGCGCCACCGCAAGACCGATGCCTTGCGCCCCGCCAGTGACCACCGCCACCTGCCCCTCAAGATCGATCTTGTTCATCTCGCCTCATCCCTTTTGCTTTGCGATGAGACTAGAGCCGATCCGCCACCAAAGGCTAGTGCGCGGCGAGAGGAGCGAAGACCCCGCCTTCGAAAACCAGAGTCGCAAACCGCTCGCCCATCATTTGCTGCGTCGCAGCATCGGGATGCACCCGGTCTGGCAGCGGCATAAGCGCATGGTCGTCTGGCCCATAGAGCGCCTCGCCATCGAGATAATGGATATTCGGGTCCGACTTTTGCCGCTGTTCCACAATCGCTTTGAGCCGCTCCCGGATCACCCGCAAGCTCAGCTTCCCCGCCGCAACCTCAGCGCTTTGCCCCGTTGCTACAAAACCGACCCGCCCCTCGGCGAGCGCCGCAGTATCGAACTGCAGCGGGCCTGGCGTCTCCTCATGAATGGGGCAGTGGATCGGCCCGATCACCAGCAGTGGCGTCGCCTCGTGACCGTCGCGGATCGTGTCGAGGAACCCGTGCACCGCCGGCCCAAAGGCTCGCAGCCGCATCAGGTCCGCATTGACCACATTGATCCCGAGCTTGACGCTGATCAGGTCCGCCGCTGTGTCGCGCATCGCCCGAGCCGTAAACGGATCAAGCAAGGCGCCGCCGCCAAAGCCCAGATTGATCAATTCGACCCCGGCCCGCCGCGCCGCGAAGACCGTCCAGATGCCGGTTGGCAAAATCGCGTTCGACCCCTGACTGATCGAACTGCCATGATGCAGCCAGACGGGCCGCCCTGCGACAGGTTCGGGACTGATTGGAGCATCTGCGTGCAGCGCCTGCAACACCATGCTCTCATTATGCGGCAGCCAGATTTCCACCTGCTTGTCGCCTGCCGGCAGATCAAAGCTCAGAACCGCCGCCGGACCATCGACGACTTCGGTCGAGCCGGCACGCATATCGATCCGCAGCGTTCGCCCACCTTCCGCACTCAACTGCTGCGCCAAAACTCCATCGACATAGAGTTCGTAAACACCGAGCGGTCGCGCCGGCATGCCCACAAAGTCTCGCCGCGTCGTCAAGACTGTCAGTGAGACCTTACGTGCCGCAGTCCTGAACGCCAGCCGCACACCCGAAGGTTGTGCCTCGGCCATGGCCAGTTGCGGGTCGTCATTCTGCGCCCGCGCCTTGGCCGGCAGACGGTGCAGGACAACGCCGTTTGCTGTCCGCTCGAGTTCGACGACACCCTTGACGATCGCAGCGGTCAACGGGGCTTCAAATGCCAGCTCTGTCATTGCTTGCTATCCTTTTCCGCCCAGCCCGAAATGGCCATGTGCAAACTCTCCAAGCCCCGCGCCCATGAATCCGCCGCTTCCGGCGCGCTGTGGGCAAAGCTGCCCGAGCGTTCGAGCAGCACGAAGCCGAGCAGAAAGCTGCCCAGCAAGCGCGTCGCATGCACCTGATCGGCGTCATCGAGCGCATAGGACCGGAACACCGCCCGGCTTGCCCGCGCGATCCTGACGCCGGCACTCTGCATCGCGATCTCTTCACTCAAAGGATGTCGCGCAGCCTCAAATAGGCCTGGATGCACCAGCGCAAAATCCCGCTGTGCCTCGGCATAGGCATAGAGCGCGTCGCGGCCCGCACGTCCTGCAATCGCCTCGTCCACCATGTCTGCAAGCCGCCTCAACGCAT
Source organism: Devosia sp. Leaf420 (assembly GCF_001425445.1). GTDB lineage: Bacteria > Pseudomonadota > Alphaproteobacteria > Rhizobiales > Devosiaceae > Devosia. Next base: position 7,887 of record NZ_LMQU01000004.1, on the reverse strand, counting down.
TGAGCGCCACTTCGGCTTTGAGGTCATCGACATTGCGAACATGAGCGTAAAGGCTGGCGAGTTTGACGCCAAAACCCCGGGCCAGGGCTGCGAGGTTGAGCGCCACAAATCCGTCGGCCTCGGTCAGCGCTATCGCAGCTTCGATCAGCCGCTCTCGTGACAATCCTGCTCTTGGCATTTTTCTAACCGTATTAGTTTTTATCCTAATACACTTAGTTTTTTGCTCGTGACAATCCCTGAACGCGGCATTTTATGATGTTGACATTCAACTATCGGAAGCGTTTATTGCCGCGCGTTGAGACGACTATTCCGGCCCCTGCTATGCTCGTTTGCCAGTGCAATATGATCACATCTTCGGAGATCGAGGACATCGTTCTCGACCTGTTGAAGGCGGACCCTTGGCAGTTGGTGGTCCCTGCAAAAGTCTATAGCGAACTCAACAGACGTGCAAAATGCGCGGGCTGCGTGCCGAATGTGGTGGACATTATCGTTCAGGTCACAGAGAACTATCACGCTCAAAATGCCCACCCGCCTGGTGACGTCGTGACGTTCCAGACTGGGCTTGAAAAGCTCAAAAAGCAAAGCAGTGGAGTACGTCGTGAAAGGCGAAGCACAGGTCATCGAGCGGCTTAACGAAGCCCTCTTTCTCGAACTCGGCGCCGTCAATCAGTATTGGGTGCATTATCGCCTGCTGGATGATTGGGGCTACAAGAAGCTCGCCGCCAAGGAACGCGCCGAATCCATCGAAGAGATGCACCACGCCGATCGCCTGATCGAGCGCATCATCTTCCTCGAAGGCCATCCCAATCTGCAGCGCGTCGCTCCGCTCCGCATCGGCCAGACCATCAAGGAAGTGCTCGAAGCCGACCTTGCTGGCGAATACGATGCCCGCGCTGCCTATAAGGCGAGCCGCGAACTCTGCGAAAGCCTTGGCGACTATGTTTCGAAGAACCTCTTCGAAGCGCTGCTGACGGACGAAGAAGGTCACATCGACTTCCTCGAAACCCAGCTCGAGCTCCTCGACAAGATCGGCCCCGAAAAGTACGGCCAGCTCAATTCGGCCTCGGCCGACGAAGCAGAGTAACAGATCAAGTTTTGAAACGCCCGGCTCGCCCGGGCGTTTTGCTGTCCGGCTTTTGCTTTTTGGGGTGAAACACCATGGCCTATCACACCGGACGTCTCATCGATCACGTGCACCTGCGCGCACATGATTTCGAAAAAACCAGGCGCTTCTATCAGGCGATCCTCAACGTCCTCGGCATTCCCGTGACCGCGTCGGGCAAAGACTGGATGCAGGCCGACGAACTCTTCATCGATGAAACGCCGGGCGACATTCTCCCGAGCCACGTTCACCTCGCCTTCCAGGCGCGGGACGAAGCGATGGTAAAAGCCTTTTACGATGCGGCCATCGCTGCCGGCGGCACCGACAATGGCGGACCAGGCGAACGCCACTACCATCCCGGCTACTATGCCGCCTTCGTCATCGACCCCGACGGCAACAATATAGAAGCCGTCTTCCACGGCCCGAACACGCGCTCCGTCGAGTCGGTCGTCATCGAGCCGAAGCGGTAGGGAACAACTGACGCTTCACATTCCTTGATTGTCACCCCGGCGAAGGCCGGGGCCCATCTTGAGATGCAAAAATCTGGCGCCAGTTCTTCGAGCCATTCCCGCTTTCGCGAATGTGACGTTGCGGACCGCTATTCCTCGATCGGCTGGAACATCGAGTTAAGCTGCGACACGATCTGATCCATCGGCGCAATCGCTTCCGGCAATTGCTCCGGTGCTTCCGGCGCCACAGCCACATAGGGCACACCGCTCGGAAAGGCGCCGAAGCGCTGGAAGAACCCGACCATGTCGTCGAGCACCGGCGCACGCCAACGCCAGGCGGCGCCCATGGCGATCACCGGCTCCATATGCCCAAAGCCCTCATAGAACTGCGTCGTCACCCAAACGCCCTGCGCCCGCAACCGCTCGGCGAAATGATTGGTGTTCTGCACGCGCACGATCGGATCGGTGGTTCCCGAGGCCAGATACATCGGCGGCGCATCGGCCGTGATCAGATTGATCGGCTGCGTCCCTTCCGGGCTCGGCGCATAGCCGAAGGCTTCCTTCACTTCGCTATATTCGAAGGGGTAGAAGTCGTAAGGCCCAGAGAGGGCTCCAACCGCCAGGATCGGCATGGTCACCCCGAACTGCCGGCGATAGGACGGATCAAGCGCCAGCATCACCGCATTATAGGCGCCGGCCGAATGCCCCGCCAAAAACAGCCGGTTCGGGTCGCCACCATAATTGGCGATATTGTCCTGCACCCAACGCAGCGCCGCAGCGCTATCGTAGAGAAAATCGGGGAAGCGCACTTCGGGCACCAGCCGATAGTCGGCGATCACCGTCACGAAGCCGCGCGATGCGAGGGCGCGCCCGACAAACTGATAGTCGCTGCGCTCGCCGCGGCTCCAGCCGCCGCCATAGATGAAGAAAACCACCGGCGCCGGCGCGCCGCGCTGCTCGGGCGCATAGACATCGAGCTTATGGCGCGGACCATTGGCATAGGGAATGCCATCGCCCACCTTGGAGGTACCGCCATCCATCGCCGCGGGCAGGTTGAACGGATCCATCACCGAAACGGCATGCGCTTGGATCGGCAAGAGCGAAATCAAAATCGCCAGGGCGGCAAAAAAACGTGTTCTGGTCATTGGAAAATGGCTCAGGGCTAATGGAGTAAGCGCACCATGATGCGCGATGGAGATTATTGTGTGACGCCCGAAATGGGCGAGGGCAGGCGCACCGATCGCGGCGCGGGCCTGCCCCCTACTTAAGCCCATCCAGTCTGCGCGCCTATGGTTAACGGAATGTTAACATCAAAGTGTAGAACCCTAACGCTTCAGGCGATCAAGCAGCAGGCCCGAAATGTAGCCATCTGCCGGCAGTCCGGCGCTGGCCTGGAACGACAAAACCGCCGCCCGAGTCTTCGGCCCGACCACGCCATCAGGCGTACCGACATCGTATCCGGCGCGATTGAGCAGCCCCTGCAACTCGCTGCGCTGCGCCTTGCTCAGGGCAAAATCCCCGCTTGGCCAAGGGGTTGCAAAGCTCCCGCCGCCAAGAATCCGATCGGCCAGATGCCCAACAGCCAGCGCATAGCTGTCCGAATTGTTGTAACGCTTGATCACATCAAAATTGGGCAGCACGAGGAATGTCGGCCCGGACGCGCCTGCCGGTGCATAGAGCCGCGCTATGTCGCTGCCCCGGGGAAAAGCCCGCCCCGACACACGCGTAATGCCCATCTGTTGCCATTGGCTCAGCGGCGCTTTTTCCATCTGCCGCGCCGCAGCAAAATTGAAGCCGCGCGGGAGTTTAACCTCATAGCCCCAGGTCTCTCCCGGCCGCCAGCCAAAGGCGTTGAGATAGTTGGCCGTCGACCCCAAGGCATCGGGGATAGTGTTCCAGATATCCTTGCGCCCATCGCCATTGAAGTCGATCGCATAGCGCTGAAAGCTCGACGGCATAAACTGCGTATGCCCCATCGCGCCCGCCCAGGATCCGACCATGTTTGGCGGCGTCACATGTCCATCCGACACGATGCGCAGCGCTGTGATCAGCTCCTTGCGGAAAAAGTCGGCGCGATAATTGTTCTCGGTCAGGGTCGCGAGTGCATGGATCGTATTGGTCCCACCCATGAAGCCACCGAAATTCGTCTCCATGCCCCAAATGGCGAGCACGATCTCAGGCTGGACCCCGAAGCGCTCCTTGGCGCGCTGCAGGGTCTGGCGCCACTCCTGCGCCATGCCCTGGCCCTTATTGGCCTGGGCAGCGGTGACGCGCTTGTCGATATATTGCTGAACGGTCTGGCTGAACTCGGGCTGTTTTCGCGTCAGCTCCATGATCTTGTTATCAGGCGCATAACCGGCAAACGACGCATCGAACGCCGCACGCGAAACGCCATTGGCCGCCGCATCGGGCCAGAGCCCGCGCACGAAGTCGTCGCTGTTAGCAAAAGCCGGGCCAGCAAGCCCAAGCACTAAGGCGAGCGAAAGAGCTGCCCGTCGGGTAAAACTACGTCCAGCAAGACTTGCTGCAAATCGGATCATGTCGAGCCTCGTGATACGCGCGAACAAAAAGTCACGAGCGCGCCGGCAGTGCCGCATATGGCGCGCGTATCAAATAATTAACGCATCGGATTAAGATCGCCTTAAGGCAAAGCCTTGGTGCGATCACGATGAGTTCAAGCAAGCTTTGCTGATCGGTGACGCCAGTCTTAGGCCGGCAATTCGCCCATCGGCATGTCCCCATGCCCCTGTCGCTCGTTCTTTCCTTGCAGGTACCGCATCTTTGGCGTGGGTGTTTCGATGCCGCGCTCGGTAAAAAGCCGCATCAGGGTTTCGCTGTAAAAGCGCCCCGCGCCCCACTGCTTGCCCGCCAGCGTCTTGATGCGCGAACGCAGCGACACCGATTGCGGCGTGATCGCGATTAACCCCTGCAGATCGAGATCGTCGAGAATGACATCGCGATATTCCTGGATTTCCATGACCTTGGCAAAGGCGTCGCGCATAGCCTGCTTGGCGCCTTCGATATCGCTGTCATAGGCAATCTCGACCTCGGACACATAGAACGAGAAACCGCGCATCATGTTCGAGACCTGATCGACCGAGGAAAACGGGATCAGATGCACCGTACCGCTCATGTCGCGAATGGTGACGGAGCGGATGGTCAGCTTCTCGACCACGCCCGACTTGCCAGCCGCCTCGACGACGTCGCCTTCATTCATGACATTCTCGAACTGAATGAAGATGCCCGTGATGATGTCCTGCACCAGCTTCTGCGCACCAAAACCGATAGCAAGACCAACAACACCCGCACCAGCAAGGAGCGGCGCGATATTTACCCCGATCTGCGCCAGAGCCAGCATGAGTCCAAAAATCACCAAGGCAACGGTGAAGGCGTTCTTGAACAAGTTGAGTAGCGTCTTTTCGCGTGGCGTCGGCATGCGCCCTGTATTGGCACTCAGACGGTATTCAACCCATGAGGCGACGACGACATGCAGGATAATAGCAATGAGGATGATCAGCGCTGCCGAGACGATGGACCCGGCAACCGCCAACCCTTCGTCGCTGCCAATCCAGCCCGCAAAGTCGAAGAGCGCCCAAGCCTGGCCGATGGCGATGATCACCCCGGCAATCACTACCCAGCGCACGACCGCCATTACGGCCGGCACAAAAGCCTTTAACCGGCTCTCAAGCAGCGGAAGGCGTTGGCTGACATCGCCGGGAAGTTTGAGGCCAACGCTGACGAAGCGGCTGATGAACCCAACGATCAGGGAACCAACGACCACGGCAATCAACGATTGCAGGGTCGCGCCCAACATGAACGGCAGAGCTTGGTCAGGATTGGCAAACCACACGACAAGCAGCGCAAGGAGATAAGTGATCGCCAACACATGCCAATGCTGCCCCACGGCGGCGAGCACCCGCCAAAGCCCGGAATGCCCATGCTTGGCCGATAGCTCTGCTAGCCAAAGCCGCACATCGTCCTTGTTTTGCAAGACGATAATGACGCCAACGATCACCGCCGTGACCATGACCAGCACCTGAACCGCCGCCGAGGCAGCCGGCGATATCGTCGTCCGCGCCATCGGCGCGACGAACATAAAAGTATATCCCAGGAGCGAAATGACGCGCGCTAGCCAGAACGACCAATAGGCCGCGTTGTCATCGGTGACGGGGAGAAATCGCAGATCGATATGCCGCGGCGCGAGGAGAACGCGGATCACGAGCTTGCACAGCTCGACGAGAAGAAAGGCATTGAGCAAGAGGCTCTGATTGATGCCCATCTCGCCCGACGGCGTCGTCCCGAAATTGAGAGCCAAGATGTAGCCAAATGCCCAAGCGGCAACGACAGTCAGCGTATCGATCGCCGTGCCGACGATGACAATACCAAGTTTTTTCCAGACATTGCGTTTCCCAGCACCGCGGGAGATCCGCGCAAGCAATGGCTGCGCGATCAATTTGAAGATCCAGAAACTTCCGAAAAGCCCAACCAGGACTATGCCGAGATTGATGGCTAGCGTCCGGATCACATCATAGTCTGCGCTGAGTGTGCCATTGATGGCATGCCGGAAATTCAGAAAAATCCCACCGACGGCCCGCACCGTCGCCGAAGCCCCCTGTGCAACGCTACGCGTATACTCGGCAAGCTGCCGGGCAATGCTGAGGTCGGGCAAAGCCTCCTCTGCCGGCGCCGCGTCTTCCGCGGGAGCAGCCTGCTTCAACTGCTCGATTAAAGCTGCACGCGCTGTATCGTTCTCGAGAATTCTGACGAGATCATCGACCGCCTGCGTCGACCCCGCATCGGTAGTTTCAGTCTCTGCCGGCGCCGGTGAAATCCCAGGCACCTGCGCAAGGGCTGGCGAAACGAGGAGAAGTGCGAAGACGCAAAGACGAATGATGAACTGCATAGCCAACGCAAATGACGATGAAAATGGGCTTCAACATGGCGGCTAGGGAGATGACGTCAAGTAGTCGTCTTAATGACGCTACGTAATGATCCGCAGGAGCGCTGGTGGTTCCGCACCACGATCTGTGCTATGATAGGACATAGGGAGCGGGGCGGCCTTATCAAACGCGCAGTTTCTGAGCCTGTACGGCATCATCAAGTGCTACGGGTTTATCCGCAGAACATGGTCCGCGATCATTTGCGATCCTCACCGACTGAAAAGGGCGCGTTGACGCGCCAGTAGCACCTTATCCGGCCAGTCTTCTTCGTTTTCTGGCAAGCGCAGAAAACGATGCTTAATTGTCCGCGTTAGGTCATCCTCGGGCCGCGGCTCCCAACTATAGTCGTCATGAATTATAAGTCCGCCCCCATCGAGTCGGCTATGGCAGGTGGGATCCATCAGAATTCCGCCGCTGACGCGATGGTGGATCTCCTTGGAATGCGGATAGATGTGAGCCGCGATGAGGCCACAAAAACCACCCTCATATAGCAGTTCGACGCCGCTTATAGCGCAGCGCCCACCATACGCTCGATAAATCATTAGACGGAATTCGGGATCACGAATTTGTCGGATGTGGTTTTGGAAGCGTGGTACGGTGACGATAACGTCTGGGCTACCTGTGAAAGGTGTCTGGGTATCTCCTTCGGTGATGTCGCGATATTGCTGGATGCTGATTTCGCGGACGTCGTAAGCTGCGCTCCAACCTTTCAGCGCTCCACTGGGAGAAAAAAGGGTCGGTTCAAATGCTTTTTCTCCAGCGAGCAAGACTTTTGGGTGACTAAGCGCCTCAACCTTGCTTACGCGAATATCGACATGTAGATGATCATAGGGCAAGACGATCACCTCCTCAATTATTGCTGTAGCAAAATAGCCAACTGCCACATTGGATCGGTCGGCTTGTCGAGCGCTTTGATAAAGAACCACACGACATCCGACGCAGCGTGCGACCAGCCCAGCAAAATTCGATCTGATCGAAATAAGTCCCGATTCCTGGATGCGAGTACGGCTGCTTTCAGCAATTCGAATTACGGCATGTGGCACGTTTGCACGTTAGGATGAATACGTATCCGAACGTTAAAGAATTGCAGAATCCTGCGCTGACGATGCTGCCAAGGTGCGCATAAATAGCGGTTACGCGAACGCCCTTATAGGCTTCGTTTCGGACTTGTAAGACCTAAGCGCATCGTTAGATCGCAAATCGAGTTCGGCAGTCGTGACGAAGGCGTCGAGCTGCGGAACTCAATTAGACGCGCAGTCATTGGCGGCAGCGACGTATCCGCCCATTCTCTTGCACCAAACAGCAAAGCCCCGGTTCTTTCGAACCGGGGCTTTGCTGTTTTGTATCGTAGAGAGGATGTGTTTTTAGCAGACCTTGCAGTGACCTACTCTCCCAA
>NZ_LMQU01000003.1 GCF_001425445.1 Devosia sp. Leaf420 | reverse complement strand
CCGGGAGGGGATCACGCTCGGGTACGGTCTGATGACCAAGGGCCAATCGATCGCCCTCCCGGAACCAATCTCGCACACTTTCAACAGACAAGGGCCACTCGCCCACCCACAAAAGCATCTAACTCCCCCAGTGACCTCGGGTCGAACCCGAGGGAAGAACTGAGTTTGAAGAAGCTCAAAGATTCCCAAGGCATTGAAGGCAAACGGCGCCTGTGGTGCTAGGTTTTGCGGAATCCACCAAGTTGCAGTTCGCCTTTATCACCAAAGTTCCCCGCCACACATCTCCGCTGGGCACCCGGCACATCCGGCGCTAAACCACACCCATGCGAGCCCTCATCCAACGCGTCCTGTCTGCTTCCGTCACCGTTGATGGCGCCATCACTGGCGAGATCGGCCCGGGCCTCCTCGTCCTGATCTGCGCCATGCAGGAGGACACCGAACAAAAGTCCACCTGGCTGGCGCAAAAGATCGCAAAACTTCGCATTTTCCAGGACGATGACGGCCGCATGAATCGCTCGCTGCTCGACATCGGCGGCAGCGCTCTCGTCGTCAGCCAGTTCACCCTAGCGGCCGACACCAGAGGCAATCGCCCCGGCTTTACGCGTGCCGCTCCACCCGAGCGCGGCCAAGCGCTTTACACGCATTTCTCTGAGGCGCTCGCCGCAACCGGCGTCCCTATTGCCAAAGGCATCTTCGGCGCCGACATGAAGGTCGCGCTGGTCAATGATGGTCCGGTGACGATCTGGCTGGACACCGACAACTCATGAGCGAACCGCAATCGGCCCTCGCTAAGACGCGCACCATGCGGGCGGTCTATCTCGTCCTGGGCCTTCTTATGACCGCCCTCGGCATCATCGGCGCCTTCCTGCCGCTGATGCCAACTACGATATTTCTGATCCTTGCCGCCTGGTGTTTTTCGAAATCGTCGCGCCGACTGGAAACCTGGCTCCTCGGTCACCCCATCCTCGGCCCTACCATCACCAATTGGCGCACTCACGGCGTCATCGCTCCGCGCGCAAAAGCCTTGGCCTGCTCCGGCATGGCGCTCGGTTATGTGCTCTTCTGGATCAGTGCCCATCCAGGCCCATGGCTGGCGCTGCTCGTCGCGGTCGTCCTCGGCGCCTGCGCCACCTATGTGCTGTCGCGCCCCTCTGCCCGTCAGCCTAACCAACAAAAAGGGCCGCCGAAGCGACCCTTTTGATCAAAATCCTCAGAATGGGATGTCGTCGTCAAGACCGCCGGATTCAAAAGCCGGCGCGTTGGACGAGGGACGACGTGCGCCACCACCACCGCCGGAATTGCTGACGCCGCGGAAGCCGCCATCATTGCCGCCATAGCCACCGCCGCCACCTTCATTTGCACCGGCGCCGGCGCCATCGCCGCGGCCATCGAGCAGTACCATGGAGGCGTTAAATCCCTGAAGCACGATCTCGGTCGAATACTTGTCCTGGCCGGACTGGTCCTGCCATTTGCGCGTCTGGAGCTGGCCTTCGAGATAGACCTTGCTACCCTTGCGCAGATATTGCTCGGCGACCTTGGCAAGACCTTCCGAGAAGATCACCACGCGGTGCCATTCGGTCTTTTCGCGCTGCTCACCGCTATTGCGGTCGCGCCAGCGTTCGGATGTCGCGATCGACAGGTTCACCACCTTGCCGCCGCTCGGCAGGGTCCGCACCTCGGGCTCATTGCCGAGATTGCCCACCAGAATGACTTTATTCACGCTGCCAGCCATGGCGCATTTCCTTCCAATTCAGTCCCGGTCTGCAAGGTCGCGGGACGCTTCTGTGATCGAGCGCGGAGTGAGCCGCCTCTTGCGCAGCCTCCCGCTCGTCCGCGCACTTTAGCCCGTCTCGCGTCCGAGCAGGCGCAAATCTGCCGGATGCTCACACCTTTGCATTTTGTTCACTTTATGTTCTCGTTCGTTGCGAGTCAATCGCCCATTGCGGTTGGCTGCCTTACCCTTCGCCTCATTCTCGCCAAAGCCACCGGTTCGTCTGGCGCCGTGTCGAAAAGAGCGGATTTCGCGCCATGAAACAGCCCCTCCTGTCGTCTGTCATTCTCGCCTTTGGTCTCCTCGCCGCGCTGCCAGCGCATGCCGAGGAGATGAAACTCGGCTCGATCACCTTCGAAGCGCCCGACGGCTGGGAGCTGCAGAAAAACACCGAAGGCATCCTGCTCACCAAGAAATTTCCCAAGACCGAGGACGATGATTTCGCCGCGGCGATGATCCAGCTCGTCGGTGCCAAGGCCGGCCCCGCCCAGCTTGATGCGAATGTCGCGGAGATGGTCAGTTGGGTCGACGGAATGACCGAAGAAGACCCGATGACCGACAGCGCCGGCACCACGCTCAATGGCCACGCGATCAAGGTCGAATATCGCTGCTGCGGCTATCAGGATGACATTTCCCTTGGCCAAACCATCGCCGGCATTGCGAGCGAGGACGAACAGCTTCTAGCCGGCCTCATCTTCATGAACACCCGCAGCGATCATGAAGATGAGGCCGAAGACGCCTTCGAAGCCCTCGTCCGCTCCGTGCGTTTTGCCGGCGATGACGATAAGGGTCTTGAGCCTCAGTCCGGCGATGGTGGTCTTGAAGGCGTTTTCACCCATCTTAGCACCGGCCTCATGCCCAACGCCTTTGGCGGCCTCGATTTCACCTCGGATAGCGAGATCATGGTCTTCGACAAGGCAGGCTTGTTCAGCACCGAACTGCCCGCCGGCACGGACCTCGCCGCGTGGTGCTCCGAAAACCCCACCGATTGCGGCACCTATAAAGTCACCGGCGGCGGCTGGTTCGGTGGCGAGCGCAAAATCGAAATGCGCTCCATGCTCAACGATTTTGGCGTCGTCGAAACCGAAACCCTGCCGCTCGAAAAATCCGGCGACGATCTCAAGATCGATGAAGGCGATTATTTCCGCTTGCCCGAATTCGATAATGGCACGCGCTTCGACGGCTCCTGGACCTATACCTGGGCCTCGAGCGGCATGACGGCGACCAGCTCTGGCGGCGTTGCGGTCCAGCGTACGGTCAAATTCACCCCCGATGGCAAGTTCACCCGCGATGGCTGGAGTGGCGGGTCTTCAAGCTCGGATATGGGTGGCGTCACCGTCTCCAGCGATCGCCCGGCAAGTTCAGGCACCTATGAGGTCGCGGGCTACGAACTCACCCTCAAGGGCGACGACGGCAACACCGAAACGCTCTCGATTTTCGCGCCTGATCGGGACTCGACGGATCTTCTCGTCATCGATGGCGGCAATTATCTAAAGGACGATTGAGCCCCTCCTGACAAACCCTGTCAGCACGCCTCATCCATTCCCCTTTCAGCACCGGGGAGCATCATGGATTACGCGCAGGCGCTGTGGCTTTATACCATCCTTGTCTTCGGCATCATCGTCGTGCCGGGCATGGATATGTTTTTCATCCTCGCCAATGCGCTGACCGGCGGCCGCTCCATGGGCTTTGCTGCCCTCGCCGGCGTCATGCTCGGTGGCGCCGTCCACGCGCTGTTCGGCACGCTTGCCGTCGGGGTCCTGACGCAACTCCCGACCATGCTCTTCCAGGCCATGATCCTCGCTGGCGCAGCCTATATGGCATGGATCGGTTACACGCTTCTGCGCAGCGCCATCACGGTCGATGGCATTGGCCGCGCGACGACCCGTTCGGAAGGCGCCGCTTTTCGTCAGGGCCTCATCACCTGTCTCATCAATCCAAAAGCCTATCTCTTCGTGCTCGCCGTCTTCCCGCAGTTCGTGCGGGCTGAATTCGGCCCCGTCTGGTCCCAGGCCCTCGCCCTCGGCATTATCACGGTTGCCATGCAAGGCGCGGTCTATGGCTCACTGGCTTTGGCTGCCGGCCGCGGACGTGATGCGCTTGTGGGCAACCCGGCGGCCACTATCTGGATTGGAAGAGGTGCCGGCGCGCTCTTCCTCGCCGTTGCTGTTTTCACCGCCTGGCATGGACTGACCATGACCTCGACCTCTTGACGGACTCTAGCCTGTTCTGCAAATGTTCATGACGAACGACACTGTTTTGGGAAGTCCCGGGCCGCGCGCTAATGTTATCGCTGCGGTCAGGACACCTATGCGGTCATGCCTTGCAGCCGCGCCACAAGACGCTTATCTCATGGGCTCCCCGGCCCTTTTTGACCCCACTGCTGCTGCGCCTTGCGGCGCGACAAGCCACGGACGCGAACCATGAAGCCTACGCCCAGCCAGAACCGCGAAATCATCGTCCGTGGTGCCCGCGAACACAATTTGAAGGGCATCGACGTCAAGCTGCCCCGCGATAGCCTGATCGTCATGACGGGCCTGTCCGGCTCCGGAAAATCGTCCCTCGCTTTCGATACGATCTATGCCGAAGGCCAGCGCCGCTATGTGGAATCGCTCTCGGCCTACGCCCGCCAGTTCCTCGAGATGATGCAAAAGCCCGATGTCGAGCACATCGAAGGCCTTTCGCCCGCCATTTCCATCGAGCAGAAGACAACATCGCGTAACCCGCGCTCGACCGTTGGCACGGTCACGGAAATCTACGATTACCTGCGCCTGCTGTTCGCCCGCGTCGGCATTCCCTATTCCCCCGCCACGGGCCTGCCCATCGAAAGCCAGACTGTCTCGCAGATGGTCGATCGCACCATGGAGCTGCCCGAAGGCACGCGCCTTTATCTGCTTGCGCCGATCGCCCGCGGCCGCAAGGGCGAGTACAAGAAGGAATTGGCCGATTTGATGCGCAAGGGCTTCCAGCGCGTCAAGATCGATGGCGAATACCATGAAATCGAAGACGCTCCGGCGCTCGACAAGAAGTTCAAGCATGACATCGAAGTCGTGGTCGATCGCGTCGTCGTCTCGCCCGATATTTCCGGCCGCCTTGCCGAGAGTTTTGAAACCGCGCTGAAGCTGGCTGAAGGCATCGCGCTCGTCGAATATGCCGATGAGAAAAACGAAGACGGCTCGGCTCGCCAGATCACGTTCTCGGAAAAGTTCGCCTGCCCGGTCTCCGGCTTCACCATTGCCGAAATCGAGCCCCGGCTCTTCTCTTTTAACAACCCCTTTGGCGCCTGCCCGGTTTGCGACGGTCTCGGCACCGAGCAGAAGATCGATCCCGATCAGATCGTGCCGGATGCAAGCCTGTCGCTGCGCGATGGCGCCATCCTGCCGTGGTCTAAAACCTCTGCGCCTTATTACCAGCAGACTCTGCAGGCCGTCGTAAAGCATTACGGCGCGTCGACCGGCACGGCATGGAACGAGTTGCCGTTCGAGGTTCAGCACGCCGTGCTGTTCGGCACCGGCAAGACGGCCATAGATTTCGTCTATGACGATGGCCTCCGCCAATACAAGACCAGCAAGCCCTTCGAAGGCGTCATCGGCAATCTTGAGCGTCGCTACAAGGAAACCGAAAGCGCCGGCATGCGCGAAGAAATCGAGCGCTACATGTCGGCCAAGCCGTGCGTTGCCTGCGGCGGTTATCGCCTCAAGCCCGAAACGCTGGCGGTCAAGATCGATGGCCTCCATATCGGCCAGGTCAGCAATATGTCGATCAAGGTGGCGTCGAAGTGGTTCGTCGATCTGTCCGACAAGCTCTCGGCAACGCAAAGTCAGATCGGCGAACGCATTCTCAAGGAAATCCGCGAGCGCCTGAACTTCCTCAACGATGTGGGCCTTGAATACCTGTCCATGTCGCGCAACTCGGGCACGCTATCCGGTGGCGAAAGCCAGCGTATTCGTTTGGCCAGCCAGATCGGCTCGGGCCTGACCGGGGTGCTTTACGTGCTCGACGAGCCCTCCATCGGTCTGCATCAGCGCGACAATGCACGCCTCCTTGAAACCCTGCAGCGCCTCCGCGATCTCGGTAACACCGTCATCGTCGTCGAACACGATGAAGATGCGATTCTTACTGCTGACTACGTGCTCGACATCGGTCCCGGCGCTGGCGTCAATGGCGGCCATATCGTCGCTGAAGGCACGCCGCAGGACATTCTCAACCACCCCGATTCCCTGACGGGCAAATATCTCTCGGGCCGCATGGGTATCCAGATCCCGTCCGAACGTCGCGAGGGCAAGAAGGGCAAGGCGCTGTCGATCAAGGGCGCCACCGGCAACAATCTCAAGAACGTTTCGGTCGATGTTCCGCTCGGTCTTTTCGTCGCCATTACGGGCGTCAGCGGCGGCGGCAAATCGACTCTGATGATCGACACCATGTACCAGGCCATCGCGCGTCGCCTGAATGGCGCCCGCGTCGTCCCTGCCCCGCATGACTCGCTGACTGGCCTCGAATTCCTCGACAAGGTCATCGATATCGATCAGTCGCCGATCGGCCGCACCCCGCGGTCCAATCCTGCGACCTATACCGGCGCCTTCACGCCGCTGCGCGAATGGTTCTCCGGCCTGCCGGAAGCGAAAGCGCGCGGTTACGGGCCGGGCCGTTTCTCCTTCAACGTCAAGGGCGGCCGGTGCGAGAAGTGCGAGGGCGATGGTGTCCTCAAGATCGAAATGCACTTCCTGCCCGACGTTTACGTCACCTGCGACGTCTGCAAGGGCAAGCGCTACAATCGCGAAACGCTCGAAGTCCAGTTCAAGGGCAAGTCGATCTCCGATGTCCTCGATATGACGATCGATGAAGGCGTCGAGTTCTTTTCGGCCGTCCCGGTCATCCGCGACAAGTTCGCCACCCTGCAGCGCGTCGGACTGGGCTACGTCAAGGTCGGCCAGCCGGCCACGACCCTCTCGGGCGGCGAAGCACAGCGCGTAAAACTCTCCAAGGAGCTGTCCAAGCGCGCCACCGGCCGTACGCTCTATATGCTCGATGAGCCGACCACCGGCCTCCATTTCCACGACGTGGCCAAACTTCTCGAAGTTCTCCACGAGCTGGTCGATGGCGGCAATACTGTGATCGTCATCGAGCACAATCTCGAAGTCATCAAGACGGCCGATTGGATCATCGATATGGGTCCCGAGGGCGGCGACGGCGGCGGCGAGGTTGTTGCCATCGGCACGCCAGAAGAGGTGGCCACGAACACGCGTTCGCATACCGGTCACTTCCTCAAGGAAGTCATGGACCGCCGTCCGCAATATGCGACCCGCGCCGCCGAATAGGCCGGGCAAGCGATCACAAGAAGGGGCGTTCGCCACAAGCGAGCGTTCCTTTGTCGCATTCTGGCTTAGGACGCGCTCGATGGTAACGTGTTGTTACCCGAAGATACCCGTTTGGTGACGGATAGTTAGACAGTCGCCGAAGCGTCATGCTGAAAAATGGTTAAATTGGCATGCGCGCCACGCATGCCGCGCCTGCTGTTTACCCGATGGCGAAGCAGAGAAAATGCGCCGATCCTCAATTTGCCGCCACCAGCCGGATGGGAATAGACCCATGTTTGTACGTGCCGTTTGGCGCATAAAGCGCCTCGTCGACATCAAGCAGACGTTGCGGGAAATGGACGTTCCCTCGACGAGAGATGCCGATTTACTGGGCCTTTCGGGCCCAGACTTCTCGAAGATGACCAAGTCGCTCTTTGACCGCTAGTCACGCCTCCCCCAAAAGACCGCATGGCCGCCGGTTTGCCCACCGGCGGCCATGCTTTTGCCGTGCGCCTTAACCGAGGCTTAACGACGACCCCATTTGGCCTGCACAGAATGCATGGCTTGTCTGAGCAATCTCCATCTGCTCGCCCGGGTTGCGTTAGACTATATCTCTCCTTGCAAACGACAGGAGAATTCAAATGGACATTCGTAAAACCTTCAAGAAGTGGGCCGCTTATCAGCAGACCGTTCGTGAACTCGGCGCTCTCGACAATCGTCAGCTCAACGATCTGGGCATTTCGCGCACCGATATCAATCGCGTTGCTCGCGATCATGCAAATTCGCTCTAAGTCTTACTGCCTACACACTATAAACCGAACACCCGCATCTTTCTGAGACGCGGGTGTTTTCGTGTTCGGCGCCTTGTGATCAGCAGCGCCGGAACTCGCTCCACTCCCCTTCGTTGCCCTAGCCCAACCTGGCAACAGAGGAGTTATCCCCGTGCAAAATCTATCCGGTAAAATGATCGCCATCGTCGCCACCAATGGCTTCGAGCAGTCGGAACTGGAAGTTCCTCTGCACAAGCTGCGGGAGGCCGGTGCTACGGTTCATGTCATTTCGCTCGAAGCGGGCGAGATCAAGGGATGGGACAAGAAGGATTGGGGCAATGCTGTCCCCGTCGACAAGACACTCAAGGACGCCAAGCAGGACGACTATGACGCCATCGTTCTTCCTGGCGGCCAGATCAATCCCGACCTGCTGCGCGTCGAACCCGATGCCATCGCCTTCATCAAGTCCTTTTGGGACAACAAAAAGGTCGTCGCTGCCGTTTGTCACGCGCCTTGGCTGCTCGTTGAAGCTGGCATCGTGAAGGGTCGCAAGGTGACCTCTTACAATTCGATCAAGACCGACGTCATCAACGCCGGCGGCCTCTGGGAAGATAGCCAGGTCGTTACCGACCAGGGCCTGATCACCAGCCGCAATCCGGGCGACCTCGACGCCTTCTGCGAAAAGATCGCCGAAGAAATCAACGAAGGCCGCCACGAACGCCGCGCCGCGTAACTCAACCATTGCCGCGACATGGCGGGCTTGCTATTGGCTCGCCATGTCAAACGAACCCATTCACATCATCGGCGGCGGCCTCGCCGGTTCTGAAGCCGCATGGCAGGCCGCGGAAGCCGGCGCCACCGTCATTGTCCACGAAATGCGCGGCGTCAAAGCCACCGACGCCCATTCGACCACGGACTTTGCCGAGCTCGTCTGCTCCAACAGTTTCCGCTCCGACGACCACGAGCAGAACGCCGTCGGACTCCTCCACGAAGAGATGCGGCGCTGCAATTCGCTGATCATGCGCGCGGCCGACGAGCACAAACTGCCCGCTGGTGGCGCCTTGGCCGTTGACCGCCATGCGTTTTCAGCTGCAGTCACGCAAGCCATTGAAAATCATCCGCGAATTTCCATTCAGCGCGAGGAAGTCGCCGGCTGGCCGCCGGAAGATTGGCGTCACGTCATCATCGCCAGCGGCCCGCTCACCTCGCCTGCATTGGCCGAAGCAATCCTCGCCAAGACCGGCGAAGACTCCTTGGCCTTCTTCGATGCCATCGCGCCGATCGTCCACTATGACAGCATCGACCACAACATCGCCTGGAAGCAATCGCGCTATGACAAGGCCGGCCCCGGCGGCACCGGTGCAGACTATCTCAACCTGCCGATGGACCGCGACCAGTACTATGCCTTTGTCGAGGCTCTCAAAACCGCGCCACTCCATGAATTCAAGGATTGGGAAAAGGTCCCCTATTTCGACGGCTGCCTGCCTATCGAAGTCATGGCCGAGCGCGGTGACGAAACGCTCCGTCACGGCCCGATGAAGCCGGTTGGGCTGACCAATCCACGTAACCCGACCGTCAAACCCTATGCCATTGTCCAGCTTCGCCAGGACAATGCGCTGGGCACGCTCTGGAACATGGTCGGCTTCCAGACCAAGATGCGCTACGGCATTCAGGCCGAAGTCTTCCGCATGATCCCGGGCCTCGAAAACGCTCAATTCGCGCGTCTCGGCGGCCTCCATCGCAACACATTCATCAATTCGCCCAAGGTCTTGGGGCCAGACATGCGCCTCAAGGCGGATCCGCGCATCCGCTTTGCCGGCCAAGTCACGGGCGTCGAAGGCTATGTCGAAAGCGCTGCTGTCGGTCTTATCACTGGCCGCCTGACTGCGGCCGAAGCCCGCGGCGAAACGCTGACGCTGCCACCCGTCACGACTGCGCTGGGCGCACTGATCGGCCACGTCACCGGCGGTCACATCGAAGCTGAAAGCTATAGCGGCGCGCGCAGCTTCCAGCCGATGAACGTCAATTTTGGTCTCTTCCCGGAAGTGACGATCACCAAGCCCGAAGGCGTCAAGCGCTGGCGCGGTCCGGAAAAGACCATGGCCAAGCGCCGTGCCATCACCAGCCGCGCTCTCGACGATCTAAAGGTCTGGCAATAAACGAAAGCTGCGCAACTACCGGTTGCGCAGCGTCCACCACGCGACCCGCGCTATCTTGCGCCAATCAGGCTCGTTCTTGCTTGCAGCGAAAGCCCCATGCTTTTGGCCGTGCCACTGTTTGAGCTGCGACGCGACAATCGGATAGATCGCGAAGGCCGGCCTGATTGCGGCCGGCGCCGCCTCGATGGCGATCCGGGCCTTTTCGAGATGACCTGAAGCCAGCTCGGCAATCTGACTCAGCGCCTCGTGCAGGCCGTCGCTCTCAGTGCCCGAGAACACCTCGCCCTCGCGAACACCGTTGGCCTCGAGTACCGCCCAAGGCAAGACGATTCGACCTTGCGACGAAACATGGCCAAAAGCCCGAAGGTGCCCAACCATGGCCTGCGCCACACCGAGGTGCCCGGCCGCATCGCCCGGCTCCACTGGCAGCCCTTCATTCAGAATCATGGCGCTAAGCTGCAGCAGCGTCGACGCCGTCTCTCCGGCATAGCCCTCGAACGTTTCGAGATCGGGCATCGGGTCGTCATAGAGGTCAAACCGCCGCGCGCCGATCAGTCGCTGCAGCGTCCCGGGCGGCAGGGCGTATCGGTCCAGCGTATCGAGCAGCGCATCCGCCACTGGGTTCTGCCGCACCGAACCATGCCCTTCGCCGGTCAACGCATCGTTCCACCATTGGAGCCGAATTTCGCCCGGGGCCGGGCCGCTCACGCGCTCGCGAATCCCCGCTACTTCGGCGTTGAACGCCAGCAAAGCGACAACCCCGTCGCGATGTTGGGCCGGCAAAGCCAAAGTCGAAATGTAGCGATCACGGTCAGTCTCGCGCAGCACATTGGCAGCGTGAGCAAAACTCTCGGAAGCCATCAGCGTGCGTTCTCGACGGCAATGAAGGCGCCTGCGACCGCGCGCTCTTCGGCCAGCAGGACGTTGTAGGTTCGTACGGCGCCACCGGTTTGGATCGCCTCGACGATCACGCGATGCTCGCGAAACGCGTCGCGGATCGAAGGGGCGATGAAGCTGATGTCGGACCCGAGCCCGATGAGCAAGACGTCAAGCTGACTGGCCAATGCAAGGACGGGCTGCAGCGCTTCGAGGGTCAATTGCGAAGGCGTCTCGACCGCCCAGCTATGCATGCCTGTAGGCAGGCACAGCAATGACCCTCGATGGGACATATCCGCAAAACGGAAGCCGCCATTGCCATAGGCGTCAATGCCGACCTGGCGCGGGAAATGCCCCGCGCCGGCTGCGCTTGGATCAGACGGATGCGCCATCCGTCGCCTTTTCCTTCTTGGCCGCAGCCTCTTCTTCCTCGGTCTTCTGCTTGAGGCCGAAATTGATGAGGATCGGGCCGTTGATGATCACCGAAGAATACATGCCGACGAGCGAGCCGAAGGTCATTGCGATCGTGAAGCTGCGGAGCACTTCACCGCCAAACAGCACCAGCGGCACCAAGGCCAGCAGCACGGTGAACTGGGTCAAGGAGGTACGCACGATGGTTTGGTTGATCGACAAGTCGATCAATTCAGGCAGCGGCATCTTGCGGTGTTTCCGGAGGTTCTCACGGATACGGTCGGAAACAACGACGGTCTCGTTGAGCGATAGACCCACCAACGTCAGCACTGCCGCAATCGAGCTGAGATTGAACTCCAGCCCGGTGAGCGAGAAGAGGCCGATAGTCATGATGATGTCGTGCGACGTCGTCGTGACGGCCGCGAGCGCGAACTGCCACTCGAAGCGGAACCAGATGTAGAGGAGAATACATCCGAGCGCGATGATGACGGCGAGCGTACCGGTCCAAGCCAATTCGCCCGAAACCGTACCGCTGACTGCTTCTGTGCGGCGCTCGACATAGTCTGCGCTCGCTAGCGCATCCTTGACCTTCTGGACGGCAATCTGGTCGGCCCCCTCGCCGCCTTGCTGCGCCTGAACGCGGACCAGAACGTCTTCCGGCGTACCAAAGCCCTGTACCTGAATTTCGCCGAGTTCGAGCCCATCGAGCAAGGTGCGGACTTGGCCTACGTCAGCCGGCCCGCCCGTGTGCTGCAGTTCGATAGCCGTACCACCGACAAAGTCGATGCCGAGATTGAAGCCCTTGAAATAGGCCGCCCCGATCGAGACCACGGACATGATGATCGAGAGCGCGATGACGTAGCGCGAGATCTTCATGAAGGGGATGGTGGTGCCATCCGGAATGAACCGGAAATGCTGGATTTTGAGGGTCTTGGGACGAACGCGCTTGTACCAGAGGTTCACCTGGTAGGACGTGACCGTATAGGAGGTGAAGAGCGATGTCAGAATGCCGAGACCAAGCGTCACGGCAAAGCCCTGAACCGGGCCGGAGCCCATGAAATAGAGGACGACGGCGGCCACGAGCTGGGTCAAATGCGAGTCGACGATCGTGCCCCAGGCGCGTTCGAAGCCGGCATTGATAGCCTGTAATGGCGTGCGCCCTGCCCGCTGTTCTTCGCGCATTCGTTCGTAGATGAGAACGTTGGCGTCCACAGCCATACCGATCGTCAGAACGATACCGGCAATACCGGGCAGTGTTAGCGTCGAGCCGAGGACGGACAGAGCGCCGAAGATCAGGATGACATTGAGGATCAAGGAGACGTTTGCGAAGACGCCCCACACGCCATAGGCGATGATCATGAAGCTTACGACCAGCACGGAGGCGACGACACCGGCAGTCACACCGGCACGGATCGAATCGGCGCCGAGGCTGGCGTCCACCGTGCGTTCTTCAATGACGTTGAGGCTGGCCGGCAACGCACCGGCGCGCAGCAGAACCGCGAGATCGTTGGCTGAGGCCGTCGTGAAGTTACCGCTGATTTGGCCCGTGCCGCCCGTAATCGGCTGCTGGATCACAGGCGCGGTGATGACGGTGTTGTCGAGGACGATGGCAAAGCGCTTGCCGACATTGGCGGAGGTGATTTCGCCAAAGGTGATGGCGCCGCGCGTGTCGAACTTGAAGCTGACGACCGGAATACCGCGCTGAGAATCATAGGATGGCTGCGCATCAACGAGCGACTCACCGCCGAGCGCAACGTCTTCGTAGAGCAGTTCGCGGGTACCGTCCTGGCTCGGCAGGATCATGGTGCCAGCCGGAAGGCCCTGCGCCTCGGCTTGATCGGCGGTCAGGCCGGGATAGACCATGTGGAAGGTCAGGCGCGCGGTCTGCGAAACGATGTTCTTGAGGCGCGTCGAGTCGCCGAAGCCCGGAACCTGGACGAGAACGCGGGTGTCGCCCTGGCGCTGGATCGTCGGTTCGGTCGTGCCAAGCTCGTCGATACGATTGCGGATGACTTCGACAGACTGCGACACCAGCGAGCTCATGCGCTGGGTAATGCCTTCAGGCGTCAGAGCAATCTGGATACGCCCGTCGGGCATGTCGCTGAATGCGAGTTCGTTGACGCCGACGCCGGTCGAGAACAGCGAGTTATTGACCGTGTTCTGAATGCCCTGAAGCGCCGTCATCGCCTGCTCTTTTTGAGCAGGATCGGTCAGCTCGATATAGATGGCGCGCTTGGCATCATCGGTCGTGATGATGTTGCCGATACCATTTTGATTGGCGAGCACGTTTCGTGCGTCGCGGCGCACGTCGGAAAGGCGCTGGGAAACGATGCTATTTTCGTCGACGCCGAGCAGCAGGTGCGAACCGCCCTGTAGATCGAGACCTAGAACCAGCCCAGGCTTGGGCAGCCACCCCGGCAAGGAATCCTGCACATCTTTAGGCAGAAAATTGGGAGCGGCAAACAGAATGCCCGCAATCGCGACGATCAGAATGATGGCAACGCGGAACGGCGACTGGTTCATGAAACGGCGTCCTAGAGCATGTTTCCCGAAGCAGATATCGGGTTCGGGACGAAAACATGCGGCTTCAAAGAGTCAGAAAGCCGGAGCCGCGCGGGCTCCGGCCAATTGGTTTCCGGCTTAGGCCGGCTTGTTGTCGTTCACCGGCTCGGCCTTGGAGCGCACGTCGGCAATCATGCCGCGCACGAGCTTGACCTTAACGCCCTGGGAGATTTCGACTTCCAGATCTTCGCCGTCAACGGCCTTGGTCACCTTGCCGACGATGCCGCCGGTGGTGACGACCGTGTCGCCGCGACGGATAGCCGAGAGCATAGCCTGCTGTGCTTTCAACCGCTTCTGCTGCGGGCGGAAGATCAGCAGCCAGAAAATGATGACCAGCAGCACGATCGGCATAAGCTGGATCAGAATGTCCTGGAAACCTCCCGTGGCGGGTGCAGCTGCATCCTGCGCAAAAGCGGGCGTTACAAACATCAGGCGAACTCCTTACGATTCTTCTTGTGTGGGGAGAAGGGCGCCACACAGTCTCGCTTGAAAAGACTGGACGCGTATGGGGTCTTGTGCACTTGCACCCCGGCCAAAATCGCGCGGACTATACATTTGGGCCCCTGTGATTGCAAAGCTATTCACGGAACACAATGCCGCGCGTCTTTTGAAGGAATAGACTGGTGAAAACCAAAGACTATCTTGGCCGTATCGCCACTGCTCTCGAAGCCATTGCCGTTGCGCTAGCCCCAGAAACGTCGAGCACTTCCTGCCTCGATCTCGACATCGCCGACGCCTTTCACTGGCAGGGAGAAGCGGGAACGCTGCTCCCTGTGCCGCGCGTCAGCCGCGTCCCGCTGTCGATGCTCCGCGGCATCGACCATGTGCGCGATCTGCTTTTGACCAATACCGAACAGTTCGCCCGCGGCCATGGCGCAAACAACGCGCTACTTTGGGGCGCGCGGGGGATGGGCAAGAGCTCGCTGGTCAAGGCCATCCACGGCGACATCACGTCGCGTGAGGACTTTGAGCGTCTGGTCCTCATTGAAATTGCGCGAGAGGATCTCGAGACCCTGCCGCAACTGATGCGGACCATTGCCGGCGCCCCTGCCCGGTTCATCGTATTTTGCGATGATCTCAGCTTTGACAGTGGCGAGACCAGCTACAAATCGCTGAAGACCATTCTTGATGGTGGGCTTGAGGGACGGCCAGACAATGTCCTTTTCTATGCCACCTCGAACCGCCGCCATTTGATGCCGCGCGACATGATCGAGAACGAGCGCTCTACGGCAATCAATCCCGGCGAAGCTGTCGAAGAAAAGGTCTCTCTTTCGGACCGCTTCGGCCTGTGGCTCGGCTTCCACAATTGCGATCAGGACACCTATCTCGCCATGGTCCGCGGCTATGCGACCCATTATGATCTGGGCCTCGACGAAGAAACACTGCGCGCCCGCGCCATCGAATGGGCCGCAACTCGAGGCGCACGATCCGGCCGTGTGGCCATTCAGCTGATCCGCACGCTCGCGGGTGAGATGGGCAAGACGGCCTAATCACAAACAAAAAGGCCGGAGCATTGGCTCCGGCCTCTCGAATTTGAACGTATGTCGCTTAGCTGGCGAGCAGCGGCATTGGATCGACCGGGGTCGCACCCTTGCGCAGTTCGAAGTGCAGCTGGGGCTTGGACACCGAGCCCGTCATGCCGACCGTACCGATCGCGTCGCCGCGGGAAACCGCAGCACCCTTGGCGACCGACATGCCATCGAGATGGGCATAGGCGGAGACGTAACCATTGGGATGGCGGATCAGGATCAGGTTGCCGTAACCTTCGACGCCCGAGCCGACATAGATGACTGTACCGTTTTCGGCGGCCTTGACCGAAGAGCCTTCCGGCACGTCGATATTGATACCGGTGCCGCGCGATGCGGCGAAATCGGTGATGACGCGGCCGCTGACTGGCCAACGGAACTTGTCATTACCCGAAGCGACAGGTTCGGCGGCCGGAACGTTGGCAACCTGGGTCGGCGCTGGAGCAGCGGTTGGCTGAGCAACCGGTGCCGGCGTGGCGGCGGGAGCGACGGCAGCTTGCTGCGGCACGGCCTGAGGCATTGCCTGTGGGCGGCTACCAAGTGGGGCCGGCGGCGCGCCGAGATTGCCGCCGACGCTTGCAACCTGGGTGACCGGCTGCGCGGCCGGAGCCGCAGTGGGCGTGCGGACGAGGTCCGGACGGCCCGGGATGATCAGCGCCTGGCCAACGACGATCTTGTCGGGCGAGGAAAGACCATTGGCCTGCACGAGTGACTGGGTCGTGACCTCGTAGCGGCGGGCGATGGTGTAGAGCGACTCGCCACCGGCAATGGTGTGGGTGAACGTCCCAGCCTGTGCACCCTGCGCAGCGGCGACGGGCACATTGCTATTGGTCGGCAGAGCCAGATTGGATGGAGGCGCGCCAAGAGCGACACCGGAAGGAGCGGAATTGAGAGCCACGGCGGGCGGCATTGCCGGCGCGGTGGGCAAGGACTGCATGGCGGGCATGGCTTGCGAGGTTCCCATGGAAGCGGATTGACTCAGTACAGGAAGATCCTGGGATTGAACCGAGGGCGAACCCGCCCCCATTCCGATCGGCGACGTCGCGCCGGCCGGCTGCATGAAGCCCGACTGAACGGGCGAAATAGGCTGACTGGGCGCTCCGAACGAGGAGCCAATCGGCGCTGGTGGCAGGAAACGGGCATCAGCGACCTGCATCGACCCTTGCGGACCGAGCGACGACGGCATCTGCTGATTTATTGATTGCGGCGCCGGCGACTGCGCGACCGAGCCGGTAGTTGTCGGGTCACCAAAAGTTCTAGCACCGAGGCTGGAGCAACCGGACAAACCGACTGCAGCAACAATCAAACCAGCGACGGCTACTGTACCTTTAGGCACCCTGGCTAACAGGTTTTTACGCATCGGCTAACTCGCACGCAGGTACTTAACACTGGAATCGAGACTAGGCCGGTAAGGTAAAGACGAATTTAAAGTCGATGCGAATTGAGTGAATTCGACATGGCTAAATTGTCGAATAGGTAAGGTTAAGATTGCCGATCTGGGGATAAGCGCAATTCCGCAAGGCGCGCTAGGGCATTGGCCTCGCTTTGCTGCAGGGCAAATGGCGTCACGGTAATGGTGTTCTGCCGTCTGAGAACCTCGAAATCCGCGCCGGGATCGAGTGGCTGTGGGGTTTCGGGAATCGAGACATAGAACGCGCTGTGACTATCGCTTGGGTGATACCGGAAAGCCGATCGAGAAAAGCGCTGATGCGGCACCGCAGCGATTCCATTGACTTCACCCGGCTCACAGGCGGGAAAATTGACGTTGTAAAAGACGTCTTCATCGCCCTTGGAGCGCAGGATCGCTTCCACAGTTGCGGCGCCAAATCGGGTCGCGTTCGACCAATCGATCGTATGGCTCTTCTCGTAGTCGATCGCCTGACTCATCGCGATACCGATGGCACCTTGCAGCGCACCCTCACGCGCGCCGGCCGCAGTGCCAGAACAGTTGACGATATCGCCGAGGTTTTGGCCGGCATTCACGCCCGAGAGAACGAGATCTGCAGGCCGATCGCCGAGCAGATGCGTCATCCCAGCGACGACGCAGTCGGCCGGAGAGCCGCCGACAACTGCAAATCTTTTGGACCCTAGTTGCTCGAGGGCCAGTTCGCGGCCCAAGGTGAACCTGTGGCCTGCGCCCGACTGATTGCCGTCGGGCGCCACGATCCAGACGTCGTCGGACAAAGCTGCCGCGATCTCGGCCATGATGGCGATGCCGGGCGCATCCACACCATCGTCATTGGTGATGAGGATGCGCATGGCTTACTTGCCTCCGATGGAGGTGAGCCCGCCCATATAGGGCTGCAACGCTTCGGGAATCAGCACGGAGCCGTCTTCCTGCTGATAGTTTTCGAGCACCGCGATGAGGCAGCGGCCGACGGCCGTTCCGGAGCCATTGAGCGTGTGCACATACCTTGGCGCCTGCTTTTCGCCGGAAGGGCGATAACGCGCTTCCATGCGACGTGCCTGGAAATCGCCGCAGACGGAAACAGACGAAATCTCGCGATAGGTATCCTGCCCAGGCAGCCAGACCTCGATGTCATAGGTCTTTTGCGCGCCGAAGCCTACGTCACCGGTGCAAAGGGTCATAACCCGGTAGTGGAGACCAAGTCGTTGCAGCACCGCCTCGGCGCAGGCGAGCATGCGCTCGTGTTCTTCGATCGAGGCTTCGGGCGTCGTCACCGACACCATCTCCACCTTATCGAACTGATGTTGGCGAAGCATACCGCGCGTATCGCGGCCAGCAGAGCCAGCCTCGGACCGGAAACAAGGCGTCAGCGCCGAAAAGCGCAGCGGCAGTTCTTCTTCAGACAGAATCGACTCGCGGACCATATTGGTCAGCGGCACTTCGGCCGTCGGGATCAGCGCGAGACGGCTGTCGCCATGTGGCGTGAAAAACAGGTCTTCCTCGAATTTCGGCAATTGGTTGGTGCCAAACAACGCCTCATCGCGCACGAGCAGCGGCGGCTGCACTTCGAGATAGCCGTGCTCCGTGGTGTGAAGATCGAGCATGAATTGTCCGATGGCACGTTCCAGCCGCGCGACTTGGCCCTTCAAGATGACGAAGCGGCTGCCGGATAGCTTGGCGGCGGTTTCGAAATCCATGTCCTTGGTGGCGACGCCGATTTCGTAATGCTCCTTGGGTGCAAACGAAAAGCTGGGCTTGGCCGGACGAACACGAGCAGCCGTTTCGGCCGAGCCGTTAGGACCAAAGTACTCAACATTGCCGCTCTCGTCTTCGCCGGTCGGCACTTCGTCGAGCATCATGTTTGGAATGACGGCCATGGCCGAGCGCAGTTCGGCTTCAACCGCGCGCTCTTCTGCTTCACCCGTCGGGATGAACTCCTTGAGGCGCGCGACTTCGGCCATCAGCTCCTGAGCTTTGGCCTCATCCTTTTGGGCCTTGGCCTGGCCGATCTGTTTGGACAGCGTATTGCGCTTTTCCTGTGCTTCGTTGAGGCGACCGATGATCTCGCGCCGACGGTCGTCGATCGCAAGAAGATCGGAAGAGCGCACGGAAACATTCTTGCGCCGGGAAACGGCAGCGTCGAAAGTTTCGGCGTTGGCTCTAATCCACTTGATATCGAACATCGGTCACCACGGGCCCAGCCCGCCTCTGGTTGCTGCAGGCCTGGATCAATCCGTCCCGGGCGTGCCTGCCAGTGCCGCGGGACAGAACGTGCTGCACCGCGGGATAACGCGATGCGCTTATTCGGTAGATGAGCTGGAAAGCTCGGCTTCCTGTGCCGCCAGGGCCGCTTCACGACGCTTCTGGACCATGCGAACGGACAGGATTGCCAGTTCGTAAAGCCCGTACATCGGCAGGGCAAGCCCGATCTGGGAAATCGGATCCGGCGGCGTAATCAGCGCTGCAACGATCAAGATGCCGACGATGGCGTAACGCCGCCCCTTCTTGAGCATGTCGACATTGACGAGATCAATCTGCGCCAGCAACGTCAAGACGACCGGAAGCTGGAAGCAGACGCCAAACGCCAGAATCAGCGTCATGGCGAAGCCGAGATATTCGGAGACGCGCGGCACCAGCGTGATTTCTTCGGTCTGCATGCTGGCAAAGAAATGGAGGGCCATAGGCAGAACGGTGAAGTAGACCATCGCAGCGCCCAGGATGAAAAACACGGGCGTCGCGATCAGATAGGGCACCAGCGCCTTGCGCTCATGCTTATAGAGCCCGGGCGCCACAAACATATAAATTTGCGAGGCCATGAACGGGAAACCAAGGAAGATCGCACCGAAAAAGGCGAGGTTCACTTCGGTGAAGAAAAGCTCCTGGGGGGCAGTATAGATCAGCTCGATCTTGTGCGTGGGGTCGTTGGCATAAACCCCGCGATAGGGCCCGAGCAGAATATCGAAGATATTCTTCGAGACCAGAAAGCACCCGACCATCAAAACGACGATGGCAATCGCGCAGTTGATCAGACGCTTTCGCAGCTCGATCAGATGCTCAAGAAGCGGCGCTTCGCTGCCGGCGAGCTCGTCTTCGATCTCTGGCTTGTTCTGATTTTTGAGCTGCGGCTGCTTCACGTCGGCCATTTAACTACTTCGTTTCTTCCGGAGTTTCCGGCTTCTTCCGGGGAGCGCGCGGCTTTTTAACCGGGGCGATCGGCTCAGCTTCCGCAACGGTCACGGCAGCTTTCACGCGAGGCTTGCGCGGCTTCTTAGGCACTTCGACAGGCGCGAGCTCTGCACCCACCGCAGGGGGCGTATTGGCGAGCACTTCGACTTCCGAAGTTTTCGCTGCGACGGCCTTCTTGGGAGCAGGCTTCTTTGCCGGGGCCGCCCGCACAGTCTTTGGCTTGGGAGCAACGACCGTCTCAATAGGCGCAAGATCGCTCATAACCACCGGTGCCGTTGGCACCGGAGACAGCGGCTTGGGTGGGCTCACTTGAGCGGCCTTGACCGGACCAGTCGACGTTTCACTCGGCTTGAAACCATAGTCTGCGGCGAGTTCATCATTCGACTTCGCTTCAACGGGCATGCCGGCTGCGGCACGAAGTTCATCGACGACGCTTTCGACTTTTGGATCGGCCGGCTTGATTATGCCGCTCGGCTTTTGGCCGGTCGGCGTCATCGTGTTGAAATCGCGCCGAATTTCTTCGGCGGTTTTCTTCAGCGGCGAAGTGATCGAGTTACGCAGATTGCGCACCTCATCGAGCCCGGTGGTCCGATTGATTTCACGTTGGAACTCGTTGCCCATGCGGCGGATCTGCCCCATGAATTTTCCGAGGCGCCCCATAACGACGGGCAAATCTTTTGGACCGATGACGATCAGCGCAACGACGCCGATCACAAGCATCTCTGTCCAGCCTAGACCGAGCATAGAATAGTCTCCGGGCGCGACGCAGGGTCGCTAGTCGGGCCGAGAAGGATCAGACGTCCTTGCGCTCGGCTTCGCGGGCGTTCAGGTCGGCAGTGGTGGTGACCCGGTCAACCGGCTTGTCATCGTCATCCTTCATGCCCTTCTGGAAGGCTTTGATGCCGGATGCGACTTCGCCCATCATGCCGGAGATCTTCCCGCGGCCGAACAAAAGAACCACGACGACGGCGACGACGAGGATGCCCCAAATGGAAGGCGCGTGCATGTTGATCTCCCTAGACTTCTAGAACGCGTAACACGCGATACATAGCGCCAGAAATAGGTTCAATCGCGGGCAAACACAAGAACGTGTTGGTTTTTGCACCTCACGAAAACGCCAGTACTATTCCGCGTCCACACCGGCATCATCCGGATCAAGCGGATCCTCGTCTTCTCGCAAGTCGCCATCGAACGGCAAAGGGATCTGCAACGAGGCAGGAAGTCGCGATGACAGGAGCCCTGCCCCCTTGAGTTCGTCGAGCCCGGGAAGATCAGTGAGGCTTTCAAGGCTGAAGTAGTCGAGAAACCCGTCGGTCGTGCCATAGGTCACAGGGCGCCCCGGCGTGCGGCGGCGCCCGCGCATCCGCACCCAGCCTGCTTCCATCAAAAGGTCTAGCGTACCCTTGCCCACCGCAACCCCGCGCACTTCCTCGATCTCAGCGCGCGTGGTTGGCTGGTGATAAGCGATGATCGCCAAGGTTTCGAGAGCAGCGCGGGAAAGCGGACGGGTTTCTTCCTCCTCGCGCCGCAAAAGAAAGCCGAGGTCATCAGCAGTGCGAAACGCCCATTTGTCGCCGCGCCGCACGAGGTTGATGCCACGTGGGGCATATTGGTTTCGCAATTCCTCGATCAGAGAAGGCAGGTCTGCACCCTCGCCGACATAGGGCAGAATTTCGGCGAGCGAGAGCGGCTCAGGCGAAGCGAACAGAACTGCCTCGACGATTCTCAATAGCCGCTCCCGAACGCTCATCGGCGGTCCGTCATCGTGCATCACTGCTACACCTGCCGCCTGCGCAAGAGGATCGGGCCGAAAGTCTCATGCTGTCGGATTTCGATTTGGCCTTGGCGTACCAGCTCCAGACTCGAGGCAAATGTGGAGGCCCGGATCGTGGTGCGGTCTTTTGGGATGGCGAGATATTCCGCGAGATAATGATCCATGGCGATCCATTCGGCGCTGTCGCCGATCAGCCGCTGCAAAATGTCTCGCGCATCCTGAAGCGACCAGACGGTTCTGATGATGGGCTTATAGTCGGTGATGGATCCCCGTTCGCGCTGTGCCGAATAGGCCTTGAGAAGCTCGTAGTAACTTGCCTCCCACTTCGCTTTGCGCGTTACCACCAGAGGTTCCCCAGCGCCGCGCGCAAAAACTTCGCGCCCAAGACACGCTCTCCCGAGAAGGCGACTTGCAGCCAGCCGCATTGCCTCAAGGCGCTTGAGCCGGAATTGCAGCATGGCCGCAAGCATTTCGCCGGAGGGCTCGTCATCGTCCGGCGCCTGCGGCACCATGAGCCGGCTTTTGAGATAAGCAAGCCAGGCCGCCATGACGAGGTAGTCGGCAGCCACTTCTAGCCGCCCTTCCCGCGCCGTCTCGATGAAGTCCAGATATTGCTCGGCGAGCGACAGGATCGAGATCGAGGCGAGATCAACCTTCTGCCGCCGCGCCAAGTCGAGCAGCAGATCGAGCGGGCCCTCATAGCCTCGCACATCGACATGCAGAACCTCGGCGTCTGCCGGCTCGGTTTCGAGCCAGTGGGCCTCTAGTTCACTCATGGCGATATCTGCCGCGCGACGATCATGCTCAATCCATGTCCCCGAGCCCGCAGGGCGTCAAGACGGCGATACCGGCAGAATCAGAAGCTGAACTGGCCTTCCACAGGCACGTGATCGCTCGGCTTGTCCCAGCCACGCACGTCCTTGTGGACCGTGATGCCGTCGAGTCGATCGGTTGCTTGAGGCGAGAGCATCAGGTGATCGATGCGGATGCCGGCATTGCGGCGCCAAGCGCCAGCCTGAAAATCCCAGAACGTGAATGTCTGCTCCGATGTTAGGGCTCGCAGGGCGTCAGTCATGCCCATGTTCTTTAGCACGCGGAATCGTTCGAGGCTTTCAGGCCGGTAGAGCGCATCGCCCCACCAGGCCTCTGGGTCATGCGCGTCGATCGGCGCCGGGATCAGGTTGAAATCCCCCATCAGCACGAACGGCTCTTCCAGCGTCAGGCGATCAGCGACATAGGCATTGAGCCGATCCATCCACCGCAGCTTGTAGGGAAATTTCTCGGTATCGACCGGATTTCCGTTGGGCAGATAGATATTGCAGACGCGCACAACGCCGCCTTCGACAGAAAAGACTGCCTCGATCAGGCGCGATTGTTCATCGGCGTCGTCACCGGGCAGACCGCGCATAACCTCATCGAACGGCAGTTTCGAGAGCAACGCCACCCCGTTCCAGCTTTTCTGACCATGGGTCACAACATTGTAGCCCAATGCCTCGATTTCAGCCGTGGGAAAGCCCTCGTCGACGGTCTTGATTTCCTGCAGACCGACGATATCGGGCTTTTCCTCATCGAGCCACTTCAGCAGCAGCTCGAGGCGGGCTTTGATGCCATTGATATTCCATGTGGCGATACGCATCGTGGCAGTCTTTCCGCTCGGGTCTCAGGCGTGGATAGCTTGGCGCAGCCGCAGCGGATACTCAAGCTCGCCGCCATAGAATGCCGTATTGGTCAGCGACACCGAACATATTTTGCGGCTCGGCTCTATCGACCACACATGGCCATAGATGCCGCCCCAGTTGTTGGTGCCCGCGGTCCAAGGCAAAATGGCGCGCGCCGGATCGACGGTATAGCTGCCAAAGAAGCTGAATGCCTGGCCGGGGTCACGCTCGTAGCCCATCTGATCTTGCAGCGCCGCCCGGGCTGTCTGGGCCTCAAGGATCGGCGCACCGCCCTGCGTCACGGCCATCAGGAAGCGCATGTAATCCGGCGCGGTCGTCGCCATGCCGCCACCGCCCGACTGGAAGGCCTGCG
Source organism: Devosia sp. Leaf420 (assembly GCF_001425445.1). GTDB lineage: Bacteria > Pseudomonadota > Alphaproteobacteria > Rhizobiales > Devosiaceae > Devosia. The sequence goes on along the minus strand of NZ_LMQU01000003.1, from coordinate 52,165 downwards.
CGTTGAAAATCCGCTTGGGCGAAAAAGTCGTGACAGCATTCCATGGGTTCTTGGCAGCGTGTGGATCAGTCATCCGGACCGGCTCGGTCTCGCCATCGGTATAAGGCACGGCGAGACGCTCATCGCTATCGAGATGGAACACTGTATCCTTCATGCCGAGCGGACTGGTGACGTAATGCGCAACTGCCGTCGCGAGGTCAGTGCCATGCACCGCTGCAGCAACCCCGCCTAGAACGTCGATCGCCATTGAGTAGAGCCAGGACGTTCCAGGCGCGTAATTCAGCGGTTGCTCGGCGATCAGGCGGAGCACCCCATCAAGGCTTGTCGTCGTATCCGTCAGGCCCGGGCTGATCCGCGGGTCCTTGGAATAGTCGTATGTGAGCCCGGCAGTGTGCGTCAGCAGATGCTTGAGCGTGATAACAGGCCGTGAGCCGTCCGGCAGCGCCGGCGTGAAATAAGGAAGATAGTCCGAAACCGGGTCGGTAACCTTGAGCAGGCCTCGATCAGCCATGGCGAGAATCGTTGCGGCGACGAGCGGTTTGGTCAGCGAGGCTGCACGAAAGATCGTGTCTTCGCGCATCGGCTCTGATTCTTCGCGGTCTGCGAGACCAGCGGCGCGAGAATAGACGATCTCCCCATTGATCGCCGCCATAACCACGGTGCCGACCAGCTTCTTGCCGGTCACCGCTTCATCGATCACCCTATCGACTTCTGCCCTGTCCATTCCGCCCTACCCTCTTCCGTCTTCTTATGTTTCGGAGGGATAAGGATAAACGAGGCGACGGCCGCGTCAAACGGCAAAGCTGGTTCCGCAGCCGCAGGATGCGACGGCATTGGGGTTCTTGATCTGGAACGACTGGCCGACGAGATCGTCGACGAAGTCGATCTCCGAGCCGCCCATGAATTCAAGGCTCATGGAATCGATCAGCACGGTTGCGTCGCCCTTGCTGAGGACCAGATCGTCATCGCCGGCCGTTTCCTGCACGAGATTATATTCGTACTGAAAGCCTGAGCAGCCGCCACCGGCGACGGAGACGCGCAAAACGGTTCCGGCGGGCTCCTTGGACAGAATTCGCGAAACGCGCTTGGCAGCGCGATCAGACAATGTCACGGAGGCAGTTTGGGCGGTGGCAACGGCAGTCATGGAAGTTTCCGATACGATCGTAATGTCATAACGCAACGCACAAGATAGGCGCAGCATGCGCCGATGCAAAGAGCAGAACGAAAAGATGAGCGAAACAGCTCCATATGCCAGCAATCCGGAAGACTCGCTTGGTCGCCTTTATGGCGCCGGGCCCAGCCCCACACGCTCCGAATTCCAGCGCGATCGCGACCGCATCATCCATTCGACGGCCTTCCGTCGACTGCAGCACAAGACGCAGGTCTTTCTCCATCACGAAGGCCGTCACTTTCGCAACCGGCTGACTCATACGCTCGAAGTCAGCCAAATCGCCCGCTCCATCGCCCGCGCCCTCCGGCTCAACGAAGATTTGGCCGAAGCGCTCGCGCTCAGCCACGACCTCGGCCATACCCCGTTCGGTCACGCGGGGGAACGTGCCCTGCATCGGGCCATGGCGCCCTATGGCGGATTCGACCACAACGTCCAGGCGCTCCGCGTCGTGACGCAGCTCGAAAATCGCTATGCCGAGCACGATGGTCTTAATCTCACCTGGGAAACGCTAGAGGGCATCCTCAAGCACAATGGACCGATGGTAGATGCCGCCGGCCAACCAGTCGGTCGATACATCGCAGAGGGCTTGCCCGCCGGCGTCAATGACATCCCCGCTATTGCGGACCTTCGCCTGTCGAGCCATGCCTCGCTCGAAGCGCAGGTCGCGGCCATTTCGGATGATATCGCTTACAATGCCCATGACATTGACGACGCGTTGCGCGCTGGTCTCGTCAAACTGACTGATTTCGAAGACGCCCCGATGGCCGGTCCGATCGTTTTAGAGGTGGAAAGCCTCTATCCAAAGGTCGGCCCCAAGCGCCAGACGCACGAGGTTCAGCGCAGGATGATCACCCGCGCCATCGAAGACGTGATCCGCCAAAGTGCGCTCAACCTCGAGTCGGCAGGCGTGGAATCGGCCGAGGATGTGCGCATGGCCGGTAAAACTCTCGTTACGTTTTCTGAGGAGACTGCGGCCGCAGAGCGTGGACTGAAAGAGGTTCTCTTTAACCGCGTCTATCGCGACGAAGCCGTCATGCGCCCGGTTCGCGAGAGTGAAAGCGTGGTCGAGCGCCTGTTTGCGGCCTATATGGAAAGTGACGTCATGCCCGGCAGATGGGGTATCGCGTCAGCTTCGGCCAGTTCCACAACCGACCGCGCGCGGATCGTCGCCGACTTTATAGCCGGGATGACCGACCCCTATGCTCTTGACGAGTACCAGCGCTTGTTTGACGCTCGTCCGGAATTCCGCTAACCGCCACGCAGCATTTCCAGCGGGTTTGTCATGGATATCTTTGCACTCTTCACCACCCGGGTCACTGAGGCCCTGCTTGCCGATCATCCCGAGCTCGGGACCGATCTGCTGTCGCGCGTTGTGGTGGAGCCCCCGCGAGACCCAGCCCATGGCGATCTTTCGACCAATGCCGCCATGGTTGTTGCCAAGCCGCTTGGGAAGAATCCACGCGAAGTGGCTGCTGCGCTTGTCGAGCGTTTCAAGTCTGATGCGGACGTAACCTCGGTAGAGGTCGCTGGTCCTGGCTTCATCAATTTCCGTCTCGCAACGCCGATCCTGCACAAGGTGCTAAAGTCGATCGGCGCTGAACGCGAAAACTATGGTCGCACCGATCTCGGCAAGGGCGAACGTGTCAATGTCGAGTATGTCTCGGCCAACCCGACGGGCCCCATGCATGTGGGCCACACGCGTGGCGCCGTCTTTGGTGACGCGCTGGCCTCGCTCATGGCTTATTCTGGCTATGACGTAACGCGCGAATATTACATCAACGACACGGGCGGCCAGACAATCATTCTCGGTCAATCCGCACTGCTGCGCTATCGCGAAGCTCTGGGTGAAACCATCGAGATTCCATCCGGATTCTATCCGGGCGATTATCTCATTCCGGTCGGCAAGGCTCTGGCTACAGAATACGGCAATTCGCTGCTCGAAAAGCCGGAGCAGGAAGCCGTCCTGATCGCGCGCGAGGCAGCGCTGGCCGCGATGATGGATTTGATCAAGGCCGATCTGGCTCAGCTCAACATCCATCACGACGTTTTCTTCTCTGAACGCACGCTTCACGGCCAAGGCGGCGATATCGACACCACGCTCGAATGGCTGCGCGAACAGGGAATGGTCTATCAAGGTCGGCTCGACCCGCCGAAGGGCAAGGCGCCGGAAGAGTGGGAAGATCGCGAGCAAACTCTGTTCCGGGCCAAGGATTATGGCGACGACACCGATCGCGCCCTGATTAAATCAGACGGCAGCTTCACCTACTTTGCCGCCGATATCGCTTATCATCGCAATAAATATCTCCGTGGCTTCAAGCACATGGTGAATGTGCTCGGTGCCGACCATTCGGGCTATGTCAAGCGTCTTTCGGCTGCGGTGAAGGCCGTATCCCATGGCGAAGCCGATATCGACGTGCGCATTTGCCAACTCGTCCGCCTCCTCAAGAACGGCGAGCCGTTCAAGATGTCGAAGCGCTCGGGCGACCTCGTCACCCTTGCAGACGTCGTCGATGAAGTCGGGGCCGATGCGACGCGCTTCATGCTGCTTTTCCGTCGCAACGACGCATCGATGGATTTCGACTTTGCTCTCGTCAAAGAACAGACGCGCGACAATCCCGTCTTCTACGTGCAGTATGCGCATGCACGCGCGTGCTCGATTTTCCGGAAGATTCAGAGCGAGATGCCGGATCTTAAGACCGATGCCGAAGCGCTCGCTTCTGCCGACGTCGACGTCCTGACCTCGGCGGCTGACCTCGAATTGATCCGTCTTCTCGCTGCATGGCCGAGGACTGTTGCCGCTGCTGCTGTTGCCCATGAACCGCACCGCATTGCGTTCTATGTCCATGACCTCGCCGCGGCCTTCCACGGCTTCTGGGCCAAGGGCAATGATGACCCATCTTTGCGGTTTGTTAACTCAGCCGATCCAAAGCTGACATTGGCTCGACTCGCACTTGTGGATGCCGTACGCCAGGTTGTGCGCAATGGCCTAGGAATTCTAGGCGTCTCAGCCCCCGAAGAACTTTCATAATTCGGGCGCATTGGTGTGGAAACTCGCCGCAAATCCTCAACAGAAGGATTTGCAGCTATTAGGGACGCTGGCAAATGACGACAGCGAAGCCGAAACTCATGGCAGGACAGACAGATAGCGCGGACGACCTGATCGCTGAGCTGGCTCGGTTGATGGCCGAGGATGCACAGTCGGACAAGCCAGTTGCGCCTCCGGCCAAGCCCATTCGCATCCCTGGTGCCGAAGCTCCGGTCAAGCCAGCGCTTTCGGTTGAGACGCAGGCCGATAATCGCGGCATCCGCATTCCCGGCCCGAATGCGCCGACGCCCGAGCCACGGGCAATGCAGGACGATCGCTCCCAGCGCCCGGTCGCTCCTGCGGGAACGCTTGAGCGCAAAGAGCCTCCAGCTTTCTCTTTTGAGCCCCGCCAGGCCGAGCCCGTTCGCAATGAACCGCTCGTTCCTGTGATTCCGCAGGCATCCGCCTTTGTTGAACCTGTCGTGACACGTCCGGAACCAGCCGAGGCCCATACGCCAGAGGCTGAGACCGATAGTGCGCCCGCTATCGCCGAGCCGATGCCGGCGCTCGATCAGGATAGCCTCGCCGATCTTATCGCTGCCGAGCTCTCCGTTCCGGAAGAGCCTGAAGCCATCGCGGAACCGACGTTTGAAGAGCCACTGGTCGAGCTCGACGTGACAGACGAAGTTCCGCGCGAGAATTTTCCGAGTGAAGTTGATTCCTTCGGCATTCCTCCCGTTTTCGGCCTTGGCTCCACGCCTGCCGGTAAAACCGAAGCGCATGTCGAGGCTGCCGAGCCGGTAGTGCCGGATGTGAAGCTGGCTCAGTTCGATCTCAGCCACGAAATGTTCGTGCCGCCGCCCCATCACAAGGCTCAACCGCTGCCCGATCCGCTCGAGGAAATCGAACGGCTGATTGGCCCTGCAGCGCGTGCCCACCAGCGGCCCGCTGCGCCGAGCCCTGCCCTGCGTAGCCTTGCAACGCCGACAATTCCAAAGGCAGAACCCGCTGCTGCTGCCGTTCCGGTGCAGCCCACTAAAGTTTCCTCCATCGAAGAAGCTATTCTTGCGGCCGCTGCGACCAGCGGCGCGCGTGTCGAATGGGTTGAACCTGTTATTTCAGCGCGCCTTCCTGACGAAGACGATGCAGAGCAGGTCGCCAAGGCGCCCCGCCGCCGTATTCTGGGCATGACTCGGTCGCTGGCCGGTCCGTTGGTGGCAACGCTTCTGCTCGCAGTTGCGGCGGTTGGTCTCTACACCGTGCTCGGCTTGGGCACGAGCACGCCGGATGGTCCTGCGCCAATCGTGGCTGCAGATACGACGCCCATCAAGGAAGTGCCGGCACCGGCGACAGATACTGCAGATGCCAATCAATCGGTGGTCTTCAACGAAATATCAGGTGCCAATACTGCCGCCAGCGAGCAGATCGTTTCCCGCGATCAGTCTGATGTCGATGCCGTAACGCAAGTTGCAGCTGATGATGTCAACGCCGAAGGTCTCGTGAACCGAAAGGTGCGCACCGTTACAGTGCGACCCGACGGCACGATCGTCAGCGGTGGCGACAGCCTCGCCGGTTCAGCCATGTTGCCAGTCGATCGGCCGACGGTTCCTGATGTTCCCGGGGCAGATTTCTCGACGCCTGACATGATCGCAAACGCCGATGCTGCAGCAAGCACACCGGCTGCGGCTCAGACGCCTGACCCACCAGAAACACCGGCAGTGACGCCTGTGCAACCTGGTTCGACTGTTCAGGCCGTTGATCTCGCTGGCAATCCGATAGCAGGCAAGACTGCGCCCGTGCCCCTGGCGCGACCGAACAACTTGCCCACGCAGAACGCAGCGTCCGCGGCGGCTCCTCTTGCGGCAACACCCGTTCAGCAGACGCAGACGGCAACACTTCCGACCGTTGCGCCTGCGCAAACGCCGGCCCCGGCAACGGCCACAGCGTCAACGCCAGCGATCACCACGGCAACGGGCGCTGCGGCGCCAGCCTATGTTCAGTTGTCATCGCAGCGCAGCGAGGAAGCTGCGCGACAGAGCGCCCAAAACATTGCGTCCCGCTTTGGCGCGATGTTCAACGGAGCCAGCCTCGAAGTTCAGCGGGTTGATCTCGGCGAGCGCGGCATTTTCTATCGCGTGCGCGTACCAGCAGACTCGCTTCAGAGCGCCAACGCGATCTGCTCGAACGTCAAAGCCAGCGGCGGCGACTGCTACACTCTCTAAGAGAGTCTAGCGCCGCCGCTCCGCTCAGCAGCAGACTTCAGAAATTAGCGAACTGGGGCGCAATCGACTGCGCCAATGCTGCGGCACTGTCGCGGTCCTCCGGCCGTGCGGTCGAGGCTGCCCGGTTCAACAATTCATCGACCTGGGCCTGATCGACAGTGCCCATGCAACGCTCGTGCGAGATATTGAGCCACATCAGCCCTTCGATGGGTTGGGCTTCAATCCCGTCCATGCCGTTGAACAGCATGTCCCCCAGTCGCGCCTGTGCAAGGCAGTGACCCTTGCGGGCGGCTAGGGAAAACCAACGGGCACTCTGGAGGGGATTGACGCCAAAGCCCTCGTCCTGAAGGTAAAGCAGGCCGACGCGGTATTGCGCATCGGCGTCACCGAAATAAGTCGCAGCATGCAAAAGCAGCGCATGTGAACGTTCGATGTCGGCGGGAATGCCGGCATCGGGCAGACCCTGACGATAATAGTCGCCCATTTTCACGAAGGACTGCGCCACAATATCGGACTCGACGCCACGTGGAGCGGCATCCGCATGCTGATTGGCGATCTGGGCGAAATAGCCAAAAGCCTTGACCGGATCCTTGGCGACGCCTTCGCCATTTTCATACATGGTCCCAAGCTGCCACATGGCCATGGGCTGACCGGCTTCGGCGGCATCTTCAAGTGCCGAGAGATAGGCATCGCCAGACACACCGCCCCCTGCCCCGTCCAGCATATTGGCGAGGTCGAGCGCCGCGTCGGCAGCAGTTTGAGCCTGAGCGGGAATGGCCAGCGCCAGAACGGAGAGCGCAATACCGGTGACCGCGGATGCCAGATGGAACGCCGGCGATTTCCGCATTTTACTCCTTTTGCGCGCCAGTAGGCGCGCGTCTGCTATTTCAGGCAGCGGCAATGCCGCGCTTGGCAAAGAGCTTGAACCGCAAGCCCGACGGTGAAAAGCAATGTATGAAGGATTGGTAAATCCGCATTGCGGCAGCATTTGAGCGAACGTTTTCACGGAGTCGAACATGCCGCCGAATAGTTCGGCTTCTTGTTCTCCAGCACGCTTGTCATTGGTCAATGCACGCACGTCTTCACCATCTAGGCGCATCACGCCACTAGCAGCGCTTCGGGGAACGATCAGGCAGACTTGAAGGCGCGAAAAAGCACCTCCACCAAAATCTGCCCACGCCCGCCCCCGAATGCTTGAGCACCCCGTTTAAGCTGACAATGTGGCAGGAAATGTCGCCAATTTATTGATGGCGTGGCCCTAGGGCGTGAATCAAAACCGTTGTTGCGATTCCGTCACACAGAGATCAGAGCCAGCGGCGTTTGCGCATCCAGACGACGATCGCGATCGAGAAGCAGATCAGTCCGCCGCACACATACCAAAACGCTTCGGGATCATTGGCCATCGGAATGCCGCTGACATTCATACCCAGCACACCGGTCACTAGGGTCAGCGGCATGAAGACGACGGTCACAGCCGCAAGAATTAGCATGGTACGGTTCATCTGCTCCGCCCGCGCGTCGATGATCTGCTCATGGACCAGCACGGCGCGCTCGGACATGGCCTGCAACTCATCGCCCAGACGGGCTGACCGCGCCGACGCTTCGCGGAGGCGAAGACGGTCTCTTGCTGAGAAGAAGCTCAGGTCTTCGATTTCAAGAGTGTTCAAGGTATCGCGGAGCGGCCAGACCATGCGGCGGAAGCTGATCATGGTACGGCGCAGGTGGCTTAGCCGCGATTGCGCCGTCGACGTATTCTCGATGATCAGCGATTCCTCAATATTGTCGAGCCGGTCGCCGAGCATCTCGACCAGTGGCTCCAACCGGTCGGCGGCCCTGAGCCCAAGCCGCGCGACGAGGTCAGCCGGCGATACCGGCGCATGGTGAGAGCTCTCCCATTTGGGCAGCCCCAAGAAATCTGCGACATTCAATTCGGACGCGATCGTTACGCGGCCCTTTTCGATCAGCAGCGACATCAATTGTCGCCCCATATCATCTGGCTCGGCGCCTGGCCGTGCGACGCGGATCACCACGAGTGCCTTATCGCCCACAACCGTGCAGCGAGCCCGTGTGCTTGGCGCCGACAGCAGATCGGCATGAAAGTCGCCGAGTTCGCCCTTCATCCACACACGGAATTCGGGCGCCCGTGAATTACCCGCGATCAGCACGAAGCCGCGCAGTGGCGCTTTCGGCAGCTCTTCTTCCGACGTGTGACGCCTGACGCCGCCCTTGCCATCGAAAATCAGCACCATCCCTGCGCCCAACAATCCGGCTGTTGTGGCCATGGGAGCCGGGGACGGCGCTTCATCTGTCATGATGGCCTCAGCTCAGACGCTTCAGCGCTTCGAGGATGCGAGTACGGCGGTCGACCGCTGCCTCGCGACGGGCCTTCTGCTCTTCGATCACCTCTTCGGGCGCCTTGGCGACGAACTGCTCGTTCCCGAGCTTTTTGTCGACGCCGGTGATTTCGCCGTCGAGTTTGGTGACTTCCTTCTCAAGGCGCGTTTTTTCAGCCCCGATGTCGATAACGCCAGCAAGCGGCAGCGCGAAGGTCGCCTCGCCGACCACGAACTGCGCTGACTCGCCCGGAACATCGTTCTGTGGCGAAATCTCTTCGAGACGGGCCAGTCGCGTGATCAGCGACGTGCTAGCCACGAGCCGGCCCAGCGTTGCTTCCTTGGCGCCGCTGACGACAAGCTGCAGCTTGGCGCTCGCCGGCACGTTCATTTCTGCGCGTACCGAACGGACATTTGAAATGACCTCGATGAGCCAGGCGAGATCTTCATCGGCCGCAGCATCTTCGAGACCCTCATAAGCTGGCCATTCGGTCAGGATAAGCAGGTTTTCGCGCGGTGTACCGAACTTGCCTGTTTCCGCCCAGAGCTCTTCGGTGACGAAGGGCATCATCGGGTGAAGCATTATCAGGATCTGATCAAGCGCCCAAGCAGCGGACGCGCGCGTTTCTGCCTTGGCCGCCTCGTCCTCGCCGTTGAACACGGGCTTGGCGAACTCGACATACCAATCGCAGAAGGTCCCCCAGACGAAATCATAAGCCGAGTTGGCCGCTTCGTTGAACTTGTAGTCCTCGATGCCGGCACGAACTGTCGCAAGAGCACGAACCGTAGCGCCGACGATCCAGCGATTGAGCGGGAGCGTGTTTGCCTTGGGATCATAGCCCTCGACGCGGCGGCACTCATTCATCTCAAGGAAGCGCGCCGCATTCCAGAGCTTGGTCACGAAATTGCGGTAACCCTCAACCCGGCTGATAGCAAGCTTGAGATCACGCCCCTGCGCGGCCATGGCAGCCAAAGTGAAGCGCGTGGCGTCAGCACCATATTCGTCAACGAGCTTGAGAGGATCGATGACGTTCCCCTTGGTCTTGCTCATCTTCTGGCCTTTCTCGTCGCGGACCAGAGCATGCATGTAAACGGTGTGGAACGGCTCTTCGTCGAGGAATTCAAGGCCCATCATCATCATGCGGGCAACCCAGAAGAAGATGATGTCAAAGCCGGTGACGAGGACATCAGTCGGATAATAGCGCTTGAGCTCGGCCGTCTCGTCCGGCCAGCCGAGCGTCGAGAATGGCCAGAGCGCGGAGGAGAACCAGGTGTCGAGCACGTCTGGATCGCGGGTCAGTTCGACCGGTTTGCCATAGTGCTTTTCGGCAGCCGCTTTGGCTTCCTCTTCGCTAGAAGCGACGAAGGCTTCATTGTCCGGGCCATACCAGGCTGGGATCTGGTGACCCCACCAAAGCTGGCGCGAAATGCACCAGGGCTTGATGTTTTCGAGCCAAGCAAAATAGGTGTTTTCGTATTGCTGCGGCACAAATTTGGTGCGGCCTTCGCGCACCGAGGCAAGTGCCGGCTGGGCCAGCACATCAGCCTTGACCCACCACTGGTCCGTCAGGAATGGCTCGATGACGACGAGTTTGCTCTTCTCGTCATGCGGCACCATGATCTTCTTGTCTTCGATATGGTCGAGCCCGCGGATCGGGTTCTCTTCGGCCAAAGCCGTGAGATCGGCCACGATGGCCTTACGCGCGTCGAAGCGATCCATGCCGCGATATTTTGCCGGCACGAAGTCATCTTCGACAATGGCGCCACGCGTCGTGAAGACATTGATGGGCTCGACTCCGGCGCGCACACCAACTTCGAAGTCGTTGAAGTCATGCGCCGGCGTGATTTTCACAGCGCCCGTGCCGAGCGTGGGATCGGCATATTCATCGGCAACCACGGGAATGCGGCGGCCAACCAGTGGCAGTTCGATGAACTTGCCGATCAATCCCTGATAGCGCTCGTCTTCCGGATGCACTGCCACGGCGACGTCGCCGAGCATGGTTTCCGGGCGGGTCGTCGCAACGATAATATAGTCGCGCGTTTCTTCGCCAGTGACGTTGCCCTCTTCGTCCTTGATCGGGAACTGGTAGGTTACCCCATCGGCCAGCGGATAGCGCAGGTGCCACATATGGCCCTTGATTTCGATATTTTCGACTTCAAGATCCGAGATTGCAGTCTCGAGGCCCGGATGCCAGTTCACCAGCCGTTTGGCCCGGTAGATCAGACCGCGCTTATGTAGCTCAACGAATACTTTGGTGACGGCGCGAACCATCTGGTCATCTGCCGCACCATTTTCACCCATGGTGAAGCGTTCACGCGAAAAATCAGCCGAAGCGCCAAGGCGCTTGAGCTGGTTCATGATCGTGCCGCCGCTCTCGCCCTTCCACTCCCAAACGCGCTCGATGAACTTCTCACGCCCCATGTCGCGACGGTTCATCTGCTTTTCGGCAAGCTGGCGCTCGACAATCATCTGGGTAGCGATGCCGGCATGGTCCGTGCCCGGCTGCCAGAGCACGTCCTTTTTCAGCATGCGATTAAAGCGAACCAGAATATCCTGGATCGTGTTGTTGAGCGCGTGCCCGATATGGAGCGAGCCGGTGACGTTGGGCGGCGGAATAACGATCGTGAATGTTTCCGCGCCTGGCTTGGCCCCTGCTCCTGCCGCAAATGCCTTTGCGTCCAGCCAGGCATCGTAAATGCGGCTTTCGACTGCGGCGGGCTCGTAGGTCTTTTCAAGCATAGGTCACTCACAACAGATAGACCCGCCAAGCTGAACATGGCGGGCCCAAAAAGGGTTGGAAACTTCAAGCAAAAGCGCGTCCCAGGGTCAACTGCGCGATTGATTAAAAGCGCAGGTGAGGTCCGGTTCGATCAATCGCCGCGTGCAACGCGGGCGATTTCCTTTTCGACCATGCGCTCGACAACCGCCGGCAGATTTTCATCCAGCCATTCCTTGAGCATGGGGCGCAGCAATTCGCGCACCATTGCCTCAATTGTCAATCCACCATTGCCCAATGCTGGCGAAGCGATCGTGCCCAGGCCTGCCGCGCCAAGCTTGCCTATCGAACTGCGAACAGCGGCCTTGGTCGTGGTTTCAAGAAGGCCTTCGGCGATATCGGCGCTCAACTGGCGATCCGGCATTGGCGAAATGGAAGCGATCGACGGACGGGTGTAGGCAGGAGCCTCAGCCGGCGTATCGATGATCGAGTGGTCTTCTTCATTGCTGACAGCAGAAAGCACGGAGGCGGCCTCAACTTCTGGTTCAGGTACAAATTCTGGTTCGGGCGCGAATTCTGGCTCTGGCGCGCGCTCTTCTTCGGCGCCGAACGAGATCGGATCAAAGCTCGGCAGTTCGGCGACATTTGACTCAGGTTCAGTCACGCTCGACGCGCTGTCGGCAGGCGAAAAACTGATATCATCGGGCACGACGAGTGCTGGAGCACTTTCTGCAGTCTGTGCTTGAGCGTCAGCCAGGAGGGCTTCGAAGCCCATGTCAGCGCCGGCATCATCATTTTCCGCAACGATCTGTGCCGAAGAAAGCTCGAGAGGTTCGCCATCGTCATCGCTCGGCACGCCCGAGAAGGACATGGCTTCCATCGGATCAGGCGCGATCTGCAGCGAAGGACGACGCGGAGCCGCACTGTCATCATCGTCGGCAATGATCTGCCGGATGGAAGACAGGATTTCATCCATGGATGGTTCTTTGGCAGCCGGCTTATTCATAAGTGCCTCTCAACTTACGCTCGACCCTCAAGAGAGACTTCCGCAAGCCGCCCCTCCGATTCGTTACGCATACCTTAACGCGTTCTATAAGAGGAAGGAATCACTAGGCTGCCAGTTCCGCGATGATCCACAAAAAGTTGTGGCCGGGACATGCCCGGCCACAAGAACTGGATTTTTCAGCAATCACTCTGCGACGGTGCGGAGTTCCTGCCAAACGTCCTCGACGGACTGGGTATAGTTGACGGCAGACTTCACTTCGACCGGGAGGCCCAGATCTTGCGCCGTCAAACGGCCCATGGCCGAGAGGAGCGAAAACGTCGCAATAACCTTCTGGGTCTGCGCGTTGATCAGGCTTTCCTTGGCGGTCGTCAGCTCGGCCTGGGAATTGAGCACATCGAGCGTTGTGCTGGTGCCGAGGTCGCGCTCCTGGATCGTGCCTTCGAGCACAGTGTTGCCGGCCTGCGAAGCAGCTTGCGCTGCCTGGATTTGCGCATCGGCGGCCTGGATGCCGGCCCAAGCCGAAATAACGGCCTCGCGCACCTGATCATAGGTCGACATCGCGTCGACTTCAGACTTGATCTGGTTGAGATTGGCCTTGCGAACACCTGCACCGATTGCGCCGCCAGCATAGATCGGCACGGTCACCTGGAAGCCGAGCGAGCCACTGAAGCCATCGGTCGGTCCGCCATTGGTCCAGCGGCTGCCTACCTGGCCATTGATCGATGCCGTCGGCCCGAAGGCAGCTTCGGCGGCATCGCTGCCAGCCTGCGCTGCGCGGATGGCCGCCTTGGACATCATGATGGCCGGATGCCCAACCTCAGCTTCTGCAAGAGCAGCGTCGAGGCTCGAAGGGATCAAACGGGCAAAATTGTGCGACGAGTTGAGCTGCTGGGGACGTACGCCGACGAGACGCTGGAATGTCGCCTGGCTGACCTCAAGACTACTCTGGGCGGCGCGGTATGCAGCCTGCCCCTGGGCAAGGCGCGCCTGAGCCTGAGCCACGTCGATACGGGTGCCTTCACCCACATCGAGGCGGTCTTGCGACGACTGCGACTGCGCCTGGAAGAAGTTGATATTGTCCTGGCGCAAGGCGACGAGCTGTCGGCCGCTCAGCACGTCCATATAGGCCTGGACCACTGCAAGAAGCACGGTCTGCTCGGAATTGCGGATCTGATATTCCGAAAGTTCGGCCGCTGCGCGTGCCGCTTCGATCTCGGCTTCGGTCTGGAAATTGTCAAAGATCGTCTGGTTGTAGGAAACACCAGTCGTAATCTGGTTGCCCGTCGTAAACTGACCGCCCACGAGGCTCCAGCTATTGGACCCGGCAACAGACGCCCCAATCGTTGGCAGCTTGCCCGATTTGGCACGCACAATGTCTTCTGCCGAGGCCTTGGCAGCGAGCAAGGCTGACTGCAGGTCTGGCGCGTGATTGTAAGCTGCTGTCAGCGCATCGGTTATCGACTGCGCGCGAGCAGCGCCACTCGCACCCAAGGCCAGCAGAATAGCGACCGCGCCCGCTGTTACGAACTTTTTCACTTCAGGTACCCCGCCTTCGACCCAATTACCCATACGCGCGGCATTTGGGGTCTACAACCAACCATTGCCATGCAAACCATTTATTAACGCATGCTTCTTTTGCCGACGTGGCGGATTCGCAACATCGGGCGCGCTAGAACCTGAATTCGTCGTCGACGACGTCATTCCGCAGGCGCGGCATTGTCGCATCGAAGGCTGACGTAAACATTACGCCTCTGTCGCCTCTCGAATAAGTGCCGACGACAGCAACGCCGCGCTTCAAGATTGGAGCGACAAGGCGGCCATTCGGGGCGAGGAGTTTGAGCAGGTCGCCGGGCTCGCCATCAAGGGCGCCTTCGACAATGATGGCGTCAAACTGGCCGGACGTGGCGAGTGCATCGTCGGTAGACACCACAGAGACAGTGCCGACGCCAAGCGTCTCAATATTTTTTCGCGCCAACTGGCCCAATTGCTCGACATGCTCGGCTGCAACCACTTCGCGCGCCTGACGCGAGAGGATGGCTGCCGAATACCCGCTTGCTGTGCCGACATCGAGCACGCGGTCGGTCGGAGCGATCTTGGCAAGCTGCGCGATGCGCGCGAATTGCGAGGGGGACAACAGGAAGCGGCCATGCGCCAGTGGCTGGACGTCATCTACATAAGCGACTGGCCGACGATGTTCGGCGACGAACAACTCGCGCGGCAGTTCGGCCATAGCCGAAAGGATACCACGATCCATCACGCCACTCGCGCGGAGCTGGCTGTCGATCATTGCCATCCTGGCGCTTCGGTAGTCGTCCATTGGCACTTGCCCATAACGTCATATGCCGGACGTGAATATCCACCCGCCAGCGAACTAGCAAGCTGAAGCCTAAAGCGGTCACGCGTTTCGGAGCAGTTCTGAACATGTTTGGATAATGGAGGCCGCGTCCGGAATCGAACCGGAGTGCACGGATTTGCAATCCGCTGCGTAACCACTCCGCCACGCGGCCTTCGTCGCAGTACCTATTTGACCTGTCGGGTCGATGCAACAGTATTGTCGCTATCCGACTTTTTTTCTCATGGAATTGGCAAACGGACTCTTCATGCGGTCAGCCGCCGCCCGAGCCCAGCATGACGTTGACCGCAGCCGCCAACAGCACGGTGTTATAGAAATGCGCGAACACCAGGTGCGTCATCACCCGTTTGCGCATTTCGTTGGTCGTGACCTTGGTGTCCGATGTCGCGACCGACGTACCAACAGTGAAAGAGAAATAGAGAAAGGCGATGCCGTCAGGCTTTTCGTCACCTGGAAACTGCAGCCCGCCCTCGATATCTGAGCCATTCTCCGTATCTGGCGCTTGATAATATTCATAGGCGTAGTGAAGAGCACCCATCACCTGCACAGTGAACCAGCCAAGAACCACTGATCCCACGCTGGCGACGATCTCGGCTGCCTCAGGGCCGCCGTCCTGATTCAACGCAAGGAAGAGCGAAACGACTGAGGCGATGATAACGATGAGGACAATAAGAAGGAGGCCAAATCCAGGCGTATCCTCGTCTCGCGCGTGCTTCTGCAGGTAAGTTGCAGTCAAATGCGGTAACTTGATCAGCGTCAGCACCAGATAGGCCGCGAAGAAGCAATTGGCGCCAACGCTTACCGCGTATTCTGGAAAGAACAGCAGCGATATCGCCAAGCCGATGGCGCCAATCGCGAGGCCAAAATAGAATGGCGCATGGCGCGGCATAACCCGCGCCAAGGCGGCGCCGCGCAAGCCCTTATATTCCATCCCGTCCCCCTGCCCTCAATGCCGATCCTCGCGAGGCAACGCGATCAGCCGCGGATGGCTCCGGGCCCTGGCCGCGCACCAGGCGGTACAGTACCCATGATAATCATCCCCAGCACTTCGTCCTTGGTGACATCACTGGTGCGCGCCTCGCCAACCACCTGACCGTTTTTCATGACAACGACCCGGTCCGCCAGATCGAAGACGTCATGGATATCGTGGCTGATGAGAAAGATGCCGATACCATCGGCCTTGAGTTGCTTGATAAGATCGCCGACCTGCGCCGTTTCCTGGGGGCCGAGCGAGGCCGTCGGTTCGTCCATGACGAGGATGCGCGCATTGAAGAGGATGGCGCGTGCGATGGCTACCGATTGGCGCTGTCCGCCAGAAAGCGCCCGTACTGGCTCTTTGAACCGCTGAAAGTTCGGGTTGAGCCGGCCCATCACTTCTCGAGCGCGCGATTCCATGGCGGCGTCGTCAAGCGTCCCGAGCGACGTGACCATCTCACGGCCCAAAAACAAATTGGCAGCCGCATCGACATTATCGGCCACCGCCAACTGCTGGTAGACCGTCTCGATTCCATAGGCCTTAGCGTCGCGTGGATTGTTGATGCTGGCCGGTTCGCCATTGATCCGGATCTCGCCGCCGTCACGCTTATAGGCGCCTGCAAGGATCTTGATCAGTGTCGATTTCCCGGCGCCGTTGTGGCCTAACAGACCGACGACCTCGCCGCTGTGCAGTGTAATAGATGCATGATCGACGGCCTTGATGCCGCCGAAGGCGATCGAGATATCAATCATCTCGACCAGCGGTGCGCTTTTATCCAGCATAAACTGCGCTCCTAGCGCTTATTCCGGCGATATAGCGTGTCGAGCCAGACTGCGAAGACCAGGACGACGCCGACCACGATGGATTGCAGCGGGCTATCGAGCCCCATCAGCACCATGCCGGATTGAAGAGATTGCATCACCACCGCGCCAAGCATGGCGCCGGCGATGGTGCCCACGCCGCCAGCTAGCGACGAGCCGCCGATGACGGCTGCGGCGATGACGTAGAGTTCGTCGAGAGTGCCGAGGGCATTGGTCGCAGCATTGAGGCGCGCGCTCGATATTGCTGCGGCGATGGCACAAAGCCCGCCCATCAGCATGAATATCTTGACCGTGACCCAACGGGTATTGATCCCGGCCAGCTCAGCTGCTTCCGGATTACCGCCCATAGCATAGACATAGCGGCCAAACCGCGTGCGGCGGCTGAGGAACGTCATCAATACGCCGACACCGACCGCGATCAGCACCGGTACGGCGATGCCGTGGGAAATGAAAAGACCACCTTCCGGCACCGTCAGGCCATTGGCGGCGGCATAATTTTCGGCGATCCGTACCGGCCAGGGATAGGCATTGGCGATCCACACAGCCGCGATCGTCGTGCCGCATCCAAAGATGGCGATAGTCGCTTCGGCCCAAAGCGGCCTCTGCGGGAAATTGAACCTCTGCCGCTGTTTCCTATCGAAAAAGATCGCCGTGAGAATGGCCACACAGGCGACGACGCCGATCACCCAGCTCCAGGTCGCCCCGATCGAGCCAGCGGGGCCACCGCCCATCAACTGGAAAGTTGGGTCAAGCGGCGCAACGGTGCGGCCCATCGTAACCCACCAGGCCGCGCCACGCCACACCATGTAGCCGCCAAGGGTGACGATGAAAGCCGGCACGCGCAGATAGGCAATGATGGCACCCTGCAGCGCGCCAATCCCTACGCCGACAACGAGACCGCCGAGAAGCGACAGGATCCAGATCAGCGGATGGCCAAGGCCCAGGCCAAGCTGAACCGGCAGAAACTGCGTCTGCATCACGCCCATGACCATCCCGACGACGCCGAGAATGGAGCCCACGGAGAGATCGATATTGCGGGTGACAATGACCAGCACCATTCCGGTGACGATCACCGCAACGGAGGCCGTTTGAACCGACAGATTCCAGAGGTTTCGGGGCGTCAGAAACAGCCCGCCCGAAAAGACATTGAACCCGATCCAGATGATCGCCAGCGCCCCGATCATACCGAGCAGACGCGTATCGACCTCGGTGGCGATCAGGAATCGCTGCAGGGGTTTTTGCGCAAAGCTGCTGGGATGAGCTGGCGTGAAAATGGCGTCTTGGTCAGCCATTCAGGTCTCCGGATCGCTGCGCGTCAAACCCATGTCGCCGGCGCGCGCGAAAAACTATCAAGGCGATCATTCTAACTGGTTCTCGCCTCAGTTACATGCGGCAACAGCGCCGGGCGCGACGCCCTGGCAAACCAGCGTCTTGGTGACCCAGCCTGCATCGATGGCAAGCCCGAGGTTGTCCCGCGTGATCGGCACCGGCGTCAGCAACACAGCGTTCATCTCGACGCCTTTGGGGCCATCGGAAAACTTTATCGCACCCGGTACGGCATCAAGCGGCGTCCCCGAGCCGAGTTCGATCGCGATCTCCGCAGCTTTCTTGCCCAGTTCGCGAGAATCTTTCCACACCGAAACCGTTTGCGTCCCCAGCGCGATGCGATTGAGCGCGGCATGATCGCCATCCTGACCTGAAACCGGCACTGATCCCGCAAGACCTTGGGCTGCCAGCGCCGCAATTGCCCCGCCCGCAGTGCCATCGTTAGATGCGACGACGGCGTCGACCTCGTTATTATTGGCGGTCAGAAATTGCTCCATGTTCGACTGGGCATATTCGGGGTTCCAGTTGTCGGTATAGGCCTCACCGACATTTCGGATCGCCCCGGCATCGATCGCCGGTTGCAGGACTTCCATTTGACCTTGAAACAGAAAGTCAGCGTTGGGGTCGGTCGGATTGCCTTTGATGAAGACGTAATTGCCCTCAGGCTTTAGCTCGAACACGCCGCGAGCCTGCATGCGGCCGACTTCCTTGTTGTCGAAAGTCAGATAAAACGCGTCAGGGTTTTCGATCAGCCGGTCATAGCCGACGACCGGAATGCCTTCTGCGACAGCGGCGGCAACCGCAGGCCCGATCGCTTCGCTATCTTGGGCCAACACTATGATCGCATCGACTCCCTGGCTAATCAGGCTCTCGATGTCGGTCAATTGCTTGGACGCTGAGGACTGAGCGTCTGCCGCGATATAGGTGGCGCCAGCCTCTTCGAGTGCCGTCTTGATCGCAGCCTCGTCGGTCTTCCAGCGCTCTTCCTGGAAATTATTCCAGGAAACGCCGATAACCACGCCGTCCTCAGCCCAGGCAGGGCTTGAAAGCGCAGCAGAAGCCAGCAAGACCACCGCGAACTGCTTGTTCATCCAAGTCCTTCCTTGGGCATCAGGCCAGTAGCGCATCTCGACCTGCTGAATCCCTCGGGCCGTCGGTGCGGCAAGGCTCTTTTGTTGCCCGAAAAACGACGTCGCATGGCAAAACTTGGCGTGTCAACGTCAAATTCGGGCCGTGAAAAAAATCGAGGTTGCGTCTATCGCTGGGCTTTGGTGTCTAAAGACGGAGTGAGGGAGACAACTGCTTGACGAGAACCGTCAGCGATAGTGACAGCGTCCGTCGGCAAAACCGTGGACTGGTTTTAAGCGCGCTGCGCATGCAGGGTGCGCAATCGCGCACGGCCCTCGCAAGCCTCACCGGTCTCAGCCACGCAAGTATGACCGCGATTATGTCCGATCTTTTGGTGCAGGGTCTCGTCAGCGAGGTCGCTGCCGATCGTGTCGATGGTCGTAGCCGCGGCCGTCCAGCGACACTCGTGCACTTCGCCCGCGATGCAGCGCATCTCGCGCTCTTCGAAATCGACGTCAATCGCGCGCGGCTGTCGCTGGTCGATTATGGCGGCGTGCTTGTGGACCGCATCGAAACCGCGCTGACGCCAGACACCTTTGCCTATCAGAAACCGACCGACTTTCTGTCCGAGCGGCTCACAGCACTGTTGATCCGTACGCCCCAAGCGGCTCTCTCGCTGCGCCGGGTCGCCATCTCCGTCCAGGGTATCCTGCAGCGCGATGGGCAGGGTCTGCGATGGTCTCCCATCCCTCGGCTTGCCGGCACCTCGTTCGTGTCGGAGCTCTCCGAAAAACGCAATCTGCCGGTTACGCTTCACAAGCGTGGCGTCTTGCTCGCCGAAGGCGCGCGTTGGCTTGATTCATCCCTACACGATGCCAGCGTCGCCACGGTGTTTATCGGCTCGACCGTTGCTATGGGTGTCACCTTTCGCGGCCAGATCATGGGGCGCGGTGATGAAGGGGCGACCGAATTCGGGCACATGAATCACCTGCCGAATGGCGCGCTCTGCCGTTGCGGCATGCGCGGCTGCATCGAGGCTTATGCCGCCGACTATGCCGTGCTGCGCACAGCTTTCTCCGTGCCGGAAACCGCTCCGCCTGCGGCCGCCGTCCCGGTACAACAATATGAAATGCTGATGCAGCGGGCCGAAGCCGGAGATCGCGCGGCCAAGCATGCCTTCAACGTTGCTGGTCGCGCTGTGGGCTACGGTATCAGCCGTATGCTGGCGATCTATGACCCCTCGCATATCCTGATCGTCGGACCTGGCGCTAGGGCGCTGGAATTGATGCGCGGCGAATTCGACCAAGCGATCGGTAATTCTCTGGTGGGCAAGATCAATGGTCTACCCAAGATCGTCGCCCACCGCGACGAAACCGAGCCTGTCTTCCGAGGCCTTCTGATGAAGACCCTCAACGACATCGACCAGCTCGATTTCGCCCCGCTGCCGAATTCCGAAAGGATCGGTCCGGCAGCCTAGATTTTCAGCCAGTCATGCAGTCGGTCAGCCAAGACTATTGGCTCTTCGGATCCGGCATCCAAGGTCAGATCAGGACTGCGCGGCGCTTCGAACGGACTGTCGATGCCGGTGAAGTTTTTGATCTCGCCACGCCGTGCCTTTGCATAGAGCCCTTTGGGATCGCGCGCCTCGGCCACTTCAAGCGGCGTACTGACAAAAACCTCGGTGAACCGGATATCGCCAGCGATCTCGCGGGCGAGTTGGCGTTCCTTCTCGAACGGCGAGATGAACGACACGAGGACGATCAGCCCGGCATCGGCCATCAGCTTGGCGACCTCGGCAACGCGGCGAATGTTTTCGACACGAGCAGCTTCCGTAAAGCCAAGATCCTTGTTGAGCCCGTGACGGACATTATCGCCATCGAGAATGTAGCAATGCCGCCCCTCGGCTGTGAGACGCTTTTCCAGCAGATTGGCGATCGTCGATTTGCCTGACCCAGAAAGGCCAGTGAACCAAACGATCTGCGGCTCCTGCCCCTTCATCGTGCCGCGCACGCCGCGATTCACGTCAAAAGCTTGGTAGGTCAGGTTTTGCGCCCGCCTCAGACCAAACTCGATCGTTCCCGCCGAGAGGGTGGCATTCGACAGCCGGTCGATGAGGATGAATCCACCGGTCAACGGATTGTCGGCGTAGGCATCAAACGCGATCGCGCGGTCGGTCGCGATCGTCACGGTACCAACTTCATTCAGCTCAAGCTTGTTCGCCGCCACGTGCTCCAGTGTGTTCACGTTGGTGCGGAATTTGATGTCGGTTATGGTCGCGGGTACCGTTTGGGCACCGATTTTAAGCAAATAAGACCGTCCCTGATAGGCCGGTTCGTCATTCATCCAAACGAGCTTGGCCTGAAACTGATTAGAGAATTCCGGCGTCGTCCCGGGATGCGACAATACATCCCCGCGCGACACGTCGATCTCGCGATCCAGCACCAAAGTCACGGCTTGCCCCGCTGCAGCGCTCGCCAGCGAACCGTCCATGGTGACAATGTCGGCGATCTTGGCCGGCTTGCGCGATGCGGCGACAAGCACATCGTCGCCAATCTTGACCGTCCCAGCAGCGACTGTCCCCGAGAACCCCCGGAAGTCGAGGTTCGGACGGTTCACCCACTGCACCGAGAAGCGGAACGGCTGATCCGCTTTGTCCTGCGCCACTTCGATGGTTTCGAGATGAGGCACAAGCGGTTCGCCGGCGAACCAAGGCGTCCGCTCGCTTTTCGATAGGATATTGTCGCCACGCAGCGCGGAAACCGGCACCGCCGCAAGCGTCTGAAAACCTAGATCCCGGGCAAACTCCCGGTAGTCGGCCTCGATTTTATCAAAAACGGCCTGGTCGTACCCGACCAAGTCGATCTTATTCACGACCAAGACCACATGCTTTACGCCGACGAGCGAAAGGATGAAGCTGTGGCGCCGGGTCTGGGTCAGTAGGCCCTTGCGAGCATCGACGAGTAGGAGCGCGAGGTCGGCATTGGAAGCGCCCGTCGCCATGTTTCGCGTGTACTGCTCATGGCCCGGCGTATCGGCAACGATGAACTTGCGCTTGTCGGTTGAGAAAAACCGATAGGCAACGTCGATGGTAATGCCCTGCTCCCGCTCAGCCGCCAGCCCGTCGACCAGCAGCGAAAAGTCGATGCCCTCGTCGCCCACCGTGCGATTATGGCTCTCCTTCTTGAGGCTCGCCAATTGGTCATCCAGGATCAGCTGGCTGTCATAGAGCAAACGGCCGATGAGCGTTGATTTACCGTCGTCGACGCTTCCGCAGGTGAGAAAGCGTAGCAGCGATTTGTCGGTCTGCTCGGCAAGCCAGATATCGAGTGCGTTGGTGGGTGCGGGCATGGCCAAACTCATCTCAGAAATAGCCTTCCTGCTTTTTCTTTTCCATCGAGCCGACGGAATCGCTGTCGATCAAACGGCCCTCGCGCTCGGAGGTCCGGCTGGCCTGCATTTCCATGATGATGGAGGGAAGGTCGGCGGCATCGGAGCGGATCGCTCCGGTCAATGGGTAGCAACCAAGCGTCCGGAACCGGACGGTCTCCATGCGCGGCCTCTCGCCGGGCTCGAGCGGCAGCCGCTCGTCGTCCACCATGATCAGCGTCCCGGAGCGCTCGACTACTGGCCGGGGCTTGGCGAAATAGAGCGGCACGATGGGGATCTGCTCGGCGTAGATATAGGTCCAGACGTCGAGCTCGGTCCAATTCGAGATCGGGAACACGCGCATACTTTCGCCGGGGTTTAGACGAGTATTGAACGTGCGCCAGAGCTCTGGTCGCTGGTTCTTTGGGTCCCAGGCATGGTTGGCATTGCGATGCGAAAAGACACGCTCCTTGGCGCGGGACTTTTCCTCGTCGCGCCGTGCGCCACCAATCGCCGCGTCATATTTGCCAGCATTCAGCGCCTGACGCAGCGCCACCGTCTTCATAATGTCGGTGTAGCGAGATGAGCCATGGTCAAACGGATTGATGCCGTCGCGCACGCCCTCTTGGTTTGTGTGACGGATCAGATCGAAGCCGTACTCTTTCGCGGTCTGCTCGCGAAACGCGATCATTTCTTTGAACTTGAACGTCGTATCGACATGGAGCAGCGGAAACGGAATCTTGCTCGGATAGAAAGCCTTGCGCGCCAGATGCAGCAGAACGCTCGAGTCCTTGCCGATCGAATACATCATCACCGGACGTTCAAAACTCGCCGCGACCTCGCGCAGGATTTCGATGCTTTCCGCTTCCAGCGATTGCAGATGGGTCAGGCGGCTGTGGGTCACGTTCGTTCCAGACTGGACAGATTTTGCCGGGCTTTAGCTTCGTAATTACGTTTGAAACATAGGCTGCATCAAGGCCAAAAGTCCCGCAAAACCAGTGGTTTCAGGCACCTCGGGCAATTTTGTGCACGTTGAGCCGAAAGTCAGACAAACCACTTCAATTCTGCCGGACTGACGCCCAACCTTTGGCGCACCACCGATAAGACGCGGAAAAATAATTCTCTCGGCTTTTCTTCCCGTTAGTAGGAGGAACCATGGTTGGTGGGATGGATTGCGTTTCTCATGGAGGATCTTTTCATGAGCAAAGACAAATCTACTCCCGCTCCGCTTGAGACCGAAGACGGCGAACAGATGGACGACAACGTCAACGATGTCGGCCAAAAGTCGGGGGACAAAAAGCTTGAACAGCCGGTGGACAAAAACGGAAAGACGTCCGGCGGCAAAACGAAGACCTGAATTGCGCTTGGAATCCCTTGCGAGCCCCCTGCCCCAATGCTAAACGCCAGCAGCGTGCCGGTATAGCTCAGTTGGTAGAGCACCTGATTTGTAATCAGGGGGTCGCGGGTTCGAACCCTGCTGCCGGCACCAGTTCAACCGCGACATTGGCGGTAACCTGGCAGAGCTAAACGCTCGGCCCGTTTAAGGTGTCAATGTGAGCGGTTTGGCCAAGCCTCGCGTATCAGTCGTGACCAACGAAACGGCCGGAGCCGATGCCGCGGCTGCTGGTCTGCGTAAGATTTTAGGCGATGTGAGCATTGAAGACGCGGACTATGTCGTCGCCCTAGGCGGCGATGGTTTGATGCTTCAAACTCTTCACTTGGCCATGAAGCAAGGCACGCCAGTTTATGGCATGAACTTCGGTTCTGTCGGCTTCATGATGAATGATTTTTCGTCAGCCGATATCATCGAGCGGCTCGAATCTGCTCAGCGCACCAAAATCTATCCCCTCTCGATGGACGTGCTCGATGCCTCTGGGCAAAGTCGCACGGCATTGGCGCTGAACGAGGTGTCGCTGTTTCGGTCGACCCACCAGGCGGCAAAGATCCAGATCTCGGTGGATGACGAAATCCGGCTGGATGAGCTGATTTGCGACGGCATACTTTTGTCGACGCCGGCGGGCTCAACGGCCTACAATCTTTCCGCTCATGGCCCAATCCTGCCGATCGAGGCGCCATTGTTGGCTCTGACGCCGATTTCTCCTTTCCGTCCGCGTCGTTGGCGTGGGGCAATCCTGAGTAACGCGGCCCGCGTGCGCTTTGTGCTGCGGGAGGCCGACAAGCGTCCGGTGAGCGCCGTTGCGGACAATATTGAGATCAACAACGTGCGGGAAGTGACCGTACGCGAAGATCGCTCACATGCGGTCACGCTGCTTTTCGATCCGGGAAAGAGCCTGGAAGAGCGCGTTCTCAGCGAACAATTCAAGTTTTAGGTCAGGCGGCAGGTAGCTGCAAAGGCAGGCTATTGTCGCTTGGTGGGACAAGCATCGGCAAATGCGTCGTGGCTGCGAACACGCGCATTACGCCACGAGCAGCCTTGCGCGCCAAAGCGATGTTCTGCTCGCTCAGATAAGCAAAGGTCTCTTCAAGCTCTTCGGGGATGACGCCGTCATACTCTGCAATGAGCTCTTCGATGAGCGCGGTAACAACAAAGTGCCGCGCTGCTGTATCGTCTGCAAGATCGGCAGTACGGGCATGGAGGACGAGTTGCACCAGCACCTTGCCGAGAGCCGTCGAAACATCAGCGCGCAGCAGTAGAGCGGACAGGGCAGATCGGCTGCCGCTTTCGAGCAATGTGAAGACCTTTTCGCGTGTTGCCCCGGACAGTTCGGCAATACAGGACGCGAAGAACATCACGTGGCCCGTGACCAAAGCGTGCAGAAGAATGCGGGCATTCAGTTGGCTTGAGCCCACAAGTGTTTGAACAAACTCGCGTTTACGAAGATAGGCTTCCGCTTCGCCAATCGCTGAGAGTGCCGTGTCCGAGCCGTTGCGCAGTAAGCGCTCGAGCCGTTCGGGCGCCAATGCGCCAGCGACAATTCGGGTCTCGCGGAGTGCTTCCGTAACGCGCTGCACAAGAATAAGCCGAGCAGGACCGGGAAGGTCTGGGCGGGCAAGAAGTGCGCCCCGTACCTTGGCATCCATCCCATGGGTCGCAGCAAGCCGCACCAACAGAGATGCATCTAGTGAAATCTCGGTCCGTCGCAGCATGTGGAGGACAAGGCCTGGCTCGTCGCGCTCGATGAGGAGAGTTGCGACGCGCATTGAGAGTTGGGCGCGTTGGGCCACCGACAGCCAGATCGCGGCGTCGCCTTTGCGGATGGCGTTGAACAAATCGGCGTCGATCAGTATCGGCGAATACTGGAGAATCGCGCGCGAGATGATGGGACTATCCTGCAGCAGCGCCATCATGATCGGGCGTGGCGCCTGCTCTGAATGCAGCAGCCCATAGGCCAAGGCGGCGCGGACTTTTACAGATGGGTCATCCAGAAAATTGATGAGAGACGCATAGAGCGCAGCATGCTCGTCTGCAGGGCCCTCGTGGTCGAGAAACGCAAGCGCCGCCAGGTGTGCAGCGTGTCCGCGCTCGTCGCTATCGTGGGACCGGGACAGCCGGACAAACTCGCTATACTCGATCATTACTCTCTCCGCACCGCAGCGGAGAAAAGACTATCGCGGAGTATTTAAGGAAGCGTTCACCATAACTTATCCACGGAGCTTAGCGGGCGTAAAGCTGGGTGAAAAACGCCGAGCCGCCGGCTTCTGATGGGGCTACGGGCACATCGGGGACGGTCTTGAAGAGTCCGGTGAAGGACATGTTATCGGTCGAGAATCGAGACGGGACGACTGGGAGCGGAGGTGGAGCTGCGGTTGATTGGCCGGCCATCTGCTGGGCGGAAAACGCGGCATTCGTGCCGTTTTCGTGCTTGGCAACGAGGACGCGATAGACTTCCCGAATCGTGCGTGGCTGGCCGTTGCTATAGAAGATTGCCTGGTTGGCGTCGGCCTGGCGGGGGAAGAGATTGACCGCCAACTGGTCGGGGTCCTGCAGGCCGGCGCGAAACATGCGCTCGGCGCCTTCAGCCCCCAGAAAGTGGGCGATATAAAGCTCTCCGGCGCTTGGATTGCGGCCGAACTGGTTCTTCAAATATTCGCCATTCCGTCGCGTAAAGGCGGCGGCGAGATCAGCGGAGATTTGCGGATCCTCGCGCAGTTTGAGGATTGCGGCTTTGGTCTGGGGATCGGCGATGGTGTAGGTGCCGTCGCTCCTGCGCTGGATCTGGTCGGCATATTGGCCATAGCCGAGCGCCGGGCCTTGTTCCTTCATGGTTTGAAGCCATGTGCTTTCAAGGAACTGGAAGAGGCCCGTGGCCGAAGAGGTCGATGCCTTGGCGCTCGGATTGAGGCTGCTTTCTCGAATCGCGGTCTGCAGCAAATAGGAGAAATCCACGCCCGTACGATTGCCTGCCGCAGTGAGTGCGGAGGCAACGTTTTGCGGTACGGAGATGGACTGGACGCCCATGAACTGCCTGAGTGCGAGCCGAAGTTGCGTTAAGGAATGCCTTACTATGGCTAACGGTCCGTTAACATTGACGACGAGTTAACGCCATTCGGTCACGACTTGCGACAAATCGGGACGCGGGCGGTCTTCGATGGCCGTCGTCGGGGTGCCGATGTGGACGAAGCCAACAAACTGCTCCCCATCCTTCGCGCCCAACATCGCGGCAGCGTCCTTATCGAACGTGTACCAGCGAGTGATCCAAGTCGCGGCATAGCCAAGCGCATAGGCGCCGTGAATGAGGTTGAACGCGACATTAGCTGCCGAGAGCAACTGCTCGAATTCGGGCACCTTTACGTGCGGCTTGGCCGTCGAGATGACACCGACGACAAGCGGCGCCGGCAGGAACTGGCGGCGCTCGGCATCAAGGCTGGCTTCGTCGAGTTCCGGGCGCTTTCGCTTGGCGATCTCGGCGAGCTTCTCGCCAGCAGCAGCACGAGCATCACCCGAGATCAGGACGAGACGCCATGGGGCAAGCTTGCCGTGATCGGGGACGCGGGTCGCGATGGTGAGGAGCGTATTGAGCTCGTCGCCGGTCGGCGCGGGTTCGGCGAGGAAGGCCTGGCCGACGGAGCGGCGGGTGAGGAGATAATCGCGGAGGGCAGGATTGGCGGGCATGATGAACCTTGGGGATCGGGTGACGGGCCTGTAAAATTGCTTTGAGCCTTTCCCGTGGCGGTTTTCAAGCCGCGCCGTCTGTGACACAGCTTAACCCCAATCGCGCACCATATTTATGAGAGTCGGTCAGCGCCCGACCGCATCCATGGCCCGAACCACATGCTGCCTGCTTTTCGCCTGATCGCCTGCGCCTTTCTCGGCTTTACCAGCCTGTCACTGAGCGCGGCGCCTACAGTCATCGCGCAAGACAGTGTCGAGATCCCGCCCCTGCCCCGGCCGCGGCCTGATCCGGACTCCCTGCCCAGTGCGCCTGCTCCTGCGGCGGATGGCGCAAATAGTGCTACCGATGCCATTTCAGCAATCACCGATGCGCCGCAACCGGTGACCCTGACGGCGCGTATCACGCAGGAAGGCGCAGCCGTGCCAGAGGGTGTGATCTGGCGCGTCTATGACAGTGTGCCCGATGCGCAAGGCAATATGACGCTAGTGGCAAAATCGGAGCAGGCGACCGCCAAACTCGATCTGCCGCCAGGGGAATATGTAGTGCATGCCGCCTATGGCCGCGCACAGCTAAGCGAATCGCTGTCGGTCGTGCCCGGCAACAATGAGAAGGTGATCGATCTCGAGGCCGGAGCGCTGAGGCTCAACTCCGCCGTGACCGGCGACATTCCAATTCCGCCGACCGAATTGAAGTTCGACATCTTCACCGCCGGCGACGAAGCGAGCCGCGTGTTGATTGCCGAAGGCTTGCCGCCAAACGATATCGTTACGCTCAACGCGGGGACCTATCACATCGTCTCGCATTTCGGTGACATCAACGCCGTGGTGCGCGCGGACTTGCGCGTCGAAGCCGGCGAGTTGACCGACGCAACGCTCTATCATCACGCCAGCGAAGTCTCGTTCAAGCTCGTCTCTGAAGAAGGCGGCGAGGCTATTGCCGACGTCGAGTGGACTGTGAACACGGCCGACGGCGCGACGGTGTTTACCGATCGCGGCGCGTTCCCGAGCACAGTGCTTGCCGAAGGCGACTATGTCGTTTTGGCCAAGCAAGGCGAGAAGGTCTATAATCGCGATGTGCAGGTGGTTTCAGGCGGTTCGCGCGAGATCGAAGTTTTGACGAGCGTATATCAGGGCGGTTAGCCCCGATAGACCGTTGCGCTGGCGACGCTATTAGAGCGTGTGCGGAATAACCTTGCCATCCTTGATGGTCACGATGCGATCGGCGCGGCGCGCCAGATCGTAATTGTGCGTGGCGATCAGCGCGGCAGCACCTTCGGTGCGGATGAGGCCCTTGAGAGCTTCGAACACGACATCGCTGGTAGTGGGATCAAGATTGCCCGTGGGCTCATCGGCGAGGATGACGCGCGGATGATTGGCGGCGGCGCGGGCTATGGCAACGCGCTGTTGTTCGCCGCCGGAGAGTTCGGCTGGGCGATGGGTGGCGCGTGGGCCGACGCCGAGAAGTTCGAGCAGTTCCATTGAACGCACGCTGGCCTCGGCGGGTGTCTTGCCGGCAATCAGTTGCGGCATCGAGACGTTTTCGAGCGCGCTGAATTCGGGCAGCAGATGGTGGAATTGGTAAACATAGCCCACGGTGTTGCGGCGGAGCTGCGTGCGGCCGCGATCGTTGAGCTGGCTTGTCTTGTTGCCGACGATCTCGACTTCGCCCGACTGCGGGCTTTCGAGCAGTCCGCAGAGGTGCAGCAATGTCGACTTGCCAGCGCCAGACGGCGCGACAAGGGCGACGAGCTCGCCGCTTTCGACGGTAAGATCAGCCGCATCGAGGACGCGGATCTGGGTGGCGCCCTCACCGTAGTGATGGTGCACACCCGAAAGGCGCAGGAACGAATTACTCATAACGCAGCGCCTCGACAGGATCGTATTGGGCGGCTCGCCAGGCGGGATAGAGCGTGGCGAGGAAGCTGAGGCCGAGGGCCATGACGACGACAACAGTGACTTCGGTCGGGTCGGTCTTGCTGGGGAGCGAGGAGAGGAAGAAGACTTCCGGCGGGAAGAGCGTAACCCCGAGCAGATTGGAAATCGAGGAACGCAGTGCTTCGGCATTGGCGGCGACGATCAGGCCCAGCACGAGGCCGGAAAGCGTGCCGACGACGCCGATAGTGGTGCCGGTGATCGAGAAGATGCGCATGATGGCGCCGCGTGTGGCGCCCATGGTGCGCAGCACGGCAATGTCCTTGCTCTTATCCTTCACCAGCATGACGAGGCTTGAAATGATGTTGAAGGCGGCCACGAGCACGATCATCGAGAGGATAGTGAACATCACAACCCGCTCGACCTGCAAAGCCGAGAAGAAGGTCTCGTTGCGCTGCTGCCAATCGTTGAGCAGCAAAGGCCGGAGGCCGGGCGTCGCGGCGATGCGCTCGCGCATGGCGGCGACATTGTCGGGATCGTCGATGAAGATTTCCGCGCCGCTCGCGCGGTAAATGCGCTCATAGGCGGCGTCGATTTCTTCGTCCGACGCCATAGGGTCGAGCGGGCCTTGGCCGGGCTTGAGGACATCGTCGTAGAGCTTGAAATAGTCCTGTGCCGTCTGCAGCGGCATGAACATGAAGAGACTATCGAATTCGACCATGCCGAGATTGAAAATGGTACGAACCGGATAGGATTTGATCTGCGGAGTGGAGCCGAAGGGCGTCATGGCGCCGCTATCGGGATTGATGATCTGGACCTGATCGCCGAGCCCGACGCCGAGCGTCTGGGCCAAGCGATAGCCGATTGCGACACCATCGTTCTGGTCCCAAGAGTCAAAACCACCCTGCTCTGCCGAATTATAAAGCAGCGTCAGCTTCTTGAGATTTTCCTCATCCATGCCGCGGACGGACACGCCGGTCGAGCCGCCGCGGCCGGAGGCAAGCACCTGGCCCTCGGCGTAATAGACAGCGAATTTTACGCCGTTGACGGTCTGGAGAGCGTCGACGGTTTCCTTGTAATCGGTGAACTGGCTCTCGATGGGATAGGCCGTAAAATGCCCATTCAGCCCGAGGATCTTATCGAGAAGCTCGCCGCGAAAGCCGTTCATCACCGACATGACGACGATGAGGGTCGCCACACCAATGGCCACGCCAACCATGGTGAGGCTGGCGATGACCGAAATGAAGGCTTCCTTGCGCCGGGCGCGCAAATAGCGCGCAGCAATCATCCATTCAAACAGGGAGAACGGCCGGGTGGACCGGCCGGCCGGGGCTTGCTGCGCTGAGGTGGTCAAATGTCGTTCATCCGCTGGGGTTCGATCAGGCCCTTGAGACGCTCGACCGCATTGGCGAGCGGCAGCGTCTCGCGCTCGCCAGTCTTGCGATGTTTGATTTCAACTTCGCCCGATTTAAGGCCGCGGGGCCCGAGGATGAGCTGATAAGGAATGCCGACGAGATCGGCTGTGGCAAACTTGGAGCCAGCAGGCTGATCGCGATCATCATAGAGCATGTCGAGGCCGGCCGCAGTCAGCTCGCCATAGAGCTTGTCGCAGGCGGCATCAGTGTCGGCATCGCCGGCCTTGAGATTGATGAGCACGGCTTCGAAGGGCGCGACGGAGACCGGCCAGACGATACCGTTTTCATCATGGCTGGCTTCGATGATGGCGGGCACGACACGGGTCAGACCGATGCCATAGGAGCCCATGTGGACGATGGTTTCCTTGCCGTCATTGCCGGTGACAGAGGCCTTCATCGGCTCGGAATATTTCGTGCCGAAATAGAAGATGTGGCCGACTTCGATGCCGCGGGCGGAGACGCGCTTGTCTTCCGGGACCGAGGCTTCGTATTCGGCGTGATCGACCATTTCCTCGGTGGCGGCGTAGAGCGACGTCCAATCGTTGAAGATCGGCTTCAAATCGCCGCGGAAATCGACATCCTGGCCGGGGATGGGCTTATCGAGGAGATCGCGATGGCAGAAGACCTGGCTTTCGCCGGTTTCGGCCAGAATGATCCACTCGTGACTCAAGTCGCCGCCGATCGGGCCGGTATCGGCGCGCATCGGAATGGCGGTCAGGCCCATGCGGGCATAGGTGCGCAGGTAAGCGACGAACATGCGCTCGTAGGCGGCAACGGCGCGATCTTTATCGAGATCGAAAGAATAGGCGTCCTTCATCAGGAATTCGCGGGAGCGCATGGTGCCGAAGCGAGGACGCACCTCGTCGCGGAACTTCCACTGGATGTGGTAGAGATTCAGCGGCAAGTCCTTATAGGACTTCACGTAAGTGCGGAAAATGTCGGTGACCATTTCCTCATTGGTTGGGCCATAGAGGAATTCGCGCTCGTGGCGATCTTCGATGCGCAGCATTTCCTTGCCGTAGGCGTCGTAACGGCCCGATTCGCGCCAGAGATCGGCGGACTGGATCGTGGGCATCAAAAGTTCGATCGCGCCGGAGCGGTTTTGCTCCTCCTCGATGATCTTCTGGACCTTCATCAGCACCTTGTAGCCGAGCGGCAGCCAGGAATAGAGGCCGGAGGCCTGCTGACGGATCATGCCAGCACGCAGCATTAGCCGGTGCGAGACGATCTCGGCTTCCTTGGGCACATCGCGCAGCACCGGCAGAAAATAGCGGGAAAGGCGCATGGGAACTCCGAAATTGCTGGCTAAAGCGCGTCGCGCCCGATCGGGCTCGCCCTCCGCTTTAGCTCCTTATTTGACGCATGTCTTCGCCCTGAAACCGGTAACCACTTTCAGGAGACATGCCTAGGACTCGTGGCTTTTGTTGATGCCCACTCAGATCGTAACCGTCCATACGATTCAAGCATGCTTGCTATGCAGAATCTACGTGACAGACAGAAAATCTGTTGTTAGGTTCCCGTCACAATAAAGCCAAGGCGGTTCAACCGCTAACGATCGACAACGTCAAGGGAGGAGCCTTGGCCGCACGCTGAACAGCGAGCCTAAGACCAAGGTATTGTCGATTTAACTCATAAGAGCGGGGCCTTGTGCCCTGCTTTTTTATTTTGGGTCATAGGCTTATGGTTGATGCTGAACATTTTACGCGAATGGCGATGGCGTTGGCCGAGGTGACAAGCGCGCCGCATTTCGATCGCATCGCTTTCAAGGTGAAGCGGATTTTTGCGACGCTGGCGGGCGATGGCAGAAGCGTCAATTTGAAGCTGACGCCGGATGAGCAGGCGTTCAAATGTCAGCTCGCGCCGGACGTGTTTCGGCCCATCGACAATGGCTGGGGGCGGCAGGGCTGGACGGCTATGGATTTGGCGGCGGCGACTGAGGCGGATGTGCAGGCGGCGCTGGAAATGGCCTATGCGCATGCTGTAGGGCCGGCGAAGAAGCGGTGAGGGTTTCGGACCTACGCTTCAGGGGCAGTTTTCAAGCATGGGGCCGACGGATGGGGATGCATTGTCGCTGGCAAGGACCCACTGCTCATCCCGGTAGGTGACGACCATTTCCTTGCCCTTGGCGATGGCATGGGCGATCTGGCGGACTTCCGGGTGGTCGCTTTTCGAGACGTCGAGCACGCGTTCGGTGTCGAGGTCGACGACTTCTGCCATCAGATCATCGAAGGCGACGTTGCCGAAGCGGACGGCGATCGGCGCATCCGGCATGGAGTGTTTTTGCTTTTCGAGCGGAATGCCGGTGAAGACGGAAAAGAGCAGCGCGCCTTCGCGGAATTCGTCGCAGATCAGCTGCACTTCGATCGTGTCGGTTTCATCGACTTGCGAGGCGATGAAGAGAAAGCCCTGATCGTCGCTTTCGTCGTCGACCTGCCAGACTGCGAAGGCGGGGCTGACCATGGCCAGAGTGGCGGACATGGCCATGACGGTCTTGCGCATGGCGGGAGCTCCCTTTTGGGGTGTCGCAGACTGGGCTAGCGGTTCCAATAGGCCATCAGCGTTTCGTTAGTCAGCGCCCAGAGCAGGAGGGCGGTGAAGACCACGGCGAGACCCGTTGCCATCAGGGCCTTGCGCATGAGGCGCGGAGCGACTGGCGAGCCGGGATCGGCGCCTGGCACCAGGGCCTCGCCGGTTTCGTGATGGCTGTGGGAACCAATCGGCAGCACGGCGACGAAGCAGAGCCACCAGACGACGAAGAAAACGGCGGCGATCGATCCCCACTGCATGGCGCTAGACCTTATGAACGAAGACGTTGACGTTGGGCTTGCGGCCCCAGAACGCGTTTACCTCGTTGCGGATGGATTTGAACAGGGCGGAGCTGAACACATCGGGGTCAGAGCGGCGCTTGGGCGGCAGGCTCTTGATGGTGCCGGCGACGGCTTCCTCGATGAGCTCGACGAGCGATTCATCTTCGGTTTCCGGCAGGCCTTCGACCACATAATCGGGGCCGGAGACGACATGACCCGATGAATTGACCGCGAGGCTGACGATGACCATGCCGCCGAAGGACAGGCGGCGGCGGCCCTTTACGCCCGATTCCTCGGGCGTGCAGAGGACGAGGCC
The DNA here is from genome assembly GCF_001425445.1 of Devosia sp. Leaf420. Lineage (GTDB taxonomy): Bacteria > Pseudomonadota > Alphaproteobacteria > Rhizobiales > Devosiaceae > Devosia. Next base: position 18,297 of record NZ_LMQU01000003.1, on the reverse strand, counting down.
ATCGAGATAGAGTTCGCCGGTGCGCACTTCCGCGGGATAAGCCATGGGCTCGGGGAAGAGCCGGACCATGTCGCCATTGCGCGCTTCGCAGACATTGGGAATGCCGGATTCGCGACCAAGCTTGGCATGGGCCTGGAGGTGCATGGCTTCGCCGTGGACGGGCACGAGCACCTGCGGCTTGAGCCAGGAATAGAGGCGCTGCAGTTCGCCGCGGCGGGGGTGGCCGGTGACGTGGACCAGGCCATCATTGGCGGTGATGACCTCGACGCCTTTGTCGATCAGGAGGTTCTGGATATCGATGACTTCGCGCTCGTTGCCAGGAATGGCCCAGGACGAGAAAATCATGCGGTCGCCGGCGTTGAGATCGATTACCGGGTGCTCGCCACGCGCGATGCGGGCGATGGCCGCGCGGGCTTCGCCCTGGCTACCGGTACAGATCAAGACACACTTGTCGCGCGCGATGGTCTTGTAGGCATCCTGATCATGGAGAACCGGCAGGCCTTCGAGCATGCCGATTTCGCGGGCGATGCCCATGATGCGGTGGAGCGAGCGGCCGGAGAGCACGACCTGGCGGCCGGCCTGATGGGCCGCGCGGACGATGGAGACGACGCGGCCAACATTGGAGGCAAAGGTCGTGACGGCGACGCGATGGGGCGCATCGGCGATCAGCTTGGCGAGGTTGGCACCGATCTCGGCTTCGCTCGGGCTTTCACCCTCCTTCATCGCATTGGTCGAATCGCAGACGAGCGCGAGGGGCGTACTGGTATCGGCGCCGATGGCCTCGAAGCGGGCAATATCTGTCGGCGCGTTGACGACGGGCGTGGGATCAAGCTTCCAGTCACCCGTGTGTAGGACGCGGCCGACGGGGGTGGAAATGAGGAGGCTGTTGGATTCGGGGATCGAATGCGCGACGTTGATCGCCTCGATGGTGAAGGGACCAATCTCGAACGGCTTGCCGGGACGCATGATGCGGACATCGACGTTTTCGACGATACCGTCCCCTGCCCGCTTGGCGGCCAGCATAGCCGCCGTGAACGGCGTCGCGTAGACCGGGCGCTCGAAAACCGGCCAGAGGTCGAGTACGGCGCCGTAATGGTCTTCGTGGCTGTGCGTGAGGATCAGGGCCAAAACGTCATCGGCGTGTTCCTCAAGAAACTCGGGATTGGCCATGATGAGTTCGATGCCCGGCAGATCCGGTCCACCGAAGCTGACGCCGCAATCGACGACGATCCACTTGCGCGAATGTTCGGGGCCGAAACCATAGGCCCCCATATTCATGCCGATCTCGCCAACGCCGCCAAGTGGCACGAAAACGAGTTCATCCCTTTGGTTCTTTGCCATGGGTCTTTTCTTTCTTTTTGCGCACGGCGCCTGGCGATCTTTGGTCGCTGGTCGTCGCGCAGATGTTGTGGTCAGCTTCGGGCGCTGGCCGTTGCCCCAAAATGTACATCGCCCGCCGTGATCACGATCCGCGCGCCATCATCGTCGCGCATGACCAGACGACCAGAGGAGTCGACTGTTTCGAAAATGCCGCGCCTGACGACACCGTCCTGCTGGACGGCAACCGGGGCGCCGATGCCGGCGGCAGAACCGCGCCAGCGCTCGAGAATGTCGCTGACGCCACGTCCGTCCTGCCAGAGCGAGAAAGCCTCTACCCAAGCATCGGCAAGGGCGGCGAAAACTTCTTCTGCGCTCCGCTCGTAGCCGAGTTCGCGAAGGCTGGTAGCGGGATAAGGCAAACCGGTGGGTGCGGCAACCACATTGACGCCGATGCCGATGACGATGGCGTTGCGGCCATCCGGGGTCTTGGCCATTTCGAGGAGGATACCGGAGACCTTGGCACCATCGGCCAGGACGTCATTGGGCCACTTGAGTGCCACCCTGCCCCGGCCATCGAGCGCATCCGCGCCATCGATGCCGATGCGTACGGCACCCTGCGGCAGAATGCGGGCAAAGGCCGTCTGCATGGCGACGCCGGCAACAAAGCCAAGGGTGGCGAGAGCGTTGGGTTCGGCGTCGGGAATAATCAGAAGACTGGTGGCCAGATTGCCTGGCGTACTTTCCCAGGCACGACCACGACGGCCGCGGCCGGCGGTCTGGTGCAGGGCCGCAAACCAGATGCCGCCCGGGTCACCCGCGGCGGTCGCCGCGAGCGCTTCGACATTGGTCGATCCGATTTCATCGTATCCGGCCAGACGGTAGCCCGCTGAACGGGCTACCGGGCCAAGTGCGAAATCCGCCACCTAGAACAGGCTTCCGGCGGCGATATGAGCCCAATTGGTGAGGGCACTGCCGACCGTGAAATAATAGGTCACGATCAGGAAGGCGCTGACGGCGATGATGATGTTAAGTTCGTTGGGCACAGCCGCGAAGGTCGACTTGGGCTCATCGAAGTACATCGTCTTGACGACGCGCAGATAATAGAAGGCGCTGACTGCCGAAGCGAGCATGCCGATGACGGCAAGCACAAATAGGCGCGCTTCGATGGCGGCAAGGAAAACTTGCCACTTGGCGAAGAACCCGGCGAGCGGCGGCAGGCCGATCAGCGAGAACATAATGATCGCCATGATCGCGGCCACGAATGGACGCGTCTGTGCGGCTCCAGCCAGATCGTCGATGGTTTCGACGTAGCCGTTTTCAGTGCGCAGCGAGAGAATGCAGGCGAAGAGGCCTGCCGTCATGGTGACATAGATCGCCATATAGATGGCGACGCCTTCGACACCCACCTGCGTGCCCGACGAAAGACCGACGAGGGCGAAGCCAACGTGACCGATCGAGGAATAGGCGATCAGGCGCTTGATCGACTTCTGGCCGATCGCGGCGAAGGCCGCCAGGACCATGGAAGCGATCGAGAGGAAGATCACGACCTGCTGCCAATCACCTGTAATCGGCTGGAACGTATCCATGACGAGGCGGATCATCAACGACATGGCGGCAACCTTGGGCGCCATGGCTAAGAAGGCGGTAACCGGGGTTGGTGCGCCTTCGTAAACGTCGGGCGTCCACATGTGGAACGGCACGGCCGAGATCTTGAACGCAACGCCCGTGAGAAGGAAGACCATGCCGAAGATCAGGCCAACGGAACGGCCTTCCATGGCGATAGCCGAGACGATTTCCTGCAGGTTGGTATGGCCGGTAAAGCCATAGACCATGGAGGCGCCATAAAGCAGCAAGCCCGAGGACAGCGCGCCAAGTACGAAATATTTCAGGCCCGCTTCGGTGGCACGCGGATCATCGCGCTTGATGGCGGCCATCACGTACAGCGCAAGGGACTGCAGTTCGAGGCCGACATAGAGGCTCATCAGGTCATTGGCCGAGACCATGACCATCATGCCGAGCGTCGCGAGAACCGCGAGGATCGAATATTCGAACTTGTGGAGGCCGTTCTCGAAATCATTCGGCATGGCCAGAATGAGCGAGAGCGCGGCGCCGCCAAGAACGAGCAGCTTCATATAGCGCGCGAAGGCATCGGCGATGAAGACGCCGTTGAACAGCACACCATCGGCCGGATTGAGCACGGCGGTGAGGCCAGCGGCAGCAATGAGCAGCACGGCGAGCCAGGAGATGAGAGCCGACTTTTCCTTGTTGATGACGACGCCAATGACCAAAAGGACAAGGGCGCCGACTGCCATCAGCAATTCGGGATAGGCAGGCGCAATGCTCGCGAAATCAGTAACGTCAGAGTTCACGGTGCTCTCCTAGTGCGCAGCAGGCTCAGCCGCGTGCTCTGCGGCTGGAGCGGCCTCGCCCGTGGGCGCGGCATATTCGAGGGGTGCCCTTGCATCGGCAAGAGAAACGGCGGGGTCGAGACCAACCGAAGTTGCGTAATGCGACACCAGATTGTTGACCGAGGCGGCCGTCGTATCGAGGATCGGCGAGGGATAGAAACCGAACACGATGATCAGGACGATCAGGGGATAGAGCACGACCTTTTCGCGCAGGCTCAGGTCGAGAATGCCCTTGAGCGATTCCTTGGTGAGCGCACCGAAAACAACGCGGCGATAAAGCCAGAGGGCATAACCGGCCGAGAAGATCACGCCGAAGGCAGCGCCGAACGCGACCCAGGTATTGACCTGGAAAACGCCCATCATCGTCAGGAATTCACCGACGAAGCCAGACGTGCCAGGAAGGCCGACATTGGCCATGGTGAAGACCATGAAGGCGAAGGCATAGCGCGGCATGCGTTCGACCAAGCCGCCATAGGCCTCGATATCGCGGGTGTGCATGCGATCATAGATGACGCCGACGGCCAGGAAGAGCGCGCCGGAGACGAGACCATGCGAGATCATCTGGAACATGGCGCCCTGGATGCCCAGCGCATTGCCCGCAAAGATACCCATGGTCACGAAGCCCATGTGGGCGACCGACGAGTAAGCGATCAGCTTCTTGATGTCGGTCTGAACGAGGGCCACCAGCGAGGTGATGATGATGGCGGCGACGGAGAGGACGAACACGAAGTTCGAGAGCTGCGCCGAGGCATCGGGGAACATGGGCAGGCTGAAGCGCAGGAAGCCGTAGCCGCCAAGCTTGAGGAGGATTGCGGCAAGGATCACCGAACCAGCGGTCGGTGCTTCGACGTGGGCTTCCGGCAGCCAGCGGTGGAACGGCCACATCGGCATCTTGACCGCGAGCGAGGCGAAGAAGGCCAGCCAGAGCCAGATCTGCATGCTTTCCGGGAACTCGTGCGTCAGGAGACGCGAAATGTCGGTGGTGCCGGCATTCCAGTACATGGCCATGATGGCAAGAAGCATCAGGACCGAACCGGTGAAGGTATAGAAGAAGAACTTGTAGCTCGCCTGGATGCGGCGCTTGCCGCCCCAGATACCGATGATGAGGAACATCGGCAGCAGCGTGCCTTCGAAGAAGACGTAGAACATGGCGAGATCGAGCGTGGTGAAGACGCCGATCATGAGGACTTCCAGGATCAGGAAGACGACCATGTATTCCTTGACGCGCTTGTCGATCGCTTCCCAGCTCGCCAGCACGCAGAAGGGCATGAGGAGAGCCGAAAGCACGACGAAGAGCACGGAAATGCCGTCGACGCCGACGCGATAACCGATGCTTTCGCCCAGCCAGTCATAATTGACGACGAACTGGAAGCCGGGATTGGACGGATCGAAGGCGGACCACATCCAAAGAGACAACCCGAGGGTGACGATAGTCGTCACCAGCGCGGTCCAGCGGATGGCGTCGAGCGCCGTCTTGGGGGTGACCAGGATCAGTGCCGCCCCGACGAGCGGCAGGAAGGTCAGGATCGTGAGGATAGTATTGTCGAAGTTCATCAGATCAGACCCCCGGCCGTAATGGCCCAGGTGAGCAGCGCCGCGATGCCGATCAGCATGGCGAAGGCATAGTGATAAAGGTAGCCGGACTGGAGCTTGACGACCCAGGAGGTGACATTCTGGACGCGACGGCCGAGGCCTTCGGCAATCTTGCCATCGACCAGCCAATCATCAAAACCATGCCAGATGGCACGGCCGATCCAGAGCGCGGGGCGCACGAAGATCGTGTTGTAGAGCTCGTCGAAGTACCACTTGTTGAGTAGGAACTGGTAGAGGCCAGGATTGGTGGCCGCGAGCTTCCCGGGCACTTCCGGACGACGAATGTACATGTACCATGCGGCGACGAAGCCGATGATCATGGAAATCGTAGCGCTCCACTTCACCCAAAGCGGCACATGATGCGCAGCTTCGATGATTTCGTGATCGACAAAGATCGAACCGGCGAAGAAGTGCTCGATGTGTTCGACCTCGTGGAAGAACATGCCGTAGAAAACGACACCAGCGAGGACCGCGCCGACTGCCAGCACATAAAGCGGCACCAGCATAACGTTGGGCGACTCATGGGCGTGGTCGTAGGCCGAGCCGTGATGGTGAGCATCGTCATGCGACACCGCAGCATGGACGTGATCGCCAAGATTGCTGTCGTCAATCGGCTCGTGATGGGTTTCGGCATCGGCATGCGCCGGGTCCGGATGGGCGGTATGGCTGTGCTGCGCATCGCGCGGCGAGCCGTGGAAGGTCAAGTGCACGAGGCGCCAGGAGTAGAAGCTCGTAAAGAGCGCTGCGATGACGAGGAGCCAGAAGGCGAGGCTCCCGACATTGCCGCCGTAAGCATAGGCGCTTTCGATGATCGAGTCTTTGGAGAAGAAGCCGGCAAAACCGAGGCTGGTGCCCGGAATGCCGACGCCGGTGAGCGCCAGCGTGCCGATCATCATCATGGCATAGGTGATCGGGATCTTCTTCCGGAGGCCACCCATGTTCCGCATATCCTGCTCATGGTGCATGGCATGGATAACCGAGCCGGCTCCCAAGAACAGGAGAGCCTTGAAGAACGCGTGGGTGAAGAGATGGAAGACGCCAGCCGAATAGGCACCGGTGCCGAGGGCGACGAACATGTAGCCGAGCTGCGAACAGGTCGAATAGGCGATGACGCGCTTGATGTCGTTCTGGACGAGGCCAACGGTTGCCGCGAAGAATGCGGTAATGGCGCCGATGACGATGACCACGGTCAGAGCCACCTGCGACAGCTCAAAGAGCGGCGACAGGCGGGCGACCATGAAGACGCCGGCGGTGACCATGGTTGCGGCGTGAATGAGCGCCGAAACCGGGGTCGGGCCTTCCATGGCGTCCGGGAGCCAGGTGTGCAGCAGGAACTGCGCCGACTTGCCCATGGCGCCCATGAAGAGCAGCAGGCAGATGACGGTCATCGCATCGACGTTCCAATTGAGGAAGCGGATGACGGGGAGACCGGTGGTCGCGAACTGATCGGCAGCGGAGAAGGCGCCATCGAAATCGATATGGCCGAGAACCATGAAGGCGCCGAAGATGCCGAGAGCAAAACCGAAGTCACCGACACGGTTGACGATGAAAGCCTTCATGGCGGCAGCAGTGGCCGACGGGCGCGTATACCAGAAGCCGATGAGGAGGTAGGACGCGAGGCCCACGCCTTCCCAGCCGAAGAACATCTGCAGGAAGTTGTCGGCCGTCACCAGCATGAGCATGGCGAAGGTGAAGAGCGAGAGATAGGCGAAGAAGCGCGAGCGGTGCGGATCTTCGTTCATATAGCCGATGGAATAGAGGTGAACGAGCGCCGAAACGGTGTTCACGACCACCAGCATGATGGCGGTGAGCGTATCGACGCGCAGCGTCCAGCGCAGATCCATGTCACCGACCTGGATCCAGCGCATGACCTCGACCTTGAGGACAGCCGCATGACCATCACCCACGGCGCCGACAAGACCATCGCCAAAGGCGACGGGGATGAAGACGACCCAGCTCAGAACCGCTGCGATGAGCAGCAGACCCGTGGTGATGAATTCGCTCGGCCTGTGGCCAATCGAGCGGCCGAGAAAGCCGGCTATAAGCGCCCCGATGAGGGGCAGGAAGACAATCGCCTGTATGATCATAGCGCCCAGCCTCAGCCCTTCATCATATTGGCGTCTTCAACCGCGATGGACCCACGGTTGCGGTAGAAGATAACGAGGATCGCAAGGCCGATGGCGGCCTCCGCAGCAGCCACGGTGAGGATGAGGAGCGCGAAAATCTGCCCCTGCAAGTCACCGCGTTCGGCGCTGAACGCGACCATGTTGAGATTGACCGCAAGCAGGATCAATTCGACCGACATCAGGATGACGATCACGTTCTTGCGGTTGAGAAAGATTCCGAACACGCCAAGCGTGAGCAGAATGGCTGCCACGGTCAGGTAGTGACCGAGCCCGATTTCCAAGCCCATGATTAAACCCCTATAGTCCCTGACCGCTCTTCACTTTGACAACCTTCAGCGTCTCGCTGGCCTTGCGGGCCACCTGATCCACCGGGTTCTGGCGCTTGGCCGTCGACCGATGACGCAGGGTCAGCACGATCGCGCCGATCATGGCGACCAGCAGCACCGCACCGGCACCCTGGAACAGGAAGACGTAGCGCGTATAGAGCACGAGCCCGAGCTGCCTTGTATTGTCCATGCTCACATCGATCGGGAGACCAGTCGACCCACCGACCTCAGGCGAAATCACGAAGCTGCCGGCAACGAGCAGCAGCTCGAGCAACAGCACGACGCCGACGAGAATGCCGATGGGCGCATATTGCAGCATGCCCGACTTCAATTCGGCAAAATCGACGTCAAGCATCATGACGACGAAGAGGAAGAGCACCGCCACGGCGCCGACATAAACGACGATCAGGATCAGCGCCAGGAACTCGGCGCCGGCCAGCATGAAGAGGCCAGCGGCGTTGACGAAGGCGAGGATCAGGAACAGCACGGCGTGAACCGGGTTGCGCGATGAAATCACCATGAAGGCGGAAGCGATCGCCACGATGGAGAAGAGGTAGAAGAAGAATAGTGGAAGCGTCATCTTCTTCCCCCTCAGCGATACGGCGCGTCGGCTGCAAGGTTGGATGCGATTTCACGCTCCCAACGATCGCCATTGCTGAGGAGCTTTTCCTTGGAGAAGTAGAGCTCTTCGCGCGTTTCGGTTGCAAATTCGAAATTCGGGCCTTCGACGATGGCGTCGACCGGGCAGGCTTCCTGGCAGAAGCCGCAATAGATGCACTTCACCATGTCGATGTCGTAGCGCACCGTGCGGCGGGTGCCGTCGTTCTGCCGTGGGCCGGCCTCGATGGTGATGGCCTGGGCCGGGCAGATGGCTTCGCAGAGCTTACAGGCAATGCAACGCTCTTCGCCATTGGGATAGCGGCGCAGCGCATGCTCACCGCGGAAGCGCGGCGAAACCGCACCCTTTTCGAAGGGATAGTTGATCGTCGGCTTGGGCGAGAAGAAATAGCGCATGGCCAGGAAGAAGGCCGAAACGAACTCCTTCATGATCAGCGTATTGACGAACTGGGTGGCGCGCATCAGGCGATCCCTCCGTGCCAACCCCAGCCCGTGAGCTTGAGAACGAAGGCAACAATCACAACCATCACGAGCGAGAGCGGCAGGAAGAGCTTCCAACCGATCCGCATGAGCTGGTCATAGCGGTAACGGGGCACGATGGACTTGGCCATCGCGAACATAAAGAACACAAGCGTAAGCTTGATGAAGAACCAGATCGCGCCGGGGATCCAGGTGAATGGCGGCAGATCGATCGGCGAGGCCCAGCCACCCATGAAGAGGATCACGGTCATGCCGCACATCAAGAGGATCGAGATGTACTCGCCCAGCATGAAGAGCATGTAGGGGGTAGCCGAATACTCGGTCATGAAGCCGGCGACGAGTTCGGACTCGCCTTCGGCGAGATCGAAGGGCGGGCGGTTGGTTTCGGCGAGGGCCGAAATGTAGAACACCACGAACATCGGGAAGAGCGGCAGCCAGAACCAATTGAGGAACGACAGCCACGGCACGCCAAGCGTATGGGCAAGGCCCATCTGGGTCTGGGCGACGACGATGTCATTGAGGTTCAGCGAGCCGACGCAGAGCAGCACGGTGATGATGACGAGGCCGATCGAGACTTCGTAGGACACCATCTGTGCGGCCGCGCGGAGTGAGCCGAAGAAGGGGTACTTCGAGTTCGACGCCCAACCGCCGATGATGACGCCATAGACCCCGAGCGAGGAAATACCGAGCAGGTAGAGAATGCCGATATTGATGTTCGCCATTGCCCAACCGTTGTCGATCGGAACAACGGCCCAGCCGCCGAGCGCGAGGGTCGCGGTCAGGAGCGGCGCAAGCAGGAACAGCGCCTTATCGGCACCGGCCGGGATGATCGGTTCCTTGAAGACGAACTTGAGCAAATCCGCAAAGGACTGCAGAAGGCCAAAGGGACCGACAACGTTGGGACCGCGACGCATCTGGACCGCAGCCCAGACCTTGCGGTCGGCGAGAAGGATGAAGGCGGTGAAGACCAGCAGCACCACCAGAAGCAGCAGGGCCTTATAGATAAAACCGATCTGCACACCCCAACCGAGGAAGGGGATGCCGAGCAGATAGTCGAGGGCCGAAGTGACGAAATCCATTGGGGTCCCCTACTCCGCGGCCTGCCGCAAACCGGCGGCAAGCGCGGCGCATTCGCCCATGACGGCCGAAGCGCGTGCAATGGGATTGGTCAGATAGAATTCGGACACGGCCGAGCCGAGCGGCGCCGACTTGGTCTTGATCGCAGCCTTCGCGAGCTTGCCGAGATCGGCGGTCTTGGCGGGCGTGATCTCATCGACTCGCGACAGGTGCGGGAACTCGGCATAAAGGGCCGAACGCAGCTGGGCCAGCGAATTATAGGGCAGTGGCTTGCCGATCGAGCCGGAAAGCGCGCGAATGATCGCCCAATCTTCCTTGGCTTCGCCCGGCGGGAACACCGCGCGGGCGGTCTGCTGGACACGACCCTCGGTGTTCACATAGGTGCCGGACTTTTCCGTATAGGTCGCAGCCGGCAAGATGACGTCGGCGCGGTGTGCGCCATTGTCGCCATGCGAGCCGATATAGACGACGAAGGCTTTGCCCATGGCCGAGAAGTCGTATTCATCGGCGCCGAGCATAAAGAGCACGTCGAGTTCGCCCTTACCGGCCAGCGCGATCTGATCGGCCGAGCAAACGCCGCCATCGTGGGGCACGAAGCCGATATCGAGACCGCCGACGCGGCTGGCAGCATTGTGGAGCAGCGCGAAGCCGTTCCAGCCTTCAGCAACATTGGCGCCGGTCGCGAGCTTTGCGGCCGTGGCGATGACGTCGCGGCCGACCTGCTTGCCAAGAGCGGCATGGGAGACGGCGGCTTCACCGACGATGATCAGCGGGCGCTGGGCATTGGCGAGCGTATTGGCGAAGGCACCATTGCCGGCGGCAAGATCTGCGAGGGTTTCGAAGCCTTCGCCGAGATAGTCGTAGGAATAGGTGAGATCGTTGCGCTCGCCGATGACGGCGATCGGCACGTTCTTCGCACGCCAAAGCTTGCGAATGCGCGCGTTGAGCACGGCGGCTTCACGGCGCGGATTGGCGCCGATGATGAGAACAGCGTCGGCTTCTTCGATACCCGCAATGGTAGGGTTGAAGAGATAGGCCGCGCGCGGCATCGAGGGATCGATACCCGACATGGCGGGGCGCACATCGGTCATGCCGGAGCCGATCGAGGCGAGCAGGCCCTTGAGGGCATACATTTCTTCGACCGCAGAGAGATCGCCGGCAATGGCGCCGACCTTGCTGCCAGCCTTCTTGAGGCGGGTCGCAACAGCGCCGAGGGCTTCGTCCCAGGTTGTCGCCTGGAGTTTGCCGTTCTTGCGCACATAGGGGCGATCAAGGCGCTGGTTCTTGAGACCATCCCATATGAAGCGGGTCTTATCCGAGATCCATTCTTCATTGATCGTTTCATTGACGCGCGGCAGGACGCGCATAACTTCGCGGCCACGGCTATCGACGCGGATATTGGAGCCGACGGCGTCCATCACGTCGATGGATTCGGTTTTGTTCAATTCCCACGGACGAGCGTGGAACGCATAGGGCTTGGAGGTCAGTGCGCCGACCGGGCAAAGATCGATCACATTGCCCTGCAACTCGCTCGACAGCGCGCGTTCGAGATATGACGTGATTTCGGCGTCTTCGCCGCGACCGAGCAGACCCATTTCGGAAATGCCCGCGACTTCCGTGGTGAAGCGGACGCAGCGCGTGCAGTGAATGCAGCGGTTCATAGAGGTCTTGACCAATGGGCCAAGATATTTGTCTTCGACGGCGCGCTTGTTTTCGAAGAAGCGCGACTTATCTACGCCATAGGCCATGGCCTGGTCCTGAAGGTCGCACTCGCCACCCTGATCGCAAATCGGGCAATCGAGCGGGTGGTTGACCAGCAGGAATTCCATCACGCCTTCGCGGGCCTTTTTGACCATGGGCGTATTGGTGAACATTTCAGGCGGTTCGCCGTTCGGGCCTGGCCGGAGGTCCTTGACCGACATGGCGCAAGAGGCCTGGGGCTTTGGCGGGCCACCCTTTACTTCGACTAGGCACATGCGGCAATTGCCAGCCACCGACAGGCGATCATGATAGCAGAAGCGCGGGATTTCTGCGCCTGCGGCTTCTGCCGCCTGCATCAGGGTGTAGTAGTCTGGAACTTCGACGAGCGTGCCGTCGACCTTAATGGAAGCCATTGCCCTACTCCGCAGCGATGGACGGAACCGCGCCGTCGCTGGTGGAAGAATATGTATATTGGTCGATACGCGCTTCGATGACGTCGCGGAAATTGCGGATCAGGCCCTGAACCGGCCACGCAGCAGCATCGCCGAGAGCACAGATGGTGTGCCCTTCGATCTGCTTGGTGACCGAGAAGAGCATATCGATTTCGCGCTTCTGGGCGCGGCCTTCGACCATGCGGCCGAGAACGCGCATCATCCAGCCGGTGCCTTCGCGGCACGGCGTGCACTGACCGCAGCTCTCATGCTTGAAGAAGGCCGAGATGCGCCAGATGGCCTTCACGATATCAGTGGACTTATCCATGATGATCATGCCGCCGGTGCCGAAAGACGACTTCTTCTCGCGCAGGCCATCAAAATCCATGATGGTATCCATCATGTCTTCTGCACGGACCACGGGGCACGAAGCGCCGCCGGGAATGACCGCGAGGAAATTATCCCAGCCGCCGCGGATACCGCCGCAATGCTTTTCGATGATTTCCTTGAAGCTTTCGCCCAGGGCTTCTTCGAAGGTCGCGGGCTTGTTCACGTGACCCGAAACCATGAACAGCTTGGTGCCGACATTGTTCGGACGGCCGATCGAGGAGAACCAGGCGCCGGAACGGCGGAGGATTTCGGGAACGACGGCGATCGATTCGACATTGTTGACGGTCGTCGGGTTGCCATAGACACCCATGCCAGCCGGAAATGGCGGCTTGAGGCGCGGCTGGCCCTTCTTGCCTTCGAGCGATTCCATCAGTGCGGTTTCTTCACCGCAGATGTAAGCGCCGGCGCCGTGATGGACGATGATATCCAGATCCCAGCCGTGGACGTTATCCTTGCCGATCAGCTTGGCGTCGTAGGCTTCCTGGACGGCTTCCTCGAGACGCTGACGTTCGCGGATGAACTCGCCGCGGACATAGATGAAGGCCAGATGCGCATCCATGGCGCGAGACGCCAGAAGGCAACCCTCGATCAGATGATGCGGATCATGACGCAGGATCTCGCGATCCTTGCAGGTACCGGGCTCGGATTCGTCAGCATTGACGAGGAGATAATGCGGGCGGCCATCGCTGACCTTGGGCATGAAGCTCCACTTGAGGCCAGTCGGGAAACCAGCGCCGCCGCGACCACGCAGGCCCGACGACTTGACCTCGTTGGTGATCCAATCACGGCCGGAATCGATGAATTCCTTGGTGCCGACCCAGGCGCCGCGCGACCGCGCACCTTCGAGCCGCCAGTCATGCTGGCCATAAAGATTGGTGAAGATACGGTCTTTATCAGCGAGCATTAGCGCGGGTCCTTCCCGAACACCTTGCGATATTCTTCGATGCCGCCACGAGCGAGCACCTCGGCCTGCTGCAGCCAGTTATCGCGGGCCACGCGGCCCTTGAAATTGAGGCTCGATTCGAGCTTGGTGATCTCTTCGGGCGTCATGGCAGCCACCTGGCTCCACTTGGTGATGCCAACGGCGTTGAGCTTGCGCTCAAGAACCGGACCGACGCCTGTTATCAGCTTGAGATCATCGGCAGGGCCTTCGGGCGCCGTGAAGATCGGCTGCGGATTGCCGCCATCAGCGCTGGGGCTCAGGCCTTCGGCAGGAGCGGCGACGACCTTCTTGGCGGATTTCTTGACGCCAGTCGCCGCGGCGCCGTTTTCGGCGGCTTCGACAGTCGCCTTGCCCGGAGCCTTGCCGCCATCGATCTTGCCAGCATCGGATTCGGCGCCAGTGGCACCGGGGCGCATTTCAGCGTTTGGCGTACCATCGGCCTTGGAGGCTGCACCTGCAGCCTTGCGCTCGCCTTCGGCCTTGGCCTCGGAGACCTTGGCTTCGCTCGGCGTGCCCTTCAGGGCCGGCGCATTTTCTTCACTCACGTCCTTGGGACGGGCAGCATTATCCGGCTCTGCAGTCTTTGCAGCGGCGGGCACTGCAGCAGCTGGCGCGGCGGCCGCGGCGGGCGCTGGTGCCTCAGGCGGGGTGGGCGGAATGAACTTTTCGCGGGTAGCCGTAGGCGTTTCGAGGAGAGTCGACTGACCACCTTCGGCGGCAGCGTTCAAACGATCGATCTGCGTACCCGGCTTGATGCTCGCGCCATTGCCGGCGTGGAAGGCATCGATGATTTCTTCGAGCCGGTTGGCCGTCAGGTCTTCATAGGTGTCATGGTAGATCGTGACCATTGGTGCGTTGACGCAAGCGCCCGCGCATTCGACCTCCTCCCACGAGAGCGTGCCATCATCGTTGAGATGATGCGGATCGTGGTGGATCTTGCTTTTGCAGACCTCGATCAACTCCCCTGCCCCGCGCAGCATGCACGGGGTGGTGCCGCAGACCTGAACGTGGGCACGGGTGCCGACGGGCTGAAGCTGGAACTGGGTATAAAAGGTCGCGACTTCGAGCACACGAATATAGGCCATGCCGAGCATCTCGGCGACCTTTTCGATGGTCGCGCGCGTGACCCAGCCGTCCTGATCCTGCGCACGCATGAGCAGCGGAATAACGGCAGACTGCTGACGGCCGGCGGGATAAAGCGCAATGCGCTTTTCGGCCCAGGCGGCGTTGGCATCACTAAAGGCGAAACTTGCCGGCTGAACCGACTCGTCTGCAAGGCGTCTCACGCTCATCAGCGGTCAACCTCTCCGAACACAATATCAATCGACCCCAGAATAGCGGTCACGTCTGCGAGCATGTGCCCGCGGCAAAGCCAATCCATGGCGCTCAAATGGGCAAAGCCCGGCGCGCGGATGTGGCAGCGATAAGGCTTATTAGTGCCATCGGCGACGAGATAGACGCCGAACTCACCCTTGGGGGCTTCGACGGCGGCATAGATTTCGCCGGCCGGGACCTTGTAGCCTTCGGTGTAGAGCTTGAAATGATGGATCAGCGCTTCCATCGACTGCTTCATCTCGCCACGCTTGGGGGGCACGACCTTGCCGTCGACCGACGACACGGGTCCCTTGCCCTCTGGTGCGTTCAGCTTCTGAACGCACTGCTTCATGATCTTGTTGGCCTGCCGCATTTCTTCCATGCGGACGAGGTAACGATCGTAGCAGTCGCCATTGGCGCCGGTCGGGATATCGAAATCCATTTCGGCATAGGCGTCATAGGGCTGCGCCTTGCGCAGATCCCAGGCCGCGCCAGAAGCACGAACCATGACGCCCGAGAAGCCCCTGCCCCATGCTTCTTCGAGCGGGACGATGCCGATATCGACGCCGCGCTGCTTGAAGATGCGGTTTTCGGTCAGAAGCGTATCGATGTCGTCGAGGGCTTTCGGGAACTCTTCGCAGAAGCTCTCGATATCATCGACCAGCGCCTGCGGCAGATCCTGATGGACGCCGCCGGGACGGAAATAGGCGGCGTGCATGCGGGCGCCAGACGCGCGCTCATAAAACACCATGAGCTTTTCGCGCTGCTCGAAGCCCCAGAGCGGCGGCGTCAGCGCGCCGATATCCATGGCCTGAGTGGTCACGTTCATCAGGTGCGCAAGCAGGCGGCCGATTTCAGCATAGAGCACGCGGATCAACTGCCCGCGGCGCGGCACTTCGACACCGAGCATACGCTCGACGGCGAGGGCAAAGGCATGCTCCTGATTCATCGGCGCGACATAGTCGAGGCGATCGAAATAGGGCAGAGCCTGGAGGTAGGTCTTGTATTCGATCAGCTTTTCGGTGCCGCGGTGCAGAAGGCCGATATGCGGATCAACGCGCTCGACGAGTTCACCGTCGAGTTCGAGAATCATGCGCAGCACGCCGTGGGCCGAGGGGTGGACCGGGCCGAAATTGATCGTGAAATTGCGAACGTCGACTTCGGACATCAGTTCTTAGCCTTCTCGTCACCGGGCAGCACGTAATCCGTACCTTCCCAGGGTGACAGATAATCGAATGAGCGGAATTCCTGCGGGAGGGATACCGGCTCATAGACGACGCGGCGGCGCTCTTCGTCATAGCGCACTTCCACAAAGCCAGTCAGCGGGAAGTCCTTGCGCAAGGGATGACCATCGAAACCGTAGTCGGTCAGGATGCGACGCAGATCGGGGTGACCCGAGAACAGCACGCCATAAAGGTCATAGGTTTCGCGCTCAAACCAATCAGCGCCTGGAAACACGCCGAAGATCGAAGGAACCGGCGTCGAATCATTGGTCTCGACCTTCACCCGAACACGCTGGTTCAGGTGCGGGCTCAGGAAGTGATAGATGACGTCGAAGCGGAATTCGCGGGCCGGATAATCCGTACCGCACACATCAACGAACGAGATAAAGCGGCACTTCGGATCATTGCGCAGGAACGTCACGACCTCGACGATCGACTCGCGCTTGGCGCTGATCGAAAGATCGCCGTAACCGACTTCAAAGCCCAGTACGGCCTCACCCAGCGACGCAGTAATGTGCTCACCCAAAGCAACCAGTGGATGGACCTGAACGACGGGCTCAACAGTTTCAACAGTATCGGTCATCGCAGGGCCTATCGCTCGATCGTGCCATCGCGGCGGATCTTCTTCTGCAACAGCAAGATGCCGTAAAGAAGCGCTTCCGCCGTGGGAGGGCAGCCAGGGACATAGACGTCTACGGGCAGGATGCGATCGCAGCCACGCACCACCGAATAGGAATAGTGGTAATAGCCGCCGCCATTGGCGCATGAGCCCATCGAGATGACATAACGCGGCTCGGGCATCTGGTCGTAGACCTTGCGCAGAGCGGGCGCCATCTTGTTGGTCAGCGTGCCAGCAACGATCAGAACGTCGGACTGACGCGGCGAGGCGCGCGGCGCAGTACCAAAGCGCTCAATGTCATAGCGCGGCATGGACATCTGCATCATTTCCACGGCGCAGCAGGCAAGTCCAGTCTGCATCCACATCAGCGAGCCGGTACGCGCCCAGGTGATGAGCTGCGCCGCGGTCGTGACGAGAAAGCCCTTGTCGGCCAGCTCGTTGTTTACGCCCATGAAGAACGGATCGTCTGCGCCCACGGCCTTGCCGGTATTTGGGTCGATCGCGCCAGTGGGACGAGGTGTCACCAGTGTCGCGTTGGAGGGGCTCAATCCCATTCCAGAGCTCCTTTGCGCCATTCATAAATAAAGCCGACGGTCAGCACGCCAAGGAAAGCCATGACCGACCAGAAGCCAAACCAGCCCACGTCATGGAACGCCACTGCCCAGGGGAAGAGGAAAGCCACTTCGAGATCGAAAATAATGAAAAGAATCGACACGAGGTAGAATCGGACGTCGACCTTCATGCGCGCGTCGTCGAAGGCATCGAAACCGGCTTCGAAGGCAGACAGCTTTTCTGGATCAGGACGGCGATGCGCAACGAGCCAAGGGGCAACGAGAAGCGCGCCACCAATGACCGCGGCAAGGCCGATAAAGAGGATGATTGGCAGGTAATTGCTGAGCAAGTCAGTCATGCGGCAGCCTAAGGTTCGGGCCGACGGGAGCCGCCGGCAATGCACGGGGCGAGCAAGCAATTTGGGCGAGCCGACCACCGCGTCTGATTGATGGCTAGGGCTTAGACCTTCCCCAAAACGGTTTCAAGGGAAAGAAAATATGAGCTGAAAGATCATATATCTGAGCCACATGGCTGAGATTGCTTATCGCTCAAAGGAGGTGAGTTTGGGGTAAATTTGGCGCGAGAAACTGCAATTTGGAAAAGCAGCCTTGTGCAAAAAGAAAGCGGCGAGCTGGTTATCCAGCTCGCCGCAATCGATCAAGTCAGCTTTCGCCAGACAGAATCTTAGAAGTGGTAGAACACACCAACGGTGGCCTTGGCCGTTTCGAAGAACGGATCAGCAGCACCGGTGTTGGTGAAATCACCCTGGCCAACAACTTCACCGCGGACGGTGATGACGTCGGTCACAGCAACTTCAACGCCGCCGCCGAGCTGGTAGAGGCCGGTCGACGCATTGTTGGCGGTCGAAACGCCAACACCACCGATTGCATAGACGGTCACGACTGCGCCAGCGCGGAGGTTTGCAAAGAACTCACCCGAAGAGGTGACGTTGTTGCTCCAGAGGTAGTCACCGGTGACTTCAACGCCGAGCAGGAGCGGGTCCATCGGGAGGAAGTTCACGCCGACAACGCCACCGATGACGCCGTAGGTGGTGTTGTTGACCTGGGAAGCGTAGGCCTGGCCAGCGGTGTTGCCGACGAACTGACCACCGGCGCGAACACCAGCATAGAGGCCATCCCACGAGAAACCAGCAGATTCATAGATCGGCTGCGGGGT
>NZ_LMQU01000002.1 GCF_001425445.1 Devosia sp. Leaf420 | reverse complement strand
CAATCGCCGAGACCGAAACGCTCTTCCCCTTCGCGCTCAGACTTCGTTTTTCTGGACGATGCAATATTGCGCGAAAAATCCTTGTCATCGCCAATGCCGTTCTGAGAGACCAAACGCCCTTCAAAACCTGAACCAACAACACAGTTGCTCGGGTCAAGCCCGAGGGAAGAGCGGTGGGTGGGGTGAATACACTGGAGGTGGCTAACCTCTTGTGCTTGCTTGGCTTTGAACCTCAACTGCTCGCATCCGCCGCATGATTTTGACCGTTGGCGGCACCCTGCGGCAAGAACTAGCAACTATTGCAACGTCAGTTCCGCGGAAGCGAAATCTCTTGTCTCGAGCGACAGCATTGCCGTTTTCATGTCCATACCCCGCGCAAGCTCCCGCAGTGCCAACCCTTACCGTGTAAACGGCACCTGCGCCGTCAGGCTGTCGCCGGATTCGACGTAGACGACCTCGAAGGACACGCTCATGGAGTCGTCGTTGAGGGCGATCTGGGAGGAGATGTTCATCTCCTTGCCCTCTTCGTCGGGGGTGCGTTCGCGGAGGTTGAAGACGAGGCCGCCGCCGCGTTTTTGGCCGACGGCGATGCCAGAGAAGGTGGCGTTGGAGGTCATGGCCGCTTCGTAGCGGCGCGAAGCGTCGACATAGGCGATGGTGCCGGCGACGGAGAGATTGGTGCCGGCGAGAGTGCAGCGGCCGCTATAGTTGATCTTGTCCTGATTGCCCTGGGTCAGTGAGAGGCGGCAGACGACGGATTCGGTGGCGGCGCCGACCAGCGTGCCGCGGCCGCGCCATTCACCGATATAGGATTTGAGGAGAGCCACTTCCGCGGGGCCCGCATAGGCTGGTGCTACGGCGAAGCCGGTCGAAAAGACGGCGGCAGCAAAAGCGAGGGCGCGTGGAACGGGTCCGAAATGGGTCATGGTGCAAGGCCTCCAGATGTCACAACGAGCGCCCGGGCTGGTTATCGACGGATCAAAGAACAGCGCCAGAATCGGCGTTGGCTATGGTTATGCCACGGCTTTTCGAGAGCGAGAACGGGCCTCAAGCGGGACGAGGGGCCTCCCCTTCAGTTCCGCCTTCACCTGTGACCGTATCGCCAGTCGGATCGTCCGGAGTGGCGTCGTGATCCGCCGTGCGGACGCGGATCTTGCCCAAGGGATGAAAGAACTTGCCGCCGGCCATCAGGAGGGCGGGCAAGATGAAGAGATCGCCCAGGATGGCGAGGGCCAGCGTGACGACAAAGAGTGAGCCGAACAGGGCAACCTGCGGCAGCTCGGAGAACATGATGATCGCCGTGCCGGCGCAGAGAATGATGGTGGTCGCGACAATAGCGCCGCCGATGCGGAGGAGGGTGTGCTGCACCGCGTCCTCATGGGTGCGGCCTTCCTCGCGGCGCCCGTGGAGATAGTGGGACAGGAAATGCACCGTGTCGTCGACCGCGATGCCGAAAGCGATGGTAAGGGCAATGACGGTGGTAAGTTGAAGACCAGAGCCAGACCACCAGAGCCAAGCCTCTGTTCCTAGAATGGGAAAGAGATTGGGGATCGCAGAAGCCAATGCGACCCGAAAAGATTGGAAGGCAAAGCCGATCAGCGCGAGATTGACGAGGACGCTGAGCGTCAGGTCAAGCTGTAGACCGCGGACGATATTGTCGGTCGCAAAGGTCGTGAGCACACGGAAGCCGCCGACTTCGGCATCGGTAATACCAGCCGAGACGAGTTCGCTTTCGACGCGAGCCACGAGATCCTTGAGCTTGTCGCTTTCGATGATGGTGGGCATGAAACCGGTAACGAGGGCCTGCGAGCCGTCATCGGTAACGAAGCGCCGCCGCATAAAGGGACCGACGGCCTCGAGCACCTCGCCGCGGGTGAAGCCGGCGTCCGTGTAATTGGACATGCTCGCAGCGGAAATAACCTTGTTCTCGCCGAGCTCCTTTTCGAGGATGTCGTGCACAACCTGGATACGCGCGAAATCGACCTCGCCGACATCCGGGTTGTGCTCGATCAGGGGCACGCGAATGTAGAGCGGGGCGACGCCGCCGACGCCCTCATCGATGTTTTCGGCCGCGGTGAGTGCGGTCGATTCGTTGGCAACAAAGTCCTCGAAGGAAAAGCGCGGCTGGATGAGGAAATAGGGGATCAGCAACAGGCCGGTGGCGACGATGCCGGCAATGGCGATCGGGCGGCCAAAGCGGCTAGCGAGAAACCAGGAGAGGGGCAAGGGAGCGGTGAGCACCACGCTCGACTTCGGCGGCGCCTTGAAACCCATGCGGATGGCGAGCTTGAGCAGCAGCGGTTGGAAGGTCATCGAGCAGGCAAAGAGCAGGAAGGAGCCCATGGCGCCAGCCATGGAGAATTCACGCACGCCTTGGCCCGGCGTTAGGGAGAGCGAGGCGAAGCTGACCATGGAAATGAGCATGGTCAGGGCCGTGGCGGGACCAACGAGCTTGATGGTCGCATCGACCGCCTTGTTGGGCTCCATGCCGTCGCGCCAATAGGCGAGCCAATTGAAGGTGAAGAACATCGACTCGGCAAAGGAGATCACCAGCACCAGCGTCGTGACGATGATGGTGAGGAAGGAGAAGGAGCCGAAGAAGAGAAGGATCATGCCCATAGACCACATAACCGCGAGGAACGGCGTGGCGGCGACGATCAGCGCGCCAGCAATGGAGCGGAGGGCGAGAAGGGCAATGATGGAGCCAAGGGCGAAGCCGTAGACGGTAAACTTGACCTGATCGTCCACGGCGGCATTGAGCATTTCCGTGGTCCAGACCGGTGGGCCGGTGATCTCGATCGAGAGGTCAGCGTTCTGGAACGGCGCGATCGTGGCGCGCAGGTTCTCGATCATCGCCTTGGCGCCGCGCTCTTTGACCAGATCCTGATTGGGGAACATGATCATCACCACGCCATCGAGATCGGGCGTGATGAGATTGCGCATCATCGGATCGTTTTGCTGCAGATCCATGAGGGCGAAGGCAACCTCGTCGGCCGTCTGCAGACCTTCGGGCACGGCCGGGACGGAGCCGCCGCCGGGCGATGGCTTGCGCAGCGTGAAGGGTGACATGGTGCCGACGGCATATTCATTGAGCTCGAGCTCAAAGGCGAGGTTTCGGACCTGCTCGATCACCTCGGGCTCGGCGAGCTTGGGCGAATTGACGAGAATATAGAGGTCGTTCTCGAAGGTGCCGAATGTTTCCGAGAGGTGTTCGTAGGCGTCGTAATAGTGGCCCGAATGGGCATAGACGCGCAGAAGATCGCCATCGACATTGGCGCGCGGGATCTGAGTGAAGCAGAGGACGGAAAAGATCAGCACCGCGAGCGCCATGAGGCGCGGATAGCGGACCGTCGTCAGCCCGATCTGTTCAAGACCAAAGCCGATGGAACGATCATAAGTCAGGCGGGCCAGAAAACGTTTGAACCAGGAAGGGGAAGACACGACGGGCCCGACTCCGCACGCTGACGATCTGACAGAATCTCTATGTGGTTCTGAAAGGTGCGTCCAGCGGTCGCGGGGCGGGCAGGGTGGCGCGGCCAGAGTGGGGCCGCGCCAGAGGGCTTATGCGCCGAGGGCGGCTTTGTTTGCCGTGATGAAATCGGCAAAGGTCGTCGGCTTCTTGCCGGTATAGCGTTCCACCGTGTCGGTAACGACGCCATGGTGGCCGGTGACGGCGTCGCGCTGGAAGGCGACGAGAGCGCCGGCAAAGCCTTCGGGGAGGCCGGCGGCGACGAGACCCTGCTGAAGCTGCGGTGGCGTGATAGCCACAACCTGGACGGGCTTGCCGGTCAGCTTGGCGAAGAGTTCCGCACGTTCGACATTGGTGATTGGCGCTGCGCCCGTGACGTCTTCGACCGTCTTGCCTTCGGCATCGAGCAGCGCACCTGCGGCAGTCTTGGCGGCATCGGAGCGGGTGACGTAGGACGTGCCACGGTCCCCGATGAGGCCGAAGAGCTGGCCCGAGGAAATGACGTGACCGGCATCGGCCAGCGTGTTCTCAGCATACATGTGATTGCGCAGGATCGTGAAATCGAGGCCGCTGGCGGCGATTTCCACTTCGGTCCAGAAATGCTCGGGGTTGAGACCGGCATCGGCATCGGGGCGCGCGGCTGGCGCAGAGGTGTAGACGATGTGTTTTACACCGGCGGTTTTGGCGGCGGTAATGATTGCCTTCTGCTGCTCGGCGCGGCGACCGACGGCATCGGTGCTGACGATGAGAAGGCGTTCGACGCCCGCAAGCGCGGTGGACAGCGTCGATGCATCGTCAAAGTCGAGCTTGCGGATTTCCGCGCCCTTGGCGGCCAAATCTTCAAGTTTCGACGGGTCGCGCGTGCCGGCGATGACGCGGGTGGCGCCACGGGCCAGCAGTTCTTCGACCGCGAGGCGGCCCAGATTGCCAGAGGCGCCGGTGACGAGAAGGGTCGCGTTGCTGAACTTGCTCATGTCATTCTCCATAAATTTCTCTGCTTCGACCCGCTTGCTCCCATGCATGGAGGAGAGTAAGTATCGAAAGGAGAGTGCTATCTAGGTCTTTTAGGAAAGACTGAAAAGGAGGCACTTTTTCGGGTGAAGATTACCTTGAGGTAAGTGCATGCAAAATGCGACGGGATTGGCCGAGACCTATATCGAACGCTGGAGCGCAGCGGCAGACCTCAGCGGGCCGTGCCCGGTGCGCGATGTGCTCGACAAGATCGGCGACAAGTGGAGCATGCTGCTGGTGATGACGCTGGCCTGCGGCCCCAAGCGTTTCAACGAACTGCATCGCGAAGTGCCCGATATCTCGCAAAAAATGCTGACGCAGACGCTGCGCGATCTGCAACGCGATGGGCTCGTGTCGCGCCATGTCTTCGACACCAAGCCGCCATCGGTGGAATATCGGCTGACTGATCTGGGGCACTCGCTCATCGTGCCATTCGGCCAGTTGATCGAGTGGGCGAACCAGAGCATGCCCTCAATCGCGAAATCGCGCGTGTCGTTCGATAAGGTCGCTTAGCTCGGAAAAGTCCGGAGTTTTCGCAGGCGGGCTGGCGCGGCAGCATGTTTGCGCTGGCGTTCGGCAGCCTTGCAGTCGCGGATAATCCGTCGCACGCGGCGGAGCACGCCGATACCGATGCCGTCCCGCGCGAGAAGCTCGGGGCCCTCCATCTTGTCGATTTCGCCGAGGGTCGAGAGCCCGGCTGCCTGCAAGCGTTTGCCGATGCCGTCGGTGTCGCGCAGGTCGATGACCGCAATCGTCTGCCAGGTTTGTGCGCCGCGAAGCCAGGCGCGATAGGTGTCTGCCATACTATTCCAATTTCGACTTACCGATGCCGGGCCAACGTTTTAGTCTCGACGCGGGTTCACAGCCTCTACACTTTGCACAGCGCATAGATCCATTCGCTTCCGGAGGTCATCATGGATTTCGCCACGCCCAACCTGCCATCCCGCAGCTTCGACGCGACCGAGGACTTTTACCGTCCGCTGGGATTTTTGCGCAGCTATCGCGATGACGGTTGGATGATCCTCCAACGTGGCACAATCCAGCTGGAGTTCTTCGCGCACCCCGACCTCGATCCGGCAACGAGCTGGTTTAGCTGTTGTCTGAGGCTCGATGACCTCGACCAATTTTATGATGCGTGCAGAGCGGCGAACCTGCCTGACACGCGCACCGGCTGGCCGCGCATTCATCCGCCGCGGCGCGAGCCATGGGGCGGAACGGTCGCGGCTTTGATCGATCTCGACGGCACGCTGCTGCGCCTGATCCAGAACTGAAGCGATCTCCACAGCCGAATGCCCATAAATTGGCATTTTTCGCCGAGATCGCCTATGATTTGAGGAACAAGAATCAACGTAGAATCACCCCGTGACAGATACGCCTCAAGGTGCGAGCGGCGACATCGCTCCGATCTACATCACCGACGAAATGCGCAAGAGCTATCTCGACTACGCGATGAGCGTGATCGTGAGCCGCGCCCTGCCGGATGTGCGCGACGGGTTGAAGCCGGTGCACCGCCGCATTCTCTTCTCGATGAGCGAAAACGGCTACGAATATAACAAGCCGTTCCGCAAATCGGCCCGTGTCGTCGGCGACGTTATCGGTAAATACCACCCGCATGGCGACAGCGCGGTCTATATGGCTCTCGTGCGTATGGCGCAGGAATTTTCGATGGGCGAAATGCTCGTCGAGGGCCAAGGCAATTTCGGCTCGGTCGACGGCGATATGCCGGCGGCCATGCGTTACACCGAAGTCCGTATGCCCAAGATCACGGGCTTCATGCTCGACGATCTCGATAAGGACACTGTCGATTATCGCGATAACTATGACGGGTCCGAGCGCGAGCCGACCGTCCTGCCGGCGCGGTTCCCCAATATGCTGGTCAATGGCGGTGGCGGCATCGCCGTGGGCATGGCGACCAATATTCCGACGCACAATCTCGCCGAGACGATCAACGCGGCTCTGGCTGTGCTCGATAATCCGTTCATCACCACGGAAGAACTGATCGAGGTTCTGCCGGGTCCGGATTTCCCGACCGGCGGCATCATTCTTGGTCGCGCGGGCATCCGCCAGGCTTACGAAACTGGCCGCGGCTCGATCATCGTGCGTGGGCGATCGACCGTCGAGGAAGTGCGCAAGGAACGCGAAGCTATCGTCATCACCGAGATCCCGTATCAGGTGAACAAGGCGACGATGGTCGAACGCATTGCCGAACTGGTGCGTGAGAAGCGCATCGAAGGCATTGCCGATCTTCGCGACGAATCGAGCCGCGAAGGCATGCGCGTCGTCATTGAAGTGAAGCGCGATGCGCTGCCCGATGTGGTGCTGAACCAGCTCTATCGCTTCACGGCGCTGCAATCCTCGTTCGGTTGCAACTTCGTGGCGCTCAATGGCGGCAAGCCGGAGCTGATGAATCTCAAGCAGATTCTCGATAGCTTCATCGCCTTCCGTGAGGAAGTGGTGACGCGTCGCGCCCGGTTCTTGCTCAACAAGGCCCGCGATCGCGCCCATATCCTTGTCGGTCTCGCCGTTGCCGTTGCCAATATCGACGAAGTCATTGCGCTCATCCGCACCGCGCCCGATCCGGCGACGGCGCGCGAGCAGTTGATGACACGCCGCTGGCCTTCGGCCGATGTCGAGCCGCTGATCAAGCTGATCGACGATCCGCGCCACCGCATCAATGAAGACGGCACTTTCAACCTTTCGGAAGAACAGGCCCGTGCCATTCTCGAACTGCGTCTCGCGCGTTTGACCGCGCTCGGCCGCGACGAAATCGGCGAAGAGCTGAATGGCCTTGGTGCCGAAATCGAGGACTATCTCGATATTCTCCGCTCGCGTGAGCGCGTGCGCTCGATCATTCGCGAAGAACTCGAAGCTGTACGTGAAGAGTTCGGCCGTCCGCGCCGCACCGAAATCAGCGACCATGCCGCCGATTTCGACGACGAAGACCTGATCGCGCGCGAAGACATGGTCGTGACCGTCAGCCATGCCGGTTACATCAAGCGCGTGCCGCTCTCGACCTATCGGGCGCAGAACCGCGGCGGCAAGGGCCGCTCTGGCATGTCGACGCGCGAAGAAGATTTCGTGGCGCGGCTGTTCGTTGCCAATACGCATACGCCGGTGCTGTTCTTCACCAGCCGCGGCATAGCCTATAAGCTCAAGGTCTGGCGCCTGCCGCTTTCGGCCGCCAATGCCAAGGGCAAGGCGCTGATCAATATCCTGCCGCTTGAGCAGGGCGAGCGCATCACCTCGATCATGCCGCTGCCCGAGGATGAAACCTCGTGGGGCAATCTCGACATCATGTTCGCGACGACGCGCGGCACCGTGCGCCGTAACTCGCTCGCCGATTTTGTCGAAGTGCGCCAGAACGGCAAGATCGCCATGAAACTCGATGATGGCGATGAGATCGTCGGCGTCGATACCTGCACGATCAACAATGACCTGTTGCTGACGACAGCCCTGGGTCAGGCTATCCGCTTCCGCGTCGACGATGTGCGTCTCTTCAAGGGCCGCGATTCCATGGGCGTGCGCGGCATTCAGCTTGCCGATGGCGACAAGGTCATTTCGATGGCCGTGATCAACCACTCGGACGCCGATGCCGAGCAGCGTGCGGCCTATCTCAAGCGCAGCCGCGCAGTGCGTGGCGAAGTCGAGGCCGAAGACGCAGCGCCTGATGAGGCTGGTGTCGAAGCGGGTGAGCTCGATCAGGAACTCTATGCTCAGATGGGCGCGTCGGAACAATTCATCCTTGCCATTTCCGAGAATGGCTATGGCAAGCGCACGTCGAGCCATGAATACCGTATCACCGGGCGTGGCGGTAAGGGCATCGTCGCCATGGCGGTCAACAAGCGCAACGGCAATCTGGTCGCGAGTTTCCCGGTGGAAGACGAAGACCAGATCATGCTGATCAGCGATGGCGGCCAGACCATTCGTCTGCCGGTGGGCGGCGACAAGCCGATCCGCATCGTCAGCCGCGGCAGCCAGGGCGTCATCGTCTTTGATACCGCCGATGGCGAAAAGGTCGTGTCGGTCGAGCGGATCAGCGAGCCTGAAGGCGACGAGGAAGACGGTGGCGAGGCGCCACCACCACCCGAGACCACAGAGAACTAGGATCGGGGGCGCTAAGGCGCCCCTTGTCTTTTCGGGGGCTGATCGACCGCAAAGCCAATCCGAAGATCTCGATATCTTCCGCGCCAAGCTGGAGCGTGCGTAATGAGTGATGGTCAAAAAGCCAATTATGGCGCACTTCTGAAACTGCCGTTGCCACGGCGTCTGGCGCTGGCCAGCGTGCCGGCTGACTTTGCGGACTGGCTTGATTATGCGGCCGTGATTGCGCTGGTCGTCTATGCCTGGGGCGAGGGGCCGTTGGCGCTGGCTCTTTTTGCTCTCGCCCTGAGCCTGCCCTACGTGTTGGTGGGGCCATTTGTGGCGGTGTTTGTCGACCGTGCGCCGATCCGCACCGTGCTCATCTTCAGCAATCTCGGGCGCGCATTGGCAACGTTGAGCTTGGCATTCACGGGTGACACGCTAGTTCTGCTAGCGCTGGTTTTCGTGCGTGGATGCATCGATTCCGCTTTTACCCCGGCGCGGCAGGCGGCCATCCAGACCAGTACGCCAGAGCATCTCCGTGGCGTTGCCAATGGCTTGCACCAGGCGATCAACCAGACATCCAAGATCGCGGGCCCGGCAATTGGCGGCTTGCTGCTCGTCGTCTGGCCAGCGCAGAATATTTTTGTGCTCAATGCGGCGCTGTCGCTGACGGCGACGCTAATTGCCGTCTCGCTCGTTTTGCCGCCGCGGCCACCGTCAACCGAAGAGCGCGGGCGTTTCTTCACCGAGTCACTCAAGGGTATCAGCGAATATCGACGCGGCCGGCGATTAATGGTGGCGCTGATCTTTGCCTCCTGCGCCTATTTCGCCTTCTTCCTTTATGACGCGCTGATCGCGCTTCTGGCCAAAGGCTTTGGCTTCGACGAAACCGCCTTTGGCCTCGCGATTTCCGCCGCGGGATTGGGTGGGCTGCTGGGGGCACTCGTTGCGGGTCAAATGGCCGGTAAACGGCCGATGCCCACCATGGCATTGGCAGCCGTCATTTCAGGGGCGACGACCGCGGCAGTGGCTGCCTCGGCAATGATGGGCTGGACCGTGCAATTGCCGGCGTTTCTCCTGGTGCTGTGCTTCATGGGTGGAGCGACGGCGTTCATGCTTGTGCCCTATCGGACCATCGTTCAGACCGACGCACCGCCGGACCGGATTGCGCGCGTCTTTGCGGCGGGTGAAGCGGTGATCACCATGACCATGCTGTCCGCGCCACTGATCGGCAGCGCGATCGCGAGCCATTGGGGAACGCCGGCGGCGTTTCTTGTCGGGGGTGTGCTGCTGCTGGCTCTGGGCGCCATTACCCTCGTCGCGCACCGCGGCGATTGACCAAGGGATCGGACCGGCGCCTAGTGCGCTGCGGAGGACTTGCAAGCTCTCACGATATTTGCTTGCTGATCATGCTGCTTGAGAGCCGTCATGATCGACCCTGCGATTCTTGTTCCTTATATCGGCGCCTGCTTTCTGCTCGCGATCGTTCCTGGACCGACGGTGACAGTCATCGTCGCCAATTCGCTGTCGCGCGGCACGTCGGCGGGGCTCGCGATTATCGCGGGGACGCAGGCAGGCTTTTTGGTGATGACCATCATCGTCGCACTCGGCATGCAGGCAATGGTCGCCTTCATGGGGGCAGCCTTCGATTGGCTTAAATTGATTGGCGCGGCTTACCTGATCTGGCTGGGGATCAAGATGCTTCTTAGCGATGGGCATCTCGGCGTGGCGGAGACGGATCGGCGGAAATCGATTGGCCGGATCGCATTCGAAGGGTTTCTGGTCCTGATTTCTAATCCTAAGGTCCTGATTTTTCTCGGGGCCTTCTTGCCGCAGTTCGTCGATACCTCGCGCCCGGCTTTTCCGCAGGTGATGATACTGGGGCTGATCTTCATGATTGTCGCCGCCTCGACAGACAGCGTCTATGCCCTGCTTGCCGGTCGGGCACGGGGTGTCTTGAGTGCTGCGCGGGTGCGTCTCGTTGCCCGTGGCGCGGGCCTGCTGCTGATGTTCGGCGGCGTCTGGCTCGCGCTGCAGAAGCGGGCTTAGTTGTCTGCTCCAACGCTTTGCACGGTGGCAATGCTTCGGGGTCCGCGCGCTTGCCACGCATCGCGCCGCGTGACAAAAACCATTTGAAAACAAGAGGGAGGGGCAGATGAACGCTCTCGTTGGATTCTATCCGGGCTCGTTCGATCCACTGACCAATGGGCATCTCGATGTCATTGAGCGCGCTTGCAAGCTGGTTGATACGCTGGTGGTTGGCGTTGGCGTCAGCGCCACCAAGAAGAACCCGCTTTTCACCCATGAGGCGCGGTTTGCGATTCTGGAGCAAGCGCTGGCTCCGGTCGGGCTGCGGACCAATACCGTGTTCAAGATCGTCGATTTCTCGGGTCTGATGGTCAATGCGGCGCGCGAGCATGGCGCCAAGCTTATCATTCGCGGCCTGCGCGACACCACGGACTACAATTATGAAATGCAGATGGTGGGCATGAACGCGCAGATGGCACCGGACCTACAGACGGTTTTCCTGCCCTCGAGCCCGCCCGTGCGGCATATCTCGGCCACATTGGTGCGTCAGATCGCCGAGATGGGCGGGGATATTTCCGCCTTCGTTCCGCCAATCGTCTTCAAGGCCCTGAAAGCATCATGATGACCATTTCCCGCCGCCTCTTTTCCGGCCTCGCTCTGGCTGCCATCGTCGCGACCGCCGCGCCAGTCATGGCGCAGGAAGGCAAGCCGCACCTGATCCTGACGCTCGAAGACGGCACGGTCGATATCGAACTGCTGCCTGAACTTGCGCCGAAGCATGTCGAGCGCGTCATCGAGCTGACCAAGGAAGGCGCCTATGACGGCGTGGTGTTTCACCGCGTGATCGACGGCTTCATGGCTCAGACCGGCGACGTGCAATATGGCAAGACCGGCGCGCCGGGCTTCAACCTGTCGCAGGCCGGCATGGGCGGTTCGGACAAGCCGGACGTCGAAGCCGAATTCAATTCCGAGAGCTTCCAGCGTGGCGTTGTCGGCGCCGCCCGCTCGCAGGACCCGAACTCGTTCAATTCGCAGTTCTTCATCACCTATGCCGATGCGAGCTTCCTCGATGGCCAATATACGGTTTTCGGCAAGGTCGTCTCCGGCATGGAAGCGGTCGACGCGCTGGAAAAGGGCCCACAGGAAGCCAATGGCGCCGTGGCCAATCCGGACAAGATCGAGAAGGCTGTTATCGAGTATAAGTGAGGCTACTAGCGGCGATTGCCGACACCCCCTCCCAGCCTCCCCCATCTAGGGGGAGGTGTTGGGCTGGTGGTGGGGCGAGATCGAGTCAAATACTCGATATAGCACCTCCCCTTGATGGGGGAGGCCGGGAGGGGGGGACCCCAATACCCGCCTCAAAACCTTGCGCTCTCCAACCATTCGGCCTAAATCCGGGCCACCTCTTTTGAACGAAAGCGAAAATCATGGCAGATTACGCCGATCCAGAAAACACCCTCGTCATCGAAACGACCAAGGGCAATGTGGTTATCGCGATGCGTCCAGACCTGGCTCCCGGCCATGTCGATCACATCAAGAAGCTGGCCCGCGAAGGCGCCTATGACGGCGTGGTTTTTCACCGCGTGATCGACGGCTTCATGGCCCAGACCGGCGACGTGAAGTTCGGCAATTCTGAAAAGCCCGATTTCAACCCCTCGCGTGCCGGCACGGGTGGCTCGCAGTATCCGAACCTCAAGCAGGAATTCTCGGCTGAGCCGCACGTTCGTGGCGTCGCCTCCATGGCCCGCGCTCAGGATCCGAACAGCGCCAATTCGCAGTTCTTCATCTGCTTCCAGGACGCTCGCTTCCTCGACCGCCAGTATACGGTCTGGGGCCAGGTGATCGAAGGCATGGAAAATGTCGACCAGATCAAGCGCGGTGAGCCGGTGATCAATCCGGACAAGATGGTCTCGGTCAAGGTCGCGGCCGACATCGCAGAATAAGCCAAGCTGGCGGTCTTTCGGGGCCGCCAGTTTTTTATCGTCCAGCGCCACCGGAACGTTCGAAGTTGAAGATGGATACTCTCCTCTGGGCGCTGATGGGCGTCTTTGCGGGTGCCTGCATTGCCGTGCAGGCACCGATCAATGCAAGCCTCGGGCGAGCCCTCGAAGTGCCGATCGCGGCGGCGGCGGTGTCGTTTTTGGCGGGCGGCGTGGTGCTCTGGGCGCTGGCCTTCGGCTATAGCCATCTGACGGCGACGCCGATCAACTTTGCGGCTCCGGCGCAGTGGACGCTTATCGCCGGCGGCCTGCTCGGAGCGTTTTACGTATTCTCCAATATCACCCTGACGCCGATGATTGGCGCCGCGGCGGTCATGGCGCTGTCGGTGGCCGGGCAGTTGATGGCGGGGCTTATGCTCGACAAGGTCGGGTTCATGGGCATGGCCGTGCGCGAGATTACCATGGGCCGCGTGGCCGGTGCCGCTCTCCTGATCATCGGCGCGGTGATGATCCGCGTGCTCTAGGCATGGCTGCTGTTCGCGGCGTTCGGCAACTTCGGCGTTAGTGACCCGTTTCCGCTCGCAAAAAGGCATGCTAACGAGCCATCATGCGTGTATCCGAATTCGACTTCGACCTGCCCGAAACCCTGATCGCCCTCCATCCGGCCGAACCGCGCGATTCCGCGCGGCTCTTGCTGGTGCGTCCGGGCGAAAGGCTGGAAGATCGGCATATCCCGGATCTGTTGGATATCCTGGAGCCGGGCGATGTGCTGGTGGTCAATGACACGCGCGTTCTGCCGGCCGAACTCAAGGGCAGCCGCATCCGGGGCGAATTGCGGGCCAATATCTCGTTCAACCTTCACAAGCGGGTCGATGCGCATACCTGGCGCGCTTTTGCGCGGCCGGCCAAGAAGCTGGCGCTGCTCGATGAGCTGGAACTGGGCAATGGTCAGGCTGATGCGCTGAAGGCCCGCGTCGCCGGCAAGGGCGATACGGGAGAAGTGACGCTCGAATTCGAACTCGGCGGCGCAGCGCTCGATGAAGCCATCAAATCCCATGGCGCCATGCCGCTGCCGCCCTATATCGGCGCCAAGCGGGGTGTCGAGGAGCGCGACAAGATCGACTATCAGACCGTCTATGCGGCCGAAGATGGCGCCGTTGCCGCGCCGACTGCGGGGCTGCATTTCACCGAGCGGCTACTGCAGCAATTGACCGAGCGCGGCGTGACCATGGAACGCGTGACGCTGCATGTCGGGGCAGGGACCTTCCTGCCGATGAAGGCGGAAGACACCGACGACCACGTGATGCATTCGGAATGGGGCGAGATCGATCAGGCAACGGTCGAGCGTATCAATGCCAGGCGTGCGGCAGGTGGCCGGGTCATTGCCGTCGGGACGACAAGTCTGCGGCTGCTCGAAACGGCCTCGCGGGCCACAGGGACCTTGCAGCCCTTCATGGGCGACACGGATATCTTCATCACGCCCGGCTTCCGGTTTCGGACGGTCGACGTGTTGATGACCAATTTCCATCTGCCGAAATCGACGCTCTTCATGCTCGTCAGCGCCTTCGCCGGTTTCGACACGATGAAGGCGGCCTATGCGCATGCGATCGCAGACGGTTACCGGTTCTATTCCTACGGCGACTCCTCGCTACTGTTCCGCGATCGGTCGCGCGACAGGGATGACGATATTTGACGGGCAAACGCCGCCCAATCGTCCGCTATACCAAGCGCATCGTTTCCGTCCTTGAGACCATCTCCGCTGGGGGTGACGAGAAGCTGACCTTCGATCGATTGATCGAGGCGATGGGGCCGGGCGCGCATCGACTGCTCATCCTCATGCTGACGCTGCTCAACATGATACCCGGCCCGCCTG
This sequence comes from Devosia sp. Leaf420, assembly GCF_001425445.1. Classification (GTDB taxonomy): domain Bacteria; phylum Pseudomonadota; class Alphaproteobacteria; order Rhizobiales; family Devosiaceae; genus Devosia. Next base: position 73,837 of record NZ_LMQU01000002.1, on the reverse strand, counting down.
GATTCGGCGGCACGCTGGCCTGGACGACTTTTGCCGTCGCGCTGTTCATGGTGCTGGGCAAGCCGATCCGGCTGCCAGACATTATCGGCAAGCGGAAGCTTCCAATTGCGCCGATGCTGAAAGGTAGCCAGCAGGTCGTGAAAGTGACGGGGATCATCGCCCGCTTTTCCAAGCCGCGCATGCGCTGGCTGACGGGCGCCGCGGCGACTGTGCCTTATGGCATCTTCGCCATGGTGATCAGCGTCGCGATGACGGTGCCGATCCCATTCGCCAATGCCGTGCCCAATGTCGGGCTCTGCGTCCTGGCGTTTTCGATGCTTAATCGGGATGGGGCCGGCGTCGTCGTCGGCACCCTGATCTGTCTGATCGGTCTAGGCGTGGAAGTCGCACTGGTCCTTGCGGCGCTCAACCTCGGCGGCAGCGCCTGGAATGCGGTTTTCTAGCTCAGCCGGCGGCGCTTTCGTGGACGAGATTGCCGGAGAAACCGCATGAGGCACCGTGATATTCGAGGCACCCGTCGCGCTCTTCCATCACCACTGTGCCGTCTTCATTGAAGGTGAGGCCGACTTCGCAATAGCGCTCGGAAAACATGGGCGAGTCGCTTTCGGGATCGTACATTTCATTTTCGACGAAGAAATTGCCGCCGCCTTCCGAGAGCAGCACTTCGCCCTCGATACCACCGGCGCAGCCCGGCATGTCGTTTTCCATAGGCACGACGGTTTCGATCGAAATGCCATAAGCGTCGTCTTCGATGTGGTTCAGCTCAAGCGTCAGATCGCCTTCACCGCTCCCGAGATAGGTGCCGCTATAGTCGGTAGCGTCCTGGGCAAAGACGGGCATGGAGGTGCCGAGCAGGGCGGCAGCGAGAAGCGCGGTGCGGAACATTGAAACCTCAACAGTAATCACAGGTTTGCGATTTGCGCAGGGGAGCATGGCGAAAATCCGGCATGATGGATCTGCAACCATCTCAAGACTGGAGATTTTCGACAACGGAGCCGCAAACAGGAGCGCGTCGTGCAGGAAGCCGAAATCTTTGGAATCTCAACCGCCTGGATCATAGCCAATGTCTGGTCCATGGTTATCGCTATCGTCGTCCTGGTGGCTGGTTGGATCATTGCCAATCTCGTTTCGCGCTACGTGACCGGCCTCATGAGTTCGCGGCTGCGCAACAATGCGACGGTCGCGCCGCTGGCAGGGCAGGCGGTGCGCTATGGCATCCTGTTCGTCACCATCATCATCGTGCTCGGCCAGTTCGGCGTCGAGACGGCGTCCATTCTCGCGGTGCTCGGCGCGGCCGGCTTGGCCATTGCCTTGGCCTTGCAAGGCACGCTGTCCAATATCGCAGCTGGGATCATGCTGGTCTTCCTGCGGCCCTTTAACACCGGCGACTATATCGATGCTGATGGCATTGTCGGCACGGTCGTCGAGGTTGGGCTTTTCGCGACGCAATTGCGAACCATCGATGGGCTCTATCTTTTTGCGCCGAACTCGAAACTCTCGAATGCCAAAATCATCAACTATAGCCGCGAAAAATCGCGCGTGGTCGAGGTGAAGTTCAACGTGTCGCGCGCGGCCAATCTCGATGCGGTGCGCGCTGCCATCGGCAGGGCGCTCGCGACGGAGTTTTCGGATGAGGGCATGAAGTCGGAAATCTGGCTCGATACCCTGGCCGATACCAATATGACGCTTGCGGCCCGCGTGCCGGTGCGGAGCAGGGATTGGTGGGAAGCCCGCTCGATCATCCAGGAGCGGATCAAAACCGTGCTGGAAGAAAACAACAATTTCGCGCCGGCAGCCGCCTGAGCTTTTGATAGCATTGCACATGGGGCAGGGTCTTTCTTCCTGCGGGCCAACCCGCTAGAACCCGCCCCATGAGCACGACGAGCAAACTAGTAACCTTTTCCCTGACGGCGAGCGACGGCATGGCCCGGCGCGGCCGCATCGACACGCCCCGCGGCGAAATCAACACGCCGGCCTTCATGCCCGTGGGCACGGCTGGCACCGTGAAAGCGATGTATCCTGAGCAGGTCCGCGAGACCGGCGCGGATATTCTCCTCGGCAATACTTATCACCTGATGTTGCGCCCTGGCGCCGAGCGCGTCGCTTCGCTCGGCGGGCTTCATGATTTCATGGATTGGCAGCGCCCGATCCTGACCGATAGCGGCGGCTTTCAGGTCATGTCGCTGGCGAAGCTCCGGAAGCTGACTGAAAAGGGCGTGACTTTTAAATCGCATATCGATGGGTCGTCTTACGAACTGACGCCGGAGCGCTCGATCGAAATCCAGACGCTGCTCGACAGCGACATCATCATGCAGCTCGACGAGTGCATCGCCCTGCCGGCGGAGCGCAAGGAAATCGAGCGGGCGATGGAATTGTCGCTGCGCTGGGCGGATCGATCAAAAACTGCCTTCAACAACCAGCAGAACCGTATGCTCTTCGGCATCGTGCAGGGGGGCGACGACGCAGAACTGCGCGCCAAATCAGCAGCCGGTTTGAAATCGATTGGCTTTGATGGCTATTCGATCGGCGGGCTGGCCGTTGGCGAGCCGCAGGAAGTGATGTTCCGTGTGCTCTCCGACATCACGCCGGAACTGCCCTGGGATCGGCCGCGCTATCTGATGGGCGTCGGCAAGCCGGACGATATTCTGGGCGGCATCGAGCGCGGCGTCGACATGTTCGACTGCGTCCATCCGACGCGCGCCGGGCGTCATGGCCATGCCTATACGCGCTTTGGCGTCATCAACCTGAAGAACGCTCGGCATAAGGATGATCACCGGCCGCTCGATGAGGCATCGCCCAACCCGAACTGCCGGCGCTGGAGCCGCGCCTATCTCCACCATCTGGTAAGGACGGAAGAGATTTTGGGCGCGATGGTGCTTTCGCAGATCAACCTTGCCTATTATCAAGAGCTGACTGCGGGCGCGCGGGCGGCGATCGAGGCCGGCCGCATGGCCGATTTTGCGGCCGAAACGCGCGCCGCCTGGGCTGCCGGCGACCTGCCGGTCCTGTAAAAATTCCACTTGGAGAAGACTGTCATGGCAAAGTCGGGACGCAAGGCCGGGTTCGAAACGCTGGGCAAGCTCAAGAAGGCGATCGAGAGCCAGCCGATGCGGCTGTTGTTCGCCGAGGACCCGAACCGCTTCCAGCGGTTCACCGCCAGCGGCGCTGAAATCCTCCTCGACTATTCCAAGAACCGCGTCGACGAAGAGGTGATGACCGCCCTGTTCGACCTGGCGCGCGCTGCAGGTGTCGAAGAACGCCGCGCCCAGATGTGCGAAGGCGAGCATATCAACATCACCGAAGAGCGCGCCGTGATGCACATGGCGCTGCGCTATCAGGGTGACAAGCCGGTCGAAGTCGACGGCAAGGATGTGATGCCTGACGTGCGGGCGGTGCTTAAGGCCATCGAGAATTACACCAATGCAGTGCGCTCGGGCGAAATCCGCGGCCATGGCGGCGAGCAGATCACCGATGTCGTCAATATCGGCATCGGCGGATCGGACCTTGGCCCCGTCATGGTCACGCTGGCGCTCGCGCCTTATACGCGCCCAGACCTGCGCGCCCATTACGTGTCCAATGTCGACGGCGCCCACATCCACGATACGCTGAACGGGCTCGACCCGAAGAAGACGCTGTTCATCGTGGCGTCCAAAACCTTTACGACCGACGAAACCATGACCAACGCCCATTCGGCGCGGAAGTGGCTGGCCGATGCGCTGGGCGAAGAGGCGGTGCCGAGCCACTTTGCGGCGGTTTCGACCAATATCGAAGGCTGCGCAAAGTTCGGTATTCAGGAAGACCGCATCTTCGGGTTCTGGGACTGGGTCGGTGGCCGCTATTCGGTGTGGTCGGCGATCGGTCTGCCGGTGGCGCTGGCCGTCGGCTACGACAATTTTGCAAAGTTCCTCGCCGGCGCCGATGCCATGGACCGGCATTTCCTCGAAACGCCGCTTGAAAGCAATCTGCCCGTCATCATGGGCCTGCTTGGCGTGTGGTATCGCAATGCCTGGGGGTTCTCGACCCATGCCGTGCTGCCCTACGACCAGCGCCTCAGCCGCTTCCCGGCCTATCTGCAGCAGCAGGATATGGAATCGAACGGCAAGTCAGTGACGCTGAATGGCAAGGACGTCGGCTGGTCGACGGGCCCGATCGTCTGGGGCGAGCCGGGCACCAATGGCCAGCACGCGTTCTATCAGTTGATCCACCAGGGCACGGACGTCATCCCCTGCGATTTCCTGATCGCTGCGCAGCCGCATGAGAGCCTGCCGCCGCATCACGACAAGCTCGTGGCTAATGTCCTGGCGCAGTCCGAAGCCCTGATGCTTGGCAAGACCGCGGAGGAAGTTGTCGATGAACTCAAGACGCAGGGCCTCGACAAGGAGAAGATCAAGGAACTGACGCCGCACAAGGTGTTCCCCGGCAATCGTCCGTCCAACACGCTGTTTTACAAGCAGCTTACCCCAGAAATCCTTGGTTCGCTCGTCGCGCTTTATGAGCACAAGGTCTTCGTGCAGGGGGTGATCTGGAACGTCAATTCCTACGATCAGTGGGGCGTCGAGCTTGGCAAGCAACTTGCAAAGGCGCTGCTGCCCAAGGTGCAGGGACAGGCGAGCGGGGAAGGGCACGACAGCTCGACCCAGGGCCTTCTCAAATACTACCTCGCCAACAAGGCCTGATCAGTGACCATTACGACTGACGAGCAGCTCGAAAAGCTGAAAGCCATTGGTCGGATCTGCGCCGTGGCCCGCGAGGCCATGGCGGCGGCGATGCGGCCGGGCATGACGACGCTCCAACTCGACGAAATCGGTGCGAAAATCTTGGCCGAGCACGGCGCGATTTCCGCGCCGATCCTGACCTATGATTTTCCCGGTCACACCTGCATCTCGGTCAATGAGGAAATCGCCCATGGCATTCCGGGCGACCGGGTGCTGCGCGAGGGCGATCTCGTCAATATCGACGTGTCGGCCGAATTGAATGGCGTCTTCGCCGATTGCGGCGCGAGCTATGTGCTCGGCAAAGGCGACAAACGGCTCGATACGCTCTGCCGCGATGGCAAAAAGGCGATGTGGGCCGGGATCAATGCGGTCAAGGCCGGCGCGCCGCTTGGCGATATCGGCACAGCCATCGGCAAATTCGCGAAGAAGGGCGGCTATACGCTGATCACCAATCTCGCGAGCCACGGCGTGGGCGATAGCCTCCATGACGAACCGGGCGAAATCCCGACCTGGCCGGATCGCTCGGAGCGCCGGAAGATCGGGAATGGACTGGTGTTCACCATCGAGCCGTTCCTCTCGCTCGGTGGTCGCTATGCGGCGCAGAAGTCAGAAGACGATGAATGGACGCTGGTCAGCGATCCGATGGCGCCATGTGTGCAGTATGAGCACACGGTTGTGGCAACGCCGCGTGGCGCGCTAGTGGTGACGCTGGCGGCTTAGATTGCCCTTCGACGGAAGGCCCCCTCACCCGACCCAAGAGGGTCGACCTCTCCCCCTAGGGAGAGGTGGGGGATGCCTTAGACGCGGAGCGACACCTCTCCCTCTGGGGAGAGGTCGGCCACAGGCCGGGTGAGGGGGCCTTGCTACAGCCAAACCAGAAGCAGCGGCCCCAGCAGTACCAGACCAAGCGCCACTGCGAACCTCAGATTTCCCAATTGCCGCAGTGATGGCACGCTCAGCGCCGTCGAGAGTACGAAATAGCCTGCCAACGCGATCAGCGCCGGGGCGATGCCGCTGGCTGAGAGCGGCGTGTTCTCGTTGAGCTGCAGATAGATCATATGCCCGCCGGCAAAGCCGATCAGCGAGGTGATGACCACGGTCACCGCCTTGGCGGTGATGAGAAGGGCAGTGTCGAGCGTATTGCTGGCCAGCGCGAGGGCAATGCCAGTGGCCGTGACATGGACGGCTGCCAGCGTCGCAAATACCTGGTTCTGCGCAAGGAGTGGGATCAGTTCGGGCGGTGCGGTCAGCGGCACGGCACCGACCATGGGCAGGTTCGCGCCATACTGCGCCATCAGATAGATGACATAGAGCATCACCACCGTGGACGCGGCAAACACGAGCAGGACCGCTGCCAGAACCTTGATCAGGTCCATAGTATCTTGAGACACGCCGCCTCCTGGGCTGAATAGGGCAATATTAGTCGAGGCGGCCGATTCTGAAAGCGCTGCGCCGTGGCGTGGGAAAATCAGCCCGGCTGGCGCCGCGCAGTGTCCGCTTGATGGTCATGGGCTTCCTGAAACCGTCCGATAGCTCCGCCGCATCGGCTCGATAATCGAGCTCGGCATAGGGATCGGGGGTGCTGGGAGAAGCGGTCATGACACTCAAGGCGGAAGCGGTTGATCCGGGTCATGCCTGCGTCATAGGGCGGCGTCAAGACAGGGACCGCGCATTGCCAGTCCAATCAAATATGACTAAGCCGGTATAAATTTCTAGCCTTTGTCTTTTCGATGAGCCTGAGCCCGATGTTGAAGCGTTTCTATTCCTACTATCGTCCCTATAGCGGGCTCTTCGTCCTCGACTTTGGTTGTGCTGTTCTGGCGGGTCTGCTCGAACTCGCCTTTCCGCTTTCGGTCGCCTACGTCATCGACAAGCTGCTGCCGCAGTCCAATTATTCGCTGATTATCGCGGCCTGCGCGGGCCTTCTCGCCATTTATCTGGTCAGCGCCGCGCTCAAAGCCGTGGTCAATTATTTCGGCCATGTGCTCGGCGTGTCGATGGAAACCGACATGCGGCGCCAGGCTTTCGACCATATGCAGAAGCTCAGCTTCCGGTTCTTCGACAATCACAAGACCGGGCACCTCATTACCCATGTGACCAAGGATCTTGAGGATGTCGGCGAAGTCGCGCATCACGGCCCCGAGGACGTGTTCATCGCGATCATGACCTTTATCGGCGCTTTCGCGCTGATGTTCTTCACCAACTGGAAGCTGGCGATGATCGCCATAGCGCTCGTGCCGGTGATGAGCTGGCTCGTGGGCCGCTATGGCTCGAAGATGACGACGAATTGGCAGGAACTTTTCCGCCGCGTCGGCGACTTCAATGTGCGGGTCGAAGATGCCATTGGCGGCATTCGCGTCGTCAAGGCCTTCGCCAATGAAAGCCACGAATCCGGGCTGTTCCAGAGCAATAACCTGGCCTATCGCAAGACCAAGCTCGAAGCCTATGCGATGATGACGGCGAGCCTGCTCATTACCTTCCTCTCGACCCGGCTCGTGCAACTGGTGATCATGCTCTCGGGCGCCTGGCTCGTGGTGATCGGCGAATTGACCTATGGCGGCTTTGTGAGCTTCCTGCTTCTGGTCGACGTCTTCCTCCGCCCGATCGACAAGATCACCGGCGTGCTGGAAAGCTATCCCAAGGGCATTGCCGGCTTTAAGCGGTTCACCACTCTCATCGATACCGAACCCGACATTGCCGACCGTCCAGACGCGATCGAGGTCGATCGCCTGACCGGGCACATCCGTTATGAGGGCGTGTCATTCGCCTATGATTCCGGCCGCTCGATCCTGCGCGACGTCAATCTTGACATCCCTGCAGGGGAGACCGTGGCGATCGTCGGGCCATCGGGCGCCGGCAAGACGACGCTATGCTCTCTGCTGCCGCGCTTTTATGAACCGACCGCTGGACGCATCACCGTTGATGGAATCGACATCGCCGATATGACGCAGGCCTCGCTTCGCAAGCAGATCGGCGTCGTGCAGCAGGATGTGTTCCTCTTCGGCGGTACATTGCGCGACAACATCGCCTATGGCGATCTGACGGCGACGGACGCCGATATTATCGCAGCGGCGAAACGCGCGCGGCTCGAAGAAATGATCGCCGGTCTGCCAGCGGGGCTCGATACCGTGGTCGGTGAGCGCGGTGTGAAACTGTCCGGTGGGCAAAAGCAACGTGTCGCCATCGCCCGCATCTTCCTCAAGAACCCGCCGATTCTCATTCTCGACGAGGCGACCTCGGCGCTCGATACCGCGACAGAAGCGGCAATCCAGCAGGCGCTGAATGAACTTTCGGCCGGCCGAACGACGCTGATCATCGCGCATCGCCTGGCGACGGTCCGCCATGCTCATCGTATCGTCGTGCTGACGGAGAATGGCATTGCCGAACAGGGCGCACATGACGATCTGCTCAGCCGCCGCGGTATCTATTCGCAGCTACACTCGGCCCAACAGTTGGGACTTGTCGGCTGATGTGGTTGGGGGAGAGTGGTACGCCGGGAGGGGTTCGAACCCTCGACCATTCGATTAAAAGTCGAATGCTCTACCACTGAGCTACCGGCGCATTTGTCTTCACTAACGCCCTGCGGCGTTGGCGCGGAAAATAGCTAGGATGATCCCGGAGTCAACCTCTATTGCGCCGGGTCGTTCCAAGCCTGGGGATGGCGGCTCAGCGCGCCATGCTGACGCCGGCATAGCTGGCAGGCGAACAGGCAATTTCGCGCTGCTCCAGCTTGGCGCAAAGATCACGGGCATCCGAGAGCTTGGCGATCGGCCCAAGAACGATGCGCTGCTGGTTGCTGTCGGTTGCATTGGAGAGGAGCGGCGTCAGGTCCACGGTCAGCGAGCCGAGCTGCACTTCGAGATTGCGCCACTGCATCGCTGCCTGGCCGGGTGAGAAGCTGGAGCCGACAGCAACGGCGTAGCCAACCTGCGCGCCGCTGGCGCTGGCAAGCTGGATGGGCGCCGGAATCGGCTGCTCAAGCGGGGATTGGCGCACGACAACGGTGCCGCCTTCCGCCTCGAACTGCTGCGATGGTGTGCCTGTGATCGACGCTGTCGTCACGGTCCGGTCAATCGGCGCGATGGTCGGACGCGATTCCATGATCACGGGCAGGGCGACTTCCAGCGCACCGAGGCGACGCGCCGCTTCTCCGCCGGACTGTTCCTGCAGCGAGAAGCGCGTGGTGAGGGTATCATTCTGGCGGCGCAACTCGGCAGTGGCCGCGCGCAATTCGGCAACCTGCTGGCGAATCTGCACAATCGAAACCGCGTCATTGCGTGGCGAATGCAGCGCCAGAAGTGCGCTGCTGGGCAAAAGTGTCGCTAGATTGGCACCCAGAACGGCAAGTCCGGTGCACACAAGCGCAACGACGCCCCATGCGGTAACATCGGATTGCGTGATATCTTCTGGAATAGTGGCCAATCGTCCGTCCTCGACAGCCCAGCGAATCATGGGCATTACACGGCCTATTAAAGAGAGATTTCGTTATCTAATCGCCAATGACCGCAGCCTTACAATCGTGGCAATTGGTAAACAGAAGACGACGAGGCGGAGTGCCCCGATGACTGACTTGCTTTCCATCATTCTCGCAGCGGGCGAAGGCACGCGCATGAAATCGGCCTTGCCCAAGGTTTTGCATCCTGTGGGCGGCCTCCCGGTGGTGAGCCACGTGTTGCGCACGGCAAAAGCCGCGGGCTCGACCATCGCCGTTGTCGTGGGCCCAAACCACGAGGCTGTGGAAGCAGCGGTGACCCGGTTTGAAGCCAGCGCGCATATTTCCAAGCAAGTTGACCGTCTAGGGACGGGCCATGCCGTGCAGCAGGCAAGAGCGGCTTATGAAGCGGCGCAGGGCCATGTACTCGTGCTTTATGCCGACAATCCGCTGATCACGGGCGAAACGATTGCCAGAATTGTCGAGAAGCTCGATGGCGGCGCCGACATGGTTGTCGTCGGCTTCCGTCCGGAAAACCCGACGGGCTATGGCCGGCTCCTCACCAAGGACGGACAGATCTTCGCCATTCGCGAGCACAAGGACGCGACCGAAGAAGAACGGCAGATTGGCCTCTGCAATTCCGGCATCATGGGATTCCGGGGCGAGGTTCTGCGCTCGGTCATCGACCGGATCGAGAACAAGAATGCCAAGGGCGAATATTACCTGACCGACGCGGTAGAGCTGGCAGCGGGCGACGCTCGCCGCGTCGATTTCATCGAGGCCGATGCCGCGGAATTGGTGGGCGTCGATAACCGCTTGAAACTGGCCGAAGCCGAGGCGACGTTCCAGGAGTTCAAGCGCAACGAAGCCATGGAAAACGGCGTCACCTTGCGCGATCCGAAAAGTGTCTGGTTTTCCTGGGACACCGAGCTTGGCCGCGACGTCACCGTCTTTCCCAATGTCGTTTTTGGTCCAGGCGTCAAAATCGCCGACAATGTCGAAATTCGCGCTTTCTGTGATATCGAAGATGTCGTCATTGGCGAGGGATCAAGCATCGGTCCGTTCGCGCGCATCCGCGGCGGCGCCGAATTGGGACGGGACGTGCACCTCGGCAATTTCGTCGAGGTGAAAAAATCCAAGATCGGCGATGGCACGAAAGCCGGGCATCTCAGCTATCTTGGCGATGCTGAGATCGGGACGAAGACCAATATCGGCGCGGGCACCATTACGTGTAATTATGATGGTGTGAACAAGGACAAGACCATTATCGGCGACAATGCCTTTATCGGGTCCAACGCCTCGCTGGTTGCGCCGGTCACGATCGGCAATGGTGCTTATACCGCATCAGGCAGCGTCATCACCGAAGATGTGCCGGATGACGCGCTGGCCTTTGGCCGCGCGAGCCAAGTGAACAAGCCGGGCTATGCGCCCAAACTGCGCGAAAGGGCGCTGGCCAAAAAAGCGGCCAAGGGGAAATAAGATGTGCGGCATTGTTGGAATCGTCGGTAACGCGCCGGTTGCGGATCGTCTGGTCGATGCCCTGAGGCGGCTGGAATATCGCGGCTATGACAGCGCGGGCGTTGCTACGCTTGAAAGCGGCTTCATCGCTCGCCGTCGCGCCGAGGGCAAGCTTGGCAATCTGGCGACCAAGCTCGGCATGGAGCCGCTTGGCGGGCATATCGGCATCGGCCACACGCGCTGGGCCACGCATGGCGCGCCGACCGAAACGAACGCCCATCCGCATGCCACCGATCGCGTCGCCGTAGTCCACAATGGCATCATAGAGAACTTTCGCGAGCTTCTGGCCGATCTCGCTCAGGACGGCTACCTGCCTCAGACGCAGACGGATACCGAATCCGTCGCGCTCTGGGTCACCCGCGAAGTTGTCAACGGCGCAGACCCTGAACTCGCCGTCGCGCGCACGCTGAAAAAGCTGAAGGGCGCCTTTGCACTCGCCTTCATGTTCAAGGGCGAGACCAATCTGCTGATAGCGGCCCGCCATGGCGCACCGCTGGCCGTCGGCTATGGCACGACCGAAATGTATCTCGGCTCGGACGCCATGGCGCTGGCGCCGTTTACGTCCAAGCTTACCTATCTTGAAGATGGCGATTGGGCCGTGATCACCCCGGCTGGCGTCACTATCCGCGATGGCAAGGACGCCATCGTGCAGCGCGAGCAGATGCTGTCGCAGGCCTCGGCGCTTCTGGTCGACAAGGGCAATCATCGCCACTTCATGGCTAAGGAAATCTACGAGCAGCCGGAAACCATCTCGCACACGCTCAGCCATTATGTGGACATGGGCGCTGAGAAGGTGGCGATCCGCGAAAACCTGCCCTTCGATTTCGCCGATCTCTCTCGCCTGACCATGAGCGCCTGCGGCACGGCTTACTATGCCGGCGCGGTCGCCAAATATTGGTTCGAGCGCTATGCGCGACTGCCGGTCGATATCGATGTGGCGAGCGAATTCCGCTATCGCGAGCCGCCGCTCGACAAGAATGGCCTGTCGCTCTTCATCTCCCAGTCGGGCGAAACCGCCGACACGCTGGCCGCTTTGCGCTACTGCGCCAGCCAGGGCCAGCATGTGGCAAGCCTGGTCAATACGCTGGAATCGACCATTGCCCGCGAATCTGGGGTGGTTTTCCCAATCCTCTGCGGCCCAGAAATCGGTGTTGCCTCGACAAAGGCGCTCACCGCTCAGCTGACATCTCTTGCAAGCCTTGCGATTGCGGCTGGCCGCGCGCGTGGCGTTGTCAGCGCCGAGCAGGAAGCCGAACTTGTCCGTGCGCTCACGGCGCTGCCATCGGCGGTCTCCACGGCCCTGGGGTCAGAAGGTCAGATCATCGAGATTTCCAAGCGCCTCTCTAAGGCCAAGGACGTGCTCTATCTCGGCCGCGGCCCGATGTTCCCGATCGCCATGGAAGGCGCGCTGAAGCTCAAGGAAATCAGCTATATCCACGCTGAGGGCTATGCCGCCGGCGAACTGAAGCATGGGCCGATCGCGCTGGTCGACGAAGCCATGCCCGTGATCGTCGTCGCGCCATCGGACGAACTGGTCGACAAGACCCTGAGCAATATGCAGGAAGTCGCGGCCCGTGGCGGCAAGATCATTCTGATCACCGATGCCGAAGGCGCCAAGACCGTGGGCCATGGCGTAGCCGACATCATCGAAATCCCGCACGTCCACTCCTTCGTCGCGCCGATCCTCGCGACTATTCCGGTGCAATTGCTGGCCTATCATACTGCCGTGTTCATGGGTACGGACGTGGATCAGCCGAGGAATTTGGCGAAGTCGGTTACGGTGGAGTAGGCAGCACATCATTCCGCCCTTCGTCATTGCCGGGCTCGTCCCGGCAATCCATCTCGCCTCCGCATGGACCACCAGGACAAGGCCGGTGGTGACGATGGAGCTGCGGGTAGGTCGATTTAGCCCGCCCTTATCAGCGGAATCGCTAGGTCCTTCCTGAACAAATAAAGCAGTGTGCGCGCCGCCTCGCCCTCGTCACCAGTCAGCGCGGGGTTGCGCTGCATGAGCGCCTTCGCGTCGTCGTGCGCGAACTCCAAAAGGTGGCGGTGCACGTCGGGGACGGCGAGGCGGTAGCCGGGCATGCCGGATTGGCGAGTGCCCAAAATATCGCCCTGGCCACGAAGTTCGAGATCGCGTTCGGCGATTTCAAAACCGTCCTCGGTGGATTTGATCGTTTCGAGACGCGCTTTCGCAGTTTCGCTGACCGGGTCTTTGTAGAGTAAAAGGCACGCTGAGCGCTGGGAGCCGCGACCGACGCGGCCGCGAAGCTGGTGGAGCTGGGCGAGGCCGAAGCGCTCCGCATGCTCGATGATCATGATCGTAGCATTGGGCACGTCGACGCCGACTTCGATGACGGTGGTGGCGACTAGTAGCTTGATTTCGTTGGCCTTGAAGCGGGCCATGACCTCCTGCTTGGCGGCGCCGGACATGCGGCCATGGACGAGAGCGACGTCGAGGCCGAAGATTTTTTGCAGTTCAGCGAACCGGTCCTCGGCGGAAACAACCTCGAGGGTTTCGCTTTCCTCGACCAGCGGACAGACCCAATACGCTTGGGCGCCTTCGGCCAGCCGCGACTGCAGGCGGGAGATGACCCGATCATAATCGCCGATCGAGAGAACGGCGGTGTCGATCGGTTGGCGGCCGCGCGGTTTTTCGCGAATGACGCTGACGGCCATGTCGCCAAAATGGGTCAGGACGAGCGTGCGCGGGATGGGCGTTGCGGTCATGACCAGAAGGTCGGTATGCCGGCCCTTTTCCGAGAGCGCCAGGCGTTGGTGGACGCCGAAGCGATGTTGTTCGTCGACGACGGTCAGGCCTAAGTCTTTGAATTCGATGCCGGATTGGAAGAGTGCGTGGGTGCCGACGGCGATGGTGGTCGAGCCATCGGCGAGGCCGGCAAGAATAGCGCGGCGCTCGCCGGCGGGCATTTTGCCGGTGAGGAGCGCACAACCGAGGCCGGCCGCGTCGCAGATCGGTTTGATGGTCCTAAAGTGTTGGGAGGCCAGCAATTCCGTCGGTGCCATCAGCGCGGATTGGGCGCCGGATTCGGCCATCGCAGCCATCGCCATCAGGGCGACGACGGTCTTGCCGGAGCCGACATCGCCCTGTAAAAGCCGGGACATGCGCTCGGGCGAGGCGAGGTCGGCGCGGATTTCTTCGAGGGCCTGGTTTTGCCCTTCAGTCAGCGAAAACGGTAACGCTTGGGCAACCTTTGACGTAACCTTTCCCGTAAATCGGCGCGCGACGCCGGCTTCCGACACCATCGACGAGCGAAGAAGCTGGAGCGTGATCTGACCGGCGAGATATTCGTCATAGGCGAGGCGTTGCCGGGCAGGGGCCCAGAGTTCGGCTTCACCCGGATTTTCCGGCAGATGCACCATGCGCATGGCTTCGGCAAAGGTCGGCCACTTGCGTTGCGCAAGGGTGGTGTCGTCGATCCATTCGGGTAATGGAGGGACGGCCTCTACTGCCTGGCGCACGAGCTTGGCGAGGGCTTTTGAGCTCAGGCCATTGGTGAGCGGATAGACGGGCTCAACGAGCGGCAGAGTGGCGAATTTTTCTGCCTCGACGATGTAGTCCGGATGCGTGATCTGCTTTTCGCCGTTGAAGAAATCGATCTTGCCCGAGACATAGCGCTCCTCGCCGACCGGCAGCGCCTTTTCGACCCAGCCGCCTTGGGCCCGGAAGAAGACGAGGCTGATATCGCCGCTCTCATCATGGGCGAAGACCCGATGCGGAATGTGCTCGCGTCCGCGCGGCGGGGGCTGGTGGCGGTCAATGTGGAGTTTGAGCGTGACGATCTGGTTGAGATAGGCCTCGGCAATGCCGACCTGCCGACGCCGATCGACAACGCCGGACGGCATATGCATCAGGATGTCGAGGACGATGGCTTCTTGGCCATCGGGCGCGCCGAAAAACCGCGTCAGCAGCGCGCCGAGTTTGTCCCCGACGCCCTTGATGGCGTGGAGTGAGCGGAACAGCGGTTGAAGAGTTTCTGGGCGCGACACGAGTGATTCTCCTGCCCGAAACGTCGCACAAAAGAACAGGAGAAGAACAGGGCGGAACCGGTTGCGTTCAGGCGGGTTGCGGAAGACCCAGGAGAAAAAAGCCATGAGCAAGACCATCATCACCGCCGCCCTGTTGGCCAGCCTCATGGCTGGCGCCAGTTTCGCGCAGGAAAAGGCGCCGCTGGTTGAATTGACCGACCCCAATGCCTCGATCGCCGTTCTCGGCCTGACGGTCGATCAGACGGTCGGCAAGGAAGTCTATGACAGCGAGGGCAAGCTACTCGGAACGGTCGGGAAGGTTTTGGGCGACGATGCCGATACCCCGATGGCGGTGACCGTTGGCGGCGGCGGCAAGGTTGTCGTGCTGGAACTGGCAAGCGCCGAACTGATCAACAACCGCATCGTCACGCAGTTGAGCGGCGAAGAATACGAGGGCCTGCCGCCCTTTGAGCAATAGGTCTTTTCTAGCCGAAGGAAAGGGTGACAAGCCTTTTCAACCTCGGTAAGACACATGTCCAAATCGGGAACAAACTTGCATCATGGTGTCTCAAATGACCGCCGGTGAGGACATTGCTATTCGTCGCAAGCGGCTGCGTTATCGCGCCTGGCATCGCGGCACCAAGGAAATGGACCTGGTTCTCGGGCCATTTTGCGATGCCAATATCGAGGGTTTCGACACCGCGACGCTCGGTCGGCTCGAAGCGCTGATGGATGAGGAAGATCCGCCATTGCTCAAGTGGGTGATGCGGCAGGAAGAGCCGCCGGAGCATGTCGACCGTGATTTCCTTGATCGGGTGATCGCTGACCATCAGGCACGGATCGAAAAATGAACGAGATGACCGGTCTTCCGCCTCTGCGCACCATGTCCAATGTGCCAGATGGCATGCAGCCCATGGTGCTGGCCAAGCTGGTGGAAGACCGGCTGAAAGCGGCGCCGGATGATGCTGCAAGCCTCGTCTTCGTCGCGCGCGATGGGCGTCGCCTGCAGCGCATGGCGGAAGTGTTGGGCGCCATGCTGCCCGGCCACACCATCCTGACGCTGCCTGCCTGGGACTGTCTGCCCTATGATCGCGTCTCGCCCAATAACGTAACCATCGCTGCACGCATGAGCACGCTGGCGACGCTGACCAGCGGCGCCAGGGGCGTTGTTGTGCTAACGGCGGTCAATGCGCTGATTCAAAAGCTGCCGCCGCGCGATGTCGTCGAGAGCATGTCATTCTCGGCCGCGGTCGGGCGCATTGTGGACAGCGAGAAGCTGATCGCCTGGGCCGCCAACAATGGCTATCTGCGCGTTCCGACTGTGCGCGAAAGCGGCGAGTTTGCCGTGCGCGGCGGTCTGGTGGATCTCTATCCCGCCAGTGCGTCCGCGCCGCTGCGCTTCGATTTTTTCGGCAGCCAGCTCGAATCGATCCGCACCTTCGATCCCGATACCCAGCGCACGACGGGTACGCTGAAGCGCATCGACCTGACGCCGATGAGCGAAGTCATCCTCAACGAGGAGACCATTCGGCGCTTCCGACAGAATTACACGGCGACCTTCGGCGGCAATACCGTCGACGACACCCTCTATGCCTCGGTCAGCGGCGGCTCGCGCTATTCGGGCACGGAACACTGGCTGCCGTTTTTCTATGATCACATGGATCGGCTGGCCGACTATGTCGGCGACGCGCCCTTCGTGTTCGACGATCAGGTTGGCGAGGCCTTTGCCGAGCGCGCGACGCAAATCCGCGACTATTATGATGCCCGCGAAGCGGCCCGCCTGGCGCCGCCGGTTGCTGGGGCAGGGGCGCCCTATAAGCCCATCAAGCCAGAGCTTCTTTATGATCTCGATATGGCGCCGCAGGCTTTGGCCGGCGCCACGGTCATTCAGCTTTCGCCGTTTCTGTCGCCAAACACCAAGAAGGGCGACGATGCCGGTGGACACATTGCGCCGACCTTTGCCGCCGAACGCCTCGCCTCGGACATCAACCTCTTCCAGGCAGTCGTCGACCGGCTGATGGCTGAACGCCGCGCCGGTCGCCGCGTGATCATTGCCTGCTGGAGCGCTGGCACTCGGGACCGCATGGGGCAGGTTCTCAAGGACCATGGCCTGACCAATCCGCGCATGGCGGAAAACTGGCGCGATGCGGAAACCGTCAGCGCGGCGACCACGTCTCTCGTCGTGCTGCCGCTCGAAACCGGCTTCGAAACGCTCGACCTGCTGGTGCTGTCCGAGCAGGACATCTTGGGCGAACGCATCCTTCGCCCGCAGCGCAAGAAGAAGGCTTCCGACGCGCTGACCGAGGCGGCTTTGCTGTCAGCAGGTGATCTCGTCGTCCACGTCGATCATGGTATTGGCCGTTTCCTCGGCCTCAAAGTCATCGAGGCGGGCGGCGCGCCGCATGAATGCGTCGAGCTGCAATATGCGGGAGAAACCAAGCTTTATCTGCCGGTCGAAAACATTGAACTGCTGACCCGTTATGGGTCGGACGATGCCTCGGTCACGCTCGACAAGCTCGGTGGCGTCGCCTGGCAGGCCAAGAAGGGTAAGCTCAAGAAGCGCATCCGCGAAATGGCGGAGCAACTCATCAAGCTCGCCGCACAGCGCCTGCTCACCAAGGCCGATGTCATCGACATCAATGCCGGCGCCTATGACGAATTTGCCGCCCGCTTCCCCTATGAGGAAACGGAAGACCAGCTTACGGCCATCGAGGCGGTTTTCGACGACATCACCACGGGCAAGGTCATGGATCGCCTCGTCTGCGGCGACGTCGGCTTCGGCAAGACCGAAGTCGCGCTGCGCGCGGCCTTCGCCGTTGCCCTGTCAGGCAAGCAAGTGGCGGTTGTCGTGCCGACGACCCTTCTGGCGCGCCAGCACTTCAAGACCTTCTCCGAGCGCTTCCAGGGCCTGCCGGTGCGCGTGCGCCATGCCTCGCGCATGGTCAGCGCCAATGAACTCAAGGCGACCAAGGAAGGCCTCGCCGATGGTCAGGTGGACATCGTCGTCGGCACCCATGCGCTTTTGTCCAAGACCATCAAGTTCAAAGACCTTGGCATGCTCATCATCGACGAAGAGCAGCACTTTGGCGTGTCGCACAAGGAGCGCCTCAAGGAGCTCAAGGCCAATGTGCATGTGCTGACGCTGACGGCGACGCCGATTCCGCGCACCCTGCAACTGGCGCTCACCGGTGTGCGAGATCTGAGCCTTCTTGCGACGCCGCCGGTCGATCGCCTCACCATCCGCACCTTTATCTCGCCCTTCGATCCGCTCTCGATCCGCGAGGCGCTGCTGCGCGAAAAATATCGCGGCGGGCAGAGCTTTTATGTCGTGCCGCGCATCAAGGATCAGCCCGATATTGCCGAGTTCCTGCGCCAGCAGGTGCCGGAAGTCAGCTTCGTCGCCGCCAATGGCCAGATGGCGCCGGGCGAGCTCGACGACATCATGAATGCCTTTTACGACGGCAAGTTCGACGTCCTCTTGGCAACGACTATCGTCGAATCCGGGCTCGATATTCCCAATGCCAATACGCTGATCGTGCATCGCGCCGACAATTTTGGTCTGGCGCAGCTCTACCAGATCCGTGGCCGCGTCGGCCGCGGCAAGCAGCGCGCCTATGCGCTGTTCACCGTGCCGCCGGACAAGAAGCTCACCGACACGGCCGAGCGCCGCCTGGGCGTGCTGCAATCGCTCGAAAGCCTCGGCGCAGGCTTCCAGCTCGCGAGCCACGATCTCGATATTCGCGGTGCGGGTAATCTCCTCGGCGACGAACAGTCGGGCCATATCCGCGAGGTCGGTTACGAGCTCTACCAATCCATGCTGGAAGAGGCTGTTGCCGCGCTCAAGAATGGCGAGGAAGAATACGAGGATCGCAACGAGTGGAGCCCGGCGATTTCGCTCGGCATGCCGGTGATGATCCCCGAGCACTATGTGCCCGACCTGACCCTGCGCATGCAGCTTTATCGCAAGCTCGGCGATCTCACCGACATTCGCGATATCGATGCGGCCGGTGCCGAACTCATTGATCGATTCGGACCGCTTCCTGAGGAAGTTGAGGCGCTGCTCAAGGTTATCCTAGTCAAATCGCTTTGCCGCCTCGCCAATGTCGAAAAGGTCGATGCCGGCCCCAAGGGCGCGGTGCTGACGCTTCGCAACAACGAGTTCCCCAATCCGGTGGCACTGGTCAAAATGGTCAGTGATCCCGCCAATCAGGTTCGCATCAAACCAGATCAGAAGCTGGTCTTTGCGCGTAATTGGCCGACACCGGAGCAGCGTCTCAAGGGCACAGCGGCAATCCTTTCGAAAATGTCGAAGATGGCGGAGGCGAGTTCCTGAGGCCAATGTGGTCCCCCGCGCAGATTTCGTAAAATCTTTGTCGAATGAGCCTGACGCGCCTCGTCGCAATGGCAGATGATCGTGCCCACCGGCGGCGCGGCGCCATCGAGGAGTTCGTCATGACTATCACCATCACCGCTTTCGAACGCTCGCCCGATGGCGGCAAGGGGCTGGCGCGAGATACCCGCGTGCGCTGGGCGCTTGAGGAAGTCGGCCAAAGCTACGACGTGCAGTTCGTATCCTTCGCCGGCCTTAAGGAGCCGGCCTATCGGGCGGTGCAACCGTTCGGGCAGATCCCGGCCTATCTTGAAGACGATCTCGTGCTGTTCGAAACCGGGTCGATCATTCTCCATATTGCCGAGAGCCATGAGGGTCTTTTGCCGCGCGATGCGCATGGGCGAGCCCGCGCCATCACCTGGATGTTCGCCGCCATCGGGACTGTGGAGCCGCCAATCCTCGACCTCGTGACGGTCAGATTGCTTGAGGGGAAGGAAGCGTGGGCGGCTGACCGGCTGCCGCTGGTGGAGGCGCGCATCCATGCGCGTCTTGCCGAACTATCCGCCTATCTGGGCGACAAGGAATGGCTCGAAGATCAGTTCACTGCGGGCGACCTGATGATGGTGCATGTGCTGCAGCGGCTCAAGCCATCCGGCCTGCTCGCGCGCCACGCAACGCTTGCCGCCTATGTTGCAAGAGCCGAAGCGCGGCCCGCTTACCAGCGCGCTTTTGCCGCGCAGCTTGCGATCAATGCCCCCATTGGCGCCTGACTTCGGCATTGGCCCAATGCCGTCCGATCGGCCTTCCCCGTAAATGTTTAGTGAGGCGCGCCATATTCCCTGCGGTGCGCCGGGCTCATAATATTTTGGCAAGGGGTTCCGGTCATGTTATTGCCCGATTTGAGCCCTTGAAGGGCAGGTAAGTTTCTAGGTGGCGGAGTGCCGCCGAGACCGCCAAGGAAGGCAAGGACACTCTATGGAATTCAGGAAACCCCTCGTTGCCGTGGTTACGGCAGCCGCGCTGCTTCTCTCGCCGATGACGGCCTTTGCCCAGGATACCACTGCCCCCGCTGCCGAAACCCCGGCTGCCCCTGCTCCTGCAGCAGGCGATGCGGCAGCGGCTCCGGCTGCCACTCCGGCCCAGAACTGGCTCAAGGTTTGCGATCCGCTGCCCGATGGGCAGAAGGCATGCATCATGCGCCAGGTGGTTCTGGCGAATGGTCAGTTCCTCGGCTCGTTCCTGCTGCGTGACGATCCGGGTCAGGAATCGCGTCTTCTCGCCGTTGCTGCCGTGCCGCTTGGGGTGCTGCTGCCATTCGGCCTGACCTGGCAGATCGACGGCGCCAAGCCCGTTCGCGTGCCCTACATGATCTGTGACCCGACCTCGTGCGCGACCCAGCTCGTGATCAATGAGCAGTATGTCAATTCGCTCAAGGGCGGCGGCAAGCTCACGCTGACGGCAAAGAACCGCCAGAACCAGGACCTCGCCATCGAGATTAACCTGGCAGGTTTCACCGCTGCCTATGACAGCGATTCTGCGATGACCTTCGAGCAGTTCCAGCAGGAAACCTCGGGCGAGAACGCTCTCGAGCAGGTTCTTCAGGATCGCGCCGAAACGCTTCGTCAGCAGTTGACCGACCAGACCAACGCGCCTGCTGCCCCGGCTGCCGGTACGGAAACGCCGGCGACCCCGCCAGCACAGTAAAAGCTTTCGGGCTTTTGAAATACGAAGGGCGCGACCTCGGTCGCGCCCTTTTTGTTTTGGTTTTGAGAAACTTGGCCTCAGGCCGATCGACGGCCCATGCCCAGTGAAAACGCGCCTCGCCTTAGTGGCGGCATAAGCTTGAGAGCCCAAAGACCAGCTGCGCGCAGCGCCTGGCTCGGCAGCATTTCGGCGAGCAGCGAGCGGAAGAGGGTATCGACCATTGTGCCGGTGCGTGCCAAGTCGGCAGCCCTACGCTCGGCATAGGCGCGGCTGACCTTTTCTGCCCAATCGGCAGCGCTGCGATCGGCGCGCGAAAGCACTGCCACCAGATCGGCAACGTCGCGAAGGCCAAGGTTGAGCCCTTGCGCACCGATCGGTGGGAAGGCATGCGCGGATTCGCCGACCAGCACGGTTCCATCCCGCCCAGCTTCGATGACGCTGAGGACGCTGAGCGGGAAAATCACGCTCGGCGAGACGATTTTGATCTCGCCAAAGAGGTTTTGCGACTTTTGCCGGAAGGCGGCGAGCAGGGCATCGGCGCCGGCGTCCTGCGCGGCGCGCAGAACAGGCTCCTCATCGATCCAGACGAGATTGGCGCGATTGCCGCCGGCCGGGACCAGCGTAAATGGCCCATGCGGGTAATGAAATTCCACAGAAGTGCCGTCGATGGAGCGACCGAGTTCGAGATCGCAGACTAGAGCCGATTCTTCGAATTTGTTTTCGCGGGCGGCAATCTGTGCCGCGTTGCGGATCAACGATTTCTTGCCATCGGCCCCGACGACGAGTGGTGCCGCCAGTTCGCTGCCATCGGCGAGCGTAACGACGCCTAGCTCATCTTCTCGGCGATAGGCGGTAACCGCCTCGTTGCGGGTGGAGAGGCCCGTTTCCGGCGCTGCCGATTGGAAATTTTCGAGAAGCGCGGCATTGGCGAAATTCCAGCCAAAGGCGTCGAGCCCGGCTTCTTTGGCATCGAAAACCGTTTCAGGCGCGCGGATCAGGCGAGGCGTCGCGTCGATGATGCGGATCGCGCTCAGCTCATGGCCCACGCCGGCGGCGCTGTCGATCAGCCCGGCTGAAAGCAGGAATTCGACACTTGGCATCATCAGTGCCGAAGTGCGTCGATCGGGCGGTGCCTTGGGCGCGAGATGGATGACGGAAAAGCCAGTGCGCGCCAGGCTGACCGCCGACGCAACCCCGGCGAGACCGCCGCCGACGACGATAATATCGGCACTTTGCTCAGTCATTCTGTATCGCCTCTTTTGCACCGAATGTCGCTGGAACCATGCCTCCGAGATAGGAGCCCGCCAGCATTGCCGCAAGGAACAGCCAGATCCCTTCGGGCGGAAAGGCGATCAGCGAAATAGCGGGTCCGGGGCAAATGCCGGACATGCCCCAGCCGATGCCAAAAAGCGCCGCGCCGAGGATGAGGCGCAGATCGATCTGCTTTGTCTTTGGCTCATGAAAATGCGTGTCAAAGAGCGGCGCGTTGCGGCGGCGGCCGAGGCGAACCGCCACGAACATCACGATGATCGCTGGCCCGATCACAAATGCAAGGCTCGGATCCCAGCCGCCCGACGCAATCGCGGTGAAATCGAGAAAGCGCAGCACTTTGAGCGGATCGACCATCTGCGAGACATAGAGTCCAGCGCCAAAGAGCACTCCGCTGAGCGCGGCAGTCGCCAGATAGGGCAGGCGGGTCATCAGACGATCCCCGTGACGGTAACGGTGAGGATGGCGACACCGAAAAACACAGCGACGGCGACCAATGAGCGAAGCGACAAGCGGGCGAGTCCGCAGACGCCATGACCCGAAGTGCAGCCATTGCCGATGCGCGTTCCGAAGCCGACGAGTAGGCCAGCCGCGATCAACCAGACCGGCATGGGAATGTTCCAACCAGCCGGTGGCGGCACGAGTGTGGCAGTTTTGACGCCGCCCACCCCGAGCTGCGGGAAGAGATGCGCCGTTACCCATGCCCCGGCGATCAGCGCAACGAGAAAAATGGCGCGCCAAAGCGCGGAATGCGTCGCCGGCAGCAGATTGCCAAAGATCCCGGATATGCCGGCGATGCGGCCATTGCCGAGCCAGAGTATTGCGGCCGCAAGGCCGATCAGCGAACCGCCGATGGCGGCACTTAAAGGCGAAAACGATTCCATGACGATGCTTCTGGGGTTACGATGGAACCAGAGTCTATCACTTGCCATTGCGGGCATGCCAGCCCGTCTTGAGCCGGGCGATGGTGCGGCTTGCCGCAGGGGATCATGAAAATCGACGCCGTAATCACTGTCGCCGGCGAATGGAAGACACGAGGCTCTTGCCTTTGTCTCGCGCCGCCCCTCACATCCTCACATAGTCAGATCGACCTGCGCGCTGCAGCGATTCCTCATTTCGGAGCCCATGATGCTTGAGCTTCTCTACGATCCCAATGTTTGGGTCGCCTTTCTCACCCTAACGGTCATGGAGATCGTGCTGGGGATCGACAATATCGTCTTCATCTCCGTCCTCGTCTCGCGCCTACCGCGCGAGCAGGCCGAATTTGCCCGCAAGCTCGGCATTGGCCTCGCGCTGGTGTTCCGCATCGTGCTGCTGTTCCTGATAAGCTGGATCGTACAGCTGCAGGATCCGGTTTTCACTGCATTCGAGCGTGCCTTCTCCTGGAAGGACATCATCCTCATCGCCGGTGGCGGTTTCCTGATCTACAAGGCAACGCACGAAATGCACGCCGCGATCGAAGAGCCGCATGAAGTCGGGTTGAAGGAAGCAGCGACCGCGAGCCTCCAGGCAATCCTCGTGCAGATCGTCGTCATCGACATGGTGTTTTCGATCGATTCGATCATCACAGCAGTCGGCATGGTGCCAGCCGATCAGGTTGCCGTTATGGTTGCCGCGGTGCTCGTCGCCGTGGGCGTCATGTTCGTCGCTTCCGGCCCGATCGCCAAGTTTGTCGCCGATCACCCGACCACCAAGATGCTGGCTCTGGCCTTCCTTCTGCTCATCGGCGTGACGCTGGTAGCCGACGGTTTGGGCTTCCACATTCCCAAGGGCTACATCTATTCGGCCATGGCCTTCTCCGTGCTGGTCGAGGCGGTCAATATCTTCGCCAAGAGCCGCAAGGCGCGCTCCGCTGGCGGAACGCACCGCGTAACGCCATTCACCGGTGATACCGGTTCGGTTTCGGCCGAGGCCGGTGTCGCGGCCGTCACCAAGCGCCCGCAATCCCCCAATGTGCGGCAGGCCCAATCGCGTCCGAAATCGGCGCCGCGCAAGCCGAAGACGCCGCGATGACCGAGGCAATCGTCATCCGCCAGACCGGCGGACCAGACGTCATGGCGCTCGAAGACTGGCCGGTTTCCCAACCAGGACCCGGCCAGGCTTTGATCCAGCAGACCGCCATCGGCCTCAACTTCATCGACACCTACCAGCGCTCCGGGCTCTATCCCGTGGCGCTGCCCTTTGTGGGTGGAAATGAAGGGGCAGGGGTGGTTACAGCCGTCGGACCGGACGTGACATCAGTCAAGGTCGGCGACCGCGTCTGTTATCAAGGCCAGATCGGTGCCTATGCCAAGGAGCGTTTGATTGCGGCAGACCGGTTGGTGCCGATCCCGGACGGCATCAGCGACGAGACGGCGGCGGCTGTCATGCTCAAGGGGCTGACGGCTTATTATCTGCTGTTCATGACCTGGAAGGTTGAAGCCGGGCAGACCATCCTCTGGCACGCAGCTGCGGGCGGAACGGGCCAGATCGCGACACAATGGGCCAAAGCCCTGGGCGCAACGGTAATCGGCACGGCAGGCGGTGCCGAAAAAGTGGCGCTGGCGCGGGCCAATGGTTGTGATCACGTCATCGACTATCGGACCGAGGACTTTGCCGCGCGGGTCAAGGAGATTACCGCGGGCAGGGGCGTCGATGTCGTTTATGACGGCGTTGGCAAATCGACCTTCGATGCTTCGCTCGATTGCTTGCGGCCGCGCGGGCTCATGGTGAGCTTTGGTAACGCCTCGGGGGTCGTGTCGGTGCCCGATTTGGGCGTTCTCGCGCGCAAAGGCTCGCTTTACGTCACAAGACCGACAAGCGGGTCCTATCTTGGCGATCGGACAGTCTTGCTGGCCGGCTCTGAAGCCTTATTCGGGGCCATCCTTTCGGGCGGCATCAAGGTCGATATCTCCGCCCGCTTTCCGCTGGCCGATACCCGACAAGCGCATGAGGCGCTCGAAGGGCGGCAGACGACCGGCTCGGTTGTCCTCATCCCATGATTTCCCGCGTCGCGCCCTCTGGACAGGGCGGCGCGGCGCGGCTACACGGGCAGCCAACGGGTAGGTGGCAGAGCGGTTGATTGCTCCGGTCTTGAAAACCGGCGAAGGTGCAAGCCTTCCGGGGGTTCGAATCCCTCCCTACCCGCCACCCTGCGCCCTATGGGCTTCGGGTGGCAGGCCACCTGGAGCCGATAGGCGGAGGGTGATCTCCCGGAGCTGCAGAGCAGCGTAGGGAGACAGCTCGTGTGGTACGTGTACTTTCTTCTGCTAGCCAACGGCGACATCTATGTCGGCTCAACAAACGACCTAAAGCGCCGTTTTAAATCGCATCAGTCTGGGCAGGTTGTTTCGACCAAATCGTACTTGCCCTGCGAACT
The DNA here is from genome assembly GCF_001425445.1 of Devosia sp. Leaf420. Taxonomy (GTDB): domain Bacteria; phylum Pseudomonadota; class Alphaproteobacteria; order Rhizobiales; family Devosiaceae; genus Devosia. The sequence continues at coordinate 48,518 of NZ_LMQU01000002.1, read as the reverse complement.
GAAATCCTATGTCGCAGTCGAGACTGAGGGGCATGCGCGCGAGCTTGAAAAAAATTTCAAGTCGGGATCTGGTAAGGCAATTGCACTGAAGCGCCTTTTGCGCCTCAGTGACCTCTCCGGTTAGATCATGTGAATTCACTACTTTGACCACGCTCTTCTCCGGCCTGCTTAACGTTCAATATGGCCAGTTTTACCTCGAAGCGGGAACGCGGTTCGATGGCGATATGGCGCGTTGCTTCAATGGCCAGAACAATGGCCTGATGGGCGCACGCGTGCCGGGTTTTCTGTTTGCAACGACGGGCCTCCACACCGGTATCGTCGGCGTCACCGTTTTGCTCGAAGAAGCCGAACCGCCGGTCGACGATAGTTGGGACGAAATCGTAGAAATCTCGCTGCAGGCCTCTGGCCGGGAAGTGGCGCTGCTCGAATGGGCGAGCGATGATCCCATCCCGCTCGCGGTAATGGCGGGCCCCTATCGCGTGCGCTATTCCGCCCGGGCCATGGACGAGGCCGCTGAGGTCGACACCAATGAAGGTCCGGACCCGATCGACACCTATCAGATCGCGCTATGGCCCGCTGCGCCGGCGCCGGATCGGGTGATCAAGCAGACGAGCGCAACGGCACGCTACTGGCACGATTGGGCTCGGGGGCTGGGCTCATAGCCAAAACCCCTTGAGCGCCCGGGCGTGATCGGGCTAAGAGGCGGCTTCATATCCCGCAGTCAGGACAGATCGCCATGAGCCGCAAGGAATTCGACGCTTCGCGCATGCGGCGCATGAAGCGTATCGCCGGTCGTCATGGCCTGACCATTCTGACCAGCGAGAAGATGAAAGTTCTCGGTCAGCCGGGCGGTCACGCGCTGCGCGACGACAAGACTTTTGCCATTGTTTACGGGGACATACCCAAGCCCTTTTCGGCGAGTCTCGACGATATCGAGACCTACATCGAGAAGCTTGAGGCGGGGGAAGAGTAAGCGGGCCTGACCTTTCTGGCAACCGCTTCAATGTCCCGGCCTGGGGCAATCCGTTATTTATTCCGTAACAGGAATCGGCACACACTGGTCTCGTAAGCACTCGAGAGACGTTCATTGTTCTCTGAAACGCTAAACGGCCTTTGGTTGCTTGGATCGCGTTTTCGAACCGGGAAGGTGGTTTTCACGTTCCCCGAAGACGCTCTAATGGAGGCGCGCACCGTGTTTACCCTGATCAACGCAGACGCCGACGAAGACGACGCCGAAATCACCGATCCCCAAGAAATCGCAGAATTGTTCGCGGCCATCGCTGCCGTAGCAATCGAAACCATTGGCGCCGCCAATGTCCGCGAGCTTTTTGATGCGGTCGTCGAACAGGAGGGTCGCGATCCCAATTAGAGATTTGATTTCCACAAGACGTGCCGGATTGACGATCTGACACCATCATTCGGCCAAGCGCCGAACCTGCTTCCCGCCTTGACGGAGTTTAAGCAAACACTCCGCCAGGGCGACAACGGACGGAAGGCAGATTTGACCGGTCAAGCTCATATCTCGCCCGAACGGCCCATGCTTCAGCCCCTTGGCGATAGCGCGCTTCTCGTCCGCTTCGGCAGCCATCTCGATGAAGCTGCCAACAGCCGGGCGATAGCCTTCGCGCAAGCTGCCCAAGCTCAGCCCATCGACGGCGTCGTCGAAATCGTCCCGAGCCTTGTGTCGGTCCTCATCCGATACAACCCAATCATCTCGCGCTATCAGGACATCGCCGGCACGGTTCGGCTGCTTCTCGGCCGCACCCAATTTAGCGCTGATGGTCGCGAGTGGCGGCTCCCAATCCGCTTTGGCGGCGAGCATGGCGCCGATCTTGATGAAGTCGCAGGCCTACTCAAAATGTCAGCGGAGGCTTTTATCGCCTACCACAACGCAAACCCGCTTCGCGTCCTGGCGACAGGCTTCGCGCCGGGCTTCGTCTATTGCGGTTTTCATCCAGACACGCTGATACTGCCGCGTCGCAATTCTGTGCGGCCACTGGTGAAGGCGGGAAGCGTTCTCTTCGCCGCCGGCCAGACGGCGATTGCCGCAACCGATGTTCCAACCGGCTGGCACGTGATCGGCCACACCGCCTTCAGCAATTTTGACCCCAAGGCGGTCCCACCGACACAGCTCAAAGCTGGCGATCGGCTGATCTTCGAGGCCGTGTGATGGTCGCCACCATCACCATCGAGCGGGCAGGGCCGCTTACAAGTATCCAGGATGCCGGCCGGTTTGGCCATCTGGCAGACGGCATCAGTGCCTCCGGCCCGATGGATATTGCAGCGTTCCATCGTGCCGGATTGCTGGCGGGGAGTGGAGGCCAGGCGGGGATCGAATTTTCGATGCTGGGCCTCGATCTCCGCGTGGACGACGGCACGCTAAGCGCCGGCTGGGACGGTGGCCACTTCGATATTTTTCTCAACGACACGCCGCTTACTTGGCCCGGTCAGGCCGAACTGCGCCCCGGAGACAGGCTGCGTATTGGTCCGGCAAAGGCAGGCAATTATGGCTATCTCCGCTTCGGCGGCGAGATCGACGTGCCCGAGATCATGGGGAGCCGGTCGACGAGCTTGAGAGCCAAACTTGGCGGGCTAGATGGGCGGGCGCTGACCTCCGGCGATCGGCTGCAGATTTTTGGCTCCGGCGCCGAGCCGCAAATTATGGCGCCACTAGTTCGAGAGGACGGCCCAATCCGTTTCATCTGGGGGCTGCATGTCGAAGTATTCCCAACGGACCTGAGACAAAAATTCGTAACCGAGACGTTCCGCATTACCTCGATGATGGACCGCATGGGCGTGCGGTTGAAGGATGAGGCCGGCGTCTTCGCCGATAGCCAAATCCTTTCGCTGGTTTCCGATCCGGTCATCTGCGGCGATATCCAGATCCTCGGCGATGGCACGCCGATTGTGCTCGGACGCGATCATCAGCCGACTGGTGGCTATCCGCGCATCGGCACCATAATTTCGGCCGATCTTGACCGTTTCTTCCAGCTCAGGCCCAATGCATCCGTCACGTTCCAATCGGTTGGACTTGACCATGCGCAGGCGCTGTTGCGGAGCGGAACGCAGTGATCACCGTGGATCTCAACGCCGATCTCGGCGAAGGCATGGGCACCGACGAGGACCTGCTCGAACTCGTCTCGAGTGCTTCGATCGCGTGTGGTGGGCATGCCGGCGACGCGGCGACCATCCGGCACGTGCTCAAACTCTGCAAGGCCCGTAGCATTCAGGCTGGCGCCCATCCCGGCTATCCCGACAAGCCGCGCTTTGGCCGCTTCCGCCTCGTCATGCCGCTCGATCAGTTGATCGGCCAGGTGCGCAACCAGATCTTTCTCGTCCGGCACATTGCGGCCGAGGTGGACATGCCGCTCTCCTATGTGAAGCTGCATGGCGCGCTCGCCAACCAGACCGCCGAAGAGCTGACCATGGCTGTCGCGATTTTCGCCGGCATCCAGGCCATGGACCCAAAGCTTGCCGTGCTGGCGCTCGACAATTCCGAACAGGTCCGCGCCGCCAAGGCGGTCGGTGTGCCGCTGATCCGCGAGGCCTATGCCGATCGCGCCTATACGGCTGAGGGACTGCTCGTTCCGCGCAGCCAGGAGGGCGCGGTCATCCACGACATCGACGCCGTCATCGAACGCTGTCTGCGATTGGCGAGAGACGAAGAAATCGTCGCTATCGACGGGACCGTGCTGAAATCCGGCGCACGCTCGATCTGCCTTCATGGCGACACGCCGGGCGCGGTCGACCTGGCCCGCGAAGTGCGCGATGCGCTCGAAGGCGAAGGCATCAAGATCGCACCCGCACCGCTCGAAATGGAGTTACCCTGGGCCTCTCGGGAGGGAGAGGGTGAAATCGGCATCATGCCTTTGGGACCAAAAGACCCAGGGTAATTTTTTGGGCTTTTGGGCCCGTGTTTCTTTCACACACCACCGCCTGTCATCCCGGCCTTGAGCCGGGATCCATCTTGAGATCTCGGGATGGGCCCCGGCCTTCGCCGGGTGACAATCGAGTGTGGGGTTGTGTCGTGAAAACGCTAAATCGCCAGATATTCATGCCGCAGTTCGGCGTTATCGAGCACCTCCTTGGCCGTGCCTGCAAAAACCACTTCGCCTGTGTCGAGAATGACGGCCCGATCCGCCAACTTCAGCGCCGCGACCGCATTTTGCTCGACGATGATCGTCGTGATCCCCAGCGGCTTGATCGAGTGGAGGATGCGCTCGATCTCCTGCACGATGACCGGGGCCAAGCCCTCATAGGGTTCATCGAGCAGCAGCAGCTTGAGGTCCCGCGCCAGTGCTCGGGCAATTGCCAGCATCTGCTGCTCCCCGCCTGAGAGGGTGACACCTTCCTGCGTGCGCCGCTCGGCGAGGCGCGGAAAACTCTGGTAGATTTGCTCAAGGCTCCAGCCATTTCCCGGAGCGACCTTGGCGAGCGTCAGATTTTCTTCGACCGTTAGACCCTGAATGATCCGGCGATCCTCGGGCACGAGCTGAATGCCGGCCCGTGCCGCCTCGAAGCTTTTCATCTGGTGGATCGGCGCGCCATCGAGCCAGATTTCGCCTTGCCGCATCTGCGGGTTATCGGTCCGGGCAATGGTTCGCAGAGTGGACGTCTTGCCCGCGCCATTGCGGCCGAGCAAAGCGAGAATTTCTCCCCGCCGCACATCGAGCGATACGCCCTGCACGATATAGCTCTCGCCGTAATAGGCATGCATGTCGCGCACCGAAAAGAACGGGCGGGTGGTTTCGATCTCGCTGGCCTGGCTGACGGTGGTGTCTGCGGTCATGGCAATGGCGCTCATCAGTGGGCTCCCCCGAGATAGGCTTCCTGCACTTTGGGATTGCCACGCACCTGGTCCGGCGTGCCATCGGCGATGATGCGTCCCTGCGCGAGAACGGAGATCTTGTCGGCAAGCGAGAAGACGACATGCATGTCGTGCTCGATGATGACCTTGGTCATGCCGCGCGCCTTGATCTTCTTGAGAAGCTCGATCGTCGTATTGGTGTCATGCCGGCTCATGCCGGCCGTGGGCTCGTCGAGCAACAGCAGCCGCGGATGCTGAATCAGGCACATGGCCAATTCCATGCGTCGCTTGTCGCCACGGCTGAGGCTGCCCGCCAGCATGTCGCGGCGGTTGAGCATGCCGACATCTTCAAGCATGTGTTCGGCCTTGGCACGAATGCCGGTCTCGCTCTCGAGCGAGCGCATCATGTTGAGCGTAAACATGCCATCGCGCTTCGCGAGGGCTGGGATCATCACGTTGTGGAGCACCGAAAGGTCCGCGAAAATCTCCGGCGTCTGGAACACGCGGGCAATGCCGAGCTGGTTGATCTGGTAGGGCTTTTTGCCGGTTAGCACATTGCCGTCGAACACCACCTGGCCGCTCGATGGCGCGAGTTTGCCGATGATGACATTGAGCAGTGTCGATTTGCCGGCCCCATTGGGACCGATGATCGCGTGGGTCTTGCCTTCTTCGATCTGCAGATCGATGTCCGAGAGGGCATGGAGGCCGCCGAAGCGCTTGTGAACGTCGGCAACGTGTAGAACGACGTTGGGATTGGCCATGGTGCGATCCTACTCTGCCGGTTGAGTTTGCGGGGCCGTCTTGGCGCCCGATGAGCCAGAGCGGCGGAAGAGGCCGGCGACGCGCCGCACGCCCTCCATGATGCCGCCGGGCAGGAAGATCACGACGATGACGAAGGCGAGGCCCAGCGTTAGGTGCCAGCCATCGCCGACGAACTTGCTCGTCACCTTGACGAGAACATCGGCCACGCCCTCGGGCAGGAAGCTCCAGAAACGCGCCAGGATATTGTCGTTGAGCGCCGAGAGGATGTTCTCAAAATATTTGATGATCCAGGCGCCGATGACCGGCCCGACCAGTGTGCCGACACCACCAAGAATGGTCATGAGCACCACTTCGCCCGACGCCGTCCATTGCATGCGCTCGGCGCCAGCCAGCGGATCGGTAACGGCGAGAAGCGCGCCGGCGAGGCCGGCATACATGCCCGAGATGACAAAGGCCGAAAGCGCATAGGGGCGGGTGTTGAAGCCGGTAAACTGCATGCGCGTCTGGTTGGATTTGATGGCTTTGAGCATCATGCCGAATGGCGATCCGGCAATGCGCTGGGCGATGAAGAAGGCGAGGATCAGGAAGCCGGCACAGAAATAGAACCCGGCATAGCCCGAGAGTTGCTGGCCGAGAATATTCGGCACCGGCTGGCCGACAAAGCCCTGGCCAACTGCCGCATCGATCACGCGCGGATCGCTGAGCGTCAGCTGCAGCCCGGTCTCGCCATTGGTGATCGGCGTCAGCACCGAATAGGCAAGATTATAGCTCATCTGCGCGAAAGCCAGCGTGAGGATGGAGAAGTAGATGCCCGAGCGCCGAAGGCACAGAAAGCCGATGACGAGGGCGAAGAGGCCGGAGATCACGACCGCAAAGATCATGGCCGGGATGGCATCGAGCGTCAAAAGCTTGAACGACCACACGGCGGCATAGGACCCAACACCGAAGAAGGCTGCGTGGCCGAAGCTGAGATAGCCGGTGAGCCCAAAAAGGATATTGAAGCCGACGGCAAATATCCCAAAAATCATGAAGCGCTGCAGCAGATCGGGATAGCCGGCGCCAAAAGGCGCCAGCCAGATCGGCATGGTGAGGACGACGAGGGAAAAACCGGCGAAAAGCAGAAGGTCGTTGCGGGACATGAATTTTGGCATGTCAGGCCTCCATTACGCCGCGCCGACCAAAGAGGCCGCGGGGGCGAACGAGAAGAATAATGACCGCCACCAGGTAGATGATGATCTGATCGATGCCGGGAAACACGGCTTTCACCTGGTTCATCGAGGCGAAGGACTGGAGAATGCCGAGCAGGAACCCGGCGGCAACGGCGCCGGGCAGGGAGCCCATGCCGCCCACGACGACGACCACAAAGGAGAGGACGAGGAAGTCCATGCCGAGGTGGTAATTGGGCGGGAGGAGGGGCGTGTACATGACGCCTGCGATGCCGGCTACGACGGCGGCTAGCCCGAACATGATGGTGAAGCGGCGGTCGATATTGATGCCGAGAAGCGCGACCGTTTCGCGATCCGCCATGCCAGCACGGACCACCATGCCGAAGGTGGTGAACTGGAGGAATGCGAAGACCCCGCCGATGACGACCGCGGCGAAGACGAAATAGATCAGCCGCCAGATCGGATAGGTGATGATATTGGCCTGCATGCCGAGAAAAGCGCCTATATCTGCAGCCCCGCGCAGATCGGTTGGCATGGGCTGCGGAATGGGATTGGGCCCGTAGACGGACTTGATGACTTCCTGCGCGACGATGGCGAGGCCGAAAGTGACGAGGATCTGCTCTGCGTGGCTGCGCTTATAAAAGTGCTTGATGATGCCGCGCTCGAGCGCAATCCCGACGACCAGCATGATCGGGATGGTGATGATGATCGAGAGCGGCACGGAGTAATTCACCAGCACCGCGCCGAAATCGCCGAACCAGGCCTGCACCAGCGGCTCACGTATTTCGAGCGGCGAGCCCCAAGGCGAGAGCTTTTCGGGATCGACCGTCACGGTTTCCATGGTGAGGAACATGCGCACGGTGACAGCGCAGAAGGCGCCGAGCATGAAGAGGGCGCCATGGGCGAAATTGACGACGCCCAGCGTGCCGAACACCAGCGTCAGGCCAAGGGCGATCAGCGCATAAGCCGCGCCTTTATCGAGGCCATTGAGAAATTGCAGAAAGATGACTTCGAACATCTAATGCTCCGTCTTTCACCACGCCTTTTTAGGCGAGGACATATCGCCTTGATTTCCGGGCTCCCGCCCCCCTCCCCAACCCTCCCCGCAAGGGGGAGGGTGCCGTGCCGGTGGTCTTGGCACGTTCGAGTCTCACGCTCGATCGGCACCTCCCCCTTGACGGGGGAGGTTGGGAGGGGGTGCAGGCACGTCGGATTATCTAGGCGTTATCTGAGATAGCGCGCCCCCAGAGGGAGAGGGGGCGTTCAGCTTACTGGACGGCTTACGCGCACATCGGTACCGGTTCAGCTTCGCCGAGCTCGCCACCGAAGATCGTGGGGTCATACGTCACCGTGTCCCTGTCGATTTCCTGGAACACATTGAGCACGTCGAACTCGCTCGTCGGGCTTTCATTGCCCTGAACGACGAGCACCGATTTGATGCATTGGTGATCATCGGCGCGATAGACCGTCGGTCCATTGCCCATGCCGTCAAATTCAAAGCCTTCGAGCGCCTTGATGACTTCGGGCGGATAGAAGGTCCCGGCGCGTTCGACGGCATCTGCATAGAGCAGCGCCTGCACATAGGCCGTGTGCGCGGCCTGCGATGGCGGGGAGCCATATTTGGCCCCAAAACTCTTGGTGAAGGCGATCGAGCCAGGGTCCTGCAGGTTCCAATGCCAGTTCGAGGTGCCGAAAATGCCTTTGACGCTTTCCCCGGCGCCCTTGGCCATCAGCTCGGAAATCAGCGGGGTGACGATCTGGAAATCCTTGCCATTGGCCTGGCGGTCGCGCATGCCGAACTGCACGGCCTGGGTGAGCGAATTCACCATGTCGAGGCCATAGTGATTGAGGATCAGCACGTCTGCGCCGGAATTGAGGATGGGCGTCAGATATTGCGAATAGTCGGTGGCGCCGAGCGGGGTGCGAACGGCCGCGACGGTTTCCCAGCCCAGCGCTTCGGTGGCGTTCTTGATCGATTCTTCCTGCGTCCAGCCCCAGGTATAGTCGGCCGTCAGGTGATAGGCGCGGCGATCCTTGCCATAGGAATCCCCGAGGACGGGCGCGAGGCCGATGCCGGACTGATAGGCGTTGAAGAAGTGGCGGAAGCCGTAGCGGCGCTTGTCCTTGCCGGTCGTGTCGTTGGAATGGGTGAGGCCCGCCATGAAGATGACGCCCATTTCCTGGCAAAGGCCCTGCACGGCGATGGCTTCGCCTGATGACGAGCCGCCCGTAATCATGATGGCGCCATCGCGCTCGATCATGCGGGTCGCGCCGGCGCGGGCCACGTCGGATTTGGTCTGGCTGTCCGAGGACACATAGGTGACCTTCTTGCCGAGGATGCCGTTGCCCTTGAGCGCCGATGGCTGCAGCACGTTCAAGAGGCCGCCATCGCCTTCGCCATTGAGGTGGGCGATCGCCAGTTCATAGGCCCTCTGCTCGTCCGCGCCTTCTTCGGCATAGGTGCCGGTCAGCGGCAGGTTGAGCCCGAAAACCACGGTGTCGCCGGTGGGATTGTTGCAGAACTCCTGGGCCCAGGCGCCCTTGGTGAAAACGAGAGGGGCAACGCCGGAGCCGATGATGCCGGCCATGCCGGTCTGCAAGACACGGCGACGGGACAAGCCACGCTTCAAAATAGTCATTGATCTCCTCCTGATGCGCGGGCCACCGGTACATTGCCGAAGCCTCAGCGCTGCCCGATATTTGCCCCATTTGAAAACGCCCGCAATATCCCATTGTAATCGTTCGATTATTCTGTAAATACTTGTTCTGGATTGACTGTCTTTCAGTCAATTCGTTTGCAAATCGCAGTTTCGGGGAGGGAACAGCGATGCGGGCGCCGATTGGTTTCCGGATATCCAACCGCAGGAAATCGCTGGGCATTTCCCAGGCGGCGCTGGCGCGTCTTGCCGGCATTTCGCCGAGCTATCTCAACCTGATCGAAAACAACAAACGCGACGTCGGCGGCATCTTGCTGCAGCGGATCGCTCAGCAGTTGCGCATCGAGAGTTCCGATCTCACGGGTGACGACGAACAGAAGCTGCTGCAGGATCTGGAAGAGGCCTATGCCGACCCGGTGGTCGAATCGCTTCACTTCCAGCCCGAGGAACGCCGCCATCTTGTCGCGCAATATCCGGCGAGTGCTGCAGCAATTGCGCGGCTACATCGCGCCTATACTGGCGCCGTCGCCAATGCCGATATCTATGCCGACCGACTGCGGTCCGACCCGCTGCTTAGCCAGCTTCTGCACCAGATCCTGTCCGGCATTACCGCCGTCCGCTCGAGTGCAGAAATTCTCGAAGATGTGCCCGATCTCGACGATGCCGAGCGCAAGCGCTTCGTCGACGCTATTGGGCGCGAGGCGCGGGCGCTCAGCGATGTGGCGCGGAGCCTCATCGGCCAGTTCGAAAGCAGCAGCAAGGTGATGGGCAAGGCTTCGGCTTTGCGCGAGATCGACGATCTCATCATCGAGCAGGAGAACTATTTTCCGACCCTTGAAGCTGTTGCGGCGGACCTGCGGTGGGAGTTGGAAAGCGAAGGTATATTCGGTCCCGCGCTACTCGTCGAAACGCTGGAACGCCGCTTTGGCGTCACGACCCGGATCGGCGGCGATAGCGGTGTTGCCGAATTTCCGGGTCAGTATCGCTTCGATTCCAGCGCTCGGGTCATGTGGTTTCAGGGCTCGACCACGCTCGCAACGCGCCAGTTCCAACTTGCTCGACTGCTCGGCGAACTGAGCGCCGCCGACGTGCTGCGCGAAACGCTCGATGCGGCCATGCTGACCCGTCCGACGACGCGACGCCTGGCAGCGCGGGCGCTGGGCTCCTATCTCGCTGGGGCCATCGCTTTTCCCTATGGGGCGTTTCACGAAGCGGCCGAAACGCTGGCCTACGACATCGACCAACTTCGCCAGACGTTTAACGGCAGTTTTGAACAGGTGGCGCATCGGCTGGTGTCGCTGCGCAAGCCGGGCCAAGAGGGCGTTCCCTTCGGCTTCCTCCGCTCCGATCCTGCCGGGCGCCTCACCAAGCACTTTCCGCTCCCGGGCCTCTTGCTGCCGAACTCCGGCCACGCCTGCCCGCTGTGGCCGATCTATAGCGCCTTTCGTCACCCTGAGACCCTCCAGCGCCAGGTGGTTCAGTTCACCGACCGCTCGCGCTATCTCTTCCTCGCGCGCTCTCTGCAGCGCCGGGCTGGCGCCTTCCAGGAACCGGCGACCCATATCTCGATCATGCTCGCCTGCGATGTGCTCCATGCCGATCGTACGGTCTATGCGCGCGGCCTCGATCTCGCCGATCAATCGGCCGATTTGCCCGTCGGGCCGACCTGCCGGCTCTGCACGCGAAAGAGTTGTCCGGCGCGGCAGGAAGAGATGCTGACGCCGGGCGAACAGCGCTCGGCAACGCGCCAGCCGCTGATCCCGCAAGAATTCGGCCTTGGCGATTCCGGCTGATTGCGCTTTAGTGACGCAGCTTGCGGAGGGGAGACCGCAGGCGAGGGGGGAGATTTGGCTATCGATATCCTGATTGCCGAGGATGAACCGTCGATTCTTGAATCGCTGGATTTCATCCTGCGTCGTGCCGGATGGAGCATCAGTTCGGTCACCGATGGCGACGCCGTGCTCGATGTCGTGCGGCGGCTGCGACCGCGCATGCTGGTGCTCGATGTGATGCTGCCCAAGCGCAGCGGTTTCGACATTCTGAAGCATCTACGCGCCGATGCGGACACAGCAAACTTGCCCGTCCTGATCCTCACCGCCAAGGGCCAGCAGCAGGATCGACGCACAGCCGAAGAACTCGGCGCCAATGGATTCGTGACAAAACCCTATTCCAATGCCGAGGTGGTGGGCGCGGTGCGCAGCCTTCTGGGTGAAGATGCCCGACCGGCATAGGATCGTCGGCGGCATGTTCCTGCTGACGGCAGGCGGGCTGTTGTTGCTCGTGCCGCCGCTGGTGCATGTCTTCAATCACGACATTGCCGTCTTTGGCGTACCGCAGATCGTTTTCTACCTTTTCGGTGTCTGGCTGGCGCTCATCGCCGGCACCGCCTGGCTGACCAACCGCATCCCCGTCGAGCCGCGACAATAGGAGAGCGAGGGGTAATGCTGTCGGCCGATTTCGTCATTGCGACCGCGATCGGCTATGTCTGCCTGCTCTTCGTTCTCGCCTATATCGGCGACCGGCGCGCGCGCATCAATCAGCGCTCCTGGCTCCATTCGCCTGCCGTCTACACGCTCTCGATTTCGGTCTATTGCACCAGTTGGACCTTTTACGGTGCCGTGGGAAATGCTGCTCGTAGTGGCTTGGAATTCCTCACGATTTACCTTGGACCAACCATAGTCTTTGTCGGTTGGTATTTCCTCCTCCGCCGCCTCGTCCGTATCGGACATCTGTATCGAATAACGTCCGTCGCGGACCTCCTGTCGTCCCGTTTCGGCAAGTCGAGCCGGCTCGGCGTGCTCGTGACCTGCATCGCCGTCATCGGCATCGCGCCCTATATCGCGCTGCAGTTGAAGGCCGTCACCTCGTCGATCCAGGCGGTCGCCGGCTCCTCCGAGTTCGGCCAGGGTAGCCTCCGCGGCATCGACGATGTCGGCCTAGCCCTTGGTGTCGCCGCCGGCATGGCCCTCTTCACCATCCTTTTCGGCACCCGCCATGTCGATGCAAAGGAGCAGCACCATGGCGTCGTCGCCGCCATCGCTTTCGAGGCCGTCGTAAAACTCGCGGCGCTCGTCGCCGTTGGCATTTTCGTCCTCTATATCGGCGGCGGGTTTGAAGGCATTTTCAGCCAGGCAGCAGCGCGGGGCGTCGTGGTCGATACCTCGGCAAGTTTTGACAGCCGCTGGATCACCACGCTGGTCCTCTCCATCGCCGCCATCGTCTGCCTGCCGCGACAGTTCCAGGTAACCGTCGTCGAGAACTCGAACGAAAATCACCTCCGCGTCGCCGGCTGGGCCTTCCCGGCTTACATGTTCCTCATGAGCATCTTCATCCTGCCCATCGCCATCTATGGGCTCACGGTAATGCCGGCCGATGCCAATCCCGACATGTTCGCGCTGACCCTGCCATTGGCCGCAGGCCAAAACGGTCTTGCGCTCTTTGCCTTCATTGGCGGCTTTTCCTCGGCCACCTCGATGATCATCCTCGAATCCATTGCGCTCTCGATCATGGTCTCGAACCACATCATCATGCCGCTGGTGCTGCGCTTCAGCCGCCCGCAATTTGGCGAAGGCCAGGGCATGAGCCGCACGCTGCTTGTGGCCCGTCGCTTCTCGATCATGCTGATCCTCTCGCTCGGATTTTTCTATTTCTTCTTCACCCGCGACTCCAACGCGCTGGCGCCGATCGGCCTTATCTCCTTCACCGCCATTGCCCAGTTTTTCCCCGCGCTCCTCGCCGCCATCTTCTGGCGCGAGGCATCGCTGAAAGCCGTTACGGCCGCGATCCTTGCTGGCTTTGTCACCTGGGCCTGGTGCTGTTTTTTGCCATCGTTCGAGTCCGTCTCTCCAGCCGTCTCCCAGCTTCTCGCCGAGGGCCCCGGAGGCATTTCCTGGCTACGGCCCGAGGCCATGTTTGGCCTAGACGGTTGGGACCCGCTCGCCCACGCCGCCTTCTGGAGCCTTTCGGTCAATGTGCTGACCCTCACCCTCGGCTCGCTGCTGACAACGCCTTCCGCCCTTGAACGCATCCAGGCGGCCGCCTTTGTCGACGTCTTCAAACGCCCAAGCCTCGCCTTGCGCGGCGTTGCGCCTGGCTCCGCCACCGCAACCGATCTCTATTTCGTCGCCGAACGTGTCCTAGGTGAACGCCGCGCCGCGGCACTGTTTGAAGTTGCGGCGCGCGAACGTGGCGTCGACCCGGTCCTCCTTGAACCAACGCCCGAATTCGTTGGCCGCCTCGAGCGCGAATTGGCCGGCTCGATCGGCGCGGCCTCGGCACATGTCATGCTCTCGAAAGTCGTGGCTGGTGCCGATGTCTCTCTCGAAGAGATGATGCAGATGGCCGACGAAACGCAGCAGGCCATCGAATATTCCCAGGAGTTGGAGCGCACCTCGGCCGAACTCCGCATGACCGCACAAAAGCTCGAAGACGCCAATCAGCAGCTCCGCCAGCTCGATAGCCAGAAGGATGAATTCTTGAGCCAGGTCAGCCACGAGGTCCGAACCCCGATGACCTCCATCCGCTCCTTCTCGGAAATCCTGCTCGATGGCGATCAGCTCGACGACACGCAGCGCCAACGCTTCGTTTCGACGATCCATCAGGAAAGCCTGCGGCTTACCAAACTTCTCGACGAAATCCTCGATCTCTCGGCGCTCGAACGGGGTGAAAAGAACTGGACGAGCCAGGCCGTCGATGCCGATGCCGCGCTCGACCGTGCCATCTCCGTCTGCGACGCGCTGTTGCGCCAAAAATTCATCCGGCTGGATCACGGCCAGCGCGCCGGACGGACGATGATCGAGGGCGATCCCGATCGGCTCTGTCAGGTCTTCATCAACCTGATTTCAAATGCCGTGAAATATAACACCTCGTCCAATCCCGTCGTCCGCATCAGCTCGGCCCTGCGCGCCGGAAATTTCGTCGCCGAAGTGGCCGACAATGGCCCCGGCATCGCCAAGGGCGAGCGCAAGCTGATCTTCGAAAAATTCTCGCGCGGCCGGCGCGGCGCTGCCGATCAAACCGGCGCGGGCCTCGGCCTCGCCATCAGCCGCCAGATCGTCAATCGCATGAACGGCACGCTCGATCTCGCGCCCAGTACCTTGCCTGGCGCCTGTTTCCGAGTGCGCCTGCCGGTGATCCGCGGCTAGAGCCCATGCCCCTCGTCGGGAATGTTGAGGAGATGCCCGCACGCCTTGCAGTGCACCGCGTCCGGCTCATGCTTCGTCAGCCCGCATTGGGGACAGGGAAAATGCACCTTGGCCGGCCGGAAAATGAGCTGCGCCAGCCGCACGAAGAGCGAGATGCCCATGATCATGATAACGATGGATACAAGTTTGCCGAACGTGCCGGGCAGAGTGAGGTCGCCAAACCCCGTCGTCGTCATCGCCGTAACGGTGAAGTAGAGCGCGTCGACATAGCCCGAAATGCCGGATTTTTCACCGACAAAAGCCGTGTAGACGAACCCTGTCACGACGAAAATGAACACCAAGAGGTTGATGACCGCCTGGATGGTTTCCTTATACCCATCAAGCCCGCGCTTGCTCAGCGGCCGCCAGATCAACGGCGATTTGCTCAGCGTCCAAAGCCTCAGAATTCGGAGAAAACCGAGATTGAAGAGCCAGGTGGGCGCCAGGAGCGTGATCAGGATAAAAATGTCTATGACGACGGGAAGCTGCCGAATCCATCGTGGAATATCGTTGGTCGCCAAGGCCCGCGCGCACAGCTCGATGAACACCAGCGTGGCGATCGAATAGTCGATCCAGAGAAAATATTCGCGCCCACGGAGCAGTGGGCTGGCGATGAAAAACGCGATGATGGCGAGATCGACGACGAGGATCGTCGCCTGGAAGCGTAGCGCGGCCGGTTGCTGGCTGTGATACAAAATCCGGAGTTTTGAGCGCAGTCGCGACAACCAGCCCATCTGCGTGTCGTCTTGGGCCGCGTCTGGTTTGGAGGCAGTCAGAATTCACCTCACGGACCACTCGGCCCTTGGTTGATTGAAACGCTTCTTAGCAAATGCCCCGCGGCGTGGAAACTCGGACCATTGCCTCACGCACCTGAAGGTTGCCCCGCTCCGCTTGTCGCGCTATGAGCAGCGCCACCCCAGCGCTGGCGGGTTTTGGCCGGCAGAAGGAGTGCCATGAAGCTGGCTTTCGTCATCCCGGCCTATAACGAAGAGGCCTTGATCGGAAAGTGCCTGGAATCGGTTCTGGCCGAAATCGAGCGCTCCGGCGTCCCTGCCGATGTGATCGTGGTCAACAATGCCTCGACCGACCGGACAGGCGAAATCGCCCGCAGTTTTGCCGGTGTGCGCGTCGTCGATGAGCCCAAAAAGGGCCTCGTCAATGCGCGCGACGCAGGCTTTGCCGCCAGCGAAGGCTTTGACCTCATCGCCAATATCGACAGCGACACGATCGTGCCCGAAGGCTGGCTGACGACGGTCATGCGCGAGTTCGAGAAGGACGCAAAGCTCGTCTGCCTTAGCGGCCCCTATGTCTATTATGACATGGCCCCGCATAACCGTCTCATGATTGAGATGTTCTATGGCCTCACCTACCTGATTTACCTGCTCAATCGCTTCGTGCTGCGGGTCGGGTCGGTAGTGCAGGGCGGCAATTTCGTCTTCAAGCGCGAAGCCTGGGTCAAGGTCGGCGGCTATGACCGGACGATCGAGTTCTTCGGCGAGGATACGGATGTGGCCGTGCGCCTCTCGCGCGTTGGCGGGGTCAAGTGGCTCACGAGCTTCAAGATGAAGACCACAGGCCGTCGTCTCGAAAAGGAAGGCGTATTCCAGACCGCCGCGACCTATACGCTCAATTTCTTCTGGGTCACCTTCCGCGGTAAGCCCGCGACCATGGAATACAAGGACGTCCGCAAGGATTGACCCTCTGAGGAAACCTCGGTCTTCCACATTTTAGAGAATCATCCATAGGATCGATCTTGGCCGCATTTGGCGGCCAGGATGCGCTACGGATGTCGATTGCCTCGCAGTTCCCCGTCGTATCACCGGCCCAATCCGGCTCGGCCCTGCGCGCGCTCGCGCTGGCACCGGGGCAGGTGATCGAGGGGCGCGTGCTTGGTGCCGGGCAGGGCGGCGCAACGCTCGTCCAGATTGGCCGCCAGCCCATGGCCCTGTCACTGCCCGGGGGCGCGACGCCCGGCAGCATCCTCACGCTCAGCGTCCAGCAGACCGAAGGCCAGATGCGTCTCGCGCTGGTGTCGAGCCGTCCGCCGCCCACGGCACCCGCGCCCCAAGCTCCCGCAACCAGCGTCGAAATCGCCCAGCGCCCAGTCGTTCAGGGCCCGATCACCTATAGCCCGCCAAGCCTGACGCCGAGCGGCAGCTCGTCGCCTGTCATTGCCGCGCCGATCACTGCCCAGCCCGCGCCCGCTGCTCCGCTGCCAGCGGCCCAACCCGCCATCGGCTCGCCAATGGCCACGCAGCCGATTGCACCAGGCATTCAGCAGCGGCTGGGCGGCGCGCCTTATGGCATGCCGCAGATGAGCGGGGCCCAACAGACGGCGACGCCTGCTGCCCAGCCTGGCCGGCAGGCATCTCTTCTCGCGCAGATGGTTCAGCAATCGCTCCCGGTCCAGGGCAGCATCGGCGCGGTCACCAGTCTTTTGGTCGCGGTCGCCGGCAAAACCGCCTTGCCCGAGCCGGTGCTGAAAGCTGCGCGGCAAATCCTCGGCAATCAATTGGACAGTGCCGGCAAGCTCGATGGCGCCACCCTCAAGGCCGCAATCCGCAATTCCGGCATTTTCCAGGAGGCGCAAATGGGTCAGGGCGCGCCGGGGGCGGCCGCGACCGATACGAAATCGAGCCTCATGGCCATGCGTCAGGGGCTTGGGCAGTGGCTCGGCAATCAGGCTCCGATCGCGCCGGCAACACAGATTCCGCCGCCCCTCAAGCACGTCTTGCCCCGCGCGCGTCTCCCCGAGGCTTCGCCCGATGAGCTTCCCGATGATGGCGAAGCGCTGGGCAAACTTCTACTCGAGCGCACCGAAGGCGCTTTGGCTCGGGTCCGGCTGCATCAGCATGCTTCCCTGCCGGACGGCCAGAAAGCCGGCGATACGCAATGGAGCCTCGATTTGCCCGTGCTGGTCGGCCAGCAACAGGCCGTTTTGCAGCTTCAGATCCACCACGAAGGCAGCGGCAGCGACACGCGCAGCGAAGATCGCGGCTGGCAGGTGCAGTTCGCGATCAACCTGCCTGCGCTAGGCGAGGTTGGCGCGCAAATTTCCCTGCGTGGTCAAACGACCGGCATCCTGCTGTGGGCCGAAAACCGCGAAACTGCCAAGATCTTTTCCGAGACCATCGAGGAATTGCGCACAACGCTCGAAGCGGCGGGTCTGTACCCCGGGGCGCTCGTCGTGCGCAGCGGTGCGCCCGCGGAAGAGCCCACCGATCCCCGTGTCGGCCATTCAGTGGATGCACGAGGATGAGCGAAGACCCCAAAACCCGCCAACTCGCCGTCGCCCTCCAATATGAAAAAGGCACGGACCACGCGCCCCGCGTCGTCGCCAAGGGAAGAGGGCTGATCGCGGAGCAGATCGTCGCACTCGCGGAAGAAAACGACATCGTCATCGAATCCAATCCGCTCCTTGCCGAAGCCCTCAGCCATGTCGAGGTCGACGACAGCATCCCCATCGAACTCTACGAGACCGTTGCCGCCGTCATCGGCTTTGTCCTCAAGCAAAATGCCAAGGCTCCGGCCCCTGCTAAGACGTCCTGAATTCGGCGTGATCGCGCTCTGCGCCATTGCGCCTCATCGTGCGGCTTCCCATGTCAATTTTGAAAGGGAGTTGATCATGCTGAGACAGGAAGACGAACGCGCCATCGAAGACCTCTTCGAACGCCTGCGTAATGTGGAGCGTAATAGCGCTGCGCGCGACGCCGATGCCGAGCAGCTGATCCGCCAGCGGCTCGCGGAAAATCCGACCGCTGCCTATTTCATGGCCCAGACGATCATCGTGCAGGAAGCAGCCCTGCGCGAAGCCCAGCAGAAGATCGAACAGCTCGAATCAAAGCAAAGCCAGGGTGGCTTTCTTGGCGGAATCTTTGGTGGCGATCGCCCCGCGCAGGCGCAGACCTCGCAAGGCGGACCCTGGGGGCGCTCGGATGATCCCCGCGATGATCTCCGCCGCTCCCGCGGCAATGGCGGCTTTTTGGCTGGCGCTGCCCAGACCGCGCTCGGGGTCACGGGTGGCCTGCTGCTTGGCAGCATGCTGACCGGTCTCTTCACCGGCGATGCGCAGGCCGGGGAGGCACCGCCACCGGAGGATGCGCCTGAAGACCAAGGCTATGACGATGGCGGTGACATGGGCGACGATTTCGACGTCGGTGGTGACTTCTAGAGGCTAGTTCGTCCGCTTCTCGTAGAACTCGTTGCCGCCCGCTTCGAGCACGTAAAACATATTGTTGTATGGGAAACGGAGGCCCGCCGTGTGGAAATGCTGCGCATTCTGCACGCCGGGATGCCGCGCCCCATGCAGCACCTGATCGGCGACCTGCGCCGCGAGCACAGCGCCGCTATCGGTCATGGGCTTGGTTAGCACACCCTGCGCAAACTGGTTCTTTTGCCCGACAACGCCGCAGACATTTTTAGGATAGCGCGGGTCGTTCAGCCGGTTCATCACCACCGTTCCCACCGCAAGCATGCCTTCGGAGCTGGAGCGATTGGATTCGAAATACATGGCGCGCATCATGCATTCCTTCTCGCTCATCTGCGCCATGCCGAAATTGATGCCGAGAAAGCTGCAGCCCCCGAGACTGGTGGCGACAATCGCGACGGCTGACAATTTGATGGCGAGGCGAGCAAAAAGGGCCACGGTGCATCTCCGGAGTGTTGCCGAGTTGCGGCTTTCCCCGAAAATGCTCCGACAGCCCTAAGGAAGGTTTGACCGGTTTGGTAAAGAAACTCTTAGCGCCGACGGAAGAGCAAGGTGGTCAGCAAAAGCGTGGTGCCGAGAACCGCGATCACCGGCACGGGGTCGCGCTGCACAGCCTTCGCACTCTCCATGGCCTTGCGGCTTGCAACACCGGCAATCCACGCGCCTTGCTTGGCAGCATCGCGGCCCCATTCGGCGACCACGTCACCGACATCATCTGCGACTTCACTGGCATTATGCGACAGAGACCGTGCATTGCCGGACAGCGAACGGCCGAGATGGCGCGTCTGGCGACGCAGGTCATGCAATTGTGCAGCAATCTGATCGAGCGGATCCTGACGGCGGCGGCGGGACGGGAACAGTTCTTCAAGAAGCATGGCTTACTCCATCTTTCGCGAGGGAACGCCACGTGCCGCGCGGAAGTTCCGTCCACCGTTTAACCAAGATTAATCTCTAGAGTTTGTTTCGAGAATGGCACTACCCGTTTCGGGATCGAGGCCTACATAAAGCAAGTCATCTAGCGCAGGAACGGAACGACAGATTGATGGAAACCAAGAGCGCCCGACGTCTCAACCGACTGTTCGATAGACTGGAGCGGAAAATACCGGCCAAGGCTGCTGGTTTGCTACAGCGTATCCGCCGGCCGGAGGCGCGCTTGATCCGCATTCCGCTCGGCATTCTGCTGGTCCTCGGCGGCATTTTTAGCTTCCTGCCCGTGCTTGGTATCTGGATGCTGCCGCTCGGCCTCCTGATCCTCGCGATCGACCTCATCTTCCTGCAAGGCCCGGTCAATCACGCCATCCTGCGCGGCGGCCGCCACTACACCAATTGGAGCCGCAAGCGCCGCGACAAGAAGGCCATGCCTAAGGCGTGAGATCGATCAGGCCGTCGGCATAGGCGGCCTCGACCAAATCTACAGCCTCGGCCAGTTTCTCGTCGATGATATGGAGATACTGCGTCCAGTCCTCGATCTTGCTGACCGTCTCTGTCCCGTCCGAAATGCCGCGAAGAGCTAGGAGCGGCACCCCAAAAGACTGGCAAGCGCGCTTGACCGCAAAGGTCTCCATATCGACCATGTCCTCGACAATGGCCTCATAGGCCGGTCCCGTAACCACATTGCCACCGGTTGAAAGCGTCGCTGCTGTAAGGCCCGGCAGGGCAGGGACCAGAGGCAGCGTTGCGGGCAGGTCTGTCAGCGGCGTTATCCCTTTGGCAAAGCCCAGCGCCGAAGCATCCATGTCGCGATAGGACACAGAAATCGCCTGATAGACCGCACATTGCTCAAGCCTGTTCGAACCCGCCGAGCCCAGACTGACGACGAGTTTGGGCACGTTCCCGGCCCGTAGCGCCAGGGCGCTGGTCGTCGCCACCGCCGCTTCGATAGGGCCGATCCCGATCATTTCCGGCTGGATGCGTGCGGCCAGATGTGGCCCGAATTCGGCCTTGGCGGCCATGAGATAGAGAATGGACATGCCGCCTTCTAGCATGGCTGCCATGCCGCTCAAGCTCTAGGCGTTACCGCTTATGTAACGGAATGATGACATATTGAATTGGTCGCCGCCCGATAGGCGATCAAACGAGGCAGATTGAAAGTGCGGTTCGCAGTCATCCAGGGCTCAAGAGAATGGACCGAGGCAATGCCGGAGCGCGCTGCTGCTCCCCAGGGCCTTGTGGTGGAAGATGTTCAGGCCGAAGCGCGCCGTCGCCTCCGATGCCTCAAGATCGAAGAGTGGCGGCTGCGCGAATTCGTCACCGGCACGCCCGTGCCCGACCATGTCAGCCACCTGGCTTTGCAGATCGAATTCGCCGCCCAGGCCATCGGCCGTCTCTCGCCAATCCCGTCGGACTATGCCGACGACGTCTATTGGCCCCGCATCTGGTAAAATAGAACAGGCGCCGCGAGATCCGTAGCGCCTACTAAAATTCCAAAACACCTGAAGAATCAGGCGGCCTTCTTGACCCGCGGCGCGCGCTTGCGGGGCGGCTTGATCGTGGCGGCGGCTTCGGAAGCCAGTGCGGCGACAGCCTTGAACCAATAGGCCTGATCCTGCCCCTCGGGGCGGCCATCCGCGTTCCAAAGGTCATAGGCCTTGCGCTCGATCTGTTCGTGCATTCTCAGCTCCGGTGAAATGTAACTGATCGGTAGCGTGAGCCCGCAAGGTTAAGGTCAGGCTAATTCTTCGGCTTGCGAGCAGTATTGGGGCCCTGCGCAAGACGCATGGAGCCGCTCAAAGCACTTCTGACAAACAAAGATTATAGGGATCAGGCTGGTGATCTCGACGGGATTCGAACCCATGACCCCCGGATTAGGAATCCGGTGCTCTATCCTGCTGAGCTACGAGACCAGCCGATTTCGACCTACCAGCCGGGCCGCCAACATGCAAGATGGCAGCCATGAGCACGTTCATCACCTATCCAGATCCGCGCCTTAGCGAGGCTGCGACGGCCCAGCCCGTCGACGCCGCCCTCCGTGCCATCGGCCAGCGGCTGCTTGCTGCTGGAACTGAGGCCAAGGCCTATGGCCTCGCCGCAGCCCACATCGGCGAAGTAGCCCCGATCGCACTGGTGAGCATCAGCGAACCCGACGAACGGGACTATCGTCTCCTCTATAATCCGACGGTCGTCTCATCCGCCCAAGAACAGGAAATCGGCACCGAGGGCTCGGTCTCACTCCCCGGCATCGAGGTTGACGTGCTCCGGGCGCGCGCCGTCGAAATCACCTTCGACGACGAAAATGGCATTCGCCATACCCTCTCGCTCTCAGGCTTTGCCGCCCGCGTCGCCCAGCACGAAATCGATCAGGTCAATGGCATCTTTTTTCTCAGCCGGGTGTCCCGTCTCAAGCGCGATGCGGCGCTCAAGCGTTTTGCCAAGCTCGGGCGCCGGGCGGGTTGATCCCCCGGCACGGCTCCTTTAAACGGGACGCACTGAACACAAGGAATTTTCAATGCGCGCGGAAATCGAAAAGACCGTCGCCGAAATCGAGCAGGTTTTGACCCTGCTGAGGAGGCATCTTTGACTGGGATACTGCACAACTCCGTCTCGACGCGCTGACAGCGCAAACTGAATCCCCCGACTTCTGGAACGATCCGGAAAAAGCGCGCGTCACCATGCGCGAGCGTGACGAACTCGATGTTGCGGTCAAGACCGTGCGCGAGCTCGAATCCGGCATTCGTGACAATGTCGAATTGATCGAACTCGGCGATGCCGAGGGCGACGCCGATATCGTGCGCGATGCCGAACAGGCGCTGATCGAACTCAAGCAATCGGCCCGCCGCCGGCAGATTGAAACGCTGCTTTCGGGCGAAGTCGATGCCAATGACTGCTATGTCGAAATCCACTCCGGCGCCGGTGGCACCGAGAGTCAGGATTGGGCCAACATGCTCCTCCGGATGTATACCCGCTGGGCCGAACGCCGGAAAATGAAAGTCGAAGTGCTGGAAATGCACGACGGCGAAGAAGCCGGCATCAAGTCCGCGACCATCCAGATCAAGGGCCACAATGCCTATGGTTGGCTCAAGACCGAGAGCGGCGTGCATCGCCTCGTCCGCATCAGTCCCTACGATTCGGCGGCGCGTCGACACACCAGCTTTTCGAGCTGCTGGGTCTATCCCGTGATCGATGATTCCATCGATATTGAGATCCGCGAAGCCGACCTCAAGGTCGACACCTATCGCGCTTCCGGCGCCGGTGGTCAGCACGTCAACACGACCGACTCCGCCATCCGCATCACCCACGTGCCCTCGGGCATCATCGTGGCGTGCCAGCAGGAACGCAGCCAGCACAAGAACCGAGCAACGGCCATGGCGATGCTGAAATCCCGTCTCTACGAGATGGAAATGCAAAAGCGCGAAGAAGCGGCAAACGCTCAGGCGGCCAACAAAACCGATATCGGCTGGGGCCACCAGATCCGATCCTACGTCTTGCAGCCCTATCAGATGGTCAAGGACCTCCGCACAAGCGTCGAAAGCGGCCAGCCTTCAGTGGTGCTCGACGGCGACCTCGACCAGTTCATGGAAGCGGCACTTGCCCAGCGCGTTGGCGTCGCAACGGACGTGGCCAGCGAATAAACTTGGTGAGGGGGCAACACCCCCTCCCAGCCTCCCCCATCAAGGGGGAGGTGCGGGCTGGCGCGTTGGGCTGGGTCGTGAACCAAACTCGATCCGTCACCTCCCCCTTGATGGGGGAGGCCGGGAGGGGGTGAACCGAGCCATCCGGAAATCACCCCAGTACCGCAACCAACCGCTTCCCCGCGTCCAAAAACGCCTTGGGATTGATCGCCTCATCCGCCTTGCGGATCTCAAAATGCAGATGTGGTCCCGTCGAACGTCCCGTCGACCCGACTTTGGCGATGGGCGTCCCGGTATCGACCTTCTGGCCTTCTTGGGACAAATAACCGCTCAAATGCGCATAGCGAGTGAGCAGCCCATTCGCATGCGTCACCTCGACAACCATGCCATAGCCTGATCGCGTCCCGACATAGGTGACCACTCCGGCCGCAGCGCTCAGCACAGTCGTGCCTGTCGGCGCGGAGAAGTCGATGCCGGAGTGAAACGCCCGTGATCCCGTGAATGGATCGCGGCGATTGCCGAAGTTCGAACTTTGCCGGAACGTGCCGCTGATCGGCATATGTACCGGCGCATCATCGAGCGTTTCCCGCGCCATCTTGTAGCGCATCAGGGCCGACATGACCTCGTTGGCATCTTCAAGCATCGGCGTACCGGCCAGATCATCGCGCGCTGGCAGCAAAGGACCACCCATCGCTTCGTCATCGGGCAGCGTCACCGGAATACCAAGCTGGCGCATCTCGGTGGCTATTTCGTCTGCGCGGGTCGAGGCGACCTGGGCAATGCCATCCATCGCCATTTGTGTCTCGCCCATCATTCGCTCGATGCTGAGCGCCGTCGCATCCACATCGGGATTGCCGGTCAGGCTCGCCAAGTCGGCCGATTGTGGAGCAGCCGGCGGCGCGATATCCGCGGCCGCAATGCCCAGCGCATCGGCTTTTTCCACCAAGACCTTGACCAGCTGGTGCTGCTCGAACAGCACTTCCTGCTGCTGCGATAGCTCCTGGAGCTGCAAGTTGATATCGCCCGTCTGGGCGAAGCTGCGCGAGTGGAGCCGGTCGATTTCGACCCGCATCTGCGCGATACGATCCTCATAGGCGCCGATCACTTCATCGGTCCGGCCATTGAGCATCCGCGTGATATCTGGGGAGAGATAGAGCGCTGTGCCGGCAAAGACATTGCCGCCGAACAGCACGGCAAACATGCCGTAAAACAGGGCAGGGTGGATGCCGCGCACCGGCGCTTTAGCTTTGTTTCCGCGGTTTCCGAAGCCGGCTTTCCCTACCACTTTGCGCCCCTCGCACTGCCACCTTATGGTAAGCAGACTATGAGCGCTCATGGTTAAGAAACCCCGAAAGATGGGGGTTTTCAGGCAGATGCCGTGTTTTCACGTAAGGCTTCGAGGACTTTTGCGGCATGTCCCTTGATGCGCGTGGCGCGGATGATCCGCTCGATTTTGCCGTCGGTGCCGATGATGAAACTGGTGCGGATCAGTCCCATGAACTCCCTGCCATAAAGCTTCTTGAGCTGCCAGAGCCCGTAGGCTTCCATCGCCTGCCGCTCGGGATCGGCAATGAGCGGGATGCGTAGGTCATACTTGGCGCGAAATTTTTGGTGCTTGGCGATGTCGTCGGGCGAAATGCCCTGCACCACGGCGCCCGCCGCTTCATACTCGTCAAGCAGGTTGGAAAACTCGACATTCTCGTCGGTGCAGCCACCGGAATCGTCCTCGGGATAAAAGAACAGAACGACGCGCTTTCCCCGGTGCGCCGAGAGCGTGAACACGCTGCCATCGTCGCGCGGCAAGGTAAAGTCCGGGGCAAGGTCGCCTTGGTTCAGATGTGTCATCGTGGGTCTCCCAAGTCCCTGATCCAATAGAGGGTGTCGGCGCCACATTCCAGCCGGTATCATTGTGCAATTGCAGCCCGGCGGGTGAATGATTCTGTGAGGAATTCTGCGGTATTGTAGGTTTCCTCAAGCTGGATAGACGTGAGCGAGTGACAATTCCGGCCGATCAGCCCGCACCATCACTGACATCTACCCCTCCGCCTGCGCGCTCTCGCCGGCTGCTCAAAATACTGGGCTGGATCTTTGGCGGCTTCTTCGCTCTGCTGCTGGTGCTCTATTTAGTCCTGCTGATAACCCCGATCCGTCTGCCATTCTCCGGCGATACCGTGCGGAGCGTGGTTCAATCCATGCTGCCCCCGACGTCGAAACTCGAAATGGGCGATCTCTCGATTGCCGTCGAAAGTGGCGTATGGCCGGTCGTCCGCTTTTCTCCCGTCGTGCTCGACGATACCCAATCGGGCGCGCAAATCGCCATGGATGCGTTCGAGGTCGGCTTCTCCCCGCTCCGCGCCCTGATGGGGCAGCCGGGGGCCTCGGTCACAGTCGTCGGCCCACATCTTCAATTGGTGCAGGATCTTCATGGCCCGCGCCTTGGCCATATGGAGCTCGTCGAAAACGCCGATGGCAGTGTCCCGACCCTCCGGGTGCTCGAGGGCGACCAGGCCTATTCACCCATCGGCATCGGTGAGAAGGGGCTCGCTCTCGGCGCCGACGGCACCAAGCTGCGCTCCGACAATGATTGGCTCGTCTATAATCTTGAATCGACTGAGGTTGCGCTCAGCGACTTCGTCAAAATGAGCACGCAAGGCCAATTCTCCAAGCTGATCGTGCGCGACGCGACCATCGACATGACCGATTCCGTCTATGGGCTCTATCGCCGCTTTGATCAGGTCGATCTCGAAATCGGCCCATCAGCCGATGGCAAGCAAACCGCCGGCACGTTTGCGGCACAAGTCGGCGGGCGACAGGTTTCCGGCACGATCGATCGTATCCTTGCCGATGATGGCACATCCCGGCTCAAAGTCGATGTTCTCAATCTCGACTTCGCAGCGCTTTTGCCATTCATCGACGACGCAACCAGCATGGCCGCGATGCGTGGCGCCGGCGCGCTCTCAATCGACATTGGCTTCGATCCTGCTGGCGGCAAGCTCGTCGATGGCCAGTTTCGCATCGATTTGACGGGCGTCGATCTGCGCATCGGTACGGATTACTTCCCCGTCGCCAGTTCGATCATGGAGATCGATTGGAGCCCCGAGACTGGCCAATTCGAATTGGCCGATTCCGCCATCCAGATCGGCCAGAGCGATGCGCGGATTTCCGGCACCTTCGCCATGGGTCTCGACGCCACGTATGGCCCGACCATCGGTATGTCTATCAAGGCGACCGATGTAACCCTGCACCCCAATGATATGGCCGCGCCCGAGTTGCCATTTGAAACCATGGACTTTTCCGGCTGGTCGGCGCCGCTCTATGGTGCCTTGGGCATCGATCGCTTCGTGGCGCGGAAGGGCGACGCGATCATCGAGAGCAAGGGCCGCATAGACATGCTCCAGGCCGGCCTATCCGCCAAGATTAGCGTGGCCGGCAAGGGCGTCAGCGCCGACGATATCAAGCGCATCTGGCCCTATTTCATGGGCCAGGAAAGCCGCGACTGGTTCGTCGCCAATGTCACCAATGGCCAGGTCGTCGAAGCGCGGCTCAATTTTGACTTCCCGGTCGGTTCGCTTGGGCCCGATGCCGAAGGCAGGCCGCTGCCCGATGGCGCCATGCAGATCGACATGACCGGCCAGAACGTCGCCGTCCGCGCCACCGAGGCCATGGACCCGATCAAGATCGACGGCATTACGCGCCTCCAGATCGACGATTCCAAGGTGACCATCTCGGCCGAAGGCGGCAAGGTCGACACGGCCGAAGGCACGATCGATGTCCGCCGCCCCGCGATGATCTTTGACAGCTCTTCCCCCGATGACAGCATTTTCGAGGTTTCCGGCAATCTCTCCGCGCCCATTCCGGCGCTGCTGGCCATCACCAAGCAGTTGCAGCCCGATGCGCTGGCGCAAGCGGAATTGCCCATCGATCCGGCAACGCTGACAGGTACTGTCGATCTGGGCCTAGTCGCCACCATTGGCCTTGCCAATGAAGACACCGGCAAGCCGATGGAAATCGACTATGTCGTCAACGGCACCGTTGCCGATTTTGCCAGCAGCGCTCCGATCCAGGATCGCACCATCGCCAATGGCCAATTGAGCTTTTCCGCGACCCAAGAGGGCTATCACCTTGGCGGCTCGGCCGACATCGACGGCATGGAAGCCGAGCTATCCGTTGACGGCACACCGACGACCGACCCCGCCTTCAAGCTCGGCGCCACCGTCGAGGTTGCCGACCTTGCCGCCTTCGGCTTCGATGCCTCGTCCTTCCTGTCGGGAAGCCTCCGCTTCATCGCCGAACCCGCCGCTGACGGCAGCATCAAGATTTCTGCCGATCTGGCCGATGCCGGCCTTGATTTCAAGGATGTCGGCATCCGCAAAAGCACCGGCACGCCGGGCAGCGTCACGGCCACCGTCCGCCCGGACGGTGACGTCACCCATCTCGAAGACATCGCCGTCGGCTTCGGCTCCGTCCAACTGGCCGGCAAGGCGGATTACAGCACCAAGGATGGCCTGGTGCTCGCCGAGTTCAGTAAGGTCGCCCTTAGCGAAGGCGACAATGCCCAGGTGGTCCTGAAACCCGCCAATGGCGGCTTCGACGTGCAGATCCGTGGTGCCCAACTCGATTTGAAACCCGTGCTCAGCCAGTTCTTCAGCCTCGGGCAGGGCAGTGGCGGCGTGCGGACTACGCAGATCAACCAAGCCCTCAGCCTCGACGTCAAACTCGACCGGGCGCTCGGCTACTACGCGACGACCGCCTTCAACGTCGATCTCAAACTCAGCCTTCGCGGCTCTAACCTCCGCCGTGCGACGCTGTCGGCCCAATTCAGCGAAGGCAACGCCCTTTCGGTCACCACCAATCCCGCCCCCAAGGGCCGGACGATGACCGTGGCCTTCAACGATGCCGGCACCGTCCTCCGCTTCCTCGGGGTCTATTCCCAGCTTGCCGGCGGCACTGGCAGCCTCGTCCTCACCACCGACAGCGACGCCGATGCCGAAGGCGGGCGCCTGTTGATGAGAAATTTCGCCATCGTCGACGAAGCCAATGTCGCCCAGGTGCTTGGCAATCACTCCGATTCCCGCGCCGCCATCGCGCGCAACAACCGGCTCGATTTTGAAGCCGGCGAGATCGACTTCATCCGCCGCAGCGATCGCGTCGAAGTCACCCGCGGCATACTCTCCGGCCCAACGGTCGGCGGCACCATGCGCGGCTTCATCTACACCGATAAGCGCCAATACGATCTGACCGGTACCTATGTGCCGCTCTTCGGCCTCAACAACGCCTTCCAGCAGATCCCGCTGCTCGGACCGCTCCTCGGCGGTCGCGATGGCGAGGGCCTTGTCGGCGTCACCTTCGCCGTGCGCGGCCCGCTCGAGCAGCCACAGTTCCAGATCAACCCGCTCTCCTTGCTGCTCCCGGGCGCCTTCCGCGAGCTCTTCGAGTTCCGCGCCAACGAACCGCCGCAGCAATAAAAAAGGCGCCGCACCGAAGTGCGACGCCCAAATCCGAACCTCCGTTTGTCGTCATTGCCGGGCTTGTCCCGGCAATCCATCCCGCCTCCTGATGGACCACCGGGACAAGCCCGGTGGTGACGATTGGGCGGGGGCTGGGTGAATCAGATCGGCTTGATCAGCGCATGCCGCTTCTTGCCGACCGAAAGCTTGATGACGCCTTCGTCGAGCAAGGCATTGTCGCCGAGGCTGAGCTTGTCATCGTCGACCGTCGCGTCATTGACCTTCACGGCTCCTGAGGCGACGTGACGGCGGGCTTCGCCGTTGGAAGCCGCGAGACCAGCCTTCACCAGCGCGTTCAAAATGCCGATGCCCGAAGCGAGCTCAGCATGAGTCACCTCGGCCGTCGGCAAGGACAGATCGATGGCCCCCGACTCGAAGGTCGCCAGCGCGGTTGCCGCCGCCTGGATCGCCGCATCCCGTCCGTGAACGATGGCGGTGATTTCCGTCGCGAGGATCTTCTTGGCCTCGTTGATCTCATTGCCGCCAAGCGCGCCGATGCGCTCGATTTCCGAGATCGGCAGGCGCGTGAATATCTTGAGGAATTTCACCACGTCGGCGTCTTCGGTATTCCGGAAATATTGCCAGAAATCATAGGGCGAGAAGAGATCGCCATTGAGCCAGACGGCGCCGGAGGCAGACTTGCCCATCTTTTCGCCGGACGACTTGGTCAGGAGCGGCGTCGTCAGCGCATAAAGCTGCGGCCCGCCCATGCGATGGCTGAGGTCGACACCGTTGATGATGTTGCCCCACTGGTCCGACCCACCCATCTGCAACACGGTGCCATAGCGCCGGTTGAGTTCGGTGAAGTCGTAGCCCTGCATGATCATGTAGTTGAATTCGAGGAAGCTCAGCGACTGCTCGCGATCGAGCCGCAGCTTAACCGAATCGAAGGAGAGCATGCGATTGACCGAGAAGTGTCGGCCGACATCGCGCAGGAACTCGATGTAATTGAGCTTTAGCAGCCAATCGGCATTGTTCACCATCATGGCGGGGTTGGAGCCGCCATAGTTGAGAATATTGCCGTAGACGCGCTTGATGCTCTCGATGTTCTCGGCGATCTGCTCGACGGTGAGCAGCTTGCGCTGATCGTCGCGGAAGGACGGATCGCCGACCATGGAGGTGCCGCCGCCCATCAGGCTGATCGCCTGGTGGCCCGTTTCCTGCAGCCAGTAGAGCATGGTGACGGTGATCAGATTGCCGATATGGATCGACGTCGCCGTCGCGTCATAGCCCACATAGCCGGTGATCTTCTGCGTCGCCGCGAGCTGATCAAGCCCTTCGGGATCGGAAATCTGATGGATGAAACCGCGCTCATCAAGGACGCGGAGGAAGTCGGATTTGTATTTGGTCATTGGTGCGATCTACATCTGGAATTAAGCCGGAGCTCAATTTGCATCCACAGCGTCATCCCCGCGAAAGCGGGGATCTCCACTCGGTAGTTAGATTCCCGCTTTCGCGGGAATGACGCCGTAAACAAAAAACTCCGTGGGTGAGGACGATCGCCTCAAAGGTGCGCTCTCTTTAGCGCCCGCCGCCGTCCGCGATCTCCTGACGGCGACGGTCGAGATACTCGGCGCAGGCCGTCGTCAGTTCATCGATCTTGCCTTCGTAGAAGTGGTTTGCACCGTCCACGATCTGCTGTTCGATGGTGATGCCCTTCTGGGTCTTGAGCTTGTCCACGAGCTTCTGAACCGATTGCGGCGGCGCCACGCGGTCCTTGTCACCATGGATGATCAGGCCCGAAGACGGGCAGGGGGCGAGGAACGAAAAGTCATAGAGGTTTTCCGGCGGCGACACCGAAATGAAGCCTTCGACTTCCGGACGGCGCATGAGAAGCTGCATGCCGATCCAGGCGCCGAACGAGAAGCCGGCGATCCAGCAGCCGCGGGATTCGCGGTTGACGATCTGCAGCCAATCAAGCGCGGCAGCCGCGTCCGAGAGTTCGCCGATGCCGTGATCGAAGACGCCCTGCGAACGGCCGACGCCGCGCGAATTGAAGCGCAGGACCGAAAAGCCGCGCTGAGCGAACATATAGAAGAGATTGTAGACGATCTGGTTGTTCATCGTCCCGCCAAACTGCGGGTGCGGATGCAAAACGATTGCGATCGGCGCGTTCGGTTCCTTGCCCGGCTGGTACCGGCCTTCGAGGCGCCCCTCGGGGCCATTGAAGATAACTTCAGGCATGGTGTTTTCTGGCCTTTTTCGGCTCTGTCACTAAGCTGATCCGACTGGTCAGGAAATCGTCTGCGCCGCTTGACTATGGGCGGGACGATCCCTAAAACATGGGTCGAAAAAACCAGTTTAGAATGGTTCGAAATTCGGTTTTTGGCCGCGAGCGGCCACGTTGAGCGCCCCTTGTAATGAAAGTGGGCGGCAAATTTCAAGAAGTGTTTGGTTTCCGGGCCTTTCCATTGGCTCATTCCAGACATGCGGTTCTTTCGGGCATGTGGGCCCAAGAAGGCAGATGGCGAAAGAGAGCATCTATCTCGATCATAACGCCACCGCCCCGCTTCGTCCTGAAGCGCGTGCGGCGCTTCTTGCTGCGCTCGATTTGACGGGCAATCCGTCCTCCGTTCACGCCCATGGCCGCAAGCAGCGCGATCTCATCGAGACCGGCCGCGCCCAGGTCGCCCGCCTTGCTGGCGCCGAGACGCGTCAGGTGGTCTTTACGGGCTCTGCCACAGAGGCACTTACCCAAGCCATTGTCGGTGGCGCCAGAGCCTTTTCGGCAGGCGCCGTGGCGATCAGTGCTGGGGAGCATGCTGCGGTCGCCAAGGCGGCCGAGGCCACGGGCCTGCCTGTCCATACCATCGGTCTTCTGCCCGATGGCAGCATTGATCTCGATCAACTGCGCGCTGTGCTCACTAGAGCTGACGAAGACGGCACGACGCTCCTCGTTACGGTGCATTGGGTCAATAATGAAACCGGCGTCGTCCAGCCCATCGGCGCGATCTCGGTGCTCGTTGGTCCGACCCGTCACACACTTGTGGTCGATGCGGTCCAGGCGCTGGGCAAGCTCGATCTGGATTTCGCTGCTTCGGCTGCCGATATGGTGGCCATCAGCGGCCACAAGATCGGCGCGCCGGCTGGGATCGGTGCGCTCTTGGTCAAAGGCCACGCCGACACGGTCCGCCTGATCCCTGGTGGTGGCCAGGAACAGGGCCGTCGCGGCGGCACGGAATCGGCAGCGCTGATTTCCGCCTTTGGCGCGGCGGCCGCGGCAGAGCGCATGGATATGAGTGCCCTTGAGGTTTTGACCAAGCGCGTCGAGGACGGGTTGAAGGCCATGGCGCCCGATACTGTCATCTTTGGCGAGGCAACAAGCCGCGTCGGCAATGTCGTCAATTTCGCCGTGCCGGGTATTCGCAGTTCGACGGCGATGATGGCGCTGGACCTTGCGGGGCTTTCCGTTTCGTCCGGCTCGGCCTGTTCTTCGGGCAAGGTCGGCGCGAGCCATGTGCTTCTTGCCATGGGCGTCTCGCGCGATCTCGCCGAATGCGCCCTGCGCGTCAGCTTCGGCTGGAATTCCACACTGGCGGATGCCGATGCATTCCTTGCCGGATTTGAAACGATCCTCGTTCGCCAGCGGCGCGCGGGGAAAGCGGCCTAGCCGCTTATAAAGATAGAGACTTCGTTCGCGGCGGCCTTGAACCGTCGATGGGCACAAAGGAGAAGCCTGATGGCGGACTACGATATTCCGACGCTCAAGGAAGAGATCGATCGCGAAACGGTTGAGCAGGTGCTCGCCCTCGACGTCGACAAATATAAGTACGGCTTCGAATCCGATATCGAGTCCGACGTGCTGCCGCCCGGCCTCACCGAAGAAACCGTTCGCTTTATCTCTGCCAAGAAGGAAGAGCCGGAATGGATGCTGGAATGGCGTCTCGATGCCTTCCGCCGCTTCCAGACTCTTGAAGAACCGACCTGGGCCAAGCTCCACTATCCCAAGATCGACCTGCAGCAGATCAGCTTTTATGCGGCTCCCAAGTCCTTCAAGGGCCCTAAGAGCCTCGACGAAGTCGATCCGGAACTGCTCAAGACCTATGCCAAGCTCGGCATTCCGCTGAAGGAACAGGCGATCCTCGCCGGTGTCGAAGGCGCCGCTGAGTCCGTTAGCACGCCCTTTGGCGCCAATGTCGCTGTCGACGCCGTGTTCGACTCGGTCTCCGTCGTCACCACCTTTCGCGAAGAACTGGCCAAGGTTGGCATCATCTTCTGCTCGATCTCGGAAGCCGTGCGCGAGCACCCCGAGCTCGTGAAGCAGTATCTTGGCACCGTCGTTCCGGTTTCGGACAATTACTATGCGACGCTGAATTCTGCCGTCTTCACCGATGGGTCCTTCGTCTACATCCCCAAGGGCGTCCGCTGCCCGATGGAGCTGTCGACCTATTTCCGCATCAACGAGAAGAACACCGGCCAGTTCGAGCGCACGCTGATCATCGCCGACGACGATAGCTACGTCTCCTATCTCGAAGGCTGCACCGCTCCCTCACGCGACGAAAACCAGCTTCACGCGGCCGTCGTCGAACTGGTCGCCCTCGACAATGCCGAGATCAAGTACTCGACGGTTCAGAATTGGTATCCGGGCGACAAGGACGGCAAGGGCGGCATCTACAATTTCGTCACCAAGCGTGGCGATTGCCGTGGCGTCAATTCGCACATTTCCTGGACCCAGGTCGAAACCGGTTCGGCCATCACCTGGAAATATCCGAGCTGCATCCTGCGCGGCGACGGTTCGCGTGGCGAATTTTATTCGATCGCCATTTCGAACGGCTATCAGCAGGTCGATAGCGGCACCAAGATGATCCACCTGGGCAAAAACACGTCGAGCCGTATCATCTCCAAGGGGATCGCGGCTGGCTTCTCGGATAATACCTATCGCGGGCAGGTCTCGGCGCACGCCAAGGCCAAGAACGCCCGCAACTTCACCCAGTGCGACTCGCTGCTCATCGGCGACAAGTGCGGCGCCCACACGGTTCCCTATATCGAGAGCCGCAACGGCACCGCCGTCTTCGAGCACGAAGCGACGACCTCGAAAATCTCCGACGACCAGATGTTCTATTGCCTCCAGCGCGGCCTCAACGAAGAAGAAGCTGTGGCCCTGATCGTCAACGGCTTCGTCCGCGACGTGTTGCAGCACCTGCCGATGGAATTCATGGTCGAAACCCAAAAGCTGATCTCGATCAGCCTCGAAGGTTCAGTCGGCTAAAACAAAAATCACGGCCAACTCCACCTCTCCCTCTGGGGAGAGGTCGCCCGCAGGGCGGGTGAGGGGGCCTTCAGACAAACACCGGCGACTAATTGGCGCCACGGAGAAGCAAATGACCACTCCCGTTCTTGAAATCCGCAACCTGCACGCCCGTATCGAGGATCGTGAAATCCTCAAGGGGGTCAATCTCGTGATCCCGCAGGGCGAAGTCCACGCCATCATGGGCCGCAACGGCTCGGGCAAGTCGACCCTGTCATATGTCCTCGCCGGCAAAGAAGATTACGAGATCACCGAGGGCGAAATCCTGCTCAACGGCGAAAGCATCCTTGAGATGGAGCCCGCCGAGCGCGCTGCTGCCGGCATCTTCCTCGCCTTCCAGTACCCGATCGAAATTCCTGGCGTCGCGACCATGACCTTCCTCAAGGCCGCCATCAACGCCCAGCGCAAGGCGCGCGGCGAGGGCGAACTCTCGACGCCCGATTTCATGCGTGCCGTCAAGGAAGCCGGCGCTCAGCTCAATGTCGATAGCGCCATGCTCAAGCGCCCGCTCAATGTCGGCTTCTCGGGCGGGGAAAAGAAGCGCGCCGAGATCATGCAGATGGCGCTCCTCAAGCCAGCTTTGGCCGTCCTCGACGAAACCGATTCCGGTCTCGATATCGACGCGCTGCAGGTCGTTTCGAAGGGCGTGAATGCCCTCCGCGATGGCAAGCGCTCCATGCTGGTCATCACCCACTACCAGCGCCTCCTCAACCACATCGTCCCCGATGTCGTGCACGTCTTCTCGGATGGCCGGATCGTCGAAAGCGGCGACAAGGACCTGGCGCTGCAGCTCGAAGCCAAGGGCTATGCCGATTATGACGGTCAGGCGGCGTAACCAACCATGCGCCCAGCTTTTCCAGTTCGTCTCGGCGCTGCCGAGGAATCCCTGATCGCCCAGCTCAAGGCTGTCGGCGCTGACCAGGTCGCCGAGCGCGTCACCGTGGCCGGTCTGCCGACTCGCCGCGTCGAGGCCTATCACTATACCGACCTCAAGACGCTGCTGCGGACCATTCCGCCGCTGGCTCAGCCGGCCAATGAAGCGACGGGCACGGGTCTTCGTATCCCCGGCGCCTTTGCGCTCTCGATCGTCAATGGCGTCGTCCAAAATGCTGCGACGGCCCCCGAAGGCGTCATCGTCGGCAAGACCCATGGCGGCGTATTGACCAATCGCGACGATCTGCTCGTCAATGTTAACGGAGTGCTAACGAAAGACGCCCTCAGCGTAACGCTTGAAGGCCAGGTGCAGCAGGTCATCCAGATCGATCATCGCATCGAGGGCGAAGCCGCCCATGTCGTTGATGCCACGAAGATTTTCGTGGCTGATGGCGCCTCTGTCGTCATCCTCGAAACCTTCTCCGGTTCCGAAGCTGCCCATGTCGGCAACCACGCGACCTATATCGCGCTCGGCAAGGACACCAATGTCACTCACGTGACGGTCGATCTAAGTGCCCGTGCCACCTCGCATTTTTCGACCAACGAATATCACTTGGCCGATGGTGCCCAGCTTCGCACGCTCGTCGTCCACGCTGGTGCCAACCTTGCTCGCACCCATCTTTTCCCAAAGATGTCCGGTGCCGGTGCGCATGCCAATGTCACTGGGCTCAACTTGGTCTCCGACGGTCAACATGCTGATATCACGATGGAAACGACGCATGCTGTGCCGCATACCTCGTCGCAGCCGCTGTTCAAATCCATCACCCGCGGCCGCTCCAAGTCCGTGGTCCAGGGCAAGCTGATTGTCGCCCGTGATGCGCAGAAGACCGATGCCAAGTTTATGCATCAAGGACTTATGCTCTCCGACGACGCGGAAATTCTGTCAAAGCCCGAACTCGAAATCTATGCCGACGACGTCGTCTGCGGCCACGGTTCGACCTGCGGCAAGCTCGACGAAGACAGCCTTTTCTATCTCCTCAGCCGCGGTATCCCAAAGGCAGAGGCGGAGACCATGCTGGTCCGCGGTTTCATCGCCGAACTCATTGATCCGATTGAAGATGAAGCGCTGAACGAGGCCCTGCAAGGTATCGTCGACACCTGGCTTCTCGGGAAGTAATCCCCGGGTCGTTGGCTTTCTGTTAAATTACTGGATGTGACGCGTTACTGCGCCACGTCCCGACCCACTCCAATCGTGGATTTGGGCCAGCGGCGACGACAGTCGCCACGGGACGAAACATGACCCTCGACCTCGAAAAAGTGCGCGCCGATTTTCCGATCCTTTCGGAAGTCATCCACGGCCATCGCCTGGTCTATCTCGATAGCGGCGCGTCGGCGCAAAAGCCTGTTCAGGTCCTCGACCGGATGGATTACGCCTTCCGGCACGAATATGCCAATGTTCACAGAGGCTTGCACACGCTCGCCAACCGCGCGACCGAGGCCTATGAGGGCGGGCGCGAGGCGGTGCGGAAGTTTTTGAATGCCGGCCGCATCGAGGAAATCATTTTTACGCGCTCGGCGACCGAGGCGATCAACCTGGTTGCCCAATCCTTTGCCGGTCCGCGCATTGGGGCAGGCGATGAGATCGTCACGACGATCATGGAGCACCACTCTAATATCGTCCCTTGGCATTTCCATCGTGAGCGCAAAGGCGCGATCATCAAATGGGTCGATGTCGGCGACGATGGCAGCTTCAGCCTCGATGCGTTTGAAGCGGCGCTTTCTGACAAGACGCGTATCGTTGCCGTTACGCATATGTCCAACGTCTTGGGCACCGTCGTCCCGATCAAGCAAGTCATTGAAATCGCTCATGCTCGTGGCATTCCCGTGCTTGTCGATGGCTCGCAGGGCGCGGTCCACAGCAAGGTCGACGTGCAGGATCTTGGCGCCGATTTCTATATCATGACAGGCCACAAGCTTTATGGGCCGACCGGCATAGGTGTGCTCTACGGCCGCTACGATCTGCTCGCCGAATTGCAGCCCTATCAGGGCGGCGGCGAGATGATCGAGACAGTCAGCCTCGACACCGTCACCTACAATGAGCCGCCGCATCGGTTCGAAGCGGGTACACCGCCAATCGTGCAGGCCATCGGACTTGGCGCAGCGCTGACCTATATGGAATCGCTCGGTCGCGACAATATCGCGGCGCATGAGCATGACGTGGCCAACTACGCCCACGAAAAACTCAGCCGCATCAATTCACTACGCATGATCGGCACGGCGCCGGGCAAGGGCGGCATTTTCTCCTTCGAGATCGCCGGCGCCCATGCTCATGACGTCGCGACCATCCTCGACCGTTACGGCATTGCCGTCCGTGCCGGCACCCATTGCGCACAACCGCTGCTCAAACGATTTGGCGTTAGCTCTACCTGCCGGGCGTCGCTCGCCCTATATAACGGCAAGGATGATGTGGACGCTCTGGTCGATGGCATCGAGCGCTCCCGTAAATTTTTCGCCTGAGAGGCTCAATATGAGCGAAGACACGACACCTGCCGCCGACGAACAGATCGATGTGCGCCTACAGCCGACCATGCCCGAAAACCTCGGCGATGGAGAAGTGCAACGCATCACCTCCGATCTGATCGGCGCGCTGAAAACCGTCTATGATCCGGAAATTCCGGTCGATATCTATGAGCTTGGCCTGATCTATAAGGTCGATCTCGATGACGACCGCAACCTGACGATCGACATGACGCTAACCGCGCCGGGTTGCCCGGTGGCGGGCGAAATGCCGGCGTGGGTGGAAAATGCGGCGCGTGGCGTCGAAGGCATCCAGGATGTCACCGTGAACATGGTCTTCGATCCACCATGGGACGCGAGTCGCATGAGCGAAGAAGCACAAGTTGCGTTGAACTGGTGGTAGGATCGCGCGTTCACTGCTATATATCGTGAACTACCGATAAAGGCGGAAGACACCATGGCCTTCAAGATCATGTCCCTGACCGATGCTGCTGCCGAGCGCATCCGTGAAATCATGGAAGATTCCGACAAGCCGGTCATCGGCCTTCGCGTCGGTATCAAGAATGCTGGCTGTGCGGGCGTCTCCTATACGATGGACTATGTCAGCGAGCCGCTGAAGGGTGATGACCACGTTACCGACCAGGGTGTCGATGTCTGGGTCGACCCCAAGGCAACGATGTATCTGCTCGGTACCGTCATGGATTTTGAAGAATCCAAGATGAGCGCCGGGTTTACATTCAAAAACCCCAACCAGACTGGCGCTTGCGGCTGCGGAGAGAGTGTCACGCTCAAGGCTGCGGATTTGAAGGCTATCGCCGAGGCGCGCGCAACCGCCTGATGACGATTGCCTCTTGGGGCGCTTTGTCCTAACACCACGGCATCATGCCGAAAAAGCTCCCGCCTGCCTACACCATCGTTCCGCCCGGTCGCCCGCTTTCGGGGCGCGTCTCGCCGCCGGGCAGCAAGTCCATCACCAATCGCGTCCTGCTCCTCGCAGCACTTGCCGAGGGCACCAGCCGGTTGACTGGCGCGCTCAAGAGCAAGGACACGGTGCTTATGGCCGAAGCACTACGGCAGATGGGCGTGACAGTCGAAGAGCCTGATAACACAAGCTTTCTCGTGACCAGCAGCGGCAAACTGGCAGCGCCTAACGCACCACTGTTTCTCGGCAATGCCGGCACCGCCACACGTTTCCTGACTGCAGCGGTCGCGACCATAGACGGCACTGTTGTGGTTGATGGCGACGAAGACATGCACCTTCGCCCCATCAAGCCCTTGGTCGACGCCCTTCAGTCTCTCGGCATCGACGCCACCGCGCCAACCGGCTGCCCACCTGTGACCATCCATGGCACGGGCCGGTTCGGGAAGGGCAGGGTGGAGATCGATGCCTCTCTGTCGAGCCAATATGTGTCAGCGCTTCTCATGGCCGCGCCGTTCGGCGAAGGCCCGATCGAAGTCGCATTGGCGGGCCAGGACATCGGCGCCCGCGGCTATGTGGATCTCACGCTCGCCGCCATGCGCGCCTTCGGCGCCAAGGTCGAAGAATCAGCGCCGGGGACATGGCAGGTCGAGCCAACCGGCTACGTGGCGACCGACTTCCACATCGAGCCCGACGCGTCGGCCGCCACCTATCTCTGGGGCATAGAGGCGCTCACTGGCGGCAAGATCGACCTCGGCGTGGCCGCAGACGCCTTTACCCAACCCGACGCTGCTGCACAGGCCGTCATCGCGCAATTCCCGAATATGCCTGCTATCATCGATGGCTCGCAAATGCAGGATGCCGTGCCAACCATCGCGGTCGTCGCCGCCTTCAACAATTCACCTGTGCGCTTCGTCGGCATCGCCAATCTACGCGTCAAGGAGACCGACCGCGTCCGCGCCGTCGCCAACGAGCTCAACCGCATTCGTCCTGGCCTTGCAGTCGAAGAAGGCGATGATCTCTTGGTCAATGCCGATCCAGCGCTGCTCGACGCCGCTCAACGCAATGCGACATCGCGGATCGAGACCTATCACGATCATCGCATCGCCATGAGCTTTGCGCTTGCTGGCCTTCGTATTGGTGGCGTGACCATTTTGGACCCTGCCTGCACCGGCAAGACCTATCCTGAATATTGGGAAATGCTGACCAGCCTCGGCGTCGAGCTCAAGCCCGCGGAATGAACTTTATGCCGCCGAGACGCCGGTTTTTGGGGCCTCGGCGAGGTCGGCAATGGTGTTTTCCGTAACGACGCAATTTCGCCCGGCATGCTTGGCAGCATAAAGGCAGCGATCCGCGCGCTCGATCAGCGAGCCGGCGGTATCTGATGGCCGGAAGGCGGCAATGCCGAAGGACGCGGTGATGCGGCCGAGTTTTTCATTGGTCGAGCGCTTCAGCAATTCCTTGCCATGGATCGCGGCGCGGACATTTTCCGCAACGATCGAAGCGCCGTTGATATCGGTGTTCGGCAGGATGGCCACGAATTCTTCGCCACCATAGCGCGCCGCCAGATCGCGACCCTTGATGTTCGATTTGATCGTCATCGCCACAAGACGAAGCACCTGGTCACCCGTCTGATGGCCGTAAGTGTCGTTGAAACTCTTGAAGTGGTCGATGTCTATGAGGATGAGGCAGAGCGGCCCGCCGGTCTGCCGCGCCTCGGCAATGCCTGCACGGAGCCCCTCGTCAAAGCTTTTGCGATTGGCGATCTTGGTCAGCGGATCGAGCAAAGATTCGCGCCGCACATCGTCGAGATCGCGCTGGAGGGAGGCGATATCTTCGCGGGAGGCTTCCAGCTTTTGTTCGAGGGTGCGGTTGGTATCCTGCATCCGGCGCGTTTCGGCCAAGAGCCGTGTGGCGAGCGCCTTAAGTGCCTCTGGCCCGATATCGCGTTCAAGGTCGCCCTGGGCTGATTGCAGTGAACCGGAATAGGCATTCGCCGTCGTCATGGCGTGGTCAATCGCCGAATGGACGGCCTCGATACGCACCTGCATGCGCTCGGAAACCGTCGACATGCGGTCGTTGACGTCGGATTTCAGAAATTCGTTGTAGAGCGTTTCCGCCAAGCTCGCCGATGGCGAGTTGCCTGTCGCGAAAATGGCATTGATGCGATGGTTGAGCGAGGGATTTACGCCCGTCGCATAGGTATAGAGCAGCTCATAGAACTGCGGGTAGGGTGGAATAGAACTCTTCTTCAAAAGCTCGAGCGCTGCGTTCGCATAGCCCAATGCTCGTGTGAATTCGTGATCCGACACAGCCTTCCCCGCGCCTCGTTGCGCCAACCATCAGCAAATCAGTCTTACGTCAAAGTCATTTACAAGTCATACCAATCGCAAGACAAGCGCACTGGTAGCAATTTTCCAACCCGGCCAGTAATTTATTCCGCTTCTTGTTCGGCAATCCGCGCCGAACGAAGCAGAAACGCGGGAATCGGTCCTGCATCACCGAATGGCGATCCAGGCACGATATCGGACGATACCGCTGGCGTGTCTTTAGGCCGCTGCCGACTCTGGCGCTTTGGCGCTGGTTCGCTGGCGGCAACAGGCGCCTCGGCTGGTTCGCCACGGCGCGACGAGCGGCGGCGCGAGGTCCGTGCAGGTTTTTCTTCGCGCGGCTCTTCCTCGGCATCCTGCGACGAGGCTACCGGCGCAACATCAAGGTATTCGATAGGCTTCTGGATCAGCTTTAGAATGGCGTCGAGATGCTTTTCGTCGCTGGGGCCGACAAAGGTGTAAGCCGTGCCGGCACGACCGGCGCGACCCGTGCGGCCAATGCGGTGCACATAATCTTCGGCGTGGACAGGCACATCGAAATTGAACACGTGGCTAACCGCCGGAATATCAAGGCCGCGGGCCGCGACGTCACTGGCGACGAGCAACGAAAGATTGCCGGATTTGAAAGCATCCAGCGTTTCCATGCGGCTCTTCTGATCCATGTCGCCATGCAGCGAACCGGCGCTATAGCCGTGGCGCTGCAGCGAACGGGCGAGGGTGGCCACGTCGCGCTTGCGATTGGAGAAGATGATGGCGTTGGTCAGCCCTTCGGCTGCATCGATCCGGGCGCGCAGCATGGCGCGCTTCTGATCGGGCCGCGACGAAACTTTCACCAGCTTCTGGTCGATCGTATCAGCCGTCGACGCCGTCCGCGAAACCTGCACGTGTACGGGATCGCGCAGGAATTTCTTGGTCAGGCGCTCGATCTGCGGATCCATCGTCGCCGAGAACAGCATGGTCTGGCGACGCGGCGGCAGGCGCGAACAGATCTTTTCGATATCGTCGATAAAGCCCATGTCGAGCATGCGGTCGGCTTCGTCGATAACGAGGATTTCGACGCCCGTCAGCAGGATCTTGCCGCGATCGAATTGGTCGAGCAGACGACCTGGTGTCGCGATCAACACGTCGACGCCGCGATCGAGCTTCTTGTTCTGGTCCTCGAACGATACGCCGCCGATGATCAGCGCCATCGAGAGGCGATGGTTTTTGCCGTACTTTTCAAAATTCTCCGAAACCTGCGCCGCAAGTTCGCGCGTCGGTTCGAGAATGAGCGTGCGCGGCATGCGAGCCCTGGCGCGCCCTGCTTCGAGCAGCGTCAGCATGGGCAGAACGAACGAAGCCGTCTTCCCGGTGCCGGTCTGCGCGATGCCGATCAGATCCTTCTTCTGCAGAAGGTGCGGAATGGCCTGCGACTGAATTTCAGTCGGTTTTGTATACCCCGCAGCGGAGACTGCGTCGGTAACTTTGCTCGAAAGGCCAAGGCCAGAAAAATCGTCTGTCAACGTCAGAGAATCCACTCAGCGTGTCATCCGGGAAACGGGCCGGAGCGAAATGCTCGGGGCGGCTTACCGCGGAAATCAAATGCAAAGCCCGTGTCGGGGTCCGTGGCCCAAAACCCAACACTTCGGCAGACCGAAGCCCTAGTAAACGCGAGCAATAGTGATACTTGCGCCCAGTAAATATTTGAGCCCGGTCGAACCTTGCGGCGCGGACCATAGCGCAAAGCCCTTGAGTGTCAACGGTCTTGGCCTATTTTAGCTGCTTTGGTGAATGCCGCCTGACCACGAAGACTTCGTGCGAAAGACAGTTCAATGGCTCGGCGTGTCGAAAGCGAGGCCTCACATTCGTCTTGGGAGAAACGCTGACACGATCTGTCAGCCGGGATAATCTATCTTTGGCAAAGACGATCAGACTTCAGGGAGGATGATCATGCGGCCTTTCCACCATCTGCTGGCGAATAATCTTGTC
This sequence comes from Devosia sp. Leaf420, assembly GCF_001425445.1. GTDB lineage: Bacteria > Pseudomonadota > Alphaproteobacteria > Rhizobiales > Devosiaceae > Devosia. The sequence continues at coordinate 5,806 of NZ_LMQU01000002.1, read as the reverse complement.
GCCAATATTACAAATTTTACCGTGTGGTTCGCGGTGACATTTTGGGTCTTCCTCGAAACCCAATCGGTTTTCGCCACGGGCATGGTGGCCGGGATCTATCTGGTCTTCACCGCGGCCTTTGGCTTCTGGTTCGGCTCGATCGTGGACCATAATTCCAAGCGCCTGAGCACGCTCGGCTCGAGCCTCGCCTCAGAAGCATTTTACCTGATCGGGTTCATCCTGGTGCTGACCGAGCCGGAGGGCGCGTTTCGCGACCCCTATGGGATTTATCTTTGGGCGTTTATTCTGACCGTCATGCTCGGCGTGATTGCCGGCAATATCCGCTCCATCGCCTTGCCAACCTTGGTGACCATTCTCATTCCAGAACCGGAGCGCGATAAGGCCAATGGTCTGGTTGGCATGGTGTCGGGCATCGGATTCCTGACGACCTCGGTGATCTCGGGGTTGCTCGTGGCCTATGGCGGCATGGTTGGCGTGCTGGTTCTCGCGCTCTCGGCAACCGCTCTTGCCTATCTTCACCTGCTATCCGTGAAAATCGATGAGGGCAGGGCGCCTGTCGACGGCGATCAGCCGGCAGAGCCCAAGCGTGTCGATATCGCTGGCACCATAAGAGTCATTGCTGGCGTGCCCGGACTTTTCGCGCTGATCTTTTTTGCTACCTTCAACAATTTCCTCGGCGGCATCTTCATGGCGCTGCTGGACGCCTATGGATTGTCGCTGGTTTCGGTCGAGGTATGGGGTCTCCTGTTTGGCGTGCTGTCGACGGCATTCATTGCCAGCGGGATCATCATTTCCAAAACCGGGCTCGGCAAAAATCCATTGAAGACACTGCTGATGGTGAATGCGATTACCTGGGCGGTCTGCTGCGTGTTCACGCTGCAATCCTCCATCTGGCTTCTGGCCGCTGGATGTTTCGTCTGGATGCTGCTGGGGCCATTTGCTGAAGCTGCGGAGCACACGACACTGCAAAAAGTGGTGCCGCTCGAGCGTCAGGGTCGCGTTTTTGGGTTTGCCCAATCGGTTGAACAGGCGGCCTCGCCGTTGACGGCATTTCTCATCGGGCCGCTGACGCAGTTCGTCGTTATCCCCTTCATGACGGATGGGGCAGGGGCCGCTACGATCGGGGCATGGTTCGGCACAGGGCCGGCGCGCGGCATTGCGCTGGTCTTCACGATCGCCGGCTTTGTGGGACTTCTCGTCACCATCCTTGCGTTCAACTCGCGCTATTATCGCCAGCTCTCGGCGGCGTATCGCAACAACAAGGATGGTGATGAGGATGGCGGGACGGCTGTCGCCAATCCCGCCTGAACGCGACTAGGCCGGGACAGCCTCTGCCGGCGGCTCATCGACGCTTTTGGGCGGGAACGCTAGCGCCAGCGCGGCGCCGGCAAGCCCAACAGCCGCCGAAGCGACGTAAAGCCAATGGTAGTCGCCAAAAGTATCGAACAGCCAACCACCGCCGACCGGACCAAAGGCCATGCCGATCGACGATGTCATGGTAATGCCGCCAAGAACGGTGCCCATAACATTGGGGCCGAAATAGTCACGCGCCAGCACTGAATAGAGCGGCATGACCCCGCCATAGACCATGCCGAGCACAGCGGCCAACATGTAGAACTGTTGCAACTCGCCGACATAAATATAGCAATAAATGCCGACCGATTGCAGCGCCAGGCCGCCGACGATGACGCGCTTCACGCCGATCTTGTCAGCGAGCACGCCGAAGATCAGGCGGCCGAACAGCCCCGCAACGCCTTCGACACTGTAAATGCTGGCTGCCGCAAGAGCCGAGGCGCCGCAAAGCATAGCGTAGCTCACGGTGTGAAAAATCGGCCCGGAATGTGCCGCACAGCAGAGAAAGAACACGCCGGCGAGAATAAAGAATTGCGGCTTGCGGAAGATCGCCGCCATATTTGTTGGAGCCGGTTCTGCTGGCGCAACATCGCTGCCGGGCGTTGGCGCGGCCATGCTGGCGGCAGTCGCGCGCCGGATCAGGAACGCCGCGGGAACGATTAGCGCCGTCGCAGCGACCGCCGTATACATCATCGCATCGCGCCAACCGATCGCGCCGATCAATACTGTCGCCAGAGGCGTTATAACCATGGGCGCGATGCCGCCGCCCAGCGACACAAGCGAAACGGCAAGGCTACGGTTCTTATCGAACCAGCCCAAAGTGGTCGCGATCAACGGCGCAAAAAACGCGCCGCCCGATGCGCCGACCAATCCGCCATACGCGATCTGGAACACCAAGAGGCTCGTCGCTCGGCTGGCCACGAACAATCCGAGCCCGAGCATGACGGCTGCGATCAGCACCACGGGCCGCGCGCCGATGCGATCCGTCAACGTGCCCCACAAAAATCCGGCAACGCCCATGACGACGAAGCCGATAGTCATGGCGCCGGAAATGCCGGCCCGCGTCCAGCCGGTTTCATCAGCGATAGGCTGTAGATAGACTGGCAGGGCAAACATGGCGCCCATTGCCAAACAGGTGATGACGGCGCCTGCAGCGACAATCACCCAACCATAGTGCCGTTCCATTCCGAAGGTCCTCCACATGGAATATGCCTTCAAGACGAACGAGAGCGCCCAATTTCGACGCGAGCAAGCAAATAGTTTGAGTAGAGGCAGGTTCAAGGAGATAACCGGTGGCAGGCTCGGGTGGGTTTGTCCAAGGCGGCGAAATTCGCGTGCCCATATCAAACGCGCAATTCAGAGCCAAATGTGCCTCACCTCCTAAGCTGTCACTTTAGCTGGCGGAGATGCTAGGAAATGGACCTGACCTTAATCCCTTTAGGTGTCACAGGCTCACGGGAAAAGCTGTCCATTTCTGGATTCTGTAATCCCAATTGCTGTCCACACCAATTAGAGCCAGCGGGCGAACCTCAAAAAACCTTGGTTTGCCTATAAAAACGGGGATGCGCTTGATCAGTTGCTGAACGCAACTTCGCAAGGCCGGCTACGACGACATCGGGCTCAACTTTACCGCCTCTAGCGGGATGGACTGGACCGCGCCTTTCAGCTCCGCCAACTCTCTGGATGCTTCGATGAAAAACTCGGTGTCACCACCGCCAAACTCTGAAAGGCAGCCAAGCCGCATTAGGCCCGCTGCGCCCAGCCGGCTGACCGCCTCACTGCCGCCAATTGGTCGCTTCCGAAAAGTTGGAAGAGTCTCGTAGATGACTCCAAGTCGGCGCAGCAGTCGATGACGGGCCGCCATCGTTGGTTCGTTGTCGACTAGGTCGCTGATCGCGCGAGATAGACGCTTGCTTTCGGGTGACTTGAAAAGCTCCAATGCTGTCGCATCGTGCAGAGCTGCCGCCGCCTTACGCGCCTCGACCTGCTCACGTGACACTATCGTCGGCTTTTTACCCTCGCCGAATGACTGCTGATGCACGACGAAATTGAGGCGGCACTCTGAGCAGTCGATTTGGGCCGAGTACTCGCGCTGGCTTTCCCGGGCGAACGCATGATCGGGAATTGATTCAAGGAAGGTAACGGTGCCGGCCCCGCAAGGGCACATCACGGAGTACTCGGTCACATCATTGGTCGACATCAGCGTCTCGCTTCTTAGAGGCCGTTCTGCCCTTCTGGCGTTGAAGACCGAAGTAGAACCGCATCAAGCAGTTCACCTCAAAAGCTGTCCTTATGTAAGCGTGAAACACCAGGAAAAGCAGTCTCTTTAATCTCGAAAACTGCCCCCTCGACGGTAGGAGGCGAAGGCTTGACGTCCTAACTTGGCCATCCTCGGCCTCGTGGCGACCGGATTTTAGGAGTATTTCACCTTTTAAGTTGTCCCGCAGCGTTCGATCGGCCAAAAAATGCATCGGCCGCTAGCGATCTTCAGCATTTTCGGAGAATGCAAAGGTTTCCCGTCGACGTGCCGACTTCCCCAGTGTGGAAGGGGCCCGGCTTCAGAGAAATAGCGCTATAACCCTGATGCGACAGGGATTCGGAGCCGATCGTTTTGACCGAGCAACAGGACGTCCTCACAGACAATGAGCCTCACCTACCGGCTAGGCTGGCGAATGAGGTTCGCGACGCGATTTCTCACATGGCGCTGATGGTCCCAACATTGGATGCAAATCGAGCTGGTATCGACCTGTACGGCGCTCCCGCGTTCTCAGCTTTTTCGGTCTTTTCACCGAATGAGAACACGCTTAGCCGAATTGTCGTGGAGCTATTCGATCCTGCTGGGAGCCATGGTCAGGGGGCGCTTTTTCTCAATGCGATGTTGAGGGCAATTGGCATCCCCGGCGTGAACCCCCGTGAGGCAATACGCGTCAGGCGCGAGGTGTTGACCCGGGCGAGGCGGCGGATCGACATCGTGATCGAAATGCCTAGGTACGTTATCGGCATCGAAAACAAGCCATGGGCAGTTCAACAGCCAAATCAGCTGGGCGACTACCTGAGCGAACTGTCCGCAGACCTACGTGGGCGAACTCCTGTACTGGTCTTTTTGTCTGACCAGTAAGAGGCATCTGCGCCCGGTCAGGTGACCAAGCTACCTTACTACTCCTGGACCGCGGGGCCATCGCTGCATGAGATACTCAGGTCGGTCCTGAACGAGGTGAAGGCGGCGGCACCAAGAGCTTTTGTGGCCGATTTCATCACACATATCGACGCTGTTTTCGGAGATGGACCAATGGCAGATGCGCTGGACGCCCCCTACATCCAAGCCGTGAGGGCAGAATTCGAAGTATCTGCACACCGAAAAGCTCTCGCAACGTTCGTGATGGCCGCTTCCACTTTGTACTGGCAGATCATTGACGAGGTCGGGTCGCACTTGCTTGCAGCTGTAAAAGCTGAAGTTGCAGGTGATTTCATTGTGGCGTCAGAAGCCGGTTTGGCTGCATGTCTTAATGAGCGGTACTCACCATGGGGCGTAAGGCGACCTGACTGGCCGGAAAACTGCATTGTTGCAGTTGAGAGCCAACGTCCTTTCTTCGATGAGATAAAGTTCGGCGTTAAAGCTCCAGACAAGAACCGCCTCAGCAAGGATGAGCAATCACTTGGCAGCGTTGCTCGCCCACGGCTTGAATCGTTGGCGACCCAGGTCCCCGGCGGCCGCAAATCCATACACTGGCCATGGGAACAGCCGGTTTGGGAACGATCATGGAGTCAGGAATTCGCGGCCCGGCTCGTAATCCATTCTCCTACCGGGAGAGTTTCTGATCATCCAGAGATTCAGGAGCTCGCGCGCAAGTTCGTAGACGTAGCCCATCTCGTCGACAAATCCATTCAATCATGAAACTGGCCAAGTATGCCGAGCTGCGTCATACGACGGTATCTATAAGGAAAATCTCTGAATCTCCTTGTAGCGGCAGCTTGGCCTTGGCTTGCAAAATCCTAATTGAACAAACTCATGTCTCCCAATCAAGAACCTGCCGCCGACTTGAGGATCCGTTCGAACCTGACAGAAGAAAACTACATTAAAGGGATAGAAGGTGACCATATCCAGCGCCTGAAGCGCAAAAAGGATGGTGGATATCATAGTCGCAAAGGGCACGACTATGAGGACTTCTACGCAATCTACCTGCTGTCATTCTATTTTGGCGATGCACTTGCTGCAGAAGACGCCACCGCCTTTAAGGTCGAGGCAGGATCAGATTCTCTCGTGGACGACCTTCTTTTGCAGACGCCCAACGGCGACATTTACGTCCAAGCCAAGACCGAAAAAGACCTAAAATGGAACATTCGGACGGGTGCGTGTTGATTGCCACTGAGAAGTGACCCGTTAGGCGGGACTATTTCCATCGAGATTTGACCCATGTTCCAACCGTGCCCTGGCTGTTTTCAGCGGGGGCTG
>NZ_LMQU01000001.1:627498-628075 GCF_001425445.1 Devosia sp. Leaf420 | reverse complement strand
GGCGAGCGATGGCCRGCCTCCGGCAGGAAGGCCAGCAGCGTGGTGGCGGTGACCARGCCGATGCCAGGGATGGACCGCAGGAGGCGCTGGGCCTGTGCWAGCTCGTCGGTGGCCGCGATCAGCGCGGCGATCCGGCTGTCGAAGACAGCGATGCGGCTGGTGAGCAGCTCGATATGGRCGSAGATGTCGGTCAGGATTTCGGGTTCCGCCATCTCCTGTTGGCGGGTCAGTTCGCCCCGGCGCATGTCAACCAATTGATCCCGGCGCCGCGCCAACTCGCCTAAAAGYCGGCGCCTCTCGTCGGCGGCGGCCTGGGGATGTGGCCGYAAAGCCTGCGCCATCCGGGCCAACATCTGCGCATCGACCNCGCGCCAACTCGCCTAAAAGTCGGCGCCTCTCGTCGGCGGCGGCCTGGGGATGTGGCCGTAAAGCCTGCGCCATCCGGGCCAACATCTGCGCATCGACCTTATCGGTCTTGGCCAACTGCCCGGTGGCCCGGGCAAAGGCCCGCGCSTGTGCCGGATTAACCCGACAGAATGCTATTCCGGCCTGCTCCAGAGCGCGGCGCAGCTTGCCA
>NZ_LMQU01000001.1:0-627480 GCF_001425445.1 Devosia sp. Leaf420 | reverse complement strand
TTGCTCCAGAGCGCGGCGCAGCTTGCCATCATAGCGGCCCGTCGCTTCGAACAGCACCAGCTCGGGCCGGCTCAGCCCGGCCAACCAGTCCGCAAGAGCCGCCTCGGTATTGGCGATAGAAAGCTCCCGACCGGCAAATATCTCCAGCGTGTATTTGCCCACGTCGATTCCGATAAAGTCCGATGCTATGATCATCGTGCCTGTCCTTGTACTGCGAGGTCNATCCCAATGAATTCCAGGCGCTGATCCTTCGCCTCGGTATTGGCGATAGAAAGCTCCCGACCGGCAAATATCTCCAGCGTGTATTTGCCCACGTCGATTCCGATAAAGTCCGATGCTATGATCATCGTGCCTGTCCTTGTACTGCGAGGTCCGCCGCCAGCGGCCTCGATCAACTGTTCAGGGTGGTGACAAAACCGGGAGGGGATCACGCTCGGGTACGGTCTGATGACCAAGGGCCAATCGATCGCCCTCCCGGAACCAATCTCGCACACTTTCAACAGACAAGGGCCNCGTGCCTGTCCTTGTACTGCGAGGTCCGCCGCCAGCGGCCTCGATCAACTGTTCAGGGTGGTGACAAACCGGGAGGGGATCACGCTCGGGTACGGTCTGATGACCAAGGGCCAATCGATCGCCCTCCCGGAACCAATCTCGCACACTTTCAACAGACAAGGGCCATTGTGGAAGCCACAAGCTTTGTCGAATGGGCGAGAGACCCTCGGGTCAAGCCCGAGGGAAGTCCGGTAGTGAGGCGAGATATGTTATGACAAAATTCCGGCAAACGCCGGGGCCATCTAGCCTCTTCTTATGATGGCAAACATCAAGCGGAGCTGGGAGAGCTAACCCTACCCAACCCGCGCCTCAAACACCCCACCATCGAAAAACCGGTTCGGACCCATGGCGACTCCATCGAGCGCATACCCTTCCGCCCGATCGCCCTCGCGCTTGTAATCTGCCCCCGGCACCGCAACCCCCATCGGCGCCAGCGCCGCTCGGTACAAGTCCGGCCGAAAACTCTCCGCCGCCAAATGCGCACTATCCGCGCTCACGGCAACCTCGCCCCAGCGCGCCATCTGTTCGAAATACCAAAGCGCCTGGCTCTTCCATGGGAAATTCGCCGCGCCATCGTGCGGAATATAAAAGTCCGGCAGCGTAAACACTGCGCCGCCCGCATCGATCTCCCCGGTCAGTGCCCGCGCCACAATATCCACAGGCAGATCGAGATAAGCCGGTCGCGCCATGATCTCCGCCGCTGCCAGCCGGTTTTCCCGCTGCTGGCACCATTCACCCGCCCGATAGATCGCGCGGATCAGCCCGGCCACCGTCTCGGGATTGCGCTCGGCCCAATCGGCGCGCATGCCCATGACCTTGTCCGGGCTCCATTCCCAGATCTTCGATTTCGTCGTGACGATATGTGCGCCGTGCTGCGCCACCCCAACACTGTTCCAGGGTTCGCCCACGCAATAGCCATCGAGCCCACCTGCGCCCAACGCCTCCGGCAAAAGGGGCGGTGGCAGCACGACGATCTCGACATGACGATCCGGCACGATGCCGCTCGCGGCCAGCCAGTAGCGCAGCTCATAATTGTGCGACGAGGTCTGGTGCACGACGCCAAAGCGCAGCTTTTTGCCGCCCCGCGCCACCACTTTCGCCAGGGCCGCACCAGCGGGGCCCGCCTCGAGATCGGTAACCGCACCCTCGCGCTGCATCTGCTCCCAGAGCGCGGCGCTGACGGTGATCGCATTATTTCCCAAGCCCAGCACCACCGGCGCAATCATCTTGGTCGCAATCGGCGTCAGTCCAAGGCTTGCGGCAATCGGCATGGGCGCCAGCATCTGCGCCACATCGAAATGTCCAAGCGCCGAGCGGTCGCGGATATTCGCCCACGATGTCTCGCGCGTCAGTTGCAGCGCTAGGCCCTCGGTCTCCGCAAAGCCCAGTTCCTTGGCGAGCACCAGCAGCACGCTGTCGAGCAGCGGCAAAAATCCGGCATGGAGCAGGGTGGTCGACATGATCTTCTATGGCCCCAGGAGTTTTGCGGCGGTGATCAGGCTTTGGGCGATATCAATGATCCGCCGATTCTGGTTCATCGCTGTCTTGCGCAGGAGATTGTAGGCCTCTGGCTCGGAAAGCCCCCGCGTCTCGATCAGGATCGATTTTGCCTGATCGATGATTTTCCGCTCTTCAAGCGCCGACCGCGCTTCTTCCAGCTCCCGCGTCAGCCGGGCAAAGGCATTGAACCGCGAAACCGCCATGTCGAGGATCGATTTGACGCGCTCTTTCTTGAGCCCATCCACCACATAGGCCGAAACCCCGGCCTCGACCGCTTTTTCGATCATTCCCACATCGGAGCGGTCGACGAACATGGCGATCGGCCGCTGCACCGCGCGCGATAACGAGAAAAAATGCTCGAGCGTATCTCGCTTGGGATTTTCGAGATCGATGACGATCACATCGGGCGCTACCCGCTCGATCGTCCGCGCCACTTCGTTGACGTCGTGGATCACCGCGACTTCCGTGTGCCCGGCCTCACGCAAACCTTCCTCGATGATCGAGGCGCGGATGCGATTCTCGTCAATGATCAGGATCGAAAGCTCGGTTCGGGCCATGTCTCACTGGTCCGTTTAAGTGTGGCAATATTCCTGTCATATTAGCGCGGCTCCGGCAAATCCATTTGCATGGCCTTTGGAAAAACCGCGCGACTTGATACGTGTTGTTGACCGCGCGCATGGCCTGACTATAGCTTCGCGCCCATGGTCACCCTCCGGGAAATCGCAGCCGCAGTGGGCGTTTCAAGCGCCACGGTTTCGCGCGTGCTCAACTACGATATGACGCTGTCGATCTCGACCCGCAAGCGCCAGGCGATCATCGAAACGGCTGAAGCGCTCAACTATTCGACCCCGCGCAATCGCAATCGCGCCAATCAGCAGCAGGGCCTGATCAAGGTCGCGCTGGTGCATTTTCTCGCCCCCGAGCGCGAACTCGTCGATCCCTACTATGTCGCCATGCGCCTCGGCATCGAGCGCCGCTGTGCCGCGCTCAAGATCGAAACGGTCAAAGTCTATCACACCGACGCGCGCCCCGATGCGAACCTCCTGCAGGACGCGTCGGGCACCATCGTCATCGGTCGTCACGACGAAGACGAGATCGATTGGCTCCGCCACCACTGCCGCCAGATCGTCTTTGCCGATTACGTCCCGCCCGATGACGACATCGATTCCGTGTCCGCCGATCTCTGGTCCGCCATGGAAAAGCTGCTCGCTGCACTCTCTCAGCGCGGCTACCGGCGCATCGCCTATATCGGCTGGGGCGATCGCCGCGCCCAGGCCTTCGTTCACTGGATGACCGCCGCCGGCTGGTTCGATGACCGTCTCTTCCGCTCGGGCGACAATACGGAGGAGGGCGGCTATCGCCTGACGCGCGATCTCCTCGCCGATCGCCGCCCGTTCGATGCCATCGTTACCTTCAACGATTCAATGGCCATCGGTGCCTATCGCGCCATTCACGAGCGCGGCCTCACCATTCCCGGCGATATCGGGGTGGCGAGTTTCAATGACATTTCCGTGGCGCAATTCCTCAATCCGCCCCTGACGACGGTTCATCTGCCTGCCGAGGAGATCGGCGAGGCGGCCATCGAGCTTCTGCTCGAGCGGGTCGGGGGGCGTGATCTTGCCAAGCAAATTACCTTGGCATCCAAGCTGGTTTGGCGCGCGAGCACCCGTCAACCCGTTGAAAAATAACGCAGTAAAAATTTACTGAAATTATTTGCGCGCTGGAATTTTAGCGGCTACAGTCTCCCTCAAGGTGGTGAGGACCACCTCTATGGGAGGAAACTATGACAGATATGTCCATGCGCTGGAAGCGCACCCTTTGTGTTGCCCTTGCTGGTATCAGCATCGTGACCGTCGCTGCGGCTTCTGCCTCTGCCGGCGAAATCTCGGTTTGGGTTTGGGATAAGGTCTTCAATGGTGACACCATGCGCGAAGCTGGTGAAATCTACACCAAGGCTCATCCGGAAACGACGTTCAACGTCGACGATACCGCGAGCCAGGACGACATCCGTGCCAAGCTGCAGACTCAGCTTCTCGCTGGCAGCACCGATGGTCTCCCCGATATCGTTCTGATCCAGGACGACATTGCCCAGAAGTACCTGCAGTCGTTCCCCGGCGCTTTCGAGCCGCTGTCGGATTCGATCGATATGTCGGTTTTCGCGCCCTACAAGGTTGCGGCCGCGACCCTCGATGGCAAGTCCTACTCGGTGCCGTTTGACTCCGGCGTGACCGGTCTCTTTTACCGCTCGGACTACCTCGAAGAAGCTGGCTTCACCGCTGCTGATCTCGAGAACATCACCTGGGACCAGCTTGTCGAAATCGGCAAGACCGTCAAGGAAAAGACCGGCAAGCAGCTGCTCGACCTCGACATGAATGACACCGGCGTCATCCGCATGATGATGCAGTCGGCTGGCGAATGGTACTTCAACGAAGACGGCTCGCTCCACATCACGGACAATGCCGCGCTCAAGAAGTCGCTCGAAACCTACGCCAAGTTCTACCAGGCTGACCTCGTCAGGCCGGTTTCCGGCTGGGCCGAATATACCGGTGCCTTCACTGGTGGCGAAGTTGCCGTGGTTCCCGTCGGTGTCTGGATCACCGCGACGATCAAGGCCAATGCCGATCAGTCCGGCAAGTGGGCTGTTGCCCCGATCCCGCGCCTCGATCTCGAAGGTTCGGTCAATGCGTCCAACCAGGGCGGCTCGAGCTGGTTCCTCTTGTCCTCTTCGGACAACAAGGAAGAAGCCATCGACTTCTTCAAGACCGTCTGGGCCGGCGACCAGGATTTCTACCAGGACATCCTGATCAAGCGCGGCGCTGTCGGTTCGCTCCTCTCGGCGCGTGAAGGCGAAGCCTATAAGGCCTCCGACGATTTCTTCGGCGGCGCACCCGTTTGGCAGAACTTCTCGACCTGGCTCGGTCAGATCCCAAGCGTCAGCTATGGCACCTTCACGGCCGAAGTTGACTCCGCTGTCGCGGCTCAGTTGCCCACGATCATCCAGGGCGGCGATATCGATGCGGCCCTCCAGGCCATCAACGATCAGGCCCAGCAGCAGATGCAGTAATCTGCAAGGGGGCGGCAACGTCGCCCCCAATTCTGTCCTCCCAGGGGCTTCGCGAGCGATCGCGGGGCCCTCGGCTGTATCCTTTCATGGGCAGTCGGCAGGGCGGTCTGATGTCTTCATCTCGTATCGAGATGAGTGAAACAGCAATCCACCGACAAGGAGTCTGTCGTGGCGCAATCGGGTCTCGCGCGCAGTGAGCGGATAAATGGCTGGCTTTTCGTCATGCCGGCATTGGTCCTGCTTGGGCTGTTCATGATCTATCCCATCGTCTGGTCGCTCTGGATGAGCTTCCAGGTCGGCAAGGGGATGAATCTCAGCTTTGGCGGTCTCGCCAATATCCAGCGCCTGACAAAGGACCCGGTCTTTATCCGCGCCCTGATCAATACCTTCACGTTCTTCATCGTGCAGGTGCCGATCATGATCACGCTGGCGCTGCTCTTTGCCGTCGCGCTCAATGACTCGACCCTTCGCTTCCGCGGCCTGTTCCGCACCGCGATCTTCCTCCCCTGCGTTACCTCGCTGATTGCTTACTCGACCATCTTCAAGTCGATGTTCGCCGTCGATGGCGTCGTCAATCAGACGCTGATGGCGCTGCACATCATTGGCGGCCCCATCTCCTGGCTCGGCGACCCCTTCTGGGCCAAGGTCACCATCATCATGGCCATCACCTGGCGGTGGACCGGCTACAACATGATCTTCTATCTTGCAGCGCTCCAGAACATCGATCGCTCGATCTATGAAGCGGCGCGTATCGATGGCGTCCCCGCCTGGGCTCGCTTCCGCTACCTCACCATTCCGATGCTGAAGCCGGTGATCCTCTTCACCACCGTTGTGTCGACCATCGGTACGCTGCAGCTCTTCGATGAGGTCTTCAACCTTACCGGCGGCACCGGCGGCCCCTCGGATTCCACCGTCACCCTGTCGCTTTACATCTACAACCTGACCTTCAAGTTCATGCCCAGCTTCGGCTATTCGGCCACTGTCTCCTGGGTCATCGTGGTGTTGGTCGCCATCCTCAGCTTCCTGCAGTTCCTCGTGGCGCGTGATCGCAAGGTGAAGTCATCATGAACCCCGCAATTCTCCGTCGCGGCCTGGTCTATGCGCTCCTGAGCCTTGCTGCTTTCATTTCGGTCTTCCCGTTCTATTGGATGATCATCGGCGCCACCAATGCGTCTGCCGATATCATTCGCGGCAAGACGACGCCCGGCGGCGCCTTCCTTACCAATGCCGCCACCTTCTTTGCTCAGGTCGATGCGCCGCGCATCTTCATGAACTCGGCCATCATCGCCATTGTCGGCACGGTATTGACGCTGATCATTTCATCGCTGGCCGGTTATGGCTTCGAGATGTTCCGCTCGCGGGTGCGCGAAAAGGTCTTCGCGCTGCTGCTTTTGCTGCTCTCGATCCCCTTCGCCGCCATGATGGTCCCGCTCTTTGTCATGTTCTCCCAGGCAAAGCTCGTGAACACGTTTGCGGCGGCGATCCTGCCGACCGTGGCGTCGATCTTCATCATCTTTTACTTCCGCCAGGCCACCAAGGCGTTCCCGAGCGAGCTGCGTGACGCCGCCAAGATCGATGGCCTCAACGAGTGGCAGATCTTCTTTTATGTCTATATGCCGGTGATGCGCTCGACCTATGCGGCGGCCACCATCATCGTCTTCATGGCCAATTGGAATAACTACCTCTGGCCGCTGATCGTGCTGCAAACCGCAGATAACAAGACGATCACGCTGATCCTCTCGGCTCTCACTTCGGCCTATACCCCCGATTACGGCATGCTGCTGTTCGGGACCGTCTTGGCCACGCTTCCCACCCTGATCATTTTCTTTGTCCTCCAGCGCCGCTTCGTCGAAGGCATGCTGGGCGCCGTTAAGTAGAACCTGAATATGCGTCCTTTGATCGATTTTAATACCGGCTGGCTCTTTGAAGGCAGTCAAACCGTTCGCCTGCCACACAACGCGGTCGAGCTTCCCTATTCCTATTTCGACGAGAAGGCCTATCAGCGCGTCTTCACTTACGAAAAGCGCTTTACGGCCGATGCGGCCTGGCAGGGCAAGGACGTGTCCGTCGTCTTCGACGGCGCCATGGCCAATGCCCGCGTCCTTCTCAATGGCGCCGAGATCGCAGCGCACAAGGATGGCTATACTCCCTTCGAAGGCCGCCTGACCGGCAAGCTCAACGATGGCGAAAACGTCCTCACCGTCATCATCGACGGCAGCGAGAACCCCGAGATCCCACCATTCGGCGGCCAGATCGATTACCTGACCTATGCCGGCCTCTACCGCGAAGCCTGGCTGCGCGTCACGGCGCCGGTTTTCGTCGGCAATGCCAAGATCGAAACGCCAAACGTGCTCGCCGAGAAGAAGTCGGTTCGCGCCCGCGTCGAGCTGGCCAATCCCCAGCATCATGCGCTTTCGGGCACGCTTGTCGCAGCGATCAAGGACGCCTCGGGCAATACCATTGCCACGACCGATGCCGCCATCACCGGTGACACGGTCGAAGTTGCCTTCAACGACCTCTCGGGCATTACGCTGTGGGATCTCAAGACCCCCACCCTTTATAGCCTCGAAATCACCCTCGACACCGCGGCTGGCCAGGATGTGGCAAATATCCGCTTCGGTTTCCGTAGCGCCGAATTCACCACCGACGGCTTCAAGCTCAACGGCAAGCTGCTCAAACTGCGTGGCCTCAACCGCCACCAGTCCTTCCCCTATATCGGCTACGCCATGGGCAAGTCGGCACAGGTCAAGGATGCCGAAATCCTCAAGCACGAGCTCAAGCTCAACATGGTGCGCACTTCGCACTATCCGCAGAGCCACTACTTCCTCGACGCTTGTGACGAACTCGGTCTCCTCGTCTTTGAAGAAATCCCCGGCTGGCAGCATATCGGCCCCGCCGCGTGGAAGGACGAGTCGGTCGAAAACGTCCGCCGCATGATCACGCGCGATTGGAACCACCCATCGATTGTCATCTGGGGCGTTCGCATCAATGAATCGCAGGACGATCACGATTTCTACGTTCGCACCAACAAACTGGCGCGCGAACTCGATCCGACCCGCCAGACCGGCGGCGTCCGCTACATCACCGATAGCGAGCTGCTCGAAGACGTTTACACCATGAACGACTTCATCCTCGGCAACGAGGAATGGGGTGGTAACCGTCCGCGCACCCCGCTGCGTCCGCAGCAGGAAGTCACCGGCCTTGATCGCGTCGTGCCTTACATGATCACCGAATATGGTGGTCACATGTACCCGACCAAGAGCTATGATCAGGAGCAGCGCCAGGCCGAGCATGTGCGCAGGCATCTGGAAGTCATGAATGCGGCCTATGGCGATCCGCAGATCGCGGGCTGCATTGGCTGGTGCGCGTTCGACTACAATACGCACAAGGACTTTGGCTCTGGCGACCGCCTCTGCCACCACGGCGTCATGGACATGTTCCGCGAGCCAAAGTTCGCCGCCTTCGCCTATGCCAGCCAGTGCGAGCCGGAAGATGAGATCATCTTGAAGCCGGTAACCTTCTGGGCCCGTGGCGAGCGCAATATCGGTGGCGTTCTGCCGCTGATGATCCTGACAAATTGCGACGAAGTCGAACTCGCTTACGGCAATAACGCGCCCAAGCGCCTTGGTCCCGATCGCGCGGCGTTCCCGCATCTTCCCCATGCGCCTGTCGTCATCAAGCGCGAAGATCTCAGCGAAGAAGAACTGGGTCTCTGGGGCATGTCCTGGGAAGACGCAGCGATCACCGGCTATATCGATGGCAAGGCCGTCAAGACGGTCAAGTTCATCTCCGACCCGATCGCCCATGAGATTGAAGTTGCACCCGATGCGACCGAAATCGGCGCCGAAGGCGACACCGTTCGCGTTCTCGTCCGTGCGCTCGATCAGTCGGGCAAAAAGCTCCCCTTCTTCCCCGAGCCTGTCTCGATCGAAGTGTCGGGCGCTGCCGAACGCATCGGACCGGGCCTCGTGCCGCTTCGCGCGGGATCGACCGGCTTCTGGCTCCGCTCGACCGGCAAGGGTCCGATCACCGTCACTGTCACCAATGAGCGGCTTGGCCGCACCATCGCAACGCTCACCGCTGTCTGAGGAGTGCTACCATGTCCGGGTTGAAACTTAGCAATGTCCGCAAGACCTTCGGCTCGGTCGAGGTCATCAAGGGTGTCGATCTCGACATCGAAGACAAGGAATTCGTCGTCTTTGTCGGCCCCTCGGGCTGCGGTAAGTCGACGCTCCTGCGCATGATCGCCGGCCTTGAACAGATCACCTCGGGTGATCTTTTCATCGGCGACAAGCGCATGAACGATGTCGATCCGTCCAATCGCGGCATCGCCATGGTGTTCCAGTCCTATGCGCTCTATCCGCATATGACGGTCCGCGAAAACATGGGCTTTGCCCTCAAATTCGCCGGCCGCTCCAAGGAAGAGATTGCCAAGCAGGTCGGGGAAGCCGCGCGCATCCTCGAACTCGGCGCTTTGCTCGACCGGTTCCCCAAGCAGCTCTCGGGTGGCCAGCGCCAGCGCGTCGCCATCGGCCGCGCCATCGTCCGTCACCCCGACGTGTTCCTCTTCGACGAACCGCTCTCCAACCTCGATGCCGAACTCCGCGTTCACATGCGCATCGAGATCGCGCGGCTCCACAAGGAACTGCAGACCACCATCATCTACGTGACCCACGATCAGGTCGAGGCCATGACCCTCGCCAACAAGATCGTCGTGCTGCGCGATGGCATCATCGAACAGGCCGGCTCGCCGCTCGATCTCTATGACAATCCGGACAATCTCTTTGTCGCTGGTTTCATCGGCTCACCCAAGATGAATCTCCTTCCCGGCATCGCCGAAGCGGGCGGCATCCGCCTCACCGATTTTCCCGGTCAGATTCTGCCGTCGCCCGTCCCGGTTTCTCCCGGTGCATCCGTCACAGTCGGCATCCGCCCCGAGCACTTCGATCCCGAAGGCAGCGCCGCCCTTCAAACCCGCGTCGAGATCATCGAGCACCTCGGCGGCGAGACCTATGCCTATGCACGCGGCGAGGGCAACACGCTCCTCACTATCGCGACCGGCAATGATCGTCACCTCAAGACGGGCGAAACCTACAATGCCCATTTTGACCCGAAGAACCTTCTCGTCTTCGGCCAGGACGGCAAGCGCATCCGCGCATAGTTTACGCAAGGTGCCGGCCGGAAACCGCCGGCACCGCAATAATCCGCTAAATCCTCGTCGATGATAACGGAATGCTACCCAAATCATGACCAGTTCACCCAATAATTAGTGACAGTCAGCGGCGCTCCAAAACAGAATTAATTTCGAGCCTGAACCAAAAGGGCGCCGCGGCGCTTTAGCAACTGTCCCCACATAGCGTGGCCAAGAGGGTTGTGATGGTTGAACGTCGTATCGAACCGTCCATCGTGCGCCGCCATACGCCCTTTGAATCCATTGCAACTTTTGCTCTGGTTGCCGCGCTTCTCTACTTCGGCGCCGGCATTATCGTGCCGCTGGTTCTCGCCATCCTCCTCGCCTTTGCGCTGACCCCCCTCGTCACCTGGCTCAACCGCCGCCTTCACCTCCCCGACGCCGTCGCCGTCATCCTCGCCGTTGTCGGCGCCCTCTGCCTTTTGCTCAGTCTCGCCACCTTGGCAGGTTTACAACTTGCCCGACTGGCTGAGGACTTGCCGGGCTATCAGCAGACAGTTTCCACCAAGCTGACCGGGCTTCAGGAGCAGTTTGGCGGCGAGCTGATGGAGCGGATCAACGGCACGATAAGTAGTCTTTCCGCTCAGGTTTCCGATGTCACGCAAGTCGAAGCGCCGGCCGAGGGCCGGCCGGTTCCGGTTGCGATCACCAACAATGTCGGACCGCTCGGACTGCTTTCTTCCGTGCTGGGCTCCATCGTCGGACCTGTGGCAACCCTCGCTATCGTCGTGATTTTCCTCATCTTTCTGCTTCTCGGCCGCGCCGACATGCTCGAAAGATTCATCCGCCTCGTCGGCTCCGGCGACTATGCCAAAACCAATCTCGCCATGGCCGATGCCAGCCGCCGAGTGGGCCGATACCTGCTGGTGCAATTGGCTGTAAACTCAACCTACGGCGTGCTTTTCGGGCTCGGTCTCTGGCTGATCGGCGTGCCGAGCGCCCTGTTATGGGGCGTCCTCATCGTCGTCTTCCGCTACATCCCATTTGTCGGCGCCCTGATCATCGCAACCGTTCCATTCGCGCTCGCCTTTGCGGTCGACCCGACCTGGAACATGTTGCTGCTGACCCTCGGTCTTTTCCTCGTTCTCGACCTCACCACGGCCAATGTCGTTGAGCCCCGTCTCTATGGTTCGAGCACCGGCGTTTCGCCCATAGCCATCCTGATCTCGGCCATGTTCTGGGCCACGCTTTGGGGGCCGATCGGGCTTATTCTCGCGACCCCGATGACCGTCTGCCTCGTCGTCATTGGCCGTCATATTCCCGAGTTGCGGTTCCTCGATACCCTGCTGGGCAGCGAGCCCGTGCTGACCCCACCGGAACAACTCTATCAGCGCCTCCTCAAAGGCGACCCGATCGCGGCGACCGAGATTCTCGAAGAATATACGACCGAACATAGCCAAGCCGACTTCATAGATGAGGTCGCTTTGCCGGCGCTGATCATGGCGAGCGAGGAATTGACCGACCGCCCGGCAGCTTTCGATCAAAGGCGCCAGATGGTCGAATCTTTCAACATGATGCTCGAAGAGTTCGAGACCTCTGACGTCGAGGACGGTCCAATCATCTTGCTGATCGGCGGTCGCACCGAGGTCGACGAGGCCGCTGCCAGACTGCTCGCCATCCAGCTTTCCGAAAGAGGCATCCCGACCCGCGTGCTACCCCCGCTCGCGATCAAGCCACAGGCCATAGAACGGCTTGATCTCGACGATGTCGGTGTCGTCGCCATGGTCTTCCTCGGCGCCGATATCCGATCGCAGGCGCGCTATGTGTCGCGCCGGCTGCGCAGAAGGAGCGGGGATATCAAGCTTGTCGCCTGTGCTTTTGGCGAGCCGACAGACGGCGAAACTGTGGAGCGGCTGCATCTGGACGCGATCTACCGCAATCACGTCGACGCCACGAAATCGCTGCATAGACAATGGGAGAGTGACCTGGGTCCCGTCGAGCGCGTGCCACTTTCACCGCGCCTTGATCCCACCAAGACTCTGGTTCAGGCGCGGCTCCAAATAATTGCTGCGGACTTTGGCGTGGCCGTTGCGCGTGTCGACCTGTTGGGACAGGTCAATGCCGGCAACGAGGCCCCTTCGGACGAACTCACGCGACTCGCCGCGCACGGCAATAAGCCTCTGTTTGTTACGCAAGAGATGAATGCCGCACTTCTGACTCACGACGCGTTTCTGCAATCGAACGGCATACTGCTCTACGCCGGAACGCCGCTAAAAATGCCAAACGGCGACCGTGTCGGCGTGTTGGCCCTGCTGGATTATCAGAGCGTGACCTTGAGTGATGCCGACCTCGAAAGGCTCGAGCGCAGCGCCGCAGAATTGGTCGATCTGATGCTCGCGGAGCAGGTCAACATGGACATGCCCCAACCGATGCTCGCGGGATAGCGCTCACTGCGGCGCAAAAACCGCAATGGCGCTTGGCCGGATGACGAAATGGGCCGGGGTCTCGGTGACGAGGTCGCCATCGGTGTTGACGGCCATCGGCACTTCCGTGCGGATATCGAATTCGGTGCTTTTGGCCGTGCGCACTTCATCCCAGGCGCCGTGACGGCCCTGGCGGAAGGCGCCCAGCATCAATCCGAACTTCCAGACATTCTTGAGCTCAAGACTGTAGAGATCGAGATGACCATCTTCGATGGTCGCATCGGCATGGATCATCGTGCCGCCGCCATAGTGGACGCCATTACCCACCGCGATCTGTAGCGTTTTGACTTTTGCCTTGCCGGTATCGCTGATGATTTCGGCGCGGAAGCGCTCAGCGCGAGTCGCGACCTTGATCGCTGCGAGCGCATAGCCAAGTTTGCCCCATCGCCGTTTCGCTTCGGGCGTCAGGCCACGCGCGAGATCGACGCTCAGTCCCATGCTTGCGACATTGAAGAATGGGTGGCCGTTCACTTCACCCAAGTCGACGCGCCGGATTGAGCCATTGATGATGACATCTGCGGCCTGCAGAAGATTGTTCGGAATGCCGAGGGTACGCGCCAAATCATTGGCCGTGCCCATCGGCATGATCCCCATGGGCAGACCAGTTTCCAGAATGCCTTTGGCGGCTGAGTTGATGGTGCCGTCGCCGCCGCAGACGATGACCAGATCGGCCTCGTGTCGGCGCCTTGCGATATCCGCGGACACCTCATCGGGCGTTTCGAACCGCTCGACGACAGCATCGACCCCGCCATTTGCGAGGCGCTCAATAATCGGATCGAGCGCTTCCGCCCCGCGTCGAGCATTAGGGTTGACCAGCATCAGAGCGCGGCGGCGGGCAGGCGGAGATACGCTCATGAAGGCACCTTGAACGGGAAGACTGCCTCAAATGGCGGTGAAAGAGGGCGGCGACAAGGCCGACTTCAGTCGAGGATGACGTGCGGCACGAAGCGCGAGAGATTTGCCGTGATCCGAGACCGGTCTTCGCGCATCCCAAGCCCCGCTGCGCGGTCACCGATCATCCAGCTCCCCAACACGGCAAATCCGCCTTCGCTCTCGAAGAGAGGCGCGTATTGCTGGATGATGAAACCCTCGTCGCCATAATCGCCCGGAGCCGATGCCAGCTCTTTGCCATCCGTTGTGATGGTGACGTTTTCACCCTCGCGCGACAGGAGCGGCTTGCGCACGAAACTCGTGAGGCTTTGGGCGTCGTGATCGTCCTCAAAGAAGGCGGGGAGCAGGTTGGGATGGTTGGGATAGCGCTTCCACAAAAGCGGGAGGAGGCCCTTATTGGAGAGCACGGCTTTCCAAGCGGGCTCGACGAAGACGTGACCAGACTGCGGGAGATGCTCGGCGAATTTTTCGCGCAACATGAATTCCCAAGGATAGAGCTTGAAGCAACGGTCGATAACCCGGTCCTGAAGGTCAGTGAACCGACCTTGCGCATCCACGCCGATATCCTTGATGTCGAGCAATTCGACGCGGTGCCCGGCCTGACTGGCGCAATCCATCAGATAGACAGTCGTGCCGCGATCCTCCTCATTGTCGGTCATCGCTGCAAAATGAAAGATCGGATCGGTCGAAAAGCTGGAAAAGGCGTCGATCAGGCTTTCCTGCACCGAATTGAACTGGTCAGCAGCTTCGGGCAACACGCCGGCCTCGATCTGGTCGGTCAGCCAGTTGTATTGGAAGTAGGCCGTCTCGAAGATCGAAGTGGGCGTATCGGCATTATATTCGAGAAGCTTGACAGGGCCCGCGCCGTCATAGGCGAGGTCGAAACGGCCATAGAGGTGCCGGTCGCCGCGTTGCCATGATGAGCGGACGAGATCGCGCAGGTCCTCGGGCACGGCGAGGCGATCAAGGTTCTCTTCGCTCGCAACGATGTCGCCGACGAGGTCCATACACATTTCGTGCAGTTCCTCGCTCGGGGCTTCGATGCGCTCCTCGATTTCCTCAAGCGTGAAGGCATAAGCGGCATCGTCGAGCCAATACGGCTCGCCATACATTTCATGGAAGCCGAAGCCGGCGGCGCGCGCTTTGTCGCGCCAGCCCGGACGCTCTGGATAGGTAAGGCGTTTCATGGCTCAGCCGCCAAAACTATAATTGCTGCCACCACCAAAACCTTGGCGGACAACGGTGCGAGTGTTGACGTTGACCGGCTGCATGGTTTGCCGTCCGGGCGCGACCACATCGCCGCCGGGAAGCGAGCCCGGGGTCAACGTCTGGCCGCTGCGATTGCGGTAGATTGGCGTAGAGCCATAGGCATAGCCGTTGTTGAGCTGAGCGCGCCGATAATTGTTGTAGTCCGTCAGGTTGTTGATGGTCGAGGAGAGGAGATAGCCCGCGAGGAAGGGCGTGAAAAAGCTGCCGCCACCGACGGTATTGGTCGCGCTGGTCGATTCCTCGGTGCACTGGCCGGCGCCATATTCGGCCTCACAGGCGGCAAGGCCATCAAAGCGCGGGGCGTTGGCCAGATGCGATTGCATCGCGTCCTGGTAGCCAGCCTGGCACACCTGGGCATCCATGCCGGCCGTGATGCACTGATCGACTGAGGAGAACAGCACTTCGCCCGGCGGATCACCGGCACAGGCGGAAAGGGCCATGGACGAGAGGGCGATGGTCCCCAGGGAAAGAAGCGGCGGCTTGCGCCCGCTGAGACGTCTGCGCATGGCGGTCTCCATCAATAGGTCATGCAGGCGGCGTTGAGAATGCCGACCGCAAGCGCGATGCCACCGCCCCAGATACCCGCCGTCACATCACCATTGGTGATCTTCTCGTGCAGATTTTTGAGGGTGAAGTTGGCAACGTAATAGGCGAGGATTTGGGCGAGGATTCCGATTGCCGCCCAGATGATGTAGTCGATAATGCTGACCGAATTGGCGGCTGCCGAGGCAAGCGGCAGGCTAAAGCCCAGGATAGCGCCGAGAAAAGCCGTGACGGCGGCCATGTTGCCGGCGCGGATCAGTTCGACTTCACGATGGGGCGTAATCGCCGTGTAAACGAGCGCGAAAACGCCATAGGCGCCAAGGCCGATCGCAAAGTAGCCGAGGAAGGCCGGCAGGCCCGCCACATAGTCAAGCATGTCGAAACTCCGTTGGATAAGGGGTCAAATGGTCAGACGCGTCGGACATCGGCGGGGGTCAGCCCATAGCCGATCATAAATTCGACGGAGCTGCCAGTTTGACGCTCGCGTTCGCCGAGATCGCGCTCGACATTGATCAGCAGCATTTCGCGCGATTGCCCGAGCGGGCGATAGTAAAGCATGCAGGTCTGGTGGATCGAGCGTACCGTTTCGCCATCGTCGACCTGTTCTACGAATTCGACGAGCGGAGCACGGTTGGGTCCTTCGCCCCAGAAGCGGCGAAAGAGAATACCATCGGCGTCATATTCCGGCAGGCCGATCAGCCCTTGGGGTCCAGTCCAGCGGGCCCATTCGCTTGCCCCGGATGGCACCACGCTGTCCCAGGAATGATAGAAACTGATGTCTTCAACTGCATCGCCCGGCTTGCCACCGCCAGACATTGCCTGGATCAGACGATGTTCTTCATCATAATAGCGCGACAGCACGGTGCTCGCGTCGAGCTTAGCCTCGCCATAGGCGGCCACGATGAAGGGTCCGCTAAGGGGCAGGGGCATGGCGGGATCGCCACCGAGGGCGTTGGCTTCGAGCGAGAGCAGGTCGAGATCAAGGGCGCCCCCGATGCCGACGGCAAGCGGCCCACGCTCCACCGGAAGGGGCTTTGCTTCACTCTTTCGACTAAACCAGCCGACCATCTCTGCCTCCCCGACGCTCGACGTTTTGGCCGGGACCCGGCGCGACGTCGCATGATTATATGGTAGCCATGCAACAAGATGCTAGGAAGGCAAAGCGTTGCAATTGGTGGCGACAAGTCGCCACAGCCAAAAAATCATTGCAGCGGCTGGACCATACTACCATATGCCCGCAATGGCCCGCACATGCCGGTCGATATCGACAGATCCTATGGAGGACCTTTTGGACACCTGGAACCTCACGACCTTGACGCAGCTTTTCGCGTCTGATCCCGAGGCGCTTGGCGACGTGGATGTGCATGTGCCGCCCGAGGGCAGCGTGCTTTATGTGACGCTCAAGGAAAAGGGCGATCTGGACGTCTTCGTGACGGTGAGCGGGGATCGCGACATTCTGGCGAGCGTCGTGCTCGCGCCGTGCAAGGACATTCCCAACCGCGAAGCCTTCGAGCGCATGGTTCTGCGTACCCATAAGCTCGTGCCGCTATCGAGCTTTGGCATTACCCAAATCCAGGGCGAAGAATGGTATGAACTGTTTGGCTCGCTTTCGGCGCGCTCAAGCGCTGAAGCCGTGGTCGAAGAAGTCGCCGTGCTGGCATCCAATGCCGTCGACGCCGCCGACATGATCAACGAATGGAAGAATGGGGACTTCGCAGCATGAGCGCCTGGGGTAAGATTTTCACCGCCATCCGCGGCGGCGCCAACGAAGCGGCCGAGGCGGTCGCCGATAGCCAGTCGATGCGCATTCTCGATCAGGAAATCCGCGATGCCGAGCAGTCTCTGCGTCAGGCGCGGTCCGACCTTGCCGGCATTATGGCCTCGAACAAGAGCGTGATGCGCCGGATTGAAGAGAACCGCACTAAGGAAGCAAAAGACACCGATAGTGCTCGCGCCGCTATCGCAGCCGGCCGCACCGATTTGGCTCAGGGTCTAGCGCAGCGGATCGCGACGATCCGCACCGAACTGCAGCGCGACCAGACCGAACTCGACCAACTCCTGCCGCGCCAGCAGCAAATGTTGCGCGCCATTCAGGACACCGAAGCGCGCATTACCCAGATGAAGCGCGAAGTCGACAATGTGAAGGCCAACGAGGCTTTGCTCAAGGCGCAGTCAGCACTGGCCCATAGCCAGTCCGGCACCAATACCCGCCTTGGCAGTGCCGTCGACAGCCTCGAACGCATCAAGAAGCGCCAGGAAGCGACCGCTGGCCGGATCGCCGCTGGCGCTGAACTTGCCGCGCTCGAAAACGGTAATGACCTAGACCGGCAGCTGCTCGAAGCCGGCATTGGCGGCTCCAGCCAATCTGCTGATGACATTCTTGCGCAATTGATGTCGCCCGCATCGTCCGATCCGCTTGCCCTGCCGGGCGGCAAGAAGGACAGCTAAGCCTAATCTGCATGGTTCTTCGCCGATATGCGGAGAACCATGCCTCCGTACTTTCTGTCGTCCTGCATATGCTTGGGGCGTCTGGTTTTTGGCGGATCGTTCCGCGATCTCGTACGTTCTCGTGAGCCAACGCCAGGGAGAACGAGATGTCCGACGACTTTACGCCATACGCCTTAGTCGCCGACGACGATGCGCTGATCCGTATGGATGCCTCGGATATCCTCCAACACGCCGGCTTTCGTGTGCATGAAGCATCAGGCGTCGATCAGGCCCTTGCGATCCTCGAGAGTGAAGGCGAGAGCATCCAGCTCTTGTTCACCGACGTGCAGATGCCTCCCGGCGAACTGAACGGCTTTCATCTGGCCCAGGTCTGCGCGAGGACATGGCCGCATATCAGCATTCTCGTCGCTTCAGGCATGATCGAGCCCCAGGGCGATGACTTGCCAAAAGGTGCGGTCTTTGTGAAGAAGCCATTTAGCGACGAGGTGGTCTACGATCACCTGCAGGATATCCTGCCCGACGGCGCCAAGCCTGAGCCGCTGAAAAAACGCGCCAAGTAGATTTTGACACAACCGTAAGCCTGCCGATTGCCAGTCTCTAGACAGCTTTCAGCCCGGAAACCTGAGCTCTTCGCTCGCCATGCGCCCACATTAAGTTCCGTCTGTGCTGTTATGCATATTTACGCTGCAACCGGGAGGGATTGGCGGGTGTTGTAGGGCAGCCTAACCCGGAGCAGCAAATGAACGATACGCCTTCGTCCTCACGCCGTGCCTTGCCTGGTGATTACACTCGCCTCGGCGCCAATTGGGATGGAGAGGGCACCAATTTCGCCCTGTTTTCGGCTCATGCCTCGCGCGTCGAACTCTGCCTGTTCGATGAAGCGAGCGGTGCGGAGATTGAGCGCATAACGCTGCCTGAGAACACCAACGAGGTCTGGCACGGTTACATTCCCGATCTTGGCCCCGGCACCCTTTATGGCTATCGCGTCCATGGCCCATATGAGCCTTCGCACGGCCACCGGTTTAATCCGAACAAGCTGTTGCTCGACCCCTACGCCAAGGAACTGGTCGGCGATGTTCAATGGTCGCCTGCCCACTTCGGCTATCTTGCCGATGCGGAGGAAAAAGACCTTTCATTCAACGATCAGGACAGCGCCTCGGTCATGCCCAAGGGTAGGGTCGTCGATCCGCGCGCTTACGATTGGGGCAATGACACCAAGCCCAATATCGATTGGGCGAAGACGATTTTTTACGAAACCCACGTCAAGGGTTTCACCCAGCTGCACCAGGCCATTCCCGAAAACCTGCGCGGGACGTTCGAAGGGCTCGGGCAGCGCGAGATCATCGACTATATCAAGTCGACCGGCGTGACCTCGGTAGAACTTCTGCCGATCCACGCTTTCCCCGATGATGATTTCCTGCTGCAAAAGGGGCTGCGCAACTATTGGGGCTATAACACGCTCGGGTTCTTCGCTCCGGCCGCGCGCTATTATGGCCCCAACGGGATCAATGGCCTGCGCAACACCATTCGCGCCTTCCACGACGCGGGCCTCGAAGTGATCATGGACGTCGTCTACAACCACACCGCCGAAGGCAATGAGATGGGGCCGACGCTCTCCTGGAAGGGCATCGACAACTTCTCGTACTATCGCACCATGCCGGGCGACGCGCGCTACTACATCAACGACACCGGCACCGGGAACACCGTCAATACCAGCCATCCGCGCGTATTGCAGATGGTGACCGATAGTCTCCGCTATTGGTCCGAAGAAATGCATATCGATGGTTTCCGCTTCGATCTCGGTACCATTCTCGGTCGCGAGCCAGAAGGCTTCGATCAGCGCGGCGGCTTCTTTGATGCGGTGGGACAGGATCCCGCGCTCGCCAAGGTCAAGTTGATCGGTGAGCCTTGGGATATCGGCCCCGGCGGCTATCAGGTTGGCGGCTTCCCGCCGGGCTGGGCCGAGTGGAACGACAAATATCGCGACACCGTCCGCGATTATTGGAAGAACACCGATCACACCTCGACCGACTTTGCCGCGCGCTTCACGGGCTCAGGCGATGTCTACGACCATCGTGGGCGTCGTCCATGGGCTGGCGTGAACTTCATCACGGCCCATGACGGTTTCACGCTCCACGACGTTGTGTCCTACAATTCCAAGCACAATGAGGCCAACGGCGAAGGCAATAACGACGGTCACAACGACAACCGCAGCTATAACTATGGTGCGGAAGGCGAGACCGAAGACGAAGGCATTGTGGCAACCCGCGAACGCCAGAAGCGCAATTTTCTTGCGACGCTCTTCCTTTCGCATGGCACGCCCATGCTGCTGGCAGGCGATGAATTCAGCCGCACCCAGGGCGGCAACAACAATGGATATGCGCAGGACAGCGAGATCAGTTGGATCAATTGGGATCTCAACGACAATGCCAAGGCGCTGCACCAGTTCGTCCAGAAGCTGACGACGATCCGCAAGACCCAACCTCTGATCCATCGCTCCAATTGGCGCGATATGATGAGCGTGACCTGGTACAATCCAGGTGGCGGCGAGCAGCAGGCAGCGCATTGGCTCGATGGCGGCGCGACAACGCTTGGTATCAGGCTCTCGCGGGATGACCTGCAGAACCAGGAAGGCATTTGGTGGGAGCTTGTCGTGCTCTTCAATCCGCACGATGGCGATGTAGATTTCGTGGTGCCAACCCGCAGCAGCGGCGGTGATTGGACTGCCGAAATCGATACGGCAGAACCCACGAATACCGACCGTCACGTCAAGGGCGGCGAGGCCATCAAAATGGCGCCGCGATCACTGATCCTGCTGCGATAGTGCATTTTTTTCCCGCAACGCTGGCTTGATCTGTAAATAAAGTGAGGGTCGCCCTTAAAAGTGGCGGCCCTTTTTGTTGCGCGGCATTTTTAAAACTGATGAATTCTTCCGAATCTCCCAATTGACGCTCGCAGACGCAAGTCGTTCGCTATCGGCATATTTGGGGGCTACCATGAACATCGTAAAATATGCGGCATTGGCACTCGCGCTGTGCCTCGCCGCCTGCTCGCCGACGACGCTCAAATCGACTTTCAACGCTACGGACGCTGCTTTCATCAATCAGAAAGGGACGGGGATCATCACCGGCCAGGCCTTTCTGCGCCGCAATGACGGCATGGTTGTCTATGCAGCCGGTAGCGAGGTCTATCTGGTGCCGAAGACCCCTATAGCGACGAACGCTTTGCAAGCATCTACAAAGGCAGCAAGATCAGCTATTTCGGCAGCACGTTTAAGAACGACAGCGCCGAATATTACAATTACACGCGCAAGCTGATCGCTGATGGCGAAGGTCGCTTCGTCTTCACCGATTTGGCCGCGGGGTCGTACTATCTGACGACGAACGTTACCTGGATGGTGCAATATGCGCAGCAGGGCGGCTGGCTAATGGAGCGCGTAACCGTGTCCAATGGGCAGACATCCAACGTCATCATGTCCGGTCAATGACGCCGCTCAAGCCAATTGCGCCAGCAGCCATTGCCGAAAAATCTTGACGCGGGGCAGTTCGCTTTTGGCCGCCGATGTGACGAGATAATAGGCGCCGGGTCCCGAAATGCGATCGGTGAACGGGGTTACAAGATTGCCCGAACGAATGTCGTCTTCCACGAGGAAACTCGGCAGGAGGGCGACACCGAGGCCGGCGATGGCCGCCTGGATGACCATGAAAAAGTGCTCGAGCGTTGGGCCCCATTGCTGATCCTCGCGGTGAGCGCCGACCGAACGGAACCAGTGCTCCCAGCTATTGGGGCGGGTGGAGTGACGGATAAGCCGGTGATGGCGGAGCGAGTCATAGCTGGTGATCGGGTACTTGCCTTCCATCAGCCGCGGACTGCAAACAACCATGATTTCCTCGCTCATCAGCGGATCGACAATGGCATCGCTCCATTCGCCGTGGCCGAAGCGGATGGCCACGTCAATGCGCTCCTTGGTGAAGTCGAGCTGGCCATCACTCGAGATGATGTTGAGCGAAATTTCTGGGTGCGCTTCCTGAAACGAGGGTAGGCGCGGCACCAGCCAACGCGTGCCAAAAGTCGGCAACATGCCGATCGAAAGGGTCCCTTTGCCCTCTTTCGATGAGATCAACTCAACAGTGCCAGCTTCGATCAGATCGAGCGAGTCGCGCACGAGTTCGTTGTAAAACCGCCCTTGGTCCGTCAGTTCGATACGACGGCTTTGCCGCGTAAAGAGCGGCACCTGCAAATATTCTTCTAGGCTTCGGACCAGTCGACTGGCTGCGCTTTGCGTAACGTTCAGCTCTTCGGCGGCGCGGGTGAAGCTGTTGTAGCGCGCAACCGCTTCGAATGTGCGAATGGCATTGAGCGAGGGCAGGAGGCGTCCGCGCATGGCGAGCATTCTTTCAAGTCATGGAAGCGCAATCTTTATGCGGCTTGCGAGCATTCGCCAAGAGGATAGCTTTTTGGCCAGCACATCCGCGACGTCGCGGCATCATTTTCCATAAGGCACCCCAAGAGGCGCACGGCATGATCCCCTTCCACATGGCATTCGCAATCGACGACAAGGAGTCGGCCCGCCATTTTTACGGCGATGTCATCGGCTGCAAGGTAGGGCGAGAGTCCGACAACTGGATCGACTTCGATTTCTTCGGTCACCAGATTTCGGCCCATATCAACAAGGACCCGAAGTCCACAGCCACCTCCAAGGTGGGCAATGACATGGTGCCGCTGCATCACTTCGGCGCCGTGCTGCCCTGGGACCAGTGGAATGATCTGATCGGTCGTCTCCGCGCCGCCAATTGGCCCTTTGTCATGGAGCCCAAGGTGCGTTTCGAGGGCGAGCCGGGCGAGCAGGGCACGTTCTTCCTCAAGGACCCGGCCGGCAATGCCATGGAGTTCAAGTCCTTCAAGAACCCCGACGGCCTCTTCGACCACTGACCTAATTTTCGCCCGCCCTTTCCGAGGTCCGCATGAATTCGTTTGAAATCGGCCAGAAACTGACCGCAGTTACCATGGGCATCGACGCTTTCGAGCGCAGCCAGCCAGCAGAAGGCAGCCTGCTTGGCGGTGAAGGCCTCGTGCCGATCTATCTTGGCGAGGGCATTGTCGATGCGGTCATCTATTCCGACCGCGAAAGCATCAAGGCCGATCTGGTTTCGCTCGATACTGCGACGGCAGCACTGCCTGCAGGACCGCGCAAAGTATTCCTTGAGGGCATGCTCAAGTCCCTCCGCGTCGCCGTCAAAATGCTGAGCGGCGCCAGCCCGTCATTTGAGGAAAAGGTCACCGATCTGGTCGGCGCCCCCGCGGGCCGTGAAGATGCGGCGCTGATCGAAGACGCGCGTGCAAAGGTCGATGCGCTCTTGACGAAGTCCGGCTTCATCAATGGCTCGCTTGGTGAGCGCGTTTCAGCCTGGGAAGACGCCCGCTCCATCCCGACCGAAAAGATAGAAACGGTATTCCGCGAACTCATGGCCGATGCCAAAGCCCGCACCGACAAACTGATCTTTGACACCGGCGACTATGACATGGTGCTCAACCCTGTTCGCGGCATGTTTTATACGGCGCGCTGCTCGTTTGATCAGGGCAAGATGGACCTCAACTACGATCTGAGCTTCACCCGTGCTGCGCTCAAGCATCTGGTTTGCCACGAAGTTTATCCCGGCCATTCGACGCAGTTGCTCTCAACCAAAAAGGCTGTCGATGAGGGCCGTGCGCCAGCTGACGCATTGCTGATCACCACCGATGCCATCACTGGCTGCGTGCAGGAAGGCATCGGCGATCAGGGCGCGCACCTGATCGATTTCATCGAAGATGATGACGATGAAATCCACGTTGAATTGCGCCGCGTGCGCTCGGCGGCCCAAACCAGCGCCGCCTGGATGTTGATGGTGGAAGGGGTGCCGCGCGAAGACGTCGCCAATTATCTGCGCGACACGGCAATGGGGCAGGAGGCCTGGGTGCAGGGTCGTCTGCGCATGGCCGCCCATCCGTTCCGCGGGCCGTTCATCTCATCCTACTGGGCCGGCAATGAGGCCGTTCGCCGGGTGCGCGAACGGGTCACCAAGGATCAGTGGCCCACCTTCCTCGACGCGCTCTATAGCAATGCCAATAGCCCGCAGAGCCTAGAAATGTTTCCCCAGACCGTCATCGAAAAGGCCTCGGCATGAAGATCACCATTATCGGATCAGGCGCAATCGGCGGTCTCGCCGGCGCCTACATGACCAAAGCCGGCCACGATGTGACGCTGGTAGACCGCTGGGCGGAACATGTCGCGGCGCTCAACGAAAAGGGCATGACCATCGATGGTGTTCGTGGCGATATGAACATCAAGGTCAAGGCCAAGACGCCGGGTCAGCTTGAAGGTAATCTCGGCGTCGTGCTGATCGCGACCAAGAGCCAGCACACCATCGAAGCCCTCAAGCAGATCATTCCGCTGCTCAACGCCGACAGTCTCGTCGTGTCGTACCAAAACGGCTTCAACGAGCCGGGCATGATCGAAGCGCTGAACGAAGCCGGTCTGCCTGGCGACAAGATCATCATGGGCTCCATTCCCAATTACGGCGGCGCGCTGGTCGACCCCGGCTATATCGAATTTGTCCATGAAGGCCCGATCCAGCTCGGCGAAATGAGCGGGGAGATGACCCCGCGGCTCAAGGAGCTTGGCGACGCGCTTTCGGCCCTCACGGAAGTGCAATATTCCGATCGCATTTGGGGCCAGATCTGGGCCAAGGAAGTCTATTCCGCCCAGGTGGTCTTTTCGGCCCTCGCCGATGCCAAGATCCGCGACACATTGGGCGTTGAAAAGTATGCCCGCACGGCTGGTGCCGTGGTCAAGGAAGCCCTCGAGATCGCCGATGCCAACAATATAGAGATCCAGGCTTTCGACTTTTTCGATCCCGCCAATTACCGCGTGAAAACCGCCGAGGACACCAAGAAGCTTCTCGCCAATATCGACCACGCCATCTGGCTCCTCAAGAAGGACCAGGACAACAAGCCCACCCACAATTTCAAGAAAAAGGGTTCGGGCATCTGGTGGGACATCGTCTATCGCAAGCGCCCCTCCGAAACCCGCGCCTTTGCCGGCAAGCTCATCGAATTCGGCAAGAAGGCGGGAGCCGATACGCGTCTCAACGAAAAGCTGACCTCGATGATTTATGAAATCGAAGACGGCAAGCGCGAACTCGGCTTCCACAATTTTGATGAGCTGGCCGCCTATGCTGCCGAGATTGGAAAGACCCTGCCATGACCAGCAAACTCGGCGTTGGCCTCATTGGCGCGCATACCTGGGCCGACAAGGCACACCTTCCCGGCTACAAGGCGCATGAACGCGTTGACCTCATCGCCGTCTGCGATGTCGATCCCGATCGCGCCAAGGCCATGGGCGAAAAATACGGGGCCAAAAAGGTCTATACCGACCCTGAAAAGCTCATCGCCGATCCCGATGTGCAGATGGTCGATGTTTGCACCCCGACCCATACCCATTTGCCGCTGAGCCTCCTCGCCATCGCAGGTGGCAAGCATGTCCTCTCGGAAAAGCCGCTCCACACCGAAGCCGCCCCGGCCTTCGATGCAGCGGCCAAGGCCGACGCCAAGGATGTCCGCACAAAGCTCGGTTTCACTTTCCGCTATTCGCCTGCCATCCGTCAGATCAAGAAGTGGATCGATGATGGCACGCTCGGCGAAGTCTTCCATATCCACGGCTTCGAGCAGAACTCCCAGTGGCTCGATCCTCAAGAGCCGCTGCGCCAGATCACGCCGGGCGTCGACCGCAATTCGCTGATCCCAGCCTCGATCGTCGGCTATGGCTCGCACCTCATCGACCTGATGCGCTGGCTCGGCGGCGAGTTCGGCTCGGTCGCCTCGACGATGAAGAATTTCATTCCCGAGCGCATCGTTCGCGGCGAAGTCGGCCTTCAAAAGATCAAGGTCGAAGACGGCGCCGTGGCGCTGGTCGAATATGCCAATGGCGCGCAGGGCCTGCTGCAGACCTCCTATGTCGCCGTCGGCAATTATCCCGGCGTCGAAATCCGTGTTTATGGCTCCAAGGGCGCCGCTGTTGCCCGCCTGATCTCGGAATTTGGCACGGCCGAAACCCTCAAAATCGCCAAAGCCGAAGCCGTCGAATTCATCCCATATGATGTCGGCGCAGAGGCCCTCCCGCCGGGCACAACGCTCAATACGCCCTGGCCTGAGCTCTATTATCGCAATCTCGTCCGCCACTTCGTCGACGAAATCCTCGAAGACCGGCCGCAGGAATGCACCTTCTTCGATGGCGCCAAGAGCCAAGAAATTGTCGACGCGATCATCAAGGCGCATTTCGAGCGCCGCTGGGTCGACCTGCCGGGCAAGAGCGCATGAAGGTTTCTTACAATCCGGCGGTTGTCGACGACTTCCTCGCCCATCACTGGCGCTTCCGTCCAGTCGACGCGACCTTCATGGGCGATAAGGCCCATGATGCCGTGCTGCCGCCGGCCGGACCGGAGACGCTGAGCGAAGAGATCGCCGAAATCGACGATCTTCTCACGCGCCTTGAAGCCAGCGAACTGCCTGAAAATCTTGGCGATCGGCTTGATCGGCGCATGATGTTGGCCGAACTGCGTATGCAGCGTCTGTCGGCTGAAACGCGGCCACGGCTCCACAATCCGGCTTGGTATTCGGGCGAGGCGGCGTTTTCGATTATTTCGCTTTTGCTGCCACAGTCCCAACCGATCCGGCACGCGGCGCTGATCGCGCGGCTCAATGGTCTCGCTGGTTTTCTGCGGTCAGCCGCCGAGCGCCTTGATGGCGTCCCGGCTCCGCAGGGCTGGGTCAAGCGCGCGCAAAAGGAAGCCACGGCCATGGCCGGTTTCCTCCGCAGTGACATAAAGCTCCACGAAGAATTCGCCGACGATTGGGCTGAACCCGCCCGCCAGGCCGCCGACGCCTTCGAAGCCTTCGCCGCCGCGCTCGACGCCCAGCCCGATGCCGATCCCGCCTGTGGCGAAGCCTATCTCAGCCAGCTCATGGCCGAGATCCACGGCCTCCCTATGTCGCCGCGCGAAGCCATCGAGATGGCGGAAGTGGCTTATAAGCGCATGGGCGACGAGATGGCAGAGATGGCTAGGGCAATCGACCCGAGCCGCAGTGCCGACCAGATTCTGGCCGGCCTCGCCGACATCCACCCCGCCGATCCCGAAGCGGTCTTTGACAGCTATATGGATTGGGACGTGCAGGCCGTCGCTCAAGGCGCCGAACTCGTCACCCCGGCGCAGGAATACGATCTCGACTATCGCTGGATGGCGCCTTGCTTCCGCAAGATCAGCCAGCCGCTCTATTTCCTCTTTTATCGCTCGCCCCCCGGCCTCAATCCCGGCGCCGGCAGCGTTTATTGGGTGACCCCGCCCGGCGAAGATGAGGCAGCGTTCCTCCGTGGCAACAATACCGCCATGGTCAAAACCATCCATTCGGTCCACCACGGCAACGTTGGCCATCACACCCAGAACACCCGCGCCCGGGCTGCCCAATCGCGCCTCGCCCGCATTGCCGGCACCGATTGCGCTTTAGGCTTGGCCTTCCTCGGGTCCGGCACGCTCATCGAAGGCTGGGCCTGCTATGTCGAAGACCTCCTTATGGAAGCGCCGGGCTTCTATACGCCCGAGGAAATCCTCCTCCTCAAACAGTTCGAGCGCCGCAATGCCGCGAGCGTCCTCGTCGACATCAAGCTGCACTTGGGCGACTGGACCCTTGAAGAAGCCATGGCCTTCTACCGCGAGGCCGGCTTTGCCGCCGCCCGCGTCGAGGGTGAAGTCGTGCGCAATTCCATGCTGCCGGGCTCCCGCCTCATGTATTGGCTCGGCGTTGAAGGCATCAAAAGCTTGCGCCAGCGCTGGAAGGGCGACACGCTCGGTTTCCACGATCACCTCCTGAGCTACGGTCACATGCCGCTCGCGTGGATAGCAGAGGAAATGGAAAGGGCAGGGCACCTCAACCCATGACGGATCAGACCACTCCACTGCTCGATATCCGCGGCCTCGTCACCGAGTTCTCGACCGAAACCGGCGTCGTCCGCGCTGTCAAAGGCGTCGACCTCACCATCGGGCAGGGCGAGACCGTTGCCCTCGTCGGTGAAAGCGGCTCGGGCAAATCCGTCACCAGCCTTTCAGTCATGCGCCTCATCCAAAAAGGCGTCGGCGCCATCACCGGCGGCGAAATGCTGTTCCGCACGCGCGCGGGCCAGATCGTCGATCTCGTCAAGCAGCCCGAAAACGCCATGCGCGCCATTCGCGGCAACGAAATCGGCATGATCTTTCAGGAGCCGATGACCTCGCTCAATCCGACACAGAAGGTCGGTGCGCAGATTGCCGAAGCCGCACGGCTTCACCAGAACCTGACGCGAAAACAGGCTTGGGCTCGCGCCGTAGAAATGCTGGCTCTGGTCGAAATCCCCGATCCAGCCCGCCGCGCCGATGTCTATCCCCATCAGATGTCGGGCGGCATGCGCCAGCGCGTCATGATCGCCATGGCGCTGGCCTGCAACCCCGCGCTGCTCATTGCCGACGAGCCGACCACGGCCCTCGACGTGACCGTGCAGTTGCAGATCCTTGAACTCATGCGCCGCCTGCAGCGTGAGATCGGCATGGGCATCCTGTTCATCACCCACAATCTTGGTGTCGTCGCCGAAGTCGCCGATCGCGTCGCCGTCATGTATGGCGGCCGCATCGTCGAGGCGGCCCCGGTGCGCGAGCTCTTCGCCCATCCAAGCCACCCCTATACGCGCGGCCTTCTCGATAGCCTGCCGGTCGTCGATCACGCTGCCCGCGCCTCGGGCCAGGAGCTGCGCCTCCGCGCCATCCCGGGCAGTGTCGTTGATCCGCGCAACCCGCCGCAGGGCTGCGATTTCAACCCGCGCTGTGCCTGGGTCATCCCCGAATGCCGCGCCGCGGTGCCCGCCCTCCTGCCGGTCGTTCCCGAACATCGGGCCCGCTGCATCCGCTGGAACGAAGTCCATGGCTGAGCCGCTCCTCGTCGTCGAAGATCTCAAAGTCCACTACCCAATTGGCAAGACGCTCTTCAAGGAGGGTGTCACGCTCCGCGCAGTTGATGGCGTGTCCTTCACCGTCGGCAAGGGCGAAGTCGTCGGCCTGGTCGGCGAATCGGGCTCAGGCAAGACCACAATTGGCCGAGCCGTCCTGCGCCTCGTCGAACCGACCTCAGGTAAGGTGCAACTGGGCGAGAAAGAAGTCACCACGCTTTCGCCACCCGACCTAAAAGCCCTGCGCAGCAAGATGCAGATCATTTTTCAGGACCCTTATGCCAGCCTCAACCCACGCATGAGCGTCGGCCAAACGCTGGGTGAGGCGCTGCTTCTCCATAAGATTGGTACGCGGAAAGATCGCGACCAGCGCATTGGAGATCTGCTCGAAAAAGTTGGCCTACCACGCAGCGCTTCTGCACGTTTTCCGCATGAGTTTTCCGGCGGGCAACGCCAACGCATCGGCATCGCCCGGGCGCTAGCCGTCAACCCCGAATTCATCGTAGCCGACGAGCCGGTCTCGGCCCTCGACGTCTCGATCCAGGCCCAGATCATCAACCTGCTGCAGGATCTCCGCCGCGAACTTGGCCTCTCGCTCCTCTTCATCGGCCACGATCTTTCGGTCATCGAATTCCTCTGCGACCGCGTCATCGTCCTCTATCTTGGTAGGGTCATGGAGATGGGCACTGCCGCCGATCTCTATTCAAATCCGCGCCACCCCTATACCCGCGCTCTGCTCGACGCCGCGCCCGTGCCGGACCCGACGATCCGCCGCGAGCGCATCACGCTCAAGGGTGATCTCCCAAGCCCGGTCAATCCACCCTCCGGCTGCGTTTTCCGCACCCGCTGCCCCTATGCGATTGAGCCCTGCGCTGAAGTGGTCCCGCCACTCGAAACGCTCGAAAACGGTCACCGCGTGGCGTGCATCAGAGCAGCCGAGCTTAACCTGAGCGAATAGATCAAGCATTTCGTCGGTCCTGCGCACTTCGGTAACAACCACCTCTCAATGCCCGCAATTGCTCATAAAACCGCGATTGCGGGCATTTTTTGTGCATTTGGACGATTTGCCCAGTGCATGAGTTGAAGTGCGCATAAAGCGGATTTTTTCGGGCATTGCATGACGCCTTCCTGCCGCACCATGCTGCTTGTCATGAAACGTATATTTATCGCCGCACGAAGCAATCCAGAGCACATGGCCGAGCTGTTTCGCAGCGAGTTGCCAGAGCATGAAGTGTTCACCCAGCAGCCCCAGTCTGGGGATGCGCCTGTGCCCTATATCGTCGTTGGCCGCCCGACGCCGGGTGTTATCGCTGCAGTTCCGGGGCTAGAGCTAGTGCTAAGTCTCAATGCCGGCATCGAACACCTGCTTGCAAGCGGCGAAGTGCCGGACCATTTGCCGATTGTCCGTCTGGTTGATGATGGATTGGCTGACGGCATGTCGGATTGGGTGCTGGCCCACGCGCTCGCTTGGCACCGCAACCTCGCCATCTACGCCGACCTTCAGGCCAAGCGCGAATGGGCGCCGCAGCAGGAAAAGCTGGCGCGCGAGCGCACCGTCGCCGTGCTCGGGGCAGGGGCCCTTGGCTCGCAGGTTGCCAGCCATTTCGTCCGCTTCGGTTTCAAGACGCGCGTCTGGAGCCGATCTGGCCGCCCGATCGATGGCGCAACCAGCTTTGCGGGCCGCCCGGCCCTCATGGATGCAGTGAGGGGCGCTGACATTCTCGTCAACCTCCTGCCTATGACCAGCGAAACGGCGAATGTCGTCGATGCGACCGTGCTGAACGCCTTGGCCAAGGGCGCATTTTTCATCAACGGCGCGCGCGGTGGCCATGTGGTCGATGCCGATCTGATCGATGCGCTCGATCGTGGACAGGTGAGCGGTGCCGCCCTCGATGTCTTCCGGACCGAGCCTCTCCCGGCGGCAGATCCGCTGTGGAGCCACCCAAAAGTCTTGCTTTCCCCGCACGTAGCAGCGCCGACGCATGCGCATACGGCCGTGGCGGAAATGGCTGAAAATATCCGGCGGTTCGAGCGCGGCGAGAAGCTGCCGCATCTCGTGGATCGAACGCTGGGCTACTAGACGACAAGACCGGCCGAAGCTGGCTAAGGCAAACGCCCGCATGGGCATCAGGTAGAAGGACGTGACAATGACAATCAAACTGACCCGCCGTGCAGCGCTTCAGGGCATGCTTGCCGGTACCGCCGTACTCACCACCATGCGGGCTTTCCCAGCCTGGGCCCAGGCGCCAGGCGGCACGCTGATCGTCGGTCTCACCTATGAGATCGATACGATGAACCCCTATTCGACCGGCTTCCTCGGCGATGCGCAGGCCGCCGTCATCGAAGGCCTGATCGCGCCTGATAAGGACGCGGTCTATGTGCCGGTTCTCGCCACCGAAGTGCCATCGCTCGAAAATGGCGGCATTGTCGTCTCCGATGACGGCAAGACCATGCAGATCACCTACAAGCTGCGCGAAGGCGTCAAGTGGCATGATGGCGAACCCTTCACCTCTGCCGACGTGAAATACACCTGGGAGGCCGTCAAGGACCCAGCGTTCATCGCCGAATCCAAGGATGGTTCGTCCGAAGTCGAGAGCATCGACATCCCCGACGACTACACGGTCATCGTCAACTACAACACGATCACGCCGACCTTTGCCGCGACGCTGTTCACCTTCGGCATCATGCCAAAGCACCTCCTCGAAGGCACCGATCTCAATACCTCGTCCTATAATGAGACCCCGGTCGGCACCGGACCGTTTAAGGTCAAGGAATTCGTGCGCGGCCAGTATGTCGAGACCGTGCGCAATGACGACTACTGGCGCACTGCTGAAAACGGCGACAAGCTGCCCTACCTCGACTCCATCATCTTCAAGATGATCCCCGACACCAATACCCTGATCACCCAGCTCAAGTCGGGCGAAGTGACCATGGTCGTCTCGACCCCCTACAGCCAGGCGAGCCAGGTTCAGGGCATCGAGGGCATCGAAATCGTCCAGGGGCCGCAGCTAAGCTGGCAGCACCTCGATTTCAACTTCAAGCGCCCCTCGCTCGCCGATCTCAACGTGCGCAAGGCTATTGCCATGGCCATCGATCGCGAAGTGATCATTCGCGCTCAGGGTGGTTTCCCCAAGGCTATCAAGTCGCCTGTCGTACCGGTGTTCGATTTCTACGACGACAGCACGCCGGTCCTCGCCTATGACGTTGCCGCCGCCAACGCGCTCCTCGACGAATCCGGTTATGTCGCCGGCAGCGATGGCATCCGTGAAAAGGACGGCGAACGTCTCTCCTATGCGTTCATGGTGCAGTCCGGTCGCGCCGATGACGAACTCGCCCAGCAAGTCATCATTGCCCAGCTCAAGGCCATCGGCATCGAGGCAACCGCCAACAACCAAACCGGCGTTGCCTATCGCGAAGCCCGCTACAAGGGCGGCTACGACCTGATCTATGGTCGCTGGATCACCTCGGCTAACCCCGTCTACCACGACTTCTGGGGCACGGGCGGCGCCAACAATGGCCAGTCCTATTCCAACCCTGAGCTCGATGCAGCCATGGCCGAATTCGAGAACACGCTGGACCCAGCTGAGCGCAAGGTTGCAGCCTCGAAGTTCCAAGCCATCCTGGCCGAAGACCTGCCGACCATCTCGCTGGTCAACAACGTGGCCTTGATCGCCAAGACCACAAAGCTCAAGAACTTCGTGCCGAACCCAACCAACATGACCAACTTCGTCGATACCTCTGCCTGGTACATGGAGTAATCTCCACTGGACGAACGCCCCCGGCCGCAACGGGCCGGGGGCATTTTCTTTTTGCGAGCCTGGAGGCGGCATGAGTTTTGGTTACGTCTTGCGCCGTCTACTGAGCGCCATCCCGCTGCTGCTGGGTATTTCGGTTATTCTTTTCGCCATTATCCATCTGGCGCCGGGCGGTCCGCTCGATATGTATACCGAGAACCCTGCCGTCAGTAAGGAAGCGCTGGCGCAGATCTCGGCCGCGTATGGTCTCGATCAACCAGTGCCGATTCAATACCTCCTCTGGCTGAAGTCCATGGTGGTCGGCGATTGGGGTTACTCCATCCGCACTGGTCGCCCGGTGCTGACCGAAATCGTCTTGCGCCTCGGGCCAACGCTTGAGCTGGGCGGCCTTGCGCTGATCATTTCCCTCATCATCGCTATTCCTCTTGGAATCATCAGCGCTTCGCGCCGTGGCTCGAAGCTCGATAGTAGCCTGACGCTGGCCTCGTTCGCCGGTATCTCGATCCCCGTCTTTTGGCTGGCCTTACTGCTACAATTGCTGTTTTCCGTGCAACTGGGTTGGCTGCCATCGGCTGGCTATAAATCCATCGGCGGCGGCGATTTTCTCGATCGTCTGCGCCATATCGTCATGCCCGCCGCAGTCCTGTCGCTCGCCACTGTCGCGAGCTGGAGCCGGTTTATCCGGTCCGGCATGATCGACGTGCTCAATCAGGATTATATCCGTACCGCTTACGCCAAGGGTCGCTCGGAGCGGGGTGTGGTTATTCTTCACGCCCTGCGAAACGCCATGATCCCAGCCGTCACTGTCATCGCGGTGGATTTTGCGACCGTAATTTCTGGTGCTGTCATTACAGAAACCGTCTTTGCCTGGCCCGGCATTGGGCGTCTTTTCATGGAAAGCATGGATGGCCGCGACTATCCGATGCTGATGGGTCTGATGATGATGGGCTCGCTTGGCATCATCATCGCCAACATCATCGCCGATCTCGCCTATGCATCGCTCGACCCAAGGATCCGCTATGGTTGACACTGCCATTCCGCTGGCCAAGGTCCAGCCGCCGCAAAGCTACGGCCGTCGCGTCATCAAGCGTTTCTTCAAGCACAAGCCGGCAGTAGCTGGTCTGACGTTCTTGTTGCTTCTCGCCGTCGCGATCATCATCGGCCCCTATTTCTCGCCCTATTCCTTCGATGGGCAGGATTTCATGCTGATTGGTTCACCCGGACCGATTTCAGCGCAGCATTGGCTGGGGACTGACGAACTTGGTCGCGACTCCCTGACCCGGCTGATCTATGGCGGTCGCGTATCGCTCGCTGTCGGTCTTGCGGGCGCAATCATTGCGACGATAGCCGGGACTTTGGTGGGCGCGCTCTCAGGTTTTTACCGTGGCTGGACCGACGCGCTCTTGATGCGGCTGACCGACGTGATGTTGTCGATCCCGACTTTGCCGCTTGTGCTGCTGCTGTCCGGGCTCTTTCGTCCCAGTCCGCCTCTCCTTGTCGCCATCGTCGGCATGCTGATCTGGATGGGTACGGCGCGTTTGGTGCGGAGCCAGTTTCTGGCGCTTCGTGAGCGCGAATTCGTCGAGGCGGCCCGCGCCTTGGGGGCAGGGGGCGCGCGCCTCATGTTCCGCCATATCCTGCCCAATGCCATCGGCCCAATCACTGTTTCGGCGACTCTGGCCGTAGGCAGCGCCATCATGCTGGAATCGGCTCTGAGCTTTCTCGGCTTTGGTATCCAGCCGCCGGTACCGACGTGGGGGAATCTGCTCAACAGCGCCAGTTCCTATCTCAGCGTCGCGCCTTGGCTCGCCATTCCCCCGGGGCTGTTGATCCTTTGCACGGTGCTGGCCGTGAATTTCCTTGGCGATGGTCTCCGCGACGCCATGGAGCCGAAGGAATAATCTTTAGCTCGAAGAAAAACGGTGACATCAGATGGATCAAGCACGCCTGATTGACCTGCAAAGCCGCTATATCGTCGACCAGGGCCCCAAGCCTCTGGCGCGCGGCAAGGCGGTGGCGAGCACCGGCAATCCGATCGTCACAGAAACCGTGATGAAAGTCCTGGCTAGTGGCGGCAATGCGGCCGATGCCGCCATTGCCGGAGCACTGGTGCAGGCAGCGGTCGAGCCCCACCTGACCAGCCATGCCGGCATGGTCTCGTTTCTCTATTGGGACGCCAAGACCAAGCGCGCCTATCAGTTGAATTCACTCGGCACCTTGCCGCACGACTTGGCGCCATTCCGGCCGATCAACGGCGTCGGTGGTTGGGCGCGGGAGGGCGCACCGGGACCGCAAGCGGCTATTCCCGGTTTTATGCCCGGACTTGGCGCCATGCACGATCGCTTTGGCACGCGGCCATGGTCCGAACTGTGCCAGGATGCCATTCGCTGGGCTGAAGAGGGCCATCCGGTTTCCTCCTTCGAATATGGCGTCAACGTCTTCGCCGCTCCCTTTTCGACCTATTTCGAAGAAGGCCGCGCCGTCTTCATGCCTGATGGCTATCTGCCACCCGTCGGCAGCATCACGCGCAATCCCTCTTTGGCAAAGACGCTGCGGGCTTTAGCGGAGGAGGGCCCAACCTATTTTACCGAAGGCCAATGGGCGCGTGATTTCGTGGCGGTCGGCAACGCCCTCGGCTGGCCGGTGCGGCTCGACCATATGACCGCCAACCCGCCGCGCTGGCAGGAGCCATTGAGTTTTAGTCATCGCGGCAATGAGATTGTCAGTCTGGCCCCGCCCGAACGTCAGGCGGTGTTCTGCTCGCTGGTGCTGGGCGTGCTCGAGGAAGCGGGCATTGCCCAGATGGAGCCATTTGGCGCCGACTATCTCTTCTATATGAGCCACGCGCTCCGTCTGGCCGAACAGGCCTGCGGCTTCCTCCACGACCCTCAATATTTCGGCGAGGGTGCCACCGCCATCATGGACCCGGCCTATCACCGCTCCCTGGCCCAACTGATCAAGGCCAGCCGGCCCAAGGTCGATCTGACCGACCATGTCCGGCTGACCACCGGCGCCGCCGCCTTTGCCGCGTCCGGTTGGAACAGCGCCAAGTCCAAGGCGCCGGTCGGCAGCTGTGAAATTTCGATCGTCGATGCTGAAGGCAATTGGCTGCAGATGATGAACACGGTGCAGTCGGGTGGCATCCCCGGCATGGCTGTCGGCGGCGTTGCCATGATGGGATCGCACGAGCAGACGTCGATGAACGCGCACTTCTCTAATTGGCGGACACCGGGCGCCCGCATGCGCAACATCTTGGGCAATACCTTCGTCATGAAGGATGGCGCGCCTTGGCTGGCGCTTGGCACGCCGGGCAATGTCTATGCGACAGTGGCGCAAATGCTCGTCAATATTCTCGACTTCGGCATGACGCCCGATGCGGCGTCTGATGCCCCGCGCATGCTGCCGCTCGAGGATAATTATGCGCTCACGATCGAAAGTCGATTGGCACCGGAAGCCGTCCTTGGCGTCACGGCCCTCGGCCTCCATCTCACTCCCATGCCGGCATGGGACTGGAATATGGGCTCCTTCCAGATGTGCTGGCGCAGCGATGCCGGTCTCATGGCATCGGCCGATTTCAGGCGCACCGGCACCGCGGCGTCTTTGATCTAGCGGAAGACTAGCCT
Source organism: Devosia sp. Leaf420 (assembly GCF_001425445.1). GTDB lineage: Bacteria > Pseudomonadota > Alphaproteobacteria > Rhizobiales > Devosiaceae > Devosia. The sequence continues at coordinate 591,213 of NZ_LMQU01000001.1, read as the reverse complement.
TGGTCGCGCACCGAGCGGCGCGACCGTCGCTGTTAACTTCACAACCAAAATCTCTTTAGCGCGATAGCTTTAGCTCCAGACGCGAGCAAGGGGCTCGCATCATGCTGCTCCACGCTCTGCAAACCTCAAACCACTCACCTGATGAATTAAAGATATAAAGATATCTTTATACGGTATTGACTCGTGATGGCTTCTGCCGGAAAGTGCAGAGGCCAAGGTTCTCCGGTCGCCGCTTGCGATGTGCCGGAGCTAAGAGGGAAGCCGGTGCCCCGAAAGGTCGGGAATGCCGGAGCTGCCCCCGCAACTGTAAGCGGCGAGCCGAAGTCCAACATGTCACTGGGGTCAGACCTGGGAAGACGGATAACGGCGATGACCCGCGAGCCAGGAGACCTGCCTCGGCGAAATAACGTCCACGGGCGGGGTGTCCTGGTGTGCCGTAGTGATGGTCGCGAGCGCGGCCCGCTTCGCTATGTGCTTGCCTTGGCCTTGCCCCCAACAGAATGGGGCTTGTCATGTCTCAAATGCAAAATCCGCCGGCATGTTTGGCGTGCCACCCACGAATGCCAGGTCTGCTCGACGTCCCGATGATGCGCGCTGGCGATGCGTCATGCGCCACTTTCAACCCTGCTGACTGACATCAAGACCGATAAGAGACGGCGACCGCTCCATGACCAAAGACCTGACTTTCGCAATCAAGACCGTTGCTTTCAACGAGGACTATCAGCCCGCTGAAAACACGCGCGTCACCACCAACTTCGCCAATCTCGCTCGCGGCGAGCGCCGGCAGGAAAATCTGCGCAATGCGCTGAGGATGATCGACAATCGCTTCAACGCCTTGGCGCGCTGGGATAACCCCAAAGCCGACCGCTACGCCGTCGACCTCGACATCGTCACTGTCGAGTTGACGATCGGTGCCGATGGAAAGAGCGCCTCGTTCCCCCTCATCGAAATCCTTAAGTCGACCATTCTGGACAAGAGGACGAATGAGCGCGTCGACGGAATCGTCGGCAATAATTTCTCGTCCTATGTTCGCGACTACGATTTCAGCGTCGTGCTGCCCGAACACAATAAGGGGCAAGCTAAATTCAAAATTCCGGAGAGCTTCGGCGATCTGCATGGCAAGCTATTCAAGGCATTCCTGAACTCTGAAACCTACCGCGCAAATTTCAGCAAGCCGCCGGTGATCTGCATCAGTGCCTCAAGTAGCAAAGTCTATCACCGCACCGAAAATCAGCACCCGGTTATGGGCGTCGAGTATCGCCAGGACGAGTTTTCGTCGACCGACCAGTATTTTGCCAAAATGGGGCTCAAGGTTCGCTACTTCATGCCGCCCGATAGCGTGGCGCCGCTCGCGTTCTACCATGTGGGCGATCTCTTGGGTGACTACACCAATCTGGAATTGATCAGCACCATCAGCACGATGGAGACGTTCCAGAAAATCTACCGGCCCGAGATCTATAACGCCAATTCGGCTGCCGGAGCTCTCTATCAGCCCGACCTGAAGCACCAGGACTATTCCGTGACGCGGGTGATCTATGACCGCGACGAACGTAGCCGCCTCGCCGTCGAGCAGGGCAAGTTCGCCGAAGAGCATTTTATCAAGCCCTATAAGAGCGTGCTCGACCAGTGGTCCGCCAGCTACGCGTCCTGAACAGTTAAAAGAACAGAAGATCGAGCATCATGAACAAACTCCTCCCCACCTCGACGGCTGGTAGCCTGCCCAAACCCTCTTGGTTGGCCCAGCCTGAAAAGCTCTGGTCGCCCTGGAAACTGGACGGCGAAGAACTCGTCGAGGGCAAGCAGGACGCGCTGCGCCTTTCCCTCGCAGATCAACAACAGGCAGGCATAGATATCGTCAGCGACGGCGAACAAACGCGCCAGCATTTCGTCACGACCTTCATCGAGCATCTCGATGGCGTCGATTTCGAAAAGCGCGAAACCGTGCGCATTCGCGATCGCTATGATGCGAGCGTGCCCACCGTCGTGGGCGCCGTTTCGCGGCAGAAGCCGGTTTTCGTCGAAGACGCCAAGTTTCTGCGTCGCCAGACTACGCAGCCGATCAAATGGGCCCTGCCGGGGCCAATGACTATGATCGATACGCTCTACGATGCGCATTACAAAAGCCGCGAAAAGCTCGCGTGGGAGTTCGCTAAAATCCTCAACGAGGAAGCCAAGGAGCTTGAAGCTGCGGGCGTCGATATCATCCAGTTCGACGAGCCGGCCTTCAACGTCTTCTTTGCCGAGGTAAACGAATGGGGCGTAGCAACGCTTGAGCGCGCGATCGAGGGCCTCAAGTGCGAGACTGCCGTCCATATTTGTTATGGCTATGGCATCAAGGCCAACACGGATTGGAAGAAGACGCTCGGCGACGAATGGCGGCAATATGAAAAGACGCTGCCGACGCTACAGAAATCGAGCATCGATCTGATTTCGCTCGAGTGCCATAATTCCCATGTCCCCATGGACCTGATCGAGCTCATTCGGGGCAAGAAGGTCATGGTCGGGGCGATCGACGTTGCCTCCAACACCATCGAAACTCCGGAAGAAGTCGCCGCGACCCTGCGGAAGGCCTTGCAGTTCGTGGACGCTGACAAGCTCTATCCCAGCACCAATTGCGGCATGGCGCCTCTTTCCCGAAAGATCGCTACAGGAAAATTGCAGGCCCTGAGTGCCGGTGCTGCAATCGTCCGCCAGGAGCTATCGACTTAAGCACTGACCCGTCGTCACCCCGTGTGGCCAGCTGGGTTCGCCACCGCCAAACCGATCAAAAGTAGCGACGACAAACGCCGCTCCGGTTCTTCCGCCCTAAAATATGCTTGAGAGGCCGATATGGACGTCTTGGACCATCGCCCCAACTCTGTGGACAAAGCCACCTATCGCAACGGCATGTCGCGCCTCGGCACGTCCGTCAATGTCGTCACCACGACGTTGGCTGAGAAACGTTATGGCTTTACAGCCTCGGCCGTGTGCAGTGTCAGCGATACACCCCCGACACTGCTCGTTTGCATCAATCGTGCCAGCTCATGTTTTCATGCCTTCGAGAAAGCCCGCCACTTCTGCGTCAATACGTTGAGGCCGGGCCAGGAAGACCTCTCGGAACTTTTTGGAGGCAGAATGCCGGGCTTGGAGCGCTTTGCCCTTGGCGAATGGCACGAGGGTTTTGCAGGAGTCCCCGTCCTCGCCACCGCATCAGTGAGCTTTGACTGCGAACTCACTAGTTTTGTCGACGAAGCAACCCACCGAGTTCTCTTCGGACGTGTCGTCAGCGTTCGTGAGAGCGACGAGAAAGCGACGCTCATGTACTGCATGCGGCGCTACATCAGCGGCTAGGCTGCTTGAAGCGCGCTAAGGTTGCCCGTGACTAAAACTGCCCGAGCGCTGTGGATCATTGCGCCGATCCATTATACCAAACCCCATCTCCTCGATCTGGCACGTCCCAATGTCCCTTGCTAACCGCCTGAAACGCTTCGGCCTCGATTATTATCTCTTCCTTCTGATCGGGACTGTAGCGCTCGCGACCATTTTTCCCGCGTCGGGCGTCGGGGCAGATATCGTCGACCAGATCGCCTATTTCGCTGTCGCGCTGCTGTTTTTCCTCTATGGCGCCAAGCTCAACACCAGCGCCATCGTGGCGGGCATCGCCAACTGGCGCCTGCAAGGCCTGGTCTTCGGTTTCACCTATGTGCTGTTTCCTCTTTGCGGATTGGCCCTAGCGGCTGTCCTGTCGCCATGGATCGAGGAAGAACTGGCGATCGGCATCGTCTATCTTTCCATACTGCCGTCCACGGTACAGTCATCGATCGCGTTCACGTCGATCGCACGCGGCAACGTCCCTGCGGCAGTATGCGCGGCATCGATGTCGAATGTGCTCGGCGTGTTCCTCACCCCGGCGCTGGTGGCCGTGCTACTGCATTCTTCGGGCGATGGCATTTCGCTAAAATCCATCCTCGATATCGGCCTCCAAATCCTCGCGCCTTTTATCCTCGGCCAACTACTCCGCCCCTTGGTCGGCGGTTTCATCAGCCGTCATTCCGTTCTGACGCAGGTCGTTGATCGTGGCTCCATCCTCATCATCGTCTACTCAGCCTTCAGCGCCGGCGTCATCGCCGGCATCTGGCAAGAAGTAAGTTTGGCGAGCCTTTCGATCATCATCGCGGCCGATGTCATTCTGCTCGCGGTCATCATGGTAACCACGGTGTGGGCTGGGCGGGCAGCAGGGCTCACTCCAGCCGATCGGATCACCTTGCTCTTCTGCGGCTCCAAAAAGAGCCTCGCCAGCGGACTCCCCATGGCCAACATTCTGTTCGCTGGTCAAGCCGTCAGCATGATCATCCTGCCGCTGATGCTGTTCCACCAAATCCAACTCTTCGTCTGCGCCATCATTGCGCAACGTGCTGGCTATCTCGCCAGCGAAAAAGAACTGGAAGCGGCGGCGACTTAGTTCGGGGCGACGCCTCGTTCGGCGTTCCGAAAGGCTGTGGTAAGGGCCTGCTCCCGAACGTTCCGGAGCTGGGGAGTATCGCGGAACAGCACTGCTCACATGGCGCAGATATTAAACGCTTGAGCGTCAATGGCATCTGCCGCTCACCGCACGTGGGAGGATAATGGCACTAAGATTAAAAATTTCCGATACCTAAATTAAGGGAGCTCTGGCTACTCACGCCCCTCCGATCGCTCCATGCTCATCAAATAGTCAGAGGGCGGCGGGGTAGTGGTTTTGGTTAGTGTTTCAGCGGTGGCAGATCTTTCGCCTCAAAACGAGAGGGTGTTCGGCCTCGATGTGCAGGACCAGTCCTGCCGGCCGATGCTGCGCCAGCTCGAGGCACAAGGCGAACTGTTGGTGGTCGGCGAAGAAGTCGATCCGCATTTCGATCTTTCCGCACTGCTGTCGCTGACCCACGATACCAATGCTGTCATTGCCAGCAATCTCAAGGGTTCGGACCTCGCTGCATTCGGCAATCTGCTCTCTGATCGCAAGCGCATCGCGCTGGCCCTCGGCGTCGAGCCTGACCAAATCCAGGAAACGCTGCTTGCTTCTGTCAAGAAGCCGGTTGCGCCAGTGATCGTCGAAAACGCACCTGTCCAGCAGGTCGATTTTGCCGATGGCGTTCTTGCTCGCCTCCCTGTTCCAACATTCTTTGCCAAGGAAACCGGCCCCTATATTAGCGCCGGCATGATGGTTGCGGTTGATCCCGAAACCGGCCTTGGCAATGCCTCCTATGCGCGCCTCAAGATCCTTAGCCCCACCGAGGCACTGATCGGCATTGCGCCGAACCATCACCTCGCGATCATGGCGCGCAAGGCCGCGGCGATGGGTAAGCCCTTGCCCTTCGCCGTGGTTCTCGGTGCACATCCCGCCATTCAGCTGGCCGCCTGCCTCTATCTTGGCCTTGGCGACGATGAACTGCATTGTGCTGGTGCACTGCTCGGCGCGCCGGTGCGCGTCACCAAGTGTCTCACCAATGACATCCTCGTGCCGGCCGATGCCGAGATCGTGCTGGAAGGCTTCATCCATGCGGATAAGCCCATCGAAGAGGGCTATGTCTCGGAATATCATGGCATGTACGAGGATTATGGCGTTGGTGTCCTCGCCAGCTTCCACCGCATGACGCGGCGGGAAGATGCCATGTTCCAGGTCATCGAACCCGGCTACCACGCCGAACACATCTATCTCGGCGCCATCCCAATTGCAGCGAGCCTCAAGGCCCAGCTGTCGCGCTCGATCCACAATGTCGGCGAAGTCGCCGTCACGGCGTCCGGTTCGGGCCGCAACAATGTCGTCGTGCAAATCCACAATCCGCGTCCCGGCCAGGCCCGCCGCGCCATGGCGATCTGCTGGGGTGCCGTCAGCATCATCAAGAACATCACCATCGTCGATAGCGATGTGGACCCCTGGGACACCGAGGCGGTGGAGCTGGCCAAGTCGACCCGCATGCGCGCCGAGCGCGACGTATTGATCGTCACCGACCTTCCCGCTGATCGTTCCGAGCCGCAGGAATCGGGCGGCATGGTCGCCAAGATCGGTTATGACGCGACCATCCGACAGTCGGACCGCAAGGAAGGCTTCGACAAGGCCCTCCCGCCGGAAGCTTCTTACGACCGTATGCGTGCCGTTCTGGCCCGCGCCCGGGCCAAGGGGCGCTGAGCCATGCACAAGCGCCGTATGATCGTTGCGATTACCGGAGCCTCCGGCGCTTGCTACGGCGTGCAGGCGCTCAAGATGCTGCGCGAAATCGAAGGCATCGAAACCCATCTCATCATGTCGAGCGCCGGTGTGCGCACGGCCATGGAAGAGGGCGTCGTTGGCTCTGCCGAGGAAATTCGCGCTCTGGCCGATGTCACCTATCCGCATAAGGATATCGGGGCAGCGGTGGCCTCCGGCTCGTTCAAATGCGAAGGCATGCTGGTCGCGCCGTGCTCGATCAAGACGCTGAGCGCAGTAGCCCATTGCTATTCCGACGATCTCATTTCGCGGGCCGCCGACGTTTGCCTCAAGGAGCGTCGCAAGCTCGTCCTGATGGTGCGCGAGACCCCGCTTCATGCCGGTCACATCGCGTTGATGGACACGGCAACGCGCAGCGGGGCGATTATCATGCCGCCCGTGCCCAGCTTCTATACCCGTCCGAAGACGCTCGACGATCTGGTGAGCCAGACAGTGGGTCGCGCTCTGGACCTGTTCGATCTCGACCACCCCAGTGTGCGCCGATGGAAAGAAGGAGGTCTGAGCTAGTCAGGGACGCGTCCGCTGGCCGCCTCAGCCAGCATGAATAAGGGAACGGGCTTCCTCTGGAGAAAGGAGGCCGCAAAAAATGGAGAAACACATGAACAATCTGACGACTACCAGCAAGTCGCGCGCCGCCCGCATGGGCCGAGCCGCTGCGCTTGCACTCGCTCTGCTCGGCACCTCGGTTTTGACCGGCATGACCAGCAACGCCTTTGCTCAGGCCGACGAGCAGGCCGTGAGCGGCGGTGAAATGACCATCATCGCCGGCTCCGATATCAAGAGCTGGGATCCGGCCATCACCTCGGGCACCTTCCCGGGCGGCCCAATGGATCAGCTCGATTCCGTGTATGGCTTCCTGGTCTATGTCGACCTCCAAGGCAAGGTTCAGGGCGGCATGGCCGAGAGCCTGACCAGTGACGACGCCAAGGTCTGGACCCTCAAGCTGCGTCCGAACGTGAAATTCACCGACGGCAATCCCTATGATGCCGAAGCCGTGGTCTACAACTGGAAGCGCGCCGCCAATCCCGACACGCTCGCACCGGCCCAGCCCTTCGTTTCGTCCTGGATCGACGGCGTCAAGATCATCGACCCCCTGACCATCGAAATCACCCTGCCGACTCCGAACCGCAATTTCGGTTCGACTGTCGCCCAGTCCGCGCCTTTCGTTGCGTCGCCCGCGGCGCTCGAAGCTGCCGGCTCGGATAAGGCCGCGATCAAGCCGGTCGGCGCTGGCCCCTTCCTCTTTGAAAGCTGGGATCAGGGCATTTCGCTCTCGTTCGAGCGCAATCCGGACTATTGGGACCAGCCGCGCCCCTATCTCGACACGCTGAAATTCGCGATCATCCCGGAAACCAACAGCCGTATCTCGACTGTGGTTCAGGGCGGCGCGCAGATGATGGCGGGCTATCCCTACCAGTTCGGCGCCAATGCCGAAGCACCCGGTGTGACGACGCATGAAATCCCGATCCCGGGCCTTTATCGCGCCTATTTCAATCAGGTCGCCGGCAGCTTCACCGATCACCGCGCGCGTGAAGCCTTCTACCACGCGGTCGATCCGGCCCGCCTGATGCAGGCCTATACCCAGGTCGATGGCTATGTGACCCCGACCAACTATTTCACCGAAGCCTCGCCTTACTATCAGACCGAATACACTCTGCCGACCTACGACCCGGAAAAGGCGCAGGAGCTCTTCAACGAACTGGCTGCCGACGGCAAGCCGTTCAAGATGAAGCTCGTCACCTATTCGAACTCGGACCTCAAGCGTCTCGCTTCGTACTTGCAGCAGGTGCTGTCGGCCTACGAAAACGTCGAAGTCGAGCTCGAACTCGTCGACCAGGCCATGCTTAAGCCGCAGTGCCAGACCCAGGTCAATTTCGACCTCTGCGTCGATGGTGGCGTGCTCGTGGCCAATGGCGCCGAGCCGATCATCTCGAACCTTCTCAAGACCGGTGGCGTCGACAACTGGGGCCAGTATTCGAGCGAAGCCATGGACGGCTATCTCAATGCCGCCAATGCGACCATGGATCAGGCTCAGGTCAAGGCTGCCTATCTCGACGTGCAGAAGGTCATTGCCGAGGACCTGCCGCTCTACATCTTTGGCTCGGAGACGCGCTTCCTGCTGCTCCGCGACAACACTGGCGGCATCGTGCCCTCCAATGGCGGCATCTTGCAGAAGCAGTATCTCTACGTCTGTGAAGACGCCTGCGCTGCAAAATAAGCTCTAGCCCACACCGCTCCGTTCTTCCCTCGTGACGGAGCAAACGGTGCCGCGCCTCCCCGCGGCACCGTCCCATAAAACGGATGCCGACGGCGTCCATCCAATGACACCTGAAGGTCATCTCATGTTCGACAAACGCCCCAGAAAAACCTTCCGCCAGCTCTTTGGCGAGAAGCAGGTCTTCACCCCTTGCGTGTGGGATTGCTACTCGGCCAAGGCAGCGGAAATGGCTGGTTTCGAAGCCATTCTGCTCTCGGGCGCCTCGCTCGGCTTTTCGATGTCGGGCGTGCCGGATATGGGCCTGCATAATCAGGAAGAGCTGGTTTGGGCCACCGACCGCATTTCCGATTACTCCCCGCTGCCGCTGATCATCGACGCCGACGATTGCTTCGGTGACGTGGCCCAGGCCTATCGCACCTGCCGCCGCCTCGCCAAGGCCGGCGCTGCCGCGATTCTCCTCGAAGATACGCCCAACGAACGCGGCTATGCCCGCTTCGGCCGCGCCATGGAAAAGGCGACGCTCGAAGGCAAGCTCGATGGCAATATCGAGCATCCGGTGATTTCCCAGGAACTCTGGCTGGCCAAGATCAAGGCCGCACTCGACGCCTGCGCCGACACCGATTGTGTCGTCATCGCCCGCACCGAGTCCAAGCTCGAAAAGGGCCTCGACGACGCCATCGAGCGCTGCGTCAAGGCCGAGGATCTCGGCGCTGAAATGACCTATGTCCATGGTCTGCGCACCCTCGAAGAGTGCAAGAAGGTCAACGCGGCGCTGCCGGGCTGGAAGATGTTTGGCGACATCGCCTGGGTCAATGGCAAGCCCTTCGTCGAACTCGAAGATATCGGCGCCCTCGGCTTCAACCTCGTCACCATGCACTACCTCGAAAAAGGCTCGATGTACGGAATGATGGATTTCGGTAAGCGCGTCTTTGCCGAGCAGAGCACCCGCTATTCCGATGAGCACGACATGGGTGGCTACACCAAGGAAGAGCAGCGGAACCTGCTCGAACGCGACATCGGCTGGATGGACGCGGAAGAAGAGTGGAAGCGCATCTGAGCGCGCCATTGAAGGTGAACGCAAAGGTGGCGGTGGGTGTCAAAACTCGCCGCCGGAACAGGAAAGGGAACTGACGTGCTGAATAGCGCAATGCCCTATTTTCGGGCCATATCGACGCGATTGATCACCGGGGTTCTCGTCTTCCTGCTGGTGACTTTTAGCGCCACTGCCCTTTCAAGCCTGGCGCCCGGCTCGGCTGCGCAGCTGATCCTTGGCGATTACGCAACGCCAGAGCAGATCGCGGCGCTCAATGCCCAATATGGCTATGACCTGCCGCTCTGGCAGCGCTATCTCAGCTGGCTCGGGGATCTCCTCCGCGGTGATCTCGGGGTGACGCTCTTCAGCCAACAACCCATTCTCGGCGTCGTTCTCGAACGCGCTGCCGTAACCTTCGAGATCGCCTTCCTTGCCATGGCCGTGTCGCTCCTCGGCATTCCGATTGCCATGTACACCGCGAGCCATCCCAATAAGCTCGCCGACAAGGTCATGCGTTCGATCTCGACGGTGCTCCTCGCCGTGCCGACCTTCGTCATCGTGGTCTTGTTCTCTTATCTCTTTGCCATGGTGCTGCGCTGGTTCCCGGCGACGGGCTGGGCCAAGTTCACCGAAAATCCGGTGGCCAATCTCTGGTATGTAGCGCTGCCCGTTCTTTGCCTCAGCATGCACCAGACGGCCTATCTCTACCGCGTGGCGCGCAACGAATTCGTCACGACGCTGCAGGAAGATTATATCGCCGTCGCCCGCGCCAAGGGCCTGCCGCTCGGCTACATTCTCTTCCATCATGCCCTGCGCCCCGCCATGCCGCAGATCCTGACGGTCATGGGCCTGTCGCTGACCTATATGCTCGCCGGCTCCTTCGTCGTCGAAAGCTATTTCGCCGTGCCCGGCATCGGCTGGACCATCCTGAGCGCCGTCAAGAGCCACGATATTCCGCTCGTCCAGGCTATCCTATCGCTCACCGTCGTCATCTTCGTCATCGTCTTCATGCTGGTCGATCTCGGCTATGCGCTCATCGACCCACGGGTGAAAGTATCATGACCGATATCGGCAATTCCCCCGTCTTCAAGCTTGGCCCCGATGCCAAGCTCGGCGAGATCGTGCGCCACGCCATGCCCTGGTCGAGCCGCCTCAAACTCCCCGGCGCCTCGCCCTTTGAAATGCTGGCGGCGATCTTTCTCGTCCTGCTGGTGCTGATCGCGCTCTTCGTCGATTTCATCCCCGGTCTTGTCAGCCCGAAACTGCCCTATGGCGATTTCTCGGCTCTGCCGGAATGGTCGCTCAATGGCCTCCTTGGCACCGACGATATCGGCCGCAGCATTTTCTCGCGCGTGCTCTATGGCGCGCGGACCTCGATGATGATCGTCGCCATTTCGACGACAATCGCCCTCGTCGCCGGGCTCCTCCTCGGCATGCTCGCCGGCTACTATCGCGGCATATTCGAGCGCGGTGTCGATCTCTTCGCCAATGCGCTTGCCGCCATGCCCTCGACGCTGGTCGTGCTCGCCTTCGTCGCGGTCACTGGTCCGTCCGTCGTCACCATCATCGTCGTCCTCGGCATTTTTGATATCGGCACCTATGCCCGCGTTGCCAAAGCCGGCGTCATTTCGCAGTCCAACCGCGACTATGTGCTGGCCGCCCGCGCCATGGGCGCCACCGATGGCCGCATCCTCCTCAAGGAAATCCTGCCCAATCTCATTCCGGCCCTGACCGCCGTCATGCCGACGCTGATGGCTGGCCTCATCATCACAGAGGGCTCGCTGAGCTTTCTTGGCTACGGCATTCCTGCGCCGGCACCGAGCTGGGGTGGAATGATCGCCAGCTCGACCGATCTCTTGAGCCGCTTCCCCATTCTCATCGTGGGACCCGTGCTCGCCATCGTCTTGACCGTCTATGCCTTCAACACCATCGGCGACTATCTCGCCCAACGCCTCAACAGCCGCGAACGGGAGAGCTGAGATGTATTCCGAAGCTCCTCGCCCGATCCTCTCCTGCGCCGCCATGACCTGTGAGATGGACTCTGTCTCCGGTCCCTTGCAGATCCTTCAGGACATCAACTTCACCCTCGCGCCCCGCCGCGCTCTGGGCATTGTCGGTGAATCCGGCGCCGGAAAGTCCATGCTGGTCAAGGCCATCATGGGCATCGCGCCCAAGGGCCTCAAGACCATGGGCCGGATCGAACTTGAAGGGCAGGACCTGCTTGCGCTGAAGCCGCGAGATCGTGCCCGGCTGATCGGCCGCAAGGTCGGCATCGTCTTCCAGAACCCGATGACCTCGCTCAATCCTTTCGTCCAGATCGGGCGGCAGATCGAGGAAGCCGGCTGCATCCATATGGGCCTGAGCAAGGTCGAAGCGCGCTCTCGCGCCATCGAACTCCTATCCTTCGTCGGTCTTCCCGACCCCGAGGATTGCTACGATTATTATCCGCACCAGTTCTCGGGCGGCATGAAGCAGCGCATCATGATTGCGGCGGCGCTCATCTGCCAGCCTGATCTGCTCATCGCCGACGAAGCGACGACGGCGCTCGACGTGACCGTGCAAAAGGAAGTGCTGGATTTGCTCCAGACCATCCAGGCCGAGCGGCAGATGTCGATGATCCTCGTGTCGCACAATCTCGGCGTCGTCGCCGGGCGGACGGACGAAATCCTCGTGCTCTATGGCGGCAATGTCGTTGAGTATGGCCCGACCGCCGAAGTTTTTCGCAATCCGCGCCATCGCTATACCGAAGCATTGCTCTCGGCCATGCCCGCCATGGACCAGCCGGCACACACACGGCTCCGCACCATTCCCGGCCAGCCGCCGAACCTAGCCAATCGTCCTGCCGGTTGCCCCTTCGCGCCGCGCTGCCCGTCGGCTCAGGCCATTTGCCATGAAGCGATGCCGCCGATGTCGGCCGGCATTCACCCCGACCATCGCTTTGCCTGCCATTTCCCGCTGGCTGAACTGCCGCGCCAGGCGCCGCAGGAGGTTGCCCATGTCCAGTGACGCCATTCTCGAGGTCCAGAACCTCTCGGTCAGCTTCACCCGCGCCGGCAAGGAAATGACGGCGGTCGATGACGTCTCCTTCACCGTCGGGGCAGGGGAAACCTTGGGCCTCGTCGGCGAAAGCGGCAGCGGTAAGACCACCATCGGCCGCGCGCTCCTGCGCCTCCTGCCCAATGCCAATACGACGGCCAAGGGTTCGGTGCGCTACAAGGGCCAGGACCTCATCACCCTGCCAAGCGAAGACATGCGCCGCATGCGCAATCGCCTGCAGATGATTTTCCAGGACCCTCTCTCGTCCTTCAATCCGCGCCGCAATGTCGAAGACATCGTCGCCGAGGGCCTCGTCATCCAGGGCAAGCCCGCCAGCGAACGCAAGACCCGCGTGCAGTCCGCTCTCGCCGATGTCGGCTTCGATATCGACCTCGTTGCCGGGCGCAAGCCGCATCAGTTTTCCGGCGGCCAGTGCCAGCGCATCGCCATTGCCCGCTCGCTCGCCGTCGAGCCTGAACTCATCGTTTGTGACGAACCGGTCGCCTCGCTCGACGTCTCGGTGCAGGCGCAGGTCATCAACCTGCTGCAGGACATCCGCGAAAACCGTAATCTCGCGCTGATCTTCATTTCGCACGATCTCGCGGTCGTCAAAAATGTCAGCGATCGCGTGGCCGTGCTTTACATGGGCCGCATTGTCGAGATCGGCACGGGGCCGCAGATCTACACCCGACCGGCGCATCCCTATACCCGCACGCTGCTCGAAGCCGTGCCCGTGGTCGATGCCACGCGAAAGATCGAGCCCGATGGCAAGCGCACCGTGATGCCCTCGCGCAATCGGCCCCAAGGTGGCTGCGCCTTCCGCAGCCGATGCCCGCGCGCCACCGACATCTGTGCCCAAGTCGTCCCAACCTTGCAGACCGCGCCAGGTGGCCAGATGGTCGCCTGCCATCATCACCATGATGAGCCAGCGCCCGGCATGGCGGCGTGAGGGCAAGACGATGAGCAATCCCGGCTTTCTCCAGCGCGTCTGGCCCGATATGTGCGCCGCCTATCGCGACGCCGCGCTTGGCCGTGCCTGCCTCGACCTGCAGGAGCGGTACAATGTCGATGTGCCGCTGCTCTTGGTGCTGTGCATTGCCGATCGGGTCGGCCACGGCATTGCTGCCGAAAATCTCGATGCGCTGGTGATCGAGAGCGAAGACTGGCGCGCTGCCGCCATCGAACCGCTCCGCCGCGCCCGCCAGGCCATGAAGGGGCGCTTCACCGCGCCATCCGAACAGGCGCTACGCGACGATATCAAACGCCTTGAACTTGAAGCCGAGCGTCTGCATGTCCAGCGGCTCGCCGAAGCCTTCCCGCCGGCAGGTGGGGAAGGCGGCGTTGCAGCCAGCCAGTACCTCGCACTGCGCGGCGTGCCCACAGACATTGCCACGCAGTTCTTGCAGACCTTTGATATCGCCTATGATGCGCAGGTTGCGCCGGTCGTGGCGCTGGATTGAACGGAGCATAATCATGAGTGATTTCGATACAGTCATCCAGGGCCGGTTCGTCGGCGAAGACGGCATCGTCGAGCGCGGCTTTGCCGCCGTGCGCGATGGCAAGATCGCGATGCTCGGCTCGGGCACGGCGCCCGCGGCAAAAGATGTCCACAATTTCGGCGACGCCATCGTCCTTCCTGGCGTCATCGACGGCCAGGTCCATTCGCGCTCGCAAAAGGACCAGGAAGATTTCATCTGGTCGACGCGCTCGGCCGCTGCCGGCGGCGTCACCACCATCGTCGATATGCCCTATGACGCCGGCCTCTTGATTTCGACTGGCGACATGATCCGCGAAAAGGCCCGCAGTGCCGGCGAACAGGCCCGTGTCGATTTCGCGCTCTATGGCACGATCAATCCGGCGCATGGCCCGATCCATATCGCCGAAATGGCCGAAGCGGGCGCCGCCTCCTTCAAGTTCTCGACCTTCAACACCGATTCAACTCGTTTTCCGCGCATCCCGACGCCGCTTCTGCATGCGGCCTTCACCGAAGTCGCCAAGACCGGCCTGATCGCCGGCGTGCACAACGAGAACGATGAGTGCGTTCAGGTCTGGAGCGAGGCCATCAAGGCAACAGGCCGCACGGACTACCGCACCCATGGCGAATCCCGCCCGCCGATCGCCGAAACTCTGGCCATCGCCGAAGTCTACGAAATCGCCCAGGCAACTGGCGCCTCTGCCCACATCGTTCACTGCTCCGTCGGCCGCGGTTACGACATTGCCCAGGCCTATCGCGCTCAGGGCGTCGACGCGACCATCGAAGCCTGTATCCACTATCTCGTCTGTAGCGAGGAAGAAGATGTGTCGCGCATGCTCGGCCGCGCCAAATGCAATCCGCCGATCCGATCCGCCGCCGAACGCGAAAAGCTCTGGCAGCATCTCGCCGCAGGCCATATCACCATCGTCTCGACCGACCACGTTTCCTGGGGCCTTGAACGCAAGTCGTCCGCGGTCATGCTCGAAAACGCCTCGGGCATGCCGAGCCTGGAAGTGCTCCCCAGTCTTCTCCTCGACGGTCTCACCGATCGCAACCTGCCGCTGACCCACGCGGCAAAACTGCTGGCATCCAACCCGGCGCGCCTCTTCCGCATTGCGGACCAAAAGGGTGGCTTTGGCCTCGGGCTCGACGCTGACTTTGCCGTCTTCACCGAACGCCCGCGCTACTACGACCCCTCCGCCAGCGGCCACAACGTCGTCGGCTGGAGCCCCTATGAAGGCCGCCTCATTCGCCACGCCCCGGTCGCCACCTTCCTCCGCGGCGATCTTGTCTTCGACGGCACCAACGTCCTGGCGCAGCCCGGCAATGGCCGCTTCATCAAGCCCAACCGCGTCACCCCGGCAATCGCCGCATGAACATCCCTGGCACCAACACCCCGATCAAGGTGGATCGCGAGCAGCTCCAGCGCGATCTCGACGCGCTGGCGGCGCTCACCGAGCCCGGCAAACCCTGGACTCGGCGATCCTTCACGCCGATGTTCCTGAAGGGACGCGACTATCTCGCCAAGCGCTTCGCCGAAGAGGGCCTGTCCACCCGTATCGACGCCGCCGGCAATCTCATCGGCCGCTGGCAGGGCACGGATGCGTCCGCCCCCGCCTTGATGACCGGCTCGCACAGCGACACCGTGCCGAGCGGCGGCCGTTTCGACGGCATTGCCGGCATTCTCTCCGGCCTTGCCGCCATCCGCGCTCTGCGCGACGCCCGCTACACGCCAAAACATCCGATCGACCTCGTCGATTTCCTTGCCGAAGAACCAAGCGAATGGGGCCTTTCCTGCATCGGTAGCCGCGGCATGGTCGGCGCGCTGACGCTGGACCACCTCGCCATGGTTGGTCCAGACCAGGAGCGGCTCGATACCGCCATCACCTGCATGGGCGGCAACCCCTCGCGCCTCGGCGACAAGCTTCATTCCGATGTCGCCGCTTTCGTCGAGATCCACATCGAGCAGGGCCCCGTCCTTGAAGCCGAGGCCATCCCCCTCGGCGTCGTCAGCGGCATCGCCGGCATCGCCCGCGTCCGCATTCGCCTTGAAGGCGAAGCCGGTCACGCCGGCACCGTGCCGATGAATATGCGCGCCGATGCCGGCATGGCCATGTCGCGCCTCCTTCTCTCACTTCGAGATGCCGCCCGCGTCGAGGCCGAAAAGGGCAGGGGCCATTTCACCGCCACCGTCGGCGTCATCAAGTTCGAGCCCAATGGCGCCAATGTTGTGCCCGGGGCCGCCGAAGCGATCGTCGACATCCGCGCCGAGAACGATGCGGCCATGGACGATTATCTCGCTGCCATCGACACTCTGGCTCAGAACGCTACCACAGCCGAAGGCTGCCGTGTCGCCGCCACCGAGCGCCTGAGCCGCACTTTCGCAGTCCTATGCGATCAGCGCCTCCAGGGCATCATTCGCGAAGCCGCCGAAGTCCATGGCCTCGCGACGCGCTCGCTCGCGTCCGGCGCCGGCCATGACGCGGCCTTTGTCGCGCGCATTGCCCCCGCCGCCATGATTTTCGTGCCCTCCAAGGGCGGCATCAGCCATGCCCCCGAAGAGTGGACCGACACCGAAGCCATCGCCCGAGCCGCCGACGTTCTGGCGCTGACCCTTTCAACCCTCGATCAAAAGCCCCGTGCCCCCGCGGCCTGACCATTGGCGCAACAGCGCCCCCACCTAGGAATAGAAGAATGAGCAGTATCATCCTCGACGGCAACAGCCTCACCATCGAGCAGGTCGTCCGCATCGCACGCGAAGGCGTCAAGGTCGAGCTGGCCCCCGAGGCCCGCGCCGAGATCGTCAAGAAGCGCGCCTATATCGAGGAAAACTGGCTCACCGAAAATGCCCCGGCGACCTATGGCTTCAACACCGGCGTCGGCAAGCTCAAGGATTACAAGATCAACCAGGCCGATAACGAGCAGTTCCAGCTCAATATCGTGCTCTCGCACTGCTCGGGCATGGGCGATCCGGCCTCCGAAGAAATCGTGCGCGCCATGATGGCCGTCCGCATCAACGCCTTCTGCGTCGGCGTTTCGGGCCTCCGCATCGAAGTCGTCGATCGCCTCGTCAACATGTTGAATGCCGGCGTGCATCCCGTTGTTCCGATTCAGGGATCTGTCGGCGCCTCGGGCGACCTTGCTCCGCTCGCCCATATGGTTTCGGTGTTGATCGGTTACGAAAAGGCCGAGGCCTATTATAAGGGCGAGCGCATGTCCGCCCCCAAGGCCCTCGAACTGGCCGGCATTTCGCCGACCAAATTCGATCTTAAGGCCAAGGATTGCCTCGCGCTCATCAATGGCAACAGCCTCTGCGCCGGCATGGGCTCGCTGACCATCTGGGATGCCGAGCAGTTGATGAAGACGGTGGACGCCATCGGTTCGCTCAGCCTTGAAGCCATCCGCGGCGAACAGGCCGCGTTCGACGCGCGAATTCACGAAGTGCGCAAGCAACCGGGCCAGATCAACGCCGCCGAAAACGTGCGCCGCATGATCAAGGGCTCGCGCCGCACCTCGGAATCCGCCCGCGCCGTTCGCCTCGAAGACGATATCCTCCATCCCGTCCACCATGCCCGCGTGCAGGATCAGTATTCCTTCCGCTGCCTGCCGCAGGTCCATGGCTCCTGTCGCGACCAGCTCGAACACGCCAAGACGCTGATGACGCGCGAACTCAATGCCGCGACCGACAATCCGCTGGTGTTCTGGAATGAAGCAGGCGCGCTTGAATTCCTCTCGGGCGGCAATTTCCACTGCGAACCCATCGCCTTTGCCATGGATATCCTCGCCATCGCGCTGATCGAAATCGGCAACATCTCAGAGCGCCGCCTCTTTGCGCTCTGCGACACGACGCTGAACTATGGCCTGCCGCCCAACCTGGCCGGCCGCCCCATCGGCCTCAACTATGGCTATGGCATCCTGTCGACAGCCGCTGCCGCCGTCGCCTCGGAGAACAAGACTCTCGCGTTCCCATCGGTGGCCGACACCATCCCGACCAAGTCGAGCCAGGAAGATCACGTCTCGATGGCCGCCTGGTCCTGCCGCAAGGCCCAGCAGGTCCTGAGCAACATGCCGAAAATCGTCGCCGTCGAATGCCTCTTGGCCACCAAGGCGATCTTCCTCACGCGCGATGCGCTTGGGCAGTTCGCCCTCGGCGCCGGCACCCAGGCGATCTATGACGCCGTGTCCGATGTCGTCCCGCTCCAGGAGCAGGATGGCTATATGCAGGACCAGATCGTCCCGATGATCAAGCTCCTCACCGATGGCGGCGTCCTCGCCGCTGCTGAAGGCGCCGTCGGCGCGCTCAATTAAGCCCTCTTGAGGCCCGCGCTCGACGCGGGCCTCGCTACCCATACTCGACTTCAGGCTAGCTTGAGTGCGACCATGGCCGGCTCTATGCTGCCCCTTATGGATAAGGCTGGCTTCGAACTTTCCCTATTGTCAAAGTTCGTGCTCGCCTGCCAATCCCCCCGTCTTGCCGACGCAGCCAAAGACCTCGGCCAGACCCCATCCGCCCTCAGCATTGCCCTTCATAATCTCGAAGAACGGCTTGGCCTCAAACTCTTCGAGCGTCGGGGCGCCGGGCTTGATCTCCTGCCGGCCGCCTTCTGGCTGTTTCGCACCGGCGCACACCTGCTTTATCTCGAGCAGCACACGCGCGAGGCCCGGTTCGCGGGCGGCCGCCGCATGGTCAAGCTATCGGTTCATCTTGATCTGAATTTTGCCATCGGTCGGGTCTCGAAGGCTCTGCTGCGCACCTCGCAGGAGATGATCGAGACAGCGCCGGAATTGCTCGTCGATTGGCACTTTTCGGGCCTTGATGACGACGATATCGGCGATCCCACCGGTCTTGCCCAAAGCGAGCGCTTGCCCGACAAATCCGGCCAGCTCCGCATCTTTTACGGCACCGCTGCGACGGTGAGTGCCAAAGCCGTCCATCTCTACGACGATCCCTGGATTGTCGTCGGCAATAAAGGCAGTCGGGTCGACGCCTTCCAGCCCGACGAACGCGTGACGCTCCTCCGCATGCGGCGCGAGATCGTCGACGCCATGACGCGCTTTGCCACCGAACACGGCTTTGCCGATCGCCTGCGCTATCGGGACGAAGAGCCCGCCCAGGTCTCGGCCATTCTGCGCGACCAGCCGCAGACGCGGCTACTCATGCCCGCCAATCTCATGCCGCGCCGGCTCGGCCTCGCCCGTCACGAGGAAGCCCCCTTCGCCCCGGGTTTCGTTTCCTCGATTTATGGCGAAACCGGCGGGGCTGCCGGGGCCTACGGCAAGGCATTCCTCGAAGCCATGCGGCGCAACCTCGCCGCAGAAAATAGCGCGGTCTTCACGCCGCGCCTAACCACGCGCCAGATCCATTTCTTCAATCTCGTCGCCCAGACGGGCAGCATTTCCGCCGCGGCGCGCGTCGCCAATACGGCGCAGTCGTCAGCCTCTAAGCACATTTCCCAAATGGAAGAGGCCATTGGCGCACCATTGCTTCAGCGTACGGAGGAGGGGACGAGCCTTTCCCCGCGCGGCGAGGACGTGCGGGCGCAGACCGTCGTCATCGAAGAGCGGCAGGATTGGATCGTCCGCAAGGCCCATGACATTGCCGCCCATTCCCAAGCCCGCGTCACCATCGGCACCTTGCCGAGCTCCGGCCACGACAGCGTTCTCACCGAAAAGATCGCTCATGTGATGACGCGCATCCATGCGCGCCACCCGGACTGGCAGTTGCAGATCGTTGAAAGCTCCAACACGATGCTCCACGAGCATGTGCGTTCGGGCGATCTCAACCTGGCGCTGGTTGGCATGGTGCAGGCGCAGGTTGCGCGTATTCGTCTGGGGCCAACAGAGTCCCTCTGCGTCATCGGCAATCCCGCGATCAGTTTCGGCGGTCGCAAGGAATTGGGGATCGAGGAAACGGTGGCGCTGCCGCTCGTTCTCGGCCGCCAGCATCTCAGCATTCACCAGAGTTTTGCCGATGCCGCCCGTGAACGCGGCCTGCGTCTAAAGACGGTGGTCGAAGTCGGCTCGTTGGCACTGGCCATCGCCATGGTCCGTCAGGCGCCACTTTGCACCATTCTGCCGCCATCATCCGTGCGAGCCGATATCGAGGCCGGCAATTTGATCGCCGTGCCGATCCGTCACGAGGAGCTCTCTGGCGCGCTATCAGTCATCTTCTCGGCCGACCGCGAACTCTCGGAAGCCGAGCGCATCATCGTGCAGGAATTCGTCCGGGTGTTCCGACCGGGGCGCACCGCCACGGTCGAACTGCCCGAGGATTGATTACGCACTCGCGAAGGTGATCTGCGCCTTCATGGCCGAGGACCGATCGGAGGCCAGCTTGAACGCCGACTCGGCTTCAGCGAGCGGCACCGAATGGGTGATCAAAGGCTTCACGTCGATCAACTTTTTCCGCATCAGCTCGACACCGATGGCAAATTCCTCGTGGAAGCGGAAGGAGCCGCGCAGGTCCAGTTCCTTGGAGGTCAACATCTGCATGGGGATGGTCATGTCGCCACCCAGACCCAGTTGAAGGATGATCCCACGCGGCTGAAGCGCGGCAATGCCCGAGGCGAGGGCAGGGGCCGCGCCGGAGCATTCGTAGAGCACGTCAAAATAGCCCTTGTCGGCACCATAGGGCGAAAGCCCCTCAGTGTCCTTGGCCGTGTTGATGACGCGATCAGCGCCCGCTGCCTTGGCAATGGCGAGGGTGAAATCCGACAGATCGGTCGCGACGATCTCGGCTGCACCGGCGCGGCGTGCCGCGAGGATCGACAGCACGCCAATGGGGCCGCAACCGGTCACCAGCACCCGCTTGCCGAACAACTGTCCCGCGCGGCGTGTCGCATGCAGCGTCACCGCCAGCGGTTCAGCCATGGCGGCCTCACCGGCGCTCAACCCATCCGCGACGACGCACTGGCTCGCCAGCGCCACCAATTGTTCGCGAAACGCGCCTTGGATGTGGGGGAAGGGCATGGCGGAACCATAGAACCGCATATTGAGGCACTGGTTCTGCAGGCCCTCCTGGCAATAGCGGCAATGGCCGCAGGGCCGGGATGGCGACACGGCCACCAACTGCCCACGCTCAAGCCCCGTGACACCCTCGCCAAGCTCTTCGACAAAGGCCGAGACCTCATGGCCGAGCACCATCGGCTCGCGCAGTTTTACCGTGCCGAAGCCGCCATGATTGTAATAGTGCAGGTCCGAACCGCAGACCCCGCCGGTCGCCAGCCGCAGCGAAACCTCGCCGGGGCCGGGCTTTTCCACCGGACGATCTTCGACGCGCAGATCCTTGGCGGCATGAATGACAATGGCTTTCATCAGAGCACCGGTGTGAGAAGGTTGCGGCCCGCAAAGTGGGCGGTGAGATTGTCGCGCAGCAATTGGCCCATGGCCTTGCGCGTTTCGACCGTACCCGAGGCATGGTGCGGCTGCAGCAGCACATTGTCGAGAGCGAGGAACCGCGGATTGAGTTTCGGTTCGCCTTCGAACACATCGAGCGCCGCCGAGCCGAGCGCCTTGGTCTCAAGCGCCGTCAGCAGCGCGTCCTCGTCGATATTGGACGCGCGTGAAATATTGATCAGCATGCCTTCGGGGCCAAGCGCCGCGATGACATCTTTCCCCACGATGTGCCGCGTCGCAGCCGAGGCAGCGAGGGTGACGAAGAGGAAATCCACCTCGGCAGCAAGGCTGACGGGATTGGCGACGTAACGCCAGTGGCCCGGTGCGCTGTCCTTGGGCGTCGGATTGCAATAGGCGATATCGAGATCAAAACCCTGCAGACGCTTGGCCACTTCAAAGCCGATGCGGCCAAGGCCGAGCACGCCGGCCCTCTTACCCCAAACTCGGCTCTTGAGCGGATAAAGCCCCTTTTGCGCCCATGACCCATCCCGCACCCAGGTCTCGGCACCGATCATGCCGCGCGAGAGCGCCAGCATCATCGCAACGCCGAGATCGGCGACGTCCTTGGTCAGGACATCGGGCGTATTGCTGACGCGGATGCCGCGCGCCCGGCAGGCATTGAGATCGACCGCGTCATAGCCTACGCCATAGACGCTGATCACTTCGAGATTGGGCAAAGCCGCGATGATGTCGGCACTGGCACCAAGCTCGCCGCGCGTCGCGATGCCGCGAATGTCCTTGCCGACCGCCGCGAGAAGGGCCGGCTTGTCCGCCGCTTCAAAATAGCGGTGAACGGTGAAGGCGGCGTCGAGCGGCACCTGATCCCATTCGGGATAAGGCCCCATTTGCAGGATATGCGGCTTGGTCATGAGAAGCAGGCTTTACGTCTTGACAGAAAATGTTATCGATAACAAAACAGAGGCAGGCACATTTGTCGAGCCGGTTTCTTGAAGGAGTGACCCATGCAGATTTTTGATCTCACCGGCCGCCGCGCCCTGGTGACGGGATCGTCGCAAGGCATCGGTCTCGCGCTCGCCAAGGGTCTTGCCGAAGCCGGCGCCAGCGTCGTCCTCAATGGGCGCGACGAGGCCAAGCTCGCCGAAGCCGCCCTGCAAATTCCCGGCGCCGCGACGCTCGCCTTCGACGTCACCGATCACGCCGCGGCCCGCGCTGCCGTCGATGCCTTCGAGGCTCAAACCGGCGCCATCGATATCCTCGTCAACAATGCCGGCATGCAGTTTCGCGCCCCGCTCGAAGATTTTCCCGCCGACGCTTTTACGCGCCTTCTCCAGACCAATGTCGCCAGCGTCTTCAATGTCGGCCAGGCCTGCGCCCGCCACATGATCACCCGCCGCGCCGGCAAGATTATCAATATCGCCAGCGTCCAGACCGCTCTCGCGCGCCCCTCGATCGCGCCCTACACGGCCACCAAGGGCGCCGTCGGCAATCTCACCAAGGGCATGTGCACCGACTGGGCCAAATATGGTCTTCAGTGCAACGCCATCGCGCCGGGCTATTTCGATACGCCGCTCAATGCCGCGCTTGTCGCCGATAAGGATTTTTCCGCCTGGCTCGAGAAGCGCACCCCTGCCGGTCGTTGGGGCGATGTCGAGGAACTGGTCGGCGCCTGCATTTTCCTCGCCTCGCCGGCCTCGAGCTTCGTCAATGGCCACACGCTTTACGTCGATGGCGGCATCACCGCGTCGCTCTAAGACTGCCTGAGGAGGACTTCATGACAGGTCACATCGGTCTTGTCGGCGCTGGCGCCATGGGCGGCGCCATCGGCGCGCGTCTTGCGACCACCGGAACGGCGCTAAAAGTCTTCGATCTCGACGCACAAAAGGTCGCCGATCTCGTCGCCAAGGGCGCGACCGCCGCGGCCAGCGCCAGCGCACTCGCCCAGGGCGCCGGCGCCGTCATCCTCAGCCTCAATGCTTCGCACATCGTCCGCGCCGCTGTCTTCGGCCCCAACGGCATCGCCGCAGGCGCGGCGCCGGGGCTGCTCATTATCGACATGTCCTCCATCGACCCCGAAGCCACGCGCGCTCTCGCCGCCGAGGCCAGGGAAAAGGGCCTCCGCTGGGTCGATAGCCCCCTTTCCGGCGGCGCGCCCAAGGCCGAAATCGGCCAACTGACGCTGATGCAAGGCGGCACCGAGGCCGATGTGTGCGAAGCCCAGGACATCCTCTCCCAGCTCGCCTCCAACCAGACCCATATGGGCGATGTCGGCACCGGCCAGACCACCAAAATCGTCAATCAGGTCCTCTGCGGCCTCGGCTTCATGGCCGTCGCCGAAGCCACCGCCTTGGCGGAAGCCGCAGGCGTCAATGTCGAGCGCATCCCCGCCGCACTCAAGGGCGGCCGCGCGGATAGCGCACTGCTCCAGGAATATATGCCCCGTTTTGCCGCGCGCGATTACCGTCGCACCGGCCGCATCGACAACATGGTCAAGGACCTCGATGGCGCCCGCGAGCTCGCGCGCCAGACCCAGATCACCATGCCGCTGACGGCCCTCGCGGCCGAAATCCATCGCCTGCTGACCGCAGCCGGCTTGGGCGGCGAAGACCAGGCCGCGCTGATGGAATTCTTCCGCGGCCCCAGCAAGGAGAAGTTTCAGTGATCACCCGCTACGCCCTTTTCGAAGGTAAGGTGCATGAAGGCCAGGAAGCCGCCTTACGCGCCGCCGTTACCGCCGAAATCCTGCCGCTCTGGAAGCAGTTTCCTGGCGCTCTCTCGGTTCGGGTGAGCTATGCCGTCAAGCGCGACGACGGCGCGCCGGAATTCCCGATGATCCTCGCCGTCTCCTATCCTGACGTCGCAGCGGTGGACGCCGCGCTTGCGAGCCCCGTGCGCACCAAGGCGCGCGCCGCCACAGAAAGCGTCCTTGCCCGCTTCTTCACCGGCCGCATCCACCATCACGTGATGGACGCCGAAGACTACGAAGAACTCTGAGATTGCGCTTGTCCGGCCGTGCGCCTCCTGATCATTTGGCTGTCGCCAAAACCCCTTTCCGGAACCGCTGATGCCGCCACGCAAACCGCCGACCATGCAGGACATTGCCCGCAAGGTCGGCGTTTCGCCCATGACCGTCAGCCGGGCGCTCCGCGATGGCACCTCGGTCAACGCCCAGACGCGCGATGCCATTCGCCGGACCGTCGATGAGCTCGGCTACGTTTTTGACAGCACCGCCGCCAATCTCCGCCAACAGCGCACCGGCTTTGTCGCGGTCACCATCCCCTCGATCAACAATGCCAATTTCGCCGACACGGTCCGCGGCCTCTCCGATGGCCTGAAAGCGCACGGCCTGCAGCCGCTCCTCGGTTACACCGACTACGATATCGAGCAGGAAGAAATTCTGGTCGAACAACTCCTCCGCCGCCGCCCCGAAGCCATCGTGGTCACCGGCGGTCAGCACACGTCGCGTTGCCGCCGCCTTCTCGAAAGCGCCGGCATTCCGGTCGTCGAAACGTGGGACATTCCCTCGGACCCGATCGGCCATGTCGTCGGTTTTTCCAATGCCGATGCCGCCGCCATGCTGGTCGATCACCTGGTCACCACCGGCCGCCGCCGCATCGCCTTCATCGGCGGCGAAGCCGGTCGCGATTCCCGCGGTGCCGACCGCCGCGCCGGCTTCATCGCCGCCATGGAGCGGCACGGCCTCGACGCGACCCGGCTCGTCGCAGCCGGTGTCCCGCCCGTCTCGATGCTCGAAGGCGCCGCCGCCATGCGTCCGCTGCTGCAGCAGTCGCCCGAGATAGACGCTGTCATTTGCGTCTCGGATCTTGTCGGCTTTGGCGCGCTAACTGAGTGCCAGCGAATGGGCATCGCCGTGCCCAAGCAAATCGCGATTGCAGGTTTCGGTAATTATGAAGTCGCTGAGATTTGCGTTCCGCCTTTGACCACGGTCAACCCCTTTCCTGACCAGATTGGCCGCAAAACCGCCGCGGTGGTCGCTAGTCTACTTGGGCTTGAAGAGACGGAAATTATTCTAGGTTCTGAAATTACTACGGAACTGCTCATTCGTGCGTCAACAATGTTTTGAGGGCAAATAAAAAATTACGACAGTTGGCCTTCGTCATTGAACATCTCGGTTTCAATATAGCCCTTCAGCAATGCTGCCAATGCTTGGAGCGAGGCTAGGTGGGTACGTTCCCAGCCGTGGGAACTGTCGAGGGAAAAGCAGACGAGACCGACGCGGATATCCCAGCCGGCTTCGACGGCGGCAGCGCTGTCGGAGCGGTAGTGGCGGAATGTATCGCGCTCGTATCGGATGCCATTCTGTTCACAGACCGTTAACATTTGGCGCGTCATGCGGGCGTCAAAGGGACCCTGGCGATCACGCATGGCGATGGTGACGGCGTCGTCGCGCGATGTCTGGTTGGGAGCGGTCACCGCATTGTCGATGGCAAGCAGTTCTTCGACCTCGGGACCAAACCCGTGGGTGCCACCGATGCCGATCTCTTCGGCGATCGTGAACATGGCCTGGAAGGGGACGGCGACCTTGGTGTGACCCTCGGCGATGGATTTGAGGACCGCGAGGAGAGTGGCGCAGCCGGCCTTGTCGTCGAGATGGCGCGAGACGATGAAGCCGTCGACGACCTCGGGTTGCGCATCGATCGCGACCATATCGCCGACATTGAAGCCAGCGGCGACGAGCGCGTCGCGGTCGGGCAGGATGGCGTCGATGCGGATTTCGAGATTGTCCCAATCGGCGGGCTGGGTGTCGACTTCGGTGTTGAAGCGGTGGCCTGAGGCTTTGAGCGGCAGGATGGTGCCGCGGTGCTCGGCATGGTCGGAAAAGATGGTGACGCGGGCGCCTTCGGCGAAGCGAGCGGCCCAGGTGCCGGTGTTGCGCAGGGCAAGGCGGCCATTGGGCTTGAGTTCGGTGACCATGGCGCCGAGCGTGTCGAGATGGGCGGCAAGGGCGCGGCGGGGTGGGCCATCACCGACTTCGACATAGAGGACGCCGCGGCGAGTATATTTGGGCGAATAGCCAAGGTCGCGCAGCCAGGTATCGACTAAGGCTACGGCGCGATCAGTCATGCCGACGGGGCTCGGCGTTTTGACCAGCTGCAGCAGCCGGTCAAGGAGATAGTCGGAATCGATCATGCAGAGCGACGCTTTCGGGTACGGGCTGGCGAGACTTCTTCGAGGAAGCGGTCTTCGAGCTTGGCCTCGAGGGTCAGCATGTGCTTTTCGGCTTCGCTCATATGCTCGGCGAGGATCGCGGCGGCTGCGACGGCATCGCGACGGCGCATGGCGGCGATGAGATCGCGCTGATGCTGGATGCCGCTGGCGCGCGAGACGGGCTCGGGCTGGACATAAATGTCCTGTGCGATGGTGAGATCTTTCAAGAGGCGCTGGAGAAACCGGCAGGTGAAAGCGAGAATGGGATTGTCGGAATATTCCGCAACGACGCCGTGGAAATCCAATTCCGCCATGCGCTGGTTCCAACGCTCGTTCTGGTCGGCCGGTTCGTGGTCGTAGATGCCAATGATGGCCTCAAGGCGTTTGAGGCCCACTTCGTCGATATTGGGGGTGGCGCTGGCTGCCAGTTGCGGTTCGAGAACCTTTCGCATCTCATAGATATTGGCGATCGTCAGGTTCTTGGCGAAGAGGAAATTGGAGAGAAGGCTCATCGCCCGTCCTTCGGACATGCGCTCGATGAAGGCGCCGCCGCCGGGGCCGGTGCGTACCGAGATCAACCCTTGAACTTCAAGGGATTTCAGAGCCTCGCGGACGGTGCCTTTACTTGCAGAAAACTGGGCGATGAGATCGCGCTCCTGCGGCAGGCGATCGCCGGGACCAAGGCCATGTTCGACGATCATCCGCTTTATAGCGTCGACGATCTCGTCAGTGCGCTTGCGGCGCGGCGGATCAAGGGGGGCGATTTCGCTCATGCGGCGCTGTCCGTTGCGGAGAGGCGTGGCGCGCTGGCGATGAGCGAGCGCGTGTAATCGTGTTGCGGGTTGGCGAAGAGCTGGGCCGCGGGGCCGGTCTCCACCACTTCTCCGAGATACATGACGGCGACACGATCGGAAATCGATTCCACGACGGCGAGATCGTGGCTGATGAAGATGTAGGAAAGGCCGAGATCGTCGCGCAATTGCTGGAGGAGCAGCAGGACTTGGGCCTGCACGGAGACGTCGAGCGCACTCACCGGCTCATCGAGGACGAGAATGCTGGCTTCGGCCGCCAGGGCGCGGGCAATGGCGATGCGCTGGGCCTGGCCGCCGGAGAATTCGTGAGGATAGCGTTCGAGCGTATCGAGCGGCATCTGAACGGCGTCGATCAGTTCGCGCTTGCGAATGACGCGTTTGGTGCTGTCGTGAGAGCAGAGGAGGCGCAAAGGCACGTCGAGAATTTCGCCGATGGTTTTCCGCGGATTGAGCGAGGCGACGGGGTCCTGAAAGACATATTGAATGGTGCGGCCAAAGGCGCGGGAGCCAGAGGCGGCGAGATCGGCCCAAGGCTTGTTGTCGATCAGCATGGTGCCGGAGGTGGGATGCTCAAGGCCAACGAGCATGCGGGCGAGCGTCGATTTGCCCGAGCCGCTTTCACCGACGATGCCAAGGGTTTCGCCGCGCTTAAGATCGAGCGAGATGCCGCGGACGGCTTGGACTTCATTGGCCTTGCGGCCGAAAAGAGAGCTGCCGCCGCCGAAGGTTTTGACGAGATCGCGGATCTGGATGGCGTTGGTCATGCCTTGGCCTCCGAAAAGAGCGGACGAACCCGATTAAGGAAACTGTGGCCTTCGCCGAGTTCGGGCACGCAGGCGATAAGGCGCTTGGTGTAGTCGTGCTGAGGATCGCGGAGGACCGTTTGTGTTTCGCCCTGTTCGACGATTTCGCCATTTTTCATCACCGCGACGCGGTCGCAGACCTGGGCGACAACGCCGAAATCGTGGGTGATAAGGAGGAGGGCGAGACCGCGCTCGCGGCGTAGGTTTTGCAGCAGATCGAGAATGCGCGCCTGCACGGTGACATCGAGGGCGGTGGTCGGCTCGTCGGCGATGATGATGTCGGGATCATTGGCGAGCGCCATGGCGATGCCGATGCGCTGGCGCTGGCCGCCGGAGAGTTCGTGCGGATAGGCGCTGGCACGATCAGATGCATCCCGGATGCCGACGGTTTCCATCAGGTCGATAGCGCGTTGGCGGGCTGCGCGCTTGCCGATGGGATTATGCGCAAGCACCGCTTCGGCAATCTGGTCAGCAACCGAGAAAAGCGGATGGAGCGTCGTCAGGGGGTCCTGGAAGACATAGGCGACGCGGGCGCCGCGGAGGGCGATGAGCTCGTGCTCGCGCAGGGAAAGCACGTCCTGGCCCTGGATATAGACGCCGCCATTGGTGATGACGCCGGGCGGGGACGCGACAAGGCCCATTAACGAGAGCGCGGTGACCGACTTGCCTGAGCCACTCTCGCCGATGAGGCCAAGGCATTCGCCTTTGCCCAAGAGGAAGCTGATGTCGCGGACAGCGGGGGTGATAGAGGCGCCGGAATCGAAGCCGGTCGAAAGGTTTTCGACAACAAGGGCAGGGGCGTCTGCAAGGGTCGGGGCGGGCTTGGACTGGCGGTCAATCTTGGTGACCGGCATGGGACGGCCGAGGGTGCCGGAGCGGAGGCGCGGATCGAGCACGTCGCGGATACCGTCGCCGAGGAGGTTGATGCTCATGACGAGGAGGAAAATCATCACGCCGGGAATGATGGAAGCATGTGGCGCGGTGAAGAGCTGAGCGCGGGCCTGGCCGAGCATGGAGCCCAGGTCGGAGGTCGGCGGCTGGGCGCCGAGGCCAAGGAAGGAGAGGCCGGCAGTTTCAAGGATCATCCAGCCGACGGTGGTCGACATGGTGATGACGATGACCGGCAGAACATTGGGCAACACTTCGGTGAAGAGGACTGCCGCGTGGCTTTTGCCCGAGAGGCGCGCGGCATCAACGAATTCGCGATTGCGGATCGAGACAGTCACGCCGCGGATATTTCGGGCAAAGAACGGGATATTGACGAGGGCGATGGCGTAAAGCGCATTGAGGAGGCCGGGGCCAAGCGCGGCGACGATGGCGATGGCCAGAAGGATATAAGGGAAGGCCATCAGCATATCGACGAAGCGCATGAGAATGCTGTCGGTGGCGCCGCGGGCATAGCCGGCGACAAGGCCGATGAGCGAACCAAAGAAGGCCGCGAGAGCCGTGGCGCTGATGCCGACGAGGAGGGACACTTGCGTGCCCCAGATGAGGCGCGAAAGGATATCGCGGCCGAGATGATCGGTGCCGAGGAGATGGCCCTCGCTCAAGGGCGACAGCAGGCGATTGGGCTGATCGGTTATGTCCGGGTTCGGGATCGGCAGGATGGGTGCGAGGAGCGCCAGGATGACAATGAAGCCGAAGATGAATAGACCAGCCGCCGCGAGGCGATTGGCCAGCAGCAATTGGAGATTGCTGCGGCGCTTGCGGGTGGCAACCGGGGTTGTGACGCTGAGATCGGTCATGCTTTGAGCCTTGGATCGAGCATGGCCTGAGCGACATCGGCCAGAAGATTGACGAGCACATAGACGGTGGCGGCAACGAGCACGCCACCCTGCACCAGCAGCAGATCGCGCGTCGAGACGGCCTTGACCAGCATCTGTCCTAGGCCGGGCCACTGGAACACCGTTTCGATATAGACCGCGCCGCCGAGGACGAAGCCGGCCTGAATGCCAAGCACTGGAATGATGGAGACCAATGCGGCGCGGAAAGCGTGGTGGTAGATGACCTTGTTTTCGCTGAGACCCTTGGCGCGGGCAGTGCGGATGAAATCCTGACGCAGGACTTCGAGCATGGCCGCGCGGGTCAGGCGGGCGACGACGCCGGTTGCGACGATGGCGAGGGTGGAGGCAGGCAGGATCAGGTGGCGGAGTAGATCGGGGAGATCACCGCCGCCATAGACGGCATACATGCCCGAGGCGGGGAGCAGCTTCCATTGCACGGCAAAGAACAGAATAAAGACGAGGCCGAGGAAAAAGGCCGGCATGGAAATGCCGATGAGAACGAAGAAGGTGACCACGCGATCGGTCCAGCCGAACTGGCGCACGGCAGAGACGATGCCAGCGAGAATGCCGAGCACCGAGCAGATGATGAGGGAGGCCCCGGCAAGGATGAGCGTCGCGCCAAACCGCTCCAGCACTTCGTCGAGAACAGGGCGATTGAGTATGTAGGAGCGACCGAAATCGCCCTGGAGAAGATTGCCGATCCAGATGACATATTGCTCGGGCCAGGAGCGATCGAGGCCGAGCGCGCGGTTGATGCGCGCAACATTGTCAGGGGTCGCATAGGAGCCGAGGAGGGCCTGCGCTGGATCGCCAGGGATCAGCTTCATCACGAGGAAGACGATGATGGAAAGGCCGAGAATGACAGGGATCGCGGCGAGGAGGCGTTTGCCGATATAGGCGGTCATGGGTGGTCCTCCGGGGCGGTGGTGTTGGCGGCATCCCCCCTCATCCGTCTCGCGCTTTGCGCGATCCACCCTCTCCCCGATGGGGAGAGGAACAAGAGGCGAGCGCCGGACCATTCTTCTCCCCCTCGGGGAGAAGGTGGCGCATAGCGCCGGATGAGGGGCATGCCCCCAACCGGCACAGATTTACTGCTTCGTCACATCTCGCAAAACTAGAGAAAAGTCCGGCTGCAGTTCGAAATCACCGACGGCGCTGGTGACGACGGCGTTCTGCTTCCAGTTGGCAACGAAGAGCCAGGGGGCATCTTCGTGGGTGATGGCCTGGACCTGCTTATAAAGTTCGCCGCGCTCGGCAGGATCGGTCGAGAGACGCGCCTTGTCGAGGAGGGCGTCGACTTCCGGGTTGGAATAATAGGACGAGTTGAAGCCGCCTTCGGCCGGGAAGGCCGCTGTGCGCAGGGTCAGGAAGGGCAGGGTGTCGGGGTCGGAGGTCATCCAGGCCATTTCGGCCATGTCGCCCTTGCCTTCGAGGCCGGGATTCACCTCGGAGAGGAAGGTGTTCCACTCATAGGTCTTGATCTCGACATCGAGCCCGACGGCCGCGAGATCGGCCTGGATAGCGGTGCCCATGGGGACGGGATCGAGCATGCCCGAGCCGCCTTCGGTGACGAGGAAGGTGAGTTTTGCGCCTTCCGCCCCAGCTTCGGCGAGGAGTTCCTTGGCCTTTGCCGGATCATAGGGATAGGGCGCGACGTCTTCGTTATAGGCCCAGTTGAAGGCGGGCGGGATTGGGCCGGCGGACACGTCTGCCGTGCCCTGGAGCACGTCGTTGACGAGGCTTTCCTTGTTGACCGCGTAGTTCACCGCCTGGCGCACACGCTTGTCGGCAAAGGGACCGTCCTTGGCGTTGAGCATCACGTACCAGACATGGGGGCCGACGGCTTCGACGACCTGGTAATTGGCGTCGTCGCGGAACTGGGCAACATTGTCGGGCGGGGTTTCGAGCAGCACGTCGATGCCGCCCGAGAGCATTTCGGCAACCCGGGTATTGGCGTCGGTGATCGGGCGGAAGATGACCGCTTCGAGCGAGGGGGCGCCATCCCAATAGGCATCGTTGCGCGAGGCGACGACGCTGGTATTGGACTGCCATTCCTCGAACTTGAACGGGCCCGTGCCGACGGGATGGCGACCGTAATCCTTGCCATATTGTTCGACGGCGGCCGGCGAGACGATGAGGCCAGTGGGCGAGGCCAGATTGCTCATGAACGGGGCAAAGGGTTCGTTGAGCGTGAATTTGACCGTCAGGTCATCCACCACCGCAACGTCCTTGACCGAAGAAAAGAAGAAGGCGAGCGGGAAGGGGCCTGTCGACGCGAAGGGATGGTCTTCCTTCAGCATGCGATCGAAGTTGAATTTCACCGCTTCAGCATTGAACGGGGTGCCGTCGTGGAAGGTCACGCCTTCGCGCAGATTGAAGGTGTATTCGAGGCCATCGTCGGAAATGGTCCAGTCGGTGGCCAGCGCCGGTTCGATTTCGAGCGTGCCGGGCGTGTTGCGCACGAGGCCGTCGTAGATGTTGACGGCGATGCGGAAATCGTTGGCGGCGGTCGAGACATGCGGATCGAGCGAAGCCGGTTCGGCGATCTGGCCGATGACGAGGATGTTGGGCGGCGTCTGAGCGAACGCCGGCGAAACAAAGCTGAGCGAAGTGGCGGCCAAAAGCAGCGCCGCGACGCCTTTCCATGTGCGGATCATAGTGAAAACCTCTCCTTGCGTTCCCTCGCCCTTGCCGTGCGGTTGCGCTATGCAGCAGAGCATGGTCAATTTATCAGCATAAATTTGCACCATGTCAATTTATGATGATAAATCTTCTTTGCCTGCGAGGATGCCCGAATGACGTTTTCCATAATTGCGCGTGATCCGGTCAGTGGCGCCTTCGGAGTGGCGACAGCAACGGCCGGTCCGATGGTGGGTGCGCTGGTGCCTCATGTGCGGGGCAAAATGGGCGCGGCGGCGACGCAGGCGATGACTAATCCGTACCTTGCGATCGATGCGCTGGCGCTGCTCGATGGCCAACCAGCCGATGCGGCGCTGGCGGCGGCGCTCACAAATGACGTCGAGGCCAATCGGCGTCAGGTGGTGTTGGTCGACGCTGTCGGGCGGACGGCGGGTTGGACCGGGTCGGACTGCATTGGGTTTGCAGGGCATGTGCTGGACACCAATGTCGCGGTGGCAGGCAACATGCTGACGGGTCGCGCCGTGATCGAGAACATGATGGCAGCGTTTCGCGCGGCGGAGGGCAACCTGGCGCGGGCACTGCTCGACGCGCTCTTGGCAGGTGCAGCGGCGGGGGGCGACAGCCGTGGCGTCCGTTCGTCCGCCCTGCTGGTACAGGGGAGCCAAGCCTATCCCGATCTCGACCTCAGGATCGATGCCGCCGATGATCCTTTAGCGGCGCTGGATCATCTGCTGGGGCTAGCGACCTCTGGCTCCTATGCTGAGTTCGTCGCCGAAGTGCCGAGGCGATGAAACAGCACTTTCTCTATTTCGCCTATGGCTCCAACATGGACCTCGCGCAAATGCAGGCACGCTGCCCTGGAGCCGAAGTCGTCGGCATCGGGGTTTTGGCGGACCACGTGCTTTGCTTCCCGCGACATTCGGTCACTCGCGAATGCGGCGTCGCCTCCATCACGCCGCGACCGGGCGCCGAGACACTGGGCGTGGTCTATAGGCTCTCGGCTGAGAATATCGAGCGCCTCGACGCCTACGAAGATTTTGTTGTCGAGCGGGCGGCAGAGCTCAATAGCTACAATCGGGTGGAGATCGAGGTGCTAGTCGATGGCCGGCCGCATCTAGTGCAGACCTATATCGCTGTAGCGCAGGATGGCGCACACCGCCCCAACGCAGCCTATCTCCGGCACCTACGCGACGGCGCATCCATGCACGGGTTTCCGGAAGGGTACCTGGCGCAACTCCAGGATTGGACCTAAAGCCCAACGCCTCGCTGCGGTGATGCAAAGCTTCGAGACGCAGGCCGTCAACTTTCGGTTGAGTCGGAATGTGTGAAACAATCACACAAAGCACAGACCGCTTAGCTTTTCGATAAATGCAGGAAGTTTTGGCTGGGGAACCTGGATTCGAACCAAGATCGACGGAGTCAGAGTCCGCTGTTCTACCGTTGAACTATTCCCCAGCAGGGCCTGCTGGCCGACCGCTTCGGTGGTGAAGCCTGAGCTTCTTGGCGGCGCGGCTTTCCATTAGACAAAGCAGAAGCGGATTGCAAGCGGGTAGGGCGCAGGTTTGCACAATGAATGTGTGCATTGCGCTCGGCGTCCCGTTCAAGTACCGTCTTTTTCAACAATGCAACACAAAAGCTGCGCCTTGGGCGCGGCCGGCAATGCTGGCCAGCGACCGCGCAGCGTCAGGAGAACCAAGTGACCGATTCGAATCGGTCCGCTGCCCTGTCGGTCGCCCGGACCGGCACGGCGCTCCGCACGCCTTCCGGCCCCGATCGGAAGGAAAGGGGCTCGGCTGCGCCACATCAGGCGGAGCCGCGGACGTCGCATGCGCCAAGGCGCGCACGAGGGCCGCTTTATGCAGCGCTCGATCTTGGGACCAATAACTGCCGCCTGCTGATTGCCCGCCCGCATGACCACGGTTTTCGTGTGCTCGACGGCTTCACCCGCATCGTGCGCCTCGGCGAAGGGGTTTCGGTCACGGGGCGCCTTGGCGATGCCGCAATGGAACGCACCATGGAGGCGCTGAAACAGTGCCGCAACAAGCTGCGCGACCACCAGCCGACGCGCATGCGGTTGATTGCGACCGAAGCCTGCCGTGCTGCTGAAAACGGCCCGGAATTTCTCGGTCGCGTGAAGGACGAGCTCGGCATCGAGCTCGAAATCGTCGATCGTCGTACCGAGGCCGAGCTCGCCGTCACGGGTTGTGCCGACCTCATCGACGATAGCGCCCAGGGCGCGTTGATGTTCGATATCGGCGGTGGTTCGTCTGAACTGGCCTGGCTCGATTTTCGCGGTGGCCGTCCCCGCTCGCAGGGCCGCATGTCGGCCTCGATCCGCTCCTGGCAGTCGCTGCCGGTGGGTGTCGTTTCCATCGCCGAACGCTTTGGCGGCGTCGATGTGACGCCAGAGGTGTTCGAGGCGATGGTTGCTTTCGTTGCAGAGCATCTCAAGCAGTTCCGCGGCCGCGAAAAGCTTCGCCAGATGATCGCGACCCATCCGGTGCATTTGATCGGCACCTCGGGCACGGTTACGACGCTTGCCGGTCTTCACCTCGGGCTTGAGCGCTATGAGCGCCAAAAGGTCGATGGTCTCTGGCTCAAGAGCGGCGAGGTCGACGAGATCATGCGTGTGCTGCTCAATATGCCGTTTGATCGTCGCGTCACCCATCCCTGCATTGGCCGGGATCGCGCCGATCTGGTTTTGCCGGGCTGCGCCATTTTCGAAGCCATTCGGCGCGAATGGCCGACCGAGCGCGTGCGCGTGGCCGATCGTGGCTTGCGCGAAGGCATCCTGATTTCCCTGATGGATGCAGATAAGGTTCACAAGCGGCCGAGCCGCCCCAAGCGGAGGAACGGACATGGTGGATAAAGCCCTCGGCACAGGCGGACGCAAATCCGACCGTGACCTCAAAATTCGGCTCAAGACGGCCAAGGGACGCACGACCTCGTCCACGAAATGGCTGCAGCGCCAGCTCAATGACCCCTATGTCGCCCGTGCCCGTTCCGAAGGTTTACGCTCGCGCGCGGCCTTCAAGATCAAGGAAATTGACGAAAAGCAGAAGCTCTTCAAGAAGGGGATGCGCGTCGTCGATCTTGGCGCGGCGCCCGGCGGCTGGTCGCAGGTTGCGGCCAAGGCCGTGGGTTCGACGGCCGAAAATCCCTTGGTCATCGGCATCGATTATCTCGAAATGGACCCGATCCCTGGCGTCGTCCTTCTCCAGAAGGATTTCACCGAGGACGACGCGCCCGAAATGCTGTTTGCCGCTCTCGGCGGTCACAAGGCCGACGCGGTTATCAGCGACATGGCCTGGCCGACGACTGGTCATCGCCCGACGGACCACTTGCGCATCGTCCATCTGATCGAGATCGCTGCCGATTTCGCGATCCAGGTGCTCAATCCCGGCGGCTCTTTCGTTGCCAAGGTCTTTCAGGGTGGCACCGAGCATGAGCTGCTGCATATGCTCAAGCGCCACTTCAAGACCACCATGCACGTCAAGCCACCATCGAGCCGCAGCGAGTCGGCTGAAGCTTATCTGGTCGCCAAGGGCTTTAAGGGCTCGGCGCCGGCCGAAGGCGAAATCACTCCAGTGGAGTGATTTCAGGCGACGAGGCCATGAGGGCTATGCCCGAATGGCGGGGTGAGACCGAAGGCGAATGACGCGTCTTTGTCATTGGCCCTCATCCAGATGCGCTTTGCTGCACACCTCAGCACAAAGTCTTGAGGGTCACACTCGAGTCAGTGCGGGCGTGGGTTTTTGAGCAATTGATGCCCGGCATTCTTGGGCAGCGACAGGAACAGCACTGTCGCCAGCAGCCCCACGGTCCCGACCACATAGAACGCAATGTGGAAGTCGATCAGCGCCAGTTCGCCGCCGCCGCGCATCCGGTGTACGAGTTCCAAGGTTCCCCCGCCCACAGCAACGCCCATGGCAAACATCAACTGGCCCCAGACCTGACTGATCACATTGGCCTGGCCGGCGTCCTTGTCTTCGATATCGGCGAAGGTGAAGGCGTTGGAGCCGGTCCAGAATGTCGATTGCCAAAAGCCGATAAAGGTCAGCAGCGCGAGGATCAGCGGGATAGGCGTTTCAGGCGTGTAGAGCCCCATCGCATAAATGCCAGCCGCTGAAATCGCCGTCGACCAAACGAGCGGATATTTGAAACCCCAATGGGCAAACATCCAATTGGCGGCGAATTTGGCGACCAGCGCGCCGATCGCGCCGACAAAGGTCACCATGCCGCTTTCAAAGGGCGAGAAGCCAAACGTCAATTGCAGCATCAGCGGAAAGAGAAACGGCGTCGCGCCCTGCCCAAGGCGGAAGAATGTGCCGGCGACGATGGCGATGCGGAAGGTTCGCACCCGCAAGAGCCGCAAATCAAGGAGCGGAAATTCCGTGCGCAGCGCGTGGCGCGTGTAGAAGACCCCGAGCACCATGCCGGCAATGGCCGAGATGACGCCGTAAATCGGAGGCAGGGCAGGCAGGCTGACGACGGAGCAGCCGAAGGCGAAGAGCGCAAAGGCGAGACCTGCCAGCACGAAGCCCGGTCCATCGATATTGCGGGGCTTGTTGCGATGTTCGTTGGGCAGCGCGAAGCCGACCAACACGATGCCCAAAATTCCGATCGGCACATTGATGATGAAAATCCAGTGCCACGAGAAATAGGTCGTCAGAAATCCGCCAAAGGGCGGCCCGACGATCGGGCCGATCAGCGCCGGAATGGTCAGCCAGGCCATGGCGTCGACCAATTGATGCCGCGGCGTGGCGCGCACCAGAACCAGTCGCGCCACGGGTCCCATCATCGCCCCGCCCATCCCTTGGATGAAGCGAGCGCCAACGAACTGCGCCAGGGAGCCGGAAAAAGCACAGCAGATCGAGCCGATCATGAAGACCAGCATGGCGATGCGAAACACGCGGCGTGCGCCAAAGCGGTCGGCCATCCAGCTCGAAATGGGGATGAAGATGGCGAGCGCGACGAGATAGGCCGTTAGCGCGAGTTTCAACGAAATCGGATCGGTGCCGATATCGGCGGCGATGGCGGCGAGCGAGGTCGCGATGACGGTCGAGTCCATGTTTTCCATGAACAGGGCCGTGGCGAGGATCAGGGGTGTACTACGGTTCACGACAGATCAGGCGCCGGCTGAGCCGCCGCTACTCCTTGATATAGCGGCGGTGGCCCGAAACATCGGCGCCGGCGTTCTTGGGTAGGGTGAGATAAACGACGCTGGCGAGGGCGCTGAGGGCGCCCACCGTAAAGAAGGCGATCTGGAAATTGAGTACCGAGAGATGTCCGCCGGTGAAGCGGCTGGACACTTCGAGAATTCCGCCGGCCACGGCGACGCCGAAAGCCACCGATAGCTGCTGGCACACCGCGACGATAGCGGTCGCCTGACTGGCTTCCTCGTCCGATACGTCGGCATAGCCGAGCGCATTGGACCCGGTGAAGAAGACCGAGCGCAAGACACCGCCACCGACCAAAACGGCCATCATGATCGGCACGGGCGTCGTGGCCGTGAACATGCCCTGCGCCGCGATCAACAGTCCGCCGAAGATCGCGGCTAGGCCCAGGACGCGCGGAAAGCCGAACCGGGCGTAGAGCCATTCGGTGAGAAATTTACTTACGATCGCGCCGATGGCGGACACGAACGTAATGGCACCCGATTGAAACGGGGTGAGCCCAAAACCAAGTTGCAACATGAGCGGCAACAGAAACGGAATGGCGCCAACCCCGACGCGGAAGAACGAGCCTCCCGTGATCGAGGATCGAAAATAGCGGTGGCGAAGAAGCTTTGGGTCGAGCAGCGGATAGGGCGCCCGCTTGGCGTGGAGAAAATAGAAGATCCCCGCCGTGACGCCCACCGCGATCGTCAGATAACCGTAGATGATCGGCAGCGCGGGAAGGCTGATCACCGAGAGCCCAAACACGGTGCCCGAAAATGCCACCGAGGCAATAAAAAAACCGATGAGATCGACCGGCCGCGGCGTTCGCTCATCCGGCACCTGGAGGAAAATTCCAGCAAGGATGATCCCGGCAATGCCGATCGGAATATTGATCCAGAAAATCCAGTGCCACGAGAGATAGGTCGTCAAAAACCCGCCGATCAGCGGCCCGGTCACCGGCGCGATCAGCGCAGGCACCGTCAGCCAGGCCATGGCCGAAACCAGTTCATTGCGCGGTGTCGAGCGCACCAGCAGCAAGCGCCCGACCGGCGTCATCATCGATGAGCCGATCCCCTGGAAGAACCGCGAGATCACGAAACTCTCGAGCGAAAACGCAAAAGAGCAGGCGAGCGAGCCGAGCATGAAGATGAAGATCGCGAGCCGGAAAATGTTCTTGGCGCCGAACCGGTCGGCCATCCATCCACTCAAGGGGATAAAGATCGCCAGCGCCACGAAATACGCCGTCAGCGCCAGTTTCAGCGCAATAGGATCGCTGCCGATATCGGCGGCGATAGCGGGCAGGGACGTGGCGATGACGGTCGAGTCCATCTGTTCCATGAACAGGGCGACCGCCAGAATGAGCGGTGTAACGCGGATCAAGGGACCAATCCCTATGAATCGGAAAATGCCGCGAATGCGACCTGGAGACTATGAGCCGATGAAACGGGCGGCGCCAGTCAATAGTGGCATGCCAAGGCAGGATTTTCGTGCCGCCAGAGAGGCTTTTGGGAAAACGTCCGCGCTTTCAATGCCCCAAACCTTTTCCTGATAGCACTTGGGACCCAGTTGAGCTAGGTGCCCAAACGCATTCCTCCCGTCCCGCGCGGCCCTATGCAAGCCGAGGCCCCGATGCTATTGACCCTCGCCAACCTGAACCCGCAGCTTTGCTCCGCCGGTTCATATTCCATCATCTCTGAATGAGTTCAGAAGGCAGGAAGGGTCTGGCCTTGGCGAAGATTATTACCACCATCACCGGCGATTATGCGCTGACATTCGACGACGTGCTGCTCCAGCCCGCGCGCTCCGATATCCTGCCGACCGAAACCGATATTGCGACCTATGTCACCAAGGACATAGCGCTCAACCTGCCGATCATTTCTTCGGCCATGGATACAGTCACCGAAGCCAATATGGCCATCGCCATGGCCCAAGCCGGCGGGCTCGGCGTTATCCATAAGAACCTGACGGCGACCGAACAGGCCGAGCAGGTCCGCATGGTCAAGAGCTTTGAAAGCGGCATGGTGGTCAACCCCATCACCATCGGCCCCAACGCCACCCTCGCCGATGCGCTGGCCCTCATGCAGAAAAGCCGCATTTCCGGCATTCCCGTTGTCGAAAATGGCGGCTCCGGCGGCCGTGCCATCGGCAAGCTCGTCGGCATTCTCACCAACCGCGACGTGCGCTTCGCCTCGAGCCCGGCCCAGCCGATCTCCGAGCTAATGACCCACCAGGACCTGATCACGGTGCGCGAAGGCGTGTCGAAGGAAGAAGCCAAGGTTCTCCTCCACCGTCACCGTATCGAAAAGCTCTTGGTCGTCGACGAAGACTATCGCTGCATTGGCCTCATCACCGTCAAGGACATCGAAAAGGCCCAGCTTCACCCGAACGCCGTCAAAGACGCACAGGGGCGCCTGCGCGTCGCTGCTGCCTCAACCGTGGGTGACAATGGCTTTGAGCGCTCCCTCGCGCTGATCGATGCCGGCGTTGATCTCCTCGTCATCGACACCGCGCACGGCCACTCGGTGCGCGTCGCCGAAGCCGTCGAACGTGTCAAGCGCGAGAGCAACTCCACCCGCATCGTCGCTGGCAATGTCGCCACTTCCGAAGCCACCAAGGCGCTGATCGATGCCGGCGCAGACGCGGTCAAGGTCGGTATCGGCCCGGGCTCGATCTGCACCACCCGCGTCGTCGCCGGCGTCGGCGTGCCTCAGCTCGCCGCCGTCATGGGCTGCGCCGAGGAGGGCCACAAGCAGGGCATTCCGGTCATCGCCGATGGCGGCATCAAGTTCTCGGGCGATATGGCGAAGGCCCTTGCCGGTGGCGCCTCCTGCGTCATGGTCGGCTCGCTGCTCGCCGGCACCGATGAAGCGCCGGGCGAAGTGTTCCTTTACCAGGGCCGCTCCTACAAATCCTATCGCGGCATGGGCTCGGTCGGCGCCATGGGTGCAGGTTCTGCCGATCGCTATTTCCAGCAGGATGTGCGCGATCAAATGAAGCTCGTGCCCGAGGGCATCGAAGGCCAGGTACCCTATAAGGGCCCAGTCGGCGCCGTGCTCCATCAGCTCGCCGGTGGCCTCCGCGCCTCGATGGGCTATACCGGCGCGCACACGCTCAAGGACTTCCGCGAGAACGCCACCTTCGTCAAAATCTCCGGTGCCGCGCTCAGCGAAAGTCACGTCCACGACGTGACCATCACCCGCGAAGCCCCGAACTATCGTAGCGGTCGCTGACCGTTTCGGCCCGCTGGTCAGTCGGTCAGCGGGTCATGCCCCCAATTCATCAGCGAATAGCGCCAAGGGGTTTCCTTGATGTCGCCCTTGGGCTTCTGCGCCAGATGCCGATGCACATAGCCGACCACCTTCTTCATATGCGCATAGTCCGCGTCGGTCAGGTCGGCCTTTTTCTTGTGCTTGATCTCGACAATCCGCCGTCCCGAATGGTGCCCGACGGACTCCTTGTCGCCGTCCTTCGGCCAACCGACTTCCTTGCTCTCCTCAGTCTCAAGCCACTTGTCGATTTTGGCCGGCGTCATGTTCACCGCCTCGGAAAACTGCTTGTAGATATCCTCGTGATCGTCCTGGGCCATGGCCTTGCTCCTCGTTTGCCAAGGCAACGGC
The DNA here is from genome assembly GCF_001425445.1 of Devosia sp. Leaf420. GTDB lineage: Bacteria > Pseudomonadota > Alphaproteobacteria > Rhizobiales > Devosiaceae > Devosia. The sequence continues at coordinate 549,892 of NZ_LMQU01000001.1, read as the reverse complement.
GGTCACCCCCATCTGCGTTCCCCGCCAAACCATTTTGCGTTCCGCCCCGTTACTGCCTCAGCGCAATCGACCGGACCCTGCCATGCCCCTTACCGAAAAACTCCTCGTCCTCGCCATGGCCGCCCAGGTTCTCCTTGCGGTCGCCATCCTCGTCATGATGGGTCGCGAGCGCGTGCCACGCGTGATAAGCGGCGAAATCCCGATGGCCGACATTGCCGTCGAGCGTTCGGCCTATCCGCTGCGCGCCAGGCTGCTGTCGAACAATTTCGACAATCAGTTCCAGCTCCCCATTCTCTTCTTCGTCGCCGCGCTTCTCGCGCTACAGATCGGCTTCGTTGGCTGGGTTGAAGTGCTCTTTGCCTGGGCTTTCGTCGTCCTGCGCTATGTTCATGCCGCCATCCACATCACCAGCAATCATGTGCTCCATCGCTTCATGGTCTATTCGGCCGGTCTTGCGGTGCTGGTGCTCTTCTGGCTATGGCTCGTGGGTAAAATTCTTCTCGCCCCGAGTATCTGACCCATGCGCCTTCCCGGCCGTATCGCCGCCGCCATCGATGTCCTTTCCGATGTCGAAACCCGCAAGCGTCCCGTCTCGGAGGCGCTGAAAGCCTGGGGCCTCAACAATCGCTTTGCCGGCGCCGGCGATCGTGCCGCTATCGGCAACCTCGTCTATGACGCGTTGCGGCGCCGCGCCTCGTATGCTTTCGCGATGGGCAGCCACGAGCCGCGCGCGCTGGTTCTCGCGGCTGTCCTCCGCCATTGGGGCGAAACGCCCGAAACCCTCGCCGCAATGTTCGCCGACGACAGCCATGCCCCCGCGCCGCTGACCCCGCTCGAACAAGCCGGCGCACATGCCGAGGTCGAAGCCGCGCCGGATATCGTCCAGGCCGATTTTCCCGAATGGCTTGCCTCGTCCCTCAAGCGCGCTTTCGGCACAGACCTTGCCGCCGAGGGCCAGGCGATGGCCGGCCGACCGTCGCTCGACCTTCGCGTCAATGCCCTCAAAGCGACGCCGGAAAAGGTCGCCAAGTCGCTCGCTCGCTTTTCGCCCCAGCAAACCCAATACGCCCTTCTCGGCCTCACCATGCCGGCTGGCCCCGGCGATGCGCGCACACCCAATGTCACGACCGACGAGGGCTACCAAAAAGGCTGGTTCGAAGTCCAAGATCAGGGCAGCCAGATGGTTTCGGCCCTTGCCGGCGCCCAGCCCGGCGATCAGGTGCTCGATCTCTGTGCCGGGGCCGGGGGCAAGACCCTCGGACTCGCTTCGGCCATGGGCAATAAGGGCCAGATCTTTGCCTATGACAGCGATCGCAATCGCCTCGCGCCCATTTATGATCGGCTCAAGCGCAACGGTGTCCGCAATGCTCAGGTCCGTGCTCCAGAGCAAGGCGCTCTCGATGACCTCGCCGGCAAGATGGACCGCGTCGTTGTCGATGCTCCGTGTACCGGCACGGGCACCTGGCGTCGCCGCCCGGACACGAAATGGAAGCTGACGCCCGAACTTCTCGCCCAGCGCCAGGCTGACCAAGCCGCGATCCTTGAAGAGGCTACGCGCTACCTCAAGCCCGGCGGCACGCTCGTCTACATCACCTGCTCGATCCTCCCCGAAGAGAACGACGATCAGGTCGCAGCGCTTCTCTCCGCGCATCCAGAACTCAAATCGGTCGACATTGCCGCTGCCTGGCGCAGCGTCTTCATCACCGATATCCCGTCTGGTCTTGCGACCCCCGCTGGCGGCGTCCTTCTCACTCCGCACCGAACCGGGACGGATGGCTTTTATTGCCACCTGCTACGCAAGGCGTGAAGTGAACCACGGCGAACTTCCCTACGTTCTAGGATCAGTTATCCACGAACAAGGGGCAGGCTCATGTCAGCCACCACCACCCACCACCAGACGCCGCGGTCATGGCTTGTCCTCGGCGCCTTTATTCTCGTCGTTGTCGGCGTCGGCGCGCTGATCGGCACCCAGTCCATTCCCGGCACCTGGTACGAATCCCTCACCAAACCGCCCTTCAATCCACCCAATTGGATCTTTGGGCCGGTGTGGTTCACCCTCTATGTGCTGATTGCCATTTCCGGTTGGCGCATGTTCATGGACAACCCGACCGGCACGCCGATGAAGCTTTGGTACGCCCAGATGGCGCTCAACTGGGCTTGGTCGCCGGTCTGGTTCATCGGCCAGATGATCTGGCCGGCCTTCGCCATCATCGTGCTGCTTTGGCTCACGATCGTTGGCTTCATCCTGATCACCTGGAAGCGCGATCGTCTCGCGGCCTCGCTGTTCCTGCCCTATCTGGCTTGGGTGAGCTTCGCGAGCCTTCTCAATCTCTCGATCGGCATTCTCAACTAGCCGTCTTGATCCCGGCCGGCGCCTCATCGCGCCTGCCGGGTTGCTCCAGCTTCCGCGCCCAACGCACCGCTGGCTGCTCCAGCAGATAAAAGCTCAGCGTTGCCACGACAAAGGTCACGGCAATCACGATCCCGCTCGTCTGCAGCCATGTCGCCCAGCCGGTGTCCCCCGACGTGTCGAACGCGCCCGGCACCAGCTTTTCGATCAGCCACATGATCAGGAAATGCCAGACATAGATGCCGAAGGAAATCTTGGCGATGAAGCGCAGAGGTGCAATGTCGAGCCCCCGCCCGAGATAGACCGAAGAGGGCAGGGCGATCAGGGCTACACCCACCGCGATCGGCATGATCGGAAAGGCATAGGGGATACCAAGCCAGCCGAACCCTTCCGATAGTCCACCGATATTGACCGCGAGAATGACCGCCGTCGCCAATACGGCGAGGCCACCAATCACATCCATGGCGATGCCCTTATGGCGCTGCACCAGCACCTGCACGCCCGCAGCGAGGCCACCAAACGCGAAAATAGCAAAAAAACCGATCGGATTAAATCGCGGCATCCAGGCCTTGGCGCCACCGACAAGGCCGTGATTCCAGCCGCGTTCCACCTCGTCGATCGGCGCCCATTGCACCGCCATCCAATGAACGAGCAGCACGACGGCGATCACACCAGCCCAGAGCAGCCGCGCCGGCCAATCCCGCGCCTTTGCTGCAAACAACGCCGCCATTCCGAGCGGCAGCAGCAGATAGGCCGTTACCTCGAAGCCGATGGACCAAAGCGGCCCATTATTGTCGACCGGAAACAGGGTCACCCAATGCCAATCGCTGACCAGCAACAAACCGGCGACAAACCGAATGATCCGCTCGCCATCCAAAATCTTGCCGCCCAGCATCAGGTCGAGGCAGAGGCTGACGACCAGTGCGAGCCAAAATCCGGGGACGATCCGCGCCAGACGGCGCAGCGCATAGGTGCGCATTGACGGCATCGGTTTGCCTGCATCAAGCGCCAGCCAAAATGGCCGCGCCAGCAGAAAACCGCTGAGGACAAAGAACACGGACACGCCAAAGCTGCCATAGACCAGAAACCGCAGCACAGGCTGGATCGCTTCGGGTACCGAATTCATGTCCATGCGGAACGCGAGATGATGCAGCAGAACGCCCATGCAGGCCGTTGCCCGCAAAAAGTCGGCGCCCAGCAGGCGGTTGTCTTGGTTCATGTGTACTTACCCACGCGATTCCTCGTCCCAACGCACCAAATGGCAGATCGTGCCTTTGTGATGCAACATTCCGGCCTTGCGGTGGCAGCGCTTGCGAAAACCGCGCACTGCGGCTAAAGCCTCGCCATGCAGCTCCCAGATCCCGCTTCCGCTCAAGATTCCATCCTGATCGTCGACTTCGGCTCTCAGGTGACCCAGCTCATCGCACGCCGTATTCGCGAAACCGGCGTCTATTGCGAAATTCATCCATTTCAAGCCGCAGCCGCAGCCGTTGCAGCGCTGAAACCCAAGGGTATCGTGCTCTCAGGCGGCCCTGCTTCGACGCTGGATGAAAACGCTCCGACCATCGATCCGGCGATTTTCGATGCAAGTGTGCCCATCTTCGGCATCTGCTATGGCCAGCAGGCGCTCTGCATGGCTCTGGGCGGCAAGGTTGAAGCCGGTCACCATCGCGAATTCGGTCGCGCTCAGGTCACCATCGAAAAGCCGAGCGAACTCTATGCCGGCATTTGGGATCTCGGCACCGACCACCAGGTCTGGATGAGCCACGGCGACCGCGTTACGCAGATCCCTGAAGGCTTCGAGGTTGTCGGCACTTCGCCCAACGCGCCATTCGCCATGATCGCCAACGAAGCGCGCCGCATCTGGGCCGTGCAGTTCCATCCCGAAGTGGTTCATACCCCTGATGGCGGCAAGCTTTACGCCAATTTCGTCCACAAGATCTGCGGCATCCAGTCGACCTGGACCATGTCCGCCTATCGCCAGAAAATGGTCGAAAAGATCCGCGCTCAGGTCGGCACGGGCAAGGTCATCTGCGGCCTCTCCGGCGGCGTCGACTCTTCTGTCGCAGCGGTGTTGATCCATGAAGCCATCGGCGATCAGCTCACCTGCATCTATGTCGATCACGGCCTGATGCGTCTCAATGAGACGGAACAAGTCCTCACAATGTTCCGCGACCAGTACAATATCCCGCTGGTCCACGTGGATGCCTCAAAGGTCTTCCTCGAAGAACTCGACGGCCAGTCCGACCCGGAAACCAAGCGCAAGATCATCGGCCGCCTCTTCATCGAGGTGTTCGAAGCCGAAGCCAAGAAGCTCGGCGGCGCGCAATTCCTCGCCCAGGGCACGCTTTATCCCGACGTTATCGAGAGCGTCTCTTTCACCGGCGGTCCCTCGGTCACCATCAAGAGCCACCACAATGTCGGCGGTCTCCCCGAGCGCATGAACATGCAGCTCGTCGAACCCCTGCGCGAACTGTTCAAGGATGAAGTCCGTGTCCTTGGCCGCGAACTCGGCATTCCGGATAGCTTCATCGGCCGCCACCCGTTCCCGGGGCCCGGCCTTGCCATCCGTTGCCCCGGCGGTATCACGCCCGAAAAGCTCGATATCCTCCGTCAAGCGGACGCCATCTATCTCGACGAAATCCGCAAGTCCGGCCAATACGACAAGATCTGGCAGGCCTTTGCCGTGCTGCTTCCGGTCCAGACCGTCGGGGTCATGGGCGATGGCCGCACCTACGAATTCGTCTGCGCCCTCCGCGCGGTGACCTCGGTCGATGGCATGACCGCAGATTTCTACCAGTTCGACATGAACTTCCTCGGAAAGACTGCCACCCGCATCATCAACGAAGTCCGCGGCATCAACCGTGTCGTATATGACGTCACGAGCAAGCCGCCCGGCACGATCGAGTGGGAATGACGTCGGCTAAACGCCGTTCACATTCAATAAAAGGGGCCGCTATCGGCCCCTTTTTTCTATTGCTGGTCGATGCCGGTCATCTTCCCGCATCATCGCGTCGCTCCACCAACTCATCACGAAGAAGCCAAGGTCGAGCACTGGCACGTGGCGCGCCAGTTCGAGCGTGCGCATTTGCGATCGCGGTTTCACCTTCAGCGTTCCGCGCGGCAGCTTGATATAAAACCAGGCCATGTCATCCCCCCGGATTGTGCCTTGTTATGGAACTGACGGCGCCACGCGAACGTGACACCGTCTTTTCGTTGCGTGCAAAAGCTCAGGTCAGGGCATCTGGCGACCGTTGACCCTCGGCGATCAGGCTTGCCCAATAGGCGTGCAGCTTGTTTCGCAGAGTACGCAGCGAAATGCCCAGCATGCGCGCCGTCATGGTGCGATTGCCCTGGCAGTGCCGAAGCGTCGAGAGGATCAAGACGCGCTCGACATCTTCAATCGAGCGCCCCACGCTCTTTTCGACATGGGCGAGCCCGCCCTGCGGCGTCCCTTCCATCCGTGTCAGATGCGCGACGAGAAAATCCATCAGCCGGTCGATATCCGAGGTCGTGATCGTGTCGCTCGATCCCGTGCCGTCTTCATTGCGGAAGACGAACGCACCTGTCTGCGCATCGACCGAAATTACTGCCTGATCGCCAAGCCTTATGACCGGCGTCTCACCATCCTGATATTGGATCGGCACCCCATTCTGGGGATAGGCTGGATCGGAAAAGACCATCCACAGCTCGGCATAGAGGCCGCGAAGCCGCTCTTTCTGTAGGGAAATCTGCGACTTCGGCGGCTGCACCCGCCGCCCGAACGCAGGTTGGTCGATATCCGTTTCCTTTTTTGGCGGCATGCCCTGTCTTCCGAAGAAGCGCGGCCGCTTGCCATATGACCCGAAAAGTTCGCTATCTTGCCGAACCCGCCTCTCCGCGGCGGTCCGTTGTTCGGCGGTCTCGGTGCCCTGTCCCTGGCCCAATGCAACCTCCAATGACGCTGTCCACCACCGTGCATTCCCATAAGCACGGTGGTGTCGGCTGTCATAATCAGGCGATCTATGCGGTAAGTCTTCTCATTGCGTGCAGGCGGCGGGCAATGTCCCGACCATTATTGGGTACACCCAGTTAGGGTCAGCCAATGTGCTCGCTATGGCGCAGGTCACTCGGAGACATGCCGTAAGCTTTGCTGAACACCCGATAAAAGGTCGCGACACTTTCAAAGCCGCAGCCGAAGGCGATGTCGATCACCGGCGCCGTTGGCCTCTCGAGAAGCCACTGCCGCGCCGCGCGAATGCGCATGACGGAAAGCGTTTTGGCAAAGCTCGTTTCCGCCTCTTCGAAGACGGTGAACAATTGCCGACGTGAAATGCCGATGATTCCTGCGACCTTATCGGGCGTCAGGCCAGGCTCGCTCTTGTTGGCATCCATGATGTCGAGCGCCGCATGATAAAGGCCATGCCGCATCGCCCTGCGAATTTCCGGAATGCCGATCGGCAGCAAGCCCCTGACCGCCAGCGCAAGTCGACCGAGATCGGTCCCCGCGGCATCCTCCATGATTGACGCCAAGGCGCTCCCATGAACGGCCTTGAATAGGGCCTGCATGGGCCGAACGGCGGTGGACGAGGTGTCCACTCGCGCCGATTGCATGTCGTCGATGGCGGCGCCCATGGCCAATCCCGCCGTCAACGGAATGCGGGTCATCCTGTAGTGAAAAGCCTTGTCGCCAGTCGGCGTTGCGACAAATGGCGCATCGCTGAACCCAATGATCATGTCGCCCTTGTTGATCTTTTCGACGCCCCCGGCGGTCTCGAGATGCCCGGGTCCCTCGATCTGGTGACCGATACAGATGCTGTTCCCCGCAACACGGGCAATATCGCTTTCGGTGCGCTTGACCACATAGGCCGAGGCGCGAATGGATGTCACCGTGGCACTGCCTACGGTTCTGGAGCGAAAGCGACCCTGAAAGGCGCGCCTCCGCTCGATCGGCAATTCGAGCGTCACGCCCAGCACATGTTTGGCGCGCAATTCGCGCCAGTGCTCAAAGCGATCCTGGGGGGCAATACTATCCGTGGCAAACCCTATCATTTGAAACCTGCTTGCTGTCCACACATGCAGCCGGATGACTGGTGCGCGAATGCTGCCGGAGATTTCTGGATTGAGATAGTCAGCTAAGCTGACTTTGTTTGGGGGTAATACTGTACGGCAAGAACTAAATAGTATTATTACGTTGGCGCCGGAGCGGCCATAAATTCGAGCGCTCGCGGTGCTTTACCGTTTCTTTCATTGCAAAGTCGGAGGAGGGTGAATGCGTTGGCGCTGACTTCTTCTGACATAATTGGCCACCCGGAAGTTTTGCTGCTTATTCAGCGCCAGTCAGGTGCCCTGATTAGTGCTTTTCATCTTAATCCGCGCATTAGTTCAATCTTTGCAACGCAGCAAAGATGGCTGCTCGCGCATGCCGCAATGGCTCTGGCCTTCAGGCAGGGCGGCGCAACGTCACCTCGGCTGACGCTTTCCCGGTTTCTCGATGAAGTGGAGCGATATGGCATCGCCAGTCGCAACACTGCCGACGCCTTCATCAAGGAAATGATGCACTATCACTATGCGATGGCCATCGAAAATCCCGATGACCGGCGCGAAAAGCCGCTTATCGTTTCGCCTGCACCCCTAGACATGCTGCATCGCTGGCTTTCAACACACCTCACCACGCTGGATGCCATCGATAACGGTCTGCGGTTGGAAAGCCTCAAAACTGTTCCCATGGCCTTCGCCGCGATTGAGATCGAGGTGGCGTCCAGTTTCATGACCGCCATAGGCATGCGGGAGCCGGAGGGCGCCGTCTCGCTTTTCACCTGGTTCAACAATGGCGGGATCGTCATGGATTGGTTGATCACCTGCATCACGGGTCAATCCACGGACCAGCAGACCTATATTACGTCCATCACCTCGATTTCCGAAATCGCTGATTGGATTCACATCTCGCGCACTCATCTCACCCGCAAGTTGCGCGAAGCCGAAACCATGGGAAGCATGGGCTGGAGCGGCAAGCGGGGCGGGTCGCCGATGTGGGTTTCAGCCGGCTTTGTCGACGAGGTCATCGGCTACCAGGCCGCCAAACTCGCTATCATCGATGCGGCCTGCGAGCGCGCCTTCAACCGCTAAAGACCTGCCGGTCCCGACGCATTAGCGTGGCGCTCAACGATAGCGCCCCGATCAATCCAGTCAGAACCGACAAAGCCAGAAACATCTTCCCCGCCGATAGTCCGGTCATCGGATAGACGAAAATGGTGACGCCGCCGAGGCACATGGCAAAGCCACTCAGTGTGTGGCTGATGCCCACAAATCGTGCGCGTTCTTCAGCTTGCGTCAGGCGCTGGATTGCAGCTGTCAGCGGCACAAGGAAAAATCCGGCTCCTGCAGATGTCAGCGTCAAATCGTTCGATACCCGCGCAATGCCCCATATGTCCCAGCCATGCGGCAAAAGTGCCAGGTCGAGCATCGGCAATATAATCACCGTCAGCATCCCGGCGATCAGAACAGTCGGATCGAACCGACGGATCAATTGGCTTGCCGTCATCGCCCCAGCGGCGACACCGACGGTCGTAACGAGGAAGAGTAGCGAAGCCGTTTGATCCGGCCCGCCTGTCTCCGACACGTGAATGGGCAAGAGTGCTGTCAGCGCTGTTCCCTGACACCAGAACCAGCACGACCCGATCAGCGGCCATATAAGACCCGTCGACGCGCGCAATCTCCTGAAGCTGTCTACGAAGTCTCCCGCAAATGCCGCAGCGGAAAGCGAAAGGGCAGGGGCCTTGGGTCCGACCTCCTCAATTCTTTGACTGGCAAACCAACCTAGTGCGGCCAGCGCCGGCGCACCGAAAAGCATCAACCAAAACCCGGCACTATCGAGAGCCAGAAAACTACCGAGCGTCAGGCCCAACATGACGGCCACTGTTCCGGTTGCGCTCATCCACCCATTCGCGTCAAGCAGCCGGTTTTTACCGGCCAATTCGGGCAGTATGGCAAACTTGGCCGGACCCAGAAGTGCCGCCTGGATCCCGGCAAACAGTAAGACAACGAGAATCAGCAGCGTGTTCCCGGTCGCAAACCCGATCGCCCCAGCAGAAACGATCAACACATCCAAACCCATCATCGTCCGCATCAGAGCAGTCTTGGAGTATCGGTCTGCCAACCGTCCGGCCGGAAGCGACAACAGCACATAGGGCAAAACGATCACGACTGTGCTGATGGCAATCAGCGCCTCATTGCCGAGGCCAAACGCAGTCAGCCCGCGAAACGTTAGGAGCGCCAGCATCGCGGAGCGGAGTAGGCTGTGGTTGAAGGTGCTCAGTGCCTGCGCAAAGACCAATGCCGGCAAACTGAAATCCGCCTTTTGGGCTTGTGCCAAAGCCATGAACGCCGTCCCCTCCGACCCGCCGCACCCTATATCCTCCTAATTGCACATGAGAAGTGGCCTTCATCCGCCGATTTCCGCCTGTCAAACGCCCATCCAATTTGCAATCCGGGGGTAGCGTGCTAAACACGCGCGAAATTGCGTGAGACCCAGAGACCGCCATGGCCGAGGACAATATTTTCCGTGAAGTTGACGAGGAGCTCCGCTCCGATCGCATGCGCGCGCTTTGGCGTCGCATTGCGCCTTTCGTCATCGGCGCGGCCGTGGCCATTGTGGCCATCGTGGCGGTCAACGAAGGTTGGGCCTGGTACAGCAACAGCAAGTCCGCCCAGTCGTCCCAGGAGCTTTACGCCGCGCTCGACAGCGCCAACAAGGATGACCTGCCTGCGGCCCAGGCCGAGCTCGATACGCTCGCTGCCAATGGCAGCGGTGGCTATCCGGTGCTTGCCGAATTTGCCAAAGCCTCGCTTCTCGCCAAGAGCGGCGATAGCGCTGGCGCGGTGGCCGCTTACGATACGCTCGCCAATGATCAGTCCAATGTGCGCCTGCGCGAACTGGCATTGCTGCAAGCAGCCAGCATCCTCGTCGACACTGGCACACTCGCCGATGTTGAAACCCGCGTCGGCTCCATCGCGACTGACGACAATCCGATGCGCCGCGTTGCGCGCGAGCTGATCGGGCTCGCCCAGTTCAAGGCCGGCGACAATGAAGCAGCCAAGGCCAGCTTTGAAGCCGTGCTGAATGACCCGTTGGCCCAGGACGGCATCCGCAACCGCGTTGCCTACTATCTCGCAGCCATGACCTCCAATGGCGCGATTGCACCAGAGGCGCCTGCCGACGCGAGCACCGCAGCCGATGCGGTCGATTCGATCATCCAGGGCGACGAAGTCACTGCACCAGCTTCCGATGCTGCTCCAGCCGAAGCAACCACGCCTGCGGAAACCACGACCCCTGACGCGCCAGCGACGACGACCACACCCGCTGCCGAAACGCCGGCCGCTGAGCCTGCAGCGCCTGCTGCCGGTACGACAACGCCGCCGGCAACGCAGTAAACTAAACCAATCGAGGAGCGGCCATGACGGTCACCGTAGCCATTGTCGGCCGCCCCAATGTCGGCAAGTCGACCCTGTTCAATCGCCTAGTCGGCCGCAAGATCGCGCTGGTCGATGACACGCCCGGCGTGACCCGCGACCGTCGCGAAGCCGAGGGCCATATCGCCGACCTGACATTCAAGGTCCTCGATACGGCAGGCTATGAGGACGTCAAGGACGGCTCGCTCGAAGACCGCATGCGCCAGCAGACCGAGCTCGCCATCCGCGACGCCGACGTCATCCTGTTCATGATCGACGCGCGTGCTGGCGTCGTGCCGCTCGACGAGCGCTTTGCCCAGGTTCTGCGCAAGGCCGGCAAGGACGTGCACCTCGTCGGTAATAAGGCCGAAAGCAAATCTGCCGAACATGGCTTGGTCGAGGCCTTCAAGCTCGGCTTCGGCGAACCGATCGCCCTTTCGGCCGAGCATGGCCTGGGGCTGTCCGAACTCTATTCCATCGTTTCGGCCGCTATCGACACCGCTGCAGAGAAGAAGGCCGCGGAAGCTGCGAGCGAGTTCGACGGCGATCTCGACGAACTGCCCGAAGTCGATGTCGACATCACGCCCGATATGCTGGAAGGCGAAGGGGAAGAAGCAACCCTCCGCTGGAATCCGCGCCGCTATCTCAACGTCGCCATTGTCGGCCGGCCGAACGCGGGGAAGTCGACCCTCGTCAACCGGATGGTTGGGGAAGATCGCGTCCTCGTTGGTCCCGAGGCTGGCATCACGCGCGATTCCATTCTCGTGCCCTGGGAGTGGGAAGGCCGCGTCATCAACCTTGTTGATACCGCTGGTATTCGACGTCGCGCCCGTGTCACCGAGAAGCTCGAAAAGCTGGCGGTGGGCGATAGCCTTCGCTCCATCCAATATGCCGAAGTCGTAGTCCTGTTGCTCGATGCGACCATTCCGTTCGAAAAGCAGGATCTGGCGCTTGCCGATCTCGTCGAGCGCGAAGGCCGTTCCATGGTCATTGCGCTCAACAAATGGGACCTGATCGAAGACAAGAACGCCAAGCTCGCCGAACTCCGTGCGGAATGCGAACGCCTCCTGCCGCAGCTCCGCGGCATTCCGCTCGTGACGCTGTCGGGCCTCACCGGGCGCAACATCGATAAGCTGATGCAGGCGGTCTTCGATGTCGAGCGCACCTGGAATGCGCACGTTTCGACCGCCAAGCTCAATCGTTGGCTCATCGCCATGACCGAGAGCCATCCACCTCCGGCCGTCTCGGGTCGCCGGCTCAAGATGCGCTATATGACGCAAGCGAAAACTAGGCCGCCGAGCTTCATCGTCTTCGCGTCGCGCCCCGATGTCGTGCCGATGTCCTACCAGCGTTACCTGATCAACGGCCTGCGCCAGTCCTTTGATATGCCCGGAACCCCGATCCGCCTCTGGCTCCGCGGCGGCAAGAATCCATACGCCAATAAGGACTGAGGCGCCGGTTTACCGGGCCTCTTACTCTGCGTGGCTCACTCCCGCGCATGCTGGGGAGACATTCCTCCCCAGCAAATGCGTCCATTGGCCTATTCACATTGGCCGGGCTTGCCCTATAGTGGGCGGGTCGTAGCACCCCGCCATTGGTCGCGGCGTGTCAACATTGCACTTTGTTGCTTACAGAAATCCTCATCGTCGTCGTTCTGATCCTCGTGAACGGCGCCTTGGCCATGTCAGAATTGGCCGTCGTCTCTTCCCGTCCCGCGCGTCTAAAAGTCCTTGCCGATCAAGGAAACAAAGGTGCAGCCACCGCTATCAGGCTTGCCGAAGATCCGGGCAAATTCCTTTCATCAGTGCAGATCGGCATTACCCTCGTTGGTATTTTGTCGGGCGCCTTTTCGGGCGCCACGCTGGGCTCGCGCCTCAGCGTCTGGCTGGCCGAGATCGGCTTGCCGGCCAATATCGCCGATGTGGGCGGCGTCGGTCTCGTCGTTGTCCTGATCACCTATGGTTCGCTGATTCTCGGCGAATTGGTGCCCAAGCAGATCGCGCTGCGTAACTCGGAAAATGTGGCTTCATACGTGGCCCAGCCGATGGCGATCGTCGCTCTCGTCGGTTCGCCCATTGTTTGGCTGCTCGATGTCTCGGGCAAGCTGGTTCTGCGTCTTCTCGGCCAGAGTGGCCAAAACGAAGAGCAGGTCACCGAGGAAGAAGTCCGAACGATCCTCGCTGAAGCCACTAGCGCGGGCGTCTTCGAAACCGAAGAGCACTCGATGCTCTCGGGCGTCATGCGGCTTGCCGATCGCTCGGCACGCGGCCTGATGACCCCGCGTCTGGACGTCGTTTCGATCGATGTCGAGGACAGTTTTGAGGAAAACCTCAAGATCATCCTCAACACCTCGCATTCCCAGGTCCTTGTGCAGGAAGGCAATGCCGATTCCATCCTCGGCGTTCTCGCGCTTGCAGATCTGCTTCCCGCTCTCGCTACTGGTCAGCAGCCGGACCTGCGCAAGCTCGTTAAATCGCTGCCAGTTATCATGGAGCACGCCGACGCTCTCGACGTGGTCGAGGCGATCCGCCAGGCGCCGGTGAAAATGGTTCTGGTTGTCGATGAATACGGCCACTTCGAAGGCATCGTCACTTTTGGCGATGTTCTCGAAGTGATCACCGGTGTTTACAATGAAGAGCCGGGTGACGATCCCGCCATTTTGCAGCGTCAGGATGGCTCGTGGTTGGTCGCTGGCTGGATGCCGGTTGACGACTTCTCGGAGCGGTTCAAGATCACTGTACCAAAGGATGCGCGCTACGAAACCGTGGCCGGCTATATCCTTGCCTGCCTCAACCATCTTCCCGCAACGGGCGAGACATTCGATCGCGATGGCTGGCATTTCGAGGTCATCGACCTCGATGGCCGCCGTATCGATAAGGTGCTGATTTCAAAATTGGCAGATGTCGAAGCCGCTTAAAACAAAGGCCCCGGAGCGATCCGGGGCCTTTTTGTTTCGCTGGCCTATCGGCCTCAAATGTCCTCGAACATGTCCGTCGCGACATTGAACACGCGTCCATTCTCCGTGACGCGATCGCTCAAGAGGTCGATCAGCTTTGGCGCGATGTCCGCGGGCTGCGGCAGCGTTTCGGGATCTTCTCCCGGCATCGCCTTGGCCCGCATCGCCGTGCGCACCGCGCCGGGATAGAAGATATTGGTCTTGACCTCGGTATTGCTCAACTCGCCGGCATAGGATTTGACCATGGCGTCGAGTGCCGCCTTGCTCGCGGCATAAAGGCCCCAGAAGGGGCGGGCAGACCGCGCCGAGCTCGACGAGACGAATACCGCACGCCCAGCCGTCGCCTGGCGCAACAGCAGATCGAGCGAGCGCAATAGGCGGAAGTTCGAGGTGACGTTCAGCGCCATCACCTTTTCGAATTCATCAGGCTTCAGATGCGCAACCGGGCTCAGTGTTCCAAGCATGCCAGCATTGGCAATGAGCCCATCGAGATGCCCCCAGCGTTCGAATATTGCCGCGCCGAGGCGGTCGATCGCGTCACCATCCCGCAGGTCGAATGGCACCAAAGTCGAGGAGCCGCCGACTTCCTGGATGGCATCGTCGAGTTCTTCGAGCCCACCCACGGTGCGGGCAACAGCGATTACATGCGCGCCGCGCTTGGCCGCTTCGAGCGCTGCCGAGTAGCCGATGCCACGCGAAGCGCCGGTGACCAGCACGACCTTGCCGGTCAGTTCGGTATTTTCAGTCATTAACCCGCTTCCTTGAGCAGTGAGACCTGCTTGGGATTGTTCGACGAATGACCGTGCAGATCGGTCAGGATAGTGGGGTAATCACCCGTGAAATAATGATCGGTAAATTGCGGCGCCTGCGCATTGCGCTTTTCCCCGCCCACGGCTTCATAGAGGCCGTCAATGGTCAGAAAGGCCAGCGAATCCGCGCCGATATACCGGCACATGGCGTCGATGTCATGATACTGGTTGGCCAGCAGCTTTTCCGGGTCCGGCGTATCGATCCCGTAATAGTCCGAGTGGAAGATCATCGGGCTCGCGACGCGGATATGCACTTCAGTCGCGCCGGCATCGCGGATCATCTGCACGATCTTGATCGAGGTCGTGCCACGCACGATAGAATCGTCGATCAGCACGACACGTTTGCCAGCAATCTCGGCACGATTGGCCGAGTGCTTCAGGCGCACGCCGAAGGCGCGAATTTGCTGCGTCGGCTCGATGAAGGTGCGGCCCACATAGTGGTTGCGGATAATCCCGAGCTCGAACGGAATGCCGCTCTGCTGGGCAAAGCCAATAGCCGCCGGCGTGCCGCCATCTGGCACCGGCACGACCACGTCGGCCTCGACAGGCGCTTCCTTGGCAAGATTCATGCCCGCGCGCTTCCGCGCTGTATAGACGCTGCGGCCCGAGACGACCGAGTCAGGACGGGCAAAGTACACATATTCAAAGAGGCAGGGACGCTCGGGCGTATTGCGCGCCGGCTTGCGCTCTTCGATGCTGATCGAACCGTCCGGCTGGATCTCGCAGATGATGACTTCGCCATTTTCGACGTCGCGGATATATTTTGCGCCGATGATATCGAGGGCGCAGGTTTCCGAGCAGAAGATCGGCTTGCCGTCGAGTTCGCCCATAACCAGCGGGCGGATACCCACCGGGTCGCGCGCCGCGATCAACTTGGTGCGCGTCAACGCCACCATGGCATAGCCGCCTTCCATCTGCCGGATGGCGTCGATGAAGCGGTCGGTGGTCGAGGAGTGGCGCGAGCGGGCGATCAAGTGCAGCACGACCTCGGTGTCCGAGGTCGATTGGCAGATGGCACCGGTTGCTATGATCTGCTTGCGCAGCGTCAGGCCATTGGTGAAATTGCCGTTATGCGCAATCGCAATGCCGCCGACTTCAAGTTCGGCAAACAGCGGCTGTACATTGCGCAGCGCCACTTCGCCGGTCGTCGAATAGCGCGTATGGCCGATGGACATCGTGCCAGGCAGTTTGGCGAGCACGGCCGGGTCGGTGTAGTGGTCGCCCACCAGACCCATGCGCTTTTCCTGGTAGAACTGGCGCCCGTCGAAGCTGACGATCCCCGCCGCTTCCTGGCCGCGGTGCTGCAGGGCGTGCAGCCCCAGCGCCGTCAGCGTCGAAGCATCGCTATGCCCCAAAATGCCAAACACGCCGCACTCTTCATGCAGCGTGTCGCTTTCAAGATCGAAATCGTCGTCGCTCGGGTGGGTCACCGAACTTCTCCATGAACTTTAGGCTCACCCTCCGCTGGCCTGCGGACAGTGACGGTTTCTGGTTCACGCCAATAGCGCATTTGCCTGCCTACCACCAATGACAGATTTGGGGGTTGGGCCTGATGCGGACGAGAACGCCCGCTTCAGATCAAGTCTGGGTTTCGCCGGCAACCGGAGCGTCGGTCGGGTCGACCGTGCCGTCAATGGTCGGATCGACAGGAACAGTTTCCTGCGGGGTGGTCTGGGCCTCGGGATCGGCGGTCAGATCGGCGCCACCACCCTTGATGACATCATTGACCTGCTGCTCAAGCCCTTCAGGCAGCATCGAGATCAGCGTAGTGCCCATATTCTGGAGCTGCGGCAGCGACTGCGAATTACGCGCCCATTCCGGCAGGTTGGTGCCCAGGAGCCACGTACCGAAAATCGTGATGACGATGGCGATGAGAATGCCGCGCAGCACGCCGAACACGAAGCCCAGCGTCCGGTCGATCGGCCCAATGCGGCTATCGACCACGAAATCGGCGATACGCATGGTGAGTAGGTGCAGCACGATGAGCGAGACGATGAAGCTCACCACGACGGTCGCAATATTGGCCACGATCTCTTCAGCGATATACTGCTGCGCGATATCGGGATGGTAGAGATACATATAGATGGCAATGGCGGCAGAGCCGGCCCACGTTGCCAGCGAAAGCACTTCGCGCGTCAGGCCTCGGGCGGTCGCCAGGATCGCCGAGATCAAAACCAAGACACCCACACCAACGTCGAACGCTGTCAGCATATGTTTTGCCTGTCTCCAGTTGCCGCCTTGGCCTGTTGCGGGACCATTAGCGGCTTTGTGCCCCCGTGCCAAGACCAACAGGGGCGCAAGCACGTGATCTTTCAGAGTTTCTTAACATCTGTGCTGATGCGTCAGGTTCAAATCATCGCTCGTCAACACCGCGCGCACTGTCTGACCTAAAAAAGCGGCACGATTGCAGCGACCGTAAGCGCGGCATCCATCGGCCTGGAGGCAAAGGCGGTGCTGGCCGCTTGGCGGCGGAATCGAGGATGTAGTGCTGCCAATTCACCCAATCACATAGGTCTTAGCAACTAGTTACCTGGTTGGTTTGCTTGCCTCCCCTTTTCTCGCATTTGTCATGGGCGGAATGCGCAAGGGCAGGGTGGTTTGAAGCGCCCCTCTGCCTGCTGCGCCTGCCGTGAATCGCCTCAAAAAGAGCCCCAGTGACCCTGCAGTCCCCTCGTAGGTCACTGGGGATTTTGAGCGCGCCGATATCTGCGGTTCAAATCCGGTCGCGCCGCAAACGCATGTTTTTTAAATGCCGGCGGCAGGAGCCGCCTGCAGCAGCATCAGAAAAAGAGCCTGCACAATGAGATTGACGATCAAGGCAAAGCTGGCCGCGACTTTCACCGCGGTCATGGTGCTTTCCGCCGTCGGCATGTTCTACGCCATCCAAAACCTTGGCACCCTCAACGACAAGATCGACACCATCGTCACCGGCCCCGTCGAGCGCTCGCTCTCCGTGCGCAAGGTCCAGGCTGATCTTGCGACTGCGGCGTCCAACATGCGGCAGATGATTATCTCGAGCGACGATGCCGAGATTGCTGCGATGGCGCGTTCGGTCAGCGAGATGCTGGCGGGTGCAAGCGTCACGGTCGATCAGCTCAAGGGCAGTTTCTCCGTTGCGGCCAACAACGAAACCATCGAGCAGATCTCCAATCTTCTTGGATCGTACCGCTCTGCGACTGCCGACGTTGCTGACGAGGCCAGCAAGAACAGCGATGCTCGGGCCTATGAGATGACAACCGGCGTCATTACCGAAGCCAACCGGAACCTCGAGGAAAAGCTGGGCGCCTTGTCCGATACGGCTCGCCGACGTCTGATAGCGGGTGATCCCGCTGCTGCGGACGCTTATATCGGCGTCACGCAGCTTGAGGCCTTGGTATCCAAGGCCTATCGCCAACACCGCAACCTGCTCCTGTCCGACGAGAACCCGACCGAGCAGGACAAATATCAGGCCGACTTTACCGAAACGACTGCCAAGGCCAGCGCCGAAGCCGATCGGCTAACTCGTGTGCTATCCTCTGCCGAAGCGAGGGACGCCAACGCCATCGCCTCGGAAATGCAAGCGTTCTTCGCCAGCATGCAGACCGTCAATGACATTTCGCTTCAGCGCGGCACTTATCAAGCGACCGAAGTTGCATCAAAGCTGGCAGCTCCCCTGCGTGCGGAGATAACCAAGCTCGTGGACGCCATCGTCGCCGCTAGCGTCGAAAACCTCGCCGAGGAAAATGCCGCGGCAACGACGCTCTACGAACAAAGCCGCATGTTGCTACTCGCCATCCTCGCTGGCTCCTCCATCATTGCCGCTCTTGCCGCGACCCTCATCGTCACATCGATCTCGCGATCCCTGAACACCGCGGTCCAGCTTGCCAATGATGTTGCAGGCGGCGATCTCAATGCGTCTGCCGTTACTAAGGGCAATGATGAAGTCAGCGACCTCGTAAAAGTGCTCAACGCCATGACTGGCAAGCTACGCGACGTCGTCTCGGAAGTGACGGCCGCAACCCGCAATGTTGCCTCCGGCAGCCAGGAAATGTCGGCCACCGCAGAGCAGTTGAGCCAGGGCGCGACCGAGCAGGCCTCGTCGACCGAGGAAGCCTCGGCATCGATGGAAGAAATGACGGCGACCATCAAGCAGTCGGCCGACAACGCGACGCAAACCGAACGCATCGCCCGCCAGTCCGCCGCCGATGCCCTTCTGTCGGGTCAGGCGGTCAACAACGCGGTTTCCGCCATGCAGACGATCGCGGAGAAGATCATGGTCGTGCAGGAAATCGCCCGGCAAACCGACCTTCTCGCGCTGAACGCCGCCGTCGAAGCCGCTCGTGCCGGCGAACATGGTCGCGGCTTTGCTGTGGTCGCCTCCGAAGTGCGCAAGCTCGCCGAACGCTCGCAATCCGCCGCCGCCGAAATCTCGACACTGTCGGCGACCACCGTCAAGGCGGCCCGCTCCGCCGGCGACATGCTCGAAAAGCTCGTCCCCGATATCCAGCGCACCGCCGAACTGGTGGAAGAAATCTCTGCTGGCAGCCGCGAGCAGAATGCCGGCGCATCCCAGATCAACACCGCCATTCAGCAGCTCGACAAGGTCACCCAACAGAACACCTCGGCAGCCGAGGAAATGTCTTCAACTGCCGAAGAGCTCGCGAGCCAGGCCGAGCAACTCCAGGCGGCCATCAGCTACTTCCGCGTCGATGGTGACGCCGCCCCGGCGCTACGTGTCGCGGCCGAAGCCCCGGTAAAGCGAGATCTCCGCTCCGCCGTCATGGCCTCTGCGCCGCACTTTTCAAAACCAGGCAAGTCGAGGCCACTGTCGGGCGGTTTTGACCTCGACCTTGATGACGGCAATGACAAGCTCGACGGCGATTTCATGCGCCGCGGTGCTGCCTAACCCAACCGACGGCGCCTCGATCCGAGGTGCCGTCGCCCACATGCAAAGCTAGTCCGTGGTTCGCGTTTGGCGGAGACGAACCGCCCCGGAGATATCAAGTGCATTTCGCCCAATCAGCCAGTTTCAGCCCGCAAGCGACCGTCGACCAGCTTTCACACCGGGACTTCACCCGCATAGTCGATCTCATTGGCGCCGAAATCGGCGTGCGGCTGCATTCCACCAAACAATCCATGGTCGAAGCGCGTCTGCGCCGGAGGCTGCGCGATTTGCAAATGACGAGCTTTGCCGAATGTAGCGATCTTCTCTTTCGCCGCGCAGGGCTCGAAACGGAACTGCCGCATCTCGTCAACGTCCTGACCACCAACAAGACCGACTTCTTCCGCGAGCCGCAACACTTCGACCTGCTCCGCTCAACGATCGTCAAAGACCTTCTGGCCTCGCGTCGAATGGAGCGACTACCCACCATCAAGGTCTGGAGCGCGGCCTGTTCGACTGGCGCTGAAGCCTACACGGCGGCCATGGTGCTTGCCGACATCGCCGAAAAGACCGGTGCTTTTCGCTATTCGATCCTTGGCACCGATGTCTCGACCGAAGTGCTCCAGCAAGCCCGCATCGGCATCTACCCGACCCAGCAGATCGCGCCTGTCCCGCAAGACATGCAGCTCAAATATCTGCTCTGGTCGCGCCGCGAGACTCCGCCATCGGAGGTTCGCATCGTCCCCGAATTGCGACGCCGCACCAATTTCAACTGCCTCAACCTGATGGACCAGCACTACCCGGTCGATCGGGACGTCGACGTCATCTTCCTGCGCAATGTCCTCATTTACTTCAGCAAGGAGGACCAGGCCAAGGTCATCGACAAGCTCGTGTCCCACCTGCGCCCTGGTGGCTATCTGCTCCTCGGTCATTCAAGCCGATGGTCGGCAAATGCGAAGCAGTCCGCCAGGTCGCGACGGCCACTTTCCAAAAGCTCTAGGGGCCACTGCTCAAGCGCCGCGAGCGCCCGCATTGGTAAGAAGCGCCACAGCCTGCAGTTTCGTCGCAACGCCAAGGATCTTGTAGATCCGCGCCAGGTGATAGGACACCGCCGACGTGCTGAGTTCGAGAATTGCCGCGATATCGCTATTCGACTTGCCCGCCGCAGCCCATTTCAGGATCTCGTGCTGCGTCTCGGAGAGATTGAGCGTCGCTGCCGCCGGTCCGGGATCAGCCGCCGCCTCTGCATAGGCCAGGCTATCAAGCCGCAACAGGGTTATGGTCGCGAGAATAATGACCTGCCCCACCAAGTCCTCGACCAGCGGATGTCCCGACTCCGCGCCAACCACCAGCTTGTATGGCCGTCCGTTAAAATCCGTCAGCGAGGCAAACGCACCCGTCTTGATGCCATGGGCCAGCAGCACCGAGATGAAGCTATCCTCCCGGTGACCAGCAAGGGTCATATCGTTCCAGGTAAAGCTCATGCCGGCCGGCGGAAGCTGCGCGGCAAAGCCGCTATCCACCCTCGTTTTCTCGTGAAATTTCAGCCGTACCGTTTCCGGCCAATTGCTGACCAGAACCTCGTAGCCGACCTCTGCCATGTTCATGGCGATGGAAAGATTGGACCAACTAAAGCCCAGCTCCGCCATCGAAAGCTGGAAATTGGCGAGGAGCGCCGCCTTGTCCGCGCTTTGCCGGATGCGATCGACAAGCGGGATCATCATGAACATTGGTAGGCCTAGCTTTTGGCCCGAAGCTACTCGGGCACATAGAATTTGGGGCCTCCGCTTATGGTCTGGAGTCAGACCGTTCGCAACAATAACCTAGGTTTATCTGAACTAATAAACAGGGATAATTGGCGGTTCGAAATTCCCAGATTTCCAAAGCGCTATAGATGCCTCCCCGCCACCCAAAGTCGTTCAAAAATCTGTGATCTTGAGTTCTATAGTCAACTCGCTCCGGCCTTCGCTGCAAAGTCATACGACTTCTTCGGTGTTTACGGCGGGCATCTTGCGCAGCTGAGCACTTCACCGAGTACTAGACAGCGCTGTTCTCCGCTCACCAGCCCTCTGGCTCAGCCACCGGCTTCTTCCCGTTCGCCGCAATCCGGCTGACCATTTCCGATAGCTGGGTAAATTCGTTGACCGCAAAATCTCCGGCGCGATCGACGGTGTTCATTCGTCCGGTCATCACCGACTGGAAGCCCAGCTTCTGTGCTTCGCGTAGTCTCAGCCCCGCATGCACCACTGGCCGCACGCCGCCGGCGAGCGAAATTTCCCCAAAATAGACGGCCTCCTTGGGCAAGGGCGATCCAGTCAGCGAGGAAATCAGCGCCGCCGCCACGGCCAGATCTGCGGCCGGCTCATTGATTTTTAGCCCGCCCGCGACATTGAGATAAATATCGTTCGCCCCGATGCGAACACCACAGCGCGTCTCGAGCACGGCCAGCACCATCGACAGCCGTGACGAATCCCATCCGACCACAGCACGTCGCGGCGTACCAAGCGGGGACGGGGCCACCAGCGCCTGAATTTCGATGAGGATCGGGCGCGTTCCCTCCATGCCGGCGAACACCGCCGAGCCCGCCGCGTCCTGATCGCGCTGATCGAGAAACAGCGCCGAAGGATTGGCCACCTGCTCGAGCCCGCGCTCGGTCATGGCAAAAACGCCGATCTCGTCCGTCGCGCCATAACGGTTTTTTACGCCGCGCAAAATACGGAACGTGTGGCTCGAATCCCCTTCGAAATAGAGCACGGCATCGACCATATGCTCAACGACACGTGGCCCAGCGATTTGCCCGTCCTTGGTCACGTGACCCACCAAAACGACGGCCGCGCCAGTCTTCTTCGCCAGCCGGGTCAACGCCTGGGCGGAAGTCCGCACCTGCGTTACCGTCCCCGGCGCGCTTTCGACGCGATCGGTCCAGAGCGTCTGGATGGAATCGATGATAACGAGATCCGGTGGCGGTCCGTTTTCGAGCGTCGCCAGAATGATCTCGACATTGGTCTCGGCCGCGAGCAGCACGCTGGCCTCGCCCAATCCCAGCCGCTGCGCGCGCAAACGCACCTGCGCAATCGCCTCTTCGCCCGAAACATAGATGACGCGCTTGCCGCGATTGGCCAAGGCCGCCGCCGATTGCAGCAGCAGCGTCGATTTCCCGATACCCGGGTCTCCGCCCACCAAGAGGGCTGAGCCTTTGACAAAGCCCCCGCCGGTCACCCGGTCCAGCTCGGCGATGCCGGTAACGACCCGCGCCGCCCCTTCGGTTTCGCCCGCCAGGGGCAGCAGGTTCGTTGGCCGCCCGCCCGATTTCGCTGCCTTCGGTCCCGCGCCAATCCCGCTGTCGATCAGCTCCTCGACAATGGTGTTCCACTCGCCGCAGGCATCGCACCGCCCCTGCCAACGGGTCGAAACCGCGCCACAGGCCTGGCAGACGAAATTGGATTTGAGTTTGGCCAATGGGTTACCCGACGCTGGACGATCTGTGTTTGATTTAACTCTATGTCATTCACCTGGCAAGAACAAAGCGCGAACTACGTATGCTACTCGGGGGCAGGCCGTTGACAAATGCCTGGTCCATTTTCGATCATGTCTTGCGGCAAGGGGGATGCAAAGTGCTGGTGCGCAAGTTTCAAATTCCAGGCGGAGAGCCTATCGCACAGGATGAGTGGTCCTTTGGGCCATCCGCCGAATTGGTGGCTTTCGTCCCCCGCCGCTTCATGCCCATGACGTGGTGGGTCGGCGTGTCGACGAGGTCATTCGCTATTTCGGAACCTACGGCATGGGGTCGCCTGGGTTCTTTGCGCTCGGTCTCGAACACGACTGGCTGGTAGTGTCCCTTTGGGGCGCTGCCGACTGGCTACGTCTTGAGGGGCGTTTGCTAAGCGAGATCGTAGAGGACGAACTCACATCCTTCCTTGTCGGACGCACGATCACTGCCCTCAATGTCGATAGGGCATCGATGAACATAGGCTTCGGCAACGGAACTACGCTCATCATCGATGATGACAGCAGCACACGCGTCCCATGGCCAGGCACGGGCAAGCCAAGAGCTCTCGCCCCGGATGAAGACTTGCGCGATGGCGTATTCCTCTGCCCGACTGAAGAATTGTGGACCGGTGACTGAGCGGCAGAGCCGCCAGAAGTGCACTAGCGGGTAGGAAGGTTGCAACAACCAGAAAGCTGCCGACTATTCCTGCAGATAGCCATTGCCCACATAATTGCGCGAATATCGCCCCTTGAGCGAGGTCAACATTTCATAGCCGATCGTGCCGGCAACATCTGCCTGATCGTCTACGCTGATATTGGGCCCGAATATCTCGACGCCCTCGCCGGGCTTGGGAATATCGGGCCCAAGCTCGGTGATATCGACAATGGTCAGGTCCATCGAAATCTTGCCAAGGATCGGGCAGAGTTTCCCGCGTACGAACACCTTGCCGCCCGGCCGCGTATTGTTTGACGAGAGACTGCGCTGAAATCCATCGGCATAACCATGGCCGATCACGGCCAAGCGGCTGTCGCGCGAGAGAGAATAAGCAGCGCCATAGCCGACGGTCTCGCCCGTCCGCGCTTCGCGTACCTGCAGGATTGGTGCATGCAGCGTCACGACATTGGCCATCGGGTTCTTCCGCCCAATGACGGCGCGGCCGCCATAGAGCGCAATCCCGGGTCGGACCATCTGGAAATGATAATCGCGCCCCGTCATCAGCCCTGCCGAATTGGCGAGCGAGGCGGGGATCCCCGGAAACTGGTTGAGCACCGAACTGAACAGCGCCAATTGCGTGCGGTTTTTCTCGTGGTTGGGCACATCGGCACAGGCGAGGTGGCTCATGACCATCTGCGGCGCATAGCCAAGCCGCGAAATGCGTTCACGCACCGCGACCGACTCGTTGAGCCGGAAACCCAGCCGGTTCATGCCGGTGTCGAAGTGGAAAGCGCTCGGATAGCCCTCGTTCCGCTCGACGCATTTGGCGAGCCACTCCTCGAGCATCTCCATAGAGGAGATAACCGGCATCAGGTTCTGCCGGATATAAAAGTTCGCCGCCCCCGGATAGAGCCCGTCCAGCACGAAAATATGCGCTTCGGGGAGGGAGGTGCGCACCGCACTGCCTTCGTCCGGCGTCGCGACGAAGAAGAACCGCGCGCCGGCCGCATAAAGCGCCGTTGCGGCCATTTCAATCCCGGTACCATAGGCATCGGCCTTTACCACGGCAGCCGTCAGCGCGCCCTGGCTCACCTTGTCGAGTGCGCGCCAGTTCCGGGCCAGTGCCCCCAGGTCGACAGTCAATTGGCCTCCAAGGCCAGACGTCAGCTTCATACCTATTCCATGCGTTCGGGCAGGTAGTCTGCCCTTGCGAGATTTCCAAAGCGGGTGAACTGGGCTTCAAAGCTCAGCTGCACAGTGCCGGTGGGGCCGTGGCGCTGCTTGGCAATAATGACTTCCGCCTTGCCGTGCACCTGCTCCATTTCCCCTTGCCAGGTGATGTGCTCTGGCGTGCCCTCTTTGGGTTCCTTGTTCTTCAGATAGTACTCTTCGCGGTAAACGAACATCACCACGTCGGCGTCCTGCTCGATAGAACCCGATTCGCGCAAATCTGCTAGCTGAGGATGTTTGTCGTCGCGCGCTTCGACCTGACGGGAAAGCTGGGAGAGCGCAATCACAGGCACTTCCAGTTCCTTGGCCAGCGCCTTCAGCGTCGTCGTGATTTCAGTCAGTTCCTGCACGCGGTTCTGGCTCGATGCCTTCGATGAGCCGGAAAGCAGCTGGAGATAGTCGACGATCAAGAGGTCGAGCCCCTTTTGCCGCTTCAGTCGTCGCGCGCGCGCCGCAAGCTGCGCCACCGAAATGCCGCCCGTGTCGTCGATATAGAGCGGCACCTTGCTCATCATATTGGACACATCGACCAGCTTGGAAAATTGGCTGTCGTGGATGCGGCCGCGGCGAATGTCCGACGATGAAATCTCTGCCTGTTCGGCGAGAATACGCGTCGCGAGCTGTTCCGAACTCATTTCGAGGCTGAAGAAGCCGACGACGCCGCCATCGACGGTCTTGTTGTGGCCCTCGGGCGTTACTTCACCGCGCCAGGCCTTCGCGACATTATAGGCGATATTGGTCACGAGCGAGGTCTTGCCCATGGCGGGGCGGCCAGCGATGATGATCAAGTCCGAGCGCTGCAAACCACCCATCTGCCGGTCGAGATCGTGCAGTGCCGTTGCGACGCCCGAAAGTCCGCCATCGCGCTGAAAGGCTTCGCCTGCCATGCGGATGGAGGCGCTGAGCGCGGCGCCAAAAGCCTGGAAGCCGCCATCGTAGCGGCCCTTTTCCGCAAGCTGGAACAGCTCGCCTTCGACTTTTTCGATCTGCTTGGTCGGCGTCATTTCGACTTCCGACTCATAGGCGACCGAAACCATTTCCTCGCCGACGAGGATCAGGTTGCGGCGGATCGCGAGGTCGTAGATCGCCTGGCCATAGTCGCCCGCATTGATGACCGTGGTCGCTTCCGCCGCCAGACGCGCCAGATATTGCGACATCGTCATTTCGGGCAGAAGTTGATCGGGCAGGTGGGTCTTGATGGTCGTCGGATCAGCCGATTTGCCGGCGCGGATCACCTTGCTGGTGATGTCATAGATATCGCGGTGAACCGGCTCGTAAAAATGCTCCGGCTCGAGAAAATCCGAGACGCGATAAAAGGCTTCGTTGTTGATGAGGATAGCGCCCAACAGCGCCTGCTCGGCCTCCACATTGTGGGGCGCTAAGCGAAACGACTTGTCTTCGGCCGGGTGCAGCCGCGCGATCTCAGCCATTGGTGTCCTCGGGTGTGTTAACCTTTCTAACCACGCGAGCGTAGCTAGAGTCTCAATCCACCTATCCGGCTGTTGATTAAAATCCCCTAGGATGTGAACTTTGTGAACAGTGGGGAAGATGTGCTCATTACCTATTGCACACGATCATGGCTGAGTCGGGGCGGGGGACTCGTCGGCGGCAGGGGCCGTCTCATGCTTCTTCACCTTGCCGGTGGTGAGGCCCCATGGCTTCAGCGCGGCATCGGATCCGGCCCAGTGGATACGGTCGATCCGCCAATCGCCATTATAGAGCAGCTCAGCATCCATCAGGATCGTCGCCGGCTGCCCTCCTTCGACTGTGATGAGGGCCGTCTTTTCACCCGTAGGCTCAACCAGTGCCGGCTCGGCATTTGTGAGGCTGAATGGCATCTCGCCATTGGCATCGGCGTGAAACACGAGATTGTCGAAGATCAACGCGGTGTCGTCGCCGACCTCGGCCAGCTCATCGTCCGAAAGCGTCGCATCGGACAGCAGTGAGCCCTCGACCAGACCGGTCTCGCCGACGGTGAAATAGCGGCCGGCCGTATAAGCATAATAGCTATCGACAAAGGTGCGCTTGGCTTCGGGCGACAGCATATAATAAGCGGTCACGAAATCCTTGGCGTTGAACGCGTCGATAAACGCCTTGGCCGTGCTCTGTGGCGTGTCCATCGGTAAGCGGTCGACGAAGGTCCGGCCCTCTTGCGCCATGGCCGGCACGCACAAGATGAGCGCTGTCAGCGCGGCTGCAGCAAATCGCATGGTTCTGTCCCCCAGAAGTCATGGCATTATAGGGCCAAGTGCTTGCGCGCCAAAGCTAAAACGCGCGCAACCGGCGATACCACCAATTTTGGTGGCCGCCGCTTAGATCGGCACACCCCATGGTCGCAGCTTGTCCAGCGATCCCACCCACGAAAGGCGATCCACACGCCATTGATCGTTGGGCAACTGCACCAGATGAAGCGTGATGCTGTCCGGATTGCCTGATGTCTTCACCGTTGCGATCGTCTCGGCAACCATGCCCGTGTCAGGCTCACTTGGCTCGGTGACGTGACCAACGCCTTCGATTTCAGCACCATCGAAACTGAATGGCATGACGCCCTGCCGCTCCGCTGCGGTCAACAATCGGTGCATAACCACTGCCGGATCGCGCATCGTGTCGAATGCCAAGGCGTCCGCCCGCTGGACTTGGCGAAATAGCCCCGTTCCCGGCAAATCGGCCTCGTCGAGCCCGGGCAGGAACTGCATCATCATGATGGGTCGCATCGGATCGAGCAATGCGCGCTTCGCGGCGGGGCTCATGAGCAAATGCGCCTGGTAGTAATCGCCTGCAGCGAAAGCATTGACGAACGCTTCCGCCACGTCTTCAGGCGTTTCGGTCGGCAGGGTGTCGAGGATGGTCCGTGGACCCTCGGCCCGGGTCGCGCCTTCGACGGGGGCACTCTCGCCGGCGTCCCATGGCTTGCCTTCTGCCGAACCCTCCCAGGTGATCTCGTCCACCCGCCAATCGCCCCATTCGGTCTTTTGAAGCGACAGTTTGAGCGGGCTCGGCCCCTTGCTCACGGCGACTTCGGCCATTCCGTCGGCGTCGCCTTCGGTAATCGACATCACCTCGGCATCTTCGAAGGTGAATGGCGCATGGCCCGAGACCAGTGCCCCTTGCATGAGATCGTCGAAAATCTGCGCGCCTTCGGTCAGGTCCTCCTGCAGCACCGCCGGCAGTGTGCGGTCGCCGATCACCGAGCCTTCCATTTTGAACGGGTCTGTTCCCGGCAAGAGTTTGCCGAACTGCAGCGACGCCAGCGTCTGATAGGTCCCGTCCTTGGCTTCGGGCGAAAGGTAATAATAGGCCGAGAAGAAATCCTGCGCTTCCATCGCATCGACAAAGCTCTCGACCGCTTCGGTCGCCGTTGCCTGGTTGAGACTATCGATGAAGCTGACGGTTTTGGTTTTCTGCGCGAGGGCAGGGGACGCGGCCACGAGAAGGGCGGTCAAAGTCAGGCAGGCGGTCAAGCGCATCTGGTCTTTCTCCGATCTGGTCGGATTTGACTAGAGCCGTGGCCTGTGACCGAAACGTGACGCATCAGGCCTTTACTACGCCAAAGCAAAAGGCCGGGCGTGAGCCCGGCCTTTCGAAAAGTGCAGCGTTGAAAAAACTACTCTTCGAAACGGTCGTCCGAAGCAGCGTCCTTCTGGCCAGCGGCGAAGTCGCTGTTTTCGTCGTCTTCGAAGGTGTGGACGGTAACGTCTTCACCCGAGGACTGGCGCTCGGCTTCGTCAGCCGAACGAGCAACGTTCACAGTGATCGTCACAGCAACTTCAGCGTGGAGGTTGAGCGGCACGGTGTGCACGCCGACCGACTTGATCGGGTCGGCAAGGTCGACCTGGTTGCGCTGGACGATGAAACCATCGTTGGCCAGGGCTTCCACGACGTCGCGAGCAGCAACCGAACCATAGAGCTGGCCGGTTTCGCCAGCCTGACGGATGATCACCACGGTGCGGCCATTGAGGCCTTCGGCGATACCGGCAGCAGCGTTGCGGCGCTCTTCGTTGCGCTGTTCGATGTGCGCGCGGTCGTTTTCGAAACGCTTGCGGTTGGCTTCGGTGGCGCGCAGAGCCTTGCCCTGGGGCAGGAGGAAGTTACGGGCAAAGCCGTCCTTCACAGTGACTTCGTCGCCGATGGTGCCGGTGCGACCGATACGCTCGAGCAGAATGACTTTCATTCTTTTATTCCTTTGGCTGTCCCGCCCTGTGGACGGTTAGGAGCCGCAAACCATTCGCGACCCCAGCGATTTGCCCTGCTGGTTGAGGGCACTTACGCGGAAAAGAAGCCGCAGGGACGGATGAGATAGTGGTGTTCACCGAGAACCGGAGCGGAGCGTACCTTCGTACGTGAGCACCGGAAGCGCAGGCGGACGCCGCTAGATCGCCGTCCCGGCGAGCTTATTTTACAGCGTAAGGCATGATGCCGATGAAGCGGGCCCGCTTGATCGCGCGAGCCAGTTCACGCTGCTTCTTGGCAGAAACGGCGGTGATGCGGCTTGGGACGATCTTGCCGCGCTCGGAAACGTAGCGCGAGAGCAGGCGGACGTCCTTGTAGTCGATCTTTGGCGCGCCTTCACCCGAGAACGGGCAGGTCTTGCGGCGGCGCTGGAACGGACGACGGGCCTGGGAAGTGGTGAGGTCTTTAATAGCCATGGCTATGCGTTCCTTATCTTAGAAGCGGCGCGGACGACGGTCGCCCGACGGGCCACCACGATCGCCACGGCCACCACCATCACGATCGTCGCGATCGCGCTTCTGCATCATCGCGGACGGGCCTTCTTCCAGCTCGTCGACGCGCACGGTCATGAAGCGGAGAACGTCTTCATTGATGCGCATCTGGCGTTCCATTTCGGCAACGGCAGGAGCCGAAGCGTCGATGTTGAGCAGCGTGTAGTGAGCCTTGCGGTTCTTGCGGATGCGGTAGGAGAGACCCTTGAGGCCCCAATATTCGTTCTTGGTAACCTTGCCGCCACCCTGGGACAGGATCTCGGTCAGCGCAGCGGTCAGTTCTTCAACCTGCTGCTGGGAAACGTC
Source organism: Devosia sp. Leaf420 (assembly GCF_001425445.1). Lineage (GTDB taxonomy): Bacteria > Pseudomonadota > Alphaproteobacteria > Rhizobiales > Devosiaceae > Devosia. Next base: position 520,085 of record NZ_LMQU01000001.1, on the reverse strand, counting down.
CTGGCGCGCCAGGAAGATGTGTTCGTAAAGGGCCATGAAGTGCGCCTTCCTTTCAGTTGTCATACAGTCCGTTGGCGCGGAGCCCCTTCGAAGCCGGGAAAGGCGTCAAAGCAGTCTTGCAAAGAGCGGGAACACGGGAGGCCGGACGTCTGACGATCCTATCTTTCCCGACGCAAAGCCTAGATAGCCTTGCAAAGGAAAAACCCTCCGTTCAGCCCCCGGCCAAACGAATTGCTGGGTGCCCTATAAGAGCAACGCGCCCTCAATGCAAGCAAATTGCCCCTTCGCGCCTCAGGCGGCGTTTTCGTCCGACCCGTCATTGCGATAGGCGACGACGCGATTGCGCCCGGCGCTCTTGGCCTCATAAAGTGCTTCGTCGGCAAGGCTCAGCATGCGCGAGAAATTGGCAGGGGTCTTGAATTCGACGAGCCCGATACTGACGCTGGTACTAAAATCCGACCCGTCATGCCGGAACGGTTCGGCGGCAATCGAAGCGCGCATGCGTTCGGCAACCCGATTGCCCTCTTCGAGGCCTGCTCCGGGCAAGAGAATCGCAAATTCCTCGCCGCCAAGCCGCCCTAGAATGTCGCCCCGGCGGATATTGGCCGTCAAAAGCTCCGACACGGTCAGCACCACCTGGTCGCCCGTGTCCTGCCCGCGCCCGTGGCTGATGGATCGGAACCGGTCGATCTCGATGGCAATGGCAATGCTGTTGGTTTCTGGCTTGAGTTGACCCAGGGAATAGTCGGCACTCTCGTAAAACTGTTTTCGCGTCAGCAGTCCGGTCAGTGCGTCATGGTCGGCGCGTTGCTTGTCTTCCTGCGCTGACCGTCGCCAGAAGGCGTTGAGCGCCACGACGGCGAGGGCGCTGAGGGTAATGGATGCAACGCCGAGCCGGAAGGATGCCAGGTCGAGCTGCGTTTCGACATGGAGATGCTCGGCATAGAGCGACACAATGCCGGTCTGAACGGACACGAGCGTCCAAACGGCGCCGATAGCCGCAAGGATAAAGCCGACCAACGACCGGACGCGCGTCACGCACCAGATCAAGCCCGGCAGATAAAACGCCGGCGCTCCCGGCCCGCCGATGATGGCCATGCCGGCAAAAGCGGCAACCAGGCAGACCAGCGAAACGCTGTGGAGCACGAACCTGCGGCGACCCGGTCCTGCTTTTTGCTTGAGCGGTCCGCGGATCATCCGCTGCGCCGCCACCAGCGGCAGGAAGATCGTCAGGTTCAGGAATTCCGTAACACTGCGCAGGAAAAAGCCCTCGAGCAGGGCGATGTCAAAGCCCGAAGGCGCGATCAGATCGCCCACGAGCCCGTGGGTTAGCGATGCGGCTAGCAAGATGCCGAACATGGTCACAAGCCCGGCCGGGTCCGTAATCGGCGTCAGTCGTGCTGAATAGCGATGAATGAGCAGCAGCCCAACGAAAATGCCGCTCGCATTTTCGATCATGAACAGCACGGCCTGCCCAAGGCTGCGCCCCATCAGCAGGGCGGCCAGCACATAGGCCAGTGCCGAGAGGATCCAGGTCACCGGCGTATTGGCGCGGCGGTTGGCAGCCAATATCCCCAGCAATATCGCGTTCGCCGGCCAAATGCCGACATCGGGCGCCACGGCCTGAAGTTGCAGCCCCGCCACGCACCATAAAAGCGTGCTGCCGGCGACCATCAAGCCAAGAATGATCTGCTTGGGGGATAGGCGCTTGGTCGATCCCACTGCGGTAGAATTGTCCATGGCGCCTCCAGATTCTCGCATTCCACAAAAGCTGCGCGGAATTCCTAGCAGCCATAAATTTGAGAAACGCGACAGAACGAATACGTGCGGATCCTGATCCGCTAAATGGCACAGAGATCACGCTTGGCCGCAATTCTCCCGCAAAAGTCCTTAAGAGAGATTGCTTGACTCAGCTAAATACACTCGGCAAACGCCACGCACTGTTCCGCAACCCCGGAGACAACATGTCCAGCATCGCTTTCACCTTCCCCGGCCAGGGTAGCCAGGCCGTAGGCATGGGCAAGGAATTGGCCGAGACCTTTCCCGAAGCCCGCGCCGTCTTTGACGAGGTGGACGCCGCTCTGGGTGAAAAGCTGTCCCAGATCATGTTCGAAGGTCCCGAGGATGTTCTGCGTCTGACCGAAAACGCTCAGCCGGCATTGATGGCGTCGAGCATTGCTGTCCTCCGCGTTCTCGAAACGCGCGGCCTCAGCTTGGCCAGGACCGCAAAATTCGTCGCCGGCCATTCGCTCGGCGAATATTCTGCCCTATGCGCCGCCGGCACATTCTCGCTGTCCGACACAGCCCGTCTCCTGCGAACCCGCGGCCAGGCCATGCAGAAGGCCGTTCCCGTCGGTCACGGCGCCATGGCTGCGCTTCTCGGGCTTGATCTCGACGCCGCCCGCGCCGTTGCCGAAGAAGCCGCGCAGGGTGAAGTCTGCCAGGTTGCCAATGACAATGCACCGGGCCAGGTCGTCGTCTCCGGCGCCGTCTCCGCCGTGGAGCGCGCTTTGGAGATTGCCAAGGGCAAAGGCGCCAAGCGCGCTCTGCTGCTGCCTGTCAGCGCTCCCTTCCATTGCTCGCTCATGCAGCCCGCCGCCGATGCCATGGCCGCTGCGCTCGCCGAAGTCGAGATGAAGTCGCCAGTCGTGCCGCTCGTCGCCAATGTGCTCGCAGCGCCCATTTCCGATCCTGCCGAAATCCGTCAACGCCTCGTTGAGCAGGTCACCGGCGTCGTCCGCTGGACCGAAACCGTCACCTGGCTTGCCGGCGAGGGTGGTGTCACCCAGCTGGTCGAACTCGGCACCGGGAAGGTTCTTTCGGGCCTTGCCAAGCGCATCGCCCCCGATGTTGCCACCCAGTCGATCTCCGGGGCCGCCGATATCGACGCCTTCCTGACTGCCGTCACCGTTTCAACCCAAGACCGCTGGACCTGAGGAATAAGAATGTTCGATTTGACCGGTAAGCGCGCTCTTGTCACTGGCGCCAGTGGCGGCATTGGCCGCGAGATCGCCAAGGCGCTGGCAGCAGCAGGCGCCACTGTGGCCCTCTCGGGCACCCGTGTGGGCGCCCTTGAAGATACTGCCAAGGAAATCGGCAAGGAATGCCCGATCCTGCCCTGCAATCTCTCCAAGCTCGACGACGTCGATAAGCTCGTCCCCGCCGCGGAAGCGGCGATGGGTGGCCTCGATATCCTCGTCAACAATGCCGGCATGACGCGCGACAATCTCTTCATGCGCATGAAGGATGAAGAGTGGGACGAGGTCATCGCGGTCAATCTCACCGCCGCCTTCCACCTCAACCGTGCGGTCCTGCGCGGAATGATGAAGCAGCGCTGGGGCCGCATCATCGGCGTTTCCTCCGTCGTCGGCGTCATGGGCAATCCGGGGCAGGGGAACTACGCTGCCTCAAAAGCTGGCCTCATCGGCATGAACAAGGCGCTCGCCCACGAAGTCGCAAGCCGCAATATCACGGTCAATTCCATCGCTCCCGGCTTCATCTCATCGGCCATGACCGATGAGCTCAACGACAAGCAGCGCGAGACGATTTTGTCGACCATTCCAGCCAATCGCCTGGGCAGCGCTCAGGAAGTTGCCGCCTGCGCCGTATTTCTTGCTAGCGACGCTGCCGGCTACATCACGGGTCACACGCTGAACGTCAACGGCGGCATGGCGATGATCTAAATCCTGGTTTCAAGGGGCCAAAACCCTTGGAAACCAAGGTTCACGCGGCTGGCAAAGCGAAATGAAACGTGTTACTCGCCGCCGCGTTAACTCTTGCCGGTTCCCTTGCGAGCGCCTGAAAGGCCGCTTACACTGAGCCCCGGCAAGTCAAAACCGAGCTTGCTGAATTGGCCTAGCGCCAATAAGAAGCGAAACGAAACGTCGATTTCTAAAAAGGGAAGTCAAATATGAGCGATGTCGCTGATCGGGTCCGCAAGATCGTTGTGGAACACCTCAATGTGGACGCCGAGAAGGTCGTTGAAAAGGCCAGCTTCATCGACGATCTGGGCGCTGACTCGCTCGATCAGGTCGAGCTGGTGATGGCTTTCGAGGAAGAATTCTCGGTCGAGATCCCGGATGACGCTGCTGAGTCGATCCAGACCTTCGGCGACGCTGTCTCCTTCCTGACCAAGGCCACCAGCTAAGCTGGCCGGGCAGGGTTAGACATGGAACTGCGTCGAGTCGTCGTCACCGGAATGGGGCTTGTCACGCCCCTTGGTTGCGGAGTTGAGGCCACCTGGGCCAATATTATCGCAGGCAAGAGTGGAGCCAAGCGTATCGACGACTTCCAGGTCGATGATATCGCCTGCCAAATCGCCCATCGGCTGCCCCTAGGGGATTATGCCGAGGGCAAATACAATCCCGACGAGTGGATGGAAACCAAGGAACAGCGCAAGGTCGACGATTTTATCGTCTACGCCATGGCCGCTGCCACCCAGGCCATCCAGGATGCGGGTGTGGAACCCAAGACTCAGGAAGAGCAGGAGCGCTCCGGCGTTCTGATCGGCTCGGGTATCGGCGGCATCGGTGGCATCTATGATGCCTCCGTCACGCTGCACGAAAAGGGCCCGCGCCGCATCAGCCCCTTCTTCATTCCCGGCCGTCTGATCAACCTGGCCTCGGGCCATGTCTCGATCCGCTTCGGCCTCAAGGGTCCGAACCATTCCGTCGTCACCGCTTGCTCGACCGGGGCGCATGCCATCGGCGATGCTGCCCGTCTGATCGCGTTCGGCGATGCCGATGTGATGGTGGCCGGTGGCGCGGAAAGCTGCGTCAATCGTTTGTCGCTGGCTGGCTTCGCTGCCGCCCGCGCGCTCTCGACCGGCTTTAACGACAACCCGACAGCCGCGTCGCGCCCCTATGATCGGGATCGCGATGGCTTCGTCATGGGCGAAGGCGCCGGCATCGTCGTGCTCGAAGACTATGAGCGCGCCAAGGCTCGCGGCGCCAAGATCTATGGCGAAATCATTGGCTATGGCCTTTCGGGCGATGCCTACCACATCACGGCGCCCGCGCCGGATGGCAATGGTGGCTTCCGCGCGATGAGCGCTGCCGTCAAGCGCGCCGGTATCTCGGCCTCCGAGATCGACTATATCAACGCCCACGGCACCTCGACGCCGCTCGGCGACGAAATCGAACTCGGCGCCGTCACCCGCGTTCTCGGGGACGCTGCCGAAGGCCGCGTCATGAGCTCGACCAAGTCGGCCATCGGTCACCTCCTCGGTGCCGCAGGTTCCGTCGAAGCCATCTTCTGCCTGCTCGCCATGCGCGACGGCATCGCGCCGCCGACGCTCAACCTCGATAATCCTTCTGTCGAAACGCCGATCAACCTTGTTCCCAAGGTGGCGCTCAAGAAGGAAATCAACGTGGCGCTCTCCAACAGCTTCGGCTTTGGCGGCACCAATGCCACGCTGGTGATGCGCAAGGTCGCCTGATTTTTTCGCATGCAAGAGGGGCACGTCGCCAGACCAGGCAACGTGCCCCTTGTTTTTATTCAAATCCATTGCAAACAATGCCGCCGCTTCGCCACGGTGTGGCGACACGATGATTTGCCCACTGGCCGAAAGGTGATTCCCGACGATGAACGAACGACGTAAACGCCGCCGCCGCTCGTCCAATGGTCTTGTCGATGTGCTCAACGCGCTCCTGACCTTGCTTGTCATCGGCCTCGTCGTCGTTGGTGGCGGTTTCCTCTTCGTTGCCTCGCAATATTATGGCGATGGTCCTCTGCCTGAAGATCGCGTTTTCCGCGTCGAAACCGGCAATGCGCTCTCGACCACGGCCAGCCGTCTCGAAGAGCAGGGCTTTATTTCCAATTCGCTGATCTTCAGCCAGTTCGGCAGCCGCGTCGCCGATAAGACGACGGTCAAGGCCGGCGATTTCACCATTCCCGCGCGCGCCAGCATGTCCGATATTCTGAACGAGCTGACGACTGGCACGCCGATCCGCTACGCCGTCACCATTCCCGAAGGCTGGACCTCCTGGCAGGTCGTGCAGCGCGTCAACGCCGATGATCGCCTCACCGGCACCATTGATACTCTGCCGCCCGAAGGCTCGATCCTCCCTGGCAGCTACGATTACCTTCCCGGCGACACGCGCCAGTCCGTCGTTGATCGCATGCAGGCGGCCATGACCAAGGCGCTCAACGAAGTCTGGGAAGCGCGCGAGCCAGATCTGCCGCTCGAGTCGCCCGCGCAGATGCTGATTCTTGCGTCCATAGTCGAACGCGAAACCGGCGTCGCCGAAGAGCGCCCGCAGGTCGCCGCCGTCTTCGTCAATCGCCTGCGTGAAGGCATGCGCCTGCAGTCCGATCCGACCATCATCTACGGTATCACGCTTGGCCAATCGACGCTCGATCGCGGTCTACGCCGCTCGGAAATCGACAAGGCAACGCCTTATAATACCTATCAGATCGATGGCCTGCCACCGACGCCGATCGCCAATCCCGGCATCGAGGCCCTTGAGGCTGTCGCTCACCCCGACGACCACAACTATCTCTACTTCGTCGCCAAAGGCGCTTCGCCGCGCGATGGTCACGTCTTTGCCGAAACCTATGCAGAGCATCAGCAAAACGTCGCCCGTTATCGCGAAATCGAGGCTGCGGCCGATCGTGACGCGGAAGCCGCCCGCAAGGCTTTGGAGGCCGAAGAAGCCGAACAAGCCCCGGAAACGCCTGCTGCTGAGGGCGCAAGTCAGTGACATCGCGCCTTGCGAGCATGACCGGCTATGCCCGGTCCGAGGCTGCATTCGGCTCGACGCGGCTCCGCGTCGAACTCAAATCCGTCAATGGACGCGGTCTCGATATCCGCTCGCGCCTCGCGCCCGGTCTCGACGCCTTCGATATTCCGCTACGCCAGCTTCTCAACCAAGCCCTGTCCCGCGGCTCGGTCAATCTCGCCATAAGCTTTGATCGCCAGGGCACGTCGGGCGCCGTATCCGTCAATCAGGCTGCGCTCGAAACCGTTCTCGCTGCCATAGACAGTCTCGCCCAGCGCATCGATGCCCAGCGTCCAACGCTCGATGGCATCCTGTCGCTGCCCGGCGTACTCGCCGTCGAAGAGAGCAGGGGGCTCGACGAAGAAGGGCTCGAGCCCGTCCTCATGGCGGCTGTCCGTGAAGCGATTGCCGGTCTCGTCAAATCCCGCCTCGACGAAGGCGCGCGCATCGCCCAAATCCTCGTTTCTCAGGTCGATGCCATCGCCGCCCTGGTCGATCAGGCCGATGCCCACCCCGCCCGCTCGCGTGACGTCATCGCTGCTCGCCTCAGCCAGCAGGTCCAGTCGCTCCGCCAGGAAGCGGACATTTCGCCCGAGCGTCTCGCTCAGGAAGCCCTCGTCCTCGCCACCAAGGCCGATATCCAGGAAGAGATCGATCGTCTCCGCGCTCACATCGCTGGCGCCCGCGCGCTGCTTGCGGCCGCTGGCGCAGTCGGCCGCCGCCTCGATTTCCTCGCGCAGGAATTCAACCGCGAGGCCAATACCCTTTGCTCGAAATCGAACGCCGTGGAACTGACTGCCATCGGCCTTGACCTCAAGGCGGCGATCGATCAACTACGCGAGCAAGTCCAAAACATCGAATAGAGTGCCTGTCATGGATTTTCAGCGCCGCGGCGTCATGCTTGTCCTCGCCTCGCCTTCAGGCGCCGGAAAGTCATCGATCTCCCGCGCCCTCTTCGGCGCCGATCCCAATATCAAGCTCTCGGTCTCGGTCACGACCCGTGCCCGCCGCACGGACGAAATCGACGGAAAGCACTACCACTTCATCGATGTGCCGACCTTCGAGCAGATGCGCCGCGATGATGGCCTCCTCGAATCCGCCGAAGTCCACGGCAATTTCTACGGCACTCCGCGCGCCCGCGTCGAAGAACAGCTCTCCGCCGGCAACGATATCCTCTTCGATATCGACTATCAGGGCACGCTGCAGCTCTATGAAAAGTGCCGCGCCGATATGGTGACGGTCTTCATCCTGCCGCCCTCGATCAAAGAGCTGCGCGCCCGCCTCGAACGCCGCGCGCAGGACAGCGTCGGCACCATCGACAAGCGCCTCAAGAACGCGCGCCGTGAGATGGATCATTACAACGAGTACGACTACGTCCTCGTCAATGAAGACCTCGAACTTTCCGTCGCCCGCGTCCGCGCCATCCTCGCGTCGGCCCGTCTCGATCGCAAGCGTCAGAGCGATCTCGATAGTTTCGTGCGCGATCTGCAAAACCAGATCGGCCCGGCCTGATCATGCCGCCCGTGCCCGGCATTCGTCGCGGCACGCCCGAATTCCTCCGCGCCAATATCGCCTTCTTCCTCTCGGCCTTCTCCGTTTTCGCCTCGCTCTATTCGGTGCAGCCTCTGCTGCCCATGTTCGCCCACTATTGGGTCCGTGATGCCGGCACTGCCTCGCTCGCGCTCTCGGTCACCACGGCCACCATGGCCGTGGCGCTCATCCCCGCAAGCTTCCTCTCGGATCGCCTCGGCCGCCGTCGCCTCATGGTCGGCGCCCTGACCGTCACAGCACTTCTCGGACTGCTACTGCCCCTCGCGCAGACCTGGTGGCAGCTCATCGCCCTCCGGACCGCCATGGGCCTCTCCCTCGCCGGTATCCCCGCCGTCGCCATGGTCTATCTCTCTGAGGAAATGGACGCCGACGGCCTCGGCTTCTCCATGGGCCTTTATATCGGCGGCACCGCGATCGGCGGCATGGCCGGCCGCGTCATCTCCGGCATCCTGTCCGATCTTCTCGGCTGGCGCCTCGGCACCGGCATTCTCGCTGCCCTCATCATGGCCGCCGTTCTCGCCGTGATCATCCTGTTGCCCCAGCCCCGCCGCTCCGTCCGTGACCCCATCCGCTTGCCTGAACTCTGGCGCCGTTGCCGCATGAGCTTTGCCGATGCGGCACTCCCCTGGCTCTTTGCCAGCTCTTTCCTCCTCATGGGCGCCTTCGTCACGCTCTACAACTATGCCGGCTTCCGTCTGGCCCTGCCGCCCTTCCTCCTCAGCCATTCGGCCATCGCCGCCATCTTCCTCGTCTACCTGTTGGGCAGCCTCAGCTCCACCTGGGCCGGCGGCCTCTCCCAGCGCCTCGGCCGTCGCAAAGTGTTCTGGGCGCTCGTCACCATGATGGGCTCTGGCATGGCGCTCACGGCCTTCGACAGCACCGTCATCACCATCCTGGGTCTCGCCATCGCCACCATGGGCTTCTTTGCCGCCCATGGCGTCGCCAGCGCCTGGGTCACCCGCCGCGCCCGCACCGGCAAGGCTCAAGCCTCCGCCCTCTATCTCGTCGCTTATTATCTCGGTGCCTCATCGCTTGGCACGCTCGGCGGCTACGCCTGGACCGCCTGGAACTGGCCCGGAGTTCTCCTCGTCTGCGGCACGGCAACCGTCTTGGCTTTGCTCGTCGCCATCCGGCTCGCCTTCATCCCGCCGCTCCTAGAACCAGAACAACCGGCGCAAGCGCCTTTGGCGCAGTAAGCCCCAAAAGCGAAACGCCCACCCAAGCGAAGGGCAGGCGTTTTGTACTGTCGGAGCGAAAAACGCTCAGAAGTGCCAGTTCACGCCAGCAGTCACCTGATGGGTCGCAAATTTCCAATCGGTGAGGCCATAGGTGCGCGCCGCATAGTCGGAATAGCGATAGGAAAGATCGATCCCGATAGTGTCGGTCGCCTTGACCTCGACGCCCGCACCGACAGTCCAGCCGTAATGTGCGTTCGATGCGACAACGTCGCCCGTGTTTGCCGTCAGCTTGCCACCGGCAATCGCCAGACCGCCCGTCACGTAAGGCATGAAGGCGCCCGCATCATAGCCAACCTTACCGCGGACGCTGCCAAACCAGTTCACGTCGACCGCACTGGGTGGGGCGAAGAAGTCCGGATCGGTAGCATTCGACCAGGCGAGATCACCGACGACGCCGATCACGACGCCATTCTCGAGCGTGAAATTGGTACCGGCATTGACGCCCAAAAGCGCGCCATTGAGATCGAACGTGGTCGGCGAGGTGACAGTGCCGCGTTCATATCCGCCGAAAACACCGACAAATGGGCCGTCCCAGTTCCCGACCTGAAGACCGTAATTTACATCCGGTATCGGCATTTCGGTGACGAAATCGGCTGCGAGGGCGAACGACGAACTGCCAGCAGCGAACAGGGCTGCTGCAAAAGCTGCGATGTGACGATTCATTCAGACTACCCTCAAATATGGTGAGGGAAATCTGAACGAACATGGTTAATGCCGTCTTACGCGGTGGTCTAACGTGATTAGAAGCCTAGCTTCTCAGCCCCGGCAAAGCTCGCGCCATGGCCAAAAATGCACTGATCGGCAAATCCTCAGCCCGCTCATCGCCTTTGAGCTCAGCGGCCGCCAGCAGACCCTCGACCGGCACGCCCAGCGACTTCAGCGATTGCCGCACCATCTTTCGCCGCTGCCCGAACGCCGCCTTGGTCACCTGCTCGACGTGGCGAACCGGCAAGCCTTCCTCAACGGGCTTTGGCACCAGATGCACCACAGCTGACGTCACATTCGGCGGCGGCACGAATGCTTGCTTCCCGACATTGAAAGCAATCCGCGCCTCGCTCCGCCACCCGGCGAGAACGCCGAGCCTGCCATAGGCATCTTCACTCGGCTTGGCGCAAATACGCTCGGCGACTTCACGCTGAAACATCAGCGTCAGGCTCTCGAAAAATGGTGGCCACGGCTCCATGGTCAGCCAGCCAGTAAGAAGCTGCGTGCCGATATTATAGGGCAGGTTGGCAATGATCCGCGTCGGCCCGTCGGCCAGCGTGCGATAGTCGATCTCCATCGCATCGCCCGCGATCACCGTCAGCTGGCCCGGATAAGCCTCTGAAATTTCCGCCAACGCCGGCAGCGCGCGGGCATCCCGCTCGATGGCGATCACCTCGCGCGCACCTTCCGCCAGCAGCGCCCGCGTTAGTCCGCCTGGCCCCGGTCCAACCTCGATCACGCGCACGCCGTCGAGCGAGCCACCCACGCGGGCAATGCGCGCCGTCAGGTTGAGGTCGAACAGAAAGTTCTGCCCTAATTCTTTCTTGGCGCGGAGGCCATGGGTGGCAATGACGTCGCGCAGCGGCGGAAGATTGTCGATCTGGCTCATCGGGTCCTGGTCGTCATGTGTTCCGCCATGGCTATGGCCGCCAAAAAGCTCGATGTCGAGGCCTTTCCGGTCCCGGCGAGGTCGAACGCCGTCCCATGGTCCGGTGATGTCCGCACGATCGGCAGGCCGAGCGTAACGTTGACCCCGGCATCGAACGCCACGGTCTTGATCGGGATCAGCGCCTGATCGTGATACATGGCGAGCACGGCATCATATTGCCGCCAATGCCTTGGAAAAAACAGCGTATCGCCGGGCAGGGGCCCCACGACCTCAAGCCCTTCCTCCCGCGCCGCTTCCAGCGCCGGAATGATCGTCTCGATCTCTTCGCGCCCGATCGCCCCGCCTTCGCCCGCATGCGGATTGAGCCCCGACACCGCAATCCGTGGCCGCGCAATCCCGAACCGCGCCCGCAGGTCACGATCCATCACGCGCAGCGTCTCAAGGATCAACTCGACCGAGATCAGCCCCGGCACATCCTTGATCGGCACGTGAATGGTCAGCGGCACCGTCCGCAAATCCTGATGCGCCAGCATCATCACCGGCAGCGGCTCGACGCCATTTTCCGCACAAAGCGCCGCCAAGAATTCGGTATGCCCCGGATGCCGGAACCCCGCCTCATAAAGCGCGCCTTTGTGAATTGGCGCCGTCACAATCCCGCTGCAGGCTGCCACTTTGACCGCCGCCACCGCCTGCTCGATCGCTGCAATCACCACAGGCGCCGCGGCGCCATGCGGCTTGCCCGGCTGGTCCGGCACATCGCCGAGGATATCCGTCACAGGGAGCGCAGTCGCAAACACATCCTCTGCGTCAACTGGCGTCGCAGCAACAACCTCGACCTCAAGCCCCAGCCGCCGCGCCCGCGCCCTGAGAAACTCCGTATGCCCGAAAACCACAAACGGCTTCAGTCCCAGCGCCTCCCGCTGCGCATAAAGCGTCAAGATGATATCGGGCCCGATCCCGGCGGGTTCACCCATGCTGATTGCCAGCGGTGCCATGCTTGCCCCCAAAGCAAAACGGAGGCGCATCGGTGACGATGCGGCTCCGCAAAGTGATTGTCAGTGCGGCAAATGCCGCGCATGAAAACTCAGTTATAGATGATCTTGGCTTCCTGACGGAGGCGCGCGAGATAGGCGTCGGCTTCCTTCTGCATGGTTTCGCCGCCAACCTCGTTGCGCAGGTCGTCCTTGACGAAGGTCAGATCTTCCGCCTGGGTTTTTTCACAGATTGCCAGCATCGAAACACCGGTCTCGACCACGCGTGGCTTGGTGATCCCGCCGACATTCATGCCAGCCAGTTCCTTGGCCATGGCTTCGGGCATTTGCGTCGCATGGCGGCGGCCGATATCGACCACGGCTGCATCGGTATAGCCGAGCGAAAGCTGAACGGCGCTATCGCAGCCGGCAAAACTCGAACGGAACTTGTTCGCCTGCGCCGTGCGCCCGCTGGCGCCCTGACCGACAAAGATGATCTCTTTGAGGATATAGTCGAACTTCTGGTAGTCCGCGACCTGCGATGCCGCGCGTTGGTCGAGCTCCAGATCCGAAATCTGTACATTCGGCACCACGGCCTGCTGACCCACAGCGTTCCAGGCGATCGAAGCGCGCAGACGATCGCGCAGCGTTTCCTGGCTGACGCCACCCTGCGCCAGCACCTGGTTCAGCTTGTCCTGGCTCATCTTGAGATTGCGGGCAATCTGAAGAAAAGCCTCGTCGATCTGCGCATTCGACACGTCGATGCCGAGCTTTTTCGCTTCGCTCATCTGGATGGCTTCGGTAATGAGCTGATCGGTTGCGCCCTTGCGCCCGCCCTGATTGCCTTCCATGCGGAAAAGCCGAGAACGCTGGTCGACCTGCACGTCGGTAATCGTTATGCCATTGACGGTCACGACGGTCGCCGCAAAGCTGGGCATGACCGATGCCGCGGTCACCGCGAGGCCAAGAAACAGGGCGCCGGTGGCGCGTCGCAGAAATGCAAAGGTCATCGTCAGGTCCGCGTTTAAATTGAGCCGCATCAATGCGACCCTAAACTTGCCCTGTCAATTGACCAAAAATTGCGGCCAAAATCCGGGCGGAAGAGATCAGAACGACGGGACGGGCACCGCGCCGCTATAGCCAAGGTTTAGCCCGGCCGGCGCCTTGATGGCAAAGGTCGCAAGCACACTGGTCGAATTGGGCGATGTATGGGTCGGCCCGTTGCGCGCCGCATTGGCCCCAAAGGTCAGGTAACCGTCGTCATAGACGACACCGCCGCTCACCTGCAGCCAGCTATTGGCGCCGATATCCCAAGCGGCGCCGCTCCGGATGCTCCAGTAATCGGCCACCGGCACCGTCAGAGAGCCGACCACTTCGTGCTGGTCGCGCATCTGCCCAAGGCCCAGATTGGCTTCGATGAAACGATAGTCGAGCGTGGCGCCATAGCCTTCATTGCTATAGCTCGCGCCAAGACTCGCCCGCGCCAGGGTCCAGGCGCTGGTATCGACTTGCGCCTTGCCGCCCACGACCAGACCCGGCATGAACGAGCCATAGGCGCCGAGCACGCCATAAGAGGCCGCCGTATCAAGCCCGCTGCCGACCGCAGTGTTCGCCTGATCAGGCGAGGTAAACGCGTTAACCCCGGCCAGATGGAAAGACTGTCCACCGACGAGTTCGAGATAGCTGCCGCCATCGAAATTGGCCTGATATCGCCCGCCGACATTAAGCCGCAGCCCCGTTTCCTGCCGGTCATAGCCCGAGAAGCGATTGTAGCTAAAGAGATTGGTATCGTCGAAAACGAAGCTCTGCGCATCGTCATTGGTGATGCCCACCCGCGTCGTGTCCGAGCCGCGATAGACCAATTGCGCGATTGGCTCAACGATATGCGTCACTTCCGCCTGCCGCGCGATCAGCGGATAGCGCACATCCATGGCGGCGATCGGCGTCGCGCTAAAAAGGCTCGTCTCGCCCGGCAAGAGCGGGCTGCGTCCGTCGTAATAGGAAAAGTCCGTTCGCCCGCCGAAATAGGGCGTGAACACCAGCCCGCCGGCACCGATAAACTGCTTCTGCCAGCTCGCCTGCACCATGGCATGGGTCTTTGCGCCCTGATAGCCATATCGTGCACCGGCCGCCGCGAGCGGCGAATCCGCCTGCCGCGTGACATTGCGCAAATGCCCTTCGACGGTGACGCGACCCATATCGTCGGCCAGGTCGATTGTCTTTTCAAACCGCGCCACCGGCAGGTTCGCGCCCTGCTGATCCTGGCTCGCTTGGGTCACATTGCCGAGCTGGTTGAACTGCTGCGCGCGAATATCGAAATAGGTGTCCCGGTTCACATGCGTCGCATAGACCTGGTTCACCGAAGACTTGGCCGCAGTCAGCGCATAGTCGCTGAGATAATTGGCATCAGTAAAGGCCGTATAGGACCAGCCCGCTTCCCATTCCTCGATCGGGGTAAAAACCCCCGACGTCTGCACGGCACCGCGCCATTCCACATTGCCGACTTCGCCGGCATAGGCCCCCGGATCACCCTGACGCAGACCTGTGGCCTTGATCTGGAACGAGCCATTATCGAACCGCTGCACCCATTCGGCGCCCAGCAACAGGCCCTGCCGCGAAAAGTAGCGCGGGCTGAGGATTACATCGGTCCACTTGCTGGAATAGGCCGTCACATCGACGCCGATCCCAAACCCTGTCTGGTCATCAAAACTGAAAACCGGCTTCGGTGCATTGTCGAGAACTGTGCCGCTCAGATCCGGCAGCCAGAGGTACGGCAGCCACAAGACCGGAACGCCGAGCAGTGCCAGACTTGGCTGCTCCAGCGTCACCGAATTGTCTTCGGCATTCTGGACGATCCGCGTCGCCTTGACCGACCAGCCGATCCGGCGGCCCTTGTCGTCGATACACTCCCCGCAGGGTGCATAAGCGGCATTGGTCAGGATCGTTTCGACGGCCGAATTATAGTCGGCGCTGTCAGCCGTAATGCGCGATCCGTCATAGGAGGTGATTGTCAGCGCATTCAAAAATTCCGCGCGCAGCCCGCCCGTTATGTCGAGATCGGTCGTCTCCATCACGTTTCCGGATGGATCGGTCACCGTCACTGCGCCCAGCATGATCACCTTGTTGGTGCCGCGGTCATAGGTAAGGGTGTCGCCGGTGACGATATAGCCGCTCGATTTCAGGATCACATTGCCCGAAGCGGTGACGGTGTTTTTGGCGATATCAAATGTCAGCGTCGCGGCCTCGACGCCCGTCGGTGCCGCCGGATCGACCGGAGCGTTGAAAAAGTCGGTCGGCACGAGATTCTGCGCCAGCGCGGGCAGGGTGAAAACGCAAAGCGACGCGCCCAGCAAAAGGGCACGCATCAAACCCGCGCTCTGTCCCCCGTTCTGCTTCACGTTCGTCCGTCTTCCTTGTGCAGCAGCACTGTTACACCAATCACGATGGCGACCAGAGCCGGGCCGACTGCTGCGAACGTGGGGTCGAGAACGCCTGTCGAACCAGCGCGGTCGGCCATCTCGGTAATCACGAACACAACAAATCCGAGCACGATGCCATAAAGGACCGCTGGACCTAGACTAGTGTCCCTTCGATAACCTGCGGTAAACGCAAAGGCAATGAACAGCGAACCGCAAAGCACAAGTGGCAGTGAAAGCAGCTTGAAGAGCCGCATTGTCGCCGCCGCCCGCACCAGCGGATCGGCCACACCGGTCTGCAAAAGCTCGGCCAGATCGAAAAAAGTCATGTCTTCCGTTGATGCCAGCTTGAGGCTTATTTCCTGCGGCGTGGAATCGGTCGGCACCTGATAATCATAGAGCACGCGCGGCTTCGCTTCCGGCGTTCTGGCCGTCGCCTGCGGCATGCGCCAATGCCCGCTCTCGAGAATCGCTGTCGGCGCTTCGAGCCGTGGAATGCCATCGCCCGAACGGAACAGTGTCACATCGGTCAGTTCCGTGCCGCCCGGCGACATCGATCGCGCCAAAAGCACATAGCGCTGCCCATCGCCTTCCTGTTCGATCCAGATTTCCCCCGGCGGCGTCAGCAGCGCGGCCTGTCCCGGCGGGGTCGGGTAGAGGCCACGATTGATCTGCGTGCTCGCCGTTTCTGCCCCAAGCGCAATGACAAAGCTGATCAGCACCATGGCAATCGTCGGCGCCCGCACCGCGCGCCAGATCGAAATGCCGCTCGCCTTGATTACGGTCAGCTCATGCCGCGCCTTGAGATCGGCGAGCCCGAGGATCGCGCCCATCAAGACCGTCACGGGCAGGGTCTTGATGGTCCAGCGCACAGCACTCATCGCCACCATGACGATGGCCATGAATGTTCCGGCCTGCTCGGAAACCACGGTGAACCGCCACGCATCGAGCGATTCGACGAGCGCGATCAGCCCATAGAAAATGAAAACCGTCGCGCCGATGCGGCTCCCGAGCCGCTTGAGCACCAGCCAGTCGATCCGCGTCATGCGCTCACCATGGGAATCGGTCGGCGCGGCCAGAGCCGGGCTGTCAGCACGGCGGCGGAGAGGAGAATAAGCAGTACCGATCCCGTACCGATGCCGAGCGGGCTATAGGTCCCAACCCCGCGCTCCGCAAAGCCGACCAGCAACACAATGGCCTCGAGCGGCATCGGAATACGCGCGCGCTTGCCGCTCGGAAATGCACCCAGCCCCAGCGTGAACAGCCCCAGCGCAATCACCCGCAGGGCTTCGGCCGAGCGATCCAGCAATCGCTGCACGACCTCGGGCTCGGCAAACCCATTCCCCATCGCCTGGTTCAAAAGATCAAAACTGTCGCGCTCACCGAGATTGTCACCGCCCGCGATCGGTTGGGCGAGACTATCGACGCTCACGTCATAGCGGCTGAACCGCACTTCGGAATAGCGCCCGTCATCCTCGAGATATTGCAGCACGCCATTACGCAGTTCGAGCACGTAGTTCTGCCCATCGCTCGAAACCCGCGCGCTCTCGGCGATATAGGTCCGGCGCGATTCTGGCGTCCGGCGATCGTCAGCAAAGAAATCGACGATTTCCCCGCCCGGCTGCCGCCCGCCAATAAGCAGGATCACGCCCGGCGTCACCTGCGTAAATCGTCCCGGCCGCAGCGTCGAACTCACCAGATCGGCCGCGACTTCCGCCGTCAAATCGGCAAATTTCCGGTTCGCCATCGGCTCGATAACATGGGCCAGTAGCAGTACCACCGCCACCGCACCGCCCATTACCAACACCGCCGCGCGCCAGATCCCGCTGGTACCGCGCGTTGCGTGGATAATGTGGAGTTCCCGGCTGAGCCCGATGGCATTGAGCGCCCGGATCATCCCGATCCCGACGCAGATATAGAAGAAGGCCAGCAGCAGCGGCGGCATCGTATAAAGCGCCTGCACGGCAAGCGTGCCAAAGCCCTGGCCCTTGATGGAAACCAGTTCGAACTGCCTGAGGCAATTGACCAGCCAGAGCAAGAGGCACACGATTCCCGTCAGAATCAGCGCGTCCGTCGCAAAGAGGCGGGCGAGATAGGTCGTCAGGCGTCTCATGCCGTCAGGCTGTCATCCTTCTACGTCGCAACCATGGCCGGCGACCCAAAGCATGTCTCCCGAAAGTGAGTACCGGTTTCGGGACAAAGACATGCGCTAAAACAAAGAGCTTTTCGCACCATGGTGCAAAGCTGGATTCGTCGCAATTGCTCTGCGCGCGCAAAGCCTTGTTCTTGCAAACCTGTTGCCCGCTTGCCGCTCCTAGCGCTTCGGCCATCGGCCAGCTAGGGTGAAAACATGGCCGAAGTCCTCTTCTATCATCTCGAAGTCCGCCCCCTCGAATCCGTGCTGCCGCAGCTTCTCGAAAAGACGCTCGAGCGCGGCTGGCGCGCCGTGGTCGAAACCGGCAGCCGCGACCGCGCCGAAGCGCTCGATGCCATGCTCTGGATCTATCGCGACGATTCTTTCCTGCCCCATGGCCTTGGCGGCGAAGAAACCGACGCCCATCAACCCATCCTTCTGACCGACGATCCCGCCGCCAATCCCAATGAGGCCGTAGTCCGCTTCTTCGTCGATCGCGCCGTGCCGCAATCCGCCGATGGCTACAAACGCATCGTCTATATGTTCTCTGGTCACGATCCCGACGCCGTCGCCGAAGCCCGCAACGCCTGGCGCACGCTCCGGAACGGCAACGAGGTCACCTATTGGCAACAGGAAGCCGACGGCCGCTGGGTGAAAAAGGCATGACGCCCGACCTCACGACCCCCAGCCGCCACACGCTGCCCGAAGACCTCTTCGCCATGCTCATCGGCACCATGCTGGTCTCGCTCGGCATCGCCTTTTATTCCGAAGTCCAACTGACCACCGGCAGCAGCGCCGGCCTCGCGCTGCTCCTCCAATACGTCACCGGAATCCCCTTCGGCGTGCTGTTCTTCTGCATCAACCTGCCGTTCTATGTCCTCGCGTTCCTGCGCATGGGCTGGCCCTTCGCCGTTAAGACGATCCTTTGCGTGGCGCTGGTGTCGCTGTTCACGAGCCAAATTCCGGGCTGGATCGGCATCGACCAGATCCATCCGCTCTTTGCCGCGCTCGTCGGCGGTGGCCTTATCGGCCTCGGCATCCTCTCGCTCTTCCGACATAAGGCGAGCGTGGGCGGCATCAATATTCTCGCCCTCTATCTGCAGGATAATTTCGGCATCCGCGCCGGCTATTTTCAACTCGGCGTCGACGCCTGCATCCTCCTCGCCGCCTTCTTCATCCTGCCTTTGGACAGCGTCCTCTATTCCGTCTTGGGCGCGCTGGTCCTCAACCTCATCATTGCCCTCAACCACAAGCCCGGTCGCTATGTGGGTTTTAGTTAGACTGAAGGACATCATCGCCACCGAATGTCACCCCGGCGAAGGCCGGGGCCCATCCTGAGATCCCAAGATGGATCCCCGCCTGCGCGGGGATGACGCGCGAGGTCAACTCAGTCGAAAGCGCGATACTACGCTCTTCAATCCCCGCTCTTGACCTTCCCTGCGCCCGATTTCGGCGGCCCATCCGGCTCGGGCAGTTCCGCTGCATAAAGCTCCATGAAATCCTTCATCAGCTCATAGCAGAAGATGATTTCAGTCGTGTCCGGGTCATAAAACGCATTGGCCTCGCCACAGCGCTTGGCGTTGAAGCGCACGGGCCTGCGAATATTGTAGCTCTTGCGCAGGTTGGCCGCGACCTTATCGAACACCCCACTCGAGCGGAACGCGTCGGCCGCCAGCCGCAGCTTCCCCCCGGCATCGTGATAGGTCACGTTGACCGTGGTGCCCTCGTCATTTTCCGCCACATGCTCGGAGAGCACGCTCCTCAGGCTCCGATCAACAAGGTCGAAATCCCAAAAGCAACTGTCCTGCCGGTCGCGGCCGATGGCATATTGATTGGCAATGGGCCGGAACGAGGTATCGTCACTCCCCACCATCATGCAGACGATTTGATAGGCGCGCTGCTTATCAAGGCTATGCGCCGCCGCAAAATCCTCTTCATATTTGCCGCTATTGTAAGCCGCGCCCGTCAGCAGCCATCCCTCGGCCGCGTCCTCCAGCGCTTTGTTGGCCTCAGGGGTGTGCTCGTTGAGCAGCGTCCACGTCGCCATATTGTCGGCTGCGTCTTCCTCGCGCCCCAGCACCGGCAGGCTGAGCTGGTCGATCAGCAGATGCCCCACCTCATGATAGAGCACGAAAAGGCTGTTATTGGCGGCAAAGCCAATCATATCGTTGCGCTGCTGCTTGGTAATCCCCGCCATATCCTGCGCCATGGCAGGCGGCGCCAGAAGGGACATGACGAGGGAAACAGCAACCGCAAAACGCCGCATGAACTTCCTGCAGATCCAGTGAAATCGGCGCCAGCAGATGCCAATCGGGCAGGCCTGTCAACGCATTGGGTTGCCCCAGGTTAACGACCCGGATGCCAATCGGGCGGTGCCAGTTCAAACCCGGAAAACTCAAAGCCAGGCGCCACGGTGCAGCCCACCAGTGTCCAATCCCCGAGCGTTTTGGCCGCTTGCCACACATCGCGCGGCACCACGACCTGAGGCCTTTGCCCCGCTGCAAGGTCCGATCCCAACACATGCGGATCGGTCGTCACCCCGTCGGAAAGCTGCAATTCGAGTGCCGCTCCGGCGTAATAATGCCACACCTCGACGGCGTCGACCTTGTGCCAATGCGAGCGATCACCCGCTTCGAGCAGATAATAGATCGCCGTCGATTGCGCCCGGCCGCTTTCACCACCCACATCGACAAAAGTCTCGGCATACCAGCCGCCTTCGGGGTGCCGCTCCATCTTGAGCGTAAAGATGACATCCTGCGCCGTCAGCTTGCTCATGCGCGCTCCGCGTCCTCCAGCTCGGCGCTCAGCGCCAGCCATTGCTCTTCGGTGGTTTCGAGATCAGCGCCAAACCGCGCCTTGTCCTTGCCCAGCGCAATCACGCGATCGGCCGCCCCGTTGTAAACTTTGGGATCGGCGAGTTGGCTCTCGATTTTGGCAATTTCCACCTTCAAACGGGAAATCTTGGTTTCCGCATCCTTAATCGAGGATTTGAGCGGCGCCAGTTCCGCGCGACGTGCCGCTGCCTCCTGTTTGGACAGCTTTCGCGCCCCCGTGCCGCCCGGGCCGGAGGATTTGCCCTCCTTGCCCGAAGTAATGCTGCGCTGGTAGCTGTCGAGATCCTCGTCCAGCTCCTTGATCGTACCGCCTTCGGCAATCCACAGCGTGTCGCAGGTCGCCTCGATCAGGTGGCGATCGTGGCTGATGATCAGCACGGCGCCCTCGTAATCATTGAGCGCATGCACTAGCGCATCGCGGCTATCGATATCGAGGTGGTTGGTCGGCTCGTCGAGGATCATCATCCCCGGCCCGCCAAAGGTAATCAGCCCCATGAGGAGACGCGCGCGCTCACCACCCGAAAGGTTCTTCGCCTTGGTGTCCATGCGCGATTTGGTCAGCCCCATCTGGCTCAACCGGCTACGGCGCTTGGCTTCGGTGTCGGTCGGCATCATGTCGACCACATGCTCGAAGGGCGTCCATTCGGGCCTGAGCTTATCCATCTGGTGCTGCGCAAAGTGCGCGATTTCGAGCTTCTTGCCCTTCCGCAATTGTCCAGCCATCGGCTCGATATCGCCGGCCAAAAGTTTGGCAAAAGTCGATTTGCCGTTGCCATTGACGCCGATCAGCGCGATCCGGTCATCGGGATCGATGCGCATATTGATATTGCGCAAAATGGTCTTGTCGCCATAACCGGCCGAAACGCCATCGAGCGTCAACATCGGCGTCGCCGCCTCTGCCTTGGGCTGCTGGAATTTGAACGGCGCAGAGAATTCATCGAACAAAGCCGCTGGTGGCTTGAGCTTCTCGATCATCTTCATGCGCGATTGGGCCTGCTTGGCCTTGGTTGCCTTGGCCTTGAAGCGATCGACGAACTTCTGCAGATGCGCCACCTGGTCGAGCGCCTTGTCGCGGCTCTTGTTATGGAGCTCCATCTGCATCCGGCGCGTGCTCTCGAACGTGTCGTAATTGCCCTTGTAGAAGGTCAATTTCCGATGCTCGAGATGCACGATCGAGTTGACCGACTTGTTGAGAAGGTCACGGTCGTGGCTGATCATGAAAACGGTGTAGGGATAGGTGGCCAGATACTTTTCGAGCCACAATGTGCCTTCGAGATCGAGATAGTTGGTCGGCTCGTCGAGCAGCAACAGGTCCGGCTGCGAAAACAACACCGCCGCCAGCGCCACGCGCATGCGCCAACCGCCCGACAGCTCCCGCGTCGGCCCGTTCTGCCGATCCTGCTCGAACCCGAGCCCCTTCAAAATCGACGATGCCCGCGCATCCGCCGAATAGGCATCGATATCGGCCAGCCGCGTATAAACTTCCGAGATCCGGTCCGGGTCGGTCGCGGTTTCCGCTTCCGCGAGCAGCGCCGTGCGCTCCTTGTCGGCCGCCAGCACCACGTCGAGCACGCTTTCATCCCCAGCCGGCGCTTCCTGCGCCACCCCGCCGATCCGCGCCTTCTTGTTCAGTTCGATACTGCCGGCATCAAGATTGATGTGGCCCTGGATCAGGTGAAATAGCGTCGTCTTGCCAGTACCATTCTTGCCGACAAAGCCGGTCTTCGATCCCGTCGGAATAACCACCGATGCGTCCTCGAACAGCTCCCGGCCCTCGATGCGATAGGTAATATTGGTGATGTTCAGCATGGCGGGGAGATATCGATCCGAAATTGGAAAAGGCGCAGGCCAGACCCCAGGATAGGGCAGGGGACGGCAGCAAAGTATCTGGCTGCTGGATAAAGTCCCGATCCGGCCAACGCAACCGGCTTGCGTCCCGCCGCGACATTCTGTCGGCACATTTCATGCATCTTATCGCGCTTTAGGACATTCCTGCATCACATCGAGCCAGAAAGGACGCCCCATGTTAGACGCCCGTATCGCCCTCGCCCTTGTTGCATCCATCGGCCTTGCCGCCCCAGCTTTCGCGCAACAGACCGGCAAGACCCTCGACGATCTTGATGCCACGCGCATCAACCCAAACCAGATCACCATTGATTTCGACTATGATGGCAGCGCCTGCGAACAGGTCGGCCCCGCCGAAATCGGCGACCTCGTCGATGGCACGCTCGCCGTGACCTTCCCGACGATCTCGACCGCCGAAGTCTGCACCCAGCAGATCCAGGAAATCGAAGTCGAACAGACCATCCAGGCCGAAAACATCATCTCGCGCATCGACGTCACCCTGACCGCCCCCGATGGCTCCGTCATCGCCACCGGCACGACAGACGTCGACCACGACTGACCTCTTTTCGCGCCGACCACCGGCTGTCATCCCGGCCTTGAGACGGGATCCGTCTTGAGATCTCAGGATGGGCCCCGGCCTCCGCCGGGGTGACATCGGCAATCATCGCGGCACTATAGCAAGGCGAAAAATACCCCGTCTTGCCTCCGTCAAACTCTCCCGCTAAAAGGCGCGACCTTTCCCACGCAAATGCAGGATCTTCTCCGCCATGGCGATTGAACGCACCTTCTCCATCATCAAGCCCGATGCCGTCCGTCGTAACCTCATCGGCAAGATCGTGACCAAGTTCGAAGAAGCCGGTCTCCGCCCGATCGCGTTCAAGAAGATTCACATGACGCGCGCTCAGGCCGAAGGCTTCTACGCTGTCCACAAGGAACGCCCCTTCTTCGGCGAACTCGTCGAGCAGATGATCGCTTCGCCAGTCGTCGTCCAGGTCCTCGAAGGCGAAGGCGCCATTCTCAAGAACCGCGAAATCATGGGCGCAACCAACCCAGCCAACGCTGCTGAAGGCACCATCCGCAAGGAATTCGCCCTCTCCGTCGGCGAAAACTCGGTCCACGGCTCCGACGCTCCGGAAACCGCTGCCGAAGAAATCAAGTACTTCTTCAAGGACGAAGAGCTCGTAGGCTAAAGCCGCGCGCCTTTCTATTCCTGTCCCTCTCGGGGAGAGGTGGCCCGGCGCAGCCGGGTCGGTGAGGGGTATCTCGCCCCAAGCCATGCGATCGGCCGGTGCCCCTCATGCACCGGCTAGCCTTGCGCTTCCGAGGCCCAATCTCTAAAAGCCCATTATCGAGGCCGTCTCGCGAGGCGGCCTTTTCCTATTCCGTGATGCGATCCACCTCGCGCCACGGTTCCGCTCCCGCCAAAGCGGGAACCCAAAAATTGTCAGCCGTTTCGAACGGGAATGTTCCACTTGCACTTGAGGAACGACCGCTCTTTGGCTGCTTGTCTTGAAAGCCAAAGATGGCCCTGCCTGAAACGATTTTCGCCCCGATCGCCGCAACCCTTGCGGCCAAGGGCTATGAGAACCTCACCCCCGTCCAGTCCGCCGTCATCGAAGACGAGGCCGAAGGTCGCGATCTTCTCGTATCCGCCCAGACCGGCTCGGGCAAGACCGTCGCCTTCGGCATGGCGATCGCGCCGACCCTTCTCGATGGTGCCGAAGTCCTCCCGCGCGCCGAACTGCCCCTTGGCCTTGTCATCGCGCCGACGCGCGAACTGGCCATGCAGGTGCAGCGCGAGCTCGAATGGCTCTATGCCCAGATGGGCGCCCGCATCGTCTCCTGCGTCGGCGGCATGGATGCTCGCACCGAGCGCCGCGCGCTTCAGCATGGCGCCCATATCGTCGTCGGCACGCCCGGCCGCCTCCGCGATCACATCACCCGCGGCGCGCTCGACATGTCCTCGCTCCGCGCCGTCGTTCTCGACGAAGCCGACGAAATGCTCGACCTCGGCTTCCGCGAAGACCTCGAATTCATTCTCGCCGCCGCCCCCGAAGAACGCCGCACGCTGCTGTTCTCGGCGACGGTCGCCAAGCCCATCGCCAAGCTGGCCGAAACCTTCCAGCGCAATGCTCTGCGGATCACCGCCACCTCGTCCGGCGAGCAGCATGCCGATATCGACTACAAGCTCATGGTCGTACCGGCCGACGAGCGCGAAAACGCCGTCATCAACACGCTCCTTTGGTACGAAAGCACCAACACGATCGTCTTCGCTTCGACCCGCGAAGCAGTGAAGCACCTCTCGGCCCGCCTCCACAATCGCGGCTTCGATGTCGTGACGCTCTCGGGCGAACTGACCCAGGCCGAGCGCACCAATGCTCTCCAGGCCATGCGCGATGGCCGCGCCCGCATTTGCGTCGCGACCGACGTCGCCGCCCGCGGCATCGATCTCCCTAATCTCGATCTCGTCATCCATGCCGAACTGCCGATGAATGCCGAAACCCTGTTGCACCGTTCGGGCCGCACCGGCCGGGCAGGGCGCCAGGGCACCTGCGTCGTCATCTCGCCAGCCCATCGCAAGCGGGTCGCGCAGTCGATCCTCCGCACCGCGAAAATCGAGGCCGAACTCACCGCGCCCCCGACCGCCGAGTCCATCGATGCGCGCTATCGCGAGTCGATCCTGACCAACACGCTCCTCAGTGACCCGATCACCGAAGACGAGCAGGTCAGCGTT
Organism: Devosia sp. Leaf420; assembly: GCF_001425445.1. Classification (GTDB taxonomy): domain Bacteria; phylum Pseudomonadota; class Alphaproteobacteria; order Rhizobiales; family Devosiaceae; genus Devosia. The sequence goes on along the minus strand of NZ_LMQU01000001.1, from coordinate 495,049 downwards.
ACCGGATTGTTAACGAAATGGGCGCCGGAAGCCCTGGCTGCAGCCTATCTTCGCATGCAGTTGGCCGCCCGTCCGATCCCCGAAGACGTCTCATCTATCCCCGTCACCGATTTCGACAAGCGCGAGCCGCGCACGCGCGAATCTTTCGCCGGCGGTAGCTGGTTCAAGGTCACGGTCGGCCGCAAGCAGCGCGCCGAGCCACGTTGGCTCCTGCCCATGATCTGCAAGGCCGGTGGCGTCACCAAGTCGGCCGTGGGCTCGATCCGTATCTTCGATACCGAAACCATTTTCGAAGTCGCCGCCGATAAGGTCGATAGCTTCATCAAGAGCGTCGGCAAGAACGGCACCGGCGAAAAGGGTGTCTATATCTCGGCGGTCGATGGCCCCGGCGAACGTTCGGAACGCCCGCAATCCAAGCGCCGCCCGCCCGGCCCACCGGTTGCCTACGATCCCGCCGCTCCCCGCCCGGAAAAAGCCGACCGCAAGCAGCGTTACGGCTCGTCCAACCTCCGCGCCGACGATTTTGCCCCGGCCACGGAAAGCGCCCCAAAGCCGCGCAAGCCCAAGGAAGCCAAGCCCTTCGACAAGAACAAGGGCAAGCCAAAGTGGTCCAAGCCCACGCTCGAAGGCGACGCCCAGCCGCCCAAGCGCCCCAAGGTCAAGGACCACAAAAAGGTCCGCGCTCAGGACTAACCCTCAAGCCCATCGCCTATCTATCCCCGCCTCCGGGCGGGGATTTATTCTTTCAGTCAAAAACAGCCTATGCTGCTTCAACCGGTCTTGGTGCCCCAAGCCGGGACAAATTGCCGAAAGCCATGATCGCGGCACCCAGCAGCGATACGATTGCCCCCACCATAAGCGCGAAGCGATAGTCCCCGCCGGTTGTGAGAAGGCCAAATGCCGTGGCGCCGAGCAGATTGGCTGCGATGGCCACGACATCCATCAGCGACGTCGATAGCCCGACCCGGCCTTTGATCGCGTCTTGGACATAGGCGATATTGACGCTCATCAGCGCCGCTGTGCCGAGACCATTGAGGATCAGCAGCCAATAGAGCGCTGCAATCTCGGTCAAAATACTGACCATGCCGATAAACACCGCCATCACCACGCCCGCCAAGGCGAGCAGCGTTTCCTTGGTCAGCTTGGTCGTGAGATAGGCCAGCAGCAACATGCACGGCGCCTCGACCGCCGCGGTTATCCCAGCATAAAACCCGACATCGCCCACCGATCCGCCGAGATCGCTGACGATGAAAAGCGCAATCGTAAACGTCAGAATCCGCATGGCCGCCGTCATCACGATCAGCCCGACAATGCCGGCAAGCGTTCCAAACGGCAGAGCAAAGGTCGAGAGCAGTGACGCTCCCTCGGCGCGTTTCGGCGCATTGATCTGAACCGCTGTCGCCTCATTGGTCATCAGCGCCGCAAAGATCAGCGCAATCGCCCCGTAGCTCAGTGACGAGGCGAGATAGACGTAGAAAATGCTGAACTGGCCGGCGACCCAACCGGCCACTGGCGGCACCACGATCCAGGCCAGCGTGAACACCGTCCGCAGCGCCGTGACCATAAAGTCCGCCCGCTTCGGATCACGTGTGACATAGAACACGCGGATGTAGCCAAAACACTGCCCATAACAGGCGCCGGCCAGAGGCATGATCAGGCCCATGGCAACGGCAAAGCTCCATTGCGCCAGAAACGCATAAATTAGCCCATGCGCCAAAACGCCTGCCGCCGCGGTCAGCAAAACCAGCAGCCGCCGATCGCGCAATTTGTCCGAGAGAAAGCCGAGCCCGAGCGAAACAAACGTCCCGAGTACCGCGCCGAGGCTCATGATTGAGGCGAACCAGCCCGGCGTCAGCCCCAGCGTGTCGACGCCAACCAGTGACGCATAGGGCATGGTCGCGGCATAGGTCACGCCTGAAAAGAACATGTTCAATCCAAGCAATGCCGTCACTGGCACATGCGAAGTCCCCGCCATCTCATCCTCCCCCGAGAAGGGAAAGACGTAACGTGGCTAGCCGAAAACGTCCATTAAATCGTTTTCATGAGGCCCATCACACATTTACGGGTTGCGTGACATCCTCTGCGATCGTCTCGGCAATCGCCGCGATCTCCGCACTATGCTTTTCGGTAGCCGGCTCGATACTGTCCATCCAGCTACCGAACCGCTTCAGCAGCGGCACGAAGGCGTCCACCTCCGCTTTCTCCCAGCTCCCAAGAAAATCGCCCATAATCAGATACTTATAGGCCCGCACCGCATCGACCACCGCCTTGCCCTTCGGCGTCAGTTCGATAATCGTCCGCCGTGCATCTGCCTGGCTCACGGCCCGACGCGCAAAACCCTCGTCCACCATATCGCCGACCAGCCGGCTCGCCCGCGACGGATCGATATTGAGCCGTTCGGCCACGGTCGCGACCATCGTCTCGCCCGAAGCCTCGCCATCGAACTCGGAGGAGGGGCCGTCGATGGCAAACAGCACATCGAGCTGCGCCAGGTCGATCCCGATCCTCAGATCCGCGAGTGCCCGATTGCCAAGCTCCCGCTTCATCGCGCGCCGCCGCCATTTCTGCATCAATGCGTCGATATCCATAACCGCCTCCGCGGTGTCATGGGCAATGCCGGCCTTTAGCAGCAGGGCGTTCAATTCGGTCTTGGCGCTCAGAGGCATGGCAGCTTCCATAAAATCGCATGCTTAAGACAATTACATGCTATTGACATGTAATTGCTTGAGGCACATGTGTGCTCTCAGATATCGTTTCGCAAGGGTCGGCTCAATCCCGACCCCGCTTGTTTTAAGGATTGCCTCAATGCCGGACCCCATTCAACCGGACGATGCGATGCAGGACCCATCGACCAAGCTGGTCATCGGGGCAGTCGCCGTCACTCTTCTCCTCGCCTCGCTTGGCCAGACCATCGTCTCGACAGCTTTGCCCTCCATCGTCGGCCAGCTCGGTGGCCTCGATCACCTCACCTGGGTGGTCATCGCCTATCTCCTGAGCTCGACCGTGGTTGCCCCCATCTATGGCAAGCTGGGCGATCTCTTCGGCCGCAAGATCGTGCTGCAAGCCGCCATCGTCATCTTCCTCGGCGGCGCCGTGCTCTCGGCCATGGCGACCTCCATGACCTTCCTGATTGCTGCCCGCGCCATTCAGGGTCTCGGCGGCGGTGGCCTCATGGTCGTCGCCATGACTGTCGTGGCGGACATTATTCCCCCGCGTCAGCGCGGCAAGGTCCAGGGCCTCTTCGGTGCCGTATTCGGCGTCGCCACGGTCGTCGGCCCGCTGCTCGGCGGCTTTATCGTCGAACACCTCTCCTGGCAGTGGATTTTCCTCATCAACTTGCCGGTTGGCATTCTCGCGCTCGCCGTCATCGCCGTGGCTCTCAAGCCCCGCGCCGAACGCGTCAAGCATTCGATCGACTATGCCGGCTTCGTCCTGCTCTCGGGCGGCCTGACTGCATTCGTGCTTGCCACCTCACTCGGCGGTAACACCTTCGGCTGGTTCTCGCTCCAGATCATCGGCCTCGTTATCGGCGCTCTGGTCTTCCTCGGCGCCTTTGTCTGGGTTGAAAGCCGGGCCGCCGAACCGGTCCTGCCGCTCGATCTTTTCCGTAACAATACCTTCGCGGTGACGAGCGCCGTCGGCTTCCTCGTCGGCATGGCCATGTTTGGGTCGATCACCTTCCTGCCCATGTATCTCCAGCTCGCCAAGGGCGTCTCGCCGACCGATTCCGCGCTGCAGCTCGTGCCAATGATGATCGGCCTCGTCGGCGCCTCGACGGCCTCGGGCTTCATCATGACCCGCACGGGCCGCTATAAGATGCTGCCGCTGGCGTCGACCTTCGTTCTGGTGATCGGCCTCCTTGCCCTCGCCAATATGCGGCTCGATACGCCCTCGGTGCAGATCGCGGCCTATATGTTCCTCGTCGGCGCCGGCATTGGCCCCGTCAACAGCGTCAGCGTTACGGCAACCCAGAACGCGGTCTCCCGCGACATCGTCGGTGCCGCCACAGCCGGCGTCACGCTTTTCCGCCAGATAGGCGGTTCGATCGGTGTGTCGGTCTTCGGCGCCATCTTCTCGAGCGGCCTTGCCGCACGCCTCGGCGATGTCATGCCCGAAGGTAGCGGCACGAGCTTCAGCGCCAATGCCGTTGCGGCCCTCCCGCCGCAGGTCCGCGAGCTTGTGCTCGAAGCCTTCGCCAGCGCGCTGCATCCGGTGTTCTACACCGCTGCGGGTGCCGCCATCCTCGCCTTCGCGCTCGCTTGGCTCCTCGAAGAACGGCCTCTCGCCAACACACTTCGTCAGGCGCCCGCCGCCGAAATCGAAGCGGAGGAAGCCGCAACCGCCGCCATGGTGGGCGCCCCGGCTCTGGCTGCCCGCTAAACGGCGGAAAATTGGTCCGCGAGGCCAATAAGTGCAGATATCTGAAAGGCTTAGGACGGCATGCGGATTCAACTCTGCATGCCGTTGAATCAGTGCTGGAGCCGCTTCTTCAAATAGACGAGGTGGCGCTTTAGCAACACTCACTGCCGGCCATTGCGGCGCAGCCGCTCCTTGCGGATTTGTGAATGGTCAAATCACTTTATCCCTGTACTCTTCACGATATCACTCGCCGAAATAGCGTCGCCGGCCCCGGACATCTGGAGAAACAAGCGTGCCCTTGCGTTGGCAGGAAGTGGCTTTGCCACTGTTCGTGATTACCGTGCTCATTGCCCTAAAATACCTGCCGCTCACAGCGCATCTGCCGCTGTCGCGCGCCGCCGGTGTTGTGGCTTTTGGTTATGCTGCGTTTCTTGCGCTCCGTCTGGTGCAGCCCGAAGATGGCATTGCCATTGATGGCGGCTGGGCCGAACTCCGTCCCTCGCTCGTCGAGTACTTTGCCTGCTACGGCGCCGCCGCGCTCGCCGCCGTTCTGCTTTTCGCCGTGATCTTCATGAGCAGCGCTGCCGACACGACCCAGCTCATCGCCACCTATATCGCCGTCCTTCTTCTCGGTGCCGGCGCTGCTGGCATCGGCATGGTGGGCCTCTTTACAAACACCCGCTGGGACAACCGTCAGGTCACCCATCGTACCGCCATGGGTCGCGAAACCAGCCTCGACTGGTCCGAGGTCCGTTCGGTCCGCCCCAATTGGCGCGGCATCACCATCACCGGCACCACCGGCCGCATCACCTTCTCCCAATTCCATGGCGGCGCATCCCAGCTCGCCAAGCACGCCGCTACCCGGGCCATGCGCAACGCCGAAACCGCCACCAAGGCTTTCGCTGCCTGACCCCCACCCAACCTCCCCCTGCTAGGGGGAGGGGGCATCGAGTTTGCTTCGCTGTTCGTGAGCCGCCAGCCAGTCCCTCCCCATCTCAGGGGGGGCTAGGTGGGGGTTGCCATCACGCTCACAAATCCCACCCATAACCACAATGCGATTGTCCCGGCGCGCGGCCTCTAATACCTTGCCGTCATGAACGCCCAGATCCCCCCGCGCACCATCCGCTCAGTTTGCCCGCATGACTGTCCGTCGGTCTGCGCCCTCGATGTCGATATCCTCGCCGATGGCACGGTCGGCCGCGTCCGTGGCGCCAAGGACGATCCCTATACCGCAGGCGTCATCTGCGAAAAAGTTGCCCGCTATGCCGAGCGCATCCATCACCCCGAGCGTCTGACCCATCCCATGCGCCGCATCGGCCCCAAGGGGGCAGGGCAGTGGCAGCGCATTTCCTGGGATGAAGCCCTCGACGAAATCGCCGCCCGCTTCCTCGAGATCGAAGCGCAGCATGGCCCCGAAGCCATCTGGCCCTATTTTTATGCCGGCACCATGGGCCACGTGCATCGCGGCGGCATCGAGCGCCTCCGCGCCGTGCGCGGCTATTCGCACCAATACGACACCATCTGCACCGGCCTCGCCTGGCCCGGTTATATCGCTGGCACCGGCCTTCTTGGCGGGGTAAATCCCGAGCAGATGGCTGAGAGCGACTGCGTCGTCATCTGGGGCACAAATGCGGTGCATACCCAGGTCAACGTCATGACCCACGCCATGCGCGCCCGCAAAACCCGCGCGGCAAAAATCGTGGTCGTCGATATCTATCGCAATGCCACCATGGAACAGGCCGATCTCGGCATCGTCCTTCGCCCCGGCACCGATGGCGCCCTCGCTGTCGCGACGATGCACGTCCTCTTGCGCGATGGCCTCGCCGACCGCGCCTATATGGCCGAGTTCACCGATTTCTCGCCCGAATTCGAAGCCCATCTCGCGACCCGCACGCCCGAATGGGCCGCCGAGATCACCGGCCTCACCGTCGCCGAAATCGAGGAATTTGCCCACCTCATCGGCAAAACGCCAAAAACCTTCTTCCGACTTGGCTATGGCTTCTCCCGCCAGACCAATGGCGCCACGGCCATGCACGCGGCGCTGTCGCTCCCCGCCATGCTCGGCTCTTGGCAGCATCGCGGCGGCGGCGCGTTCCATTCCAATTCCGGCACCTGGAATCTCGACAAATCGCGCCTTGAAGGCACGCACCTGCAAAAGGGCACGCCCCGCGTCCTCGACATGTCCGAGATTGGCCCGATCCTCACGGGCAATGCCGCCGCGCTCCAGAATGGTGCGCCGGTCCATGCCATTATCGTCCAAAACACCAATCCCGCCTGCGTCGCTCCCGATCAGGCTTTGGTGCGCCAGGGTCTGATGCGCGACGATCTCTTCCTCGTCGTCCACGAGCAGTTCATGACCGAAACGGCGGAACTGGCCGATATCGTCCTGCCCGCCACCATGTTCCTCGAACACAACGATTATTACACCCGCGGCGGCCACACTCGCATTCTCTACGGCCCCGCAGTCGTCGAGGCGCCCGGCGAGGCGCGCTCCAACCACGAGGTCATCAACGCCCTGGCTCTCCGCCTCGGCAATACCGACCCGACCTTCACAACCACCGATCGCGAAGTCGTCGCGGATACCTTTGCCCGCTCAGGTCTGCCGACGCTCGAAGAAGTCGAAAAAACCGGTTTCATCGACAAGGAGCGCCCCGACGACGTCGCTCGCTTTGCCAAGGGCTTTGGCTGGGCCGATGGCCGCTATCGGTTCAAGCCCGATTGGGATGAAGTCGCGCGCCGGAAAGGTTATCGCTGGGTCTGCGATCCATCGATCATGCCCCGCTTCGCCGATCATTGGGACATTACCGAAAAGACCGATGCCGAGCATCCGTTCAAGCTCGCGACTAGCCCGGCCCGTGCCTTCCTCAATTCGTCCTTCAACCAGACCGCCGGCAGCCTCAAGCGCGAGGGTGAACCCTCCGTCTTCATCCATCCTGAAGACGCCGCCCGCCTGACGATATCCGATGAAGACGCCGTCACCCTCGGCAATCACCGCGGCGAAGTTCACCTGACAGCCCGCATCTTCCCGCGCCTCCCCACCGGCACCCTCATCGCCGAAGGCCTCCACCGCAATAAGGCCCATCGCGGCGGGCAGGGTATCAACATGCTCACCTCCGCCCAACCCGCCCCTCCATTTGGCGGCGTACCGTTCCACGACGCAGCGGTGTGGATTAGGAAGTCCGACTAGCGCCATTGGGCCAGATGTTTGGTACCATCTTACTGAGCCACCTGCTGTCACCCCGGCGAATGCCGGGGCCCATCGCCGGACATGGGTGAGCCCAGATAAATTGATAGAGCCCAGCCAACTCAGGATGGCCCCCGGCCTCCGCCGGGGTTACATCGCGCGTCTGGCAGTACCAGCACCAATCTTATGCCCCTTATCCCCGGCCCCAAAACCTCCGCTATCCTCTGCCCATCCATCCCCGCACGGACGGTCTGCAGACGACAGGAGCGGGGAGGGCCTTCGTCGGGTTTCGTCTCCCAGACGCGTTCGGGACTGGCCGCCTCGCGACGAGCGATCAAAGAGGCGCTGTGAGACCTGTCCGAAAAAAGGCGCTCCCGAGGCTTACACGCCTCACTTTTTTCACACACTCTAGGGGCGTGAGAGCCTCGGGAGCCCGTCCACGCATATCCGGAGGCTCACCGCCGTCCGGCGCTCACCCCTGCCCATAAGCCCGCCAGAAAAAATACCCTGTCATCGCGATCCCATAAACGATGACCCCAACACGGATCCACTGCGTCGGAATATGCTGCGCCAGTCGCGCCGCGACATAGCCGCCGATCGTTACCCCAACAAGCGCGATCGAGCCGTGATACCAGTCGATCGTGCCGTTGAAGACAAACCGCACCACTGCCACCAGCGCGATGGTCGAGGAGATGAAGAGCTTCAGCCCGTTCATCGCATGCATGTCGCTCATCCCTGCCAGCGCCAGGAATGCCAGGAGCAGAATGCCGAGCCCAGCATTGAAGAACCCGCCATAGACCGACACCCCGGCGAGCAGCACGAGGATCAGCACCGCCCCCAGCGCCTTCATCCCCGACCGTCTGCCACCGCGCGAGCGTAGCGCCCCGTTGATCCGATTGCCGAAAATGAACAGCGCGACCGCAAAAGCCATCAGCCAGGGCACGACCAGCGAAAACTGCGCGTCCGAAACCACCAGCAGCAGTTCCGCGCCGACAAAGCCAAACACGGCCGCGATGATCCCATAGATCAGCAACCGGTCCTTATAGGGCGCCACCGACTTCCAATAGCCTGCCGCGCCGCTGACATAGCCGGGCAGGGCGGCATATGTGTTCGACGCATTGGCGAGAACTGGCGGCACGCCTGCAACCAGCAGAGCCGGAAAAACGATGAACGAGCCCCCGCCAGCCAGCGAATTGACGGCGCCACCCAAAAGGCCGGCGATGAAAAGCAGAAGTTCGGTCATGACAATTCCGCGAAGGGGAAACACCTGTTCCTAGACCGAACGCCGACATTCGCCCAACGCAATTGTCTGATCCGCTCTATCACGGCTAGTGATCCGCGCGTCTTGACTTCCGCATCGCCAAGGCGCATTGACGCCTCCGGTTGCTGGCGCCCGCCGCTCGCGGACATTTGTCCATGGTGAAGCCCAGCCTGAGAAGACCTGACGACCCTTCGGTTCCTCCGAGGCGCATCATGGCAAAGCGAGCCCCCATGGACCAGTCGCCTCCTCAAGGAGATGACCCGATGGCTTTTTCACTCGATACCCCATCCGCCCAAACTCTGAAATCCGAGGCCAAGAACCTGCGTGAAGGGCGTGCTCGGGCCAATCAGCCGATCACCCATGGCGCAGCCCTCGAAGAGATTGCCCGCGCCCATGGCTTTCGCGATTGGAACACCGCCCGCGCCAGCCTGCCCGATCGCGTCGCCGTCCCCTTCCAGGTCGGCATGCGCGTCAAAGGCTACTATCTCGAGCAGCCGTTCCGCGGCCTTCTCATCGGCCTCCAACTCTCGAGCGACATGCAGCATCATAAGGTGACCATCCAGTTCGATGAGCCGGTCAATGTCACGCCGCACTTCATGTTCGCCGCCACCCGGCAGCGCGTCACCGCCACGGTCGATATCCACGGCATCTCGCCAGCCCTTCGCGGTAATGGTGCGCCCCAAATGCGCCTGATGCGGGAATAGTATTCTGTGGCGGCCCGGTGCGGCGGGTGATCCTCTCCTCGCCGCCCATTGCTCACCATCGTAAAACACCGATATACCTATCGCATCCAGCAACAGGACGGTGCCTTATGACCACCCAGACCAATCCGATCGAAGCATTCTCCCTGCCCACGCCGAACGGGCAGAAGGTCCACATCATGCTCGAAGAGCTGGGCGTGCCGTGGAACTATCATCGCATCGATATCGGCAAGGGTGAGCAGTTCACGCCCGAATTCCTCGCCATTTCGCCCAATAATAAGATCCCCGCCATCATCGATCCCGAAGGCCCGGGCGGCGAACCGATCTCGATCTTTGAATCCGGCGCGATCCTGAAATATCTCGGCCTGAAATTCGGCCAGTTCTACCCGACCGACACTCGCGCTCAGGTCAAGGTCGACGAGTGGCTCTTTTGGCAGGTCGGAGGCTTTGGCCCGATGCTCGGCCAGAACAATCACTTCTCGGTCTATGCCCCCGAAAAAATCCCCTACGCCATCAAGCGCTATAGCGACGAGACCCACCGTCTCTTCGGCGTCCTCAACAAGCAGCTCGAAGGCCAGGATTATATCGCCGGTGATTATTCCATCGCCGATATCGCTTCCATCGGCTGGGCCCAGTCGTGGGAGCGCTATGGAATTACGCGCGACGAATTCCCCAATGCGCTCGCCTGGATCGACCGCGTCGGTGGTCGTCCTGCTGTCCAGAGCGGCCTCAACTGGGGCAAGGACGTCCAGGGCAAAAGCCTCGCCGACGACAAGGAAGCGCAAAAGATCCTCTTCAACCAGCGCGCCCGCTGAACACTCGGGAAGGCCATCGGCCTTCCCAACTCCCCAGTTGTGATGAGGCGCCTTACTGCGCTTCCGCCGCCGCCCGCGCATCGAGCTCCCCCTGCGGCACCCGCACCCAATCCTCGCCCCGGCAGATCACGTTATAAAGCACGCAGCCATTGAGGCGCAGCGCATCGGGCCCGAGCAGTTCGACATAACCCGAATAGGTCTTTCCATCCTGCGGATTATAGACCTCGCCATCGAACACTGTCGGCCGCTCGCCCGACCACAGCGTCAGCATGTGTAGTCCCAGCATCGGCCGATTGCGCAGGGCAGGGTCCTCATTGCGCTCGTCAAAAAACTGCTCAGGGCTCATTGCGGCCGCGGCCTCCGCTTCCTCGGCACTCAAGATATCCTCGGGCACCACGATCTTGGTAAGATAGCCGCAAAATCCAAGCTCACAGGGCGCAATGGTGATCTCTGACTGCAGTTGAGCGCGCCAAACACCCTCTATCGGCGACAAGGGTATTTCCTGCGACGCGGCCGCTCCGACCGACAGCCCGGTGAGAATCGCACTCAGCCGAAGAATGGCCGTGACCCGTCCATGCATCATCATGCCCCGTCCCACCTTTTCGATTCGACTATGAAGGCAAAGCTAGACCCCGCCGCGCTTCTCGCCAATCGCCATGGACAGAAACCCTGCCATCCCAGCCTTTCGCCGGCACCGGTCCAAAAACCGCTTGCCATCCCCCCCGCCGCTCGCTAGACCCAACCCCGCCGGAGAGGTGGCCGAGTGGTCGAAGGCACACCCCTGCTAAGGGTGCAGATCGGGAACGGTCTCGAGGGTTCGAATCCCTTCCTCTCCGCCACTTTCCCTCATTTGCCAAATTGCCTAGCAGCGTTCGCAGCTCGTCGACGCCCTGTTTGGCGAAAGCTTTGGTTCACCAGTTCGATAGCTGTGATCTGTGGGTTTAACCTAAGTAACTCCACGATGTTCAGCATGTGAGAGAGTGCCTGATCTGGAGGCCTCTAATGTTTCGCATGCTTGTTGCAGCTCTGCTGTTTTCGCTTTCGTCTGCCGCCATGGCAGCTGCCTGGACCGCCGACCGGGTAAGAGGTGAGGTTTTGGTCGAGGCAGATGGCAGTTGGCAGCCGGTCACGAGGGGCCTCGAGATCGGTGATGGCTCAAGTCTCAAGACCGGCGCCAATGCGCGTGTGGACTTCAGCCGGGGCAACGATCATTTTTCGCTTGGGTCTAACACGGTCGTCCAAATCCGCGATGCCGGCCCTGATCTGATGACCTCAGTGATACAGGCCGCAGGCGTCGTCTCCGTCGATGTCGAGCGGCGCAACGTGCAGCACTTTTCGGTGCAAACGCCCTTTCTCGCCGCCGTCGTCAAAGGCACCAAATTCACCGTCACCTCCGATGGTAGCGGATCTCTTGTCGATGTCGATCGAGGGGTCGTTCAGGTGCAGGACAGCTCAAATGATCTCGTGGCCGACGTCAGGCCGGGACAGGAAGCTGCGGTCACTACCGAAGCTCCGCTTCAGGTCGAAGGCATGGGTGCGGCCGCGGTCTACACCTCAAACGGCGTCCTCGTCAGCAGCAGCGGAAACAGGGATACAAAGCCGACCACTGATGCCTCGGCGGATGGAAGCGGCCAGCCTCCTGTCATCAAGCAATCCGGCGAAAGCGGCAATAACGGCCGCGGCAATGGGCCTGGAACCGGCAATAACGGCAACGGTAACGGCAATGGTAAGGGAAATAACGGCGGCGACGGGTCGGGTAACTCGGGGAAAGGCAATGGCGGCGGTAATGGCAATGGCAACAACGGCAACGGAAATGGCGAGGGCGGCAATAACGGCAACGGAAATGGCAACAACGGGAACAATGGAAACGGGAATGGCAACGGCAACAAAGGCAGCGACGACGGCGTAAACAACGGTACCAGCAACGGGAACAACGGAAATAACGGCAACGGAAACGGCAACAACGGAAATAACGGCAACGGAAGCCAGGAAAATAGCGGCAAGGGCGACAACAACGGCAAAAGCGGCGAGGGGGGCGGCAATGGCAATAACGGTAACAATGGCAACGGAAACGGGAACGGCAACGGAAACGGCAATGGCAATGGCAAGAACAATTAGTCCGCTGCGTTCAGCCGACTAAAGGAGCGGCCATGCCGAAGGCGGTGCGTATCGTCGTTACGATCTGCCTGTTGTCGTTTCTTGCAGCGACGGCAACCCTTGGCATTTGGGCGCCCGCCGACGCCAAATTGTGGGATATCCGATTTGCTGCCGCCGATCGTGCACCGAGCGGAGACATTGTCTTCGTCGATATCGATGCCGCAAGTCTTGCTGAAATCGGCACCTGGCCGTGGCCGCGGTCGCTGCACGCTGGGTTGCTCGATCGCTTGCTGGCCATGGGTGCCTATGAGATAGCGTTCGATATCGACTTCAGCACCCGCTCCAACCCGTCGGAAGACGCGGTCTTCGCGAAAAGCCTCGAAGCGGCCGGCGGATACGCTTATCTCGCCGCATTTCGCCAACGGGCCGCATCCGGCGATGAAATTTGGAGCCGCCCCCTTCCGGAGTTCGCAGCCCACGCGGAAGAAGCCCTCGTCAATATCGACGGGCTTAAAGCGGGCCTGATCTGGTCGCTACCGGGCAAGGATGCCGATACCGGCATTAAATCCATCCCTGTCCAGTTCAGCCCTGGCCAACCGATCCCGCCGACCCTGCGCATGGATTACGCCATCGATCTTGGTCAGATCGTGCGCGTGCCCGCCGCCGCGGTGCTCGATGGAACAGTTGATCCCGCACTTCTCGAAAACAAGCAGGTCGTTATCGGGACCAGTGCCATAGAGCTGCATGACCTGATCATGGTGCCGCGTTTTGGCGTTGTCCCGGGCGCGACTGTCCAGATTGCTGCGGCCGAAACACTCAAGTTCAACCGCGCTCTCACTGAGGTCGGTACATGGCCGGCTTTGCTATGGGGCGCTCTTTTTCTCCTCGGAAGCGCTCTTCTTCCAAGGCGCCGCCTGGGCCTCGCGGTCGCTGTCGCTTTGACCGCGATAATGGTCTTTGAAGCCGCCGCCTTCGTTGCTTATGCGCTAGCAGCGCTCCAATTCGACACCGTTGGTTTCCATGCGCTGGCTGCCGGAGCACTCGTGGTTCAACTTGTCGAGGACCGCATCCTCCGCCGCCGCCAATTGCGCGAACAGCATAAGAGGCTGGTCTTCCTCGCAACACATGATGATGACACCGGAGCCTTATCGGAGCGCGCCTGGTGCGATGCACTTGATGCGAGTAACGAATCTGAGACCGCCGGTGCTCTTCTCCTCCGCGTTGAACAGGCCGAGAGCGCCGGCGCCAGCCTTGGTTTTCATGTTGCCGATCAAGTGATCCGGCAGTTTCATGACCGCCTCTCTTTGTCTGTCGGAGGTCCGGTCGCCCGCATCGAAAGTCAGGTCTTCGCCATTGGTCTAGACGCTGGCTTGAGCGACACTGCCCTCCAGAGGCTGATCGAAAAACTGGAACTGCCCTACGATGTCGAAGGGCATCGGATCGAGCTGAAATTGCTTTGGGGACGGAGCGCTCCGGGCGCCGGAAAATCCTCTGAGGTCCTGTTGCAGGAAGCTCGGACGGCTCTCGCCATGGCGCGTCGAACGCGTCTCGCCGGATGTGTCTACGCGCCCGATTTCGAAGCGCAGTTCGAACGACGCCGTCAAATCGATATTGCGCTGCGCACCGCGGTGGAGAAGGGCGAACTGAGTTTAGTTTTCCAGCGGCAGGTCGATGGCAGAACGAGGCAGACCCTTGGTGTCGAGGCGCTCCTGCGCTGGCACTCGGCGGCGCTGGGCCCAGTTTCGCCAGCCGAATTCATTCCTCTCGCTGAGGAAAACGGTACCATCATCCAGCTCGGCAACTGGGTGGCTCACGAAGCGTGCCGACGCGCCGTCGAGAGCGGCTGGATGGGACGGCTATCGATTAACGTAGCGCCCGTGCAGTTTGCTGGGGCCGATGTTTTCGCCATGGTTCAATCGGCGCTGCAGAAAAGTGGATTTCCTGCAGATCGCCTGGATGTCGAGATCACGGAAAGCCTCGTCGCCGATGGCCATTTGTCCATCGTCGAGACACTGCGGCATCTTCGCGAATTGGGCGTGTCCATCGCGATCGACGATTTCGGCACCGGTCACTCGTCGCTCAGTTATCTCGCGACGCTGCCGGTGGACAAGCTCAAGATCGACCAATCCTTCGTCCGTCAAATGGAAACACGCAAGGGTAGCCAGGTGATCAAATCGATCGCGGCCCTGGGCGCTTCGCTTGGCCTCCAAACGATCGTTGAGGGCGTGGAAACCGAGGAGGAACTGGCCCTCCTCGCAGCAATCGACTGCGACATCGTGCAAGGCTTTCTGTTCGGCAAGCCCGGCGATTTACCCACAGACCTTGAGTGCGGCTCGCAAGCCGCCTGACCCTACGGCGGGTACTCGCCATCACTGACGTCTGCATTGGCGGGCAACGCAGACGTCCCCTTTTGAGCCGCCCCTAGGGCAGCGTATAGGCCAGAACATAGTCGCCCGCTTTCGTGCCGATCGACCCGTGCCCGCCGGCCACGATCACAACATACTGCTTCCCATCGACGGTATAAGTCATCGGGGTCGATTGGCCGCCGGCGGGCAAGCGGGCTTCCCAAAGTTGCTGACCGGTCGTCAGATCATAAGCGCGGAAGAAGTCGTCGACCGCTGCTCCGAGGAACGCAACGCCGCCTTTGGTGATGATCGGACCGCCGATCCCGGGGACGCCCACCTTGAATGGCAAGGGCAGGGGCGTCATGTCGCGCACTGTTCCGTTGCGATGCTTATAGGCGATTTCGCCGGTCCGCAGATCGGCACCGGCCACAAAGCCCCAGCCTGGAGCCTGGCATGGAACGCCAAGTGGGCTGAGGAACGGGCCCATGAAGACACCATAGGGCGCGCCCTCATTGCGGTTCAGGCCTTGCTCGCTCGCCTTTTCGTCCTCGCCCTTGGGCGGGATTTCGTCAGCGGGCACGAGGCGCGAGGTGAAGGCCAGATAGGTCGGCATCCCGAACATCACTTGCCGTTCCGGATCGACCGCAACCGAACCCCAATTGAACGTCCCGAAATTGCCCGGATAGACGATCGTGCCCTCGAGCGATGGCGGCGTGTAACGGCCCTCGTAGCGATGCTGATGCAGCGAGATGCGGCACATCAGCTGATCGAACATGGTGATGCCCCACATGTCCTTCTCCTGCAGCGATGCAGGCTTGAAGCTGAGGGCAGATGTGGGTTGGGTCGGCGAGGCGAAATCGCCCTCGATCGTTCCCTGCGGCGCTGGCTCCTCGGTGATCGGCAGGATCGGCGTGCCGGTCTGCCGGTTCAGCACATAAATATCGCCCTGCTTCGTTGGTCCCACGAGCGCCGGCACGGTCTGGCCATCGGCTCCTGTCAGGTCGAGCAGTACCGGCTGCGCCGGCACGTCCATGTCCCAGAGATCGTGGTGCACAAACTGCTGAACCCAACGGTCTTGGCCCGTCCCGACATCGAGAGCCACGATCGACGACGAGTATTTCTCGACGCTTTCGCTGCGCCCGATGCCAATCTGATCGGGCACCTGGTTGCCAAGCGGCACATAGACGAGACCTAGGGCAGGATCGACCGAAAACACCGACCAGCTATTGGGCGAGTTCGTCGTATAGGTCTCGCCATCGGCAATATCGATCGGCGCCGTCTGCGTTGGGTTACCCGAGTCCCAATTCCAGACCAGCGCGCCTGTAAGCGCATCGAAGGCACGGATGACGCCCGATTGCGACTGGGTCGAGTAGTTGTCGTTGACGGCGCCGCCGATGATTAGCTTCCCGTCGACAGCAACCGGCGGGGACGTGGAATAGTAATATCCAGCCGGCGAATACTTCATGCCGGCTTCGAGCCGCAGCGTGCCGCCATCTGCAAATGTCGTACACACCTGCCCATTTGCCGCATCGAGCGCAATAAGCCGCGCATCGGCAGTCGGCAGATAGACGCGTGCCGCACAGGCAGCATCGGGCGCCGCAGCAGGGTCAGCCCAATAGGTCACCCCGCGGCAGGTTTGGTGCTGCCGGTCCGGATTAAGCCCGGAATTCGCATCGAACCGCCACTTCTCCATGCCGGTCTGAGCATCAAGCGCGATCGCAAGATTATGCGGCGTACAAATATAGAGCGTGTCGCCGATTTTGATTGGGGTGACCTGATATGTGGTCTCGCCCACATCCTGCGGCAGCTTAACGTCGCCCGTCTGATAGGTCCATGCAGGCACGAGACTCGCGACATTTTGGGTCGTGATCTGGTCGAGCGGCGAATAGCGCTGACCATAATTGGTGCGCCCATATTGCTGCCAATCGCCGTCTTCGAAATCGCCGCCGAGATTGGGGTTGGCGGCCACCTGTTCGGTGTTGAGTGTGCCCGAGATATCCTGCGGATCCTGCGTCATCGAATAAACAGCGACGACAACGGCGAGCACATTGCTCACCGCTAGGATCAGTGACGCGCCGCGCCGTCCGCCCTCGAGCCGCTTCCGTATCCAGGGCATCCACAGCCAGATGCCGAGCACCACGATGATGCCGCCTCGCGCGCCCAACTGCCACCAGTCGAACCCGACTTCCCAGATTGCCCAGATGATCGACCCCACGAGGATGGCCGAATAGACCCAAAGCGCCTCGGCCTTGCGGCGGGAGAGGAGATATGCGGTGATCAGAAAGCCGAAGCCGGTGATCAGATAATACCAACTGCCGCCAAGGACGACGAGCCATCCGCCCAGTCCTCCCAACGCTAACCCCATGAGGGCAAGAAGGAGGGCTGTGAGGAAGATGAGCATAGTGGTGTCTCCGGAATACATCCGCGCGCCAGCGAATGACTTCGCCTTGATCTCGGGCAGAACCTTCCCGCAACGTGCGGCAATGGTCAAGGTTGCGCGCGGCATCAGACCTCTGACCTATCTGCCAATTCCCCCGCTCAGCGCATGGCAAAGTTGAGCATGCGGGTGGGGAACCCCGTCGCAGCAAGCGCCGTTTGCTGGCCAAGATATGCCACGCAAATACATGGAGCGCCAAAATGCCACGGTTTTTCTTCAATCATCGCACGACCGACGACAAGAACGAGATTGATATCGAGGGGCTTAAACTTAACTCTCTGAATGAAGCTATTGAAGAAGCTGCCTTTGCAGCCAAGGGCGCTGTCGCTCTCGCCGATGAACCGGTTCGCGGCGAATTCGTCATTGAAGACGAAGGCCGTGTTCTCCTCGCGCGCGTCCCCTACGCGGCAGAAGGCGAGCCAGTTGCCGATGAAGCCAAGGCAGCTTCTGACGTCAAATAACTGAACGACAAGGCATCGCTTTCCGACATCTGCCTCCAACGCCTTGCGCTCGCGCTCTCAAGCGCGTCCAATGGCTTGGAGGACAATTGAGGAGTTGAAATGTCTTTGCGCGTGTTGTTCGTCGGTGGGACCGGCCAGATTTCCTACCCTTGTGTAGAACGTGCCGTGGCCCAGGGCCATCAGGTAACGGTGTTCAATCGCGGCAAACGCGGCGACACCTTGCCCGCCGGCGTGACCTCCGTCCAAGGCGATTTCAACGGCCCGGAATATGCGGACCTCGCCGAGCAAAACTTCGACGTCGTCGCCCAGTTCATCGCTTTCACGCCCGATCAGGTCCAGCGCGATATCGACACCTTCCGCGGCCATTGCGGCCAATATATCTTCATCTCTTCGGCCTCGGTCTACGAAAAGCCCGCTCGGCACTACGTCATCACCGAGGAGACACCCGCCATCAACCCATACTGGCGCTACAGCCAGGACAAGATCGCCTGCGAAAATCTGCTCAAAGGCGCCGAGGGCTTAAACTGGACCATCGTCCGTCCGAGCCACACCGTTCGCACCGGCTTGCCCATCATGATCGGCGACGCCGACGTGATGGCGCGGCGTATGCTTGATGGAGAGCCGACGATCGTCGCCGGCGACGGGCATACGCCGTGGACATTGACCCGCTCGTCCGACTTCGCCGTCCCGTTCGTCGGCCTCTTTGGCAAGGCGGAGAGCCTCGGGGAGATTTTTCACATCACCAATGATCGTGCTCACATCTGGGACGATATCCAGATGGCTATCGGCCGAGCCCTTGGGGTAGAGGCCAAAATCGTCCATGTGCCGACCGATACGCTCGTCCGCTACATTCCTGATTGGGTTGGTCCGCTGACCGGCGATAAGGCTTGGAGCGCGATTTTCGACAATTCCAAGGTCAAGAAAGTCGCCGGTGACTTCACCTGCGCTCCCGATCTCGAGACTATTCTCGAAGAACCAATCCGCCACCTCAAGCAGCGTCTCGCGACCAAACGCCCAGAGCGTGGTGATTTCGATGCACTGGTCGACCGCATCTGCCGTGAACAATCGGCGCTCGGCTGATCGAAAAAGCCGGGGCAGACCAAGCGCCCCGGCAAAATTCTCCAGAAAAGTGACGCCGCCTTGTCGAATCTGCCGCTGCCCGCTCGTCGTGTCGCTGTAAGGTTCGGTTCGAGCCGCGTTACTCGGAGACATCACATGCGCTATTTCATGAGCATCATTCCCCCTGCCGACCTCAAGCCGGAGGACGTGCCGCAGCAGCTCATGGACGCCATGGGCCCTTGGATGGAAAAGTGCCTCGCCGATGGCTCCCTGGTTTCGACTGCTGGCCTAAAGCCACAGGCTGAAGGCATCCGACTGTCGGGCGAGAACGGCACGGGCACACCGACCGACGGTCCCTATGCTGAAGCAAAGGAAGTCCTTGGTGGTTATGCCGTTCTCGAAGCGGCCGACTTGAAAGCCGCTTCGGTTCTTGCTGGTGAGTTCCTGCAACTTCACATCGACAATGGCGTGCCGAAAATCGTCCTTGAGCTGCGCCAAATCGCCGGCGGCGTGAACTACTAAATCTGCGGCTCCGCTTTACCGGAACCTCCCTACATTCAGGCGCCACTCCGCGAGGGGTGGCGCCTTTTTAGCGTGGATTTTGTGCAACGATATCAACTTAGGTTGACCTTATTTTTGCGCCGCGCACAAAAAATCTTGCGATCGACCCAAGGATTTGATGGGGAAGGGCGTCCTAGAAGGAGCGGCGGTGGGCATGGGGGCCTGCCATTGCCATCGTAAGGTTCAGACAGTTCATGAAAAAATCTGGTTTTGTCGTTTCGCTTGGCGTCTCCACCATAGCCCTTTTACAGCCCGCCTTGGGCCAGTCGGTGCTTGGTGCGCTCGATGGTGTGGTGGATCAGCAATTACTGCAGGGTTGGCAGGGCGGCGAGCAGGACGGCTGGTTTGTGCTGCGCAATGACAGCCTTGAGGGCGCCGAACAGACGCTGACCATCCCGGCCGGACCCCCAAGCCAAGACGGACGCCACGTATCGGTGAACGTTACGCTTAAGTCCGATCAGCCAAAGGCGGCAATCGGTATTGTTGCCAACAACAGCGCCCAGAACGGCACCTGCATTGCCGAGGTCACCGCTGCTGCCGACGCTAATTTGTTCTGCGTGATCGACGAGAAATTTGAATCCATCGCCACGCTCCCCAAGGCGGCCAAGCTGGATGGCAGCGACGTCATCGAGATGATCGAAGTGCCGGGGCGCGCGACATTCCTCGTCAATGGCGAAGTGCTCGGCGAAATTTCTGCGACGGAAGCGCTCGGGGCCGATCTCGGCGTTATGGCCTACGAACGCGGCACGTTTGGGCTGGCCGATTTTACCATCAGTGACTTGCCCGCGACCAATACCGATGCTGCGCCCCAGCAGCAGGGCTCCGGTCTGCCGCCGCGCGGTGGCGCGACCACAAACACCGAAGTTGATACCTCTGCAGAAGCCCCCGGCGCCGAGACGTCCGACGTTGCCACCCGCATGGCGGCGATCATGGGCCCGCTTACCGATTCCATCATGGACGCGGACAAGCTCGAAGGCTGGGATCTGTTTTTCGAGGATGACTGGATCGTCCTCGTCAATCAGACCGCCGCCTCCACTGAAAACTTCTTCACCATGCCCATGGGCGGACCGGTGCAGTCGGGCGAACGCATCACCCGCGTCAATGTCGGCGTAAGGCCACCGGAAGGCCAAACAGCGCAAGATTTCAAGCTGTCCGCTGCAGGTCTTGTCGTCGAAAATGGCGATGACTCCTGCTTGGGCGAGATTACGCTCGGCGGAGATGGCCTCGTCCTCTGCTTTGGTGCCGATGGCAAATCGCAGGAAATGGGTCGCCTGACCGGTGCTGCCAAGCTCGATGGCAGCGATCTCCTCGAATGGGTTGAGCAGCCCGGCATCGCCGCATTTTTTCTCAATGGCGAAGCCATCGCGACGCTTGAAGATCATCCTGTGCTCGGCGGTGATGTCGGCGTGCTCGCCTATGAGCGCGGCGATTTCTATTTCCGCGATTTCGCCGTCTCGGTAACCGGCGCACCTGCTGGTGCTCCCGCCGGCGGGAAAAGCAAGGGCTCGACTCCGGCAGCAGCCGACGACGCTGCCGCTGGCAATGGTGCTGCGAGCGAAGAAATCCCCTTCATCAACAGCCATGAATCTCGCCTCATCGGCGCCTATCTTGGGGTCACCAACGGCATCTTCATGCACGAGTTCGGCCATGCGCTGATCGGCGAGTTGCAGGTCCCCTCGACCGGCCCCGAGGAAGACGCCGTCGATATTTTCTCGGCGCTGCGCGTCGTCGAGCCGACCATGTATCCGTCGGGCGATGAAGGCATCGATCTCATCGGCCGTGAGGTCGCGCTCTATTCCGTCTTGCCTTGGTATTACGGTGGCATGATCAACGCCGAGAGCGGTCAGGATCTTCCCTGGCAGGATGAGCACACCGGCGATCTCCGCCGCTTCCGCAATACGTTCTGCGTCATCTATGGCGGCAATCCCGGTCTCTATGGCGATATCGCCGAGCAGGTCGGGCTCGAAGAGCGCACGCTTTATCGCTGCGAAGAGGAGTTCAACCGCCAGAACCGCGCTTGGCGCACCATCCTTGCGCCTCACACCCGCCTCGGTGAATGGCATCCAGATGGCCAGCTCGCCGCCGATGCGCCGGGGGCGGCGATCACCGTCAACTTCGAAGAGCCGACCACGCCGATCAGCAAGTTTCTCGTCGAGACCTTTGGCGATACCCTGCGCGGTTTCGCCGTCGATATGGGCAAGACCTATGCCCTGCCGCGCGACATTGCGGTCAATTATCGCAACTGCGACGAGCTGAACGCATGGTACAGCCCCGACGAAGGCACTATCACCATGTGCTACGAACTGATCGAGCACCTCGTGGTGATGATCGCCGATGTCGAACTCGGCGACACAGGCGCCGAGCCACCCGCGGAAACGCCGCAGGCATCGAGTGCGGCAATGGACGATGCGGACATGGCCGTCGCGCCCGGCACGCTGAACGAACTGGCCGATTATGGTGTCCCGGCCACCAATGTTCTTTTTCCCGCGCCTTATCGGGGTCCCACGCCTGCCGCCCATACTCGGGCTGAAACGCTGACCACCAAGGCTGTTGTCGACCTCGTGACCGCCAATGACAATTGGCTTCTGGTCGATACGAGCGGTGGCGCCGAAACCTTGCCCGGCGCCTTCGCCGTCGCCGATGCGGGGCGCGATGGCAGTCTGACCGACAGTTTCCAAAAGCTCGTCGAGGACTGGCTGACCGAAGAAACCAGCGGCGACAAATCCGTGCCGGTGATTTTCTTTGGGTCGGGCATGCAGGATCGCTCAGCTTATAACGCCGCCCTGCGTGCCGGCAATCTCGGCTGGAAAGCCTATTGGTATCGCGGTGGCATCGAAGCCTGGAAGGCCAATGATCTCCCAATGGCAGAACAGACGGAGTAGGGCGCCAACACTCTGGTTTGCTTGAACCCCCAAAATTAGTCTGCACCAAGCCTCAGGGTCTGCCCCAGGTCTGTTGACTTCACGGCGTCCCTGAGGATCGTTTGCGGCATACCCGCGTTCAAATGTCATGCCAGCCGGCGAACGTCACTTCGCCAGCCAAGACGAATACGGAGATGACCGATGTCTCGCTTGCCAATCCTTCTTGTCGAAGACGAGTTTCTCGTCCGCATGGCGCTCATCGATCAATTGGAAGAGGCTGGATACGAGGTGCTTGAAGCAGCGACTGCCGTCGACGCCTGGGCGGCGCTCGAAGCGCGACCGGATATCGCGCTCATTTTCACCGACATTCATATGCCGGGAGACACCGACGGTCTGGCCTTCGCCAAAGACGTCCGCGATCGCCTGCCTGATATCGGGATACTCATCACCTCCGGCAAACAGCCGCTGCAACAAGCCGATCTACCGGCCGGCGGTCTATTTCTGAGCAAGCCCTATCAGTACGAGGATGTCGAACGGGCTCTCGCAACGCTTCTCGAAAAGCATGCGGAGAGCGTGACCTAGCAATCCGCTATCAGCACTGGCGAAGGTCATCAACCTTACCTTTTGCACCAAGATGCCGCAGTGTCGGTGGGTGCTCCAAGGTTGATTCCCTTTTCTATGACCGATCTCGATACCGTACTCGCCAAAGCCGAAAGCCAGTTCGACCAAAGCCTCGAACGGCTCTTTGAGTTCATCCGCATTCCATCGGTTTCGACCGAGCCCCAATATGCCGGCGATTGCCGCCGCGCTGCAGAATGGCTCCGCGATGAGCTGGCAAGCCTCGATTTCGACGCCAGCGTCCGCGACACGGCAGGCCACCCCATGGTCGTCGGCCACGGCCCCAAGGTCGCCGGTCCCCACGTGCTCTTTTATGGCCACTACGACGTCCAGCCGGTCGATCCGCTGGTCCTCTGGAACACACCGCCATTCGAGCCCACCCTCGTCCCCCAGCCCGATGGCGAAACCTTCATCACCGGCCGCGGCGCCTCGGACGACAAAGGCCAGTTGCTGACCTTCATCGAAGCCTGTCGCGCTTGGAAGACCGTCACCGGCAGTCTGCCGATCCAGGTTTCGATGCTCTTCGAAGGCGAGGAAGAGGCCGGTTCGCCCTCCCTCGGTCCGTTCCTCGAAGCCAATGCAGAAGACCTCAAGGCTGACACGATCCTCGTTTGCGACACCGATATGTGGGACCGCGAAACCCCCGCCATCACCACCATGTGGCGCGGCTTCGTCTCCGAAGAGTTCGAGGTCACGACCGCCGATCGCGATCTTCATTCCGGCATGTTCGGCAGCGCCGCCCGAAACGCCGTCCAGCTCCTCGGCACCATCATCGGCGCCCTCCGCAACGAAGACGGCAGCGTCGCCATCCCAGGTTTTTATGATGGCGCCATGGAATTGCCCGCCGCCAACAAAGCCGAGTGGGAACGTTTACCGTTCGACGCCGAAAAATTCCTTGGCGATATCGGCCTCTCCATCACAGCCGGCGAAGCCGATCGCTCGGTCCTCGAACAGGTCTGGGCCCGCCCGACCGCCGAAGTCCACGGCGTCTGGGGCGGTTATTCCGGCGACGGTTTCAAAACCGTCATCCCCGCCAAGGCTGGCGCCAAAATCTCCTTCCGCCTCGTCGCCGGGCAGGACCCCCACCGCATCCGCGAACTTTTTCGCGATTTTGTCTGCGCCATGATCCCGGCCGATTGCAGCGTCACCTTCAAGGCCTATGGCACCGCCGCCGCCCAATCCATGCCGCTCGATGGCAAATTGCTCACAAAGGCCAAGGACGCCCTCACCGAGGAATGGCAGCGCGAAACCGCGCTTGCCGGCACCGGCGGCTCCATCCCGATCCTCGGCGAATTCAAGGAGCGGCTGGGCATGGACAGCCTCCTCATCGGCTTTGCCCGCTTCGACAATCGCATCCATAGCCCCAACGAAAAATACGACCTGTCGAGCTTTCACAAAGGCATCCGCTCCTGGGTGCGCATCCTTCACGCATTCTCCGAGGCCTGACCCATGGCGATCACCCGCTTTTCAGTAAGCCCGCTCCATAGCCAAATCACGACGCTCGCCGCCGTCGCCGGTGGCCGCGCCCCAGCCGATCTCGTCATCACCGGCGCCCGCGTGCTCTCGACCTATTCCGAACGCATTCTGGCCGATAAGGAAATCTGGCTCTCCGGCGGCCGCATCGCCGCCGTCAAACCGGCAGGCGCTCATAAAGCCGGCCCCGCCCCCAAAAAGTCTTATGACGCCAAGGGCGGCATCATCGCCCCCGGCCTCGTCGATCCGCACATTCACATCGAAAGCTCGATGGTCACCGCCTGCGCCTATGCCGAAGCGGCGCTCCTCAATGGCACCACCACGATCTTCTGCGACAGCCACGAGATCGGCAATGTCATGGACGTTGCCGGTGTCGAAGCCATGTTGGAAGACGCGCGCCTCGCCCCGCTCTCGATCTTTCTCACCGTTCCTTCGACCGTCCCCGCAACCTCGCCGGAGCTCGAAACGGCCGGCGGCGACCTGACGCCCGAAAAGATCGGCGCACTCTTCGACAAGTGGCCCGAAGCCGTCGCGCTTGGCGAAAAGATGGACTTCGTGCCCGTCGCCATGGGCGATCCGCGCAGCCACGCCATCATCGCCGAAGCCCTCAAGCGTGGCCGCCCGGTCTCTGGCCACATCTACGGCCGCGACTTCGTCGCCCCCTATGCGGCCTCCGGCGTCACTGACACACACGAAGCCATCGATCGCGACATCGCCGAAGATTTCGTCGAAGCCGGCATCTGGGTTTTCCTTCGCGGCGGCAATCCCGCAACGCCCTGGAATTCCATCGTCGAAGCCATCAAGCCGATCACCCAACTCGGCGCAAGCCACAAGCGCTTCTGCGTCTGCACCGACGATCGCGACGCCGACGATCTCCTGAGCTTCGGCCTCGATTGGGTCGTCCGCGAAGCCATCCGTTGCGGCGTCAGCCCCGAACAAGCCTGGTCCATGGGCTCGCTCCACGGCGCCACCCGCTTCGGCCTAGGCGACGACATCGGCGGCCTCGGCGGCGGTCGCCGCGCTGATCTCGTCTTGCTCGACGATGAGCTAAAGCCGGTCAATACCTGGTATGGCGGCGAACTCATGGTCGAGGACCGCAAGATCACGCCTTTGCTCGAAGAAACCCTCAACCAGCGCTACCGCTATCCCGAGGCGGCCTACAACACCGTCCACCTGCCCAAAAACCTGAAGCTCACGCCAGAGCTGCCCTCGGCCGGCGTCACCGCCAATGCCATCGGCATTGAAATGCCGGGCATCGTCCTGCCGCACCGCAAGGTCGAAATCGCCCCGGCCAACGATTGGGCGACAATCCTCGAGCGTGACAATCTCAGCTTCGTCACCGTCATCGAGCGCCACGGCAAATCTAATGGCGGCATTGCCCACGGTCTCCTCCACGATTTCGGCATCAAGAATGGCGCGGTCGGCTCGAGCGTCGGCCACGACAGCCACAACATCATTCTCGCCGGCACCAATGAAGCCGACATGCAACTTGCCCTCGACACCATCGAAGCATCAAACGGCGGCGTGGTTGTGGTGCAGGAGGGCAAAGTGCTCGCCTTCGTCGCCCTGCCAGTCGCCGGTCTTATGTCCGACAAGCGCGTGCACGAGGTTGCCGCAGAAAACCAGCTTCTCAAATCTGCCTGGGCGCAGGTCGGCTGCACCATTCCCTATATGGGCTTTAACCTGATCCCTCTCTCGGTGATCCCTGAAATCCGCATCACCGACAAGGGTCTGGTCAAAGTGCCGGAGATGGTTTTGCAGCCGCTATTCGACTAGTCGAGGCCGGACATGCGACAGTCGCCATCGTCTTGCAAAACCATCGCTTTTTTACGCGAAAGCCACTAAGTGCAATGAACAACCTCGTGGGTTCACAAATTTGCAATTATGTGGCTGGCGCAATCGGCGTTTGTCGTTAAATTTCAACGCGGGGCTTGGTGGCGAAAATGGGCGAAAGTCCGTACTGCCGGGCAAAACACCACTCGATGAGAGTACAGAATGGCTCAGAAGCATAATGTGATCGTGGCCGGCCTCCTGGCAGCGATCGCGCTGGTGATGCCTGCCGTGGCGCAGGAAAATACGCCCAACGATCCGCGCCTTTTCACGCCAGGCAAGCTGACCGTCAGCACCTCCGAGCCGAGCTATCCGCCTTGGGTGCTCGATAACAATCCGGAAGCCGGTGAAGGCTTTGAAGCGGCGCTCGTCTATGCCCTCGCCGAGCAGCTTGGCTTCAAGCGCGACGATGTCGTCTGGGTCGATGTGACCTTCGACGGCGCCATTGCGCCCGGTCCCAAGAACTACGATTTCTCGATCCAGCAGATTTCGGTCACCCCCGATCGCGCCAAGGTCGCGACCTTCTCCGACGTCTATTATCAGTCGGACAAGGCCGTCATCGCGCTGCCGGATTCAACCGTCGCCGGCGCAAAATCCTTCGCCGATCTTAAGCAGGCGCGCTGGGGCGTTGCCGTCGGCACCACCGATTTCGACTACGTGACCAACGTCCTCGGCATCGACAATGCTGCCGTCTATGACGATCAGGCCGGTGTCTTCCAGGCCCTGCAGGGTGGTCAGATCGACGCGACCATCGCCGCTTTGCCGACTGCGCTCTACGCCACGGCCGTCCAGGTGCCGGAAGCCAAGATCACGGCGCTCCTGCCCAAGGACCCGAAGGATGAAGGTCTGGCGCTCCTCTTCGCCTCAGGCAATCCGATTGTTCCCTGGATCAACGAAGGCCTTGCTGCCATCCGCGATAGCGGCAAGATCGACGAACTCGTCCAGAAATATCTCGTCGCCGATCCCAATATTCCGGTGATCAGCGAATGACACGACGACCCGGCAAGGGACGCCGGACGATCGCTCTCAAGGATCGGCTCACGCCGGTCCTTATTAGTTTGGTCAGCGTCATCATCGTCTTCGGCGCCATCGTCTATTTCGTCGGCTCAGCCGAACAATGGCCGCGCATCCAGAGCCAGTTTTTCAGCATCGAAGCAATGCTCGAAGCCGCGCCAAGCGTTGGACGCGGGTTTTTGGTCAGCCTCCAGATCTGGATCATCAGTCTCGTCTGCATTGCCATCTGGGCCCTGATCCTCGCGATTTTCCGCGCCATGGGCGGACCCTATTTCGCCCCGCTGCGCATCTTCGCAATTCTCTATGTCGACCTCTTTCGCGGTCTGCCCGCCTTGCTTCTCGTGCTGCTGTTCGGCTTCGGCATTCCGGCGCTCAACCTGCCGGGCCTGCCCAATAATGGTCTCTTCTGGGGCGGCGTCGCGCTGGTGCTGAGCTATTCGGCTTACGCCACCGAGGTTTATCGCTCCGGCATCGAAGCCGTCCACGAAGGGCAGGGCATGGCTGCCAAGGCCTTGGGCCTCACCCAGTGGCAGACGCTGCGCTATGCCATCCTGCCGCAAGCACTGCGCAACGTCGTCCCCGCCATGCTCAATCTCGTCGTCGCTTTGCAAAAGGACGTGGCGCTACTGTCGGTCCTCGGCGTCCGCGATGCGGTCCGCGAAGCGCAGATCTACACGGCGCGCACTTTCAATTATTCTTCCCTCGTGGTTGCCGCGATCCTCTTCCTCCTTGCCACCATTCCGATGGCTCGGCTGACCGACTATGTCGCCCGCCGCGATCGGCAACGCCGTCTCCAGAGTGCCTTGTAGTATGTTCGTTTTGTCGCGCTTTCGAACCGAAAAACCGCTTCGCACTTTTTCTGAAAGCGCTCTTGTATGAACCGTATCGAGATCGACAAGCTCACCAAGTTTTATGGCGAGCGTCTGGTGCTGGATGGGATAGACCTCTCTGTTGCGCACCACGAGGTCGTCTGCCTCATCGGCGCCTCAGGCTCCGGCAAGTCGACCCTCCTCCGCTGCATTAACGGCCTGACCGAGTTCGATGAAGGAAATGTCCGGCTCGATGGCATGGATATTTATGACGAAAGCTTCGGCCGCACCGGCCTTTACAAGCGCATCGGCATTGTCTTCCAGGCCTACAATCTCTTCCCGCACCTGACGGTTCTCGACAACATCACCCTTGCCCCGGTGCGAGTTCATGGCCGCCAGCGCGCCGAAGCGGAGGATGCGGCACGAAAGCTGCTCGATCTCTTTGGTCTCGGCCAGTACGCCAAGTCCTATCCCGAGCAGCTTTCCGGCGGGCAACAGCAGCGCGTCGCGGTCATCCGCTCACTCGCCACCGATCCCGAAGTTTTGCTGCTCGATGAAGTGACCGCAGCGCTCGATCCCGAACTGATCGGCGAAGTTTTGAAGATCATCCGCGATCTCAAGACCCAAGGCATGACCATGGTCATCGTCACGCACGAAATGGCCTTCGCCCGCGATGTCGCCGATCGCGTCTGCTTCCTCGACGCCGGCCGCATCATCGAAGAGGCCCACCCCCAGCGCCTGTTCTCCAGCCCGGAAAACCCGCGCACGCAGAAATTCCTCGAGCGGATTATTGCGTCGGGTCGTCTCGGCGCTTCGGCCTGACCTAAGCCGGCCGGTTGGCGGCGAGGAAATCCTCGACCAGTGCCACCCAATAGCGCGCTGCCGGCGCGATGATGGCGTCATTGAAATCATAGCGAGGGCTATGGAGGTCCGCGCTTGGTCCATTGCCGATAAAGAGATAGCTGCCTCGCTGCTTTTCGAGCATGAAGGCAAAATCCTCGCTGACCAGGAGCGGGGCGAGCGTGCCGACCTGTGCGTCGCCGAAATGGCGAATGGCTACCTGCCGAGCGAACGCGGTTTCCTCGGCATCGTTGTGAAGAGCCGGAAAACCGGGCGGATGGAAAACCTCCGCGACCGCCCCATAGCTCGCAGCTTGCGCCTCCGCCAATGTCTTGATCCGCTCGCGGATGCGGTCGCGCACCGCGTCGCTGAAGGAGCGTACGGTAATCTGCAGCTCGACACTGTCCGGGATGACATTGGGCATGGAGCCACCATGCATCATGCCAACCGTAATCACGGCCGTTTCAAACGGGTCGACATTGCGCGACACGATCGACTGGAGCGCCATCACCAGGGACGATGCCGCAACGATCGGATCGACAGTCTCATGGGGCAGGGCGCCGTGCCCACCCTTTCCTCTGATGGTGATGATAACGAGATCGACCGATGCCATGGCTGGACCATCGATGAAGCGGAATTCGCCCGCCGGCACGCCCGGCCAATTGTGCAGCCCGAAAATGGCATCGACCGGAAACCGGTCGAAGAGCCCATCCTCGATCATCTGCACAGCACCGCCCGTCTCTTCCGCCGGCTGGAAGATCAACCTGACGGTCCCGGAAAAATTGCGCCGCTCCGCCAACTCCTTCGCCGCCGCAAGCAGAATGGTCGTGTGCCCGTCATGACCACAGGCATGCATCACCCCCGGAGTCTGGCTGGCATAATCCGCACCGGTCGCCTCGGTAATCGGCAGGGCGTCCATGTCGGCACGCAGCCCGATTATCCGCTCACCAACGCCGTTCCGCAGCGTCCCGACGACCCCGGTCACGCCAAGCCCCGTCGCTACCTCATAGCCCCAGCTTTCGAGGAGTTCAGCCACGAGTTTGCTTGTCGCGACCTCCGCGTGTCCCAACTCCGGAGCGGCATGAAGCCGACGGCGCAGCGCCACAAAATCTTCAATCGTGCTTGGCAGGGCTCGCGCAGGCTTAATCAATCGTCGCCTGCCCATTGAGGGTCGAAATGAAGCGCTTCGTCCGCTCGTCCTTGGGAGAGCCGAAAACGTCCGCGGACGACCCCGCTTCAACCACCTGCCCGGCATCGAGATAGACGACATTGCTGGCAATACTGGCGGCCAGCCGCAGGTCATGCGTAGCGATCAGCATGGTCGTGCCCTCCCGCGCCAATTGCGCCAGCACCTCCACCACTTCGATGGCAAGCTGCGGGTCAAGCGCCGATGTCGGTTCGTCGCAAAGGAGCACGCGGGGCGCCGGCGCAAGCGCCCGGGCAATCGCCACACGCTGTTGCTGGCCGCCCGACAGGCTCGATGGCCAAGCATCGGCCTTGAAGATCATGCCGACCTTTTCGAGCAGCTCCATGGCGCGAGCTCGAGCGCGGTCTTTTGGCCACTTCAGCACCGTAACCAGCGCCTCCATCACGTTTTCCACCACGCTTTGGTGCGGGAAAAGCTGGAAATTCTGGAACACCATTCCCGTCTTGCGCCGCAACGCAAGGATGGTGGCGCGGTCGGGCTTGCCGTTGGGTGCGAATCGGATGGAGGTATCGTCGATCCGCACTTCGCCCGATTGCGGCACTTCGAGCAGATTGACGCAACGAAGCAGCGTGCTCTTTCCGCTCCCCGAAGCGCCGATCAGCGCGGTCACATGACCCTCCGGCACATCCACGCTGACGCCCTTGAGAACGTGGTTGTCACCAAAGCTCTTTTCGATCCTGTCCAGCGCGATCATGATGCAGCCTCGATAGAACCGCCATAGCGTGAGAGGCGCTTTTCCAGCCACCCCTGCAAACTGGAAAGGGCCGAGCTGACGACGAGATAAATCAGCGCCACTTCGACATAAAGAATAAGCGGCTCATAACTCGTTGCGACGATCCGCTGCCCGGCTCGGAATAGCTCGGGTACCGTGATGGCGGCGGCAAGCGAAGTGTCCTTCACGAGCGAAATAAACGTGTTCGAAAGTGGCGGCACGGCAATACGCGTCGCTTGCGGCAGGATGGTCCGACGCATCGCCTGCGTCCATGTCATGCCCACGGAATAGGCCGCCTCCCACTGTCCCTTGGGCACGGCCAAAAGCACAGCGCGGATGATTTCCGAGGTATAGGCGCCGATATTGAGCGTGAAACCAATGAGCGCGGCTGGAAAAGCATCCAGCACGATCCCGACGCTCGGCAAGCCATAAAAGATCAGGAAGAGCTGCACCAGAAGCGGCGTGCCGCGAATGATCCAGACATAAAACCGCACCACAAGCCCAAGTGGCTTTGGCCCGAAGAGCCGCGTGATGGCCGCGAGCAAACCAAGACTGAGCCCAAGCACGAAGGAAAGCAGCGTCAGGGGGACGGTGAACGAGATACAGGCCCACAGCAAAGAGGGCAGGGACTCGATCATCAGGTTCAGCCAATGGGGCATGCATCATCCTGCCAATGAAAAGGGACCGGTCGACCCTCGACCGATCCCTTCTAAACATTCGAAGCGTCTGAGACTACTGGGAGACGTCCTCGCCAAAGTACTTCTGCGAGATTTCCGCATAAGTCCCGTCGGCCTTGATGGCGTCGAGCGCTTCATTGATCGCGGCCAGCAGTTCGGGCTTGCCCTTGGCAAGGATGATGCCGGAGAAATCGGCGTCAGCGGCAGTGGCGACAACCTTCACTGGTGCATCTGGCTGCTGCTTCTTGAAATCGAAGAACGACAAGCTGTCATTGATCGTCGCGTCTGCACGGCCCTGAACAACGAGGGCGATCGATTGATCAAAGCCTTCGGTGCCGACGAGTTCAGCACCAAAACTTTCGGCCAGCTTGCCGAAGTTGCTGGTCAGGCTCTGGGCCGACTTCTTGCCCTTGAGCGTTTCAAAGCTCGTGATGTCGGTGTTGTCGTCCTTGACGACGAGAGCAGCCTTCGAAGCGATATAAGGCTCGGAGAAATCGTACTTTGCCTGGCGGTCCGCATTGATGCCGACCTGGTTGATCACGACGTCATAGCGATTGGCGTCGATACCCGCGATCAGGCCATCCCACGGACCTTCGACGAATTCGGCCTTCACGCCCAGATGCTCGGCAACAGCCTTGCCGATCTCGACGTCAAAGCCCACCAGCGCGCCCGAAGCGTCGTGGAAGGTGAACGGAGCATAGGTGCCTTCGGTGCCAATCTTGAGCACACCGGCTTCCTTCACCTGGTCCAGCGCCGTCTGTGCGAAGGCCGGGGTGGAAAGCGCCAACAGACCAACGGCGACGAGCACTTTGGAAAACTTCATCGATTTCTCCTGTCCGCAAGCCCGCAGTCCGGGCCGCAATTGCAGCGGAATTTGCCCATCTTCCAGGCGGCTTTCAATTGCTTGGATGGATGTTTTTCGTTTGGAGGCTTTGGCCGTCGGCATGTTCTTCTTTTGCCGATTTCCTGAGCCGCCTATTGCTGAAAAGAGACCGCGATTGGACTCTATCGGAGCAAGAAAGAAGCCCGGCGCTAGGCCGGGCTCTTTTCTTAGTGGTGGTGCTCAGGCATCTGCTTGAGCTGATCCTTGGTCCACGAGGTCACGGCGTGAATGTCGCCGTCTTCGTCGCGCATGAATTCAAGATCGCTCACCGGCACGGCAACCGGCTTGGCGCCAAGACCGAGAAAACCGCCGACATCGATGATCACGGTATCGAGGCCATGAACGTGGTCGACCTTGCCGACCTTGTGGTCGTCAGCACCATAAATCGTGGCGCCCTCGAGGTTCGATGGCGTCAGTTCGGCGGTGGACAGACGGACGTGATTGGTATGGTCCATGATCAAGGCTCCTTGTTTGAGCCACTCCAACCCGCCGGTTGGCCGATCGGTTCCATTGGTCCGCTGCCACCTTCCATCTCGTCTCAAGAAACGAGCGACTGACCGTTCTTGTCGAAGACGACCGCCTTCGACGTCTCCGCATGAAAACTCAGGCTCTCGCCGCGGTTGAGAATATGGTCGCCCGCGAGCACCGCCAGCCATGACGCGCCCGAGGGCAGTTCGACATTGACGATGGTCTCATTGCCGAGCCGCTCGGTTAGCGTCACGCGTCCGATGATCGTCCCGGATGCGGCGATCGCAAGATCATGCGGCCGCACACCAAGGGTGAGCGCATCGCCCACATTGACGCCGCTGGTTCGGATCGGCAGCCGCAGATTGATCACATCCTGGCCTGATACCGTTACGCCATCGGCATCTATGGCATCGACTTTGACCGGCGCAAAATTCATCTTCGGCGAACCGATGAAGCCAGCGACAAAGAGGTTGGCCGGCCGCTGGTAGAGCTCGATCGGAGAGCCCACTTGTTGGACGACGCCGGCATCGAGCACGACGATCTTGTCGGCCAGCGTCATGGCCTCGACTTGGTCGTGGGTCACGTAGATCATCGTAGCGCCAAGATCGGCATGGAGCTTGGCAATTTCCATTCGCGTATCGACGCGCAGCGCGGCGTCGAGATTAGACAACGGCTCGTCGAAGAGAAAAACTTCAGGCTGACGCACGATGGCGCGGCCGATAGCGACGCGCTGGCGTTGACCGCCCGAAAGCTGGCCAGGCTTGCGATCGAGCAGGTGCTCCATCTTGAGAATGCGTGCCGCTTCGCGGATCTTCTGGTCGCGCACATCCTTCGGCGTCTTCGCCAGTTTGAGACCAAAGCCGACATTGTCGTAGACCGTCATGTGCGGATAGAGCGCATAAGACTGGAACACCATGGCGATGGATCGGTCGCGCGGCTCGACATCATTGCAGAGCTTGTCCCCTATGTAGAGTTCACCCCCGGTAATGTCCTCGAGCCCCGCAATCATGCGGAGAAGCGTGGACTTGCCACAGCCCGAGGGGCCAACGAAGACGACGAATTCCCCGTCCTCAACCTTGAGATTGACGCCCTTGATGACCTCGACCTGGCCATAGGTCTTCTGGATATTTTTGAGTTCCAAACCGGCCATGGTCAGAGTTCCTCGCGTAAAAATGTCGTTGAGATGCGCATGGGTCAGCCCTTGACCGCGCCGGCCGTCATGCCGGCAACGATCTGCCGGTTGAAGAACATGAAGACGATGAGCGGCGGGATGGTGATGAGCAGGATATTGGTGAAAAGGAGGTTGTAGGCGGTGCTGAACTGGCTCTGGAAATTATAGAGCGTCAGCTGCACCGTCGCATTCTGATTGCCCGGCAGATAATAGAGCGGGTTGGTGAAATCGTTGAAAATACCAACCGACTGCACGACGATATTGGTCACCGTCACCGGCCAGAGCAAAGGCAGGATGATGCGGAAGAACACATCGAGCGGACGCGCGCCATCGATCACCGCTGCTTCGTCGAGTTCGCGCGGAATGGTGGCGATAAAGGCGCGATAGAGAATGATCGAGAAGGGCAGGTTATAGGCCACCTGGATCAGGATCATGCCATGGAGCGTGCCGAACAGTTTTAGGCCTTGCAGCAACCAGATCGTTGGAACCACGGCCGGCGGGATCATGAGGCCCGCTAGGATTAGAAATTCGATCAACCCATTCCAGCGCGTCTTGCGGCGCGCGAGGACGAACCCGACCATGGCTGCAAGAACAATCAGCAGAGTGACGCTGATGACGGTGATCAGCGTCGAGTTGATGAAGGCCGTGATCATCATCCAGTTGCGGGTCTTGACCACCTCATAGACGTTTTCAAAGAGGTGAAAGCCGTTGGGCCAGGAGAAGTCGCGCAGGGCAGACTGCTGTTTGTCCTTGAAGGCCATCAGGATGATGAACAGGAACGGGATGACGAAGACCACGAACGTGGCCGCGATGGCGGCAAAACCGCCAAAAAGAGAAGCGCGCGACGTCTTCATTCGTGACCCTGCTTGCGATTGAGGACCATGGTCAGCGGCACGACCAGCACCGCGATAAGGATGAAAAGCACCACATTGCCCGCGGTCGAAAGCCCGTAAAACCCGGCCTGATATTGCTTGTAGATCACGGAGGCTACCGTGTCCGAGGCAAAGCCGGGACCGCCCTTGGTCATGGCCCAGATGAGATCGAAGGTGCGCAGCCCGCCGATGAAGGAGAGCGTAATGACTGTCGCGGTTGCCGGACGGCTGAGCGGCAGCGTCACATAGAAAAAGTTCTGTAATTTGGTCGCGCCATCGATCCGCGCCGCCTCGTAATAGTCCTTCGGAATGGCAACGAGGCCGGCGATATAGATGACTGTCGCTAGGCCAACACCCTTCCACACATCGACAAGCGCGACGGAGAACAGCGCGAGCTTTGGATCGACGAGCCAGCCCGGTCCCTTGATGCCGATCATGGCAAGGGTCTGGTTGATCATGCCCATGGTCGGGTGCATCAAGACCGTAAAGGTCATGCCGACGCCAATGGTCGAGACCAGCACCGGAAAGAAGATCACCGAACGCAGATAGCCCCGCGCCATGATCTGGCTGGTCAGCATCACCGCGAGCAGCATGCCGATCACTACTTTGAGGCCCGAGGTGATCACGGCATAGATGACAGTGTTGACGAGCCCCTGGATAAGAAATGGCTCGCGGAAGAACTGCGCGAAATTGTCGAAACCGATAAAGGTCGCGTCAAAAAGCGTCCAGCGCGTCAGGCTGAAATAGAGCGACGCAAAGGTCGGCGCCAGGAACAGCACGGAATAGACCACTGCCGCCGGCGCGTAGAACCAGCCGGGATAAAGAGGCCGACGCTGCGTCTTGAGCGTGGCAACAGCCGATGCTGTCATGGAAACCTCGCAATGCCTCGCGGCTCCGAAAGGTTTTCGCCTTCCGGAGCCGCGGCAAGTCAGAAACGATTACCAGCCGGCAAGACCAAGCTGCTGGGCCTGCTTGCGCACGTCTTCGTCGTAAAGTGCGGCGCCTTCCGCTGCCGGACGAATGCCCGAGCCGACTTCGACGGTGATCTGCTCGAGAGCAGGGCCCTTGATCGGCGAGAGGAATTCGAGCGCCGGGCCATTGTGGCCGCCCTCTTGGAAGTAGGGCAGCATGTCGGCAACGGCGGGCGGCACGTCGGCAGGAAGCTCACAGCCGGCGATCATATAGGGACCGGTGGCGCCGACTGCTTCGTTGCGAACATCGCAGCCTTCGGGCGAAGCGACGAAAGCGACGAAGTCCTTGGCAAGGTCAGGGTTGGCCGTGCTTTTGGCGACATAGATCGAGTCAGGCATCCAGGTCGTGAGACCATTGGTCTCGGCGCTGTCGCCGGGCTGGGCGAAGAAGCCGACGTCCTGGATATGGTCAGGAACGGTCTCGGCAATGGCGCCGATCCCGAATGT
This sequence comes from Devosia sp. Leaf420, assembly GCF_001425445.1. GTDB lineage: Bacteria > Pseudomonadota > Alphaproteobacteria > Rhizobiales > Devosiaceae > Devosia. The sequence goes on along the minus strand of NZ_LMQU01000001.1, from coordinate 458,916 downwards.
CAGCATGGGATAGTGCGCGCCTTCACCCGTTGCGACCATACGCAGGCCATCGGGATAGGTCGCCGCGCCGAAATCGGCATTGAAGAAGCCGGCGTCGTGCGTTTCCTGCAGTTTCTCGAAGCCACGGAGAGCGGCCGGAGTCGTTGCGAATTTGGCTTCGCCCGCGGTGTACTTCTCGGCGAAATCTGGCACTTCGGTCAGCACATTGTAGAAATCGGCGAGAACGAAAAGCTGGCTGCTCCAGGTGTCCCCATAGGTCTGGATCACGGCCGTCTTGCCCGCCGCCTTGATCTTTTCGTTATTGGCCATGAACTCGTCCCAGGTCTTGGGAATTTCAAGGCCCAGTTCTTCATAGATCGGCTTGTTGTAGAAAATGCCGCCGCCCATTGCTGGCGCAAATGGCGCGCCATAGACTTCGCCGCCGGCCGAAACCACCGATTTGAAACTGTCCTGCACATTGGCCTGGAATGGCTCATTGGTCAGCGGCAGGAGGTTCTGCACCGGATTGATCGCCTGGAACAGCGAGCCCGAGTTGTAGAAGAACACATCGGACATTGCGCCGGTCGCAAGGCGCGTCTTGACGATATTGTCGCCTTCGCCGCCGCCGGGGCGCACTTCGATGTCGATGGTGGCATCAGGATTCTTCTCCGTATAGGCAGCCACCCAGGCTTCGGCGACGGCAACCGATTGCGGGCCATTGTCGATCAAAAATGACAGATTGCCCGATTGCTGCGCGTTGACGGCATTGGCCGTCATCAGCAGGCCGATCGTGCTGGCGCCCATCAGCGCGAATAATTTGGTCTTGGTCATGCGTCTACCTCCCTGATAGGCCTGTTTTTGAGGCCCGGTTGAATGTGCCGAAACAGCCTTAGGGCGTGTTGGCGTTTACCCGCGACTTTTCGAGCTTGGCGGCTTTGGGTGCGGTGTAATTGAACGTGATTGTATGTTTGCCGGGGTTCAGCGCGATGTCCGCGTGGCCGACGGCTTGGCCATCGAGCGTCGCATCGCGATAGACCGAGGCCAGACGCAGCACGCCGCGGCTTTGTGCCGGCACCTCGATGTCGTAGCGCACGGCCTCGCCTTCGATCGTCCACGCGGCCGTAATCTTGCCCGCAGGGCTATCGTGATCAGCCTTCACCGGCGAGAGCTGGGGCAGGATGATCGGTTCGAAGATGATCGTCTTGAAGGCCGGATCCTTCTCGTCGGGACGGAAGCCTGCAACGCCCTCGAGCAGCCATTGGCACACGGCGCCATAGGCATAGTGATTGTAGGAATTCATCTGCGGATTGTAGATCGAGCCATCGGGCTGGATCGCGTCCCAGCGCTCCCAGATCGTCGTTGCGCCCATCTTGACCTGATAGAGCCAGCCCGGCACCTCTTCCTGCAGGAAGACTTCGCTGGCCAAACCCCATTCGCCGATTTTGATCAGGGCCGGCAACAGAGCTGGTGTGCCGATAAAGCCCGTGCCGATCCGCCGCGCCGCGCGATCGATCGTGTTTTTGAAATAGCCTTTGGCTGCCTCAAACTTGTCCGCCGGGATCAGGTCATGGACGATCGCGAGGGCATAAGATGTCTGGTCGTCATAGGCGAGACGGCCAGAAGCCGTGATGAACTCGCCGGCAAAAGCCGTCTTGACCGCCTCGGCCATGGCGTCGAGACGCGTTGCGATTTCGGTGTCGCCAACAATCCTGGCGATTTCTGCAACGCGTCTGGCCGCGATATGAAGATAAATCGTCGCCGCAGCATCGTCGCCAATGGTCGGCAGCGGCTTGGCGCTCGGCCCCTTGGGCTGAAGCCAATCGCCAAACGAGAAACCCCGCGCGCCCCATTCGCGCGGCGGCGAAACGATCGGACCGTCGCTGATCGACCAGACAAAGTCGACCCACTTGACCATATTGGGCAAGGCTTCGCGCAACAGCGCCGTATCGCCATAGTGGAGATACATCTGCCAAGGGATCTGGTAGATCGCGTCACCCCAGCCGGTGGAGCCATAAAAGCCCGGATAATGCTCCGGCTGCATGCGCGTCGGATCAGGGCAGACGTGCGGCACTGCCCCATCCTCGCGCTGATCCGCCATCAGATCGCGCGTCCATTTTTGGAAGAAGCTGTGCACGTCGCCAAGATAGGCCGCGGTCCCCGCAAAAACCTGCGCATCGCCTGTCCAGCCGAGCCGCTCGTCGCGCTGCGGACAGTCCGTCGGCACTTCTATAAAGTTGGCGCGCTGCGACCAGACCGTGTTGAGGAACAACCGGTCGACCAGCGGATTGGCCGATGAAAAACTGGCCCTTATCTCGGTCACCGAGCTGATCGGCTCGGAGACGATGTCGAGCACTTTAGCTGCGCCATCGATTGTCACCCTGACATAGCGATAGCCCTGGAAGGTAAAGACCGGACGGTAATGTTCTTCGCCCGTACCTGCGAGGATGTATTCGAGCCGCGCCGCCGCCGTGCGGTAATTGCCGTTATAAAACTGCTTGTCCTTATCCAGCACTTCGCCATGCTCTACACTGACCTTGGCGCCTGCCTCACCCTTAACGGTCAAGGCGACGTTACCGCCCGCATTCTGGCCAAAATCAAAAACCGTCCGCCCTTCGGCATCGGTCCACGATGTCTGCACTTTGAGCGGCTCAAGCATCCGCACGGGCGTCGTCTCATGCGGGATCAATACCGCCGTATCGAACGCCAACACTTCGGTTCCTGCCGTCACCTTCGGGGTGACGCGCGCATCAAAGATTTCGCCGAAATAAATGCCGGACTTGCGGATCGGTAGCTCACCGCTTTCCCAGGTGCTGTCGGTAACAAGCAGAGGCGCGTCATCGCCGGGCGTCGCCACCAGCTCGGCAATCGCAGCGATATGCTTGCCCCAGGTATCGAACAGCGGCGCTTCGCCCCACATCATCTGCGAGCGCAGCCAGCCGTCCGCGAGCCAGATCTCGATCCGGTTTTCACCTGACTTCAAGAGGTCGCTGACCTCGTAACTCTGGAATGACAGCCGCTTGTCATAGACGGTCCAACCTGGCGTCAGCAGATCGTCGCCCACGCGCTGCCCATTGATGAATGCACGATAGAGGCCAAGAGCGCTGATATGCAAAACCTCGCCGCCACCAACCTGATCGATCGAGAAAGTCTTGGCTACAAAACTGGCAGGCGTTCCTTGTCCCTGATCGGCGAGGGGGCGGATCATGTCAGCGGTCCACACCCGGCTAAACGGTGCGGAATCCTGGGTACGAAGTGCCGATGCGTGGTTCACGCCTGTCCTCCCATATATCTGCCGCCTCTGCGGTCTTGTAGAATGTTCTACGTGTATCGTTCTACAGATTTCATCTTTTGGCAATCCACTTTTTTCAGATAGTGTAAGCGGACGATTTCCGCGCCTGAAGATCATCCTGTTGCGGCGAAAACCAAGGGTCACAGCACGATGAAAACGAGCGATGGCGATCGAAAAACGGGCCGCGTCACCATTCGCGAAGTGGCTGAGGATGCCGGCGTTTCCGTAGCTGCCGTCTCTAAGGTGCTCCGCGATGCTTATGGTGTGTCCGATACTCTCCGCGCCAAGGTGCGCGTCTCGATGGATCGGCTGGGCTATCGGCCGCTCGCAGCCGCACGAGGCATGCGCGGCCAGACCTATACGCTAGGGCTCATCATCCCCGATCTGCGCAACCCGTTCTTTGCCGATATCATGGTGGGCGTGAACCAGGCCCTTGAGCGCACGCAATATCGTGCGCTGATGGGCATTAGCGAAAACTCGGTGCGCACCGAAATGGCGCTCGTCGAGTCCATGCTCGATCGCCAGATGGATGGCATCATCCTCATTGGCTCGACCGAGGATCGCGCCAATCACGATAAGATCGCCGCCCTCAAGCCTTTGGTGACAATCGGACACCATGACCCGCAGGCGGATCATTTCGACACGGTCAATAACAACGATCAGCAGGGCGCCATGCTGGCGGTTCGACACTTGGCGGCCAACGGCTACAAGAATATCGCCATGCTCAGCCTTTTCAGCGGCACTTCGACCATTCTGGCCGAGCGCGAACTTGGCTATCGCCGCGCCATGCTCGAGGCTGGAATTGCCAAGAACATCAACATCATCCAATCATCCCAATCGCTGCGCGACGTGCAGCTCGCTGCGCGCCATTTGCTGGAAGGGCCAAACCGGCCAGACGCCATCTTTTGCTGGACCGATTTCATTGCGCTCGAAGTGATCAGCGTCGCGACCGAAATGGGTCTCTCCATTCCGGGCGATGTCGGCATCGTTGGCTATGACAACACCATGTATTGCGATCTCGCACAGAATGGTCTGTCGAGTATCGATCAGTCCGGTGAGCTCTTGGGCTTGCAGTCCGCGCGCTTGCTGATCGAGCGGATCAAGGGACGGCAAGAGGCGGAACATTTCGTCGTCACGCCGCGGCTGGTGTCGCGCCGAAGCTCGATGCGCTTGAGCCGCTAATCCGGCTGCTCCAGCCAAAACGACCCGATCTCCAAAAACAAAAAAGGCTCCGCGCGCACGCGGAGCCCCATTTCGAATTCCAGAAATTACTGGAGATCGGATTCCTTGATGTAGCCCGAGTCGACGACCAGTTCCTTGTAATTGGTCTTGTCGACTTCATACGGGGTCAGCAGCAGCGAGGGGACAACCTTGACGCCGTTGTTGTAGGTCGTGGTGTCGAGATCAGCCGGTTCCTGGCCATTGAGCACGTTGTCGACGAGGTCGGCAGTCACGCGAGCCAGTTCACGGGTGTCCTTGTAGACGGTCGAATACTGTTCGCCGGCAATGATCGCCTTGATCGAGGGGACTTCGGCGTCCTGGCCCGAAATGATCGGGTAGGGGAGGTCGGCAGAACCATAGCCGATGCCCTTGAGCGAGGAGAGAATGCCGCGAGCAACGCCGTCGTTCGGTGCGAGAACGGCGTCGACATGGCTGCCGTCCGAATAGTAGGCCGAAAGAAGGTTATCCATGCGAGCCTGTGCGGTGGCACCGTCCCAACGGAGCGTACCAACCTGATCCATGCCCTTCTGGCCCGACTTGATGACCAGGTCACCCTTGTCGACCAGGGGCTGCAGCACGCTCATGGCGCCATCGTAGAAGAAGAAGGCGTTGTTATCGTCCGGCGAACCGCCGAACAGTTCGATATTGAACGGACCCTTCTTTTCCGGATAGCCGAGACCCTTGAGGATCGAATTGGCCTGGAGCACGCCGACCTGGAAATTGTCGAAAGTGGTGTAGTAGTCGACATTTGGCGTGTCGCGGATCAGGCGGTCATAGGCGATGACCTTGATGCCGGCAGCGCCAGCCTGTTCGAGCGCAGCGCTGAGCGTCGTGCCGTCGAGCGCCGCGATGATCAGGGCCTTGGAGCCCTTGGTGATCATGTTTTCGATCTGGGCGAGCTGGTTGGGGATATCGTCACCGGCATATTGCAGGTCGACGGTATAGCCCTTGGCTTCGAGCGCGGCCTTCAGTTCGGCGCCGTCCGAGTTCCAGCGGAGCGTCGTCTGCTCCGGCATGGCGATACCGATCGTGCCCTTGTCCTGCGCAGAGGCGGCGGTCACACCCAGCGCAAGCGCGCTGACCATGACGGTCGCTGCGAGAGACTTCAAAAAGTTCATGTCTTCACTCCCTGTTTTCAATGCTGGTGGAGGTCGCGGCCAAGCTGCTGACGAGTCGGACCCATGAGGCGCGGGGCCCTACGGGTGACGACTTGAACGATGATGATTGGTCATCTCAACGCGGCGACGTTGCGCTCCGGCCCTCCCAAGCCAGCGAGAGGAAGACTACGAGCAGAATGCCTCGACTGCAAGAGGGCATGAGGTACGTACGTCCCGAATAATTAATGGTATGGCAGAATTTCAAAAGAGAAAATTTATGCAGATTTTCCAGGTAGTTGATGGGTCAAAATAAGAGGGCGACGACTTCGCGAATGAAGACGCCGTGTTGAGAAACAGCAGTTTTTTCTAATCATCGAAATTAATCGAGATGCGCCTTCCGGTGCACTCCCGGTGGCGTGGCCCTAGGAGCCATCACCTTCAGGGCCGGTCCGACCTTGGTCGCGGAATAAAAAAACAAAACACCAGTGTGAAGTGAGACTAAACACGGCGATGAAGCCGAAGCCATCGGTATTTCCCCAAAGTCATCGACCTTGTTCACACCTCTATCTCTCTGCCTTGACAGGAAATTTAAATCGATATCCCATAGGTGGGATCGGTCCCACAGAGGATCGGCAGCGGAAGGGAGGGAGTGCATGGCGACGATTGACGACGTTTCGAGACGCGCCGGTGTCTCCCGTTCCACCGTGTCGCGCGTCGTCGCCGGCAATGGCTACGTTTCCGAATCCAAGCGCAAGGCCATCGAGCAGGCCATCGCCGATCTGGGCTATCGGCCCAATACCCATGCCCGCGCGCTGCGTTCCAATCGATCCAATGTCATCGGCGCCGTTGTCGTCGATATCGGCACGCCCTATTTCGCGAGCATCATTTTTGGCGTGCAGCGCGCCGTCCGTCCTTCCGGCAAGTCGCTCATGGTGTCGTCGGGATATGCCGACGAGGACCAGGAATCTCGTGCCATCCTCGAACTCATCGATCGCTCCTGCGATGGCATCGTGCTCTATCTCGAGCATCCCATGCGTCCCGATGTGGTCGAGATCCTGCGCGCGGCGCGCATCCCCGTCGTCTCCATCGGCAAGGATCATTGTCCGCTCTCGCGCGGCAACGTCGTGCTCGAAAACTATCAGGGCGCCCGCAATGCGATGACGCATCTGCTGGAGCAGGGTCACCGCGACATCGTATATCTCTCTGCTAATCTTACACTCGGCGATAGCCAGGAGCGTCTGCGCGGCGTCACCGATGCGCTCGCCGCCTTCGGCCTGACACTGGACGACATTCATGTCGTCTACGGCATGTTCCTCGAGCGGTTCGGCTATGGCGCCACCAGGACGCTGATCGAAGAGGGCAGGGCCTTCACCGCCATATTCGCGGGCGACGACGATATCGCCGCAGGCGTCTATGAGGCGCTCCGAGAATTCGGCCGCTCCGTTCCAGGCGACGTCTCCGTCATGGGGTTCGACGACGCGTTCTTCGCCAAATACCTGACGCCGCCGCTCAGCACCGTCCGCCAACAGGTGGATGCACTGGGTCAGCAAGCGGCCAATCTTTTGCTGCGCCTTATGGATGATCCGACCTCTGGCCCCCTCAGTGCCAGCGTCGAGACCAGCCTCGTCATCCGAACAAGCGTGGCGCCTGTCCAATCGATCAAGGAGGTCGCGTAACCGTGTGACTGCCCGGCAACTTGGAGGAAGCCGGCATAGTCTGACAAATATGGGATCGATCCCAGAATTTCTGCCAACGAGGAGGAGAATCAATTGGCGGTTAAAAATCTGAAGTCCATCAAGGCCCTGGCACTACTAGGCGCAGGTGCGGCCACTTTGGCCCTTTCAATACCGGCGCTCGCCCAGGATAGGGTCGTGCTCACCCTGCACCCCATCGATAGCGACGCTCTGGTCGAGAATTTCAATCCGAACAATCCCACCGGACCGCAGCAGATGGTCCGCGACTTTGCTTACGAGCCGCTCTGGATCGACAATATCTGGAACCCGGACAAGGATTACCCCGCGCTCGCGACCTCCTACGAGATCGCCGACGATCTCATGTCGATCACCTACAAGCTGCGCGAAGGCGTGAAGTGGAGCGACGGCGAGGATTTCAACGCCGACGACGTGGTCTTTACCTTCGACTATGCCAAGGCTCATCAGGATTACCCGATGGGCATCGACGTCTATGTCGAGGATACCGATACCGGCTCCGTGGTCAGTGCCGAAAAAATCGACGACTACACCGTCAAGTTCAACCTCAAGGAACCGGACTCCCTCGCCAAGTTCGCGCTAGGCGCCATCTATACACTCCCCCAGCACATCTGGGCCGATATCGAAGATCCGAAGAACTACGCCAATACCAAGCCGGTCGGCACCGGTCCCTGGACCGAAGTCACCAATTTCTCGCGCTCCTCGGTCGAGCTCTGCCGCAACGAGACCAGCCGCTACAACGCAGAAAACGCCATCGATTGCCTGCGCTTCCTGCAGCTCAATGGCAATGAGCAGATCATCGCCGCCATGTCGGCCGGCGAAGTCGATTGGCTCGGCACGGGCCTCACCGATCCCGAGATCACCTTCACGCCCCAGAGCGAGTTCAACAATTATTGGCTCCCGCCCGGCGGCGATGTGAACCTACAGATCAACACCACCAAGGCGCCTTTCAACGATCTCGAATTCCGCAAAGCCATTTCCGTCGCCATCGACCGCGACACCATCGTCGATATCTCGACCTTTGGCCTCACGACCCATACACGCTTCCCCGTCGGCACTGGCGAGACCTATGCCAATTGGTTCGATGAAGCCGCCCTCGAGCCCTATACCTGGCTGATGCAATACGATCCCGACAAGGCGATCGAACTGCTCGATGCCGCCGGCTTCGTCGATGCCGATGGTGACGGTTTCCGCGACAATCCCGATGGCACGCCGATCTCCTTCGAGATCAACATCCCCAATGGCTGGACCGACTGGATCAATACCGGGCAGACCATCTCGGAAAACCTGCAAGATGTGGGCGTCAATGCCGTCGTCCGCACCATGGATCAGGGTGCCTGGAACGATAAGGCCCGCACCGGCGATTTCGACAGTTACATCATGTGGACCAATGGCGGCCCGACGCCCTACAACACCTATAATCCGATGTTCAATCCGCGGAACATGGAAAAGGGCCGCGTCGATTATCAGGCCATGCACCAGATGCGCTTGCCCGAAGTCGAAGCCGCGCTCGACGCCTTCCGTGGCACCGCGGATCCCGCCGAGCAGATGACGCAGATGAAGAACATCCACGTCGCCGTGGCTGAAAATCTGCCCGTCATCGGGCTCTTCGCCAATCCGACCTGGTACGAGTATTCGACCCGCAATTTCGAGGGCTGGGTGACCGAGGAAAATCCCTATGTCCGTCCCGTCGTCTTCGAAGGCACCCGTGAGCGCGTCATCCACGCTCTCTCACTAAAGCCGATCGCCAAGTAGCCTGCGCTCCTGCGGCCACGCCGCAGGAACCAGACCCGACAGGCGCGTTCTCGCGAGCCCCCAAAAGTCCCGTGCGAACGCTGCCCAGGCCGAGGCGAGGTTCACTCCCGGCCCCGCCCGGTTCCTTTGAGGATTGGACAGATGCTTTACATCTTGCGGCGCGTCGCCTTTTACCTGGCCGCGTTCTTTGTGGCGGTGACGCTCAATTTCTTCATCCCGCGCATCATGCCGGGCGATCCTTCGGCGCGCATCATCGCGTCCTTCCAGGGGCGCCTCAACGAAGCGCAGATCGAAGCCATCCGCGCCTCCTATGGCACCACCGGCTCCATGTGGGAGCAATATCTGAGCTATGTCGGCCAGGTCATGCGGATGGATTTCGGCATCTCGACCGTCCAGTTCCCCGAGCCGACCTCGTCGCTCCTCTTTTATGGCGCCACCTGGACCCTCGTCCTTGTCGGCATCGCGATCACCTTTGCCTTTCTCATCGGCACCATGATGGGCATTCACGCCGCCTGGAATCGCGGTGGCTTCTTCGACAGCGTCTTCACGCCAATCAACGTGATGCTCAATGCCTTCACGCCCGCCGTCGTCGCGCTGCTGCTGTTTTACGCCTTCTCGCTTCAGCTCCAGTGGTTCCCGCTCGGCCGCGCCCACTCGACCGGCCTCTCGCCCAATTGGAGTTTCGAATTCATCGGCAACGTTCTCTATCACGCGACCTTGCCGGTGCTTTCGATCCTCATCGTTAGCTTTGGCGGCTGGCACCTCGGCATGCGCAATGTGATGATCAATCTCCTCAACGAGGATTTCGTCATCCTGGCCCGCGCCAAGGGCCTGAGCGATCGCCGCGTCCGCTATCGCTACGTCGCCCGCAACGCCATCCTGCCGCAGATCACCTCGCTCGCCCTTTCGGTCGGCTTCCTCCTCGGCGGCGCCCTCGTCACCGAACAGGTGTTCAATTATCCCGGCCTCGGCAAGTTCACCGTCACCGCCATCGAGAGCCGCGACTATTCCTTCATCCAGGCCCAGCTCCTGCTACTCACCATGTCGGTGCTGGTCGCCAATTTCCTCTCCGACATTGCCAACGTCGTTCTCGATCCGCGCTTGAGAAAGGGCTGACCCATGGCCGACATCACCCAAACCGCCTCCAGTTCCTTGCTCGATCGCCTCGACGACGCCGCGCTCGCCAGCGCTGCCCCCAGCCAGATCGAATTGATACGCGAACTCCGCATCAAGCAAAAACCCGGCTGGACCAGCCGCCTCTCGCCGTCGGTCGCCGCCTTCGTCACCAATAAGAAGGGCATGATCGGCGTCATCATTCTCCTCGCCATGATCCTGTTCTCGATCCTCGCGCCCATGTTCAGCGAGTACAATCCGCACCGCCGCGCCGGGAAACCCCATGTCGCGCCGGGCTATGAGCACGTCCTCGGCACCACCCGTATGGGCAAGGACGTCTATACCCAGGTCGCCTATGGCGGCCGCATCAGCCTCGCCGTCGGCTTCGGCGCCGGCATCGCCGCCGCCGTCATCGGTCTCGCCATCGGCATTTCCGCCGGCTATTTCGGCGGCCGCGTTGACGACATCCTCACCTTCTTCGTCAATGTCGTGCTTGTCCTGCCGGGCCTCCCCCTCATCATCGTCATAGCCAGTCTGGTGGATAGTGCAGGCCCCCTTGTCATCGGCATTGTCCTCGCCCTCACCGGCTGGGGCTGGCCCGCCCGCACCATTCGTACGCAGACCCTCTCCCTCCGCACTCGCGAATTCGTGCTCTCCGCCGAGCTCATGGGTGAGAAAAAGTGGCGGATCATCTTCAAGGAAATCTTCCCCAATATGCTGAGCTTCTTCATGGGCGGACTCGTGCTCGGCACCATCTCGGCCATCCTTGCCGAAGCCGCCCTGAGCTTCATCGGCCTCGGCGATCCCAATGCCGTCACCTGGGGCACCATGCTCTATTGGGCCCAAAACAACATGGCGCTCCAGACCGGCGCCTGGTGGGAAATCTGGCCACCGGCCGTCGCCATCATGCTCACAGGCGCTGCGCTTGTGATGATCAATTTTGCAGTGGACGAAATCACCAATCCGCAGCTCAAGGCCTCGCGCGGCATCGGCGGCATCAAGCGGTTCCTGCGCAGCCGGGGGAGAAGCGCCGATGTCTTCTGATCGTGCTTTGCTTGAGGTGCGAAACCTCACCGTCGACTATGTCGGCGAACATTCCATCGCCCGCGCCGTCAATGGCATCGACTTCGATATCCGCGAGGGCGAGGCCTTTGGTCTCGCCGGCGAAAGCGGCTGCGGCAAATCCACCGTCGCCTTTGCCCTCGCGCGTCTGACCCGTCTCCCCGGTCTCGTTTCCGGCGGCGAAGTGCGCTTAAACGGCGAAAACGTCCTCAAATTCGATAAGGCGCGGCTCAAAGCCTATCGCTGGAATGAGGTCAGCTTCGTTTTCCAGTCGGCCATGAACGCGCTCAATCCGGTCATTCCCGTCGCCGAGCAGATTACCGACGTCATCGAAACCCACAATCCCGGCCTCGGCGCCGACGGCGCCCGGGCCCGCGCCGAAGAACTCTTCGAGCTCGTCGGTATTCCGCCGGCGCGCCTCGACGATTTCTCCCATCAGTTCTCCGGAGGCATGCGCCAGCGTATCTGCATCGCCATTGCCTTGGCGCTCAATCCGCGCCTTATCATCATGGATGAGCCGACCACGGCGCTCGATGTCGTCGTCCAGCGCGACATCATCGAGCAGATCGTCGACCTCAAAGCCAAGCTCGGCTTTTCGGTGCTCTTCATCACCCATGATCTCGGCTTGATGATCGAATTCTGCGATCGCATCGGCATCATGTATTCTGGCGAGCTGGTCGAAGTTGCGCCATCCGAAGCCATTCTCACCAATGCGCTTCATCCCTATACCCGCGCCTTGGGCAATAGCTTCCCGCCTTTGACTGGCCCGCGTCTCCGTATGGAAGGCATTCCAGGCTCTCCACCGGATTTGCGCTCCTTGCCGCAAGGCTGCCGTTTCGCGCCGCGCTGCCCGCGCGCCATGGACATTTGCCGTGTCGAAAATCCCGAACTGCGTCTCTACCCCGAGCACAGGAGCCAGGCTGCATGTCACTTGCTGAACTAGAAACGGCTAGCCCGACATCCGCTCTCGCCGAGCCCGCCATCATCGAGATGGACAATGTCGATAAGGAATTCGTCCTCGGTGGCGCCTTCCTCAACCAGACATTTTTGAAAGCGCTCTCCGGCGTCTCGCTCCGTCTCACCCGCGGCCGCGCCTTGGCGTTGGTCGGCGAATCCGGCTCCGGCAAATCCACCTGCGCCCGCATGCTTGCCCGCGTCTATGAACCCACCAACGGCTCCATTCGCTTCCACGGCGAGGACATCACCAGCTTCCACGGCGACCGCATGCAGCAATATCGCTCGCAGGTGCAGATGGTTTTCCAGGACCCCTTCGGCTCGCTCAACCCCACCCAAAGCATCGGCTACCACCTCGAACGTCCCCTGCGCCTCCATCGTCCCGATCTCAGGGGCAAGGCGGCGATCAAGGCTGAAATGCTCCACCTCCTCGAAGGCGTCGGTCTCCGTCCCGCTGCTGATTATCTGACCCGCCGTCCCCACGAACTCTCCGGCGGGCAGCGTCAGCGCGTCGCCATCGCCCGCGCGCTTTCCGTTCGCCCGCAAGTCCTCCTCGCCGACGAACCCACCTCCATGCTCGACGTCTCGGTGCGTCTCGGCATTCTCAATCTGCTCGAAGACTTGAAACGAGAGCGCAATCTCGCCGCGCTCTACATCACGCACGACATTGCCACGGCGCGTTACTTCGCCGAAGACGCCGCGGTCATGTATGCCGGGCATGTGGTGGAGCAGGGGCCCAGCACATCGATCACCGACAACCCCTCGCATCCTTACACACAGCTCCTCATCGAATCCGTGCCCAACCCGATGCGAAAGGTCACGACAGGCAACAAGCGCCGCGCTGCTGATATCCCTTTGTGGACCCGCGATAGCCGCGGCTGTCCCTTCGTGTCGCGCTGTCCGCGCGCCACTGCGATTTGCAAGGAGAACATGCCGGCGCCCGTCGCGGTCGGCCCGGGCCACATCGCACGGTGCCATCATCTCTAGTGATGTGGGTTAAGGTTCAGCCTTAACTTGCGCAACAGATGCAAAGCGCCGAGACAACTTTCTTGATCAAATAACTCTGCGCTTTGCATTCTTTCTCTCCGAATTAAACCAATTCCTCATTTGCATGGCCCTACAACCTCTCTGATCAGAGGCAGCAACATGGCGGTTTCATCTTCCTTCGTTGATCGGGGCGCGTCCGCACAGATCGTGTGGACATCGGCCATTCTCGCCTTGTGCATGGCCGCCGTCGCCATGGTCGCAGGCTGGTGGGCCGTCCAGAGCATCGATGGCCGCTGGCTCAACGAAGAACGCACGGCGATTGAAACCGGCATCTTTCAGATCCGGTCCCAGCTTGCGACAGATCAGAACACCGCAATCATCGTTGATGGCGATATCGGCTTTGACGGCAATGGCTATATCGACCGCCGTCTGACGACGGTCGCCGGCCACAATCGCGCTTACATCATCGGTCCCCGCGGCCGCATTCTGCGCGCCTCTGTCGATGGTCACTTCGCAGGCCGCACCCTTCTCATGTCGGACGCCTTCGTCCTTAAGCCCATCATCGATGAGCTGCGGCTCAAATTGGCCCGTATGCAGTTCGACGATCCGAGCCTGATGCGCGGCAATGCTACTGGCCTGGCCGCCCTTGAAACAGTTGGCTTCTCCAACGGCGACCAGGGTTTCATCAGTATTCGCCCCATCGATCGGCCGAGCAGCGAGCCGGGCAGTTCACTGCTTCTCGTCTCGATCAAGCTGATCGATCAGGCTGTCATCAAAAAGCTCGGCACCGATCTCAAGGTCGCCAACCTCCATCGCACCACCGATCCGACATCGAGCCCGCTGATCGTCCTGCGGGATTCGAGCGGCAAGACAGTCGCCAACCTAACCTGGACGCCGTCGCGGCCAGCCCAGGCCCTTCTGCGCGAAACCGCCCCCGCGCTCATCACGCTTGCTGCTTTCTGCGCCGGCATGTTCATTGCCATTCTGCTGTGGCTCTACAAAACGACCCTGGTTCTCGAAGCCAGTCGCGCCCAAGCCACCTATCTCTCGCTCCACGATACCCTGACCGGTACCGCCAATCGCGCTCTGTTCGAGCGCCGCCTGCGCGAGGCCAAGGAATATCAGTTCCTTGCCGAGACCAAGGTGCTGCTCATCTCGGTCGATGTCGATCATTTCAAGTCGATCAACGATACGCTCGGTCATGCTGCCGGCGACATCATTCTAAAAGAGGTCTCTCGCCGCCTGACCCTGGAGATGCCCGAAGACGCGACCGTCGCGCGTCTTGGTGGCGACGAATTCGCCGTCATCCATCCCGGCATCATCAGCGAAGGCCAGGCCCGCTGGATCTGTCAGCGCCTCGTCCAGTGCACCAAGAGCCCGATCGTCCTCGGCAACGAACGCATCACCATCACGCTCAGCATCGGTGCTGCGCTCGAAAAGGCCGAGGAAATGAGCGGCGAGGAAATGCTCCGCCGCGCCGACGTGGCTCTCTACGTCACCAAGCAAGATGGCCGCGACGGCTTCTCTCTCTATAACGAGGAAATGGACCGGACCCGCCGCGAACGCCGCGCCCTCGAAGTGGAGTTGCGCAATGCGCTCATCACCAATGAAGGCCTGCACCTCGCCTATCAGCCCGTCTACGACGCGAAGCAAAAGACCATCGCAGGCGCCGAGGCCTTGGTGCGTTGGGATAATCCCCGCCACGGTCGTCTTTCTCCCGATGCGTTCATCGCTCTCGCTGAAGAGACTGGCATCATCGATCAGTTGGGCGAATGGGTCCTCCGCCACGCCTGCCGCTTTGCGCTCGAAGCTGGCCTGCCGCAGGTCGCGGTCAACTTCTCGCCCATCCAGTTCCGCAATCCCAAGCTCCCCGCCACCATCCTCGCGGTCCTCGCCGAGGAAGGCCTCCCGCCGGAACGCCTCGAAGTCGAGATCACCGAAGGCACCTTGCTTCAAAACTCCGAGGAAGTGCAGGCTGCGCTGGGCGAACTCCGCAGCGCCGGGATCAGCGTCGCCCTCGACGATTTCGGCACGGGCTATGCGTCGATCAGCTATTTGCGCAGCTATGCCGTCGATAAGCTCAAGATCGACAAGTCCTATGTCCAGCGCATCGATGCGGAACCCGCCATTGGCCACATCGTCCGTCTCATTGTCGGCACGGCGTCAGCGCTCGGCATGAAGGTCACGGCGGAAGGCGTCGAGGACACGCTCCAGAGCGACGCCATGACTGAAATGGGCTGCACCTATCTTCAGGGCTATCTCTATTCCCGCCCGCTGACGCCCGAAGCGATGACCGATCTCCTGACGGCCGAAGGTGGTAAGAGCCAGCGTCCCACGCACCTCATCGCCTGACCGTCGCCAGCATAGATTTGCGCTTCCTTGCGCGATGGCATCCGCCCTCAGAAATATTTTCTAATTCGTTAAGCTCCCCAGCAAGCCCGCGCCTTCCCAATCACTACCGAGTTGATAGGGTTTGTTCAGTCTCATGAGGGAGCCTTCGATGAACCGAACTGCCAGGCTTTTTGCCTATACCGCCCTAGCGGCCTCTTTGGTCCTCGGCTTTGCCGCGACCGTCCAGGCGCAGGACCGCACGTTGATCAACGTGTCCTATGACCCCACCCGCGAACTCTATCGCGATTACAACGGAGCTTTCATCAAGCACTGGCAGGAAACCAAGGGCGAGACCGTCGCCGTGCAGGTCACCCATGGCGGCTCCGGCTCCCAGGCCCGCACCGTTATCGATGGGCTCGAAGCCGACGTCGTCACGCTGGCGCTTGAAAGCGACATCAACGCCATCGCCGATGCCGGCCTGATCCCTGAAGATTGGCGCGGCACGCTCGAAAACAACAACGCGCCCTATACCTCGACCATCGTCTTCCTCGTCCGCAAGGGCAATCCGAAGAACATCAAGGATTGGGGCGATCTCGTCGGTGATGGCGTCGAAGTCATCACTCCAAACCCCAAGACCTCGGGCGGCGCCCGCTGGAATTTCCTCGCGGCTTGGGCCTGGGCCCGTCAGGCCAATGGCGGCGATGACGCCAAGGCGCAGGAATATGTGACCAACCTCTTCAAGCACGTCCCCGTGCTCGATACGGGCGCCCGCGGCGCGACGACCACCTTCGTCCAGCGCGGCATCGGCGACGTTCTCCTCGCCTGGGAAAACGAAGCCTACCTCGCCCTAGAAGAACTGGGCCCCGACGCTTTTGACATCGTGACCCCCTCGGTCTCGATCCTCGCTGAACCCCCGGTCGCGCTTGTTCCGGGCAATGCCGAGAAAAAGGGCAATACCGACCTCGCCCAGGCCTATCTTGACTATCTCTATTCCGATGAAGGCCAGGCGATCGCTGCCAAGCACTATTACCGCCCCTTCCGCCCGGAAGCGGCAGCCGCCGAAGACATCGCCCGCTTCGGCGACGTCAACCTCGTGACGATCGCCGATTTTGGCGGCTGGCGCGAAGCCCAGCCAAAGTACTTCGGTGACGGCGGCGTGTTCGATCAGATCTACACTGGCCCAACTCAGTAACATCGCTCCAGCGGCCGGCTCCAAAGCCGGCCGCACCTGTTTTCAGCCCTAGAACCCTATGGGGGGACGACATGGTGAACTTCTTTGGAATTTTCGATCCCGGCCGCTTCAAGCGCCGCGCAGCCGATGAGGCTCCGGGCAAGGCCAACTTCTTCGGCGGCGCCGGTCCCGAGCTCGCTTGGGGCCTCGTTCCCCTCAGCCGCGCCGAAGTCGAAGCCTGCTACCTCGCCGGCAAAGCCCCAGAGCCCGACGAAATCGCGTCGAGAAACGATCCGGAGCCGGTCTACTAAAGCCGCTGGCATCATGCGTAAAGGAAAGGCCCCGATCGGGCGAACGATCGAGGCCTTTATACACGAGCCGGGGACAGGTCTGTGCATCACCAAAACGCAGATCCCGCAGCATGGTTCCGAAAAAAGTTTGCCTGCCCCAAACTTTTTTCTGCCGGGGTTAAATCCGCTTAATTCGCGCTAGGCCCAACCCGCGCGGGATCAAGCCGAGTTGGCCGATCGGGCAGCGCCAACGCCGTCTGCCGCGGCGCCGTCCGCGCGATCACCCGCCCGCCCTTGATCACCGCAATCCGTGTCGCCCGCAGCCGAATGGCTTCGATCGTGTCCGTTGCCTGCAGTAGTACCATATCGGCCTTCTTGCCCACTTCGACGCCATAGCCTTCGAGATGCATGACCTTGGCCGGCCCGGTCGTCACTGCGTCGAAACACTGCCGCATCGCATCGCGGCTCGTCATCTGCGCCACATGCAGCCCCATCGAGGCAACATCGAGCATGTCGGCCTGCCCGAGCGAATACCAGGGGTCCATCATGCAATCCTGCCCAAAGGCGCAGGTGATCCCATAGGTCAGCATTTCCGGAATCCGCGTCATCCCGCGGCGCTTGGGATAAGTGTCGTGCCGCCCCTGGATGCCGATATTGATATTGGGGTTCGCCGTGGCCGAAACATCCGCCTCCGCCATCAGGGGCAAGAGCTTTGAGACATAATAATTGTCCATCGAATGCATCGAGGTCAGATGCGAGCCATTGACCCGCCCCTGCAGTCCCAGCCGCTGCGTCTCATAGGTCAGCGTCTCGATATGACGGCTCAGCGGATCGTCCGTCTCGTCGCAGTGAAGATCGACCAAAAGCCCGCGCTTCTCGGCAATCTCGCAGAGGGCCTTCACGCTCGCCGCGCCGTCGGCCATCGTCCGCTCGAAATGCGGAATGCCACCAACCACATCGACGCCCATATCGAGCGCCCGGTCGAGCAGTGCCACCGCGCCCGGCGAGCGATAATACCCATCCTGCGGAAACGCCACCAGCTGCAGATCGATATAGGGCGCCACGCGCTTCCTGACCTCGAGCAGCGCCTCGACGCCCAGCAGCCGATCATCGCAAATATCGACATGCGTGCGGATCGCCAGCAGCCCCTGCGCCGCCGCCAGATCGCAATAGGCCAGCGCCCGCTCCACCACGGCTTCATGGGCCAGCAGAGGCTTCAACTCGCCCCAGATTTGAATGCCCTCAAGCAGCCGCCCGCTCTCATTGAATCGCGGCTGCCCCAGCGACAGCGTCGCATCCATATGAAAATGGCAATCGACAAACGGCGGCGACACCAATTGCCCATCCGCATCGATCACCTCGCCAGCCTCACCGCCCAAATTGGCCTCGATCGCCGCGATCCGCCCATTCCTAACGCCGATATCGACACCCTTCCGCCCATCCGTCAGCGTCGCATTGGTGATTTTCAGATCAAACATTTTTGGTCCTTAAATTTCTCAGGCGCCCGCACGGAGCTTTAGGTTGTGTTGCCAGTTGAGCCAAAGCGAGTCGAAAATGGTGGTTTTCGAGAACCGGAGCGGAGCGTACATCAGTACGTGAGCACCGGAAGCGCAGAAAACTGCCATTTGCAGGCGGATATGGCCAACTGGACCTAGTGGCGCTGCCCCTTGGTCCAAGGCTGCAATAGCGCTCGCGGATAGTCCGCCCGCCGAGCCACCAGGATCAGCGCCACGATCGAGAGCAAATACGGCATCATCAGGAACACCTGACCCGGCACCACTTGCCCAATCTGCGCCTGCAACCTGATCTGGAACGCATCGAACGCGCCAAACAGCAGAGCCCCCAACAGCGCCTTGCCTGGCTGCCATGACGCAAACACCACGAGCGCAATGCAGATCCATCCGCGCCCATTGACCATGCCAAAGAAGAAGGCATCGAACGCCGACATGGTGAGAAAAGCCCCACCCAGTGCCATCAGCGCCGATCCGACAACCACGGCACCAACGCGCAGCCCCATCACCGATAGCCCTTGCGCCTCAACCGAAGCCGGATTGTCTCCAACCGCCCGAATAGCGAGGCCCAGCGGCGTCCGATAAAGCACCAGTGCTACCAGCGCGACAAACACCAGCGCCAAGAAAGTCAGTGGCGTCTGCTGAAACAGCGCCGGCCCGATAAACGGAAGGTCCGAAAGCCCCGGTATCGACACCGGCTGAAACGCAGCGATCCGCGGCGGCGAACTCACATCGGGCAGGGCGGTGCGATAGGTGAAATAGCTCACGCTTGTCGCCAAGAGCGTAATCCCGATCCCCGACACATGCTGCGACAGCCCCAAAATGACAGTAAGAAGCGCATGCAGCAGCCCAAACAGCGCTCCGGCAAGCGCAGCAATCAGCACGCCGCCCCATAGCCCTGCGCCGAGATAAACCGCGAGCCAGCCCGCCATGGCCCCTGCTACGAAAATCCCCTCGATCCCGAGATTGAGCACCCCGGCGCGCTCGCAGATCAGTGCGCCCAACACGCCGAAGATCAGCGGCGTCGCGATGCGGATGGCCGCAGCCCAGAAATTGGCCGAGCCCAGAATGTCGAACAAAACGTCCATCTCAGGCCACCACGCTCTGGCGTTCCCACTTGACGCGGAACCGCAGGAAAAAGCTGCCAACCAGCACGCAGAGCAGCGACAGCGCCACGACGAGATCGGCGATATAGCTCGAAATCCCCGTCGCCCGGCTCATCGAATCCGCCCCCACGAAAACGGCCGCCACAAACAGCGCCGCAATCACCGTCCCGATGGGTGAAAGCCCCGCGAGCATGGCGACCACAATCCCCGAATAGCCAAAGCCCGGCGACAGGTCCGACGAGAGATAGCCCTTCACCCCGGCCACTTCACCGACGCCCGCCAGCCCCGCCAGCCCGCCCGAAATCAGCGCCACCTTCAGCATGGTCGCGTCGACCGGAATGCCGGCAAACCGCGCCGCCGCCTTGTTCTCGCCGACCGCGCGGATTTCAAAGCCAAGCACGGTCTTGCGCACCATCAGCCAGAGCACCAGCGCCGCTACGAGCCCGACAATCAGCCCCCAATGCATGCGCAGCCGCGGCAGAAGCTTGGGCAGCTTAGCCTCGGCAATCAGCGGCACCGATTGCGGCCAGCCCATCGAGAGCGGGTCCTTGAGCGGCCCCTCGACCAGCATCTGGATGAAGAGAATGACGACGAAGTTGAGCAGCAGCGTGATGACCACTTCATCAGCCCCAAATCGCTGCTTGATCACGGTCGGAATGACCATCATCAGCCCGCCGGCCAAAAATCCGGCAATCATCACCGTCGGGATCATCAGGGCAGGGGGCAATTGCAGGAGCCCACTACCGACGCACACCGCTGCCAGCGCCCCGATATAAAGCTGCCCCTCTGCCCCGATATTCCAAAGCTTGGCGCGGAACGCGACGGCACAGGCAAGCCCCGTCAGGATCAGCGGCGTTGCCCGGTTCAGCGTCTCGCTGAACGCGAACATCGAGCCGAACGCCCCCTGGATCATCAGGCCATAGGCCATGAGCGGCGATCCGCCGGCAAACAGCACCGGAATGGCGACCAGCAGCAGTGCTGCGAGGCCTGCCGCCAGCGACACCCCAATCTTGAGACCCAGCCCAGCATCCTCGCGCGGTTCAAGCCGAATAGTCATGACGCCATCTCCGCACGCGCGTGGCTCTGCCCCGCCATCATCAACCCGATCGTGCCGCGATCGAGCCCTTCGCTCGGCCCCGCATCGTGCAGCTCGCCCGCACGCACCACGACGAACCGGTCGGCGAGCGCAAAAAGCTCGTCCAGATCTTCCGAAATCACCAGCACCGCCGCACCACGATCCCGCGCCGCGAGAATGCGCCGATGCACCTCCGCCTGCGCGCCGACATCGAGCCCGCGTGTCGGCTGATTGGCAAGGATCACCCGCGGCCCACGTTCAAGCACACGCGCCAGGATCAGCTTCTGCACATTGCCGCCCGATAGCAACCGCGCTTCCGCATCCGGCCCCTGGCAGCGCACGTCATAGCCCGCAATCGCCGCCGTCGCCCGATCGCGCATCGCCTTGCGATCAAGAAAACCCATTTTGGAAAAAGCAGCGCTGCGCACCTCTTCGATGGCGATATTGTCGGCCACGCTCATCGTGCCCACCACGCCATCATGCTGACGATCCTCCGGCATGCGCGCCACACCATTGGCCACCAGCGCCCGCGGATCGGCCCGCGTCACCGTCTCACCATAGAGGCGCATCGTCCCACCCGTCGGCACCGCCAGCCCCGAAATCAGCGCCGCAATCCCCGATTGCCCATTGCCCGAAACGCCCGCAAGTCCAACGACCTCACCCGCGCGTAATTTGAGATCGACCCCGCTCAGCGATCGGCCACCGGCCCCATGCAGCGAGACATTTTCGAGCGCAAACAAAACCTCGCCTGGGCTCGCCGGCGTCCGCACCACCGCCGCCACGGCCTTGCCCACCATCAGATCGGCAATCGCCCGCCGATCGGCATTGGCCGTCACCAGCTCACCCGCCTTCTTGCCGCCGCGCAGCACCAGAATGCGATGTGACACGGCCAGGACCTCACCGAGCTTGTGCGAAATGAAGATGACCCCAAGCCCATTCGCCGCCAACCGCCGCAAGACCACAAACAGCCCATCGGCCTCCTGCGGCGTCAACACGGCAGTCGGTTCATCGAGAATGAGCACTTTCGCATCGCGATAAAGCGCCTTCAAAATCTCGATCCGCTGCTTCTCGCCCACCGTCAGATCGGCCACGCGCCGATCGAGATCGACGTCCAGCCCACTCTCGGCAATGATTTTTTGCACTTTTGCCCGTGCCGCACCCTCGCGCCCGAAAGACAAAAGCGGCTCGGTGCCAAGCCGAATATTGGCCAGCCCCGAGAGGTTTTCCGCCAGGGTAAAATGCTGGTGCACCATGCCGATCCCGGCCTTCAGCGCCGCGCCGGGCGAACCCGGGGGCAGGGCGGTCAGCCCACCCTTGCTCAAAACCTGCACATCCCCCTCGTCCTGCACATAGTGCCCGAAGAGAATATTCATCAGCGTCGTCTTGCCCGCCCCATTCTCCCCGAGCAGCGCCAGGATTTTTCCGCGATGCAGATCGAGCGAGATCCCATCATTCGCCGTCAAGGCGCCAAAGCGCTTGGTGATATTTTGCAGCGACAGGAGCACAGGGGCATCAGTCATAGTCGGGGTGCTCCGCATTGGCGTCCTGATAAGCCTGAGGCGAGCCCAAGCCCGCCCCAAAACTCGATGCTATTCCTCCCCCTGCCTGGGGGAGGCTAGGTGGGGGGTAAAACCCCAAAACCTCACTGCGACGACGTCGGCTCGCTATCGTCGATCTCGACCGTAAACGTCTTGGCCAAAATCTCTTCTTCCTTGGCCTTGGTCGCCGCAACAGCTTCCGGCCCAGCCAGCGCCTCGTCGATCACGACGCTCGAACCGCCATATTCCATGAAGGCATAGATGCCGTAATCCGACGCGGTGAACGAACCGGCCTTCACATCGGCGATGGCCTTATCGATCATCGGTTCACCATGCCAAAGCGCGCTCGCAAGGATCGTGCCCGGATAATCCGCCGATGTATCGATCACATTGCCGATCGCCAGAATGCCACGTTCCTTGGCTGCATCCGACACGCCAAAACGTTCGGCATAAAGAATGTCCGCACCCGCATCGACCATGGCGAAAGCAGCTTCCTTGGCCTTCGGCGGATCATACCAGGAGTTGATGAAGCTCACCGAGAAGGTCACGTCCGGATTGACCGACAGCGCGCCCGCCTTGAAGGCGTTCATCAACCGGTTCACTTCGGGAATGGCATAGCCACCGACCATGCCGATCTTGTTGCTCTCGGTCTTCATGCCCGCAACGATACCGGTCAGGTAGCTCGGCTCGTGGATGAAGTTGTCGAAGGTCGCAAAGTTCGGCTCTGCCGGTGGCAGGCTCGACCCCATGAGGAACGAAATCTCGGGATATTCCGAAGCCACGGCGCGCGCCGGCTGCTCGACACCGAAGGCCTCGCCGACGATCAGGCTCACGCCCTGCTCGGCATATTCGCGCATCACGCGCTCATAGTCGGTGTTGGAGATATTTTCCGAATAGACATATTCGATCTCGCCGCGCTCGTCGGCCGCCGTCAGCGCATTGTGCAGGCGGCTCGCCCACTGCTGCTCCACCGGCACCGTCCAGATCGCGGCAACCTTGGTCAGGTCCTGCGCAAAGCTCACGCCGCTCATCGCCAGCGCCATGCTGGCTGCTAGCACCGAAACGAACACGCGCCGTCCGGCAACGAATTTCTCTGTCATATCATCCCTCGTGTCGAAAACTTCATCCGGCTTCCCTGCTGCTCATTCTCTGAGCAAGAACCGGTTTCAATGCAAGCGCACAGCATTCGTTGTGCACTCAACTTTAGTGGCTCAAAACCGCGCAAGCTCGCTCCGCACCGTGCCCAGAAACCCTTCGAGCCCGGCTGGCGAAACATTGTTCATGTCATAAAGCGCCAGATATTTCGGCCGCGTCCGGAACGTCGCCCAGCCCCAGCGCATAGCAATTCGCCGCGGCGGATCGCCCATCACGAACGTCCGCCACCGGTTGCCACCATAAGTGGTGACGAAAGCAACCTTCTTGATATTGGTGAGGCACGGCACGAGCCGCCCGCGATCCCCGCCACCCTCCATGATGAAGGACACGCCCGGCACGAACACCCGGTCGAAATACCCTTTCAGGATCGCCGGATACCCATAATTCCAAACCGGATGCACGACGACCAGCGCCTCCGCCGCCTGCAACCGCTCCGCATAAGGCTTTATCGCCGGCGTCAGATTCCCCGGCACATCATGATAGTTCAGCCGTTCTTCCCGCGTCAGAACCGGCGAAAAACCCTCATCATAGAGATTGAGCGCATCGACCTCATGCCCCGCGCTCTTCAGCCCCTCGATCGCCGCCCCATAGAGCGCCCGGTTGAAACTCGTCTCGACCGGATGCGCGTGAATGACATGAACGCGCATCAGGCCGCATGCACCGGGTTGAGCCCATCAAAGAGCCAGGCCTTGCCCGAGGAAAAGTCGAAATCCGGGTTCTCCCAGGCGATCATCTTGCCCGGGTTGAGAATGCCCTTGGGATCAGCCTCGCGCTTGAACGCCAATTGCTTCTGGTCCGTCCGCTTCATCCCGCCCTCTTCAAGCGTAAACCGGTGCGGATTGAACACGTCGCAGCCATTCTCCTCGTGAATGCGGATGATCTCCTCAAGCCGCTCCTCACTCGTATACCGCACCATCGGCAGCCCGGCATACGTCACCAGCCCATCCTGCCGCGTTATCTCGATATGCATCGGCAATTCATCGCCGAGCAGCCCGACGATCTTCTTCACATGCTCGATCGTCGGATACCGCGTCTGCAAATAGGTGATCGTCGGATCGACCTTGAGCGCCCGCAGCGTCGTGTGGTTCCAGGCCAGTTCATAGATCGGCGGCAGGCGCTTCAGTTCCTCCTCGCTCGCCTTGTCCGAGCGATAAAGCATCTCGCCCCCATGGTGCGATACGAACAGCGCCAGCGCCTCGACCGAAACCGGCGCCACCATGATCAACACGACCGATTGCCCGTCCTTGATATAGGGCTTGTGCCGGTTGAAATAGGCCTGCGGAATAGGCGCCGCGCAGGGCGAAAGCTCCTTGAGCAATATCCCATCTTGCTTCGCTAGCTTTTCCGAAAACGCCGCCGCTTCGATGAAATCGTCGAACCCGACCATGACATCGATCCAGTCATGCGCCTCCGTAAGCGGCATTTCGGCTTCGACGATAATGCCATTGGTCCCATAGGCATGCGCGACCTTGAGGATATCCTCGCCCACAAGATCGAGCTCCCGCGGCTCCGCCTCGCAGGTGATGATTTTTAGCCCAAGAATAGACCCCAGCGCCCGCAACCCGCCCCAGCGAATCGAGCCGACCCCGCCCGAGCCACCAGCGATAAACCCGCCGAGCGAGGCCATGCGATAGGTCGATGGATGAAACCGCAATTCGCTACCCACAGCGGCCTTGGTCTCATGATCGAGCTTTTCGAGTACCGCACCCGCTTGCGCCCGCACCCGGTCCTTCTTGATCTCGAGCACTTTGTCCATGTTCATCAGGTTGAGCATCGCCCCGCCCGATAGCGGCATGGCCTGCCCATAATTCCCCGTACCCGCCCCGCGTGGCGTGATCGCCACGCCATGCTTGAACGCAGCGCGCAACACGGTTTTGACCTCGTCATTGCTCCGTGGCGAAACCACCACCTCGGCCGTCACATGGTCGAGCTTGGCCTTGAGCACCGGCGAATACCAATAATGGTCACGGCTGCGCTGCTGCACGATGCGCGGATTGTCTTCTTGCGGAATGTCGCCCAGTTCGGCGCGGAATGCTGCAATGCTCATGCTTGGCCCATCAAGTCGTCGAGTTCACGGTAATCGGGGAGGGTGGTGTCGATCGCCTGTCCGGCGCGGATCACGGTCCGGTCGGCCTGCGGCCGCGACATCAGTTCGGTCCAGCTGCGCCCCTTGAAGAGCACGAGATCAGCCGGCGCCCCTGCCGCCAGCTCACCGGTGTAACCAAATCCGGCAATCGCAGCGGGATCCGCCGAAACTACTCGCGCCCAGGCAAAAGCCTCGGCCTGCGGATGATCGAAGTGCAAAATCCGCGCGCCTTCGCGAAACACCTCGAACCCGTCGAGATCGCCATAGGCATAAAAGGGGTCGCGCGTATTGTCCGAGGCAATGGCGACTTTTACGCCCGCCGCCTTCAATTCATTGAGCAGCGTCACCCCACGCCAGCGCGGTGTCCGCACGCCGTCGCTATTGTCCCGGTCCTGCAGATACATATTGCACATCGGCAGCGACACGACGGCAATCCCCGCCTGCGCCACCTTATCGATCACGCGCTTGGCGGTTTCACTGTCCTGCACCGCCAGCGAGCAGCAATGCCCCGCCGTCACCGACCCGTTAAATCCACTTTCGATCACCGCATCCGCCAGACACTCCAGCGCATTGGCTGCAGGATCCGGGCTTTCATCGGTATGAAGATCGATATCGAGCCCAAGCTCGCCCGCAATCTCCACCAGTTTCCGCATGATCAGCGGATTGTCCGGATGCACCGCGGTGGATCCACCCAAAATCCCACCGGCCGCCTTGGTCGAGGTCGCAACTCCCCGAAGCTTTTCCCCGTCAAGGATCGTGTCCGGCCCCATCAGCCCGGCGCCTTGCAGTTCGATCCGCCCGGCCCAGCGCTCGCGCATGGCCGAGAAAACGTCCCAGGTGATTTCATGCTGCGGTGGCGCCATGTCGAGATGGGTGCGGATTGCCGCCGTGCCATGCGCAAAGGCACAGCGCAGCGAAAAATCCATGCGCCGCTCGACATCGCTTGCGGCCCAATTGGCCTCGCGATCGGTCAGCACTGCCTTCAGCGCCCCCATCCAAGTGCCGTCCGGATTCTGCTTTCGCGCCCAGATATGCCCCTTGTCGAGATGCGTGTGCAGATCGACAAAAGCCGGCAACACGATATCGCCGCGCATATCGATCTTCTGCGGCAAAGTCGCCGACCCCGCCGGCCCGATCGACGCAATCGCCCCATCGGCAATCGTGATATCGACGGTCTTCAATGCACCCGAGGCAGGCTCACCCAGCACCGAAGCCGGCACATTGGCATTGACCACGGCATAATGGCCATCTGCCGGAACCGAAACACTCACAACCCAACCCTCCCACGCAGCAGGCAGTATTCCCTCAACCGCCTTGTCTGCTCAAAGCCTTCATCGAACCCGCAGTGTCCGTTCCCACCCTTTCGCGGGAATGACATCGCGATAGCCTTGAGCGCTCCGGCGATAGTGAGCCACGCTTCACCTCTCCCTCTGGGGGAGAGGTCGGCCCGCAGGGCCGGGTGAGGGGGCCTTTCTCGGGCGAGGTTTTTGCCAAAGGCCCCCTCACCCGCCGCTTCGCGTCGACCTCTCCCCCCAGGGAGAGGTGCCGCGCCCGCCATGCCAAATGGCAAATCCATGCCCGGCGGGATCGGCAGTGCCGCACCCCAGCCCATGAAAATCGCCTGCACCCCCATCTCAATTCTCCCGCTTCAGTGCACTTTCGTGCCAGCGATGCAGCATCGCCCAGGAGATCAGCGAGGTCAGCGCAAAGATCGCGACACCGGTCATCATCAGCAGCACCAGCGCCGCATAAAGCCGCGGATAATTCAGCCGATAGCCGGATTCGAGCAGTCGGAACGCCAGCCCCGAACCCTTGCCCGCCGACCCCGCCGCAAATTCCGCCACCACCGCCGCGATCAGCGACAGGCCCCCGCCAATCCGCAGCCCCGCCGCAAAATAGGGCAGGGACGAGGGCAGCTTGAGATGGATCAGCGTCTGCCAGCGGCTCGCGCCATAAAGCTCGAAGAGATTGAGGAGGTTATGGTCGACGCTTTTCAGCCCCGCGACCATGTTGGAAAGGATCGGAAAGAACGCCACGACAAAGGCGCAGGTCAAAAGCGCCGATTGCGTGTCGGGCATGTAGATGATGAGCAGCGGCGCGATGGCGATCATCGGCGTCACCTGCAGGATCACCGCAAACGGAAACAGCGCCAGCTCGATCCAGCGGCTCTGCACCAGAATGATCGCAAGCCCAACCCCACCGACCAGCGCAATCCCGAGTGCCATGACGGTAATGCGCAGGGTTACCAGCAGCGATGGCGCCAGCGTCCCCCAATCGGTGAAAAGCGCATTCACCACATCGAGCGGCGCCGGCATGATATAGCGCGGCACTTGGTTGATCATGATATGCGCCTGCCAGGCGGCAATCGCCAACAGCACCATGAACACCGGTACGACGATCGAAAGCACGCGCTCGGCAGTGCTCGACCGGCTGATCGGTATGACGACCTGGCTGTCGGTGCCGGCTTCGGTCGAAGCCTTGTCAAAAGAAACGGCGTCGCTCATTTCGTCTGGGCTCCACGCATGATGGCTTCCTGAAGCGCGCGCGAAACCGTGTCGGTCGTCACGCGATATTCTTCCGAAGTGCGATAATTCTCGTCGCGCACCGCCGAGGTCTCGAGCGGCAGATCGGCATAGACCTGTCCCGGCCGGGCGCGCATGACGACGATGCGATTGCTCAAAAAGGCGCTCTCGAACACCGAGTGGGTGACGAAGATCACGGTGATCCCCGTCTCGCGCCAGAGGCGGAGCACATCATCATTGAGTTTTTGCCGCGTGATCTCGTCGAGCGCCGCAAAGGGCTCATCCATCAACAAAAGCTTTGGCTTGGTCACCAGGGCCCGCGCGATCGAGACGCGCATCTTCATCCCGCCCGAAAGCTCGCGCGGATAGGACTTGGTGAAATCGGCAAGGCCAACCGAGGCCAAAACCTCCATGATAGCCGGATTGGCATCGGCCTTGGAGACGCCGCGCAGCCGCAGCGGCAAATAGACATTGCCCCAAACCGTCTGCCAGGGCATCAGCGTCGGCTCCTGGAAGACGAAGCCGACATCGCCTTCGGGCAATCCCTTCTTGCTGATCTGCGAGGAGGGCCAGTCGATCGTGCCCGAGCTTGGCGCACCCAGCCCGGCAATAATGCGCAAGGCGGTGGATTTGCCGCAACCCGAAGGCCCGAGCAGGCTCAAAAACTCGCCGCGCTGCACATCGAGCGACATGTCCTTGAGCGCCAAAGTGCCGTTGGAAAAGAGCTTGCTGACATGCCGCATCGACACGACAAGTTTGGAAGTACTCGGTGGCGCCGCTGTCGCCGGCGCGGAAATCGTCAAATCAGTCAAAGTAAATCGCCCACTCTAGGGTCGGAGCGGCGCGGACGTCGTGTCCGCGCCGGTGTCGGAACAATTACTTGAAGAGGTCGACGCCAAGGCCCTGGCAGACATATTCGGTCGTATAGGCCTGGGTAATGTCGATCCCGGCTTCGAAGACGCCTGCGGTGACCATCGAGTCGTAGAAGGTCTTCCAGCCGGCATCGGTCATGCAGCCGATCCCCTTGGTTTCTGCATCGCCGGAGACGGCAATCCCATATTCCTTCATCTTCTCGATGCCATAGGCGATCTGGTCATCCGTCATTTCCGGATTGTCGGACTTGATCAGGTCGTTGGCGGCTTTGTTGTCGCCATAAAGATAGTTGGACCAGCCGATGATCGTCGCTTCCACAAAGCGCTTGGCAATATCGGGATGCTCGTCGACCCATGGCTTCATCGCTTCGATCGTGGTCGAATAAGGCGCATAGCCACTGTCGGCGAGCAGCCACACATCGGGCGCAAAACCGGCTTCGCGCTCGATGGCGAGCGGCTCCGAGGTCAGGTAACCCTGCTGGATCGCCATATCATCGGCCAGAAACGAAGCCGGATTGAACTGGTAGGGCTCATATTTTTCGTCGACGAATTCGGGCCATTGCGACTTCATCCAGGTGAAGTAGCCGCTAAAGCCATCGGCGCTGAGGATGTATTTTGAGGCACCAGCCAGTTCCGGAAAGCTCCCGAACTTGCCCGGATGCGACATCAGGATCTGCGGATCTTTCTGGAAGATCGCCGCGAGCGTAATCGTCGGAATGCCTTCCTTGACCGCGTTGATCGCGCCTGTCGCGCCGCCCATGTAGAATTGCACCTGGCCCGATACCAGCATCGGCCGGCCCGGCGATTGCGGCCCGCCCTGCATGATGGTCACGTCGAGACCGTATTTCTCATAAGTGCCGTCGGCGATCGCTTGGTAGTAGCCACCATGTTCCGCTTGGGCCAGCCAATTAGTCGCGAAGGTGACCTTGTCCAATTCCTGGGCCGAAACCTGCGTGGCGGCAAAGGCCATGGCGGCCAGAATGGTCGTCTTGAGTGTTGCGTGCATCTGCTGCGTTCCCTTGCTCCGATCGTTGCGGAGCTGATTGATTGGGCGATCTCCTTCACCCTGCGCCCACCCTTCCGCACTTGGCTGCAGATGAAAACCCAAAAAATAGGCAGCTTAAGTGAATGCCTGCTATGCGTGCAATTTATGTCTGAAAGGGCTGGTCAAGCGCTTTACCTTTGGCTTAGCATTCGCCTCGCAAGCTTTGGATAACCATGACCACCGTCCTAGACCCGACCGATATCCATCCGCCTTTCGCGCCCTATAGCCATGGCATCGTCGTCCCACCCAGCCAGCGTCTCGTCTTCTGCTCCGGCCAATTGGGCATCGCCGCTGATAAGGCCGTCCCGCCCGATTGTGCAGGCCAGACCAAGCTCTGCTTCGACAATATCGCGGCCATCCTCCGCGAAGCCGGCCTCGGTCTCGAACACATCATCCGCATCAATGCCTATGTCACCGGGCGCGAGCATCTCCCCGACTATATGGGCGTCCGCAATGCGCTCTTTGCTGCGCCCTATCCCGCTTCGACGCTGATGATCGTCTCCGGCTTCGCCCGGCCAGAATTCGTCGTCGAGATCGAAGTCATCGCCGCCGGCCCAGCCTGAGGAATTCTATGATGCGCAAAATCTGGTGGACCGATTTCTCGGCGAGCGAATTCGAAGGGCTCGACCCTATGAAGACCATCGCCATCCTGCCCATCGCGGCGGTCGAGCAGCATGGTCCGCACCTGCCGGTCGGCACGGACAGCATAATCAACGCTTCCATGCTTTCGATGTTAACGGAATGTTGCCCGAACGACCTCGATATCCGCATCCTGCCAGTGCAGCAGATCGGCAAATCCAACGAGCACATTTGGGCCAAGGGCACCATCACCCACACGGCCACCAACCTCATCGACGCCTGGACCCAGATCGGTCTCGAAGTCGCCCGCGCCGGGGTTAAGAAGTTGATTTTCATCAACTCTCACGGCGGCAACGAAGAAATCATGGGCATCGTCGCCCGCGAACTCCGCGTCCGCGCCGGCATGCTCGCCGTCAAAAGCGGCTGGCGTTTCACCCCACCGGGCGTTTTGAGCGACCTTGAGCGACGCCACGGCATTCACGGCGGCGACGCCGAAACCTCGCTCATCCTCCACTTCAAACCGCACCTTGTGGATATGCCCAAAGCGGAGAATTTCGTCTCCATCGCAGCGCGAGACGAGCAGCAATTTCAATATCTTAGGCCAACAGGCGCCTTCGGCCACACCTATGCCTGGATCGCCTCCGACATCAACCCATCCGGCGCCGTCGGCGACGCTTCCCTCGCCACCGCCGAGAAGGGGAAAATTATCGCCGAAGCAAATGTCGCCGGCATGATCGAAGTCCTCAGAGAGATCGAAGCCATGCCTCTCCCCGGCACGCGATAGAGCTAAACCTCTGGCAACCAACGCTCTTTTTCATTGAGCACAAACCGCGGCGACCGCAACGGCGCAACAATCCTGTCGCGCCACGCCGCCAGCGGCTCCTCCCAATGCCGCCCCTGCAACATCGCGCAGCCGATCGCCACCGGCTCGATCTCCGCCTTCGCCAAAAGCCGCAAAACCGCGCCCATCGACTGGCCCGAGCTGATCACATCATCCACCACCGCCACCCGTTTACCCCGCAAAAGCGGCAGCATACGGGGATCGATATAGAGCGTCTTTGCCGCGGTCGGGCTGGTGATCGATTTCATTGGCTCCGAGAGGTCATCGCGGTACCAAAATTTCCGCGACGTCCCGAGCGGCACCATCCGCGTATGCCCCAGCCGCCGCGCCACATTGGACGC
Source organism: Devosia sp. Leaf420 (assembly GCF_001425445.1). GTDB lineage: Bacteria > Pseudomonadota > Alphaproteobacteria > Rhizobiales > Devosiaceae > Devosia. The sequence goes on along the minus strand of NZ_LMQU01000001.1, from coordinate 427,287 downwards.
CAGTGGCAAGCCAAGTGTCGGCACACCAATGATAATTTCCGGCGCCATCGCCCGCAGCAGCATGACAAGGGCCGCTGCCAAACCGTCCTCAACGGTAAAACTCGCCTGGTTCAAGATCAGCGAAGAGACGGCCGATTTGCCATCACCCGGCAGCACCCGTAGCGGCAAGCAGAGCTGCCGCCCGTCCGCCAGCTCCGCGGGATAAAAGCCGAGATGACCATCCACCGGCTCCGGTTCGAAACTGCCTGGCGCCGAAAAGGCCTGCCAGAATTCATGCGGCTCAAAACTCGCGCCAAGTCCTTGATTCATCGGTGTGTAACCCGCAAGCTATGTCCCAGAATTCTATCGCAAGACGGTAAGGCCAATGCAATCGGGCAGCAACGATCCCTTCGAACTCGAAGCTATGACCGCACTCCGCCGCGATCTCCACGCTCACCCCGAACTCGGCTTCGAAGAGGTCCGCACCAGCGCCATCGTCGCGGAAAAGCTCAGTGAAGCGGGCATCGAAGTCCATCGCGGCCTCGGCAAAACCGGTATTGTCGGCACGCTCAAGATTGGCACCGGCACCCGCCGCATTGCCCTGCGCGCGGACATGGATGCGCTTGCCATGCCCGAGCTTGCCGACCGTCTCTATAAGTCGGAAACGCCCAACACCATGCACGCCTGCGGTCATGATGGTCACACCGTCATGCTCCTCGCCGCCGCCCGCCATCTCGCCCGCACGCGCAACTTTTCTGGCACCGTTCAATTCATCTTCCAGCCCGCCGAAGAGGGCAGGGGCGGCGCCAAGGCCATGCTGGAGCAAGGCTTTTTGCAACTGTTCCCCGTTGACGCTGTCTACGGCCTCCACAATATGCCCGGCCTCGCGACCAATGAAATGGCCGTGGTAGTGGGCCCGCAATTGGCGTCATCGGACAGTTGGACCGTGACCTTCAAAGGTATCGGAACCCACGGCGCCAAACCCCATCTCGGCCGCGATGCCATAACCGCCGCCGGCCATTTTCTCGCCGCCATCCACACCATCGTCGCTCGTGTCGTGGATCCGCTCCAGCCTGCGGTGATCAGCGCCTGCGCGCTCGACGCCGGCGACTTCAAGGCGCTCAACGTCATCCCCGACACCGTGCGCATCGGCGGCACCGCGCGCGCCTATACGCCAGAGGTGCGCGACCAGCTCGAGAAGGAAATTGGCATTGTAGCCCAGGGCATTGCAGCGACCTTCGGCGTTGAAGCCGACTACAACTTTCTCCGCCGCATCCCGCCTGTGGTCAATCACCCCGACGCGACACAGCGCGCTCTACACGCCGCCGCCGCCGCAACAGGCCGCTCCGTCGTCACCGACTTTCCACCGTCCACGGCTGGCGATGATTTTGCTTTTTTCAGCGCCGAAGTCCCCGGCGCCTATGTCTGGCTCGGCAATGGCCCCGCCGTCGATGGCGCGCTGCATCATAATTCACGCTATGATTTCAACGATGAAGCGATCCCAACAGGAGCGCGCTTCTGGACGACGCTCGTCGAGCAGGAACTGCCGGCTTGATCAGGCGAAACCGGTCCGCAACAGCGCCAGGGCACGCTCTGCATCCACGCCCAGCGCGACGTTGACCAGCGATCCGCGCTTGTCCACAAGCAGTCGGCCGGCATCCGGTGGCTCGCCGAGATCGACATCGAGCGCCAGCTTTTCCAGCCTGAAAATGTCGGGCTCAAGCGCCAGGAGCATCACGCAAGGGTCGTGCAGGGCGCGGCTTTGCCGGCCGTCCTGCATATATTGCCCTAGAACTTCGCGTGCCAATCGACCATGCGGCGTGTCCGGCAGCGCCTCGACATAGTCCAATTGCGCCCGAACCTTTCGGGTCACGTCGAGCGGCACGACCGTCACCTTAGCGCCGCTGCCGAGCACCACCGAAACCGCCTCCGGATCGGTCGCAAAATTAAACTCGGAATTTGGTCCCGAATTGCCTGGCTCATTGAGCGTCCCGCCCATGACGATGATCTCGCCAATCAGGCCAACGGCCTCGGGATGTTCGGTGACGAAATGCGCAATATTGGTCAGCGGTCCCAGCGCCAGAATGTCGATGCTGCCGGGCTCTGCGGCCGCCAAGGTCGCAGCGATCCAGGCCGAAGCACCATCAGACGCGGGAGCCAGAGGCTCGGGCAGGGTGATACCCTTGAGCCCATCCGCCCCATGAACAATGGCGATGATGTCCTGCTGCTCGCGCGTAAGCGGCACGTCGGAACCGCGTATAACAGGGATATCACCACGCTCCATTACGGCCAGCAGCCCGCCGGCATTGAGCGTCGTCCGATCAAGTCCGATATTGCCGCCGACCGTGGTTAGCCCAAGCACCTCGAAGCGTCCGCACCCGAGCGCAAAAAGAATTGCCAGGGCATCGTCAAGGCCTGGATCGGTGTCGATGACAACGCGCTTCTTCATGATCGCACCATTTGACCACCGCACCGCGATTGAACGCTAGTTCAGGCGATCGATCCTTTCCATTTCGGCTTTGAATTGCCGCGCAATCTGATTTGCATCGGCAACGACCTTATTCTTATCCATAGTTTGGATCTGCCGGTCACGCATCAACCAACGGCCCGCGACCATCGTGTCGGTCACGTCCGATGGCATGGCCGCAAAGACCAGCGCCGAATAGGGATCGTACATCGGATGCAGACGCGGCGCCGCAAGGCTAATGCGGATCAGGTCCGCCTGCTTGCCGACTTCGAGGGATCCGGTCTTGAGGTTGAGGCTCAGCGCCCGCGCCCCGTCGATCGTTGCCATCCGAATGACTTCGACAGCCGGAAGCGGCTTGCGCGATCCGGCCAGGAGCTTGGCAAACATCGAGACCGGCGCAAACTGGCTGAAGAGATCGAGCGTATTGCCGCTCATCGCGCCATCGCTGCCGATCCCGGCAGGCAGGCCCGCATTGCGCATCATCTCGACTGGCGCGATCCCGCGTCCCGCCTTGCCATTCGAACGCGGATTGGTGACGACGCAGACCTGTTCGATCGACATCTGCAGGATATCCGCATCATCGAGTTGCAGACAGTGCGCGCAAATCAGGTTTGGCTTGAGAAGGCCAGATTCCGCGGTCACCGCAACACTAGACTTGCCATGATTGTCGAGCGCCCATTTCACCTCGAGCGTACTTTCGGCGAGGTGCATCTGCACCGGCACCTCGGGATGGGCCGCCGACCATTCGGCCACCCGCGCCATAGTCTTGAGCCCGGTCGAATAGGGCGCATGCGGCGCGATCGACGGCGTCACAAGTGGATGATCCTTGTACCGATCAACCAGTTCTTCGACGCGCGCAAAACCCTCATCGAAATTCTTATGATCCGGCGGATCGAAGTCCGCGAGCGTCTGCCCGACAATGGCGCGCAATCCCGCCTCGGCGCAAACATCGCCCACTTCGGTTTCGAAGTAATACATATCTGCGACCGTCGTCACGCCGCCTTGGATCATTTCCAGAGCCGACAGCGCCGATCCGGCGCGCACCATTTCCGGCGAAACGAATTTGCGCTCAAGCGGCAGGATGTAGCGATAGAGCCGGTCGTCAACATCCTCGCCCAAGCCGCGAAACACCGACATTGCCATATGGCAGTGCGCATTTACCATGCCCGGCATGACGATATCGCCGCCGCAATCGACGATCTCAGCGCCCGGAAAATCCCGTGGCGTTCCTGAGCCCAGCGCCTTGATCGTTGTTCCTTCGATCTCGACCCAGCCGTTCTCGTGAACGGTCAGGTCATCGTCCATGGTGACGACCAAGGCATTGGTCAGAAGGATAGTCATTCCATGGCCAGAATTGTGCACTGATCCGGCACCGGCACAAGTTTAGCCGCCGAGCCCGGTTCCAGCGGCCGCGACAGCGGACCATTTGCGACCAAGGTGCCAGCCGCCGTTTCGCTCTGATACTGATAGGCGCGGCCGAGATAAGTCCGCAGCCCCAGCGTCGTTGGAATGCCTTCGACGGCCATGTTGTCGGTGACTGAAAGCCCATCGGCACGGCAGGCGAGCACGAACGCATCGGGGATCTCGCCAAAATGCTCGAGCCCCAGCGTCAGTTTCACCCCACCCGCCGCTTCGGCTGTCACCTGCGCCCCATCGCGCGCCACGACCTTCATCGAGACAAGGTTTTCAAAGCCGACAAACCGCGCCACGAAAGCATTGGCCGGGCGCTGGTAGAGGTTTTCAGGCGTATCGAGCTGCATAATCTTGCCCGCATGCATGATCGCCACGCGGTCCGAGATCGAAAACGCCTCTTCCTGGTCGTGGGTCACATAGACCGACGTCGTGCCATTGGCGCGCTGCAGCTGGCGAATTTCGACGCGCATGTCGACGCGCAGCTTGGCGTCGAGGTTTGAAAGCGGCTCGTCGAACATCAGCAATTGCGGTTCGATGACGAGGGCACGCGCCAGCGCTACGCGCTGCTTCTGCCCACCGGACAATGCACCGGGCAGGCGCTCGGCGAGATGGGCAAGACCGACGCGCTCGAGCATGGCGTTGACCCGCTTGGTCTTGTCCGCACCGGAAACGCCGCGCTGCTTGAGGCCAAAGCCGACATTGTCGGCGACACTGAGATGCGGGAATAAGGCGTAGTTCTGGAACACGAGGCCGATATCGCGCTGATGCGCGGGAAGTCGCGTCAGGTCCTTGCCGCCAAGCGTAATCGTGCCCGAGGTCGGTTGCAGAAAGCCTGCAACAAGACGCAGCGTCGTCGTCTTGCCGCAACCGGAAGCACCGAGAAGCGAAACGAGCTCACCCTCGCCGATATCGAGCGATAGGTCCTCAAGCACCTTGGTCTGGCCGTAGTGGGCGGTGATATTGCGAATGGACAGTGGCTTGGTCACGGCAGACCTCTATTTGGCAAGGAAGGTGAGGCCCAGCGTGCGCTCGACAATGGCCATCACGGCCACGGTGAGCACCATGAGCATGACCGAAACCGAAGCGACGGTAGGATCGAAAAACTGCTCCATATGCGCAAGGAGCTGGATAGGCAGGGTGGAAATGCCCGGTCCGGTCAGGAAGATCGAGATCGACACATCGTTGACCGAAGTGATGAAGGCCAGAATGAACGCCGCGATGACCCCAGACCGCACATTGGGCAAGAGCACCGTGAAGAAAGTCTTCAGCGGCGGCGAACCTAGGCTGATCGCAGCTTCCTCGATGGAGAAATCGAACGAGGCCAGCGAGGCCGAAATCACCCGGATCACATAGGGCAGGATCAGGATCGTGTGCCCAATGATCAGCGATAGGTAGATCGGCGCATTGAACTGGAAGGCCAGGTTTTTGAGCAGCGAGAAGCCCAGAACCAGTTCGGGCACCAGCACCGGCAAAATGAACAGCGTCGACAGCCAGCGCGGCAGTTGGATGCGATAGCGGCTCATCGCATAGGATGCCGGAATGCCGATGATTAGAGCGACGAAGGTCGAAATCACTGCAACTTGCAGACTCGTCAGGATGGTGCGCCGAAACGCGTCGATTTCAAAGATATTCTGAAACCAGCGCAGGCTCAGGCCCTGCGGCGGGAAGGTGAGATAGGTCGTGTCGCTCAGCGCCGAGCCAACGACGATGACCAGCGGCCCCACAAGGAAAATGAAGACGAGGACGGTGAAGCCGATCAGGGCAGGGTGGAGTTTTGTCGGCATCATACAGTCATCGGGTTGAGGCGCCGCGCTGCGGCATTCATGGCGGCCACGATGGCGATGGTGATCACCACCATGATGGCGGCGATGGTCGAGGCGCTGACCCAATCAAAGGTCACCATGGCCTGCTGATACATCAGCGTGCCCATCATCATCACCTGCTCACCGCCCAGCAATTGCGGTGTGGCGTAAGAGGTAAAGCTACCGGTAAAGACAAGCACGGCGCCGACGATCAGGCCCGGCACGGCGAGCGGCAGGATGACCTGGGTGAATGTCGCCCAGGAATTGGCGCCAAGCGAAGCCGACGCCTGGATCAGGTCATCGGGAATGGCTTCGAGCACGCCAACGAGGGTAAGAACCATCAGCGGCACGAAGAGATAGACCATCGCGACGATCACGGAGCCCTGCGTGTAAAGCATCTGCAGCGGCTCGCTGATGATCCCGAGATTGATCAGCGACGAATTGAGAATGCCGTTCTTGCCCAAAATAATCAGCCAGGCGAACGAGCGCACGACCACACCGGTCAACAGCGGAAACACCGCCGCGACGATCAGGATGGATTTGAGCCAGCCTGGCGCGCGCGACACGACATAGGCGGTGATGAACCCGATCACCAGCGCGATGACGGTGACAATCAGCGACACATTGATTGTGCGCAGTAAAACAGTGCGGCGGAAACCACTGGCAAAGAATGCCTGATAGGTGGCGAGGGGACCGCCGGGCGTACCGAACGTCGTATAAATTGTCGCCGCTACCGGGGCGACCAGCCCGAGCAGCACGAGGAGAGTGGCGGGCGACGCGAGCGTCCAACCTGCTAAGCGTTTCATTGGCCTTGGCCTTTGCTGCGGTGGTCCCTCAACCACTGGCTCATTCCCAAAGAACGGGAATCTCTATTTGGGCGTGCATATGGGATTCCCGACGCGGCGGGAATGAAAGAGTGGGCGTCGGGGCGTTTTGCACACCCTGACACCCCAAAATCTTACATGCCGAAGATTTCGTTCCAGCGATCCACCCAGCCGCCCTTTGCAGCATTGAGCTTGGCGGAGTCGATGCTCTGGAGGCCGGCGATCACGTCCGCGCCATAGGTCCACAGCGAAGCCTGTTCTGGCGTCAGTTCGACCGACTTCACCACCGGCGCGTCAACGCCCTCCTCGGCCAGCTTCTGCTGGATTTCCGGGGAGAGGATGAAGTTGATGAACTGGTAGGCCAGTTCCGGCTCGGCAGCGCCCTTCGGAATATTGACGGTGTTGAGCGTCGCGATCGAGCCTTCCGAGAGATCGGCCCAGACGACGGACGGCACGGCAGCCTGGATCTGGCCGAGTGTGAAGTCCTGCGCCACGGCGGCGGTCACTTCGCCGGTCGAGAAGAGGTTGATCATCTCGGAGCCGGTGTTGTAGTTCTTCACCACGTTCGGCTTCAGTGCTTCAATGCCGGCAAAGGCGCCATCGGCATCGGCGAAGGCATCGACGCCCTGGTGCTCACCGGCCTTGACCACAACCATCGGACCGGCCGTGGTCGTGATGCCCGGCAGCGACAGCGACGAGGCGAGATCTTCGCGCCACAGGTCGTTCCATGAGGTGATCGGCGTCGTTACCTTGGCCGAGTCATAAACGATGCCAACGCGGCCGATCGTATAGGCCGGGCCATAGCCGCCCTGCGGATCCTTGGCGAGGTCGTAAAGACCATCGAGGTTCGTCAGCTTGCTGCGATCGAGCTGCTGGAACAGGCCGAGCTCGATGCCCTGCTGCGAAAAGCTGTCGGAGAAATAGGCGACGTCGACGCCGGCACCATTCCGGATCTGCAGCTTGTTGAGGCGCTCGCCGTTGTTGCCGGTTTCGAACTGGATTTCGCAGCCGCACTGCTCGCGGAAGGGCGCGAGAACGAATTCTTCGAGCTTTTCGCCATTAAAACCCCACCAGGAAATAGTGAGCGTCTTGCCCTGAGCGAGGGCTGGCGTAGCAAGGCTGGCTGAAGCGAGGCCCAGGAGCAGGGCGGCTTTGATCGTGCGTGACATGTCTTGTTCCTTGCCAGGCGGGGCTCCTGGCTTCTAGTGATTGCAATGCGAGCCTATTTTTGCGGCGCAGTCCGCACAAGTCCAATTTTTAGGCTAGGGTTCGCTTCGTACACAACTTTAGTCGGCATCGTCCTTCACGGCTTCCATGGACACGTGCGTGCTCGTATGGGCGACATGCGGCAGGGCGGAAATCTTCTCGCCCAATACCTCGCGATAAGCGGCGATATCCTTGGTGCGCACCTTGAGCAGGTAATCGAAGCTAGAGGCGATCATATGCGCCTGCTCAACCTCGGGCAGCGCACGCACAGCCTTGTTGAATGCAGCCAATGCGGCCTTTCGCGTGTCCGAAAGTTTGACTTCCACGAAGGCGACATGCGGCAGACCCAAGCGCTCAGGATCGATGACAGCCCGATACCCCAAAATATACCCTTCGGCTTCCAGGCGCTTGATGCGAGCTTGGCACGGCGTCTTCGACAGATTGACCCTTCGACTGAGCTCTGCAACGCTCAGGCGTCCATCGCGCGCCAGCTCATCGAGTATTCGGCGGTCAATCTGGTCCAAAGTTTCGAGACTAACCGTCTTCATGGTTCATTCGCCTGTCCAACGCTCACGAATTATCATGGCAGTCACGAGGCGGCCAGAAAAATAGGCGAAACGCCTTTCGCGGTTCTGGCATTTTGAGGCAACGCTTTTGAGTGCACCTCCATGACCGATACCACTGCCTTTCGCGATGCCATGCGCGCCCGCATCTATGCGGATGAAAACACCCTCGTCCCTCAACTGATTGAAGCCACCGGCCTCGACGATGCCACGCGCAAAACGATCTCAGCGCATGCCGAAAAGCTGGTGACATCGGTGCGCTCGGGCAACAAGCTCGGCCTCATGGAAAGTTTCCTCGCCGAATATGGCCTCGCGTCCGACGAAGGCGTGGCGCTGATGTCACTCGCCGAAGCACTGCTGCGCGTGCCCGACGCCGAAACCGTCGATGCGCTGATCCACGATAAGGTCGGCGGCTCCGATTGGGCCAGCCATTTCGGCGGCTCGTCCAGCACGTTGGTCAATTTCTCGTCCTGGGCCCTCAACCTCACCGCAGACGTGCTCGGTGATCCAGAAGTCGGCCCCAAGAACGCCCTCCATCGTGCCATCGCCCGTCTTGGCGAGCCGGTCATCCGCACCGCCGTCGGTCAGGCCATGCGCCTCCTCGGTAGTCAGTTCGTCTTCGGCCGCACCATCGATGAAGCCGTCACCAATGCGAAAAAGCCCGAAGCCCTCGGCTATCGCTACTCCTATGACATGCTCGGCGAAGCCGCTCGCACCTTGGAAGATGCCCAGCGCTATTTCAAGGCTTATGCCGATGCGATCGCGACGCTCGCCCCGCATTGCACCTCTCCCGCCGTGCGCGACAATCCCGGCATTTCGGTAAAACTCTCGGCCCTGCACCCGCGCTACGAATATGCCCAGCGCGAGCGCGTGCTGACCGAACTGGTTGATGCCACCCGCAAGCTGGCTCTCGCAGCCCGGCAAGCCAATATGGGCTTCAACATCGACGCCGAAGAAGCCGACCGGCTCGATCTCTCGCTCGAAATCATCGAAGCCGTGTTGGGAACGCCGGAACTCGCCGGTTGGGAAGGCTTTGGTGTCGTCGTCCAGGCCTATGGCAAGCGCGTGCTGCCGCTCATCGACTGGCTCGAAGCCACGGCCGAAAAACTCAACCGCACGATCATGGTGCGGCTCGTCAAGGGCGCCTATTGGGACGCCGAAATCAAGCGCGCCCAGGTGCTTGGCTTGCCGGGTTTCCCGGTCTACACCCGCAAGGCCATCACCGACGTCAGCTATATCGCTGCCGCGCGGAAGCTCTTTTCCAAGAAGCGCATCTACCCCCAGTTCGCCTCTCACAATGCCCACACGGCCGCTGCCGTGCTGCATCTCGCCGCTGAAGCCGGTCGCCTCAACGACACCTATGAGTTCCAGCGCCTCCACGGCATGGGCGAGCGCCTGCACGAAGTTCTGCGCAGCAATCATGGCACCACCACGCGCATCTACGCGCCGGTCGGTCCGCACAAGGACCTCTTGGCCTATCTCGTGCGCCGCCTGCTCGAAAATGGCGCCAATGGCTCTTTCGTCTACCAGATTGCCGACGAAGACATCCCTGCCGCCAAGGTCGCCGAAGACCCGATCACCAAGCTCCTGGCGCTCGATGGCTTTGCCAACCCGAACATCCCGCTGCCCGACGCCGTCTTCGGCGCGCGCCGCAATTCGGCCGGTCTCGACTTGACCGACCCAGTTGCCTTTGGCGCGGTAAAAGCCGCCCGCGAAACCTTCTGCAAGACCCAGTGGCTGGCAACGCCGCTGCCGGTCGCCGAGGCTTCGAACGAGACCACGCCGGTCATCAACCCGGCCGACCCCACCGACATCGTCGGTCAGGTTGTCTCGGCTTCGGCCAAGGGTGTCACCGCAGCCATCTCCGCCGCCGTCGCCAGCACGTGGTCGCAGACCGCCGTCGGCACCCGCGCCGAATTGCTGCGCAAGACGGCCGACCTCTACGAAGCCAACCGCGCCGAACTCTTTGCGCTGCTGGCCCGTGAAGCCGGCAAGTCGTGGGCGGATGCCATTGCCGAAGTCCGCGAGGCCGTCGACTTCCTGCGCTATTACGCAGCCGAAGCCGAGACCAAGCCGCTGGCCGCGGCCTGCGGTCCCTTCGTCGCCATCTCGCCGTGGAATTTTCCGCTCGCCATCTTCTCCGGCCAGATCGCCGCGGCGCTCGTCGCCGGCAATCCGGTCGTGGCAAAGCCGGCGCCGCAGACCCCGCTCATTGCCTTCCGCGCCGTGCAGCTGATGCACGAAGCCGGTATCCCGACCGACGCCATCCAGCTTATGCCGGGCGGCCCCGATGTTGGCACGGCGTTGACTTCGGATGCGCGTATTGCCGGCGTTGCCTTCACCGGCTCGCTGCCAACTGCCCATCGCATCGATCGCGCCATGGCCGAACATGTCGACGCCAAGGCGCCGTTGATCGCCGAAACCGGCGGCCTCAACGCCATGATCGTCGACTCGACAGCACTGCCCGAACAGGCCGTACGCGACATTCTCGCCTCGGCCTTCCAGTCTGCCGGTCAGCGCTGCTCGGCGCTGCGCGTGCTCTATGTGCAGGAAGATGCGGCCGAGCGGACCATTGAAATGCTCAAGGGTGCGATGGACGAACTGACCCTCGGCAATCCCTGGGATCTCGCCACCGACATCGGCCCGATCATCGACGAGCCGGCGCGCAAGAAAATCCAGTCCTATGTGGATGTTAACGCGAAGAAGGTGATTCATGCGATGAAGGCGCCCGCCGCTGGCACCTTCGTTGCGCCCACCGTCGTAAAGGTCGGTGGCATCGGGGAAATTCCGGAAGAAATCTTCGGGCCGGTCCTCCACGTCGCAACCTTCAAGGCCGACGAACTCGATAGCGTCATCGACGCAATCAACGCCTCCGGCTATGGTCTCACCTTCGGCATGCACACCCGCATTTCGAGCCGCGTGAAGAAGGTTTCGGCCGCTGTTCACGCCGGCAATATCTACGTCAACCGCAACCAGATCGGTGCCGTCGTCGGCTCCCAGCCCTTTGGCGGCGAAGGTCTCTCAGGCACCGGCCCCAAGGCCGGCGGCCCGCACTATCTTCCGCGTTTTACGAAGGGTCATTCCGGTCCGCAGGCTGCCGCCGAAACGCTGCCGGGCCCGACGGGCGAAAGCAATGTGCTGCACGTCTCGCCGCGCGGTACCCTGTTGTGCCTTGGCCCGACCGAAGCCGATATCTCGGCCCAGAAGGTCATGGCCGGCCAGGCCGGCTGCGTGCCGCTGGTCGCTGCCTTGGATAACTTTCAACTGGCCCACGCGACCACCTTCGATGCCGTCGCCTGGTTTGGCGATGACGCGACGCTGAGCAGGATCCGTCGGACGCTCGCCGGCCGCGATGGGGCGATCCTGCCGTTGCTGACCTCAACCGAAGACGTCGCCCGTCTGCAACATGAGCGGCATGTGTGTATCGACACCACGGCAGCCGGCGGCAACGCCACCCTGATCGCCACGGCGAGCTAAGGGTTTTCCCTGGGATGGTACCGTTGCACCACCGAAAACAAAGAGGCCCGCGGTCATCACCGCGGGCCTTTCGATTCTCTGGCTGAACTTCAGCTTCAGCGCGCAGCAACCGCCGCTGCCAACTTCGCCGGGATCGACAGCACAGCCTTGATCTCCGCCACACGCTCCGGCGTATAAAAATCTGTCTCGTGCAGCATGTTGACCGTGCCGACCAGTTCGCCGCCAAGGATGACGGGCATGTTCACCACCGATTGGCAGCCGAGCGAATTGATCAGCTCATAGTCCGGAAACACCTTGGCGATGTCTTCGATGGTGTTGGCGACGAAGTAAGCGTGCTGCTTGTGCACGATGTCGAACCAGGCATCGTAGTGGATCGGCTTGGTGCCCGAAGTCGGGTAGCTGACGGCATCGCTCGTATAGGCGCGGCGAGCTAGTTCGTTTTCCATGTCGACGGTCATATAGGTGAAAAGCTTCACGCCCACGGTCGCTTCGGTCAGCGTCTGCAGCGCGGCAAACGCCGCCTCGACACCCTTGGCCTCGGCAATAGCTGCATCAAATGCGGCGAGGGCGGCGGAATGGTCAGTCATTTCAATAGTCCTTGGTCTAAAAATCAGGCGGCCGTCGCGGCGAGCAATTCGCGCGAATAGGGCTCCTTGAGGTCGCCCTGCTTGAGCTGGGCGACGTCGGCAATCTCGACGATCCGGCCATGCCGCATCACGGCGAGGCGGTCGCAGAGGAAGCTCACGACGGGCAGGTTGTGCGTCACCATCAGGAAGGTGAGGTTCTGTTCCCGGCGCAGGCGCTTGAGGAGATTGAGAATCTCAGCCTGCACCGAAACGTCGAGCGCCGAAGTCGGCTCGTCGAGCAGCAGCACTTTTGGTTCAAGCATCAGCGCCCGGGCAATGGCCACGCGTTGGCGCTGGCCGCCGGAAAGCTGGTGCGGGAAACGGAAGCGGAAACGCTGGTCGAGGCCAACCTGCTTGAGCACGGCTTCCACCCGCTCGCCGCGATTGCCAATGCCGTGAATGGCGAGCGGCTCTGCGAGAGCGGAGTCGATGGTTTTTCGTGGATGCAGCGACCCATAGGGGTCCTGGAACACCATCTGCACCTGGCGCGACACATTGCGGTCAACGCCATGGGTGCGAGGCTTGCCCAGCACCGAGATCTCGCCGGTCCATTCCGGGGCGAGCCCGGCAATGGCGCGGAGGATCGTCGACTTGCCCGAGCCGCTTTCGCCCACGAAGGCAAAACTTTCGCCTTCCGGCACTTCGAGGTTCACCCCATGCACGACCTTGGTGTCGCCATAGGAAATGTCGAGGTTCTTGAGGGTAAGTGCGCTCATGTGCCCGCCCATTGTGTCCGGTCGAGCACCGGCAATTCGTCGCGTGTTTCGTCAATCACTGGCATGGCCGCCAGCAGGCCTCGCGTATAAGGGTGCTGCGCCTGGTCCAACTGCCCCGCCGCGCATTCCTCAACCACCTGGCCCGAATTCATCACCAGAATCCGGTCGCAATAGCGGCTCACCAGCGCCAGATCGTGGCTGATCAGGATCAGCCCCATGCCCTTGCGGGTCACGAGATCGTCGATGATGTCGAGCACCTGCGCCTGCACCGAAACGTCGAGCGCCGAAGTCGGCTCGTCGGCGATGAGCAGTTCCGGCTCAGGGATCAACATCATGGCGATCATGATGCGCTGGCCCATGCCGCCTGAAACTTCATGCGGATAGAGTTTTGCCACGCGCTCGGGATCGTTGATGCGCACGGCAACAAGCATGTCGAGAATGCGCTGCTGCACTTCCTTGCGCCCGAGTTTCTGGTGCGTCACCAGCGCCTCGGCGATCTGCTCGCCCACGGTCATCACCGGATTGAGCGAGAACTTTGGGTCTTGCATGACCATCGAAATGCGGGCGCCGCGAATGGCGCGCATCTGCTTTTCGTTCTGGTCGAGGATATCGATCCCCTCAAAACGCAGCTTGTCGGCAGTCACTTCACCCGGCTTGCGGATGAGTTTGAGGATCGAACGACCCGTCATCGACTTGCCCGAACCGCTCTCGCCCACAATACCCAGCCGCTCGCGGCCGAGGGTGAAGGAAAGCCCCTTCACCACTTCGACGCGGCCCGAATGGGTCGGAAACGAAACCCGGAGATTTTCGACTTCTAGCAAGGGAGCACTCATGACTTGCCCTCGCTCTTTGGGTCGAGCACATCCCTCAACCCATCGCCAAGAAAACAAAAACCGAGCGAGACGATGATGATGGCAAAGCCGGGCATGGTCGCGACCCACCACTGATCGAGAATGAAGGTACGGCCACGCGAAATCATCGCACCCCATTCGGGCAGCGGCGGTTGTGCGCCAAGGCCGATAAAACCAAGGCCTGCTGCGGTCAGGATGACCCCAGCCATGTCGAGCGTCACGCGCACGATCATCGAAGAGGTACAGAGCGGCAGGATGTGCTGCACGATCACGCGGATCGGCCCGCCACCGGCCAGTTGCACGGCCGAGATATATTCGGCATTGCGAATAGTCAGCGTTTCAGCGCGCGCGATACGCGCATAGGCCGGCCACGAGGTGATGGCGATGGCGATGATGGCATTGTTGATGCCCGGCCCGAGCGCCGCGACGAAAGCTAGCGCCAGGATCAGCTTGGGCAGGGACAGGAATATGTCGGTAAAGCCCATCAGGATCTTGTCGACCCAGCCACCGAAATAGCCGGAGATGGCACCGATGAGGAGGCCCAGGGGCGCCGAGATCAGCGCCACCATCAGCACGATGGTCAGCGTGATCTGCGAACCCCAGACCACGCGCGAGAAAATGTCGCGGCCCAGTTCATCCGTGCCCATCCAGTTGACGCCGGACGGCGGCAGGAGGCGCTGGCTGAGGTTCTGGCCCGTGGGCGAAAACGGCGCGATCCAAGGCGCGAACAGGGCGGTCAGCAGGAGGACCAAAATAATGACCCCGCCGAGCACCGAAAGTGGATTGCGGAGGAGGGCGGTGAACACCCGATAGGCGCGGCCGGCATTGGCCTGCCAGCGCGAAGTGGGGGAGTCGGCGAGAAGCCAGGCGCGGGTGGTCATTAGCGAGCCCTCGGATCGAGGACGCGATAGAGCACGTCCGAAACTTTGTTGATGACGATGAAGACGGCGCCGATAACCAGCGTCGAGCCGAGCACGGCATTCATGTCGGCATTGAGCAGGGCTGTCGTCAGATAATTGCCGATGCCGGGCCAGGAAAAGACCGTCTCGATCATCACCGAGCCTTCCAAAAGGCCGGCATAGGAGAGGCCGATCACCGTGATCAACGGCACGCGAATGGGATTGAAAGCGTGGCGCCAGATGACAATCCGTTCCGGCACGCCCTTCACCCGAGCCGTGGTGACGAATTCCTGGCTCAACTGATCGAGCATGAAACTGCGCGTCATGCGGGCGATATAGGCGAGGCTGAAAAAGCCCAGCACGGAGGCCGGCAGGATGATGTGCCAGAGCGCGTTCATGAATATCTCGAACTCGCCCTGGATGAGGCTGTCGATCAGGATCATGCCGGTGATTGGCGTGACCAGCCCATCGAAGAAAATGTCGAGACGGCCCGGTCCGCCGACCCAGCGTAGGCGAGCATAGAAGAGGGCAAGGCCTACGAGCCCGAGCCAGAAGGCGGGCACCGAATAGCCGAGAAGACCCACGACACGAATGGCCTGATCGAGCCAGGAGCCCTGACGCGAGGCGGCAGTGACACCGAGTGGCACGCCGAGAGCAACACCGATCAGAATGCCGAGCGTCGCCATTTCAAAGGTGGCTGGAAAGAACCGGCTTAGATCGTCCGCAACTGCCCGGCCCGTCGAAACTGACCGCCCGAGATCACCCGAAAAGACGTTCACCACATAGGTGAAAAACTGCTCGTAAAGCGGCCGATCCAGCCCCATGGCGATCTTGGCGGCATCATACTGCGCCTGTGTCGCCCGATCGCCCACCACTGCGAGCACCGGATCGATCGGGATCACCCGGCCGATGAAAAAGGTGATGGCGAGCAGCCCCAAAAAGGTGAGGAAAAGCGTAACGATGAAGCCGCCGATGGCCAGCGCGCGTCGCTTTGTACGCTTGCTGGCAAAATTTCGAGGCGTAGGCGAGGGTAACGCCGACTGGTCAGTTGCCATGCGAAATCCTCTCGCAATAACAAGGTTTTATCGCCGCAGGTTGACTCTCCTGCAGATTGCAAAACCTTCACATTTCACTTCCACCATACAAGAAACTTTGCTTATATCAAAAAAATTTTGGTGGGACGCATGGCGCAAAACGCTTTGGCAAAAGAGGATGAGGGGCACCCCAAAGTGGGCGCGCTCATTCGTGCCCGTCGCCGCCAGCAGCAAATGACGCTGATGGATCTTGGCGCCGCCGCCGAAGTTTCGGTCGGCTATCTCAGCCAGGTGGAGCGCGACCATGCCACGCCCTCGCTCGGCACGCTCGCCCAGATTTCGAGGGCGCTCGGTGTTTCCATCGACTACTTTGTCGCAACTCCGGCGCCGCACAATGCGCTGACGCGGGCAGGGGAGCGCAATCGCTTTTCGATCGATGGCTCTTCCATCGTCTATGAGCGCCTTGGCGCCGAATTTCCCGGCAATCAGCTTTCAAGCTTCGTCATGAGCGTGCCGCCCGGCTACCGATCCGAAACCGTCGCGCATGAAGGGGAAGAAATCCTCTACGTGCTCGAAGGCGCGATCACCCAGCGCCTCGATGGGGAGGAAATGGTGATGAACGCCGGCGATAGCCTTCATTTCCGTGGCAACCGGCCCCATTCCTGGTCCAACCACACCGATCAGCCGGCCAAGCTTTTATGGACCGGCACGCTCGCCCTTTTCCGCTCTACCGCGCGTCCCGCGCGCCAGGCAGCGAAACCCAAAACCGGCGCGAACAAGCCGGTCCGCAAAAAAGTCATTCCAAAGGAGAAACGCACATGAAGATTTTCCGCGCCGCCCTGTTGGCGACTGCGCTCAGCCTGCCGCTGGCAGCGGGCGCCGTCTATGCCGCCACCCCCGCCGATGCTCTCGTCATCGCCCAGAACATCGACGATATCGTCGCGCTCGACCCCGCCCAAGCCTATGAATTCTCGGCCGGCGAGATCAACACCAATGTCTACGATCGCCTCGTTCAGTACGAAGCCGAAGACACCTCTACCCTCGTCGGCGGCATTGCCGAAAGCTGGGAAGCTGACGACGCTAACAAGTCGATCACCTTCACCATCCGCGACGCCAAGTTTGCCTCGGGCAATCCGGTTCGCGCCGAAGACGTGCTCTATTCCTTCAAGCGCGTCGTCACGCTCAACCTGACGCCTGCTTTCATCCTGACCCAGCTTGGCTGGACTGTCGACAATATCGACGACATGGTCACCGTCGACGGCAACACCGTCACCGTGAAGTGGGACGGCGATTTCGCCTCCGCCTTCGTGCTCAACGTCCTTGCTGCCCGCCCGGCCTCGATCGTCGACGAAGCTCTGGTCTCCCAGCATGTCGAAGGCGAAGACTGGGGCAATGCCTGGCTCAACACCAACTCGGCTGGTTCTGGTCCGTTCGTGATGACCGACTACCGCCCGGCTGAACTCGTGCGTCTCACGGCCAACGAGAACTACTTCCGTGGCGTCCCCGCCATGAAGCAGATCCTCATCCGTCACGTCGCCGAAGCTGCCACCCAGCAGCTTCTGCTGACCTCGGGCGACGTCGATATCGCCAAGAACCTGACCCCGGACCAGATCTCGGGTCTCGGCGAGAACGTCAAGGTCGAGACCTATCCGCAGGCCGCCGTCCACTTCCTGTCGTTCAACCAGAAGACCGACTCGCTGACCAATCCGGCCATCTGGGAAGCCGCGCGTTACCTCGTCGACTATGACGGGATGACCGAGACTTTCCTCAAGGGCCAGATGGAAAAGCACCAGGCTTTCTGGCCCAAGGGTTTCCCGGGTTCCTATGACGAGACCCCGTTCACCTATGATGTCGAAAAGGCCAAGCAGATCCTGGCTGACGCTGGTGTCGAAACTCCGATCAACGTCACCCTCGACGTGATCAATTCGACCCCGTTCACCGACATTGCCCAGTCGCTGCAGGCTGGTTTCTCGGAGGCTGGCATCAACTTCGAAATCCTGCCCGGCACCGGCGCTCAGGTGATCACGAAGTATCGTGAGCGTACCCACCAGGCCATGCTGCTCTATTGGGGCCCGGACTTCATGGACCCCCATTCGAACGCCAAGGCTTTCGCCTATAATTCGAACAATGCGGACGACAACTACACTGCAACCACGACCTGGCGTAACGCCTGGGCCGTGCCCCAGGAAATGAACGACGAGGTCAATGCTGCTCTCGCCGAGCCCGATCAGGCCAAGCGCAACGAGCTCTATGTCGATCTGCAGAAGAAGGTTCAGGCCGAAAGCCCGATCGTCATCATGTTCCAGGCCGCCCTCACGATTGCCATGGCGAACAATGTGGAAGGCTATGTCAACGGCGCGACCTCGGACTTCGTCTACTATCGCCTCGTGACCAAGAACTAATCCGAACGGCGTCGCGGAGCCCAAACTCCGCGACCATCCTTGGCGGCGACAAGTCCCTCGTGCCGCCGCCTGCGGAGCCGGGCATCCTCCTCCCGCTCGGCTCCGCCCATCTTTTCCAACTTCGCGAGCCCGTCATGAATCCCACGCTCACCACCCGCATGGCCAATCTCCGCCGCCGCATGGCCGAGACCTCGACCGATCTCGTTGCCATCGGCCCCTCGAGCCACATGCGTTGGCTTGCTGATCTCTCGCCCCATGGCGATGAGCGTCCGGTCATGCTGCTCGTGAGCCAGACCTATGCCGGCTTCCTGATGCCAGCGCTGAACGTCGATAGCTCCCGCCAGTACACCGATCTGCCCTTCTTCCCTTGGGCCGATGCCGATGGCCCAAGCGCCGCACTCGAACAACTGATCGACGCCACGGGCATTTCCCGCGAAAACCCGTCGATCGTTCTCGACGAAACCATGCGCACCGATTTTTCGCTGCTGCTGCTCGATGCCCTACCGGACTCAGAGCGCCGCTTCACCCAGGATACGGTCGGCTATCTCCGTTCGCGCAAGGACGAGGACGAATATAAGCGCCTCAAGGCCGCGCATCTCCTCAACGATCGCGCCGTCGCTGCCGCCTTTGCCGCCCTAAAGCCCGGCATGACCGAACTCGACGTCGCCGCCTTCATCGGCGACTTCTACAAGGCCAATGGCGCTACAACCGAATTCTGCTCTGTCTGCTTCGGCCCCAACGGCGCGTTCCCGCACCATCACACCGGCGCGACCCAACTTAAATCCGGCGATGCCGTGCTGATCGATACCGGCTGCCGTCTCGATGGCTACCCCTCGGACATGACCCGCATGGGCTATTTCCAATCGGCGCCGGAAGGCTACGGTCAGATCCACTCGATCATAGACCGCGCCGTCGAAGCTGCCATCGCAGCCGCCGTTCCCGGCGCCAAAGCCAGCGAAGTCGATAAGGCGGCCCGCGACGTCATCACCAATGCCGGCTACGGCCCCAATTTCCTCCACCGCACCGGCCACGGCCTCGGCATCGACGTGCATGAAGCGCCCTACATCACCGGCACCAGCGAAACCGTGCTCGACGAAGGCATGGTCTTTTCCATCGAACCCGGCATCTATCTACAAGGCCAGTTCGGCCTGCGGCTCGAAGAGATCGTCATCATTCGTGACGGGAAGGCGGAGATTTTCTCGGAAATGCCGCGCACAGCGGTGGCGGCTGGGTAAAACCCTCACCCGTCTCGCGCTATGCGCGATCCACCCTCTCCCCAAGTGGGAGAGGAATGGTGCGCACCAGTTGTTCTTCTCCCTCTCGGGGAGAAGGTGGCCCGCAGGGCCGGATAAGGGGGCTTCTCAAAGCCCCTTAGCGACTTCCTCAAGCTGCGCGGCAACCATGCCCCAGCCCTCGTGGAATCCCATCTTCTCGTGGGCCTCCTTGTCTTCCTTATTCCAGTGCCGCGCGACTGCCGTATACCGCGTCTTGCCACCTTCGTTCTCGAAGGTCAGCGTGCAAGTAAAGAACGGCTTGGCCGAAGGCTTCCAGTCCCCGACATAGGCGTCAGTGAAAACCAGCTTCTTGTTCGGCACGATTTCGAAATACTGGCCGGGATTGGGAAACTCGTTGCCCGCCTCATCGGCCATCACCACAACATTGCCGCCGCCGACGCGGAGGTCGACGGTCGCGCGAGGGGTCGACCAGGGCTTTGGGGCAAACCACTGTGTCATCAGCGCTGGCTCCGTCCAGCAGCGATAGACAGCTTCCGGCGGCGCGTCGATCAGGCGGGTCAGAAGCAGGTCGCGGTCGGCATCGATAGTGTCATTGCTCATTTGAATGCCCTCTATTGGGTTGGATCTGCCCTGGCGACGAAAGGGCCACAGGCGCTTCGACATTTCCAACTGAAAATTTCGTCCGGACCACCAAACTTCTGTTGTATGGAAGCGCCGTCGAGTGGGTGAGGAGTAGGACATGGCACGAAACGAACAGGTGCTAGACAGCGGCTGGACCCTATCCTGCCTTGGCGGTCTAGGTGCCAGACCGGGCCTCCCGAGCACGATCCCCGCGACCGTGCCGGGCACGGTCCACACCGATCTGCTCGCCGCTCGCCTCATTCCTGATCCCTATCTCGATCTCAACGAAATCGCCGTCGACTGGGTCGGCAAATGCGACTGGCGCTACGAGACGACATTCAATTGGACAGATGACGGCTCCGAAATCGTCGACCTCGTCTTCGCAGGCCTCGACACCTTCGCGACCGTCGTGCTCAACGGCGTCACACTCGGCGAAACCGCCAACATGAACCGGACCTACCGTTTCGCTGTTCGCGATCATCTGCGTGCCGGCGAAAACCACCTCGCGGTTACCTTCGAATCCGCCTGGAAGCGCGGCGAAGCGCTCGATAAGATTTATGAGCCGCGGCCGAACAACTATCCCGGCCCAGCGAACCTGATGCGAAAGATGGCCTGCAATTTCGGTTGGGACTGGGGCCCGACTCTGGTTACGACCGGTCTTTGGCAGGGCGTTACGCTACAGTCCTGGTCAACAGCGCGTCTCGGCGCGATCCGTCCGGAAATCACCCTCAAAGGCGCCGACGGCCACGTTGGCATCGACGCCGAGATCGAAGGCGAAACTTCCGACCTGATGCTGCGCGTCTCAGTCGCTGGCGAAACGGTTACGTTGCCGGCCGGCTTTGCGGAACTGACCGTTCTCAGCCCTCAACTTTGGTGGCCCACCGGTCTCGGCAATCAACCGCTCTATGACCTGGCGATTGAGCTGCTCGCTGGTGATACCGTCTTGGACACCTGGCAGCGAAAGATCGGTTTCCGCTCCCTCCGCCTCGACACTACGCCTGATGCCGAAGGCGCTCCATTCACCTTCGTCATCAACGATGTGCCCGTCTATATCTGCGGCGCTAACTGGATCCCCGACGATTGCTTCTTGCCGCGCGTCACGCCTGAGCGCTACGCCGCCCGGATCGCCCAGGCGAAGGCTGCCAACATCAACATGCTCCGTGTCTGGGGTGGCGGCATCTATGAAACTGACGCCTTCTACGAGGAATGCGACCGTCAGGGCATGCTTGTCTGGCAAGACTTTCTGTTCGCCTGCGCCGCCTATCCGGAAGAAGGCGATCTCCCCGCCGAAGTCGAAGCCGAAGCGCGCGACAACATAGTCCGCCTCATGCCGCATCCCTCGCTGGTGCTTTGGAACGGCAACAATGAGAATATCTGGGGCTGGTTCGATTGGGGCTGGCAGGAAGCGCTTGATGGCCGAACGTGGGGCCTCGGCTACTATCTCGACCTCTTGCCGCGCCTCGTCGCCGAACTCGACCCGACGCGACCCTATTGGGCTGGCAGCCCCTATTCGGGCTCGATGGACATCCACCCCAATGATCCCGCCCACGGCTGCACCCACCTTTGGGATGTCTGGAACGAGATCGGCTACGAGCATTACGCCGACTCTGTCCCGCGCTTTTGCTCCGAATTTGGCTGGCAAGCGCCGCCGACATGGGCAACGCTGACCCAATCGGTCCACGACAATCCGCTGACTCCGACCTCGCCCGGCGTTTGGCATCACCAAAAGGCGACCATCGGCAACGACAAGCTTTTGCGTGGTCTCAAGGGCCACTTGCCCGATCCGCAAAATATGGACGATTGGCACTTCGCCACGCAGCTCAATCAGGCTCGCGCCATCACGTTCGGCATCGAACACATGCGCAGCCATCGCGGCCGCAATATGGGCGCCATCGTCTGGCAATTGAACGATTGCTGGCCAGTCAACTCCTGGGCCGCGATTGACGGCTATGGGCGCCTGAAACCACTCTGGTATGCGCTCCGCGCGGTCTATCATCCGCACCTGCTGACCATCCAAACACGCGGCGAGGGCTTCAGCGTCATTGCCGTCAACGAACGCACGCTCTTCTGGCGCGGTCCCGTTACCATCAAGCGCCTCCGCTTCGACGGTACGGTCCTCGCCGAATGGACCCACTGGCGCCTATGCGCAGATCGTCTCTCGGCCGCCGAACTCCCAATCCCCGCCGACGTTGCGACGCCCAGCGACAAATCCAACGAACTGCTCGTCGCCACAATGCACGACAGCACGGCCTTCTACTATTTTGCCGAGGACATCGACCTCGCGCTGCCCGAACCGAAGTTCAGCCTAACGGTCGAACGCGTGGACGAAAGCTGGAAAGTGACAGTGGCGGCCGAGAGCTTCGTCAAGGACATCTGCCTCTTTGTGGATCGCCTTCATCCGGACGCAGAAATCGACGATATGCTGGTCACACTACTGCCGGGGCAGGGGCATGTCTTTATGGTTCGATCGCTCATAGAGCTGGACGCAAAGACGCTGTCGAGCGCGCCCGTCTTCCGGTGTGCCAATCAATTGAGGTAGCCCTCAGCAGTCCTCATGGTGAGGTGCGCAGCGTAGCGAAGCCTCGAACCACGAGGGCGTGGCACTTAAATATCGGTGCACGCCCTCGTCCTTCGAGGCTCGCCTGTGGCGAGCACCTCAAGATGAGGGCTACTTGACCATTTGAATAGACGCAGTGGCTCAGCCTTGCAGTGCAGCCAGAGCCGGCCGCAAATGTCCCTTGTGCTCAGCTAATATCGCTTCGGCCGTGCGGAGGTCTGCCGCGCCAGCGGCCAGCAACACCGCCGGTTTTACCGCTCCCTCGCTCGTCTCCAGCACCGCCGCAGCGCGTTCAGCACTGGCCCCCGAAATAGCCGCAACAATACCCTTCGCTCTTTCCCGCAGCTTGATATTGTCGGCCACCACATTGACCATGTAGCCGTCATGCACGTGGCCGAGGTGGATGGCCATCATCGTCGACAGCATATTGAGCGCGATCTTCTGCGCAGTGCCCGCGCCCATGCGGGTCGATCCGGCAATCACCTCCGGCGGCGTTGGCAGGCAGATACCCACATCGGCTATTTCGAGAATGCGCGTCCCGGCATTATTGGCAAAGCCGATCGTCTTCGCCCCACGTTCCTTCGCCCTACGCAACGCCTCGATTGGGTAGGGTGTCTGGCCACTAGCAGTAACGCCGATCACGCAGTCCCGGCTATCGAGCTGCAATGTCTCAATGGCCTGTCGCGCTGCGTCGCCGTCGTCCTCCGGGCCGCCTGTCATGTTCACAAGCGCATCGGCCCCACCAGCCAATAAGACAACGATCTGCTCTCGCCTGATTCCATACGTGCCAGGCAGTTCCAGTGCATCGGCCAAAGCCATCAGGCCCGAACTGCCTGCCGCCGCGTAGACGAGCCTCCCACCTGCCTCGATCGTTTCCGCTGCGAGTGTGGCGGCGCGCGCCAGATCTGCTACAGCCGAACGCACGCTCAGCGCAGCCTCGGCTTGCCCTTCTGCCAAGACATCCAGCACCTCTTCGGGCGGTCGAGTGTCGAGCCCCGTTGCAGCGGCGTGACGATTTTCGGTGCGGCGTGATGACATTGATTGCTCCATGCCCGGATAATGCCAAAAAAATACCACTTGTCCAGTTGTGGTCCACTTGGCATAACGCCAAAGGCTCGTTAGCTTAACTTGTGTAGCAAAATCATGGAGCGTCCGACCTTTGGGGCGACCTGATCGGCGCCTAGCTTCTGCCAATGGTATTTCATTGGTATTTATTTTCCGGGGGGAGCATGACTGAAGCCTATGAAGCCTTCTTCTCTGATCGCCCCATTGCGCTTTCGCAGACCGGTCCACTCTATCTCCAGCTCAAGCGTTGGATAGAGGATGCAATAAACAATGGCGCCATCAACCCCGGCGACGCTCTACCGTCTGAACGCGACCTAGCGCTAAAAGTCGATGTGTCCCGGGTCACAGTCCGGAAGGCCGTGACGCAATTGGTCCAAGAAGGCGTTCTGGTTCAGCGCCACGGCTCCGGCACGTTTGTCGCCCCGCCCACGCAGCGTGTGGAACAGTCCCTGTCTCAGCTCACCTCATTCACCGAGGATATGGCGCGTCGGGGCATGGAAGTGCACGCCGAGTGGCTCGATCGCGGTCTCTACGTGCCGTCCCCCGAAGAAACGGTAATTCTTGGCCTGTCCTCCGGCGAAAAGGTGGCGCGGATCGCGCGTTTGCGCCTGACCGGAGATACGCCCCTCGCCATCGAACGCGCCAGCCTCTCCGGAACGATACTTCCTGAGCCGGTCGCAATCGGGGACTCTCTTTATAAGCACCTCGATCTCTCTGGAAATCGGCCCACTCGCGCCATCCAACGCATCCGCGCCGCCAATCTTGGCGAAGATGATGCACACCTCTTGCAGGTGCCGGTCGGATCGGCCGGGCTCAATATCGAGCGCACGTCCTATCTGCCATCGGGCCGCGTTATCGAATTTACCCGCTCCATTTACCGGGGCGACACCTATGACTTTGTCGCCGAACTTCGGCTCGGCGATGGCACACCGAACGGAGCAAGCAAGCCATGACCATCCAGACCCACATGCGCCGTGAAGTGAACGAGATTCCACAGGTCGTTTCGAACTTCCTCAGCCAGTCGTCCGGCACGCTCGACGCCGCAGCAAAGCGCCTTCGCGAAGAGAACCCGGCAGTGGTCGTCACCGTCGCCCGTGGCTCCTCCGATCACGCGTGCTCTTATTTGAAATACGCCATCGAATTGACCCTCGGCTTGCCGGTCGCCTCCATCGGTCCATCCATTGCCTCGATCTATGGCAAGGATCTGCACCTTCCAAGCGCGGCCGCTATCGCAATTTCCCAATCCGGCAAGAGCCCCGATATTGTCGGCATGGCGCAGTCGGCGCGTCGCAGCGGTGCAACGGCAATCGCCATCACCAACACGGCCGGTTCGCCTCTCGCCGAAGCGAGCGATTTTACCGTTGATCTCCATGCCGGGCTCGAGCAGAGCGTGGCGGCCACCAAGACTTTCGTGACGTCGGTGGTAGCCGGGCTTGCGCTCGTGTCGCGCTGGAGCGGCGATGCCGAACTGTCTCGGGCGATCGATGCATTGCCGGAAAGTCTCGCCAAGGCCGTCGCCTGCGACTGGTCCGAGCTCATCGGCGCCCTCGACGGGCACAATGCGCTCTACGTGCTCGGGCGCGGGCCAGGCTTTGCCATCGCCAATGAAGCTGCGCTCAAGTTCAAGGAAACCTGCAACATTCAGGCAGAATCCTATAGCGCTGCCGAAGTCATGCATGGTCCGGTTGCCATCGTTACCCCCGGCTATCCCGTTCTTGGCCTTGCCGCCCGTGATGCGGCCGAAGTGTCGGTGGCTGACATGGCTCACAAACTGGCCGGGCAGGGCGCCTTGTCCTTCCTCACCAGTGATAGACCCGGCGCGGCCAAGGGTCTGCCCTTTGCAGCGACAGGACATCCGATCACTGATCCGCTGTCGCTGATCGTATCGTTCTATGGCTTCGTCGAGGCCTTGTCCCGACACCGCGGTCTCAACCCTGACGTGCCACCGGCGCTGAAAAAGGTGACCGAAACGGTATGAGCGATCTTCTCGCCATTTCTGGCGCCCGCATCTTTGATAGCCGCGATTGGCATGACGATGCTGCGCTGCTGATCGAGTTTGGCTACGTCTCTGGCATCGTGCGTGAAAGCGATATTCCCGCCAATGCTGAGCGTGTTCGGCTTGATGGGGGCATGATCGTCCCAGGCTTCATTGACCTGCAGGTCAATGGCGGTGGCGGCGTCCTGCTCAACAACGATCCATCACTTGACGGCATCCGCACGATATGTGCCGCGCACGCGCAATTTGGCACGACTGGCCTTTTGCCGACCTTGATTACGGATACCGTCGAGGTCAACGAGGCCGCTATAGCGGCGGGCAAGGCGGCGGCTCAAGCACATGTGCCTGGATTTCTGGGGCTTCATCTAGAGGGGCCACACCTCGCGATTTCGCGTAAAGGGACCCATGACCCCGCGCTTATCCGGGCAATGACGGATGCCGACCTCGCTCGGCTCAAGTCTGCGGCAGCAGATTTGCCCAACCTTCTGTGTACTGTTGCCGCTGAAACCGTTCCTGCCGAACAAATCAATGAACTGGTCCAGGCCGGCGCCGTCGTTAGTCTTGGCCATTCGGACGCAAGCTACAATGAGGCCATCGCCGCGTTCGACGCGGGCGCAACCATGGCCACGCATCTCTTCAATGCCATGAGCCAGATCGGCAACCGCGAGCCGGGTCTTGTCGGTGCCGTGCTTGATCGTCCCGACATCTTCGCTGGATTGATCGCTGACGGCATCCATGTTCACGCCGGCAGCATCGGTATTGCCCTGCGCGGGAAGCGAGGAGACGGGCGCATTTTTCTCGTCACCGACGCCATGTCGCAAACCGGGACCGACATACAAACACTGACACTCAACGGACGAACCATCACCCGCTCGGATGGTGCGCTTCGCTTGGCCGACGGCACCCTGGCGGGCGCAGACCTCGACATGATCGATGCCGTCAATTTCATGATCGACACAATCGGCCTGGATCCAAGCGAAGCGCTCCGAATGGCCTCGCTCTATCCCGCAGAAGCTATGAATATTGCAGATACCCACGGCACTCTTCTAAAGGGCGCCGTCGGCAGTTTCGTTCACCTTTCTAAGGGGCGCTCAGTCCGCTCGACCTGGATCAATGGCGTAAAAGCGTTTCAAGCTTGATCAGCCGCGCCCGATATAGGGCATCTTGGTCGCCATCACCGTCATGAACTGAACGTTCGCGGAAAGCGGCAGGCTTGCCATATAGGTAATGGCGTCGACCACATGCTGGAGGTCGAATGTGGGCTCCGGCATCATTTCGCCGTTTGGCTGCAAGGAGCCGGAATTCATCTGGCTCGTCATGTCGGTTGCCGCGTTACCGATATCGATTTGCCCGCAGGCAATGTCGAATGTCCGACCATCGAGCGATATCGCCTTGGTGAGCCCCGTGATGGCATGCTTGGATGCAGTATATGACGCGGCCTGTGGGCGCGGCGCATGTGCGGAGATTGATCCGTTATTGATGATACGCCCCCCTTGCGGTGTTTGCTCCCGCATCAGTCGGAACGCCTCGCGCGCAACGTAAAAGGCGCCGTTGAGATTGGTGTCGATCATCTCGCGCCAGGTTGCGACGTCGAGATCCCCGAAAATCTTGGCTGGAGCGAAGCGGCCGGCATTGTTAAAGACCAGATCAAGCCGCCCGTGCCGCTGACGAATTTCCACCAACATGTCTGCGACCGCGTCCGGGTCCGTTACGTCGCAGACAAAACCGTCAACGCCCATTTCCGGCATCGCTTTTTCGACGAGCTCGGTGCGCCGCCCGCAGATGATGACCTGCCATCCTGCAGTGACCAAGCCTGCGGCGACCGCCCGCCCGATTCCCGATGTGCCCCCGGTAACCAATGCAATTCCTGTCGTGCTCATCGCGCTCTTCTCCACATAGCGGCCATGGTTATGCCATGTCTCATGTACGAACGCCGCTCTGTCAAATCATGGGTCCGGGATACGAGAAGTTTCGGGTTTCTTGCTGCAAACCCCCGAGAGACCGGGGTTTTTAACGACAGGTTCACAAATCTTAACAGAAGGTTTCGATCTGTGTGCTGAATCTGCAACATCCGAAACGCAACCATATTGTGGCGGCTAAAATGGCGTTTTGTTCGATTGCGTCCAATTCCGGCATGCGTAGAGTGGGTCTTGCGAATCCATGCATGGGATCGTTTGTCGGTCGCAACGCGACGGCAACACACTGCACCACGAATAGTGTGGTCGCGTTACGACAAACCGCTGGGTAACCGGCACCAAAATGACTGACTTTGGAGGTCAACTAATGAAACTCAAGAGCCTTATCCTCGGTTCTGTTGCCGCCGCTGGTCTCTCGACCGCTGGCTTTGCCGCCGATCTGGGCGTCCTCACCTCGCTGGACGTCTGCGACGCTCTCGGTCTTTCGGGCCTGACCATCTCGTCCGACACCAACTGCCTGCAGCTCTCCGGCGGCGTGACCTATGAATTCATGTGGGGCGACTGGAATACGGAATCCCGCGTTGCCGGTACCTTTGACGGTGCTCGCAATATTGCCGACGCTGGTAGCGTTACCGTTGGTGGCGTGACCTATGACAACGACTGGGAATCGAAGGTTGAGACCTGGCTCAAGGCCGTTGGTACCGCCGACTCCGATTTCGGTCCTGCTAAGGCCGTTATCAAGCTCAAGGCTGTTGAGCGTTACCAGAACTGGAACGAAGGTCAGTCGAACCGCGCAAATGCCGTTCCTGCTGGTTTCACCCCAGGTCGCGTTGTTAACGGCGATACCCAGCCGTTCTCGATCGACGAAGCTTATGTTTCCGTCGGTGACACCACTGTAATCATGGCTGGTAAGAAGGGTTCGATCGCGAACCTCGGCGACGACGCTCCATTCAACTACCTCAAGCTGTTCAACTCCGACGCCATTGACGGCGACGGCGTCGGTATCGACGGTGACTACGATGGTCTCGGCGGCCACGTAATCCAGGTCGTTTCCGATCTCGGCAACGGCGTGAACGTTGGTGTTGGTCTCGAAAACCTCGGCAGCCGTCCGGGTGCTGTCGGTGACAATGCAGTTGCCGGTACCAATTCGTCGTCCGCTGCTGGTACTCTGGTTGGTGTTGTTTCGTACGCTGGTGAAGGCCTCACCGCTCACGTTACTGGCGCTGCTTTTGGTATCCTCGACGGCAACGTCGAATCGTGGGCTATCCACGCTGGCGCAACCGGCACCTTCGACGCCTTCAAGGTTCGTGGTGCGGTTTCATACTGGGATAACTTCAAGTTCTCGACTGCTGACGTCCTGAACGCACTCGTCAGCGCCGAAGGCACCTTCGACCTGTTTAAGATCGCTCTCTCGGGTGAAATCGCCAACGTCAACAACTCAGCTGCTGGCAACTACACCGACTACGGTGTTGGTGGCTCGATCGGTGTGAACGTTTCTGAAGGCGTTGATATCAACCTCGGCGCTCGTTACTTCTTCGACGACGTTGGTGGCGCAGTGAACGACGCTTCGACTTGGCAGGTTGCTGCTCAGATCGTTGCTGCTGTCACGCAGACCATCAAGGTCACGGGTGAAGTTGGCGGTTACTTCGGTAACGCCATCGCAGACAGCGCTGCTTTCCAGAACGACAACGTGTTCTACGGTTCGGCTGAACTCGCTTGGGCTCCAGGCGGCGGTTTCACCTCGTCCGTCAAGGGCGAACTCAACTCGGAATCGGCCTACAAGGTCACCTTCAAGGCTGCCAAGTCCTTCGAATAATCGAAGTCTCGGTTTCCAATTGGAAAGGCCCGGCGCAAGCCGGGCCTTTCTGCTTTTGAAAGTCTGCGTTTTTGCCGATCGCTGCCTTTTTCCGGGCGGGTAATTGATTTAGCGTCAGGCAGTTGCGTCACTCATTGGAATCGTCATGAAGAGCAAAATCCGTCACCTCGCGGCGCCTAGCTTCCTTACGCTC
The DNA here is from genome assembly GCF_001425445.1 of Devosia sp. Leaf420. Lineage (GTDB taxonomy): Bacteria > Pseudomonadota > Alphaproteobacteria > Rhizobiales > Devosiaceae > Devosia. The sequence goes on along the minus strand of NZ_LMQU01000001.1, from coordinate 397,629 downwards.
GGTTTTGCTCTTGCTGTGGCTGCGGCGCCTGTTGTCGCGCAGTCTTCGGTGGTGACTGTTCCTCCGCCGGTCGTTCAGGACTATTGGGTCAGCATTTCTCGACAGCCAAACGGAATACTTGTTTTCGATGGATATGCTCCAAGCGACGCTGCCCGCACCAATTTTGCTGAAACTCCGTCGGCCGATGTATCATTCTTGAAACTTGGTAGCGGTGCACCAGCCAGCTACGACGCCGCAGTTGCTTTTGGTCTCTCGGCACTCGAGCGTATGAGCGAGGGGCGTTTTGCCCTCCGCGGCGATGTCATAACCATCAGCGGCACTGCTGCCACTCAAGCGGACTTTTGGGGTCTGACAGAACCGCAGGCGCCAAAGCCGCCGTCAGGCTTGATCCTTGCGAAGTCCGAAGTCACCGCTCCTCTCGAAAAAAACTATACCTTCAGCTTGCGCAAGCAAGGAAATGGGTCATTTGTCGCCTCCGGATTCGTGCCGCAGCCTAGTTTCGAACAGCGCGTTCTTGCTGCCGTCGGACCGCGATCCAGTTCAACGCTCCGCTTCGCCTCGGGTGAACCTGTCAATTTCGAACGCGCTGTCGATGAGGCGCTCTCCCTCCTTGATCGGCTTCAAACGGGTGAGGTGAAGCTCGAAGGCGGCTCGTGGCTTATTTCTGGCACGCCCAAAAGCGCCGCCGATGCGAACGCCATACGAATCAGCTTCTCCGATGATCGAATGGCAGAAGGCGGCTGGAGCCTTGCCCTAAGTGACCCTGCGCCTGAAGCGGCTGCATTCAACTGGCGGCTTAAGAAAAGCGACACCGGCGCGATCATAATGACAGGTGCGGTCCCAACAGAAGCCTTCAAGCGCGTCGTCGCGCTCCGTCTTGGAAATCAACTTCAGGACGAAGCCTCCATCGCCAATAATGCACCCCAGGGTTTCATCACCGAGGCGCTCGCGGCTGCTGACGCACTGACATTGCTGAATGCGGGCACGGTTTCTTACGAAATCGGCAAGTGGTCGATCGTCGGTGACGGCGATAGCTCGGAAGCGGGTCAGCAAATCACACAATCGTTGGCCGCCTTTGATGGCTGGACCATAGAAGTGAGTGCTCCAGCAGAATCCAGCGTGGCAACGCAAGTTTTGGATGCCCCGGCAGAACAGCCTGTACCCGCTGATGCCGAAGCGAGTACGCCAACCGCAATTGCTGAAGCAATCCCCGCGATCCCGGAAGTTGAGGTCGCAACCTCAGTCGCTCCAACGACGCCGCCCGTCTCGAATGCAGACGACATAGCGGCTTGCAGCGCGTCGCTCAGCCAATTGTCCGCGCAAAACGGCATCCTGTTCAAATCCGGTGCGGCTGTGCTCGCTGAAGGAACTGACGTCATCCTTCAAGCGATGGCCACTGCCGCCAACCAGTGTCCCAGCGCAGCGCTCGACGTAGCCGGCCATACGGACTCCGACGGTGTGGCGTCCGCTAATTTGGCGCTGTCCGTCTCGCGCGCTGAAGCCGTCATTAATGCCCTGATTGCTTTGGGTGTCGATGCGAGCCGGCTTTACGCCATCGGCTACGGTGACGCGCAGCCTGTTGCCGATAACGATACTCAGGCCGGCAAAGCTCAAAACCGGCGCATCGTGGTATCCGTACGCCAGCCGCAGTGATCAGGCGGCGCGCTTCTTTTTGATGGCCGTCACATCAGTGATGAAGCGCAGCACTGCCTCGATTTCTTCGTGCTGATCGAACAGGGCAGGGGACCCTTGGCCGGCGATCGTCAATGCCAGCGCATCGGGGCGGCGTCGAACCATTTCGTCATAGGTTTCGCGCCGCAACTGGTCGGTGAGTTGCGTCCGGAGAAGCATCAGCGGCACTGAAGCCAGTGCGTCGAACAGAGGCCAGTGCGGCGTCAGAACGTCGTCGACGCCGATGGTATCAAGCGGCGACATGAGCTTTTCGTCGAACAGTGGTCGAGCGCGCCCACGCTTGTCGATGAAATGGCTACGCAGGGCGAGCGCGTCGAGGGCATCCTCGGCAAGCTCGGGATAATCGCCCGCGAGCATCCGCCGAAATCCAGATGCCACGCGCCCGCTACCCTTCAGCGCAGAAAGATGCGCGAGATTGTTTCGAAGTCGCACGATTCCGCGAGAATCGACCATAGGCCCAGAATCGAGCAGCACCACGCCGCCGATCAGCAGGGGATGCTGAGCGGCCAGCGATAGAACGACATGCCCGCCTTGCCCCTGACCCAGAAAAATCGCCCGCGGAATTCCAAGCGCGGCGAGAATATCGGCCACGTCTCTGGCATCGGCCAAAGTGCTGTAATCGTCGGCTTTTGCCCTGTCGTCTGCCCGACCGCGGCCTGGAAGGTCGATCAAAACGAGCGCACGCGCGTTGTCAGCGGCGCGATTGAAGTAGCTGGTGAAGTCTGTGAAGTCGCTCATGTTGCGCTGGAGGCCAGGCAGACAGACAAGCGGCATGGCGGTGTTTGAAAGCGAACCACTGACATGCACAGCCGCATGGATGCCCGCCGCGCGAGTTTCGATAAGTCGAACCGGAAATGCCGCAAAAGGCTTGTGTTCTGCCGGGATCACTCGTTTCCTTGCCAATGCAACCTCCTCTTCGACACCTGGCGCATTTGCGCCCGCTCACACCGCTCGTGCAAGTCGCTGATGCATTTGCGCAGCAGCTTTTTAGGATGGCTAAAACACCGCCGCCATGCGCCTTGTGACACAGCGAAACAGAAAGTATGGTGCGCGTCCTGAGAGGTAACTGCACGCCTCTTTCTGCGAAAGACCCGGATTGGCCGGGCAATTTGAGGAATACCGACAAAATGCTGCGAGGTTCGATTACGGCGCTCATCACTCCACTCCGTGATGGGGTTGTGGATGAGAAAGCCTTCGCCAGCTTTGTCGAGTGGCAGATTGCCGAAGGCACGCATGGCCTCGTTCCCGTCGGCACGACGGGCGAAAGCCCGACCGTAAGCCATGAAGAACATCGTCGTGTCGTCGAAATCTGCGTCGAAGTCGCTAACAAGCGCGTGCCGGTCGTTGCCGGCGCCGGCTCCAATTCGACCGCGGAAGCGGTCGATCTCGCCCGCTTTGCGGAAAAGTGCGGCGCTGATGCCGTGCTGTCTGTCGTGCCTTATTATAATAAGCCCAACCAGGAAGGCCTCTTCCAGCATTTTTCGGCCGTGGCCAAGGCCATCGGCATCCCGGTCATCCTTTACAGTGTGCCAGGGCGCACGGTCGTAGACCTGAACGTCGACACCATCGTTCGTCTGCGCGATGCGCATTCCAACATTATCGGCGTCAAAGATGCGACGGGCAGTCTGGAGCGAGCGACGATGGAGCGTGTCAAGCTCGGCGAGGATTTCATCCTCCTCTCGGGGGATGACAGCACCGCGCTCGGTTTCAATGCTCATGGCGGCAATGGCTGCATTTCGGTCACCGCCAATGTTGCGCCGCGTCTTTGTTCGCAGATGCAGGAATTTTCGTTGGCTGGCGATTTCAAGGCTGCGCGCGCCATTAATGAAAAGCTGTCCTATCTTCACAAGGACCTTTTCATGGAGCCCAATCCCGCTCCGGCAAAGTATGTGGCAAATCGCTTAAATCTTTGCGCGAATGAAATGCGCCTGCCTTTGACCCCCATCAGCAAGCCAACGCAGGACGCGATGGACTTTGCAATTGCCCATGCAGGACTTATCTAAGCCCTCATGGTACAGGCAAAGAACGACAAGAAGAAAAACGGTGTGATCAGCCACGGCCTCGTGGCTGAAAACCGCCGCTCGCGCTACGATTACGCCATTGGTGAAACGATGGAAGCGGGTCTCGTGCTAACGGGCACCGAGGTTAAGTCGCTCCGCTTGGGTAAGGCGCAGATCACCGAGTCTTATGCGTCGCCGGAAAAGGGTGAACTGTGGCTCATCAATTGCCACATCCCCGAATATCTGCAGGCCAACCGCTTCAACCACGTTGAAAAGCGCCCGCGTAAGCTGCTGGTTTCCAAAAAGCAGTTGGCACACCTCGAAACCGAAGTTTCGCGCGCTGGCAACACCATCGTGCCGCTACAGCTATTCTTCAACGACCAAGGGCGCGCCAAGCTTCTGATTGGCATCGGCAAGGGCAAGAAGAACTATGACAAGCGCGAAACCGAAAGGAATCGCGACTGGAATCGGGACAAGTCACGCATCATGAAAGAAGGCGGGCGCGGTTAGGCTGCTACCGTCTGCACGTCTCAATATCGTTAAACACCGTGTCATCTCGGCGAAAGCGGGGATCTCTGTTTCAAATCGAATTCTCGCTTGCTCGGAATGAGATGGTGACGAGTGGACATGCGCATCAGCATTAAGACGCGAAGAGGGAATTGTTGCCTCTGAAGAGGCTCAAACCTCAACCGGCCTCTGCACCTGCGGCCGGCCAACGGTCTTTGCCAGGTCAGCGACATCGAGGAAAAAGTCGGCCTGCCGGCGCAGATCGTCCGAGATCATCGGCGTGGACGTTGTCAGCGTCGAGACAACCGTCACTCGCTTGCCCTTGCGCTGCAGGGCAGCCACGAGAGCGGTAAAATCGCCGTCGCCTGAAAAGAGGATGAGGTGATCGAAGAATGGGGACAGTTCCAGCGCATCGACGCAGAGTTCGATGTCCATATTGCCCTTGATCTTGCGGCGGCCGAGAGCGTCGGTGAACTCTTTGGCAGGCTTGGTGACAACGGTATAGCCGTTATAGTCGAGCCAATCGATCAGCGGCCGGATCGAGGAATATTCCTGATCTTCCACAAGCGCCGTATAATAGTTGGCGCGCAGCATATAGGCCTTGCTGCCGAATTCCGTGAGAAGCTTGCGATAGTCGATATCGATGCCGATCGCCTTGGATGTCGCATAGAGATTGGCACCGTCAATGAAGAGCGCAATTTTCTCCCGCGGATCTACGGTCATGATTTGAATGTCCCCAAATGAAAAAATACATGGTCTTGAAAATACGACGGCGCAGCAGCTGTTTTAGGCCAGGGCGCAGGGTAATCCAGGTTTAATTATCGGCCTCATATATTTTTCGGTGAGAAACAATGCAAGCGGGCTATGCCCGTTACCCTTGCCAGCAGCGTTAACCTGGTGTATGCGGACGGTTCATCCCCACAAGTTTGGAGACGTTCGTGGCACGCGTCACCGTTGAAGACTGCATCGAGAAGGTCGACAATCGCTTCGACCTCGTCCTCATGGCCGCTCATCGTGCGCGCATGATTTCCTCCGGCGCTCAGATCACCGTCTCGCGCGACAACGACAAGAATCCTGTCGTTGCGCTGCGTGAAATCGGCGATGGCACTATATCTCCTGATGATCTGCACGAGGACCTGATCCACTCGCTGCAGAAGTATGTCGAAGTCGACGAACCCGAAAGCCATGCCGCTCCGCTGCTCGAAGGCTCGGGCGACGATGACTCGATGAATTTCGACACGATCAGCGAAGAAGAACTTCTCCGCGGCATCGAGAGCCTTGCGCCGCCAGAACGTCGCGACGACTAAGTTTTCTGCTTTTATTGAATTTACGACACCCTCGGCGTGAGCTGGGGGTGTTTTGTTTTAGCGGGCACTGAGCTCTCACTTGGTCGCGTTTGACTCAGTTGTTATTGGGCCACCGTTCGATCCCTCTCCCTGCCAGGGGGGGGGGCTAGGCGGGGGTCTACCGCCATCATGACCACATACTTCACGCGCGCCCTTCCCATTTCCATTCAACGCGCTAAGTATGGAATCTTCCGAGAGCGGCGACTTCCATGATGCGTCAGTATGAACTCGTCGAACGCGTTCAGGCCTATAACCCGAACGCCGACGAGCAGTTGTTGAATAAGGCCTATGTTTACGCCATGCAAAAGCATGGCTCGCAAAAGCGCGCCTCCGGCGACCCTTACTTCAACCATCCCCTCGAAGTCGCGGCCATCCTCACCGAACTCAAGCTCGATGATGCCTCGATCGCTGTTGGTCTTCTGCATGATACGGTCGAGGATACCGACGCGACACGCGCCGAAATCGACCAGATCTTTGGCGGCGAGATCGCGACCATCGTCGATGGCCTGACCAAGATCGAGCGCCTCAATCTCGTTAGCCGCGAAGAGGCGCAGGCTGAAAACCTGCGCAAGCTTCTGCTCGCCATCAGCCAGGACGTCCGCGTTCTCCTGGTGAAGCTTGCCGATCGCCTGCACAATATGCGCACCCTGCAATATATGCGTGCCGACAAGCAGCAGCGTATCGCGCAGGAAACCATGGATATCTATGCCCCGCTTGCCGGTCGCATGGGTATGCAGGATATGCGCAATGAGCTCGAAGATCTCAGCTTCCGCATTCTCCAGCCCGACCACTACAAGGCGATCATCGAGCGCCTCGATTTTCTGCAGGCCGAGAACAAGGAAGCCATCGACACCATCACGCGCGAGCTAACCGAGCGCCTTGCTGCCGAGGGGATCGCGACTCGCGTCAAGGCGCGGGTCAAGTCGCCCTATTCCATCTTTGCCAAGATACAGCGAAAGTCGATCGCGCTCGAACAGCTCTCTGACATGATCGGCTTCCGCGTCATCGTCAATTCCGTGGAGCAGTGCTACCGCACCGTGGGGCTCGTCCACACCACCTGGAAGGTCGTGCCGGGGCGGTTCAAGGACTATATCTCTGTCCCCAAGCACAATGATTATCGCTCCATTCATACGACGATCGTTGGCCCCAGCCGCCAGCGCGTCGAGCTGCAAATCCGCACCGAGGAAATGGACCGTATCGCCGAATTCGGCATCGCGGCACATGCGCTTTACAAGGATGGCGCTTCGGCCAACCTGACCCGCATCGAAAACGAATCCCATGCCTATGGCTCGCTGCGTCAGTCGATCAGCCACCTGACCTCGGGCATTTCGGCCGAGGATTTCCTCGAATACACCAAGCTTGAACTGTTTCAGGATCAGGTCTTCTGCTTCACCCCGCGCGGGCGCCTGATTGCTCTGCCACGCGGCGCAACGCCCATCGATTTTGCCTATGCGCTCCATACCGACATTGGCGACACCTGCGTCGGCGCCAAGATCAATGGCCTGATCCTGCCACTCGTTACCCAGCTCCGCTCAGGCGACGAAGTCGAAATCCTGCGCGACCAAAACCATCGCCCGCCCAGCAATTGGATCGGCATCGCCGCCACCGGCAAGGCCCGCGCCGCCATTCGCCGTGCCGTCCGTCAATCCTCGATGCAGCGTGCTCTGGCGCTCGGCGAACACGTGCTCAACATGATGCTCGAGCGTGAAGGCGTCATGCTCGACGATTCCGAAACAAAGACGCTCGCCGACGAGATGGGCCAGTCCGGCAAGCGCGAATTCCTCATCGCCGTCGGCGAAGGGAAGATCGGCAGCGAAGACCTTGGCAATGCGCTCGCCAAGGTAAAAGGCATCCGCAAGCGTCGCCGCAAACTCGATCTGCCTGTCGCCGATACCGCCGATGGCTGGTTTGCGCTTCGCGCGACCGATCAGTTCAAGTTCCGAGTGCCCGGTGGTCAGCATGCTGGCCCCGCAGCCAAGACCGCCTTGGCGCAGCTCGATTTCCACACGCCGGTCACGATTTCGGGTGAAGGCGTTGTGCCAGGTGACCGCCTCGTCGGTATTCTGGAGCCGCAGGCTCCGCTCATGGTCTATCCGATCCATTCGGAAGCTTTGATCGAAAAGCACGATGGCGATCTTGCCTGGGTCGACGTCCGCTGGGATGTTGCTGCCACCGAGGATAAGCTCTACGCGACGGTGGTGTCGATGGAATCGGTCAATAAGCCCGGCTCCCTCGCCCAAATCTCCTCGGCCATCGCCGCCTGCGATGCCAACATCAACAATCTCGTCATGCGGATGATTTCGCCCGACTTCCACCAGATGATTTTCGAAATCGAAGTCCGCGATCTTGCGCAATTGACCGATGTTCTGGCAACGCTCAAGCGCAGCCCCGGCCTTTCCGCCGTCCAGCGGGCTGGCATTCGGGAAGCGAGCATGATTTCGACCCTCGAATGGGATGGCAAAGTCGACAGGAGTGCGCGCCGTGACGAAAGATGAAGTGCTGGATATTTTCCGCAAATGTGGGGCCCTGCTCGAAGGCCACTTCATCCTGTCCTCCGGCCTCCGCTCGCCGCTGTTCCTGCAAAAAGCAAAAGTCTTCCAATACGCCGCCGAGACCGAAAAGCTCTGCAAGGCGCTGGCCGACAAGATCAAGGCCGAAGTCCCCGGCGTGACCAAGGTCGTTTCGCCGGCCATCGGTGGCATCATCCCCGGCTATGAAACCGCGCGCCAACTTGGTCTCCCCGCGCTCTACACCGAGCGTGTAGAAGGCCAGTTCGAACTCCGCCGCGGCTTCGAGATCTCGCCCGATGACAAGGTGATCGTCGTCGAAGACATCGTCTCGACCGGCCTTTCCATCCGCGAATGCGTCGCCGCCCTCCGCGCCATCGGCGCCAATGTCGTGGCCGCCGCCTGCCTCATCGACCGCTCCGGCGGCGAAGCCGATGTCGGCGTGCCGCTCGTTTCGCTGATCGAGTTCAAGGTTCCGGCCTATCCGGCGGATCAACTTCCCCCTGAACTGGCGGCAATCCCGGCGGTGAAGCCGGGCAGCCGTGGTATTCAGGGTGTGAAATAGGCGACTGCTGACACCCCCACCCAGCCTCCCCTGAGAGGGGGAGGGGCGCAGTGGTGGGTGGCGGCCGATCGAGGCAAACACTGCCGCAATCCCTCCCCCTTCCAGGGGGAGGTTAGGTGGAGGTCCTTCAAGGAATAAAAGAATGATCATCGGCCTCGGCTCCGACCTCATCCAGATCCATCGCATCGCCAACACCATCGAGCGCTATGGCGACCGTTTTACCAACCGCTGCTTCACCGAACTCGAGCGGAAAAAGTCCGATCGCCGGGCCCAGCGCGCCGCCTCTTACGCCAAGCGCTTCGCCGCCAAGGAGGCGTGCTCCAAGGCGCTTGGCACCGGCCTTAGTTTTGGCGTTTATTGGCGCGACATGGGCGTTGTAAACCTGCCATCGGGCAAGCCCACGATGAAATTGACCAACGGTGCCCTGCGCGCTCTTGAGCGCCTTATCCCACCGGGCCACGAGCCCCATATCCATATTACCATCACCGACGATGCAGGCCTCGCGCAGGCTTTCGTCATCATCGAAGCGCTGCCGATTGACCCGTCGCGGGCAAGCGTCTAACGCTCTCGTCAGCGCTATCCTGGAACTGCAATGACCCAACCCGCCAATAAGACAGTGAACAAATCAGCCGCCAGCGAGTGGTGGGATACTTTCGTGGTCATTGTTGAAGCGCTGCTGATCGCCATCGTGCTGCGCTTTTTCCTCTATCAGCCTTTTTCGATCCCGACGGCATCCATGCAGCAGACCCTGATGATCGGCGATTATTTCGTCGCCAACAAGTTCGTCTGGGGTTACGGCAAGCATTCCTTCTCGCTCGGCCGCTACGGCGATTTCAGCCTTCTCGATTTCGAGCTGCCGATTTCCAATCGCATCCTCGGTCGCGAACCGAACCGCGGCGACATCGCGGTGTTCCGCCCGGTCCCGCAGACCCAGGAATATATCAAGCGAGTCGTGGGCCTGCCGGGCGATCGCATCCAGATGAAGGAAGGGCGTCTCTACATCAACGACGTCATGGTCGAGCGCGAACTGGTTGGCACGACGACCGATACCGACAGCACGGGCGATGCCCGCGAAGTCCAAGTCTATCGCGAGACCTTCCCCGAAGGCACGACCCACATCATCCAGGAAATCTCGGACAACGCGCCGCTCGACAACACCCCTGAATATGTAGTGCCTGCCGGCCATTATTTTATGATGGGCGACAATCGCGACCGCTCGGCCGATAGCCGTGTCCTCTCGCAGGTCGGCTATGTCCCTGCCGTCAATCTGATCGCCAAGGCCGAAGCTCGCTTCTTCTCGATCCGCGACAACCTGCCGCCGTGGCAGATCTGGCAGTGGCCCGCCAATGTCCGTTGGGATCGCATGTTCCAGTCCGTCTATGGCAATCCGCCATATGACACGACGGCTGCCCCGTGAGTCGGCGCGACAAGAGCCACGAACAGCTTCAAAACCGTCTCGGCTATAACTTTGCCGATCGGGACCTTCTCTCGCGCGCCTTGACCCATTCGAGCGCCGTTTCGCCGGGCAAGCGCGTCGAACGCTCCTATCAGCGGCTCGAGTTCCTGGGCGATCGCGTCCTCGGCCTCGTCGTGGCGGACATGCTCTATGCCCGCTTCCCCAGGGCCAATGAGGGCGAACTGAGCCGCACGCTCAATACGCTCGTCCGCAAGGAAACCTGCGCTATCATTGCCCGCCAGCTCAATCTCGGGCCGGAAATGATCCTTGGCGAAAGCGAAGCCCGCACCGGCGGCGCCGAAAAGGAAGCCATTCTCGGCGACGTCACCGAAGCCATCATCGGCGCGATTTTTCTCGACGGTGGCCTCGACCCCGCCGCGGACTTCGTGCGCAAGCATTTCGAAGAATTTATCGGCGAAGGCCAGACCCATCGCGCCGACGCCAAGACCACGCTGCAAGAATGGGCTCAGGCCCGCGGCCTCGAGCCGCCAACCTATGCGCTCGTCGAACGCACCGGCCCCGACCACGCTCCCGAATTCACCATCGCCATAGATCTCGCCGGTTTCGAGCGGATTTCGGCGACTGGCCCATCCAAGAAAATAGCCGAACACAAGGCCGCCGAAGATTTCCTCAAGCGCCAGAATGTTTGGAAGGACCGTTCATGACCGACCCAATCGCGCCCGTCGATCTCGCCAACACCGCCTGCGGATTCATTGCTCTGGTCGGTGCACCAAATGCCGGCAAGTCGACGCTGCTCAATTCGCTGGTCGGCACTAAGGTCTCGATCGTCACGCACAAGGCGCAGACCACTCGCAGCCAGGTCCGTGGCGTCCTGACGCTCGATCAGACCCAGCTCGTCTTCGTCGATACCCCCGGCGTCTTCACACCCAAGCGTCGGCTCGATCGCGCCATGGTCGATAGCGCCTGGGGCGGGGCAGGGGATGCCGATATCGTCGCCTTCCTCATCGACGCCGACCGCGGCCTCACGCCCGATATCGAGCTTCTGATCGAAGGGCTCGATAACATCCCGCACCCAAAAGTCCTGATTCTCAACAAGATCGATCAGGTTAAGCGCGAAAAGCTCCTCCAACTTTCGCAGGACCTCAACGAGCGTCTCCGTTTCGAAGCCACCTTCATGCTCTCAGCGCTCAAAGGTGATGGTGTCACCGATTTCATCGATTGGTGCGTCAAGCACGTGCCGCCCGGCCCCTGGCATTTCCCGGAAGATCACCTCACCGATCTCACCATGGCCATCACCGCCGCCGAAGTGACCCGCGAAAAGCTCTTCCTTCGCGTTCACGACGAGATCCCCTATACCTCGACCGTCGAGACCGAGAGTTTCAAGATCCAGAAAGATGGCTCCTACAAGATCGACCAGGTGGTCTATCTTGCTCGCGAAAGTCACAAGAAGATCGTCCTTGGCGCCGGCGGCCAGACCATCAAGGCGATCGGCGCGGAGGCCCGCAAGGAACTGATGGAAATGTATGAGGTGCCGATCCACCTCTTCCTCTTCGTCAAAGTCCGCGAAAAGTGGGCAGACGACCCCGAGCGCTATCAGGAAATGGGCCTCGAATTTCCCCACGAGAAAAAGTAAGGCGAACGCGAGGAAAGCATGCGGACAGCTACGGTTGTAAGGCTATTTTCCTCGGTGATTGCCGCCATAGCCTGGGTGGGTCTCGGCATTCACATCGGAGCCCAATGGCGCCTGAGCGGCTCGCTCCTTGGCGGGCTCTGGGTGCTGGCCGACTATTTCACCGTTACGACCAATCTGATCGTGGCCCTGGCCTTCACGCTCCACGCCCTCCGCAAGGGTGGCGTGGGGCCGCGCCTCCTCGGTTTCGTCACCATAAACATTGCCTTGGTCGGCGTCATCTATGCCCTGCTGCTGCACGGCCTTGTCGAACTTACGGCAGGCGCGGCCGTCGCCAACGTGCTGCTGCACATGGTTACCCCGGTCTTGGTCCCGATATTCTGGCTGTTCTGGGTCCGGCGCAGCGCGCTCGACATGCGCGATCCGCTCGTCTGGGCGATCTATCCGATCGCCTACCTCCTTTACGCCCTCGTCCGCGGCGCGGCCCAAGGCCACTTCGCCTATCCGTTCATCGACTACGTTAAGTATGGCATCCCGCAGGTCACGATGACGGTGATTGTCATCACCGTGGCCTATCTCGCGGCCGGCGCCCTGATGGTCCTCCTCGACCGGCGTTTGGCACGGTAGCGAGCCCATATGGAATGGACCGGTGAAGCCCTTCTCATAGGCGTCCGCCGCCATGGCGAGACCAGCCTTATTATCGAGGCCATGGTCGCCGGGCGCGGCCGTAATGTCGGCCTTGTGCGCGGCGGCCGCTCGTCAAAGCTCGCCCCGACCCTGCAGGTCGGCAACACGATCCAACTCACCTGGCGCGCCCGGCTCGAAGACCAATTGGGCACCTTCACCGTCGAACTGATGCGCGGCCGCGCCGCCGACCTCATGACCGACCGGACCCGGCTCTATCTCGCCCAACTGGTCTGCGAGCACCTGCGCCTCCTGCCCGAGCGCGATCCCCACGACCGCTTGCTGGGCCAGGCCCTGTCGCTGCTCGACCATCCGCCCGATGGCGTCGCGCTGGCGCGCTTTGAACTCAACCTGCTCGAAGAACTCGGCTTCGGCCTCGATCTCTCCAGCTGCGCTTCGACCGGCGCCACCACCGACCTGACTCATGTCTCCCCCAAATCCGGCCGAGCCGTCTCCCGCGCCGCCGCCGAACCCTATCGCGACCGCCTCCTGCCACTCCCCAGTTTCCTCAACGCCCGCGGCAACGCCTCCCCCGACGACCTCCGCAACGCCTTCCGCCTGACGAGCTATTTCCTAGACCGGCATGTGTGGGCGGCCCGAGGCATGGAGCAACCGGCCATTCGGGATGCCTTGGTGGCGTTGCTAAGCCGGGAGAGCCACTGACTACCCTCGCCCCTTGAGGGAGAGGGACAGGAATTTCTTCGTTCAGAAGAAATTCCAGGGTGAGGGGTTCTCTCCCCACGCGCCGCACTCATAGAAAAATCGTATACCCTCATGCGCTCCTTCAGGGCACCTACTCCCACAAGGGAAGAAGCAAGATCGCGGCGCCGTGCATTGCAGAGCAACCAATGGCAGAAATCCCCAAGAAATCCGCGCCTTTCCTGTCCCTTTCCCGCGCGCCCGCTATACTGTCTTCCTGATTCGTTCTCCATGAACCTGAGCACCGCATGTCCGACGCCGATACCCTGCCACCACCCGATGATCAGCGCATCGTCGATCTCAAGCAGGCGCTCGAAGAACGGTATCTGAGCTACGCCCTCTCGACGATCACGCAGCGTGCCCTGCCGGACGCGCGCGATGGCCTTAAACCGGTCCATCGCCGCATCATTCACGCCATGCGCCTGCTGCGCCTCGACCCCGGCCAGGGCTACAAGAAGTCCGCCCGTATCGTCGGCGACGTGATCGGTAAGTTCCACCCCCACGGCGACCAGTCGATCTACGATGCCCTCGTGCGCCTCGCGCAGGATTTTGCGCTGCGCTACCCGCTCGTCGACGGTCAGGGTAATTTCGGCAATATCGACGGCGATAGCGCCGCGGCCATGCGCTACACCGAATCCCGCATGACCGAAGTCTCGATGCGCCTTCTCGAAGGCATTACCGAGAACGCCATCGACTTCCGCCCGACCTATGACGGCGAAGACGAAGAGCCTGTCGTTCTCCCCTCGAACTTTCCGAACCTGCTCGCCAATGGCTCGACCGGCATTGCCGTCGGCATGGCGACTTCGGTGCCCCCGCACAACGTCGTCGAACTCTGCAATGCCGCGCTCAAGCTCATCCACAATCCCGCGGCAACGACCGAAGAGCTGATCCACGCCGATCTCTCGGCCCCGCCTAGCATGGACGACCTCGTCCGTGGCCCCGATTTTCCGACCGGCGGGCATCTGGTCGAATCCCGCTCCTCCATCGTCCTTTCCTACGAAACCGGCCGCGGCGCCTTCCGCCATCGTGCCGTCTGGTCCAAGGAAGAAAAGGGCAGGGGCGTCTATCAGATCGTCGTCACCCAGATCCCCTATGGCGTACAAAAATCCCGCCTCGTCGAAAAGATCGCCGAGCTGCTCCTCGCCAAGAAGCTGCCGCTGCTGAAAGACGTACGCGACGAGAGCGCCGATGACATCCGTCTCGTCCTCGAACCGCGCGCCGGCACGGTCGATGCCGTCATTCTCATGGAACAGCTCTTCAAGCTCACCGAGCTCGAACTGCGCTTCCCGCTCAATCTCAACGTTCTCGACAAGGGCACGACGCCCAAGGTCATGAGCCTTGCCGATGCGTTGCGCGCCTGGCTCGATCACCGCAAGATCGTTCTCGTCCGCCGCTCCGAGCACCGTCTCGAACAGATCGCCAATCGCCTCGAAGTGCTCGAGGGCTACATCGTCGCCTATCTCAACCTCGACGAGGTGATCCGCATCATCCGCGAAGAGGACGATGCCAAAAAGAGCCTGATGGCGACCTTCGACCTGACGGACAATCAGGCTGAAGCTATCCTCAACATGCGCTTGCGGTCCCTCCGCAAGCTCGAGGAAATCGAACTCCGCAAGGAGCACACGAACCTCACGGCCGAAAAGGGCAAGCTCGAAGCGCTGCTGGCCTCCGAAAAGAAGCAGTGGGGCGAAATCGCCAAGCAAGTCGAAGCGCTGAAAAAGGCCTATCCGCTTTTCGAAGCCGATGGCACGACGCCTCACGCCCTCGGCGCCCGCCGCACCATCTATTTCGACGCCCCAACCGCCGATGCTGCCGAAATCACCGAAGCCTTCATCGAGCGCGAGCCGGTCACCGTCATCCTCTCGGAAAAAGGCTGGATCCGCGCGCCCAAGGGGCACAATGCGCCGGCCGACGAAAAGGGCTTCAAGACCGGCGATCGCCTGAAACTCGCACTCAATTGCGAGACCACCGACAAGCTTCTGATGCTGACGACGGGCGGAAAGGTCTATACCCTTGGCGCTGACAAGCTTCCCGGCGGCCGCGGCCAGGGCGAGCCGGTGCGCATCATGGTCGATATGGAAGAAGGCCAGGATATCGTTGCGCTCTTCGTCTACAAGCCCGGCGCCAAGCGCATCATCGCCTCCTCGGCCGGTTATGGCTTCATCGTTCCCGAAGACGACCTCATCGCCAATACCCGCAAGGGCAAGCAGATCCTCAACGTCTCGCTACCCGAAGAAGCGCGCCTCATCGTCCCCTGCGACGGCGACCGCGTCGCCACCATTGGCGAAAACCGCAAGCTTCTGGTCTTTCCCATGGCCCAACTCGCCACCATGAGCCGCGGCAAGGGCGTCCGTCTGCAGCGCTACAAGGATGGCGGCATCTCCGACATCAAGACCTTCTACGCCGCCGATGGCCTCACCTGGACCGACTCGTCCGGCCGCACCTATTCCAAGCCCACCGAAGAACTCACCGACTGGCTCAGCGACCGCGCCACCGCCGGCCGCCAGCCCCCGACTGGCTTCCCGAAGAACAATAAGTTTGTTGGGTGAGGGGCGAGCGCGCAGCGCAAAATTGCTCCAGTGGAGCAATTTTAGGCCCGAACGCCCGGAGAGCTATGCTCGAGGGCCGGACGTGCTCATCACGGACCACCGCTTGTCACCCCGGCGAAAGCCGGGCCCATCCTGAGATTTCAAGATGGATCCCGGCTCGAGGCCGGGATGACGCGCGGTGGATTACCAACAAGCTTATGAAGCTCCCACCCCAACCCCTTCCAAGGACTCACGAAAATGATCCGCCACTGCGTTCTCGTCCGTTTCCGTCCTGAAGTAACGCAAGAGCAGCGCGCCGCGCTTTACGCTGAACTTGAATCATTGCGTGAAGTCGTTCCCGGATTTCTCGCCATGTCCGCCGGCCACAATGTGTCACCCGAAGGCGTCCACCAAGGCTTCGTCGATGGCTTCACCATGGATTTTGAGGATGAGGCGGCCCGTGACGCCTACCTCGTCCACCCCGACCATAAGGCCGCAGGCTCAAAACTCGTCGCGGCACTCGAAGGCGGCCGTGATGGTCTGATCGTGTTCGATATGGTTGTGTGACCGGCAAACGCCGGTCGTATCAATCCTCGACCCGACACCAGCCGGCATGGCCGCGCTGCACTTCCAGCGGCCGATACTGCGCCTTATAGGCCATCTTGGGCGAGTTCTTCACCCAATAGCCAAGATAGACGTAGTTCAGCGCCGAGGAGCGCACCTGCGCGATGTGGTCGAGAATAAGAAAAGTCCCGAGGCTGCGATGTGCCAGTTCCGGGTCATAGAACGAATAGACCATAGATAGCCCATCGTGCATCACATCGGTGAGCGCCACCGCGACCAATTGCTCGTCAGGATGGTCGCGAAGACGATATTCAACCAGGATGGATTGTACTGGCGTGTCTTCCACCATGTACTCATAGTCCTGATAGGACATCTGCGTCATCCCGCCGCCCGCGTGCCGGGATTCGAGATAGCGTCGGAAAAGCTCATATTGCTCGGTGGTGGCGGTCGTCTGCCGGACGGTAACGGACAGATCCTCATTGTTCCGCAACACGCGTCGAAACCGGCTCGATGCCGCAAATTCGCCAGCCACAATCCGCACGGATTGGCAGGCATTGCAGCCCTCGCAGGCCGGCCGATAAATCAGGTTCTGGCTGCGGCGAAACCCATTGTCGCTGAGCACATGATGCAGCGCCGAAGCGCGTCGCCCGCTCAAATGGGTAAAGAGCTTCCGCTCCATGTGGCCCGGCAAATAGGGGCACGGCATGGCTGCAGTCAAAAAAAGCTGCGTTGTCTCTGGTGATTGGTCGGTCATCTACGACCCGTTGCTGCAATCAGACGATACTAGCCTTAGAGCAGCCGCCTCGCAATGTTCACGAAAAGGCCGTGCCTCTCGCACCGCCCCAACGCCGCACCATGGGCGATCGACGCACCATCAGCGTGCCGACGACCAGGTCATGGATCATCTGCCGCCGGGGCGTGAAAAGCGCAAACAGCAGCGAAATAGGCCAGGAAATCCAGAAGCTTACCCAAAAGAGCAGCGCGTGGAAAATAGCCATCCAGCCATCGAGTGGCTGCCCCCGCGTCGGCGTCAAAACGATATCCATCATCTGCATGCCGACGGTCGCTCGTCGCGATGACCCGAGCGTTGCAGCATAATAAAGCACGATGGCGCCGGGAATCACCGCCGGCAAGGCGATCCAGGCCAGCCCCAGCGTGAAGAAGCCAAGCACCCCGCCAATCATCAGCGCCGCCAGCACCAGCGCCCCCATGATCATCAGGTCGATGAAGTAAGCCATGACGCGTCGCGTCAGCACGCCTTCGAACAATTCGGGGGCATTTGCGGGGTCTGGGAGATAGGGGCGAACATGGTCCTGGGTCATGGTCCAGAAATTGTCACGCCTGCGCCGCAATGCAAGACCCAAGGCACAGAAAAGGAACCGCCTCCGCCAAGGGTGACATGCTCGCCCGAGCATCCTATCCTTTCAAAAACGAGGAGGGCGCGATGAGCCAGATCACCCAAGGCATGGATCGCCAATATTCCGACAGCGAAAAGCTGGCCGCCCGCGCTCGCCTCTCCGGTGGCTTCAGCAAAGCGGAGGTCCCATGGTTCACCTGGGTTGCCCAACATGTTTCGGTCTCTACCGGCGCCAAAATCCTCGACATTGGCTGCGGCCCAGCCTGGTTCTGGCAGGAGGCCGTGTCGGTGCTCCCAAATGGCCTCGATGTGACACTGTTCGATCAATCCCCCGGCATGGTGGCCGAAGCCGAAACCCGCTGCCGCGCGCTACCCTTCGCGAGCATCTCCACCCAGGTCGGTGACGCCACAAGCCTGCCCTTTGCCGATGAAAGCTGTGATGCTCTCATCGCCATGCACATGCTCTACCATGTGAAAGACCAAGCCGCCGCCATCGCCGAGTTCCATCGCGTCCTCAAACCAGGCGGGACGCTCCTCGTCACCACCAATGGCCGCAACAACATGGCCGAACTCTATGCCCTGACCACCGTCTTTGGCAGCGCCCCGCACGATCCCGCTGGCGACGCCTTCGGCCTCGACCGCGCCGAGCATCTTCTGAAAGCCCAGTTCGGCAATGCCGAGCTCAAGATCTACCCTGCGACCATGCGCGTCACTGATCCCGAAGTCGTCTACCTCGCCATGACTTCATATCCGCCCGGCGATACCGCGCCGCCCGATCAGCAAGCCGCCTTCCGCGCTGCAATTCATTCCGCGTTCGACGCCGGCAACGGTGCCGTCGACGTCACCAAGGAAGTCGGCCTGGTCGTTAGCCGCAAAGCAGCTTAGGCCCTGCCTGTCAGCAAGATTACCGCTAGGCTTGGCGGGGCACGGTGCTTATTGTCGACCCAATCCCGCCATTTGCGAGTCGCCCCCTTGCGCTCGCCGCCCCGGACCAAACCATGTCGACCACTTCTGCGTCCCCCGCGCCGCTGACCGATCAGCCATTGCGCGGCCTTGCCCTGATCATCGGGGCAACGATGCTTTTCGCCCTCAACGACACGACCAACAAACTGCTGGTCACTGAATATAACGTGCCGCTGGTCACGGCCATTCGCTACATCACTCATACACTTCTGATGCTGGCTATCGTCGCGCCGTTCCGCGGCCGGCAGATGGTGAAAACCACGCGCACCGGTCTCGTCCTCATCCGCGGTGCCTGCCTCGCGGTGGCGTCTCTCCTGATGGGCTTTGCGCTGCAACGCATGCCGGTCCCCGAGACGACGGCGATCGTTTACATCATTCCCGTTCTAGTCATCCTGCTCTCCGGCCCGATCCTTCATGAAAAGGTTGGGTCCGCTGCCTGGCTCGCAGCAGCGCTCGGCTTTGGTGGCGTGATGCTCATCGCGCGTCCCGGCGGCGGGCTTGATCCGCTCGGCGTTGCCTTTGCGCTCGGCAATGTCGTCGTGTCGGTCGCCTACAACATGCTGTCGCGCGTCCTCGCCCGCACCGAGCGCACCATCACCATGCTGTTTTATACAGCGCTGATCGGCGCCATCGCCTTCGGTATCCTTCTCCCCTGGACACTCTATGGCGTTGCGCCCACGCAATTGCAGATCGTGCTCTTCCTCAGCCTCGGCGTGTCCGCCTGGCTGGGCCATTATCTCTTTACGCAGTCCTATCGCTATGCACCCGCCGCCATTCTCGCGCCGATGAACTATCTGCACTTGGGCTGGGCAACGCTGCTCGGCTGGCTTGTCTTCGGCCACGCCCCGGATTCGATCGCGCTGATCGGCATCGCGTTCGTTGCCTGCGGTGGCGTCGTCAGCGCGACCATGGCGCGCCGCCGCAGCCCGCGCGCCAAGGAAGAAGTTGCAGCCGCGCCGGAAGAGTCGGTTTAGCGCCCAAGCTTTCGCGCCATTTCGAGCGCATAATAGGTGAGGATGCCGTTGGCGCCGGCGCGCTTGAACGCCCAAAGGCTTTCGAGCACTGCCGCGTCGCGGTTGATTGCGCCGGCCGCCCCAGCCAGCTCGATCATCGCATATTCCCCGCTCACCTGATAAACGTAGATCGGCACGTTGAAGGCGTCCTTTGTCCGCCGCACGATATCGAGATAGGGCAGGCCCGGCTTGATCATGACGCTGTCGGCGCCCTCGGCGATATCCTGCTCGATCTCGCGCAGCGCCTCGTCCGAATTGGCATAGTCCATCTGATAAGTAAGCTTATCGCCGCGCAATCGGCTTCCCGATCCAACGGCTTCGCGGAATGGCCCATAATAGCAGGACGCATATTTGGCCGCATATGACATGATCTGCACGTCCTCGAAGCCATTGGCATCAAGCGCAGTGCGGATAGCGGAAACGCGCCCATCCATCATGTCGGATGGCGCGATGATATCGGCGCCCGCCTTGGCCTGCACCAGCGCCGATTTGACCATCGCCGCCACGGTCTCATCGTTGAGGACATGACCGTCCCGCACCAGACCATCCTGGCCGTCGCTCGAATATTCGTCGAGCGCCACATCGGCAATCAGCCCGATCTCGGGCACAGCGGACTTGATCGCCGTCAGCGCCCGGCACATCAGATTGTCCGGATTATAGGCCTCGGCCCCATTCTCGCTGCGCAGGTGATCTGGCGTATTGGGGAAAATCGCCAGCGCTGGAATGCCTGCATCGCGTGCGGCCTTCGCCGCCTCAACCAGGAGATCGATCGAAAGCCGCTCCACGCCTGGCATGGTCTTGATCTGCGTCCGCTCGTTCTGCCCCTCGATCGCAAAGAGCGGCCAGATCAGGTCACGCGGCAAGAGCTCCGTCTCGCGCATCATGTTCCGGCTCCACTCCGTCCGCCGCAACCGCCGCGGCCTGCGGCCTGCGAGGAAGGACATATCGTGTTTGGGCCAGCTTTCGCTCATTCTTTCATTCCTTGCTACGTGATTGCGGCATCCACCGGACCCAACCGAATTCGCACTAGCGAATTCGGTGACACCTCCGCCTTGATGGGGGCGGCTGGGAGGGGGCAACAATCACTTTGGCTTTGGGCGTCATAACAGTCGGAGTGATCGCCTCCAAGCCGCCGCTTGTCGCAGCCCCGTCCCATGGCATAGTAAGAAGCCATGTCGTTCAAGTCACCCCAACTCGGTCTTTATCTCCGCATCACCGCACTCCTCAGCCTCGCTCTGGGGCTCAGCGATGCCGGGCGCCTTCTCGGCATCAACTCTGGTGCGACCAGCCCCGTCGCCGTCCTTGGCTCATCGGGCTTTGTATTTCTCGCGATCTTTTCGCTCTCGCGCCTTTTCGCGGGCGTTGGGCTCTGGCTCAAGGCTAGTTGGGGCGCCGTGCTTCTCGTTGGATCGACCACGGCCGAACTCGCGCTTTATCTCGCCGGCAATGGCGATATCCACATGTCCGCTCCAGGCTTTGCCGTCCGCGTCATACTGCTGGTCGCCATTCTCGTGATTTTTGCCCTCAGCTTCCGCTTCACCCGCGCCCAGGCAGCGGACTGAATCTTAGCCTGCCAATTCGGCTCAAATCGCTGGGATCACGGTAACCGTCCGAGGTGGCTGCGATGAGGCAAAGAGGGGCGCCTGATACGCGGCCCGTCTGCGCGAAGACCCTACTTCTGCCCAACGCGCTAACAGCCCCAACCCTGTGTCAAAGCCGTTTACGCCCCGGAAAGGTTACAACTTTATGCACCGGTGTGACGATCCGTTAAGCCAAATTCTCATTGCTTTCCAGTAAGATGACATTAAGCGTGCTGCTTAGGTGGATCTTAGTCCGGCCGTCGTAGTTTGGCCTCATGAGATGCGAAAAATCGCACGCAGATAAAAACAGTGAGGCAAAAAATGGCAATCAAGTCGAACGCAGCTGAGACCCTAGTTCCGAACCGTCCGGAAAGTCTGAAGCCCCTTTATCTCGAAGCCGTCTCCCGCGTGGAGCGTCTGCACCGCCGTCTGCTCGATCTGATCAAGGACGAGTTTGACCGTATGGGCTGGGATGATATCAACCCGGTCCAGGCGCTGCTGATGTTCAACATCGGCGATAGCGAATTGACCGCCGGCGAACTGCGTTCGCGCGGTTACTACCTCGGTTCGAACGTCTCCTACAATCTCAAGAAGCTGGTCGAAACCGGCTACATCTTCCAGGAACGTTCGCGGACCGATCGTCGCTCGGTCCGCATCCGCCTCACCCCCAAGGGCGAGGAAGTCGCGGAAGTCATCGACGAACTCTATGATCGTCACCTCAAGTCCATCGACAAGGTCGGTGGGCTCGGCGACGAAGAGTTCGACAACCTCAATAAGGCACTGGCCCGTCTAGAGCGCTTCTGGGTCGACCAGATCCTCTACAAGCTCTGATCCGGTAGCCGTCCGAAGCGATTTGCCTCCGTCACCGCCTCAAAGCGCGGGGCGGGGCAGGGCGCCACAGAATCAAGAAAATAGCATGCGGGTGTAGGTATGTGTTGCCTCCACGCCACACTCTTTGCAGAGACGCCGGCCGCAAGCCGGCGTTTTCTTATTTGTGCCGCAAACCGGGCGCAGCGATTTTTGCTGGTTTTAAACCATTTTTCGCTAATTCAAGGTTGAGCCGAGCGTGGTTCACAAGGCGTTGAGAGCCGTTGTGTAATCCGCCTCAGCAGTGATATCGCGCCATAACGTGGCGAGCGACTTTTTCTGAGGTACCGATATGCGGGTAAATCGACGTTCCTTTCTTCAATCCATGACATTCGTTGGCGCGTCCGCAGTGCTGCCGACTTTGGCACGGGCGCAGGAAAGCGAGTCGATGTGGGGCATGTTCTCGCGCGATCGCGTGTTGGGCGACGCTGCCAAGGGCGGGGCAACCGCCGCTGCCGAAGCCCTCATTTCGACAAACGAGCCGATCCTGTCGTTCGACACGGTCTACAACCTGCAGCTCGCCATCTCGCAATACGAGCCATTCGTCGCAGCCGGCGGCTGGGAAGAGATCCCGCAGGAAGCCTATGGCCTCAACTTCGGTAAGTCTTCGCGCGCCGCCGTTGCCCTCAAGCGTCGTTTGATTTCTTCGGGCGATATGGCGCTCGTTGAAAACGTCAACGACGTCTTCGATGAACAGACCGATGCTGGCGTCCGCGCTTTCCAGGCCCGCCATGGTCTCGTCGTAACCGGCCAGGTCGACGAAGCCACTTGGTACGCAATGTCCGTGCCGGCTCAGCAGCGCCTGCAGCAGCTTTACCTCAACTACACGCGCGTCCAGAGCATGGCCGCGAACCTCAACCCGCGCTATGTTGTCGTCAACATTCCGGCTGCGACCATCGAAGCGGTGAATGACGGCATGGTCGAGCAGCGCCACACCGCGGTGGTCGGCCGCGTCGAGCGCGCCACCCCGATCATGGCGAGCAAGATCAGCCAGATCAACTTCAACCCCTATTGGCATGTGCCCAAGTCGCTGGTCCGTCAGGACCTGACCAAGTACATGATGGAAAACCCCAACTACCTGACTGAACAGAACATTTTCATTTATGACGGCTCGGGTCAGAAGGTTGATCCCTCGACGATCAACTGGGCTGCCATCACCGATCAGCAGGTGAATTACATGTATCGCCAGGAACCTGGCGCGGCCAATTCCATGGGTCACTGCAAGATCAATTTCTACAATCCCTACGATTGCTACCTGCACGACACCCCGTCCAAGGCCCTCTTCGGCGAAAACGCTCGTTTCCACTCTTCCGGCTGCGTTCGCGTCGATGGCGTCAATCAGTTGGTCAATTGGCTGCTGCGCGACAATGGCGATTGGGACCAGACCAAGGTCGACTCGACCTTTGAAGCGCTTGAACGTCTCGACGTCGAGTGCAAGGCCCGCGTGCCGATTCACACGACCTATATCACCGCCTGGGCCAACCGTCAGGGCACCGTCAGCTTCCGCGACGACGTCTACAAGTTCGACGAGCAGGGCAAAGTGAGCTTTGATGCGTAAGCGTTAAGCCCTTAAAATACGAAAAATCCCCGCGAAAGCGGGGATTTTTGTTTTTGAGTATTCTCCCCTCATTCTCGGCGTCATTCCCGCGAAAGCGGGAATCTTTGGTCCCGTAGATGGATTCCCGCTTTCGCGGGAATGACGCCGTAGGTGGGCGGAGGGAGTTGATGCTGATCGATGATCATCGATGCGGCCAGCCGGTCCCATCTATTCCGACTCCCCCGCCTGAAAATCCCTGCTAAACTCCATCCATCAATGGAGGTCCCATGGCGGGCGAGGTTCTCTTCGAATTTGTGCAGATGGGGCAGGTGATGCGTGTCGCCGCCATCGACGAAGAAACCGGCACGGAAGTTTTCGTCATCACGCCGGTCAACGCTGCCCGCATTCACATGGAACGCTTGGCCCTCGCAAAGCTTCGGCGGAAACTCGGTGAAACCGAGCCCCCGCCGCCGCCGCGTTCATCAGGACGTTATGCCTGAGACCACAAAGGTCTCGGCGCTACTCTGAAATCAAAGACGGCACTGGTGGCGGATGCCATCATAGCCGAGATAGGTATTGGTCCGCTCATCATAGGATTTATAGCGGGCGTAGCACGCATTGACGTTGCCGCCGCCATTACCTTCGCGATAGACGACCACGTCGCCGCGATTATTGTTGGCCGCGCCATTGGCAATGATCGAGCCAAGCGCTGCACCAAAAGCGATCCCGAAGATGCCGGCCGAGATATTGTCGATCGACGAGCGGCGGGTATTGTAGAAATTATAGTAGTCGCGATCGTCCCAACCACCATTGTAGAAGCCGCGGCAATCGCGGTCCCATGGGTTGCGGTCGCAATAGGTCTCAACGACCTGATAGCGCTGGCCAAAGCTTAGATTGACCGATTGCGCCTGCGTCGGGGCAGCGGCGCTCAGCATCGCCATGCCACCCAGGGCCACACCACTCACGATACGTGCAAGGTTCATCATTTCTCAACTCCCGGGCCGCAGCCCACAAGATCCTTGCGCAAACAATGTCGAGACCTGTCGACTGGTTGCGAGATGCCTAAATAATGAACACCTCATATGTGCTTTCACCCAGTTGAGTGACGCGCCCTCTTTTCCCCGGCGCCCATTTGCGGCATAAGGGTGCCGTTCGCGCGACTGGCGAGAAAAGGTGGGCAACCACCGGGGAACGCGAACCTCTGTGAAGCCGCTCGCCTGGGCACCCATCCGCGATCAAGGGAGCCCCCATGCACCCGATTCCGTCTGTCCGTCCTTTTATTTGCGCCATTCGACGTGATATGGGCACCGCCATGCCGGCCAACCTGATCCTTTTTGAGGAAGTCTTCCCATGAGCGCTGCAACGTCAACTCCGCTCTTTCCGCATTTCTTCTCTGCCGCAGTGGCCGAGACGGATCCCGATCTCGCACGGGCCATCCAGGACGAACTGGGTCGCCAGCAGAACGAAATCGAGCTGATCGCTTCGGAAAACATCGTCTCGCAGGCTGTGCTCGAAGCTCAGGGTTCGGTGCTGACCAACAAGTATGCCGAAGGCTATCCCGGCAAGCGCTACTATGGCGGCTGCCAATATGTCGACGTTGCCGAAACCCTCGCGATCGAGCGCGCCAAGCAGCTCTTCGGCGTTGCATTCGCCAACGTCCAGCCCAATTCCGGCTCCCAGGCTAACCAGGGTGTTTACCAGGCCCTGATCCAGCCGGGTGATACCATCCTCGGCATGTCGCTCGACGCCGGTGGTCACTTGACCCATGGCGCCAAGCCCAACCAGTCCGGCAAGTGGTTCAACGCCATCCAATATGGCCTCCGCAAGCAGGATGGTCGCGTGGATATGGACCAGGTCCGACAGCTCGCGCGCGAGCACAAGCCCAAGATGATCGTCGCCGGTTTCTCGGCCTATTCGCGCGTCATGGATTGGGCCGAGTTCCGCCAGATCGCTGACGAAGTCGGCGCAATCCTGTTCGTCGATATGGCCCACGTGGCCGGTCTCGTTGCCGGCGGCGCTTATCCGAGCCCGTTCCCCCATGCGCATGTCGCATCGACCACCACCCACAAGACCCTCCGTGGTCCGCGTGGCGGCCTGATCCTTACCAACGATGAAGACATCGCCAAGAAGATCAATTCGGCCATTTTCCCGGGCATCCAGGGCGGCCCGCTGATGCATGTCATCGCGGCCAAGGCCGTGGCCTTCAAGGAAGCGCTCCAGCCTGAGTTCAAGCAATACGCTGCTCAGGTCGTTGCCAATGCTCAGGTTCTTGCCGAAACCCTCGTCAAGGGCGGCGTCGATATCGTTTCGGGCGGCACCGACAATCATCTAATGCTGGTCGATCTCCGTCCCAAGGGCCTCACCGGCAAGGCGACCGAAAATGCCCTCGGCCGCGCGCATATCACCTGCAACAAGAATGCCGTGCCTTTCGATCCGGAAAAGCCGGCGATCACCTCGGGCATCCGCCTCGGCACTCCGGCGGGCACGACGCGCGGGTTTGGCACGGCCGAGTTCCAGACCATTGGCGAGCTGATCATCGAAGTGCTCGATGGCCTTAAGACCAATGGCGACGACAACAATGGTGCCGTCGAAGCCGAAGTCCGCGCCAAGGTAAAAGCCCTGACCGACCGCTTCCCGATCTACGGGTAAAACACCCTTCGTCATTCCCGCGCAAGCGGGAACCCTTCTTTGCCATGAGAGGACATAGAGCCAATGCGCTGCCCCTATTGTGGCAATGACGATACCCAGGTGAAGGATAGCCGCCCGACTGAAGATTCGGGCGCTATCCGCCGTCGCCGCGTGTGCAATGCCTGCGGCGGCCGCTTCACCACATTCGAGCGCGTGCAGTTGCGCGATCTGACCGTGGTCAAGAAAACCGGCCGAAAAGTCCCCTTCGATCGCGAAAAACTCACCCGCTCGGTCAATACAGCGCTGCGCAAACGCTCCGTCGATCCCGAACGCGTCGAGCGCATGATTTCGGGCATCGTCCGCCAGCTCGAAAGCCTTGGCGATGTGGAAATCACCTCGGATCAGATCGGCGAATATGTCATGGAGGGGCTCAAGGGGCTCGATGACGTCGCCTTCGTTCGCTTTGCTTCGGTCTACAAGAACTTTGCCGGTCCCGACGATTTCCGGGATTTCCTTGCTACCCTCGATGCCGACGCCAATACGCCGCCTCCCGAAGATGATTGAGTTCCCCACCGGAGTCCTGCAGTTGCGCGGACTCGCCCGGGGGACTAAGGGATTGGCTGGCAAGTTTTAGGATGACGGCAATGGATTCTTACGGCGAACGTTTCCCCATCGAGGCCAATGCCGCAGTTGGGCTCCACTTCCTCATCGTCGAGGGTAGGGCTTATCCCGGCATTGCCGATGAAATGAAGTCGGGTGCCGTTGCTGCGCTGACCGCCGCTGGCGCGACCTACGACGTCATTGCCGTCCCCGGCGCCATGGAAGTTCCGGTGGGCGTCGCCATGGCGCTCGAAACCGAACGATATGACGGCTTCGTCGCCCTCGGCTGTGTCATCCGCGGCCAGTCCAATCATTACGTCGCTGTTGCCAGCGAGAGCATTCGTGCGCTGGCCGAATTGGCCGTCGTCGATGCATTGCCTCTCGGCATCGGCATTCTTACCGTCGAGAATGAAGGTCAGGCCTGGGCCCGCGCCCGCACCAATGATGGCGACCGTGGCGGCGATGCTGCCCGCGCCGCCCTCGCTCTCGCCGCTCTCAAGGCAAAGTTGAACGCATAGTATGAACGACACGCAGAAGCCCGTACCCCAGACCGCACGCAGCGCCAATCAGCGCGGTGCTGCACGCCTTGCCGCCGTGCAGGCGCTTTATCAAATGGATGTGGGCCGCCAGACGCTTGAAGATACGCTCGCCCAGTTCGGCGCCTTCCATCTCGGCCGCGAGATCGAAGGCGAGCAATATCTCCCGGCCGACGCAGATTTTTTCAGCCAGATCGTTCGTGGCGTTACCAAAAATCAGCTCGAAATCGACCCCGCTATCGATACGGCTCTGGCTGACGATTGGCCGATGGAGCGCATAGACTCGACGCTCCGCGCCATCCTCCGCGCCGCTGCCTTCGAGCTGCTTCGCCGCCGCGATATCCCGCCCCGCGTCGTCATCACCGAATATGTCGATGTTGCCCGCGCTTTCTTCGAAGAAGACGCCTCAGGCATGGTCAACGCCGCCCTCGATTCAATCGCCCGCACTGCCGGCGTCGATATGGAAAAGAAGGCCTGAGCCCTTTCCGCACAGTGCTCCACGCGGCTGCCCTTGCACTCGCAACTATGGCGTTGACCTATGCTGTGCAGGCGGAGGCGCCGTGTCCGGTACAATACGCGCTGGCGAGCACGGCATCGGAGAGCGTTGGCGTCATCGTCGAGTGCAGCGCGAAGAACGCTAAGCTTGCAGCCGAAGACATTGTGCTGTCTCCCGACGTCGCATTTTCGCTCGGCGTAACTGAAGGTGACAGCGTGAATCTGCTCTCTCCGGAAGGACCGGACACCCCGCTCGGCTCGTTCCCAGTGCAAAAAGCCTTCACTGTTGTTTCAGCGCCGTCGAGCCCGGTATCGCCAAACACGGTCGTTGTCTCAAGAGCCGCTTTCCAAGAGCTCTTCGGCGAAGCGGCTCGCCAAAGTAATCCCCGTGAGCTCGCTAGCCGCATTCAATGCACCAACTGGTTACTTAGCCTTGACGTTTCCGTCTGGCTGATGGAATGTTTGTTCCGCGATCTACGATTGTGGAATTTGCATATCATCACCAAGAGCGGCTGAGCCTTCGGTACAATAATAAACGCCGGCCTCCGCTCATTGAGGAGGACATCATGAATCGCCGTTTTTTCCTGGGTGCCGCGGCGGCGCTCGGCACGCAGGCCGTTGCCCAGTCCCGCTGGCTCGCGGGCTCCGCCATCACCCTTGGTCTTACAGGAACCGCCATGTCAGCCGAAGCCGATACCGCTAGTCTCGCTCTTCTTACCAAATCCGCGGACGACCAGGTCCAAAAGACCATCGAAGGCCAGCCCCAGGCGATGACCGGTTCCCCACGCGGCTTGACGCGCCAGGTTCGCCGCCTCGTCACGCCCTTTGTCTGGGCGGACTCGAAATACCACCACGACGAATCCCTGCTCCCCCACATCCGCCAGGCGCTCGAAAAGCTCAGCCAGGCGCAGCATGACGATGGCACCTTCAGCGTCGGCAATCGCCATTCCCCGCCCGATACCGGCTTCCTCATCGAAGATTTCGGTCTCATGGTCTCGCTGCTTGAGGCTGATGATCACGCCGATAGCGCCGCCATCGCTGACACGATCCGCGCCATCCTGACCAAGGCCGGCCCAGGCCTCGCGACCGGCGGCGTCCACACGCCCAATCACCGCTGGAAAATCTGCGCCGCCCTCGCGCGCATCAGCCACGTCACCGGCGATAAATCCTACCTAGCCCGCATCGACGAATGGCTCGCCGAAGGCATGGATATCGACGAAGACGGCATCTATTCCGAGCGCAGCCCGATCTACTATTCCGAGGTCACCAATCCCTCGCTGCTCGTCGTTGCCCACGTCCTCGATCGGCCAGAACTTCTCGATTATGTCCGCAAAAATCTCGAACTCTCGATCGAGCACGCTGACCGGAACGGCGAAATCGAAGCCGTTCACTCCCGCCGCCAGGATCAGCATCAGCAGGGCACCAATCTAAAATCCTTCTACGTCCAGTTCCGCGAACTGGCTCTCCTCGATACCAATGGCCGTTTTGCTGCCATGGCCCGCCTTATCGAAGAAAAATTCGCCCCTGAACTCGGCGATTATCTTGGCGATCTCATCGAACGTCCCGAACTCGCCGCAGCCCTCCCGGCCAGCGAGGAAGCCCTCGTCGATTTCAAGAAACACTACAATACCGCAGGCCTCGTCCGCATCCGCCGCGGCAAAATTACCGCCTCCGCCTTCGGCGGCAGTGATTGGTATGTGAACGGGCAAGAGAGCAAGTACTTCAACACTGTCGGCTCTGGCCTCTCGACAAACCCCACATTTTTCCGCGCCACAAACGGCGCTGCAATCCTCGACGCCGTGCGCCTCGTGCCCAACTTCTTCTCCATGGGCCATTTCCGCTCCAACGGCATCGGCTACGACAACGGCGCCATCACGCTCGGCAATGAGCTCAAGGTCCCTTACTACCTTCCCATGCCCCCAGAGCGCCGCGATCCCGATGGCGTCTATGCGCTTTCGCGGTCCGTGGATGGCCGCTTCAATTCCATGCTCGATTTCGACAATCGCCCGGTCTCGACGCGCGATCTCAAGACCGACGTGGCCATCACTGAAACCGAAAATGGATTCGATCTCGCCTTCGACGTCTCGGGCGAAGAGGATGTCGAACTGACCTGGGAACTCACCTTCCGCGAAGGCGGCGAACTGTCAGGCGTCGAAGCACTCGAAGATGGCACCTTCCATCTGATCGAAGGGCAGGGGACCTACACCCTCGGCCAGGACAAGATCACCTTCGGCCCCGGCAATGGCAAAGGCCTCATCGAGGTGCGTCCCGGCGAACAATATAGCTGGACCAATGGCAGCCTGACCCTCAAAGGCCACGGCGTCTACATCACCGCCAAATCGCCGGTGACCTACACCCTCAACCTCGGTTTCGCCTGACCCTCCATTTGTTCCTCCCCCGACCAGGGGGAGGTTCGGTGGGTACCACCCAAAAACAAAAAGCCCCGACATCCACCGGGGCTTTTCCAATTCTGGAGATCCAAGAAAACTCAGAACGACTGTAGTATCTGGTCGATAAACGTGCGGTCTTCGCCGAAGGACGGCGTACGGCGGCTTTCGATTTCGACCGTCTTGCCGTCGGCTGCCGAATAGACTGCCTTGTCGACGACCTTCTTGTTCTTGTCGAAGTAGACCGCGAGCACCGTGCGCTCCATGCCGGTCGTCATGCCAAACGATGTCTGCTGCACCTTGGTCTGCACATAATACCAGGCGCTTTGATCGCCGAAGGTATTGGTCGACTGTGGCGAGCCGAGCACGAGCGTCACGAGCTCCTGGCTCTGGCCGACGCGGATCTGCTGCAGCGCGCTATCGGAAATCTCGTAGCCCTGGGTCCGCTTGGTCACGAGCGATGTGCTGCTCGTACAGGCCGCCAGGGTCACGGCCAGAAGGGCTGCAGCCGCGATCGGTGCGATGGGAGCGGAAGCAATACGCATGGGCATGAATTTGACTTTCCCGATGGCTCTCGACTATAGGCGTCTCAACAAGGCGCGTGCCCCTTGGCCGCCGGAATGTTTAGCTGTCAACTTGGCTCGGTGGCAAGCTGACATTGGGTTGGCGAACGATGCATGTGTTTGACCCATCCCGAGGCTGAGCGCAATCCCATGATCTTGTCTCTGTTCCGCAAAAACTCAGCCACAGATGCCGTTTACGGCGTCTATAATGCCATTGTGGCGCAATCCCGGCAGCCAGTCTTCTATGCCCAATGGGGTGTGCCCGATACGGTCACTGGCCGCTTCGATATGATCAGCCTCCACATGGCCCTGGCGTTCCGCCGCATGCGCGGCACGGAATCGACGCGTCAGTTCAGCCAGGCTGTGTTTGATCTCTTCTTCAAGGATATGGACCGCTCGCTGCGCGAAATGGGCGTGGGCGATCTCGGAGTCCCAAAACGTATTCAGAAGATGGGCAATCTCTTTTTTGGCCTTCTTGCTGCCATCAATGAAGCGATGGATCGCAACGATCGGGAGGCGCTCGCCGGTGTCCTCTCGCGCAATCTTTTCGAAGGCGCGGACCTCGAACACGCCCGCATCCTCGCCGACTATATGTTCGAGCAGGACCAGACCCTCGCCGACCAGCAGCCTGCCGATATTTCGGCCGGAAACATCACTTTCGGACCCGCCGCATGAAAGACCAGCCGGAACCGCTTTTTGACGCTATCGTCCGCATCGACAAACTCCCCGCCTCCGGGCGCTCGGTGAGCGTTGATGCCGATGCATCTACGCGAGAAAAAATCGCGAGGGATATGAAGCTGACCTCGGTCGAAAGGTTCGTCGCCGAATTGACCGTCGTGCCTTTGCGCGGTGGCCTTCGCGCCCAAGGCTGGCTGAAAGCCCGCATTACGCAGCCCTCGGTCGTCACCTTTGAGCCGATCAGCCAGGATATCGACGAAGAAGTCGATCGCGTCTTCCTGCCCGTTCCGCATGGCCATCAGGCGCCTGCGCCCGGCTCGGAAGTCTTCATCGATCTTGAAGACGATGATTTCCCTGACCATATCGATGGTCCCGAGGTCGATCTCTCGGCGCTGCTCCTTGAAATACTTGCTCTCGCCATCGATCCCTATCCCCGGCGCGAAGGCGAAGATCTCAATGCGCTCGGACCAATTGGTGATGACGAAGAAAGCGGTCCTTTTGCTGCGCTCGCCAAGCTCAAGGACCAGGACAAGAGTTGAACCTTTCCCGGCGGGGCTTGCACCGACCCCCTGATGGGATATGTTGTCATGCCTGCCCAAGCGGGCCGAAAAACGGGCTGAAATGACCGATACTATAACGATTTCCGTGGATGCCATGGGCGGCGACCACGCTCCGCGCGCAGTCATCCATGGGGCCGATCTGGCCCTTCGCGAGCGTAAAAACACCCGCTTCATCTTCCATGGGCGCAAGGAGCAGATCGATCCGCTCCTCGAAGAATTTCCCAAGCTCA
Source organism: Devosia sp. Leaf420 (assembly GCF_001425445.1). GTDB lineage: Bacteria > Pseudomonadota > Alphaproteobacteria > Rhizobiales > Devosiaceae > Devosia. The sequence continues at coordinate 365,496 of NZ_LMQU01000001.1, read as the reverse complement.
AGGCTGCATGCACTGTCCGTCATTGCGAAGCCGTCATCGCCATGGACGAAAAGCCCAGCCAGGCTTTGCGCAAGGGCAAGAACGTCTCGTCCATGTGGATGGCCATCCAGGCCGTGAAGGATGGCGAGGCCGATGTCGCCATTTCGGGCGGCAATACCGGCGCGCTGATGGCGATGGCGACCTTCTGCCTCCGCCCCATGGAAGGCATTTCCCGTCCAGGCATCGCCGCCATCTGGCCGACCACCCGCAGCGACATCATCGTGCTCGATATGGGCGCCACCATTGGTGCCGACGCCCGCCAGCTCGTCGATTACGCCATTCTCGGTTCGGCACTCGCCCGCGCGCTGTTTGATTCCGAGTCGCCGACCGTTGGCCTTCTTAATATCGGCACGGAAGAGGCCAAGGGTCTCGACTATATCAAGGATGCCGGCAAGATCCTGAGCCAGGCCAGCGGCGCCGGCTTCACCTATCATGGCTTTGTCGAGGGCACCGATATCGGCAAGGGCACGGTCGATGTCGTCGTCACCGAAGGTTTTGTCGGCAATGTCGCGCTCAAGACCGCCGAAGGCACCGCCCGGCAGGTCGCGTCCTATTTGCGCTCGGCACTCAAGGCCAATTGGGTCAGCATGCTCGGCGCATTTTTCGCCTCGTCCGCGCTCAATGCTCTGCGCCGCAAGATGGACCCGCGTACCGTCAATGGTGGCGTCTTCATGGGCCTCAACGGCATCGTCATAAAATCGCATGGCGGCACGGATGAAGTGGGCTACAAGAGTGCTCTCAACCTTGCCTATGAAATGGCGCGCAGCCGCCTGATCGACAAGATCAGCGACACCATGCAGCGCTTCCCTGTCACTGTAGCGGCTCCCGAGCCGTCTTCCGATTCCGAGGCCAAGTCCGCGTGACCAGAGTTCGTTCCATTGTGCGCGGGGTCGGTAGCTACCTGCCCCAAAACGTCGTCACCAATGCCGAATTGGCCAAGACCGTCGATACGTCGGACGAGTGGATCCAGCAGCGCGTCGGCATCAAGGAGCGCCACATCGCTGCCGAAGGCGAGTTCACGTCAGATCTAGCGGTTGCCGCGGCCAAGGCCGCGCTCGACAATGCCGGCCTCACGCCCGAAGACATCGACCTCATCATTGTCGCGACAACAACGCCCGATTACACTTTTCCGGCGGCTGCTACGCTCGTGCAGATGAAGCTTGGCATGCACCATGGCTTCGCCTTCGATATCCAGGCAGTCTGCTCCGGCTTTGTATATGCGGTTACGACGGCCGATAGCTACATCAAGAATGGCCTCGCCAAGCGCGCCCTCGTCATAGGCGCCGAGACCTTCACCCGCCTCCTCGATTGGACCGATCGCACCACCTGCGTGCTCTTCGGCGATGGCGCCGGTGCCATGATTCTCGAGCGTGCCGAACTGGCCGAAGGCGAGCCGGAGCGCGGCATCATCGCCTCCGCTCTCCGCTCCGATGGACACCATTGGGATAAGCTCTATGTCGATGGCGGCCCGTCCTCTACAGGCACGGCTGGCCATGTCCATATGCAGGGCCCAGAAGTCTTCCGCCACGCCGTCGGCAAGATCACCGACGTCGTCTATGCGACGCTCGAACAGAGCGGCCATACCGTCGCCGATCTCGATTGGTTCGTGCCGCACCAGGCCAACAAGCGCATCATCGATGGGGCAGGGGCCAAGCTCGGCCTGCCGCCCGAAAAGGTCGTCACCACGGTCGATATTCACGCCAATACATCTGCCGCTTCCGTGCCGCTCGCCTTGAGCGTCGCGGTCGCCGACGGGCGCATCAAGGCGGGCGATCTCGTCATGCTCGAAGCCATGGGTGGCGGTTTTACTTGGGGAGCCTCGCTCATTCGCTGGTAGTCGGCGATTGAGCCGATTGACCTCAACCGTTTCAAGGCGTTAGTCTCCGTCCTGGGTGGAGGAGCCCGACGCAATGGCCATCCGGAGCATCGCGTCGATCGAGGGAAGGTTTCCAGCCGGTTTGCACTGCTAACTGGCGACAGTGGAATAAAAAACCAGTACGCTGGCTTGGAAATCAATTCTGAACCACGGGGGTGCGAATGACGCAGAAGACGGTAACGCGGGCCGATCTTGCCGAGGCTGTTTATGGCACTGTGGGTCTGTCGCGAACCGAGTCGGCCGAATTGGTCGAACGCGTTCTAGAACTCATCACAGATGCGCTGATCACCGGCGCTAATGTCAAACTCTCATCCTTTGGATCATTCCAGGTTCGCTCCAAAAACGAGCGGATCGGCCGCAATCCGAAGACCGGCGAGGAAGTGCCCATTTCCCCCCGGCAGGTTCTTGTGTTCAAACCCAGCAATGTGTTGAAGTCAAAAATCAACAAGTCTATGGTTGCCGCTGAAAAGTAAGGCTTTCTTACTCGAGGGGCGACCGGTTTGGACAAGTCTCCAGACGCATTCCGGACGATATCTGAAGCCGCGGAAGAGCTCGATCTTCCTCAGCATGTCCTGCGATTCTGGGAAACGCGCTTCGCCACCATCAAGCCGCTCAAGCGCGGTGGCGGCCGCCGCTATTACCGCCCCGAAGACGTCATGCTGCTGCGCGGCATCCGTCATCTCCTTTACGATCAAGGCTTTACCATCAAGGGCGTCCAAAAGATCCTCAAGGATCAGGGCCCGCGCTATGTCATCGCCGTCGGCGAAGGCAAGGGCCTCGACGAGATCATCCCCCTCATCGAAGAAGCGCAGGCCGCCGCCGACGAAGCCGAGATCGAAGAAGCCGTCATGACGGCCGACCCCGCCCTCGACGAAGAATCGCGCGAAAAACTCTCCGAAGTTTTGCGCGAACTTTTAGAATGCAAACGCATCCTCGAGCGGGCGCGCGAGCACTAGTTTCTTAGAAGCCGAGGCACTCACAACGTCATCCCCGCGAAAGCGGGGATCTCTGTTTTGCTAATCCTGCTCCGTAATGGTGAGGTACTTGCGCAGCATGCCTCGAACCGCTAGGTCATGGCACCATCCTCACCTCTCCCTCTGAGGGATAGGTCGCCTCAAAGCGGCGGGTGAGGGGGCCTGCCCGCCAGCAAGCACGACGGCATGGCGTGGTCTTTTGGACCCTTGGCCCGACCTTCCACCCCGTCGTCACTACCCGGTCTGTCCGGGTAGTCCATGCGCGGCGATATGGATTGCTAGGCCAAACTCGGCAAAGACAAAATCCGAAGTGCCATGAGTGCACAAACCCCAGCATGATGACCTAGAATTCTCATTCCATCCGCACCAAAAATCGCCTATTCATTCCACAACAATTTCCGGGTGGAGGTACCCTCATGACCGTTCGTTTTGGCCTTCTCGGCGCCGGCCGCATTGGCAAGGTTCACGCCAAGGCCATTGGCTCCAATCCCAAGGCGAAACTCGTCGCCGTCGCCGATCCAATGGCTGACGCCGCCAACGCCATCGCCAGCCAATATGGCGCCGAAGTCCGCACGATCGATACGATCCTGACCTCGGCTGACATTGACGCCGTCGTCGTCTGCACCCCCACCGACACCCACGCCGACCTGATCGAACGCTTTGCCCGCGCCGGCAAAGCCATATTCTGCGAAAAGCCGGTCGACCTCGACATCGGGCGCGTCAAGGCCTGCATCCGCGTCGTCGACGAAACCGCCGCGACGCTCATGGTCGGCTTCAACCGCCGCTTCGATCCGCACTTTCAGGCCGTCAAACAAGCCATCGACGAAGGCCAGATTGGCGATGTCGAAATGGTCACCATCATCTCGCGCGATCCCGGCGCGCCGGGCGTCGAATACATCAAGCGCTCCGGCGGCATTTTCCGCGATATGACCATCCATGACTTCGACATGGCCCGCTTCCTCCTCGGCGAAGAAATCGACACCGTCACCGCCCAGGCCTCGGTCCTCGTTGACCCCGCCATCGGCACCGCCGGCGATTTCGACAGCGCCTCGGTCATGCTCTCCACGGCTTCCGGCAAGCACGCCACGATCTCGAACTCCCGCCGCGCCACCTACGGCTACGATCAGCGCATCGAAGTCCACGGCTCCAAGGGCGCCGTCGCGGCAGAAAATCAGCGCCCGGTCTCCATCGAAATCGCCAACGGCAACGGCTACACCCGCCCGCCGCTGCACGACTTCTTCATGACCCGCTACACCGAAGCCTATGCTCGTGAAATCAGCAGCTTCATCGATTTCGTTGAATCGAAATCCCCAGCCTCGCCCAGCGGCACCGACGGCCTCATCGCCCTCGCTCTCGCCGACGCCGCCCTCAAATCCGTCAAAGAGGGCAGGGCCGTAAAAGTCAGCGAAATCACCGGCGTGATGGCCGACAAATCCGTCTTCCAGGGCCGCTGAGCCTCAGCCATCCACCCCGGCGAAAGCCGGGGCCCATCCTCAGGTCTATAAAATAAAAGGGCGCCACCACGGCGCCCTTTTTTCGTTTAGTCTAGTCCGAGCCCAAACACCGATGGCACAATGAAATTCCTCTCCCTGCTAACCGGTCTCCTGCTCATGTCCCCCAACGCCCAAAGCGCCGAACCCCATTCGGTCTTCACCCTCCGCGGCACCTGCCAGAGTTTTCTGGTCGGCACCGAAAACCTCACCAGCCTCTGCGCCGGCGAAGTCATGCAAGTGGTCTACAGCGACAGCCGCATGGACCTGTCCATCTGGACCGACGACCCCTCCGGCCGCTTCTTCGTCCTCAGCGGCACAGCCAGCGCCGAGAACGGCAATCTCGCGCTCGCCGTGGATCAGATCACCGAAGGCAAGGACGGCAGTGGCAACAACAATGTCGAGATCAAAGCCTCAGGAAAATGCACGCTCGCCGGCGACCCCACCGCCGGCCCCGCGCAATACACCTGCGAAGCCACCGACGACACCGACAAAACCTACAAGTTCGCCTTGCTCACCGACGGCGCACCGCCGGAAAATATGCTCGATTAGCACTTCGCGGCGTCAAGCTCGAACGCCTCAACTCCATCGTCACCACCGGGAACTGGATTGCCCGGACAAGCCGGGCAATGACGGAGTGGAAGGCTACAAACCCTACTTCAGCATCCACTCATGCTCTGGCGCATTGTGGAATTTCCACACCCGCTTTGGCCCGGCCATCACATTGAGATAATAGAGATCATACCCCGCCGTCGTCGCCACCGGATGATATCCCCGCGGCACCAGCGTGACATCGCCATCCTCCACCGCCATCGCTTCATCGAGGCTCCGGTCATCGGTATAGACCCGCTGAAACGCAAACCCCTGCGGCGGGTTCATGCGATGATAATAGGTCTCTTCCAGAAAACTCTCGTGCGGAAGATTGTCCTGGTCGTGCTTGTGCGGCGGATAGGACGATGTATTGCCCTGCGGCGTGATCACCTCGACCACCAGCAGCGCATTGGCCGAGCCATCATCCTCGGGCATGATATTGTACACATGCCTGATATTGGCGCCCTTGCCACGGCTCAGCCGCGGATGCGTCCCCGGCGGGATGACCTTGGTATGGAAATCCCCGCCGCCCGGCGCCGAGCACACAGCCAGTTCCAGGTCAGTCGTCGCATCGACTGCCCAGTCGCGCCCCGCCGGCACATAGAGCGCCCATGGCGCCCCTTCGAACGGGCTCATCCGCTCCCCAAGCTCGCCAAAATCCTCGCCATCGACGGCAAAGCGCCCCTTGCCGGAAACGACCACTAGGCAAACCTCGCGCTCGCCCGTCGCTTCGCCATAGGCCTCGCCCGGCTTGAGCCGATGTAGCCCGAAGCCGACATGCGTCCAGCCAGCCGAAGCCGGCGTCACATCATGGATCTTGCCGCTCGTCGCCGTCGACCGGACCAGCAGGGGGGATTTGCTCATTTTTTGGCTGCTCCTTGGGGAAGGCATAGAAGAAATTCCAGAGCGAATAGGCGAGCGCAGCGCCTACCAGCACGATCCAGAGTGTCTCCTTGGTCCAGATCGCCTCCCAGGCTAGCCAGATCGCCAGAAACACCACGATGGCAACCCGGCGCCAAAGCGGCCGGAACCAGTTGAGATCGTTTTCTTTCAGAGCCATGCGCCAATCCTTCTTCGTTGGCGCATGGTCTAGCAAAACTCACGCGTTCGGAAAACCTTGCGTCTCGACGGTGTAACCCGCCGCCGTCATCACGCGCATCAGTTCCTTGTGGCCCACCTGCGCCATTTTCAGCGGCGGATTGGCCTTCGGGTCCTGTTCGGCTTCGACCACAAACCAACCCTCATAGCCATGATCGGCCAGCCGCTGCACGATGGCGCCAAAATCGAGCGACCCATCACCCGGCACGGTAAAAGCACCAAGCGCCACGGCATCAAGGAAACTTTGCTTTGTTCGATCAAGCCCATCGACCACAGCGCGCCGAATATCCTTCACATGAACATGGTTGATCCGCGCATGATGCTTATCAATCGCCCTTAGCGGATCGCCCCCTGCAAAAGCCAGGTGCCCCGCATCGAGCAACAGCGGAATGCCCGCGCCCGAAACCGCCATAAACGCATCGAGTTCCGCCTCGGTCTCGACCACAGCCGCCATATGGTGATGATAGCTCAGTGGCATGCCCTGCTCGGCGCACCATTCGCCAAATTCGGTCACCTTGCGCCCATAAGCCTTCATCTCGTCATCCGAGAGCTTCGGCTTCTGCGCCAGCGGAATCTCCCGCTTGCCCTGCACCGATCGGCCGACCTCTCCATAAACGATGCAAGGCGCGTTGACCGCCTTGAACAGCTCGATCATCGGCAGAATGCGGTCCTTGTTGGCCGCCAGCTCTTCCTCGACCAGCGTCCCCGAAAACCATCCGCCACACAGCGTCACGTCAGCCGCGCGCAGGATCGGCAGCATCACCTCCGGATCATCCGGAAACCGCCGCCCCTTCTCCATCCCGGTAAACCCAGCCGACCGCGATTGCCGCAGGCACTCTTCGAGCGACACATCATCGCTCAACTCCACCAGATCGTCGTTCCACCACGCGATCGGCGACATCCCAAGCTTGGCTTTCATTCTTTTGGTCTCTCCCGCGCCGTCGCGCCAATCTCGCCCCACCCACCGCTCTTCCCTCGCCCCTTGCGGGAGAGGGACTGGAAATCTGCGTTCAGCAGATTTCCAGGGTGAGGGGTTCTATCCTCCGCAGAGGGGTCTGTGGATCACTCGGCCACCCCCTCATCCGGCGCTACGCGCCACCTTCTCCCCGAAGGGGAGAAGAATAGTCCGGCCCCTCTTATTCCTCTCCCCATCGGCGAGAGGTGGCTCGGCGAAGCCGAGTCGGTGAGGGGGATGCCTCACCCAATCCGCTGCGCCATCAGCGCCTTCACATACCCCTCACGCGCCGCATTCACCGCGCCGCGCTCACTAACCTCTGGCACCGCCACATCCCACCAGGTCCCCCCAGCATCCGTGGTGATCAACGGATCGGTATCAATCACAATCACCGTAGTCCGCTCGACATCCGCCGTCTCGACCAGCGCCGCTTCCAGCTCAGCGATCGACCCGACCTTGCGGCTCACCGCCCCCATCGCCGCTGCATGCGCCGCAAAGTCGATGCCCGGCAGCGTCACGTGATGCGTATCCCTAAGCAGGTTGTTAAAATTCGCCCCGCCCGTGGCCATCTGCAGCCGGTTGATGCAGCCGTAGCCCGCATTATCCAGCAGCACGATCGTCAGCTTGGCGCCCAGCATGATCGACGAAACGATCTCCGAGTTCAGCATCATATAGCTGCCATCGCCGACCATCACGACCACGTCGTCCTCGGGCCGCGCCAGCTTCACGCCAAGCCCGCCGGCAATCTCGTAGCCCATGGTCGAAAAACCATATTCGAGATGATAGCTGCCCGGCGCACCCGCCTTCCAGAGCTTGTGCAACTCGCCAGGCAACCCGCCCGCCGCACACACCAGCGTCGCCTTCTGCCGCGCCCGCTGCACTGCTCCGATCACCTGCGCGTCCGACGGCAATTCCACATTGGTCGGCCCGGTCGCGGCGTCAGCATCCAGCAGCCATTTGTCCTTTTCCCGCATGGCCTTATGCGTCCAATCGGAATCAACCTGCCATCCCATCAGCGCCGCATCCAGCGCTTCAAGTCCTACACGAGCATCCGATACCAGCGGCAGCGCCTCATGCTTCCCTGCATCAAACGGCTGCACATTGAGTCCGATAATCTTGAGATCTTCGTTCTTGAACAGGGACCACGACCCAGTGGTAAAATCCTGCAACCGCGTGCCGACAGCCAGCACCACATCAGCCTCTCCAGCCAAAATGTTTGACGCTGACGATCCCGTCACACCCACGCTGCCCATGTTCAGTTCATGCGCATGGGGCAGGGCGCTCTTGCCCGCCTGCGTCTCCATAACGGGGATGCCATGCTCCTCGGCAAAAGCCATCAGGCTCTCGCTCGCTTCCGAATAAAGCACGCCGCCGCCCGCAATAATGACCGGCTTCTTCGCCAGCTTCAGCGTCGCCGCCGCCGTCGCAAATTCGTCCGCATCGGGCATGATCCGCCGCGGTACCCACACCTTCTCGGCAAAGAAACTCTCGGGATAGTCATAGGCTTCCGCCTGAACATCCTGGCAAAGGCTTAGGGTCACCGGCCCGCATTCGGCGGGATCGGTCAGCACCTGCATGGCCCGCCGCAGCGCCGGAATGATCTGCTCCGGCCGCGTGATCCGATCGAAATAGCGGCTGATGGGCTTAAAACAGTCATTGGCCGAAACCGTGCCGTCGCCCCAGTCTTCCACCTGTTGTAAAACAGGATCGGGCAGCCGATTGGCAAACACATCGCCCGGCAGCAGCAGCACCGGCAACCGGTTCACATGCGCCAGCGCTGCCGCCGTCACCATGTTCAGCGCGCCCGGCCCGATGGACGAAGTCACCGCCATGAACCGCCGCCGAAAGCTGGCTTTTGCATAGGCAATCGCCGCATGCGCCATGCCCTGTTCGTTCTGCCCGCGATAGGTTGGCAGCGTATCCTTCACGCCATAGAGCGCCTCGCCCACCCCGGCCACGTTCCCGTGCCCGAAAATGGCAAAAACGCCGCCAAAGATCGGCACCTTCTCCCCGTCAATGACAGTCTTCTGCGCGGTCATGAATCGCGCCACAGCCTGAGCCATCGTCAATCGAACAGTCTTCTGGCTCATGGCCACTCCTCGTATTCCCGGTGTCATTCCCGCGAAAGCGGGAACCTCCGTTTTATCTCTTAGGCCGGGGTCACCCCCTCCCATCCCCCCCCCATCAAGGGGGAGGTGCATATCGAGTTTGGGGCTAGACCTTGCAACACCCACCATCCAGACACCTCCCCCTTGATGGGGGAGGGCGGGAGGGGGTGGAGCCACAAGTACCGGCTTAGGAGCTAGGCCCCATCCCAAGCCTCAACCAATCCCGCAAACCGCTGCGCCATCATCGCCACGGCCTCATCATCACCGATCCGCCCATCTAGCCAGGCCCGCGCCGCATCAGCAAAAATCGTCCGCCCAACCGCGAAACCCTTCACCGATTTTGCTGCCTTCGCCGCCGCAAAGCCAGCGATCAACTGCTCCGCCGGCGCATCGAGCCCGAGCAGGACTACACCCCGGCAAAGCGGATCATGCGCTTCGATCGTGGCATCGATCTGGCGCCATGCCTCCGTGCTCGGCTGCGTCTCGAGCTTCCACCAGTCCGGCTTGATCCCAGCCTCATAAACCGCTTGCATCGACCGGGCCGCCGTATCGTCGTTCAGCGCGCCATTCTTGCTCGATATGATCTCAACCAGCAATTCCCGCCCGACTTTTCGCGCCGCATCATAAGCCGCGCGGAGCTTATCGATCTGCATGTCCCGCAGTTCCGCCGCATCGTCCGGATGATAGAAACACAGCACCTTTATGCAGTGATCCACCGGCCAATCCACCAGCCGCGATCCCAGGTCCTGCGAAAACTCAAACTGCAGCGGCCGCGAGCCCGGCAGTTCGATCGGCTTCGCCACCCAGAAATTAGGAATCGCGCTCGCCGCATAAAGCGCATCGCGCCCATATTTATCGTCCAGCAACATGCCAAAGCCGTCGCGCCCACCAGCCACCTGCGCCGCTGCCTTCACGGCCAGCACCTTGAACGCCGGAATGCGCTTGAGCTTTTCCGCGTCGCCCGCTGCCATCTCTTCGATCTGGAGCCGATGGTCGATTGCCAGCGCCTTCATGCTTGGGATTTCGCGCCGCCGCGTCGTCGCCCAGTGCACGTGATTGATCGCCTCATCCTTGCGCAGCGCGCGCTCCTTGCTGCCATGCTTGAGGAAGTAGTTGAGTTCGGTCCAGGTCGGAATTTCCGGCGCACACAGCAGCCGGCTCACCGCAAAGGCGCCGCAAGCATTGGCCCAGGTCGCGCTTGTCGCGTGCGGTTCCCCGCGCAGCCAGCCGCGCAAAAATCCGCTCATGAAAGCGTCGCCAGCCCCGAGCACGTTATAGACTTCGATTGGAAACCCTTTACCGACAATTCCGTCTTCGAGATCATCCGGAATAGCCCCGTCATAAACGATGCACCCCATCGGCCCGCGCTTGAGCACAATGGTCCCGCTCGAAAAGCTTCGAATGGTCTTCAGCGCCGCTGTCAGATCGCTCTCGCCCGACGCGATAAGCACTTCCTCTTCCGTCCCGACGATCAGATCGCAATCCGCCAAAACGGTCTGCATGTGCTTGGAGACTTCATCCGAAGCGATATAGCGGCTGTCGCCCGCATCATGCCCTGCCAGCCCCCAAAGATTAGGTCGATAGTCGATATCGAGGATAACCTTGGCGCCATTCGCCTTGGCAATCTTCATCGCCTTGCGCTGCGCAGCGTCTGTATTGGGCTTGGCAAAGTGCGTGCCGGTCACCAGCACCGCCTTGGCCGAGCGCACAAAATCCTCGTCGATGTCGCCTTCATCAAGCGCAGAATCGGCGCAGTTGTCGCGATAGAAAATCAGCGGAAACGAATTGTCATTCTCGACCGAAAGCAGCACCAGCGCCGTCAGCCGCTCGGGGTCGGTGACGACCCCCTTGGTCTCAACCCCTTCGCGCTGCAATTGCTCGCGAATAAAGCGCCCCATCTGCTCATTGCCAACCCGCGTGATCAGCGCCGATTTAAGCCCCAGCCGCGCCGTCCCGACCGAAATGTTAGTCGGGCATCCGCCGACGGATTTAGCGAAGCTACCGATATCCTCAAGTCGCGTGCCGATCTGCTGGCCATAGAGGTCCACCGAGGCGCGGCCAATGGTGATCACATCGAGCGTCTGTTGCGTGCTCACCGAAATTCCTCCCACGGCGGCTTATCGTTGGAGGAATTGAAACACATCTTCTAAATCAGATCAAATATAGAATACTTGTTCCATTCATGAAATTTGCATTCGCCGCCGTTCCTCTGCGATGCCGACTGCCAGCGCCATGGCGAAAGCCATGCTCGCGGATAGGGATCGGAAGCCCGCATGGTCCGCTTCGACCAGTTCGAACCACACCGTCGAACATTCCGCCAGCGGCGAGAACGCTGAGTCGGTCAGCGACACCACCGGAATGCCCCGCGCCGCTAGTGCCGAAGCTTGCGCGATTGTCTCCGGAGCATAAGATGAAAAGCTGATCGCAAAAGCCGCGTCACCCGGGTCGGCCATTGCGAGCAAATCATCGTCGATGCCGGATGCTGTTCCAGCGATCTGACAGCGGATTTTGAGCTGCGAAAGCGCGTAGGCCATGTAGGTCGCGATCGGATAGCTGCGCCGACGTGCAATAAGGTGAATTGTGCGCGCCGATGCTAACGTAATGGTAGCGGATTCGAAGCGTTTAGGGTCGATTGCAGTCCCCAGATTATCAAGGCTGCGATGGGCTGCAGCAATGAATGAACTGAGGATGACCGCCGATCCTGCCGGCGCCAATTCCCCGCTTTCAAGCTCTGCAAGGCGATCTTCATAGCTCGAATTGCGCTCTCGCAACCGCTCACGAAACACAGCCTGCAATGCCGAAAAGCCATCAAAACCAAAGGCTTGCGAAAATCGAACCAGCGTAGATGGCTGCACTTCCGCCGCTAGCGCAATACTCGCCGCCGTGCCAAACGCGATCTCATCAGGATGATCAAGCGCAAAGGCCGCTACCTGCGCCAGGCGCTTGGGCAGTTCGCGCCGCCGTTCAAGGATAAGCTCCCGCAGCGCCTCGAAATTTTTCGGCGCCGCCAAAATCTCTCCCCGGTCCATCGAACACCCTCAAAATAGCAACGCCGGCAATATCGCATCGCCGGCGCACGATTTGGAAGAATTATTCTACGCGCGGAACGCTATGCCGTTACGAATTTCGATCCTTGGTCGCGTCCTTCAACAAGATAGAGGAACAGCGACGCCAGAATGATCAGCGCTGCACCGGGCCAGAACCATACCGATGGCACCTGACCGAGCACGATCCAGCCGACGATCGCGCCCAGGGGGACCTTCAAATCACCGAATGGCTGGAGGAAAGTTGCATCGGCGGCCCGATAGGCAAAGCTCAGCAGATACTGCGCCGCGGCCGTTAGTGCACCGAGCAACAAAAGCAGGATCAACCCGGTACCCGTCGGCAAAGCAAACGGAAAGCCAGGAGCAGCACCGATTGGCAGCGCCCAGGAAAAGGCGGTCACCAGCAACAGGATAGCAAGGTGGTTCGGCGTGATCAGCACCAGCAGCGAAATGGTGAGCGTCTCGGGGCTTTCGCCCTTATGCGTCAGATACTTGGTCAGAATATCCGTGGTTGCCCAAAGCGCCGCCGCCAAAATCGGTACAAGGGTTTGCCAGGAAAACCCTTCGGCCCCAATGCCCGAAACAATGATCGCACCAGCAAAGCCGGTTAGCGCGGCGCCAATCCGGGCCGTGGACGCCTTCTCGCCGAGAAGCAGCGTAGACCCCAGAATAATGAACAGCGGCCCGGTGGCGAGCAGCGTCACCATCTGCCAGATCGGCACGCCTGAGGCGAAACCATAGACGAATACATGCACGCCCAGCGCCGAAGCGAAGGCACGAATTTCATGGGCAAGCGGATAGCTGGTGCGCAAATTCTTGAGGCCAATCCGCATGATGATCGGCAGCGCCAAAATGGAGGCAATGACATATTGCCAGAAGGCCATGCCGGTCGAACTCATGCCAAACCCGCCATATTCAACGGGAGTGGGCAGAATTGATTGCAGCGTATTGGACGCAGCAAATGCAAGGCTCGCGATAAGCATGAACAGCGCGCCCGAAGTGGCGCTGGCATATTTAGAAGAGGAAATCTGGTTCATATGGTGTCCTTTCCGTAACCAGTTTCCTCAGGGTTACGAGAAGGCGACGCATCACGGTGCTCGCGGAAAAACGCGAGCTCCGTCAAACGCTTACCAACTCATTCTCTTTCATCCGGACTATACCGTCGGCTCCGGAATCACACCGGATCTGCTGACCCCAGGGTCCGAAGGACCAAAGGCGCTCGCGGGCTTGGCGTCGCCGCCTTACCGCCGGTGGGGAATTGCACCCCGCCCTGAGAATTGCGTGAGATCGTAATCTCACGATGAATAACATAGGGCAGGCCAATTGACCTGACAACCACGCTTCAGGGCACAAACTGTCTTCTTTGGCCGAACAGCGCGGATGAATTCTCTACGCGGCGGTGTGAAATTATCGCCATCATTCCAGCCATTGAAAAAGGGGCCGGTTGCCGGACCCCTTGATCTGTCTTGGTTTTGTTGAAGCTTAGCCTTCCAGCCACTTCACCTGTTCCGGCGTCAGCTTGATGTCGAAAGCCTTGAGGCTGTCCTCGAGCTCAACCAGGCGACGCGGTCCGATCAGCGGCACGCTGGGGAAGGGCTGGGCCAACACATAGGCCAGCGCCACATGGATCGGGTTATGCCCGATTTGATTGGCCAGCTCGATGGCCCGATCGCGGCGGCCGAAGTTCTGCTCGTTGTACCAAACGCGAACCAGTTCCTCATTATCGGTCTTGTCGCGACCGGCAAGGTCCGTGAAGAACCCGCGCGCCTGGCTGGACCACGAGAAGTTCGTCACTTGGCGGTCGATCAGCCACTGCTTGAAATCAGGCGTCGATGAGGTGACGCAGCCGCCCCAGATCGGATCGAGCATTTCGGCCAGCGCAAAGTTATTGCTCAGCGCCTGTGGCTTGGTCTTGCCGGTGCGCTCGGCATAGGCAATTGCCTCGTCCATACGCTCCTTGGTCCAGTTCGACCCACCGAACGGCCCACGAATGCGGCCGGCTTTCACCTCGGCATCCATGGCATCGACGAATTCGCCCACCGGTACATCGGTATTGTCGCGGTGCATGAAATAGACGTCGACATAGTCGGTCTGCAGGCGATCGAGCGACTGGGTGAGTTGTTTGCCGATCACATCGGGATAGACCAGCGGCGAGTGCGCGCCCTTGCCGATCACCACGGCTTCTTCACGCACGCCACGGCTCTTCTGCCATTCGCCAAAGAGCTTTTCGGTATAGCCGCCGCCATAGATGAAGGCGGTATCAAAGATATTGCCGCCCTTTTCCCAAAACGCATCGAGGAGGATCGCGCCCGAGGAGAAGGTGCGGAAATCCTCAAAGCCAAGGGCAACGGCCGAAGCCGGCTTGTTCAGCCCCGGAATCGAGCGCTTGGTGATGACGCCGCCGTTCGGTCCCAGCCTGCGATTGTCCAAGGTGTTGACACGGTTGGTGTATTTTTCGACCGAGTACTCAATCCCGGCGTCCTTACGCCACTGATCCAGTACGCGTGCGTTGCCAAGGCTATCGCCCCAGGTCATGCCTGGCGCCGGGAATTCCTGCTTGCCTTCGAGAATAGCGAGCGAGGCGGCGTCCGCTTCGAACGAATAGACATGGGCGGTTTCATTGACCGAAACCGTTTCGGTCTTGCCGCCCTTGATGATGTCGATGCGTCCCAGGCCCTGGTCACGGTTGCCATTGGCGAACCAGAATTCCGGCACTTCGATCCGACCGTCCGAACCATGGATGCGCAGCACATTGTCGAGATTGGCCATCACCGCGCAAGACACCTGCGCGACGATACCGTTCTCGAACGTCAGCAGCGCCGCGGCCCAGTCGTCCGTGCCTTCATCGTTTAGCTTAGCCGCGCCAGCCACCTTAACCGGATCGGCAAACGGTTTGCCGAGCGCCGCGCCGGCAATAAGCCGCGCCATGGAAACCGGATAACCGCCGACGTCCAGAATGCCGCCGCCAGCCAATTCGGAAGCGAACAGGCGGTGCTGCGGCTGGAACTTGCCCATCGAGAAACCAAAGCTTGACTGGATCATCCTGATTTCGCCGATGGCGCCGGATTTGATCAGGTCGAGAAGCTGCTTCACCTGCGGATGCAGGCGATACATGAAGGCTTCCCCGGCAAAGGTGCCGGCCTTCTTGTGCGCATGGAACACGGCGTCGATTTCATGGGCAGAAAGCGCCAGCGGCTTTTCGACCAGCACATGCTTGCCGGCTTCCGCCGCCTTTATGGCCCATTCGGCGTGGCCGGTGTGCGGCACAGCGATATAGACCGCGTCGATGTCCTTGTCGGCGAGAAGGGCGTCATAGCCCTTCACCACGCGCACGCCGGGAAAATCCACGGCCAGGTTCGGCTTGCTCGGATCGCGGGTAGCGATTGCTGCCAGAACGCCATGCTTGGAGTGCTCAAGGCCGCCGCGGAAGGCCTTGGCGATGCTGCCTGGGCCGATAATGCCCCAGCGAATTTTCTTGTCAGTCATGTTCTTTCCTCGCAAGGAGCCATCCCGTTTCCGGTTGGCTCGATCTTATTGCTGTCGGCAGAATCAGGTGGGCGCGGCTGACACAAGGCGCCGCGCGCTCTCCTCCCTTGCTCTTATGCCGAGCGCTACCTAAGCTAGAGACTCTATTAGAGCCGTCGCTCTTATCGGGTATTTCAAATTGGCGGATAGTAAGATGGTGGATCGCGGCTTTTATGAGCCGTCAATCAATGGCGTCGAACGCCTCCCCACCGAACTCAACATGTTCCATGCGTCTCCGCTGCTGATGCGTACGCCCCATTGGCATGCGCAGGTGGAGGTCAATTATATCGTCCGTGGCTGGGCGCATTATGCCATGAGCGGCTACGAAGTCCGCTTTTCTGCCGGCGATCTCGCCCTGTTCTGGGGCGGCCAACCCCATCGCCTCGACGATGCCTCGGACGACCTCGTTTATACCGGCGGTCATCTGCCGCTGGTACACTTCTTCCGCCTGCGCCTGCCACAGGACGTCCAGGCTGGGCTGATGCAGGGCGCCTCTCTCGTCACCAAGGCAACTGATCCTTCGGATACGCTCAATTTCGCCCGCTGGAACGACTATGTGCGCTCCAATGATCCGCTTCGCGTCAGCGTCGCAGTGGACGAACTCCTCCTTCGGATCGAGCGCATCCGCTTCGCGCCTTATGAGCTGCTGTCGAGCCACCCAATCCAGTCCGACGGCTCCTCGACCGACCAGCACATTTCGCCGATCGTCGTGCGCATCTGCGATTTCATCGCCGACAATTTCCGCGAGGACATCGACTCCGTCGACATTGCCGTGGCGGCCGACGTGCACCCCAAATACGCCATGACCGTATTCAAGAAATGCACGGGCATGACGCTCAACGACTACGTCAACCTGATCCGCCTGTCCTATGCCCAGGCGCTCCTGATGCGAGACGACGAAAACGTGCTCCAGATCGCCATGGAAAGCGGCTTCGGCTCGCTCAGTGCCTTCAACAAACTCTTCCGCAAAATCGCCGGCATGTCGCCCAGTGACTTCCGCCGCGATCTGCGTTCAAGGCCCGTTTCCGCCCTGCCGCCAAAGGTCGCGGCCTCGCTTTCATACAACTGAGGGATCAAGCAGTGTGTGGCGCAAGCCTTTGGCGCAACACATCGCGATGCGGCCACGTATATCGCAACACCGGCGTATCCGGGCTGCCCGGATACTGTGCCAGTATGCGCTCCTCAACCCTGCCGCCCACACGCTCATAAAGCGTCCGTGCCGGCATATTGCCCTCAAGAGCAAGAAGGGAAATCGGCGCATCCTGGAACGATGCAGGAAAGGTGTCAAGAATGGCGAGCCAAAGCCGCCGCGCCAGCCCCTGTCGCTGAAATTCAGAGCCGACATAGAGGTGGTGGAGATAAGCACCCCACTTTTCGTTGGGATCAAAGACGACGCTGGTAAATCCGGCCAGCGCGCCATCCGCATCCGCCACCATGATCGATAGCCGCTCGGGGTCGACAGGCCCGGCAAAGCGCTCCGACCAGAGCTTGTCCTTCTCCACCGGCAAAACTTCGGCGAAATAATAGTCCGGCAAAATGTGCCCATAAGCCTTGCGGCTAATCTCGACATGCATGCCGATGATCGCATCCCGGTCGGTGGCGCGGGCAGGGCGGATAGTGATGGGCATGGTCTGGTCCAGGCGCTGTAAGTCCTGGCGTGAATTAACCGGACAAACACGGCTGAGAAAAGGCTGGGAGGATGGAAACCACCCTCCCGCCAAGGGCTTACTGCGCTGCAACCGCTTCCGGCGTCGCCAGCCCAGCCAGTTCGCGCGCGCGGCGCAGGCTTTCCGGCTGCTCGGCGCGATAGCGATGGCCTACTTCCATCATCAGGACGGTGTCGGGCAGGAAGGTGAGTTCGGAGAAAATCCGATCCCAATCGATATCGCCCCAGCCAAGTGGCATGTGGAGATCGCCAATGCCCATGGCCGTGTTTTCCTGCGGATGGAACGGCTTGTAGAATCCCTGTGGGCGACCAAAACTGTCGTGAACGTGTAGATGGCCCGTGACCGGCGCCATGGCGCTGATTTCGCTGAAGAAATCGAGGCCACGATAGGTGCTCTCGATATAGGCGTGGCTGAAGTCGATCAGCGCCACGACGTTCGGATGGTTGACGGCCTTGACCGTCTCGGCCACCTGGCCCGGCGTCTGTCGATACTGGCCGAGTTCTGTCGTAAAAATGTTCTCGAGCGCAATACGTACGCCATAGGGGCGGGCGAAGTCGGCGAGTTCGGTGAGGGCTTCGCGTTCGCGCTGGTCGGCACCATTACGCTCGGCGATCTGGTCGGCGCGGAGGCATCCACCGTGCTGCACGATGACGCGGGCATCGACGCGGTCGCAGACTTCGATCAGGGCCTTTGCGGCATCGATCTGGTACCGTTGCGTTACCGGATCCATGAAGTTCGACGAGACAAGACCGTGGACGGTGTAGCGGAAGTCGAACTGCTTGGTGATCGCTTCGAGCCGCTGCATGCGCTCGGGGATGATGCGGCCGCCCGAAATGAGGTCTAGGCTGGTGAGACCCAGTTCGACCGTATCGACGCCCATATCGGCAAGGGCGCGCATGTCGTCGTGGAAGCTGGCGAGTTCGCCGTCGGTCGAGCCGACATTGAAGCCGGTACCAATGATATTGCTCAAGATGATCTCCATGGGTCAGGCGGAAACGGGTGCGGAGCTGCGTTGGGTGCGGCCGGGCGCATCGACGCGGCGTCCGGTGTCGTGGCTGAAAACGTGGACATCGGCTTCGTCGAAGGCGAAGTGAACCGGCATGCCGGTGCCCAGCGCATCGCCGCGCGTATCGACGGCAATGATCTGGCTGCCATCGGCGCGGGCATAGATCAGGCGTGAGGCGCCGAGTTCTTCGGTATAGTCGACGGTCGCGTGGATCGCGTCCTTGTGCGAGGCATCAACCCGGCGCACGAGTTCGGGACGAATGCCCACGGAAACTTCATGGCTGAGGTGATGCGGCGCAAGACCGGGCAACCGGATCATGCCGCCATTGCCGTGACGGAAATAACCGTCTTCGGCAAAGAAGCCGCGCACGAGATTCATGGCCGGCGAACCGATGAAGTCAGCGACGAAAAGGCTCGCCGGGTGATGATAGACTTCCGAGGGCTTGCCGACCTGCTCGACGATGCCGGAGTTCATGACGATCAACCGATCCGCTAGCGTCATGGCTTCCGTCTGATCGTGCGTCACAAATACCGAGGTGACGCCCAGGCTGCGGTGGAGGTTGCGGACCTCGGCGCGCATGGCGACGCGGAGTTTTGCGTCAAGGTTGGAGAACGGCTCGTCAAACAAGAACACCTTGGGCTCACGCACCATGGCACGGGCCATGGCGACGCGCTGGCGCTGACCACCGGAAAGCTCGCCCGGCTTGCGGTCGAGATAGGGGTCGAGGCTAACCGACTTCGCAACCTTGAGCACCTTCGCCTCGCGCTCTGCCTTGGGCATGCCGGCGACCTTGAGCGCATAGCCAATGTTCTGGCGCACGCTCATATGCGGGTAAAGCGCATAGTTCTGGAACACCATGGCGCAGCCGCGTTCGCGCGGCTCGAGCTCGTTGACTATCTTGCCGTCGATGGCAATCGTGCCGTCCGAGATCTCTTCGAGCCCGGCAATCATGCGCAACAGGGTGGATTTGCCGCAGCCCGAGGGGCCGAGGATGACGACGAATTCGCCGGGTTCGATGTCGACGTCGACGCCATGGATCACGTCGTTCTTCTGGTAGCGCTTCTTCACGCCGGAAAAGCTGATCGCAGCCATGGTTGTCTCACTTGTCCTTGGTGATGAGGCCGCGCACGAACCAGCGCTGCATGAAGGCAACGATGAGGAGCGGCGGCAGCATGATGATGAGGGCGCCTGCCATGGTGACGTTCCAGTCGGGGGTGCCGTTCTGGGTCGGGATCAGGGCCTTCAATTGCATGACGACGGTGCCGTAATTGGCGCGGTCGGTGGTGATGAGGAGGGGCCAGAGATACTGGTTCCAGCTCGATACGAACATGATGGTGGCGAGCGCCAGCATATTGGTGCGGCTGAGCGGCAGGAGCACATCGAAGAAGAACCGGATCGGGCTCGCGCCATCCATCTTCGAGGCTTCCACCAGTTCATCGGGGATAGTCATGAAAGACTGGCGATAGAGGAAGGTGCCGGTAGCTGTCGCAACGAGCGGCAGGATCAGACCCGTATAGGAATTGAGGAGGTTCCATTCGAGGCTGATGCGCACGCTTGAAACCGCCTCGACGAGTCCGGTGATCCCAAGCGCATCGAGAACGACCTGGAACGGCAGCAGTGCGTTAGCAGCGATCGCATAGGTCGGCACGATGCGCACTTCGAGCGGCAGCATCAGGGTGATGAAGATCAGCCAGAAGCAGACCATGCGTGCCTTGAAGTTAAAGAACACGATGGCAAAGGCCGAAAGCGAGGCGAGCACGATCTTGCCTGTCGTCACGCCGACCGCGACGATGAGCGAATTGAGCATTTTCGGGCCGAGATCGGCCCGGGCCCAGGCCGCCTGGATGTTTTCCCAGAGGTGGGAAGAGGGCCAGAGGACGATGGGCACGCGGCTGACTTCCTGCAGCGATTGGCTGCCGGCCACGATGACGATCCAGAACGGGACCAGCACCACAAGCAGCCCCAGAACCATCGCGGCATAAGTGACGAAATTGAAAAAGGGGGAACGTTCGATCATCTCGGCGCCCTCAATTGTAATGAACGCGCTTTTCGACCCATTTGAACTGGACGAAAGTGAGCGCAATGACGAGGAGCATCAGGACGATCGACTGGGCCGCAGCGCCCGAATAGTCGAGGGATTTGAACCCGTCGAAATAAATCTTGTAGACCATGACCTCGGTCGAGCCGACCGGACCACCTTCGGTCATCGTGTCGATGAGGCCAAAGCTGTCGGTGAAGCTCGAGATCAGGTTCATGATCAGGAGGAAGAAGACGGTCGGCGCGATCAACGGCAGTTGCAGGTCGAACATGCGGCGAACCGGCCGCGCGCCGTCCATGGCCCCAGCCTCGGTGATCGAGCGTGGGATCATTTGCAGGGCGGCGAGGAAGAAGATGAAATTGTAGCCGATGCCGAGCCAGGCGTGGCAGATAATAATCATGGCAAGGGCGTGCATGCCGTTGGTAGACGGGTCCCAAATGCCGGGCCAGATCTGGTTGATCGAGCCGATGATCCCCGATTGCGGGGCGAAGATGAACCGGAAGGCGACCCCTGCAGCAGGCGCGGCAATCGCATATGGCCAGACATAGACCGATTGGAAGATCTTTGTGCCCTTGAGCGAGCGATCGACAAAGCACGCGAGAAAGAGCGCAACCGCCATCGAAAGGCCGGTGGTGCAAAGCGCATAAAAGGCGCTGCGCGCAACGGTCGTCCAATAGTCGCTATCCCGGAAGATCGCGAGGAAGTTGTCGAACCAGATCCAGCTATTGCCGCCGCCCCAGGGCTGTTCGAGCGTAAAGGCCCAATAAAGCGCTTGCGATGTCGGCCAGTAGAAGAAAACCAGGACGAGGATGAGCTGCGGGCCGATCAACAGCCAGGGCAGGACCCCATTGCGGTAATAGGCGCGTCGTTCCATCGCCGTCTCCCAAGGAAAAAGAAAAAGCACGGGCCGCGAACCGCCCGTGCAATCGGATCAAGCGATCAGGGGAGCTGGGCGCCCTTGTAGGTCTGCTCGAAGCGACGGAGGATTTCGTTGCCCTTGGCATCGAACGCCTGGAGCGCTTCGAGAACCGGACGATCGTTGAAGAGAACGTCCTGCATGGTCTTGACCATTTCGGCGCGGATCGAGGCATAGCTGCCAAGACGGATACCGCGGCTGTTTTCGGTCGGCGGAGTGAAGGTCAGCGATTCAATGGCGACTTCGCGGCCCTTGTAGGGGGCTTCGTCATAGAAGCCATTGGCCTTCATGGCTTCAAAGCCAGCCATGGTCACGGGAACGTAGCCGGTGATGGTCGACCAGGTCTGGGCCTGTTCTGGCTGGGCGAGGTAGTTGAAGAACGCAGCAGCGCCCTTGTATTCCTCTTCCGACTTGCCCTTGAGGGTCCAGAGAGAGGCGCCGCCCACCAGCGAATTGGTGCGTTCGGTGCCGGCCCAGATCGGCAGCATGGCATCGGTCCAGTGCACGCCATCGGCGGCCTGCTTGCCAAAGGTGCCGTGGTCGGCGATCGAGGACGACGTGATCTGGCACTTGCCGTTGACGAAGGCGTCGTTGGCGGTTTCGCCGGCATCCTTGGATTTGTGAACGATGATACCCTCATCGTACATCTTCTTGATCCATGTGAGCTGATCGACGAACTTGCCCTGGCTCACAACCATTTCGGCATCGAGACCGCCAAAGCCGTTGCCCTTGGTGGCGATCGGCTGGTTGTGGATGGCGGAGAACTGCTCGAACCACTGCCAGGCGCCCGACGGGTCGAAGGCGATCGGGCATTCATAGCCGGCGTCCTTCATGGCGCGGGCGACGGTTTCGACTTCTTCCCAGGTCTTGGGCGTGCCTTCGAAGCCAACCTTTTCGAGCGCGTCGGTATTGTAATAGATGACAGCGGTCGAGTTGTTAAACGGCAGCGACAGCATCTCGCCCTTCGAGGTCGAGAAGTAGGACGCGATACCCGAGAGGTAGTTGTCCCAATCGATCTGGTAGCCGTTTTCTTCCATCAGCTGGCGCACGGGGACATAGGCGCCCGAGAGCATCAGGTCGAGCGTGCCGGCGTCGAAGATCTGGGTGACGGTCGGCTGCTTGTTGGCGCGGTAGGCTGCAATCGTGTTCTGCAGGTTGGCGTCGTAATTGTCCTGGCTGACGCAGACGATCTCATAATCGGCCTGCGACTCATTGAAGCCTTTGCACATGTCCTGCACGCGCTCGGACAGGTCGCCCGAAAGGCCGTACCAGAATTCGAACTTGGTCTGCGCCAAAGCCGGAGTGGCCAGCGCGAGGAGGGTCAGCGAGGAAGCCGCAGTCAGCAGCTTGATGTTTGTCATGGTAGGGCTCCGGAGAACTTGGCCTTCTGAGGCGGGCGGAGTCCTAGAGCGGGTCCTTGACGATCAGACTTCGGAATTATGACGGGGCGCCAATAGTTCTATGACGGCTCGGTGACGCGCACGTGTTCACTGAGCGCGAAAATCGAGCCCAGATCATGGGTGTTCGGCATAAAAATATAAGTTTGATAGCAGTTTAGGCTGGCGTGAATTCGCGCCAGGTATTGCGGCCTTCGCGCTTGGCAGCATAAAGCGCCTGATCAGCCCTGGCATAAAGTTCATCGGCGACGCACACGTGTCCATAGGCAATGCCGACGGATGCTGTCACTTTTCGCGTCGTGCCGTTGAACCTGTATGGCTCCTGCAAGCGCGCGACGATCGTCTGCGCGAGAAGGCGAGCCACATCTGGCCGCTCGTCGTCGAGCACCACGGCAAACTCATCTCCGCCAATGCGGGCCATCAACGTGTCGGGGCCACAACACTCAGCCATGCGTTGAGCCGTCTCGATTAGGCACGCATCGCCCGCCGCGTGGCCGAGCGTATCGTTGATCCCCTTGAATCCATCGAGATCGAGCAAAAGCAACGCCCCGACCGGCTCTTCGAGCCGCGTCTGGAAATGCATGCGATTGGCTAGACCGGTCATGGGATCGGTATTGGCCAGCCGTCGCGTTTCCTGCGCCAGCACCTTTTCTTCGGTGATGTCCTGCTTGATGCCAAAGATGCGGGTTGCCTTACCGTCTTCCACATCGACAGTACCGGTAATCCGGATCCAACGCTTCTTGCCGGTGGCCGTTTTTATCTCGGCGTCAAAGCGCATCGAGCCACCAGTTTCGATCGCTTGGCGACGGACTGCCTCCATGGCCGAGCGCGAGTCAGGCGCGTACATCTCGAGGATCAATTGACGCGGCACGGCAGAGCCCGCCGGCAATTCGAAAAGCTCGTAAACCCCTTCGGACCATTCGATCTGCTCGCCCGGCAACTCACAAGACCAGAAGCCGATCGCGGCCGTCTTCGCCGCCCGCCGCAGCCTATGGCGATACGCCATCGACCCTGCGCGGACGCGGGCCAATGACATCTGCGCCGTCAAAGCATCAAGCTTGAAGAGCAATTGCGCGGCCTTGGTGGCCAGAGGTTTCCTGGTCAACCAGACCACGAGCCAGCGGTCCGCCGCATCGCCATAGGACATGATGGGCGCTGCAAAGACCGTCGATTTGCCGACGTCGAAGCAGCGAACGCCTTCACCGAGAGCGGGAAGGACGGGCAAAATCGCTGCGCCACCAAAGGCGAGCCATTGACCGTCCGGCGTGGCAAAGCCCGCGCCATCGACAGCCAACGCTGCAGCAAGGCGCGTCAATGCACGAGCATCTCCCAAAGGAGACGGCTCAAAGTCCTGCTCTCTGAACTGATCGACGAACACGGATCGACACACCGAACATGGGCGACGGAGACACAAATCCGCTCGCGCAATTTCAATCTATATCCGGAATTTTCCCAATGCCCGGTTAAGAGCCTACGCGCAGGTGGCACGTCATCGGGGTGTTTTACCTACACAAGTTTTATGTGTTGGCACAGAATTGCGTGTGTTCAAAAATTAGTCTGAGCACCGCCGTTAGTCCGGCGATGCTCCTGTCTCATCTCGATTAGGCAGCCTTCGATTGCTCGCCGTCTGGCGCACTGTCCATGGCGCGCATGTAGAGGTCGAGTAGCGTTTCGTGCTCGTCGCGTTCGTTGCTGTCTTGCTTGCGCAGCTTGATGATTTCCTTGATCACCTTGATGTCGAAGCCTTCGCCCTTTGCCTCGGCAAAGATCTCTTTCTTGCCCTCGTTGAGCTCGGCGATCTCCGCCTCGATCTGCTCGACGCGTTCCACGAAAGACCGGATACGGCCGCCTGCAATGCCTGCGTCGCTCATGATGACTCCTTTGTTAAATCGAGGCAGATCATCAAGTCGCCCGATAAACGAAAGGTAAAATTGCTTCGCCTATCCACAGGACCAACTCGTTGAGGATTGGCCTTGCCGTTGCAGATGGTCTTGGTCGTGCATTGGCGAGGTGATATCCAGTGCCCATGCCAAATTCAGACTCCTCCGCCGTTGTCCGCGGCAGTGCTCAGACCGTGGTAGACCTGTTTCGCCTGATGGTCGCTTTGCTCTGGCGCTTCTGGCCTCAGCTCGCGGCAATCTGGCTGCTCGGCTTTATCGGCAACCTCGTGTTGAATGAATTCGCCGCCCTGCTTGGGCGCTGGAATTCGCTGGCGGGTCTTTCGGTGCTAGCAGTTGTTGTGCTGCTCAAGCTGATCATTATCGTCGCGCTTTTTGAAACGGTGAGGCCGGCCCTGCCGTCGCTTGAAAAAGCGTCGAGGGCGGTGGCGGACCAGAGGGCTGAGACCGCTAGCGAAGACAAAGAACCGACAGATTTTATCACCGTACTGACGCTGACCCTTGTCCCCTTCTTTGCGTTTTATGCTGCGTGGGGCTTTCTGGGCGATACGCTGCGCGATTATTCGCGCCTCGCCTTCAGCCTCTTTCTCGCCGGTGAGCAAAAAAGCCTCTTGGAGGTGACTGGTGGTGCCTGGTTGACGGTGCCCATCGTGGTCGCTTGGGCCGTCCGACGGTTCGCCAAAGCCATGCACAAACGATCGAAGGCCTGGATTTGGCCGGTGCTGACAGTGCTGTGCGAGGCGAATTGGGCCTTCATCGGCATTTTCGCGCTTTCGCAGTGGCAAGGCGACATTGTCGCCTGGTTCAGCCAATTGGCCCATGTGATCGGTTCGGTCCTGGGCGCTCTCTCGCCCATTCGCGAAGCAGCGGCGCAGCCCGTTCTTCCAACGCCACCCGAATTTGCATCGCCACCGGCCGGCCCACGACTGATCAGCCTCTTTTTCTATAGCCTCTATCCTGTGGTCTGGCTCACCATCGCTGCGCTTGTTTATGGCTACGATATCAACGCGGCGCCGGCGATTGCAGAGGGGCGGTTCGCAAGGGTCGTGTCTCGCTGGAAGGCACTGCCCAAGACGGTCCGCGAGTTTATCGCGCGCTTCGGTGCTGGAACCGTCAAACGATATCAGGCGCTTGCCGAAGGAATAGGACTGACGCTGAAATCAGGCTCTGTGCTTATCGTCACCGCGATCGTCCTTTATCGCGTTCTGGACTGGCTCTCTGCCTGGGCGTGGTATGCCCTCACCCAAATCATCGGCCCGCACGATCTGCCGCTTTGGCAAATCATCGCCCAGGTCATCTCGCCTTTTATCGGAACGCCGAGTGATCCTGGCGAAGGCCTTTTGGTGACGCCGATCAAGATCTGTCTGCTCGCCGCGACATTGGAGCTTGGCTTCGCGCGTGGCCGGCAATGGCGCGGCCGCAATCAAGCGCCAGCGGCGGACTAGCTGCGATCAAGGCCGAGCGGAAACGCGATTGCCGCGGGCCTCAAGGCGCCGACGCTTAGAGTAACGGAGAGCGCAAGAACGGCACTTGCGGGAACAACGAACTTTTCTTCGATTGTAGCAGTCTCATTTGCAGCAGGTGGGTTGAGCGATGTGATGCCGCAGCCGTCGAGCGGCTCGGCCGCCGGGTCGAGATCCCGGCTGAGATCATCCGATAAAACCACGTCGAGCGGCAGCCAGCGGCGACCAGTGCCGTCGCCCAAGCTGACTTCGCATTGTCCCCATCCTTCGCCAATGGTCTGCGTTGCAGTCGCTGAAAGCCGTACGATCACAAGTCGCATTTCGCCAGGAAGAACAACCTCCGTGTCTCTCCCGTCGCCGATCAGGCGTGCCTGCGCAATGCGCCACGTGGCGCCTGCATAGTCAGGTTCGGTCGGCCCCGGCTGCACATCGGTTTCAATGCGATGCCGGTATTCGTCGACATTGCGCCATGCATTGATACCGATCGCCGCGGCGACAAGCACCGAAAGGCTTGCAAGCGACAGCCATCGGATCTTTCTCTCGCGATCAGATGCCATCTGGGCCAATGTCCAGTCGGTCTTGCGGTGAACCGGGGAGGGGAGTGAGCGAGACAGAAATTTCATCCTGAAGTTGCGGGTCGTATTGTTCGGAAACGACCAAGGTCATCTTGCTCAGTTCGTCCTCGGGAATTTCGAAAAAGAACAGTCCCGTCGTCGGCAGCCCCGGCTGGACGATTTTCGAAGCGAGAACGTCCGGCGCCCCTCCCGCCCGCTGCGATTGGCGATAACGCCGGCCTGAGGCTCCGATAAGCGTCGCTGCACGAACGGACATGGTCTGCCGGAAACCTTCCAGCTTGGCTGAAACGACTACCCACATCCCCGAGGTGTCCAGCTCCACCGCCTTGCCGAACTGATCATAGGCAAGGACGCGCGCTTGCTTCACCGTGGCAACGTCGATGGCGAACGTCGCACTCGTCACCCTCTCGGATTGTGGTCCTGCCGTCTTGATTGGCCCGGTCAGCATTGCATAGGGCGGCGTCGTCGTTTGCAGCATGGCCAGCACAAGCGCCGTCATCCCCAGCGCAAAGATCCTCAGCAGGTGCCCCATCAATTCCCATCCCCAGAGGCAACCTCGGAAAGGGGAAACACGACTTCCGCCACGTCACCCGTCGGGAACCAGCCGGGCGCTGCATAGAGATTGTCACGCGGTTTGAATGCGGCGCCCTGGACATGAACTGTGAGCGTCTCAGGCAGTCGGAGATCCACCGGCACTTCCCAAACCGCGGCGACTGTTTCAGGCATTCGGGGCTGCAAATCCCACAATATGCTTCGGTCCCGCAAAAGGTAGAAATCAGGCTTTGGAAGATCGGGAATGTCGGAGAGGACGAGAAGGTCGCCGTAAAGATTTGAGCTTTCCGACGAGATATTTTCCAAAGACATCTCCACGACCAACGCCCGTTTGTCTGGCGACACCGATAGGCCATTGGGTAGCTCAGACGTCACTTGAGCCTTCAAAACCGATACGGTCCACCGACCCGCGGAGATCGGAGTGCCGACGTCCACCTGAGGCACTGCGGTGGCCACTTTCTGCTGAGAAACCGAATAGCCCAGAGAAAGCAACGCAGCCGAGACCCCACCAACAGCCGCCAACAGCTTGGTGCGCCAGCTCTTGCGGGCCGTCTTTGTATCTTCTTCCGTCAAGCCGCTGATTTCCTTCAGGCGTGCAGATGCTTTGGCCGTGCGCAACATCCCCGAACGGCCAAGACATTGCAACACTGCGATTTTCCGTGCTGCACTGAATGACTGGGCGAGCTGAGGCTCGTCGACACAATGGCCGATCTTATCATTCCATTCACCATCATCGACCAAGATGAGATGCGCGATCGAGTAATGCGTACGCGCCCTTTCCCAACGTGAATGGATCCATGCTCAGAGCGTTGTTGCTTGTTTTAGTGCTATCGTCCCCAGCTATCGCCGCCGATTGGAAATTTGAAGGCGGCGCTACGCCCATCGCCTATTCCGACAATGGCGAGGCCCAGTTCCAGTTCGCCTGCCGCGGCGGTGATCTGGCCATGGCGTATTGGGTGCGTAAGCCCGGCGCGACGGTCGCCAAGTCACTTTCCCTCAGCCTTGCAATCAGCACGCGAGGCGGCGGGGTGTCAGCCGGGGGAGATACGAGTTTCGCCCAAGACTTTCCGATGATCCACTACGATGGCAGCTCGCTGATCATCCGCGGCCCGGTAGCGCGGCAATGGGCACGGACCGCGCAGCAGGCCGGCGAAACCATGGAACTTGCCTTCGTGAAATCCACCGCCAGCGGCGGGCCGGATTTTTTCGATCGTCATCGCTTTGGCGCGGTGGGTTCCTCAGCAGCAATCGGCAAAGTTCTCGCCGACTGCGGTTAGGCGCCCACAATTCGGCCTGGTCACGGCAGACGCACGCGGTGGTTCGGCTCGAACTCCGCCTTCCCGAATGTGGCCTTGAGATTGTTGTCCGTCCATTCGACAGGATATCCCAAGGCAAACGGTAGAGCTTCCGTCAGCTCGTCCCTCGCGTCAGGCGGCAAATCCACGTCGCCCGCGGCCAGATTTTCGTCGAGCTGCTCCGCCGTGCGCACCCCGATGATCGCCGCAGTCACCCGTCGATCGCCAAAGAGCCAACTCAGCGCCACCTGGCTCGGCGTATGTCCCTGCCGATCGGCAACCTCGACCACCTTGTCGATCAATCGCAGCGCATTATCGGACCAGTAGCGCGGCATGGTGACGGAGGCTTGAATGCCAATACGCGATTGCGCGTCCGGCGCCGACTGATTGCGATATTTTCCCGAAAGCATGCCTGCTGCGAGCGGGCTCCAGCAGATCATCCCGACGCCAGCATCTTCGGCGGCCGGCAAGATTTCGCGCTCAACATCGCGGCGGATAAGATTGTAGAGATGTTGGGCCGAGATCAGCCGCTCATGCCCCTTCGCATCAGCAAGCGCATTCGCCTTGGCGATCTGCCAGCCGTGGAAATTCGAGCAGCCGAGATAGCGCACCTTACCCGCCCGCACGAGATCGTCGGCGGCCCTCAGGCTTTCTTCGATCGGTGTGTAAGGGTCTGGCCCATGAAACTGATAGAGGTCGATATAGTCGAGCCCCAGGCGCTTCAGGCTTTTCTCGCAGGCCTCGATGATGTGTTTTCGCGAAAGCCCTCGGGATGTCACTGCCTGATTTGTTGGAAACCAGCATTTGGTTGCGATGACGAGATTGTCTCGATCGAGTTCGCTCAGCGCGGTGCCCAACATCCGTTCGGATTCGCCACCGCTATAGCCGTCTGCGGTATCGATGAAATTGCCGCCAGCCTCGACGAACCGCCGGACGATGCTACTCGCCTCGTCCTGGTTGCAGCCCCATTGCGCATTACCGAATGTCATGGTGCCAAGGCAGAGCCGCGACACCAGAAGCCCTGAGCGGCCTAGATAGCGATACTTCATCGAGAAATCCTCCTAGTCGAAGAATCCGGCATCTTCTTCTGCCAGGTACTTTTTCGCGCCGTCGGCATCGATATCGAGCCCAAGGCCCGGCGCTTCGAGCAGATCGACATGGCTATCGGTGACGATCTGTTTCGGTAGCCCGATGACAATGTCTTCCCACCACGGATCGGATGCGCTGGGATATTCGAAGGCGATGTAGTTGGCCGGCAGCGTCGCGCAGACATTGATCAGCGCCCCGAGCCCCAAAAGGCCATTGGCGGTGCCATGCGGCGCCATCATGATCGAGTGCATGTAGGCGTGTTCCGCCACCCATTTGAGCTCGGCGATCCCGCCGATATCGGCCGGGTCTGGCCCGACGACCCGCACCGATTGCGTCTCGATCAGCTCCTTGAAATTGTGCCGGAGGTAAATCTGCTCCCCGGTATGGATCGGTGTGGAGGTCGAAACGGTCAGCTCGCGATAGGCCTGATGGTTGACCCAAGGCACATAGTCCCCTGTCAGCATATCTTCGAGCCACATCAGATCATATTTCTCGACAGCCCGCG
Organism: Devosia sp. Leaf420; assembly: GCF_001425445.1. Classification (GTDB taxonomy): domain Bacteria; phylum Pseudomonadota; class Alphaproteobacteria; order Rhizobiales; family Devosiaceae; genus Devosia. The sequence goes on along the minus strand of NZ_LMQU01000001.1, from coordinate 335,395 downwards.
CAAAGCGGATGGCGTCATTGAGGAACCAGCCCGGCCCACAGTCGAGCGCCAGGCTTACTTTGTCGCCCAGCACTTCCTTCATGGCCGCCACGCAGTCGAGCATGTGGTTAAACCCGCGCTCGGAAATCTGCCCTTGGTCCATGGCGCCGTGATAGCCGGCCTTGTTCTGGCGCACGCCATAGTGGAAGTCGTCGACCGTATCCTTCATGTTCGAGTGGAAGGAGATGCCCTGCTTCACCATGAAGAATTTCTCGGGCCGCTCCATCATCCACTTCACATCAGCCGCATAATCCTCCGGCCGGTCGCCCGTGCGCTTTTGGCGGATAGAACCATTGTAAACTCGCACCTTGTCGCGAACCTTGCCGCCGAGGAGCTTATAGACCGGCACATTGGCCGCCTTGCCCGCAATGTCCCAGAGCGCATGCTCGATGGCGCTGACGGCTGCGCCATAGGGCTTGAACGACCCGCGCTGCCGGATTTTGAGCATGCAACGCTCGACATCGGTCGGGTCTTCCCCAATCAGTGCATCGCGGAAATGCAGTACCCAGGGTTTGAGATAGGTCTTGGTGAACTCCACCTCGCCTAAGCCATACAGTCCCTCATCGGTCACAATGCGAACAATTGGATGCCGCCCGATAACGGCGCAGCGCAGATCAGTGATTTTCATGCCTTTTGCCTTTCTTCACCTCTCCCTCTGGGGGAGAGGTCGACCGCAGGTCGGGTGAGGGAGCCTTCCAGAGATTTCAGCTCCAGGTCCGATCCCAAGAATATTCCTGATCCCAATGATCCGTCGGCTGCCAGATGCCCTTCACACCCGGCTGCAGATGCTGGCGGATGACTTCATCCACCACATCGTCGATCCCGAGCCCGGGCTTGTCCGGCACTTCGATAAACCCGTTCTTGACCAACGGCTTGGGCAGGCCCGTGACGATATCGTCCCACCAGTCGACTTCGACCGAGTGATATTCGAGCGCCATAAAATTCTCGGTGGCCAACGCCACATGCGCAGCGGCCATCGCCGCGATCGGGCTTTCCGCCATGTGGATGGCCATGGCCACTCCATGATCCTGCGCCATATCTCCAAGCTTCTTGGTTTCGAGGATGCCTCCCGAAGTAAGAAGATCGGGATGGATCACTGAAATCCCGGCCTTGAGGAGCGGCTCGAACCCCTCCTTGAGATAGATGTCCTCGCCCGTGCAGATCGGCACGGTGGTCGCTTCCTGAAGTTGCCGATATTGCTCGGTATATTGCCAGGGGATGACATCCTCGAGCCAAGCGGGGACGTATTTCTCGATCCGGCGGGCCAGCCGAATACCGTTCTGCAGCGAAATATGGCCGACATGATCGATGGCGAGCGGCACTTCGTAACCGATCACCTCGCGCACCTCGTGGATATACTGCTCCAAGAGATCGATGCCCTTGTCGGTAAAATGCAATCCGCTAAAGGGGTGCCGCACATTATGCGTGTCATAGACTGCGTTGCGCGCGCGGCGGTCATCCATCGACGTCACCGGCCCGCGATCGGGATGGACGCGATAGGCTTCGAGCGATCCTGCCGGCGACACCACGGCCCCCGGAATATCGGCGATCTGCATCAGCCCCAGGTCCATCTTGAGGAAGGTGAACCCCATATCCATGCGCGCCTTGAGCCGCTTGCCCGTCTCGGTGCCGCTTGGCTTGTCGGCGTCGGTATCGCAATAGCAGCGGACCTTGTCGCGAAACTTGCCGCCCAGCATCTGATAGATCGGCACGCCATAGGCCTTGCCCGCAAGGTCCCAGAGCGCAATCTCGATCGCTGACACCCCGCCGCCCTGCCGGCCATGGCCACCAAACTGCTTGATGCGGCGGAAGAGCCGATCGATGTCACAGGGATTTTCGCCAAGCAGCCGGCTTTTGAGCATCAGCGCGTAAGTCGCGCTCGCGCCGTCGCGGATTTCGCCGAGGCCGACAATGCCCTGGTTGGTGTAGATCTTGAGCAAGGCGGAGGTGAAGGGTGCGCCGACGATCTCAGCCACCCGCAGGTCGGTGATGCGCAAGTCGCTTGGCGCGGAAGACCGGCGCACATTGGTTTCGATATGCTCGCCGGCGGTCAAATCCCTGGTCATGAAACTCCCTCCCTTGTTATGCTCTCACCGCGCCAGCGGTGCGGATGCTCTATCCGGCGCTCCTCCGCGCCAGATTGCGCTTGGCAACGCCCATCTGTTCGATGATGTGACGTCCCGATCCTTCGACATGCCGTGCAACCACAGCCGCAGCGCCGTCGGCATCCTGCGCCTTGATGCGGGCAATGAGCTCACGATGTTCGCTCAACACGGCGACGCGACGGCTCAGCGAAGTCGGAAAACGGCGGCTAATAGCGCGGAGGATCTCGCGATGCTTCCACCAGAGTTCAGCGGCGTGCCTGTTGTAGTGGCGGTCGTAAATGAGCTGATGGAATTTCGTATCCAGCTTGCCATGCTGCCGCGGATCGGAAAAATTGAGCGCCTCGATTTCGGCTTGGGCGGCTTCGAGTTCTGCAATGTCGGCGTCGCTGACGATCGAGACAAACCAGCGTGTCAGCGCCGGCTCAATGAGCATTTCGATCTCGATGATGTCGCGCACGAAGTCTTCGTCGATGGCGACCACGCGCGCACCGCGATTGGCTTCCATCACTACAAACCCTTCGCCGCGCAGCTGTTGCAGCGCCTCGCGCACCGGGTTGGTCGACGTGTTATAGGTGGCGGCCAGGTCGGCAACCTTGAGGCGCGCACTGGGCTCGAGCCGTCCCGAAATGATATCCTCGCGGATCAATTCGTAGACAGTGCCCGGCTGGTCATTCGCCGTTTCAGGCAAAGAAGGGGTGGCGCTGCTCTCAGTCATAGCGCCTGTCTTATGCGCCTTTCACGGGTAAGCCAAGCTTCTTCGCACGCATAAATCACAAAATAATGTACGATTTTCGCGCGCTTGACACACAACTTCCCGTCTGTAACGTTCTTGTTTGGGAGACATGGGCAAAAGCCCGGCCCCGGAGCAGGCGCCACCTGATCGTCTGCAGAGGAGGCGCAGCGCAAGCTGCGTGGAGAGCCAGGTCAGACCGATGGGGTCGAGCGGCTTTCCGCTTGAGGAGGACTATCGATGACGAATATGCAGGGCCGCGCTCAGCGGCCGGGCTCGCTGACTCGTCGGCAGGCCGTTGCCTATGCCGTTGCAGCTCTGACGACTACGTCGCTGATGTCGACGACCGCATTTGCTCAGACCGTCGATCTCAGCCAGTGGTCGCCAGACTACGTCAAGTCGATCGCAGGCACGAAGCAGTTCGACGCCGCCAAGGATTGCGGCGCTGTCGTTCCCAACGATTATGCTGGCAAGGTCAGCTACTGGTACACCGGGCCATTCGAGGCAGATCCGCAGATCGCGCACGATCAGGACAAGGCATTCTGGGAAGCCTTCAAGGCAGCATATCCCAATATCCAGACCGATGTGCAGTCGATTACCTATAACGAATTGCTCGACAAGTTCCGCACGGCTCTGCTCGGGAATGCCGCTCCGATGGTCATCCGTCTCCAGATCCTCGGTGGCGTCGAGTTTGCCGCCAAGGGCTATCTGCAGCCGCTCGCGCCGGAGGATGTCGGATACACGGCCGCCGATTTCTGGCCCGGTGCTCTCAAGTCTGTCACTTACGAGGGCACGACCTACGGCTTGCCTACCAATAACGAGACCATGGCGCTGATCTGGAACGCCAAGATTTTCGAGGACGCCGGGCTCGATCCAGAAAATCCCCCAGCGACCTGGGATGACGTGGTGGCTTATTCAAAGACCATCCACGACAAGCTCGGCATTGCCGGCTATGGCCTCGTTGCCAAGCAGAATGCGGGCAATACGCCGTTCCGCTTCATGCCCCAGCTCTGGGCCTATGGTGGCGGCGCGCTCGACGAAACCTCGGCTGACCCGACCTATACCACGGTCGAGATCAATAATGACGGGTCCAAGGCGGCACTCGAGGCTGCGTACCAGATGTATGTCGTCGATAAATCAGTTCCGGTTTCGGCCCTGACCAATACTCAGGCGGAAAATCAGGCCCCGTTCATCGCCGGGCAACTCGGCATGATGATCGCCCACCCTGCCGAATATGCCAAGATGGTCGACCTTGCTTCCAAGGCCACCGGCGCAGACAAGGCTGTTGCCGACGATGTTGTCGCCAATATGCGCTATGGCCTGTTGCCGACGGGCCCCGATGGCAAGCGCGCCGTCGTGTTCGGCGGCTCGAACATCCATGTGGTCAAGCCCGAATTCGTCGAAGGCGGACAGTCGGACGAGCAGGCGGTCAAGGCGCTGATCTGCTTCTGGAATAGCCCGGAATGGTCCACCAAGCTTGCTTGGGTCGGCTCCAATCCCGGCAATATCAATGGCTTCCTCACCGATGCCATGAAGGAACGTCTCGATACCATCAAGTTCCTGGATGTCACCACCTCCATGCTGCCCAACGGCATTCCGTTCCCGGTGATCCCGGAAGCGCCGGAGATCATGAACATCATCGTTCCGGACATGCTGCAGAATGCTCTGACGGAAAACATGACGGTGGACGAGGCAACCGATGATGCGGCCACCAAGATCGAAGCGATCATTGGCGGCGGCGGCGGCCTCTGACCTCTACCAACTCCAAGGATCGGCAGCTCGTGCTGCCGGTCCGCGATGCCGGTATAAAGGGGTTATCTGGTGAGCAGCGTTCAGAAGCAGGCCATCTTTCGCGACGTGCCTGGGATTGTGCCCAAGCGGCCCAATCTCGGTCAAAAAATCTGGAAGAGCCGCGCCGATTATCTCTACGTCGCGCCTGCCATTGTGGCCATGATCGTGGTGATCGCCTATCCGATCTACTACACTATCGAACTGAGCTTCTTTAACACACCAGCCAGCCTGTCGCTGGCCGATAAGCAGTTCAACGGCATAGACAATTACGTCACCATCCTGACCAGTCCTGTCTTCTGGAAAGTGACTTGGCAGACCATTGTCTGGACCGTGCTTTCGACCCTTTTTGCCTTCCTGCTGGGCCTAGGTGCCGCGCTCGCGCTACATCGCGAGTTTGTCGGGCGCGCGCTCTTGCGTGGCTTGCTGCTTATCCCTTGGGTGATCAGTGCGGTGGCCGCCTCTTATGTCTGGAAATGGCTCTACCATTCCGATTTCGGGGCCATCGGCGCGGCGCTCGTGCAGCTCGGGATCACCGACAGGCCCATCAACTTCATCGATAATTCGACGAGCGCTCTCTATTCGCTGATCGTGGTCAATGTCTGGAAGGAGTTCTCCTTCGCCATGATCATGCTGATGGCTGGCCTCCAGACAGTGCCCGACTCGCTGTTGCGCGCCGCCCAGGTCGATGGCGCCAATCCCTGGCAACGTTTCTGGCACGTCACCTTCCCGCATCTGTCGGGCGTGTCGACGGTGACAATCCTGCTGCTTGTCGTACAAAACTTCAACTCGTTCATCATCCCCTTCATCATGACCGGGGGTGGGCCAGTTGGCTCGACGCAGATCTGGATCACCCACATCTACGAACTCGCCTTCCTGCGCCAGCGCTGGGGTGTCGGCGCCGCTTACGCCGTCCTGCTCTTCATCATCATGATGACGCTGGGCTACTTCTATGTCCGCGCACTGACCCGCGGCGATGAATCGAGGGCCGGCGCATGACCTCCGAGATCACAACCGCCGCTGAACCAATCCGGGTGGCGCGACGACGCAGCATCGACGGCTGGCGCTGGGCCGGCCGCATCTTCCTGACGCTGCTGGTCGGCTTCACCATCATGCCGATGTTCTGGATGGTGATCACCTCGCTCAAGACCGGCTTTGCCGCCATGCAATATCCGCCGCAATGGTGGCCGGCGGCGCCGACACTCGACAACTACTGGCGGCTGCTCGATCCTAATGGCAGCGTAGGCCGCGATTTCCTGCGCTATTTCTGGAACAGCATGTTCGTGTCCGTAGCGACGACCGTGCTTGCCGTTGTCGTCGCGGTCCCGGCGGCCTACGCGTTCTCGCGCTTTCGGTTTCCGGGCAGGAACTTCCTGTTCTTCGCTATTCTCTTGCGCAACATGTTTCCGGCGGTCGTGTTCCTTGTGCCTCTCTTTATCCTGATGCGGGTTCTGGGCCTCGTGAACACACATGGCTCCCTGATCCTGACCTACCTAACCTTTGGTCTGCCGCTCGCCATTTGGCTGCTCAAGGGCTTTTACGACAATATCCCGATCCAGCTCGAACAGGCTGCGCGCATCGATGGCGCGACCCGGTTCCAGGCCTTCTTCCATATCGTCATGCCGCTCTCGATCCCGGGGATCATCGCGACCTCGATCTATTCCTTTATCGGCGCCTGGAACGAATACATCTACGCCTACACGTTCCTCACGCGGCACGATCAGATGACGCTTCCGGTCGGCATCCAACGCTTCTTCTCGGAGAACGCGACCGATTGGCCGGGCCTGATGGCCGCCACCTTCCTGATGAGCGTGCCGGTCGTGGTGCTGTTCCTCGTGCTGCAAAAATACTTCGTGCGTGCCCTCACCGAAGGCGCCGTCAAACACTAACGGGGGTACACATGGCCCAAGTGGTTCTCAAGGATCTCGTCAAGACCTACGGCTCCATCTATGCCGCCAAGGACGTGTCGCTGACGGTCAATGACGGCGAATTCGTCGCTCTCGTCGGCCCCTCCGGCTGCGGTAAGACGACGACGCTCAATCTCGTTGCCGGGCTCATTCCGATCACGTCGGGCGACATCGTCATCGGCGATCGCGTCGTCAACGATCTCGATCCCAAGGATCGGGACATCGCCATGGTTTTCCAAAACTACGCGCTCTATCCGCAAAAGACGGTGTTCCAGAACCTCGCGTTCCCGTTGATGATGCGGAAGCTCCCGAAGGATGAGATCGACCGGAAGGTGCGCGAAGCCGCCAGGGTGCTCGACATTACCCATCTTCTCGAGCGCAAGCCGCGGGAACTTTCGGGCGGTCAGCAACAGCGCGTCGCCCTCGGCCGTGCGCTGGTCCGCGATCCTGCCGTCTTTCTCATGGACGAACCACTCTCCAATCTCGACGCCAAACTGCGCGTGCAGATGCGTTCAGAGATCAAGCGTTTCCATCAGGATCTCAACGCCACCATCATCTATGTCACGCACGACCAGCTCGAAGCGGTCACCATGGCCGACAAGATGGCAGTGATGAATGGCGGTCTTCTCCAGCAATACGACACGCCGGCCGACGTCTTCGCCAATCCGGTCAACATGTTCGTCGCCAGCTTCGTCGGCAGCCCCGCCATGAGCCTCGTGCCGCTCGAACTCTCGACCGCCAATGGCCAGAGCGTCCTTACCAGCCCCGAAGGCTGGAGCCTGCCGCTCTCTGAACAAAACGCTCGAAAAGTTGCCGGCGCCACGTCCAGCAAAGTCGTCCTCGGCGCCCGCCACTCGACCATCAAACTACACAAGTCTCAGATGCCCGGCACCGTCCCGGCGCGCGTCTATACGGTTGAGCCAACCGGCGACATCACCTTCGTGCAAGCCTTCCTCTCCGGCGCCATCGTCAATATCAGCTTTCCGCCCTCCGTCGTCGTTGCGCCCGATGAACAGGTCTGGCTCGAATTCGACCAGGACCGCATTCACCTCTTCGATGGCCAGACCGAAATGGCTCTGCGCGCCGACTAACCAGAAATCATTATGTCCTTAAAACTCAAGATCACTGCCATCACGCCCTATCCCGTATGGGTCGGCATACGAAATCAGTTCCTTCTCAAGATCGAAACCGATCAGGGTATTGTCGGATGGGGCGAAAGCGGCCTTTCTGGCCGCGAGAAGGCGGTGGCCGGCGCCATCGAGCATTATGCCAAATTCCTCATCGGCCAGGATGCCATGCAGATCGGCCGCATCTGGCAGGAAATGTATCGCAGCCAGTATTTCGAGGGCGGCCGCGTACTCCAGGCCGCCATCTCGGCCATCGATATCGCCCTCCACGACATCAAGGGCAAGGCGCTCGGCGTGCCGGTCTATGAACTCCTTGGCGGCAAGCAGCGCAATGTCGTGCCCGCTTTTGCCTCGACCGGCGATGCGGCGGGGGAGGAGGCCGTCGAACGCGCCCATGAACTGCGCGCAATGGGTTTTGATGCCATCCGCTTCTTCCCAATCGGGCAGGACAGTCGAGACGTCTTCGAGCCGCGCCAATCCATCGCCGCAACCGCCCGCATTCTCAATCGAGCACGTGAAGAACTCGGCAGCGAGGTCGTCCTCGGTATCGATTACCACCATCGCCTTTCGGTCGCCGAGGCTGCCAGCTTCTGCAACAAGCTCGACAAGGGCGTCCTCGATTTCCTCGAAGAGCCGATCCGCGACGAGGCGCCCGAAGCCTATGAAACCCTCCGCACCATGACCGACATTCCCTTCGCCATCGGCGAGGAATTCTCTAGCAAGTGGCAATTCATTCCCTATATCGAGCGCGGCATCCATCAGTTCAATCGCCTCGACGTCTGCAATGTCGGCGGCCTCACCGAAGCGATGAAAGTCGCCGGTTGGAGCGAGGCGCACTACGTCGACCTCATGCCCCACAACCCGCTCGGCCCGATCTGCACCGCCGCCACGGTTCACTTCGCGGCGGCCGTCCCCAATTTCGCCTGGCTCGAAACGCGCGCTCCTGAAACTGCGCTCGGCTTTGACAATTCCGAGTTCTTCCCGGTCCAGCTCAAACTCGAGGGCGCGGTCTATCCTGTCAGCGATGCGCCGGGCCTGGGCGTTGAAGTCAACGAGGCGCTGCTCGCCAAGCAAAGTTTCAAGTTCTGGGAAGCGCCCCATCTCAAACGCACCGACGGTTCGGTGACCAACTGGTAGGCCAAAGGCCCAGAGGAGAAACCATGATCGAGACACACGACATCACGCGTCCGTCCAAGCACCTCATCGAGGGCCTCAAAAATCTCGGCGCCGCCACCATTGCCGGCACGCTCGGCCATATGGGGTTCAAGAACCCGCACATGACCGGCATCCTGCCTCAGACCAAGGGCAAGTCGATCTGCGGCCCGGCGCTCACCCTGCAATGTCTCCCACAGCGTCCAGACCTATTCAGCGAAGGCGAATACGCCAATCCTGAGATCCAGCTCCACCGGCATGTGCTCTATCATGTTCAGGATGGCGACGTGGTCGTGGTCGATGCGCGCGGCGACATGCGCTCAGGCATTTTCGGGGACATGATGTCCACCTATTTCAAGGGTCGCGGCGGCGCCGGCATGATCATTGACGGCGTGATGCGCGATCGCCCCAATGTCGAAAAGCTCGATCTCTCGCTTTGGCTCAAGGGCTGGTCGCCGAACTATCACGTCCAGACCGACATCTTCCCCAATGCCGTCAACGTCACCATTGCCTGCGGTGGCGTCACGGTCGTCCCGGGCGATATCATCGTTGCCGATGACGATGGCGCCGTCGTCGTGCCGGTCTCGATGGCTGAGCATGTCATCGAAGACGGCAAGAAGCACGCTGAATGGGAAGAATTTTCGCGCATGAAGCTCATGCAGGGCGAACCGCTACAGCGGTACTATCCATTGCATCCCGACGCCGAGGACGAATACCAGGCTTGGCGAAAACTCAATCCGATCAAGCCGGCTTGACCGTCTGAGGCACTTGGAAAAGGCGTGAAACCCCTTGAAAATCTCGGGGTTTCACCGCCAGCATCCGCGCCAGCTCAGATAGGGTCGCGCAAAAATCTGCACTTTGCTCACACAACCCTCCAAATTGAGGGTTGCACCCAAACCCCGGTTTCTCTATGTCTCCGCGCAGTCGGGGCGTAGCGCAGCTTGGTAGCGCATTTGTCTGGGGGACAAAGGGTCGCAGGTTCAAATCCTGTCGCTCCGACCATTTCACCAAAATCCGCGCGTGATGCGACGCTGATCTTCAGATCAGCATTCGCTCGCGGCTCGCTGTCGTACGCCGCTCATTGTTGATGGCGCTCGATAGGCCCCAGGTGAGGCCGATCAGCAAGAAGAAATGCCGCCAGTGATCGGAGTCGATGATCGCTGATTCCGCGACCACCATGGTGAATGTCGCAAAGACCGGAATGGCCATCAGCCGATAGGGTGAGGGGCGCATGATCGTCCCAAAGCCCTTCCAGAGGGTCAGCAGGATCATCAGGTAGTAAAAGAGCCCGCCGCCCCAGCCATAGACGTGCAGCACCGTCACATAAACATTGTGCGGTTCTTCTCGGACACGGAGATGGCGGAACTCTGCCGGCCCAATACCCCATGGGTGATCGAGCGCCAGTTCAAGCGCATAGCCCTGGCGGCCAAAGCGGCCGGTCTCCCCCTCGTCATAGTGTTGGGCCGAGGCGCGCATTTCGAAAAATTTGCTCACGGCCGGCACCGAGAGCAAACCGCCCAGCGCCACGACGAGAAGGCCCGCGCCGATCAGGCTCATCAGCAAAATACGCACCTTATCTCGCGCATTGGCTTCGAACAGAAAGACCAGCACCAGCGTGATCAGCGACGAGGCCGCAAAATGCCCCCAGCCGCCACGCGAGAAGCTGACGAAGACCCCCAGAAACAGAATGAAATAGGCCGCGCAGGCGAGGATCACCTGCCAACCGCGTCCGAGGAGAATGCGCTGCAGCGCAAACATCGCCGGCAGGACGAGAAACGGCGCGAAAACGTTGGGATCCTTGAACGTCGCCTTGGCGCGATCATAGATCAGGAAAAAGCTGCCGCCCGGCATAACCCGGAGATAGGCGAGAGTGCCGACCAGCGCGAGTATCACGGCAATCCAGGTATAGGCGCGCATGATCACGCGCATGCGCCGCTCGGTCGCTTCGGCGAGATAATTTGCGAGGAAATAGCTCGTGATCATCAGGAAGATGGTCACGGCCGTGAAGATGATCGCTTCCGATATCGGCGTTATCCGAACCTGGATGGCCGCGATCAGGGCGAAGGGTATGAAGCCCAGAATGATGGCGAGGAGCCCGAACGTTGATCGGTAGAGCCCAAGCCCGGCCATGACCGCCACGGGCAATACCAGCAGGAACATCACCTCGTAGGGCGATGGCTCGATGATGACGATGCCGCCGGCAAAGATCCAAAGGGCGACGACAACATCGAGCAGTTTCTCGGCGCGCTGCCGCACATAATCCCGGCCCGAGACACTAGGCCTCACAAGGCCTGGGTCAAATGTGCCAGAGACACTCAATACGCATTCTCGTTCTTGGCGATGAGCGAAACCGGCGTCATCAAGACGATGTAGAGATCGAGCAAGAGGCTCCAGTTCTCGATATAGTAGAGATCATGGTTCACGCGCTGCATGATCTTGTCGATCGTGTCGGTTTCCCCGCGCCAGCCATGGATCTGCGCCCAGCCGGTCATCCCGGGCTTGACGCGATGGCGCGCGAAGTAACCCTCAACCGCTTCATAATAGAGCTGGTTATCGGCCTTGGCCTGCAGGGCATGGGGGCGGGGGCCAACTACCGAAAGCTCGCCCTTCAACACGTTGAAAAGCTGCGGCAATTCGTCGATCGAGGTCTTGCGGATGAACTTGCCGACGCGTGTCACGCGCGGATCGTTCTTGGTCACGAGCTTCGTGGCACCGGCATCGAGCATGTCGGTCCGCATCGAGCGGAACTTGTAGATACGGATCAGCTGGTTGTTAAAGCCATGCCGGTTCTGCACGAAGAACACCGGCCCCTTGCTCTCGAGCTTGATGGCGATGGCGGCGACGATCATCACCGGCGAGAGCAGCAGCAGCGCCGTTATCGCGACGATCTTGTCGAACACCCATTTAAAGACGAGGTTCCAGTCCGAGATCGGCCGATCGGCCATGTCGAGCACGGGCACGCCACCGACATAGGAATAGGCGCGATCCGTGAACTTGAGCTTGCTCATATGCGCCGAAAGGCGGATGTCCACCGGCAGCACCCAAAGCTGGGTCAGCATATCGAGCACGCGCTTTTCCGCTGAAAGCGGCATTGACACGATCACGAGATCAACCGGTGTCAGTCGCGCAAAGTCGATCAGCGTCGACACCCGGCCAAGCTTGCTCAGTCCCGCCACCGATTCTGGCGACCGTGAGTCATAGCGATCGTCAAACAGCCCCAGCAACTCGATGTCTTTGTCTGCGCCGTTCTGAATCTGCTCGATGAGAATTTCCGCATCGCGCCCACCACCGACGATCACCGCGCGACGCTTCAACCGTCCGAGATTTGTCCAGCGCAGGACGAGAAAACGCAGCATGAGCCGATAGGCGATGAGCACCACTGCGCCCGAAATGAACCAGGTCAGCAGCCAGACGCGCGAGAGCATATCCCCCGCCTTGAAAAAGAAAATGGCAGCGGTCATCACCGCCATCACGCAAAGCCACACCGCCAATACCTGGCCGAACTGCCCGACCACGCGGCGATAGGTGGTGATGCGATGCGCGCGGATCAGGTTGAGCCCGATATTGGTCGCGAGGCACGTGCCGACGACGACGGAGAGATAAAAGCCTTCCTGTCCCGATGGCACATAGACCGCGTGAATGCCGTAGCCGAGAATAATCAGCAGGAGCGCTTCGACGACCTGCGCCACGCCGACGATAACGGTGCCCGAATAGGTGCGTTCGACAGGGCGCGCAGCGATTTCGACGGCAGCGGCCGACAGCGTCGCGCCATCCCCCTCGGGCTTGCGCGCGGCATGGTCCGCGATGGCCTGCTTTGGATCGACACGAAACATGATGCTACCGGTACTCACCTACTCCCGGCTGCATCATGGGGCCAAGGGGTTTATACTCGGTGAAACGAAAGCTCAGGCTTTGTCGAGGATATCGCGATAGAGCGCCTCGATGCGCGTCGCCATGGTGTCGAGCGAAAATTCTGTCTCGACGCGCCGCCGCCGGATTGCAAGTTCCGCCATTGCAGCCTCCGGCTCATCGAGCATCCGCTGCATCGACACGGCCAGAGCCTCAGCATTCCCCGGCTCAACCAATGTCTCTGTAGTGCCGGCAAAGATTTCCGGGATGCCGCCAACCCGCGTCGTCACCACCGGAAGCCACGCCGCCGTCGCCTCCAGCACCACATAGGGCAGTGACTCCGCCAGCGACGGGATCACGCCATAATTGCCCATGGCAAAGACACTGCGCGCCGGCTGAGAGCCCACAAGCTTGACCTGACGCTGCAGCGACAGCCCCGCAATATGCGCCTCAAGCTCCTCGCGCTGCGGTCCGTCGCCGGCCATTACAAGTGTCACCGGCTTGCCATCTGCCCGCTTCAACTGATTAAGCGCATCGACCAGCGGGAAAATGCCCTTAAGCTCGCGCAACTCGCCAACAAACACGAAATCAGCCGGGTCGCCAACCTTCGCGACGGGCTCGAATTCAGCGCGATCGAGCCCATTATAAATAATTTCAGTCCGGCAACTGGGCGGCGCGATCAACCGGCTATAGGTGTCGCGGGCAAATTGGCTTTCGAAGACGATGGCGCCGGTCTGGCTCAGCAGCTTTCGCTCCAGCCAGTGAAAAACCTGCCCACTCCGCGAGCGCGCCGAAAAGTGCAGCACACCGCCATGCGGCGTATAGACCGCCGCTGGCAGCTTGCGTCCCAAATGCGCCAGCCGCGCATAAAGCCCGCCCTTGGCGCCGTGCCCGTGAAGAATATCGGCCGAAACTTGCTGAGCGATCCGCCGCACGGCAAAAGGCGCCGTCAGATCGCCTTTGCCTAGCACGCGCGGCATAGGCATCGCATGAATGCCAAGCGTCGCATGCTCGCGCAGTGCATCGAGACGCGCCGTCGTCTGCGCATCGCTTGCGAGCGCATCGACGATTAGCCCGACGCTATGCCCCCGCGCATTGAGCATGCGGGTGAGGTCGGCCACATGGCGAAAAAGTCCGCCGACAGGCGCGCGCATCACCTGCAATATGCGCAGCGGCCTCGTCATCGAGTTTAGAACCAGCGTTCGGAAACGACGACAGTGTCACCGGGATAGACCGGGAAGTCGAGATCGACGTCACCGCGCACCATTTCATTGCCCTGGCGGCGATAGACGGTGACATTGTTGCGGTTTGCCGTTTCGCCATAGCCGCCGGCCGTGCTGATCGCAGCGCGCACCGTCATGTTCGGCACATAGGCGAACTGGCCCGATGTCCGCACAGCGCCCTGGATGAAGAAGGGGCGATATTGCGCCACTTCCACCGCCACATTGGGATTGCGAAGATAACCGTTGGCCAGCGCTCCGGCGAGCCGGTTGGCCGCCACCGAAGTGGTCTGTCCACGCACCTGCACCTGACCCACAAGCGGGAAGGATATCGTGCCATTGTCGCCGACGCGGTAGCTGTTGCTCAGCTCCTGATCGCCGTAGACGGTCACTCGCACGAGATCGCCGGTGTCGAGCGTATAGGGCCCGGAGGGCTCTACGAAATAGCTAGCCGGCCGCGTCGTAGCGCACGCAGCAAGGGGGAGCATCAATGTGACGGCGAGTATGGGAAGCCAGCGCATGGTGAATCCGCGCGTTTGAATTGACCCTCAGTCTTCCCGTTTATGGTTAAGATTTCCCTTATGTCCTTGCGGGGCAATTCGAATGTGATCTGACGATTAACTGAATTTTGATAGCGAACACCGATAGTGCGGCGGATGATGAGGATTTGCCGTGAGCGAATACGCCCCGACGATGCGCGATGCGCGAATTGATGTAGCTGCTGTCTTTTCCGCCGTCGGCCGGCGACTGCCGCGCATCATCATCATAACTTTGTTGGTCTTGGCTGCAGCATTTCTCGTCTTGATGATGATGCCGCGGCTCTATGAATCCTCGGCATCTATTCTCGTCGAACCGCGCTCCAATGTTTATGCGCGCGCTGCCAATGAACAAGCGCCGTCGAGCACGGCTGGCGATGCTAGCGTCGTCTCGAGCCAGATCGAACTGATCAAATCGCGCGATACCCTGCTTGGCGTCATCGATAAACTCGATCTGCGCTCCAAACCCGAATTCAACGGCAGCCAGTCCGGCTTCTCGCCGCTTGGCGTCATCATGCAGCTTATCGGCCGCAGCTCGACACCAGTCAGCGTCGACGAGCGCGTCATGACCACGCTTTATGATCGCATGACGGTCATTCAGGAGCGCGATTCCCGCATCATCTCCATTCTCGTGCGCTCGACCGATCCGCAATTGGCCGCCGACATTGCCAATGCCGTCGCTGCCGCCCACGTTGCCCGCCGCGCCCAGCTTTCGCTTGCTGATACCGCCGAGGCATCGGAATGGCTCAATCAGGAAATCGATCGTTTGCGCATTGCCGTGCGGGACGCTGAATCAAAGGTTGCCCAGTACCGCGTCGACAATGATCTCTTTGTCGGTACCAACAACACCACCTTGCTCGATCAGCAACTCTCGACGCTGACGACCCAGATCACATCGGCTCAGGAGCGCAAGAACACCGCGCAATCGCGCGCCGCCGTCATTCGCGGCCTCCTTGAACGCGGCCAGCCGATCGAGAGCATTGCTGACGCGAGAAATTCGACCGTCATCCAGCAGCTCAGCCAGGAAAAGGCGCGACTCCAGGGCCAGCTCGCCCAGCTTTCGGCAACGCTGCTTTCCAACCACCCCACGGTGCGCGCGCTCAATGCGCAGATCGCCGAGCTCGATACCCGCATCAACCAGGAAGGCTATCGTGTCGCTGCGGCCCTCGAAGCCGAAGCCCAGGTCGAGGCCGATCTCGAAGCATCCATGCAGTCCGATCTTGCCCGCTTCAAGCAGACGGCGTCGACCGCAACCCAAGACACTGTTGCGCTCGATAGCCTGCAGCGCGAAGCCAAGGCCCAGCGCGATCTGCTCGAGTCCTACCTGCTGCGCTATAATGAAGCCTCGTCGCGCGTCGATTCCAATTCGACGCTTCCCGATGTCCGCGTCGTGACTGAGGCTGTGCCTTCGGTTATCCCGGCCTTTCCCAAGACCGCACTCATTCTCGCCGGCATTGGTATCGTCGCGTTCTCCGTCCAGTTCGGCGCCGTGGTTTTCGGCGAACTGATGTCGGGCCGCGCGCTGCGCCCGATCGAACCCTATTACGCCGCTGCCCAGCAACCGGTCCCGGTTGTGACTCAACCCGTCCGCACCGCTGCGGCTCCTGAGCCTGTCGAAGAGCCGGTCCAAATCGATGTCAAAGACGAGGTCGTCTATGACGAAGCCGCAGCGGAAACCAACCATGGATCCGCGGTAGTCGCCGAGCCCGAGCCGGTCGACCAAACCGCAGTCGCCTCCGCCAATGCCCGCACTCTGCTTCGTGATCTCGCCGAACGCCGCGCCGAGCGCGAAGCGGCCCGTGCGGCCGTCGCAGCATCGTCCGAAGAAGAACCCGTCGAAGTCGCTACCATGCGTCCCAAGACCCAACAGGTCACGGGCATCGTCCGCTATTCCGATCTTGCGGCCGACCTCGTCCTCGGCAAGACCCATCTGCTGCTGCTGGCCGATCACGGCAGCGCCGAGCCCGGCCGCCGCATGGCTGACGCCCTCGTTGCCGACGCGCTTGGCAAGGGGTTGAGCGTCGTCCTTATCGATGCCGGCAGCGGCTATGTCGGCGAGAACCCTGGCCTCTCCGATCTCAGCCTCAATCGCGCTGGCTTCGGCGATGTCGTGCAGAAATCTGCCGACCAAAGCTATGCGGAAGTTGCCTGGGGGCAAGGCGAAACCATCGAGCGCAGCTCCACAAAGCCATCGACGCTGGTGGAAGCCCTAGGCGATATCTACGAAGTCGTTCTCGTCCTCACCGGCAAAGTCGGCGGCCGCTCGACACTTCCCATCTTCGCCGATCTCGGCGGCCGGGTCGTTCTGGTCACCGCCGAAGACGAGGATATCGATTCCGCCGATAGCGTCCGCCGTCAGCTTATCGATGCTGGCCTGCCGCGGGTCGAGATTTCCGCCGTGGACGATGCCGTTGCAGCCTGATCCGCTGAGCGAGATTTAATGAAATACGCCGCCATCCGTGCCGCCTTCGAGCTGATTTGGCTCTCGCGCTTGCCATTGCTTTCGCGGGCGCTGTCGAAGTCCCGCGGCGTCATTTTTACGCTGCATCGTGTCCTGCCCGAACCGCCCCCGGCCTTTTCCCCCAATGCGATCCTCCAGATCGAGCCGGACTTTCTCGATTACACCATCGAGCGCCTCCGCGACCTGGGCATAGACATCATCACGCTCGACGAGGCCATGGAGCGCCTCGCCGCGCAAAATAAGCCACGCCCCTTTGTCGTCCTCACCTTCGACGATGCCTATCGCGACAATCTCCAATATGCCCTGCCGATACTCAGCGGCCACGAAGCGCCATTCACGCTCTACGTGCCCACGGCCTTTGCCGATGGCGTTGGCGAAATCTGGTGGCAGGCGATCGAAGACATCATTGCGCGCCAGGAAGCGGTCGCCTTCACCGAAAATGGCGACGTCGAATATGTCGACACCTCGACCACGGCGAAGAAAAAAGACGCCTTCTCGCGCCTCTATTGGCATATGCGCAAAATGCCCGAGCCCGCCCGCCGCGCCCTCCTCGCGGAGTTCTGCAGAAACTACGGCTACGATCTCGAAAAACAGTGCCGCGATCTGATCATGACCTGGCAGGAGCTCCGGCTATTCGCCGGCGATCCGCTCTGCACCATAGGCGCCCACACGGTGCACCATTACGAATTGGCAAAACTCTCCGCCGATGACGCGCGCCAGGAAATCTCCCAGTCCGTCGACGTCATCGAAGCCCAGTTCGGCCTACGCCCTGAGCACTTTTCATATCCTCTCGGCGGCTCACTCTCGTGCGGTCCGCGCGAGTTCGACATAGTCCGTGATCTCGGCTTCAAAACCGCCGTTACAACTCGCCCCGGTGGCCTCTATTCGCACCACGTGCAGACCCCCACAGCCCTTCCACGCGTCTCCCTCAACGGCTATTTCCAATCCCGCCGCTATGTCGACATCTTCGCCAGCGGCGGCCTCTTCACCACCATCGGCAAGCTGACGGGTTGACCGTCTTCACCTCTCCCTCTGGGGGAGAGGTCGGCGCGCAGCGCCGGGTGAGGGGGCCTTCCTATACGCGCTCATCCGGCCGCGCCATCCAGCGAATGATCCACATCGCCGGAAACACCCAGCCCATCCCCGCGACGATGAAATAGACGATCAACACCAGCCCCGGCAGCCCCTCGGGAAACATCAAATAGATCGAGGTCGCGATGCACGCCCAGACGAAAATGGAGATCACGCAGAGGAAAGCGCCGATCAATTTGCGAGTACGTTGGGTCATGTGCGGCATCTGGACTGTTGCGACGGAGCGAAGCGGGGATTACCACTCCGCCAGCCCCATCGATACCGGAATATCACCGTGACCACCCAGCACAATGCCGCACCGGGCCAGATCAGCTACGCCAGCGACCTCCTGCGGCCCGTCCGCATCTGGCTTTATGCGCTCGCGAGCTTCGTTCTGCTGATCGTCGTGGTCGGCGGGATCACGCGCCTGACGGAATCGGGGCTCTCGATCACGAGCTGGAAGCCGATCTCCGGCATCATTCCGCCGCTCAACGATGCGCAGTGGCAGGCCGAATTCGACGCCTATAAGCAGATCCCGCAATATACGGTGCTCAATTCCTGGATGTCGCTGGGCGATTTCAAATACATTTTCTTCTGGGAGTGGCTGCATCGCCTGCTTGCCCGCACGCTGGGCCTGATCTTCATCGTTCCCTTTCTCGTTTTTCTCGTCCAGAAGCGTCTTTCGCGCCAGCTCGCCTGGCCACTGTTCACGCTCTTCATTCTCGGCGGCTTCCAGGGCCTGCTCGGCTGGTGGATGGTCTCCTCGGGCCTATCCGAACTGACCTCGGTGTCCCAATACCGCCTCGCCGCCCACCTCACGGCCGCCTCGCTGCTCTTCGTCGCGCTCATCTATGTCGCGCGCAGCCTTGAGCCGGGCAGGGTGCTCGGCCGCGTTACGCGCTGGCATCTGGTAACGGGCGTCATCCTCGGCGTGCTGCTGATCATCCAGATCGGGGCGGGGGCCTTTGTCGCCGGTCTGGATGCCGGCATGGGCTACAACACCTGGCCATTAATGGATGGCGCGATCATCCCCAAAGGCCTCCTGATCATGGATCCCGCCTGGCGCAATTTCTTCGAAAATGCGCTGACCGTGCAGTTCATCCATCGCTGCATCGCCTATGGCATCACCGCTTATGTCGCTTATCTCATCTGGCGCCGAAACAAGGATGGCGGCTTTGGCGGCGTCCATGGCTGGCTGCCGCGCATCGGCTTCCTCGTCCTCCTCCAGGTCGCCCTCGGCATTGCGACGCTGCTCACCAGCGTCCCGATCTCGCTGGCGGTTGGCCACCAGTGCCTCGCTTTCATGCTTGCCGGCTCCATTTTCGGCTATATTGCCGATATGCGCCGGGCCAGGTGAGTCCGGCTTGCTGAGGAGTTAGCCGCAAGATGACCGCCTGGATCTGGAAGACCGTTCTCGCCATCGTTGGCTCCGTCATCGGCGTCTATATCGGCCAGGAGCTCATGGGCGGCGGCGCAATCGGATGGATGGTAAGCGGTGCGATCATCGCAGCGAGCTGCTATCCGCTCTTTAAGGCGCTCTTCGCATACCGGGCTGAAAAAGCGCGCAATACTTTGCGGTAATATGATACCGCATTCGTAACGTGTTGATTTCGTTGACCTAAATCAACCCTATTGACGCCTGCTAGAATCCCCCCTAAACGAGCCGCCGAACATGCCGTTTTCCCGCATTTGGGAGCATGGCATCCCAGCTTTTTCTAGGGAATTCCAACAATGACCACTTACTCGGCAAAACCGAGCGAGATCGAAAAGCAGTGGATCCTCATCGACGCCGAAGGGCTTGTCGTGGGTCGTCTGGCTTCGATCATTGCTTCGCGTCTGCGCGGCAAGCATAAGGCCACTTTCACGCCTCACATGGACATGGGTGACAACATCATCGTCATCAATGCCGACAAGGTGAAGCTGACCGGTCGCAAGCTCGACCAGCACCGCTTCTACTGGCACACCGGCTACCCCGGTGGCATCAAGGACCGCACTGCTCGCGAACTGCTCGAAGGCCGTTTCCCGAACCGCGTCCTCGAAAACGCCGTTCGCCGCATGATGCCGGGCGGCCCGCTGACCCGCGCTCAGCTCAAGAACCTCCGCGTTTACGCTGGCGGCGAGCACCCCCATGAAGCGCAGAACCCGAGCAAGCTCGATGTCGGCGCTATGAACCCCAAGAACGTCCGGGTGAAGTAATATGGCTGAAACCATCAACTCTCTCGAAGCCCTGGGCACCTCCGCTGCTGCTCCCGCTGCCTCCTCGGCTCCGGTTCATGTGCAGAAGCTTGATTCCCTCGGCCGCGCCTATGCCACTGGCAAGCGCAAGAACGCCGTCGCCCGCGTCTGGATCAAGCCCGGCAAGGGCAAGGTCACGATCAATGGCCGCGAATTCGCCGCTTACTTTGCGCGTCCGGTTCTCCAGCTGATCGTCAAGCAGCCCATCGTTGCTGTCGACCGTCTCGACCAGTACGACGTCAACGTCACCGTTGCCGGTGGTGGTCTCTCCGGTCAGGCCGGTGCCGTGCGTCACGGTATCTCCAAGGCGCTCAACTACTTCGAGCCAGCACTGCGCCCGACCCTCAAGAAGGGTGGCTTCCTGACACGCGATAGCCGCGTCGTCGAACGTAAGAAGTACGGCAAGGCCAAGGCCCGCCGCTCCTTCCAGTTCTCGAAGCGCTAAGCTTCACTTTTCGATATTTGCAAGGGCCGGGAAACCGGCCCTTTCTTTTTGCGCGGGCGTCGGATTATGCATCACCCCCTCCCATCCTCCCACATCAAGGGGGAGGTGTGGTTCAGCGATTGCCAGCCGACCGTATCCCAAACTCGATGCGCACCTCCCCCTTGATGGGGGAGGATGGGAGGGGGTGACGCCGCCACCAACTCCAAGCTCAAAGCATGTCGCTCAAAAAATACCGCCTCACACAGAGGCAAATGCATTCCAATCCATGTCCGACACCCCATCTATCCTCCAACCCACTGACCACCCCGCGCCGATGCCCCTCGTCACCCGCTTCCATCTCCTGATCTTCTCGGTGACGCTCTCCATTACGGCGGTCGCCCTGTTCCGCATCCCTGCGGACTTTCTGTTCCAAGCCCATTGGCATGCCACGAACGCCGACTGGCTATGGCCCCGCGGCATCGCGCTGTCGGTCGCCCCCGCTATACAGGCCGTGCTTCTAATCGCCTTCTTCCTGCTCGGCCGCGCCCTCACTAAAAATCACTTCGCCAAGACCCAGCACATTCTCGATCCTGCCCTCAGCTTTTTCCTCGCCGTCCCCGCCGTGTACCAGCTTGGCCTCCTCTTCATCGGCATCGGCTCTGATCTCGATATCATCCGCGGCGAAGGCTATATCCTCGGCGCCGCACTGGGCTTCATCGGGCTTGTCCTGTTTTACGCCGAGCGCCACAGCTATGGCGGCCTGCGCCTACCGTGGCCGATCCGCTCTGATCGCGGCTGGTTCCTTGCGCACCGCCTGACTGGCCTTGCGACATCGCTGGTTGGCTTGCTAACCATTTGGATGGCCTGGACCGATCCTGGTCCGGCGATCCTGGCCCTGTCCTACGCGTCCGCACTGATCCTGCTTCCCACCATCGCAGCCATCGTGAGTCTGGCCGTGCACCGGGTCTGACAACTTCTATTCCCTAATTCCCTGTACAGAATGAGAAAATTCTTCTCTAGCGGCCGGAAATGGAACGCCATGCGCTGCGCAAGCGCATGCGCGGGCGTAAGTTGTGGGCAAGATAAAGGCAGGGCGCCCGTTTTTTGAGCGGCCCTTGCCAGTGCAAAGGTCGTACAATGTCTCCCACCACCGTATCCGCTGCGCGCCCGCCCAAGGCGCCCAAGCCGCTTTACGCCAATTTCGGATTCCAGGTTCTGGCGGCCATGGTCATCGGCCTCGCGCTTGGCTTCGTCGCCCGCTCCATGGGCCCAGACGCTGCCGGCAACGCCAATTGGCTCACCCAGACGCTCGCGACCATCGGCTCGTCCTTCGTGTCGCTGTTGCGCGCCCTGGTCCCTGTTCTCGTCTTTACCGCCATTGTCGCTTCGATCGCCAATCTCCGCGAACTCAACAACGCTGCCAAGCTCGTCTGGCAGACCCTTCTTTGGTTCGCCATCACGGCGCTGATCGCCGTCGCCATCGGCATCGCCCTCGGCCTCATTATCCAGCCGGGCCTCAATTCCAGCGTCGCCGCCGATCTTGCCAAGGCTCCGTCCTCGACCGGCTCCTGGCTCGATTTCCTCAAGGGCCTGATCCCGTCCAATATCCTCGGCCTTCAGGCCTCGACCCGCGTCACCGATGGTAGCGCTTCGACGAGCCTCAGCTTCAACGTGCTGCAGATCCTCGTGATCTCCATCGTTGTCGGCATCGCTGCCCTCCGCGTCGGCCCAGCCGCCGATCCCTTCATCGCCTTCACCCGCTCGTTCCTTAAGGTGATCCACAAGGTCCTGTGGTGGGTCATTCGGCTGACCCCGATCGGCACGATCGGCCTCCTCGGCAATGCTGTTGCCGTCTATGGCTGGGATGCGCTGGCCCAGCTCGGCTGGTATTCGGCCGCCATCTATATCGGTCTCGCCCTCGTTCTGTTCGTCGTCTACCCCGTGCTGCTGCAGCTCAATGGCCTCAACCCCATCCGCTATTTCCAGAGCGCCTGGCCAGCCATTCAGCTTGCTTTCGTCTCGCGTTCGTCCATCGGCACCCTGCCGGTCACCGAGCGCATCACCGAAGAAAATCTCGGCGTGCCGCGTGAATACGCCGCCTTCGCCGTGCCACTCGGCGCCACCACCAAGATGGACGGTTGCGCCGCGATCTATCCTGCGATCTCGGCCATTTTCGTCGCCCAGTTCTTCGGCATTTCGCTAGGGATCGAGCATTATCTGCTGATCGTCTTCGTTTCGGTCATCGGCTCCGCAGCCACGGCTGGTCTCACAGGCGCAACGGTCATGCTGACCCTGACCCTTTCGACCCTCGGTCTGCCGCTCGAAGGCGTCGGCCTGCTGCTTGCCGTCGACCCGATCCTCGATATGGGCCGCACTGCGGTCAATGTCGCTGGCCAGGCCCTTGTGCCGACCATTGTTGCCAAGCGCCAGGGTATTCTCGATCAGGCGACCTACGACCGCGGCAAAAGCATCGACGCCCTCGGCGCTGACGCAGTTCCTGCCGAGTAAGCGACGCAATAAACCATATGAAAGGGGAGGCGCTGCCTCCCCTTTTTGTTGTCAGCTATTCTCACTCATTTTACCAACCAGTCACATTTAGCCTTCAACTTGCCCGTTCAAGCCGGTATTGAACCCGACTGTGCATATGGGAAGATTTGCATGATGGCTCAAAGACCTGGTTTGTGGGACGGACGGCGTCGCGCCGTTACCCTGGGCATGATTTCCAACATCATCGGCGCGGCCGCAGCCGCCGGTGCCGCAGTCACTGCCTGGCTCAGCACGCATTGGCAGACGGATTTGACACAGTGGACGCTGGTTCTCGCCGGAATCGGTGGCGTCTTCGTCGTCAAGGGCACGATTATTCTCGGCATCGCCGAAAGCCGTCCCTATATGCCGCGGGAAACTGATGCCGATATGCAGCACTCGCTGCGCGCCTTCGAAGGGCGCCTGAATTCGCGCCAGAAAGCCATGGTCGAGCGCCTCGACAAGCTCGAGGCCGAAGTCAGCAACATCCGCGTCGGAAGCTGAGCCGGTTTCGGCTCAGACAGCCTTTTTCAGCGATAGCTTCTTGGCTTTGGTCTTGGATTTTCGCGCTAGTTTGGCTACGCGCGGCACGAAGTTGCCCATCACCCGCTCAATGACCTTGATGGCTTTGTCAGTGCCGTCCTCGCTGCGCAATTGCTCCGCCACCAATGCGGCATTGCGGCGATAGGAATCGTTGCTGTTGAGATCGGCGAGCGCTTCGGCCAGCGATTCCGCCGTCAGCTTGCGCAGCCGGATCGGCTTTGGTCCGCATCCAAGCTCATAAACCCGGCGGCCCCAATAGGGTTGGTCGATGGCTTGGGGGACGATGAACGTCGGTCGCCCAAGGTGCAGGCCCGCCGAAGTCGTGCCCGCGCCACCATGATGCACCACAGCGCTGACATAGCGGAAAAGACGATCGTGTGGCGCTTTTTCGATTGGAAAGATCGTATCGGGCAGATCGCGCGGATCGATGCCGCCCCAACCGCGCGCCACGACGGCTCGGCCGCCCCAAAGCGCCACGGCTTCTTTCAGAATGCGCGTGTTGCGCTCGGCCCCAAACGGCATCGAGCCAAAGCCGATATAAACCGGTGCTTCACCTGCCGAAAGAAAGGCCTCGAATTCCGGTGTGGGCTCCCAATTGCTGCGATCGCGCAGGTTCCAGTAGCCGGTCACCAAAGCCGTCTTCGGCCAATCCCGCGGGCGCGGACTGACGGCGGCTGAATAAGCGTAAAGGGTCGTCAGGTAGGAGCCATCCGTATTGGTGAAGACCCCGCCCATATTGCGCGCTTCAAGCCCCATCAGTTCCCGGCGCAGGCGATTGCGCGGCAGGTTCATATAGGCCTGCTGCATGGTGGCAGCAGTGTAGGAAAGCTTGTTCAGCGTCGGGCCGAGATCGTCGGCGACATAATACATCGAGAGCGGGAATTCGCTCGTCGAGTTAAGCGGCTGCAGCGCCGTCATGATCGCCGGAATCTTCAGCGCCTCGGCAATGTCGATGCCGAAGCTCGTATTCATATTGACGATGATCGCATCGGTGCCCTGGCACATGCGCCAGGCAGCCCGCGCCGCCGTGTCGATGATCTGCTGGCCCTGTTTGAGAAACCATGGGCCATTGATCAGCATCGAGCTGTTCATCGCATTTTCGAAACGGGTTTCTTTGAGGAATGCTTGGATCGAGGGGCCCAGCGAATGGAATTCGATTCCATATCCCGTCACGAGGCCTTCAAAGTCCTCGTTGGCGCCGATCACGACGCTATAGCCACGTTCCTGCAGCGCCAGCGAGAGCGCGATGTAAGGTTGTACGTCGCCTTGCGTGCCGATCGTCACCAGGGCAATGCGCTTCAAGTTTCAACCTCATCATACGCCGTCAGGCCGTACGTTGTCGTGCCCCCGGGCATTTACAAGACCATGTGGAGCAATTATGAACGGCCTGTCGATTGTTGCATTCTTTACAAAAACGACCTTCGAAGGGCAAGAGACATGCTGTCTCCATTCACTGTTGCATGGGTTGGAGCTCCGCTCGCCGGCAAGGTGATTGCTATTGCCGCTGCCAATGCCATCGCCGCGGCGGCGAGCGCCCGATAGCTCTTCCCGCGTGGCCACCTGGTGGCCGGGAGGAGCCGAATAGATCGTTTAGTCCCGCAAGGGCCGCTTTAACCCATCCAAAACCATAATTCCGCGATAATCGGCGCCTCTCTTGAGCCGCCAGCGCACAGCGCGTCGCGATCAGTCAGGGTCCTTGAAGGGACCTTCCGAGGAATCAAATGAGCGAAGTCTTCCATCGCATCCGCCGCCTGCCGCCCTACGTTTTTGCGCATATCGATCCGATCAAGGCCAAGGCGCGCGCAGAAGGCGTCGATGTCATCGATCTCGGCATGGGCAATCCAGATATGCCGACGCCCGAGCATATCGTCGCCAAGCTCCAGGAAACGGTGAAGGACCCGCGCACGCACCGCTACTCCACCTCCCGCGGCATTCCCGGCCTCCGCAAGGCTCAGGCGAGCTACTATGGCCGCCGCTTTGGCGTAAAACTCAATCCCGATACCCAGGTCGTCGCGACCCTTGGGTCCAAGGAAGGCTTTGCCAATATGGCGTCCGCCATCACCGCCCCGGGCGATGTGGTGCTGGTGCCGAACCCGACCTATCCGATCCATTCCTTCGGCTTCATCATGTCGGGCGGCGTCGTCCGCTCCATGCCCGCCGAGCCGGGCGAGGATTTCATGCGCGCGCTCGATCGCGGCGTCCGCCACTCGATTCCAAAGCCTATCGCGCTGGTTCTCAACTACCCGGCCAACCCGACCGCTTACACCGCCGATCTCGATTTTTACGCCGAGGTCGTCAAATATTGTAAGCAGCACGACATCTTCATCCTGTCCGATCTCGCCTATTCCGAGATCTATTTCGACGAAGACAATCCGCCGCCGTCGGTCCTCCAGGTGCCTGGCGCGATCGACATCACCGTCGAATTCACCTCGATGTCCAAGACCTATTCCATGCCCGGCTGGCGCGTCGGCTTCGCCGTCGGCAACGAACGCCTGATTGCCGCGCTCGCCCGCGTCAAATCCTACCTCGATTATGGTGCCTTCACGCCCATCCAGGTTGCCGCCGTCGCCGCGCTTAACGGCTCCGACGACGTCATCGAGGAAGTCCGCAAGGTCTATAAGCACCGCCGCGACGTCATGGTCGAAAGCTTTGGCCGTTCGGGCTGGGATATTCCCGTGCCGAAGGCCACGATGTTCGCCTGGGCGCCCATTCCGCCCCAGTTCGCGCATCTCGGCTCGCTCGAATTCGCCAAGCTCCTCATCCAGGAAACCGGCGTCGGCGTTGCTCCCGGCGTCGGCTTCGGCGAATATGGCGATCAATACATTCGCCTCGCCTTCGTCGAAAACGAACAGCGCATCCGCCAGGCCGCCCGCAACATCAAGAAGCTCCTCGGTAGCAAGGGCGAGCAGAGCAACATCGTGCCGATGGCTTCTGCGACGAACTAAGTTAGGCTCGACTTCACCTAGGTCCTGGGTCTCGGCCCTATAACGACGTCATTCCCGCGAAAGCGGGAATCCCTTCACCGGAAGTGAGATTCCCGCGTTCGCGGGAATGACGCGGTGATAGAATGCTCGTATCGCAGTTTTGGAGGGACGTGGATTCGTGCCTTCATTTCCAAATCTAGCCGCGTGGAGGCAAATCTGAACGCCATCATGCACTGCGGCTATTTCGACCACGGCGTCTGCCGCTCCTGCACCCGCATGGGCGAGCCCTACGGCGCCCAACTCGACGCCAAGCTCCTCCACGCCCACGACCTTCTCGCCGCGTGGCCCGAAGCCGAATGGCTGCCGCCCATGGTCAGCCGTCCCGAAGCCTTCCGCAACAAAGCCAAGATGGTCGTCGGCGGCACCGCCGATGCGCCCACCCTCGGTATTCTCGATGACACTCAGCACGGCGTCGATCTCACCTGCTGCGGCATCCTGACCCCCGGCCTTCGTAGCGCCTTGGAACCCACCAAATCCTTCATTTCCCTCGCGCGCATCGCCCCTTATGACGTGCCCACCCGCCGCGGGGAGTTAAAACACGTCCTCCTGACCGAATCCGCCGATGGCGAACTCATGCTCCGCTTCGTGCTGCGCTCGACCGAAGCGCTTGGCCGCATGCAAAAGCACCTGCCGAGCCTGCTTGCTGCGCTCCCCCAACTCGCCGTCGTCACCGCCAACCTTCTCCCCGAACACAAGGCGGTCCTCGAAGGCGAAGAGGAAATCTGGCTCAGCGGCAGCGAAACGCTCGCCATGCGTCTCGGCACAACCGTCCTCCATCTCCGCCCCGCCAGCTTCTTCCAGACCAATACCGAAATCGCCAAGGGTCTCTACCTTCAGGCCCGGGACTGGATCGACCAAGCCGGCGCCAACGCCATTCTCGACCTTTATTGCGGTGTAGGGGGCTTCGCCCTTCACATCGCCGCACCCGGCCGCCGCGTCCACGGCATCGAACTCAGCGCCCCAGCCGTCGAATCTGCCCGCCTCAGCGCCGCCGAAGCCGGCCTCACCGATGTCACCTTTTCAGTCGGCGATGCCACCGCCCTCGTCGCCGCCGAACTCCCCGACGCCATCATCGTCAATCCGCCCCGCCGCGGCCTCGGCGATCAACTCTGCCAAACCCTGCAAGCCTCCGGCGCCCAAACCATCATCTATTCAAGCTGCAACGCGGTCACCCTCGCCAAGGACCTCGCCGCCATGCCGGCGTACACGCCCACTGCCATCCGCCTCTTCGACATGTTCCCCCAGACCGACCACTACGAAGTCATGGTGCTCCTGACCCGTCGCACCGACGCATAGCGTCCAGAAATTACATGACAACGATAATCACCTTTCGTATGGAGTGTGACCTCCACGAAAAGGGTGCCCCATGTCCGTCCGTTCGATCCTGCTCTCGGCCACCATTGCATTAGCCTCGGTCGGCGCCACTCAAGCCCAGGCTTTCCCGGTCACGATCGAGCACGCCTATGGCAAAACCACCATCCCCGCGGAGCCCCAGCGTATCGTCACCTGGGGCTGGAGCAATGAGGATGCGGTCATCGCGCTCGGCAAAATTCCTGTCGGCATGCCCTTCCAGTCCTATGGCGGCGGCGACAACGGCATCCACGACTGGGTCGAAGAGGCCCTCGCCAAAGCCGGCGCGGAACCCCCAACTATCCTCGACAATACAGGCGAACCGCCGATCGAACGGATCGCCGCCCTCAATCCCGATCTCATCATTGCCGCCTATTCCGGCATCACCGAAGAGCAATATGCCGTCCTCTCCGGCATCGCCCCCACCATCGCCTTTTCGGGCGCCCCCTGGTCCACCTCCTGGCAGGACCTGACTCTGATCGTCGGCAAAGCCCTCGGCAAGGAAGACGAGGCCAAGACGCTCGTCACCGAAACCACCGATTGGGTGAAAGCCGAATTCGCCAAATATCCGGCCCTAAGCGAGGTCACCTTCGCCAGCGCCAACGATTATGATGGCTCCATGGCCGTCTACGCGCCGCTCGACGCCCGCATGAAATTCCTCACCGATTTCGGCATGACCCTCAATCCCAGCGTCGCAGCGCTCTCGCCTGGCGATGATGCCTTCTATTATTCCCTCAGCTACGAACTCTTCGATCAGCTCGAAGCCGATATCTTTGTCACCTATTTCGAAGAGCAATCCGCCCTCGATACCTGGCTCGCCACGCCCCAGGCGCGCAATTATCCGCCCATCGTCAATGGCGGCCTCGCCGCTCTCGTCGGCACGGAAAACGTCGCCGCCGTTTCCCCGCCGAGCATCCTGTCCCTCCGCTGGGGCCTGCCGCGATATCTCGAAATCCTCGGCGCTGCTGCCGACGCCGTCACCAAGAACTAACCCCAATTTCTGGAGCCACCATGCTGACCAAGCTTGGCCTCGCCGTCCTCGCGGCATCCCTTTTCGCCGCACCTGCCTTCGCGCAGGACCCGTTCCCCGTCACCATCGAACACGCCCTCGGCTCCACCACTATCGAAGCCCAGCCGCAGCGCGTGGTCACCTGGGGCTGGTCCGCGCAAGATGTCGTAATCGATCTCGGCATTGAGCCGGTCGGCATGCCCTTCTTTGCCTATGGCGGCGGCGAAGACGGCGTCCTCCCTTGGACCGAGGCTGCACTCGCCGAACGTGGCATGGCGGTGCCCACAGTCCTGCCCAACGTTACCGAACCACCCATCGAAGCCATCGCTGCCCTGGCGCCCGACCTGATCCTCGCACCCTATTCCGGCCTGACCCCCGACGAATACGCGCTTCTGAGCAACATCGCGCCCGTCGTCGCCTATCCCGACAAGCCCTGGTTTGCGAGCTGGCAACAGGTAGTCACCATGACCGGCAAGGCCCTCGGCCGTTCCGCCGAAGCCGAAAAGCTCGTCGCCGATACCGAAACCTTCCTCAAATCCGAACTCGACAAATATCCCGATGCCGCCGGCACCGTGTTCGCCAATGTCGTCAATCGCAATGACGGTCAGGTCTCCGTTCGTCTCGAAGGCGATCCCCGCGTCCAGCTTTTCGCCGATATCGGCCTCGTGCCCTCCAAGGCCCCGGAAAACGCCAAT
This sequence comes from Devosia sp. Leaf420, assembly GCF_001425445.1. GTDB lineage: Bacteria > Pseudomonadota > Alphaproteobacteria > Rhizobiales > Devosiaceae > Devosia. Next base: position 305,647 of record NZ_LMQU01000001.1, on the reverse strand, counting down.
ATCAACGAAACCGGCATCGCCTATTTCGTCAGCTACGAGAACTTCGACACCATCCCCGCAGACATGCTCCTCAGCTTCTTCAACGATCAGAAATCGGCCGATGAGTTTTTCTCGATGGACCTGATCAAACTCTCGCCCCTCGTCGCCAAGGAGGCCTATACCAAGCTCGTCGGCGAAGACGTCACCATGGCTGTCAGCGGCGCGGTAACACCCGTATCGCTGCGCTGGGGTTTTCCCCAGGTCGCCAAGGAAGTCGGTCGAGCCGCAACAGCCGCCAAAGCGCAATGAGTGCATCGAATGCCTAGTCGCCAATTATCCTATTGACGACTAGGCGACTTCCTATGCACATGCTCGCCCCATGAGCGATATCCAGTCTTTCCGCCAATCCGTTGAGTCTTTCATTTCCGCGCGCGGTTGGACTCCCACGCGTTTCGGCCGCATCGTCGCGGGCGATCCGCTCTTCGTCTTCGATCTCCGCGATGGCCGCGAACCGCGCAGCGAAACGCGCTCGCGCATCCTCAAAGCCATGGCTGAATTCGGCGAAACCGAAACGCTCTCGCCCCTCCGCATCGGCGTTGCCGGTCTCGGCAATGTCGGCGCTACGCTGGTCCGCATCCTTCAAAAAGACGGCGCCGAACTCAACAAAAAGCTCGGCCGCCAGCTTCAGGTGACAGCCGTCGCCGCCCGCTCCCGGTCGCGCGATCGCGGCATCGATATCTCGGGCATAGAGTGGTTCGATGATCCGGTTGCCCTGGCCAAATCCGACAGCATCGATCTCTTCGTCGAACTGATCGGCGGCGAAGATGGTCCGGCTTTTGCCGCCGTCAAATCCGCCCTAGAAATCGGCCGTCCGGTCGTCACCGCCAACAAGGCGCTCCTTGCCAAACACGGCGTGACCCTTGCAAAACTCGCCGAAGAATCCGGCGCCCAGCTCGGCTTCGAAGCTGCCGTCGCCGGTGGCATCCCCGTCATCAAGACCCTCCGCGAAGGCCTCGGCTCCGCCCGCATTGCAAAGGTCTTTGGCATCATGAACGGCACCTGCAACTACATCCTCACCCGCATGGGCAATGAAGGCATCTCCTTCGCCGATTGCCTCAAGGATGCGCAGGCGCTCGGCTATGCCGAAACCGACCCCACCTTCGACGTCGAAGGTTTTGACACCGCCCACAAGCTCTCGATCCTCGCGACGCTCTGCTTCGGCTATGAAATCGCCCCCGATAAGATGCGCGTCGAGGGCATTTCCCGCATCACTCAGCACGATATCCAGGTCGCCGCCGACCTCGGCTACAAGATCAAACTTCTCGGCATTGCCGAGCGCACCGCCGATGGCATCGAGCAGCGTGTCCACCCGACCTTCGTGCCCAAGGGCTCCGCCATCGCCGGCGTCGATGGCGTCATGAACGCGGTGGCGCTCGAAACCGACCACGTCCACGAACTCCTTCTTGCCGGTCCTGGTGCCGGTGGTCCGCCAACGGCCTCGTCGGTTCTCTCCGATATTCTCGACATCGCCCGCGGCACCCGCGTGCCGCCTCTCGGCGTCCCCAGCGACGAACTGCTCCCTTATCGCGAAGCGCCCTCCCGCGCCCATGAAGGCGGCTTCTATATTCGCCTCAGCGCCAAGGATGTGCCAGGCGCCCTTGCCGCCATCACGACCCGCATGGGCGAAAAGGCGATCTCCATCGATTCCGTCATCCAGCGGTCAGACTTGACGGCTAAAGCCACAGCGCCAGATGGCACGCCGGCCCGGACCGTCGTAATGATTACCCAGCAGACCGTGGAATCGTCGGTGCGCGACGCGCTTGCGCAAATCGCCGCAGACGGCTTTATCGTGGGCGAACCGCAATTGATCCGCATCGAAATGCTCTAGGCGTTTCAGGGCGAGGGGACAAAATGAAGCTCAGCAAGGCCGACGACGCCCGTAGCCCGGCCAATCTTCATCGCACCCTGACCCTCGAAATGGTCCGCGTCACCGAGCGCGCCGCCGTCGCCGCCGCCGAATGGCGCGGCAAGGGCGATGAAAAGGCGGCCGACGATGCCTCCGTCGCCGCCATGTCCAAGGAATTGGAGCGCGTCTCCGTCGCCGGTCGCATCGTCATTGGCGAGGGCGAGCAATACGAATGCGACCATCTCTATGTCGGCGAAACCGTCGGCGCCGATGAAGGTCCCGAAGTCGATATCGCCGTCGATCCCCTCGAAGGCGTCACCCTCTGCGCCAAGAACCAGCCCGATTCCCTGGTGGTTCTGGCCATGGCCGAGCGCGGTGGCCTCCTCAACGTTGCCCGCAACGTTTACATGCACAAGATCGCCGTCGGCGCCGAATACGCGCCGGAAACCGTGCATATCGAGTGGTCCGCCACCGAAAACGTCAAGGCGCTCGCCAAGGCTAAAGGCGTTCCGGTCTCCGAAATCACCGCCATCGTCCTCGATCGGCCCCGCCACGCCGGCCTCATCGAAGAACTGCGCACAGCCGGTGTATCGGTAAAACTCCTCAGCGATGGCGACATTGCCGGCGTCATTCACGCGGTCAACACCGAAGATACCGGCGTCGATATCTACCTCGGCTCCGGTGGCGCCCCCGAAGGCGTGCTCGCCGCCGCGGCGCTCCGCTGCATCGGCGGCCAGATGCAGGGCAAATTGATCCTCGACACGCCCGACAAGCGCTCCCGCGCGCGCGAAATGGGCATCACCGACCCCAACCGTATCTATGATGTCAGCGAACTCGCGGCCGGCGACGTCCTCTTTTCCGCCACCGGCATCACCGACGGCTCCCTTGTCGAAGGCGTAAAACTGCGCCGCCATTGGGTCGAAACCAATACCGTCGTCATGCGCTCTTGGAGCCAGACCACCCGCTGGATCAAGGCGCGCCACGCGCGCTAGCAAGCCGCGCTCTCTTCTGGAGTAAAACCATGTTTTCCCACGTCATGATCGGCAGCAACGACCTCGCCCGCTCCAAGGCATTCTACGATGCCACTTTCGTTGCTCTCGGCAGCAGTCCCGGCGAAATGGATGCTGGCGGCCGGTTGGTCTACACCCGCGACGGCAGCCGCCTTATGGTGACCACACCCATCAACGGTCAACCGGCCACCGCCGCCAATGGCGGCACCATCGGCATCTTCGCCGAATCCGCCGACCATGTTCGCGCCTGGCATGCGGCCGGCACCGAAAACGGCGGCACCTCCGTCGAAACCCCACCCAATCTCCGCCCGAACGGCACTTTCGTCGCCTATCTCCGCGACCCCGACGGCAACAAACTCTGCGCCCGCACCCGCCCGACCAAATAAGCTTGCGCGTCAGAAGGACCGCAGCTCACCTGCCTTCGGTCACCTCGAAAAACCGCGACTGTGCTCGTGGCTCTCGCCAAGCCGTCATTACTCGCGCGGCATTCGTGTCCACGCCGTCCGCCGTCTCCAGTTCGAGATCATACCGACGCCCCTCGTGGATCGTCAGCGCATCCTGTTCCGCGCTGCCGACCGGGCGATCCCCTCTTGCATACTCTCGCCGCCGCAGTTCTTCGATCTCGCAATGCAGCGCTACGAAAAGCACATCGAACGGTGCAAAGAGTTCAGCAAGCTCAAGCTGCCAGCCTGGCGTATCGAGTATATGTTCGATGATGAGGTTGTTTCCCGCTTCGGCATAGGCTGCGAGCGAGGCGTGGTAGCCGGCAAAGAACGGCGCGCGCATATCTCTCCATTTGAAATCTCCCGCTTTGACGCGGGCAAGCGGCAAGACCCCGGAGTCCCGGAGATGGTCGATGGAGATATGCCAGAAAGGTTTCTCGATCTTGGCCTGTATCTCTCGCGCCAGCGTGGATTTTCCGCTGCTCGAAGCGCCATGAAGAAAAATGATGCTGGCTTTGCTCGTCATGTCAGCTCCTCCGGTCGCCGCGCACCAAGCACGCGCACACAACCTCCGGCAACCCCTTCCACCCCCGCCTCAAATCGCCTAACACCAGCCCATGCTGGAACCGCGCCGCAATTTCCTTGATGTTAGCCAGTCGGTCCTTGGCCGTGCCTGGGTCGATCGTCTCGATATCGCCGGTAGCCGCCTCGCCACTGCAATCGCTCAGCGCACCGGCATTTCCGACATCGTCGCGCGCATCCTTGCCGGCCGTGGCGTCGATCTGGACGCCGCCGAGGCCTATCTCGAGCCGACGATCCGCAATCTCATGCCGGACCCGTCGACTCTCACCGCCATGGATGACCTCGCCAGCCGCCTGGCCCAGGCCGTCGCCGACAACGAATCCATCGCTCTTTTCGGCGATTACGACGTCGATGGCGCGAGCTCCTGCGCCCTCATGGTCCGCTATCTCGCCCATTTCGGTCTGACCCCGCAGGTCCATATTCCCGATCGCATCTTTGAAGGCTACGGCCCCAATATCGCGGCCATGGACAAGCTGATCGATGCCGGCGCCACGCTGATCATCACGCTGGATTGCGGCACCACCAGCGACGGCCCCATCGCCCACGCCCGCAATCGCGGCGTCGATGTCCTCGTCATCGATCATCACCTTTCTGACCACGATCTCCCGCCCGCGACGGCCCTCGTCAATCCCAACCGCCCCGACGATATTTCCGGCCTCGGCTATCTCTGCGCTGCCGGCGTCACCTTCATGGTCCTCGTCGCCGTCAATCGCGCTCTCCGCCAGCGCGGCGATACCGGGCTCCCCGATCTCCTGCGCTTTCTCGATATCGTCGCCCTCGGTACCGTCTGCGACGTCGTCCCGCTCGTCGGGCTCAACCGCGCCTTTGTCATCCGCGGCCTCGAAGTCGCCCGCCGCGGCGACAACCGCGGTATGTCGGCCCTCGCACTCGCTTCCCGCGTTAGTGGGCCGCTCAATCCCTATCACCTCGGCTTTCTCATCGGCCCGCGCATCAATGCTGGCGGCCGCATCGGCAACGCAGCTCTCGGCACACAGCTTCTCTCGCTCGATGACGAACACCAGGCGCTGGTGATCGCCGCCAAGCTCGATGAACTCAATACCGAGCGCCAGCGCATAGAAGTCGAGGCCGTCGAAGAGGCCACCGCCGTCGCCGCCGCCGAGATCGGCAGCGGGGAGGGGCCCCCGGTCCTCGTCCTTGCCTCGGCCAATTGGCATCCCGGCGTCGTCGGCCTCATTGCCGCGCGCCTCAAGGAGCGCTTCGATCGCCCCGCCTTTGCGATCGCGCTTCATCCCGATGGCACCGGCACCGGCTCCGGCCGCTCCATGCCCGGCGTCGATCTCGGCCGCGCCGTCATCGAGGCAGTGGAAACCGGCCTCATCCCCAAGGGCGGCGGTCACGCCATGGCGGCGGGCGTCACGCTGCGCCCCGGCGATCTCGGTCCCTTCCGCTCCTTCATCGCCGATCAGTTGGGCAAAAGCGTCGCCACGGCCCGCGCCGCTTCAGCTCTCAAGGTGGATGTCGCCCTAACCGCACGTGGCGCGACCATCGATCTCTTGCACAAGATCGAGAAAGCCGGCCCCTTCGGCTCCGGCAATCCCAACCCGGTCTTTGCTTTCCCCGCCCATCGCGCGCGCTTCCCGCAGATCGTCGGCAAGGGCGGCCATGTCAGCTTCACGCTGACCTCCGAAGACGGCGCCCGCCTCAAGGCCATTGCCTTCCGCGCCGCCAATACCCCTCTTGGTGATATTCTGATGCGCGATAATGAGCAGCCGCTTCACTTTGCAGGCACGCTCAATATCGACCACTATCAAGGTCGCGAGCAGCCGCAGTTTCGCCTCTCCGACATTGCGCGGCCCGCCCGGTGAAATCGGCTCCAAGGCGAAACTTGCTGCTGATCCAATACGTTGCTGGACACGTAGTTGAATAGACGAACGCCTGGAGATCCCCGCCTATGACGAACTCATCGATCGCTGTTATTGGATCGGGGATATCTGGATTATCAGCCGCTTGGCTGCTTTCGCGGACTCAAAACGTCACCCTTTTCGAGAAAGACGAACGCCCCGGCGGACACGCCAATACCATCGTCGCTCGCACCGCTCAGGGCGATGTTGCGGTCGATACTGGCTTCATCGTCTATAACGAACGCAACTATCCCAACCTCACCGCGCTTTTTGATCATCTCAAAGTCGAAACCGCCCGGTCCTATATGACCTTTGCCGTCTCGGTCGGGCAGGGCGAGATGGAATATTCCGGCGAATATCTCTGGGGCCTCTTTGGTCAGCGCCGAAATATCATCAGCCCGCGCCACTGGAAGCTGGTTGCCGATATCATGCGTTTCTTCCGCGATGCGGAAAAGCAAATCGCCACCTGCGACGATGATCTTTCGATCGGCGATTTCCTCAAGCGCTTCGGCTATTCCCAAGCGTTTATCGACGATCACATCTTGCCGATTTCAGCGGCCATCTGGTCGACGCCGTCGCGCGGCATGCTCGATTTTCCGGCCAAGACCTTTATCGGCTTTTTCGCCAATCATTCTCTGCTTCAGGTTCTCGGTCGCCCCACTTGGCGCACCGTCAAGGGTGGTTCGCGCGAATATGTCTCGCGCATTCTCGCCGATCAGAAGACCGAGGTTGTCACCAGCGCCAAGATCGTCTCGGTGCGCCGCCATGCGCAGGGCGCCGAGATCTATTTCGAAGATGGCAGTCATCGCCATTTCGATCAGGTGGTCTTTGCCTGCCATGCCGATCAGGCGCTAGCGCTGCTTGCCGACCCCACCGAAGCCGAACAGCGCGTGCTCTCGTGCTTCCAGTTCACCAAGAACAAGGCCGTGCTCCATACCGATGCGCGCTTCATGCCCAAGCGCCGCCATCTCTGGTCGGCCTGGAATTACCTTCGGTCCAGCCGTGGCGAGGATAATCTCAGCCTCACCTATTGGATGAACAAGCTCCAGCCGCTGCCAACGACTACGAACCTCTTCGTGACGCTCAATCCGCATATGGATTTTGCGCCGGGTTCGATCCAGTACGAAGTCGATTACGAACATCCCCTGTTCGATACCACGGCCGTCGAAGCGCAGAACGATCTCTGGCAGGTCCAGGGCGTCAACCGCACCTGGTTCGCGGGCGCCTGGATGGGCTATGGCTTCCATGAAGATGGTCTGCAGGCCGGTCTTGAAGTAGCCGAGCGCATCGGCGGTCTTCTTCGCCCGTGGAACCTTGCCAATCAGCGCTACCGCATTGCTCACAACTGGGCTCAGGGCGAGCAGCTCCTGGCTGCGGAGTAGGGCGGTGGACACCGGCAGCGCAATCTATGTGGGAGACGTCGTCCATAAACGCGTCAGGCCCAAGCGCCATAGTCTCCGCTATCGCGTTTTCTCGCTTCTGGTCGATCTCGATCAGATCGAGGCACTGGACCGCAAGCTGCGCCTCTTCTCGTTTAATCGCTTCAACGCTGTTTCGCTGTTTTCGTCAGATTTTGGCCCTCGCGATGGCGCCGATATCGGCGATTTCGTCCGTCGCAAGGCGCAGGCTGCGGGCGTCGAAGGCATCGTGCGCATCCGCATGCTCGCTTATCCGCGCATCTTTGGTTACGCGTTTAACCCGATCACGGTCTACTTCTGCGAGAATGAAGCGGGCAAAACCGTCTTCATGCTGCACGAAATATCCAATACGTTCGGCGAGCATCATTTTTACAGCGCGCCGGTGACGGAGGCCCATGGCAAGATCCGCCACGAAAACGCCAAGGCCTTCTACGTTTCGCCCTTCAATACGCTTGAGGGCAATTACCGTTTTGCCATTCGTCCGCCCGAGCAGGACGTCTTTGTGGGCATCACGCTGACGACGGACGAAGGTCCGTTATTGTCGGCCTATTTTGGTGGCGAGCGGCGGGAGATTACCGACAGGGAACTCTTCAAACTGCTGCTTGCATATCCGTTAATGACCGTTAAAATATTGCTAGGCATCCATTGGGAAGCGCTTCTGCTCTGGCTCAAAGGCGTGCCTCCGACGTTGAAATTGCGCAAGTTGCATGCGCCACGTCGGTCGGCATCGCGATAGTTGGATAGAGCGGCGCAATGAGTAAATCTGTAGTAGAACAATCGCGTACCGGCGTGACCCTGTGGACGCGTTTTGCTTCGCGCATCGTCGAGCGCATCGGCGTCGCCCTGATCGGCAATCCGAAATTTGGCGCCGTGACGGTTATTCTGCCCAACGGCCGCACGCGCACCATCGGCAATACCAAGACGGGCGAACACGCCGTCCTGCGCGTCAATAATTTCAAGGTCATCACCGAAGCCATGCGGCGCGGCACGGTTGGTTTTGCCGCTGCCTATATGAATGGCGATATCGAGGTCGATGATCTCACCGCGCTCTTCCGCTTCTTCCTGCAGAACCGCGATATGTTCGAAAGCGCCGGCAGTGGCTTCTTCCGCCGCGCCGCCACCGATCTTCACTATCACATGTCGCGCCGCAACACGCTCGAAGGCTCGAAGAAGAACATTGCCGAGCACTATGATCTTGGCAACGATTTCTACGGCCAATGGCTCGACCCCTCGATGACCTATTCCTCGGCCATCTTCCAGTCCGGCGATCAAAGTCTCGAAGAAGCGCAGCGCGTCAAATATCGCCGCGTCGCCGATATGGCGGGCATCACGCCCGGTTCGTCCGTCCTCGAAATCGGCTGCGGCTGGGGCGGCTTTGCCGAGACAGTTGCTCGCGATTACCAGGCCAACCTGCGCGGCATTACGCTCTCCGCTGAGCAGCTCAAATACGGTCAAGAGCGCCTATCGCGCCAGGGCCTCGACCAGTTCGCTACGCTCGTTTTCGAAGATTATCGCCACACCGAAGGCCAGTTCGACCACATCGGCTCCATCGAAATGATCGAAGCCGTCGGCGAGGACAACTGGCCGAGCTACTTCCAGGCCATTCACGATCGCCTGAAACCGGGCGGCACGGCGGCTATCCAGGCCATCACCATCAGCGAGGCCGATTTCGACGCCTATCGCAGTGGGCCCGATTTCATTCAGCGCTATATCTTCCCCGGCGGCATGTTGCTGACCAAGACGGTCATGCGCGAATTCGGCGAAAAATATGGCCTCGTCCTCGAAGACGTCGAAAACTTCCGCCTGTCCTATGCCAAGACCCTAAAGCTCTGGCGCGAGCGCTTCCTCGAACGCTGGCCCATGATCGCGCCGCTTGGCTATGATGAAGTCTTCAAGCGCAAATGGGTCTACTACCTCAGCTATTGCGAAGCCGGTTTCACCGAAGGCTCCATCGACGTCGGCATCTACCAATACCGTCGCCCCGCTTAGGCGCTACTCAGCATTAGCCCTCATCCTGAGGCGCTCGCCAAAGGCGAACCTCAAAGGACTGTGGCGCGGCACAACCTCTCCGCATGCTCCAACCTGCACCTCCCCGTAAAAGGGGAGGCCGGGAGGGGATGCCGAGAGCCACGATGCCTGAAACGGATTCCTAAAACCGTATCCCCATCCAGATCGCATCATCGCGCCGTAGCTCCTTGAGCCCAACGCGCTGGTAAAATCCGAACGCCCGCTCGTTCCGCAGCCCCAGCCCCAGATGCATCCCCCGCACACCCGCGGCCCGCAGCGAATCCATCTCCGTTTCGATCATCTTCCGACCCCATCCACCCGACTGCACCTCTGGCAGCAGGTTGATGTGCATATGCGCCGGATAATCCGCCACGATTGCCGGGTCGCTCTTCGGCGGCGCCGTCAGCTTATCGAGCACATTGCTATCGAGCTTCGCCCTCGGCTGCCGCCCCGCATACTGCTCCGCCAGCCCCGGCCACCAATCCCGATCGAGCTGCGCCTCAAAAGCATGCGTATCGGGCGCCCCAACGACATAGCCCACGACCTTGCTCTCGTTCTCCAAAACGAAAGCATGCTTGGGCGCAAAGAGAAGATAGGGCACGGACCACACGAGCCCCGGATAGTCCGGATCGGAATAAAGCGCCGAGGCATCCTGGCCCGTATCCGCCGTCAGCAGACAAATCTCAGACAGCGCCGCGCGATCGTCAGGGCGGGCAGGGCGGATTACTGGGGTCATGGTTTCCTCCTCAAAGACCTCAGTCTTCTACGCGGAGGATCAAAGCGCTGACAATCGCCAGCGCGCAATCACTTGGGCAGCAGGTTCTTCATCAGCGAGAAGAAAATCGGATAGGGCAGGAAGCGAATGGTCTTCATCAGCCAAACCATGCGCTTGGGGAACGCGATCTCGAACCGGTCCGACTTCGTCAGCCCATCGACAATTCGGGTCGCCGCATCGTCGGTTTCCATCAGGAACGGCATCGGAAAGTCGTTCTTGTCCGTGAGTTCCGATTTGACGAAACCCGGCGCCACCATCCGCACCTTGATATTGTCCGGGGCAAGTTCGGTCCGCATCGTCTCGAGAAGGTTGATAAGCCCCGCCTTGGTCGACGAATAGGCGGCCGAGCGCGGCAGGCCAAAATAGCCCGCGACTGAAGCGATAACGGCAAAATGCCCGGCACCCTGCTTGCGCATCTGCTCGATCATCGGCTGCGCAATCCGCAGAACGCCGAGATAGTTGGTATCGACCGTCTTCAAAAATTCGTCGAACCCATAATTGCCGGCATCCATCGGCTGCCATGCCGCCGCGCCGAAGAGGAACAGGTCGATCCGCTCCAGTTCGCTGGCGACCCGGCGCACCATCGCCTCGACCGCATCCTTATCCGTCACATCGAGCGGATAAGGCCTAATATTGGGGTTGCCGCCAGCCACCGCCGCCAGTTTGTCCTCGCGACGGCCCGAAATGGCCACGGTCCAACCCTCGGCGGCAAGTTTCTTGGTCACCGCAGCGCCAATGCCCGATCCACCACCGATAATCCAAGCGACACCCGGCTGCATGGTCAGATCCCGAACAGTGGTTGCAGGGCGCGCATGATCCGCCCCTGGAAAGTCAGCTTGGCATCGACCGCAACGAGGCAGATGCAATCTTCGCCCGGCTCTGCAATCGGCTGGTGCTCGACGTCCTCGTCATGGTCGGCAATATCGCCCACAGCAAAAACCCCAAACCGGTCGCGATAGGCGCCCTGCAGGATCAGCGTCAGCTCCTGCCCGCCATGCCCATGCTCCGGCACAGGGCGGCCCGCCGCCACACGCAAAAGCATCAGCCGCGATTTTCCGTCCCGACCCCAGCCAAGATCGGCCGTCGCCACGCCCGGACCCGTCCAGCGCCATTTGACGCTCTTGAGGCCCTTCGGCAAATACCTGCGCAAGGGCAGGGGCACATCGTCGGCCGTCGCCTTGTCATCCCGCGATGAAACCTCGATCCGGTCATCACCCAACCGGCTCATCAACCGCGTCAGCGCGCCATCCGACAGCGCTGCCGGTTGCTCATCGGCCAACAAGGCGCCGCCAATGACATTGATATGCCGCACCGTTTCGCGCCCGCCCTCTGACATAGCCAGATGCGTCGCGATCACAGCAGCATAAGGCTCGTCGAGCGTGCCCGCACTGAAGGCCATCAGGGTTGCAATATCGGGGTGGTGTGTAACCGTCATTGTAAATCCTCCAGCATGGGCCGGAGCCGTTCGTAAGCAAGTCTAAGTCTGGATTTAACAGTGCCGAGCGGTATCCCGATCCGCTCTGCAATCTGCGCGTGGGGGAGGTCGTAGAGGAAGCTGAGCCGCACCACTTCCTGCTGTTCGGCCGAGAGTGTTTTCAGCGCATCTGTCACCCTTGCGATGACCTGCCGCTGCTCAACCATCACGCTGCCATTCGGCTCCGCGCTCTCGATGGTAACGGTTTCAAGGTCTTCATAGGGCTTGTTCGATTGCCGCCTGAATTGGTCGATGCGCAGATTGCGCGCGATCGTGAAAATCCAGGTCGAGGCCGCGCCCCTGTCCGTCGAATAAAGATGCGCCTTCCGCCAGACGGCGAGAAATGTCTCCTGCACCATGTCCTCGGCAATGGCGTCGCTGGCGCCGAGCTTGAGCATCATGGCTTTGACGCGTGTGCCGAGCAGCGAAAACAATTGCGCCAGCGCCTCCCTGTCCCGATCCTGCGCAATGCGCAGCAGCAGGGTTTCAGGGTCGGCACTTTGCGGTAGTCCGGAATGAGATCCGGTTTTGCTGTCGGACATGGTTATCGAATACATCGGCCGCGCCATCCTTGTCAGCTTGATTACGCCGCGCGCAAAGGCTTGGATCAGCGGTTTAAAACTTGACTTGACCGATCAGTTTAAGCGTTGCAGAAAACCCTGACTTTTTGAGGAAGGTTAGGCCAATGCTGTTCCGCTCCATCGCTCTAGGATCCCTTGCTGTTCTCGCGCTCTCCGGCGCTGCGCATGCCGAGCCCTGGACCTATACCGATGGCTCGGGCCAAACCGTTACGCTCGACGCCGTCCCCCAGCGCATCATCGCGAGTCAGGACGCAGCCGCCGGCATCATTCCCCTAGGCATCCGCCCGGTCGGCATCTATGCCGATAGCCCCGTGGACGCCGCCAAGGCGCTCGAAGGCCTTGACCTCACGGGCATCGAAATCATCGGCCAGGCCTGGGGCGAAGTGGATATCGAAAAGGCCGCCGCCCTCGAACCCGATCTCGTCCTCGCCGAATGGTGGGACCGCAACAGCACTTGGTCCGGCGGCAAAGACGTCGTCGCAACGCTGAGCCAGCTAGCCCCGATCACCGGCGTCTCGGCTGGCGATTCCATCGTGGGCATGATCGAAGACTACGAAACCCTTGCCCAAAGCCTTGGCGCCGATCTTTCCGCTCCCGCCATCGCCGAAAACAAGGCAGCCTTCGAAACCGCCCTCGCTGACTTCAAAACCGCCATCGAGGCCAAGCCCGGACTGACCGCGCTCGCTGTTTATGCCGGTGACGACGCTCTCTATGTCGCCGATCCTGCTGGCGCCGCAGAGCTGCTCGATATGCAGTCCTGGGGGCTCGACATCGTTAAACCCGAAGGCGTCGATGCCGCCGGCAACAATTATTTTGAGACCGTCAGTTGGGAAAATGCCGATCGCTACCCGGCCGATCTCATCCTCGTCGACAATCGCGCCGAAAGCACCCTGGCCACCGCGCTCGCCCAGCCCACCTGGACGTTAATGAAAGCTGCCGAAGCCGGCCAGGTCGCCGAATGGCCCGCCTTTTGGCTGCGCAATTATAAGCCCTATGCCGGCGCGCTCACCGATCTCACCGCCGCCATTAACGCGGCCGATCCGGACCTGACACCCTGATGGAGGCATCCGTCGTCGAAGCACGCGCCAGCCGGGCCGCCGCGCTCGGCCTCGGCCTCGTGCTGCTCGCCGTCGCCCTCATCACCATCATTCTTCTCTCAATGGCCACCGGCGCCCGCGCCATTCCGGTGGACATGGTCTGGTCTGCGCTCACCGCCTTCGATCCCAATTCCACCGAACACCGCATCGTCTGGGATTTGCGGCTCCCGCGCACCCTCGTCGGTGTCCTCGTCGGCATCGCCCTCGGCCTCTCGGGCGCGGTCCTTCAGGGCGCCACGCGCAATCCCCTGGCCGATCCCTCCATTCTCGGCATCAATTCGGGCGCCGCGCTCTTCGTCGTCCTCGGCGTCTCCGTCTTCGGCATCACCCAGCTCAGCCTCTATGTCTGGCTCGCCTTCATCGGCGCTGGCGTTGCCATGCTCGTGGTCTATTCCGTCGCCTCCCTTGGCCGCGAGGGCGCGACGCCTATCAAGCTCGCGCTGGCCGGCGCCGCCATGACCGCCATCATTCTCGCCGTCATCAATGCTATCCTCCTCACCAGCCCGCGCACCCTTGATGAAGTCCGCTTCTGGCAGGTCGGCTCGCTCGCTGGCCGCTCCATGGAGATCGCGCTCCAGGTCAGCCCCTTCATCGCCATCGGCGCTGCCCTCGCTCTCCTCAGCGCACGCCTTCTCGATGGTCTCAGCATGGGCGACGATGTGGCCCGCGCCCTCGGCCAACGCATCGGCCTTTCTCGGGCGCTCGCTGGTCTTGCCGCCGTCATCCTCGCCGGTGCCGCCGTTGCCGCCGCCGGCCCCATTGCCTTTGTCGGCCTCACCGTCCCCCACGTCGCCCGCGCCATCACCGGCCCCGGCTATCGCTGGATCCTCCCATATTCCATGCTGATGGCGCCCATCCTGTTGCTCGGCGCCGACATCATCGGCCGCGTCATCGCCCCACCGGGCGAAGTGCAGGTTGGCATCGTCACCGCCTTTATCGGCGCGCCGTTCTTCATTGCGCTCGTTCGCCGCCGAAAACTGGCTGCCCTCTGATGACTCTGGTCCAAGCCACAACCATCGCTGCCGCCCGCCGCGCCCGCCAGAACCACGCCACCCGTGTCACCCTCGGCCTCCTCGCCGCGCTGCTCGTCGCCGCCATCGCCGCCATGCTCCTCGGCGATTTTCCGGTCCCGCCCGAAACCGTCCTCCAGTCGCTGTTCTCCCCACTGACCGGCATCAGCAATAAGGGCGTCGATTTCATCGTCCTTCAGGTCCGCCTGCCGCGCCTAATCCTGGCGCTGCTTTCCGGCGCCGCCTTTGGCCTCTGCGGAATCATTTTCCAAACGCTTTTGCGTAACCCTTTGGCCAGCCCCGACATTATCGGCATCGCTCATGGCGCTAGCGCCGCCGCCGTCTTCTGCATTATCGTCCTCGGCTGGGGCGGTCTTTCGGTCTCGCTCGGCGCCTTTGCCGGCGCCATTCTCACCGCCGTGGCCATCTATCTCCTCGCCTGGCGCAATGGCGTTACCGCCTATCGTGTCGTCCTCATTGGCATCGGCGCCGCCGCCATGCTCAGCGCCATCATCTCCTATCTCTTCACCCGCGCCCGCCTCAACGAGGTGCAACAGGCCATGGCCTGGCTCGTCGGCAGCCTCAACGCCGCCCAGCCCGCGGACTCGATCGTCCTCGCCATCACCATGGTCGTCATTCTGCCCATGCTCTTCGTCCTTGTCCGCGGTCTCGATGGCCTCGAACTCGGCGACGACACCGCCCATGCCCTCGGCACCCATGTCGAGCGCACCCGCCTCGGCCTCATGCTGGTCGCCGTCGCGCTCGCCGCCTTCGCCACCGCCGCAGTCGGCCCCGTCGGTTTCGTCGCGTTCGTCTCCGGCCCTATCGCCCGTCGCCTCATGGGTGGGGCAGGGCGCGGCTTCCCGCAAGCGGCCCTGGTTGGCGCGCTCGTCATGCTGGTGTCCGATCTCGTTGCCCAACACGCGCTGCCCGGCACGCAATTGCCCACCGGCGTCGTCACCGGTGCCTTCGGCGCCACATTCCTCCTCTGGCTCTTGGTCGTCTCCGGCCGCTCGGGGCGCGTCAACTGAAATGGAGTCCCACATGCGCAACCACCAGCTCATGGCCGCCGGTCTCCACCTCGGCTATGCCGACCGCGAGATCGTTTCCGATCTCAACCTCACCATTCCATCCGGCAAACTGACTGTCATCGTCGGCGCCAATGCCTGCGGCAAGTCCACCCTTCTCCGCGGCCTCGCCCGCCTCTTGTCCCCCAGCAAGGGCGCCGTCTATCTCGATGGCAAACCCATTCATCAGATGCCAACCCGCGAAGTCGCAACCCTCCTTGGCGTCTTGCCCCAATCCCCCGTCGCGCCTGACGCCATCACCGTCGCCGATCTCGTCGGTCGCGGCCGCTATCCGCATCAGGGCTGGTTTCGCCGCTGGACCCCCGAAGACGATGCAGCCGTCGCCGAAGCCCTCGGCGCCACCGACATGGCCGATCTCGCCGCCCGCCCAGTCGATGAACTTTCAGGCGGCCAGCGCCAACGCGTCTGGATCGCCATGGCCCTCGCCCAGGAGACCGATCTTCTCCTCCTCGACGAACCCACGACCTTTCTCGACATCAACCACCAGGTCGAAGTCCTCGATCTCCTCACCGATCTCGTCAAATCCCGCGGCCGCACCGTCGTCGTCGTTCTCCACGACCTCAACCTCGCCTGCCGCTACGCCGATCACATCGTCGCCATGAAATCGGGAAAGATCATCGCCGAGGGCAAGCCCGTCGACGTCATGACCGAAAAAGTCGTCCACGACGTCTTCAACATGTCCTCCCGCATCGTCCTCGATCCGATCTCGAACACCCCCATGATCGTCCCTATCGGCCGACATCATGTGGAAGCAATTCAGACTGTTACCGGCTAAATCACGCCGACCAATCAGTAGCCCTCATGGTGAGGTGCGAAGCGCAAGCGTAGCCTCGAACCACGAGGGCGTGGCACTACCCCCTCAGTCGCCCAGCCCACTCCGCCACACCCCTCGCCACGCTCCCCATATGATCTGCCGCCGAAAACCCCGAAACCGACTTCCGCGGCTTCAAATCATGATCCCCATCCTCCAGCCACATCACCTCGATCGCCGGTGACAGCGCATAGCCGCTGACCTCTTCCTTCGTCCCCAACGCATCCCGCGTCCCCTGACAAATCAGCGTCGGCACCTGCAAATCCTTGAGATGAGCCACCCGCAACTGCTCCGGCTTCCCCGATGGATGAAACGGATACCCCAGGCACAACAGCCCCGCGATCCGCCCCGCCGCGAAAGCCTCCGCCGCAATCATGCTTGCCACGCGCCCACCCATCGACTTCCCGCCGATGATCAAACTGCCATTGTTGGGCCCCAGATCCTCGATCGCCGCCACATAATCGGCCATCACCTTCTCGGCCTTCGGCGGCGGTTTGGCGCCCTCGCCGGTGCGCCGCGCCGCCATATAGGGAAACTCGAACCGCGCCACCCGCAGCCCCTCGGCCGCCAGAAGCCCGGCCAGCGTGTTCATCCAGTCCGAATCCATCGGTGCCCCGGCCCCATGCGCCAGCAACACCGTCACCCGCGCATCGTTAGGCCCGTCGAATATGAAATCTGTGCTCATGCCCACACTCCACCACGCCAAGCCCCGCTCGTCACCTCTCGGCGCCGCCTGAGTAATCCGATGTCTTTTTCTGTCCGCAACAAGTCCGGAACATGCCTCGTGCAGCTATCTGGCTTAGCTAGACTGGACTCATCACCCAAACTACCATGATGGCCGAAAATGACCGACACCGCCTTGCTCGTTATCGATGCTCAGGAAAGCTTCCGCCAGCGCCCCAGCTGGCAGGAGATCGATAGCCCAACCTACCTCAAAAACCAGCAGGCCCTGATCGACGGCGCCGTCGCCAGCGGCTGGAAGATTGTCCGCGTCCTCCATGCCGAGCCAGAAGGCCTCTTCTCGCTCGCCTCCGGCTTCGTCACCCCGATCAGCGATCTCCGTCTCGAAAAGCCCGATCTCGACATCGTCAAGTGGCGTCATTCCGCCTTTGTCGGCACTCAGCTCGAAGTTTTCCTCATCGAAAACGGCATCCGCCGCCTCGTCATTTCCGGCATCCGCACCGAGCAATGCTGCGAAACCACCGCCCGCCACGGCTCCGACCTCGGCTGGCAAGTCGATTATGTCACCGAAGCCACCCACACCATGCCGCTAACCGACGCCACCGGCAAAACCTGGACGGTCGACGACATCAAGGCCCGCACCGCCGCCGTCCTCGATGGCCGCTTCGCCCGCGTCTGCACCATCGCCGAAGCCCTCGATGGCCCCACAAGGATCGCTGCCGAATGACCAAAAGCCCGCGCCGCATCCCGACCTATGTCGTCCTCCCGGCGCGGACGCTTCTCCTCGACGTCGCCGGCCCGCTCGAGGCTCTCCGTTACGCCAACAAATTCCAGCAAGAGATCCAGTTCGATGTCCGCTATATCGGACCCTTGCCGGAGCTAACCACGTCCATTGGTCTCCGCCTCTCCGGCATCGAGCCGCTTCCCGAGACCATCGAACCCGACGCCATGATCATCCTCTCGGGCCACACCGAGGATCCCATGGACGCCGGCCACCCCGCCGAGCCCACCGATACGGGCACCCAGCAAATCATCGCCTGGCTCCAGAAATCCGTGACTCCGCAAACGCGCCTCGTCTCCATCTGCTCGGGCGCCTTGCTCGCGGGCCGGGCAAGGCTCCTCGACGGCATCTCCTGCACCACGCATTTTTCCGATTGCGCCGAACTCGCCGCCGCCGCGCCCGCCGCCCGCGTTCTCGAAAATCGCCTCTATGTCGAAGACGGCAATTGTTTCTCCAGCGCCGGCATCACCGCCGGCATCGATCTGATGCTCCATATTATCGGCCGCCTAACCGATCCGACCACAGCCGCCGTCGTCGCGCGCTCCCTCGTCGTCTATCTCCGCCGCGCCGGCACCGATCCGCAGCTGTCGCCATGGCTCGAAGGCCGCAACCACATCCACCCGGCCATCCACCGCGTTCAGGATGCCATGACCGCCGACCCAACACGTGATTGGTCACTCGAAACCCTCGCGGCCATCGCCATAGCAAGCCCCCGCCATCTCAGTCGGCTCTTCAACGAACACACCGGCATGAGCCTGCCCGATTATCTCAACAAGCTACGCGTCGCGCTCGCCCAGCAATTGCTCACCGAAACCCGCCTCGACATGGAAAACATCGCCGAACGCGTCGGCTTCAGCTCCAGCCGCCAACTCCGCCGCGCCTGGAGCCGAGTCAGCCCGACCCCGCCAAGCGCCGCAAGGCGGGCGTCAAGCTGAAACCACCGCCCCCAGCGCCACAAACGTCTCCTCCGCCACCTCGGCCAATTCCCGTGTCCCGCCCTCCCGGCTCCACGCATCGAGCGAAAGCCGCGTCACGCTGATGCAGAGCATGGCGAGAATGCGCAAATCCATCTCCGCCCGCTCTGGCCAGACGTCCCGCATCGCCGCGAACACCACGCTTTCATCGGCAATATAGCTTGCGCGTTTGCGCGCCTGCACCACCTCGCTCGAGCGCATCATCCGGTCGATCACCAGCAGTTCCGCCGCCGGGTAGCGCCGCGAGATCTCCAGCATCCGCGTCTTCATCGCCGCCAGCGGCTCTTCCTCGCTCGAACAATCCCGCGCGGCATCCGACAGCGCCTCGCCTAGCCCCGATTGCAGCGACAGCAGGATTTCGTCCTTGGATTTGAAATAGTGAAAGAACGTCCGGCGCGAAATCCCGGCCTCTGCCGCGATATCGTCGAGCGTCGACGCCTCATAGCCTTTGGCCGCAAAGAGTTTTAGCCCCGCATCGACAATCCGCTGCCGCGTCTCCCGGCGCTTGCGCTCCCGCACGCCTTCCATCTCGTCGCTGCCATCCAAATTTTCCACTGGGATCACTCTTGTAAAAATATGCACTCAGTGCAATATAAATTATGCACCGAGTGCAATTTTAAAGCGAGGGCTTTCCATCATGTCCAAATGGACCACGTCTGACATTCCTTCTCAAGCCGGCCGCCTGGCCGTAGTCACGGGCACGGGTGGCCTCGGCTACGAAACGGCTCTCGCTTTGGCAAGAGCAGGGGCCGAGGTTGTCGTTGCCGGCCGCAATCCCGAAAAGGGCAATCAGGCGATCCATTCGATCCTCGCCGAAGTCCCGAAAGCCAATGTCCATTTCGAAGCCCTCGATCTCGCCGATCTCTCGACCGTCACCCGCTTTGCCGAGCGTCTCGCCATGCGGCACGATAGCCTCGATATCCTGGTCAACAATGCCGGCGTCATGGTCCCGCCCAAGCGCGAAACCACCAAGGACGGCTTCGAACTCCAGTTCGGCACCAATTATCTCGGCCACTATGCGCTGACCGCGCGCCTCTTGCCGCTGCTGCGCCGCGGGCAGGGCGCGCGCGTGGTCTCGCTCTCCAGTGTCGCTGCCCGCGCCGGCCAGATCGACCTCACCGATCTCCAATCGGAAAAGAACTACGTAGCCATGACGGCTTATAGCCAGTCCAAGCTCGCCTGCTTGATGTTCGCCGTCGAGCTACAGCGCCAAAGCGCCGCCAATGGTTGGAACGTGACCAGCCTCGCCGCCCATCCCGGCGTCTCGCGCACCGATCTTCTACACAACGCCCCCGGCCGCTTCAGCCCCATGGGCATCGCCCGCTCCTTGGGCTGGTTCCTCTTCCAACCCGCCTGGCAAGGCGCCTTGCCCACCCTCTACGCTGCCACAGATCCAAACGCCCAACCCGGCGCCTATTACGGCCCCAACGCCCTCAGCGAAACCCGCGGTTATCCCGTCCCCGCCAAGGTCCCTGAGGCCGCCAACGATAAGGCCGTCTCAAAGCAACTCTGGGACGCGTCCGCCAAACTCGCCAATGTGCAGTGGGCTTGAAAATAAAGGAAAGCGGCAAGGCGCTGTCCTAACGGCCAGCCCCAACTGAATTCACGTTTGCGAATACGGTGACATCTTCCCCTCGATGGGGGGGGGGCGGGAGGGTGTGCCGGCCGCCGAGACTATATACGACCATCCCCACCCACCGCGCTTCCCTCGGGCTCGACCCGAGGGCCAATGCGGGAGCCACAAATGTTTCGGCATGGGCAAGTGACCCTCGGGTCAAGCCCGAGGGAAGGCCGTGTGCGATCCTAAAGCTTCTCTCCCCCGCCAATCCTTCACCGCCGCCGAAACCGCATCCCCCAGCTCCCGCGTCAAATTCCGGCTCCGAAACGGCGACGTGCTCCCTAGCGCCGCCGGCGCGCTATAATGAATGTCGTAAGCCAGCCGCCCGATATAATCCCGCCCAAGCGTCTCGAACTGACCGCACTCCTCGGCGCTCAGCTTAATCAGCACCGAATAATCAAAAAAGCTATGGCTGCAATGCGCATCGAGATAGAGCGCCCCCTCATGCTCGAGCAAAAACCAGGCATAGGGCTCGTGGTCCAAAACCTTCATAGGCGCTCCATAGGGCAGGGGTTGCGCCAGTCCAGGGCATGAGAATGGCCACACAATGACCAAGCGCGGCCAAGTCGGTCCACCTCATCAACACTCACGACCCCGCCCCACCCACGGCGTCATTCCCGCGAAAGCGGGAATCTCTCCTTCCACGCATGGGATTCAGCTTTCCCGAGAAGGCCTCCGCGACGAGACACGCGCGCTGCCAACAAAAACTTCAGTCAAAACGACGCGAAAAGCCGCGTCGCCTTGTAAGCACCACGGCACAAACCAAGCGCACCAAAACCCCGCGCCGGCTCAAAACCCAAAAATATAGAAGACTTTGCTTGGTACGCCCTAGGGGAATCGAACCCCTCTTTGGACCGTGAGAGGGTCCCGTCCTAACCGATAGACGAAGGGCGCCTAAAGCTGTTTGAGCGCCTGAGCCAACCTGCTTTCCCAACCAAAGGTGGGAGAAGCGTGGTACGCCCTAGGGGAATCGAACCCCTCTCTGCACCGTGAAAGGGTGCCGTCCTAACCGATAGACGAAGGGCGCGCTCAACGCTGGGTGTCGTATAGAGGGAGCTTTTTCCGGACGCAACCCCCTTGTTGGAGATTTCAAACTTTTTTCAAAAAGGACAAAGTTATCAACAGCCTGAGAAGGTGACTGGTCGATTGTAGCCGCGCGGCCTGTCGCGCACATCGACATGCATGAAGCTCCGGCCTGGATAGCAGCCGAGCCCGCCGACGCCATTCGTGCGCATGGCGAATTCGATCAGCCGGGCTTTGTCGACGCCGGGAATATAGAAGTCGGCGGCCATGCATTTCATATGGAAGGAGTTGTCCGTCCCCCCGGCAGCCGAGTTGTGATAGGCGTCGCGATAGCCCGATTGCATCACGACCTTCTTGCCAAACTGGCCCTCGAATTCCCAGATCAGCAGCCGCAGTTTCGGGCTGAGGCAAAATGCATTGACGCTCTTGGAGGTGACATAGGTCCCCCAGTCCGATCTCAACCCCGAATAGCCGGAGCCGCTGCTTGAAGCGAACATGGCCATGGGCACGCATGCGGCAAGCGCGGATACGATGGTTATGAGAGCGAGGATGGAGCGCAGAAAACGGGGCATAGCGACTTTCCCGATGGGCCCGTGTGGCGCATCTGCCACAGAAAAGGGGCTGGACGGTGTAGTCGCTAAAATTAGAAGAGTTTCGCTAACCGCCCGCTAAGCAGCACGGTTAGCAGTTTCTTACTAGTCCCAAAGCGCGAAGGTCGCTCCGTCGCGCAGCAACACCTCTCCCTCTGGGGGAGAGGTCGCCGCGGAGCTGCGGGTGAGGGGCCTAACCCCCTACCACTTGCCTGTATTCGCCATAGAAGCCCAAGGCTCCTGCGGCGGCAGCGTCCCATCCTGAATCAGCTCAACCGAAATCCCGTCCGGCGAGCGCACGAAGGCCATATGCCCATCGCGCGGTGGCCGGTTGATCACGACGCCCATGTCCGAAAGATGCTGGCATAGCGCATAGATATCCTTCACCCGATAGGCAAGGTGACCGAAATTGCGCCCACCCGTATATTCCTCCGGGTCCCAGTTATAGGTCAGCTCCACTTCCCCGCCTTCGTCACCCGGTGCGCGAAGGAAAATCAGCGTGAAGCGGCCTTTTTCGTTTTCGGTGCGGCGCACCTCTTCAAGCCCCAGGCCTTCGCAGTAGAATTTGAGGCTTTCCTCGACATTGGTGACGCGCACCATCGTGTGCAGATATTTCATAACTAGCCTCCTTTTTAGTGTCCGGTCATTGGCCTAGCAATGCAAGCAAGCCCTCGCAACCGCGCCGGTTGCAACAGAGGACAACTATTTCGCAACACCTTCTTAACTTTTGAGCCTGAATCGGACAGAGTGGTCCTATTGTCGGAGTACCCGTTGTCACGGGAGTTGCGGAAAAGGCGTAGGTCATGGGGGCCAATCTTAACGGCGCAGGTGGGAATGCCACGGATCCGTCGCAGGAGTCCGGATCGGACCAGCGCGAAACCGTGCCTACACACGCAGATGACGCAAATCTCGATACGATCGAGATTTCGGGTACCATCAAGTGGTTCGATGCCGGCAAGGGGTTTGGTTTCATCATCCCCGATGATGGCAAGGCCGACGTCCTCCTCCACGTTACCTGCCTCCGCCGCGATGGCTACCAGACAGCTTATGAAGGCGCGCGCATTGTTGTCGAAGCGCTCAATCGTCCCGGTGGCCTTCAGGCTTTCCGCATCGTCTCCATGGATGATTCGACCGCCCGCCATCCCGCCCAGATGCCGAGCCCGCGCACGCATGTCGTGGTGGAACCCAGTTCGGCCATGGTTCGCCTGGAGGTGAAGTGGTTCAACCGCATTCGCGGTTTCGGCTTCCTCTCGGCGGGTGAGGGCGCGCCCGATATTTTCGTGCACATGGAAACGCTGCGCCGTTTCGGCATCACCGAACTGCGCCCCGGCCAGTATGTTCTCGTGCGCTACGGCAATGGTCCAAAAGGCCTTATGGTCGCCGAAATCCGCCCCGATGGTTGGGGCGACGCGCCATCGTCGCACTAAGTGCGTTCGGGCTGTCTCAATGTTAACGGACTGCTAACGAAAGCCCCTTCGATGCTGCACCAATTCAAGGCACTTGCTGCCGCCGCTGTCCTGCTCGCCGTCAGCCTGCCGGCCCTTGCTTTTGCCGACGATAGCCAACTGGTTATCCACTCCAAAAACGGCGATCACGCTTTCACCGTCGAAGTCGTCGATACCGCCGAAACCCGCGCGCGCGGCCTGATGTATCGTCAGGAACTCGGCGATGATGCGGGCATGCTCTTCGACTTTTTCGAAGAGCGTTCGGTCTCATTCTGGATGCGTAACACCTTCATACCGCTCGATATGTTGTTCATCGCGAGCGACGGCACGATCCGCAATATCCACACTAATGCCCGCCCGCAGGACCCAACCTCCATCCCTTCGGATGGTCCGGTGCAGTTCGTGCTGGAAATCCCCGGCGGCCGCAGCAAAGAGCTCGGTATCGTCGCGGGCGATAAGGTCACCCACGACCGCATCGACTAAGTTTCAGAGCCTGTGGATGACCATGCAGTCGAGCACCGCCCAGAGATGGAGGCTCGCGCCTGCCACCACGAACACATGCCATAAAGCATTCTGAAACTTCAGCTTTTCCCAGAGGTGAAAGCCAATGCCGGCGGAATAGGTCACGCCGCCGGCCAGCAAAAGCCATAGCGTCGATGACGGAAGTTCCTCGGCCAGCCGTTGAAACACCAGAATGCCGCTCCAGCCGATCGCAAGATAAAGCAGGATCGCCAGCCGCCCGAAACGCTGCGGCACGATCAGCTTCAGCGCCACCCCAATCAGCGAAGCGCCCCAGACGAGGCTCATCATGATAGCGCCCGCTCGCGTTCCGCCAATTACGGCGAGAAATGGCGTGTAAGTCCCCGCAATAAAAAGGAAAATCGCTGCCTGGTCAAAGCGCGCCAAGTGCATTTTGATCGGCGAAACCGGCCAGACATTATAAGCGAGCGACACGCCCAGCACCGCAACTAGCGTCGCCACATAAACCACCAGCGCCGGAAACGCCTCCGGCGCTGTATGCATCAGCGCGAGGACAAGCAGGATCGACCCTGCCGCTATCGCGCCCACAAGCCCAAGCACATGCACTACTGCATCGACCACCACCTCAGCCATGCTGAATGGCCGTTGCTCGCGACTCCACCAGGAATAGGTAGGGCTTTGGTCCTGCGACACCATGTGGCGATCCTCCGTGGGCTAGACTGACGCTTGAGGCATGACCACAATCTTATCCGCGGGTGGCAATCCCGTGGCATGCTGAACGCTGGTTGAACGTTTCTGGTGAACAAATGGTGCCATAACTTGACGTGTAACACCCTTGTTACATAGGGCTCGGCGCATGAGCAAAAGATCGAAGCCGCCCATCGCCCTTTATTCAGCCCTGGCCGACACCACGCGCTGCCGTATCCTTGAGATTCTCAAGGTCGCGCCGACGCCGGTCCATGTGCTGACCGAGGCTTTTTCGATCAGCCGCCCCGCCATCTCGCGCCATCTGCGCGTGCTCAAATCCGCAGGTCTCGTCGCCGAGGTCAAAAAAGGCCGCGAAAATGTCTATGCCTTCCGGCCAGCGAAATTGACCCCCGCAAAAGGCTGGCTGGATCTCATCGCAACTGCCGCCGAGGCAGAAACTGCGAAGGTTGAGCCGGAAGCCGTAGAAGTGATCATCGAAAAGCCCGCTGTAGTTCCAAAACCGGCCCAACCACGTAAGGCGAAAGCGAAGCCAATCTTCAAAGATGAGAAGCAGGAAGAGGTCTCAGCCGCTCCCGCACCCTCCATCAGCCAAATGGGTTTTGATTTTTAGTTTGCGGTAATTGGATAACGCGTGTCGGACCGGTCCTGTTTTGTCCCAAAGGGACATGATCTCTCTATGATCGTCACCACCCGGCTCGTCCGGCTAGTCCATCCGTCAGCGCGCTGGAATGCTCAGACAAGGCGGGCAATGACGGCCGCAATGATTGGGTGGATACTGATAGCTACAGGTCGGCATCACAAAAGCCTTTTGTAGCCCATCGAAGCAAAGGCTAGGCGCCGCAGCGCCAATCTTACGCAGTAGCCACCGCAAGCGGGTAGGGTGTCCGCACCGGTCCGTAAAGGTGCGTATCGAACAGGTCGGACGTCAGCCGATCGAGATCATGCGCTGACCAGGCAATTTGCAATTGCGGGCAATCGCCGTCCATGGCCCGCAGCGCCGCACGCGCGCCCAAAGCCACTGGCACGATCGCACGCGACAAATTGGCGGAAGCGGAAAGCGCTGCATCCACATCCTTGCGCTGATCGCCAACATACCAAACCACGTCGCGCGCCCGCAGACCGCGGCCCACATTGCCGAGCGCCGCCTGAATAGAATCCGGCCAAGGCTTGCCGCGCGCCACGTCCTCGCGGAACACGCAGGTCGTAAAATACTTCTTGAGATCAAAGGCTTCGAGCACGTCGTGACCATAGCCACGACCAAGCCCGTTGCTCACGAGCCCCAGCACGACGCCGTTCTCATGGAGGCGTTCCAGTACCCGGCGCATTGTTTCGCACGGCACCAGCATTTGATCGACAGACTTGCGGCGAACGCGATGGATCGCGCGATGCACGAGCAACTTTGGCATCTTGCATGGCGTTGTCTGTTGGCGCCGCATCAGGCGGAACCGCGCAACCAGCCTTGCGGCACGGTGCGAGCAGTCGTCCAAAAACTCCAGCGCCTGCAGCACGCGCGGGTTGATATGGTTCACCAATGTGCCATCGAGATCAAATAGCACAATGGTCGGTGGCGTCTGATTTGAATCCAGTGTCGCATCCCCCATTTGCCCCGAGTTTGCCGTATTTTAACCATCGGAGCAACCCGCTTGCGGAAAATCGAGCTCGTCGCTGTGAGTTACGCGGGTTAGCGCGCTCCAATTCGCTTTCAATATGTGCAGGCTCTAAATTTGGGCAAAAAATATGCGAATGATGCCCAATTAGGCGATTGGTCGCCAAAGTCGGAAAAATCTGGAATCTGCTAAATAGCTGCGCCATAAAGCATTTTGCCGCGAAATCCGGCTGGCACACTAAATGCATTACCTCTGGTGAAACGCTCTCAGGAGCGATTGAACTGGCGTCCAACGATGGGTGCCACAGGCAAGGCTGCCAATAGAAGCGATCGGAATATCCGGTCGGCTCTGTTGGCGGCCTTTTTGTTTTAGGGGTGAAAGGCATGACAAACATGCAGTCGACTTCCTCAGCGCAATCGACACGCGCGCTGACAATGTCCACGGTGGCATTCACCGTGTGCTTTGCCGTCTGGACGATTTTTTCCATAATCGGCGTACAGTTGAAGGACCAGCTTGGGCTCAGCGAAACCCAGTTCGGCCTCCTGATCGGTACCCCGGTGCTCACGGGCTCGCTGGTCCGCGTCCTCCTCGGGGTGCTTACCGATCGCATGGGCGGCCGCATCGTCTATGTCATCACCATGCTCGCCGCGGCACTGGCGACCTTCCTACTCACCTTCGCTCAAACCTATGAGCAGTTCCTGATAGCCGCGCTTGGCGTGGGTCTCGCGGGGGGCTCCTTTGCAGTCGGCGTCGCCTATGTGTCCCGCTTCTATGCCGCCGGTAAGCAGGGCACGGCTCTCGGAATTTTCGGCGTCGGCAATGTCGGATCATCCGTAACCAAATTCCTCGCCCCCTTCGTCATGCTTGCCTGGGGCTGGCAGTCGGTCGCGCTGATCTGGGCCGCCGCGCTCGTTGTGATCGCTGTCGTTTTCTGGTTCACCACCGAAGATGATCCGATCATCGTCAAGCGCCGCACCGAGCCCTACACGCCCAAGAGCCTCCTCAGTGAATTCGAGCCGCTGCGAAATCTTCAGGTCTGGCGCTTCGCCCTTTATTACTTCTTCGCCTTCGGCGCCTTCGTCGCGCTCACCCTGTGGCTGCCGCGCTATCTGATCGGCGTCTATGGCTTTGACATCAAGACGGCCGGCATGATCGCCGCCTTCTACTCCGTTCCCGCCAGCATCTTCCGCGCTTATGGCGGCACCCTCTCGGACCGTATCGGTGCCCGCACCGTGCTCTATTGGACCTTCGGTGTCTCGCTGCTGATGACCGCCATTCTGGCTCTGCCGACATCCGATTTTGTCGTCGCCGGCATCAACGGCCCCGTTCCGCTGCACTTCGAGTTGAGCCCCTGGGCATTCGTTGGCCTGATCTTTGTCCTCGGCTTTTTCATGAGCCTCGGCAAGGCCGCCGTTTATAAGCACATCCCGGCCTATTACCCTCAGAATGTCGGCGCTGTCGGTGGTCTCGTCGGTATGATCGGTGGCCTCGGTGGCTTCGTCCTGCCGCTGCTCTTTGGCTATCTCAACGATGTCACCGGTATCTGGTCGAGCTGCTTTATTGCGCTCTTCGTACTGGTCGCCGTCGCATTCCTCTGGATGCACATGACCGTCCGGCGCATGGAGCGCCAGCCGGTCGGGCAGCCCGCATGAGCGGTAGGCAAAAGCTCGTCGTGGTCGGGGCCGGCATGGCCTCCGGCCGCGCCCTCGAACATCTTTTCGCCGAGGCGCCAGGTCGCTACGACGTCACCCTTTTCGGCGCCGAGCCGCGCGGCAATTACAACCGGTTGATGCTTTCTCCAGTCCTCGCCGGCGAAAAGAGCTTTGAGGACATCATTACCCACAGTGCCGCCTGGTACGCCTCGCACGGCGTCACCACCCACTTCGGCGAACACGTCACCGCCATAGATCGCCACCGAAAGGTGGTAATTTCCCGTAGTGGCGAAACGCCATACGATACCCTTGTCGTCGCTACAGGTTCGGCCCCTTTTGTCCTGCCTATCGCCGGCAAGGACCTCCCCGGCGTTCTGGCTTTCCG
Source organism: Devosia sp. Leaf420 (assembly GCF_001425445.1). Classification (GTDB taxonomy): domain Bacteria; phylum Pseudomonadota; class Alphaproteobacteria; order Rhizobiales; family Devosiaceae; genus Devosia. The sequence goes on along the minus strand of NZ_LMQU01000001.1, from coordinate 277,660 downwards.
CGATTTTGACGACGTGCAGAAGATGATCGCGGCCGCTGCCATGCCCGGCTCACGCGCCGTCGTCATCGGCGGCGGTCTCCTCGGCTTAGAAGCCGCCGCCGCTCTCCGCCTGCGCGGCATGGGCGTCACAGTCCTCCATGCCGCCGATCATCTGATGAACCGCCAGCTCGACCCCGTCGCCGGGGCCATGCTCCAAAAAGCCTTCGAGGACCGGGGCATCGAAGTGCTCTGCAAAGCCCAAACTCAAGCGATCATCGGCCACGAACGCGCCGAAGCCGTGGTGCTTGAAGATGGCCGGATCTGCCAGGCCGATATCGTCGTCATGGCAGTGGGCATCCGCCCCGAAACGCGCCTCGCGACCGATGCGGGCATTCATGTCGAACGCGGCATCGTCGTCGACGATCAGATGCGCACGTCCGACCCGCACATCCTCGCTCTTGGCGAATGCGTAGAACACGATGGCATATGCTACGGCCTCGTCGCCCCGCTTTACGATATGGCTGCTGTCCTCGCCAAAACCCTGGCGGATCAGCCTGCCGCATTCCGGCCCCTGCCCACGGCGACCCAACTCAAGGTCACTGGCATTTCGGTTTTTTCGGCTGGCGATCTTGAAACGCGCGACGGGCAGGAAGACATCGTCCTGCGCGACGAGGAAGACGGCATCTACAAGCGCCTTATCCTCCGGGATGATCGCATCGTCGGCACCGTGCTCTATGGCGAAACCACCGACGGTCCCTGGTTTTTTGACCTGCTCCGCGAGTCTGCCGCGACGAGCGATATGCGGGGCACGCTCATCTTCGGCGCGGCCTTCCAAGGCAGCGCCCCGATAGATCCCTATGGCGGTCGGTGCAGCGTCGCGGGCTGATCCGCGCCGCTTCCTTCGCCTGTCGACTTTGGAAACTACGCTGCATGACCGCCCTCGGCTCCGCCAAAACCGTCAAGACCACCTGTCCCTATTGCGGCGTTGGCTGCGGTGTCCTTGCAACGCCCCAAGCCGATGGCAGCGTCGCGATTGCGGGCGATCCCGATCATCCCGCCAATTTCGGTCGCCTTTGCTCCAAAGGCTCCGCGCTCGGCGAAACCCTCTCGCTGGAAGGCCGGCTTCTGCACCCCGAAATCGGCAATCGCCGCGCAGGTTGGGACGAAGCTCTCGACCTCGTCGCGACCCGTTTTCGCGAAGCCATCGAGCGATACGGCCCAGATTCCGTCGCCATCTACGGCTCAGGCCAGCTCCTCACGGAGGACTATTACGTCGCCAATAAGCTGATGAAGGGCTTTGTCGGCAGCGCCAATATCGACACCAATTCTCGCCTCTGCATGGCATCGTCGGTCGCTGGCCACAAGCGCGCCTTCGGCTCCGACACCGTCCCGGGCAATTACGAAGATCTCGAACTGGCCGATCTCGTCGTGCTCGTCGGTTCCAATCTCGCCTGGTGCCACCCGGTGCTGCATCAGCGCCTCGCCGCCGCCAAGGCCGAACGTCCCGATATGCGCGTCGTACTCATCGATCCGCGCCGCAGCTCCACCGCCGACATTGCCGATCTTCATCTGCCGCTCCGCTCCGACGGCGATAGCGCACTTTTTGTCGGTCTCCTCGGTCATCTCGCGCACCTTGGGCACGTTGATGCCGACTTCGTGGCGCAACACACAAGCGACGCCGAATCCGCATTGCTCCTCGCCGAAGATTGGCCGCTCGACCGCGTCGCCGAAGCCACCGGCGCGGCAACTGCCGACATCGCAACATTTTATGACTGGTTCGCCAAAACCGAGCGCACCGTCACCGTCTATTCCCAGGGCGTCAATCAATCCGCCTCGGGCACTGACAAGGTCAATGCCATAATCAACTGCCACCTCTTGACCGGCCGCATCGGGCGCAAGGGCATGGGCCCCTTCAGCGTCACCGGTCAGCCCAACGCCATGGGCGGGCGCGAGGTCGGTGGTCTCGCCAATATGCTGGCCGCCCATATGGATTTTACGCCCGAAGCGATTGAGAGGGTAGGGCGCTTCTGGCAGGCGCCCAATGTCGCGACCAAGCCTGGCCTCAAGGCCGTCGATCTCTTCGCCGCCATGGCGCGAGGCGAGATCAAGGCAGTCTGGATCATGGCGACCAACCCCGTCGATTCCATGCCCGATGCCGACGCCGTCCGCGCTGCTCTCGAAGCGTGTCCCTTTGTCGTCGTCTCAGACATGAATGCGAAGACCGACACTGGCCACTATGCCCATGTCAGACTTCCGGCCGCGGGCTGGGGCGAAAAGGAAGGCAGCGTCACCAATTCGGAACGCCGCATATCCCGCCAGCGCCCCTTTCTTGCCCTTCCAGGCGAAGCGCGTCCCGATTGGTGGATCATTTCCGAAGTTGCGCGACGCCTCGGACATTCCAAAGCTTTTCCCTATCGCACCCCGGGCGACATTTTCGCCGAGCACGTTGCGCTCTCTTCCTTTGAAAACGACGGGACCCGCGACTTCGACCTCGCAGGCTTGAGCGGCGCCGATTACGCAGCCATCCAACCCACCCAGTGGCCGGTGCGAACTAAACCCAGCGCACGCATGTTCGGCGATGGCCGCTTTTTCACGCCCGATCAAAAAGCCCGCTTCGTCCCGGTCGTGCCGCCGCCGCCCATTCGCCCGGCGCCCGGCTCATTCGTGCTCAACACTGGCCGCGTCCGGGATCACTGGCACACCATGACCCGCACCGGAAAAGCCGCGCGGCTTTCCGCCCACTATGCCGAGCCTTTCCTCGAAATTCACCCGGCCGACGCCGAGCGCCTCAACATCCGTCGCGCCACTCTGGTCCGTGTCTCCAATGCCCGAGCCAGCGTGACACTGCGCGCTGTCGTCACCGATCGCCAACCACAGGGCCAGGTCTTTGCGCCCATGCACTGGACCGACCAATTCGCCTCCAATGGCCGCATCGATTCACTCGTCGCCGCCAAGACTGACCCGGTCTCCGGCCAGCCGGCGCTCAAGATGGCGCGGGTCCATGTCGAACCGGCTGGCGCTCGTCTCTTTGGCTTTTTCGTGGTGGCGCAAAGCCCGGCATTGACCAGCGACTATTGGGCCGTCGCGCCAATCAACGGCGGCACGCGCGGCGAACTTGCATGGTTCAATGAGCCCGAAGATTGGATCGCCTGGCTCAAAGCAAATTTCCATCTCCCCGCCAACGCCCGCATCAAAACCTTCAGCGACGACCGCGTTGGCCGCCGGAACTTCGCAGTGCTCGAAGATGGACGCCTGATCCTCGCGCTCTACACCTCTCCCGATCCCGTCATTGTCTCCCGCCAATGGGCGACGACGCTTCTTACCAAAACAAACCTCAGCGCCTCAGTCGTGCTCGCCGGCCGTCCCGGCGCCGACATGCCTGACCCGGGCGCTACCGTCTGCTCCTGCTTTTCCGTCGGTATCAACACCATCACCGCCGCCATCGCCAAAGACGGCTGCGACACCGTGGAAGCCATCGGCCAATGCACCAAAGCCGGCACCAATTGCGGCTCCTGCCGCCCCGAAATCCGGCGGATACTGGCGGCAACAATGGCCTCGCTCAGCCAAACGCGATCCTAAGCCCGCCCGCCATCGACGCTGATAATCTGCCCCGAAATCCACGACGCTTCATCGGATGCCAAAAACAGCGCCGCCGCCGCGATGTCGTCGGGCGTGCCCAAGCGCCGCGTATGCGTCGACGCGATAAGGCGGTCTTGTTGGTCACTCGTATAGCTGTCCCACTGACGCCGGGTGTTGGGATTGGACAACACGAAGCCTGGTGCAACGCTATTCACCGTTATCCCAGCGGGCCCCAATTCAAGGGCTAGCTGCTTGGTCAGCCCGACAAGTGCGTGCTTTGCCGCAGAATAGGCCTGAATGCCCGTAAGGCTGGGGCGAAGTCCTGCCCCGGATGAAATGGTGACAATCCGCCCCGCGCCACGTTCTTTCATATGAGGCGCGACTGCTTGAGCGCACCATAGCGCGCTCTCGACATTGGCCGCGAATAGCTGTTGCCACGCATCCGGCGTAATGGCCTCCAACGGGCCGCCCACCTGCCCACGGACACCTCCGGCCGCAGTCACCAAAATGTCGACGCCTCCCGCCGTGCGCACGACCTGTTCCACTGCTTTGGCAACCAAAGTCTGATCAGCAAGGTCCACCGGGATCGTGAGCGCCACGCCCGACGATGCCAACGGCGCCATCCCGGCCTCATCGATATCAAACGCCGCGACAGAGGCGCCGGCTTGAGCAAAAGCAACGGCAATCGCGCGACCAATGCCTTGCGCGGCCCCGGTCACGATGACGGACTTTCCGTTGAAGTCGAACGTTATGGACATGACCTAAGCCCAACCGTTCTCGATCAAAGACCTGGTTTCGTCGATCGCAGTATCCCAGATCGCTTGCATTTCCTCGTCTGGCCGCTGGTAGAATCCACCGAAATTACCGTCGCCGAGATAGTCCTTTACCGCCTTGCTCCCCATCGTCTTCAGCTTGTCCAAATCACTCATCGGCTTTTGGCTGCTGGGCATGCCGATGTTGGGCAATCGCGTCCATGCAAAGTTCTCCATCCACGACGCGTGGCTGGCGACGGGGTCTATGGCCTGCACCTTGGCAAAGGTTTTCGGTGCATTCCACCAGTTGTGCCAGCGTATCCGGCAGTCCGCATAATCGTTCAGCCATTCGAGTGCCGTCGTTTGGCCCGGGCTGTTGCCGCCATGTCCATTGACGAAAAGGAAGCGCCGAAAACCCTGGCCGGCAAGGCTATCGAGCATGTCGGTGATGATCCGGCCGTAGGTTTCGGCGCGGAGCGAAACGCTGCCGGGATAGGCAGTGAAATAGGGGGTGATGCCATAGGCCAGAACGGGAAAAACCGGCACGCCGGTTGGCTCTGCGGCTTCGACCGCCACTTTTTCCGCAAGGATCGAATCGACACTATTGGAGAGGTAGGCGTGCTGCTCCGTCGAGCCGAGCGGGATGATCGCGCGATCGTCTCGGCGTAGATAGTCCTCGACGGCAAACCAGTTCATGTCCGAAATTTTCAAGGCTGATATCCCAATCCAGTCTGACCACGCACCACCGATTGACCAGCGGCAGAACTGGCCTCAGGGTTGACCACAAGGCGGCGCCGATCAAGCTGCAATCTCAGGGAGACCTATCAATTGGCGACACTTGCGATTCATGGAGGCGCTGGCACCATCCCGCGTGGGTCGATCACCGAGGAAGGTTATCGCGCAGCTCGCGAGGGGCTCAGAGCCGCTCTTGCCGCTGGCTGGTCTGTGCTGAATGAGGGAGGCCTTGCCATCGACGCGGTCGAGGCTGCGGTCGTGGCGCTGGAAGATCATCCCAGTTTCAATGCCGGCCATGGCGCAGTCCTCAACGAGCGGCAAGAGCATGAACTCGATGCCGGGATCATGGATGGGCGAACCTTGGCCGCAGGGGCCATCGCATCAGCCCGACACATTCGCAACCCGATCCAAGCTGCGCGCCTGATCATGGAAGACGGCGCGTGCCTGCTGCTTTCCGGCGCGGGTGCCGACGACTTTGCGCGCGGCCAAGGTCTCGCTATGGTCGAGCCGGATTATTTCACGACGCCCCTTCGACAGCAGCATTGGCAGCGCGCCGAAGACGAGCGTACCGGCAAACTCAATCGCAGCCGCACGGAAGCGGAAAAGCACGGCACGGTGGGAGCCGTTGCGCTGGACGACGCCGGCAATCTTGCAGCGGCAACGTCGACCGGCGGATATACATTCAAGCGCGCCGGGCGTGTGGGAGATGCGCCGATTATTGGTGCGGGGACCTATGCGCGCAATGGCGTCGTCGCCGTGTCCTGCACAGGCCTCGGCGAGTACTTTATCCGCCGATGCACCGCCCACGACATTGCATCGCGCATGCTCTACCTTAATACCCCTCTTGCCGATGCAACACAGAACGCGGTCAACGAGCTGAAAGGAGACGGTGCTGGCGCGGGAATAATAGCGATAGATCGCCATGGCGCTGTCTCGCTGGTGCACAATACTGAGGGCATGTATCGCGGCAAAGTGTCAGACGATGGTGTGATCTACGTTGGCATTTACGCTGACGACTTCGGCCCGGAATAATCAATCCAATCTTCGATTGTCTAACTGTAAGGCAATGTTGTGGGGAAATAGGCTGGGTGATAGAAGCGGCCTTGTGTTGGCGGCGAAGCCTTGCCCCGGCGCCCAAGGTGGAGACACGCATGCACGGCGAAGCAAACCTCGTCGAACTCCCGCAACCCAAGCGGATTTCGCTGTCGGAAAGCGTCGCCGATACTATCGCCGAGGCCATCGCGACCCGCATCATTTTGCCCAATGAGCGAATCGTCGAGACGACGCTGGTGGAAAAACTGGGCGTCAGCCGTGTGCCCATCCGCGAGGCGCTGAAGGTGCTGCACGCGCAGGGCATCATCAGTGGCGGAGGGCACAAGGGTTACCGCGTCGCCGCCTTTGAGCCAGGCATTACCCAGCAGATCATGGAAGTCCGCCTCAGCCTCGAGACCTTCATGCTGCGCGACGCCATCGAGAACTGGCGCAAGGGACAAGGCAGTCCCAAAGTCCTTCAGCCGTCTATTGAAATGATGATCGCCTCGGCCAAAGGCGGCAGTCTGCGCAATTCGCTCATTGCCGATCTCGAATTTCACCGCGCAATTCGTCAGGCGGCGCACAATCCTATCGTCGGTACCCTCTGGGACACGATCGCGCGCCATGTGCTGATCATCTTTAATTTCGAGCGGTTCCGCGACGAAGACCTCGAGGCAAGCGCCCGGCAGCATGAGCAATTTCGCGACTGGATCGTGGCGCAGGTCGCCAAGCCGTCGACGCCGTTCAAGGATATCCAGGCGGCGCTTGAAGATCATATGCTCTTGATTGCGCGCAAGAAAACCGGCGACGTCTCCATCAGCCGCTAGGGCAGAGAGCAGATAAAAAGTCGGTTGATCGATTGTATACTGTATGACAAGGTTTGGAGAGATAGCCTCTTCTCAACCGGGTTTCCCCATACATGTATCGTATTGGCGTCGACGTTGGCGGCACGTTCACGGACTTCACCTTGCTCGATGACCGCTCGGGCGATGTCCATTTTTTCAAGACATCCTCGACACCGCATGATCCGTCCGAAGCCATCGAGAATGGCTTGCGCGACATGCTCGGCGAATTGGGTTTTGCGCCTTCATCCGTGAGCTATCTGGCGCATGGCACGACCGTCGCGACCAATATCGTCATCGAGCGGCGCGGCGCGCGGACCGGGCTCGTGACCACCAAGGGATTTCGCGATGTGCTCGAGCTCGGGCGGCAGGCTCGCCCCTCGATCTATGATTACCGGATGGAAAAGCCGCCGGTCCTGATCCCGCGCGACCGTCGCGTCGAGGTGCTTGAGCGGATCGGGCCGGATGGAGAAGTGCTGCAGGCACTCGACGAGGACTCGCTGCGCGAGGCAGTCGCCAAACTGGCGGCCACCGGGGTCGAAAGCGTTGCCATCTGTTTTCTCCACTCCTATCGCAGGCCGGAACACGAAGCCCGCGCTAAGGAAGTCGTCCGCGAGCTTCTGCCTGATGCCTATGTGAGCCTTTCCTCGGAAATTCTGCCGGAATTTCGCGAGTTCGAACGCATGTCGACTGTCGCGGTCAATGCCTTTGTTGGCCCGCGCATGGGCAGCTATCTGCAGCGCTTCCGCAAGCGCGTTGCTGATGTCGGCATTCCCGCTGCGCCTTATACGATCCACTCCAACGGCGGGTTGATGTCGATCGACACGGTCTATGCAAGCCCGGTGCGCACCTGCGTGTCCGGGCCAGCGGCCGGTGTGGTGGGCGCTGCTGAGATTGGGCGCGTTGCGGGACTGCCTAATCTCATCACCTTCGATGTCGGCGGCACCTCGACCGACGTTTCCTTGATCGACAATTGCACGCCGCTTTTCAACAGTGCGCGGCTCGTCGCCGGCTATCCCGTCAAGACGCCAATGCTCGACATTCACGTCATCGGGGCAGGCGGAGGCTCCATCGCCGCGATCGATGACGCGGGCTCGATGAAAGTCGGGCCGCGGTCAGCCGGCGCAGCACCGGGACCGGTCGCCTATGGGCGCGGCGGTACGGAGCCGACGATTACCGATGCCAATCTCTGCCTCGGCCGTCTTGACGCAACGACCCTGCTTGGCGGCCGCATGCAGATCGATCTCGAAGCGGCGCGCCGGGTCATTCGCGAGGCCATCGCTGAGCCGCTTGGCATTTCGCTTGAAGCGGCCGCCCACGGCATCATCCAGATCGCCAATGCCAATATGAGCCGCGCGATCCGGTCGGTGTCGGTGGAAAAAGGCTATGACATGGGCGACTTTGCCCTCTGCGCCTTCGGCGGCGCCGGACCGCTTCACGCGGCGGAAGTCGCAGTCGAATGCGGCCTGCCGCGCATTCTCATTCCCCGCGAGCCGGGTACCCTTTGTGCTCGCGGCATGCTGCTGACCGATCTCAGCTCGGACTATGTGCGCAGCTTCTTTTCAGATTGCACCGCAGAGAACTGGACCCACGTCCTCGGCCTTTTCGATGCCATGGAAACCGAGGGTGCGGCCTGGCTCGACAATGAAGGCGTCGCCACCGGCGACCGTCGTTTCAATCGTGTTCTCGATGCCCGCTATCGCGGCCAGAATTTTGAGGTCAAGGTCGACTGCAGCGGCCTTGGTGACGGCGATCTCGAAGAACTCGAAGAGCGGTTCCACGCGGCCCACGTCAAAGAATATGGCTACGACATCCGACACCGGGCGATCCAGCTCGTCTCGGCCCGCGTGCAGGCGATCGGCGCCGTCGAAAAGGCGCCACAGGCGAAAGTTCAGGGCGGATCAAGTCTCGAGGCCGCTCAAACAGGCTCCCGGCCCGTCTATTATGATGCCACTCACGGCTGGCTCAACACCCCGATTTATCATCGCGGCGACCTGCCGTCCGGTGTGTCGATCTCCGGCCCGGCCATTATCAACGAAATGAGCGCAACGAGCCTGATCCTGCCGGGACAAACCGTCGTCGCTGACCGCTGGGGCAATCTGATCGTGGAGACCAACCTGTGACCCAAGACAATGAACGCATTGCCGATGCCATCCAGATGGAGGTGTTTTCCAACCGGTTGCTCGCCATTGCCGAGGATATGGGGTCGATCCTGATCCGCTCGTCTTTCTCGTCCAATATCAAAGAACGCCGCGATTGTTCGACGGCGATTTTCGATGCGCAGGGGCGCTTGGTGACCCAGGCCGACCACATTCCCATTCACCTCGGCGCCATGATCGGCGCCGTCGAGGCGATGCTGGCGCGCTACCCCTTGTCGGCCATGAAGCCCGGCGACGCTTTCATTGCCAATGATCCCTACCTCGCTGGTGGCAGCCACTTGCCGGATATCTCGATCATCACGCCGGTGCATCATGAGGGCGAAGTCCGGTTCTTTGCCGGCAATATCGCGCATCATGCTGATGTCGGCGGCAAGACGCCAGGATCGACCTCGGGCACGTCCCGCTCGATTTTCGAAGAGGGCATCCGTCTGCCCATCATCCGCATCGCGCGGGGCGGAGAGATCGACGAGGATCTGCTCGAACTGATCGCCCACAACACCCGCGATCCCGAGGAGCGGCTGCTCGACCTGCGCACGCAGATCGGCACCAATGTGCGCGGCGGCGCCATGCTGGTGCAATTGGTCGATCGCATGGGCTGGCCGGCGGTGTCGCAGGCTATAGAGGACATTTTGACCTACACCCGCCGGCGCCTGAGCAACCGGGTGGCGGCTTTGCCCGATGGTGTCTATCGCTTCGAGCGCGCCATGGACGATGACGGCTTTCCGGGCGAACCGGTGCCGATCGTCTGCACGGCAACCATTGCGGGCGACAAGCTCTCTTTCGATTTCGCGGGCTCGGGTCCGCAGGCGCGTGGGGCGATCAACCTGCCGGACAGTGCCCTCAAGGCCTCGATCTATTATTGCGTCAAAGCGGTGCTCGATCCTGGCCTGATGCCCAATCAGGGGATTATCGACCCCATCGGCATCTCCGCGCCCCCGGGCACGATCGTCAATCCAAAGGCGCCGGCCGCTGTCGCTGGTCGTGCTGTCACTTCGAACCGTCTTTGCGGCGCCGTGTTCGGGGCGCTTTACCAGGCCATGCCGGAAGACAAGGTCATGGCCTCGTGCAATGACTCGACCTCGGCCGTTTCCATCTCCGGCTGGCATGAAGGCCGCCAGGCGACCTATGTCTATCCCGAAAGCATGGGCGGCGGTGCTGGCGCCTTTGCAGATCGCGACGGCATGGATGCGGTCCATGTCCACACGGTCAATTCCACCAATCTGCCCGCCGAAGCGCTGGAACTCGAATATCCGCTGCTGCTCGACGAATATTGCCTTGTGCCGGATTCCGGCGGGGCAGGGCGGCATCGCGGCGGCATGGGCATGGCAAGGCAGATCCGCATTCGGGAGGACAATACAACCTTCTCGGCTCGCTCGGATGCCCACATCATTCCGGCGCCCGGCGTCGCCGGTGGCAAGGCGTCAAATGTGACGCGCATCCGGCGCAATCCCGGCACGGCTCAGGAAGAAAATCTGCATTCCAAAGCCTCGGGGCTGGTTCTCGCAGCGGGCGAAGTGATCCGCGTCGAAACGTTGGGCGGCGGGGGCTTTGGCGATCCCGGCGAGCGTCCGCTTGCCGCCTTGGCCGCCGACCTCCGCGAGGAGAAGATCACCCGCGCTGCCGCCGAGCGCGATTATGGAGCGAGCCGCGTCGCAGATGCCCTCGCGCTAGGTTAAGCCTGGCGCGGGGTATAGACGACAAGTTCAACCTCGAGCTTGACCTCAGGTCTGCCCAGCGCCGCGACGATCAGACCGGTATGGGGCGGACGGTGTTCGCCAAAGAACGCCTTCCGCTCTGCCGCTGCTACCGCGGAATCGGCCGGGTCCACGAGATAGGTGGTGATCTTCACCACTTGGTCGCGCTCCGCACCGATATGGCGGAGGATAGCGTCGATGTTGCGATAGACCTGTGCCGCTTGTTCGCCGGCGTTGCCTGGCCCGACCAGTTTACCGGCGCTGTCACGCGAGACCTGCCCGGCTATGAAAGCAAAATCGCCAGCTTGGGCCACGTGCTCATAACTGGCAGGGGCGTAGATGTCGGGAGGGCTGGATAGGGTAATCGAGAGGCTCATCACATGCTCCGTTTGCCCAAATCTACGACTTTGAGTTTGTATTACAAGCATACAATACTGTAGGCTTTGGCAACCAAATCTGGGGGTAGATGTGAGACTAGAAGGCATGGTGGCCGTGATCACCGGTGGCGCAAGCGGGATGGGGCGGTCGACTGCGATGCTTTTCGCCCGCGAAGGCGCGAAAGTCGTTGTCGGGGATGTCGATGACGCTGAGGGCGCGCGTCTGGCCGATGAGGCGAAAGCGGCGGGACTGTCGATTGTCTTTCAGCACACAGACGTGTCCCAGGAGGATCAGGTCGCCGAACTCATCGCCCGCGCGGAAAAAGATCACGGCAAGCTTGACACCATCTTCAACAATGCAGGCATTGAACAACCGGTTATGCCTTCCGAAGACGTTACCGAAGCCCTCTTCGAGCGCGTGATCGATATCAATCTCAAGGGCACTTTTTTCGGTTGTAAGCACGCGATCCCGGCGCTGTTGCGCAATGGCGGCGGTACCATCGTCAACAATTCATCAGTCAGCGCCTTTGCCAATGTCGGCGGCAATCTGAGCTACGCGGCATCCAAGGGCGGCATCATGTCGATGACGCGCGTCATCGCCATCGAATATGCGACCCGCAACATTCGCTGCAACGCCATCAATCCGGGCGTCATCGACACCGGCATGAACCGGAGAAATTTGGAAAAAGCCACAGACCCTGATGCGCTGAAACAAAAATGGCGTTCGATCACGCCGCTCGGGCGCATGGGCACTGGCGACGAAATCGGCGAGGCCGTGCTGTTCCTTGCTTCAAAACAGTCCTCCTTCGTCACCGGGATTGGTCTTGTCATCGACGGCGGAAGGATCGCGACATGAGCGGTAAACTGGACGGCAAGATTGCCATCGTCACTGGCGCAGCGCGCGGCCTAGGCCGCGCCATCGCCCAGCTGTACGGTGCGGAAGGCGCGACGGTTTATGCGCTCGATGTGTTGGAGGATGAGCTCAAAAGTCTTGCCGACCTCCCGGGCGATATCCGCCCGCGAAAACTCGATCTCACCGACGCCGAGAGCATCGAGCCGGCGCTCAAGGCCATCGAAGCCGAGGCGGGCCGGATCGACGTTCTGGTCAACAATGCCGGCATCATATTCTTCAAGCCGGTCGAGGCTGTCACCATCGCCGATTGGGATCGGCTGATGGGCGTCAATCTCAAGGGCGCCTTCCTCTGCGTCAAAGCGGTCGCACCGGGGATGAAGGCTCGAAAAGCCGGCGCCATCATCAACGTCTCCAGCAATGCCGGCATTGTCGGCGATGTCGACGAGAGCACTTATTGCGCATCGAAGTTTGGCATCGAGGGTCTGTCGCGCGCGCTGGCAAAAGAGTTCGCGCCCTACAATGTCTCGGTCAATATCGTGACCCCCGGTCATGCCATGCGCACGCCGATGAGCGAAACGACCTATTCGCCGGAAATGCGCAAGATCTGGAAGGACCCGATCGAACTTGCACCGGCTTTCGTACATCTGGCCGTTCAGGACGCCAGTGGTCTCAACGACCAGCGCATCAAGGCCTGGGATCTGGTGCAGGAAATAGCTGCCCGATAAAAAATACTCCGGTCCCAGAAGGACCGGAGCCAGTTGGGACAGGAACTTAGTTGATCGTCGTGGTGACCCGGTGCGTGCCGCCCTTTTCGGAGCGGCTGGTGACGGTAACCGATGCGCCGGGCTTGGCGCGGACCAGCCACTCGATGGGGCGGCCATTTGCGGTCCATTGCTGACCCCAAGGTGACCAGGGGTAGAGGCGTTCGTTGCGGCCTGCCAGATTGCCGAGATCGGCGGTTTCGGGGTTCATCACCAGCTCCCCGCCATCGACGCTGATCGCGGCAGTGACGGGCTTGGCCACCTTATTTGCGATGGCTACGTCCGAGAGATTGGTCGGCAGATAGCCGAAATTGCTGATGACTGCGCGCACCTTATAAAGGTCGCTGCCGACGGCGGTGATGCTCACATCCTCGACCTTGACCTGCGGCGCGGCGGCCGCATGCTTGAGATTGAAGAGGACGTTCTGGCGGACCATTTCTTCGAGCAGATTGCCCGGCGGATTGCGGTAGCTCCAGATATTGACCATGCCGCCGATCTCGATCTTGCCGAGCTGCGGATGATCGAATGGCTTCCAGTCGCGCCAGCCTTTCTGGGCCATGTTCGCCTTGACGTAATCATAGACCTTTTGCTGCACCTCTTCATTGCGCGGATAGAGGTTATAATAGCCTTCCTTGGGCACGCCAGCCGTGCGCTCGAGATCCCAAAGCTCGGTGCCGAAGGAGATGATGCCCATCTCCTCATAGGTCCAGTCCATCAGGCCACCGCGACGGACGACGGATTTGTCCGGCGTGAATTCCTCATAGATCGAGACGGTCGGGTAACCCGTAAGTGCCGTGCCGACCTTGCCGATTTCCTTATAGAGATTGATATCCCGCGCGCTCATGGCGCTATCGGGCTTGGTCATGGATGGCCGCAGGATAATGCCGCCATGGGTGTGATAGGCGCACATGCCGCAGATGTTGGGATGGTCGAGAATGAACTTCGCCATGCCGAAGGCTTCGGGCTCCGACAGCGGATGAATGCCGGCGCCGTATTCTTGTGGAGACCAGTGCGTCGGGAAGTTGCGGTTCATATTGCCGTCGAACGGCTTTTCGACCGGGATGTTCACCCCATCATAGTTGCGGACGGTGCCCTCGGGGTACATGCGGTAATATTCGCCGCCTTCCTCGCCCGGCGTGCGCTGCACCATGATGTCGGGATTGCTGGCGCTCTTTTTCCACTCGCCCTTCGGGTCCGGCACGCGCATCCAGACGATGTAGCCATCGCCGTCGATGTCTTCGGGGATCAACCCCTCAAGCCGATCGGCGCCAGGCATGAAGCGCCCATTGCCGCACCAGTTGTAATAAGGCGGCACCAGCGATAGCTCTGCGCCGTCCGGATTGATGCGCGGGAGAATGTAGAACACCTGCGTATCGAGAAGGCGCGTCGCTTCTTCGTCGGTGCCGTACTTGGTCAGCAGGTGATAGACGGCATAAAGCGCCGCTGCCGAGGTTGCGTGCTCCTCGGCGTGAATCTGGCCGTCGATGTAATAGCCAGGCTTTTCGGCCGCCGGACCGGTCTTGGGGTTGGTGATCTCGATCAGCCAGACGTCGCGCCCCTGAAAGCTCTTGGCGAGCGATGTCATCGTGGCGAGGTCGGGATAAGCAGCGACCAGCCGGCGCAGCCGCTCCGTCATCTCGTCATAGGTGTAGTAGCGGTCAAATTTCACATCGAGATCGGTCATGGCATATCCTGGGCGGCAAGTTGGCCGTAGGCCGGTTGTGGGGCGGTGCGGATGCAGGCGCTGAAATGACCGGGCGATACTTCGACCGGCACCGGCACGACCTTGGCGCAATCGGCGATCGCCATGGGACAGCGGGTGCGGAAGACGCAGCCGGACGGCGGGTTGATAGGGCTCGGAATATCGCCCTTGAGAATGATCCGATCCTTGCGCGCCGTGATGTCCGGATTGGGCACTGCGGAGAGGAGGGCCTTGGTGTAGGGGTGGTTGGGATTGTGATAGAGCGTGCGCGTCGGCGCGATCTCCATGATCCGCCCGAGATACATGACGATGACCCGGTCGCTGATATGCTCGACGACCGCCAGGTCGTGGGCAATGAACAGCATGGTCAGGCTGAACTTGTCCTTGAGGTCTTCAAGGAGGTTGACGACCTGCGCCTGGATCGACACGTCGAGAGCCGAGACCGGCTCGTCGGCGACGATGAAATCGGGCTCGACGGCCAGGGCGCGGGCAATGCCGATACGTTGGCGCTGACCGCCCGAAAATTCATGCGGGAAGCGATCGAGATAGTCCCCGCTCAAACCGACCTGTTCGAGCATGGCGACGATCCGGTCTTCGCGATCGGCCGAGGTGCCGATATTGTGGACGGCCAGCGCATGCCCCAGCACGGTGCGGATCTTTTCGCGCGGATTGAGACTGGCATAGGGGTCCTGAAAGACAATCTGCATCCGCTTGCGATAGCGCCGCATCGCGGGCTTTGAGAGCTTGCTGATATCAGCGCCATCAAAGTCGATGACGCCCGATGTCGGCTCCCCCAATCGCAGAATGGTTCGGCCTACGGTTGTCTTGCCAGATCCCGATTCTCCGACGAGCCCGACGACTTCGCCCCGGCGGATCGAAAAGGATACGTCGTCGACCGCTTTCACATTGGTGACGACGCGGCTCAGCACACCGCCGCGTATCGGAAAGTACTTTTTGAGGTGTCGCACATCGAGCAGTGCATCACTTGGAGCGACTGGCGTTGGAAAGGATGTCTCGGTCATGCCGTCGCCTTGGTCTTGAGATCGAGTTCGCGCCAGCGCACGCAGCGGACGGATCGGCCACTATCGAGCACTTCGAGCGGTGGTTCGGCTGCCGCGCAGCGCTCTTCGGCAAAGGCGCAACGGGTGCGGAAACGGCAGCCGCCGGGCAGCTTGGTCAAGAGCGGCACATAGCCCGGGATGGTCTGGAGCCGCGTCTTTTCTTCAAATTCGCCCATGCGCGGGATCGACTGCATGAGGCCCGATGTGTAGGGCATCAGGGGCTTGGAGAAGATTTCGGCGACGGTACCGGTCTCGACGACCTGGCCGGCATACATCACCACTACCCGATCGGCCATTTCAGCAACGACGCCGAGATCGTGCGTGATGAAGACGATCGCCATGCCCATCTTGGCCTGGAGATTGCGCATCAGGTCGAGGATCTGCGCCTGGATGGTCACATCGAGGGCCGTCGTGGGCTCGTCGGCAATCAGAACACTCGGTTCGCATGAAAGCGCCATGGCAATCATGGCACGCTGCCGCATGCCGCCCGACATTTCATGCGGATATTGGCTGGCGCGGCGGACCGGCTCCGGAATGCCCACGAGTTCGAGCATTTCGATAGCGCGCTGGTGCGCAGCTTTTTTGCCCAGCTTTTCGTGCTGCATGACCACTTCGGCGATCTGCGTGCCGATGGTGTGTACTGGATTGAGGCTCGTCATCGGCTCCTGAAAGATCATGCCGATGTCGTTGCCGCGAATGGCGCGCATCTCTCCTTCAGGCAAGCTCACCAGATCCTTGCCGCGAAGGCGAATGGTCCCTCGCGAAATGCGGCCAATCTTCTTGGGCAGAAGCCGCATGATGGAAAGGCTCGTCACGGATTTGCCAGAGCCGGACTCTCCGACGATGGCGAGTGTTTCGCCACCTTTGACGACGAAGCTGACGCCGTCGACGGCCCGCACATCCTGGCCTTCGCCGACGATGAACGAGGTCTGCAGGTCTTCAACCTCGAGGAGAGGCGGTTCGTTGGTCCGTGCCGTAGACGAAGATGCGAATGCGTCAGTCATGGGTCAGGCCCTCAATCTGGTGTCGGGTCGGATCGTCCGGTCTGGAGCGACGAAGTGGCCGTCTCCCGCTTGTCCAACGACTTCGCCATCAAAAACGGTCTTGCCGCCAACCAATGTTCGCGTCACCCGGCCCGAAAATTTCGCGCCGTAATAGAGGTGAGCCACATCGCGCGCGAAGGTGTGGAGGCTTTCCTTGGTGATTTCGGTTACGCCAATGGGGTCAACGAGGATCAGATCGGCATCCGCGCCAACGGCAATGCGTCCCTTGTTCGTCAGCCCAAAGCGGGCCGCAGCATTGGCGCTCAAGAGTGCCATGGCTCTATCGAGCGAAATACGGCCCTTGGCGACGGCGTCTAACATGGACGGCAGAAGAATTTCCGATCCCGGCGAACCTGGTGGCGCGCGCAGAAAATCCTTGGCGCTTGCAAGCTTCTCGGCATGGGAAAATGCCGCGTGGTCGGTCGTGACATGCTCGATCGTGCCGTCTGCCAGTGCGGACCAAAGCGCTTCCTGATCTGCCTGGAGCCGGACTGGCGGATTGATCTTGGCAAAAACCCCTGCCTTGCGCACATCGTCATGGGTGCGAAAGAGATAGTGCGGACAGGTTTCCGCCGAAAAGTCGGACGTTCCCTTGAACCGCCTCAGAACATCAACTGTCAGAGCGCTGGTGACGTGGGCAATGTGCAGCTTTGCGCCGGCCTCGATGTTCATGGTGAGAAGCTTGGCGACCGCGACAGCCTCGCAAATGGCTGGGCGCGCCGCGAGATGCGTATCGGGATCGGCCAGATCGAGCGATCGAGCGGCCGCTTCCCTCAACGCAATCATTTGGGCGCTCTCGGCATGGACGACAAGCGGAATGCCCGTCGCCGCGACGGCCTTGAGCGCGCGCATCTGGTCTGCCTCGTCCGGGAACGACAGGCCAAAGAACTCGTCATCGCGACCGGCCGGGGCTTCGGTCGTAAAAATCTTGAAAGCGATGGCGCCGGCATCAGCCATGGCACTGACTGCTTCTGGTGTCAGGTCGCCAGGAGCGCCAAAAATGCCGAAATTGATCCGGGCATGTTCGGCGAAATGCGCCTTTCGCATCTCGACCCGTTCGGCCGAATTGCAGCACGGCTTGCTGATCGGCATTTCGAAAAGGGTGGTGATGCCGCCCGCCGCCGCAGCCTTGGTTTCGCTCTCGACCGTGCCCCGATCCGGATAGGCCGGAGCGCGGATATGGAAGTGAATATCGATGACGCCTGGCAAAAGGGTTTGCCCAGCCCCGTCGATGATCGCACTGGCCTCTCCAGCACCCGCCGGCAGCAGGGCGGCAATTTTTTCGCCCCAGATGGCCACGTCGATTTTCGTGATCCCCGTCTCGGTCAGCACGTCCGCATTGCGGATGATGGTGTCGTAATACGTCAATCCTTCAGCCCCAGTTCTGTCAGGGCCTTGGCCACGCCATCGAGATTGGTCAGGTGCATGCTGGCATAATTGGGCGCGAGGACGACGCCATGGCCACCGGCACGGTAGGTCGCCATCACGGAGCGATAGGCGATGTCGGGTGTCATTTTGGCCGTCTCGGCCTTCGTGCGCGGGGCATCGACGCCGAGGCCCATGAAAACCTTGGCCTTGCCGTTGACGCCCTTCACGGCATCCGCGCATTGGCCGAACACATAGGTGTCCGGGTCCATGCCCGCGGCGATGACGTTGGCATAGGGCGCCTCGTTGAGGCCGAGAATGCGATAGAGCACTGCCGTCGCTTCATCGGGCGAAAAATCGCGCAAAATGGTCTTCTGGAAGAAGCCCAGTTCCTTGGTGAACACCTCGCCGGCCTGATGCTGATAGGTGATGGGCTTCACCCAATCGGCATACATGGTCTGCTCTTCCCACGGCCATTGGGCGCGGCGGAAGATGTTGAAATGGTTGCGGTTCCAGACGTTGAGCCCAAAGCTCAGGCCGGGCTTGCACCATTTGACGAGACCATAAAGCTCGCGGTCGAGGTCCTTGTTGCGCTCGAGCCAGAATTTCTCCCAGATCAGCGCTTCTGGGTTGGCGAGAAGCGTGCGTATGAAGGTGATGAAGGCGCCATCGGCGAATTCCTTGCCCGACGCGGCTTCCTGCATGAAATTATAGAGATTGAGCAGCGCCCGGCGGCAGGCCTCGACGTCGATACCGCGCTCCAGGGCTTCCTTGCGGGCATGGGTCGAAAAATCACCCGGCGCACCGCCCTGAATCAGGGTGTCGAGCGGAGAATTGCGCTCATTGCACCACATGACACCGTCGATATCGTAATTGCGGACCTGGTCCTCGATCATCGAGAGGATCCAGTTGCGATAGTCCGGGTGGCTGGTCGATGGGTCGCTGCCGAGGCGACCGAAGATGTCGACTTCCATCGCCTGGGCGAGGTTTGGGATATCGACCGTGTTGGTCGAGCCGTGGCCGGTATATTTGAAAAACGGCTCCATCAGCTCGATGAAGACCTTCATGCCCCGCTCGTGGGCGGGGGCGATGACCATGTCGAGGATGTCCTTGCCTTCGAACTCGGGGTCCTTGGCCCGATAATCCTTGATAAAAGTGCCGTTGTAATAGGCCGGATCGGGCTCGAAGTAAGCGCCCCCTTTCATGGCGAAAGGTTCCGGCACGCCATGGTCGGGCCAGCCATCGAGCTTATGGGAGATCGAGCGCCCGGTCTTGAGGCCAAGCCAGGAGACGGTGCCGAGCATCAGGACATTTACGCCGACGCGGTCCTTGAGGATGTCGAGGACGTTTTCGACACCCTCGTCGATGAAGTTGATCGGGCTGACCTGGATACCAACGAACTTTTCGGCGGGATTGGGCTTGTCGGTCATGCGGCGACTTTCGCGTGCTTGGCGATGAAGACCTTCATCCGCTCGACCGCATCCTTGATCTTGTCGAGCGGCTGCAGGAACGACATGCGGATATAGCTCGGGTCATGGTCGCCGAACATGGTGCCGGGGAAGAGCATGACGCCGGTTTCGCGCAGGAGCTTTTCGCAGAATTCGGGCGTCGACATGCCTGTGCCGGCAACGTTGATATAGACGTAGAAGGCACCGCCGGGCTTGCCGTAGGTCAGGCCCATTTCGTCGAGCGCAGGCAGCAGATAATCTCGGCGTGCCTTGTATTCCGCGATCATCGCCTCGATAGGCTCTTGCGGCCCGGTCAGCGCAGCGAGGGCCGCATATTGGCTGATGGTCGATGTGTTGATCGAAAGCGTATGACGGGTGTCGGTGATGCGTGAGATGAAATCGGCAGGGGCGGCCATATAGCCGACGCGCCAGCCTGTCATCGCATACGTCTTGGAGAACCCGTTGAGCGTGATGGTGCGATCCTTCATGCCCGGAAGCGTCGCGATCGAGAGGTGCTCGTAGCCGTCATAAATGATCTTGGCGTAGATCTCGTCCGAGACGATGATGAGGTCATGCTTGATCGCGAGATCGGCGATGCCGCGGATGACGTCTGGCGGCGTGACGGCGCCCGTTGGATTGTTGGGCGAAACCAACACGAACATCTTGGTTTTCGGCGTGATGCGCTTTTCGATCTCGGTGAGGTCGAGTGCGAAATCGTCCTTCTGGAACGTCGGGACCGGGACGGGCACGCCACCAGCCAGGTTGACCGCCATGTCATAGGTGGTGAAGCGCGGGGAGGTGATGAGTACCTCGTCCCCCGGCTGGATCAGCGCAAGCATGATCAGCGTGATGGATTCCTGGACGCCTGCGGTGACGGCAATGTCGTCAGCGGAATAGTCGAGGCCATATTCCTTATTGAGGTGCTCGGCGATGGCAGCCCGGAGCGGCGGGATGCCGTGGGGACCGGTATAGTGATGCTGGTTGTCGTCGAGCGCTTTCTTGCCGGCTTCGACGATATGGGCTGGCGTATGGAAATCGGGATCGCCGCGACCCATGGCGATGACATTGGTCATGCCGGCGGCGATGGCGAGCATCTTGGTCCGGAACGAGCCGTCGTCCTCGGTGATGCGGGTGGCCATATGGTCGTTCAGAAAGCTCATCAGTGCATCCTCTTGCCGGCGATAAAGGTCATCTCGACGCGTTCGAGCGCGTAGAGATCCTCGTCGGGTTTTCCGTCGACGACGATGAGATCGGCTTCTTTGCCTGCCTCGACCGTGCCAATCTTCTTGTCCATTTTCGAAAGTTGCGCGCCGCGAATGGTGATGGCGCGCAGCGCGTCGAGATTATTGGGGCACACGCCGACCTCGACCATGAAGGCGAGTTCGGGCGCGATCACATCGTGCTCGACCGCGGGGCTGCCGGCGTCGGTGCCGAAAACGATCGGCACACCCGCCTTGGCGGCGCGCACCAACCCATCAAAGCGCGACTTGTCGCCGACGGCTTTCTGGCGTTCGAGCACCTTCCACTCGGGAATGCCGAATGCCTTGGCGATATCGGGCTTGGCCTGCATCACGAGGGCCGAGAAGGTCGTGACGATGGGGATTTTCTTGTCGATGAGTATCTGGATCGTCTCGTCGCTCATCGAGCCGCCATGCTCGACGCAATCGACGCCGAATTCGGCGACGCGGCGAATGCAGGCGTCATAGGTGGCGTGCGCCGTGACCGGCAGGCGGTTGCGATGGGCCTCGTCGATGACGGCTTCAAGCTCGGCATCGGTGAATTCGAGCGTGTCGTGGCAGGCCATGATCTTGATGAGATCGGCGCCGCCCTTGACCTGGTCGCGCACGGCGCGGCGCATCTCATCTGCGCCAGAGGCTTCGCGACAAACCCAATAAGTGTGGCCACCGGTCTGGATGATCGATTCACCCGATACGAGAAGGCGTGGGCCGGGGAAGAAACCTTGGGCGACGGCCTGCTTGGCAAAGAGATTGGCATTGTGAACGCCAAGATCGCGCACCAGCGTGACGCCGGCGCGCAGCGATTTCAGCATGTTTCCGGCGGCCTTATAGGCGCGGATTTCCGGGCTGTCATACATGGACTGGAAAGACAGCTCATGCACACCATCCCAGGACAGGTGGCCATGGGACTGGATCAGGCCGGGCATAATGGTCTTGCCGCCGGTATCGACGACCGCAAGATCGGTGTTGCCGAGCTCTGCGGCCGTGCCGACGCGGGTGATCTTGCCGCCACGGATTTCGACGAAGCCATCGTCAATGATCTCGTCGCCGACCGCGGTAATGATGCGGCCTTTCAAGACCTGATCGACCGGCTTGAGGTCGAACATGGGCTTGGTGATCTTGGTATAATGCCAGGAGGCGGGTTCGGGCATTTCAGGTCCTCAAAGCGGAATGACGCGCTGGTCAATGGGAAGGGTCGCGAGCAGACGCGAGGGGATTTCGACGTGATTGTCGTGGACAATCATGGTGTTGATGGTGCGGTAGCCGTCGCGGCCGGGGCGGTAGACGCCGGGCTCGTTGGAGAAAACCATGCCGGCTTCGATGGTGGTCATATCGCCCGGCGCGAGCCAGGGCGCTTCGTGGCCTTCGAGCCCCATGCCGTGGCCGATGCGGTGGCGGATCGTGTCGCCGAGGCCTGCCGATTTGAGCGCATCGAGGGCGGCTTCGTTAACATCCTGGCAACGTTGACCCGGCTTTAGCGCGGAAACGGCGGCATCATTGCAGTTGGCCATGGCTGTCATCACATGGCGCTGGTCAGCGCTCATTTCACCGACGACGAGCGTGATGCCACTTTCGGCGTGATAGCCGCCGAGGCTGGCGCCGATGCCGGAAATGATCGTGTCGCCATATTCGGGAACACGATGGCTGGTCGAGCCGTGGGGCAGGGCAGCGCGCGGACCCGAATGGACCGAGGCGGAGATGCCGAGCTTGGTGCCCGCAAAGGCGGTGCCGTAGTCGCGCTTCAAGGCCGCGAGGGCAAAACCGGTGCTGTCGGCGAGGAGGTCGAGTTCGCTGCCGCCATTGCGGATAATGGCGCCGGCTTCGCTGGCCAAGCGGAAGAGGCAGAGGTCGGCGTAGCCGGCGGCGATGCGGGTGAGTTCGAGTTCTTCGGCCGTTTTGATGAAGCGCAGCGGCGCAGCGAGGTCTTCGAGGACGATTGCGTCGGCAAGGGTATTGAGCGTTGCGAGAAGGCGTGCGTCGAGCGTGTCGATAGCGATGCGCCGGGCCTTGGATTGGCAAAGCATCCAGGCGATCGGATGAACGAGGCCGGGGAATTCTTCGTATGTCGCGAGTTCGACGCCTTCGACCGGCTGGGCATTTTCAAGTTCGAGCAAGGGCACGAACAGAAGTACTGGTCCATCGACGGGCACGTAGAGGCCGATTGGGCGCTCGTTGACCGAGAAGTTGAAGCCGCAGGCATAAAAGACATTGGCCGGCGAGAGCAACAGCACGCCATCAACGCCACGCCATTCGGCGGCGACGCGCAGGCGGGCCTGCACGTCCTGCCGGAAGGCCTGGCCCAGCGGCTGGACCGGTTTAACGGGGGGGGGCCGCAGGTTCACAGCCGGGCCTCGTTATAGGGGCCAATCGCCTGGATTTCGGATTTGAGGCCGAGTTCCTTGCCGAGAGCGACGAGATCGGCGAGCACTTCATCGTCGAGTGGAACACCGGCCTGGGATTTCCTGGCGACGCGGCGCGCTTCCTGCTCGCCCGGGATGAGGACCTCGGAAAAGCCGGGGCGGGTCTGGCGTGATTTGACCATTTGGGCGAATTCGCCCATGCGCGCCTTGAACTCGTCGAGCGGCATGAACCATTCGATATCGATGGCCGTGAGGCTGTGCGAGACATCGAGTTCGGCCGGGTCGGCATAGGGCGTAAGGCCAAAGCCGCCGCCGCCGATCACGCCGGTCAAAACGTCAGTCATGAAGGCAAGGCCATAGCCTTTGTATTCGCCGATCGCGAGGAGGGGGCCCTTCATTGCAGCATCGGGATCGTCGGTGACTTCGCCCGCAGGTGTCAGGGCCCAGTCGAGCGGCATCTTTTTGCCCTCGCGCGAATGCCACTGCATCATGCCCTTGCCGGCGGTAGTCAGAGCAAAATCCATGACGGCGGGAAAGCCGAGATTGGTCGGGGCAGCGATGCCCCATGGATTGGTGCCGACGGCGCCTTCGCGGGCGCCCCAGGGGGCCATTTCGGGGCCGGCATTGGTATAGGCGATGCCGATGCATCCCGCTTCCATGGCCTGGCAGGCGTGGACGGCCGAGGAGCCGTAATGGGTCGAATTGCGCACGATCACCTGGCCGATGCCGGACACCTTGGCTTTCTCGATCGCGAGCTTCATGGCCTTGGCGGCGGCCACGGTGCCGATGCCGTTGTGGGCATCAACGAGCGCAAGGGCAGGGCTCTGTTTGACGATTTCGAATTGGGCGCGCGGATCGACGAGCTTTTCGCCGATGCGCTCCTGATAGCGGCGGAGGCGGCGGACGCCTTGGCCGTGGCCGGGGTGAAACCGCAGCTCGGAAAAAATCAGTGCGTCGGCAAAAAGCTTGGCGTCTTCGGCGGTAAGGCCCAGAGCCTCGAAGCCTTCGGCCATGAACCGTTCGAGGCTCGGTTTGTCGACATTGGTCAGGGAAATGGCCACGGTCTAAGCCTCAAGCTTTAGGAGCGTGGCGATATTGGCCGATGGATCGACGTAACAGCCGAGTTCACCCTTGGGTGCCGTCATGATCACGGTCATACCGGGCCCGTAGCCCGAGCGCGGGCCATCGGTCTGGCCGACAATGCCGATGCTCATCGCGCCGCGCAGATAGCCGTGATTGTAGCGGCTGTCGGTATTTTCGATGGCGACGACATCGCCCAGCTTGAGCTGATCAAGCCCAGCTTCCTTGAGCGCCGCTTTGTCGGTCGATTGCATATGAAGACTTCCGCCTTCGCTCGTCAGCCCCGCGCCGGCGCCGACGAGAAAGGCCGGCACTGTGGCGACGACGCCGAACTTGAGCACGCCGTCTTCGACCTTGCTGGGCAGCGCCTTCAGCAGATCAGGCGAGAGGCCTTTGCAATTGATCGCTTCGTGGCCGTGGATGGACAGGCCGGTGCCGTAGGACTTGACGAGGATCTGGTCGCCGATCGCCATCTTCTTGCGGACGTCGTTGGGGAAGTGGACGATCACCTGCTCGGAGAAGCGACCTGACTTGCCGGTCACGACGCCTTTCGCTCCCTGCGCCTGGCCGGTCATCACCGTCGCCGT
This sequence comes from Devosia sp. Leaf420, assembly GCF_001425445.1. Lineage (GTDB taxonomy): Bacteria > Pseudomonadota > Alphaproteobacteria > Rhizobiales > Devosiaceae > Devosia. Next base: position 253,013 of record NZ_LMQU01000001.1, on the reverse strand, counting down.
ATTGCCGAGGCAGGCAAAGACGTTGAGACCGCGGTTTTTCAGGTCGTCCGTGCCACGGATCGAAACGCCGGGGTGGATGCAATCCGCCGCCCAGCCAAAGGCGCGATCGCCAACCGAGACATTGTAGACGATGCCGCCCCAGGCCGGCAGCAGGAAGGGCGTGCCATCGGCCGCGAGGCGATAAGGCTCGGCGGGGAGGCCTGGAAAACCAGGATGGGCGATGGTGCCGCCAACCGAAACGGCAACGAGATCGGCTTCGTTGAAGGACACGGTCATTTGGCGGCTCCGATGCGGAAATAATTGGAAATGTTCGCGGTGGGGTCGATCTCGAACTCGATACCGCCGGTGGCGCAGCTCATCAGCGTCATGATGCCTGGCCCGTGGCCCGTCATGATGGAGTCGCCGTGAATGCAGATGGCGATGGACACGGCGCCCTCGCGATAGGAGCGGCCAAAGTGATGGTCGGCGTGGCGGATGGCGATGATGTCGCCCAACCGCATCTGGTCGATGCCCAGATCCGCCATCAGCGCGCGATCCCCGCTCATCAGGTCCTGGTCGACATATTCGGAGTTAAGCTCGGCGCCCGAGCCCATGATTTCGATGGGGAGTTCGATGGCGACGGGGAGTTTCAGGGCGCCATTGCCGGCGCGCGTCAGGCGCAGTGCGTTGAGCAGTTTGGGGCTGGTTTTCTTGAACTCGATCTGCGGGAATTCATTGAGCGAAATGCCGCGGCCCAGGGCCTCGATCTGGATTTGATCGCCGATGTTGAGGAGGTCATTCACCTCATCGGGGAAGGCGACGAGGAGCCTCGCGTGCTCTCCCGTCACCGTGCCCTTGGCGCCTTTGGCGAGGCCTGACATGACGGTCGCTTCATTTCCGACGCAGCTGAGGTAATGCAGCGCCATGTCCGATTTTTCATCGGGATGGGCGATGGAAACGCCGGGCTCGACATGGTCACCCGCCCAGCCAAATGCCCTGTCGCCGACACTGGCATTGTAGGTCACGCCGAACATGCCGGGCAGGATCACGCCCTTGCCGTCGGGGTAGTGCGTGTAGTGCCCCGGCCGCAGCGATGGCGTGCTGACATAGCCGCACACGGCCATGGCGACGAGGGTGTCGGCATTGGAGGTGAGGCCCCCCAGATCACTGCTCATTTGTGCGGTTCCACTATTTTCAGACGCCTCGTTTGCATCGCTTGACAACCTTCAGATTCCCTGTCCAACATTAGCTCGTTAGATTGTCGACAATCTGATAAACGACAAATGTGCATACGGATCGGGCGTCGTCAAGCACCTGATCAACAAAGCGGCAAAAACAACCGCACTGAACAAGAAAGATAGTCAGGCCAATGAGTTACGCGCAGCTTATGGAAACTGTGGGGCAGGTGAACGACCTGCTCAACGCCCAGTCGATCCTGAGCTGGGACTCGCGCACCATGATGCCCCATGGCGGTCACGAAACCCGTGGCAAGCAGTTGGCAACGCTGTCCGTTTTGACCCGCGACCTCCTGGTTTCGGCCAATACGCGCTCCCAGCTCGACAAGGCCGAAGCCGAAGTCGCCGGCATGGCTGACGGATCTGTGGAAAAAGTCATGGTCGCCCAGGTACGCGAAGCCATCGACTGGCACCTCGCCATTCCTGCCGAACTGACCCGCAAGCGCGCCGAGCTTGGCTCCAATGGTCATGCCATCTGGGCGAAGGCGCGCGCCGAAAGCGACTTCAGTCAGTTCGCGCCAATTCTAGAACAGACGGTGGCGCTCAATCGCGAAATGGCTGAGGCCATCGGCTATAGCGAACATCCCTATGATGCACTGATGTATCGCTTCGAGCCGGGCGAAACGGTCGCGACGCTCAAGCCGCTTTTCGACCGTCTGCGCGAAGGTCTGATCCCTTTGGTGAAAGCCATCGGCGAAAAAGACCAGCCGCGCTTCGATTTCCTTGAGCGCCATTATCCCGTCGATCAGCAGCACGCCTTCGCGCTGAAAATGGCGCAGAAGGTCGGCTACGATCTCAACCGCGGTCGCCTCGATACGACGCTGCATCCGTTTGAAGTGTCGTTCACTCGCAATGACGTCCGCATCACCACTCGCTTCAATCCCAATTACATGGCGGCGAGCCTTTTCGGTGCGCTGCACGAGGCCGGACATGCGCTCTACGAACAGGGTGTCGACCCTGCTTACACGCGCACACCTTTTGCGACCGATCTGGTCGGGCTCTATGCGGTGGGCGGCGTCAGCTTCGGCGCCCATGAATCGCAATCCCGCCTCTGGGAAAACCATGTCGGCCGCAGCCGCGAATTCTGGCAGGTCAACTTTGCCGAGGCGCAGAAATTCTACCCCGAGCAACTAACCGATGTGACGGCCGAAGAATTCTTCCGCGCCGTCAATCGCTGCAAGCCGGGCTTCATCCGCGTCGAAGCCGACGAGTTGACCTACGATTTCCACGTCATGCTGCGCACCGATATCGAAGCCGCGCTGATCGATGGCTCGCTGGCGGTCAAGGATCTGCCTGAGGCCTGGAACGCCAAGATCAAGGAATATCTGGGCCTCGATGTGCCTAACGATGCCAATGGCGTGCTGCAGGATGTGCATTGGTCATCGGGTCAGATTGGCACCTTCTGCAACTATACGATCGGCAATGTCATGGCCGGCCAGTTGTTCGAAACCGCCAAGCAGGACGCGACCATCGCATCGGGTCTCGCGACGGGCGACTATGAGCCGCTCCGGGCCTATATGGTCGAGAATGTGCACCAGCATGGGCGCCGCTACATGCGCGACGAGCTGCTGATCAAGGCGACGGGTCGCAGGCTCGACCCCGAGCCCTATATCGCGCACCTCACCAGCAAATACACCGAACTTTACAGCCTTTAGGGGAGGGGAGCGACATGCAAGCATCAGACCTGCACGCCAACCGTCTGGCCAATCGCGTCAAGCTCAAGGACGCGCATATCATCACCAAGATGACCGACATCGCTGCTGGCTTGGAAGATGTCATCAAGCTCGGCCGTGGCGATCCCGACCTCGATACCCCGGCCCATATCGTCAAGGCCGGCCAGGATGCCCTCGGCCGTGGCGAAACCCATTACGGTCACCCCCTCGGGCTCCCCGCACTGCGCACGGCAATCGCTGAAAACATCAAGGCCTATGGCGGTGCTGATTACGCCATCGACGAGATCGTCGTTACCCCCGGCGGGCAGCATGCGATGTTCGTCATTGCCCTCGCGCTGCTCAATCCCGGCGACGAAATCCTGGTGCCATGCCCGGGCTACAATCCCTATGGGCAGGCCGCCGAACTCGCCGATGCTACGGTCGTCAATATTCGCATGAGCATGGAGACCAACTTCACGCTCACCGCCGATATGGTCAAAGCCGCCATCACGCCAAAATCCAAGGTGCTGGTGCTGATCAACCCCAATAATCCCACGGGCACGGTCACCGCACCCGATGAAGTCGAAAAGATCGCCAAGCTCGCGATCGAGCACGATCTGATCGTGATTTCCGACGAGATCTATGCGCGCCTGACCTATGGCAATCAGCGCATCCAGCCCGTAGCGTCGCTGCCCGGCATGCGCGAGCGTACCATCACCCTCTCCGGCTTTTCCAAGGCCTATGCCATGACCGGCTGGCGCATCGGCTACTTTGCCGGTCCGCGCGAACTGATCGTCGCCATGGCCGAGATCAACCACGCCTTCGCCATTTCGGTCGCCTCGGTCAGCCAGCACGCCGCGCTTGCCGCGCTGACCGGGCCGCAGGATTGCGTCGAAGAGATGCGGCTCATCTACGACGAGCGCCGCAAGGCGCTCTGCGAAGGGCTCGACGCGCTCGGCATTCCCTATGCCGAACCGCAGGGCGCCTTTTACGTCTATGCCAATGTCGCCGCGATCGGTCTGCCGGCCAGCGAATTCTGCGAGCGTCTCCTCACCGAGGGCCGGGTGCTCATGTATCCGGGCACAATTTATGGCGACTACACGGACGACTTCGTTCGCATGTCGCTCACCCAGTCGGTCGATCGCATTCGCGAGGCCATGAGCCGCATAGAAACCGTCGTCAACGCCATCCGCGCCGAGCGCAAAGCGCCGGCAGCCTAAGGAGCCACTATGTCCGTTTCCACCAATCCAAACGTTCTCTCGATCAAGCACATGGCCTTTGGCGTCAAGGACGCGAAGAAGGCGCTTGAAGCCTATTCGAAATTCCTGGACGTGCCGACCGATACGGCCCTTATCGACTATCCCAAGTCCAAGAACCGCGTGGCGCTCTTCCAGTTGGGCGGCATCGAATATCAGCTCTGCCAGTCCCTCGAAGAGGGCGGACGGTTCGACGCGTGGATGAAACAGCGCGGTGGCGCCGAAGGCCTTCACCACATCTGCTACGCCGTCGACAATATCGATAAGGCGCTCGACCACGCCAAGGCGCAGGGCGCCGATCTGCGCATCTGCCAGGCCTGCGGCGTCTATGGCTCCCACCCCCATCCCGAAGGGTTCGTCGCTTTCCTCGACAACGACGCCGGCGGCATCGAGATCGAGTTCATGCAGGTCTATACGCCTGAAGAACTCGAAAAATATAACGCCTTCAAGGGGATTTGAGCGCGATGTCTGAAGCCAAAACCATCACCGTCGGCACCGCCACCGCAGCCCCGGGCACCATCGTTCGCGGCGTCATCCCCGTCACTGAACTCGCTGGCGGCACCAAGGTCGAAATCCCACTGGTCATCGTCAATGGCACCAAGCCGGGACCGGTTTTCTGGGTCGATGGCGCGATCCATGGCGACGAGCCAGAGGGCCCGATGGCCTGCGGCATTGCCCTCAAGGAAGTCGACCCGGCGCAGCTCTCGGGCACCTTGGTTATGGTCCCCGTGCTCAACGTCATGGCCTTCGAGAATTCCAATCGCGGCAATCCGCTCGATACGTTCTCGTTTGACATGAACCGCATCTATCCCGGACGCGCCAATGGTTATCTCAGCGAGCGCGTCGCCTGGGCCCATTCGGAATGGATGAGCAAGGTCGCGGACCTTGAAATCTCCATCCACTCGGGCGGTGCGCACTCTTTCCTCGCCAAGGCGATCTTTGTCGACGAGACGCCAGCATCCGTTGAATTAGCCATGGCGATGGGCGACGGTTGGGGCTGCATCATGTCCAACTTCCTGCCCAAGGGCAGCCCAATGGCGCAGATGAAGGAAATCGGCAAGACCGGGATCACGGTCGAACTCGGTGGCCGCTCCGCCACGTCGCCGGAAAAATTCGCCGAAGTGTCGCGGCACCTCGCCGACTCCATCATCAACATCCTCCGCCACTACAAGATGTATCCCGGCACGCCGACCTATCCCAAGGACGCAACGCGCGGCCAACAGGAGGCAATGCTTGCCCCGGCATCCGGCATTTTCGTGCCGACGCCCGGCGTCGATTTCCTCAAGCCGATGAAGAAGGGCGATAGCCTCGCCAAGATCATCAACATCTTTGGCGATGAACTGGCCCATCTCGTTGCGCCCGCGGACGGCATGTTCTTCGGCCTTCGCGCCCTGCCAAACGTCAACACCGGCGACTGGTGCTGCTTCTTCAATAAGGTGGAAGGACCGCGTGACTGGACGCCTTGAGGCCAGGCACGGGGGCATCAACATGCGCGATTTCGTCGGCTACGCCAATCGACCACCGACCGTCAGATGGCCCGGAAATGCGGGTGTCGCAGTCAACTTCGTCCTCAATTACGAGGAGGGGTCGGAATATTCCATTGGTGAAGGCGATGGGCGGTCCGAAGGGGCGCTCATCGAGGTCAATGCCGTTCGGGTCAAGACCGGCGACCGCGATTTCGCTTCCGAAAGCATGTATGAATATGGTTCTCGCGTCGGCTTCTGGCGCGTTTACCGCCTGTTCCGCGAACGCAATCTGCCCCTGACCATCTTCGCCGCGGCCCTTGCGCTCGAGCGCAATAGCCTTGTCGCCAAGGCCATTGCCGATACCGATTGGGACATCGTCGCCCACGGCTACCGCTGGATCGAGCACTACAATCTCGATGAAGCGACCGAGCGCGAGCACATCGCCAAGGCCCATGCCAGCATCCTCGACACGGTCGGCCGCGCGCCGGATGGTTGGTATTGCCGCTATAGCCCCAGCGCCCATACCCGGCGCCTCGTCGTCGAACACGGCGGATATAGCTACGATAGCGACGCCTATAATGACGAAGTGCCCTATTGGCTCTCGGTCGAAGGCAAGCAGCATTTGGTCGTGCCGTATTCGCTCGTCACCAATGATGCCAAACTTCTCGCGGGCGGCGGCATCGAGACGGCGGGCGATTACGCCCAGTTCCTGATCGATACGTTCGACGTGCTGCGCGCGGAAGGGCAGGCAACGCCCCGTATGATGTCCATTGGCCTTCATCCCCGCGTGATCGGCCATCCCGGTCGCTTTGCGGGTCTCATCAAATTCCTCGACCACGTGATTGCGAGCCCTGACGCCTGGATCGCTCGCCGTTCCGACATCGCGGCCCATTGGCGTGCTGTCATGCCACCCAAGGAATTGGTCGCATGATGCAGTCGGTTGCCATTCAGTCCGGTATCTCCAGCGATCGCTTCGCCCCCTATGGCGCGATTATCGATCGCCCGGCCCAAGCCGGCGACCGCGCCTTCTATTCCCGCTGGCTTGGCGGCGAGGGTCTCGAACCCGTCTTCCACGTCAACAATGTGCCGATGACGACGATGCCGGCGCTGGTGAACCGCCTTGAACGTCATCCCCACGCGGCCCAGTGTTTCGTGCCGCTCGATGTCAGCCGGTACCTCGTCACCGTGGCGCAATCGCGTCCTGACGGATCTCCCGACCTCGAACAGGTCGAAACATTTCTCGTCCCCGGCACTCTGGGCGTCGTTTATGCGCCCGGTGTCTGGCATGCCGGTATCAGCGTCATCGATCGGGCAGGGGCCTTTGCCGTGCTGATGTGGCGCGGCGCTCATGACGATGATGTCTTCACTGACATTTCTCCGCTTCAACTTATGACCGAGGAGGGTCAGGTATGACCCGGACCCCAAAACTCTACGTCCCAGCCATCACACCCTTCGCCGCCGATCTCAGCGTCGATGTCACGCGCTTCGTTGCCAATTCGAAGGCCCTGTTGAACGACGGCGCTGATGGTCTCGCGCCGTTCGGTACGACCAGCGAAGCCAATTCCATGAGTGTCTCCGAGCGTATCGACGCGCTCGATGCCCTGATCGACGGCGGCATCGACCCCAAGCGCCTGATCCCCGGCACCGGCTGCGCCGCTCTGACAGATACGATCGCGCTAACGCGCCACGCCACCGATCGCGGCTGCCTTGGCACGCTCATGCTGCCGCCGTTCTATTATAAGGGCGTCACGGACCAGGGGCTCGTTGACAGCTATTCCGCCATAATCGACGGCGTGGCGAATAGCGCGCTCCGCATCTACCTCTACCACATCCCCCAGATGACCGGCGTGCCGATCACGCTCAACCTGATCGAGCTGCTGCTCAAGAAGCATCCCGGCATTTTTGTCGGCTTGAAGGACTCCTCGGGCAATTGGGAGAACACCCAGTCGGTAATCGAGGCTTTCCCAGAGCTTGAAAGTTATTCCGCTTCCGAAGCGCTGATCCCGCAAAACGTCGCGGCCGGTGGCGCCGGCTGCATCAGCGCCTCCGCCAACGTAAATGCCCGCAACATCGTCGCGCTGATGCATGCCCTCGGAACGCCCGATGAGGCCGAGATCGCCACTGGTGTAACTGCGGTCCGCAAGATTTTTGAAAGCCTGCCGCTCATTCCGGCCATCAAGGCGGCGACGGCGCTTCGTCATGGCGACGAGGCTTATGCGATTGTACGGCCGCCCTTCGTGCGTCTTGGCACGGAACACAATGACGCTTTGGCGCGGGCCGTGGCGATCGCGCAAGGCAAGGCGGCATGACCATGGCAGAGACGCATGCCGACATCAGCCGTATCGAAAACGTGCCGCTCCGCGTGTCGGTCGCCGATATCATCCGCCAAGCCATCCTCAATGGCACGATGAAGCCCGGCACGCCCGTCGTCGAAATGGCACTGGCCGAGCAATTGCAGGTGTCTCGTGCGCCGGTGCGTGAGGCGATCCAGATCCTTGAAGCCGATGGGCTCATCGAAAGCGAGCCCTACAAAGGCAAGCGGGTGAAGCCGCTGACGCTCAAGGAAGTCGAGGAGCTCTATAGCCTGCGCGAACAGTTCGAAGCCTTTGCCATTCGCCGCGTCGTCGAGCGGCAGGTCGATGTCTCCGAGCTGCGCCGTCATTCAGATGCCATGTTCGAAGCTGCCGAGCGCGGCGATCTCGCAGCGCTCAATACCGCGGACGAAGCCTTCCACCGCACCCTGATCCGCCTTGCCGATCATCAGCTCATGCTCAGCTTCTGGGATAATCTTTACATGCGCATCCGCCAGATCATGGCCCTGCGCAATAGCGCCAATCGCGATCTCCGCGCCGTCGCCCGCAATCACCCGCCTATTATCGAAGCGATCGAAAATCGCGACATGATCCGCGCGATTTCGCTTATTTCCGACCACACCCGCTCGGCTTCTCAGATCACGCCAGAAGAATTGGGGATCGCGCGATGACGCGGCGTGTCCTCATCACTGGCGGCGGCGGCTTTGTCGGCTCGCACCTTGCCCAAGGCTTCAAGGCGCTGGGCGACGCGGTATTTGCCGCTGATCGCCTGTTCGACACCGCCACGCGCCAGCGCCTCGCCGGTGTCGACCTGATCGAGGGCGATCTTCTTTCGGGCGAAATGGCTCTGCCACGCGCAGACCTTGTCATCCACGGCGCGGCAATCACTACGCCTGCAAATGGGGACACCGCATCCGAGGACGCGCTCCTTTCAGCCAATATCGAGTTGACGAACCAGGTCCTACGCCACGCCATCGATAGCGGTGCCAAAGACTTCGTCTTCATCTCCTCCTCAGGTGTTTTCAGCGCGACGGATGGGGATGGCGTTCACCTCGAGAGCACAGCCGCGACCGCCGACTTGCCCTATGCACAAGCCAAGCGCGCCGGGGAAGATGCCGCCGCAGCCGCAACTGAACTGCGCGCGATTTCCATTCGCCTTGGCCCGATCTACGGACCTGACGAACGCCCCCGCGACACCCGCACCATCGTTTCGCCGATAAGGCGTTGGCTCAACATGGCGCTCTCCGGCGAACCGATCATCGTCGATATGCCCGCCGAACGCCGCGATTGGACCTTTGCCCCCGATCTGGCTTTGGCGCTCGACACGCTGCTGCACAAGCAACCGTCCCTTCGCGGCGTCTTTCATCTGACCTCCGGCCAGTCGATCGCCAATATCGACCTCGCCCGGATGATTGCCGACCTTATTCCCGAGGCGCAGGTCGTCATCGGCGACACCACGCGCATCGAACGTCTCCCCATGGCCAGCGATCGGCTCGACCTGTCGGCGCTCTATGAGTGGACCACTTTGCCCACCGGACTTGCCCGCATCCTCTCGGCGGAGGCCCGCGCATGAATCCCCTTCGCATCATCCTCGTCGGTCTTGGTGCCCGTGCCCAATTCTGGATGCGCGTCATCCGCGAAAATCCGGATTGCACCATTGTTGGCCTGATCGATCCTTCGGAGGATGCGCGCAGCCGCGCCTTGGCACAGTGGCCTGAGGCCATTGCCAGCGCCGATCTTGATCTCATCACGACGCTCGATGCCGATTTTGTCCTCCTCGCCACCCCGCCTGGCGGGCGCGAAAGGCAGATGGAGCTGGCATGCAAGGCCGGCATTGCCATTCTCGCGGAAAAGCCATTGGCCGACAGCGTCGACCTCGCGGCGCGTTATGTCGAGATGGCTGAAGATGCCGGCGTCCCGCTCACAGTCGGCCTCAATTTCCGCTTCCTGCCCGTCACCCAGCAAACCCTGCGCCTTTTCGACGAGACGGTGGGTGCGCCGGAATTCGGCCGCTTCACCTATGAGCGCTGGCGCGATGGCTGGAAGCCCAACTTCAATAAGTATCCCCTGACCATGGATCAGCCCATGCTGTGGGAACAGTCGATCCACCATTTCGACCTGATGCGCTTCGTCTATCGCTCCGAACCCGTCTCGGTCTTCGGGTCAACGTTCAACCCGAGCTGGTCGATGTATCGCGACGACGCCAATGTCAGCGCGCTGATCCGTTTCGCCAATGGCGTCGAGGTCAACTATCAGGGTCTCTGGCAGTCCAACTGGCAAAAGCCAGGGTTTCAGTGGCGCAGCGAGTGCAAGAACGGGGTCGTCGTCCAGAACGATCAGTTCGGCGAGCTCAACTACGCACTCCACGCCGATACCGAACTGACTGCGGTTCAGCTCCCGCCATACGAGCAGTGGATCAACGACGCCAAATCCCTCCTCGCCGCTTTTGTCGCCGCCATGCGCGGCACGGCCGATCTGCCGTGCACCGGGCGCGACCACCTCAATTCGCTTCGCATGGTTCAAGCCTGCATCCTCTCCTCTCAACAGGGCCAAGCGATCAATCCCGCCGATCTCGACACAACTGCGAAGCGAGAGACCGGCAAACCATTCCACCACTCTGCACTCCAGCAAAGGACGTCCCAATGAACACCGTGAGATATCTTCTCATGGCAGGCACGGCGGCGCTTATTCTGCCGCTTGCTTCCGCCCAAGCCGCCCCGCCTGCAGATACCCTGGTCGTCGGCATCTCCGCAGATGCTTCGACCTTTGATCCGGCCAATATTTCGAGCCGCGACAATTCCAACATCGCCAAGCACATCTTTGGGACGCTGTATGAGGTCGATCCCGAAGGCAATATCGTGCCGCAGATGGCGGAGTCCTATGTCGAGGCGGAAGACGGCAAGAGCTATACCTATACGCTCAAGCCTGACCTCACCTGCGAAGACGGCGAAGCGCTGACCGCGGAAGACGTCGCCTATTCGTTCAACCGCGCCGCCGATCCCGCCAATGCCTTCACCGGCAACACGCCGGGCTTTGTTTATTCGTCGATCGGCTTTGCCGGCGCCGAGGCGCTCAGCGAAACCGAGGTCAAGATCAACCTCGACAAGAAGAATCCGGTGTCCTTCGGCCTCATCGCCGAAGTGTTCATTCACTGCAAGGACAGCTACGAAAAGATGAGCCTGGAAGACGCGGCCGCCAAGCCGATCGCTTCGGGGTCCTATCGTCTGGCCTCATGGGACCGCGGCTCGCAGGTCGTCCTTGAAAAGATCAAGGATCCGGGCAGCTTCAAGAATATCGTCTGGCGCATCATCCCCGAAGCCTCGACCCGTTCAGCCGAACTGATCGCTGGCAATGTCGACATCATCACCAATGTCGCCCCCGACCAGGTCGAAGCCGTCAACAATTCCGGCACAGCCGAGGTCAAGTCGGTTCAGGGTACCCGCCGCATCTATGTCGGCTTCAATATGAAGGACTCTTTCGCCACGGGTACGCCGGGCGGCGAGGCCATCCAGAAGACCGACGTTCGTGTCGCGCTGCAGTATGCCGTCGATGTCGAAGCCATCTGCAAGCAGCTGCTCAATTTCGAGTGCACGCGTGCGACTGGTCTCGTCAATCCACCCAACGACAACAAAAGCTTGAAGCCCTATCCTTATGATCCGGATAAGGCCGAAGAGCTGCTCGACGCTGCCGGTTACCCGCGTGGCGCAGACGGCACCCGCTTCGAAATCAATTTCCAGGCGCCCCGTGGCCGTTACCTCAACGATGCCAACGTTGCTCTCGCCATCGGCCAGTACCTCAACGACATCGGCGTCAAGACAAATGTCGAGCTGATGGAATGGGCCTCGGTCTATGTGCCGCTGATCCAGAAGCATGACGTCGGGCCGATGTTCCTCCTCGGTTCGGGTGGTGGCACCTGGAGTGCCCTCTATGACATGGCCGACCTCTCGGCTGTCGATGCAGGCACCAACTATACCGAATGGAAGAACCCTGCCTGGTTCGATGGCTGGGCGGAAATCGCCGCTGCCAAGACCCCCGAGGAGCAGCGCGTCGTCATCGATCGCATGCTCGATGTCTTCTACAACGATCCGCCTTGGCTGATGCTCTACTTCCAGCCCGATTTCTACGGCGTGTCCAAGCGGGTCACCTTCGAACCGCGCCGCGACGAAAAGGTCTACCTGTTCGACACCGCACTCGCCGCACAGTGACGCACTTCGGCACGCAGGGTCAGGAGAAGCCCTGCGTGCCGGCACAAGCTGGCAGCATAGCCGGCGAGAATGCGTATCCGGGAGGTCAATGAGGGAATGACAATGAGAACACTGTTTCGCTTTGGTGCCGTCGCCGCCTTATTGGGCGCTGCGCTCTCGACCACAGCCTTGGCGGCTCCCCCCGACAATACGATCGTCGTGGGCTTGAGCGCCGACGCATCCACATTTGATCCGGCCCAGATTTCGAGCCGCGACAATTCCAATATCGCCAAGCATATTTTCGCGACGCTATTCCGCGTGACGTTCGAGGGTGAAGTCGAGCCCTATCTCGTCGAAGACACCAAGGTCAGCGACGACGGGCTTGCCTATACGTTCAAGATCAAGGATGGCCTCACCTGCGACGATGGCGAACCGCTGACCGCGGAAGACGTCGCCTATTCGTTCAATCGCGCAGCTGATCCGGCCAATGCCTTTACCGGCAATACGCCGGGCTTTGTCTATACGACGCTCGGCTTCAAATCCGCCGAGGTCGTCGACGATCTCGACGTCAAGATCAACCTCAGCGCCAAGACCACGCTCGCTCTGGGGATGATGGCGCAGGTCTATATTCACTGCAAAGACAGCTACGAAAAGATGACGCTCGAGGGAGCGGCGGCAAATCCAATCGGATCGGGGTCCTATCGCCTCGCCTCCTGGGATCGCGGCTCGCAGATCGTCCTCGAAAAGGTCAAAGATCCCGGCACTTTCGATACCATCATCTGGCGCATCATTCCCGAAGCCTCGACCCGGACGGCCGAACTGATCGCTGGCAATGTCGATATCATCACCAATGTCGCGCCGGACCAGGTCCCCGCCGTTGACGCATCCGGTACGGCCACCGTTGCCAAGGTCAGCGGTACCCGCCGCATGCAGGTCGGGTTCAATCTGGGCGAAGGCGTTGCCGGCATGCCGGGCGCCAAGGAAATCCAGGACCCAAAGGTGCGCTGGGCGCTGCAATATGCCGTCGATGTCCCAAGCATCTGCGTCCAGCTTCTCGGTACCGAATGCGAGCGCATGACGAGCCTCGTTAATCCGCCCAACGGCAACCCGGACTTGAAGCCGGTGCCCTATGATCCGGACATGGCCGAAAAGCTGCTCGATGAGGCTGGCTATCCCCGCGGCGAAAACGGCGTTCGCTTCAACATTCGCCTGCAGGGGCCGCGCGGTCGCTATCTCAACGACGCCAATGTCGTCCAGGCCATCGGCCAATATCTGAGCGATATCGGCGTTCAAACCGACGTCGAACTGCTCGAATGGGCCTCGGTCTATTCTCCGCTCCTTCGCACCAAGGAGATGGGCCCGCTCTTCTTCCTGGGGCAGGGTGGTGTCACCTGGAGCCCGCTCTACGACATGAGCCTCTTTTCGACGCCCGACGCGGCGACGAATTACCAGAGCTGGAAGGACCCACGCTGGTTCGATGACTGGAAACTGGCTCTTGCCGCCGACACGGTGGAAGAGGCGCGCCCGATCATCAATCGCATGCTCAAACTCTTCTACGACGAAGGCCCATGGCTGCAGCTCTACTTCCAGCCCGACTTCTACGGCGTCTCCAATCGCATCGATTGGACGCCACGGCGCGATGAAGAAATCGAGCTTTTTGCCGCGGCACTCAAGCAGTAGCCTCAGACTAACCGGGTGCGCCGTCCTGCGGCGCATCCCCTGCCTCTCCAAGATCGGTTGACCGCGTATGTGGACATTCATCGTCAGGCGGCTTTTGCAAAGCGCCATCGTCATCATCGGGGTAACGCTGATTACCTTCACCGCCCTGCAGATGAGCGGCGATCCCACTTATCTCTATGTCAGCGAACGCGCGACCGAAGCTGAAATACAGCGCACCCGCGAGGCGCTGGGCTTCGACAAGTCCTTGCCCGAGCAATATATCAATTTCCTCGGCAATCTCGCCCGCGGCGATTTCGGTAATTCCCTCTCCTACAAACGCCCCGCCATCGAAGCAGTGATGGAGGCGCTTCCGGCAACGCTGGAACTGACGCTCTTTGCCATGTTCCTGGCCATTGTCGTCGCCATTCCACTCGGCGTCGTCGCCTCGCTCAATCGCGGCAGCGCGGTGGATGGCTCGATCATGACCATGGGCATGCTGGGTCAGTCGATCCCGAGTTTCTGGCTCGGCATTATGATGATCATGTTCTTTGGCCTGCAATTGCGCATCCTGCCGATCTCGGGCCACGTGCCCTTCATCATGCCGCTCATTCAGGGCGACTTCGTCCGCGCCTTCACCAATCTGCCGCAGACGCTCTACTACCTCATCATGCCCGGCTTCGCGGTGGCGTTTTATTCGATCTCGCGCAATGCCCGCCTCGTGCGCTCGTCCATGCTCGAAGTGCTTGGGCAGGATTTCGTCCGCACCGCCCGCTCCAAAGGCATCAGCGAGCGCGCCGTGGTCATCCGCCATGCCCTGCGCAATGCTTGGCTTCCCGTCGTCACCATGATCGGCCTCGAATTCGGCTTCCTGATCGGCGGCGTGGTCGTCGTCGAAATGGTGTTTTCCTGGCCCGGCATCGGCCGGCTCGTCTTCAACGCCATCAATCAGCGCGACATTCCCGTGGTTCAGGCCGCCGTCGTGACGCTAGCGCTTGTGTTCATCGCCCTCAATCTCATCGTCGACCTGGTCTATGCCCGGATCGATCCTCGCGTGAAACTTTAGGAGGCTCCAATGTCGGTCGAAACTGTAGGACGCCCCGTCATCGTCACGCGCCCCATGTCCCATCGCCGGCGCGAATTCCGCCGCGCCATCCGCTCCATGGTCCAGGCCAAATGGCCGGTCGTCGCGGCGCTCATCCTCTTCTGCGTCGCCATCGCCGCTCTCTTTGGCCCGTGGATTTCGCCACTCGATCCCAATCGGCAAGACATCATGATGCGCCTTGCCGATCCGCTGACCGAGGGCCGCCGCAACGCCTTCTTCCTCCTCGGCACGGACGGGCTCGGCCGCGACGTGTTCTCGCGCCTCCTCTACGGCGCGCGCGTTTCGCTCCTCGTCGGCATTTGCGCCATTCTCGTCGGCGGCACGATCGGGGTTATTGCCGGTCTGCTCGCCGGCTATTTCGGCGGCTGGATCGACGACGTCATCATGCGTCTCGGCGACATCCAGCTCGCCTTCCCGTTCATTCTCCTCGCCATCATGTTCCTCGTCATCCTCGGGCCAGGCGTCGTGAACATCATCATCGTGCTCGGCGTTGGCCAATGGGTCACCTATGCCCGCATCGTCCGGGCCCAGACCCTGTCCATCCGCGAGAAGGAATATGTGGAAGCCGCCCGTGCCCTTGGGGATTCCACCTTCCTCATCATCTTCCGCACTATCCTGCCCAATATCATCGCCCCGCTCACCGTCATCGCCTCGTTCAACGTCGCCTCGGTGATCCTCTCGGAAGCCTCGCTTTCCTTCCTCGGCCTCGGCGTACCGCCGGATGTGCCGACCTGGGGCGCTATGCTCGCCGACAGCCGCGATCAGCTGATGGCCAATAAGTGGTGGCTGGCGTTCTTCCCTGGCATGGCAATCGTCCTGACCGTGCTGTCCTTCAATATCCTCGGCGATTGGCTGCGCGATTTCCTCGATCCGCGCCTCAAGACCATGGCCTGACCCCGAAACCGGAAAGACAAAAATGAAAATCGGAATCGTCGGGGCAAGCTTTGCCCGCGCTGCCTACTTGCCCGCCCTTCGCCATGTCGAAGGCACCGAAGTCGTCGCCATTGCCTCTAGCCGCCTCGAAAGCGCACAATCCGCCGCCTCCGAGTTCGGTGTCGGCGCAGCTTATGACGATTGGCTGGCGATGCTCGACAACCACCAGCTCGACCTCGTGCTGATCGCGACGCCTACCGATCTCCATGCGCCCATCACGCTCGCTGCGCTCGACAGCGGCGCCCATGTGCTCTGCGAAAAGCCGACAGCGATGGACGCAACCGAAGCCAAGGCCATGCTCGATAAGGCCGAGGCACTCGGCCGCGTCCACATGATCGATCACGAGCTGCGCTTCAACCCCAATCGCGCACGCGTCGCCGAGCTCATTGCTTCGGGCGAGCTGGGCGACATTCGCCACGTCAACATCGCCAATATCGGCGCCTCCTGGGCCAATCCCGCCAGCCGCCCGAAAGGCGATTGGTGGAGCCTTGCCGAACAGGGCGGCGGCCGCCTCGGCGCCAATGGCAGCCATCAGGTCGACATGCTGCGCTGGTGGCTCGGTCCCGTGCGCTCTGTCGTCGGCCAGGCGCTGACCGTCATTCCGAACCGGATCGACAAGAAAACGGGCGAGGCCTGGACGGCGACTGCCGACGACCTCTCTTATTTCACCCTGGAAATGACCAGCGGTGCTTTGGCACAGGTCTTCATGTCTGGCGTTGCCGCCAACAATATCGGCAACCTGACCCAGGTCTTCGGCTCCAAGGGTAGCATCCTGCTCGACAACGACACCGAACGCCTGATGTTCGCCAAGGCAGGCGAGAGCTTTACCGATATCACCGTCGATGACCCCAATGCCCAGCTCCCGCGCCTAAACAAGGGCGTCTGGAACGTCTCCGTCGTTGCCGCGCTCCAGGAGCTCACCTCCGCCATCCGTGAGGGCAGGGCTCTGAAACGTGGGGCCACCTTTGAAGACGGATTGAAAAACCAGCAAGTCCTCGACGCGGTGAAAACGTCGACGCGCACCCGGGCCTGGGTGGATCTGTAAGGCGCCAAGTAGCGTGGGTGTGAGCAAGATCGGCTAACCTCGCCGATTAGTCCTATACACCCACCGCCGCCACGGCTTACCTTCGGGCCAACAATCGGATCGGGAGAACGAGAATGGACCATAAACGACTTGGCAATAGCGGCCTGAAAGTCTCCCGGCTCTGCCTTGGCTGCATGACCTATGGTGCTGCCGATCAGGGCAACCATTCCTGGACCCTGTCGGAAGAAGAAAGCCGGCCATTCATCCGTCAGGCGCTCGACCTTGGCATCACGTTCTTCGATACGGCCAATGTTTATTCCGATGGCAGTTCCGAGGAGATTGTCGGCCGCGCCTTCAAGGATTTCGTGCGCCGCGAAGACATCGTTCTCGCCACCAAGGTCAATGGCGCCACCCGCCGCACCGACGCCAACGCCACCGGCCTCTCGCGCCGCGCCATCATGCGCGAGATCGATGCGTCGCTCTCGCGTCTCCAGACCGACTATGTTGACCTCTACCAGATCCATCGCTGGGACGATGACACCCCCATCGAAGAGACGATGGAGGCGCTGCACGACGTCGTGCGATCGGGTAAGGCCACCTATATCGGCGCCTCGTCCATGTCGGCCTGGCAGTTTTCGAAGGCTCAATATGTAGCCAAGATGAATGGCTGGACGCCGTTTATCTCCATGCAAAACCAGCTCAGCCTGCTCTATCGCGAGGAAGAGCGTGAAATGCTGCCGCTCTGCGCCGATCAGGGTGTTGGCTTGATTCCATGGAGTCCGCAGGGCAGGGGCTTGCTCACTCGCCCCTGGGGGCAGGCTACCGGCCGATCCGCCTCCGATAATGTCATCCCGAAACTCTACGGCGACACTGCCGAGATGGACTGCGGTATCGTCGATAAGGTCGAAGTGGTCGCTAAGCGCCTCGGCGTGCCCATGTCCCAGGTTGCCCTCGCCTGGGTCCTGCACAATCCGCTCGTTACGGCACCGATCATCGGCGCATCCAAGCCTCATCACCTGACCGATGCGGTCGCCGCTCTCGATCTGAAACTGAGCGCCGAAGATATCGCCGATCTCGAAAGCGCCTACCGCCCAAGACCCGCGGTAATCTAACTCAAGCGTGCCGGCAGACGAGCCTGCCGGCACCTCAGCCCAGGCTATCGAGCGTTGCCGAAGTCCATGTTCTGCAGGTCTTCGATCAAGCCCGGACCAGTCGGCGCCCAACCGAGCGTCTGGCGCGTCCAATCGCTTGTGGCCGGCAGGTGCATGGTCGCAAAATGCGCGAAGTGGCCATAGTAGCCCTCGATCTCATCTAGCGCGAGCGACCGCACGGGAATGCCGAGTCCCTTTCCGATCGCCTCGGCGATGAGACGAGCCGGTAGACCGCTCTCCGCGACAGCGTGATAGCGCGCGCCGTTTTCGTGTTGCTCGAGCGCCAGGCGATAGAGCCGCGCCGCGTCCCTGACATGGACCGCCGACCAGCGCCCCGCGCCTTCTCCGACATAGGCTGCAAAGCCGCGCTGCCGGGCAATTTCGATCATCGGCGAAATCAGCCCCTGCTTCTGCGTATCGTGCACCTGCGGCAGTCGTACAAAGGAAACGCTGACGCCCTTGGCGCCGATAGCCTCGCCCGCCAATTCCGACATTCGCCTTGGGTTGGGGTTCTGACGGTCGAAGACCTGTTCCGTCGCCGCCTCGCCATTGGGTCCATTGCCCATGCCCACGCCGGACGTGATCAGAAACGGCCTGTTCGATCCGGCGAGCACGCCACCGATAGCTTCGATGACCCGCGTGTCCTTTTCGCAGTTGGCGACGAATTTGGTGAAGTCGTGGTCGAACGCCGTATGCACCACGGCATCTGCCTGTGTCGCCCCCTCTGCCAAAGCCTCCGGCGCTTCCAGCGTGCCTTGATATGGCTCGCCGCCAGCGGCCCGCACAGCATCAGCGCCAGTCTCGGACCGCACGACCCCGATAACCTGATGTCCGGCGGCAATCAGTTCAGCCAAGACCTTCGACCCGATAAACCCTGTCGCCCCCGTGAGAAAAACGCGCATGGAAGACACCTTTCATATTGTTCGGCACCCAGGGTGGCGGTAGATCTGGTCCTGTTAAAGTAGTGATCTTATCATGGTATAGGATGTACCCGGATGTCGGTCTCCTCAAGCTCCAGCAATGCTCTCGGCGATTATCTGCGCGATCGTCGTACCCGTCTCGACCCGGCAACCTTCGGCTACACCAGCACCCGGCGGCGGACGGCCGGTTTGCGGCGCGAAGAGGTCGCACAGCGATCCAATATCAGCCCCACCTGGTATACATGGCTCGAGCAAGGTCGCGGTGGCGCTCCGTCTGCCGATGTGCTCGATCGACTCTCCAAAGGCCTCATGCTGACGGAGATGGAGCGCGAGCACATCTACATCCTCGCGCTCGGGCGGCCTCCCGAGGTCCAGTACAAACCCATCGATGGCGTAACGCCGAGGCTACAAAAAGTTCTCGACGCCATGGCCCATAGCCCGGCCTTCATCAAGTCCGCCACTTGGGATGTGCTGGCCTGGAACCGTGCCGCTGCGGCAGTGCTCACCGATTACGGCAAGCTGCCCGTCGAAAAGCGCAACATTCTGCGACTGATGTTCGGGCAATCCAGTCTTCGCGCCATTCAGGAAGATTGGGAAAGCGTCGCGCGCTACGTCGTCGGCTCATTCCGCGCCGATGTCGCCCGCGCCGGCGCAACCGAGGCGATCAAGCAGCTAGTCGATGAGCTCTCGGCCTCCAGTCCCGATTTCAAGCGTCTCTGGATCGCGAACGACATCGCGGCCCACCACGAAGGCGTCAAGCGTCTGCACCACCCGGATATGGGCCTGTTGCAGCTCGAATTCTCCGCCTTCGCCGTTGATGGTCGACCCGAATTGGGGATGGTCGTCTACAATCCCGTGTCGAGTGAAGACACAGAAAAGGTGCAAGCCCTGATGGAGCGAAGCCGCGTAGCCGCTAGCGCTGATCGATCAGCTTCTTGAACAAGGTCTTCTTGGATAGGCCGTGTGTCGAGTGACCTTTGGTCTTGCTCAGGTTGATAACGAGCAGCACGTCACCATCCTGCAAGCCGACGGACGCCATGATTTCGTCTTTGAGATTGGCCGAATTCTTCGTCGACGTGACGAGAAAAAACGAGGCTGTTTCCGACCAGACGTCGCCATCGGCCGCTTCCTCGATCGCCTTCACCAGGGTCGCGAGGCGATCATTGTAGTCGCTACCGTCTTCGAGCATGAAGCTTATGGCAAAGAGAGCCAAGCAGGCCTCCTCCGATAGTGTTGAACGTCTGAGGCGGCCCATAAGCCAGCGCGGATGGACTGGCGATCCCGACAGGACTCGAACCTGTGACCTTCAGCTTAGAAGGCTGCTGCTCTATCCAGCTGAGCTACGGGACCGCACGAGTCTCCCTTTAGCGGATTTGGCGAAAAATGAAATGCCCCACGATCAGGAAGCGACGATCTCGGCGGCTTTCGCGGTCACTTGGATTTGGGCACGGCTTGTACTCTCGCGAACCACCAATTCCGAGCGCAGCACGATCCGGAGCGGCGCCGCGATCACGCCGGGATTTTCGACGAGATCGATCAGCGCTTCCGCGGCCATCCTGCCAAGCGTTTCGCGCGGTTGGCGCATTGTGGTCAGAGGCGGCGCATAATGCGCGGCAACGCCGAGATCGTCGAACCCAACCACCGAAACGTCCCGCGGACAGATCAGGCCGTGATTCCGTAGTCCCGACAGAAAACCGATGGCGGCCTCGTCGTTTGCGGCAAAGACCGCGCTCGGCCGGTCGGCGACGCCTAGGAACCGGGCCGACGCTGCAAAGCCGCTTTCCATGTCGAAATTGCCGCGCAGCTGCCATTCGGGCAGGGCAGGGAGGCCGGCGCGATTGAGCGCCTTGAGATAGCCCACCAGCCGCTCGCGCGCGACGACGTTATGATCCGGCCCCACCAGATGCGCGATCTTGCGATGTCCAAGGTCGATCAGGTGCTGCGTTGCCCGCTCCGCCGCCTCGACATTATCCGTCAAGACCGTGTGAAATCCCGAATTGGGAATCTCTTCACACGCCACCACTAGCGGGATCTCGGCCGCCTGTTCGGCAAGCTCGCGCAGCATGTGCATGTCGACCGACCCATCGAGCAGCAGCAGCCCGTCGGCACGGTTCGAAAGAAGAAAATCTTGCAGCCGGCGAACGGTTTCGTGGCCGAAATAAAGGTTCAAAACAAGGACGCCGAACCCGCGACTAGCCGCCTCCCGCTCTATGGCGTCGAGGATCAGCGAAAAAAACGGATTTCTGATATCGGGGATGGCGACAAGAATAGTTTTCGCCGACCTTTGGCGTAAAGACCGGCCTGCCTGATTGAGCGTGTAACCGGTTGCACGGATCGCTTCCGAGACGCGCGCACGCGTTCCCTCGCTCACCTTGTCAGGGGCGGAAAGAGCTCTGCTCACAGTTGCTGTGGAGACATTGGCTATACGCGCAACGTCTTGAATCGTCGTCGTTTTTCGATCTGTTGTCACGGCTGGCAGCGCCCCCTCTCGCTGTCAGTGTCGCAATCTGTCTAATTCGATCTTGACAGGTCTGCAAGACGTGTATGAAACTAATGAAATCGATTGCACAACCTATTTCACTTGGTTTATGCAATCGATTACATGCGGCCGAACGGGTGTCTGGAGGAACGGGGATCCGCCGGCCGGTGGCATGAATGGGGGCACACAGCTCCTCGTGTTCGTTGGGAGGACATTCCTATGAAGAAATTTGCAGTGGTTGCCATGATGGCGACCGCGCTGCTCGGCTCTACGTCTTCGTACGCAGCCGATCTCGAAGTGACCCACTGGTGGACGTCCGCTGGTGAAGCGGCCGCCGTGGCCGAATTTGCCCGCGTCTTCGAAGAAGAAACCGGCAACAAGTGGATCGACTCGGCCCTCGCTGGCTCGGGTACCGGTGCCAACCCCGTCATCATCAGCCGTATCATCGGCGGCGACCCGATGGGCGCCACCCAGATGAACACCGGCCGCGATGCCGAAGAACTCATCCAGGCTGGCCTGATCCGCGACCTGACCGATGTCGTTGCCGACATGAACATCGACTCGTTCTACGTCGACCAGTCGCTTCTTGAGCCGTGCAAGATCGACGGCGGCCTCTACTGCCTGCCCGTCAATATCCACTCGTGGGATTGGCTGTGGCTCTCGACCAAGGCCTATGAAAAGATCGGTCAGCCGGTCCCCAAGGATTGGAACGAATACGTCGCCTCCTGGCCTGCTCTGCAGGAAGCCGGCATCCTGCCATTCGGTCTTGCCACTGGCTGGCCGTTCTCGGGTATCCCGGGCGTTCTGATGTCGGGCATTGGTGGTTCCGATCTCGTTCTCAAGATCAACCGCGACAAGGATGCCGAAGCTGTTCGCAGCCCGGAATTCCGCAAGGTTGCCGAAGCTCTCGACGCTCTGCGCAAGGTCGTTTCGCCTGAAACCATGGTTCCGTCCTTCGGCGACGTCGGCACGCAGCTCATCGAAGGCACCGCGGCTGGCAACATCCACGGCGACTGGCTCCAGGGCGACCTTCAGGTTGCTGGCGCCGTTCCCGGCAAGGACTATGAATGTCTCCCGGCTCTCGGCCTCGGCACTCAGCTGACCGGCGGCGGCGACTCGTTCTACTTCCCGGTTCTTCCAGAAGGCACCGATCCGGCTGTCATCGAAGCTCAGGCCCAGCTTGCGCGCACGATCATCTCGCCAGAAGCTCAGCTCGCCTTCAACCTGAAGAAGGGCTCCATGCCGATCCGTACGGATATCGACCTGTCGCAGGCCAATCCGTGCATGCAGAAGGCTCTCGGCCTTCTCAAGAACGGTCTGCTGCCGTCGGGTGACTTTGCTCTCTCCGCAGACACCCAGCAGCAGATGACGGACCTCAACACCGAGTTCCTCGATGACGACAGCATCACTGTCGACGACTACATCGAACGCTATGCTTCGATCATCGAGTCCGCTGACTAAGCGTCGGTCGTTTCGGTGAGAATAACTTCTCATCACTGAAAAGCGGTGGTCGGCCTTGAATCGACAAGGTCGACCACTGTCGTATGGAGAGACACTGATGGCGGACACTGCCGTACAATCCGCGCCGGCGGCTGGATCTTCCAGTCGGCCTAGCGCCTTAAAAAAATTCTTCCTTCACAACCTGTCCGCCAAGGTCGCGGCAATCCCGATGGTCGCGACGGTGCTCGTCGTCTTCATCGGCTGCACCATCTGGACGATCTATTACTCGTTCACGAACTCCAAACTCCTGCCGACGGGCAAGTTTGTCGGCTTCGATCAGTACGAGCGCCTGTTCGCCACCTCGCGCTGGAATGTCTCGGTCATCAATCTCTTGATGTACGGCGCCATGTCGCTGGTGCTGACCCTCGGGCTCGGCTTTCTGCTCGCCGTTTTGATGGACCAGAAGATCCGCTTCGAAAGCGCCTTCCGCACCATCATGCTCTATCCCTTCGCGCTTTCGTTCATCGTCACCGGCCTTGTCTGGCAGTGGATCATGAACCCGACTCTGGGCCTTCAGGGCACGATGCGGAACCTGGGCTGGACCAATTTCACCTTCGACTGGATCGCCAATCCGCGCATGGTGCTCTTCGCGCTGCTCATTGCCGGTCTATGGCAGGGCGTCGGCTTCTGTATGGTGCTCATGCTCGCCGGTCTCCGCGGCGTCGATGAAGAGATCTGGAAAGCCGCGCGCGTCGACGGCATCCCGACCTGGCGCACCTATATCTCGGTGGTTCTGCCCATGATGCGCGGCGTGCTCGTCACCGCCGTGGTGCTCATCGGCTCGGGCATCGTCCGTCTTTATGACCTTGTGGTCGCGCTCACCAATGGCGGCCCGGGCATCTCGTCCGAAGTGCCCGCCAAATACGTCTACAATTACATGTTCTCGGGCGGCAATATCGGCCAGGGCCTCGCTGCCGCGACCATGATGCTCCTCACGGTCATGATCATCATGGTTCCGTGGGCCTATCTCGAATTTGGCGGAAAGGGGCGCAAATGAGCCAGACCGCGACTATGACCGGCTCCGCGCCGGCAACTAGCGGCAACGCGGCCACGGACCCACGCGGTCCGCGCCCCAAGCCGTTCTTCACGCCCAAGAAGATCATGATCTACACGACCCTGATCTTCTTCGCGCTCTACTTCCTCTTTCCGCTCTATGTCATGGTCGTGACCTCGCTCAAGACCATGCCCGAAATCCGCTTCGGCAATATCTTCGCGCTGCCGTCTGCGCCGAGCTTCGATGCCTGGGTCAAGGCCTGGACCAGTGCCTGCACGGGTCTCACCTGTAATGGTCTCTCCCCCGGCTTCTGGAACTCGGTCAAGATCACCATCCCCTCGACCATCGTCTCGATCTTCATCGCCGCGGTAAACGGTTATGCCCTGGTCAATTGGCGCTTCAAGGGTTCGGAAATCTTCTTTGCCGTCCTGATCTTCGGCTCGTTCATCCCCTATCAGGTGATGCTCTATCCGCTGGTGATGCTGACGCGCGGCATGGGGATTTTCGGCTCGCTCCAGGCCGTTATCGTCATCCACACCATCTTCGGCATGCCGATCCTGACGCTCCTGTTCCGCAACTACTTCGCCTCGCTGCCGCAGGAACTGTTCAAGGCAGCGCGTGTCGATGGGGCAGGGTTCTGGCGCATTTTCTTCGAGATCATGCTCCCCATGTCGCTGCCGATTTTCGTCGTCGCGCTCATCCTGCAGATCACCGGTATCTGGAACGACTTCCTCTTCGGCGTCGTCTTTGCCGGTCCGCAAAATTACCCAATGACAGTTCAGCTCAACAACATCGTCAACTCGGCCCAGGGCACGCCCGAATATAACGTCAACATGGCTGCCACCGTGCTGACCGGTCTCGTGCCACTGATCATCTACTTTGTGTCCGGCAAGCTGTTCGTACGCGGCGTCGCCGCCGGCGCCGTGAAGGGATAAAAGAAATGCAGCCAAGCGTTTCCATCAAAGACCTCTCGCTGAATTTCGGCAATGTGAAGGTTCTCGAACGCCTCAATCTCGATATTGCCCAGGGCGAGTTCATCGTCCTCTTGGGCCCCTCGGGTTGCGGCAAGTCCACCCTGCTCAACTGCATCGCGGGTCTCCTCGATGTGTCCGATGGGCAGATCTTCATCAATGGCAAGAACGTCACCTGGGAAGAGCCCAAGGACCGCGGCATCGGCATGGTGTTCCAGTCCTACGCGCTCTATCCGCAGATGACCGTCGAGCGGAACCTCTCCTTCGGCCTCCGCGTCTCCGGCATGGCCAAGGACGAGATTGCCCGCCGCGTCGCGCGCGCTGCAGAAATCCTGCAGATCCAGCCGCTTCTCGGCCGCAAGCCCGCAAACCTGTCGGGCGGCCAGCGCCAGCGCGTCGCCATCGGCCGCGCCCTCGTGCGTGACGTGGACGTGTTCCTCTTCGACGAACCGCTGTCCAACCTCGACGCCAAGCTCCGCAGCGATCTGCGCGTCGAAATCAAGCGCCTCCATGCGCGCTTGAAGAACACCATGATCTACGTGACCCACGACCAGATCGAGGCTCTGACGCTCGCCGATCGCATCGCCATCATGAAAAATGGCGTCATCCAGCAGTTGGCCGATCCGCACACCATCTACAACAAGCCGGTCAATCTCTACGTCGCCGGCTTCATCGGCTCGCCCTCGATGAATTTCATCAACGGCTCGCTCGATGGTGCGACCTTCACCGCTGACGATGGCACCAAGATCCCGGTCGGCGCCTATGATTTCGCTGCCCAGCGTGGCGCTGCCACCAAGGCCGTTCTCGGCGTGCGTCCCGAACACATTCTTCTGGGCGATGCCGCCCAAGGCATGCCGTTCCAGACCCAGGCCGAAATCGAAATCGTCGAGCCCATGGGTTCGGAAACCCTTGCCTGGACGAAGGTCGCCGGCATCCCGGTCACCTTCCGCTGCTCGAGCGATATTCCGCTCCATGCCGGCGATAAGGTCACTGTCGGTTTCGACATCGCCCGCGGTTCGCTCTTCGACGCGCAGTCGGAAAGCCGGCTCTAAGCTTTCGTGGCGCCCTTCGGGGCGCCACTTCGGGTCTGCCCGATCCTCACCTTACTTTTGCGGCACTGCATCTGACGAAGCGGTGCGACAGGCACCCGCTTCGGGGAGTACCCCATCGACATGCGGAGCCGCATCCAACCGAAAAGACGAGGCCGATAATGGACTTCTCCTACCAGCTCTATAGCGCACGCAACGAAGCGTCGCTGGACGAAACCCTCAAGACCCTCGCCGGCCTTGGCTATACCCAGGTCGAAGGTTGGGGCGGCCAGTTTGCCGATCCTGCCGCTCTCGCGCAGAGCCTCAAAAACGCCGGCCTCACCATGCCGACGGCACACATGGGCTATGGCCAGCTCGAAGACACCGATGCTGCGCTTAAGATTGTCGATCAGGTCGGCATCCAGACCGTTTACTGCCCCGCGCCCCCGTCCGAAGCCTATCGTGACGGCACTGGGAATTGGGCGGATTTCGCCGAAGGGCTCGCCAAGATCGCTGCCGCCTTCAAGGCTGCCGGCAAGGGCTTTGGCTACCATAACCACCATTGGGAATTCGCCAAGGACGCCAATGGCAAGACCCCGATGGAACTGATCCTCGATGCCTCCCCGGACACCCAGTGGGAAATGGATCTCGCCTGGGTCATCCGCGCCAATGAAGATCCACTGTTCTGGATCGACAAGCTTGGTAGCCGCATCACTGCGGTCCACGTCAAGGACATCGCGCCAGCCGGCGAAAAGACCGACGAAGATGGCTGGGCCGACGTCGGCACCGGCACGCTTGATTGGCCGAACTACATCAACCAGATCAAGGCCAAGACCAAGGCGCGCTACTTCGTTGCCGAGCATGACAAGCCAAGCGATGCCATCCGCTTCGCCCGCAATGCTGCTGCCGCCCTGAAGAGCTACGGAGTCTAAAATGGCAAAGACCTTTGGCGTCGGCATCATGGGTGCCGGCAACATCTCTGCCGCCTATCTGCGCCTTGCGCCGCTCTTTAACGGCCTCGAAGTGCGTGCCGTCGCTGACATTCTCCCGGAAGCCGCCAAGAAGCGCGCCGATGAATTCGGCGTCGCCGCCCAGACGCCCGATGAGCTGCTGAAGAACAGCGAAATCGACGTGATCGTGAACCTTACGATCCCGGCGACCCACTACAAGGTGTCTTCGGACATCATCTCGGCCGGCAAGCACGCCTATTCCGAAAAGCCCTTCGTTCTCAGCGTCGAAGAGGGCCTCGCCCTCAAGAAGGCTGCCGACGAACGCGGTCTCAAGGTTGGTTCGGCCCCCGATACCTTCCTCGGTGGCGCGCATCAGCAGGCCCGCGAGATCATCGACAGTGGCAAGCTCGGCAAGATCATGAGCGGCACCACCCACGTCATGAGCCGTGGCATGGAACATTGGCACCCGAACCCGGACTTCTTCTTCCAGCCCGGCGGCGGCCCGATCCTCGATCTCGGCCCATACTACATCACCGACCTCGTCCATCTGCTCGGCCCCGTGAAGCGCCTCTCCGCCTTCACCAACATGGCCCGCACCGAGCGCGAAGTCACAGCCGAGGGCCCCTATAAGGGCACCTTCGTCAAGGTCGGTACCCCGACCACGATCCACGGCGTGCTCGAGTTCCACAACGGCGCTATCGTCACCATCGGCGCCAGCTGGGACGTGGCGGCTCACGGCCACCACAATATCGAGCTCTACGGCACCGAAGGTTCGATCTTCGTGCCCGATCCGAACTTCTTCGGCGGCGATCTGGTCACGGCCAGCATCGACGGAACGCGGACCCCGGTCACGCCCTGGGATCACCCTTTCGGCAAGCCGAACCAGGAACTCGACAAGGCCATCCCGCGCGCCAACTATCGCTGTGCCGGCCTTGCCGACATGATGATCTCGCACGAGACCGGCCAGACCGCCCGCTGCGGCCTCGACGTCGCGCTCCATGTGGTTGAAGTGATGACAGGCCTCCTCAAGGCCGGCGAAACCGGCCAGGTCCTCACCCTCCAAACCACCTGCGAACGCCCCCGCGCCCTGGGCATCGAAGAAGCCCGGGCTCTGCTCAAAGCTTGATGTGCGTACCTCATTGACAGGCGCCACATGCCGGTCAAAACTGCAAACTAACATGTCAGGGCGGCGAGCAATCGCCGCCCGCATTTCATGCGGCAACCGCTGCCGCAGCGTCTAACGAGCCCCGTTGATGCACAATAAGGGGCCACAAGAGGAGAGACTTCATGGCCACCACCATCAAGGGCCCGGCAATCTTTCTCGCCCAGTTCGCTGGCGATAAGGCCCCTTTCGATACGCTCGACAATATCTGCAAATGGGCCGCCGACCTCGGCTACAAGGGCGTCCAGATCCCGACCTGGGTCTCAAGCTTCATCGATCTCGAAAAGGCCGCTGAATCCAAGACCTATGCCGACGAGATCAAGGGCACCGTAAACAGCCACGGCCTCGAGATCACCGAACTCTCGACCCACCTCCAGGGCCAGCTCGTCGCCGTTCACCCCGCCTATGACGCAGCCTTCGACGGCTTCGCGCCGGCCTCGGTCCATGGCAACCCGAAGGCCCGTCAGGATTGGGCCGTCAAGACCATGCTCAACGCCGCCAAGGCCTCGAAGAACCTCGGGCTTAACGCGCACGCGACGTTCTCCGGCTCGCTCGCTTGGCCCTATATCTATCCCTGGCCGCAGCGTCCCGCCGGTCTCGTCGAAGAAGCCTTCGACGAACTCGCCCGCCGCTGGACTCCGATCCTCAACGCCTTCGACGATGCCGGCGTTGACGTCTGCTACGAAATCCACCCCGGCGAAGATCTGCACGACGGCATTTCGTACGAGATGTTCCTCGACCGCGTGAAGAACCACCCGCGCGCCAATCTGCTCTATGATCCGAGCCACTTCGTGCTGCAGCAGCTCGATTATCTCGACTACATCGACATCTACAAGGATCGCATCAAGGCCTTCCACGTGAAGGATGCCGAGTTCAATCCGACGGGGCGTCAGGGCGTTTATGGCGGCTTCCAGTCGTGGATCGACCGGGCAGGGCGCTTCCGTTCGATCGGCGATGGCCAGGTTGATTTCCCCGCGATCTTCGCCAAGATGGCCGCCAACGATTTCCAGGGTTGGGCCGTCCTCGAATGGGAATGCGCCATCAAGCACCCCGAAGATGGTGCGCGCGAAGGCGCCGAGCTCATCAAGAGCTACATCATCCGCGTCACCGAACACGCCTTCGATGATTTCGCTTCGGGCGGCACCGATAAGGCTGCAAACCGCAAGATGCTGGGCCTGAGCTAAGCCAAACACCGCGCCGCTAACCTATTCGCGTTAGCGGCGCCTCAATGTTAACCTGTTGCTAACAGAAGAGACACGAAAAATGGCTGAAAACGGCGCAAAACGCATCCGCCTCGGCATGGTCGGCGGCGGCACCGGAGCCTTCATCGGCTACGTCCACCGCATCGCCGCCCGCCTCGATGGCGACTATGATCTGGTCGCCGGCGCACTCTCCTCGCGCCCC
Source organism: Devosia sp. Leaf420 (assembly GCF_001425445.1). Classification (GTDB taxonomy): domain Bacteria; phylum Pseudomonadota; class Alphaproteobacteria; order Rhizobiales; family Devosiaceae; genus Devosia. Next base: position 223,652 of record NZ_LMQU01000001.1, on the reverse strand, counting down.
GAAGTCGCTAAGGAATCCGGCAAAAACCTCGGCCTCGCCGAAGATCGCATCTACACCTCTTACGAAGAAATGGCCCGCGCCGAAGCCGCCCGCCCGGACGGTATCGAGGCGGTTTCGATCGTCACACCCAACCACATGCACTTCGGCCCCGCCAAGGCCTTCCTCGAAGCTGGCATTCACGTCATTTGCGACAAGCCGATCACGGCCACAATCGAAGACGCCCGTAAGCTGTTGGAAATTAAGCCGAAAAACGGCGCGAAGTTCCTGCTGACCCATAACTACACCGGCTATCCGCTGATCCGTCAGGCCCGCGAACTCATCGCATCTGGCGCCCTGGGCAAGATCCGCGTTGTGCAGGCCGAGTACCCGCAAGATTGGTTGACCGAAGCCACGACCGACGACAACAAGCAGGCCTCCTGGCGCACCGACCCCGCCCGCTCCGGCGCAGGCGGCGCCATCGGCGATATCGGCACACACGCCTATAACCTCACCCGCTTTGTCACTGGCCTCAAAACCGAAGCTGTTTCAGCGGACTTGACTGCATTTGTCCCCGGTCGTCAGCTTGATGATAATGTGCACATCATGCTGCGCTTTGAGGGAGGGGCGAAAGGCATGCTCTGGGCCAGCCAGGTCGCCGTCGGCTGTGAAAACGGCCTTCAGCTCCGGGTCTATGGCGATAAGGCCGGCATTGAATGGCGCCAGGATAATCCGAACTACATGTGGTTCACCGAATTCGGCAAACCCAAGCAGTTGCTCACTCGCGGCGGTTCCATCTCGCTGCCACCTGCAGCCTCGATGAATGTCCGCATCCCCTCGGGTCATCCTGAAGGGTATCTGGAAGCCTTCGCCACGCTCTATAGCCAGTTCGCGGCCGTTATCCGTGGCGATGGCGCAGCTTACGAAGATCTCTTGCCCTCGCTCGCCGATGGCGTCGAAGGCATGCAGTTCATCACTGCTTCGGTGAAATCCAGCCAGAACGACAGTCGCTGGACCCGTCTCTCCGACGTTTAAAGCTCTCGGGCTGTCCGCTCAAACCGGGCGGCCCTATTGCACGCGTTCGCTGCTAAAGCCGGCGTTCTCGAGCATGGTGATGACGCTGTCCTCACCAACGAGATGCCCCGTGCCGACGATGAGGAACGCGTGCTCGTTCCGCGCCAGCATGTCGGAAATCTGCCCGGTCCAGTTCGTGTTACGGTCCGTAATCAGCCGCTTGGTAAAGCCATCGCCGTACGAGCCGAGCTGCGCCAAAAAGATATCCCCAACCAGTTCCGGTGTGCCGTCCACCCAGGCATCTTTCATCGCGTCGATCGTCGAGACGGCGTCCAGTCCCTCGGTCATCGTTGCCGTCAGCAATTGGATATGTTCGTCTCGCGTTCCGCCCGAAATAGCATCCATTTGCTCCACCGCAGTTTCCAGAAACCCTTGGCGCTCAATAGGAATTTCCCTAGACATAACTGAGTCGACACCGACAGTCGGGTCATATCCAGCTTCGGTCATTACCGCTGTCGAGAGCATGGTTGCCGCCATCCAAGGCTCCATGGCAAGCAAGCTCGCCACCGGCACATTCACCGCGTCCGCCATGGAGCGCACTTTCCCCATCAGCTTGGAATCTATCTTTTCACTCAACAGCTTGGCGTCGGTTGAAAACCCACGTTGCGCCGTCAGGACAATGATTTCGGCCTGCGCCGCCGGTCCGAGATCCGTCTCGAAATAAACCCGGTCTGCAGCGTCGACCAGCTTGTCGAATTCCTCTGTTCGCCAGTCCGTATCTGGCGGCAAGAGATGGATTGAACCAAAAAGCCAGACCGAACTATCCGCGTCGCTGACCTTCCAGATCGCTGGTGCAGCCAGGGCGGGGCTGCTTAATCCGCAGAGCGAAACGAGAAGGGCGAAGGGGCGTAGCAAGGTCATGGGCATGGTTCTCCTCGTGACATTTCGACACGAGCAGTTTGGCCGAACTTTGCTAAAAACAAAAGCGCCGCAATGGATTGCAGCGCTTCACGGAATCTATTGGAGAGCTTGGCTCAGTGCGTCCAGGGCGTTTTCCGGTCCGCGCGGAAATTGTCCGGGTAGCTTACGCGCTTCGGCGTTGCGTCATGCGCGGGCTGCACCGAATATTCGATGCCGTTGCGCTGCGCATAGGCTTCAGCTTCTTCGAGGGTCGAGAAGGAAAGCTTGATCTGCTGCTGCATATCGGAGCTGCTGGTATAGCCCATCAGCGGCTCGATCTTGCGCGCCTGGGCCGGCTCGTGCACCAGGATCCACTGCTTCGACTTACCCTTGCCCGACTGCATGGCATTGCGGGAAGGGCGGTAGATACGGGCTGTCATGCAGTATCCTCAACACGATGCGCGAATGGTCGGAGTACAAAGATTCGAACTTTGGACCCCCGGTTCCCAAAACCGGTGCTCTACCAGGCTGAGCTACACTCCGACGTCGCGCCATTCCGTTAGCGCGTTCGCCGACAAAGGGCAAGCGATGGATGCGTTATCCACGCTATTGACGTGGGGAAATCCTCCGAACAAAAAGGGCGCCATGAGTGACCTGAGCAAACGCTGGCCCTTGGGCCTCAATCGCAAGACCTGGCCCGACTATCTGGGGGTCTTCATTCTGATGCTTTTTGTGCTGCTGTTTTTCGACGTTTCGCTCTCGCGCAGCGCTATTGCCTGGGATGGAGAATGGCGCGCGCCGTTCCAGTTCGTCACCCATTTCGGATTGTCCGATTGGGTGCTGATTCCCAGCGGCTTGATTTTCCTTATAAGTTTCATCGGCTACCGCTTCGTGCGCCGCATGTCGCCCTGGCGCCTCGCCACGGTCGAGCTCGCGCTGCTCTCCGGCTTCATCTTCGCCGCTGTCGGCGGCACAGGCCTCCTGACGAATCTTCTCAAGCGCCTTTTCGGCCGCGGCCGACCTACGGTTTACGATGAATTCGGCGCCTTCGATTTCCAGCACATTTTGAACGACTGGACCTTCCAGAGCTTTCCCTCTGGCCACTCGACGACAGCCATGGCCACCGCCATCCTGGTCGGCTTTCTCGCCCCGCGCTTTTTCCGGCTGGTTCTGATCATTGCCGTGGTCACGGGTGTTTCCCGCGTCGTCGTGGGCGATCATTACCCAACCGACGTCCTCGCCGGCTTTGCGGTCGGCTGCATCGGCACGTATGCGGTCCGCAATTATTTTGCCCATCGGAAGTGGCTGTTCCGAGCCACTCACGAAGGGCGCATTCGTTTCCAGGGCGTTCCGGCCCTCAGGCGGCTTGTTCAGCGCGCCTTGGCGTAGCGATCGAGCGCTGCCGCCAGGTCTGCCTTGAGGTCATCGATGGCCTCAAAGCCAATGTGGACGCGGAAGAGGTTGCCCGGGTCCGACCATGGCTTTGCCGATCGTGCCTTGTCGATTTTCGAAGGCAGGCAGAGGCTTTCATAGCCGCCCCATGAATAGCCCATGGAAAAGATTTCGAGATGGTCGACAAAGGCTGCGATCGCAGCTCGCGGCGCCGGCTTCAGGACCATGGCGAAAAGGCTGCCTGACCCCGTAAAATCCCGCTTCCAGAGCGCGTGATCGGGATGGCTTGGCAGGGCAGGGTGAATCACAGCGCTGACTTCGGGCTGTTCCTCCAGCCAAGCGGCAATCTCGATCGCGCGCTTCTGATGCTCCGCCATACGGATCGCCAGCGTCTTCAAGCCGCGCGACACCAGATAAGCATCATCGCCCGAGGTGAAGAAGCCAAGGAGCGTTCTGACCCGCTCCACATCGGACCAGGCGGCTTCTGTGGTGGATATCGTGCCAGCGAACGCGTCCGAATGCCCGACAAACATCTTTGTCCCGGCATGAATGACGATGTCGGCGCCGAGCGCGAGAGGTTGATGGTACAGCGGGCTTGCCCAGCTATTGTCAACAATCAGCCGTGCGCCATGCGCGTGCGCCGCCTGCGCGATCGCTGGAATGTCCTGGACTTCAAAGGTCAGAGACCCAGGGCTTTCAGCCAGAACCGCTTTAGTGTTCGGCCCCATCAGCTCTGCAATGCCAGCGCCAATACGCGGATCATAATATCGCGCCGTGATTCCCATGTGCTCAAGGAACCCATCGGCAAATTTTCGGCCCGGCTCATAGGCGCTGTCGGTGATGAGAATTTCATCACCGGTTTTCAAGCAAGCAAGCATCGCGATGGTGATTGCCGCAAGGCCCGATGGCACAAGTTTGGTGCGATAGGCGCCTTCGAGCGCGGTTACCACTGCCTCGACACCCTCGGTCGTGGGATTGCCGGCGCGGCCGTAGAGATAGCGCTGTTGCTGGGCGTCGAGATCCGCCAGAGTTTTGAAAAGTACCGTCGACCCGCGATAGACCGGCGTGTTGACGAAGCCAAACTGGCTATCGGGGTCGCGCCCCGTATGCGTCAGGATCGTTTCGAAGGAACTGTTTGAAGGTCTGCTGTCGCTCATGCGGGCACTGTGCTCAAAATCGGATCAAATTCGTCGTCTGGCTAAATTAGAGACAGAATTGCTGTCCCAAAACAGCTTCTACCCTTGACGTTATCGCCCAGAGAGGCTTGCATGCTTAACAGCATCGTAACCGCGACACAAAGGCGGTGGTGCAGCCGGGGGCGCCCAAGGCAAATTGGGTAATGAAACTCCGGGACACGAGGGTCAGGAAACAAAGGGCAATAATATGCAAAAGCAGCTCGTAACGCTTGCAGCATCAGCGATGCTGAGTCTCACGGCGGTCTCCGCACAGGCCGCTATTTTGGATGACGTGAAGGCCAAGGGCTATGTCCAGTGCGGCGTAACCGGCGGTGTGCCGGGCTTTTCCGCTCCCGATTCCAACAATGTCTGGACCGGTATCGAAGTTGATTTCTGCCGCGCCATGGCCGCTGCGATCTTCAACGATGCCGATGCCGTTCGCTACACCTCGCTGACCAGCCAGGAACGCTTCACTGCGCTCTCCTCCGGCGAAGTCGATGTGCTGTCGCGCACCACGACCTGGACCATGAGCCGCGATACCCAGTTGGGCATCAGCTTTGTCGGCACCATGTTCTATGACGGCCAGGGCTTCATGGTCCGCAAGGAAGACGGCATCGCATCCGCTCTCGACCTGAGCGGCGCTGCTATCTGCATCGAGTCCGGCACCACCACCGAACTCAACGCTGCCGACTACTTCGCTGCCAACAAAATGGAATTCAACACCGTCGTGTTCGTTGATCAGGACGAAGTGGTGAAGGCCTACGAAGACGGCCGTTGCGACGTCTACACCACGGACTCTTCGGCTCTTGCCGCCGAGCGGTCCAAATTCGCCAATCCGGATGACCACATCATCCTGCCCGAAATCATCTCGAAGGAGCCGCTTGGCCCCGTGGTTCGCTCCGGCGATTCCCAGTGGTTCAATCTCGCTCGCTGGACCTATTTCGCTCTGCTCGAAGCTGAAGAACTTGGCGTAACCTCCGCCAATGTCGACGAAATGCTCGGTTCCGACAATCCGGCGATCAAGCGTCTCCTCGGTGTTGAAGGCGATTTCGGTACCCCGCTCGGCATCACCAAGGATTGGGCCTACCAGATCGTCAAGCTGGTCGGTAACTATGCTGAAACCTATGATCGCAACGTCGGCCCAAGCACCCCGATTGGTCTTGAGCGCGGCCTGAATGCCCTCTGGAAAGACGGCGGCATCCAGTACGCTCCGCCGATCCGCTAATCTGAACTTTTGGTTCCGGCGCCCTTCTGGGGCGCCGGCATCGTTTGTTCTGTCGCTTATGGCGTCTCCATGGACGCCTTGCGGCTTTCTGCGGCCAAGGGACAGCATCTATGACCACTCGCGACTTGGGGCACGACGCTGCCCCCCGCGTCAGCTTTTACAATGACCCGAAGATCAGAGGGTATATCTACCAGTTCATCGTGGCCGCCGTTTTGGTCGGCTTCATTTTCTGGATCGTGAAAAACACGGCCGCCAATCTCGCGGCTCAAAACAAGACGACAGGCTTCGACTTCCTCTGGAAGACAGCCGGTTTCGACATCAGTTTCTCTCTGCTGCCCTGGTCCCGAGCATCCTTCTATTGGGAAGCCTTCCTCGTCGGCATTCTCAATACGCTGCTCGTTGCCTTCATCGGCATCATCCTCGCCACCATGCTGGGCTTCACGCTCGGCATCGCGAGGCTCAGCAGCAACTTCATCATTTCAAGCCTCGCCACGATCTATATCGAGGTGATCCGGAACATCCCGCTGCTGCTGCAGCTGTTTTTCTGGTATTTCGCCGTGCTGAAGGCGATGCCGGCGGTGCGCAATTCGATCGCCCTGCCGTTTGATGCGTTCATCAATCAGCGCGGCATCATGGTGCCGCGACCTATCCCGGATGAGCAGTTCGGCTTTACCTGGATCGGTATTGCCCTCGCGATAGCGGCGGTCATCGCCCTCCGCATTTGGGCCAAGCGTCGCCTGGAAGCCACGGGACAGCGCTTCCCGGTTTTTCTCGTCGGGCTGGCTATTCTGATCGTCATCCCGACGATCGTCTTTGTGGTCTCAGGCGCCAGCGTCGCGTTCGAACTGCCGGTCCTCGAGCGGTTCAACTTCAAGGGCGGATTGCAAATTCCACCGGAATTCGCCGCGCTACTCCTGGGCCTGACGATCTACACCGCGGCCTTCATTGCCGAAACGGTCCGTGGTGGCATCCAGGCAGTCAACCATGGCCAGACCGAAGCTGCCCAATCGCTAGGGCTCAAGGATAATGATCGGCTGCGGCTCATCGTGATCCCGCAGGCCATGCGGGTTATCGTCCCGCCGCTGACGAGCCAATATCTCAATCTCACCAAGAACTCCTCCTTGGGTGCCGCCATCGGCTACCAGGAGCTGTTCAACGTATTTGGTGGCACCTCCCTCAACCAAACTGGCCGGGCGATCGAATGTATCGCCATGGTTATGCTCGTTTATCTCACGTTCTCCCTCCTCACCTCGGCGCTGATGAATTGGTACAACGCCCGCGTGAAGCTGGTCGAGCGGTAGGAGGATCTGATGACAGATATTGGATTCGTCCGCTCTGACCTTGTAGAGGCCCGCCCGGCTCCGGTGCGCACCACAGGTGCCATCGCCTGGGCGCAAAAAAACCTGTTTTCGACCCCGCTCGATACAGTTCTCACCATTCTCGGCTTGCTTTTCCTCGCCTGGATCGTACCGCCACTCTACGGCTTCTTTTTCGGCAATGCCGTCGGTCCAAACGGCACCGTCGAGCAATGTCGTATGGAAAACGCCGGCGCATGCTGGGCTTACATCTCCTCCGAGATGGAGTTCTTCATCTACGGCTTCTATGACATCCCCGAGCAATGGCGTCCGAACATCGTCTTTGCTCTGGGCGCGCTGCTTCTCGTGCCGCTCCTGATCCCCAAGGCGCCCTTCAAGAAGACGAATGCGGTGCTCTTCCTCGCGGTCTACCCAATCGTGAGCTACTTCCTCCTCGCAGGCGGTGTCTTTGGTCTGCGGGAAATCCCGACGGAGAAGTGGGGCGGGCTTTTGGTGACGCTGATCCTCTCCGTGATCGGTATTACCTTGTCGTTCCCGCTGGGCGTTATCCTTGCCCTTGGCCGGCAGTCATCCATGCCGATTATTAAGACGGTGTGCGTGGGCTTTATCGAGCTCATCCGGGCCGTTCCGCTGATCACCATCCTGTTCATGGCGTCGATCATGCTGCCGCTCTTCATGCCCCAGGGTATGACTGTCGACAAATTCCTGCGGGCTATCGTGGGGGTGACGCTCTTCACCTCGGCCTATGTGGCCGAAGTGGTCCGCGGCGGTCTGCAGGCCATTCCGCGTGGTCAGTATGAAGCCGCTTCCGCCCTCGGGCTCGGCTACTGGAAACGGATGTGGTTCATCATCCTGCCCCAGGCGCTCAAGCACGTCATTCCTGGCATCGTGAACAACTTCATCGCGCTCTTCAAGGACACGTCCCTCGTCTACATCGTGGGCATGAAGGACCTTCTTGAAGCGGTGAAGACCAAGAACGACACCGCTCTCGAATGGCAATCGGGCAATACCGCGACGACCGGCTATATCTTTGCCGCCATGGTCTTCTGGGTGTTCTGCTTCGGCATGTCTCGCTACTCCATCTACATGGAGCGACGTCTCAACACTGGCTACAAGAGGTAGCTTCATGTCTCAGGTTTCCGAAACGACCGTTGATCGTCAGATCGACACCAGCCACATGCAGGTCTCCAAGACCGACGTCGCCATCGACGTGATCAACATGCACAAATGGTATGGCGACTTCCACGTCCTGCGTGACATCAACCTGCGGGTGATGAAGGGCGAACGCATCGTCATCGCCGGGCCTTCTGGCTCCGGCAAGTCGACGCTCATTCGCTGCATCAACCGGCTCGAAGAGCACCAGGAAGGGCAGATCATCGTCAATGGCACGGAGCTGACGGCCGACCTCAAGCGCATTGACGAAGTGCGCCGCGAAGTGGGCATGGTGTTCCAGCACTTCAATCTCTTCCCGCACCTGACCATTCTGCAGAACCTGACCCTCGCCCCCATCTGGGTGCGCGGGACGCCCAAGGCGGAAGCCGAGGCGACGGCCATGCATTACCTTGAGCGCGTCAAGATTCCCGAGCAAGCCAATAAGTTTCCGGGCCAGCTCTCCGGCGGCCAGCAGCAGCGCGTCGCGATTGCCCGCTCGCTCTGCATGCAGCCCAAGATCATGCTGTTCGACGAACCAACGTCGGCGCTCGATCCGGAAATGGTCAAGGAAGTGCTCGAAGTCATGATCAGCCTGGCCGAAGACGGCATGACCATGATCTGCGTGACCCACGAAATGGGCTTTGCTCGTCAGGTGGCCAATCGCGTCATTTTTATGGATCAGGGACAGATCATAGAGCAGAACGAGCCAGAAGCGTTCTTCTCGAACCCGCAGCATGAGCGCACCAAGCTCTTCCTGAGCCAGATCTTGCACTAGGAACGGCGGCTGCGCGCTTGGCTATCGCGGATCGCAATGAGCTTTCACATGCGATATCCACGGGTCACTCCCTCTCGGTGACTTGACCCGTGGATATGCAATGCCACAATGCCGCAGTTCCAAGAGAAGGTCGGCATGTTCAATCGCTGCATAAAGCCATTGGTGCTCGCGCTGGCCGGTGCCCTTTTTGGCAGCGTGGTTTCTGCGCAAGCCAACACGCTCGAAACCATTCGTGAGCGTGGCTTTCTTGTCTGTGGCTCCAGCAATCCATTAGCCGGCTTTGCCCAGCAGGACGCTGATGGGCGATGGTCGGGCTTCGACGTCGATCTCTGCCGTGCGCTCGCTGCGGCGGTCTTCAACAATCCCGATCTCATTGAATTCCGTGCCTTCCGCGGCGAAGCGCGTTTCGCTCCGCTGCAGACTGGCGCAGTCGATGTGCTGATGCGTAATGGCGCCTGGAGCGCGGGCAGGGACCTTCGCTACGGCGCCCGTTACGTCACGCCGAGCTTCTTCGATGGCCAAGGGTTTCTCGTCCCCCAGTCGATGAGCATTGTTTCTGCCTATGAGCTCAACAATGTCACGGTCTGCGTCGTCGACAATGGCAGCGCGGTCCAGGCGCTCGAAGAATTTTTCTTCACCAATCAGACCAGCTACACAGACGTTATCTACGAAGATATCGCCGATCTGATCGTCGCCTATCGCGCCAATATGTGCGACGTCATCTCCGCATCGGGCCGTCAGTTGCAGGCCATCCGCCGCGAACTCACCGATCCATCACAGCATCGCATTCTACCCGAACGAATTTCTAAGGAAGTTCTCGGTCCCGTCGTGCCTGGCGGCGACGATCAATGGTTCGAAATCGTCCGCTGGACCATTTTCGCGTTGATCACGGCCGAAGAAGTCGGCGTAACGCGCTTGAATGTCGACTCCCTCCTCGCGTCACGGTCGGCCGATGTCCGGCGCCTATTGGGTGTCGAAGGCGATTACGGTTCTGCGCTTGGTCTCAAATCCAGTTTCATGAGCGATGCGATCCGCGCAGAAGGCAATTACGCCGAAATATACGACAAGAATTTCGGTCCACAGACGGGCGCCGCGATGCTGCGTGGCCAAAATGCCCTCTGGAGCAACGGCGGCTTGCTCTACGCGCCGCCGATCCGTTAGCGCTCGACCGTCTTAGGCGAAGTGCAGGTTGATCCGCCGGTTCTGCTTGCCCTTCTTTTCGATCTTGCCGATCGTCAGACGTCCAATTTCGCTGGTCCGCGCCACATGCGTCCCGCCACAGGGCTGCAGGTCGATATCCCCGATCCGCACCAGCCGAACGCGGCCCTGGCCCATTGGTGGCTTCACCTTCATGGTCTTGATCAGGTCTGGACGCGCCAGCATTTCGTCATCGGAAATCCACTCCGACGTCACCGGATAGTCTGCATCGACCATCGCATTGACCGCTGCCTCTATTGCTGCGACATCCTCGGGCGATTCCGGCATGTCGAAATCAAGCCGTCCCTTGTCCTCGCCGATCGACCCGCTGGTCACCGGCAGGGGAATGGCCACTGAGAGTAGATGCAGCGCCGTATGCATGCGCATCAACCGATAGCGCCGATCCCAGTCGATTTCGGCCGTCACCGCATCGCCAACGCTCAGCGTCGGTTGTCCCTCCGCCGGCACATGCACGATCCGGGTTTTGTCGCCGTCAGGATGTATTGCCGTGGCAATGACAATGCGATTGCCATCACCAGCGATTAGCGCGCCACTGTCGCCGGGCTGCCCGCCTGATGTCGCATAGAAGACGGTTTGGTCGAGCAAAATGGCGCCATCCGGCAAGACGTCGATGACCTTCGCCGAAGTGGAGCGCAAATAGGCATCATCGCGAAAAAGCAGAGTGGTCATGGGTGGTCCTAAAGCAGCGGCGAGAGGAGTTTTGCGGCCTGGGTCGCAAAGTAGAGGGGCTTCGATCGGCTGGAAACTTCGGCAAGGCTGACCTGCCTGCACAATTTGAAATCTTCAGCCAGCATGGCGTCGACCGCTGCCAGAGCCTGCGGATCGGTGAACCAGAGAGTAATCTCGAAATTGATGGCAAAGGACCGGTTGTCGAAATTCACGCTGCCAACGGTGGTGATTTCATTGTCCATCACCACCACCTTCTGGTGTAGGAACCCGTCGGTATAGCGATAGACCGAGATATCGTGCTCCACCATGGCGTCGGCATGCGCAATGCTGGCAAGCCAAACCATGATGTGGTCGGGATTGTCCGGCAGCATGATCCGAACATCTACACCGCGCAACCGAGCTGCAAATAGCGCCGTCCGGATATCGGTATCGGGCACGAAATAGGGGCTGACGATCCACAGCCGCTCCCGCGCGCGCCCGATCAGGTCCACATAAGCGATGGCGCATTCTTCCAGTTGGTCAGCCGGGCCGCTGCCCATGACCAACACGGATTGATCGCCGGGGGTCTCGACTTCCTTCGGCGGCGCGGCAGGCAGACGCTCGCCGGTCGCCCATTCCCAATCTTCGCGGAACAGCAGGGCGCACCCCAGCGCCGCGGGGCCCGAGACACGCACATGGGTATCGCGCCAACGGCCAAATTTCGGGTCCTCGCCAAGATATTCGACGCCGACATTGTGCCCCCCGACCCAGGCATGCTTGCCATCGGCCACGACGATCTTGCGATGGTTGCGGTAGTTGATCCGCGTTGGACCATAGAAGCGCAGGAACTTGTGCCGCTGGTTGAAGCCGGCAACCTTGACGCCGGCATCGCGCATCTGCGTCCGAAACCGCTTGGGCATGCCGGTGCTGCCGATATCATCATAAAGAAGCCGGACTTCGACACCCGCTTTCGCTTTGGCAATCAGCCGCTCGGCAAGCTGCTGACCAAGCTTGTCGTCGCGAATGATATAAAATTGCACCAGCAGATAATGCTCGGCGGCATCGATCCCGGCAAAGATGGAATCGAAGGTGGCCTTGCCGTCGATCAGCAGCTCGACATCGTTGCCTCTCAAGAATGGCAGCTCGGAAACTTGCACCTGAACGGGCCATTTGGCGTCCGTTTCCCGGTCGATTAGCGCCAGATCCTTGGCGCGCAGCGGACGGTCGGCGCGGCCATTCTTGATCCTGTCGGTGGCATAGTCGTCAAAAAACTTCCACCCGAAGATCATGTAGAGGAAGGCGGTGGGGAAGGGCAGCAGCGCCAGAGAGAGAAGCCAGGCGATAGAGCCTTGGGATGTGCGGGAATTGAGAATTTCCCGTACAGCGCAGATGAAAGCGAGGAGGTAGATCGCGCCCATGATGGCGGCCAGGATATGCAGGTCCGCAATGATCGCTTTGAGAATATCGTCGATGCCGAACACGGCCGTCCTTTCCGACAGGAGATAGCGCAATCTATCAGCAGGCGCCCGGCCGACAATCCCAAGTTGACACTGGGAGCCTAAGCGCTACCATGATCTTCGGCTCGTGCAGCCAGCCGCTCGCCCCGCTGAGGGAAGGTGAATGCACGAAGACGCTTTTGGTTTGACCCATTTTTGCGGGCAGACCGTCAGCAATGCGAGCACTGACTATGTAGACGCCCGCCGAGAGGATCAGACCATGCACACGTTCATGGATGCAAAACTCATGGCCAAATTGCTGCGGCAAGCCTTGGCAGAGCGCGAAGTGTATCTAACCCATAGCGACTGTCTTGAGCTGGTCGCAAAACAATACAATTTGGCGAATTGGAACATTCTAAGCGCCAAGATCGATTCCATTGCCGAAAGCGAACTCTTCATGCCTGAGGGGTGGATGCGCGCTGGTGGCTCGCCGCGGTTTTATCGCCTTGGTCTAGACCGGAAAACAGGCGCTGCGCTCATCGAAAATCTCCCCGAATATGGTCGGCTGACTGCTGACGACTGCGCCACCATGATGCAGAGCGCCAGTGCCAAGCCCTATATCGGGCAACGCATCCGCTTTACGGGTGAACTGCGTACCGAAGACGCTGTCGATGGCGGTAGCATTTGGATGCGGATCGATGGCAACAATGCGCGCAATCTACAGTTTGACAATCTACAGATGCGGCCTGACGCCGAAGGCGCAATTCGCGGGACAAGCGATTGGACAATGCGAGATATCGTCTTCGATGTGCCCGAAGAGGCCGCCAGTATACATTTCGGTTTTTTCCTCAGGGGCACCGGAAGGTGTTGGGCGCGTAAATTCTCGCTCGAGGTCGTGGACGACACCGTGCCGATGACCGAAAGGCAGACCAAATTCCTACCCGGTCCGATCAATCTCGATTTTCGTCTGGCGAACTAAATATACCGGGGCCACTGCATGTGGCCCCGCTCGTTCTGCTCATACCGGCTCCGTCACCACCACATCTGAAATGTCGATCGGCGACTGATCGACCAGCCATGGCGGCACTGGCAGGCTTTTCGATGCCAGGAATTCGGGATTGAAAATCTTGCTCGCATAGCGATTGCCATAGTCGCAAAGGATTGTGACGATCGTCTTGCCCGGCCCAAGGTCTCGAGCCATGCGGACGGCGCCGGCGATGTTGATGGCGCTGGACCCGCCGAGGCAAAGCCCCTCGTGTTGCATCAAGTCGAAAATATAAGGCAGGGCCTCCGCATCCGAGATCTGATACGGATGGTCGATCTTGAGCCCTTCGAGATTGGCGGTAATGCGCCCCTGACCGATGCCTTCGGTGATGGAATTGCCGGCCGACTTTAGTTCGCCATGGGCATAATATTCATAAAGCGCCGCCCCCTCGGGATCAGCGAGACCAATTTTCACGTCCGCACTACGGGACCGCAGCGCCTCGGCAACGCCAGCGAGCGTGCCGCCCGACCCAACGGCGCAGATAAAGCCATCAATTCGGCCATTGGTCTGCTGCCAGATTTCGGGCCCCGTCGTTTCGATATGCGCCCGCTTGTTGGACACATTGTCGAACTGATTGGCCCAGACCGCGCCTTCCGGCAATTCGCGATTGAGCTTTTCGGCAAGGCGCCCGGAAATCTTGATGTAGTTGTTGGGGTCTTTGTAGGGTTTGGCCGGCACTTCGATGAGCTGAGCGCCATAGAGCCGAAGTGCGTCCTTCTTTTCCTGGCTCTGCGTCTCGGGAATGACGATGACCGACTTGAAGCCCAGCGAATTGGCGACCAGCGTCAAGCCGATGCCCGTATTGCCTGCAGTGCCTTCAACGATCGTGCCACCCGGCTTCAAGGCGCCTGATTTCACGAGATCATGGATGATGAAGAGAGCCGCACGATCCTTGACCGATTGACCAGGGTTCAAGAACTCCGCCTTGCCCCAGATGTCGCATCCCGTCAGCGCCGATACCCGGTTGAGACGGATAAGGGGCGTGTTGCCGATGGCAGAGATGAGATCGTCGTGCTTGGCCATGATCTTGCGAAAGTCCTCTTGCTATGGCTCCGATGGTAGAAGCCCAAAATTGGTCCAACAAGCCATAAACATCAGAAGTGGCAGGACTTTTCGATGTCCTGCCATCTGACGAACGTCATGGCTTGCGCTCACGCGCACAGAGGTTTGTTTTTCTAGAGGTTCTTTTGCGCCTCAAGAGCCCGCTCGCGCGATTCCTTGAGGTCAACGATTGCCCGGGGGTAGGTGGTTCCCAATTCAACGCCTGCCGCCTTTAAAACGTCCTTGGGTGCGCCGCTCGGATTGTGGATCCATTTGTCTGGCATCGCCTTGATCTCGGGCACCCATTCGCGGACATACTTTCCGTCAGCATCGAACCGTTCGCCCTGCGTCGCCGGGTTGAAAATGCGGAAATAGGGCGCCGCATCGAGCCCGCTGCCAGCGACCCATTGCCAGCTCGCCGGGTTGTTCGCCATGTCGCTATCGACCAGGCAATCCCAAAACCAGCGCTCGCCCTCGCGCCAGTCGATCAGCAAGTTTTTCGAGAGCAGCGACGCGACCAACATGCGGACGCGATTGTGCATATAGCCGGTCTGCCACAGCTCGCGCATGCCTGCATCGACGATGGGAATCCCCGTCATGCCCTTTTCCCAGGCGTGTAGGGCCTTAGCATCAGTGCGCCATTCCATCCGGCTATATTTCGGCTGCATCGGCGCAGACGAAATATCTGGACGGTGAAAAAGCTGGTGATAGCTGAAATCACGCCATGCAAGTTCGGAGAGAAATTTGTCTGTCGGCGCACGAAGCTCGTGATGCGACTGCGTTCGGGCGAGAGCGGTATGCCAAACCTGGCGCGGACTGATCTCGCCAAAGCGAAGATGCGGCGAGAGGCGAGAGGTTACATCGCGCGCCGGAAAATTGCGGCCCTCTGGATAGTCCTCGAGGTTCTGATCGAGAAAATGGTCGAGCGCATCATGCGCCGCCTTTTCACCAGTCGCCCACACCCCATCGAATTTCTTCGACCATTTTGGCGCCTTATACTCGCGATCAACATTCCCAGCCTTGATCGCGTCGCCCAACTTGCGGGGCTTTTGCAGCGGTTGCTCTATGTGCTTGTCGCGGAGTGTTTTCCAGAACGGCGAAAACACCGAATAGGGTTTGCCTTGCCCTGTCTCGATCATCCACGGCTCGATGAGCACATTGCCGGGATGCGAGGTGACCGACAGCTCGTCTTTGCGGAGATTTTCCTTGATCTCTTTGTCGATCGCTACTTCGGCAGGCGCATAGCGCCGGTTCCAGTGGACGTTGCCGACGCTCTGATTCTTGATAACGTCAGCCAGCACATCGCCCGCCTTGCCGCTCTCCACCATGAGCGAAATACCGAGCTCTGCCAAATCCTTGGCGAGAACCGTGAGGCTATGATGCAGCCACCAGCGTGCCGCGCCACCCGGCGCTCTGATGCCTTTGTCGGTTTCGTGGATATAGAGAGCGATGACTGCATCGCTCTCCTTGCACGCTGCGGCAAGTGCCGGATTGTCGCTGATGCGGAGATCGTTGCGCAGCCAGACCAGTCCAGTCGATCGATCCAAAATGCCGCTCCCGCTCGTTTACCGAACTACGCGCCGGCCCCTGCAGTTCAGTCCAAAACTTCTTCCATGACCTCTGCAAGCTGCTCGAGCGTCGCGCTCCATGCTTCCATCGAGAAAATCCGAGTCTGTGGATCGGCATGGGGAAGGCCCCGCTCGACCAGCGTCAGCTCCATATTGTCGTCGCCGATGGCGCGGAATGTGATGTCGAGGACGAAGATCAGCTCTTCCTCTGTTTCCGCATCACGATGCACCCAGGACATGACCAGCTTTTCGTCCTCCACGAATTGGAGGATTTCTCCCGTCACTTCATGGTCGGTCTCGTCCTCATCCCCAAACGTGACGAAGCGATACTGGCCGCCTTCGAAGGCGTCGAATTCGGCCTCATCGACCTGCCATTGTTCGATCAGCGCCGGGTCGGTCCAAGCCGAAAAGACGTCGCTGACATGCGCGCCGATCTTGCGAGTGAGGGTGATCTGGCTCTCGTTGTCGAGGTCGATTTTGTCGCTCATGCCAGCTTCTCCTTTGGTTCGGGATGCAGTTCCGCCGTTTTGGGCAGAAGAATGGTGAGGATACCCAATGCGGGTAGGAAGGCGCAAATCTGGAATACCGGAATGATCCCGATCCAGTCTGCGATAGCGCCCATGGCCGCGGCTCCCAGTGCGCCAATCCCGAACGCAAAGCCGAAGACAAAGCCCGCAATCATGCCAACTTTGCCCGGGACCAGTTCCTGCGCATAGACGACCATGGCCGAGAATGCCGAGGACAGAACGAGCCCTGTCAGGATGCTCATTACTGCCGTGCCGGTGAGATCAAGATAAGGCATCAGAAGCGTGAAGGGCAGGGCGCCCAGGATGGAAACCCAGATCACCGAAAGCCGCCCATAGCGGTCCCCGATCGGTCCGCCGATAAACGTGCCTGCCGCCACAGAGCCCAAAAACAGGAAAAGGTAGATCTGCGCGTCCGGTGCCGAAAGACCAAACTTTTCCATGAGGAAAAAGGCGTAATAGGTTTTTAGACCTTCGATATAAATGAATTTGCTGAGCAGTAACGCGCCGATGACGGCAAAGGCGACGATGAGGCGGTTGCGCGACAAAGCCGGCCTCTTGATCGCGACGGCCGGACGCGATGCCGCTTGCCGCTGATGCTCGACAAACCAGCGCCCGACATAGGTCAACAGCGCCACCCCGGCACACCCTAAAATCAGGAACCACGCAGTCGTCGTCTGCCCCATGGGAATGAGAATCATGGCCGCGGCCAGCGGTCCGAGTGCCGTACCCAGATTGCCGCCAACCTGAAACAGCGATTGCGCAAAGCCGAGCTTGCCGCCCGAGGCCATGCGAGCCACGCGCGACGCTTCAGGATGGAAAATGGCCGAGCCAGTGCCCATCACGACCGCTGCGAGGAAAAGCCACATAAACTGATTGGCAAAAGCTAGACCAACGATTCCGACCGAAACAATCACCAGCGATACAGCCAGACTATAAGGCTTGGGCTTGAGGTCGCCGCGGAGGCCAAACAGCGGTTGCAGCAGGCAAGCCGTGATTTGCTGGCCGAGCGTCAACAGCCCGATCTGCAGATAGTTCAGCTGATAGTTTTCCTTCAGCAGCGGATAGAGCGCTGGCAGAAGGAACTGCAGAAGATCGTTGAGCAGATGCGCGCCACTGACGGCAAGAATGATTGCCAGCGTGGTTTGCTGCCCGGTCATGGACGCGGGCGTGTTGGATGCGGTGGTCATGTCGGAAAATCCAGGAGAGGTGGTCTCCTAGCGCGCTAGCGCGGCAAGGGCAACTCTCGCGCACGATATTGCACGCCATAGCTCAGAAGGCGTGAGCCAGACAATATCGAGAATTTGTGGGGATCTTGGAAAGACCCGAAATGGCTCCGCGAGCTGGACTCGAACCAGCGACCATTCGATTAACAGTCGAACGCTCTACCAACTGAGCTATCGCGGAACACTTCGGTGTTGCCTTCGCGTTGAAGGCGAGGTCCGTGTACCCAAACCGATCTGGTTTGCCAAGTCCTTATTGCGGAGCCTGTGCATAAATATGTCACGAAGGCTGCCGTACCAGCACGTTCAAGTCCCGTAGAGCCCGGCGTTGCAGGGCAATGAGGTCGGCAAGGGTGTTGAGATTGGCAAAAGGATCCTCCGAACACCGATCAGACCAATCCACCGTCTGAGCGTCCAGCAGATTCAGAATCGCCTTTGGTCCCGCCGTTGGTGCAACGGATTCGAGACCGCTCAGCAGGTGTGAAAGCCGGAAGGCACTGTTTGTCGGATAGAGCGCGTTGCCCCAGATGGCCAAGGCTGATCCTCTTGCCTCTGCTTCCTGAGTTAGACGATCAACGTAGTCATCTGGCGCAAAAGGTGTATCGACCGCCAGAAAGACCAGGATATCGGCTGGGCTTGCGCGATCTGCGAAATGACGTGCAGCCGCCGTGAGTCCCGCCAGCGGCCCACGTCTTTCCCGCTCCCCATCACGAATAAGCACCGCATCGCCTAGTTCGTCGCCCGCAAAGTCTGCCGGCGCTGAAACGGCGATCTCTGACACCCGGCCCCGGAAAACCCCCGTAGCGCGATCGATAAGCCTTTTGCCGCCGATCCGGATGTCGGCCTTGCGCACCCCACCAAGCCGCGTTCCGCTGCCGCCGGCAAGGATAATACCGAAGACCTTGGTCACGCCGCGCGCTTTCGCAGCAGGATCAGCAAGGCAATGCCGCCCACGAGCCCCCAGAATGGCGCACCGATCCCGAGGATGGTGATTCCCGATGCGGTAGCGACAAAAGTCAGGATGGCCGGCAGCCGCGCTTCCTCAAGATCGAGAGCGCCCGCCAAAGCCGAGGCAAGGCTAGAGAGCAAGGCCAATCCAGCAACAGCCTGGATGAGCAGCGGCGGTGAGGCCGCAATAAATGCTGCTGCCAAGCTCGCCGCCATCCCAAGGAGAATATAGGTGGCCCCCGCCGCAACTGGGGCCGGCCAGCGTTTTTCCGGATCAGGATGCGCCTCTGGTCCCGCGCAGATGGCCGCGGTGATGGCGGCCAGATTGGTCGTATGCCCGCCGAAGAGAGCCGTTCCGGCACTCGCTAGGCCCGTCATCACGAACACCGGTGCCGGCGCGATTGTGTACCCGTTGGCTTTCATCACCGCGATTCCTGGCAGGTTCTGCGAGGCCATCGTCACCACATAAATCGGCAAAGCGATCCGCACGACCGCGTCCCAGCTAAATTCGGGCATGACAAAAACGAGCGCTGGCCAAGTGCCATCAAGCGCTCCGGGCGGAAGATGCGTCGTGAGTGCCAAGACGATCCCCGTCACCAACACGGCAATGGGCACGGCATAGCGGCGCGCAAAGCGCAATCCCAACATCCAGGCGAGGAGGATCGGCGCCGCCAGTATCGGCGCCTCGGCAAGCGCAGTGACAGGCGCTAGGCAAAGCGTAAGAAGCATGCCTGCCAGCATCGCATTGGCTATTGCCGCCGGGATAGCTGCGATCAATCGCGCCAAAGGTTTGACCAGGCCGGTGAGAACGATGAGGCCTGCCGCAACGAGAAACGCGCCCGCCACTGCGGAAAAACCACCGACAGGTTCGCCAACGGTAAGCAAAAATGCCATTCCCGGTGTGGTCCATGCAAAGCTGACGGGAACGCGCACGCGCCAAGCGACGACCATGTTGAGGACGCCAAGCGCCAAGCAAACCGAGAACAATCCCGACCCCGCTTGTTGCGGTGTTGCTCCTCCGGCTGTCAAAGCAGCCAAAACGACGGTGAATGTGCTTGCATAACCGACCACTGCGGCAAGAGCGCCAGCCATGATCGGCTGCAAAAAATCTTTGCGTGTCGGCGCGAGGGTTGGCGATCCCGCATCCATGGCGATTCCCCGAAAAAGTCCGCGTCACGCTAGCGATTTTTCGCGAGCGATCCAGCCTTTCGCGCCCTTGGAACCCTCGCGCCGCAAGTCTTAAAAGCAGTTAACTTATTGAAAGGTAAGCTCTTCTTAAGGCCTCACGAGCGAAAAATTAACTATAATCGCAAATTGTCGGCGTTAGTTCCATGTGATGCCGAGTGTTTATCGTGTCGCCCTCCCGCCTTCTGCTTTGCCTTGTGGTTTCCGGCCTTATGCTGGGCGGTTGTGCCAAGCCGGTGAGCTCGCAAATGCAGTTTGCGGCGACGCCGAAAGTGGACGAGGTGAAGACTTCCGCCATCGCCGTGCCTGCTGTCCTCAAGATGGAACAGCCCATGCCCGCCGAGATCCTTTCACCCCGCAACATTGGGGGCAGGACCCTTGCCGTTGCCACAACCGCCGACATCGTTCTGAGGCCCGGCGAAGTTGTCCTGACCTTTGACGATGGCCCGCGCGCTGGCAAGACCGAAGCCATCCTTGCCTCCTTGGCCGATTATGGCGTCAAGGCAACTTTCCTCATGCTCGGCTCTTCGGCCGCTGCCAATCCAACCCTGGCGCAGCGGGTCGCCATTGCAGGTCATACGGTTGGCAGCCACACCTATGCGCACGTTAATCTTGCCGATCTCACGCGGCAGGAAGCGATCGTCGAAATCGTCAAAGGCGAGGACGCCGTTTCGGCTGCGCTGGCTGGCGCCGGCCAAAAGCTCTCGCCCTTCTTCCGCTTCCCATACCTGTCCCAGACAGGCTTTCTGCGCACCGGCCTTCTTCAGAGCGGCGCCGTCGTTCTCGACGTCGATATCGACAGCAAGGACTATTACAAGGATACGCCCGCGACCGTCGCCGCGCGCACTCTCTCCCGGCTCGAGCAGCGCGGCAGTGGCATCGTGCTCTTTCACGATATCCACCAGCGCACCGTGGATATGCTGCCTGTCTTCCTCGATCAGCTGGCCCGCCGCGGCTATACGGTCGTCCGCCTTGTCCCTCGCGACACCTCCATCTTTGGCCGTGATCTCATCACTGCGGGTGTCGTCGAAGACGCGTGTGGCGATTGCAAAACTTCGGTCGTCAATTAGCGGTTCAGTTCGCGACTAAGACCATAGCCCAGAAGCCAAAATCGCGCTCCATTTCGCCGATTGGTGGATTAGCCCGTCATTCGGCGTGCGAGTGACACGTCTATCACATATAGACGTGTGCAAAAGGGGAGATTGGCGACATGGTTCTGCGTTTGGGAGTGATTGGTGCGGGCCTGAAGGCGGCTGACTATGCCAAGGGTTGGGCCGCAATGCCCGACGTAAAAATTGTCGCCAGCGCAGAAGTCAGCGAGCTATCGCGCAAGCGGTTTGCCGATACCTGCGAAGTTGCTGGCGCGTTGCGTCCGGCCGAGTACGCCAATGCAGAAACCATGCTCGCCGCGATGCAGGGCAAGATGGATGCGGTCTATGTGTCGACCCCGCACGTTTTCCACGGCGCCAATGCGCTGGCCGTCATCGAAGCCGGTTTTGACCTTCTCCTCGAAAAGCCGATGGTGACAACGGTCGAGGAGGCCCTTGCATTGGTAGAAGCCGAAAAGCGCACTGGGCGCACGGTGGTCATCGCTTTCCAAGGCGGCCTGTCGCCTCTCGTCCACGATACCAAGAACCGCGCTCGCCGAGGCGATTTTGGCGACCTCGTCAGCGTCAATGCATCGATCTGGGAGGGGTGGGCGACCAACTATGCCGGCCAGTGGAAACAAAACCCCGCCATCTCGGGTGGCGGCTTCATGTTCGATACTGGCGCCCACATGATGAATACCGTCTGCGTGCTCGCTGATGCCGAGTTCGAGCGCCTTTCCGCTTATGCCAATAATCGCGGCCTCGCCGTCGATCTCGCCACCGCTGTCGCTGCGCGCCTCAGCAATGGCGCCCTTGTCACCTTCAATGCTGCCGGCGATGGTCCCCCAGGCTGCGCCTCCGCCATTACGCTCTTTTACACCAAGGCAATTATTCGCATCGACGCCTGGGGCGCGTGGCGTGAGGTAACGATCAATGGCGTCGCTGAGCCACGGGAAGAAAACGAGATCCGCGATACGCCTATGCAGACTTTCCAGGCCGTTCGCGACGGGCGGTTGGAAAATCCCTCTACAGTCGCCAACGGCCTGCGGTTTGCGCGCCTTTGGGATGCGATCAAGGAATCGGTGACCGGCGATGGCACGCCCGTCACCATTCAAGCCCCGTAGACTTTCAGACAAATTCAGAGGCCTGCGCTGGAGTTTTTCGCCACACCCTGACCGACTGGTCCGGCCATCATTTTCACCCGGAGACACTCTGACTAATAGGTGCTAAAGAATATTAGCACCTTGGTTTGGGCGGATTGCATGGACTCAATCGACAAGAAGCGGAGCAACGCCCCCGCAAATCGCCGTCTGAAAGAAGGCGTCGAGCGACGCGCGACAATGACGGATATTGCTCGGGAAGTTGGATGTTCGCAGGCGACTGTGTCGTTTGTGTTGAACAATGCGCCTGGCATTCGGCTCTCGGATGAAACGCGGCGGCGGGTATTTGAGACGGCACGGCGGATTGGGTATGACGTGCCATCGGCGGCGCGGACGGTTGAGAGTGGGCGGCCGGGGCGGGGGCAGCATATTGCATTCTTGGTCGATCAGTTGGCGACGAGCCCGGAGGCTGTGCAGGCGATCGAGGGGTTAAGCCAGGCGGCGCAGGCGGCTGGGGGGCTGGTCTTTGTGGCGCAGAGCCGCGGGGACGAGGAGACGGAGCGCGATCTGGTCGAGGCCTTTGTCCGGCAGGGTGCCACGGCACTTGTCTATATGACTATCTTCACGCGCGAGGTGAAGCTGCCGAAGATACTACAAGATCTTGATATCCCTGTGCTTTTGCTCAACTGCTATGCTGTGGGGCAGGCCGTTCCCGCGGTGGTGCCGAGTGAGATCGCCGGAGGGCAAAGGGCGACGCATCATCTGATTTCCAAGGGCCATCAGCGCATTGCGACGATCACCGGCGAGGCGTGGATGGAGGCCGCGCAGGATCGTCTGAAGGGGTATCGTCGTGCGCTGGCGACGGCGGATATTCCGTTTGACGACGATCTGGTTTTTGCCGGGGACTGGTCGGCCAGTGCTGGCTATGAAGCGACGCGGAAAATCCTTGATTTGCCTGAGGTTCCGACCGCGATCTTTTGCCAGAACGACCGTATGGCGATCGGCTGTTATGAGGCGCTGAAAGAGGCGGGATATCAGATCCCGCGCGATATGTCGGTGGTGGGTTATGACGACGAAGAGATCGCGCGCCATCTCCATCCACAATTGACGACATCGGTGCTGCCGCATCGGGCTATGGGGCAGTGGATTGCCGAGCAATTGGCTGATGGCCAGGTCGAGGCAAGGTATCCGCTGACCAAGCTCGAATGCCCTCTCGTAGAGCGTGCGTCGGTAGGTAAGCCTCGCCCTTAAGACTTTGGTGATGCTATCGAATTCCTCTCCATGAATTCGCATTCGATCTTGAGCTTTTGCATGCCTTCATCGGCGTCCAGGTCCGTAAAGCCATCGAGCAATTGGCCGACGGCCCAGCGTGCCATTTCGTCGTGGGGAAGCACCATGGTCGAAAGCGGCGGGTCCATATTGGCCGAGATGTCTTCGTTGTCGAAGCCGACAATGGAGAGATCGCCTGGGATGCTGAGGCCCAGGATACGGGCGGCTTCATAGCAGCCGATGGCCATGCGGTCGTTGAAGCAGAAGATTGCCGTGGGGCGATCGGGGCGAGAGAGCAGTTCTAGGGCGCGTTCGCGGCCGGCGCGGATGGAGTAGCCACCGAGGGTGACGAGGGATTCGTCAACCGCAATGCCCGCCTTGGCCATGGCCTGGCGGAAGCCTTTCTCGCGGTCGCAGGCGGCTTCGGCGGTCTGGTGCTCGCCCGCGAGGTGAGCGATTCGGGTGTGGCCCGCTTTGATAAGGGCGTCAGTTGCCGAGTAGCCGCCAACGATGTCGCCGGGCACGGCGGACGGGTGGTGGAGGCGCTTTTCGTAGCAGTTGAGAAGCACTAGGGGCAGCGCCGAAAAACTTGAAGGAACAATGACTTCGCGAGTCATAAGTGTCGTATAGATAGCGCCGATGGCCTTTTGGGCGACAAGCATGTCGAGGCCGGCTTGTTCAAGGGCAGGGCTGTTGCCGGTGCAAAAAGTGGCGACAGTAACATCCTGCAGCGCGGCCTCGTCGCGGGCGCCTTCGAGGAATTGCGCGGCGAAGGGCGTGGTCGAGACTTCATCGATGAACAGGCCGATGACGCGCTGGCGCCCGGCGGGCACCGGATGGGTTTTGCCGCGGCGATAGCCCAATTGCTCGGCGGCTTCCTGCACGCGGCGGCGGGTGGTTTTCGATACGCGCGCATTGGGAACGCCATTGAGAACAAGCGACACGGTGGCCTGCGAGACCCCGGCACGCTCGGCCACGTCGTGCATTGTTGCGCGCTTTTCCATCGTCTCTCCGAAGTGCGGGATAATTCTCTAACCCGGATTCGAAAGCGTGCCCATTCCGTTAGCAGTCCGTTAGCTTCGAGAGTTGGTTTTCTGCGAGTTGGTTACGGATGTGTGGATCGCGGCGCCCTTGATTTCGCCCACTTGCCAAGCGCGGGCTTTTCGCCCTACTCTGATAATAATATAACTAATACGCTTAAGGGTGGGGAATATGAACCTTGGTCGTGCAGTCGCCGCGGAGGAAGTCGGCGCACCACGCAAGAGCTTGTCGCTGGACGGTGTCTGGCAGTTCAAGCACGAGGATGGCGCATGGCGCGAGGCGCATGTGCCCCAGCCTTGGCAGGCTGAATTCTCCGACCTCGTCGATACCTTTGGCCATGCCGTCTACAAGCGCAGTTTTGCTGTGCCGGCCGGCTGGGATCGGCAGGAGCTGGTGCTGCACTTTGGCGCGGTGAGCTATTTTTGCGAAGTGTTCCTGAATGGGCAGAAGCTGGGCAGCCATGAAGGCGCCTTCCTGCCGTTTGAGTTCGTGCTCGATAGCAAGCTGCTGCGCCCGAGCAATGAGGTTGAGGTGCGCGTGACCATGCCGTCGGCCGATCATCGCGCCTTCCCAGACTTCCCGTTTGGTGAAGTGCCGCACGGTAAGATTTCCTGGTATGGCCGGATTGGCGGTCTCTGGCAGTCGGTTTCTCTGCTGGCGCGCGATGCGCGGCGGCTTGAAGCGGTTGTCATCACGGCTGGCACCGATGGCCTTGTGAAGGCCGAGCTAGACTTTTCGGCTGCGGCCGCGGGCCTGCCGGTCAAGCTCGCCGTGCGCGATGCCGGTAGGAATGTGGTGGCCGAAAGCTTGGTGACTGCAGCGGCTTCGGTTGCGGTCGAGCTTGCGGTGACTTCGCCAAAACTTTGGGGCATCGATCAGCCCAATCTCTATACGCTGACCGTGTCGCTGGGCGATGATGTCGACGTGGTTGAAGAGCGTTTTGGCTTCCGCTCGGTCGAAACGCGCGATGGCAAGATCCTGCTCAATGGCGAGCCGATCTATATGCGCGGCGCGCTCGACCAGGACTATTATCCAGACGGCATCTATACGCCGCCTTCGCTGGAGTTCCTGGAAGACCAGGCGAAGAAGGCCAAGGAGCTGGGTCTCAATACGCTCCGGTGCCACATCAAGGTGCCGGATCTGCGCTATTATGACGTGGCTGACCGATTTGGCCTGCTCGTCTGGACCGAAATTCCGAACGTCGCGAATTTCACATCGAAGTCGGCGCAGCGCATGCGCGACACGATGACGGGTATTCTGAAGCGCGATCGCAACCATCCTTCGATCATCGCCTGGACGATCATCAACGAGGACTGGGGCACCCGCATGCTCGAAAATGCCGAGCACCGGCAGTGGGTGAAGGACACCTATGACTGGCTGAAGGCTGAGGATGCGACCCGTCTTGTGGTCGACAACTCCGCTTGCTTCCCGAACTTCCACGTCAAGACCGACCTCAACGACTACCACTATTACCGCTCGGTGCCGGAGCGCCGGCAGGAGTGGGACGATATAACCGCGCAGTTCGCAGCAGGTGCTGACTGGACGTTTTCAAGCCTAGGCGATGCCGAGCGGAAGGGTGATGAACCGCTGATCGTTTCCGAATTCGGCGTCTGGGGTCTGCCTGATCCGAAGAAGCTGCGCCGTGAAGATGGGTCCGAGCCGGATTGGTTCGAGACTGGCTCGCTCTGGGGCGATGGCGTGGCGCTGCCGCATGGCATCGAGGACCGCTTTGGTGCGCTGGATCTGGCGAAAACCTTCGGCTCGTTCGATGCCTTCATCGAAAACGTGCAGTGGTATCAGTTCATGAACCTGCGCTACGAAATCGAGGAAATGCGCCGCTATTCCTCGATCATGGGCTATGTGATCACGGAACTAACGGATGTACATTGGGAGGCCAATGGTCTCCTCGACATCGAGCGCAATCCGCGCGTCTTCCATGACGTCTTTGGGTCGATCAACGCCGATGTGGTGATCGTGCCGCGTCCGGCGCGCTACTCGGCCTATCTTGGCGAAACGCTCGATATTGAGCTGAAAATCGGGACCGGTGGCGAGACTATTCCCGCTGGAGCTGTGCTGCGCTGGAGCGGCGAAGTTTCAGGTTCGGTCGATGTGCCGGCGACCGGCAAAGTGTCGACGGCCGATCTCGGCAAAATCGGCTTTGTTCTGCCGCAGGGCGGCGACAACCGTGTTCTATCCATAGAATTTGTGCTGGAGGCCGGTGGATCGGTTCTCTCGCGCAACACTTGCGAGATCGCGCTTTACCAAAAGCGCGATACGGCCGGGCGCCCCTCCATCGCCGCGGCCGATTCCTCCCTCGCAAGTTATGCCAGCGGCCTCGGCTACCGTGTGGTACCGGCTGCCGAGGCCGATGTGGTGCTGGTGCATGCGGTGGATGGCGACGATGTCGAGGCCATCAAGGCGGGCGCGCGCTATCTGATCCTCGCCGATGGGACGGTGGAGACGAACAAGAACCTGCGGACGGACATGCCTGACGGGGAACTGCCGCATCGCTCGATCGTGGCGGATGGCAAGACGTTCAGGCCAAGCCTCGATCAGCATTTGCCGGGCATCAGCCTGGTCGAGCGTGACGGGACGATCTGGCGGGGCGACTGGATTGCCGGGTTCTCGTGGGTGCGCCGCGAGGGGGCGTTTGCGAACATTCCGGGTGGGCCGATCTTTGATCTGAGCTTTTCCGATGTTGTGCCGCATCACCTGCTTACGGGGTTCAGGCCCTGGGAATTTGGCAACAATGTCATCGCGGGGATGGTCTGCGGCTGGGTGCACAAGCCGGCGGCGATCATTGGTGAAAAGCGCGTTGGCCGGGGTGGCGTTGTCGCGACGACGTTCAGGCTGACGCGCGAGGCGCCGGGGGCTGATCCGGTGGCGGCGGCGCTGTTTGATGGGTTGGTGGCGACGGCTGGGGAGCTGCCGGTGGATAAGGGTTCGATGTGACCTGAGGAATACCCTCACCCGTCTCGGCCTGCGGCCGATCCACCCTCTCCCCGAGAGGGAGAGGAATAAGAGGTGAGCGCCGAACCATTCTTCTCCCTCTCGGGGAGAAGGTGGCGCGAAGCGCCGGATGAGGGGGCGAGCCCACAACTCGCTCCTCTGCGGAGGAGAGAACCCATCACCCTGGATTTTCGCTGAACGCGAAAATCCTGTCCCTCTCCCGCAAGGGGCGAGGGGAGGTTCCGTGGGTGGGGCGAGGATGCAGGCCGCTAAATGAGCGGCAAGTGATCAGAAGACAGCAAAGCTGCGCTGGTCTCATAAGGAGGAAAGAGATGGCCGATATCGTCCTTCGGGATGTCAGCAAGTCCTATGGCGCTGTGCAGGTGCTGGACAGTGTCAGCATGCATATTCGCTCGGGCGAGTTCATCGTTTTCCTCGGGCCTTCGGGCTGCGGGAAATCGACGCTGCTGCGGATGATTGCCGGGCTTGAGGCGGTCAATGGCGGGGAAATCCACATCGGCGACAAGCGCGTTGATACCCTGCCGCCGAACCAGCGCGAAGTGGCGATGGTTTTCCAGAATTATGCGCTTTATCCGCATATGACGGTGCGCCAGAACATGAGCTTTGGGCTCGAAAATATCGGCACCGACAAGGCCGAGATTGCGCGCCGGGTCGACGAGGCAGCGCGGATGCTCGAGATCACGGCGCTGCTCGATCGGCGGCCGGCGCAGCTTTCGGGTGGACAGCGGCAGCGCGTTGCCATCGGGCGGGCGATTGTGCGCGAGCCCAAGGCGTTTTTGCTCGACGAGCCGCTTTCCAATCTCGATGCGGGGCTGCGGGTGCGGACGCGGGTGGAGCTGGCGCAGCTGCATCAGCGCATCGGCACGACGATGATTTTCGTGACCCACGACCAGACCGAGGCGATGACGCTGGCGAGCCGGATTGTCGTCATGAACAACCGCAAGGTGGAGCAGATCGGCACGCCGATGGAGGTGTATTCGAAGCCCGCGAGCCGGTTCGTGGCGGCCTTTGTCGGTTCGCCCTCGATGAATTTTTTGCCGGTGACGGCGCTGGCCGATGAAGGCGGGCGCGTCGCGGTGACGGCGGGTGGAACGCGGATTGCGACGACTATTCCGACCGCGCTTGCGCCGACCGTGGGGCAGGGGCTGACCTTTGGCGTGCGGCCCGATGCGTTGCGCGTGGCGGCGGACGGCGAGGTGGCCGGGACCATTGCGCTGGTCGAGCGGCTGGGGGACCGGACGCTCATCCATGCGCGGCTGGAAGACGGCACGGTGGTCGTCGGCGACGATATCGGCAAGTCGACCCTCGAAGCCGGGCAGTCTGTGCGGCTCAAGGTCGATGGTTCGGCAGTCCATCTCTTCGATGCCGAAGGGAAGGCCTATCACGCCGACTGAGGAGAGTTTCCGCCGGGAAAATAACAAGCGCCCGGCTGGATGAATGCATGCATTGGGCATGTTTGGGAGGAAAGTATGAAACAGACTTTGAAGCGACTGGCTTTGGTGTCGACTGCGCTGATGGCGCTGACCCATGCCGCTGCGGCTCAGCAGAATGTGGTCTGGTGGGATTTTCTCGCCGGCGGCGACGGCGTGCGCATGAAGGCGCTGATCGATCAATTCAACACCGAGCACCAGGGCGAGATTTCGATCGAGAACACGACGCTCGAATGGGGCACGCCGTTCTATACCAAGCTGCAAACGTCGGCGGCGATCGGGGAAGGGCCCGATATCGCGACCTATCACCTCAGCCGCATTCCGCTCGCCGTCGATAGTGGTACGCTGAGCGAGATCACCGACGAGGATATGTCCGGCGCCGGGATTTCGGACGGGGACTTTACGACGGCTGCGTCGGATGCCGGTAAGGTCGATGGCACGCGTTATGCGGTGCCGTTCGATCAGCACGGGCTCATTCTTTATTATAACAAGGATATGCTCGCCGAGGCTGGCTTGATCGGTGAGGATGGGCTGCCCAAGGGCCTCGATGGGCTCGAGAATTTCAACAAGATCCTGGCTGATTTCACCAAGGACGGGAAATACGGCATCTCGACCCCAACGGGCGATCGCTACCGCACGATCTACTCCCTGTTCGGCCAGCAGGGTGGCACGATGTTCGACGAAGCCGCAGGCGGTTTCTTCCCGACCGACGAGGACGTCACCAAGCTGACCAACGCCATCGATGTGGTGAAGGGTTGGGTCGATAGCGGCTACACGCCGGTGCAGGTCGAAAGCCCGGCGGCGCTGGCGCTCTTTACCTCGGGCCAGTCGCCGTTCTTCATCATGGGCAATTGGGAAATCCCGACCATGGTCGATCTCCATGCCAAGGGCGAACTGTTCGAATGGGGCGCGGTAGAATTGCCGACGCTGTTCGAAAACAAGGCCGCATGGTCTGACTCGCATGCCTTCGTTATTCCCGCCAATGCCGGCAAGGAAGCTGATGCGGACAAGCGCGCGGCGGTGATGAAGGTCATTGCCTGGATGGACCAGCACTCGCTCGACTGGGCTGGCGCTGGCCACATCCCGGCCTTCAATGCCGTGCGTGACAGCGCTGAATTCCAGGCGCTGAAGCCGCAGTCGGACTATGCCGGCTTTGCCGATACGGCCGTGTTCGATCCGCGCACCGTGCTTGCTGGTCCCGCCGCGCCGCTCGGCGATGCTTGGAGCAACTACATCAATCCAGCCACCACGGGTGAAATCGAGCCTGCAGATGCTGCCGTGCAGATGCGGGACGATTTGAACGGGCAGCTTTAGGACTAGACCCGATGGGCACCCTCCCCCTTGCGGGGAGGGTTGGGGAGGGGGACTTGGGCCAAGATATCGTGGCTCCCGACACCCCCTCCCGTCCTCCCCCGTCAAGGGGGAGGTGTCCGCCGGTGGTTGTGGATGCAGGGAGTTCTATGCGATGCTCAGGGATAAACGGCAGGAATATCTCGTGGCGCTGCTACTGGTGGGGCCATTTGTGCTCATCTATGGCGGGCTGTTTGTGTGGCCGACGATCCAGATGGCCATGCTCAGTTTTACCAAGGCGCCGCTGATCGGGTCGGGGGACTGGGTGGGCTGGGATAACTATGTGAAAATCCTCAGCCACAAGCTGTTTCACTCGGCCTTTTGGAACACGGCCTATTTCGTCGTGTTGACGGTTATTCCGAGCACGCTGGTTTCCCTCGTCATCGCCATGGCGGTGAACCGGCTCAAGGGACCGGTGCAGGGCTTTGTGCTCGCCTGCTTTTTCCTGCCCTATATCCTGCCGGTTTCGGTGGTGTTCCTCACCTGGAACTGGATCATCGACGTGCAATATGGGCTCGTGCAGGGGCTGGTGGCGCTGTTCAATGGCGGCAAGCCGATCTCGCTGACGCGCACCATTCCGCTCTTCATGCCCACCGTTGCCTTCGTCACGGTCTGGTGGACGATGGGGTTCAATATCCTGCTCTTTATCGCCGGCTTGAGAAATATCTCGCCGGAAATCTATGAGGCCGCGGCGCTGGATAGCGCGGGGCGGTGGCGGCAGTTCCAGCGTATTACATGGCCGCTGATCTGGCCGGTGACGGCGCTGGTGCTGACCATTCAGCTCATCGCGCAGCTCAAGATTTTCGATCAGGTCTACCTGTTCTCGATCGGCGGGCGGCAGGACGCGACGATCACGCTGGTTCAATATGTCTACAAACTGGCTTTCCAGCAGAACAAGGGCGGCGAGGCGGCGACGGCCGCCATGCTGCTCTTTGGGATGATCATCATCCTCTCGGTGCTGCAATACCAGGTCTTGCGTGCACGAGGTGAGAAATGAGCGCCGAAGCAATTCCCAACCGCGACACCATGGTTTCAGCGCGGAGCCGGGGCGATGGCCCCATCGACATGATCGGGCTGGCCCTGACTGTCATCACACTACTCGTCGCGCTCGCCTCGTTCTTCCCAATTTATTGGGCAGTGATCACGTCGATCAAACCCGATGGCGAGGTGATTTCGGGGAGCAATTCGCTGATCCCCAATCGGGTGGTGTTCGACAGCTATATCCACATCTGGAACAACACCAATATCGGCATCTGGTACATCAACTCGATGGTGACTTCGCTGATCATCACCGCGCTGGTGATCGTCTCCTCGGCCGGTTGCGCCTATGCGCTGAGCCAGTTGGATTTCCCCGGGCGGCGGGTGATCTATGTGCTGATCCTGGCCTGTTTCATGGTGCCCATGCAGGCGCTGATCGTGAACCACTTCGTGCTGATGGCGCAGTTCAAGCTGTTGAACACCTGGGCCGGTATCATCCTGCCGCAGCTGATCGTGCCGGTGGTGATCATCGTCTATAAGCAGTTCTTCGATAGCGTGCCGAAGGAATTTCGCGAGGCGGCGCAGATGGATAGTGCGGGGCACCTCAAGATCCTGTTCCG
Source organism: Devosia sp. Leaf420 (assembly GCF_001425445.1). Classification (GTDB taxonomy): domain Bacteria; phylum Pseudomonadota; class Alphaproteobacteria; order Rhizobiales; family Devosiaceae; genus Devosia. Next base: position 192,045 of record NZ_LMQU01000001.1, on the reverse strand, counting down.
GATCTATCTGCCGATGAACTGGGGCGTAACGGCCGCATTGGCGATCATCACCTTTATCGGCGCCTGGAATTCCTTCCTCTGGCCTTTCCTTGCCGCGACCGGCGAGGCGACGATGACCGTGCCCGTGGGCATCACGCAGGTGAAGGACGCCTATGGCATTGTCTATGGGAAGTTGATGGCCTCGGCCGTCGTTGCCGGTCTGCCTGTGGCTGTTCTCTACCTCATCTTCCAAAAGCGCGTGACGCAAGCCATCATGCTTTCGGCAGGGGTCAAGGGTTGAACCACTGGGCGCGATAAAGACGGTGGCCGCCTAAAAAAGACTTTGCTGTGCTTTGGGCTTTGGCACTTGCGGCGTCGCTTCGCCGCGGCGCTTAAGTTCCTGCTCGGCGCTGAAGCGCGTGTCGATGTCGCGGTCGCGCGCTAACTCGTCGAGTGCTTCGAGCGAAATCTGTTCCCACGCTTTGCCACGCTCCGGACCGGAGCGCACTCGTGGCAGAAGGCCCGGCAGCTTGCTCCAGGCAATCAACTGTTCGGCTGAAGTTTCATTGAGCATATCGCGCAGGTGATGCGCCGTCACATACGCGTCCGGCATGGCGCGGTGGGCTGGGAGGCCGATCTCGTGCACGAGGCCCTCGGGCATGCGCTGATACCGCAGCATCTGGTTGGAAAAGCCTTCAAGCTTGGGCCAAACGCGCAAGGCGCTTTTCCAGGTGCAGATCCACGGCGCGCCACCCGTCAGGCGCGGCGTGCAATAGCGCTGCTCGAAAGCCGCGCGATGCGCCGCCAAAGCGATGACGCCATCCTGGGGCTGCAAAACCGTCGGGGCTATGTCGCGCCAGAAAGGCGCATCGGCGACGAAGGCATCTAGAATATGGTGTATCGCCATTGTCTCAGGGGTGATGGGACGGCCCGGATTGACGAAAAGCGCGCCACGCTCGTCATTGACCTGCCACGGACCGCCCTCGATCGAGACCACATCCTGCCAACCGATCTCGCAGACATCCGTTGCCGCATCGCCCGATGTCTCGAGGTCGATGACGCGTATCCTCCTGATGGACATGACCGATCCTTGTTGCATGAAGCCATAACGGACCATTGCCCACTAGGATGCACAAGCCCGGTTGCTGCGATCACGTCGATATCGTGATGGCGTGAGCCCAAGGAAAGCTTGCGAACAAAAAGAGAATATCATCCCCTGTCAGCTTATTGCGGGGATCGATTCGTGCTTGCCGACACCACCTATCTTGATGCGCTCAACACCAATCAGCGGGCGGCTGTCGTGCATGGGGTTGGGGAAGCAAAGCCCGGCCCGCTGCTGGTCATTGCCGGCGCTGGCTCGGGCAAGACCAATACGCTGGCGCACCGCGTGGCGCATCTCATCGCCAATGGCGCAGACCCCAGGCGCATTCTGTTGCTGACCTTTTCGCGCCGCGCCGCCAGCGAAATGGCCCGGCGTGTCGAGCGCATTGCGGGTCGTGTTCTCGGCATTGGTGAAGGCGCTGTCGCTGATGCCCTGACCTGGGCCGGGACTTTTCACGGGATCGGCGCGCGCCTGCTGCGTGAATATGCCCACCAGATCGGTCTCGATCCCGCCTTCACGATCCATGATCGCGAAGACTCCGCCGATCTCATGAACCTCGTCCGTCACGAACTGCAGTTCAGCGAGACCAAAACGCGGTTTCCGACCAAGGGCACCTGCCTTGCTATCTATTCGCGTGTGGTCAATGCGCAGGCGGACCTCGATGAGGTTCTGAAATCGGCCTTTCCTTGGTGCGCCATGTGGTCTGCCGAATTGCGTCAGCTTTTCAGCGCCTATGTCGAAGCCAAGCAGCAGCAGAACGTTCTCGATTACGACGACCTGCTGCTCTACTGGGCCGGGATCATGGCTGAGCCGATGATTGCCGAGCAGATGTCGAGCCTTTTCGACCATATCCTCGTCGATGAATATCAGGACACCAACCGGCTACAGTCCTCGATCCTGCTCGCTTTGCGCCCCGACGGGCGCGGCATGACGGTGGTCGGCGATGATGCACAATCGATCTATTCTTTCCGCGCCGCGACCGTCCGCAATATCCTCGACTTTCCGAGCGCCTTTTCGCAGGCCGCCGAGATCGTCACGCTCGATCGCAACTACCGCTCCACCCAACCGATCCTCGCCGCGGCCAATGCCGTGATCGAGCAGGCGAGCGAGCGCTTTACCAAAAATCTCTGGTCCGAGAAGCACTCCGAGGCCAAGCCTTTCCTCGTCACCGTCAAGGATGAGGCCGATCAGGTGGGCTATATCGCCAAGTCTATTCTGGAGGCGCGCGAGGCAGGCACTGCACTCAAGGAACAGGCCGTGCTGTTCCGCACATCGAGCCATTCCGGGCCGCTTGAAATCGAGCTGACCCGCCGCAACATTCCGTTCGTCAAATTCGGCGGGTTGAAATTTCTCGATGCGGCCCACGTCAAGGATGTGCTGGCGCTTTTGCGATGGGTTGAAAACCCGCGCGATCGGGTTGCCGGTTTTCGTGTGCTGCAACTCATGCCGGGCGTCGGGCCGGGAACGGCTGGCCGAGCCCTTGATGCCATCGCCGCCCATGCCGATCCCGCATGGGCTTTTTCCGAGGTTCCGCCGCCTATCAAGGCCGGCCAGCATTGGCTTGATCTCATCAGCGTGGTCGGGAGGCTTTCGGCGCGCGAAATCTCTTGGCCGCTTGATATGGCTTATATCCGCCAATGGTACGAGCCGCTGCTGGAGGCCAATTACGAAGATGCAGCTATCCGGTCGGCTGACATCGTCCAGCTCGAACAGATCGCCTCTGGCTATCCGAGCCGCGACCGGTTTCTCACTGAACTGACCCTTGATCCTCCCGACGCCACCAGCGACCAGCCCGGCGTGCCCTTGCGCGACGAGGATTATCTCATTCTCTCGACCATCCACTCGGCAAAGGGGCAGGAGTGGAAATCGGTGCATGTTCTCAATGTCGTCGATGGCTGCATTCCGTCCGATCTCGGCACGGGATCCACGCATGAGATCGAAGAAGAGCGCCGGCTTCTCTATGTCGCCATGACCCGCGCCAAGGACGAATTGCATCTGCTCGTGCCGCAGCGCTTCTATGTGACCCAGCAGACGAGGAATGGCGATCGCCACCTCTATGCGCAACGCACCCGCTTCATCCCAAGGTCGATGACCGCATTTTTCGATGACATCTTATGGCCGCCGGTGACGCCAATCCGCGAAGGCGTCGGCCCGGCGCGGCCAGCGGTCGTCGACATCGCCGCCAAGATGCGCGGCATGTGGTAGCGTCAGGTATAGTTTCCGAGCGCAGCGTACCATTCGGCATAGGGCGTGTTTCGTGCGAAGTGTCGGTTGTAATCCGGCGCGCCGTCGTCCCACCAGACAGGGCCACGTTCGCCAAGCGCGACCTTGGCTTCATCGACCGCAGTGCGCGCAGCTTTTCGCGCCGCATCATCATTTTTTGCGAGACCGACGGCGCGTCGTGCGGCCATCAACTCTTGGACCCAATGCGTGCGGTCAGTCTCGCTGAGTGAGGGATTGCTCTTGCGCCAGAGCCGGCCGCGCACGACGAAATATCGCCCGTCTGGTGTGGTCGGATAGTGCTTTACCTCTTTGGTGGCCATGGCCTCGTCACTCGGAAAAGCGGAGACTCCACCCGCGATCGGCACCCGAGGGGGAACGGTAATCGACATTAGGGACCCATTGATACCGCCCAAAGAACCACTTTCGGGCCGACCAGAAATTGCTCGGTTCTTCGTCCTCAGGCACACCATGATAGAGAAAGGGCACGGGCTCTTTCACGCCCTCGCCACCCGTCCCGTCCTCATCCGTGATGAAGCTATGGTGGCCGACGCCTTTTGCCGCGTTGGCTAAGGTGCCTGTATCGGACAGCGTTTCGGCATTGGCACCAAAGAGGCACCCGTCCGACTTCGACCAATCCTCGGCCACAACAGGATCGCCGCCAGCGCGCAATCGCAGATCGGCGAGGCAATAGTTCGCACCCCATGAGCCGTTGGCCGAATAGACCACGTGCAACTGTCCCGCTGGATCCACGATCGGCTGGGGACCTTCGTTGATCGATGGCGTCTCGTTCGCAACATTTTCCCAGGGCTGATCGGGAGACGAGATGATCGCCCGTGACGCGTCAGGCGCGTCATCACCCTGCAGCTTCACGATGAAGATATCCTGCTGCACATCGCTATCGCCCTGCCAGCCGGACCAGACGAAGAAATCATCTCCGTCGAAACTAAAGGGCATGCCGTCGATGGCCCACTTGTCTTCGGGCAGATCGATTTTCTCCGCGGGGCCATAACCGGATGTCGGCTCTGTCGAGGTGATGCGATACATCCGATGCGCTTCGCCGACGCCGGCGGCGAAATAGACGCGATAGAGCCCGTCTTTATAGACGATCTCCGGCGCCCAGACTTCGCCGAGCCGGTCCCGATCGAACCAGATCCGCAATCCGCGCGCTTGGGCAAGGGTATCAAGGCTCGGTGCGACACGCACCACAAGGCTATCGCCGCGCCGCGATTCGACGGCCACAAAGCCGTCGTCGGTGTGAATGACGCTGGGGTCCGCTGAGTAAATGCCCGTGTCGCCGAGAGGCGCAGTGGCATCTTGCGCCGAGGCGGAGATCGTGCCGGCAAGAAGCCAGGTTACCGCCAGGCTGCCGATCCAATTGGGCATCGTCCCCTCCCAAAAATGTCGCGGCGTCCGATTTCCACTGATTATCGCCGCGCTGTCGTCGTTTCGATATTTGCGCTCGTCATGATCGCAACGCGACCATTTTTCACCGCGTCGTCGGCCATCGTCAACGCGTCTCCAACGAAAGCTCAGGCATGAACTACAAGGATTTCATGGCGAGACCGGGCCGGGATTGCGCCATTATCGCGCATCGCGGCATCTGGCGGGATGCGCCGGAGAACAGTCTCCAGGCGATCGAAGCGGCCATTGCCGGCGGCTATGACGTCGTCGAGATCGATGTGCGCCGTAGCGCCGACGGCGCGCTGTTCCTCTGCCACGACGATAGTCTAGAGCGGATGACGGGGCACGACGCCGCGGTGGAAGAGCTTGCGGCCTCGGAGCTGGCTGCGCTGCACCTGCGCAATCGCGATGGTGGCGCGGGGAATGCGCTGACCGATCAGAAACTCGCGCGTCTGAGCGATGTTTTCGATCTCACCCGGGATCGCATCTTCATCCATCTCGACGTCAAGGACCGGCTTCTTATTCCCGAGGTCATCGCCGCCGCCCAGGCCGCCGGCGTCGATCAGCAGGTCGACTTTTGGAGCGCCCTTCGAGACGAAGACGACTTCGCTTGGATCAATAGCAACATCATGGCCCACGGCGTCCCGTTCATCGCCAAGACGCGGCTGAATGTGCCGGGTGCGGAACTTCAGACCGAATTGGTGTTTCGGATCAAGCCGCTGATCTGCGAAATTTACTTCGATTCCATCGAGCAACTCGCCGCGCATCGGGATCGCTTTGCGGCGGCGGGGATCAGCCTCTGGGTCAATACGCTCGATGATGTTTCCTGCGCCGGGCTGACCGACAGCGCGGCACTCGAGGATCCCGACGCGGTTTGGGGACGCCTCCTCGATGCAGGCGTTTCCGCCATCCAGACCGACGAAGCGGCGGCTCTCAAAGCCTATCTCGCCACGCGCCGCTGATATTTCCCAAGAAAGCACGACCAATGGCCTACATAGACTATATTGCCGATCCCACGCGCCGTTGCGCCATCGTTGCCCATCGCGGTGCCTGGCATGGTGCGCCGGAAAACAGCCTCGCGGCGATCGAGAATGCCATCGCGATCGGCGTCGACATCGTCGAACTCGATGTGCGCAAGAGCGCTGATGGCGAATTGTTCCTCATGCACGACGATACATTGCTGCGCATGGCGGGGATTGATCGCGATGCCGAGACTTTTACGATCGCCGAGCTGCAGGCTATCGCGCTTCGTGCCGATGATGGTGGCGACGGCCGGGCGCTGACGGACCAGCGCGTGCCGACCCTCAAGCAGGCGCTCGAAATCATCCGCGGGCATATCTTTGCCGATCTCGATTTGAAGGATCGAGGCCTATTTTCCGAAGTGGCTGCCTGCGCGCGCGATATGAATGCTGCGGACTATGTGGACCTCAAGACCACGGTCACCACACAAGAACACGTCGACTGGGTCAACGCGCAGGATATTTCCGGCGTGCCGTTTCTGGCCATGACGCGCTTTACCGAGACCGGAACCGGTGACACGCTGGCGCTCCTGTCCGGCATCAAACCCTTCATGAGCGAAATCAGCTTCGATCACATCGAGACTATCGAGAGCAATCGTGCGGCGTTCGAGGCAGCGGGCATGGCGCTTTGGAAGAACACGCTCGATATGACGAGTAGCGGGGAGTGGACCGATACCGTCGCACTGGCTGACCCTGATAAAATTTGGGGACGGTTGATCGATGCTGGTATCAGCGCCATCCAGACCGACCAGCCGGCGGCATTGAAAGCTTACATCGAGAAACGTGCATGACCGAAATCAGCGATGATCTGCTCAAAACCCTGATGGCCGACATGCGGACGGTGGCGGAACAAGAGATTTTGCCCCGATTTCAGGCGATTACCTCAGATAGCATGCGCGCCAAAACAGCGCCCGATGACTTGGTGACCGATGCCGATATTTCCGCAGAACATGCCCTGAACCGGCTGCTCGTGGAGCGGCTCCCGGGCGTCGTGGTCGTGGGTGAAGAGGCGGTGTCCGAGGATAGGTCCGTCCTTGAAGGTATTGGTGCCTCGGGGCTGGTCGCCATTATCGACCCTGTCGATGGTACTTGGAACTTTGCCCATGGCGCGCCAACATTCGGGTCGATCCTTGCCATTGTCGAGGAAGGTAAAACCATTGCCGGCATCATCCACTATCCGGTGCTGGGCGATTTCATCGTCGCCCGGCCGGGGCAGGGCGCCTGGCATGTTGCCGCCGATGGTGCGGCGAGCCGCCTTTCGGTGGCCAAGCCCCGACCCGTTTCGGACCTAAACGGTTTCGTGCCGCTCCATATGTTCGCGCCTGAACTACAGCTAGAGCTTGCGCAGCGCGTCCTGCGCTTCTCACGCACCACGACATGGGGCTGCTCGGCCTGGGAATATCGCATGCTCGCGACCGGGGCGATGAGCTTCTGCCTCAATGCGAGCGTCATGCCCTGGGATCACGCGGCCGGCGTGCTGATCCACGCCGAAGCGGGCGGCCATGCTGCGTTCGTAAGTGGCGAACCGTACAGCGCGGCTCAGAACAAGGGCTTCTTGCTCACCGCGACCGATGCGGAAAGCTGGACGCATATCCGGGATATTCTGTTCGCCTGATAATAATGGCTTCCCGGTGAGGCAGCGAGACAAAACTCATCGCTGCCAGTAGCCGTCCAAATCTCTCTCGCGCAATGCTCAGGCGTTGTGCGAGAGGATGGGCCGCCAAAGACGCCCGGTCTCGTTACTTTGGAGTTGTGCGGCAGCGAGAGCGGTGTCCGTGGCTGGTTCCGAGACCGTGATGCCGGCCAACTGCTTTCTGATTTCAGCGCCGATCGCTGGGTGAAGCTTTAAGACACCGCCGATGAAGGCGACGGGCCGTTCTCCAACCCTGGTTTGCAGGGCCTGAGCCAGTTCCGCCAGATGGGCGCCAGCCTGCGTGAGGATAGCGAGGGCCGTCGCGTCGCCAGCTTCCGCTGCCTGGGCCACGCCGACAGCCAGCGCGCCAACGCGGCCACGATCGCCGCCATAGACATATTTGCGGACATGATGCCATTCGATGCCCTCGACCAGAGCAAAGAGCGCGTCTGCCAAGGCTTGAACCTCGGCAAACGAACCGGTGCGATCAAGGGTCCGGTAGATGATGTCGAGGGCATGCAGGGCAATCCAACTGCCAGAGCCGGCATCATCGATGAGGATGCCTCTGCCGCCGACCCGCGTCATGCTGCCATCGGCCGCGACGTGAACGCCGATAGACCCGGTTCCGGCGGACACCAGATGCCCTTGCCCCGGCTGGAAATGCGCCGCAAAGGCAAGGACGATGTCGTCGGTCAGGAGGATTTGCTCCGGCCTCAGCCCAAGCGCGTGATTGATGAGGCCTTGGACTTCCCCTGTGGCGACCGCTCCAAAGCCGGTTAGGCCCCCCACGAGCCCGATCGGCTGAAGGTTTTCAGCGGCGAGCGCGTTTCCGACCTCCGCCAAGGCTGTGCCGAGGCGCTCTCGCTCGGCCGGATTGAAAACATGGGCGGTGGCGCCATTGACGCTGCCGCGCGCAACCACCTGCCCAGCCTTATCGCAGGCCACCCATCGGCTTGCCGTGCCGCCGACATCAAGGCCGAGATAGGTCTCTCTCACCGTGGCACGCCCTGCTGCACGAAACTGCGCGTGATTTCCCGGGGATTTGTGATCATGGTGCCAACAACCACCGCATGCGCGCCCGCCGAAAAGGCCTGGCGCACGAGATCGGGCGTATTGTAGCGACCCTCGGCCACAACTGGCACCGTGAGGCGCGCAGCAAGATTTTCCAGCAATCTTAGGTCCGGTTCGCTTGGTTTGGGCATGGTGGCCTCGGTATAGCCGGAAAGCGTGGTGGCGACGTAATCGGCGCCCCAGTCAGCGGCTTTCAGTCCTTCTTCCACCGTCGAAATATCGGCAAAGACCTCAGCGCCCAGCTCCGCCTTGATGCGACGGATCATGACGCTCGGATGCTCGCCATCGCGTGGCCGCTCAGTGCAATCGAGTGCAACAATATTGGCTCCGGCTTCGACAATAGCGGCTGCGGTTTGAAAATCGGGCGTGATGTAGACCGGGTGATGTTCCGAGAAGACCTTGTGTATCCCGATCACAGGCAGGCCGGCTTTGGTGACCACCGCAATGTCGTCCGGACCATTGGCACGGATGGCGACAGCGCCACCATCGCGTGCGGCAAGCGCCATAGCGCCCATGAATTGAGCCCCATGCAGGGGATTGTCCGCACGCGCCTGGCAGGAGACGACCAGTCCCTTCTGCAGCATCATTTGATGGCGCCCGATGTCATGCCCGCAATGAACTGGCGGGACAGGACGATGTAGATGATGATGATCGGCGCGGCCGAAAGCGTTAGGCCCGAGAACAGCACGCCCCAGTCGGTCGTGTATTCGCCCATGAACGTGGTGAGGCCTTGGGGCAGGGTTTTCAAACTGTCGTTCTGGATAAAGACCAAGGGGAAAAAGAAGTCGTTCCAGATCGGCACGATATTCTGGATACCGGCGATGACCATAGCCGGGCGCACCAGCGGCAGCATGATCGACCACATGATGCGCGCTTCCGAAGCGCCGTCCATGCGAGCGGCGTCCTCAAGTTCATTGGGCAGGGTGCGGATGAAGCCGGTCATGATGAAGACCGTCGAGGGCAGGCCCATGGCGGTATAGACGAAGATGAGGCTCAGTTGATTATTGAGGATCGACAGGTCTCGCATCAGCATGAAGAGCGGGATGATGGCGAGTTTTAACGGCAGGGTTAGCCCGGCCAGGAAAAACATCAGGATGAAGTTGGCGCCGGTAAAGGCATAGCGGCCGATGGCATAGGCGGCCATGGTGCCTAGCGTCAGGATCAGCACCATCGATGCGCCGGTAACCACGAAGGAATTGAGCAGGTAGCGCAGGAAGTTGGTTTCCGACCAGATCTTGATGAAGTTCTGGACCTGGGTGAAATCGGGAATGCCAAACGGCGACTGAAAAATCTGCGGTGTGGTCTTGAAGGCCGAGAACACCATGATGACGATCGGCGCCAGCATCAGGATGGTGTTGGCGATAAGGATGATCTGCAAAAGGCCATCGCGGCCAAGCGTGCCGAGAATGCCCTTGCGATCATAGTAGTTGGTCGTCGTCACGCTCATAGCTGAATTTCCCGGGCGCGCAGGCGGGTGGTGATGACAGCGGCAATGGCCGCGATGAAGATGAAGATGAGGACGGCCAGCGCAGAACCCAGGCCGAAGTCTTGTTGGCCGGAAGAGACATTGCCAAAGGCAGTGCGGTAAAAATAGAGCCCCAGCACGTCGGTCGAACCGAACGGCGAGCCATCGAGGCCGCCCATGATATAGGGCAGCTCAAACCAGTTGAAGGCGCCGACGAAGAGCAGCGTGAACACGATCGTGGCGCTCGGGGCGACCAGCGGCCAGACGATCTTGGTGATCTTGACCCATTCGCTCTCGGTTTCCATGCGCACGGCATCGAGAATTTCGCTGGGAATCCGCTGCATGCCGGCGAGGAACACCAGGGTCGGGAAGCCGACCATGTGCCAGGCCTGCGCTGCGATGATGCTCCAGAGGGCGGTGCCGGATTGGCCGAGCCAGGGCTGGGCCCATTCGCTGAGGCCAATGCTTTTGAGGCTGATATTCACCAGGCCAAAGAGCGGGTGATAAAAGAGCTTGAAGAGATAGGCGACGATGATCGTCGAGAGCACCACCGGCAGAAATACGGCGATGCGGTGGAAGCGCGCGCCGGGCAGTTCGCGCCAGAGCGCATAGGCGAGGATGAAGCCGAGCCCGTTCTGCAGCACCATGAGCGCGAAGAAGACGATGATATTGTTCTTGAAGGCGTTGAGCGTCCAGCTGCGATAGGGCTCGACGAACAGCACCGTATGAAAATTCTCGAGGCCGACGAAGTCGAGGCGCTTCAATCCCTGCCAGTCGAAGAAGGCATAAGCAAAGGCCGAGATGATCGGATAAACGATGAAAAGCGCCACGAAGCACAGCGGCGGCACGATCAGTGCCGTGATCCAAAGTCCGCGGCCGGTCATCCGAAATTGGGGCATCAAAGGCTCGCTGAGGTAGGATTGGGGGTGACCTTATGGCCACCCCCGAGGCGGAGGGAGGGCCGCCTTATTTCTTGAAGGGCTCGTACCAGGCAGCAAGTCCGGTGGTCAGCGCTTCGCCGATGGCTTCGGGCGTGGTTTCACCCGAGAACAGCTTCTGCATCTCACCTTGTATCAGCACCGAGCCCGATGGTTCGCCATAACGGAAATGGGCGAGCATCAGGTAGGGGATCGAGGACTTGTTGAGGTCGTTGACTTCGGCCAGCAGCGGGTTGTCGAAGGTGACGCCCGGAATGGTCGAGATGTTGTTGAGCGTATTGGCAAAGGCCTGGCCGAATTCCGGGCTTGCCAGATAATTGACGAAGGTGATCGCCGCTTCCTTGTTGGGCGAGGCGGCGTTGACTGCATAGCCACCATCGAAATAGAGGCCGACGAGCTTGGCGTCCTCCGCAGTCTTGCCGGGGGCGGCGAAGACGCCCATTTCGATATCCCGGTTCTGTGTCTTGAAGGTTGCCAGCTCATAGGAGCCGCCAACGAACATGGCGGCCATGCCAGACGAAAAGAGTTGCTGGGCCGAGGGGTAGTCGAGGCCGATGAAGCCATCGGGGAAATAGTCCTGCGCCAGTTCGTTGACCGAGGCGAGAGCTGAAGTGAAGCGGGCATCGGTGAAGTCCGCGGTGCCGGCCATCAGCTCGTCGTAAAAGGCCTTGCCCATGAGCGAGGAACCGAGCCCGAAGGTCACGGTTTCATTCTGCCAGGCGGTGGCGGTCCCATTGGCAAAGGGGATGATGCCGGCGTCCTTGAGCTTCTGGCTCGCAGCCATCAGGTCGTCCCAGGTCTGGGGCTCTTCGATGCCGTTATCAGCGAAGATCTTGGAATTGTAGATGACGAGCTGGGTCTGGCTGGCGAATGGGACAGCGTAGATCTTGCCGTCGGCCCGCACGCTTTCGGCGGCAAGTGCCGGTTCGGCGAAATTGGCAAGGGCCGGGACGCTTTCAGTCGTCAGCTCTTCGAGATAGCCAGCGACGGCGACGTTTTCGAGCCCGCCATAGGCGCGCACCATCATCACGTCCGGACCCGTTCCACCCGCAAGGGCGGTCGAAAGGATCGTGTTGTAATTGGTCGCCTCGAACGTTTCGAACTTGACCGTGATGCCCGGATTGGCCGCTTCGAATGTGTCGATGAACTGCTCGTAAGCAGCGCGGTCTTCCTGGCGCCAGCTCCAGAATGTCAGGTCCTGGGCGAAGGCGGGGGCGGCAATGAGCAAGGCGCTGAGTAGAGTTCCGGCACGCACTATGGTTTTCATCTGTATTCCCTTCCCTTGAAAACGTCTTGCAGATGTCTCAGGCGAACCGGATCAGGGTGTCAGCCGTCGGCCATCCTCGGCAGAAAAATAATGCGCGGGCCCAGGCGCGACCGTGACAGTCACGGCCTCGTCGGGCGCATAAAGATCATTGGGGGCGGTGCGGGCCGACAGCAGTTTGCCATCGGCGAGCCGCACATAGACATAGGCGTTGTCGCCGAGATATTCGGTATATTCGACGCGACCGGCAAAGCCTTCGGCGCTGGCGCCTCGAACAAGTTGGACCGTGTCGGGCCGCAGCCCTAGCTTCAGGGTTTCAGGGCCAGACATGTTGCCGACCAAAATCGAGCCGCCATTTGCAAGGACCAGCCGGTCGCCATCGCGCGTCACATCCACCAGGGCCATGCGCGGCGAGCCGATAAAGGTCGCGACAAAAGTGTTGGCGGGCGTCTCGTAGAGTTCGCGGGGAGAGCCGACCTGTTCGATCCGGCCATTGTTCATGACGACGATCTTGTCGGCGAGGGTCATGGCCTCCACCTGATCATGCGTCACATAGATCATGGTGCCGCCGATCTCGCGATGGAGCTTGGCGATTTCGAGCCGCACTTCGGAGCGGAGCGCCGCATCGAGATTGGACAGCGGCTCATCGAGGAGAAACACGTCGGGCTTGCGCACCAAGGCGCGGCCGATGGCGACGCGCTGGCGCTGGCCGCCGGAAAGTTCGCGCGGCTTGCGCTTGAGGAGCGCCTCGAGCCGCAGCATCTGCGCCGCTTCGGCGATGCGGCGCTCGACCTCGGGCTTGTCGAGGCCCATGAGGCGGGCGCCAAAAGCCATGTTTTCGTAAACGTCCATATGCGGATAGAGCGCGTAGGACTGGAACACCATGGCGATACCGCGCCGGGACGGGGCGACATCGTTCATGCGGTGGCCGTTGAGAACGAACTCGCCGTCGCTGATGGGATCGAGGCCGGCGATCAGGCGCAGCAGCGTGGACTTGCCGCATCCCGAGGGGCCGACAAAAACGACGAATTCGCGGTCGCCGATCTCGAGATCGATGCCATGCAGCACTTCGGTATCGCGAAAACGCTTCTTGATGCCACGAAGCGACAGCTGGGCCACGTATTCTCTCCATCCCGATCCGCCCCACGCAGATCCTTGACAGGATCATTGCTGATCTGTCGGGAGGAATACTAAATTCCTAAAATCGATCGTGTCAAGAATATCCGATTACAGAAGCGTAACCGTCAGCGGACCTTGAGCACGGTGACCGCGTTTTCGGAATTATGGATGAAGTCGTGAGCGTCGGTCTGCTGCCGCACCATCAGGATGAACAGCATGTCCATCAGCATGAGCTGCGCGTCACGCGAGGTGATGGCGGAAGAGCGGACGCGTTCTTCGTCGGCGACGGTGAAGAGATGAATGTCGGCAAGGTCGAGCAGGGGATTGGGCTGCAGCCCTGTCATGGAAATGACTTTCGCGCCGCGTTGCTTGGCAATCTCGGCAATGCGCAGGGTTTCCATGCTGCGGCCGGAATAAGAGAGCGCCAGCAAGACATCCGCTTCATTCAGCGCCGAAGCATTGGAAATCTGAATATGGCTATCGCTGTCGATCAGCGCGATCCGGCCTAATTTCAGCAGTTTATAGGAAAAATCCTTGGCAACCAGAGAGGATGCGCCGACCCCGGCAAGCTGGATCTTTCGGGCGCTGACCAGGGCTTCATGTGCGGAATCGATGGTTTTCTCGTTGTTGGCCGCCAGCGTTTCGCGCATCGAAAGCAGTTTCGAGCCGATCAGCTTCTGCAAAATGGTGACGTAGCTGTCGGCCGCCTCGATCGTGCCGTGGATGACGCCACCCGGCGTGTGCCACTCCATGGCCTTGGCTTTGTTCACAGCAAGCTTGAGCTGCTGATAGCCGCCATAGCCAAGTTTCTGGCTAAACTTGACGACGCTCGATTGACTGCGCCCCGTCGCTTCCGCCAGCGCTGCGGAGGAGAGCGTCAGCATCTTTTCGGGGTTTTCGATGATGAACTGCGCGATCTGCCGATCGGCCTGGGTCATGCTGTCGAGTTGGGCGCTCAACACTTTGAGAACAGACATGCGACTTCCCTCGAACCGGCGCCGACCCTGGTCCCCGCCGGGGAGGACTAAAGCCGAGACGTTTCAAAATGCAACTGGCATTGCAGCGGCTTATCGCGCTGCCAGCCTGTGGAACAATCCATTGATGGAATACAATATTCCACATGGAATTGACAGTCGGAATAATCGCTTCTAGCCTTGCCGGTGAACGAGAGCATTGTGCACATGGCAAGAACCACGCTGATGGCTGAGCTGGAACAGCTCGTTTCCGAGGCGCGCAATCCCGAGACGATGCAGATCGATCTGATGAGCTCGATCGAGATCGTCGGCGCGATGAATCGCGAGGACCATCATGTAGCCGACGCCGTGCAAAAGGTGCTGCCGCAGGTTGCCGCCACCGTCGATCATGTGGTCGAGGCATTCCGCCATGGCGGGCGTCTCATCTATATGGGCGCCGGCACCAGCGGGCGCCTCGGCGTTCTCGATGCCTCCGAATGTCCCCCAACCTTTGGCGTGCCCGAAGGCATGGTTATCGGACTGATCGCCGGCGGCGATCGAGCCCTCCGTTACCCGATCGAAGGCGCAGAAGACTCGCGCGACGAGGGGCGGCGCGATCTTGAAAAAATCGGTGTGACCAAACGGGACGTGGTCGTCGGCATCGCCGTCAGCGGTCGCACACCCTATGTCATCGGCGGTCTCGACTATGCCAAGCGGGTCGGCGCGGTCACGGTGGCGCTATCGTGCAATCCGGATTCAGTGATCGCGGCGATGGCCGATATCGCGATCTCGCCCGTCGTCGGTCCTGAGGCCCTGACTGGCTCGACCCGGCTAAAGTCAGGCACGGCGCAAAAGCTGGTGCTCAACATGCTGACCACGGCTAGCATGATCCGCATCGGCAAATCCTACGAAAACCTGATGGTCGACCTGTCGGTCAGCAATGAAAAGCTGCTCGCCCGCGCCAGCCGCATCCTCATCGATGCCACCGATTGTTCAAGCGAGGCAGCCGAACAATTCCTCAAATCCGCCAAGAACAACGTCAAGCTTGCCATCCTCATGGCGCTCACGGGAATGAACGCGGCAGAGGGTGAGGCAGCGCTCGTTCATGCCGACGGCTTCCTGCGCCGGGCCGCCGCGCAGCAATTGCCGCGCGCGGCTGGGTGAGGTTGCTGAAAATGTCGACACCACTCGCCCTTTTCGTTGGTATGCCCGGGCTTGAGCTCTCGGCTTCGGAAGTCGGGTTCTTTCGTGACGCCAATCCCTTTGGCCTTTTTCTCTTCAAGCGCAATCTCGATAATCCCGAGCAAATCCGGCGCCTCGTCGGTCAGTTCCGGGACGCCGTCGGCCGGGAAGATGCGCCTGTTTATATCGATCAGGAAGGTGGCCGCGTGCAGCGGCTCGACAACGGCAATTGGCCGCTCTTCCGCCCCATCGGTCACTTCGGCGCTCTGGCCAAGAAGGATCTGGACCTTGCCAAACATGCGCTAAGGCAGTCCACTCTCGCGATGGGGTCGATGATGACCGAACTCGGGATCGGCAGCGGCGCGACGCCGGTTGTCGATCTCGCGCGCGCCGGCACGCATGACATCATTTCGTCCCGCTCTTTCAGCGCCGATCCCAAGCTGGTTGCCGAACTCGGCCGCGTTGTGGTCGACGCTTTGCTCGAAGTGGGCTCCATGCCCATCATCAAGCACATACCCGGTTATGGCCGCGTCGATGTCGACCCGCACCACGATCTGCCCGTGGTCCACGCGAGCGTCGACGAAATGATGGACAGCGATTTCCTGCCCTTCATCCGGCTCAAGGACAGCCCCTGGGCCATGGTCGCGCATCTGATCTTTTCAAAGATCGATCCAGATTTGCCGGCCTCGATCTCGCCGCGCGTGTGCAACCTCATTCGCACAGTGCTCAACTATGACGGCGTGCTGATCACCGATTGCCTGACCATGGATGCTCTTTCGGGCAGTTGGTCCGATCGCGTCCGCGCGGCGCTCGATGCCGGTTACGATATCGCCCTCCACAGCCAAGGCGATCTTGCGGCGAGCGAAGCTGCCGCCAAAGCCGCCCGTGTCATGTCGCATGCCACCTCGGCGCGTGTCGCCCGTGCGGAACAGCGGCTCGGCAACCGGCGCGCCGACACCAAAGCCCTCCACGCCGAGGTGGAGAAAATTTTCGAGGAGAACGGCTTCGCCTGAGGCGGCGTTGCTGAGCAAGGAGAGACCCCGATGCGTAAATTGAGTTTTATTGCGACGACATCATTGGCCGTGCTTGCCCTGGCAACACCGGTCTATGCGCAGGATAGCGGCAAGGTGCTTACCCTGGCGTCCGAACAGGTCACGACCTTCGTTCGCAATTTCAACCCGTTCAGCCAGACGTCGGCGCGCTACACGACCCAGGATTTCCTGTACGAGCCGCTGGTCGTTTTCAACCGCCTGCAGGGCAACGAACCGAACTACCGGCTTGCCGAAAGTTTTGAGCTGGCCGACGATCTGATGTCGATCACGTTCACGCTGCGCGATGGCCTGAAATGGTCCGACGGCGAGGATTTCACCGCCGACGACGTGCTCTTTACCTACGACTACATCAAGAAATTCCCGGCGCTCGACTTCATCTCGATCACGCCGCAGATCGCATCGGTCGAAAAGGTCGACGATCGCACCGTGCGCTTCAATCTGACCGAAGCCAATTCGCTCATTGCCAATACCATTGTGGGCATGCCGATCGTGCCTGAGCACATCTGGTCCGAAGTGGCTGATCCGGTCACCTTCGCCAATGAAAACCCGGTTGGCTCGGGCCCGATGACGGAGATCACCCGCTTCACCCCGCAGGTCTACGAGCAGTGCCGCAATCCAAACTATTGGGACGCCGACAATCTGGCCGTCGATTGCCTCCGCATGCCGCAGCTTGCGGATAATCCGCAGGTGCTCGCCGCTTTGGCCGACGGCAGTCTCGATTGGGGTACGAGCTTCATTCCCGACATCGATAACACCTTCGTCGCGAAGGATCCCGAGCACCACAAATACTGGTTCACGCCCTCGAGCCTCGTGTCGATGCAGATGTCGCAGGTTTCGCCGGACGAAAACGCGCGCAAGGCCTTCAACGATGTGAGCTTCCGCCGCGCCCTCAGTATGCTGGTCGATCGCCAAGCGATCGTCGACATTGCAGGCTATGGCTATCCGCTCCTCAACGAAGACCCCTCGGGTCTCGGCGAGCTCTATGCTGCCTTCGCCAATCCGGAAGTCGAAACGCAGTTCGGCCAATATGGCAAGTTCGACCTCGAAGCCGGCATGGCGGTGCTTGATGAAGCCGGTTATGTCGATGCCGATGGCGACGGTTTCCGCGACAATCCCGATGGCACGCCGCTCGAACTCGATTTCAAGGTGCCCAATGGCTGGACCGACTGGATCGACGCGGTGCAGATCGCCTTGGAAACGTTCCAGGAAGCGGGCATCAACGTGTCGCTCTCGACCCCGGAAGCAGCTGTTTGGACGTCCGACCTGATCGCGGGCAATTTCGAGTTGACGCTCAACTCGCTGGCGGCGGCATCGAACCCCTATCTGCCCTATATCCGCTCGTTTAACCCTGCTGATTTCGGCAAGAGCCGCTTTACCGCGCCGCATTGGGAAAATGCCGAAGTGGTCGAGCTTCTCAAGAAATATACGACAATCAAGGATCCGGCTGAGCAGAAGGCGATCATGGATCAGGTCCAGCTTCTCATCGCCGAGGCCCTGCCGATCATCCCGCTCTACAACAGCCCGTCCTTCTTCCAGTACAACACGACCCGTTGGACCGGTTGGGCCAGTGCTGAAGATCCGAAATATGCGCCGGCCGTCTCGGTGACGAACCCTGCGCGTCTGTTGCAACTGCTCGATCTCGAACCGGTCGCCCAGTAAGGTTTTCGGCTTTCTCATCTCATCTTTTGGGGCGGGGCGGCGTTGAGGCGCTGACCCACCCCAATCCTTCCCGCGATCGGGGAGGAACTTCGTCAGTGCCCGGTCGACACAGCGGCCAGAAAGGAACACCACAGCATGGCCTTCTTGTTGCGGCGATTGGCGTTCTATCTCGCAGCATTTCTGGTTGCTGCGACCATCAATTTCTTTCTGCCGCGCCTGATGCCCGGTGATCCCATCGAGATCATGTTCGCAAGCGCTGGCGCCGAGCTATCGCTCGAAAATCTCAATGCGCTGAAGCTGACCTTTGGTTTTATCGACGCGCCGCTCCACGAGCAGTATTTTGCCTATCTGCAGAGTGTGTTCACCGGCGATCTCGGCCGTTCGATCAAGTATTTCCCGCTGCCTGTCACCGAGCTTTTGGGTCGCGCGCTGCTCTGGACGCTCGGGCTCATGGGCATTGCCACCATCATCAGCTTCACCCTTGGCAGTTTCCTCGGCATTTTTGCCGCCTGGCGCCGCGGACGGCTCGTCGACTCCGTCATTTCGCTCGGCGCGATCTTTTCGAGCTCGGTGCCGGCCGTGGTCGTTTCGCTGATCATGCTCTTCATCTTTGGCTATACGCTGCGCTGGTTTCCCAACGGCTATGCCGCAAACCCGCTGATCGATCCCGCCTGGAACTGGACCTATATTTCGAGCGTGCTCTATCACGGCACACTGCCCATGCTGACGCTGGTCTTCGTGCTCACCGGCGGCTTCGGCGTGACCATGCGCAACAACATGATCAACTTGCTTGGCGAAGACTATATCGTCATGGCCCGCGCCAAGGGGCTCTCCGACAACAATGTCATGCTCTGGTATGCGGCGCGCAACGCGCTGCTGCCCACGGTATCGAGCCTTGCCATCGCCATCGGCACGATCCTGGGCGGTTCGCTCGTCACCGAGGTGGTGTTCAACTATCCCGGCCTCGGCAACACGCTCTACCAGGCGATCATCGCGCGCGATTATCCGGTCATCCAGGGCCAGCTCCTGATCATGACCGCCGCGATGCTCATATCAAATTTCGTGGTCGATCTCAGCTATGTGCTGCTCGATCCGCGCCTCAAGAAGGCCTGACGCCATGAAGCTCCTGAGGCAGTTGCTCAATAACAAGAAGGCCTTGGTCGGCCTCATCATCCTCACGATCATCGTGCTGGTAGCGATCTTCGCGCCGCTCCTGACCGAATATAGCCCCACCCGCCGCGTCGGGCGGCCGCATCAGGCACCGAGCTGGGATCACTGGATGGGCACGACGCGCCTTGGGCACGACGTCTTCTCGCGTCTTGTCCATGGCGCACGCGTTTCGCTCGCCGTCGGGTTCGGGGCAGGGCTCCTCATCACCGTCATCGGCACCGTGCTCGGCATCATCGCGGGCTATAAGGGTGGCGTGGTCGACGAGGTCATCAACTTCTTCACCAATATGGTGCTGGTCATCCCCAACCTGCCGCTGCTGCTCGTCCTCGCCGCCTTCATCGGTCAAGCAAGCCCAATGGTGATCGCCATCATCCTCGGCTTCACCTCCTGGGCCTGGGGCGTGCGCGTCACGCGGTCCGAAACCCTCTCGATCCGGCAGCGCGACTTCGTCAAATCGGCCGAAATGCTGGGTGAGCCAAGCTGGCGCATCATGCTGTTCGAGATTTTCCCGAACCTGATTTCCATCGTCGGCATCAATTTCATCGGCTCGGTCATTTTCGCCGTCATCACCGAGGCGACGCTCGAATTCCTTGGCCTCGGCGATCCCAACACCGTCTCCTGGGGCATCATGCTCTACAATGCGCAGAACTCGGCCGCGCTTTCGGTCGGCGCCTGGTGGGATATTCTCGCGCCATGCTTTGCTCTCGCCTTCCTCGGACTTGGCCTGGCACTCCTCAACTTCGCGATCGACGAAATCGCCAATCCGCGGCTGCGGACAGGCGGCATGCTCAATCGCTGGACCCGCATGGTCCGCATCGGCGAGGGCAAGCTATGAGCGATCCGGTCCTCTCCGTCCGCAATCTCAACATCGACTATGTCGGCGCCGAAACCAATTTTCACGCTGTCAAGAATGTCAGCTTCGACATCGCGCCCGGCGAGTTTTTTGGGCTTGCCGGAGAATCCGGCTGCGGCAAATCGACGATCGCCTTCGCCGTCAGCCGTCTCCATCGGCCACCGGCCCTGATCCGCACGGGCAGCGAAATCCTGGTGTCCGGGCGCGACGTCCTCAGCCTCAACGACGCGGACTTAAGAAAATTCCGCTGGCGGGAAGTCGCCATGGTGTTCCAGAGCGCCATGAACTCGCTCAATCCGGTCCTGACCATCGAAGCGCAGTTTTACGATGTGCTGCGCGCCCATGGCCCGATTAGCCGCGCCGAAGCCCACGCTCGCGCGACCGAACTCTTGAAGCTCGTCGATATCGCGCCCGAGCGGCTCGACAATTATCCGCACCAGTGTTCGGGCGGCATGCGCCAGCGCATCGTCATCGCCATTTGCCTGGCGCTCAACCCCAAGCTTCTGATCATGGACGAGCCGACAACCGCACTCGACGTTGTGGTGCAGCGCGAAATCCTGCAGCGCATTGACGTGCTGCGCAAAAAGCTCGGCTTTTCGGTGCTGTTCATCACCCATGATCTCGGCCTGATGGTGCAGGTGAGCGATCGCATCGGCATCATGCTCGAGGGCGAACTGGTCGAGGTCAACGACGCCCAGACCATCTATCGCCACCCGCAACATCCCTATACGCAGCAGCTCTGGGCTTCGATGCCCAAACTCCATGGCGAGCAGACGCGCCGGGAGCCAGTGCTATGAGCGACGCCATCCTGACGCTCGATAATGTCACCAAGGTTTTCGGCCGCGCCGACAAGCCCGTCTATGCCGCGCGCGCCGTCAGCTTCGCGCTCCATCCCGGCCGCACCCTGGCGCTGGTCGGAGAATCGGGTTCCGGCAAGACCACGGCCGCTCGCCTGATCATGCGCGAATATGCCCCAGACGAAGGGCGCCTGCTTTTCCGCGGCGTGCCCCTCGGTAAGAGCGACGCCAAGGCGCTGCGCGACTATCGATCCTCGGTGCAGATGGTGTTTCAGGATCCATTTGCCTCGCTCAATCCGACGCATACGATCCGCTATCATCTTGAGCGCCCGCTCAAGCTGCATCAAAAGGGGCTGACTGCGGCACAGCGGCAGGCAGCGATCGTCGAACTGCTTGAGCGCGTAAAACTCGACCCGCAGCTCATTATGCCGAAATTTCCGCACGAGCTTTCTGGCGGCCAGCGCCAGCGCATCTCCATCGCCCGGGCGCTCGCCGTGAACCCTCAGGTCATCGTTGCCGATGAGCCGACCTCGATGCTCGACGTCTCAGTGCGCCAGGGCATTCTCAATCTCCTCAACGACATGAAGGCAGAGCTCAAGCTCGCTCTTCTTTATATCACCCACGACATCGCTACGGCGCGCTATGTCGCCGATGATATCATGGTCATGTATGCCGGCCAGATCGTCGAATGGGGTGCGGTCGATAGGGTTCTGGACGATCCCCGGCACCCCTATACGCGCCTGCTGCTCTCCGCCGTTCCCGACCCCGATCGACGCTTCGACGATGTCCGGTTTGCCGACGAGCTCGGGCGGGTTGAGGAAATCCGGACGCTCTCCGCTCGGCCGCAGCCGGAAACCGCGCAGGCCGGCGACAACCACTTCTATCGTCCTTTTCCAGCGGTTTAGACGGTACGCATGACGTCAGTGGCGACAAAACTCGACAGCGCTTTCGTGCATCTCGAAGCCTCCATGCAAAGCGGCCGCATTCCCGGCGGCGTGCTGGGCGTCGTCGATAGTAGCGGCAATCGCGCCGTGCGCGCCATCGGTCAGGCGCAGACCGTGCCGACCGCTCGCCCGATGACCGAAGAGATCTGGTTCGACCTCGCCTCGCTGACCAAGGTCATCTTCACCACCGAGCGCATCCTGGCGCTCGCAGAAGCGGGGCGCATCGATCTCGACGCACCGCTCATCAGCATCATTCCCGACTATCGGCACTACAATCTCGACAATTGGGAGCGGAAAATCACCTTCCGTCAGTGCCTCGGTCACCAGACGCCTTACCCCGCGGTCTTCCCGCTCTATACCTTTGGGCGCGACCCCGATCTCCTTCGCACCTTTTTGCTGCAGCATGAATTTCCGGCGGGTCCGGCGGTCTATTCCGATATCAACTTCATCCTCCTTGGCATCGCGCTCGAACGCATCGCTGGAAAATGGATCCGCGACATGGATCCAGGGCCGGGATTCGCCTGGTCTGCCGACCAGATGACGGCCGCCGCGACGGAAGACTGTTATTGGCGTCACCGGGTGCTTGTGGGCGAAGTGCATGACGACAATTGCTCGGCGCTTCAGGGCGCGGGCAATGCCGGCCTTTTCGGCACCGTGTCGAGCGTGCTCGATTTCGCCATTGGCAAGCTGGTGGCGGCAGGGCCCGATGCTTTGATCCGGACGCCGCTTTCGAGTAGACGCACCCATGGCTGGGAGCTGCCCTATGAGGGATGGTCCGGTGGCGAACTCAATTCCAGAGAGACCATCGGGCACACCGGCTTTACCGGCACGGGCATCTGGATCGATTTCGAGCGCGGCCACGCCTGGACGCTGCTGACCAACCGCGTGCATCCGACGCGCCATTTCGATAGCGGCATCCTGACGCTGCGGCGTGCCGTGGGCGACGCGATCAACGCCTTTTAGAGAGACGCGAATGGAACCGATCTGGGCCGTGGGTCTGATGACCGGCACTGTGCTCGATGGCAATATCGACGTTGCGATCCTGCGCACCGATGGCGAAACCATCGCGGAATTTGGCGCCTATACGCTGGCGCCTTATCCCCGATGGATCTGCGACCTGCTTGCCGAAACTCTGGCACAGGCGCGGCAGTGGAATTTTTCCGGCGCTGACCCGGCCATCTTTGCTGAAGCCGAAGAGGCGCTGACCCGGGCACAATCGGCAGCAGTGCTGGACCTTTTGGCTCAAACCGGCCTTAGCCCTTCCGACGTCGGGATCATCGGTTTTCACGGTCAGTCGGTCCTTCATCGCGCGCCGCAACCGGGCCGGATCGGCGCAACCCGACAGCTCGGCAATGGCGCGCTCATGCATGAGCTGACGGGGATCAAGGTCGCTTATGATTTCCGCTCCGCTGATGTGCGCGCAGGCGGGCAGGGCGCCCCGCTGGCGGCGCTCTATCATCAAGCCCTTTTACGCAAGATCGGCGCCACGGACGGCAAGACCGCCGTGCTCAATCTCGGTGGCGTCGCCAATGTGACTTATTGGGATGGCGCCGATACGCTCATCGCTTTTGATACCGGCCCAGCCAATGCGCCGATCAACGATTTCATCAAAAGTCTTGGGCTGGGCGAGATGGACGTCGATGGTGCCATGGCTTTGGGGGGCAAAGTCGATGAAGAGCGGCTCGCGCAGCTCCTGACCCATCCCTACCTCTCGGCGCCCTACCCAAAGTCGCTCGACCGCTTCGATTTTCTGGCCTCGATGGCCGAAGGCCTCAGCGCCGAAGACGGCGCCGCGACCCTGACGGCCTTCACCACCGGCGCCGTCGGCAAGGCACTCGACCTCCTGCCACAGCGCCCCGACCGCCTGATCGTTGCGGGCGGCGGGCGTCATAACCCCGCAATCATGTCAATGCTCAAATCACGCGCCCATGTCGACGCAGTCCCTGCAGAAGCGGTAGGCTGGCGCGGCGATGCTATCGAAGCAGAATGTTTCGCCCTCCTGGCCGTTCGTGTCCTGCGCGGCCTGCCCATCAGCTTTCCCACGACGACGGGCGCGCCCCGGCCACTGACCGGCGGCGTGCTGGCCAGCTAACGGCTGAGCCGCTCTAGGGGGGGCAGCCCATCACTTCGGAGCAAGTTCCAGCAGCAAGGTTGGCACTAGTTCCGAAACAGTCGGATGGATAGGCACTGCCCACCGAAGCACATCCACGGGTTGATCTGCATTCATCATGTCGAGAATGCCGTGAATGGCTTCATCGCCCCCCGTGCCGAGAATAGCTGCGCCGAGGATCCGGTTCGTTTCAGCGTCGGAAACAACCTTCATGAATCCCTGTGTTTCGCCTTTCTCGACAGCTCGGCCAACGCGGGTCATCGGACGCTTGGAATAGAGCAGCCGGCGGCCGGTCTTTTCCGCCTCCACATCGGTCATGCCCACTCTGCCCAGCGGAGGGTCGATATAGAGGGCATAGCCAAGGAGACGGTCGCTCACACGGCGATCCTCCCCGTCGAGCAGATTGGCGGCGACGATCTCGAAGTCGTTGTAGGCTGTGTGCGTAAAGGCGCCCTTGCCGTTGCAGTCCCCCAAGGCCCAGATCCCCGGAACATTGGTTTCGAGCCGATCGTCGACAGTGATGTAGCCACGCTCGTTAACCGTGACGCCGGCCTTGTCGAGACCGAGATCATCCGTGTTCGGCATGCGGCCGACCGCCACCAATACGTGGCTGCCGACGATTGGTGACGAATTGACTTGGCATTCGATGGATACAGCGACATCCGCATCGTGCTTGCTAAAGGCGATGCAATTCACGCCAGTGCGCACCGTTATACCCTCGGCTTCGAGGATCTCTTGAACGGCTTCGGAGACGTCCTTGTCTTCCCGAGAAATCAACCGGTCGGAGCGCTCGATGATCGTTACCTCCGCGCCAAAGCGACGATACATCTGCGCAAATTCAAGCCCGATATAGCTGCCGCCCACGACGACGAGATGCCTGGGCAGTTCGTCGAGCGCGATGATCTCCGAATTGGTGAGATACGGAACGTTCTCAATGCCGGGCATATCCGGAATAAAGGCCCGGGCTCCAACATTGAGGAAGATTTTTGGCGCAGTCATGCGCGTGCCGCCAACGGTGATGGTTTTGGGTCCGTCAAACCGCGCATGCCCCCTGATCAGTTCGACATTCGGCATGCTCGAGAGCCAGTCTTCGTTGCTTTGACGCGAGTCCATAATGACTTTTCGCGCCCGGGCGGCGACCGCGGGCATGTCGATCGTAACGTCGCTTCGAGAAAAACCGTAATCCCCGCCACGACGTGCCTGATGGGCAGCATAGGCGCTGGCGACTAGGGTCTTGGTCGGTTTGCAGCCTGTGTTGACGCAGGTGCCGCCAACGAGGTCGCGTTCGATGATCGCGACCTTCATCCCTGAATCATTGAGGCGTCCAGCGAGAGA
This sequence comes from Devosia sp. Leaf420, assembly GCF_001425445.1. Lineage (GTDB taxonomy): Bacteria > Pseudomonadota > Alphaproteobacteria > Rhizobiales > Devosiaceae > Devosia. The sequence continues at coordinate 166,776 of NZ_LMQU01000001.1, read as the reverse complement.
GGGCCCAGCCTGACCAGCGCCGACGATAATCGCGTCGAAGCTTCGCATATTTTCAGGCTGGTGTTCGGTGCTCGACATGACGCGTTCCCTGATCGCTCGTATGTTTTGAGCCTAAGCCAAATCTGCTTCGGTCGAAAGTTGGCTTGGCATCGGTCGTGTCTAACCGAAGGAACGGGCCGGAATCGCGAGCTAATCGGCGGTAATGGCGAGAAGAAAGTGGCGAGGCGCGGACGCCTCGCCAGAGTGTCTCATTTAGGAAGTAGCTTTGCTTAGGCGTAGGATTGAGGACGTCCCGGCGTCAGGGTTCTCGGTCACCGCATAGACGGCGCCATCTGGGCCAACTCTGACGTCGCGCACGCGGGCTTCAAGCGGCACCCGTTCCTCCGAGGCAACTTGATCGCCGTCGAGATGCACGATGACGACGCCCTTGGTCACGAGGCCACCGATCAGGAAGGCGCCATTCCATTCCGGAAATTCAGCGCCGTCATAATAGGCCATGCCGGACGGGGCGATAACCGGGTCCCAATAATAGACCGGCTGTGTCGTATCCTCGGTTGCAGTAATACCCTCGCCGATTGGCGCACCGCTATAGTCGATGCCATAGGTCACTTCAGGCCAGCCATAATTGACGCCGGCTTCCGGCCGATTGAGCTCATCGCCGCCCTTGGGGCCATGTTCGACGGTCCAGAGACGTCCCTCGCCATCAAGGGCCGCTGACTGCATGTTGCGGTGGCCCAGACTCCAGATTTCGGGCAGCGCGCCTTCCGTCTCGATGAAGGGATTGTCCGGAAGAGCCGCGCCTTCAGCATCGATGCGGAAGACCTTGCCGAGACCGCTGCCAATATCCTGCGCCTGGTTGCGCGTTTCTACGTCGGAGCGCTCGCCAACAGTAACGAACAAGGCGCCATCCGGCGCAAAGACCAGACGCGAACCGAAATGCTTGTCGCCATCATAAGTCGGCATCTGCTGGAAGATGACTTTCAGATCCTCGAGTGCGCCGCCATTGGCGTCATCGGGCGTCAAGACGGCATGCGCAACACTCGTGCCATTGCCCCCTTCGCGCGGCTCGGAGAACGAGAAGTAGATCCGGCCTGATGTTTCATAGTCCGGCGCCAGCGCTACATCGAGCAGTCCGCCCTGGCCGCGCGCATCGACCTCAGGCACGCCGGAAATGGGCTCGCCAACTTCGCCTTCGGCGGTCACGATATGCATGTCGCCCGCCTTGGTGGTCACCAGCATTCGGCCATCGGGAAGGAATTCCATGGCCCAGAGTTGCGGCAAGTTCTCTGCGATGACCGTCCTCTCGACTTCGGGACTTTCTGCCGGCTGCGGCGCGCGGGTCTGGCCGTCAAAGGCCGGCTGCTGATTTGCGGCATTGGGCGCCTGGGTCTCGACCGAGCCGCTGTCCTGGCCAATGGCCAAGGCTGGCATCAATGACGCACAAAGCGCGGTACTCGCGAGCAATAGGGGTATCGGGCGCATCGGTATCTCCTATGACGGCTGGTGATCGAGCATCAGGAACAGCGACGCTCGAATAGAATTGGGCAAAGTCGCCTGTGACTAGACGGATTCACCACGGCCTGCGTTGCAGTGTAGGGGATCACATGCCGGTGTAGTCGGCACGCGACGCCGCACGCGAGGGCGCGTTAACGCCCTCGCCTGGTGGGGCGACGTTATTGCGCGAGGGCGTCCTGGTAGCGCTCGGACACCTCTGACCAGTTCACTACATCCCACCACGCGCTGAGATATTCGGCCCGGCGGTTGTTGTATGTGAGGTAATAGGCGTGCTCCCAAACATCGTTGCCCAGGATCGGGGTGCCCTTGACCTCGGCAACATCCATCAAAGGATTATCCTGGTTGGGCGTCGAAGTAATCTCGAGTTGGCCTGCCTCGTTGACGATCAGCCAGACCCAGCCTGAACCAAACTGGGCCGCGCCCTTGGCTTCGAATTCGGTTTTGAAATCGTCCATCGAGCCATAGACGGTTTCGATAGCTGCGGTCAGATCGGCACTGGCCTCGCCGACACCATCCGCTGGTGCCATGGTCTCCCAGAAGAAAGTGTGGTTCCAGTGCCCGCCGGCATTGTTGCGAATAGCGGGGGGATAAGTACCTGCCGCACTCACCAATTCCTCAAGCGTTGCCGTTGCCGGCGCATCTCCGCCTTCGATGGCTTCGTTGAGCCTATCCACATAGGTCTGATGGTGCTTTCCATGGTGCAGCTCCATGGTTTCAGCGCTGATTGCCGGCTCCAGCGCGCCATATTCATAGGGCAGATCAGGCAAGGTAAACGGCGAAGTCGTCTGTGCCAAAGCCGGTAATGGCGCAAAAGCAATAGCCGCGACGGTCAGCGAACGGGTCAAAACCTGCATTATTTTACTCCTCTTGAACCCTTGGGCAACGGGAGGAGCGGAACGATGTTCCGGGCGGCGTGGACGTCTCAGCGCACAATCGTGTCAGACAAGATCCACGCTAAGAATCTATCGCCGACTGACGTTGTAGACCGCGTGGATGCTCAGACACCGCTAAGTGGCACTTGAACTTTTGAAATAGCGTTCCGATCTTTTTTGCCGTGACCGGGCCCCTCTGGCGCTGGCAGCGATGCTGCCCCGCGATGTCGGATCACCTTGGCGGCACCTGAGGGTACCGCGTCAGGTGCCCGATCGTTCAAGCCGGGGTTCCGACGCACTCCCCTCAGTCCCCGAGTGGCACTTTGAGAGGAGTTTTTGATGTCTAAAGTAAAATTTCGCGACGACGACCTGTTTCCGCGTGGCCAGCAGTTGCGCGCACGCCATGAGCAATCCAATCGTCTGATAAAGTATGAGGCCGACCGTGCTCGTTCTGGCGCTTATCTCGAAGCGTTGGTGGCTGCGTCAGCGATCATCGCGCACGCCGATGGCAGTATTGACCTTCGGGAGCGTCGAAAGCTTGTAGAGGCTTTTCTCGCCAGTCCGGCGTTTGAAGGTTTCTCCGTGGCCGAGCTGGCAGAAGAGCTGGCGGACCATGCGAGAGCCTACAGTTACGACCCCCATCTGGCGCAAGATCGGGCGCTTGAAACGCTGAAAGCTCTCGAGCTGACAGCGGCCGAAAAACAGTCCATCCGCAACATTTGCCACAAGGTGATCATCGCGGATGGCTTGGTTCATCCGGTCGAGCTTGGCGCTTTGCACCGTATCGAGCTGGCGTTCGGATTTGACCGCCTTAGCGGTGGTGTAGAGGGCGAGGAGCGCTAATCATGGAGCTTTTTACCCTAGTCTTCCTCGGCCAGCCCATGTGGATGTGGCTCGGCTTTATCGGCCTTGTCGCACTTCTTCTCGCCTTCGATCTTGGCGTCCTTCATCGCGATGGCCATGAGATCGAAGTGCGCGAAAGTCTTCTGCTGTCCGGCTTCTACATCACCCTCGGTTTAGCGTTTGGTGGCTTTGTCTGGTGGCAATTGGGCGCGCAACCCGGCGTCGAATACCTGACCGCGTTTGTCGTCGAGAAGAGTCTCGCGATGGACAATGTTTTCGTTATCGCCATGATTTTTGGCTATCTCGCTATTCCCCGTCATCTACAGCACCGCGTGCTGTTCTGGGGCATTCTTGGCGTGATCGTCCTGCGTGCCGTCATGATCGGCTTCGGCGCCACGCTTGTGTCCGAATTCAGCTGGCTGCTTTACGTTTTTGCCGCGTTTCTCATCTTCACCGGTGTTCGCATGCTGATGGGCGGTCACGGCGAAACGGACTTGAGCAAGAATCCCGTGCTCAATTTCATGAAGAAGCGCTTTCGCGTAAGCGAGCAGCTGCATGGTGATCGGTTCTTCGTGCAGCAGGCCGACCCCAAGACCGGCCGTATCCATCGCTACATGACGCCGCTGTTTCTGGCGCTCGTCATGATCGAGATTGCGGACGTGATCTTTGCCGTAGACTCTGTGCCGGCGGTCTTTGCCATTACCACTGATCCATACATCGTCTACACCTCGAACATCTTTGCGATCCTGGGTCTTCGCGCCCTCTATTTCGCCTTGGCCGCCGTCATCCACCGCTTCGCCTACCTCAAGCATGCTCTTGCTGTGCTGCTGGTGTTCATCGGCTCGAAGATATTCGTCGCCGACCTAATGGGATGGGACAAATTCCCAGCCGAATGGTCGCTTGGTGTGACGTTTGCCATTCTTGCCGCTGGTATCGGCTACTCTCTGTGGCGAACCGTCGAGAAAAACTGAACATTGAAGGCGCGCTAAGGCGCGCCTTTCGTCGGCTCTTGAGACCGGCCGTTTTAGGTCGCTGATGGGAAAGTCACGACCTTGGTAATGACACACCGCTGTTTTTGATGACGAGGTGCTCGATGAGGTGGGGTCCGGCTTGGTCGCTCCGATCGTTTCCTCGCGATAAATTCGATCAGTCTGAGGAGGCGCATTTGCCGAAAGTTGAGCTTATCGCTGGCGCCCTGTTCTTTGCCCTCGCGGGTGCCACGACGGTCATGCTCAGGCAACCGCTTGATGCCGTCGGGTGGGTCGTCCTCGTGGCGTGCGTAGCATTCGTCGCGCTTGCAGTTTTTGGAATGGTCAAGCCAGCCGGGTTCGCGAGGGGGATGCCTTCGAGGACCCCAGGCAGACCCACCACTGAATTTGAGATCGGTAGACGGGACGATATGGCGCCCGCAGGGGATCCGACGGCATCGTTAGCGATGGGAATGCCTTCCGGGACCTCGCGCGAGCCGCCCGTCGAGCCGACGACATCGGAACTGCAAGTGCTTGCCGCTACGATCGCCGCGCTCGAGGCCGTCGACGGTCTCAGTCCGGGCGAAGTCGATGCCATGTCTCTCTGGAACGCCATGCAGGAGATAGACCCAGGACAGGCCATCGGCCTTTATGAAGCCATTGGCTCTTTTTCGATGCTGCACGATCTTGGTCGCACTCGCATCGGCCGCATGACCTTTGTCCCGGCGCACACCGAATACGATGCATCACTTCTGGCAGAAATCACGGCCTCGGTGCTGACCTCACTCGGTCATCCCATGCGATCTGAAGATATCGTCGTGACGCTACCGGCAGACGGAGGACAGGGGACAGCGAATATTGCGTTCCCGATTGCAGGTCGAATTGAGACCATCGAGTGCTCCTACCTCTGGAAATACCCGCCCGACGATCTTTGCGCCAATTTGAAGCGCTTTTCGAGAAACGACGATCCCCGTCAACTGGTCTGCGCCGACCCTGGCGATCAGACGCTGCTTTACGTTGCTATCCGTGAAGGATCGATCGGTGAGTTGAATGAGCTCCTCCCGGCTGAAATCGATCAGTTCTACGAGGCTTGATATATCCGTCCAGGACAGAAGGCAGAATCGCCGCGCTCAGCGTTGCGAAAGACGATTCGCATGCATGGTTTGACCATGCACGCGACTACCGAGCTAACGCCAAAAATAATCAGGCAAGGAAGTGGTTAGCGAGCTGGTTTAAAAAACAATCGGGAAATCCGACCCGCTCGCTAAACTAGCACCTACTCTTCGTCGTCCTCGACATCGGTCAGGTAGACCGAAAATTCCAGATCGACCCCGTGCTGCGCGATGGCTGCAGCGGCATGGGCCGGCAGGCGGGCGGACATGGCTTCGCCTTCGGCTGGGTAATCGAAGGCAATGTCGAGCACGGCGCGGCCGAGGCGACGGTCGCCGAGCATGGTTTCGATCGCCAAGCCAGACCGCTCTGCGAGCTCGAGAATCGCGCGGACGGCGTTGTCCGTTGGCACTTCCACCTGGCCGTAAAAGCTGCCTTCAACATCCTCGGGTTCATAGCGAACGAGAAGCTGCTTGAGCGAGGTTTCTGCGTCGAGCTGGCTGACGGTAAGACCCGACAGGCGCAGCGCAATGGCGAAGGGTTCGAACGCGCTCATGCCTGACGCCCCGCGGTTGCGGCGAAAAGGGCGATAGCGGCCGCATTCGACACGTTAAGCGATTTGATCGGGCCAGGCATATCGAGCCGCACCATCTCGTCGCAGAGTTCGCGCGTCCGCTGGCGGAGACCCTTGCCTTCCGCGCCGAGCACGACGGCCATCGGCGCGTCGTCCGTGCGCGCCTTGATCGGGGCAGGGGCTTCGGAATCAAAGCCCAAGACGGTCAGGCCACGTTCCTTGAGGGTTTCGAGGGCGTCCGCGAGGTTGCGCACTTCGATCATCGGCACGAGATCCAGCGCGCCTGACGCGGCCTTTGCCATGACGCCCGTTTCGCGCGGCGAATGGCGCGCGGTGGTGATGACGGCGTCGGCGCCGAATGCGCAGGCGGTGCGGAGGATCGCCCCGACATTGTGCGGATCGGTCAACTGATCGAGCACCACGACGAGCCGCAACTGCTTGATATCGGAAAGGCCGAACCGGCTCACCGGATCGACTTCGAGCGCCACGCCCTGGTGCACCGCTTCGCCGCCGAGCAGCCGATCGAGATCCTTCGGCGTCGTTTCCTTGACGGAAACCTTGCCGATTTCGCCAGTCTCCTTGAGACGGTTAAGCGCATTCGGCGTTGCCAACAGCTCTTTCTTCAGCCGCAGCGGATTGTCGAGCGCCGCGCGTACCGTATGCAGGCCATAGAGATAAACTGGGCCGGTATCGGGATCATATTTGGGTTTTGGCGGGAATTTGTTGCGGCTCATAGCAAGCGCCTAACGCCTCCGGGCATGTCCCCTAAACGCGGAGATCGGTTTGAGGAAAAAGACATGCGAAAAACAAGAACTCAAGCGGCCCTGGCGCAAATCGCCACGCGCTCGAGTGCGAAGCCGAATGGCGGCTTCTGGAGCGGGTAGCGGGAATCGAACCCGCGTATTCAGCTTGGAAGGCTGCTGCTCTACCATTGAGCTATACCCGCTTGGGCCCTGAGGCGGAAAATGGATTAGCGCGAACCCGGCGAACAAGGCAAGGCTGGGCATGAAGATAGGGCCAGTTTTTTCATCTATCACAAGATTTCTGCACATCGCGTTCGGAAGGGTGTTGACACCTTTGCGACAGCCAACCATAAACCGCCCCGACGAAACGCCAAGGCGCTTCGGTTCTCACCCGAGAATGTGGAGGGGTGGGAGAGTGGTTAAATCCGGCAGACTGTAAATCTGCTCGCTTAGCGTACACTGGTTCGAATCCAGTCCCCTCCACCACCGGCTGAAAAGTTCAGCCACTGCACGGCCTTAGGGCTGTAGCCGTCCTGGGTGGAACAACACCACCATCAATCTTTTTGATGCGCCTTTGCCTGCAGGGCAGCGACCATGCGATTGACGTCCTCGTCATTCGGCGGTGGCTCATATTTGCGCTTGGGCGGGGTCACAAAGGGCTCGCTTTTGTGCCCAAGGCTGCGCAGCAGCACCCAGACGAGGCAGGCCAAACCCGACGCGCCCAAAACCAGCATGATGACAGGCAATGCCGTTTCCATGGTGCTGCCAACTCCGTTGGAGGAGATGCAATGATAGCCGCACGGTTGCGCTCGTCTATCGATCCCTTAAATCGCGCTTAAGCAATAAGGTTAAGATCGTCCCGAAGTGGTGCGGTCCGGTCAGCGCAGAAAGCCTTCACGCAGAAATTCTGCGAGACCGCGTAGCTCACCAGCAGCCGCATCCTCCGGGCTATCTGCCGGCGCGGGCTTGGCCGAAGATGTCTTGGGGCGTCGCATCAGCGCCCGCATTTCGCTCGCCCGCCGCCGATTCTCTGCTTTGGTTTCGATGTCATCCTCGCGCCAGGTGGTCACGAGGTCATCGTTGAGTACTGTCTCGACAAAGCGCGGGTCGAAGACATGAAACGTGATTTTTCGAGCTCGCCCGCGCAGCTTTACCGTCCGCGTGCCGGCGCTTTGCAGCCGTCCATCCTTGAGCCACCGATGCCGCTCGCTGGTCTTGATGGTGAGGATATCCTCGATTTCGCGCGGGATGACCTGAAGGTTCTCGATGCCATCGAGCGTGCGCGTCACGATGGCTGACGTCGCCTTGAATTGCTGCGGCTCGTTTTCCGGCACTGTCAGCACCAGGACATTGCCGCGCACATCGATCGATTTCTTTGCCGCCGATGGCAGTTTAGCGCGCACCTCGAGCAGGACGCCTTTGGCGCGCACGGACGAACCGAGCGTCGCCGCAGCGGGCAGGGGCCATTCCGCTGTCAGGACGGGACCGTCGTAGGGCTTTTTCTTCGCGGGCATGGGCTTGAGATAAGGTTTTGGATGCGCAGTTCAACGCAACGCACGAAAACGACATTCGTTTTCGCAAGAATTTCAGCGATGTGTTGGAAGTATCGAGTTCGGCAATGTGCGAACTGAGTGCCTGGCAGGGGCTGGGGGACTCGAACCCACGACCCTCGGTTTTGGAGACCGATGCTCTACCAACTGAGCTAAACCCCTTCAGGCGAGGGTGTGTCTAACGGCAAACGGTGTGTTGTGCAAGTGGGTCGGACCAACTTGCACAGGCTTGAATAGGTCTTCTATTCAGCCGCTGCGGGCAGCCGCTGTTGGTGCCGGACTTTGAGCTTGTTGAGTTGTCGCGCCGCATGGGCGAGGAGGGCGTGGCGCACGGCTTCTGAGCTGACGATACCCACATCCGCCTTGACCTTGAGATCGAGCGTATAATTGGTGAACGTGCCCAGAAACTCTTCGGCGATCTTGACGCGGACAACGCCCACAATGCGGCCAGCAATGGTTCTGTGAGGGCCAAAGTGCATGAGCTGGCAGTTTTTGATCTCGAACGACATTGATCCGCCTCTCCTCAGGCGTCACGTTTTGGCCGCAATTCGATCCAAATCCAACCAGCTTGGGGAAGCAAGAAGATTCCACAGTTTTCTGCTGATATGCTTTACACAATTGATGAGCCGGCTGGGTCCGGCAAAGGTGGAAGCTCCGTTAATGACGGTTGCATTTGCCGCCAAGATTGACTAGATAGCCCCGATCCGGCCGTGCGGGAGTCCTGCGCGGCCTTTGGTTTTGCACCAAGACAACCGGAATCGACTGCCTATGGCCCGCACCAATCCGATCACCTTCTTCCAGCAGGTTCGCACGGAAGTATCGAAGGTCACTTGGCCGAGCCGCAACGAGGTTGTCATCTCGACCATCATGGTCCTGGTACTGGTGATCTTCGCGAGCCTCTTCTTCCTGGCCGCCGATCAGATCATTTCGTGGCTGGTGTCTTTGATGCTTTCGATCCGCTAAGCGGATCAGGCGACTAACGAGGAGCGGCGAGGCGGTATGGCCAAGCGCTGGTACATTGTTCAGGCGTACTCGAACTTCGAGCGCAAGGTTGCGGACGCGATCAAGGAAAAGGTCGCCCAGACCAAGCTCGAGCATCTGTTCGACGACGTCATCGTGCCGACCGAAAAGGTCGTTGAGATCCGTCGCGGCCGCAAGGTCGATACGGAGCGCAAGTTCTTCCCCGGCTATGTGCTGGTGAAGATGGACCTGACCGATCAGACCTTCCATCTGATCAAGAATACTCCAAAGGTGACCGGCTTCCTTGGTGCTGATAACAAGCCCATGCCGATCTCCGAAAAGGAAGCCATGTCGATCCTGCAGCAGGTGCAGGAAGGCGTCGAGCATCCAAAGCCTTCCGTCAGCTTCGAGGTTGGCGAAAGCGTTCGCGTATCCGATGGTCCCTTTGCCAGCTTCAATGGCATCGTGGAAGAAGTCGACGAAGAGCGCTCCCGCCTCAAGGTGGAAGTTTCGATTTTCGGGCGCCCCACTCCGGTGGAGCTCGAATACGGTCAGGTTGAAAAAGTCTGATCTCAGCGTTTTTGGCGTCAGCCAAAAATCGCGTCAGCGTTTCGGCTCAAGCCGAAATCGCACCAGTGTTCAGCGCAAGCTGAGTGCTGAAACCCGTGGAAGGGGATGGCGCTTTGCCGGCGTCAGGAAACCGCACCACGGCTCAACTGCCGGTTTCGGCATTAAGAGGATAGAAAATGGCAAAGAAAGTCGTTGGCTACGTAAAGCTGCAGGTTGCCGCTGGTTCGGCAACCCCATCTCCGCCGATCGGCCCTGCGCTCGGTCAGCGCGGCCTGAACATCATGGAATTCTGCAAGGCCTTCAATGCGGCCACGCAGGAGATCGAAAAGGGTGCTCCGATTCCGGTCGTGATCACCGCTTATGCCGACAAGAGCTTCACCTTCGTGATGAAGCAGCCGCCGGTAACCTACTTCATCAAGAAGGCCGTAAACCTCAAGTCAGGCTCCAAGCTTCCGGGCAAGGATTCTGCTGGCACGATCACGACGGCTCAGCTGCGTGAAATCGCCGAGAAGAAGATGGTTGATCTCAACGCCGACAACGTCGAGGCCGCAATCTCGATGATCGCCGGCTCCGCCCGTTCCATGGGCATCCAGGTCGAGGGCTAATAGTTATGGCAAAGATCGCAAAGAAGGTCGCCGCTGGTCGTGAAGGCCTGGACCGCACCAAGCTCTACTCGCTCGAAGAAGCGGTAAAGTTCGTCAAGTCGAAGGCTTCGGCCAAGTTCGACGAAACCGTCGAGATCGCGATGAACCTGGGCGTCGACCCGCGTCACGCCGATCAGATGGTTCGCGGCGTTGTTTCCCTGCCAAACGGCACGGGTAAGACCGTTCGCGTCGCCGTGTTCGCCCGTGGCGCCAAGGCTGACGAAGCCAAGGCCGCTGGCGCCGACATCGTCGGTGCAGAAGACCTGCTCGAGACCATCCAGTCCGGCAAGCTCGATTTCGATCGCTGCATTGCCACCCCGGACATGATGCCGCTCGTCGGCCGTCTCGGTAAGATCCTCGGGCCACGCAACCTGATGCCGAACCCCAAGGTCGGCACCGTGACCATGGACGTCAAGGGTGCGATCGGTGCAGCCAAGGGCGGCGCTGTTGAATACCGCGTCGAAAAGGCCGGCATCATCCACGCTGGTATCGGTAAGGTTTCGTTCTCGGAAGAAGCACTTCTCCAGAACATCAAGGCCTTCACCGACGCTGTCGTGAAGTCCAAGCCTGCTGGCGCCAAGGGCACCTACGTCAAGAAGGTCGCCGTTTCGTCGACCATGGGTGCTGGCGTCCATGTCGAGCCCGGTACCGCGCTCTAAGCTTTAGAGCATTCAAGAATTCCGGGCGGTCTAGGCCGCCCGGTGTCGCCTCTCGAATAGAGTGGCAGAAGTCCTGTCCGAGACTGCCGGTCGACCCTCGGGTCGATAATTCCATCCGGAGCCAGCAATAGACGGGGTGAGACACCGAAATTTCGGTTTCGGTTCGAACCTAGACCATAGTCCACCGTGACTCCTGGTTGGCAGGCACTAACCGTTGCTCTCCGAACCTGAAAAGGGGAGGGGGCAGCAATTGGCAATGGTCCCTGCATGCCCTCGGGCATACTGGGCCTAGTCTAGTGGAGACTAGCATGGAAAAAGCGGAAAAGCGCGAAGTCGTCTCTTCGCTCCAGGAAGCCCTCGCGGGCGCTGGATCGATCGTCGTCGCGCAGAACGTTGGTCTTTCCGTTGCTGCGTTCACTGATCTGCGCGTGCAGGTCAAGAAGGCAGGCGGCAAGGTCAAGGTCGCCAAGAACCGCCTTGCCAAGCTCGCTCTTAAGGAAGTCGATGTCGCGGACATCTCGGGTCTGTTCACAGGCCCGACCGTGATTGCCTATGCGGAAGACCCCATCGTTGCGCCGAAAATCGCAGCAGCTTTCGCCGAGAAGAACCAAAAGTTCGTCATTCTCGGTGGTGCAATGGGTGCGACCGCTCTTGATGTCGATGGCGTCAAGACCCTGGCAACTCTTCCGTCTCTCGACGAACTGCGCGCCAAGCTCGCAGGTCTCGTCAAGCAGCCGGCGACCAACATTGCTTCCATTCTCGTGCAGCCAGGTGCCGGCATCGCCCGTGTGCTCAAGGCTCACGCCGAAAAGAGCGAAGCGGCATAAGCCGTTCCGACAAACACTATCTGTTCGAACTGAAACACATTCTGGAAAGAGTAAAAAATGGCCGATCTCGCCAAGCTCGTTGATGATCTCTCTGCCCTGACCGTTCTGGAAGCTTCCGAACTGTCCAAGATGCTGGAAGAAAAGTGGGGCGTTTCCGCCGCCGCTCCAGTTGCTGTTGCCGCTGCTGGCGGTGGCGCTGCTGCTCCGGCCGCTGAAGAAAAGACTGAATTCGACGTGATCCTCGCCTCGTTCGGCGACAACAAGATCAACGTCATCAAGGAAGTCCGTGCCATCACCGGCCTGGGTCTCGGCGAAGCCAAGGCTCTGGTTGAAGGCGCTCCGAAGGCTGTCAAGGAAGGCGCCACCAAGGCCGAAGCCGAAGACATCAAGAAGAAGCTGGAAGACGCTGGCGCCAAGGTCGAACTCAAGTAAGTTCGCTTTAGCACTTGATTTGAGCGAGGTGGCGCTATATGTGCCATCTCGCTTTCCCGTTTTCTACGGGACGATTCGCCGGGCCGATTGGATGGGTCTGGCGCCAATTTGCGGAAATATATGACGATTTTTGATGTCGCGGGCCTCGTGGAGCCTCTGTTGACCTCGCTTTGGGCCGTTCCCAAATCGGGTCTATAGCTGTTTCTCACGAAGCTGTGATCGATCTGGCTGGGTCTGCCGGGTTGCTCGAATGCGATATCGACCGGGCCTGACTAAAGCGTCTTGGTGGGAAACTGGTTCCCGCGATGACGTCGCTGCAAAATGACTACCAGGCATATATCCCGAGCGCCGACGGCTGATAGTCGGGTCTTTGGATATCTGCCTCCGAGACAAAGCAAAAAAGTGGAGCGCTGGGCCCGAAAGGGCAGGGCGCGAAACCAGAAACAGGAGCTTTCATGGCTACCACGTTCAACGGCCGCCGCAAGGTACGCAAGTCCTTCGGTTCCATCCACGAAGTCACGGAGATGCCCAACCTGATCGAAGTCCAAAAGGCTTCCTATGATCAGTTCCTCATGGTCGACGAGCCCAAGGGCGGTCGCGGTGATGAAGGGCTTCAGTCCGTCTTCCGTTCGGTCTTCCCGATCACCGACTTTTCGAACACCGCATCGCTCGAATTCGTGCGCTACGAATTCGAACAGCCCAAGTATGACATCGACGAGTGCCGTGCGCGCGATATCACCTTCGCTGCCCCGCTCAAGGTCACGCTGCGCCTGATCGTGTTCGAAGTGGACGAAGAAACCGGCGCTCGCTCGGTCAAGGACATCAAGGAGCAGGACGTCTATATGGGCGACATGCCCTTCATGACGTCGAACGGCACTTTTATCGTCAACGGCACCGAGCGCGTCATCGTTTCGCAGATGCACCGTTCGCCTGGCGTGTTCTTCGATCACGACAAGGGAAAGACCCACTCCTCGGGCAAGCTCCTGTTTGCTGGCCGTATCATCCCGTACCGCGGTTCCTGGCTCGATATCGAATACGACGCCAAGGATATCGTTTATGCGCGTATCGATCGTCGCCGCAAGATCCCGGTCACCTCGCTGCTCAAGGCGTTGGGCATGGATGCCGAGGAAATCCTCGACACCTATTACACCACGCTGAACTACGAAAAGACCGACAACGGCTGGCGCGTGCCTTACGACGCCGAAAAGTGGAAGGGCGCGAAGCCAAGCCACGATCTCATCGACGCCAAGACTGGCGACGTCGTTCATGAAGGTGGCAAGAAGCTCTCGGCCCGTCAGGCCAAGAAGCTGGCTGAAAACGGCCTGACCCACCTACTCGCGACCGATGCCGATCTCTTTGGCGCCTACATCGCCCAGGACATCGTCAACCTCAAGACCGGTGAAATCTACGCCGAAGCCGGCGACGAGCTCGACGAAAAGCTGCTGACCAAGCTGGTCGACCTCGGCTTTGACGAGCTGCCCATCCTCGACATCGACCACATCACCATTGGGCCATACCTGCGCAACACTCTGGCCGTGGACAAAAACGAGAGCCGTGAAGACGCGCTCTTCGATATCTACCGCGTCATGCGTCCGGGTGAACCGCCGACTGTCGACACTGCCGAAGCGATGTTCCAGTCGCTGTTCTTTGATCCCGAACGCTACGACCTTTCGGCCGTTGGCCGCGTCAAGATGAACATGCGTCTCGAGCTCGATGCTCCGGACACCATGCGCATCCTGCGCAAGGAAGACATCGTCGAAGTCGTTCGCACCCTCGTCAATCTGCGCGATGGCCGTGGTGAAATCGACGACATCGACAACCTCGGCAACCGCCGCGTTCGCTCCGTCGGCGAACTCATGGAAAACTCCTATCGTCTTGGCCTGCTCCGCATGGAACGCGCCATCAAGGAGCGCATGAGCTCGGTCGAAATCGACACGGTCATGCCGCAGGATCTGATCAACGCCAAGCCGGCTGCCGCCGCTGTGCGCGAGTTCTTTGGCTCGTCCCAGCTGTCCCAGTTTATGGACCAGACCAACCCGCTCTCCGAAATCACCCACAAGCGCCGTCTGTCGGCTCTTGGACCTGGTGGTCTCACCCGTGAGCGCGCTGGCTTCGAAGTCCGCGACGTGCACCCGACGCACTATGGCCGTATCTGCCCGATCGAAACGCCGGAAGGCCCGAACATCGGTCTGATCAACTCGCTCTCGACCTTTGCGCGCGTCAACAAGTACGGTTTCATCGAAACCCCGTACCGCAAGATCGTCGATGGCAAAGTCACCGACGACGTCGTCTACCTCTCCGCCATGGAAGAGGCCAAGCACTACGTCGCTCAGGCCAACGTCAAGGTGAATGCCGACGGCACGCTGTCCGACGACCTGGTCGTGGCTCGCCACGCCGGTGACAACGGCCTGACGCCCAAGGAAAACGTCGACCTTATGGACGTTTCCCCCAAGCAGATGGTATCGGTTGCTGCCTCGCTGATCCCGTTCCTTGAGAACGACGACGCTAACCGGGCTCTCATGGGCTCGAACATGCAGCGTCAGGCTGTGCCGCTGCTGCGCGCCGAAGCCCCATTCGTGGGCACCGGCATGGAGCCAGTGGTTGCCCGTGACTCCGGCGCCGCCATCGTTGCCAAGCGCAAGGGTGTCGTCGATCAGGTGGACGCAACCCGTATCGTTATTCGCGCAACGGAAGAAACCGATGCGTCGAAGTCGGGCGTCGACATCTACAACCTGATGAAGTTCCAGCGTTCGAACCAGTCGACCTGTATCAATCAGCGTCCGCTGGTCGTCGTCGGCGATCACGTCAACCAGGGCGACATCATCGCCGATGGTCCCTCGACCGAACTGGGCGATCTCGCTCTCGGCCGCAACGTGCTCGTCGCCTTCATGCCCTGGAATGGCTACAACTTCGAAGACTCCATTCTGCTGAGCGAAAAAATCGCGATGCAGGACGTCTTCACCTCGATCCACATCGAGGAATATGAAGTCATGGCCCGCGACACCAAGCTTGGTCCTGAAGAAATCACGCGCGACATTCCGAACGTGTCGGAAGAGGCGCTGAAGAACCTCGACGAAGCCGGTATCGTTCACATCGGTGCTGAAGTTCAGCCGGGCGACATCCTCGTCGGCAAGATCACCCCCAAGGGCGAAAGCCCGATGACGCCGGAAGAAAAGCTCCTGCGCGCCATCTTCGGTGAAAAGGCTTCGGACGTTCGTGATACCTCGCTCCGCGTTCCGCCGGGCGATGCTGGTACTGTCGTTGAAGTGCGCGTGTTCAATCGCCACGGCATCGACAAGGACGAGCGCGCCATGGCCATCGAGCGCGAAGAAATCGAGCGTCTCGCCAAGGACCGTGACGACGAACAGTCGATCCTCGACCGCAACGTCTATGCCCGTCTCAAGGAAATGCTGTTCGGCAAGGCCGCAACCGCAGGTCCGAAGGGCTATGTCGTCGGCACCAAGCTCAATGACTCGATCTTTGAAGCGCAGCCACGTTCGAAGTGGTGGCAGTTCGCCATCGAAGACGACAAGGTCATGACTGAAATGGAAGCTCTCCATGCTCAGTATGAAGAAAGCCGTCGTCTGCTCGAACAGCGCTTCATCGACAAGGTCGACAAGCTCCAGCGTGGTGATGAACTTCCGCCGGGCGTCATGAAGATGGTGAAAGTCTTCATCGCGACCAAGCGCAAGATCCAGCCAGGCGACAAGATGGCTGGCCGTCACGGCAATAAGGGTGTGGTTTCCCGCATCGTTCCTGTCGAAGACATGCCGTACCTCGAAGACGGTACCTCGGTTGATATCGTGCTGAACCCACTCGGCGTGCCGTCGCGCATGAACGTCGGCCAGATCCTTGAAACCCATCTGGGTTGGGCCTGTGCCGGCATGGGCAAGAAGATCGACCAGATGGTCCGCGCCTATCAGCGCAATGGCGACTTGAAGCCGCTGCGGACTGAAGTTCAGGAGCTCTTTGCTGGCGATACCGCCATCACCGATCTCGATGACGATGGCATGGTCCGTCTCGGCGAGCACCTCTCCAAGGGTGTTCCGATCGCGACGCCGGTTTTCGACGGTGCCAAGGAAGCCGACATCGTGGTTCTGCTCGAAAAGGCAGGCCTCAAGGCTTCGGGTCAGTCAACTGTCTATGACGGCCGTTCGGGTGAACAGTTCGATCGTCAGGTGACGGTTGGCTACATCTACATGCTCAAGCTCGACCACCTCGTGGACAACAAGATCCACGCGCGTTCGATTGGTCCTTACTCGCTCGTCACCCAGCAGCCGCTTGGTGGTAAGGCGCAGTTCGGCGGTCAGCGTTTCGGCGAGATGGAAGTATGGGCCCTCGAAGCGTATGGCGCCGCCTACACGCTCCAAGAAATGCTCACCATCAAGTCGGACGACGTTGCTGGTCGTACCAAGGTCTACGAAGCGATCGTCCGTGGCGACGACACCTTCGAAGCGGGCATCCCCGAGAGCTTCAACGTTCTGGTCAAGGAAATCCGTTCGCTCGGTCTCAATGTCGAACTCGACATGCGCGAAGTGGTAGACCCCGATCAGGCGGAGCTCGCACCTCCTCAGGAAGCGGCGGAATAATCCGGCACTTCCACCCCCATTCACCTTCCAAACCGACCGTCAGCTTGGCTGCGGTCGGGGCGGATAGAGGAGAGAATTGATGAACCATCATTCCCACGTCATGGACCCGTTCAACCCGGCCGTCCCGGTGCAGACCTTCGATCAGATGAAGATCTCCATCGCCTCCCCGGAAAAGATCCTTTCCTGGTCCTATGGCGAGATCAAGAAGCCCGAGACCATCAACTACCGTACGTTCAAGCCTGAGCGTGACGGTCTCTTCTGCGCGCGTATCTTTGGCCCCGTGAAGGACTACGAATGTCTTTGCGGCAAGTACAAGCGCATGAAGTTCAAGGGCGTCATCTGCGAAAAGTGCGGTGTTGAAGTCACCCTGAGCCGCGTTCGTCGCGAGCGCATGGGCCACATCGAACTGGCCGCTCCCGTTGCCCACATCTGGTTCCTGAAGTCCCTGCCGAGCCGCATCGCGCTGCTGCTCGACATGACGCTCAAGGATATCGAACGCATCCTTTACTTCGAGAACTATGTCGTTCTCGATGCCGGCCTCACCCCGTTCACCCAGAACGAACTTCTGACCGAAGAACAGTATCTGGATGCGCAGGACGAATACGGTGCCGATAGCTTCACCGCCAAGATCGGCGCCGAAGCGATCCGCGATATCCTCCTCAACCTCGATCTCGAAAAGATCGCGGCTGATCTGCGCGTCGAAATCGCTGAATCGACCACCGAGCTGAAGCCAAAGAAGCTGGCCAAGCGCCTCAAGATCGTCGAGCAGTTCATCGTTTCGGGCAACAAGCCCGAGTGGATGATCATGACCATCGTTCCGGTCATTCCGCCCGAACTCCGCCCGCTCGTCCCGCTGGACGGCGGCCGCTTCGCCACGTCCGATCTCAACGACCTCTATCGTCGTGTGATCAACCGCAACAACCGCCTGAAGCGACTGATCGAGCTCCGTGCCCCGGACATCATCATCCGCAACGAAAAGCGCATGCTGCAGGAAGCTGTTGACGCGCTGTTCGACAACGGCCGTCGTGGCCGCACCATCACCGGTGCGAACAAGCGTCCGCTCAAGTCGCTGTCCGATATGCTCAAGGGCAAGCAGGGCCGCTTCCGCCAGAACCTTCTCGGCAAGCGCGTCGACTATTCCGGCCGTTCGGTCATCACCGTTGGTCCATACCTGAAGCTCCACCAGTGCGGTCTTCCCAAGAAGATGGCGCTCGAGCTCTTCAAGCCGTTCATCTACTCGCGTCTTGAAGCCAAGGGTCTGTCCTCGACCGTCAAGCAAGCCAAGAAGCTGGTTGAGAAGGAAAAGCCCGAAGTCTGGGATATCCTCGACGAGGTCATCCGCGAGCACCCGGTTCTCCTGAACCGTGCGCCGACGCTCCACCGTCTTGGCATCCAGGCCTTCGAACCGATCCTGATCGAAGGCAAGGCTATCCGTCTGCACCCGCTCGTCTGCTCGGCTTTCAACGCAGACTTCGACGGCGACCAGATGGCTGTGCACGTTCCGCTTTCGCTGGAAGCCCAGCTCGAAGCGCGCGTTCTCATGATGTCGACCAACAACATCCTGCATCCCGCGAATGGTCAGCCGATCATCGTGCCGAGCCAGGACATTGTTCTCGGTCTCTACTATCTGTCGATCATTGCAGATGGTGAACCTGGCGAAGGCATGGCGTTCGGCTCCTATGCCGAACTCGAACACGCGCTCGACAACAAGGTCGTCACGCTTCACACCAAGATTAAGGCCCGCGTGCCGTCTTGGGACGAGAATGGCAACCAGATCACCGAGATCGTGGAAACGACCCCGGGCCGCATGCTCATCGGTCAGATCCTGCCAAAGCACCCGGCTGTGCCGTTTGCGACGGCAAACCAGCTCATGACCAAGAAGATGATCTCCAAGATGATCGACACCGTCTATCGCGGTTGCGGTCAGAAGGAGACGGTCATTTTCTGTGACCGCGTCATGCAGCTTGGCTTCAAGAACGCTTGCGACGCCGGCATCTCGTTCGGCAAGGATGACATGGTCATCCCGCAGTCCAAGTACACTATCGTCGAAGAGACCCGTAAGCTGGTCGAGGAATTCGAACAGCAGTACAATGACGGCCTGATCACCCAGGGCGAAAAGTACAATAAGGTTGTCGACGCCTGGGCCAAGTGCGGTGACAAGATCGCCGAAGAAATGATGAAGGGCATCGCTGCCGTTCAGTTCGATAAGGAAACGGGTCGTCAGAAGCCGATCAACTCGGTTTACATGATGAGCCACTCCGGTGCTCGTGGTTCACCGGCACAGATGAAGCAGCTCGCCGGCATGCGTGGCCTCATGGCCAAGCCCGACGGCTCCATCATCGAAACGCCGATCACCGCGAACTTCAAGGAAGGCCTCAACGTTCTCGAGTACTTCAACTCGACCCACGGTGCCCGTAAGGGTCTGGCTGATACCGCTCTGAAGACCGCAAACTCGGGTTACCTGACCCGTCGTCTCGTTGACGTGGCACAGGATGCCATCATCATCGAGGTGGATTGCGGTACCGAACGCGGCCTCACCATGGAGCCGATCGTTGACGCAGGCCAGATCGTGGCTTCGCTCGGTCAGCGCGTGCTTGGCCGTACCACGGCCGACGACGTGTTCCACCCATTGACGGGTGACCTGATCGCGCCGAAGGGCACTCTGCTCGAAGAAAAGCATGTCGACGTCATCGAAGAGGCTCGCATCCAGTCGATCCGCATTCGTTCGCCGCTGACCTGCGATCTCCGCCAGGGCTGCTGCGCTGCGTGCTATGGTCGTGACCTTGCTCGCGGTACCCCGGTCAATATCGGTGAAGCTGTCGGCGTTATCGCCGCGCAGTCAATCGGTGAACCCGGCACCCAGCTTACCATGCGTACCTTCCACATCGGTGGTACGGCTCAGGTGGTCGACTCTTCGTTCCTCGAAGCCGGTGCCGAAGGCACGATCGAAGTTCGCAACCCGAACCTCGCCAATGTCGAAGGCGGCAAGCAGGTCGTCATGGCCCGTAACGTCTCCCTCGCCATCCTCGATGGCGAAGGCAAGGAACGTGCGACCCACAAGGTGACCTACGGCTCCAAGCTCCTCGTCAAGGCAGGCGACACGGTTCGCCGTGGCCAGCGTCTGGCTGAATGGGATCCGTACACCCGTCCGATCCTGGCCGAAGTCGAAGGCGAGGTCCTGTTTGAGGATCTGGTCGACGGTGCTTCCGTTGCGGAAAACACCGACGAAGCCACCGGCTTCACCAAGCGCGTGGTCATCGACTGGCGCGGCAATCAGCGTGGTGAGGGCCTCAAGCCCGCACTCGCCATTGCCCGCGGCGGTTCGGTTGCCAAGGTCGACCGTGGTGGCGATGCCCGTTACCTGCTCTCCGTTGACGCGGTTATCGCCGTCGAGCCGGGTGAAAAGGTTGCTCCGGGTGACGTCCTGGCCCGTATTCCTCTCGAATCGGCCAAGACCAAGGACATCACCGGCGGTCTGCCGCGCGTTGCTGAACTCTTCGAAGCGCGTCGTCCGAAGGATCACGCCATCATCGCTGAGATCGATGGTACCATCCGCTTCGGCCGCGACTACAAGAACAAGCGTCGCGTCATCATCGAGCCGACCGAGGCCGGTGGCGATCCGGTTGAATACCTGATCCCGAAGGGCAAGCCGTTCCACCTCCAGGAAGGCGACACCATCGAAAAGGGCGAATACATCCTGGACGGCAATCCCGCTCCGCACGACATCCTTGCCATCAAGGGCGTCGAGGAACTGGCACGCTATCTCGTCAACGAGATTCAGGAAGTCTATCGTCTGCAGGGCGTGTTGATTAACGACAAGCACATCGAGGTGATCGTTCGCCAGATGCTGCAGAAGGTCGAGATCGTATTGCCGGGTGACTCGGGTCTGCTCAAGGACGAGCAGCTCGACAAGCTCGACTTCGACGAACTCAACGATGCGCTCATCGCCGAAGGCAAGAAGCCGGCAACCGCTAATCCGGTTCTGCTCGGCATCACCAAGGCGTCGCTGCAGACTCGCTCCTTCGTGTCCGCGGCTTCCTTCCAGGAAACCACGCGCGTCCTCACCGAAGCTGCCGTTTCCGGCAAGGCCGACCTTCTCGAAGGCCTCAAGGAAAACGTCATCGTCGGCCGTCTCATCCCGGCCGGTACCGGCGCGGGCCAGACCAAGGCAAAGCTTATCGCCGCCAAGCGCGACGACCTCATTCTCGAGGAACGCCGCCGTCAGGCAGAGAGCGTCAAGCTCTCGGCGCCTGCCGCCGAATAAGCTGAGCCTAAGACCAATACGTAAGGGGCCCTCCGGGCCCCTTTTTTTGTTGGATGACAGGGACATCCGTAAAGGTTTATCTATTCTGTCAGGGTTCTGTTCAGGCTTGGCAGGGATGATCGGCCCATGGAGATTCTCGTCGCTATCGGAATCGTCTTTTTGGCCCTCTCGCTGTGGCCGATCAGGCGGATCATTCAACTGGTGCGCGGCGGTTCGCTCCGCCGCCAATGGATTGCGCTCGGCGTTCTGATCGTCGGCTTCATCGTCGGCTATGCCGCGTTTCTTGCCGTGCGGCCGTCAGGCGGTCCAACGCTCATCACGCTGATTGTTGAAACCATTCTCTTCGGCGGCAGCATCTTCGTCTTCATCGTCACACGGCTGTCTCTGACCACCACCACCGATGTCGTTCGTATCGCCTCGCTCGAACGAGATGCCCTGGTTGATCCTCTGACTGGGGTCTTCAACCGGCGCTACCTCACCATGAAGCTTGACGAGGAAGTCTCCCGCGCCCGGCGTGAGGGTAATCCGCTCGCAACGCTTATGTTCGATGTCGATCACTTCAAGCACGTCAACGACGTCTATGGCCACGCGATCGGCGATCTCGTCCTGCGCCACATCTCGTCGTTGCTGGTCCAGAAGGCGCGCCTCTCTGATACGGTAATCCGTTATGGCGGCGAAGAATTCGTCATCATCGCCCCCAATTCCTCCGAGGCCGAAGCGGCCGCTCTCGGCATGCGCCTTATTGAGGAGATCGCGATGGCGCCCGTCTCGCTACCCGATGGCGAGACGCTTTCCGTCACCGCCAGTGGCGGAGCTGCAGCGCTCCCGACGCAGGGAACCGCCGAAATGATGCTGCGCGACGCCGACCACGCGCTATATCGCGCCAAAAGAGAAGGCCGCAATCGTCTCCTCGCGGCCTCTCAACTGTCCTGAACTCAAGCCTAGAATAGCTGGTTATTCTCGTCCGGCTGCGGCAGGGTTTTCCCATCAGGCCGATCAAGCGCATCGATCTTGGCGATGTCATCGCCAGACAACACGAAATCCCAAACATCGAAATTGTCCTTGGCGCGCTCCGGCTTGCTGCTCTTTGGCAGGACGATCAGGTTCTGCTGCAAATGCCAGCGGATGATCACCTGCGCTGTCGATTTCCCATGCGCATCGGCTATTCCCTTGATCGTCTCGTCTTCGAGCAGCTTACTCTCTTGGCCACCAAGCGGGCTGTAGCACTCGATCTGGATATCCTTGTCGCGATGCCATTCGCGAATGTCGCGCTGCTGATAGGCCGGATGCAGTTCCAACTGATTGACCGCCGGCACAACGCCGGTTTCGTCGATGATGCGCTGGATATGCTCGGGCAGGAAGTTGGAGACGCCGATCGAACGCACCTTGCCCTGCTTCTTTGCTTCGACGAGCGCGCGCCAGGTGTCGGCATAACGATCATGCTCCGGCGCCGGCCAATGGATCAGGAAGAGATCGAGATGATCGAGCTTCAGCCGCCCGAGCGACTCGTCGAGCGAGCGCAGCGCGCTGTCATAACCCTGATGGCCGTTACGTAGCTTTGAGGTTACGAAAAGCTGGTCGCGCGCAACCGAGGCTTGGGCAATAGCCTCGCCCACGCCTGCCTCATTTTCATAGCCTTGTGCAGTGTCGATATGCCGGTAGCCCGCGTCGATTGCGGCGCCGACAACCTTTGGTGCATCTTCCTCTTCGAGGCGCCAAACGCCGAAGCCAAGTTGAGGAATGCTGTTGCCATCATTGAGTGGCAGGGCAGGGGTGTCTGTCATTCTGAGTAGCTCCTTGCAAACGCTTGCCTAACGGTTCAAAGCGCGCCGAAGCTCCCTCGATCAGTTTAAGTCACCATTCCAAGGTACGTGGTGAGCTCCCGCGCCGCCGCCGATCCCGCTCGATTTGCGCCGATCGTCGAGGCCGACGGACCATACCCGACCAGATGCACCCGCGGATCGCGCGCAACCTGCGTTGCCAACCGTCCGGTCATGGTTATCCCGCCGCTCTCCTCCCGCAATTGCAGCGGCGCCAGATGATCGAGCGCGCTGCGAAAACCCGTGCACCAGAGAATGACGTCGACATCGAGCGTGGCGCCATCCTCCCAGCGCACCCCCGTCGACGTGATCTCGGAAAACATCGGCCGACGCTCAAGAGCGCCGCGCTCCCGCATGCTGGTAATGGCCGGCGTCACCGGCAACCCCGTCACCGAAACGACCGCTTTGGGCGGCAAGCCGGCTCGGACCCGCTCCTCGACCATTGCAACCGCGGCACGCCCAGCCTCCTCGTCGAACGGCCCCTCGCGCCAACGCGGCGGCGTCCGCGTAACCCAGGTCGTTTCCGTCACCTTGGATATTTCGTCGAGCAACTGGATCGCCGAAATACCACCTCCGACAATCAGGACATGCTTGCCTTTGAAAGCCTCAGCGACCGTGTAGTCGCGCGTATGCAATTGCGCTCCCTTGAAGAGCGCCGCCCCCGGATAGTCGGGAATATAAGGTTTCTCCCAAGTCCCCGTGGCATTGATGATTCCTCTCGCCGAGAACAGTCCGCGATCGCTTTCAACGCGCAGCCGGTCTACGCGGTCGCAGACCACTGTGACATTAGCCGGTCGCACGACGCGGAGGTCAAACCGCTCCTCATAGGCCGCAAAGTAGTGCGGAACGGCGACGGATGCCCTGACACTCTCGTCGCCACCGGCAAATTCGGCAAACCCGAGACCGGGCAGATCATGCAGGCGATTGACAGTGCTCAAGGTTAGAGAAGGCCATCGATACTGCCAGGCGCCGCCTGCTTGTGCCGCGTGGTCAAGGACCAGAAAGTCCTTCTCCGGCTTTAAACCGAGTGCCTTCAAATGATAAGCCGCGCTCAAACCGGCCTGTCCCGCACCGATCACGACGATATCCATCTTGAGTGCAGCGCGTAGGGCAGGGGTGGTCATGATGGGCTCCGGAGGTCGCGCTCACATTTAGGTGCCCACTATCCTGTCGGCAAGTTGACCGCTTCCGTGATAAGTCCCTGTTAACGATTGCCGAACGGAGTTTGGCCAATCCGTCCACCCTGCGATGACCCGTCCGATGGGCTGAAGTGGCCGGAATGCATGGCTCTTGCGCGAAGTTTTCCGCGAAAGAATCCTTGACGGGGCGAGTCAACAGTTCTAAACAGCGCCTACCTTAGCGGTCGGTCGTGAATGTCACACCGGGTCCCTGCCACCTAGCGCGGGAATCCAGGACACTCAAACACACTGTCGGGTAACTAGACGAAGCAAATCCTTGTGCGCATGACTATCCCATTTTTGTGGGGTGGTCCGCTGCAACTAAGGCGCCGCCGATTCCCGGAAGGGTTCGGATGAGCGCCAATTTGGTTTGCTTGTGTAGACCGAACTAAAATTTTTTGGACGATGGAAAGAGCGCAATGCCCACCATTAATCAGCTGATCCGCAAACCACGCGCCAGCAAGCCAAAGCGGAACAAGGTTCCCGCCATGGAAGCAAACCCGCAGAAGCGTGGCGTTTGCTCCCGTGTGTACACGACGACCCCAAAGAAGCCGAACTCGGCTCTGCGTAAGGTGGCCAAGGTTCGCTTGACCAACCAGCGCGAAGTGATCTCCTACATCCCCGGTGAAGGTCACAATCTGCAGGAGCACTCCGTTGTGCTCATCCGCGGCGGTCGCGTTCGCGATTTGCCGGGCGTTCGCTATCACGTGCTCCGTGGTGTCCTCGATACACAGAGCGTGAAGGACCGCAAGCAACGCCGTTCGAAGTACGGCGCGAAGCGTCCGAAGTAAGGAGATCGAGATATGTCCCGTCGTCACCGCGCAGAAAAACGCGACGTTATCCCGGACGCTAAGTTCGGCGATCTCGTTCTGACCAAGTTCATGAATTCCCTGATGAAGGACGGCAAGAAGTCTGCTGCCGAATCCATCGTCTACGGTGCTTTCGAAATCGTCGAGAGCAAGACCAAGCAGGACCCGATCACGGTGTTCCATGGCGCCCTGGACAATATTCGTCCGGCCGTCGAAGTTCGTTCGCGCCGCGTTGGTGGTGCGACGTACCAGGTTCCCGTTGAAGTCCGTACCGACCGTCAGCAGGCCCTGGCCATCCGTTGGCTGATCGAATCCGCTCGCAAGCGCGGTGAGAACACCATGCGTGAACGCCTCTCGGGCGAACTCATGGATGCCATGAATGGCCGCGGTCAGGCCGTCAAGAAGCGCGAAGATACGCACCGTATGGCTGATGCCAACCGTGCCTTCTCGCACTACCGCTGGTAGTAGGAGCGCCAAATGGCACGCGAATATCCTATTAATCTCTATCGTAACTTCGGCATCATGGCTCACATCGATGCTGGCAAGACGACCACGACCGAACGTATCCTTTACTACACCGGCAAGTCCCACAAGATCGGCGAAGTCCATGACGGCGCCGCGACCATGGACTGGATGGAGCAGGAACAGGAACGCGGCATCACCATTACGTCGGCCGCTACGACCACGTTCTGGAAGGACCGCAACGGTACCCAGCACCGCTTCAACATCATCGACACCCCCGGCCACGTGGACTTCACCATCGAAGTCGAACGTTCGCTGCGCGTGCTCGACGGTGCCGTCGCTCTGCTCGACGCCAATGCTGGCGTTGAACCGCAGACCGAAACCGTGTGGCGTCAGGCTGACAAGTACCACGTTCCGCGTCTCATCTTCGTCAACAAGATGGACAAGACCGGCGCCGATTTCTACCGCTGCGTAGAAATGATCGGTTCGCGTCTCGGCGCCCGTGCCGTTCCGGTTCAGCTGCCGATCGGCGCTGAAACCGAATTCAAGGGCGTTGTCGATCTCATCGAGATGAACGCTCTGGTCTGGCGTAACGAAGAGCTCGGTGCTCAGTGGGACGTCGTCGAGATCCCAGCCGATCTCAAGGACAAGGCCGTCAAGTACCGCGAAGCTATGGTCGAAGCCGCCGTCGAAATGGACGACGCTGCGATGGAAGCTTACCTCAATGGTGAAGTGCCGAACAACGACACCATCCGTCGTCTGCTTCGTCAGGGCGCCATCGGTGCCAAGTTCTTCCTCGTCTTCGCTGGCTCGGCGTTCAAGAACAAGGGCGTGCAGCCCCTGCTCGATGGCGTTATCGACTTCCTGCCGTCCCCGCTCGACGTTCCTGCTATTCAGGGCATCGACGCCAAGACCGAAGCACCGATCGAACGTCATGCTGACGACTCCGAACCGCTCTCGATGCTGGCATTCAAGATCGCCAACGACCCGCACATGGGTACGCTGACCTTCTGCCGCATCTATTCGGGTCACCTCGAAGCTGGCATCAGCCTGGAAAACACCGTGAAGGGCAAGCGCGAACGCGTTGGCCGCATGTTCCAGATGCACGCCAACAGCCGTGAGCAGATCACTGAAGCCTTTGCTGGTGACATCGTCGCCATCGTTGGCCTCAAGGACACCACCACGGGTGACACGCTGGCTCCGACCAACTCGCAGGTTATCCTCGAGCGCATGATCTTCCCGGATCCGGTTATCGACATCTCCGTCGAGCCGAAGTCCAAGGCCGACCAGGAAAAGATGGGCCTCGCCCTCAACCGCCTGGCTGCTGAAGATCCGTCGTTCCGCGTCAAGACCGACGAAGAATCCGGCCAGACCATCATCTCCGGCATGGGCGAACTTCACCTCGATATTCTCGTCGACCGTATGCGTCGCGAGTTCAAGGTCGAAGCCAATATCGGCCAGCCGCAGGTTGCTTACCGTGAGACGATCACGCGTAAGACTGAAAAGGACTACACCCACAAGAAGCAGTCGGGTGGTTCGGGTCAGTTCGCGCGCATCAAGATCACTGTTGAGCCGGGTGAAGTCGGCAAGGGTCTCGAATTTGTCAATGCCATCGTTGGCGGCGCCGTTCCTCGTGAATACGTCCCAGGCGTGTCGAAGGGTGTCGAATCGGTCATGGGCGCAGGCCCGCTGATCGGCTTCCCGGTCGTCGACGTTAAGGTCACTCTGACCGACGGCGCCTACCACGATGTCGACTCTTCGGTGCTCGCCTTCGAAATCGCCGGCCGTGCAGGCTTCCGTGAGGCTCTTCGTGAAGCCGGTCCGAAAATTCTCGAACCGATCATGAAGGTTGAAGTTGTCACGCCAGAAGACTACATGGGCGACGTCATCGGCGATCTCAACTCCCGTCGTGGGCAGATCCAGGGCACTGAAAGCCGTGGTGTTGTCCAGGTCGTGAATGCGTTCGTGCCGCTTGCTAACATGTTCGGGTATGTGAACTCGCTGCGCTCCATGAGCCAGGGTCGTGCACAGTATTCCATGGTGTTCGATCACTACGAACAGGTTCCGCAGGCTGTCGCTGACGAAGTCCAGGCCAAGTACGCCTAAAACCAGCGCAAGCTAGTCAAGAAACTCAACTGTATGTCGGCGATTGCGCTGACAAATTTGGAGAAAAGCTATGGCGAAGGAAAAGTTTTCCCGCTCCAAGCCGCACTGCAACATCGGCACCATCGGTCACGTTGACCATGGCAAGACCTCGCTGACCGCAGCGATCACCAAGATCCTGGCTGAGACCGGCGGCGCGACCTTCAAGGCGTACGATCAGATCGACGCGGCCCCAGAAGAAAAGGCCCGCGGCATCACCATCAACACCGCCCACGTCGAGTATGAGACGACCAATCGTCACTACGCTCACGTCGACTGCCCAGGCCACGCTGACTATGTGAAGAACATGATCACCGGTGCTGCCCAGATGGACGGCGCGATCCTCGTCGTGTCGGCTGCTGACGGCCCGATGCCCCAGACCCGTGAGCACATCCTGCTCGCTCGTCAGGTTGGCGTTCCTGCTCTCGTCGTCTTCCTCAACAAGTGCGACATGGTCGACGATGCCGAGCTCCTCGAGCTCGTCGAGCTCGAAGTTCGTGAACTTCTGTCCTCGTACGAATTCCCGGGCGACGATATCCCGATCATCAAGGGTTCGGCTCTCGCCGCTCTTGAAGATTCCGACAAGAAGCTCGGCCACGACGCCGTTCTCGAGCTGATGGCCGCTGTTGACTCGTACATTCCGCAGCCGGAACGTCCCGTCGACCAGCCGTTCCTCCTCCCGATCGAAGACGTGTTCTCGATCTCGGGTCGTGGTACCGTGGTCACCGGTCGCGTCGAACGCGGCATCGTCAAGGTTGGTGAAGAAGTCGAAATCGTCGGCATCAAGGCAACCCAGAAGACCACCGTCACCGGTGTCGAAATGTTCCGCAAGCTGCTCGACTCCGGTCAGGCTGGCGACAACGTCGGCGCGCTGATCCGTGGTATCGACCGCACTCAGGTTGAGCGCGGCCAGGTTCTCTGCAAGCCCGGTTCCGTGACCCCGCACACCGACTTCACGGCTGAGGTTTACATCCTCACCAAGGAAGAAGGCGGTCGTCACACTCCGTTCTTCGGCAACTACCGTCCCCAGTTCTACTTCCGTACCACGGACGTGACGGGTATCGTGACCCTTCCCGAAGGCACCGAAATGGTGATGCCGGGCGACAACCTGAACATCAACGTTCAGCTCATCGTTCCGATCGCCATGGAAGAAAAGCTCCGCTTCGCTATCCGCGAAGGTGGCCGTACGGTTGGTTCGGGCGTCGTCGCCACGATCCTGAAGTAAGCCTCATTGAGACATTCGCGGCGCGCGATTAAGCGCGCCGTGATCTTTTTCCGTCAGGATTTGAGAAGATGAACGGTCAGAATATCCGCATCCGCCTCAAGGCGTTTGACCATCGCGTGCTCGATACGTCGACCCGTGAGATCGTCAACACTGCCAAGCGCACGGGTGCCCAGGTTCGCGGTCCGATTCCGCTGCCGACCCGCATCGACAAGTTCACCGTCAACCGCTCGCCCCACATCGATAAGAAGGCGCGTGAGCAGTTCGAGATCCGGACCCACAAGCGTCTGCTTGACATTGTGGACCCGACCCCTCAGACGGTCGATGCACTGATGAAGCTCGATCTCGCCGCCGGCGTCGACGTCGAAATCAAGCTCTAAGACTATAAGAACAAAAATTCCGCGCCTGCCGCGAAAGGGTCCTCTGAAATCATGACCCGGCAGAGCGCCAACAAGAAGGTATAACCGATGCGTTCTGGATTGATCGCACAGAAGCTGGGGATGACCCGCATCTTCGCCGAGGACGGCTCGCACGTTCCGGTCACGGTGCTGGCCCTGCAGAACTGCCAGGTGGTGGCGCAGCGTACCGTCGAGAAAGACGGCTACGTGGCTCTCCAGCTCGGCGCAGGCCAGGCTAAGGCCAAGAACACCTCCAAGGCAGAACGCGGCCACTATGCCGTTGCCAAGGTGGAGCCGAAGCGTCACGTCGCGGAATTCCGCGTTGATGCTGAAAACCTCATCGAGGTTGGCGCAACCCTCAAGGCGGACCACTTCGCCGAGGGCCAGCTTGTCGACGTCACTGGTACGTCGATCGGTAAGGGTTTTGCCGGTGGTATGAAGCGCTGGAACTTCGGTGGTCTGCGCGCCTCCCACGGTGTTTCCGTTTCCCACCGTTCCATCGGTTCGACCGGTGGCCGTCAGGACCCGGGTAAGACCTTCAAGAACAAGAAGATGCCGGGCCACATGGGCGATCGTCGCATCACCACGCAGAACGTCAAGGTCGTCAAGACCGACGTGGAACGTGGCCTGCTCCTGATCCAGGGTTCGGTTCCGGGCGCCAAGGGCGCTTGGATCATGGTCAAGGATGCCGTCAAGAAGCCGGCTCCCGCGAATGTAGTCCTGCCGGGCTCTTTCGAGGCCGCTGCTGCGGGAGAAGCGAAGTAAATGGAACTCAAGGTAACCACACTCGACGGTAAGTCCGCCGGTACGATCGAGCTCAAGGACGATGTCTTTGGTCTTGAAGTGCGCGCCGACATCCTGCACCGCATGGTTCGCTACCAGCAGCTCAAGGCGATGTCCGGCACGCATGACGTGAAGAACCGCTCTGAAGGCGTGCGCACGGGCAAGAAGTTCGTGAAGCAGAAGGGTTCGGGCGGCGCCCGTCACGGCGATCGCAAGGCTCCCCAGTTCCGTGGTGGTGGCCGTGCATTCGGTCCGACCCCGCGTAGCCACGCGATCGATCTTCCCAAGAAGGTCCGCGTTCTCGCGCTCAAGCATGCTCTTTCGTCCAAGGCCAAGGCTGGCTCGCTGATCGTCATCGACAGCGTCGCTCAGCAGGAAGCCAAGACGGCAGCGCTGCGCACCACCTTCGGCAAGCTCGAATGGGCAAGCGCGCTGATCATCGACGGCGCAAGCGTCGACCAGAACTTTGCTCTGGCCGCCCGCAATATCCCGAACATCGACGTGCTGCCGATCCAGGGGATCAACGTTGTTTCGATCCTCAAGCGCGACAAGCTCGTCCTGACCAAGGCAGCGCTCGAAGCGCTCGAAGCGAGGTTCGCATGAACAAGCTTGCCGCTTACGACATCGTCCGTAACCCCGTCGTGACTGAAAAGTCGACGATGGCTTCGGAATACAACCAGGTCGTTTTCGACGTGGCGATTGATGCCAGCAAGACCGAGATCAAGGCCGCCGTCGAGCAGCTTTTTTCGGTCAAGGTCAAGGCAGTGAACACCCTGGTCCGCAAGGGCAAGGTAAAGCGCTTCCGCGGCAAGACTGGCGTTCGCAATGACGTCAAGAAGGCCATCGTGACCCTCGTCGACGGCCAGTCGATCGATATTTCGACCGGCCTCTAAGGGACAAGAGACAGCAAAATGGCTCTAAAGACTTATAATCCGACCTCCGAAGGCCGTCGTACTCTCGTTACGACCGACCGTTCGGAACTGTGGAAGGGCAAGCCGGTCAAGGCTCTGACCGAAGGCCTCTCCAAGAGCGGCGGCCGTAACAATACCGGCCGCATCACTGCCTACCATCGTGGTGGCGGTCACAAGCGCTCTTACCGCATGATCGACTTCAAGCGCGTGAAGTTCGACGCAGTCGGGACGATCGAACGTCTCGAATACGATCCGAACCGCACCGCCTGGATCGCTCTGGTGAAGTACGAAGATGGCGAACAGGCCTACATCGTTGCTCCCCAGCGCCTGACTGCCGGCGACAAGGTCATCTCCTCGATGAACACTGTCGACGTGAAGCCAGGCAATGCAATGCCGCTCGAGCGCATGCCGGTCGGCACCATCGTGCACAACGTCGAACTCAAGCCCCGCAAGGGCGGCCAGGTCGCTCGTTCCGCCGGTGCCTATGCTCAGTATGTCGGCCGTGACTCCGGTTGGGCGATCCTTCGCCTCAACTCGGGCGAACAGCGCCGCGTACACGGTACGTGCCTCGCCACCGTCGGTGCCGTGTCCAACCAGGATCACGCCAACACCTCGCTCGGCAAGGCTGGTCGTAACCGCTGGCTCGGCAAGAAGCCGGTCAACCGCGGCGTGACCATGAACCCGGTCGACCACCCCCATGGTGGTGGTGAAGGCCGTACGTCTGGTGGCCGTCACCCGGTTTCTCCGTGGGGCAAGCCGACCAAGGGCAAGCGCACACGTTCAAATAAGGCCACGGATCAGTTTATCGTCCGCAGCCGCCACGTGAAGAAGGGCAGGTAAGTCATGACCCGTTCAGTTTGGAAGGGGCCGTTCGTCGACGGCTATATGCTCAAGAAGGCCGAGAAGGCCCAGAGCTCTGGCCGCAACGATGTGGTCAAGATCTGGTCGCGTCGCTCGACCATCCTGCCGCAGTTCGTCGGCATCACGTTCGGTGTGCACAACGGCCAGAAGCATGTTCCGGTGAATGTCACCGAAGACATGATCGGTCACAAGTTTGGCGAGTTCGCCCCGACCCGTACCTATTACGGTCACGCGGCCGACAAGAAGGCCAAGAGGAAGTAAGATGAGCAAGCCAAAGACTGAGCGCGCTCTCAAAGACAACGAGGCTAAGGCTGTCCTGCGCATGCTGCGCATCAGCCCTCAGAAGCTGAACCTCGTCGCGCAGTTGATCCGTGGCAAGAAGGTTGAGAAGGCCCTGGCCGATCTCGAATTCAGCCACAAGCGCATCTCCGGCCAGGTGAAGAAGGTGCTCGAGAGCGCCATCGCCAATGCCGAAAACAACCATGGCCTCGATACCGACGCGCTCGTCGTTGCCGAAGCCTTTGTGGGCAACTCGCTCGTCATGAAGCGTTTCATGGCTCGTGGCCGCGGCAAGTCGTCGCAGATCCAGAAGCCTTTCTCGCATCTGACGATCATCGTCCGGCAAGTTGAGGAGGCCGCATAATGGGTCAGAAAATCAATCCAATCGGCTTCCGTCTGGGCATCAATCGCACCTGGGATAGCCGCTGGTACGCCAACAAGGGCGAATATGGCACGCTTCTTCAGGAAGACCTGAAGATCCGCACCACCCTGATGAAGGATCTCAAGGCCGCTGCGGTCTCCAAGATCGTCATCGAGCGTCCGCACCGCAAGTGCCGCGTGTCGATCCACACTGCTCGTCCGGGCATCGTGATCGGCAAGAAGGGCGCTGACATCGACAAGATCCGCGCCAAGGTGAAGAAGTTCACCGACAGCGAAGTGCACATCAACATCGTTGAAGTGCGCAAGCCGGAAACCGATGCGACCCTTGTTGCTCAGGGCATTGCCCAGCAGCTCGAACGCCGCGTTGCCTTCCGTCGTGCCATGAAGCGTGCAGTGCAGACTGCAATCCGCATGGGCGCCGGTGGTATCCGCGTCAACGTTGGTGGTCGTCTTGGTGGCGCCGACATCGCTCGTACCGAATGGTACCGCGAAGGCCGCGTGCCGCTGCACACCCTGCGCGCCGATATCGACTACGGTACGGCTGAAGCCGAAACCACGTACGGCATCATCGGCATCAAGGTTTGGATCTTCAAGGGCGAAGTCCTTGAGCACGATCCTTCCGCCCACGAGCGTCGCGCTACCGAAGGTAGCGAAGGTGGCCAACGTTCTGAGCGCGAACCGCGCCGTGAGCGTGGCGATCGCGACCGCGAACGCGCATAAGAAGGTTGAACAATTATGCTGCAACCGAAGCGTACTAAGTTCCGCAAGGCCCACAAGGGCCGCATCCATGGTCTTGCCAAGGGTGGCACCGAGCTGGCTTTCGGCTCCTATGCCCTCAAGGCGACCGAACCCGAACGCGTTACCGCGCGTCAGATCGAAGCAGCCCGTCGCGCTATCACTCGTGAGATGAAGCGCCAGGGCCGCGTGTGGATCCGTATTTTCCCGGATCTGCCGGTTTCCAAGAAGCCTACCGAAGTCCGTATGGGTAAGGGTAAGGGCTCCGTTGAATACTGGGCAGCACGCGTAAAGCCGGGCCGCATCGTTTTTGAGATTGACGGCGTACCCGAAGACGTTGCAAAGGAGGCGCTTCGCCTCGGAGCAATGAAGTTGCCGATCACCACGCGCATTGTTACGCGCATTGTCGACTAAGGACACGAGCATGAAAGCCAGTGATGTGCGGAGCAAAACCGCAGACGAACTGAAAGATCAGCTCGTCGACCTTAAGAAAGAACAGTTCAACCTGCGTTTCCAGCGCGCTACCCAGCAGCTGGAAAAGCCCGCCCAGGTCAAGTTGGTCCGTCGCGATATCGCGCGGATCAAGACGATCCTCGGCGAAAAGAACGCAGCTAAGTAAGGAATAAAACCCATGCCAAAGCGCGTTTTGCAGGGGACTGTTGTCTCCGACGCTAACGAGAAGACCATTGTGGTCCGGGTCGAGCGCCGTTTTACGCACCCCCTTCTGAAGAAGACAGTGCGTCGTTCCAAGAAGTATCACGCTCACGATGAAGCTAATGTGGCAAAAGTCGGTGATATCGTGTGGATCGAAGAAACCGCACCGATCAGCAAGAACAAGCGCTGGACGCTTGTCCCTGCGGCGTAAGAGAATTTCAATTAGGTCGGCGCGCCGGGTGACGGTGCTGCCGATTCAACTAGAAGGCATCCAGTTATGATCCAGATGCAATCAAATCTCGACGTCGCGGACAATTCCGGCGCTCGTCGTGTCATGTGCATCAAGGTGCTGGGCGGTTCGCATCGTAAATACGCCTCGGTCGGCGACATTATTGTCGTTTCGGTCAAGGACGCTATTCCGCGCGGCCGTGTAAAGAAGGGCCAGGTTATGAAGGCTGTGGTCGTTCGCACCGCAACCGACATCCGTCGCCCCGATGGCACCGTCATCCGTTTTGACAAGAACGCCGCGGTTCTGATCAACAATCAGAAAGAGCCGATCGGCACCCGTATCTTCGGACCTGTTCCGCGCGAACTCCGCGCCCGGAACCACATGAAGATCATCTCGCTCGCTCCAGAGGTGCTGTAATGGCCTCCAAGATCAAAAAGGGCGATAAAGTCGTCGTCCTGGCTGGCAAGGACAAGGGCAAGACCGGTCAGGTCTTGTCGGTCATTCCCACCGAAACCAAAGCGCTTGTCCAGGGTATCAACCTTGTTCGCAAGCACCAGAAGCAGACTGCCTCGCAGGACGCCGGTATCTTCACCAAGGAAGCGCCGATCCACCTGTCGAACCTGGCCGTCGCCGACGCCAATGGCAAGCCCACCCGCGTCGGGTTCCAGATCAAGGACGGCGTGAAGACTCGCGTCGCCAAGACGACCGGAGGCCAGATCGATGGCTGAGACCGTTTACGTTCCGCGCCTGCGGACCTACTACGACGAAACCATCAAGGCCGAGCTGACCAAGCAGTTCGAGTACAAGAACGTCATGGAGCTGCCAAAGCTCGACAAGATCGTTCTGAACATGGGCGTCGGTGAAGCTGTCAACGACACCAAGAAGGTGAAGTCGGCTGCTGCGGAACTGGAAAAGATTGCTGGTCAGAAGCCGGTCATCACCCATGCCCGCAAGTCGATCGCAGGCTTCAAGGTCCGCGAAGAGATGCCGCTCGGTGTCAAGGTGACGCTGCGCAAGACCCGCATGTACGAGTTCCTGGATCGTCTGGTGAACATCGCACTCCCGCGCGTCCGCGACTTCCGCGGTCTCAATCCGAACTCCTTCGACGGCCGTGGCAACTATGCCATGGGCATCAAGGAACACATCATTTTCCCCGAGATCAACTATGATCAGATCGACCAGGTCTGGGGTATGGATATCGTGATTGCCACGACGGCCAAGACGGATGATGAAGCTCGGGCTCTGCTGCGCGCTTTCAACTTCCCGTTCCGCCAGTAAGCGGGCAGGGAAGGGATAAAGGATCAGAACATGGCAAAGACCAGTTCCATCGAAAAGAACAACAAGCGCGCCAAGCTCGCCAAGCAGTATGCTGAGAAGCGTTCTGCCCTTAAGGCGACCGTCAAGGATCAGACCTTGTCGATCGAAGAGCGTTTCAAGGCCACCCTCAAGCTGGCTGAATTGCCGCGCAACTCGGCAAAGGTTCGCGTTCGCAACCGTTGCGAAGTTTCGGGCCGTCCACGCGCTTATTACCGTAAGCTCAAGATGAGCCGTATCGCCCTGCGTCAGCTGGGCAACCTGGGTCAGATCCCGGGTCTCGTGAAGTCGAGCTGGTAAGGAGAGACATAAATGAGCTTTTCTGACCCAATCGGCGACATGCTGACCCGTATCCGCAACGCTCAAGAGCGTCGCCGGAACACCGTTTCGACCCCAGCCTCGACCCTTCGTGGTCGCGTGCTGGACGTTCTCCAGTCCGAGGGTTTCATCCGCGGCTACTCCGAGACCAAGTTCGAAAACGGCGCTGCCGAATACGAAATCGAACTCAAGTATTCGGACAATGAAGGCGTGATCCGCACCATCGAGCGCGTTTCCCGTCCCGGCCGCCGCGTGTACGCGTCGGTCAAGAATATTCCGCAGGTGGCGAACGGCCTCGGCGTGTCGATCCTCTCCACCCCCAAGGGTGTGATGGCCGACCACGAAGCCAAGGCTGCCAACGTTGGTGGCGAGGTACTCTGCCGCGTCTTCTAATGCGTGTGGGCCCGAAGTCCATTGATGCACTTTGAGGAGAAGTGGATTCCACTTTTCCTGTTGTAAGTGCGGCAAAAACTGATACGAGCGCGATCAACGTTTCTCGGAAACGCTGATCGGCTCTGTTTTCGGGCACCTTCACGCGCATTGGATGCGCGACAAGACGATTACTCAAGGATATAGAATGTCACGTACTGGCAAGAAACCGGTGGCCCCGGTTAATGGCGTTACGGTTACGGTCAATGATCGCACCGTCTCCGCCAAGGGCCCGAAGGGCGAGCTGAGCCTCCCGCTCATGGATATCGTCAATGTCGAGCAGGGTTCCGATGGCGTCGTCATCACCCCGGCTAACGACACCCGCGAAGCACGTGCTGCCTGGGGCACTACGCGCGCGCTGATCCAGAACATGGTCACTGGTGTGAGCGCCGGTTTCGAAAAGAAGCTGGCAATCCAGGGCGTTGGTTACCGCGCCGCCATGCAGGGCAAGGACGTCAAGCTCTCGCTCGGTTTCAGCCACGAAGTGATCTACAAGGCCCCGCAGGGTATTACCCTGGCGGTTCCTGCGCCGACCGAGATCGTCATCACTGGCATCGACAAGCAGCAGGTTGGTCAGGTTGCGGCAGAGATCCGCGGCTGGCGTCCCCCCGAGCCCTACAAGGGCAAGGGCGTGCGCTACGCCGGCGAGCAGGTCTTCCGCAAAGAAGGCAAGAAGAAGTAAGGAGCGCCACCTATGGCAATTTCTGCAAAAGGTGCGGCACGTCGCAAGGCTCGTGTCCGCAAGGCGCTCAAGGCTCGTGCCTTTGGTCGCGCCCGTCTCAGCGTTTTCCGCTCGGA
This sequence comes from Devosia sp. Leaf420, assembly GCF_001425445.1. Taxonomy (GTDB): domain Bacteria; phylum Pseudomonadota; class Alphaproteobacteria; order Rhizobiales; family Devosiaceae; genus Devosia. Next base: position 129,933 of record NZ_LMQU01000001.1, on the reverse strand, counting down.
CAAGAACATCTACGCCCAGATCATCGACGACGCGAATGGTCGTACGCTGGCAGCGGCTTCCACCCTCGAAAAGGATCTGCGCGGCTCGCTCAAGAGCGGCGGCACCTCCGAGGCAGCTGCCGTCGTTGGCAAGCTGATCGCCGAGCGCGGTGTGAAGGCTGGCGTTGCCGAAGTGATCTTTGATCGCGGCGCTTACATTTATCACGGCCGCGTTAAGGCCCTTGCAGATGCTGCCCGTGAGGGCGGTCTGCAGTTCTAACAGCGGCGAGGAAAAACATTATGAGCAGAGACGTTCAAGAGCGCGAAAGCGAGTTCGTCGATCGCCTGGTCCACATCAACCGTGTGGCCAAGGTTGTGAAGGGCGGCAAGCGCTTCGGTTTTGCAGCCCTCGTCGTTGTTGGTGACCAGAAGGGTCGCGTCGGTTTCGGTCACGGTAAGGCCCGTGAAGTTCCCGAAGCAATCCGCAAGGCGACGGAACAGGCCAAGCGCCAGATGATCCGCGTGCCGCTGCGTGATGCCCGTACGCTTCACCACGACATCACCGGCCGCCATGGCGCCGGCAAGGTCGTGCTGCGTGCAGCCGTTCCGGGTACCGGCATCATCGCCGGTGGTCCGATGCGCGCCGTCTTCGAAACCCTCGGGATCAACGACATCGTCGCCAAGTCCACGGGTACCTCGAACCCTTACAACATGGTCCGCGCGACTTTCGACGCTCTCAAGCGCGTTGATAGCCCCCGCGCCGTGGCTGCCCGCCGCGGCCTCAAGGTCTCCGAACTGCAAGCTCGCCGCGGCGAGACTGCTGTCGAAGCCTGAGCCCCGTAGGAACGGAGAAGCACAATGGCTGACAAGAAGATGATCACCGTGAAGCAGGTCGGTTCGCCGATCCGCCGCGAAAAGAGCCAGCGCGCGACCCTGATCGGTCTCGGGCTGAACAAGATGAACAAAGAGCGCGAGCTGATTGATACGCCCGAAGTCCGTGGCATGATCAACAAGGTCCCGCACCTCGTCCGTGTAATCGGCGAGTAAAAGGGAAGGCTCGACAAATGACTCGTTTGAACGAACTTCGCGACAACGACGGCGCTAACAAGGTCCGCGTTCGCGTCGGCCGTGGTATCGGCTCCGGCGTTGGCAAGACCGGTGGTCGTGGTGGCAAGGGCCAGACGGCCCGCGCCGGTGTCGCGATCAACGGCTTCGAAGGCGGCCAGATGCCCCTTCACATGCGTATGCCGAAGCGTGGCTTCAATGCTTGGAATCCCAAGGATTGGAACCAGGTTCGCGTTGACCGCATCCAGGCCTATATCGACTCGGGCAAGCTCGATGCAAAGGGCGTCATCGACGCGGCTGCGCTCTTGGCTGCCGGCGTGATCCGTCGCGCCAAGGACGGTGTCCGTCTCATTGGTTCGGAAGGCTTCACCGCCTCCAAGGTCACCTTCAAGGTGGACTATGCGACCAAGGGTGCTACCGCTGCCATCGAAGGCGCCGGCGGCAAGGTTGACTTGATCCCGGTCAAGGAAACCTGGAAGAAGACCCCATACGCCGCCAAGTAATTTGGTGATTGCGCACCCGGCCTCGCGGTCGGGTGCGTTTTTTGGTTTGTTGCGCCGGGGTTGCTGTCCTATATGCTCCTTGGGCGCTCCAAGCGCCTCTGGCTTTCGGCCATAGGGCAGGGCGCGGGAAATATGCGCAGCGGTTTTCCGTACGAGCCTTGCGACAACAAAGTTTTAGGGCATCCGATTTGATCCCGTCGAATCGCACACGGCTCTAGGGAGCGAAGTATGGCGTCCGCAGCCGAGCAACTTGCTCGCAATCTCAGTTTCTCGACCTTTTCCAAGGCGAAAGCCCTTCAGCAGCGCATCTGGTTCACACTGGGCGCGCTGCTTGTCTATCGTTTGGGCACCTTCATTCCTGTTCCGGGCATTGATCCCGATGCGTTCCGCGCGACTTTCGAGCAGAGCCAGCAGGGCATCATCGGCATGTTCAATATGTTCTCCGGCGGTGCCGTTGAGCGTATGGCCATCTTTGCGCTCAACCTGATTCCCTACATCACGGCCTCGATCGTCGTGCAGGTGATCGCGACCGCTTCGCCAAAGCTCGAAGCTCTCAAGAAAGAGGGTGAAGCCGGGCGCCGCAAGATGAACCAGTACACCCGCTATCTGGCGGTCGTGTTCTGCGCCGTGCAGGCCTATGGCATTGCGGTCGGTCTCGAGGGCAGCCAGGGCGTTGTGCTCAATCCAGGCTGGTTCTTCCGCCTCTCGACCGTGGTCACCCTTGTGGGCGGCACCATGTTCCTGATGTGGCTCGGCGAGCAGATCACCTCGCGTGGCGTCGGCAACGGCATCTCGCTGATCATTTTCGCCGGTATCGTCGCCAATCTTCCCTCGACCGTCGCCCAGACGCTCGAATTGAGCCGCACTGGCGCAATTCCTGCTTTTGCTGCGGTCGGCATGATTGTGTTGGCGCTGATCGTCATCGCCATCATCGTCTTCTTCGAGCGTGCGCAGCGCCGGCTTCTGATCCAGTATCCGAAGCGTCAGGTGGGCAATAAGCTCTTCCAGGGCGATACCTCGCATCTGCCGCTCAAGCTGAACACTTCGGGTGTTATCCCGGTGATCTTCGGCTCCTCGCTGCTGCTTTTGCCGGCAACGATCGCGTCCTTCGCAGCCCAGGGCAATGCCCCGAGCTGGCTGACGACGGTCACGGCGCTCCTCGGCCGCGGTCAGCCGCTGCACCTGGCGCTCTTTGCCTTCTTCATCATCTTTTTTGCCTTCTTCTACACGGCCATTGTCTTCAATCCGACCGAGACGGCAGACAACCTCAAGCGTTCTGGCGGCTTCATTCCGGGCATTCGTCCGGGTGAGCGCACCGCGCAGCACATCGATTATGTGTTGACGCGCATCACCGTTGTCGGTGCCCTTTACCTCACGGTGATCGCGCTGATTCCGGAGCTGATGTTCAGCCAGCTTGCGGTTGCTCAGTTCATCGGCGGCACATCGCTGCTGATCATGGTGACGGTGACCCTCGATACGGTCAGCCAGATCCAGAGCCATCTCGTGGCCCAGCAATATGAGGGGCTGCTGAAGAAATCCCGCCTTGGAGGAGGCAAGCGTCGATGAGACTGATCCTGTTGGGACCGCCAGGGGCGGGCAAGGGCACGCAGGCCAAGATTCTGGTTGAAGCCTACGGCATCCCGCAATTGTCCACTGGTGACATCCTGCGGGCCGCTATTGCCGATCAAACGCCGCTTGGGCTCGAAGCCAAGGCGATCATGGATCGGGGCGATCTCGTCTCGGATACTATTGTCAACGGCATCGTCTCCGAACGAATCGATGCTGAAGACTGCAAGCCTGGTTTCATCCTCGATGGTTTCCCGCGCACCATTGCGCAGGCTCAGGCCCTCGATTCCATGCTCGCGAACAAAGGTCTCAAGCTTGACGCCGTCATCGAGCTCACGGCAGATGCCGACGAGCTCGTGCGCCGGGTGATTCAGCGCTCCAAGGATAGCAATCGTCCGGATGACAATCCGGACGTCATCCGCAAGCGCCTGGATGTCTACACCACCAGCACCGCCCCATTGGTCGATTACTACGGTCAACAGGGTCTGGTGAAGACGGTGGACGGCATGGAGCCGGTCGAGAATGTCACTGGAGCCATCAAGAAGGCTCTAGACAAGTAAGTTCGTAGGGCGGGGACTGTTGACTTCGCCTTTTCGAATCCTTAAAGAACCGCACCAGTCTCATGGATTTTTGGGCTGGGTTCGGTTCCTCACATTGGTTGGGGGTCGAAATCCGGTCCCTTGTTGTTTAAAGACACCCGCCGCGATGGCGCGTGTTGAATGAAGGAGAGCAGACGTGGCTCGTATTGCTGGCGTCAATATCCCGACGAACAAGCGCGTGGTTATCGCGCTGCAGTATATTCACGGGATCGGCGAAAAGTTCGCCAATGATATCACGACCAAGGTCGGTATACCGGCCGAGCGCCGCGTCAATGAACTGACCGACGCCGAAGTTATCCAGATCCGTGAAGCGATCGACCGCGACTACGTCGTGGAAGGCGATCTTCGCCGTAACGTTGCAATGAACATCAAGCGTTTGATGGACCTCGGCAACTATCGCGGTCTGCGTCACCGCCGTGGCCTGCCGGTCCGCGGTCAGCGTACGCATACCAATGCTCGTACCCGCAAGGGTCCGGCCAAGCCGATCGCCGGCAAGAAGAAGTAAGAGCTGGCCCGCACAAGCGGGTTGGTAATGTGAATTGGAAGGGCGGATGCAGGGTAGGTTGGTCTCCGGCAAGGAGATCGCTGAAATCCTGATCCGCTTCTTCCGTGGTGGAGCTGCTGGTACTACGGCAGCGCCGATACCCCAGAGGAATTGAATGGCAAAGACTGACACGACGCGCGTCCGCCGCAAGGAGCGCAAGAATATCACTTCGGGCGTTGCACACGTAAACGCCTCCTTCAACAACACCATGATCACCATCGCCGACATGCAGGGCAACACGATTTCGTGGTCCTCCTCGGGCGTTATGGGTTTCAAGGGCTCGCGCAAGTCGACCCCATATGCTGCCCAGGTTGCCGCTGAAGATGCTGCAAAGAAGGCTCAGGAACACGGCATGAAGACCCTTGAGGTCGAAGTTCGTGGTCCAGGTTCAGGCCGTGAATCGGCGCTCCGCGCGCTGCAGGCAGCCGGCTTCAACGTCACCTCGATCCGCGATGTCACCACCATCCCGCACAATGGTTGCCGTCCGCGCAAGCGGCGCCGCGTCTAACGAATAGACCACTTGGTAAACTCCCGGCTTTTGGCCGGGAGTCCTATTGTGTTTGCGGCGGTGCGGCCTTCCGGGCCGCGATTTTGAAAGGACAATACCGTGACGATCCAGAGGAACTGGCAGGAACTCATCAAGCCGACCAAGCTGGAGATTGTTTCGGATAGTGCCGATGCGCGTCAGGCTTCGGTTATTGCCGAACCGCTTGAGCGCGGCTACGGCCTTACCCTGGGCAACGCCCTGCGTCGCGTCTTGCTGTCTTCGCTTCAGGGCGCAGCAGTAACCGCTATCCAGATCGATGGCATTCTGCACGAATTTTCGTCGCTTCCCGGCGTGCGTGAGGACATCACTGACCTTGTGCTCAACGTCAAGGAAATCGCCATCAAGATGGGTGGCGAGGGCCCGAAGCGTCTTACTCTCTCCAAGCAGGGTCCGGGTGCCGTGACCGCTGGTGACATCAAGGTCTCCGGCGATATCGAAGTCCTGAACCCCGAACTCGTGATCTGCCACCTCGACGATGGCGCCGAGATCAACATCGAGTTCACCGTCAATTCCGGCAAGGGCTATGTCCCGGCCGACAAGAACCGTCCGGAAGATGCCCCGATCGGGTACATTCCCGTCGATGCGTTGTTCTCGCCTGTGCGCCGTGTCAGCTACAAGGTTGATGCGACCCGTGCCGGTGAAAGCCTCGACAAGGACAAGCTGACGCTGTCAGTCGAAACCAATGGCGGCGTGTCGCCTGAAGATGCCGTGGCTTACGCTGCGCGCATTCTCCAGGACCAGCTGTCGGTTTTCGTCAACTTCGAAGAGCCCACCAAGGAAAAGGCCCAGGACTCTGTCCCGGAACTCGCCTTCAACCCGGCGCTGCTCAAGAAGGTCGACGAGCTCGAACTGTCTGTCCGTTCGGCCAACTGCCTCAAGAACGACAACATCGTCTACATCGGCGACCTCATCCAGAAGACGGAAGCCGAGATGCTGCGGACCCCGAACTTCGGCCGCAAGTCGCTTAATGAAATCAAGGAAGTCCTGGCACAGATGGGGCTTCATCTCGGGATGGACGTGGCCAATTGGCCCCCTGAGAATATCGATGACCTCGCCAAGCGCTACGAAGATCATTATTGATCCGGCGCTGCCAAGATTTTAGGAGATACCCATGCGACACGGTAATCGCGGCCGCAAACTCAGCCGTACCGCTTCTCACCGCAAGGCCATGTTTGCCAACATGTCCGCTGCCCTGATCAAGCACGAACAGATCGTCACGACCCTTCCCAAGGCCAAGGACCTCCGTCCGATCGTCGAGAAGCTCATCACCCTCGGCAAGCGCGGCGACCTGCACGCTCGCCGCCAGGCCATCGCGCAGATCCGCGACGAAGCCATGGTTGCAAAGCTCTTCGCCGTTCTTGGGCCCCGTTATGCTGAACGTCAGGGCGGCTATATCCGCATCCTGAAGGCCGGCTTCCGCTATGGCGACAACGCCCCGATGGCCGTCATCGAATTCGTCGATCGCGACGTCGATGCCAAGGGCCAGGATTCCGGTCCGGTCCAGTACGACGAAAACGAAGCCGAAGCCGCATAAGCCTCGCTTCTTCCAAATTCAAAGGGCGGCCCCAGTGGCCGCCCTTTTTGTTTGTTCATTGGTCATCGTGCGGCTCCCTAGGCAGCATGGGTAGCCACGGCAACGCTGATCTTACCCAGAATTAATTGCCGCCTTTGGGTCAAAGCCCCAATTCGCAGCCCATACTGCCGGTGCCCAGCGGGCTCGTCAGACGTGGCATAGAGCGCTGATCCACAGTCCCCGCAGAATGCTTGTTGCCGCCTGCTGCCACTGTCCCCGGTTTTGACGTAGATTTTTGGCTGGCCGCGGAGAAGATGAAAGTGCACTTCGGGGCAGGGCGCCACAACACGGAAAGCGGTACCCGACAGCTGCTGGCAATCGGTGCAATGACATATCCGCACGCGGTCCGGATCGATATCTGCTTCAAAAGCGATATTGCCGCAGTGGCACGCGCCATCCATTTTCATGGTGTGGATGACCCCTTCGTCTCGGCTTCCGCCCTTGCCTTCAACCTCTCCGGCGGCGCACCCAGAAACTGCCGCACCTCGACCGGTGCCCGGCAGGCCACCGTGGCCTTACGCCCCCATTCGACAGCTTCCTCGACGCTGGCACAGTCCAGCACCCAAAAGCCGCCGACATGCTCCTTGGTTTCGACGAATGGCCCATCGGTGACCATGATCCCGCCATTGCTGGCCGCGCGAATGGTCCGCGCCCGGGTCGCCGGCTCAAGCCCGCCGACAAAGACGCGCACGCCTTGAGCGATCATCTCTTCATTGAGGTCGGAAATTTCCTGCCGCAGCGACGCGTCTTCACTGGTCGGGTCGTAGTCGTCAGGCAGATGGATCGCGACGAGAAACTGCATTCTTGCCTCCTTGTGGCAGCGGCAGGTGTCTCCCGCCATGCATGCTAGACGATTGGCCGAAATGCTTTCAGACTAATCTCCCGCAGATTTCTCCGCCATGACCACAAAGCGACACGCGTATGACGGCTAACCCATTGCCACGCAAAAATTTCATGCCCGCCAACTGATTTTGCCGCTTCCGGCTCTAAGCCGTTGAGTGTAGGGCAGGGGAGAGAAATTTGGGGGCAAATCATGGACCGCATCCTCGTCACCGGCGCCTCCGGTTTTGTAGCCAAGCACCTCATCGGCGAGCTTCTGCGCGCTGGATATCGCGTGCGCGGGACCGTCCGCAGCCGCACCAAGCTCCTCAGCATCAATGCCGCCCTCGACACCCTTGCGCCCGGCCTCTCCGATCGCCTCGAAATCGTCGAGGCCGATCTCCTCGATGATGCTGGTTGGGCCCGAGCTATGGAGGACGTTCAGGCCGTTATGCACGTGGCGACTGTTATCACCGCCGCCGAGCCCAAGGACCCGTCGACGGTCATTCGCCCCGCCGTCGAAGGCACCGAGCGCGTCCTCCGCTTCGCGGCCCAGGAACACGTGCGCCGCGTCATCATGACCTCTTCGATCGTCACCGTCGGCTATGGCCACGATCATCATTCCGGCCAGCGCACCTATACCGAGGCCGATTTCACCGACCTAACCAAACTCCGTCACCCCTGGGCCTATTGCATCGGCAAGACGCGCGCCGAGCAGGCCGCTTGGGCCTTCGCCAGCGGCAAGGGACTGGAATTGACCACCATCCACCCCGGCGCCATCCTCGGCCCCGCGACGGACAAGGAAACCAGCATCTCCCTTGGCCTCGTCAGTGGCCTCCTCGATGGCTCGACCCCCGCCATGCCGCGCATCGGCTTTGCCATCAGCGACGTCCGCGACGTTGCCGCCTTGCACCTCGCCGCGCTCCGCAGCCGCGAATCCATCGGCCAGCGCTATCTCTGCACCGGCCCCTATCAAAGTTTTGAGCAAGTCGCCGCCATCCTCCGCGCCGCCTATCCCGATTATCCGGTGACGCTCAGAACCGTCCCCGACTGGATCATGCGGCTCCTAGCCAATTTCGGCGGCCCCGTCCGCCAGATCATCAACGACATCGGCAACGAAAAACACTTCGATGGCCGAAAAGGCGAACGCCTCCTCGGCCGCCCCTACCACGCACCCGAAGACGCCATCCTCTCCGCCGCCGAAAGCCTCCTCCGCCTCGGGCTGATCCAGCCCAAAAAGACGCTGAATCAGTCCGTGAAGGCTGCTGGCTAACCCACTGCGGAGACTCAGTGTTTCCTGATTCCAACCCCAGCTCGATTGTCACCCCAGCGAAGGCCGGGGCCCATCCCGAGATCTCAAGATGGATCCCCGCTTCCGCGGGGATGACAGTCGGTGAGTGGTCAACGTTCCAACAAAACAAAAACCGCCCGAGCCATCAGCTCGAGCGGGTCCACAATCAAACGCGCAAAATTCTTACTCAGCCGGCGCCATATCCTTGCCCGTATACACGTCCTCGACCCAATACTGGTCGCGATGGTCAAAGCCGTTGAACGGGGTCAGCGAAGCCTGGGTATAAGCACCCATCAGGCCGAATTCGATCCAGTCGTCTTCATCGATATCGGCCGGCAGGGTGAACACCTGCGGCAGCACGTCATAGCTGTCGCAAGTCGGGCCCCAGATGGTGAATTCCGAGAATTCCTGATCGTTGTCGTGCACACGCGGCCCGCGCCAGACGCGGAGCGGCGGGGTGAAGTGCATGAACTTCACTTCCATCAGCGAACCGTAGGCGCCATCGTTCACATAGACCGATTGTCCGCCGCGCTGATGCTTTACGCGCAACAGCAGTGACGTCGAGGAGGTCACGAGCGCACGGCCCGGCTCGATGATCAGTTCGGGCTTGTTCTTGTCGCCAAAATGGTCGGAAACGGCCTGCGAGATGGTCTCGAAATAATAGTCCATCGGCGGCGCTTCGCTGGTCGGGTAGGGGGCGGGATAGCCACCACCGATATTGAGGCGCTTGAGATCGATGCCGGCCTCTTCGACGATACGCGCTGCAGCCGCGATATGCCGCTCATAGGCATAGGCGTCTTCGCACTGCGAACCGACGTGGAAGCAAAGGCTGGGGGTGTAGCCCATCTTCTCGACGGCCTGCACGATTTCGGCCGCACCCTGTTCCATGACGCCGAACTTGATTCCGAAGTCGTAGCTCTTCAGTGCCTTGCCGGCCTTGAAGCGCGTAGTGACTTCCACGTCGCGCGATGGGGAAACGACAGCGGCAAGCTGGTCGAGCTGCTGGGGGTGGTCGATGGTGAAGGAGCGAACGCCGAACTCTTCATAAGCGCGCTCGATTTCGCGCTTGTTCTTGATCGGGTTGTTGTAGTGCATCACCGCGCCCGGCGCATGGTCGCGCACCAGTTCCATTTCGGTGTTCGATGCGACGTCAAACGCCTTGAGGCCTTCGCGGTGCAGCTGGGCAATGATGTGCGGCGAGGGGTTGCACTTCACGGCATATGTAAGAAGCCCGTCAAAACCCTTCCTGAAGACCTTAACAGCCCGGTGGAATTCCTTTTCTGAGAAAAGGAAAGAAGGAAAGTCCGGCGCCTCGGCCGCGATCAGGGCGGACGTATTGGCGTAAACGGTCTTCGGCTCGTCAGTCATTGGACAACAGGCCTTTCGGGGCTGGAGAGGTCAGGGAAATTCGCGGTGCTTAAGTGTTTCCGTTTCGTAAACATCGCGAAATCGAGCGCTGCATATAGGGCCGTGTGACCCCTCGCGCAAACGTTTATTTGCCTTGCGAAACAACAATGTTGCCGCGTCATTTTGATGACAGAATCCGGGCGCTTTCGTCGCTGTGCAAGCGGAAGGCCAGCGGGCCAGAAATCCGCAGCTGAAGGTTTACCCATGTCTTTGCGATCGCTCGTCTTTTCGGGTCTCGCCGTGGCGGTCATCGCCATCGGCGGCACACTGGCCTTCTCCCCCTGGAACGCTCCGGGGCAGGCGCAGGTTCAACAGGTTCAGGCACAAGCTGCCACGCCGCCCCCCTCAACTGACGCCATCCCAGACACCGCGCCGCGCGCCGTGCCCACAAGCCAGCCCCAGGTGCAGCTCAGCTTCGCGCCCATCGTTCAGGCTGTTTCCCCCTCGGTCGTCAATGTTTACGCGACGCGCATCGAAGCCCAATCCGCGTCGCCCTTCGCCAATGACCCGTTCTTTTCCCGCTTCTTCGGCGATCAGTTCCAGTCCCGCCCGCGTGAATCCCGCGCCTTAGGGTCCGGCGTCATCGTCGATGGCGGCGGGGTGATCCTCACTAATTCCCATGTCATCAACGGCGCCACAGATGTCCGCATCTCCCTCAGCGATGGCCGCGAATTCGCAGTCGATGTGGTCGTCGAAGATCAGCAGACCGATCTCGCCGTCCTCCGCGTCCGCGATCCACGAGGCGTCACCTTCCCGGCCATCACCTTTGCCGATAGCGACAAGCTTCTCGTCGGCGATCTGGTTCTTGCCATCGGCAATCCCTTCGGCGTCGGCCAGACCGTGACCTCGGGCATCGTCTCGGCGCTCGCGCGCACGGGCGTTGAAAGCTCAAACTACGAGTTCTTCATCCAGACCGACGCCGCCATCAATCCCGGCAATTCCGGCGGCGCCCTCGTCGACATGCAGGGGCACTTGGTCGGCATCAACACCGCCATCTATTCCCAGTCCGGCGGTTCGGTTGGCATTGGCTTTGCCATTCCCGCCAATATGGCCAAGCTCGTCGCCGATGCCGGCGTCACCGGTGGCGCCATCGTCCGCCCCTGGTTCGGCGCCAAGATGCAGGCCGTCGATTCCGACATCGCCACAAGTCTCGGCATGGATGCCCCCCACGGCGCCCTCATCACCGAAGTTGCCCCCGATGGCCCCGCCGCCCGCGCCGGCTTCAAGTCTGGCGACGTGATCCTCTCCGTCGATGGCCAAAAGGTCGATGACCCCAGCGCCTTCAACTTCCGCCTGGCCACCAAGCCGATCGGCCAGACCACCAAGCTCGAACGCCTCCGCGGCACGGCCACCGACACCGTCGATTTCCCCGTCGAAGCCGCCCCAGCGCCCGCAGACAACGCAACCGCCACCATCTCGGCCACCTCGCGCTTCTCGGGCGTCACGGTCCGCCAGCTCGACCCAGCCTTGGCCGAGTCCAAAAATCTCCCCTATGACGTCAAAGGCGTCATCGTCACCGCCGTCGCCTCCGGCTCACCCGCCGAAGCCATGGGCCTCAAGGTCGACGACATCATCCTCCAGCTCAACGACACCGTCATCACCGACGCCCAGTCCTTCAGCACCCTAGCCTCGCAGCGCGTGAGGACCTGGCAGATTATCCTCCAACGCGACGGAAGAGTGAGCAGGGCTATTGTCAGTGGATAGGTCAATATTAGGCTGAGCTAGCCCCCCTCAGCCACGCCTATCGTCATTGCCCGGCTCGTCCGGGCAATCCATCTCTCCTCCGCATGGACCACCCGGACAAGCCGGGTGGTGACGACATTGAAAGCTATTCAACCGCCCTCGGGCATGCACCGCCACTGTCCCAAACTCGATCCTCACCTCCCCCTAGATGGGGGAGGCCGGGAGGGGGTGGAGCCACACCCACGAGCCCACTTTCACTCCACCACGATCTCCGGCAACTCCATCCCCGCCAATTCCTCAATCGCCCCCATGCGCCAATCCTTCAGCGCCATCAGCAAATCCGCCGCCCCGTCATCATATCCCCGACGGCTAATCCCAAACATCGCGACGCCATCACCCACCGGCACATAGCGATAGGCATTCCATTCGACGATCAGCGTCCCGCCCTCGTCGCTGCTCAGCAGGAAGTCGAGCAAAACCTCGCCCGTCGCTTCATTCTTCATGACCTGGAAATTGACCACCGGATCGGTGCCCTTCCGCTCACCGAGCGATTCCACGATCGACTGCGCCGCAGCATCCGGCGTCGGCCCCTCGGTCAGCACATCCACCATGAACATTTTATCATAGCGCTCGACCGTCTGGCCCGCGGGCACATATTCCTGCTTGTAGAATGTCTCGGTCGGGTGGCTCGTCCACGCCAGTTCAAAGCTCGTGCCATCATAGACCACCGGCCCCGGCACCCCGACCGCATCCTCCTGCGCCCACGTCGGCATGCAGCCTGCACCCACAATCACCATCAGAGCCAGCAATCCGCGAACCATGCTCATTTCCTCCTCATGAGCCTGAACTGTCGCTGAAATCAAACACCGGCACAACACCGCATCTCCCTCGCTCCCAGCGCCAGAAAGTCATGCCGCACAAGGAGCTGGCCAGCATTTGTGAATCATTTTGTCAGTCTGCGCCGCCCCTCGGACTGGTGCGCAGCACGAGACAATCTGCTAGATAAATTCCATGTCCGACCTCTTCGCCGCCGACCCCACCGAAACCGATAAGGCCCGTCCGCTCGCCGACCAGTTGCGCCCGCGCGCGCTTGATGAAGTTATCGGCCAAACACACCTACTCGGGCCCGACGGCACGCTGACGCGCATGCTCGCTTCCGGCCGCCTCGTCTCCCTGATCCTCTGGGGCCCGCCCGGCACGGGCAAGACGACGGTTGCGCGTCTCCTCGCCGATCAGATCGGTTTCCGCTTCGAGCAAATCTCCGCCATCTTCTCCGGCGTCGCCGATCTCAAGAAGGTTTTCGAGAAGGCCCGCTTCGAGCGCCTCTCAGGCCATCGCACGCTGCTGTTCGTCGACGAGATTCATCGCTTCAATCGCGCCCAGCAGGATAGCTTCCTGCCGGTCATGGAAGACGGCACCGTCGTGCTTGTCGGCGCGACGACCGAGAACCCATCCTTCGAGCTTAACGCCGCGCTTTTGTCCCGCAGCCAGGTCCTCCGTTTCGAGTCGCTGGCTGCGTCCGATCTCGAGCTGCTCCTCCAGCGCGCCGAAACGCTCCTCGGCTCCACCCTGCCGCTGACCGACGAAGCGCGTCACACCCTCCTCGGTCTCGCCGATGGCGATGGTCGTGCGCTTCTGGGTCTCGTCGAAGAGATCTTGGCGTCATCTCGCGCCAATGAGACGCTCGATGTTAACGGAATGCTAACAGTAGTGCAGCGTCGCGCACCCATTTACGACAAAGCGCAGGACGGCCACTACAACCTCATTTCCGCGCTCCACAAGACCATTCGCGGCTCCGATCCCGATGCCGCGCTCTATTATTTCGCCCGCATGGTTGTTGCGGGCGAGGATCCGCTTTTCTTGGCTAGACGCTTGATTCGTATGGCTTCTGAGGACATCGGCAATGCCGATCCCCAGGCGCTGCCACTGGCCATTGCCGCCCGCGATTCCTACCAGATGCTCGGCTCCCCCGAAGGCGAACTCGCGCTGGCGCAAGTTGTCGTCTATCTCGCCCTCGCGCCCAAATCCAACGCGGTCTACACTGCCTTCAAGGCGGCAATTTCTCTCGCGAAATCAAGCGGTTCGCCCATGCCGCCCATGGTCATTCTCAATGCCCCAACCAAGCTGATGAAGGGCGAAGGCTATGGCGAGGGCTACCAATACGATCACGATGTCCCCGACGCCTTCTCGGGCCAGGAATATTTCCCCGAAGCCCTTGGCCGACAACAGTTTTATCAGCCGGTCGAGCGCGGCTTCGAGCGTGATCTTAAAAAACGCATGGACTATTTCTCGCGCCTCCGTGCCGAAAAGTCCCGCAATCGCAACGCGCTAGACGAGTAATCCCCGTGCGACAGTTCCAGTGCTATTCTTGCGCCAGATCGGACCAGCCATGAACGGCTTCCTCCTCGTCGGCGCTGGCGGCGCCCTCGGCGCCATGGCCCGATACGGTCTAGCCGGGTTGATCGGCCGCCTTTGGCCAATGGGCTTTCCGCTGGCGACGCTCTTGATCAACATCATCGGCTCGATCGCCATGGGCGTCTTTGTTGGCCTTATGGCCCGTTTTCTGCCGCCCAATCAGGAGGAAGCCCGGCTCTTCGTCGCCGTCGGCATTCTCGGTGGTTTCACCACCTTTTCCTCCTTCTCTCTCGATACCATAACCCTCTTCGAGCGCGGCGCATGGCTGCAAGCTGGGCTCTATGTCGCCTTGTCGGTTGTAGTTTGCCTCATAGGCCTATATCTCGGCCTTCTGATAACGAGAGGCGGCCCCGCATGAGTGGCGTTCAACATCGGGAAGTCACGGCAGACGAAGACGGCATGCGTCTCGACCGCTGGTTTGCCCGGCATTTCCCCCAGGTTGGTTTTGGCCGCCTGCAAAAGCTGATCCGCAACGGCGAGGTCAAGGTCGATAAGGCCAAGGCCGAAACCAGCACGCGCCTCGCCGAGGGCCAGGTCGTCCGCATTCCACCGGTTGATGATCCCGGTACGGTCCGTCCGGTTAAGGTCAACCAGGAAGATGCGAGATATGTCAAAGACATAATCCTCTATGAGGATGATGACCTCTACGTCTTCAACAAGCCCCATGGCCTGGCCGTGCAGGGCGGCAGCGGCACCACGCGCCACCTCGATGGCCTCCTGAAAAGCCTGCCCAACAAGCTCGGCGAACCACCGCGCCTCGTTCATCGCCTCGACCGCGACACCTCCGGCTGCCTCGTCGTCGCCAAGACCGCCGCTGCAGCCACGCATTTCGGCAAGGTCTTCATGTCGCGTTCGGCCCGCAAGATTTATTGGGCCCTGGTCGCCGGCAACCCGACGCCGCGCCAAGGCGAAATCTCCTGCTTCATCGCCAAGCGCGTCACCGAAGACGGTGAGCAGATGGTCGTAGTCAAGAATGGCGCGCCCGGCGCCGTCCACTCCTCGAGCTACTATTCGACCACCGACACCGCCAGCCGCCGCTTTGCCTGGGTTACACTCAAGCCCGTCACCGGCCGCACCCACCAGCTCCGCGTTCACATGGCCCAGCTTGGCACGCCGATCATCGGCGATCCGCGCTACTTCAACATCGAAAACTGGATGCCGGCGCCCGGCCTCGGCGAGGGGCTGCATCTTCACGCCCGCCGCATCGCTCTCCCGCTCCGCAATGGCAAAAGGCTAGATATTTCAGCGCCTTTGCCGCGGCATATGCGTGAAAGCTGGGATGCCCTTGGCTTTGATGCCGAACGCTTCGACGTGCAGGATACCGATCCTGAGGACAATGCATGAAGCTGATTATGTTCGACATGGACGGGACGCTGATCGACACCGAAGCCCTGATCGTCGAACATATGACGACCACCTTCGAGACTGCCGGGCTTCCCCCACCAAGCCCGGCCCAGTCGCGCCGCGTCATCGGCCTATCGCTGCCGGTCGCCATCGCGCGTCTCCTCGGCACCGATGTGACTCCCCAGGCCGAGCAGATGGCCGAGGATTATCGCAAGCACTATCGCGCCTCGCTCGTCCAAGCCGAAGGCCGTGAGGGTCTCTTCCCCGGCGCCCGCGAAGCGCTTGATCTCCTTAAGGATTGGCCCGAGGCTCTCCTCGGTATCGCCACCGGCAAGGGCCTCAATGGCGTTCACCGGCTGACCCAACTACACGGCATCGCCGATCATTTCGTGACCTTGCAGACGCCCGATCACAACCCATCCAAGCCACATCCCGGCATGATGCTGCGCGCCATGGCCGAAACCGGCGCCGACAAAGCCGACACGGTCATCATCGGCGACACGACCTACGATATCGAAATGGGCAAGGCCGCCGGCACCAAGGCCATCGGCGTCACCTGGGGCCATCACGACAACGACGAGTTGCTGGCCGCCGGCGCCGATATTCTCGTCGATAGCTACGCCGATCTGCCCGCGGCGATCAAACACGTATTGGACTGAACATGCGCGACCAGCTCGAAGATGCCCTGAAAAATCAGGAGTTTGGCTATGGCCAGGCGCAGCACATGAACCAGATCGAGTTGCCCAAGCGCTTCTATAAGGACGTCGATGTTGCCCGCACCGACGCCGGCTTCGTCGTCACGCTTGATTGCAAGCCGACCCGTACGCCTGGTCGCAAGCTGCTGGTTGTCGTGCCCGCCCAATCCATTGCCCAAGCCATGGCGGTCGAATGGGCGGCGCAGGCCAAATATGTCGACCCCACCACAATGCCCATGGTGCGGCTCGTCAATTCCGCCGTCGAAAGTGGCGAGGAACAGGCGCCGGCCTTCCGCGCTGAGATCGGCAAGTTCGCCGGCAATGACCTGCTGCTCTACCGCGCCGATGCGCCGGAAGAGCTGGTCGCTGATCAGGAACTCCATTGGGATGGCGCCTTGGTCAAGCTCGCGCGCCACTTCGATGTCGCCTTCCAGCCGACCATAGGCATCATCCACCAGCCGCAGCCCGCTTCGACGCTTCAGCGGCTCGATGCCGCTCTCGAAGGGCAGGGACTGCTCTCGCTGACGGCGCTGGTCTCCATCACCGGCATCACCGGCTCAGGCCTCCTCGCCATCGCGCTGCTGCATCAACTTCTGACGGCAGATCAGGTCTGGACCGCCGCCCATGTCGATGAAGACCACCAGATCCGCCTCTGGGGCGAAGACGACGAAGCCATGGTCCGCCGCGCCAAGCGCCGCGTGGAGTTCGATACCGCCGTCGCCGTCGTAGAGGCTTTACGCGCTTAGGCCGACGATCCAATCGGCGGTATCCGGCGCGATCTCGCGCAAGGGCACCAGCACGAAATCGCGTGCATGCGCATGCGGATGGGGCAGGGTAAGCCGCCCCGTCTGCATCTCGATCCGCTCATAGGCAATGATGTCGATATCGATCACGCGGGGTCCCCAGACCTCGTGCCGCACCCGGCCCATCTCCCGCTCCGTATCGAGCGCGATATGCAGCAGATCAATCGGCTCAAGATCAGTCTCGATCTCCGCCGCCATGTTCGCAAAGTCCGGTTGATCGGTCTTGCCCCAAGGCTTGGTTGCGATTACCGACGATTGCTTCACTACCCGAATATGCGGATGCGCATCGAGCCGCCGGATCGCCTCTGCAAGTTGCGCCCGCGGATCGCCGATATTCGCCCCAAGGCTGAGCCAGGCCAGGGCCATCAGTTCGGCCTCACGCGATGTAATTCAATCGCCGCCTCGCCGCGCACCATGGCAATCGGCGCCTCGGGCTTGCGAATGCGAATGATGATCCAGTTGATATCGGAAAACCGCTCGAATAGCGCCGAAACCACATTCTGTCCCAGCGCCTCGATCAGCTTGGTCCGCTTCTCGAACGTTGCCTTCACCACATCATAGATATCGGCATAGGAGACGGTGTGCCCAATCGCGTCGCTCTCGCCCGGCGCCGTCAGATCGACACCGCATTCGAGATCGATGAAGAACCGCTGCCCCAGCTTTTCTTCCTCGGCAAAGAGCCCGTGATAGCCATAAAAGCCGAGGTCGCGAAGAATGATACGGTCGCCGGTGAATGGATGAGTCATGAAAAGTCCTATTCAGGGGCCGTAAAGCGTCGCCTGCGCCACACGAAGCGCATCACGGTTGGCGCCGACATCATGCACGCGAAAGATGTGGCCGCCCCGTTCATAGCCTTGCACCGTCGTGGCCACCGTGCCCGCCAGCCGCTGGTTGGGTAAATTGTCGAGCAAACGGCCGATCATCGATTTTCGCGATGTACCCACCAAAATGCCATGCTCTGGAAAAGCCTCGGCAAGCTTGGGAAGCTCTCGCAAAATCTGGTAGTTCTGCGACAGGGTCTTGGTAAAGCCAAAGCCGGGATCGAGGATCACTTGGGCGTCTTTGATGCCCTTGGCCTGCGCTGCGGCGAGCGTTTTCCTGAAATAGTCGAGCATTGCAGGCATTGGGTCGGTTTGCGCGTCCCAGAGCTTGTCCCAGTGCATGGCGATCACCGGCACGCCATAAAGCGCCGCGATCTCCGCCATTTCAGCCGGCCCCTGGAGGCCAAGCACGTCATTGATGATATCGGCACCGGCCTGGATGGCCTGATCGGCAACAAGCGGCTTGTTGGTATCGATCGAAATCGGCGCGGTGATCCCGGCGCTGCGGATGGCATCGATCACCGGGATCACCCGGTCGAGTTCTTCCTGCACCGCGACGGTTTCAGAGCCGGGTCGAGTGCTCTCGCCGCCAACATCCAAAATATGCGCGCCTTGCTCAACCATCGCCCGTGCATGTGCAACAGCGAGGTCAAGATTGTCGTGCAGCCCGCCGTCAGAAAAGCTGTCTGGCGTCACGTTGAGAATGCCCATGACCAGCGGCGTGGCGCCGAGGAGCAGTGGGTCGCGATTGCGCAGGTCGATGGTCTGAACGGTGTGCATGAAATGTTCCTGCCCAACGCTCTAGGGGCGGAAGAGCGCCGGCTCAAGCGACTTTTTCTTTTGCTGGACGGCGCCGCCTGCACATCCGCGTGCATCATTAACACAGATTATCTGCGGCTACATCGGGGCGAACATGCAAGCGGAGAAAATTCCAACTATCCCCGGACGTTGGCCTCTAGGGCAGATTTGATCAGCAGTGTCACCACAGCAATCAGCGCCAGCGTTGACGCCGCTGCAAACGAACCGGCAATGTTGAAGTCGTTGAACAGCAGATTGATCTGCAGCGGCAAGGTGTTCGTCTGCCCGCGGATCGAACCAGACACGACCGATACGGCCCCGAACTCGCCCATCACGCGCGCATTGGTCAGCACCGCACCATAGACCAGACCCCAGCGGATATTGGGCAAGGTGACATGCCAGAACATCTGCCAGCCATTGGCGCCGAGCGACAGCGCGGCTTCCTCATCCTCGGTGCCCTGCTGCCGCATCAGTGGGATCAGCTCGCGCGCAACGTAAGGCGCGGTGACGAAAAGACTGACAAGCACGATGGCGAGCGGGGTAAACATGATCTGCAGGCCGAGCGGCTGCAGAATGGGTCCCAGCAGCCCCTGATTGCCATAGAGGAAGAGATACACCACGCCCGCAACGATCGGGCTGATAGCCGCCGGCAATTCGATAACGGCCACAAGCAGTTGTTGCCCGCGAAACGTGAAGCGCGTCACGAGCCAAGCCAGCGCAGCGCCAACAAACATGTTGATCGGAACGACAATGATGGCGGTGACCACCGTCAGGAAGATCGCATGCAGCGTTCCCGGCTCGAAGATCGCCGCAAAGTAAGCACCAAGCCCCTCGCGCAGCGCGAAGCTGAAAATCAGCGCCAGGGGCGCCAGCAAAGCGATGCCGGCGAAGACAAAAGCCAGCAGGATCAGCAAAATGCTGCCTGCAGACCGTGGCGGGGCGCCGACCATCAGCTCTTCCTCCCGACATAGCGCACCTGCCAGGCGGCCAACATATTGGTGGCGATGAGCGTCGCCAGCGCGACGACAAGCAGCACGAATGCCAGTGCCGCCGCTGCCTCGTAGTTATATTCGTCGAGCCGGATGAAGATCAGCAGTGACACAATTTCAGTCAGGCCCGGCAGGTTGCCGGCAATGAACACCACGGCGCCGAACTCGCCCAGCGAGCGCGCAAACGACAGCACGCAGCCGCCGATGAAAGCAGGCAAAATCGTCGGCCAGATGATGCGGCTGAAAACCTGCCAGCGCGATGCGCCCAAAGTCGTCGCGACACTTTCGAAATCGGCATCGACCTCTTCAAGCACCGGCTGCACCGCGCGCACGACGAAGGGGATCGAGGTAAAAGTCATCGCGAGGATAATGCCAAGCTGGGTGTAATTGACCTTGATGCCATTGGGCTCAAGCAACTGGCCATACCAGCCGGTGTCGGCGAAAAGCGTGACCAGCACGAGCCCCGCCACCGCCGTCGGCAGGGCAAAGGGCAGATCGATAAGAGCATCAAGAATGCGCCGGCCGGGAAAGCGATAGCGGGTGAGTACCCAGGCCAACAACAGCCCGACCACACCATTGATCACAGTCGCAATCAGCGCTGAGCTAAAGGTTATCCGATAGGCTGCCAGCGCCCGATTGGAGCTGACGATCCGCCAGAATTCGGGCAGCCCCATGCCCGCAACCTTGAGCAGCATGGCGAGGATCGGCAGCGCAATGATGAGGGTGATATAGAAAAGCGAAATACCCATGGTCAGCCCGAAACCGGGCAGCAGATGTTTGCTGCGTTGCTTGGCCATGTGCCCCTCTAAAAACGGAATAAGGCGCGGCCGGAGCCGCGCCGAAAGTCATGACGTAACGCTGGCGTTACTGATTGACGAAGACCTTGTCGAGGAGGCCGCCATCGGCGAAATGCTCGCTCGCCACCTTATCCCAACCGCCGAACGCGTCTTCGACAGTCACGAGCCGAACTTCAGGGAAAGTCGAGGCATTGGCTGCGGCCACAGTCTCGTCCTGCGGCCGATGAAAATTGGCCGCCGCGACTTCCTGGCCTTCAGGCGTGAAGAGGAAATCGAGATAGGCCTTGGCCAAATCACGGCTACCGCGGGCATCGACGACCTTATCGACGATTGCGACGGGGAATTCCGAGAGGAAGCTGACCGAGGGCACCACGGCTTCATACTTGTCGGCGCCAAGCTGCTTCACCACACCAAGCGTTTCGGCTTCGAACGTCACGAGCACATCGCCAAGCTGACGTTCGGTGAATGCGGTGGTCGCCGCGCGGCCGCCTGTTTCAAAGACGGGGACATTGGCGAAAAGCTTGGTGAGAAATTCCTCGATCTTGGCTTCGTCGCCCGCATATTCCTCGGTCGCCCAAGCGCGGGCGGCAAGATAGGTGTAGCGGCCGTTACCCGAGGTTTTAGGGTTCGGGAAAATCACCTGCACGCCTTCGGCGGCGAGATCGCCCCAATCCTTGATGCCCTTGGGGTTTCCGGCCCGCACGAGGAAAGAGGGGAAGGAATAGAAGGGGGCAGCATTGTTGGGGAATTCGCTCGCCCAATCGTCGCTGACATAACCGCCTTCAACCAGCTTTTGAATGTCTGTCACCTGATTGAAGGTGGCGACATCAGCCTGCAGCCCTTCGAGAATAGCGCGGGCTTGGGCCGATGAACCGGCATGCGACTGGTTGACGGTAACGGTTGCACTGGTCGCGGCATAAGCAGCGTTCTCGGCTTCGAACAGTTCGCGCGCAATGTCGTAGGAGGCATTGAGAATATCGGTAGGCTGCGCCAGTACGGGCGAGCTGGCGAGCACCAGGGCCGCAACGGCAGAAGCGAGAAGCTTGTTCATTTGAGACGCTGTTCCATCAAGCAGATCAATTGACCCGTTAGATGCGGTGGCCGCTCATGCGTCGTAAAGCGCTAAATACCTGTATCGGATGAGTAATTTACCCCACCCTCCACCAGCGGAAAGCCGTTCTTTTCACGCCGCAGTGAACGCGAAATTGTTTCGATCGCCTTGAGGTTGTCCTTTGCGGCTTGAGAAGCCAAAGTAGGCCAAAAGTGGAGGAAATATCCTTGACGCGATTGCACACGACCCTCGGCGCGCTGGAGCGCAGCCAGTTGGGGCTGATCCTGCCCCACGAGCATGTCTTCGTCGATCTGCGCACCCCGGACCAGCCGGGATATGCCGAGGCCGAAGCCGCAGACGTCATTGCCCTGATGGCGCCCCAGATCGAAGCGGCCAAGGCGCGCGGCGTCACCGCGATCGTCGAATGCACCACCGGCGGGGTAGGGCGACGCGCCGATATCGATCTGGCCGTCTCAAAAGCCACCGGCATGCCCATCGTCGTGCCCACCGGCAATTATCGTGAGCCGTGGATTCCTGCGTGGGTCGCTGCGGCCAGTCAGGATGAACTGGAAGCCTGGATGTATGCCGAACTGACAGACGGCATCGAGGACACTGGCGTCATCGCCGCCTGGATCAAGATCAGTGCTGGCGACGACGGCATCACGCCGCTCGAAGAGCGCATCCTCCGCGCCGCCGCTCGTGCCGCGAAACGAACGGGCGCCATCATCGGCTCGCACACGATCAAAGGTCGGGTAGTGATGGATCAGCTCGACATCATCGAAGCAGAAGGTGGCTCGCTCGAGCGCTTCATCTCCATCCACACCCAGGCCGAGCCCGATTTCGAGCTCCATAAGGCCGTGGCGGCCCGAGGCGCCTGGATCGAATATGACAATATTGGCCACGGTAATGATGACGAAATCCTGCCGCTAATCCTGAAGGCGCTGGAGGCTGGCCTCGGCCCGCAACTGCTCCTCAGCCACGACCTCGGCTGGTACGATCCCGCTCAGCCCGGCGGTGGCGTCCCGCGGCCCTATACGCATCTATCCGAATGGCTGCTGCCCGCGCTGCGCGATGCAGGTATCGACGAAGCGACGATCACTCAGCTCACCCACGACAACCCGTTCAACGCTTACGCGCGCTGAAACCCACAAACAAAAATCCCCGCCGAAGCGGGGATTTTCTTATTTTTCTACCGGTTCGGCGAAAAGATCGTATTCGTCATTATCGGTCACCGTGACCGAAACGATATCCCCGATCTTGATGCCGTCAGCCTTGCTGACGATCACTTGGCCGTCGATCTCCGGTGCATCCCACTTGGAACGAGCGATCACGCGGTTCTCTTCCGGGCGCACATCGTCGACGATCACGTCGATGGTCCGGCCGACCTTTTGGCTCAGGCGGTGGAAAGACACGTCCTGCGCCACTTCCATGAGCTGGGCAAAGCGCTCTTCCTTGACTTCGTCCGGCACGATGCCGTCGAGTTCGTTGGCCGGAGCGCCGGTAACGGGCTCATACTTGAAGCAGCCCGCGCGATCGATCTCGGCCTCTTCCAGCCAATCGAGCAGGAATTCGAAATCAGCATCTGTTTCGCCGGGATAGCCGACGATGAAATTGGAGCGGATGGCCAGGTCAGGGCAGATATCGCGCCACTTCTTGATCCGGTCGAGCGTCTTTTCCTGGTTCGCCGGGCGCCGCATGGATTTGAGCACATTCGGCGACGCATGCTGGAACGGAATATCGAGATAGGGCAGCACCAGACCCTCCGCCATCAGTTCGATGACCTGATCGACGTGGGGGTAGGGGTATACATAGTGAAGGCGCGTCCAGGCGCCCAACTGCCCGAGTTCCTTGGCGAGATCGTAGAACTTCGCCTTGACGTCGCGGCCGCGATATTTGGATTCGGCATATTTGATATCGACGCCGTAGGCGCTGGTATCCTGCGAGATCACCAGCAGTTCCTTGACGCCGGAACGGATCAGGCCCTCGGCCTCGCCCAGAATGCCGGCAGCCGGGCGCGAAACCAGATCGCCGCGGATCTGCGGAATGATGCAGAACGAGCAGCGATTGTTGCAGCCTTCGGAAATTTTTAAATAGGCATAGTGCCGCGGCGTCAGCTTAAGCCCGCTTTCCGGCACGAGATCGACGAACCGGTTCGGCACGGGCGGCAGGTGATCATGCACCGCCGAAACCACGCTCTCATACTGATGCGGTCCAGTAATCGCCAGCACGCTCGGATGCGTTTCGCGGATCAGGCCTTCTTCAACGCCGAGGCAACCCGTAACGATCACGCGACCGTTTTCGTTGAGCGCTTCGCCGATCGCCTCAAGGCTTTCCTGCTTGGCGCTGTCGAGGAACCCGCAGGTATTGACGAGCACAATGTCGGCGCCGGCATAGTCGCGGCTAAACGAATAGCCTTGCGCGCGCAGCGTCGTCATGATGCGCTCGCTATCCACGAGCGCCTTGGGGCAGCCGAGGCTGACTAAACCGATTTTGGGCGCCTGATTCATGCGCGTGCAGCAATCCGGTAAATGAAAGGATGGCGCGTAATACCGAAACTTGGACGGTTACGCAATGTTACTGCCCCCCAATATGGGGTCATCAGCCCTTCTTGCAGTGGTGGACACAGCATCTTGAAACTGTGGAGTGAACAGTGCGTTCGCGTCTGTTCACCTTTCTGCAACCCTTAACGTGCGTTAGGCATCTCGTTCTCGCGCCAGCCCTGGCGCAGCTATCGGGAGTTTTTTAATGTTCGATCGTCTCTCCGCCTATGCGCCGCAGGCCCTCGCCGTGCTGCGCATCATTACGGCGCTGCTTTTCCTGGCCCACGGCACGCAGAAGCTTATCGGCTTCCCTGCCACCGACATGTCTCCGCCAGCATTCTCGATCTTCTGGTTCGCAGGCGTCATCGAGATCGTCACCGGCATTTTGATCGCCATTGGCTTCTTCACCCGCCCGGCCGCTTTCCTCGCCTCCGGCACGATGGCTGTCGCCTATTTCATGGTTCACGCACCGTCGAATTTCTTCCCCGCCAACAATGGTGGCGACGCTGCGATCCTGTTCTGCTTCGTCTTCCTCTATCTGGTCTTCGCCGGCCCCGGCGCCTGGAGCGTCAACAAGAAGTAATTGGTTCAATCCAAAGAAGAAGGCCGCCGGGAGCGATCCACGGCGGCCTTTTTTGTTTCGTCTTCAGGTAATCGGCGATTGCGGTGGTGTGCGCTTGGCGGTTCGCCTGGGCTTGAAGGGCTCGCCTGCAGTGGTCGACGGCTCGCGCCTGATCTCATCGACCACGCTTGGCGGCGCGTCCGTCGCCGGCGTGATGTAGTCGTCCGCATCGTTATAGTCGGGTTCTTCGCCATGCTCGGCCAAGTCGCGAATGGCGTCGCGCACCTCATCGAGCAGCGATGCCGAATAACGCGGGCGCGTCACCGTGCCGCCAGTCGCCTCATGGCTCTTGAACCAAACCAGCAGCGCCTCGCAGCCGATCCGCAGCCCAACGAATGCTGCAAGGCCAAACACCACGATTTCGAGAATGCCCCAGAGGCCATTCCCAAAACCGGTCCCGAAGCGGAAGAAGAAGTGGTTGATGGCCCAAAGGAGGATCGAGGCCAGCCCGAGCGCATAGAGGATCGGCACAAGCTTGGGTGAAAGGATCGCGTCAAGCCGGAACAGCGTCTGGCGGGTAAAGAGGCGTTTCAGGTCGTCCGTGGTCATGCCGGGCTCCTCGATTCGGGATTTCTCCCGAGGTTAGTGCGTCTTGTCGAAAAATGGATCACCGATTTTGGGCGGTTGCTTCAAGCCGAAAGGGCAGGGCCCAAGACCGGCGCCCCATCCACAGTCCGCCCAAAGATGGTCTCGAACTTGGCGCGCAAAACCGAATCGACCTCTGCCAGCGACGCCAATTGCCCAAGGTCTTCGAAGCTCGTCACGCCCTGGTCGGTGATTCCGCACGGCACGATGCCGCTATAGTGGCCAAGGTCCGGCGAGACGTTGAGCGAAATGCCGTGAAAGGTCACCCATTTCCGAACCCGCACACCGATCGCAGCGATCTTGTCTTCACGGCCCAAGCCGCGATCGGGCCTTTGCACCCAAACCCCGATTCGTCCCTCGCGCCGCTCGCCGTGGATATTGTGCGCCGCGAGCGTGTCGATCACCCACTGCTCCAGGCCTTTGACCAGACAGCGCACGTCGCGCCCGCGCCGCGTCAGATCGAGCATTACATAGGCCACGCGCTGTCCCGGTCCGTGGTAGGTATATTGCCCGCCGCGCCCGGCCGCAAAAACGGGGAATCGCGCATCGATTAGGTCCTCGGCCTGAGCCGATGTTCCGCCCGTGTAAAGCGGTGGATGTTCCAACAGCCAGATCGCCTCAGGCGCTTCGCCAGCCGCGATCGCCGCTGCCCGCGCTTCCATGGCCGCGAGGGTTTCTTCGTAGTCCATCAAGCCATCGAATTGCGTCCATTCGACCGCCTGATCGTCTTCCCGATGCAATTTCGAACGAATTTGGCACGCCTCATCGGCGCTCGTTAAGACTTCCATAACCAAGCCTGAGCAATCCTTAACGCATCAAGTCCGCCGGCATCCTGCGCAGCGGTCCTTCTTCAGAATGTTATCTATGAACACCCTGGACAATATTGAAGTCGATATCACCGTTGAGCTCGGCGCAACGCTTATGCCGATCCATCATTTGCTGCGCATGGGCCGCGGCGCGGTGATCGAGCTTGAACAGTCCGAAAACGACCCGCTCTCCATCTATGCCAACCATACGCTCATCGCCCGCGGTGAAGTCAATGTCGAGGATGGGCAGCTTCGCGTGCTCGTCACGGAGAAGGTCTACAAGCAGGGCTGATTGCCGATCTTCCACAGGCTTGAAAGAAATCTCTATTTAGGTGCTTGAGGTTCGCCAAGTCCTTTGCTACATCCCCACTCGCTCAAGGCGCTTCGGCACCGAGGGCTTCTACCACAGATGTGCGGTCGTGGCGGAATTGGTAGACGCGCAGCGTTGAGGTCGCTGTGCCGCAAGGCGTGGAAGTTCGAGTCTTCTCGACCGCACCATTCACCCCTCGGGGATGAAACAAAAAGCTGCCTGCGGGCGGCTTTTTTGTTTTTGGGTCTAGGTATCGTTGCCGATACGGATCTTGGGCGTCTTGAAGCCCATGGCGATCCAGGCGCCAAGCAGCTTTCCATAGAATCGCAGGGTCTGCCCCGTTCCCGCCGGGACATCGTCTGCCAAAGCGATGCCGTCGGTTCTGTCACTCGTCATTGTCCGCAGTTCGGGCTTGGGACGCGTTTCCGCAGCCCACAGGCTCGAATAAAGACTCAGCCAATGGCCGCTCTGAAATTCTAGAAAGATTGGGCTATTGCAACAGCGGCTGATCACGCGTCGCGTGGGCGCATCAGGCCCAAGCCGGAAAACCTCCAGCAAGTCTTGACCGCGAAGAAAGGCGACCTTGTCCTTGCGATAGAGCACGAGCTGCGTTCCGCCATTGTCCTCGATCATTGGTCGCGCCAGCGGTAGGGGCTGCAGCCGTCCCGCAGCCTCCCGGCAACTGTTGCAATGGCATTCCGTCGAGATGAAGGGCGCGCCATCGAGTTCGAGGGCGACTTGTCCGCAACTGCACGTCACAACACTCTTGGCCAAACCACTATCCCTTCAGATTATCTCTCGCACTCTCGTCTGCCCGGAACCGCCAGGCATCTTCCAGCCGCAGCCCCAATTCCTCATCCTCAATGGCATCGAGCCGAATGAGGACCGTATCGTAGCCGACATAGTGATCGGTCTCGAAATAGATGTCAGGCGAGATTTCCATTAGCAGCACCTTCTGGTCGAGCGGACACTGCAAAACCAGTGTCGTCGCGTCGAGTAGACGCACGAATGTCCGATCCGAAACTTTCAGGGCAGGGGTGCCATAGCTGGTCGTCCGCTCGAACCCCTGCAGCCCGCGCGCCTTCGCCACGGTCTCGATTCGATTAAAGTGTGGGTCGAGATCTATGCCGTCTGACATGCCTGCCTCCTCACATGCATGGGTCGGATGCGAAATTGTCACCAAACTTTGCGGCCCTAGTCTGGCGCCTTCTCGTTCGATTGGCTACTGCTTGCCTTGCCCTGAAACACCCATCCGACGAAGGGGCTCCCAATGAGCAGCGACTTCGAGACAGACCTCGGCCCCACGCCCGAGATGGATACCAGCGCGTTTCGCGACGCTGAAGATCGCATCACGCCGCATTGGCTTGAGCGTCTCCGCGCGTCTCTCGCTGCCAAGCGATCTGAAGACGTCGCCCTCGTCATGGCGCCGCTGCACACATCCGACGTTGGCGACGTGCTCGAAGCGCTCGATCACGATGAGCGCGTGGCGCTCGTCCAGTTGCTCGGCGATCAGTTCGACTATTCCGCGCTCACCGAAGTCGACGAGAGCATCCGCCTCGAAGTCATGGAGGCGATCCCCAACTCTGAAATCGCCCGAGGCGTCGCCAATCTCGACAGCGACGACGCGGTGGCGATTCTTGAGGACCTCGACGAGGCCGACCAGAACGAAATTCTCTCGGCCCTGCCGACTTTCGAGCGCCTGAGCCTCAAGCGCAGCCTCGATTTTCCCGAAGACTCCGCCGGCCGGCGGATGCAGACCGAATTCATCGCCATCCCGCCCTTCTGGACGGTCGGCCAGATGATCGACTATCTTCGCGCCGATCGCGATCTGCCTGACGAATTCTACCAGATCTATGTCGTGGATGCGGCCTACAAGGTCCTCGGCACCTTACCGCTCGACCGCGTCCTGCGCTCGAAACGTGCGACGCAGATCGAATCGATCATGAACACAACCCTGGTCCTCGTCGATGCTGCCGACGATCAGGAAGAAGCGGCGCGCACCTTCGAGCGCTATGACTTGGTCGAAGTCGGCGTTGTCGATGAAAACCGCCGTCTCGTCGGCGTGCTCACCATCGATGACATGGTCGACGTCATCACCGAGGAGGCCGACGAAGACATCAAGCTCCTCGCCGGCGTCGGCGACGAAGACCTTTCCGATACGACGGTGGACACCGTCCGCAGCCGTGCCCCTTGGCTTGCAATCAATCTCGTCACCGCCGTTCTCGTCTCGCTGGTCATCGGCCTTTTCAACGGCACGATCGAGCATATGGTCGAATTGGCCATCCTCATGCCCATTGTCGCCTCCATGGGCGGCAATGCCGGCGCGCAGACAATGACGGTCACCGTGCGCGCCCTCGCCATGCGCGAACTGGCAGGCGGCCGTCTGCGCCGACTCATCCGCCGCGAAATGGTCGTCGGTTTTTTCAACGGCGTCATTTTCGCGATCATGATCGGGATCGTCACCTGGATCCGGTTTGGCAACGAGCAATTGGGTGCCGTCATCGCCGCCGCCATGGTCATCAACATGATCGTCGCGGGCACGGCAGGCATTTTAATTCCGCTGGCGCTCGAACGTCTCAAGGCCGATCCCGCAATCGCCTCTGCCGTTTTCGTCACGACAATCACCGATGTCGTTGGTTTCTTCGCCTTTTTGGGAATTGCCGGGCTCTGGTTCGGCCTCTTCTGAGCCTCTTACCGACCTGTGGACTGTTGCAGATAGATCACTTGCAAAGGTTTATGCGCACGGTTAACGCTCTATGACTGGTCATTTGGTCGAGATCAAATGGCTGGATTTGGAGGTCTGACAAGGAGCGGCGCATGCGCAGTCAACCGAAGACCCTGGCTTGGAATTCCGTAAGCTGGGCTCTGGTATGCCTCCTGTCTATGGGGCTCATTATCTCTGTGGTGGCCGGCGTCTGATGTGGAGGAGGAACACGTCCCCGATATCGGATCGGTGACAGGTTCCAGCGCTGGAAATCACCACTGAAAAGCTTTAGGGAAGGGCGCCTTGCCAGAGGCGCCCTTTTTCTTTCCCAGAGGTCCGTCATGAAGCTGCTCGTCGGAAATCGCAATTACTCCACCTGGTCGCTCCGGCCATGGCTCGTGCTGCGCCATTTCGATTTGCCCTTCGAGGACGAGGTCCTGATGCTTTCGGGCCCCCGCTGGCGCGAAACGCTCGCCGAGCGCTCGCCGACCGGTAAGGTACCAGTGCTGATCGACGGCGATCTGGCCTTGCCGGAAACCCTCGCCATCATCGAATATCTGGCTGACGCTTTCCCCGAAAAGCCGATCTGGCCGGCTGATCGGCGCGACCGCGCGCTAGCCCGCGCCGCCGCGTCCGAAATGCATGCGGGATTCTCGCAACTCCGCACCCATGCGCCGATGAACCTCCGCGCCTCGCACCCGGGCAAGGTCGATCTCGATTCGGTGCGCAAGGATCTCCATCGCGTCGAACAACTGTGGGGCGATCTCCTCGGCCGCTCCGGCGGCCCCTTCCTCTTCGGCGAGTTCACCGCCGCTGACGCCATGTTTGCGCCGCTCGCGACACGCCTCCGCACGTACGATCTGCCGGCGTCCGACACAGCCGCAAAGTATGTCGAAGCCATTTATGCGCTGCCAGCCTTTCAGGAATGGCGTGCACTGGCGCTCAAGGAGCCGTGGATCGTCGATGATGATGAGATCGACGTCATCCAGGGCCGCGTCGCGCCCGGAACGCTTGCATGATCCATATGGTCAAGCTCTGCGTGGGCATTTCCAGCTTCGAGGAGCTGGAAAGCTACCGCGACGAACGCGCCCATTGGTGGGGCGCGGATTACGGCGAGGATGTCCACGTCCACCGCACGCGCATGATGCCCAAGCGGGCTGCAGAATTGGAAGGCAAGGGCTCGATTTATTGGGTCATCGCCGGCGCCATCGTCTGTCGTCAGGTCATCGAGCGCCTCGCGCCCTATACCGATCCCGAGGGCAAGGACTACTGCGACATCATCATGTCGCCCAACCTCGTCCGCACCATTCCCTATCCGAAGCGGCCATTCCAGGGCTGGCGCTATCTCGAACCCAAGGATGCGCCACCCGACATGGCCGGCAATGACGACGAGAATTCTTCGGAGATTGCTGCAGAATTGGCACGCCTCGGGCTTTTGTGAACAGCTCCGGCCGCGCGTTAATCGTTTAAATATTGTTAATCTTGCGCCCTCTTGTGCATAAGGCCCGAAGCGGTGAGACTCCGCGCAGTGATTTGGGGGCAAGATGGTTCGGCAAGCGGCGCATGTCATCGTCGTTGGCAATGAAAAGGGCGGGTCGGGTAAGTCCACCACTGCCTTTCATCTCGCCATCTATCTACTCTATCAGGGCTACAAGGTCGCTTCGATCGACGTCGATAGCCGCCAGCAGACGCTAACTCATTACGTCCGCAATCGCCGCGATTGGGCCCGCCAGCGCGGCCTCAGCCTGCCGCACACCACGCATTTCCATCTGCCCTTGGCCCGCGGCGATTCCCTCAAGGAAAACAACCGCGTCGAGTTCGACCTCTTCCGTCAGGCTATTGCCGAGGTTGAGCAATCGACAGAATTTATCGTCATCGATACACCGGGCTTTGATACCAATTTGACACGCCTCGCGCATTCGCTGGCCGATACGCTGATCACCCCGGTCAACGATAGCCTGATCGATCTCAACGTCATGGCCCATGTCGATCCGGTGACGGGCGAGCCGCGCGAATTGAGCCATTATGCCCGTCTCGTCCAGCGCGCCCGCTCCGAGCGCCTCGCCATTGACGGACGCACCATCGATTGGGTCCTGGTCCGCAATCGCATTTCCATGCTGTCCTCGCGCAATATGCGCCAGGTTCAGACCATGCTCGATCGCATCGCCATGCGCTTGGGCTGCCGCGTGTCCGACGGCATCGCCGAGCGCGTGATTTTCCGCTCGCTCTTTCCGACTGGCATGACCGTGTTTGATCCGTTGGATGAGGAACTACTGGGCGGCGTGCCATCCATGTCGCACACCAGCGCGCGTCAGGAATATCGCCAGCTCGTTACCGCGCTGAACCTGCCGTTCAGCCGCCGTGCCGAAGCGCGCCGCGAAGTGCTCGAAGCTGCCCCGCGTGAAGGCGAAGCCAATCGCTTCGCCCATATGGCGCCAAGCGATCCCTGAAAAACGGGAAAGGGGCTTACTGCCCCCGGGAGTAGGCGATCTTGCGCGGCTCGCTAGCAGCGACTGTCATCTGGCGCTGGTCATAGATATCCCGCGCCTCGACGATTGAGACATGATGCTCTGCCGACCAGTCCCACAGGGCATTGATCGGCCCCTGCAGCGTCTTGCCCATTTCCGTGAGCGTATATTCCACGCGTGGCGGCACCTCGGGATAGATCGTGCGGCTTACAAGCCCATCGCGCTCAAGGTTTCGCAGGGTCAGCGTCAGCATGCGCTGCGAAACGCCATTGATCATGCGCTTGAGCTCGTTGAACCGTAGGGTGCCGTTCCGGCTCAGCATGCCAACGACCATGACGCTCCATTTGTCGCCGATGCGGCTCAGGACATCGGACATGGCCGAGCAATTGGCATGCTTGGATGTGTCTGTCAGGGACATGGTGCGCCTCGCGTCAATCTGGATACTCAGGCACAAATATAGTCACAGTTACTAGTTGTGACTAGCCCTCAAACCTTTGCGTGATGCTCGGCGCCGTAAAGCCCCAGATAAAAGTCCAGATCATTGTTGCGAAGGCCAAGGCTCTCGAACACCGCTCCCATGAAACTGACAGGTGCCGTCCCCGGTGCAGTCACTATTCTCCCGGCGAGAACAGCCTGCGGCTGATCCCTATAGTGAGCCACGCCTCTGTATCCCGTATCGGGCAGGCTCTCCGGTCCATTGGCGGTGTGGTCGATCTCGTCCAGAAGGCCAGCTCGCGCCAACGCGATGACACCATCGCAGATCCCGCCTACGGTTTTCCCTGCCGCTGCCGCGCTTTTCAGCACCGCACTCACATCGGGCGCCGCCGGCGTGCTCCAGATCGAACCGCCATTGACCAGGACGGCATCCACCGTCGAAACGTCGATATCGGCCACCGAAAGCTGTGGTGTGACGCGGAGCCCGCCTGACGACACAACCTCTTCGCCATTGGGCGAAGCAAAGAGTGTCTGGATGCCATAATAGCTGCGCGCTGCAGCGTTGAGCAGGGCAGTTTCCCAATCGGCATAGTTGGGGGTCAGAATGGTCACGATAGTCGTCATGGCGAAAATCCTCAAAACGGTTGCCCAAAAGCTTTGCCCGGCGCGCGACAGATGGCGTCAGTAGCCAGTTCACATGGACGTCAAACTTTGCCCCATTTCTTGAGGCCAAGAGGCGTCGCTGATAAAGACGACCCAATTCCTGAAGATTGCCATGAGATTCCCCGTGCTGTTGTTGCGCCGTTTTGCCATTGCCCTCGCCCTGAGCTTGCTGAGCCTAGTGCCCGCTTTGGCAAATCCGATGCTGCTCGTCGATCGTGACAATCTGAACGTGCTCTATGCAGAGCAGGCCGGCCAGCCCTGGCATCCCGCTTCCCTCACCAAGCTGATGACAGCCTACGTGGCTTTCGAAGAAATCGCCAAGGGCACCGTCACGCTCGATACGCCGGTGACTTTATCGAAATACGCTCTGACCATGGCTCCGAGCCGTTCGGGCCTCAAGGTCGGCACCTCGGTATCGCTCGAAGACGCGCTTTATATACTGATCGTCAAGTCGGCCAACGACATGGCTGTGGCCATCGCCGAAACTATCGGCGGAAACGAAGCCAATTTCGTCGCCAAGATGAACGACGTCGCGCGCCGCATGGGCCTGACAGCCACCCATTATGAAAACCCGCATGGTCTTCATGACCCGCTTCAGGTCACCAGCGCACGCGATTTGGCGGTGCTCGCGCTCTACATCGAGCAGAGCTTTCCCCAATACATGCCAATGTTCCACACCAGCGTCGTGCGGATCGGTAATCTCAAGCTCGAATCGCAGAACAATCTGCTGACGACCTTTTCCGGCGCCATCGGCATGAAGACCGGCTTTGTCTGCGCGTCCGGCCTTAACCTCGTGGCCGATGTCGATCGTAATGGCCGCCGCCTGCTTGCCGTCGTTCTCGGCGGCTCGTCGGGCCGCGACCGCAATGAGCGCGCTGCCGAACTCTTGCTCAAGGGCCTGTCGGGCTCGGCGACGCCAACCGGCCAGACCATTCTCAATGTCAGCAATGCGGTTGGCGCCGCGCCTATCGATATGCGCGCCAATATTTGCGGTAAGGACGCCGCCACCTATGTGAAAGCGCAGGAAGCCGCATTTCCAATGGGCATGAAGGGCCAGCCGAGCTATCTCACCGACCAGATCGCCGCCGTCGAACACGTCGCGACCGATCTTGGCCGCATGCGTACCGGCATCGCCCTGCCGCGTCCGCGTCCTGCGCACGTTCCGGCTTTCCCGAGCGCAGCTCTGGTCTCAGACACCACGACGCCAGCGTCGGCGCTCGACGCTAACCTGCGCCCGGGCCTCGAACTCGCCGGCAGTCCCGGCGTGCCCTATCCACGACCGCGCCCCGCGTCGCGCTAGGCTTTAGTGATCTCGAACCGCAGCGTGTCGCCTTCGCGGTGCAATAGGTATGCATGGCCGCGCTGGCGGCAATAGAGCGGAATATCGATCTCCGCCATCGGGTCGGTCGCGAGCACGGTCAGAACCGCGCCGCTCGCCAGGCTCTCGATACGCTTTTCGAGTTTCAAGACGGGCAGGGGGCATCTCACCCCCCTGGCGTCGATCAAGGCGTCTTCAGTTCGCAATCAGCAGAACCCAATGCACGCCATAGCTCGAGGCGGCGCTGTAGGCGACGCCGATGCCGGCCTTGCTACCGCGCGCTGCAAGACCCGCAGCATCCGCGGGGCTATTGCGCCAGCCCGAGAACGTATTGGCAAAGGTCGAATAGCCGGCGCTGAGCTTCATCACCGACATGCCCTGCGGCGTGGCCGGAGCCGTATTGGTCTGCGCATACTGATTGGCGAGCGCCTGGGCGGTGCCATCGAGGCTGGCATCAGCCACGAGCGCCGGCGCACCGACGGTCGCGCGATAGGAATTGATCAAGGCAATGGCCTGGGCCTTGTCGAGCCGCGCGCCGGGCTGGTCCATGCTGGCCGTCAGGCCTGACGAAAGGCCAGCAGGCGAGCTGGCGCCGCCGCCCATGCCCATCATCGAACAACCGGCAATGGCCATCGTCGCGGCAACGGCGGATCCAAGGGCGAGGAGGCGGATAGGGGTGATCTTCATGAGTATCCTTTGAAAGGCTAGGGCGCCGTTTGCGGCCAAAGTCTCACGGCAAGCCTGATGCGAGGTTAACCGAAGGCTGCCGGGATTGCCGCAATTGAGCCTCCCCACTAAGGTCGCCTTGCCCTCATGGGGCAAGTTTGCGGCAGGGTCGGGGCAATGCCCTTCCTCCGCCGAAGGAGGAGGAAATAGGTGTCCGCACCAGTTCATGACATTATCGATCCGCGCTTCAGCGATCTTATCATCGGCAGCGCCCAGCTCGAGCGCCTCTATTCCGGCTGCCGTTGGGCCGAAGGCCCCGTCTGGTTCAGGGATAGCGACTATCTCATCTGGAGCGACATCCCCAATCGGCGCATGATGCGCTACTTGCCTGATGGCACGGTCGGAGTGTACCGCGCAGATTCCAATTTTTCGAACGGCAACACCCGTGACCGCCAGGGCCGCCTCGTCTCCTGCGAGCATGGCCTCCGCCGCGTCACCCGCACCGAGTACGATGGCACCATCACCGTCCTCGCCGATCGCTTCGAGGGCAAGCGCCTCAATTCTCCCAACGATGTCGTCGTCCATTCCGATGGCAGCGTCTGGTTCACCGACCCGACCTACGGCATTCTCACCGATTACGAAGGGTTTCGCGCCGAACCCGAACAGGCAACCCACAATGTCTACCGCCTGGACCCATCAACCGGCGAGCTGACCGCAGTCGCGACCGACTTCCTGCAGCCCAACGGCCTCGCCTTTTCCCCCGACGAAAAGCGCCTCTACGTCGCCGATTCCGGTTCGAGCCATAAGCCCGGTGCCCCGCGCCATATCCGCGCCTTCGATGTTGCCAACGGCACGCTCGGCAATGGACGCGAATTCTGCAATCTAGAATTCGGCGTTCCAGACGGCATGCGCGTCGATACCCAGGGCAATGTCTGGACCAGCGGTGGTCCCGCCGTCCATTGCTATACACCCGATGGAACTTTACTCGGGCGCCTCAATATCCCTGAGGGCGTTGCCAATCTCACCTTTGGTGGGCCAAGAGGCAATCGCCTCTTCATCACCGCCACGACGTCGCTCTACGCCATCTATCTCGGCATCAGCGGCATTCAGCCCCACTGAAAAAGCTCGGGGAGCGGTGTTGCCACCACTCCCCGCTCATCCTGTCCCGGATAAGAATTCTTAGTGCAAGCCGTTCACCGGCGCCTCGCTCTCGTCAGCATCGTCGTCAAGGATTTCATCCTCTTCGTCGTCGTCGAGAGCTGCAGCTTCCAGATCCTCTTCCGATTCTCCAGACAGTTCGGTCAAAGCGTCAACATCGTCCGGCGAAAGCACGTGGGAGTGATCGGCGGGATCATCGAGCAGCACATTGTCCATGCTGGCATTGTCTTCAGCGGTTTCATTGTCGGCGCTCAATTCCTCGATGGCGCGATCGATTTCATCGAGCATCGCCGCCGGGTCCTGATCGCCCCAATCGCCGCTTTCCCGGATCGTCGCGTCGTCACGCAGATCGCGCAGGCGGGCCAATCGGTCCTCGACCGACAGATCGCCGCCATAAAGCAGGTCTTCGATTTCGCTCTGGCTATAGGGCTGCGCGATATTGGTCTGGTCGGGAATATCGTAATTGGTCTCGTTCGGGCTCAGAATGCCGCTATTGTGGTTCGGTGCCATTGCTCGTCTCCCGTGAAAGGTTCGATGCGATGCTAACGCCACGGAGCGCTCCCGGTTCGACGGGCCCTGCAATTCGTGATCACCAGAGATGCCGGCAATTTGCGTCGCTTGGGTCTAGGCTCTCCGGTGCGAGCATGATAAACCGCTCGACAAATCGTTCCTGTTGAGCGGAATCGTCTCGTGGCCAAGTCTGATACCAAGAAGTTCCTCACTGAAATCTTCGCCTGGTGGAGCGGCCAGACGTGGGGAACCCGACTCTGGATCAAGCGCTTTGGCAATTTCGTCGGCACCGACGAATTCGGCAACCGCTATTATCAGGACAAGAAGGCAAACCGCCGCTACGTCACCTATGCCGGTTATGCCGATGCCTCCGCCATCCCGCCCGGCTGGCACGGCTGGATGCATCACCGCACCGACGTCGTGCCCGCAAGCGCCGACTACAAGCCGCGTGAATGGGAAAAGCCGCATCAGGCCAATCTCACCGGCACGGCCGAAGCCTACCGCCCAGATGGTAGCTTGCTTAACAAGGGCGAACGACCGCGCGTCACTGGCGATTATCAAGCCTGGTCGCCCGAATAAGGCGCCCATGCGCCTGTCCCATCTTTTTCGTAGTCTGATTGCCGTGGCTCTTGCCGCGGCAATTGGTGTTACACCGGTTGTCGCCCAGCCGCTGGCCAATCCAGTCGCGACCTTGGCCGGTCTCGATAAAATCACTGGCCGCATTACGCGCTTCGACGTCTATATCGGCGAAACGGTGCTTTTCGGTGCGCTCGAAATCACTCCGCGCGCCTGCTATGACCGCCCGGCCAATGACACGCTGCAGCGCACCTCCGCTTTCCTCGAGGTCGACCAGCGCTCGCTCGACGGCACGGCCAAACGCATCTTTACCGGCTGGATGTTTGCCGATAGCCCCGCGCTCAATGCCGTGGACCATCCCGTCTACGACGTCTGGC
The DNA here is from genome assembly GCF_001425445.1 of Devosia sp. Leaf420. Lineage (GTDB taxonomy): Bacteria > Pseudomonadota > Alphaproteobacteria > Rhizobiales > Devosiaceae > Devosia. The sequence goes on along the minus strand of NZ_LMQU01000001.1, from coordinate 92,906 downwards.
TCATCGAGTGCAAAACCGGCACCAACGTCCCGCCGCCCGACCAGCGATAATTTTATTTCGCTAGCGTGTTTAAGCACGGCGATGCCATTCGTCGTCGTGCTGAAGCATGCTGCGGAGGGAAACGATGCTGCTCAGGGGAAAGACCGCCATTGTCTATGGCGGCAGCGGCGCGGTGGGTGGAGCCGTCGCCAAGGCATTTGTGCGCGAGGGCGCCACAGTCCATCTGGTCGCCCGCAATCGAGATCGGCTTGAAACAGCAGCCGAAGCACTGCGCGCCAGCGGCGGCCAAGTCTATATCGACACGGCCGATGCCTTCGATCGTTCTTCGGTAGAGGCCCAACTCAAAAATGCCGAGGCCATCAGCGGCCCGATCAATATCGTCTTCAGCGCCATCGATTGGGGCGACGCTCAAGGCACCAATCTGACCGACATCGATTTTGACCGCTTCATCATGCCGGTCGAGCGTGGCCTAAAATCCTGGCTCAATATCGGCGCCGTCGTGGCGCGTCACATGAGCGAAAATGGCGGTGGCGTCATTCTCGGGATCACCGCCAATGCAGGACGCGAGGCTTATAACCAGATGGGCGGCTTTGGCATAGCCTGCGCCGCGGTCGAACATTATCTCCGCCATCTTGCCGTCGAGAATGGTCCCAAGGGCGTGCGCTGTTGTTGGGTGCGGTCGCCCGGCTCGCCCGATACGCCCGGCATTCGCGAAGCCTGGACCATCCACGCCAATGAGCGCGGCATGACCTTCGACGAAATCCACGCCGAATTTGCGAAAGACACGCCGCTGCGCCGAATGGCGTCCCTTGCCCAAGTCGCCGATGCAGCCGTGCTGCTCGCCAGCGATCTGGCTTCCAGCATGACCGCCACGATGGCCAATGCCACGGGCGGCGGCCAGGTCGATTGATCACACCAGAGGAGGACGAACTATGCTGACCCTGCCCAAAAATGAAGTGCGCAAGCCGCAGGCCTATATCTATGTGCCGTTCACCGTAACCATGAGCCAGATGCAGAAACCGGCCCAAGAAGGCTTTCCGCAGCTCTTCAACTATATCGGTAAGCATGGCCTGACCCTGGGCAGCCCTGCTTTCTACAATTATCGCCGCATCGATATGGCGTCGACGCTCGATGTGGAAGCGGGCATTGCCGTCGGATCGGCTGGCCCTGACGAGGGCAATGTGCGCAACGGCACACTGCCCGGCGGCAATTTCCTCGGTCTGAGCTGGGTCGGCCATCCGGACAAGCTCGAAACGGTCACCGGCATGCTCATCGGCTGGGCGCGCCTCACCCAGCAGGATTTCGATATGGAAGAACGTCCCGACGGTGACCACTTCGCCTGCCGGCTCGAAATCTACGAGAGCGACCCGGAAGAAGTGCCTGACATGGAAGAATGGGTGACCAACCTGTCCTTCAAACTGAAGGACTAATCCTCAAAAAAGCTCGTCGAGCGCGCAGTAAAACCTGTAGCGCTCGGCGTCGAATTGCACCCCATAGGCGTCGAGAAAGGCATGGACCATATCCATGCCGCCATTGAATTCGAGGCTCCAGCAGGCCAGCGCCAGATCCTGCCAACGATCCGCCACCCCGAGCCGCGCACAATCGACGACGCCGCTGAACCGTCGCTCATGGGCAAGGAAATTCGGCAAGGACGCATCACCATGCGTCACGACCCGATCGGTCTCCGCTGGCCGGTTCGCCTGCAGCCAGTCATAGACCTGCTGGGCCGTCCAACCTTCATGCCGATCATCGAAATCAGTCTCGTCCACCCGCCCCGCCAGCATGTTGGCCTCGCCATCACGGAGCCGTTGATCGATCGAATGATCGAAGGGACATTGCGCTGGATCAAGCGCATGCAGCCGCTTCAATCCGTCCGCAAGCACTTGAATCAAAACCTGAGGTTGACCCACCAGGTGCGTCAAATCCCTGCCTTTTACCTCGGTCATCAAGAGCCAGTTGAACGCGTCTGCCGTTACCTCGTCGACAATGCGCGGCGCCGGAAAACCCATCTCAGCCAGATAGTCGAGCCGCAGCAGTTCCTGGCTAAGTTCGCTGAGTTCATGCGCCGCCTCGGCCTTAAGGAAAAGCGCCGTCTCGCCCATCGGAATTCGCCAAACCGACGCGCCGGATTTGCCGATCGTTACTGTTTGCCAGTCTCGCCCAGCCAGCGATTTGAATTGCAGCGGCAGCCTCTCACGCGGATCCATCAAGCGCTCCCCAGTTGCCTTCGGATGAGAGCGCCAGCGCCAGCCGGTCCTCATACTCCGCTCGCGAAATCTCGATCCCACCCAGCGACGCCAGATGCGGCGTGATGAACTGCGTATCGAGCAGTTCAAAGCCGCCTGCATTCAGCCGCTCGACCAGATGCGCCATCGCCATCTTGCTTGCATCGGTCCTGCGGTGAAACATCGATTCGCCAAAGAAGGCCGCGCCGATCGCCAGCCCATAAAGCCCGCCGACCAGTTCCTCTCCGTCCCAGACCTCGACTGTATGCGCCACACCGCGCCGAAACAGTTCGCCATAAACCGCGCGGATTGTCCCGTTGATCCAGGTTGTCGAGCGATCCTCCCCCTCCGTCGCGCAGCCCTCGATAATGCCTTCCCAGTCGGTATCGACGCGAATATCCCACCTCGATTGCCGCATGGCCTTCCGCAGGCTCTTGGAGGCATGAAAGCCATCGAGCGGCATGATCCCGCGCCATTCCGGACTAACCCAGAAGACATCCTCGTCGGCCGCATCTTCCGACATCGGAAATATGCCGGCGCTGTAGGCGCGGACGATCAGCTCCGGCGTCACCTCGATATCGAACGGGTCAACCTTGCGCGCCAAATTCGCCTCCCCACACCAAGTGGTCGTCTTCTGGCTTCGCGCCCAATAGCCGCCACTGCTCGCCGGAATGATCCGCGCGAGGCCAAACCGTGAGCTTGAAAGCACCTATCTCGATCTCGATGACGCCATGGGTCATGACGACACTATCGACAACCATCCCCTCGACCGGCGCCAGAGCGCCCGGTACCAAGGCGCCTTCGAAGTCAGCAATCACTTGCCCGGCCTGCTCGACTTGCCAGCAACATTGCACATGCAGCGCATGCGAGCCGACAAAGATTGTCGCACCCTTGCGCGGCCCATAACCGATGATTTTGGAGTGCAGCGGCCCGAAATCGAACATGGCCATATCGGCGGCAAAAGCCACGCGATTGAAAGTGAGGCCCGCAAGCGCCTCGATGGCGGGTGCGGGCCCCATGTGTCGTCAGACCTTGTTTTCGGCCAGGAATTTCTCGAGCCAGTGGATGTCATAGTTGCCGGCGATGATGTCCGGTTGCTTGATCAGCCTCTGGAAGAGGGGCAGGGTGGTCTTGACCCCATCCACCACGAATTCGTCGATCGCCCGGCTCAGCCGCTTGAGGCATTCCTCGCGCGTCCGGCCATAAACGATCAGTTTGCCGATCAGCGAGTCGTAATAGGGCGGGATCTTGTAGCCCTGATAGACAGCCGAATCGACGCGTACACCGACGCCGCCCGCTGGGTGATAGAAGGTGATCGTGCCCGGTGATGGCGCAAAGGTCTGCGGATCTTCCGCATTGATGCGCACTTCGATGGCATGGCCATAAAAGCTCACCTGATCCTGCGTCATCGACAGCGCTTCGCCCGATGCGACACGGATCTGCTCATAGACGATGTCGATGCCGGTGATGCGCTCGGTTACGGGATGCTCCACCTGCAGGCGCGTGTTCATCTCGATGAAATAGAACTCGCCGTTTTCGTAGAGGAACTCGATCGTGCCGGCGCCGGAATATTTGAGCTTCCGCATGGCGGCAGCACAGACTTCGCCGATCTGGTCGCGCTCTGCCGGAGCGATCGTCGGGCCACCGGCTTCTTCCCAGACTTTCTGGTGACGGCGCTGCAGCGAGCAGTCGCGCACACCAAGATGCACGGCGTTGCCCTGGCCATCGCCAAGCACCTGCACTTCGATGTGGCGCGGCTTGCCGAGGTACTTTTCCATATAAACGGAATCATTGCCGAAAGCCGCCTTGGCTTCCGAACGCGCGGTCGACCAGGCGACAAGCACATCCGCTTCCGTCTGCGCCACCTTCATGCCGCGACCACCGCCACCGGCAGTTGCCTTGATCAAGACGGGATAGCCGATCGACTTGGCCGTCGAGAGCGCGTCGGCTTCGGTTTCAACTGCACCAGCCGAACCGGGAACCACGGGAATGCCAAGCTCCACAGCGGTTTTCTTCGCCGTGATCTTGTCGCCCATGATTTCGATATGGTGCGCCGATGGACCGATGAAGGTCACATTGTGCTCGCCGAGAATCTTGGCGAAGCGGGCGTTTTCCGAAAGAAAACCATAGCCGGGATGGACGGCATCCGCGCCCGTGATCTCGCATGCGGCGAGGATCGACGGGATATTGAGGTAGCTGTCTTTGGCCGCATTGGGGCCGATGCAGACGCTCTCGTCGGCAAGGCGCACATGCATGGCATTGGCGTCTGCCGTCGAGTGCACCGCAACGGTCTGGATGCCCAGTTCCTTGCAGGCACGCAGGATGCGCAGGGCGATTTCGCCGCGATTGGCGATCAGGACTTTCTGAAACATCGAAAGGCCTCCTTACTCGATGACGACGAGCGGCTCGCCATATTCAACCGGCTGGGCATCGTCCACGAGAATGCGGGTGACAGTGCCCGAGCGATGCGCCGGAATCTGGTTCATGGTCTTCATCGCTTCGATGATGAGAACCGTCTGGCCTTCAGATACCTTGGTGCCGACATCGACGAACATCGGCTTGCCCGGCTCTGGCGAACGGTAGGCAGTGCCAACCATGGGCGACGTCAGCGTGCCAGGATTGGACGTCAGGTCTTCCTTGGTCGCTGCGGCGGCCGGAACAGCCGAAGCGCCGGCAGCGGCCGGGGCGGCGGGAGCAGGCGCAGCCGGCGGCGCGAAATATTGCGGGGCAGGCGCATAGGCCGGAGCTTCGACCGGGTAAGAGCGTGTTACGCGGACCCTGAAACCCTCTTCGTGCTCGATTTCGATCTCGGCAAGGTTTTCCTTGTTGAGAAGTTCGGCGATGGCGCGGATCAGGTCCTGATCCACCTGCGATGACTTGGTCATTCTTGTCGGTCTCCCGGCTTCGCGGCGAAGCGTTATTTCAGTTTCTGAGCCATGGCTTCCAGGGCCAATCTATACCCTAGCGTGCCAAAGCCGCAAATGACGCCAAAGGCGACTGCCGACACATAGGAATGGTGTCGGAAGGCCTCGCGCTGATGAATATTGCTGATGTGAACCTCCGCAACCGGCAGCGCCACGGCCTTGAGGGCGTCGTAGATTGCCACCGAAGTGTGCGAATAGGCGCCGGGATTGATCAGGATGCCATCGGCTGTGCCGAGCGCTTCCTGGATCCAGGTGACCAGTTCGCCTTCGTGATTGGATTGGCGGAAGTCGATGGCAAGGTCGAAATCGTTTCCGGCGGCCCGGCAAAGGGCCTCGACATCTGCCAGGGTCTGCGCGCCGTAGATTGCCGGTTCGCGCTTGCCGAGCATGTTGAGGTTCGGGCCGTTGAGGACGAGAACGTGCTTTGCCATGATCTCTAGCGTTGTGCACCGGCTGTTTCCGGTGGTGCAAGGCCGGTTACACGAAATGCACCGAAAAGGCGAGCCTTCCCGGTGCGTTGAGGGCAACTATCGAAAGAGTCGGGCGATATAAGGGCTAACTACAAGCCGTCTCGCCGCAAGCGCGCATATTGGCGATGCGGGTGCGCAGATCATCCACCCCGATCGCACCGGGAATGATCTCATTGCCGATGATATAGGTCGGCGTCCCCGTAATCCCGAGCGATTGCGCGATCTGGTACGAAGTCTGGATGGTCTTGGCCACCCGATCCTCACCCATCTGCAGTTCAAGATTGACCGGGCTCAGGCCCAGGTCGGCCGCCGCCGCGAGCGCCACCGACTTATCCACCTTGCCGCGGCTCGAAAACAGTGCCTCGTGGAACGTCCAATAATCGACATCCGACTCGCCGACGAGCACGCCGATCCGCGCAGCATCGATCGACTCGTTGGAAAGGATCGGGAATTCCTTGAGAATGACCTTGAGGCCAGAATCTTCCGCCAGCAGCGTCGCGAGATCGGGCAGGGCAGCACGGCAATAGCCGCAATTGTAGTCGAAAAATTCGACCAGCGTGACATCGCCATTGGGATTGCCCAGGACGACCTGACCGGGGCCATTGAAGATCGAATCATGCATCTCAGCGATCGCCGTGCGCGCCTTGGTCTCGCCCTCGGCCTTGAGCGTATCGTCCAGCGCCACCGAAAGCCGCTGCAACAGCTTGGGATCGCTCATCAAATAGCTCTCGATCATCGGGTTCAGCACGGCCGGATCGATCGCCGCCGTTTCCTGCGCGGGCGCCGTCACCTCTGGTGCTGCCGCCTGGCGCTCGTCAAGAACCTTTTCAACGATGGCGCGAACCGCGACGGTATCTGTGGCCGGCGCCGGACGATTGAGCTGCGAATAGCCCAGCGCACCTGCAAGAATGCCGGCCACAGCCGCCAAGACGATAGACAGACGGTTCATCTGATCCCCAACGCTTTGAATTCACTTGCGGCCTTCTAGCAGACCGCGCGCCACACTGGCACGGAACAATTGCTGCCGTCTGAAGCGCAGTTTCAATTGTTGTTGAGTTGCACCACGCTTGCCGCTAGTCCCGTGTCAAACAAGGACACTGCCGATGACCGCCCCCAGCACCGACGGCCTGATGCCATTTCTCGCCATGGACATCTTCAACCGCGCCAAGGTTCTGGAAGGGCAGGGCCGCACCATCTGCCATCTTGAATTGGGCGAGCCCGGCCAGCCGCCCGCGCCAAAAGTCCTCGAAGCCGTCGCCCGCGCGCTCCCCAATCCGCAGGGCTATACCAGCGCCAAGGGCCTTCCTGCTCTACGCGAAGAACTCGCGCGTTACTATGAGCGCCAGCACAACGTCGCCGTGAGCCCGGATTTGATTCTGGCGACAATGGGTTCGTCGGCTGGCTTCATCCTCGCCTTTCACACCGCCTTCCGCCCGGGCGCCCGCATCGCCATCACCCGTCCAGGCTATCCCGCCTATATCAATACCATTATCGGCCTCGGCTTCCAGGTCGCCGAAATCCCGGTTTCAGCTGCCAATAACTGGCACCTCACAGGCGCCCAGATCGACGCCGCCTACAACAAGATGCCCTTCGACGGCCTGCTCTTTGCCAGTCCCGCCAACCCCACCGGCTCCGCCGTCGATCGCGCCGGCCTCGTCGACATCATCGATACCTGCAAGCGGCTGGACATCACCTTCATCTCGGACGAAATTTACCACGGCCTCGATTATCGCGGCCCATCAGTGTCGGCGCTCGAACTGACGCGCGATGCCATCGTCATCAATAGCTTCTCGAAATATTATTGCATGACCGGCTGGCGCATCGGCTGGATGGTCCTGCCCGAAAGCCTCGTCCGCCGCGCCGAAGTTTTGCAGCAAAACCTCTTCATCTCTGCGCCAACCCTCAGCCAGATCGCCGCCACTGCCGCTCTCGGCGAACGCGACTATTCCGAAGAGCAAAAAGCCATCTACGCCGAAAACCGCCGCATCCTCACCAAGGGGCTCCAAGACCTTGGCTTCGATCTCCCCGCCGCCGCAGACGGCGCCTTTTACGCCTATGCCGGAATATCGAAGTTTTCCAACGACTCACTGGCCTTTTGTGAATCACTCCTCGAACAAGCCGGCATCGCCTCCACCCCCGGCGTCGACTTCGACCGCACCAGCGGCCGAGGCTACATCCGCTTCAGCTACGCCGGCACCAGCCAAACCGTCGAACTTGCCCTAGAGCGCTTGGACAAATTCTTGAAGGCCGGCGCGTAAGCGCCAGCCTTAAGTCTAGATCCGTCACCGCGGATTGGCCACTGGCGTAAACACCCGCAGACGATGCTCGTCGGGATCGGCCACCACGAACGTATAGCCAAAATCCATCCGCGTCGGTTGTTGCAAGACCTCGGCCTTGCCGGACCAATCGGAAAATGTCGCATCGACTGCAGCGTCATTCTCCTCGCTAAATGTCACTTCGACCCCGCCCGCTGCACGTGGCGCCGGCTCGATCTCCTCCGCGATCCAAAGCCCGAGCTTGATCCCGTTGGGCAGCACATAAAGTAGGAAGGTGGGAGACGCCTCGACCGGTTCGATCCCGAGCAGGGGCGTATAGAAAGCGCGGCTGCCAGCGATATCCGCGACGGCAAGAAGAATGTAATTGAGAGTTCGCATCGGTAAGCTCCTTTTCGATGAGCTCACCCTAGCGCCAGGGACTGTCAGTTTCCGGCAGTGCCTCGCTCGCTCACCGGGGCAAAATCCCTTCGCGCTCCCGCCACGCCTTCAGCATCACGGCGCGTCGTCTGGGATAGCGAACGTCCGTGGGCGTCAGCGCCGTGATCCGGTCGATGCGGAAACTGCGAAAGTCTTCGCGCAATTCGCACCAGCCGACCACGACCCGCACCGCCTCGAAAAAGCCGATCATGAACGGCCAGATCGTCCGCTCCGATACAGCGCCCTCCGCCCCGCGATAACCGATCACAAGCTTTCGCTCGTTGCGAATGGCCAGCCGGATCACCCCGGCATCGATCTGATCCTCCGCCTGCCTCGCCGTCTGGGCGACAAGCAGATTTGTCGCCTCGGCGCTCTCGCGCAATTCGCTAGGCAGTACGGCCAATATCTTGCTCAGCGCCTGTTCGGCCGATCGACTCAGCCTCTCATCCGCCGATCGCCTCGCCACCCAGCGCGAGCCAAGCACGATCGCCTCGATTTCGTCGGCCGAAAACATCAGCGGCGGTAGCGTAAATCCCGGCCGCAGCACATAGCCCAACCCCGGCTCGCCCTGAATGTCAGCGCCCTGCGCCTGCAGCGTCGCGATATCCCGGTAAAGCGTGCGAATGGAAATCTTGAGTTCCTGCGCGAGCTCAGGGCCCGTCACAGGCACGCGCTTGTTGCGCAACAATTGCAGGAGATCGAGCAGGCGTTCGGATCGCGACATGATGGAAAAAGGGCGGCCCGAAAGCCGCCCTCCTCAAATCCTAGCCGAGACCCAGCCGGCGTTGCCACCAGCCGACTTTTTTCTTCTTGTCCGGCTCGCCTTCACTTTCGGCCTCTGCCGCTTCCGGCGTGTTAGCGCTCGAGGAAACCACGACGCCCTCAGGCGGCAGTTCCTTCTTCTGGCGCTTCGGCCGGGTTTCTGTGACTTCAGCAACCGTCTCGGTCACCGGTGCTTCGGCCTCAGCCACGGCAGCGGCTGGCGCCTCGACCGCAGCAGGCGCCTCAGCGGCAACCGCTTCTTCTGCAACCGGCTCAGCCTTCTTGCGGGTCCGCGGCTTGCGCTTCGGCTTTTCCGCGGCTTCCTCGGCAACAGAGGCGGGTGCTTCTGCAGCCACTTCTACCGGTGCTTCGGCATCGGTCGCCTTGGCCTTGCGGGTGCGCGGTTTGCGCTTCGGCTTTTCGGCGGGTGCTTCTTCCGCAGCAGGTGCCACGGCTTCCACTGCAGCGATAGCCTCTTCCGCGCTGGCTTCTGCCGGTATGTCCTGCGCCAGCACCGTTTCGGCGATCTCGGCCTGCTCGGCTTCGCTCGTCAGCACGGAAGCCAGAACTTCCCCGCTATCGGCGCCATCGGTCGTGCCTTCGCCATCGCGACGGTTGCGACGGCCACCACGGCGGCCGCGGCGGCGGCGGCGACGCGGTTCGCCATCGGCGTCTAGGGCATTAGCGTCATCGCCACCTTCGCCTTCGCCGGCGTCTTCTTCCGAAGTCTCGGCATCGGCTTCAACGGCTTCGACTTCGCGGGCCTGCTGCGGCGGGCGTTCTTCGCCTCGCTCGCCATTGCCACCACGGCGGCGGCGACGACGGCGGCGACGGCCGTTGCCTTCACCCTCGCCATTGTCCTGGCGGGCTTCGACGGCTTCTTCTTCGTCCTCGGTCTCTTCTTCCTCGACCTCGACGACGTCGTCCGCCTCGTCGATCACGGCGCTATCGACACGCACATGGCTCGCGACGCGCTGATCTACATAAGAGGAAACGCGATTTTCGCCCTTTTCGATCGAGAACTGATGGCCGGTCAGCTTGCTGTCGGCTGTGATCGTGATCGAAAGCGAATTGCGGGCTTCGAGCGCCGTCAGCGTGTCGCGCTTGAAGTTGAGGATATAGAGCGCCACGTCCGTCGGCACGCGCACATTGATCGACTGGCCCTGCTTGCGCAGCACGTGGTCTTCGATGTGACGCATGATCATGAGCGCCAGGCTTTCCGTCGAGCGCACGAGACCGGTGCCGTCGCAGATCGGGCACTTGTGCGTCGAGCTTTCGACAACGCCGAAGCGGATGCGCTGGCGGCTCATTTCCATCAGGCCGAAGTGCGAAATCCGGCCCACCTGGATGCGCGCGCGGTCGTCCTTCAATGCGTCCTTGAGCTTGCGCTCGACCGCACGGTTGGAGCGGTTCTCCATCATGTCGATGAAGTCGATGACGATCAGGCCGGCAAGGTCGCGCAGGCGCAACTGGCGCGCCACTTCGTCTGCCGCTTCCAAATTGGTCTGGAGCGCGGTGTCCTCGATATTGTGCTCCTTGGTGGAGCGGCCCGAATTGACGTCGATCGAGACCAGCGCTTCGGTCGGGTTGATGACGATATAGCCGCCCGAGGGCAGGGTGACCGTCGGCGAGAACATCGAATCGAGCTGCGCTTCGATGCCATATTTCGAGAACAGCGGCTGATCATCCTTGTAGAGCACGACATTCTTGGCGTGGCTCGGCATGATCATGCGCATGAAGTCTTTGGCTTCGCGGAAGGCGTCATCGCCCGCCACGAACACTTCGTCGATGTCCTTGTTATAGAGATCGCGAATGGTCCGCTTGATCAGCGAGCCTTCCTCGTAAACGAGGCAAGGCGCCTGGCTCTGCAGCGTCAGCGTGCGCACGCTTTCCCAGAGGCGCATCAGATATTCGAAATCGCGCTTCACTTCGGCCTTGGTGCGTGTCGCGCCTGCGGTTCGCAGGATGACGCCCATGCCCTGTGGCACTTCGAGGTCCGAGGTGATTTCCTTGAGGCGCTTGCGATCGGCCGCATTGGTAATCTTGCGCGAAATGCCACCACCGCGCGCAGTGTTCGGCATCAAAACGGAATAGCGACCGGCGAGCGAAAGGTAGGTCGTCAGAGCTGCGCCCTTATTGCCGCGCTCTTCCTTGACCACCTGCACCAGCATCACCTGGCGGCGCTTGATCACTTCCTGGATTTTATACTGATGGCGACGCTGCTGGCTGCGCTGCCGACGCTCCGGCACTTCCTCGAGCGCATCGGCGCCACCGATCGATTCCACTGGCTCGCTATTAGCCGGTGCCTGTTCGATATGGCTTTCTTCTTCGCCATCGTGGTGCTCGGCCTCAGCCTCGGCCTCCGGTGCAGCTTCTGCAACGGGCGCGGCCTCTTCAGATTCGTCGTGGCTCTCGTCGTCGTGCTCTTCTTCAGCGAGCAGAGCTTCGCGATCGGCGACCGGGATCTGATAATAGTCGGGGTGGATTTCGCTGAAGGCGAGGAACCCATGGCGATTGCCGCCATACTCGACAAAAGCTGCCTGCAGGGACGGTTCGACGCGCGTCACCTTGGCGAGGTAGATATTGCCCCGCAATTGGCGGCGGGTCGCCGATTCAAAGTCGAATTCCTCGAGCCGATTACCGGCTGTAACGACGATCCGTGTTTCTTCCGGGTGGATGGCATCCACCAGCATTCTCTTGGTTGCCATAAAAAACTCCGCGCACCCGCGCGCCAAAAGCAGGCAGCCGGCGAACCAGATAACCAGGCTCGGCGCGTTGCGGGGCGAATGTGTTGAAAACAATCGGGCGCGAACCTCTCACGTTCTGCGCACCGGCAAATTCGGTCATGGCCGGGAGAAAGGGCGAAGCAAAACGGCAATCGTCTTTTTCGATCGCGTCGCGCTTTGTCCGCCTGCGGGCCATATGACCTCTTCCTATTGGGCAGTGAACCTGAAAACGGTCCGCCACCGTCCGATCCCATAGGAATCGAAATTCGTCATCGAAGGCGCTGAAAATCGCCGCTTTCAAACCGGTCATGTGCTTGTGTGGCACAAAGAGCCGGACGGGTTCCGCAGCGGCGCGACAAGACCTCCAAGGGTCGGTCGCTGGCGCTCGCGAAATACCTGCGCCTTCATCTAAGCGTGTAGGGGGCTTGCGCCAGATTAGCAACAGGAAACTCTAAAAGTGAGGATTATTGGGACTTTTCCGAGCGCCAGTTCTTTGCCTCTACTGCCAAATCATCGCATAAGCCGAACTTGCCGTAGAATCGCCCGAAGCGCATGAAACACGGCGTATCGATACGTGTGGGGCTCAGTCTGATTTTGATTTTAAGCGTCATCCGTTCGCTGCTTTTCGGCTTTCTTGCTGTCCTCGGCACCGTATTGCCGGCTTTGGCACAAGATGCTGCCGCCCCCATCGGCCTGCCCAATGTCATCGATGCCCGCATCACCTTGGGCGAAGACCGCGCGCGCCTTGTCATCGATCTTGCCGCCAAGACCGAATTCTCCTTCGTCTCCCTCACCGAGCCGGACCGCCTCGCGATCGATGTGCGCGCCGGGACCTTCTCCGTCCCAGAGCCAACCGGTGAGCCCACCGATACGACGATCATTTCGTCCTATGCGGTCGAACAGGCCGCCCCCGACCGCGTCCGCACTACGCTCTTTCTCGCAGGGCCCGCTCAGGTGCAGCAGGCCTATGTGCTTGACCCCTTCGAAGACCAGCCCGCGCGCCTCGTCGTTGATATCATCCCCGCCGATGCCGCAACCTTCGCCGCCAATGTCGAAAAGGACCGCGCCGCTTCGGCTGCCGTCGAGACCGCGGCGCAATCGACCCCCGCCGGTGGCTCCGAACTCCCCGTCGCCACCAAGCCCCTCGTCGTCATCGACCCCGGCCATGGCGGCATCGATAGCGGCGCAGAAGCCGCCAACGGCATCAAGGAAAAGGACATCGTTCTCGCCTTTTCCAAAAAGCTCCAGCAATTGCTCATCGCCTCGGGCCGCTTCGATGTCGCCCTGACGCGCGAGGACGATACCTATCTCCGCCTCGAAGAGCGCGTCGAACTGGCGCGCGCCAATAAGGCCGATATCTTTATCTCCATCCACGCCGATAGTTTTCAGCAGCCCGAAATCCGCGGCGCCAGCGTCTATACGCGCGATGAAAATGCCACCGACGTGCTCGATAAGGTTCTCGCCGATAACGAGAACAAGTCCGACGTCATCGCCGGCTTCGCCATGCCGCAAATGGCGCCCGAGGTTGTCGATATCCTCCTCGATCTCATGCGGCGCGAAATGCGCGTCCAGTCTTATGTGGCAGCTCAGGCCATTGTGCATCAGCTCGAGCCCAGCGTCGCCCTCCGCCGCTTCCCGGTGCGTCAGGCCGATTTCTTCGTACTCCAGGCACCCGACGTTCCGTCGGTCCTTATCGAACTCGGTTTTCTTTCCAATCTCGATGACATCACCAATTTGACCCAGTCCGATTGGCAGGACCGCACGTCCGAGGCCATCGCCCGCGGCATCTCAACTTATTTTGACAGCGTCGGACCGGAGCAGTGAGCGACGGGATTCTTCGACGCTACAGCTTCTGCTATTGTTTTTTGCCGATGTGAATCGGGGCAGGGCGCCCCGTATTCGCGTCGTGAGGTATTTGATGCATGTTTAGACTACTCGGCTGGCTCTTCGGCTTCGGCATGTTCCTGGCGCTCGGCGGCGTTGCCGCAGCCGCGGTCTATCTCGCCACCGTCTCCGCGCAGCTTCCCGATTATACCGTCCTCAAGGACTACCAGCCGCCGGTCACGACGCGCGTCCACGCCGCCGATGGCACCCTGCTTGCCGAATATGCCCGCGAACGCCGTCTGTTCCAGCCGATCGAGACTGTCCCGCCGCTGCTCGTCCACGCCTTCCTCTCGGCTGAAGACAAAGACTTCTATTCCCACAACGGCATAGCCATCGACGGCATCGTCCGCGCCATCCGCGACAATATCCTGGCGCGCGCCGAGGGCAATAATTCCATCCAGGGCGGTGGCTCCAGCATCACCCAGCAGGTGGCGAAGAACTTCCTGCTCACCTCTGAGCAGACCTGGGATCGAAAGATCCAGGAAGCGATCCTCGCCATTCGCATCGAGTCGACCTTCTCCAAGGACAAGATCCTCGAGCTCTACCTCAACGAAATCTTCCTCGGCCTCAATTCCTATGGCGTTGCCGCCGCCGCGCTCAACTATTTCGACAAAGCGCTTTACCAGCTCAATCTCAGCGAAGCCGCCTACATCGCCGCGCTCCCCAAAGGCCCGAACAATTATCACCCCTTCCGCCGCCCGCAGGCCGCCATCGAGCGCCGCAACTGGGTCATCGATCGCATGGTCGAAAATGGCTATGCAACGCCCGAGGAAGCCGAAGCGGCCAAGGCTGAGCCGCTCAACGTCATTCCCCGCGCCGCCGGCAGCCAGGTCTATGCCGCTGAATATTTCACCGAAGACGTGCGCCGCGAACTGGCCAAACTCTATGGCGAAGACCAGCTCTATGGCGGCGGCCTCTCTGTCCGCACCACTCTTGAGCCACGCTTGCAGGAATATGCCCGCCGCGCCCTGATGGACGGGCTCATCCAATATGACCACACCCGCGGCTTCCGCGGCCCGGTCGCCAGCATCGAGCTCGGCGAAGATTGGGGCCTCGATGTTGCCAAGGTAAAGCCGCTCAGCGACGTGCCCGAATGGCAGCTCGCCGTCGTCCTCGAAGTCGGCGGCAATCAGGCCCGCATCGGCCTCCGCCCGGAAAACGACGTCGATGGTGCCGTCACCCCGGCTCGCGTCGAGGGCACATTGGCCGGCCCCGATATCCGCTGGGTTTCCAAACCCGTGCAGGACATCCTCAAGGTCGGCGACGTCATCTATGTCTCGCAGGTCGCGGGCAAGGAAGGCGCCTATACCCTTGAACAGGTCCCCGAAGTCGAAGGCTCGCTCGTCGCCATGGATCCGCGCACCGGTCGCGTCCTTGCCATGGTCGGCGGCTTCTCCTTTGCCGAATCCCAGTTCAATCGCGCGACGCAAGCGCTCCGTCAGCCCGGCTCGTCCTTCAAGCCCATCGTCTATGCCGCCGCGCTCGACAATGGCTATACGCCCGCCTCGGTCATCCTCGACGCGCCCGTCGAAATCCGCAATGGCGACGGCTCCATCTGGCGTCCCGAAAACTATGCCCAGGAATTCTACGGCCCCCAGACCCTCCGCCGTGGTATCGAGCGCAGCCGAAACGTCATGACCGTGCGCCTCGCGCGCGACATCGGCATGCCGCTCATCGCCGATTACGCCCGCATGTTCGGCATCTATGACGATATGCAGCCCGTGCTCGCTATGTCCTTGGGCGCCGGCGAAACCACCAATATGCGCATGACCTCGGCCTATGCAACCATCGCCAATGGTGGCCGCAAGATCGTCCCAACGCTTATCGACCGCATCCAGGATCGCTACGGGCACACCGTCTACCGCCACGACGAACGCGTCTGCGAGGGCTGCACCGCCACCGATTGGCACAATCAGGGCGAGCCGCGCATCCTCGACAATCGCGATCAGGTCCTGGATCCGATGACGGCCTACCAGATCACCTCGATGATGGAAGGCGTCGTCCAGCGCGGCACCGGCACCGCCGCCCGCGCCCTCAATCGTCCCGTCGCCGGCAAGACTGGCACGACCAACGACTACAAGGACGCCTGGTTCGTCGGCTTCACCCCCGAACTCGCCGTCGGCATCTATATCGGCTACGACCAGCCACGCTCGATGGGCAATTCCTCGACCGGTGGCGGCATGGCCGTGCCGATCTTCACCAATTTCATGGCCAAGGCCATGCAGGGTAAGCCGCCCACGCCATTCAACGTCCCGGCTGGCATGACCACGGCATGGATCAATCCGAGCACCGGCGTACAAGCTTACGAGGGCCAATCTGCCATCGAAGAAGCCTTCAAGCCCGGCACTGGCCCCAATCTGATGACCTCTGTTATCGGCGTCGATGTGCAGGGCTATGATGCCGCCGCCCGCCAAATGCAGATGCAGCAGCAATATGGCGGCGGCTACACCACCCAGCCGAGCGGCAATGGCCAGTATCTCGATCCGAGCCTGAGCGCCCCGGGATACTGACCACTCCTCATTCCCGTAAAAGCCGGAACCCCAACCTAAAGCGCTGGCTCGTGGTCCGGAAACGGCGCTCGTTCCGGCGGTAAATCAGGGCCCGGCTCCGGATTGTCGAAAGGCTCATCGGGGTCCGGCGCGGGAATATCGCTATCGGGATCTGGCAGTTCTGTCGGGTTGGAAATGGGCGGTACCGGCCCGGGATCGGGCAGGGTAGGGCTTGGCTCGAGCGGCGGAAAAGACATCGCATCCTCCATTGACGAAGATGCAACCGCCCTGGACAGCCAAGAGTTCGCCCGCTCCCGCCTTATTGATCCAAGGCAAGGCCCAGAGAATACCTCCCGCCTTGCAACGGTCCCGATCTCTGCCCATTGTTATCGCATGACCATAAAGCACACCGTCGCCGCTGTCCTGTTGTTGAGCGCCTTTGCATCGCCCGCCTTCGCCGCATGCCCGGCGCCGACGGCGACTGAAGACACGCCTGAACATCTCGCGCAGCAGCGGGAGCGCCTTGTGTGCCTGCAGAATGAAATCGCCCGCACCTCTGAGGATCGCCAACGCGATTTTGAGATCGAGGCCATCGGGCGCAGCGTCGATCAGATCCAGCTTCAGCGCAAATTCGACGCGCTCAACTTCGAGCCACCAGAGCTCTAAGCAGTCAGCACATCATCGATTTCGGAAAAAGTGGTGCCCCCCGCCGGACTCGAACCGGCACGCCTCGCGGCGGAGGATTTTGAGTCCTCTGCGTCTACCATTCCGCCAGAGGGGCACGGGATGGGTTCCTAGCCCAGCCCATCGAATCTGGCAACAGGCCGCAGGCGATATTCCGCATCGGAAAACCGATCAGTTCCCCGATTGACCGTCCTTGCCGATGCGCCTAGAAATCGCACGTGTCATCGCCAAGCCTCCAGTGCCCGTCCAGCCTGCACCCAGTCTTTTGGGTGTGAATTGGTCCCTCCGGCTTTCTGATTCAGTCAGTCCGCCGTCCGAAGGGGCCTTTGCTGTGATGCTCGCCTTTGCCGATCTGCCTTACCGGCCCGGCAAAATGCGATAGAGCTAACCACCAGTTCCTCTGGAGTGCATTCATGAACCCCGATTCCACGCGCCCCTTGTGGCAGCGTTTCGCCATCTTCCTCTTGCCCCTCATGGCCTCGAATATTCTTCAGGCTCTGTCCGGCACCTTCAATTCCATCTTCATCGGCCAGATGATCGGCGTCGATGCGCTGGCGTCCCTCGCCACCTTCTTCCCGATTCTGTTCTTTCTCATCAGCTTCATCATCGGCCTCTCCGCCGGCTCGACCATTCTGATCGGCCAGGCATGGGGCGCGCGCAATCTCGAACGGGTCAAGCAAGTCACCGGTACGACCCTGACGACGGCGTTCGTCCTTGGTCTCATCGTCGCCATCATCGGCAGCGTCTTTATCGAGAGCATCATGTCGGTCCTCGGCGCGCCCGACAACATCCGGGAAACCTCCATCGGCTACGGCCGCATCATGTTCCTCGGCATGCCCGGCTTCTTCGTCTTCCTCATTATCACCTCGATCCTGCGCGGGGTGGGGGATACGATTACCCCGCTCTTTTCGCTGGTCCTGTCGATGATCGTCGGCGTCATCATCACTCCCGCGCTCATTGAGGGCTGGTGGGGCCTGCCGCAACTCGGCGTCAATTCTGCCGCCTGGGCCTTCATCGCCGGCTTCGTTGTCGTGCTGATCTTCCTGTTCTTCTATATGCGCGCCCGCAAGCTTCCCCTCGCGCCAGATGCCCAATTGCTCCGCGCGCTGAAGCCCGATTTCCAACTCCTGGGCCTCATTCTCAAGCTCGGCGTCCCTGCCGGCCTGCAGATGGTCGTCGCCTCGGTGTCAGGCATCGTCGTTGTGGGGCTCGTCAACCGCTTTGGCTCCAATGCCACGGCGGCCTATGGCGCGCTCAACCAGGTGCTGAACTATGTGCAGTTCCCTGCCATGTCGATCGGCATCGCCACCTCGATCTTCGGCGCCCAGGCCATCGGCGCCAAGCGCAACGATCAGCTCGAAGCCATCACCCGCACGGCGTTACTGATGAACCTCATAATCACCGGCGGCCTCGTCCTCATCGCCTATCTCTTCAGTGAGCACCTGGTCGCGCTGTTCATCACCGATCCAAGCGTCATCGAACTGACCGAACATCTTCTCCGCATCGTCCTTTGGGCCATCATCCCCTTCGGCTTCGGCGTGGTGTTCTCCGGGATGATGCGCGCCAGCGGCATGGTCTATGCCCCTATGCTCCTCTCGCTCAGCGGTATCCTCTTCATCGAGCTTCCCGGCGCTATCTGGCTCAGCCAGACCAGCCTCGGCCTCTCCGGCATCTGGGTCGCCTACGCCACGAGCTTCACCGGCATGATGGTCCTCCAGGCCGTTTGGTATCATTTCGTCTGGAAGAAAAAGAAGATCGTCGCACTGGTCTGAACTGTGGTCTCGGGTGGTTCGCTAGCTGCGCCATCCACTGGCTGTCATCCCGGCGAAAGCCGGGACCCATCTTGAGGTCTTTAGAAAACGCTTCGACGCCAAATTGAGGTGGAGGAGCACCTGGAAACAAAAAGGGCGCTCAAGGCGCCCTTTCTCATTTCTCGCCGAATTTCATCGACACCGCGCGTTTCCCGCCTGGGGCAAACACGTCGATATCGATACTGACCGGCTCCTGAACCATCCGGCGCGTCCGCGCCGATAGGGCCAGCACGACATTCATCAGTTCGCCCACCGAGCGCCGCTGCTTGGGCAGCAGTCGCTCCGTCATCCCCGATAGTGCCTTGTTCCGGGCTGTCATGTCCGGAGAGGCAAGGGGCGAGCGACCAATAAAATTGGCAAGCTCGATCAAGGCATTGCGTTCGCTCATTGGGCTACTCCAAACACAGGCACCAAACTGCTTACACAAGGTGCGGCAGGCGACAGGCCCGCCACATCGATACTTCGAGGGGCGTTAGCCCTGCATCGCCAGGCACGCCATGTCGGCGTCCTTGAGGCGGTTGCACATGGTCGTCGCGTCGTCGCGATCGCCGAAACCGACGAAGCGGGCACGATAGAAAATCTGGCCGTTCTTTTCGAAACGCTCGACATAGGAGCGGAAGTCACCAAGACCGCCGACCTTGGTCGCTGCAGTCGAGAGCATCGCCCGGGCGCTGTCTTCCGATGGGCCGGCGCCGATCTGGACAATCCAGGCACCCGCTTCGAGGCCGGCTGTCTGCACGCTGCCGCTTGTCAGGAGATCGACCGGCTGCTCGGCTGGCGCAGAACCGCCGACATTGGCTGGCGGCTCGAGCGGAGCCGAAGCGCGGGTCGAGCCCAGAGCAGATGGCGGCGCACCGAGATTATAGGTGTCGCTCAGCCAAGCGCCGATAATGTCCTGGCTCGGATAGGCCGGTGTCGGCGCCTGCGTCGGTGCAGCGAGCACGGCCGCAGCCTGCACAGCGGCCTGCTGGTTCACGTCGGCTGGCACAGGTGCTGGCATCGGCACAGCGCTGGCCACGACAACCTGCGGCTGACCGCCCTGTTGTGCACGCGCCAGTTCTGCAAGGCGGAAGCCGGGCAGGGGCATGGGCATCACGTAAACCGGCTGGGCGGGCTGTGCCACTGCAACCTGCACATTGGAATTGCCCTGGCGGCCTGGCTGCGGAACCATGGCTTGCGCCAGATAGTCGCCACGACGGCCTTTGGGCAGGTACGACGCGACGAGCTGGCGGACCTTTTCGTCGCGCGAACCGGCCGAATTAAAGCCGAAAGCCACGACGACGATGTGCCGATTGTCCTTGCGGGCCGCGGTCAGAAGGTTCGAGCCTGCAGCATTGATATAGCCGGTCTTGATACCGTCGACCGCGCCCATATACCCGAGCACCCGGTTATGGTTGCCATAGGTCTTGCCGTTATAGCTGAAGGACTTAGTCTGGAAGAATTCGTAATACTGAGGAAAATGCTGGTAGATCGCGATGCCGAGGATGGCCTGATCGCGCACCGTGGTCACCTGGCCGCCATCGGGCAGGCCCGAGGCATTGCGATAGGTCGTGCTGCGCATGCCCATAGCGCGGGCCGTGGCGGTCATGCGTTCGGCAAATTTGGATTCGCTGCCCGAAATATGTTCGGCGATCACGCGAGCCATGTCATTGGCCGAGAGCGTCACCAGCGACTTGATCGCGTCCTGCACGGCAATGGTGGAACCGGCGCGAAGGCCAAGCTTGGTCGGCACGGCCGAAGCGGCGAACTTCGACACCGTCATCTTGGTGGAAAGGCTGAGATTGCCTGCCTGCAATTCCTGGAAGAGAATGTAAAGCGTCATCACCTTGGTGACGGAGGCGGGATAGCGCCGGCTGTCACCCTGCTCTTCGTAAAGCACTTCGCCCGATTTCGCGTCGACCACGATGCCGGCATATTTGCGCAGGTTTTCGATAGCGTGCGCCGGAGCCGCCAGCTGCAAGCTGAGGCCCAGGACAAGGGCGAATGCGGCGAAGGCGCGACAAAGGGAAACGCGCCAAGGGGTCATGGCCTGAGAGGTCAACCCTGAACTCCAACTTTACTCACCGGGCACAACACGCCCGTACGCAACTGAAACATGGTTTGCAGATCAGCGGCCCCCACCCCGATCGTGCTTCTCATGGGACCATAGGGCCCCGACGTTACGAATCCGTAAAATGCCAACGATTTCCGTTTCAGAGTCTCAATCCCGCCACGCGCCGTTTCCGTTTGCAGCCATTGCAGAAGGGTTTGTCGGAGTTAGGATAATGGCGCTCAACTTTTCGGGAACGTGAGCCCCTTAACAGCGGCGAGATTTTGCTTACATAATGGGTCGACCAGCTGCTTCGCTTTCCTCTGCGGTTACCCCTATCCAATATGACCACTACCACCACTCATCACCTGTCGAACCGTCCCGCCAAAGGCTTCAAGATGCCCCTCGGAAAGCTTGTGGCCGGCCCCAAGGATGATGATGGAGGTCGCAAGGGGGACGGCGATGGCGGCTTCGAAACTGGGACGGTTACCAAAACCCGCCCCAAGACCAAGCGGCCGAACCTCTATCGGGTTCTGCTGCTCAACGACGATTACACGCCGATGGAATTCGTCGTTCTGGTCTTGCAGGACGTCTTCAACAAATCACGTGAAGACGCCATGCAGATCATGCTGCACGTTCACCAGAAGGGGGTCGGTGAGTGCGGCGTATATCCTTACGAGGTCGCCGAGACCAAGGTGACCCGCGTTATGGATACGGCACGCAAGAACCAGCATCCGCTGCAATGCGTGATGGAAAAGCAATAGGAACATCAGATGCCCTCATTCTCCCGCGGACTCGAAAAGGCTCTGCATCAGGCGATGAACCTGGCGCGCGAGCGGAACCATGAGTTCGCCACGCTTGAGCACCTCTTGCTGGCCCTGACCGACGACCGGGAAACGATCGCCGTGCTCAATGGCTGCGATGTCGATGTCGACGCGCTCAAGAGCGATTTGGAAGATTTCATCAACGAGGAATTGGACAGCCTCGTCGTGCAGAATGGCCAGGATGCCCGCCCCACGGCGGCTTTCCAGCGTGTCATTCAGCGCGCCGTCATTCACGTCCAGTCATCCGGCCGTGAAGAAGTGACCGGCGCCAACGTGCTCGTCGCCATCTTCGCCGAACGCGAAAGCCACGCCGCTTATTTCCTCGAACAGCAGGATATGAGCCGCCTCGATGCCGTCAATTTCATCTCCCACGGCATCACCAAGTCCGGCCCAGCCGAGGATCGCAAGGTCCGCGGCTCCGAAGAAGGTGAAGGCAATACCGAAGGCGGCGCCGAGGCCAAGAAGACATCCGCTCTCGCCGATTTCTGCGTCAACCTCAACGAGAAGGCCCGCCAGGGCAAGATCGACCCGCTGATCGGTCGCGACAGCGAGCTGCGTCGCACCATTCAGGTTCTCTGCCGCCGCTCTAAGAACAACCCGCTTTATGTGGGCGACGCTGGCGTCGGTAAGACCGCCATTGCCGAGGGCCTTGCCCGTAAGATCATCGAAGGCGATGTGCCCGAAGTGCTCAAGGAAGCCGTCATCTATTCGCTCGATATGGGCTCGCTGCTCGCCGGCACTCGCTATCGCGGCGATTTCGAAGAACGTCTCAAATCGGTGATGAAGGAACTCGAGAAGATGCCGCATGCGGTTCTCTTCATCGACGAAATCCACACCATGATCGGCGCTGGCGCTACGTCCGGCGGCGCGCTCGATGCCTCGAACCTCCTGAAGCCCGCTTTGGCTTCCGGCGCGATCCGGTGCATCGGCTCGACCACCTATAAGGAATATCGCCAGTTCTTCGAAAAGGACCGCGCTCTCGTCCGTCGCTTCCAGAAGATCGACGTCAACGAACCGACCGTTCCCGATGCCATCGAGATCGTGAAGGGCCTGCGCCCCTATTTCGAGGAGTTCCACAAGATCAAGTACACGGACGATGCCCTCAAGGCGGCCGTGGAATTGAGCGCGCGCTATATCAACGACCGCAAGCTCCCGGACAAGGCCATCGACGTGATCGACGAGACCGGCGCCAGCCAGATGCTGGTCCCGGAAGATCAGCGCAAGAAGGTCATCGACGTCGAAGACATCGAAGCCACTATCGCAACGATCGCCCGCATCCCGCCAAAGTCGGTTTCGAAATCCGATGCCGAACTGCTCTCGGGTCTCGAACAGAGCCTCAAGACGGTGGTCTTTGGTCAGGATGCCGCCATCACGGCCCTTTCGTCCGCCATCAAGCTGGCGCGTGCCGGCCTCCGCGAACCGGAAAAGCCCATTGGCTCCTACCTCTTCACCGGCCCGACCGGCGTGGGTAAGACCGAAGTTGCCAAGCAGTTGGCCGATACCCTCGGCGTCGAACTGCTGCGCTTCGACATGTCCGAATACATGGAGCGTCACACCGTCAGCCGTCTGATCGGTGCCCCTCCAGGCTATGTCGGCTTCGACCAGGGCGGTCTCCTGACCGATGGCGTCGACCAGAACCCGCATTGCGTGGTGCTGCTCGACGAAATCGAAAAGGCCCACCCGGATCTCTACAACATCCTGTTGCAGGTGATGGACCACGGCAAGCTCACAGATCACACCGGCAAGTCCGTCGACTTCCGCAACGTGATCCTGATCATGACCTCCAATGTCGGCGCCGCGGATCTTGCTCGTTCGCCCATCGGCTTCGGCCGCAAGCGCGAGCAGGGAGACGACGAGGATGCGATCAACCGCACCTTCTCGCCCGAGTTCCGGAACCGTCTCGACGCCATCATTTCCTTCGCGCCGCTCCCGCGCGAAGTGGTCCGTCGCGTGGTCGAAAAGTTCGTGCTGCAGCTTGAAGGCCAGTTGGCCGAACGCGGCGTCACGATCAACCTGACCCCGGAAGCTGCCGATTGGCTGGCCGAACACGGCTATGACGAACGCATGGGTGCGCGCCCCCTCGGTCGCGTCATCCAGGAACACGTCAAGAAGCCCCTTGCTGACCAGGTGCTCTTCGGCGAACTGGTCAATGGTGGTAACGTCACCGTCGCCGTCGTCGGCGAAGGCTCCGAAGCCAAGCTCGAACTCGTCGCGGTCCCCCCGCGCCCAGCCAAGCCCAAGGCTCTGCCCAAGCCAAAGAAGCCCAAGGCCACGGCCGAAAAGAACTAAACAAAAAGGCCGGGAGCAATCCCGGCCTTTCTCTTTCTTCACCTCTCCCTCTGGGGGAGAGGTCGGCGCAAAGCGCCGGGTGAGGGGGGCTTCCTGTCATGGATCGCCGCCTCCGCCAGTAGCCCTCATGGTGAGGTGCGAAGCGCAGCGCAGCCTCGAACCACAAGGGCGTGGCACAACTCACCCCAAATAAATCTTCCAATCCCTCAGCGAATAAACCGGCACCATGGGAAAGAGGATCGGCACCTCCCGCACATAATCCTGAAACGCCGCATCCGCGCCATACCGCTCCGTCTGCTTCAATTCCAGCCGGCGCGCCGACCCCAACATGATCAACTGAATGCAGACAAACCCCAAGATCGCCAGCCCCCAATCAAGCCAGCTCCCATAAGCCGAAATCCCCGACACAAAAATCCCGAGCCAGAAAACCATCTCTCCGAAATAATTCGGAGACCGCACCACGCGATAAAGCCCGACATCACAGAACCGGCTCGGATGCTCCGCCTTGAACCGCGACTTTTGCCAGTCCGCCAAACTTTCAATGGCGAGCCCGACCACCGCCACAGCCAGCCCCCAACCAAGCGAGGGCAGGGCCACACCTTCGCCAGCCCGTGAGAGACTGATCAGCGCCGGCGCATACATCGCGACATAAAGCGCCGCCACGCTCACCCAGATGACGATTTTGAGCCAACCGACGATATGCCGGCTGCGCTCCTTCGACGCCTCCAACTCCCGCGCAAAACTCGGCTGCCGCTCCCGCGCGATAAGATGACTGCTGAGCCGCAGGCCGTATGCCAGCAACAGGATCGACTGCGCCCCAAGCCAGAAATCCAGTGTGGCGAGATAAGCCAGCGGAAACAGCAGCGCCTGCGCGGCAATCGAAAACCCATACCCAAGGCTGACGAAATAATCCGTCCGCCGAAACCCCAGCGCCAAAACCGCTAGCGTCAGCGCCAAAGCCGAGATGAGTGCAGGAAAAGGATAAGCAGCAAAGGCGCCCATGATCGCGACCTCCAGTCGTCGACGACTGTTACGCTATCCAAGAAGCCCTGGATTGCTCCAGCGACAAAATTCGTGCGGCAGAGGCCCTCTTATTCTTCTCCCCCTCGGGGAGAAGGTGGCCCGCAGGGCCGGATGAGGGGGGTGCCGCAACTAGCTCAATAACCATTAAGCGCCTCAAACCGCCCCAATCGGCAGCGCCGAAACCACCGTGCCCACCATCTGCCCCGGATCAAACTCCGGTTGCACAATCAGCGCATCCGCCGCCGCCAGCGACGACGTATGTCCGCTATCCGTTTCGCTGATCGGCAACAGCCCCGTCACGCCATCCAGCGTCGTCACCCGCGCCCGCATAAAATGCCGCCGCGCCGTGTTCTTCGGCGTCGGCCCCAAGAGCGGCAGGTGCAGCGCCTCGACCTCCGGCAAACCCAGCCAATGCCGCAACGCTGGCTTGATAAATATCTCTGCCGTCACCATGGCCGAAACCGGATTGCCCGGCAGCCCAAACACCAGCGTCTTGCCACGCGTTCCAAACATCAGCGGCTTTCCCGGCCGCATATTGATCCGCCAGAAATCGAGCGTCACCCCATGCTCGACCAGCGCCGCCTGCACCAGATCATGCTCGCCGACGCTCGCTCCGCCGGTCGTCACCACGACGTCGGGATCACTGGCAAAAATCTGATCGAGCACCGCATCCAGATCTGCGCGCTCATCACGCGCAATTCCGAAATCAGTCACCGTCTCCGCAAAAGGCGCAAACGAAGCCGCCAACCCCACACTGTTGGACGCCACGATCTGGTCCGGCCCCAGGACAGTCCCCGGCAACACCAGTTCATCACCCGTCGCCAGTAGCGCAATCTTCGGCCGCCGCGCCACGCTGACAGTCCCAGCATTCGCTGCCGCCGCAACTGCCACCTGAAACGCCCCAAGCCGCGTCCCACGCTCCAAAATCGTCCGCCCAACGGCAAAATCGTAGCCGCGCGGCCTGACACTATGGCCCAGCCGGGCAGGGGCCGTGAATCGCACGATATCCCGGTTCCGCTCCGCCTCTTCCTGCATAATGACTGTATCGGCACCCTCCGGCACCGGTGCGCCGGTAAAAATCCGCACCGCCTCGCCAGCACCAACACTACCCGCAAAACCGGCCCCGGCCTGCGACATGCCAATCACCTTCAGCCACACGCCCTCAGCGACATCCGCCGCCCGCATGGCATAGCCATCCATAGCGCTGGCATTGAACGGCGGCTGGTCATGGGTCGCAATCACCGGCGCTGCGAGCACACGTCCCGCCGCATCGCCCAGCGCTATACTCTCGCCAACCACATCCGGCACCCGCGCCAGAATGCGATTCAACGCGTCATCAACCGGAAGCAAGCTCATGAATCTCTTCGATAATCGCCCGACTTGCCGCCGGATTTTTCCACAAGGCAAATGTCTGAAATCACCATGGCCCGGTCGAGCGCCTTGGCCATGTCGTAAAGCGTCAATGCTGCCGTGGTCGCCGCCGTCAGCGCTTCCATCTCGACGCCCGTCTGTCCCGTCGTTTCGGCAACCGTGCGAATGAGAATCGTCGTCTCGGTCTCGCCCTCGATCTCGACGCTTACCTTGGTCAGCGGGATCGGATGGCAGAGCGGAATGATGTCCGAGGTCTTCTTGGCGCCCATGATCCCGGCAACGCGCGCCACGGCCAGCGCATCGCCCTTCTTGAGCCCACCACCCAAAATGGTCGCAATCGTTTCGGCCCCGCCGCTCAACCGCGCCTGCGCCACCGCCCGCCGCCGCGTGATCGCCTTCTCGCCGATATCGACGATATGCGCCTCGCCCTTAGCATCGAGATGGGTCAGACGCCGCTCGGCCATCAGCGCACCGTTTCCGGCACACCCTGCAATAGAGCCCGCGTCGCCGCGACCACATCGTCCTGCCGCATCAGGCTTTCGCCGACGAGGAAATGGCCTATCCCGGCCCGTTCCTCCAGCATGCGTACATGCTCATGATTGACGATGCCGCTCTCGCTGACGAGCGTCACATTGCTTGGCACGCCGGCCGCTAGCGTCACCGACGTTTCGAGCGTCGTCTCAAACGTCCGCAAGTTCCGGTTATTGATGCCGATGAACTTCGCATCGAGCGCCAATGCCCGATCAAGCTCAAGCTGGTCATGCACTTCCACTAGCGCATCCATGCCCCATTCCGCCGCCGAATCGAGCAGATACCGCGCCACGTCATCATCGACGGCCGCAAGAATGATGAGAATGCAATCCGCGCCCCAGGAGCGCGCTTCCGCCACCTGATAGGTCTCAAACAAAAAGTCTTTTCGCAGCACCGGCAGCCGCGTCGCCGCCCGCGCCTCGATCAGATAGCTCGGCGAACCCTGAAAGCTCGGCCTATCCGTCAACACCGAGAGGCACGCCGCCCCAGCCGTCTCATAATCCCGCGCAATCTGCGCCGGATTGAAATCGGCCCGGATCAACCCCTTGGACGGGCTCGCCTTCTTCACCTCGGCAATCAGGCCATATTGCCCTTGCGCCCGCTTGTCCCTAAGCGCGCGCAAAAACCCGCGTGGCGCCGGCTGGTCATGCGCCTGCGCCACAACCTCTGCCCATGGCCGCATCGACTTCGCCGCCGCGATTTCCTCGCGCTTATAGGCTTCGATTTGTTTGAGAATATCGGTCATGCAACCTGTCCGTTGGAAACGGCCACCAGCTTGGCCAAGGTCTGTTTTGCGGCGCCAGAATCAATCGCATCGCGGGCGATGGCAACGCCTTGCTTGAGATCATCCGCCTTGTCCGCCACGATCAGCGCCGCCGCGGCATTGAGCAGCACGATATCGCGATAGGCGCCCGACGCGCCATCAAAGAGCGCGTGGATCGCCGCAGCGTTTTCGTCCGGCGTGCCACCCAAAATATCCTTGAGCTCATAGCGCTGCAGCCCCGCCTGTTCCGGCGTGATCTCGAAGCTGCGCAGGTCGCCATTGGCAATCTGTGCTACAAAGCTCGGGCCAGTCACCGTGAGCTCATCAAGCCCATCGCTGCCATGCATGACCCAGGCCTTGATCGCCCGATTGGCCAAAAGCGCAGCCGCCACCGGCTCGACCCATTGCTCGGAATAAACCCCGAGCACATACCGTCGAACGCTCGCCGGGTTGGATTGCGGCCCCAAAAGATTGAACATCGTCCGCACGCCAAGCTCGGCGCGGGCAGGGCCCACATGCTTCATCGCCGGATGATGCGATGGCGCAAACATGAAACCAATGTTGGCCTGCCGCACGCATTCGCCGATCTGCGCCGGTGTCAGGTCGAGCTTCACCCCCAGCGCCTCGAGCGCCTGCGATGATCCTGACTTGGACGATAGCGCCCGATTGCCGTGCTTGGCGACGGGCACACCAGCCGCCGCCACCACAAAGGATGCCGCCGTCGAAATATTGAGCGTCCCGATGCCGTCGCCACCGGTCCCGACGATATCGATCGCCTCTTCAGGTGCATCGACCGGAACCATCTTCTCGCGCATGATCG
The DNA here is from genome assembly GCF_001425445.1 of Devosia sp. Leaf420. GTDB lineage: Bacteria > Pseudomonadota > Alphaproteobacteria > Rhizobiales > Devosiaceae > Devosia. The sequence continues at coordinate 64,588 of NZ_LMQU01000001.1, read as the reverse complement.
AAACCGCTGCGGCAATCTCGCCCACGCTTTCGCCCTTGATGCGCATGCCCATCAGGAACGCGCCGGTCTGCGCCGGCGTCGCCTGACCATCCATGATCAGCCGCATCACCGAACGCATCTCTTCGCCCGTCAGGTCGCGCCCTTCGGAAATCTTGTGGAGGGCCTGCTTGATATCCATCACGCCGCCCTCTGGCCGTTAAAGTCGCGGGCGATTTTTAGAAAATTCTGTAGCAGCGCATGGCCATTTTCCGATGCGATGCTCTCGGGATGAAACTGGACCCCATGCAGCGGCAGCGTCTTGTGCTGCATCCCCATGATCAGCCCATCATCCGTCGTCGCCGTCACTTCCAGCACATCCGGCAGCGTTTCCGCTTTTACGATCAGCGAATGATAGCGCGTTGCCTCAAAGCCCGCATTCAACCCGCGAAAGATACCCTTGCCTGTGTGGTTGATCTTGCTGGTCTTGCCATGCACCAGATGCGGCGCGCGAATGACATCGCCGCCCAGCGCCTGACCCATGGCCTGATGCCCAAGGCACACGCCCAGCATCGGAATCTGCCCCTTGAACCGGTCGATCACGGCAAGGCAAATGCCCGCCTCGGTCGGCGTGCACGGCCCCGGCGAAAGCACGATCGCCTCCGGCGCCATCGCGGCGATTTCTTCAAGGGTGATCTTGTCATTGCGGCGCACGGTCATTGTGGCGCCGAGCTCGCCCAGGAAGTGGACGAGATTATAGGTAAAGCTGTCGTAGTTATCGATGACGAGGGTTTTGGTCATTTGGGCCTGTCCTCAAGAGTGGTTCTGGTGAAATCGTTCAGAACCAGCCCCGCCATCGCAGAAACTTCACACGCACGTTCACTGTCCCACTCCCGCTTCGCCGGCATAGCGTAGCGCTTCTTCTGCCGCGCTGAAAAGGGCACGCGCCTTGTTCTCGCATTCGAGCTGTTCCAACTCACGCACGCTGTCGGCAACGATCCCGGCTCCCGACTGCACATAGAGCTTGCCGTCTTTCACAATGCCGGTGCGCAAGACGATGCAGGTATCCATGGTGCCATCGGCCCCAAAATACCCCACGCAACCGCCATAAATCCCGCGCCGCGATTTTTCGAGTTCGTCGATGATTTCCATCGCGCGCACCTTTGGCGCACCCGAAACCGTCCCCGCCGGGAACCCGGCAGAAAGCGCATCCACAAAATCATACTGCGGATCGAGCTTGCCCACTACGTTCGAGACGATGTGCATCACGTGGCTATAATATTCGAGGAAGAACTTGTCGGTGACCTTCACCGAACCCGTCTCCGCCACGCGGCCCACATCATTGCGCCCAAGATCGAGCAGCATCAGGTGCTCGGCCAATTCCTTGGGATCGCTCAGCAGCTCCGCCGCCAGTTCCTGATCCCGCGTCGGCGTCGCCCCGCGCTTCCGTGTCCCGGCGATCGGCCGAATGGTCACTTCGCCATTCTGCACCCGCACCAGAATTTCCGGGCTCGACCCCGCCACGGCAAAGTCGCCGAAGTCGAGGAAATACATATAGGGGCTGGGATTGGTCCTGCGCAGCGCCCGATAGAGCGCCGTCGGCGGTAGCGTAAAATCAGCAGAAAACCGCTGGCTCAGCACGACCTGGAAAATATCGCCGGCCGAGATGTAGTCCTTGGCTTGGCGGACCATCTCAAAATACTCGTCGCGCGAGGTGTTGCTGGTGACTTCAATCGCCGCCAGATCTGGCAGGGCAGGGGTCGCCGGCAGTGCCCGGCCCATCCGGCCGATCGCATCGTCAATCCGCGCCTCAGCCGCCTCAAGCGCCTGCCGCGCCGAAACCCCAGCCTTCACATAGACCGGCGCCGTCAGATAGAGCTCGTCCTTGACCGTGTCGAAAATCGCCAGCAGCGACGGCCGCATCAGCACCGCTTCCGGCGTCTTGAGGTCATCGGGATTGGTGTTCGGCAACACCTCCATGTACCGAACCATCTCATAGCCGAGATAGCCATAAATTCCCGCGGACTGCGGCGGCAGCCCTTCAGGCACAACGATCTGGCTTTCCGCCACCAGCCCGCGGAGCGCGTCGAGCGGCTTTTCCGTCATCACCTCAAAGGCATCGGGATCAAGCTGCGCCTGCCGATTGACCCGCGCCGTGCCGTCTTCCACGCGGACGATGAGGTCCGGCAGCAGCCCGATGATCGAATAGCGCCCGCGCGTCGTCCCGTCCTGCACGCTTTCGAGCAGGAACGAGTGCGTCCGCTCCTGCGCCAGTTTCAGATAGGTCCCGATGGGCGTTTCGAGATCGGCCACGATGCGACGCCAGACGATCTGCGATTTGCCGGCTTCATATTGCTCTGCAAAACGCGTGGAAAAGTCGTCGCCCATCGTGTCCGATCCGTTGGTGGGTTATTGGCCGAAGTTGAGAGTAATCAGTTGCTGAAGCGCCTGCTGGTTTATCTTCAGGCCCGCATCGTCGCGCAGCGCTGCGACGAAATCGCCATAGACCCCGTTCTGCGCCTCCGTCTGCAGGTTGTCGGCAGCGGCGGTTTCAAGCGGTTCGGTCGGCGTCGTGTTGTCGACCACCTCGAAGATCATGAAATCGCCCGAGCTCGAAACCACCGAACCCTTATAGTCCGGCCCGCCATTGAATGCGGCTTGCGCCACGACATTGTCGATCGAGCCGTCATCCGAGCCGAAGCGCGAGAAAGGCGGCGAAATCTGCGGGAAGAGGTTGAGACCAGTCGCAACATCGGCAAGCGTTGCACCGCCACGCAACTGCGCTACGATTTCTTCGCTCTTGGCCAGCAGCGCATTATTGGTGCGCTCGGTGGTCAGCGCCGTCGTCACGGCGTCGCGCACTTCGTCCAGTGTCTGGTCGCGTGCAGCCTGCACTTCGACGAGATCGAAAAACACATGAGCATTGCCGGTGATCGGGATCGATGGCGTCAACTGGCCAGCGGTCGCCTTGAAGATCGCCTGGCTCACCTTGGTCCGGTCTTCCGGCGATACATTGGTCAAAACGTCGAGCTGGTTGCCGCCGCTCGTCACGTCAGCTTCGTAGAGCGGCAGCTTGAACCGTTCGGCGATTTCGCTCAGCGGCCGGAAGGCGGCGCGCAGTTCTTCGACTTGGTCGAGCACGTCGTTGACCTCGGTGCGGGCTTCCGCCGTTGCGAGAGTATTGACGATATCGGCGCGCGCTTCTTCGAGCGTTGGCTGGCGTTCCGCCTCGATCGCCGAAACGTGGATGGCGCGCTTGCCCGCCACACCATCGATAACGGTCACGCCACCCTGCTGCAGCCCAAAGGCCGCATTGGCAAGCGCCGTATCCGTCACCTGGGCCTTGGTCAGCGTGCCAAGGCTGGTTGGCGTCACGCCGGCTTCGGTTGTGAGCGTCGCAAAATCCTTGCCCGCCGCGAGCCCGGTTTCAAAGGCGGTCGCCTGATCGGCGGTCAATACGGCCTGCTCGATCGTCCGCTTTTCCGGCGTCGTCAGGCTGGCCTTGATCCGCTCATATTCCACCGCCACGGCATCGTCGGCGATGGTTTTCGTCGCCGCAAGCGAGGCGATCGAGAGATCGATCATCTGCACCTTGCGCGTTTCGACAGTGCGGAATTCGCTCTGGTGCTCGGTGAGATGGGCGGCCAGTTCCTCTTCGGTCGGCGCTGCCGGCGTTTCGATATTGGCTTCGTTGAGCGTCACATAGTCGATCGTGCGCTGCGTACCGGCATAGTCGTTGATCAGAGTTGCCGCGACATCGGGAAGCGTCTTTGCCGGGAACAGCGTCGAAACGAGCTGTTCGCGCTTGGCTTCGTCGCCCCGCGTCTGGAAATATTCCGATTCCGTCCAGCCGCTGGCCTGCAGCACCTGGTTGAACACGGCTGGATCAAAGTTCCCCAGCGTTCCCTGGAAGGACGGATCCTGGCGCAACATCTGCCCCAGCTTGTCGTCGGAAACACCGAGACCCATCTTATTTGCAAGGCCGGTGAGAGCCTCGCCTTGCGCTAGGTTAAGAATAACGAAGCTCGGCAGCCCCATGGCTTCGGCTTCCGCGCCGGTCGGCACGCGGCCAAGCTGCTGAGCCAAACGGTTCGCCTGGCTCTGGTAGGCGCGTAGAAATTCGCGGGAGGTGATCTCCTGATCCCCAACATGCGCAACGGTATTGCTGCCGAGATCGGTGATGACATTATTGATGCCGAACCCTGCCACGCCGACGAGCAGAAACGCTCCCATGATCTTTCCCGGCCAGGATTTTGCAAAGCCACGCAAACCATCGAGCATTTCGAACGTTCCAGTTTGGGGTCTGAGGCTTTACCGCATGGGTTGCCTGAGACTAGTAAGACATTCCGACTGCCGGGGTTAGGGCAAAGCCCACCTTGGCGCAAGAGGCAGGAGTAGCAAGATTGACGACCATCTCACCGCTAATCGCCGGGAACTGGAAGATGAACGGGCTGTCACAGTCGCTCGATGAGCTGACTGAACTGGCCCAATTGCTCACAACGGGGGAGGCCCCGCGCGCCGTCGTCGTCGTTTGCCCACCCGCAACCATCCTTGCCGCCGTCGCGGCACAGGGCGCTTCGAGCGGCATCATGGCCGGTGGCCAGGATTGTCACGTGGAAGCCTCCGGCGCCCACACAGGCGACATTTCCGCATATATGCTTGCCGATGCTGGCGCGCAGTTCGTCATCGTCGGCCATTCCGAGCGCCGCGCCAATCACGCTGAAAACGACGACATCGTCCGCGCCAAGGCGGAAGCCGCGATCGGCGCTGGCCTCAAGCCGATCATTTGCGTCGGCGAGACCGAATCCGAACGCGATGGTGGCTCAGCCGAATCCATCGTCAATCAACAGCTTTCGCGATCGATCCCCGACGCCGCGGAACATCATGAGATCGTCGTTGCCTATGAGCCAGTCTGGGCCATCGGCACTGGCCGTACCCCGACGCTCGAAGAAATCGCCCAGATGCACGCCAATATCCGCGCTCGTCTTGTCGAACGCTTCGGCGAAGAGCGCGGCAACACGCTTCGCATTCTTTATGGCGGCTCGATGAAGCCGCTCAATGCGCGCGAAATCCTCAATGTCGACAACGTCAACGGCGGGCTTATCGGCGGCGCTAGCCTCTTGGCAAAAGACTTTTACACCATTATCTCGTCGGTCTGACCGAACGGCTTAGGTCGTTGCCATGAAAAACATGGCAACGCTCTGGCCTTTGCCGTTTTAGGCGTGTATGACGCCGCATCTTTTATGACTGACGCGAAGACCAAGACCTCATGGCGAACGTCCTTATTGTTGTCTATCTGCTGATCGTTTTGGCCCTTATCGGTGTCATCCTGATCCAGCGCTCCGAAGGTGGTGCGCTCGGTATCGGTGGTGGCGGCGGTGGCGGCCTAATGACGGCGCGTGGCTCGGCCAATCTCTTGACCCGCACCACGGCAATCCTGGCAACGCTTTTCTTCGCCACGGCCATTGGCCTGACTATTCTCAGCGAACTCGATCGCGGCACGTCGAGCATTCTCGATCGGGCGACGACCACGGAAGATGGCACTCAGCCATCCAACGTTCTCGATGCGCTGAACGCTCTCCAGGGCGACACGACATCGGATCTTCCGGTTCCGGCCGACGCTTCGGCACCTGCGACCTCGACTCCGGCGCCGTCCACCACGACGACTCCCGCAGCTCCTGCCACCACCACGGCACCAGCGGCGACCACTCCGGCATCGACCAGCGATCTGCCTGTCCCGTCCGCTCCAGCAACGACCGAGACGACCGCCCCGGCCGCTTCTTCGGAAACGGCCCCGGCCGCTGCACCAGATGCAGCGCCCGCAGCTTCTCCGGAAGCTGCTCCGGCGACGGAAAATCAACAGCCGGCTCCAACGACCGGCAACTAAGACGCCGCAAGGCAAAGCCGAAAAAGGGGATGGAAACATCCCCTTCTTCTTTTTGTGTGGACCGTTTTGTTCGGCTCCACGAATCGCTCCTTATAGGCTTATGGTGATTGCCCATGGCACGGTACGTATTCATCACCGGAGGCGTGGTTTCCTCCCTTGGCAAAGGTTTGGCTTCAGCGGCGCTCGGCGCAGTGCTGCAGGCGCGCGGCTATAAGGTCCGCCTGAGAAAGCTCGACCCCTATCTCAATGTGGACCCCGGCACGATGTCGCCCACTCAGCACGGCGAGGTCTTCGTGACCGACGACGGTGCCGAGACCGACCTCGATCTCGGCCACTACGAACGCTTCACGGGCCGCGCGGCCAACAAGCGCGACAACATCACCTCGGGCCGCATCTATTCGGATTTGCTCTCGAAAGAGCGCAAGGGCGAATTCCTCGGCGCCACCGTGCAGGTCATCCCGCACGTCACCGACTCGATCAAGAATTTCGTGCTCGATGGCAATGAGGACTATGATTTCGTCCTCGTCGAAATCGGCGGCACCGTCGGCGATATCGAAGGCCTTCCCTTCTTCGAAGCCATCCGCCAGCTCGGCAACGATCTCCCGCGCAACCACACCTGCTATCTCCACCTCACCCTCATGCCGTACATTCCCTCGGCCGGTGAGCTGAAGACCAAGCCGACCCAGCACTCCGTCAAGGAGCTCCGCTCCATCGGCATCGCCCCCGACGTCCTGCTCGTCCGCTGCGATCGTCCGATTCCCGAAGGCGAAAAGAAGAAGCTCTCGCTCTTCTGCAACGTGCGCGAATCCGCCGTGATCCAGGGCCTCGACGTCGCCTCGATCTACGATGTGCCCGTCGCCTATCACCATGAAGGCCTCGACCGCGAAATCCTCGCTGCCCTCGGCATCACCGACGCGCCCGAGCCCGATATGTCGGCCTGGGACGAAGTCTCCCGTCGCTATCACAATCCCGAAGGCGAAGTGAACATCGCCATCGTCGGCAAATATACCGGCCTCAAGGACGCCTATAAGTCGCTCTCGGAAGCCCTGACTCACGGCGGCATCGCCAACAAGGTCAAGGTCAACCTGCAATGGATCGACTCCGAAGTCTTCGAGCGCGACGATCCAGCGCCATACCTCGAACATGTCCACGGCATTCTCGTGCCCGGCGGTTTCGGCGAACGCGGCTCTGCCGGCAAGATCGAGGCGGCCCGCTTTGCCCGCGTCAAGGACGTGCCCTATTTCGGCATCTGCTTCGGCATGCAGATGGCTTGCATCGAGGCCGCCCGCAACACGGCCGGCATCAAGAATGCCTCCTCCACTGAATTCGGCCCCACCAAGGAGCCGATCGTTGGCATGATGACCGAGTGGGTCAAGGGCAACGACACCGAAACCCGCGACAGCTCCGGCAATCTCGGCGGCACCCTGCGCCTCGGCGCCTATCCCGCCCAGCTGACCCGCGGCTCTCGCGTTGCCGACATCTACGGCTCGACCCGCATCTCCGAGCGCCATCGTCACCGCTACGAAGTGAATATGGACTACCGGAAACTCCTCGAAAAGAACGGCCTCCTGTTCTCCGGCGTCTCGCCCGATGGCAAGCTACCCGAAATCGTCGAACGCACCGATCACCCATGGTTCATCGGCGTGCAGTTCCACCCCGAACTGAAATCCAAACCCTTCGAGCCCCATCCGTTGTTCACGAGCTTCATCTCGGCAGCCATGGAACAGAGTCGCTTGGTCTGATGACCGGGCAGGGGCCAGAGCACCGCTTGGCCAACTACGGCACCTTGAGCCCGGGCGAATCCAACTTCGCCCAGCTCGCCGACCTTCAAGGCACCTGGAGCCGCGGCACCGTCCGCGGCCACCGCCTCCCCTCAGGCACCGGTCCTGCCGAAGGCTACCCCGTCTTCCGCGCCGATCCTTCCGGCCCCGAAGTCCCGGTCCACCTCCTCTATAGCCCCGATCTCCCCACCCACTGGCCCCGCCTTGATGCCTTCGAAGGCGAAGGCTATCGTCGCGCTGTCATTGAGGTCCAAACGCCATACGGCCCCGTCCTCGCCAACATCTACCTCGCCGCTTGACCCGGAGCCGCCATGGCCGAAATCATCAATCTCCGCAGTGCCCGGAAGGCCAAGGCCCGCACCGAAAAAGAAGCGGCGGCCGAAGCCAACCGCATCAAATTCGGCCGCACCAAAGCCGAAAAGCAAAAGTCAGCCGCCGAAAAGTCCTTGGCCAACAAAAAACTCGATAGCCACAAGCGCGAAGACTGAACACTCGCCCCGATCACACCGGCAGCAAGCTCCCTGTCGTTATCACCCGCAAATCCACCGCCGGCATAAATTCCTCCTCTGCCGTCACTTCGCGCCCAAACCCTAGTCGCGTCGCGATCTCGCGCCAGCTCCGATTGTCCATCGCCTTGCTGTCCCCATAGGTCTGTCCCGGGGCGGGGACGCCGTTGGCATAGCCATAGGCATAATCTGCGACGATCTCGCCGCCGACCGTCACCCCGATATCCGCGCCGATAAAAAGCGGTGTCTTAAAATCGCCGCCGATCAGCAGCGCTGAATCCTCCCGTGCTGCAAACACCCAATCCTCGACGATCAGGTCGCCCGTCACGATGATGATGCTCGCCCAGTCATTGATCAGCGTCTTGCAGCGCAGATCGCCAAAGACGATCAGCGTCGCATTGCCATCGGCATCCTCGCCGCCCTGCGTCGATACCAGCCCCTCGACCACGAGATCGCCATCCACCGCCGTGATCAGGCTTTCGGGTCGAAACTCGCCATCGATCCGCAAATCACCAGCGTGAAATCCCGCGGCGATATCATCGAGCGGCATGCCAGCAGGCGTCAGTTCAAACCGGCCGACATAGTCGCCGAGCCCGACCGGCAAAGTCGCAGTTCCCCGCTTCACCCGCTCCAGCCACTCTCCCGCCGAGACCGTTTCCAATGCCATGATGACGCTCCTCCGAAACTGGCGAACCGTCCCCAGTAAAAGCGACTTTTTAGCGACCGATCAGCGGCTTAGGTCTCTGGCTGGGAAGTATCGACTGCCGCCTCGCTCCGCACCGCCCCAATAATCTCCGCCAACAGCGCATGCAGCGCATCCCGGTGCCCGTTACCAGCCGATGGCGAATTCTCGTCCGAGGTCATCACCACGGTCAAATCCAGGCTTGGCACGATATAGAGCATCTGCCCGCCATAGCCCCAGGCATAACGCACATCCTCGCCGCCGATCTCGCGCAGAAACCATCCATAGCCATAGCCGTCCCCGGTAAACCGCGAATCTGTCCGCTCCGTCCAGGATTGCTCCACCCACTCGGCGCTCAAAACCCGGCTGCCGTCGGGTGCCAGCCCACCCGTCCGATAGACCTCGCCAAAGGCGAGCAGGCTCCGCGGGCTCATCGCCATCTGATTGCCGCCGAGATAAATCCCCTGCGGATCCCGCTCCCAGCCGCCAATCCCAAAATCATCTACCGCGCCAAACCAGTCACGTGCCAATGAAAGGCTCGATTCGCCGCCCACTTCGGTTAGAATGGCGGAAAGCAGATGCGTCGATCCCGTCGAATAGAGCATTCTCCCGCCCGGATCGGTCTCAAAGGGCTGGTCCAGCGCCGCGCGCACCCAGTTCCGGCTCGCCACCCAGCGCCCGTAATTCGGCCCCGACGTCGGCGCCAAGCCCGCCTGCATCGACAGCAGATTGCCCACCGTCACGTCATTGAGCCGCGGATCGGCATCCTCGGGAAAATCATCGCTGAGAAAATCCGATATTTTCTGATCGACACCGTCGATCAAACCCTTGTCGATCGCGATCCCCACAAGCGCCGATACCACGGTTTTCGACGCCGATTTGATATTGGTCGGCTCGTCCACCGTGTGCCCGGCATAGCCGCGCTCGGCGATGATCTTGCCATCCACCGCCACCATCACCGTTTCCAACGGCTCCAATGTTTCAGCATTTTCAAGGATAGGAGCGAGGTCCACCTCCTGCGCCAAGGCAGAGAGCGGCAGAAGGAAAACGGCGGCGAGCAGGGCAGGGCGAATAAGCGTCATGCAGCACTGATCACCGCCACATGAGGCAAAATTTGGGGAAGGCTCCGGGAATTACCCCACGTCCCCGTGATGAAGCAGGCAAAATCCCTTGCGCCCAACCGTACCCTACGGTACTCCGCCGTCAACGAGCGAAGGCGCGGCCGTTGCGGGATGGAGGCGCGCTGGCTTAAAACCAGATCAAAGAACACTCCGGATTGCCATGACCATAGATATGCAAACATCCCCGGCTGCACAGCCGCGGAATTCCGCCCGCCGCGTCCTCGCCGCGAGCATGATCGGCACCACGATCGAATTTTTCGATTTCTATATCTATGCGACAGCCGCGGTGATCGTGTTCCCGCAGCTTTTCTTCCCCTCGGGCGATGCCAATTCGGCGCTCCTCTCCTCGCTCGCGACCTTCGCCATTGCCTTCCTCGCCCGCCCGATCGGCGCCGCCTTCTTCGGCCATTTCGGGGATAAGGTCGGCCGCAAGGCAACGCTCGTCGCCGCGCTCCTCACCATGGGTATTTCGACGGTTTTGATCGGCGTTCTGCCCACTTATGGCCAGATCGGCATTTTGGCGCCGCTGCTCCTGGCGCTGTGCCGCTTGGGGCAGGGGCTTGGTCTCGGCGGCGAATGGGGCGGCGCAGTCCTCCTCGCCACTGAAAATGCCCCCGAAGGCAAGCGCGCCTGGTATGGCATGTTCCCACAATTGGGCGCCCCGGTCGGCTTCTTCTTCGCCACCACCATTTTCCTCGTCCTCGCCCATTTCCTTGGCGATGAAGCCTTCATGGCCTGGGGCTGGCGCGTGCCGTTCCTCGCCAGCGCCGTGCTGGTCATTTTCGGCCTCTTCATTCGCCTGAAAATCACCGAGACGCCCGAATTCGCCAAGGCCGTCGAAAAATCAGAGCGCGTCGAAGTTCCGTTCTTCGATGTCATCAGCTCGCACAAGGTCAGCCTTGCCCTCGGCACCATGGCGGCCCTCGCCACCTTCGTGCTGTTTTACATCATGACGGTCTTTTCGCTGAGCTACGGCACAGGCACGCTCAAATATAGCCGCGAAGAATTCCTCATCCTGCAGATGGTGGGCGTCCTGTTCTTCGGCGCGTTCATCCCTCTTTCCGCGGTACTTGCCGATCGCTTCGGCATGCGCCCGGTCATGATCGGCGTTTCGATCGGCATCGCCGTATTCGGCCTCATCCTCGCCCCGCTCCTCGGCTCGGGCAATGTCTATGGCGTACTCGGCTTCCTCTGCATCGGCTTTGCGCTGATGGGCATGACCTACGGCCCCCTCGGCACTGCTCTCGCCGCGCCATTCCCAACCGCCGTTCGCTATACCGGCGCCTCGCTCACCTTCAACCTCGGCGGCATTTTCGGCGCCAGCTTTGCGCCCTACATCGCCTCCTACCTCGCGACCACCTATGGCCTCCACACCGTCGGCTACTACATGATCCTCGCCGCCGTGATCACCCTCGTCGCCTTCGGCTTCATCCGCCAGACCTCGGAGTAAGAGGTACTCCGCACCCCACTCCATCGTCATTGCCGGGCTTGTCCCGGCAATCCATCTCTCCTCCGCATGGACCACCGGGCAAGCCCGGTGGTGACGGCCGGTTGCTAGACTATGCTACCCCGCCACCTCCAAAAATCGCGCCCGATACTCACTCGGACTAACCCCCACCTTCCGCCTGAAATGATGCCGCAATGCGTGGGCGCTCCCAAAGCCCACCGCCAGCGCCACATCCTCCATCTTCCGTTCGCCCCGCGTCAGCAGGCGCTTCGCCTCGCTCACCCGTTCATCGGCAATCCAATCCCCCGGCGATTGCCCCGTCGCCTCGCTAAATCGCCGCAAAAACGTCCGCACGCTCATCCCCATGGCGTCTGCCATCCGCGCCACGGTCCAGTCCGCCGCAAGGCTCTTCCGGACCTCCTCCAGCAGCGGCCCGATCTCCGTGCCCTCGCGCACGCCCACTGGCCGCTCGAGGAACTGCGCCTGTCCACCCGCCCGATGCGCCGGCATCACCAGTCGCCGCGCCACCGAATTGGCGGCCGCCGCCCCAAAATCCTGTCGGACCATCTCGATCAGCAGGTCGATTCCCGCCGCACTGCCTGCCGAGGTGTGAATGCGATCATGGATCCGATAGAGCGACGCATCATCGACGCTGATGGCGGGATGCCGCTCCCTGAGCTTGTCGGCATACCGCCAATGCGTCGTCGCCGTCCCGCCATCCAATAGGCCGGTCGCCGCCAATACGAACGCACCCGAACAGATCGACGCCAGCCGCGCGCCGCGCCCATGCGCCGCCCGCAATTGCTCGATCAGCGCCTCCGGCACCGGCGCATCCGCACCCCGCCACCCTGGCACCACGATCACGTCAGCCTCGGCCAAAATCTCCGGCCCATGGTCGGCCACAACGGTCATCCCGCCATGCGCCCGCATCGGTCCCGCATCGACCGCCGCTGACGCAAACCGATACCATCCTGTCCCCATTTCCGGCCGGGACAGCCCGAAAACCTCGGCGACAATGCCGAATTCAAAAGTGCAAAGCCCATCGTAGATCAGGGCGACGACGAGGGGACCGGTCAAGTTTGGCATGATATCGACGCATATTGTCATTCGCGCCAATATTCAGCCGGGCAGGGCGCTCCTATCAAGAGGGCATAGGAGAAAAACCATGCCCACTTCCGTCGCCGCCATCCCCGCCGCGCCCAGCATCCTCGCCCGCGAGCATTTTGCAGCCCAGTTCGCCTTCGAAACCGATTGCTGGGACGTCCATGACGCCCTAACCAACGGTCCCGACTTCGTCCTCCTCGACGTCCGCAGCCCCACGATGTTCGCCGCCGGCCACATCCCCGGAGCCATCAATCTGCCCCACGGCAAGATCACCCGCACAAAGATGGAAGCCTATCCCGCCGAAACCCTCTTCATCACCTACTGCGCCGGCCCCCACTGCAACGGCGCCGCCCGCGGCGCCCTCCGCCTCGCGAACCTCGACCGCCCCGTAAAAATCATGGCCGGCGGCATCACCGGCTGGCTCGACGAGGGTTTTGATTTGGAAAAGAGCGACGTGGTGTGACGGCCTAGTCTCCATCTGAACCGCTGCACGATCCGAGGCTCACCATAGCTCCCCCGCCGTCATTGCCGGGCTTGTCCCGGCAATCCATCTCGCCTCCGCGTGGACCACCGGGACAAGCCGGTGGTGACGACAATCTTGGAAGCCGATCGCGTCAGTGGATTGTTACCAATCCACCTGACAAACCACCCCATTCGCCCCAAACTGCATGCTCTCGGGCGTATATTCAAAAATCTCGAGCTTGACCCCGCTCGGATCCGCCAGCCAACTCTGCCAGGTGTGATCCACCCCAAGCTTCTTGTCCGTAATCCCCACCCCATGCGCCTTGGCATTGGCGATAAACCCGTCGAGATCGTCCGTTTCGAAGCAGATGTGGTTGATCTGATTGCTCTCCTCGAACCGCGACTCGCCTTTGAGGAAAACCTCGACAAATGTCCGATTGCCGAAATCGAGATAGAACCCGATCCGCTCCTCGCCCCGTTTGAAATCGAACTTCGGCGCGATGCCGATCACGTCGCGATAAAACGTCTCGACGGCGTCGAGGTCGCGCGCAAAAATGCAGGTATGCGCCATTTGCTTGACGAGTGGTTTGGTCAATTCTCTCTCCCGGAATCGGTGGGCTGTATAGCCCTTCCATACATGCTAGGACGAAGCCGCGGTCCAAACCAGCCGCGGGAGGATTTTCAATCATGGCACGCGTCGTCGTCATTGGGGCCACTGGCCATATCGGAACCTATCTCGTCCCGCGCCTCGTGCGTTTGGGCCATGAAGTCGTCGCCGTCACGCGCGGCACCTCAAAGCCCTATCTGCCCGACGCTGCCTGGTCCCAGGTCGAAAGCATCACGCTCGATCGCGACGCCCTCGAGCGCCAGGGCAGTTTTGGCTCGAACATCGCCAATCTTCAGGGCGATGTGGTCATCGACAATATCTGCTTTACCCTCGATAGCGCCCGCCAGCTCGTCGAGGCCCTCAAGGGCACGGTCCAGCATTTCCTCCACATCGGCACCATCTGGACCCATGGCCTGTCCGAGGTCGTCCCAACCCCCGAGGACGTCACCAAGCGTCCCTTCGGCGATTACGGCATCCAAAAAGCTGCCATCGAAGCCTATCTGCTCGACATCGCCCGGCGCGAAAATTTCCCCGCCACCATCATCCATCCCGGCCACATCGTCGGGCAGGGCTGGGCACCGCTCAATCCCGCCGGCAATGGCGATATCGCCGTTTTCGAAACCATCGCGCGCGGCGACACGCTCGAATTGCCAAACTTCGGCATGGAAACCGTCCATCACATCCACGCCGACGACATCGCCGCGCTGCTGATCCTCGCCATGACCAATTGGGGCGCCTCAGTCGGCGAAGCCTTCCATTCCGTTTCCCCCGGCGCCGTCACCCTCCGCCACTACGCGAGCGCCATCTATCGCTATTTCGGCCACGAACCGAACCTCGCCTTCGCTCCCTGGGACGATTGGAAATCCCGCCAGTCCGAACAAAACGCTGCCGCCACCTGGGAACACATCGCCCGCAGCCCCAGTTGCTCGATCGAAAAGGGCAAGCGCCTCCTCGGCTACGCCCCGCGCTTTTCCTCCCTCGCCGGCGTCGAAGACGCGCTCGGCTGGCTCATCGCCAACGGCAGGCTCAAAGCCTAACGGTTCCATCACTGAAGCGCGGGCGATCGCCACCTCTCCCTCTGGGGGAGAGGTCGGCCCGCAGGGCCGGGTGAGGGGGCCTTTCTTTCCAGAAGCGAACCCATTTCCCCGACTCCCACGCCAGTATTTTTGCGCGCCCCTCTTTTCTCTGTCACAAGGCGCGTCTAGACAGGCTCCACACCGAGAAAACTGCCCCGAAGGGAATTTCCATGTCATCCATCATCCATATCCAGGGTCGCCAGGTTTACGATAGCCGCGGCAATCCCACCGTTGAAGTCGATGTGGTTCTGGATGACGGCAGCTTCGGCCGCGCCGCCGTGCCCTCGGGCGCTTCGACCGGCGCGCACGAAGCCGTTGAGCTCCGCGATGGCGGCAAGCTCTACAATGGCAAGGGCGTCACCCAGGCCGTCGAAAACGTCAACGACATCATCTTCAGCGAAATCCAGGGCATGGATGCGCTCGATCAGCTGGCCATCGACCAGGCCATGATCGATCTCGATGGCACCGCCAACAAGGGCAAGCTCGGCGCCAACGCCATTCTCGGCGTTTCGCTCGCCGTCGCCAAGGCCGCCGCTGAATCGAGCGAACTGCCGCTGTACCGTTACATCGGCGGCCCGAATGCCCATGTTCTCCCCGTGCCGATGATGAACATCATCAATGGCGGCGAGCATGCCGACAACCCGATCGACATGCAGGAATTCATGATCCTGCCCGCCGGCGCGACCTCGATCGCCGACGCCGTCCGTATCGGTTCGGAAATCTTCCACACGCTGAAGAAGAACCTCTCCGCCGACGGCCACAACACCAATGTCGGCGACGAAGGCGGTTTCGCGCCAAACCTCGGCTCGGCCGATGAAGCCCTCGGCTTTATCATGCGCTCGATCGAAAAGGCCGGCTACAAGCCCGGCGAGGACGTCTTCCTCGGCCTCGATTGCGCCGCCACCGAATACTACAAGAACGGCAAGTACGAGATGAAGGGCGAAGGCAAGTCGCTCACGTCCGAAGAAAACGTCGTTTTCCTCGCCGATCTCGCTGCTCGCTACCCGATCATCACCATCGAAGACGGCATGGCCGAAGACGATTGGGATGGCTGGAAGGCCCTGACCGACGCCATCGGCAAGAAGGTTCAGCTCGTCGGCGACGATCTCTTCGTCACCAACACCCAGCGTCTTGTCTCGGGCATCAAGATGGGCGTCGCCAATTCGATCCTCGTCAAGGTCAACCAGATCGGCTCGCTGTCCGAAACCCTCGACGCCGTCGAAACCGCCCACCGCGCCAGCTACACCTCGGTCATGTCGCACCGCTCGGGCGAAACCGAAGACTCGACCATTGCCGACCTCGCTGTCGCGCTCAACTGCGGTCAGATCAAGACCGGCTCGCTCAGCCGCTCCGACCGCATGGCCAAGTACAACCAGTTGATCCGCATCGAAGAACAGCTCGGCACCTCCGCCAAATACGCCGGCTACTCCGTCGTCAAAGGCCGCTGATCAGCCCTCACTTACTGGAAGGCTCGGTGGAAACACCGAGCCTTTTTGCATTCGAACCTCCCCACCCACTGTGCTTCCCTCGGGCTTGACCCGAGGGCCAGTTCGAGAGCCACAAGCATCTGGTCCTTGACGAGCGACCCTCGGGTCACGCCCGAGGGAACCCCGGTGAGTTGGCTGGAGACCTGGGTGCGCAAGAGGAGGCTAGGAGGGGGTAATCCCCAAACCCAAAAAGGGCCGCGTTACCGCGACCCCTTTTTCAAAAAAGTCCTGTGGACCTTAGTGCTTCAGCGCATCGCGCGCCTTGTCCTTAAACTCGCCGGACTTCTGCTGAACCTTGCCAGCAGCCTTGTCGGCCTTGCCTTCGGCTTCAAGGCGCTCGTTACCAGTGACGCGGCCTGCCGCTTCCTTCACTGCGCCCTTGATCTGATTGCCAACGCCTTTAGCCTCGTCCTTGTGCATCTTTCGCTCCTATCGAAAGTGTTATGCACTAACAACGGGATAACCCACGCTATGTTCCGGATCCGAACAAAAACGTGATCGAGACGATCTCTACTGGAACGCCGTCTCCGCAAAGCTTCTCAGCTTCCGCGAATGCAGCCTCTCGGCCGGCTGATCCCGCAGGATCTCCATGGCCCTCAGCCCGATCTGCAGATGCTTGTTCACTTGGGTCCGATAAAAATCCGAAGCCATGCCCGGCAGCTTCAATTCGCCATGCAGCGGCTTGTCGGAAACGCAGAGCAGTGTCCCATAGGGCACCCTGAACCGAAACCCGTTCGCCGCGATCGTCGCGCTTTCCATATCGAGCGCCACCGCGCGCGATTGGCTCAATTGCCGCACGATCTCGGCCTGATCCCGCAGTTCCCAATTGCGATTGTCGAAGGTCGCGACGGTCCCCGTCCGCATGATCTTCTTGGTCTCGATCCCCTCGGTCTGGGTAATCTCCTCCACCGCCTGCTCAAGCGCCACCTGCACTTCCGCCAGCGCCGGCACCGGCACGGTCAGCGGCAGATCGGCGTCGAGCACATGGTCCTCGCGCACATAGGCATGGGCCAAAACATAGTCCCCAAGCTCCTGGCTATTCCGCAGCCCCGCGCAGTGCCCGAGCATGATCCAGGCATGCGGCCGCAATACCGCGATATGGTCAGTGATCGTCTTGGCGTTAGACGGCCCCACGCCGATATTGACCATGGTAATCCCGCGCCCGCGATCGCCCACAAGATGATAGGCCGGCATTTGCGGCATGCGCGGCGGCGCATTGCCCGTCACCTCGCCACCGGTCAGCATATTGTCGGTCGACACATTCCCCGGCTCGATGAACCGTTGATAGTGCTCATGGCCTTCCGCCATCCACGCCTTCGCGACCCGGCAGAACTCGTCGATATAGAACTGGTAATTGGTAAAAATCACAAAGTTCTGGAAATGCTCGGCCGCCGTCCCGGTATAATGGGCCAGCCGAAACAGCGAATAGTCGACGCGCGGCGCCGTAAAGGCTGAAAGCGGGTAGGGCCCGCCCCGCGGCGGCACATAAGTGCCATTGGCGATTTCATCGTCGGTATTGGTCAGGTCCGGTGCGTCGAACACATCGCGCAGCGGAATCCCCAACGCATTGAGCGCTGCGCCATCGACATGTTCATGCGGCGGCAGCGCAAAATGCAGCGGGATCGGCGTCTCGCTCTCGCCCACGTCGATAGTGCCGCCATGATTGCGGAGAAGCACCGTGAACTGCTCTTGGAAATAGGTCCGGAACAGGTCCGGCGCCGTCACCGTGGTGCGGTAGATGCCCGGCGTATGGAGATAGCCATAGGGCAGGGTGCTTTCGTGCTTGGAATAACTCGTCGAGCGCACTTCCACCTGCGGATAACAGGCGCGCACCCGCCCCGCCGGCACCTCGCCCTTGGCCAGCCCATGGAGATGGTCGCGAATGAAATTGCAGTTGCGATGATAGATTTCGGCAATGCGCGCCCATGCCGCTTCCGGATCGGTGAAACTTTGCGTCTCAAGTCGGGGCGGGGTGAGTGTCGTCATTGCACATCCTCATTTCGGCGCTTCGGAATCGCGCCTGTTTGACCGGTCAATATAAGCACCGCATGACACCTTCTCAACGGAACGGCCGGGAGTAAACCGGTCTTTCACACTTCGGTGAGCTGCACTTTTCTTGCCGCATTTGGCCACCATCTTTGCAGTCAGTTCACTGGCAAGGCAAACGACCCATGCACCAGTGAGCAGGATATGGTCAGCCGCTTGTCCCCCAAGCCCTCAACAGCGCGGCGGACTATGTCCCCCAAGGCCGTCCGGCACTCGTGCCGGGCGGTCTTTTCATTCCAGGCGTGCATGAATTCTTTTCCTGCGTCACCACCGGGCTTGTCCCGGTGGTCCATGCCTCCAAGTGATGGATTGCCCGGACAGGCCGGGCAATGACGGTCGACAAGGGCGCTTCGTCTGTGGCAAGCGCAACATGCAGATTATTGTTCGGAGTTCGCCGTGAGCGTCGCCTTCACCAAGGAAGAAAGTGCCGAAACCGCCGCCGAATCCGTCCTCCCGGATCGCCCGATTCCATCCGGCCTCAATCTCGTGACCGACACCGGGCTCGAAGCCCTCCATACTCAGATCGAATCCGCCCGCGCTGCCCTCGAAACGGCCAACACGATCGAAGACATCAACGAGCGCCGCCGCCAATCCGCCGTGCCCCTCCGCGACTTCCGCTACTTCACCGAACGCGTCCGCTCAGCGCAATTGGTCGCCGCCCCAACGACCACCGATGCCGTCACCTTCGGCAGCCAGGTCACCTTCACCCGCGACGACGGCCGCGAAGAAACCTACCGCATCGTCGGCGAAGATGAAGCCGATCCAAAATCGGGCACCATCTCCCACGCCTCCCCAATCGCCCAGGTCCTCCTCGGCAAATCCGTCGGCGACATTGCAACGCTCGCAAACCACGACCTCGAAATCATCGACATCAAGCTCTGAGGGCAGGGCGCCACCACTCCAGATTCCTCCCAGTCCTCGGCGTCATTCCCGCGAAAGCGGGAATCCCATTGCACCAAAAGAGGGATTCCCGCTTTCGCGGGAATGACGCGGCCCTATATCCGCTCTCTTAATCTCCCCGATGTGTCCCTCCCCCTACCAGGGGGAGGTTAGGTGGGGGTACCCAACCCGCGCAAAACCATGGACGGATGCCCCACCATCCCTTATGTCCAAGCGCAAACGCGGGAGCGTCTTCCCGCGCCTCCAAATCCCCAAGAAAACGAGGCCAGCATGACCGCAAAAATCATCGACGGAAAACTCTTTGCCGAGAATCTGCGCGGTCGTATCGCGGGCCACGTCCAGCGCCTCAAATCCGACCACGGCATCACGCCCGGCCTCGCGGTGGTCATCGTCGGCCACGATCCGGCGAGCCAGGTCTATGTGTCCAACAAGGCCAAACAGACCGCCGAAGTCGGGATGAATTCCTATAAGCACGAATTGCCCGAAGACGTCTCCGAAGCGGACCTTCTTGCGCTCGTCCATCAGCTCAACGCAGACCCGGCCGTCCACGGCATCCTCGTCCAGCTCCCCGTGCCAAAGCACATCGACCCCAACAAAGTCATCGAAGCCATCGACCCCATGAAGGACGTCGATAGCTTCACCCCCGCCAATGTCGGCAAGGTCCAGATCGGTCTTCCCGGTCCCGTCTCCTGCACCCCGCTTGGCTCGCTCATGCTGCTGCGTGATTACCTCGGTAAGCTCGAGGGCAAGAACGCTGTCATCATCGGCCGCTCCAATCTCGTCGGCAAACCGATGATGCAGCTGCTCCTCCGCGACAACTGCACCGTCACCGTCGCCCATTCAAAGACGCAAAACCTCGCGGATGTTGTCCGTCAGGCCGATATCGTCGTCGCCGCCGTCGGCCGTCCTGAAATGGTCAAAGGCGATTGGCTGAAACCCGGCGCCGTCGTCATCGACGTCGGCATCAATCGGGTTCCCGCCCCCGAAAAGGGCGAGGGCAAGACCAAGCTCGTCGGCGACGTCCATTTCGCCTCTGCTGTCGAAGTCGCTGGTGCCATCACGCCCGTTCCCGGCGGCGTCGGCCCCATGACCATCGCCTGCCTCCTCGCCAACACCATCACGACCGCTTCGCTCATCAACGGCCTCGTCCCCCCGAGCGACCTGACCGCATGAGCCAGACGAGCCTAGACCTCGGCGGGGAAGCTGCCCATGATCCCGGCGGCAAGGTCCGCCTGCGCCTCGGCGCCGGGGTTTCTGGCGATGCGGTCATGAGCCCCGACGGCCGCTACCGCCAGCTCATGCGCCGCTGGCTCGGCGAAACGTTTCCGGAAAACTACATCCTCTTCATCGGCATGAATCCCTCCACCGCCGATGCCACGGTGGACGACCCCACCTGCGCGAGAGAATGGACCTTCGCCCGCCGCGAAGGTTTCTCCGCCATGGTCAAATGCAATGTCGGCGACTACCGCGCCACCGACCCAAAATCGCTTCTGGCCCCCGGCACCATTGCCGTCTCGCCCGCCAATCTCCCCGCAATCCGCCAGGCCGCCAACGGGGCAGGGCGCGTCGTCCTCTGCCACGGCAAACTCAACAAAGCCCTCTCCCCCGCCGGCCGCGAACTTGTTGCCACCCTCCGCGCCGACGGCATAACCCTCTGGTGCTTCGGCACCAATGCCGACGGCTCCCCCAAACACCCCCTCTACCTCCGCGCCGGCACCCCCCTCGTGCCGTTCCCGGCCTAAGCGCGCAGCGCACCTCTCCCTCGGGGGAGAGGTCGGATTGCACCGCAATCCGGGTGAGGGGGCCTTCCCCTCCCTTCTTCCCGTGCTGCATAATCCGACGAGGAGGGCCACATGCAAATCATCATCATCCCGGCGCAAAAATCCTGGGCACGCAACTTCCAGCGCCTTAAACCCGAGCTCCTCACCCTCTGCCCACCCGGCGCCTACGCCCACCATATCGGCTCAACCGCCGTCCCCGGCCTCGCCGCCAAGGACATCATCGATATCCAGATTACCGTCGACGATCTCACCCAAGTGGACCCCGCCGGTTTCCTCGCCACCGGCCACCGCCAAAGCGAACACACGTCCGACCATTGCCCTCCCGGTATGGACCTCGCCCCCCACGATCTTGCCAAGCTCCTTTTTGTCGCCACCACGCCGAGGCGCGCCCATATCCACATCCGCCAGCGCGGTGCCTTCAATCAGCAGTTCCCGCTCCTTATGCGCGACTACCTTCGCGCCCACCCGGTCACGACCGGCGCCTATGAACTGATCAAGCAACGCCTCGCCTGCTTCTTCCCCGAAGATCAGGACGCCTATTACGACATCAAGGACCCCGTCTTCGACATCATCCACGATGGCGCGCGCGAGTGGGCCGAGTGCACGAATTGGAAAGAGCCCCAGCCGGATTGAGCGCGTCGGCTGGAAAACCCAAAATTATCATTTGAGTAACCAAGTCCGACATTACCCGCGCTCAAAGCTAACGAATTGTCACCCTTAACCTCTCCTCAACCAGCCGAATGACAAATTAGGGAAAATTGTCCGTACGCTGTTTATCGCGTGCGCCCTGATCCAAGCGTGTTGAGTAAAGAGTACCGTGACGACCACTTGGCGCCACCTTATCCGCGGCATCGCCCTTTGTGCTTTGCTCGCCCCTTCGCTCGCTGCCTGTATGGGTGGCATGGGCCTCGGTGCGACAGTCAAGCGCGGCGCCTTCACCTCCAGCGAATATGGCGTCGCCGTTTCGCCCCGCGTGACCAACAATCCGAATCCGCCGCGCGGCGGTGGCCGCTATCAGGTCGGCAAACCCTATACCGTCCGCGGAAAAACCTATGTGCCGCAGGAAGATCCGTCCTATCAGGCCACTGGCACCGCCTCCTGGTATGGCTCCGATTTCCACGGGCGCCGCACGGCAAATGGCGAAATTTTCTCCGCCAATGCCATCACCGGCGCGCATCCGACGCTGCCGCTGCCGTCCTATGTGCGCGTCACCAATAAGGATAATGGCCGCTCGCTGGTCGTCCGCATCAACGATCGCGGTCCCTACATGCCCGGCCGCATCGTCGATCTATCCCACAGAGCCGCCGCCATGCTCGGCTATGTCAACAATGGCTCGACCAGCGTCGATGTCCAATATGTCGGCCCGGCGCCACTCGAAGGCGACGACACCCGCATGCTGGTCGCCTCCTATACCGGCCCCGCCAATTACGACACCGGTAATGTTCGCGTTGCCAGTGCCGGCAGCGACCGTAGCCTCGTCGGCATAACATCCAATTTTTTCAATGGCTTGTTCTCCTATTCGGATTCAACGCCGCAAGCGGTAGACGGCAATATCAGCTCCGCCTTCGCCGCCGTGAACGCCATGGCGACCGAGCCATCGGCGCTGCAGGAGTGGGCCAATAGCGTCGACGCCAACCAGCGTCACTTCCGCATGGGCCTAGGCGTTTTCAGCAATCAGAACAATGCCATAGCTCTCTCCGAACGCTTCGCCGTCATCGGTGCGGTCGATGAAGAGCAGGTGCTGGTCAATGGCCATCCCGCCACGCGCCTAACCCTGAGCTATCTCAAGCCCGGCGCCACCAAGGAAGATGCGCTCAACTTGGCGCGAGAACTTGGACTCGGCGATATAATTCTCTATTAAATCAAAGTCGGTCCAACGCCTCTGTCCGGCGATACGGCCGCAACGCAAGGTATCGCCCGTGAGACTGCTTCTTGCCCTGCTGATCGCTGTAATTGGCGTCTTCCCGGCGCTCGGTCAAACAAGCTTTGAGACCAATGCCCGCTTTGCCGTGCTGATGGATTACGAGTCCGGCACCGTGATCTTCCAAAAGGATGCGGACGCCCGGCTCGAGCCGGCCAGCATGACCAAGCTCATGACCCTGGCCGTGGTCTTCAACGAGCTTCGCTCCGGCCGCATCAAGCTCAGCGATCCCTTCTTCATTTCCGAAAATGCCTGGCGCACGGGTGGCGCATCCTCCGGCGGCTCCACCATGTTCGCCGATCTCAATTCCCAGATTCCGGTCGAAGATCTCATTCGCTCGGTGATCATCCAGTCGGGTAATGACGCCGCGATCGCCCTCGCCGAAGGCATTGCTGGCACCGAGGGCACCTTTGCCGGCATGATGAATGAACTGGCCCGCCAGATCGGCCTCGAAGGCTCACATTTCACCAATGCTACCGGCTTGCCGGACCCGGAGGAATATTCGACGGCCCGCGATCTCGCCAATCTCGGGCGCTATCTCATTCGCGAATTCCCTGAATTCTACCATTACTTCTCCGAACCCGAGATGGAGTGGAATGGCATCAAGCAGGCGAACCGCAATTCGCTGATCGAAGTCGGCATCGGCGTTGATGGTCTCAAGACCGGCCACACCGAAGCTGCCGGCTATGGTGCCGTCATCTCGACAGCCCAGGGCGATCGCCGCCTTGTCGCCGTCGTCCACGGACTTGGCTCCATGCGCGAACGCGCTGAAGAAGGCCGCAAGCTTCTCACCTGGGGCACCCGCGCATTCGAGCGCTTCGCCGCCTATCCCGATGGCAGCGTCGTCGCCTATGCCGATGTCTATGGTGGCGAAACCGGCAGCGTCGGCCTCGTCGGCAAGGGCGAAATCGCTCTCTATCTGCCCCGCGGCTCCCGCGATTGCCTCTCCGCCGAGGTCAAATATACCGGTCCCCTCATGCCCCCCGTCGCCGCGGGCCAGCAGGTCGCCGAACTCCAAGTGTTCTGCAACAAGGAACTCGTTCAAAGCGCCCCGCTCTTCGCGGCCGAAGACGTCCCCCAGGGCGACTTGGTTCGCCGCGCCACCGATGCGCTCAAGCAGTTGGCGCTGGGTTGGCTTTGAGCCGGCCGCAGGCAGGTAGCCGTTCGCCCCCACCTAACCTCCCCCTGATAGGGGGAGGGACTTACCGAGTTTGTCTCGCTGTCCGTAAGCCACCGACCGATTCCTCCCCCTCCCAGGGGGAGGCTAGGTGGGGTCGGGATTTCAACCAAGTCCCAAAACCTTTCCCCCCATCCCGCATTGACCTAAAAGATATCCGACCAAGGAATCACCCAGCCCATGCTCGAAGCGCCAAATCGCAGGCCGGCACGCTTCATCACCTTTGAAGGTGGGGAAGGGGTTGGCAAATCGACCCAGGTCAAGCGGCTGGTCAGCAATCTGGCATCCGCCTCGGTCGAGGCCGTGCGGACGCGTGAACCCGGCGGCACGCCGAAAGCCGAAGCGATCCGCTCCTATATCCTCCAGGGCCGCAGCGAGAGCTGGGGCGCCGGTGGTGAAGCTGTACTTTTCGCTGCCGCTCGTCTCGACCACGTCCATCAGTTGATCGCGCCCAATCTCGCCAAGGGCACGTGGGTCATTTCCGATCGCTTCGCCGATTCCACCCGCGCCTATCAGGGCCTCACCGGCGGCGTTGATCCCAAGCTGATCGACGCGCTTGAAAGCCTGGCCCTCGATGGTCACACGCCCGATCTCACGCTTGTCCTCGACATGGATCCCGAACTAGCTTTCAAGCGCGTCGCCCAACGCGCCATCGAAGACGGCCTCGCCCTGACCGGCGACCGCTTCGAAAAGGAAGAGCTCGATTGGCACCGTCGCCTCCGCGATGGCTTCCTCGATATCGCCCGCAACAACACCGATCGCTGCGTGGTTCTCTCCGCCGATCAGGGCGAGGAAAATCTCGAAAAGGAAATCTGGAAAGTCGTGCAGTCGCGCTTTCCGGAATTGCATGCCGGGATCGAGGCTTGACCGATCCTGCCGCCCTTGCCGGCCTGCCGCTCCCCGAAGAGCGCCATCAGGCCATCGGCCACGACGTCGCCCGCGCCGCGATCCTGCAGCAGGTCGCTGAACGCCGCTTACCCGGAGCGATCATGCTGCATGGCCCGCAAGGCATTGGCAAGGCCACCTTCGCCTTCGAACTCGCCGCGGCCATCCTGACGGCGACCGGCGATGAAAGCGCCGCGCGCGTGACCGAACAGGTCACGGCGCTGTCCCACCCAAACCTCTTCGTCCTCCGTCGTCGTCCCAAGGACGCCAAGGGCTTTTACACCATCATCCGCGTCGAAGACGTCCGCGAACTCCGTGATGCCTTGCACCACACGCGCGGTCGCCTCGGTCATCGCATCGCCATTCTCGACTCCATCGACGATTGCAATCCGTCCGCAGCCAATGCGCTCCTCAAAACCCTCGAAGAGCCACCCGCCGACACGACCTTCCTCCTCGTGTCGCACCGCCCAGGCCAGCTTCTCCCGACCATCAAATCCCGCTGCCACAATATCGCGCTGCGCCCGCTGCCCGATGAGCAGGTGGCCACCGTCGTCACCGGCAGCCTGCCCGATATCCACGGCGAAACCCTCGATCGCGCCCTACGCCTCGCCGGCGGTCGGCCCCGTCGCGCCTTTGAAACCCTGGCGCTTTCGCCGGATTCCTCCGTCGGTACCCTCATCGCCTGGCTCCAATCCCCCCTGAGCCACCCCGCTGGCGTCTCGATCGCCTTGGCCGATGCGCTCGGCGCCGATCCGCAGGGGCCGGACATGTCCTTTGCCCGCGAGATCCTTCTCGATTGGCTGGCCGACGAAGCCCGGAACGCCGCTTTCGGCCCCGGTTCGCGGTTGCGGCTTGCCTCCGCCACGGACCTATGGGACAAGGCAAACGCGCTCCTGAGCGAAGCCGACAGCGTCAATCTCGACATGAAGCAGACACTGTCCGTGCTCTTCGATGCCATCAGGAAGCACCTCAACACGACTGCAATTCCCGCCGAGCCATAATGACCGCCAAGCCCTTTTATGTCACAACCGCGATCTCCTATCCCAATGGCGCGCCGCATATCGGGCACGCCTATGAGATGATCGCCACCGACGCCATCGCCCGCTGGAAGCGGCTCGAAGGCCGGGAAGTTTACTTCCTCACCGGGACGGACGAGCACGGCATCAAGATGGTGCAGACCGCGGCCAAGGAAGGCATCACCGCGCGCGAACTGGCTGATCGCAATTCGGCCGAGTTCCGCAAGCTCGCCGCCGAACTGAACCTTTCAAACGACGATTTTATCCGTACCACCGAACAGCGCCACTATGACGCCTCGCAAGCCATCTGGAAGAAGATGGAAGCGAGCCAGAACGGCGACATTTTCCAATCCACCTATAAGGGCTGGTATTCGGTACGCGACGAGGCCTATTTCGACGAAGCCGAGCTGACGGAAAAGGACGGCAGGCGCTTTGCCCCCTCCGGCGCCGAAGTCGAATGGGTCGAAGAGCCGACCTATTTCTTCCGCCTTTCCGCCTATCAGGAAAAGCTTCTCGCGCTCTACGAAGCCAACCCCGATTTCATCGCGCCCAAAGAGCGTCGCAATGAGATCATCTCCTTCGTCAAAGGCGGCCTCCAAGACCTCTCGGTCTCCCGCACCACCTTCGATTGGGGCGTGCCCGTTCCAGGCGGCGAAGGCCACGTCATGTATGTCTGGGTCGATGCCCTGACCAATTACATTACCGGCGTCGGCTACCCCGACGAGCAGAGCGAACTCTTCAAGAAATTCTGGCCCGCCGATCTCCATGTCGTGGGTAAGGACATCATCCGCTTCCACACCGTCTATTGGCCCGCTTTCCTGATGAGCGCTGGCCTGCCGGTTCAGCACCGCGTCTTCGCCCATGGCTTCTTGACCGTCGATGGCCAGAAAATGAGCAAGTCGCTCGGCAATGTCATCGACCCGTTTCAACTCGTCGAAACCTTCGGCCCCGACGCCGTCCGCTACTTCTTCCTCCGCGAAGTTTCCTTCGGCAACGACGGCGACTATTCAAACGAGAAGCTGGTCAATCGCGTCAATGCCGATCTTGCCAATAATCTCGGCAATCTCGCGCAGCGCTCGCTTTCGATGATCAACAAGAACTGCGACGCCAAAGTGCCAACACTCGGCACTTTGACCGACGCGGACAATGCCATCATTGCCGAGGTCACCGAAGCGCTCGACGCTGCCCAAAAGGCCATGGACGCACAACTCGTCCACGAAGCCACCGGCTCACTCGTCGCGGCCCTCTCGTCGGCCAACAATTATTTTGCCGGCCAGGAACCCTGGGCGCTGAAAAAGACCGATCCGGCTCGCATGGCGACCGTGCTCTACGTCACTGCCGACACCGTTCGACGTATCGCCATTCCGATGTTGGCTTTCGTTCCTGCCTCGGCCGCGCGCCTTCTGGACCAATTGGCGGTGCCTGAGGATCAGAGAACACTCTCGGCCGCGCTCAATGTTAACGGAATGGTACCAAACACTGACCTGCCAGTACCGCAAGGCGTCTTCGCGCGCCTCGAAAAACCGGCCGAATAAGCATGCTCATCGACAGCCATTGCCATCTCGACTTCGAGGCGCTCTCTGCTGACATCGACGGCGTAATGGCTCGCGCTGCCGCCGTCGGTGTTACCGGAATGGTGACGATATCCACACTGGTGGATAACTTTTCCACCTATGCCGCCATCGCAGAACGTTTCCCGAACGTCTGGTTCTCGGTCGGCACGCATCCGCACAACGCGGACAAGGAACTCCATATCAAAACGGATGATCTTGTCCGGCTAAGTGCCCATCCCCGTTGCATTGCTATCGGTGAAGCGGGCCTCGACTACTTCTATGACAACGCCCCGCGCGAGGCCCAGGCCACCGGCCTCCGCCGCCACATCGCCGCCGCTCGCATCACCGGTCTTCCACTGGTTATCCACAGCCGCGCCGCGGACGAGGACATGGCGAATATCCTCGAAGAAGAGAGCCGGGCAGGGGTCTTCCCCTTCGTCCTCCACTGCTTCACCGCCGGCCGCGATCTCGCAGAGCGGTCTCTCGCACTTGGTGGCTACATTTCTTTCTCCGGCATCGTTACCTTCAAGAATGCCCAGGAAATTCAAGATGTTGCGAAACTTGTCCCCGGGGACCGCTACATCGTCGAAACTGACTCGCCTTACCTCGCCCCGATTCCCCATCGTGGCCAATCGAATGAGCCGAGCTTTGTCCGCCACACGGCCGAAAAAGTTGCCGAACTCCGCGGCATTTCGCTTGAACAACTCGGAGCCGAGACCACTGCAAACTTCGGCCGTCTCTTCTCAAAGTCCGGCATAAAATAATGCCCGCACCCGACCGGATCATCGCGACCATTTTAGGCTGCGGTTCCTCCGGCGGCGTGCCGCGCATCGGCAATGATTGGGGAGTTTGCGATCCGAGCAACCCCCGCAACCGCCGCCGCCGTTGCTCTCTTCTCATCGAAGGGTGGACGCAAGGCATTGAAGAACCTACACGAATCCTGATCGACACTGGAGTCGATCTCCGCGAACAACTCCTTGATGCCAGGGTCGATCGTGTCGACGCCGTGCTCTACACCCATGAGCACGCCGACCACACCCACGGCATCGACGACCTCCGCGTCCTCGCCCTTCACAACCGCCGCCGCGTAGACGTCTACTTCAGCGCTGAATGCCGCGAACGCCTCTTCGAAGCCTTCGGCTATTGCTTCATCACGCCCCCGGGAAGCAGTTACCCGCCGATCCTCAACGCGCACACCGTTGAGCCCAGCCAAGCACTTAGCGTCACTGGCCCAGGCGGCACCATCGACGTCACGGTCTTCCTCCAGAACCACGGCGACATCGATTCCCTCGGCTTCCGCATCGCCAATGTCGCCTATAGCTGCGATCTCTCAGGCATCCCCGCACAGTCCGACGCCGCTATCGCCAATCTCGACCTCTGGATCGTCGACGCCCTGCGCCCGACACCCCATCCAAGTCACCTGAGCCTGCCGGAAACTCTTGATTTAATTGAGAAATTCCAGCCCCAACAAGCTGTCCTTACCGACATGCACATAGATCTCGACTACGCCGAGACCGAAGCTGCGACGCCCGGACACATCACCCCGGCGTTCGATGGCATGCAGATCGATGTGCTGACCGGAAAAATCCTGAACCGGTAACCGCCTTGGGTCGTCGATACTCCCCCATGGTGGGACAACGACACATCCCCCACAGTCACCACCGGGCTTGTCCCGGTGGTCCACACATCGGCAAACTGGATTGCCCGGACAAGCCGGGCAATGACGACCGCAGGGAAGCAATGCGCCGTCGGTGAGACCGGCCCTAAACGTCCAGATCCGTCACAAAAGCCGCATTTTCCTGAATAAATTCAAACCGCGCTTCCGGCTTGGTCCCCATCAGACGATCTACCGTCGTCTTGGTAGCAACATGGTCATCCAGCACCTTCACCTGCAGCAATGTCCGGGTCTTCGGCGACATAGTCGTTTCGCGAAGATGCGCAAACGGCATCTCGCCAAGGCCCTTGAAGCGGGTCGTTTCCACCTTACTCTTGCCGGTAAATTCGGTTGCCATCAACTCGGCCCGATGTGCGTCGTCGCGCGCATAGAGCGTCTTGCCGCCCTGGCTGATCCGATAGAGTGGGGGCAGGGCGAGGTAGAGGTGCCCGTTCTCGATCAGCCGCGGCATTTCCTGGAAGAAGAAGGTGATAAGCAGCGAAGCGATATGGGCGCCATCGACGTCGGCGTCGGTCATTATGATGATCTTGTCATAGCGCAGATCATCCTCGGTATAGCGATCGCGCGTACCGCAGCCGAGCGCCTGGATCAGGTCCGAAATCAATTGGCTCGCGGCCATCTTTTCCCGGCTCGCGCCAGCCACGTTGAGAATCTTGCCGCGGAGCGGCAACACAGCCTGATTGGCGCGGCTGCGCGCTTGCTTGGCCGAGCCACCAGCCGAGTCGCCTTCGACGATGAACAGCTCTGCGCCCTGCGCGGCGTTCTGCGTACAGTCGGCAAGCTTGCCGGGAAGCCGAAGCTTGCGCGTGGCGCTCGCCCGGTCGATCTCTTTTTCCTTGCGCCGGCGCAGACGCTCTTCGGCACGCTCGATGGCCCAATCGAGAAGCTTGCCCGCCTGCTGCGGTGATGAACCAAGCCAGTGGTCGAACGCGTCGCGCAGCGCGTTTTCAACGATGCGCGTGGCTTCCTGCGACGCCAGCTTGTCCTTGGTCTGCCCAACGAATTCGGGCTCGCGCACGAAGACTGACAGCATGGCATTGCAATGCCCGAGCACGTCTTCTGCCGTCAAAGCCGCCGCCGCCTTGTTTTTGGTCAGCTCCGCATAGTTCTTGAGCCCTCGCAGCAGAACGAGCCGCAGCCCGGCCTCGTGCGTGCCGCCATCAGGTGTCGGTACCGTGTTGCAATAAGACGAGGTGCTGCCATCCTCGATTGTCCAGGCAATGGCCCATTCCACCGATCCATGGCTACCGGGGCGACCGGTCTTGCCTGCAAAAATATCGTCGACGATGCGCGTTTCGCCCTCGATCCGCGCGGTCATGAAATCCTTCAAGCCGTCGGGATAGTGGAACACCGCTTTCGCCGGAACCTCGTCGCTGGCAAGGCTCTCGTCACAACTCCAGCGTAGTTCGACGCCACCGAAGAGATAAGCCTTGGCTCGGGTCATCCTGAAAATCCGGCCCGGCGAGAAATGCGCTGCAGCTCCAAAGATCTCGGGATCAGGATGGAAACGCGTCACCGTACCGCGACGGTTTTGTACCCGGCCGACATTGACGACGTCTTCGACGACCTTGCCGCGCGAAAAGATGATGCGATGAAGCTGCTGGTCACGAGCCACCTCGACGATCATGTCGTCGGAAAGCGCATTGACCACCGAAACGCCAACGCCGTGCAATCCGCCCGAAGTTTCATAGGCCTTCGAGTCGAACTTGCCGCCAGCGTGCAAAATCGTGTGGACGATCTCGAGCGTCGAGCGCCCCGGAAATTTCGGATGCTTCTCGACCGGAATGCCGCGCCCATTGTCGCCAACGGTCAAATACCCGTCGGCCCCGAGATGCACCTCAATCCGCGTCGCGTGGCCCGCAATGGCCTCGTCCATCGAGTTGTCAATCACCTCGGCAAAGAGGTGGTGATAAGCATTGGCGTCGGTGCCGCCGATATACATACCTGGGCGGCGGCGAACTGGCTCAAGCCCTTCGAGCACCTCGATATCGGACGCGCCATAACTGTCCCCACCCACAGGCGACGCCTTGGGTGCGCTCGTCTTGTTCGGAGCAGGGGTCGGGACGGTGTTCTCAGGGGCTGCGGAACCGCCAAAGAGATCGATAGGCTCTGACATGCACATTCCATCGCTGAGCCCGAATCGGGCGTCGAAAATCTATCTTAACCCAAGGATTCGTGCGGGTCTGGCGCGGGCGTTTAATTCCACAGCCAAGGGCTTTCAGTGTATACGTCAACATGAACGAAAAATGAACACGGAACTTCTCTCGGGTTCATCATCGTTCTGGCATAATGCGATCCGCACGAGATGAGGAGTGACTGCCATGGCCAAGCGCTTGATACTTTCTGCGGCTCTCATGGGCGCATTGCTCGTCGCGCCCGTCTCGGCGCAAAGCTTTGGCTTCGGGATTCATTTCGGCGATCAGGCTGAGGATTTCAAGCCGCGGATGGCCATGTGCTATACCGACCGCCAGATCCGCGAAGCCATCGCCGCCCGTGGATATTCAAAGATTTATCTGAACGTCCCCGACAGCGGCGTCGTCCAGGTCAAAGCCAGCCGCGATGGCGTAACCTATCTGATCAAGTTCGATTATTGCCGTGATCGGATCAAGGATATCCAGCAACTTCGCTGATTGTTCGCCACGTGAGAAAGCCCGGACTTCCGGGCTTTCTCCTGTGATGCGTTCAAATTCGGGCCAAGTTTAGTGTCTGAGTTTACCCCTCGTTTGCATCTTGAAAGCACTTTCTTAAGCGCGCCCTGCTAACTCTGGGCGCATACGGTTTTTTGTATGGAGTTGCCGTATGCGAACCCGAAATGGGACCAGTAGTGCGTATCCAGCGCCCCATTTCGGTTCTTCTGCTGGCGTTTTGCCGAGAGCCGGATCCTTCAGTACTGCGTACCGGCTGGCACAGTTTCGCGTCCCGCGCTTTGGCGCAATGCTTCTCGCGAGCTTGGTTTTCTATCTGACTTGATGCCTTGCCTTTGTAAGGACCTTGGATTAGGTCTCTATCTGTCCAATCGAACCGGGGAGGGATGCATGACTGCTTTTTATCATCATCGCCAGCGTGGCCCCGTTCATGCCCTGTGGCTCAAGCTGCAGGGCTGACCAGCACGGTACGGACGCTATCTAAAAGTCATTGATCCTTCTGGTTTGCCCGTCACGGCATGCTGACTTCGGTCGGGATGCCTTATTGATGGAATTCGCGCGCGCCATGCCGCTGCGCCCCCAGAAAGACTTCTCCAATGGCAAATCTCAGCCTCCGCAATGCCGGTCTCCGCTCGAACCAGGTCCTCTTTTCCAATCTGACCTTATCGCTCAGCGATGGCGATCGGGTTGGTCTCGTCGCCGCAAATGGGCGCGGCAAATCCACACTGCTCAAAGCGATCATCGGTCAGGCCGAACTCAGTGAGGGCGAACTTTCCCGCTCCCGTGGCCTCACCATCGGCTATGTGGCGCAAGACGTTCCCGAGGCCGCGCTCGACACGCCGCTGCGCGATTTCGTCGAGTCCAGGCTTCCGCCGGCAGATCGCGAGTCCGAAGGCTGGCGCGCCGATGTCGCCCTCGATTCCCTTGGCTTTCCACTCGATCTGGTCAGCAAGCCGTTACGCGAGCTTAGCGGCGGCTGGCAGCGTCTGGGCCTTATCGCGCGGGGCTGGGTCACCGAGCCGGACCTTTTGCTGCTCGACGAACCCACCAACCATCTTGATCTCGGCCGCATTGCTGCGCTCGAAACCTGGCTTGCCGCCCTGCCGCGCCAGACGATTGTCATCATGGCGAGCCACGACCGGCAGTTTCTTGACGCAGCGACCAATCGAACACTTTTCCTCCGTCCCGAGCAATCACATTACTTTCCGCTGCCGTATAGCCATGCGCGCCTTGCCCTTGATGAGGCGGACCAATCTGCCGAGCACCAGCGCCAACGCGATCTTAAGGAAGTTGCGCAACTGCGCAAGCAGGCGGCCAAGCTCACCAATATCGGCATTAACTCCGGCAGCGATCTGCTGACGGTCAAATCCAAGCAGCTTCGCGAGCGTGCGGAAAAGATCGAGACCCAGGCCGTTTCGGTTCACCGCGAGAAGACCGGCAAGGTTATGCTGGGCAATAGCGGTGCAGAGGCCCGTGTCATGCTAGCTTTTGAAAACATGGCGATAGCGACGCCAGACGGTCGGCCGCTATTCTCGATCGATAAGCTGCATATCTTCCAGGGGGATCGCGTCGTCCTTTTGGGCCGCAACGGCGCCGGCAAGTCGCAGTTAGTCAACCGTGTCGCTGCTGCCCTGCAAAACACATCCGTCGATGGTCTGAGGCTCAGTCCGCAGATCGTCCCTGGCTATCTTGATCAGGCTCTCGACTGGTTGCCCCTCAATACGACGCCGCTCGATTTCATCCTCTCGCGCTACAATGAAGGTGACCGGCGCAGCATCAGCCTCCTCGCCGGCGCAGGCTTTGAGCCGGAGCGGCAGAGCAAGCCCATTCGCACGCTGTCACTTGGACAGCGGTCTCGTCTGGCCCTCCTCGCGCTACGCTTGCAGCAGCCAAACTTCTATCTGCTCGACGAGCCGACCAACCATCTCGACATTCCAGGGCAAGAACAGCTCGAGGCAGACATTGCGGAGCATGGTGCCACCTGTCTGCTCGTCTCCCACGACCGCGCCTTTATCCGCGGCGTCGGTACCCGCTTTGTGCAGATCGTGGGCAAGCGCCTCAAAGAAGTCGAAGGCCCAGAGGACTTCTTCGCCGAAATGGCTATGGACTAGCCAGTAAGACAAAACGAAGGGTGCCCGGCTTTGCGGCGGGCCGTTCTGCGGCCAGCTTAGCCGGTCACGCCGTTCCGCACGGCGAGGTGCAACTGAACAGCCGTGATGACGGCCTTATCCTTGCCCTCGCGCTTGGCGCGATACAGCGCCTGGTCGGCCCGGGCGATCATATCTGTGAGCGCTTCCTGGCTGTAGCTCATATGCAGCCCAATGCTCATCGTAATGGGGTAGTCGTTAGGCAGGCTAGGCACACTGACTTCGGTCAGCGCTGCCTTGATCACCCGCGCCGCTTCCTGCAATTGCGCGCGGTCGACGTCATTGTAGTAGAGCGCAAATTCTTCTCCGCCGACACGTCCCGCTAGCAGTGCGCCGCCATAGCGCGCCATGACCCGCGCGACGGCTATGATCACCGCATCGCCCACCTTGTGGCCGAAGCTATCATTGACCTTCTTGAAATCGTCGATGTCGGCAAGGAGGATCGCCGGCTGTCGTGAATTGGCAAAGTCGCGCTTAAGCGCTTCGCTGGCCTTGGTTTCGAAGCCGCGGCGGTTGAGGAGGTTTGTGAGGAAATCGCGGTCGGCCTGGCTCTTGAGATGGCTGATCGTATCGAGGCCAATGCCGACGATGAACAGCAGCGCTACGACGAAGGACAGGATCGGGCTGAAGGCGCGGATCGAGGTCCAATATTCCGATCCCGCAAACCCGGTCGGGCTCTGGATATCGAGGATGCCGAGAATGACGAGGCTTGGCCGGATCAGCGCGATGAAGAAGGCCAGCGCCACGCCGGCTTCGAAGAGCTTGTCCGCCAAAGTGCGGTCAGATTGCCGGACGAGGTTGACGAACGTCGTTGCCGTAATGGCCATGAACATGGCCGACGTCGTGAAGATGCGCGCCGGTGTGGAGGGATCGATAAAGAGATACCAGGAAAAGGGAATTGCGCCTGCAACGATGATGGCGGTGAGAAACGGGGCAGGGACCTCGACATTCCGTCGCTGCAAGGCGCTCGAACAGGCCAGCGTCACCGTTGCGACGTAGAATGCATTGGCGGGAATGTTGACGTCGCCTGGCCCGATGAACAGCCTGAACTCGTAGACGACGAAACCAAAGCCCATGAAGAGGAAGGCGAGCGCCAGCGTGACGAGATGCAGATAGCGCCGTTGGTAAAACCAGATGATTCCGAAGGTCGCGGAAAACAGAAAGCTGACAATCGGATTGACCAGCGAAAACAAGATCTGATCCTGCACGTGAACGACACCCCACTTCGTTCCCTGTCCCGCTGCGACCCTACCGTGCCGGCCCCAACAACGCATTAACCTCTCATGACTTCTTCGTTAAAAACAAGAAGGCCGCCCCGAGGGACGGCCTTGCAGAATACGTACGGAGCAAACCTTAGTGGTGATGCTCTTCCGGAACGTCGTTTTCGTCTGCCTGGATCAGCTTGGCCAGGTCGTCGCGCGACATCTTGGCTTCGGTCTGGTCGGCAAGGCTGGCGATGTAGTCGACGACCTTGTTTTCGAAAACCGGCGCGCGGAGGCTTGCGAGAGCCTGGGCGTTCTTGCGGTAGTAGTCGTAAACCTGCTGTTCCTGGCCCGGGAAGCGACGGATTTCAGCAAGCAGAGCCTGCTGGTGTTCGTCGTCGGTCACCTGAACTTCGTTCTGGTTGCCGATTTCGGCAACGACGAGGCCAAGGCGAACGCGGCGCTCGGCAATACGCTTGTACTGCTCGCGAGCTTCTTCTTCAGTCGTGCCTTCGTCTTCGAACGAACGGCCATGACCTTCGACTTCGTGCTGAACACGCTGCCAGATGGTGGCGAATTCGGCTTCCACGAGCTGTTCCGGAACGTCGAACTTGTGCCCTTCGTCGAGCGCGTCGAGAATCTGGCGCTTGACGTGCTGACGGCTCATGCTGTCGAGCGCGGAGTCCATCTGTTCCTTGATGGTGTTGCGGAGGGCCGCAACGTCATCGAGGCCAAGGCGCTTAGCGAATTCATCGTCGAGCTCGCCCTGGTTCGGGCCGTCAACGTGCAGCACGGTGACGTCGAACGTGGCTTCCTTGCCGGCAAGTTCGGTATTGTTATAGTCGGCCGGGAAGGTGACCGTGATCGTGCGGGTCTCGTCCTTCTTCTGGCCAACGAGCTGTTCTTCGAAGCCAGGAATGAATTCGTTCGAGCCAACGGTCAGGTGAGCGTGGTCGGACTTGCCGCCCGGGAACTCGACGCCATCGATCTTGCCGACGAAGGAGAGACCGAGACGGTCGCCCTGTTCGACGACTGCGCCGTCACCCTTGTCGGTGTAGCCGCGATTCTGGGCGAACACGCGGTTCACTTCGGCGTCGATTTCTTCTTCGGTGACTTCGACGACCGGCTTGTTCAGCTTGAGGCCCTTGAGGTCCATCAGCGAAACAGGCGGCAGCACTTCGTATTCGACTTCGAATGCGAGGTCCGACTTGCCATCGAGCACGTCGTTGATGACGTTCTGGTCCTGCGGCAGATCGACCTTGGGTTGCGCTGCGGCGCGTTCCTTACGCTCGTCGAGCGTATCGGACACGGTCGAATTGATCGCGTCGGTCATCACTTCGGACATGGCCGAGCGGCCATAGACCTTCTTCAGGTGCGCGGTCGGCACCTTGCCGGGACGGAAGCCCTTGATGTTGGCCTGGCCCTTGAGTTCGTCCAGCTTCGCGTCGAGGCGAGAATTGAGATCCGCCGCCGGGATCGTGACGCTGAGCTTGCGCTTCAGGCCTTCATTGAGGGTTTCAGTAACCTGCATGGGGGTTATTCCCGTATTGTTTGATCTCGTTAGGCCAGGACCGAGATGGTGCGGGTGAGAGGACTCGAACCTCCACGCCTTGCGGCGCTGGAACCTAAATCCAGTGCGTCTACCAATTCCGCCACACCCGCATGGGTACCCCGTCGGCCGGGTTGGGATGCATCTATATGAAGTGTGTGGGCCAGTCAAAGCCTCGATTGGCCATTCGAGCCGAATGCTGGGGCCTTTAGCCAAGTTTTCACGCCTTGACGCGCTAACACACCCAAAAAAGCATCGCCGGCAACCAGGATTGCACCTGGTCACCGGCAATAGAAGCACTCTTGGCTCAGCGCTTAAGCAACACGACGCTGTGTCGACCGGCCCGTTTCTTCGCCACTCCCGCCGAC
Source organism: Devosia sp. Leaf420 (assembly GCF_001425445.1). Classification (GTDB taxonomy): domain Bacteria; phylum Pseudomonadota; class Alphaproteobacteria; order Rhizobiales; family Devosiaceae; genus Devosia. The sequence continues at coordinate 27,587 of NZ_LMQU01000001.1, read as the reverse complement.
CAGGAAGATTTCGGCGATGTCCTCGAGTTCGCGGGCCTGGCCTTCTGTCTGCTCGATGGCGGCATTAGTTTCCTCGACCAACGCCGCATTATGCTGCGTCATCTCGTCCATCTGCCGCACCGATGCTGCCGCTTCGGCAATGGCGCTCGATTGCGCCTTGCTGCCGCTGGCGATGGCATCCATCAGATCGCTGTTCTCACGCACATCGCCGAGCATGCTGGCGATGCGTTCTGCCGCATCAGACAGGAGCCGTGACCCCGTTGCGATTTCGGTGGATGAGCGCTCGATCAGCGATTTGACTTCAGCCGAGGCTTCTGCCGCCGATTGTGCCAGGCGCCGCACTTCCACGGCCACCACGGCAAAGCCCTTGCCAGCTTCGCCCGCCCGCGCCGCTTCCACAGAAGCGTTGAGCGCCAGGAGATTGGTTTGGAAGGCGATGTCGTCGATCATGCCGGCAATGTTGGAGATCTGCGATGATGACGTCAGGATACGCCCCATCGCGTCCTTCGCTTCGCTCATGACCGCGCCGCTGGCTTCGGCCGTCTTGGAGACTGCACGGGCCTTGCCGCTTGCGGCATTGGCTCGGGTCGCATTCTCTTCGACGGTTTCCGAAAGATGGTCCATGGCCGTGCTGGTTTCCTGGATCGCAGAGGCCTGACGAGAGGTGCGCTCGGCAAGATCATTGGCACCAGCGAGAATGTCGCCCGTTGCCGAATGCAGCATGCTCGAAGACCGGCGGAGCCGCGAAATGATCTCGGCAAAACGGTCGACCGTGTCATTATAGGCAATGCGCACGACGTCGAGCTCGCCTTTGAACGTCGTATTGATCCGGCCGCGCAGATCGCCTTCGGCCAGCTTGCCCAGCCCTTCGCCCAAAAGATTGACCGCACGCTTCCGGTCCGTCACGTCGGTCGCGTATTTGACGATCTTGAAGACTTTGCCGTGCAAATCGAAGATTGGATTATAGGTGGCCTGGATCCAGACCTCCTTGCCGCCCTTGCCGATGCGCAGATATTCCGCAGCCTGATATTCGCCACGCCCGAGCGCGTCCCAGAATTGCTTGTAGGAAGCAGAGCTGGCTTCTTTCTCCTGCACGAAGAGCCGGTGATGCCGGCCCTTGATCTCGTCGAGACGATAGCCGAGCGCGGAACAGAAATTGGCATTGGCGTCGAGTACTTCGCCTTGCGGCGAGAATTCGATGATGGCCTGCGAACGTGAGATGGCAGCGATCTGTCCCGCGAAGTCAGCCGAACTCAGCTTGGCGCTGGTGATGTCTGTGGCAAACTTGACGATCTTGACCGGCTTGCCTTCGGCATCCATCACCGGGTTGTAGCTCGCCTGGATCCACACATCCCGCCCGCCTTTGGCGAGGCGGCGATATTCGGCGGCCTGAAATTCGCCTTGGGCTAGGCGCTTCCAGAAAGCCTTGTAATCACCGCCTTCGGATTCGGTCGGTTCGACAAAGATGCGATGGTGCTTGCCGCGGATCTCGTCCAGCGCATAGCCCATGACGTCCAGGAAATTCTGGTTAGCGTATAAAATATTGCCATTAAGATCGAATTCGATAACGGCCAGCGCGCGCGAAATGGCATCGAGCATAGCGCTATTGTTTTGCGCCAGTTGGCGGTCTGCGCGATTAAAAAGGCGGATTTTCAACGTATCCCCCAGGGGTAACGCACGGAATAGTACGTAGGCTATTTGGTAACTGGGTTAGGTAAATTTTCTCCTGACACATTCATAATTCATGCGAAAACCGAACTTAATCTAAAATACGCATGGCTGGTCATGCTTGCTTTTTGATCAGTCGCTGCCTCGCCTCGACCCTCACTGCCCGAAAACCGCCAAAACAATCGGCAGTCTGGCTAAAAAATAATCAACGCCGGGTTTGGTGCGTAAGGACACGACATGGTCCCGCCAGCTAAATCCTTAAATACGCTAACTTTTCTTCTTTGGCATAGGCTGGCACAGGCCGTGCATACAAGCTGGCGAAACGGGCCAAAACGGTCAGGAGGCACCAGTTGAAAAAAATCGAGGCGATCGTAAAGCCGTTCAAGCTCGACGAAGTCAAAGAGGCGCTGCAGGAAGTTGGCTTGCAGGGTATCACCGTGACCGAAGCCAAGGGTTTTGGCCGTCAAAAGGGCCATACCGAGCTCTATCGTGGTGCAGAATATGTGGTGGATTTCCTGCCCAAGGTGAAGGTTGAGGTAGTTTGCCCCGATGATCTCGCCGAAAAGGCGATCGAGGCGATCCGCAACGCTGCCCAGACCGGCCGCATCGGCGATGGCAAGATTTTCGTCTATTCCATCGAGCAGGCCATCCGTATCCGTACGGGCGAATTCGGCGACGACGCGCTCTAAGAAGCGCGTCAGCCAACCATCAAACAAAAATTTCCGTCTAAGACAGGGGAAGACCTATGACGACCGGTGCAGACATTATCCAGCGCATGAAGGACGAGAACATCAAGTATCTCGACGTGCGTTTCACCGACCTGCGCGGCAAGCTGCAGCACGTTACCATGGACGTTTCGGTCGTCGACGAAGACATGTTCGAAGACGGCGTGATGTTCGACGGTTCCTCGATCGCTGGCTGGAAGGCCATCAACGAGTCCGACATGGTGCTGATGCCCGATCCGAACTCGGCCTATATCGACCCGTTCTTCGCTGCCTCGACCCTCGCCATCAACTGCGACATTCTCGAGCCAGCAACCTATCAGCCTTATAACCGCGACCCGCGTTCGATCGCGAAGAAGGCTGAAGGCCTCGTCAAATCCTCCGGTATCGGCGACACCGTCGTGTTCGGTCCCGAGCCCGAATTCTTCATCTTCGACGACGTCCGCTACTCGGCAACAACCTACAATGTTGGTTTCGCCCTCGACGCCGCCGAATTGCCGACCAACAACAACACCGAATATGAAGCCGGCAATAACGGCCACCATATCGGCCTCAAGAAGGGCTACTTCCCGGTTCCCCCGCTCGACAGCGCCCAGGACATGCGCGGCGAAATGCTCGAAGCCATGGGCCAGATGGGCGTCATCATCGAGAAGCACCACCACGAAGTGGCTTCCGCCCAGCACGAACTCGGCCTCAAGTACAAGCAGATGATCGCGTCGGCTGACGACGTTCTCATCTATAAGTATGCCGTGCAGCAGGTTGCCAATGCCTATGGCAAGACCGCAACCTTCCTGCCGAAGCCTGTCTATGGCGATAACGGTTCGGGCATGCACTGCCACATGTCGATCTGGAAAGATGGCAAGCCGCTCTTCGCCGGCGACCAGTATGCCGGCCTCTCGATGGACTGCCTCTACTACATCGGTGGCGTCATCAAGCATGCCAAGGCGATCAACGCCTTCACCAACCCGACCACCAACTCCTACAAGCGTCTGGTGCCCGGTTTCGAAGCTCCGGTTCTCTTGGCCTACTCGGCCCGTAACCGTTCGGCTTCCTGCCGTATTCCCTTCGGCCAGTCGCCGAAGGCAAAGCGCGTCGAAGTTCGCTTCCCCGATCCGCTGGCAAACCCGTACCTGGCCTACACCGCGCTGCTGATGGCCGGCCTCGACGGCATCAAGAACAAGATCCACCCCGGCGAGCCGATGGACAAGGATCTCTACGAACTGCCCAAGGACGAACTCAAGGAAATCCCGACCGTTTCCGGCTCGCTCCGCGAAGCGCTGGAAAACCTCGACAAAAACCGCGACTTCCTCAAGGTCGGCGGCGTCATGGACGACGACTTCATCGATGCCTACATCGAACTGAAGATGCAGGAAGTCCTCCGCGTCGAAATGACCCCGCATCCGGTCGAATACGAAATGTACTTCTCGGCTTAATTGGTTGAACCAAGAATGAGAGAAGGGCCCCTCGGGGCCCTTTTTGTTTTACGGGTGTTTCGCGCTCATCACCTGCCGACAACCAGGAACCCAAGTCCATGATAACCCCTAGTCCGTCGTTCAAAGACAACCTGCAGCAGCTTCCAGCCATCGACTCCATCGCGCGTATCTTCCTGATCGACGGGACAGACACAGTCATCGCGACCATCGAGAATCAACCCGGAAAGCAGGGCTCTGTCGCGGTCTATCAATACCTTCAAGCGACCTTCGGTACGCTCGATGCCAAAGCCGCCCGTCACGGTCTCGATGTGTTCGGCGAACACACCGCCGATGCGCGCAATCGTCCCGGTGCCCATCCCAATATCGACCGTCTTGTTGCCATCGCTGATGGCGCCGAACCGCTCGCGATCCGGATCATTGTCAAGGACCAGACCTGACCCTTGCCTTCAAACAACCGCATCTCGTTGCAAACTTATCCCAACGACATCATTGGGATAACCAAGACATGCTGAATAAACTAACCCTGGCTGCGCTGCTTCTTTCCGCCGCGTCACTATCCGCCTTCGCATCCTCCGACGATGCCTGGGCAGAGTTTGCCACCAAGGTGGAGGAAGCTTGCCTCGGCGCCACCAGCGAAATCCTCACCGATCCCCAAGCGACTGTCGATCCCTTCGGCAGTGAGAACTATGGACTGGCTGTTGTCACCGGCAAGGCCGACGCCACCACGACAAAGAGCATCATCTGCGTCTACGACAAAAAGACCGAAGCTGTGGAAATTGGCGGCGAGCTGGACCTTCCTGCCGCAAGCTGAGCTGAATTTTGTGGTCGGGCTTGTGATCATGCCCGGCAGCAAAAGCTCCAGATGCCTCAGCAGCTAAGCCGATGGCGGATGCGTGAATTCGACGCGCGCCGCCGATCAAAACAATCGGATGCGGAATGAATGTCGTAGCCAGACCGCGTGCTCGTGTCTTAAGCATCTGATTTAAGCACTGCCAGTGCAGGCCGTCGTCTGGAGCGTCACGTGTATTCCAATCCATCAGAGGCTGATCAGCCTCCACGCGATGACATGAAGACGACCATCTTCGGTCGCGATTGGTCGCTGTCGCCGCTCGGAGATCGTGCGACATGGCCAAGCCAACTGAAGACGCTGGTCGGCATTATCCTCGCCTCCAATCAGCCCATGTTCGTCGCCTGGGGACCCAAGCGCACGCTGATCTACAATAACGCCTATAGCGATATTCTCGCGTCCAAGCATCCAGCCGCTTTGGGCGAGGACCTGATGGACGTCTGGAGCGACATCGGGGCCGATCTTCTGCCCATCGTCGAGCGGACATATTCCGGCCAGCCCGTCGAGATGGACGACATTAAGTTCATCATGAACCGACGCGGCTATCCCGAGGAGACGCACTTCTCCTTTTTCTATGCGCCGATCGCCGACGACGATGGCACGGTTATGGGCATCTACTGCGCCTGTAACGAAATCACAGCCCAGGTGCTTGGTGCCCGCCGCGGCGAAGAGACGGAAAAAGCCCTTCTAGCAGAACGCGACCGAACACGCGCCAGCCAGGCCCAACAGGCTTTTCTTCTCGATCTCACCGATAATCTCCGTGCCCAGCCGACGACATCCGCGATCATGCAGCTAGCCAGCGACAGCCTGGGGACGTGGCTCGACGCTGATCGCGTGTTCTATGCCGAAATCGCCGGCAGTCTCATGACCGTCGAATGCGAATATGCCGATGGCGTCATCTCGCTAATCGGCCAGCATTCTCTTGAAGCTTTTGGCCCAGATCTGCTCTCTGCCTATCGATCGCAGACCGCGATCAGGGTGGATGACGTGGTCAACGACGAGCGCCTGAACGACGCGGCGCGCGAAGGTCTTGGTTCGCGGCAAGTTGGCTCCTTTGTGGACGTCGTTCTTTTCAAGGAAACCACGTTCGTCGGTCTTCTGGCCGTCCAGGCCAAGTCAGCGCGCGTCTGGACCTCCGAGGAAGAGGCTCTGATCCGCGAAGTCGCCGACCGCATGAAGTTCGCGGTGGAGCGCTCGCGCGCCGACGAAGACGCTTTCCGTGCAGCGACGCGGCACCGGCTTCGCGCCGAATTGGGTCAGGTGCTGCAAAGTCTATCGGATCCGATGGAAATTAAGTCCGCCGTCGCACGCCGACTGGGGCCGCATCTGGGTGTCGATCAGGCAAATTACTACCGTATCGAAGACGGCAAGTTCGTCGTGACGAACGAATGGCACGCTGATGGGCTGGCTGGCATGTTGGGTGTGCATCAGCTTGGCAGCTTCGCAAAATCGACTGTTCGCCTGCTAGAGGCTGGGTCTGTGCTGCGCGTCGATGACACGCGAACGCAACCCGATGCCGAAGCCTATTCCACCTTCGGCATGGGCGCTGCGCTCTCGGTACCACTCCATCGCAATGGGGCTTGGGTCGCCGGCCTTCATTTGCATCAGAGCACTCCTCGTTCCTGGACCGACGATGAGGAAGATCTCGTCAGGGAAGTTGCCGCCTATATCTGGGCAGCCTTGGAACGCGCGCGTGCGCAGCAGGAGTTGCGCGCGCTCAATGAAACCCTGGAACAGCAGGTCGCAGAGCGTTCGGCTGAACGCGATCGTCTCTGGAGCCTCTCTCAGGACATGTTCGCCCGAGCCGACTATAGCGGGATGATGTCTGCGGTCAGCCCCGCCTGGGAGCGCGTACTGGGTTGGTCCGAGGCTGAATTGCTCAGTCGCGGTTATGCCAGCTTCATGCACCCTGACGATACCGCCCCGACGCTTGCAGCGATTAGCCGGATGGCTGAAACGCGGCGACCGACTCGTTTCGAAAATCGCATCGCAACCAGCGATGGTGGCTGGAAGTCGATCGAATGGACGGTCGCGCCCGAGGCTGATGGTCAGAATTTCGTTGCCGTCGGCCGCGATATGAGCCTCGTAAAAGCCAAGGAACATGCTTTGGTCGAGGCACAGGAGCAACTGCGCCAGAGCCAGAAGCTCGAAGCAATGGGCCAGTTGACCGGCGGCGTCGCGCACGACTTCAATAATCTGCTGACCCCCATCATCGGCTCGCTCGATATGCTGACGCGCACGGAGCTGACAAGCGACCGGCAGCGCCGCCTCATCGACCGCGCGCTTCAGTCCGCAGAGCGCGCCAAGTTGTTGGTCCAACGCCTTCTTGCCTTCGCCCGCCGCCAGCCGCTCCAGGCGACTGCCGTCGATGTCGCGGCTTTGATTGATAGCATGAAGGGTCTGATTGGCTCGACGCTTGGGCCCTCGATCAACATCACCCTCAACGTCGAGCCCGACTTGCCACCCGCCAAGGCCGACGAGAATCAGCTTGAGATGGCGTTGCTTAATCTCGCGGTCAACGCCCGCGACGCCATGGCGGATGGCGGCAACCTGACCATAGCAGCCACGCTCGAGCAGTCTTCGGGCGACACCAAGCTCGGCCTTTCTGCCGGTTGCTATGTACGCCTACGCGTCGTCGATACCGGCACGGGCATGGATGAAGCGACAATCGCCAGGGCGATCGAACCCTTCTTTTCCACCAAGGGCATCGGCAAGGGGACAGGCCTTGGCTTGTCGATGGTCCACGGCCTCACCGCCCAGCTCGGCGGCGCCCTCGATATTGTCAGCGCACCGGGCCAAGGTACATCGGTCGAGCTTTGGTTACCGATAAGTGAGGGCTATGTCGATATGAAGCCAGACGCGGAGCCAAGCTTCGCGCCGTCTGCCAAGCGAGGCACTGCGCTGTTGGTCGACGATGAACCACTGGTTCGCATGAACACGAGCGACATGCTGGTCGACCTGGGCTACATCGTCATCGAAGCCGCATCGGCCGAAGAGGCACTGCTGCTCGTCCGAAATGGCGCTATCCCCGACCTTCTAATTACGGACCATTTGATGCCCGGCATGACAGGCGCCGAACTCGCGCGTGACATACGCCGCACCATGCCGGATCTGCCAGTCGTCATTGTTTCGGGCTATTCGGAGGTGGAAGGACTAGCGCCCGATCTGCCGCGCCTGACCAAACCCTTCCGACATGCGGAGCTCGCCGAAATCTTGGCAGGTTTGATGCCCACGGTGGAGGTAGAAGGCGTTGGCTCCCCGTAGGCTGCGGATAATCGAGGCCTGCAAAGATGGAGGCACGATCGCGATAGCCGCGGTCGCTCCAACGTTGCTAAGCGGCCGAACCGACCGCATTTTACAGCGGCCCACTTTCTCCTGCCATTACCCTGTTCATTTTCACGCCTAAGTCGTTATGAGAGTCAGACGACGTTCGTGAAGCGAGACAGCCATGCCCTATACCGATGCTCTACTGACGCCACAGGAAATGGGGCAGGCGGATCGTCTGGCGATAGAGGGTGGCGTCCGCTCCTTCCGCCTGATGGAGGCCGCCGGCAAAGCCGTCACCGAAGCCATCATAGAGCGCTATTACCAGCGCTCCGTCCTCGTCCTCTGCGGCACCGGCAATAATGGCGGCGACGGATTCATCGTCGCTCGTCTGCTGCAGCAACGTGGCTGGCCGGTGCAGGTTCGTATTCTCGGGGATCGCGACACGCTTCGCGGCGATGCCCAGGTTGCTGCCGAACAATGGACTGGTCGCATCGATCGTCCGACCGAGAAGGACATCGAAGACGCCGACCTCGTCATTGACGCAATTCTCGGTGCCGGGCTCGACCGCGATGTGGATGGCGAGATCGCCGACATAATCGCCCTCGTCAACGCATCAACGTTGCCGGTGGTCTCCATCGATGTCCCGAGTGGTATCGATGGCGCCAGTGGCGCCGTACGCGGCGTTGCCATGATCGCCGATATGACGGTCACTTTCTTCCGCCTCAAGCCAGGGCACCTGTTGCTGCCCGGCCGTCAACATTGCGGCGAGGTCGTCTTGGCCGAAATCGGCATTCCCGAAAATGTTCTCGAACGCATCCTGCCGCGCGCCTGGCAGAACACGCGCAGCCTTTGGAGCCTGCCTCAAGCCATGGCTGATGGTCATAAATTCGACCGCGGCCATGTCATCGTTGTCTCTGGCAGTGAACTGGAAACCGGCGGCGCACGCTTGGCGGCCTATGGGGCTTTCCGGGTCGGCGCAGGCCTTGTGTCTATCACAGGCGCAACCGATGCGTTACGCGTCCATGCTGCCCACATGACGGCCGTCATGCTCAAGCCCGCGAGCAATGCAGCGGAACTCTCCAAACTTCTCGAGGACAAGCGCATGAATGCCGTCGTCCTCGGCCCAGCCGCTGGCATAGGCGCCGAAACCCGCGACAAGACACTCTCGGTGCTAAACTCCGGCGCCAGCCTTGTCCTCGACGCCGACGGAATCAGCAGCTTTGCGAGCGAAAGCGAAACCCTCTTTTCCGCCATCAAGGCCAATCCGGCTCGCGCCGTCGTTCTCACCCCGCATGAGGGTGAATTTCAGCGTCTCTTCGGCAATGTACCGGGCGGCAAGCTCGAACGCGCCCGCGCTGCTGCGCTGCATTCGGGAGCCGTTATCCTTCTCAAAGGCAGCGACACCGTCATCGCTGCGCCGGATGGTCGAGCCGCCATCAATGCAAACGCGCCCACCTGGCTTGGCACGGCCGGAGCAGGGGACGTGCTCGCCGGCATTATTGGCGGCCTTATCGGTCAAGGCATGAACGGCTTTGAGGCCGCCTGTGCCGGTGCTTGGCTTCACGCCGAAGCCGCCAATCGTTTCGGCGGCCCCGGCATGATGAGCGAAGATCTCCCGCTCCTGCTGCCTGGAATACTGGCGACGCTTTAGTCCCAGCGCACCATCAGCCTTTCGAGCCCGTGGAAATGGTAGACGTCGGCGTAGCGCGGCGTTTCCGCCAGCCGCAGCTTTGGCAGCCGCTCGAACAGCACTGACATCGCCTCCTGAAGCTCAATCCGCGCAAGCGGCGCACCGATGCAGAAGTGGATACCCGCGCTAAAGCTGACATTGGCGCCATCGGTCCGGAACGGATCGAACCGGTCGGCATTGGCGAAGCGCGAGGGATCGCGATTAGCCGCGGCGAGCATCAGCCCGATCACGTCACCTTTGCGTAACGGGATGCCCTCCACTTCGGTGTCCATCAAGGCGTAACGGGTAAAGAGATGCAGCGGGGCGTCGAACCGCAGGCACTCTTCCACAGTCGCCTCGGTCTGCTCGGGCGTCGCGAACAGCGTCTTGGGATCCAGCCCGCTTTCAAGGATGGACTTGACGCCATTTCCTGTCGTGTGCACCGTGGCCTCATGCCCGGCATTGAGCAGCAGGATCGCGGTGGACATCACCTCCTCATCACTCAACCGCTCGCCGCCCTGTTCGGCAGTCAGCATATGGGTAAGTAGGTCCTCGCGCGGAGTTTTGCGCCGTTCGCCAATGATCTCGCGCAGATAGGCCATGAAATCTGCCGACGCCTGATTGGCATCGAGCTCGGTCTCATGGGTCACGCCGAACATATACATGGTCACCATGCGGTTGGACCAATTGAGCAATTGCGGCGCCGATTCAGCCGGTAGCCCGATCATTTCCGCAATGATGATCGCGGGCAGGGGCGCGGCAAATGCCTTGATCAGGTCAACGCTCTCTTCGCCTTCGAACCCATCGATGATCTCGTTTGCCAATTGACGAATGCGCGGCCGCAACTGCTCGACCTGCCGCGAAACGAAGGCCCTGTTGACCAATGTCCGCAACCGCGTATGGGCCGGTGGCTCAAGGTTCAGTAGCGAGAATTTTTCGGTGAGATCAAAATCCGCCACGTGCGGCTTTGGCTGCGGCAGCCCGATTTCCTCGCGCGTGGCCACATGCAGAATCTCGCGCCCAAATCGTTTGTCGCGCAGCAGCGCTGACACCGATTTGAACCCACCAAAACACCAATGCCCATATTCGTCCCAGAAGAATGCCGGGTTCGTCGCATGCCGCTCAGCATAGAAGGCATAGGGGTTCTGAAAAAACGCGGGATCGCGCGGTGCGGCGCTGGCGCTGAGGCCGGCCGGGATGTCGGTGATGGGTTTGACTTGGATAATGGCAGCCATGGTCGTCCGGGAAGCTTGTTCGCCTCCACATTAGGCCCGGTCACGCCCCATGCAATTTATTTGTCCGTCTTCGCAAAAAAAGCGGCACAAATAGTCGGACACCGGTTGAGCCGCTCGTCCTCTGGCTGTCCAACCAAGGAGACCAGCCATGAAATTCCTTTGCCTTTTCAATTTTGCGCCAAATGCCTTCGACGGCGTAACGCCCGAGGAGATGCGCCGCCTCGATGATGCGACCATCGAACACGACCACAAGCTGCGCAGGAGTGGCCACCTTCTGCTCGCGTCCCCGCTCGAAGATGTCGCGGCCGAGCGCGTTATCGATCGCCGCCGCCATCTCAAGGTCGCGCAGACCGACGGACCCTTCGCCGAGGCCAAGGAAGTCATCGGCGGCGTGGTGTTGATCGAGGCGACTGACGTGGACGAAGCGCTCGCGCTCTTTGCCGACGACCCAATCGCCGCCTACTGCCGCATTCAGATCAGGCCGCTCAAAGAAGACCACCGCCACAGCGAAACCGGCGAATCGCGACCCGAATTTCGCGGGCCATAAAATCTCTGCCGACCAAATCATGCCGAAAAGGCTTGGCAAGACGGCACCAATCATGTCTTGAGAACGCCAAAAGCGACGAAGGATTTACCCCGTGAGCGACATCACCGTTTCCGAGGCGACCGATGCGGTTTACGCCTCGATCAAGAACAACAACGAAGACCTCGACCTGCACATTGCCGCATTGAAGGCGGCACTGGCGCGCGAGGGCGCCAAGGAAGCCGTTTTCGAAACGGCAAAGCTTGCCCAGGGCAATCGCCAGGGTCGCAAGCTCATGCAGGCCTATTTCAAGAAAAAAGGCGTTGCCGTCTCGTTCGCTTGATCTTGGCAAGAGTGGCGCGGAAACGGGCAGGGGACAAAGCCTTGCATCTCGCAACGTCCCAAACGCGGCATTCACCTTAGTGTCATTGTGTGGGGCTGGGTCTATTGAAGCCAGCCCCATTGCCGCCTATTTCTCCTTTTACCGCCCGTTAAGGCGGCATCGTCTGCAATCGGCCAGTCGCGCCGATTCGATTTTCATCCCAGAAACTGCCTTGCCTTGTGCGCGTTCGGGGCAGCATCTCGGGACAAACCAACCAAGCCTGCCATTCGCTTGCGACGCTAATGGGGGCCAAGGGGCACAATATGCGGGATCCGCACGATCTTTACATGAACACGCTCGTACCCATGGTGGTCGAGCAGTCGAACCGTGGCGAACGCGCCTTCGACATTTACTCGCGCCTTCTGCGCGAACGTATCATTTTCGTGACCGGTGTGGTCGAGGACAATATGGCCTCGCTCATCGTCGCCCAGCTTCTGTTTCTCGAATCAGAGAACCCGAAGAAGGAAATCGCCATGTACATCAACTCGCCAGGCGGCGTGGTGACGGCAGGCCTTTCCATTTACGACACCATGCAGTTCATTCGTCCGGCCGTTGCCACCATGGTCATGGGCCAGGCTGCATCCATGGGTTCGTTGCTGCTCGCGGCAGGCGAAGCCGGCATGCGCACCTCGCTGCCGAACTCGCGCATCATGGTCCACCAGCCTTCCGGCGGCTTCCAGGGTCAGGTCACCGATATCCTGATTCATGCCAAGGAAGTCGAGGGCTTGAAGCGCCGTCTTAATCAGATTTATGAGAAGCACACGGGCCGTACCTACGAAGAAATCGAGAACGCTCTCGAGCGCGATCGCTTCCTATCGCCGGAAGAAGCCAAGACCTTCGGTCTGATTGATTCCATCCACGAAAAGCGCGCTGTTCCGGAGGCCTCTGCCTGATTTGGGGCGCGTTAATCACAATGCCGATGCGCTCTGGACTGTGATCCCGACGCAATTGCACGCAGCCGGAACGGCCTTTAAGGTCGTTTCGGCTTAGACTTTGTTTATGTCTTGCGCGTTACGGTTTCCGATAACGCTGATTTTGGGGGCCTCAAGCTCCCGGGAGTGACTAGATGTCCAAAGAGACAACGAACGGCGAAACCTCCAAGAACACGCTGTACTGCTCGTTCTGCGGTAAGTCGCAGCATGAGGTTCGCAAGCTGATCGCCGGGCCGACCGTATTCATCTGCGATGAATGCGTTGAGCTCTGCATGGACATCATCCGCGAAGAGAACAAGACCTCCATGGTCAAGTCCTCCGATGGCGTTCCAACCCCTGCAGAGATCTGCAAGGTGCTGGACGACTACGTCATCGGCCAGTTCCGCGCCAAGCGCGTGCTCTCCGTGGCTGTCCACAACCACTACAAGCGCCTTCACCACGCGACCAAGAATCAGGACGTTGAGCTTTCCAAGTCCAACATTCTGCTGATCGGTCCGACGGGTTCGGGTAAGACCCTGCTCGCCCAGACCCTGGCGCGCATTCTCGATGTGCCCTTCACCATGGCTGACGCCACGACCCTGACCGAAGCCGGTTATGTCGGTGAGGACGTCGAAAACATCATTCTCAAGCTGCTTCAGGCTGCCGACTACAATGTCGAAAAGGCCCAGCGCGGCATCGTCTATATCGACGAAGTCGACAAGATTTCCCGCAAGTCGGACAATCCGTCGATAACCCGCGACGTGTCGGGCGAAGGTGTGCAGCAGGCTCTCCTCAAGATCATGGAAGGCACCGTTGCCTCCGTGCCTCCGCAGGGCGGCCGCAAGCATCCGCAGCAGGAATTCCTGCAGGTCGACACGACGAATATTCTTTTCATCTGCGGTGGCGCTTTCGCCGGCCTCGAGAAGATCATTTCGGCGCGTGGCGAAGGCTCGGGCATCGGCTTTGCGGCCACCGTCAAGGATCCGCAGGACCGTCGCGTCGGCGATCTCCTCAAGGACGTTGCGCCCGAAGATCTCGTCCGTTTCGGCCTGATCCCGGAATTCATCGGTCGTCTCCCGGTCCTCGCGACCCTCGAAGACCTCGATATTCCGGCCCTGATCGAAATCCTGACCGCGCCAAAGAACGCCCTCGTGCGTCAGTACCAGCGCCTCTTCCAGATGGAAGAAGTCGAACTGACCTTCCACGAAGACGCTCTCAAGGCGATCGCCGAGAAGGCCATCGAGCGCAAGACTGGTGCCCGCGGCCTCCGCTCGATCATGGAAGCTATCCTCCTCGACACCATGTACGACCTTCCCTCGCTCGAAGGCGTCGAGGAAGTCGTCATCTCGGAAGAAGTTGTGAAGGGCAAGGACGTCCGTCCGCTTTACATCTATTCCGAACGCCAGAAGGACGAAGAGCCCGCATCGGCCTAACCGCCTGTCACGGGTTACCTTTGGTTTACGGCCTTCAGCTTAAGTGCTGGAGGCCGTTTCGCTTTTTGCCTAAGAGACAGTCGGCCAGAACGTATGCTTCGTTAGTTTTCTGCCATCTTGGCAGTGCGTAGTCCGTGGCATGGAGTTGTTGATGGGCGAAACTTTCGTTCTCGATATGGGAACGCTCATCATTGCGCGGATCATCACCTTTGTGATGTTTGCTGCCGGCATCACCATCATGACGCTGCGCCGCAGCCGCCCCGAAACGGTCCTCTTTTGCTGGGGTCTTCTCTGCGGCATCTGCGCTTGGGTCACCGCGATGTTCTCGCGTGCGACGGGCAATGATTGGGTGATCATCGCTTATGCCGGTTTTGTCAGCGCCAATGTCTCGTTCCAGTGGGCAGCCCTCTCGACGTTGACCGAGCGCCGGGTAAAGCGCGTCTGGTTTTTCATACCGCCCGCCGTATCGATGGTCCTTGTCGCCATCATCGGTCGCGATATCAGCACCGCCGCTTTCGTGACGTCCGCTGTCCTCTGCGTCCAATATGCGGTGCTTGCCTGGTTCATCGTCACGCTCGGACCGACCGCGGTACAAACGCGCACATCGATCCTCATGGCACTGGCTTATGCCGTGGCCTTTGTCGCCGCAGCCGGGCGCTTCGCCGGTGAGTTCCTCTGGCCCGACCTGATCGCCAATCCGATGGCGCCGGTGCCCGCTGTCACCCTGCCATTCCTCGGCGCCTACATCGGCACCATTCTGATCACGCTTTCCTGGGTTGCGGCGCTCAAGGACCGTGCCGAAGATGCGTTGGCCAATCTCGCCTTCCGGGACGAGCTGACTGGTCTCGCCAATCGCCGCCGCTTCTACGCCATGGGCGAAAGACTATTCGCCTCGGCCCAGCGCGATGGTCGAAATTTCTCGCTGATCTTGCTCGATATCGACCACTTTAAATCGGTCAATGATCGGTTTGGCCACGAAGAAGGCGACCGCGTTCTCGCGGCCGTAGCGCGCAATGTCCAAAAGCTCGCTCCCGAAGCCGAACTGTCGGCCCGTGTTGGTGGCGAAGAGTTCTGCTTGGTCTTCCCCGGTACGGATGCCGTCGACGCTCAGCGCCACGGTGAGCGCCTGCGCGATCTCGTGGCTTCGAGCGTAACCTTGCCCAACGGTGAGGCCGTCCGCTTTAGCGCCGGCATCGCCCAGGCATCGGATGAGGATGCTGTCCTCGCAGACGTCTATCGCCGCGCCGATAAGGCGCTCTATGCAGCCAAAGCAGGTGGCCGCGACCGTGCCGTCATCAGTCGGGTCGCCGCCTGATCTCAGGCATCGGTGACGAATTCCACCGGTCCCGGCTCTTCGCCCATGATCGAGCGGCCGAAGAGGCTCGCGACCAGATCGACCAGCAGCGTCGCGCTCTTGCCGCCGTGATCCAAAAACGGGTTGAGCTCGACTACATCGAGCGAACCCACAACACCGCTATCGTGCAGCATCTCCATGATCAGGTGCGCCTCACGATAAGTGAGGCCACCCGGCACCAGCGTTCCACCGCCCGGCGCGATAGCTGGATCGATCGCATCGACATCGAGGCTCACATGCAAATGCCCGCCCTCCGCCGCCACGCGCTTGAGGATCGGCTGCATCAGCGCCACAACGCCGGACTGATCGATCTTGCGCATATCAACGACCTCGACCCCGCGCGCCTGGAGCAAGCGCCGTTCCTCCCGGTCGATCGACCGCGCACCGAAGATCGTCACATTGCGCGGATCGATCCGCCCGAGCCAATCGCCCTTGAAGCTGTCGTCAAAACCGGGCTCACCGCAGAGCAGCGCCAGCGGCATGCCGTGCAGATTTCCAGAAGGGGAGGTGTCTGGCGTATTGTAGTCAGCATGTGCATCTATCCAGATCACATGCACCGGCTTGCTCTTCTCAGCGCAATGCCGCGACACCGCTGAAAGCGTGCCCATGGCGATCGAGTGGTCACCACCGATAAACAGCGGAAAACCGCCTTCAGCCAGAATGTCGTAGCCGGCGTCGCTCGTCCGCGCGGCGAGATCTAGCACGTCGGCCTTTCGTTCATCTGGTAGCCGCCAGCTCGATGGATTGGTCGTCACCGCGGCCACCGGACGCCGCAGATCGCCATGGTCGGCGATCTCATGCTCCAGCTCGACCAGTGCCTCCAAGAGACCTGCCACCCGCAGCGCTTCCGGCCCCATGCCGCAGCCCCGCACCGAGGCTCCAGCCGCCGTCGCGATACCGAGAATATCGATGCGTTTGGTCTTGCTGGCCATGCGAGTGCTCCGGTCGGGTCAAATCAGGGTCATCAATGGCCCCCACCATTGCATGGCTCCACCCCCGACCCAATCTCTGGACTGCACCAAAATCCAGATTCTCCTTTGCAGCCAAGGCACATGGCTGTTCCTGTCCTATCGCGCATGTCTCCTGTGCAGAGACCATCGCAAGGTCACAAAACCGCAATGATTGACTTGCGGGGAGCCCACTCCACCCTATTTATTAACCTGAATCGCCCAGCCTTAACGGATTGGGCAGTCGCAATACGGGCGCGCTACCCCAATTCCTCCCGGCGCGCCCCGGAAAGGAAATGTGATGTCGGACGTCAATCCCACCGGCGAAACGAGCCGGGACCGGGTTTACCCGGTTCTCCCCCTGCGCGACATCGTTGTCTTCCCTGGTATGATCGTGCCGCTTTTTGTCGGCCGCGAAAAATCCGTCAAGGCACTTGAAGAGGTCATGCGCGACGACAAGCATATTCTTGTCGTGACCCAGAAGAATGCGCAGGACGATGATCCAGCCCCGGACCAGATATATGGCACCGGCACGATCGCGACTGTGCTCCAGCTTCTGAAACTCCCCGACGGCACCGTAAAGGTCCTCGTGGAAGGCCTCAGCCGCGCGACCATCGATCAGTACCTTCAGACCGAAGAATATTTCGAAGCCGAAGCCAGCCCGCTTCCTGAGCCCGAGGAAGACGCGACTGAACTCGAAGCTTTGGCGCGCTCGGCCCAGAGCGAGTTTGAAAACTACGTCAAGCTGAACAAGAAGATCTCGGCAGAGGTCGTGGCTGCGGTCGGTCAGATCGAAAGCCCGAGTAAGCTCGCCGATACCATTGCCAGCCACCTCGTCATCAAGATCCCGGAAAAGGAAGACTTGCTGTCGACCGTTTCCGTCATCGAACGCTTCCAGAAGGTCATTGGCCTCATGGAAGGCGAGATCGGCGTCTTGCAGGTCGAAAAGCGCATCCGCTCGCGCGTCAAGCGCCAGATGGAGAAGACGCAGCGCGAGTACTATCTCAACGAGCAGATGAAGGCGATCCAGAAGGAACTCGGCGACGGCGAAGACGGCGCCAACGAGATCACCGAACTGGAAGACCGCATCGCCAAGACCAAGCTGTCCAAGGAAGCGCGGGCCAAGGCTGATGGCGAAGTCAAAAAGCTCAAGGCCATGAGCCCGATGTCGGCTGAAGCCACCGTCGTGCGTAACTATCTTGATACGCTTCTCGGCCTCCCATGGGGCAAGAAGTCCAAGGTCAAGCGCGACCTGAACCTTGCCGAAAAGGTGCTCGACGAAGACCACTACGGTCTCGAGAAGGTCAAGGAACGTATCCTTGAATACCTAGCCGTGCAGGCTCGCACCGGTACGCTCAAGGGCCCGATCCTCTGCCTCGTTGGCCCTCCGGGTGTCGGCAAGACCTCGCTCGGCAAGTCGATCGCCAAGGCGACCGGCCGCGAATTCGTGCGCATGGCGCTCGGTGGCGTTCGTGACGAAGCCGAAATCCGCGGTCACCGCCGCACCTATATCGGCTCTATGCCCGGCAAGATCATCCAGTCGCTCAAGAAGGTCGGAAAATCCAACCCGCTCTTCCTGCTCGATGAGATCGACAAGATGGGCCAGGATTTCCGTGGCGATCCGTCTTCGGCTCTTCTCGAAGTGCTCGATCCCGAACAGAACAACACGTTCGCCGATCACTACCTCGAGGTCGACTATGACCTTTCGGATGTGATGTTCGTCACGACTTCGAACACGCTGAACATCCCCGGCCCGCTGATGGACCGCATGGAGATCATTCGCCTCTCGGGTTATACCGAAGAGGAGAAGCACGCGATCGCCAAGCAGCACCTGATCCCGGAAGCCGCCAAGGAAAACGGCGTCGCCCATGGCGAATTCGTGCTCAGCGACGAGATGCTGATGAAGGTCATTCGCGGCTATACCCGCGAAGCCGGCGTCCGCAATCTCAAGCGCGAAATCTCTAAGTTGATGCGTAAGGCCGTTACGGACATCGTCCGCACCAAGGTCAAGTCGATCGAGATCACCGAAGAAAAGCTCGCCGAATATCTCGGGCCGCTGATCTTCAAGCATGGTGAGATCGAAGCTGAATCCCAGGTTGGTCTCGTGACGGGCCTCGCCTGGACTTCGGTTGGCGGCGAAATCCTGACCATCGAAGGCGTGATGACGCCGGGCAAGGGCCGCATGACGGTCACCGGCAACATCAAGGAAGTGATGAAGGAATCGCTGACTGCGGCCACGGCCTATGTCCGGTCTCGCTCGATCGACTTCGGCATCAAGCCGCCGATGTTCGATACGCGCGACATCCACGTCCACCTTCCCGAAGGCGCAACACCCAAGGATGGTCCGTCCGCTGGTATCGGTCTCGCAACGGCCATCGTCTCGGTGATGACCGGCATTCCGGTCCGAAACGATGTCGCCATGACCGGCGAAATCACGCTGCGGGGCAGGGTGCTTCCCATCGGCGGTCTCAAGGAAAAGCTCCTTGCAGCCCTCCGCGGCGGCATCAAGACCGTGCTGATCCCTGAAGAAAACGTCCGCGATCTCATCGAGATTCCGGACATCGTCAAGGAAGGCATGGAGATCGTTCCGGTCTCCCGCATGGACCAGGTCATCGAACGCGCTCTGGTGCGCAAGCCGGAAGCCATCGAATGGAATTTCGAAGAGGCGCCAGCCGTAGCCAAGACCGATCCGGTCGAAGACAACGCGGCAAGCCTGACGCACTGAATTGTGCAACGAATATGAAAACGGCGGCCTCCAAGGCCGCCGTTTTTCTTTGTGCCGTCAGTGGCCCTGTTTCCAAGAGCCCTCATGGTGAGGTGCTTTGCAGAGCAAAGCCTCGAACCACGAGAGCGAGCGAGTGGAGGCTCAAGCGCCACGCCCTCGTGGTTCGAGGCTCCGCTGCGCTCCGCACCTCATCATGAGGACTACTTGGAACCCTGCGCTGCCTTACTTCCCCTCATCCCCTCAACCATATATCCCAGCCCGCGCTCAAACGCCGCCTCAGTATTGATGCTCCCCTCCTTCTCCAGCGACCGAAACGCCTCCGCCAAAATCGGAAACGGCTTCAACTCGCCATCGATATCCCCATCCTGACCCTCTTCCTCCGCCCGCCGCTCGCGCTCGCCCTGTTCTTCGAGCACATATCCGACAACGTAGCGCGCGATCGAAATTGAGATGTGTAGCGCTTCTTCCGCTGTAAATCCCGCATCGACATAGAGCTTGAGCTGCAGCTCTGCGTCCGCAAAATCCGTTGTCGAGGGCCGCGTGCCCGCTGCGATCCGCGCTCCATCCCGCACCGCCAGCAGCGTCGTGCGCATGCTCCGCGCTGTCGCATAGGTGAACTCCACCCAGTCCTCGCCGGGCGAGGGCAGGCGGTGCGTGTGATAGCGCGCCAGCATTTCGCTGTTGATGGCGTCGAGCAGCGCAGACTTGTTCCTGAAATGCCAATAGAGCGCCGGTTGCTGCACCCCCAGCCGCTCCGCCAGTTTTCGCGTCGTCAGTTTGTCGATGCCCACTTCATTCAGCAAGGCGAGCGCCTCATCGACAATACGTCCGCGATCGATAGCCATACGTAATCCTCTTGACTTATCAGCGATAAAGGAGCTTATCACCGATAAATAACTTATCGATGATAAATTACCTTTGGAGGTCCTGATGAACAAGGCCCTGATTGTCATTCTCGCGACCGTCGCCATCGATGCGATCGGCGCCGGTCTTATTTTCCCCATCCTGCCTGAACTGCTGACGCAGCTTACTCAGGGTGGCGATATTGGCTTTCTCTATGGAGCCATGCTCGCTGTCTATGCCACGATGCAATTTGTGGCGTCGCCCGTCCTTGGCGCGTTGAGCGATCGCTTTGGCCGGCGTCCGGTGCTCTTGCTTTCCTTGGCAGGCACTTTGCTCGATTATCTCGTCATGGCGCTGACGCCTCTCGGCTGGGTCTTGGTCGTCGGCCGCGCCATGGCCGGAATCACCAGCGCCAATATGGCTGTCGCCACGGCTTACATCACCGACATCACCCCGCCCGAACAACGCGCCCAACGCTTTGGTTTGGTTGGCGCGGTGATGAGTTCAGGGTTTATCATCGGCCCAGTCATCGGCGGCGTTCTCGGCGCGTGGTGGCTCCGTTCGCCCTTCCTCGCCGCAGCGCTTTTCAACGGCATCAATCTGATCGTTGCTCTCTTCGTGCTTCCCGAAAGCCGCAAGGCAACGGAGGGAAAATTCGATATCAAGCAACTTAATCCTTTGGCGCCGCTGCTCTGGCTGTGGAATTTCAAGCCGCTGCTGCCCATGGTCGTCGTCTCGGTCGTCTTCGGCCTGATAGCCGCGGTCCCCGGCACGATCTGGGTCTTCTATGGTGCGGAGCGGTTCGGTTGGGACTCGGTGCATATAGGCATGTCCCTTTCGGTCTTCGGCGTCACCGGCGCTCTGGCTCAAGCCTTCCTTGTCGGTCCGTTGACCAGGCGCTTCGGCGATTTAGGTACGCTTATGATTGGCGTCACCTTTGATACGCTGGCTTACACCTTGATGGCCTTCGCCTATCAAAGCTGGATGGGTTATGCGCTCACCCCGCTCTTCGCCCTCGGTGGCGTTGCCATGCCTGCGCTCCAGTCGTTGCTGACGAGCAAGGTCAGTGATGAGCAGCAAGGTCAGTTACAAGGCGTTCTAACCAGTCTGATGAGCCTTGCTGGTATTGTCGGCCCCGTCCTCACCACAGTGATCTTCTTTGCCACACGGGATATCTGGATCGGCACAATCTGGCTGGTCGGTGCTGCGCTTTATCTCCTGGCAACACCGCTCTTTGCGACTGTCAGATCCCCAAAGCCAGTCCCGGCATAAGAAAGGGATCGCTGCTGCCGAAGTCTGTCAGCACCATTCGTCGATACATCTAGAGCAAATGGCTTGCCTCGCGCTGTTCTCAGGCGCAGACAAGCCATCCTCATTCTGCAGCCGGCGGTTTGAACCGCGGTCTGGAGCTCTCGATGAACAAGGCGCTCGTCGTAATTCTGTCCGCCGTCATGCTCGACGCGATTGGCATCGGCCTGATCTTTCCGATTCTCCCCGCGCTCCTTCGCGATGTCGGGCACACTACCGATGTTTCGCTGCTGCTCGGCCTTATGCTGGCGCTTTACTCCGCCTGCCAGTTTCTGTTTTCGCCCATCCTCGGCGTGCTTAGTGATCGCTTCGGTCGTCGCCCGGTTCTGCTCGTTTCGCTAGCCGGCGCTGCGATCGATTATCTGATCATGGCGCTGGCGCCCCACCTCTGGATGCTGGTCATTGGCAGAGCCATTGCTGGCGTCACCAGCGCGAATATGGCCGTGGCGACCGCCTACATTACTGACATAACTCCTGAACAAGAGCGCGCCGAACGCTTCGGTCTCTTCCACGCTATGTTCGGCGTCGGCTTCATCATCGGTCCTGTCCTTGGTGGCGTTTTGGGCGATTGGTGGCTTCATGCGCCATTTCTTGCCGCTGCCGCGCTCAACGGCATCAATTTTGCCCTAGCGCTCTTCGTGCTGCCAGAATCGCGGCACGGTCAGCCCGAGGCGCAGTTCACCTGGTCGACCCTCAACCCCTTCAAGCCGCTCGCCTGGGCGTTCAACTTCAAGGCGCTGGTGCCGCTGATGGCGATTTTCCTCATCATGAACTTCGTCGGCACCGTCTATGGCACGGCCTGGGCGCAGTTCAGCGAGGATCGCTTTGCCTTCAACGGCATGATGATTGGTCTGTCCCTTGGCGCCTTCGGCGTTTTTCATGCCCTCGCGCAAGCATTCCTCACCGGTCCTGCCGTCGCGCGCCTCGGCGAACGCTGGGCCTTGATCGTCGGGATGACCTTTGAGATCGGCGCTATGCTGACGCTGGTTTTCGCAGGTCACGGTTGGGTACTCTTTGCCATGGCGCCCATCTTCGCCTTGGGCGGCATAGGCATGCCCGCATTGCAATCTCTCGCCACGCGACAGGTCGATGCGGATCGTCAGGGTCAGCTCCAGGGCGTCATGGCCAGCATCGTCAGCATCGCTTCCGTCTTTGGTCCGCTACTCTTCAGTTACATCTACGCGGGAGTGCGCCAAGATTGGCCAGGACTCATCTGGATGGTGGCTATCGTTATTTACCTTCTGGCGCTTCCGTTGATGGCTGGTATCCGAACCATGCCCGCCACAGCAGAAAAACCGGCGGAATGATGGTGAAAAGCCCGGTTTTCGGGCGAGTTCGGCCTTGTCGGGTGCAAAATTCCGCGCCATTAACATTTCCGTACCGTTCGGCCTCGCCAAAACGGCGGAAACACTTGCGTGCGAGCTAGAATCGACCAAGGGTTGCCGCCACCTAAAGCTACGCCAGCGAGGGCGGGCATTCACCGTGAGGATACGCAATGAACAAGAACGATCTGGTTGGCGTCGTTGCCGACAAGGCAACGATCACGAAGGCTCAGGCCGCTGAAGCGGTTGACGCAGTGTTCGAAGCCATCACCGCCGCCCTTAAGTCGGGTGATGAAGTTCGTCTCGTTGGCTTCGGCACCTTTGCCGTTTCCCAGCGCAAGGCCTCGACCGGCCGCAATCCTGCCACCGGCGCAGAAATTCAGATTCCGGCCTCGAACCAGGCCAAGTTCAAGCCCGGCAAGGGCCTCAAGGACGCGATCAACTAAGAGCTTTGCTTTTAGCGCATTCTGCCAGGCGGCCCCGCGGAAAACGTGGGGCCGTTTTGTTTTGCAGTTGACGGGGCAGGGCAAGCCCCCTAATCAGAGCCTCGTTCCAGACACGCTGTGTCGGACGGGCGATTAGCTCAGTTGGTAGAGCGTCTCGTTTACACCGAGAATGTCGGCGGTTCGAGTCCGTCATCGCCCACCAGTCTCCCTTGGTGAAGCTTCAAGATATCGCAGCCCGTTGCGGCGCGGTGTTCCCTGCGCAACAATGCGGCAATGTTCCTTTCCAAGTTCGTCCCAATCCTCGCTGCAATGACCTTGACGCCTGGTGCTGTCGCCAATGATAGCCGCAGCGATTGGACGGGCTACGATTGGCGTATGGTGAAACTCGCCGAATGCCAGGATCTCGGATCGAGCGCGCCATGCCATATCTTCCATGGCAAATGGGACTGGAAGCGGAATCAGTGGGTTGATCTCATCCTCGCCCATGGCAGTGGTGCGCTGCAGGTCGAAGCCATCCTCACAAATTACGATCTTAAGGACGATGACTATGTTTGCGTCGTCGTGCTTTTCCAGAATCAAGCCAAGGCCAATGTCGCAGCTATCCACTTCAACGAGCACAGCGACCACCAAACCGCTTCGACCGCGGCCAAATCTTTCCCGATAAGCGGGAGCAGGGCGCCTGATATCGCACAGATCGCCATCGGCACCAAGCAGTGCCGCGATGGCAAGGACCAGGACAAATCCACCTACGCCCAGGTCTTGCGCGCCATAACCGCAGACTGAGCCCCGCTATCTGAAATAACACTGGCTTTGTGATCCTTCTTGAGGCTAGAAGCCGACCGCGGCCCGCATCCTCTGCCGCGCCACAATCCAAAACCCGTAAATCAGGAGTATCGACCTCATCTCCCAGGTGAGCGAACCCGGCTTATCATTTGAACCTCAAGAGTTTTCCACAGGCCAATCGTGCACTGTGGAGTTTTTATGCCCGATGCCGTTTGCAGCGCTTGACTTAGGAATAGGGGCTGGGTACATCAGCGTCACGTTCAGCGGGCCACACGGTTCGCCGATGCGGGAGTAGCTCAGTTGGTTAGAGCGCCGGCCTGTCACGCCGGAGGTCGCGGGTTCGAGCCCCGTCTCTCGCGCCACCCTTTCCTTCAGTTTTGAAGATGTGGGTGGTGAAGAAACGAAGATCTTCTAAAATCCTAAACGAGCAATTTGATCACTTAGTCGTTTGCTGATCTGTCTCTCCAACTTGTGTCTACGCAAGTTGGGGCAGGGGGATTATGACTGGGACGCCTCGCAACTCAGGTGTCTTATGCAGTCCTCGTCTCCGCGCTTTCAGCTCTCGCGCCGCTCCTTGCTCGGCGGCCTCGCTGCCCTCCCGATTCTTTCCCTGCCCTTCATGTCTGGCCCATCGATGGCCCAGGAGGAGCCGGTCGAAATTCCGCCTCCGTCCAAAGACCTCAAGGAAACCGGCTCGAGCGCCAAAGCTGTGCTCGCCGGCGGCTGCTTCTGGGGTGTTCAGGGTGTCTTCCAACACGTCAAAGGCGTGACCCGGGCCGTTTCAGGCTATGCTGGCGGCAGCGCCGAGACGGCCACCTATGATCAATCCTCGCGCGGGGACACTGGTCACGCCGAAACGGTCGAAGTGACCTACGACCCCACCGTCATCAGCTTCGGCAAAATTCTCCAGATCTATTTCTCCGTCGCGCACAACCCGACTCAGCTCAATTTCCAGGGACCGGACCGCGGCACGCAATACCGCTCGACCATTTTCGCGCTCAACGCGGCACAGGCCGACACGGCCAAAGCCTACATTGCTGAGCTCGACGCCCTCAAAAAGTTCGATGGTCCGATCGTAACCACCATCGAGCAGTTCAAGGGCTTCTATCCCGCCGAGCAGTATCATCAGGATTTCCTGACGCTGAACCCGACCTGGCCCTATATCGTGCGCAACGACCTGCCCAAGATCGACGCGCTCGCTTCGCTCTTTCCGTCTGACTACCGCGCCGATCCCGTCCTCGTTGGCGAACTCGCCGCCTCCTGACACTGTGACCTCCGGGCAACGATTGGCGGGCGCCTTCTTTTAGCCCGCTCATCGTCCGCTTGAAGCCCGATTGCCCAATGAAGTTCGCCTTGGCCGCGCGAGACCTGTTGCACATGTGCATCGCTCGTGGGCCGCAAAGGACCATCAGGGAACGAGCAGTTTGATCTGCCGTTTGCAACTTACCTGATGGTCGCAATGCTAAGGAGAACCGCGATGCGCATGTCTCAGAAGATCGCCCTGGCAACGCTTGCCACCGCCCTCATGTCGGGCTCCGCTTTTGCAGCCGATCTCATCACCGTGCCCACGAGCACCCCAGCCGAACTTCCAGTTTATGAAGACGCCGGTTTTGACTGGAGCGGCTTTTACGGAGGGCTCTATGGCGGCATCCAAAATAGCGACGCCGGCGGGATGCAATATGGTCTCGGCGCCATGGCCGGCGTAAACGCCCAATTCGATTTCTATCTGCTTGGCGCTGAAGTCGCGGTGCAGGGCGTCACCGGGGGAAATCTCGACACCAGCTATGGCCAGCTCCTCGGTCGCGCCGGTCTGGTCGTTTCCGATAATGTCGTCGTCTATGCCGCCGGCGGCTACGGCATCGATCTGGGCGTGCCCGAGGAGAGTGACGTGTTGCTAGGTGGCGGCGTCGAAGTCGCGGTCACCGACAATATGTCTGTTCGCGCCCAATATTTGCACGGCTTTCCTGTCGAAGGAAACAATCCCAAGGACCAGTTCACGGTCGGCGCCGCCTTCCATTTCTGATCAGACTTGACCGAACAAACCTGATTCTTACAGAATCATGAAAAATGGCCTCGCAATCCTTGCGAGGCCATTTGCATTTCCGGCAACAATGTGGCAAGACAAGCCGTCGCTGCCTTATTTCAGAGGCTGTACGATTACGCATTTTGGCCTTGGCCTCCCGGAAATTGCGTCAATTTGTATCAAACTGAACCAAAGTAGCGACCTTATGGCAACACATGGCCGATTTTGGTCATGAAAACTTATCCTCACCGCCTAATATGTGTCGGGGCGGGGTTGCCTCTCATCACCCCTTGAGTCATTAGTCCGGCGACTACGGTTAACTCTATTGGGAGTGCAAGATATGTTTGTACGTTCTCTCTCGCTCGGCGTTGCTGCCGCTGCTCTGATGGTTGGTGGCGCTCAGGCTGCTGACCTCATCATCCCGACCACCCCGCAGCCGATCTATGAATCTGCTGGTTTCTCGTGGGATGGCCTCTATGCTGGTGTTCGCGCCGGTGGTCAGTTCGTCGGCAACACCGCTGGCCAANGTGCTCTTCCGATCTATCCCGACCACCCCGCAGCCGATCTATGAATCTGCTGGTTTCTCGTGGGATGGCCTCTATGCTGGTGTTCGCGCCGGTGGTCAGTTCGTCGGCAACACCGCTGGCCAAGAATATGCTTCCCAGGTCAACAACACCACCTACGGCGTCATCGGTGGCGTTGTCGGCGTGAACTTCCTCCCCGTCGACCCGTTCCTGCTCGGCGTTGAAGTCACCGGTGACTACCTCTGGAGCAACAACGTCACCTCTTCGGGTGAGTTCTTTGCAAACCTCCGCGCTGGCGCAGTCGTGACCGATTCGGTCCTCGTCTATGCAATCGGTGGTGTTGGCAATCGTGCAATTCATCGGCTATNCGTCTATGCAATCGGTGGTGTTGGCGTTTCGACCGCCAACAATGCGTCGACCGGCCTCTACCAGCTCGGCGGCGGCGTTGAAGTTGCTGTGACCGACGCCATCACCGTCCGCGGTGAAGTTGTTGGCCAGGGGGATTTCACCAACACCGGTGCTGCTGATCCGTTCTTCGAAACGGCCAAGGCCACCGTTGGTGTGTTCTACCACTTCTAAGAATGTCTAGTTCCTGGCGCTTGTCGCCGGGAGCTTTATTCTTGCACCCTTGCGGCGAACCGACTTCTGTCGGTTCGCCGTTTGGTTTTTTGGCATCCATTAACAGCTGCTGAACAGAAGTGTGTTGCTTTGGTTACACCTAGTGAAAAGACGCCTGCGGATGTCCGATGTGAATGCCGGTACCATTGCAGCGCATCGAGGTGTCTGCCAATTTGAGGGCATCAACGGATTCTATTTGAGGGCTCCTCATGACTCTTCGTACTCTCCTCGTTGGCGTTTCGATCGCCGCTCTCGGTTCGGTTGCCGCTCAGGCTGCTGACCTCATCATCCCGACCACCCCGCAGCCGATCTATGAATCTGCTGGTTTCTCGTGGGATGGCCTCTATGCTGGTGTTCGCGCCGCTCCTGCTCGGCGTTGAAGTCACCGGTGACTACCTCTGGAGCAACAACGTCACCTCTTCGGGTGAGTTCTTTGCAAACCTCCGCGCTGGCGCAGTCGTGACCGATTCGGTCCTCGTCTATGCAATCGGTGGTGTTGGCGTTTCGACCGCCAACAATGCGTCGACCGGCCTCTACCAGCTCGGCGGCGGCGTTGAAGTTGCTGTGACCGACGCCCTCACCCGCCGAGAGGAAGCCGAAACCG